>JAHCAL010000001.1 GCA_019634925.1 Pseudomonadales bacterium
TCGTCAGACCCCGTGTCACGTCATGGCGATGCCCTCCCTTGACTGACGGTGCTTCAGGGCTCGACCGCGCAACAATCGGTAGGCCGCCGGAATGACCAGCATAGAGAGCAGCGGAGCGGTCACCATGCCGCCGATCATCGGGGCGGCGATGCGCTGCATGACCTCCGAGCCGGCACCGCTGCCGATGAACAAGGGAAATAGCGCGGCGAGGATCACCGCAACGGTCATGGCCTTGGGACGCACGCGAAGCGCCGCACCTTCGCGGATCGCTGCGTCCAGCGTGGCAATCGTTTCCGGTTCACCTCGGGCCAGGCGCCGTTCCCAGGCCTGGCGCAGATACAGCAGCATGATCACGCCAAACTCGGCTGCGACACCGGCCAGCGCGATGAAGCCGATCAGGGTGGCGATGGATACCGCATGACCCAATACCCATATCAGCCACAAGCCGCCGACCAAGGCCAGCGGCAAACTGAGCATGATGATGGCCGCTTCGTCAAAGCGTCGGAACACCAGATAGATCAGCAGGAAGATGATGGCCAGCGTGGCGGGCACCACCCATTTCAGCCTTTCCAAGGCGCGCTCCAGATACTCGTACTGACCCGACCAGGCAAGCCCGTAACCGGGCGGCAGGTCAACTTCCTGAGCCATGCGCTGCTGCAGGTCGGCAACCACGGAACCCAGGTCACGGCCGGCGACATCGACGAAGACGTAGCCCACCAGGCGGCCGTTCTCGCTCTTGAGCATGGGCGGTCCCGGACTCAGCGACAGGTCCGCGACCTGCCCCAAGGTCACTTGAGCACCGCCGGCGGCGACGATCGGCAACTGTGACAGGGCGGCCAGCGAATCGCGTTGCGCGCGCGGGTAGCGCACCACGATCGGGTAGCGCTCGCGGCCTTCGATGGTTTCGCCGATCGGATCGCCACCCACGACCGTCGATAGCAGGCGTTGCAGATCCGCCTGACTCAATCCATACCGGGCGGCGGCGGCCGGCCGAATGCCGACATCGATGTAGCGGCCGCCGGTGATGCGTTCCGCCAGGGCCGAACTCACGCCCGGCACCGTCCTGGCGACGCGTTCGACTTCGTTGCTGATCTCCTCGATGGCTTGCGTATCAGACCCGAAGACCTTGATCCCGATCGGACTTTTGATTCCGGTGGCAAGCATGTCGATACGGTTGCGGATCGGCGGCACCCACAGGTTGGTGAGCCCCGGTACGTTCACCGCCGCGTCGAGTTCCTCGCGCAGCTTGATCATCGTCATGCCAGGACGCCATTGATCGCGCGGTTTGAACGTGACCGTGGTCTCGAACATCTCCATCGGGGCGGGATCGGTCGCGGTATCAGCGCGGCCGGCCTTGCCGAAGACGTGCGCGACCTCGGGCACCGTCTTGATCATCCGGTTACTCTGCTGGAGCAATTCGGCGGCCTTGCCCGCCGACAGTCCGGGCAGAGCAGTCGGCATGTATAGAAGCGTGCCTTCGTCCAGCGGTGGCATGAACTCGCTGCCAAGGCGGGTTAACGGGATCAACGCCAGCATCAGCGTTACACCTGCCAGGACCAGGGTCAGGCGGGGGAAGCGCAACACCCGTTCCACTGCGGGCCGGTAGGTGGCGATCAGCGCACGGTTGAGCGGGTTCTCCGCCTCCGGTCGGATTCGTCCGCGGATCAGGTAGCCCATCAGTACCGGAATCAGCGTGATCGACAAGCCAGCCGCTGCCGCCATCGCATAGGTCTTGGTGTAGGCCAACGGCGAGAACAATCGTCCCTCCTGCGCTTGCAACGCAAATACCGGTACGAACGAAAGGGTGATGATCAATAAGCTAACGAACAGCGCCGGACCGACTTCGATGGTGGATTCGGTTATCAACTTCCAACGCTCTTCAGCTTCGGGTCTGCGACCCTGAGCCTGCTGCCAATGTTCCAGATGCTTGTGTGCGTTTTCGATCATCACCACGGCGGCATCCACCATCGCGCCGATAGCAATCGCGATGCCGCCCAGCGACAGCAAGTTGGCGCTGATGCCCTGGTAGCGCATGACGATAAAGGCCGCCAGCACGCCCAAGGGCAAGGTAATGACTGCCACCAGTGCCGAGCGCAGGTGCCAGAGAAACAAGGCACAGATCAGGGCGACGGCCACGAACTCCTGGCCCAGTTTGAGTGTGAGGTTGTGGACCGCCTCGCCGATGAGTTCGGAGCGGTCGTAGACCGGAACGATTTCGACACCGGCGGGCAGGCTGCCCTTCAACTGCTCCAAACGTGCCTTCACCGCATTGATCGCCGTCAACGCATCCTTGCCAGTACGCAACACCACCACGCCGCCGGCGACTTCGCCTTCACCATCCAGCTCGGCGATGCCACGGCGAAAGGTCGGACCACGCTGCACTATGGCGACCTCGCCAAGTAGCACCGGCACACCATCCGTCATGATGGGAATCTGCTCAAACGCCGTCTGGCTGCGCAGATAGCCTTCGCTGCGCACCATCAACTCGGCCTCACCTTGTTCAATTACCGATCCGCCGGTGGCGCCATTCGCGGCACCGATCGCGTCGATCAATTGGGCAACGGTCAAGTTGCGCGCGGCCAGCGCCTGCGGATCGGGAACGATCTGCCAAGCGCGGATCATGCCGCCAACGCTGGCGACCTCGGCAACGTCTGGGACGGTCTTGAGTTCGTAGCGCAGGAACCAGTCCTGCAATGCTCGCAACTGTCCTAGATCGTGTTGGCCGGTTCGATCGACCAAGGCGTACTGGTATATCCAACCCAGGCCAGTGGCGTCAGGCCCCAATGCCGGACTGACGCCTTCTGGCAGGCGATCGCGCACCTGGCTCAGGTACTCCAGCACCCGCGAACGCGCCCAGTACAAATCGGTGTCGTCGTCGAACAGCACGTAGACGAAAGAGTCGCCGAAGAACGAGAAACCGCGCACGGCTCGCACACCCGGCACCGACAACATGGTGGTTGCCAGTGGGTAGGTCACTTGGTCCTCGATAATGCGCGGGGTCCGGCCGCCCCATTCGGTGCGGATGATGACCTGGGTATCGGACAGGTCGGGCAGCGCGTCCAACGGCGTGTGCTGCACCGACCACAGTCCCGCAATCGCAAGCAACACCGCACCGATGAGCACAAGCGCCCGGTTGGCGACTGCGCCGCGAATGATCCGGGCGATCATGGCCGGTTCTCCGTCGCATCGGGCGGGGCGGATGCGGCGGGCGTTGGAGTCCCCAACCGCTGCAATGCACCCGACAGGCTGGCTTCCGAATCAATCAGGAACTGGCCTGACGTGACAATGTGCTCACCACCCTGGAGACCTTCCAGGATTTCAATACGGCCACCGCCGCTACGGCCGGTCCGCACGCGCAGCGGCTCGAAGCCGCCGTCGGAACGCATCACGATCACCCGGCTGTCGCTGCCTGTCGCGATAAGCGCGTCGGCCGGTATCAGCGGCACCTGCTCACCCCCGGCGGATTGCAAGGTCAGTTCGGCGAACATGCCGGGCACCAGTCGCCCGTCCGGGTTGTGCAGCACGATGCGAGCCCATTGAGTGCGACTGGTGGGATCGATCTGCGGCAGTAGAGTTTCGACTTCCGCCGCGAAGCGCCGTCCAGGCACGGCGCTGACGATAGCCTCGACCTTCGTCCCCGGACCGATGCCGCCAACGCTTGCCTGTGGGATCGCCGCTTCCAGCCACACCGTGGCCGTGCCGTTGACGCGAAACAGCGGCATGTCAGCCGTAACGGCCTGACCTTCGCGCACCAGCACTTCTCTGACGACACCATCGCTCGGTGCAAGCAGCACCACACTGCCATCGGGGTCCAAGCGGGTGTCGGACAACCCCAGCAGTCGCAGTCGCTGCATTGCAGCCGTGTGCAGGCTTTTTGCCGCCGCCGAGTCCGCCTCTTCCAGCGTCTGTGCCTCGGCGATCGCGCTACTCCAGGCCGGGGCCAGTACGGTCGCAAGCGGTTGGCCGCGACGCACGGATTCGAAAGGCGCCTTGACGTGTAGCTGGGTGATGATCGCATCAACGCGCGCACTGACCACCGACTCCTGTCGTAGATCCCATGTCAGAGTGGCCGTTGCGCGAAGGGGGTCTGTCAGTTGGCCAACTTCGACTACAGCGGTGCGGATACCGACGTTCTGCTGTACGCTCGGATCAATGCGCACGCCCGCAGTCGCAGCCTGGTCGGCATACCTCGGCACCAGTTGCATGTCCATGAATGGCGACTTGCCTGGCTGGTCGAAGTGCTGGTCCGGCACCATCGGGTCGTACCAGTACAGCACTTGGCGCTCCTGTGGCGTGGACACGGCGGGTTGCGACACTTCTGCGTGGGTATCGGCATGTCGTTGCCCCCACCAGTAGCCGCCGCCGATGCCGATGATCAACAGCCCCAGAGCCGAGGCAACGAGTCCAGCCCGGATCATGATGCGATTCATGGCATGGTCTCCGTGACGGGCAGCAGGTAGGCAAGCCAGGCCCAGGTCCGACCAAGTTCGGCGATGTGACGGGTATGCTCAATATGGAGTTCTATCTCGTCACGGCGTGCATCGAGCCAGGGTTGCAGCGCACCGCCACCGCCGTAGCCCGCGATAGCCGCCTGCGTCCTGTCGTGAGCCAGCGGCAGGAGTTCCTGTTCCTTGCGCGCGACCTGGCGTTTGAGTCCGTTCCATTCGGCCAGGGCGCGATGCACAGCCTCGACCTGCATGCGGCGAGCCTCTTCATGGGAAGCGGCCACGGCATCCCGTTCGGCACGGCGCGCTGCGATGCCACGGTCTTGCCGGTTGGCTGCGAACAACGGCAAGTCCACAGAGATTTCCAGCATCAGCAGATCGCTGCGTGATCTGTCGCGCTGTCCGTAAGATGCGGCAAGGCGCCAGTCTGGACGTTTCTCCGCTGCGGCCAGCGCCAACTCGGCTTCGGCGACCGCCTCGCGCGAACGCCAGGGCAGCAACGGTCCCTGGCGATCGACCAATGCCAGCAGCGTAACGGCATCGACGGGCAGCGTCGCCAGGTCCGGTGGCGCGCCGACCGTACCGACCTCCATCGGATCGGCCCCTAACCAACGAGCGAGCGTGCCACGAGCCGCTTCCACCTCGGCACGTGCTGCGTCGATGCGATTCTCCAGATCGAGCCCGGCAGCTTGCACGGCCAGAGCTTCGGCAGCGGTGCCAACGCCGCTGGCCAGACGGGCCTCGGCCAGCCGGATGGCCAGTGCCGACTGCTCTCGCTGGGACGTCAGCACCTCTTGCTCACGCTCAGCGGCCCACAGGGCAATCCAAGCGCCTGCGGCGACTTGGCGCACCGCCAGTTGCTCGGCGGTGGACAGCGCCTCGGCTTGCTCGATACCGCGATCCGCCATGGCTTGGCGAGCTTGTCGCTTGGCGCGCGCCGGAAATTCCTGCATCAGGCCGATTCGCTTCATAGTCATGTCCTCAGCGCGCCAATCGAAGGCTTGGGCGCCGGTGACCGGCCAGTTGTCGAGGCCGAAAGTCAGCCTGGGATCGGGCAGCGCGGCTGCGCGAACGGCTTCTTCACGCGCGGCCTGCGTTTGCGATTGCCGTGCATTGAGCATGGGAGCACGCTCGACAGCCAACCGCAGCGTCTCGTCAAACGACGCCCCCGACGGGGCTGCTTCAGTAATGGAGGCAAAGGACGAGAGGGCGAGTAGTGCCGCCCAATAGCGAAAGTTGCACCAGTAGGTCGAATGGAGCAACGGAAACAAAATGGACATAAGACCTCCGAACACGCAGAAACGAATGCGCTGCCGTTGCACGGCAGCAGTTGCGGCGCGGTCAGGGTCTAGATTTGCAGGCTACAGAAGCGCTCTCTAAGCGGTGGGTCGCAACAGGACCTTGGCACGTTCTCGTAGTGCTGCTCCGTTACGAGCGGCAGCAAGGCCGCCACGAAATCGCAGTGTGATGGTGGCAACGCCGGCGGCACTTGGGCGATTCGCAGATCCGGGGTTGTCGAATAATCCGGATGACAATGCTTATCGCAGAGTACCGCTGCCTGCGGGTCCGGCTTTGCCATGCCCTCGCAATCGGTCAGTGCGGCTTGTGAGGAATCCGGCATCTCAGTGTCCGGACACACATACGCAGCCAATGCGATTTGCTGGAACAGCAACGCTACGAGAGTCAAGCAAACGAATCGAACGCGCCGACGACGCTGACGGAACAGGGCGAGCCTCATAGGCTGACCCTACATTGGCCAGCGTCCATACCCTGACACCAGAGACCAGGGCCAGATTGGGTATGGATTAACTTTAAGAGTATCAGCCGCATATGAAAGCATGGTACTACGAGCATCCTTCATAAGCCAAGTGCTCTAGCGCAATGGAGGGTGGAAAGTCAAGGCGTCGATCCCTGCCTGGCCATAAAGTCATGTAGCACAGCTCTATTTGCTCGTTGATGTGGCTCCTCGGCTGGCTCGTGTTCCCATTCCCCACACTGATGAGGGAACGAAATGGGAAGACCGTCAGAGCCTATTGATGCTCGCCGGCCCTATGTGAGGGTGTCAGTGTGCAGCCATGTTCCGCTGATCCGTCAGCGACATGCCCAGGTAGTCGCGACCTTCAAGACTACGGCGCGATCCATCGCGCTGGTTGTTTTCCTACTCGACGCTTTGCGTCTTTTTCATCAACCTTCAAGGGACATACCTCCCTTGCCGGGTGGAAGTCCCTTGGTTTCCACAAGGAGTCTTCCATGGACACACAAGCCATTCGCGCACAGATGCCGACGCTGGTCTGCGGTCATGTGCCACGCAACATCCGCACGTTCAAGTTCAACATCTTCGACGGGCAGCCCAAGGTTTCGACGCTGGGCTTCCACATCGATCCCAGGCCGTTCGAGGGCAAGGTGATCGCCACGACCGCGGAGGCCATCGTCGTCAAGACGGGCCGCGCGGAGTTCGCGGTACTCGACCGGACGCTCGTGACCGACGTGCCCGACGAAGGCGCCAAAGTCGAAGTCCAGCCGTATGCCCGACGCCGTTTCGACGGTCAACGTGCAGACACCCCCGAGGAGCAGACCGAGTTCACCGCCGACGGCAAGCCCTACACGGTGAGGCGGCTCATACTCGGCTCCGCACCGGCGAAGCTGCCGATTCTGCAACCCCGTTGTCCCGAGCTGCAGGAACTCATCCAGCAACTGGAGCAGTTGCCCGCCCCCGATGGCTTCCGGCGCATCACCCACCTGCTGGTGGATGCCGGCGCACGGGACTTCACCTGGGTCGATCCGCTGCCCAGCGACATCATCGAGACGCCGCCGGCAATCAGCTTCACTGTCGCCACGGCGAAGTTCCAGGGCCGCGTCACCTTGCTCTACGAGCGCGGCGACGACCTGTACGCGGTGGAACTGCATCGAGACGGCGAGCTGGTCGAACGAATCGATGAGGTGTTCTTCGATTCGCTCGGGGAAACGCTGGAACGACTGATCGACGACGGAAGCTGGCGTCGCATCCGCGTGCAGTGCCTATCCGGTCGCAAGCCTGTCCGGCACTGACCCCAACCTCGATCCCAACGTCGCTTCCCGCCCTCGCGGCGGGAAGCCTTTTCTTCCCCCATACCGGAGATCACATCCATGTCTGTTCTATTCAAAGGCACTGAACTGCGGCCCGTGCTCGCCGAAGCGGTGGCCAATCAATGCCGCGTCATCCTGGTCAAGGACCAGGGCGTGTACTTCCTGGCCGAACGCG
The DNA here is from genome assembly GCA_019634925.1 of Pseudomonadales bacterium. GTDB lineage: Bacteria > Pseudomonadota > Gammaproteobacteria > Pseudomonadales > Azotimanducaceae > UBA7803. Next base: position 7,687 of record JAHCAL010000001.1, read on the forward strand.
GCGAGCGCCGGCCCGATGGTCGCCAGAAGCTGATCGCCTACGCCGTCGGCTGCAACCCCGATGTCGATCCGTTCGACGACTGGTGGGAGCTGGTACGCATCGAGTTTGGCGGCGATGATTTCGGGGAGTACCTCGATCCGCAGGAAGGCGTGTTCGCCCGCATCCTGCACAGCGAGGACGATCTCGGCGTGTCCGCTACCGCGACCCATCTGTCACTACAGGCCGTGGCCCCCACAACGGCCAATCGCTGACCAACCCGCTTGTCTCTACCCAGCCCTCCCTGTGAGGGCTTTTTCTTGTCCGCGTTTCGGCCACAGATGCCGAGCCAACAATGCGGGACCCGACGATTACTGATACATCCTCGCCCTTCGGGCATACGGGGGGCAGGCTGCGGTCATGTTCCGCTGATCCGTCAGCGACATGCCCAGGTAGCCACGATCTTCAAGGCTACGGCGCGGTTCCGACCGCGTTGATCACACCAGTTCGCACCGGCATCCACGCGCGAACGGCCATCGGTTCCTCGATGGCGATGCCATGCAGTTGTTCCGTCAACCCACGCGGGGGTTCCACACCTCCCGCAGGGGTCAGGTGTGTCTCCGCATCTTTCTTCTACAGGAGATTCACCATGACCACTTCATCCGAAAAGTCCTACTTCGACCTGCACATCACCGGCCTCGGGTATCTCAATCGCATCCGCGAAGTGAAGCCCAAGAAAGGCGATGCCTTCCTGGCCTGCGATATCGCAGCGCTCAATGGTCCCAGCGACAAGCCGGAGTACCGCCGCTTCGACGTGCGCGTATCCGGCAGCGAAGCGCAGCACCTGATCCGCCGTTGCGTCCCCGCCGTCGAGGCCGAACGCAAAGTGCTGATCGGCTTTCGTCTGGGCGATCTGTGGACCGACATCTTCACCTACAGCAAGGGGAAGCGTGTCGGCGAACAGGGCGTCAGCCTGAAGGCCCGCCTGCTCTTCGTGAGCTGGATCAAGGTCGATGGTCAGCTCGTCTACAAGGCCGAACCCAAGGCCTCCGAGGAAACGGCTCGCAACGAAGCGCCCAGCGTTTCGAGCGAACCCACTGCCCAGGATGCACCTGCGTCCGAGGTGGTTTCCGACGACGAAGCAGCCGAAGTACCGGCGTTGGCCGAGTCGTTCTGAACCCACAAGGCCCCCTCGCCGGGGCCTTGCTTCCTTTCCATCCAACGAGCCGCCGGCCTTTCCAGTCGGCGTCTCGTAACCTCATCGTAAGGAGCTGACCCATGATCACTCTTCCCGGCCAATTGGCCATCAAGACCATCCACGGCAGAAACGGCGACTTCAACGTCGGCCGCCTCGCCACCTCCATCGGCGAGTTCGTCATCAAGAACGCCGAGCTGGACCAGTACCGCGAAGGCAAGTACGAGGGCGATTTCGTCATCACCGAGATTCGTCCTTCGACGTACAACACCAGCGGCCGCATGGTCATCGAGATCCGCGCGCACCTGGGCGGAATGACCTTATCGAACATCGACCACCTCAGCCGCGATGAAGCCAACCGGCTGAGTCCGCAGGAAGTCGATCCGATCGACGAGGAAGCGCAGACGCCTGTCCCGTCCACTTCGGCACCTGCCGAAGCGAAGGCGGCAACGTCCAGCGATCCCCTGGTCGATACCACGCCGTTCGGTGCCGACGTTCCCGCCAAGCCGGCTTCCAAGCCGGTGACACAGGACGACGACACCACGCTGTTCGGCGCTCTCTGGCCGCTGGGCGAGATCGTCAAGCTCGATGCCACCGTCGATCGCCGCCTGTTGCGTCAGCAACGGGACCGTCTCGGTGCCTTGGGCTACGAGTTCGCGCCGCTGTCCCAGGACTGGCATATCGCCTCCGCCTGATCCCTCCGTCGCTTCCCGCGACGTTCCAACCACCCGCCGGGGTACTTCCCCGTAGGGGAGTGCTCCGGCTTTTTTCACAGGAGAACTCCCATGGGCTGGTATTTCTCGCGGCAAACCCGCGACCAACTGATCCGCGAACTGATCGAACCGCAGGAGGGCGAAAACGCTCGCTCGGAGGTCATCGCCCACGCCCTGCGCGGCAACGTGCTGTGGTCCGTGGCGCGCATCACCGCCAAGCAGGCGGGATTCATGAAGCTCGCTGCCGGCGATTCCATCAACGTCATCCGTTGCGACCTGCTGCAAGGCTCGGGCGGCGAATGGGGCCACAAGCCCCTGGATGAATCCATGCACCCCTACTACTACTCGTGCCCGTTGCGCTATCTCGACATGGCGCCGGTGCAATCCCCCGAGTGGCGGGAAGGTGTGCTCGCTCATCACGCACGTCGGCGCATGCCGGCGTCAGTGGCCTGAGCACGGGAGGTACGTCATGGACCCGATCCTGGCCTCTCTCCCGGCGTCGTTGCTGCGCCTCGTCGAAGATCAGTTGTCCAACAACGAAGTTTCCTCCGACGAGGAACTGCTCGATCACTTCATCAGCGACGGTCTCACCGAGGAACAGGCACGGCAGGCGTTGACCTACCGCGACCAGTACCTCGCCAACCTCTACCTGGACGGTTTCACACCGATCCTCAAAGGGAGCGAAGCGCTTCGCTTCAACCCCTACAGCCGGCAATTCGAGCCGGACTGAACCGCAGGCCCGTGCTTCACGGGGCTGCATTCCTCTTTACCTGACCCACCCAGGCCCTGCCCCGCAGGGCCTTTCTTTGTCCCATGCAATCGCACGCATCCGGCTTTTGGCCTCTCGATGCCGATTGCTCCAATCCTCAGAAGGAGATAGTCATGAAACTCGCATCCCGCTTTTCTTATCGTTCTCCGGTGCTGCGTTCGGATCATCCGTTGTCGGATGATCAGATCCGCACCGTCGCTCCATCCATCTTCGCGGAGACCCCGCACGAAAGCCGTTCCCAGCGCTACAGCTACATCCCGACCGCGGCCGTGTTGACAGAGTTGCGCAAAGAGGGTTTCCAACCGTTCATGGTGTGCCAGACACGTGTGCGCCACGAGGATCGGCGTGATTACACCAAGCACATGCTGCGGCTCCGTCATGCGAGCCAGATCAATGGCACCGAGGCAAGCGAGATCATCTTGCTCAATTCGCACGACGGCACCAGCAGCTATCAGATGCTGGCGGGCATGTTCCGCTTCGTCTGCCAGAACGGTCTGGTGTGCGGCGACACCTTCGCCGACGTCCGCGTTCCTCACAAGGGCAACGTCACCGATCACGTCATCGAGGGCGCCTACGAAGTCTTGCAGGGTTTCGAGCAAGTGCAACACTCGCGCGATGCCATGGGTGCCATCACACTCGACGACGGTGAGGCCGAGGTCTTCGCCAGATCGGCGTTGACCCTCAAGTACGACGATCCCGGCAAGACCTTGCCGATCACGGAGAGTCAGGTTCTGCGGCCACGTCGTTTCGACGACAACCGTTCGGACCTGTGGTCCACCTTCAATCGAGTTCAGGAGAACCTCGTCAAAGGCGGCCTGACCGGCCGCACCGCAAACGGGCGCCAGCAACGCACGCGGCCCGTTCAAGGCATTGACCAGAACGTCCGGCTGAACCGGGCGCTATGGCTGCTGGCGGAAGGTCTGCGTCAGTTGAAAGCCTGACCCTCAAGCGGATCATGCCCATGACGGCATGGTCCGCTTTTTTTGTTCGGCAGACACCCCCTTCGGAGCCCCCTTTGCAAACAGGGTGGCGTCGCGTGACGGTTTTTCGCTCCCGCTCACCGGCCTGTTGAAGCAGGCTACTTCCCATGTCCGTCGGCGTTGCCGACAACATGCCCAGGTAGCCAAGACCTTCAAGGCTACGGTGCGTTGCGACGCACTGGTTGTTCTCTTTGCCAAGACGCTCACGGGCGTTCCCTTCCATCCCCTTGGGGCAGTGACTGCCCTCGCGGGTGGTGCTGCCTCTGTTTTCTTCGAGGACATCACCATGCCTGCATCTACATCATCACCCAATGTGCTCTACCGCATCGACGAATGCCCCGACCTCATGGCCGACGGCTGCATCGGCGACGAGCACGGCAACCTCGTCTTCCTGTCCGTCTGGGCGCGCGATACCGCCGTCCAGGAGTTCCTTGCCCGTCTGACCCTCGGTCGGTCCGAGCAGGGACTGGACCAGTTCCATCTCGTCACCGATCAGGCGTCGATCCCGGTCTTCGTCGGCAATCCCGACAACCTGGAGAAACGCACCACGCGCGCCTTCCGGCGCACGCTGTTCGGCTCGATGTCTCATCTGTGGTTGTTCGACAAGCGCTGCGTGAAGCCCGACAAGGCCAACGCCAGCGCACTGGCGCTACTGCCCAGGACAGTGACCGACCACACCGAACGCCTATGGGCGCTGGTGCGGGAGACCTGCCCCCTGCCGTTGCTCGATCACTGGCGCGATGCCGTGCTGGAGCTGCTGCAATCACGGGACATGCTGACGCGCCTTCCGTTCGCTCTCGGGCCGCTGGAAGGCCATCGGCTGGCCCTGGACGTTCCGGCGCTGACCACTGCGCTGGGAGAACTGATCCGCAACGGAACCCTTGGTGTTTCGCAGCACGAGCTGGCCTCGGGCAAACCGCTGCGGCGGGTGGCCTGACGCTCACCACACGGGCATGTGCGTCGCGCGTGCCCGCTTTCATCCCACTTCTTCACAGGAGATTCTCATGGCTCTCATGTTTCCGCGCCTTGCGCGCAACTTCATCAAGAACGGCTACTTCCCGACGGACGAACCCACGTTGGAAAGAGCCCTGACCGCGCTGGCACCCTCATCCGGCGCCATGTGCATCCTCGATCCCTGCGCCGGCGAAGGCGTGGCGATCGCCGAAGCCGCTCATGCCCTCGGGCGCGAGCAGGTTCGGGCCTATGCCGTCGAATACGACGCGGAGCGCGGCACCCATGCGCGCAGACTCGTCGATCGTTGTCTGCACGGCGACCTGATGGACACGCTGATTTCCCGGCAATCCTTCGGACTGCTGTGGCTCAACCCGCCCTATGGCGACCTGACGCGGGGTGTCGATGGCAACATCGGCTACCAGGGTCAGGGCCGCGCACGGCTGGAAAAGCTGTTCTATCAACGCAGCCTGCCGCTGTTGCAGTACGACGGCGTGCTGGTGCTCATCATCCCGGCCTATGTACTCGATGCCGAGTTCGTCGGCTGGCTGACCCGCCACTTCGCCGACCTGCGCATCTACCGTGCGGTGGACGTGCAGTTCAAGCAGGTGGTGATCTTCGGCCGGCGCGTGCGTCAGCGCGAGCAGGTGCCGGACGACGCCAAGACGGCGCGCAGCCTGTTGCTGCAAGTCGGGCAAGGCGACATCGAAGCCGAGGAATTGCCCTGCGAATGGCCGTTCCAGCCTTACACGGTTCCGGCGTCTCCCGCCGAACCGGAGCACTTCTATCGCGTCACGCTCGAACCCGAGCAGTTCGCCGACGAGGTACAGCGCCTGCAAGGGCTGTGGCCGTCAATCGACACGCACCTGGGCGCCGCGCAGCAATTGCCACGGCCCCCGGCGCGCGCCCTGTCGCACTGGCATCTCGCCCTGGCTCTGGCCGCAGGCGCGGTTTCAGGCGTCGTGCAATCGAAGAACAGCCGCACGCTCGTCGTCAAAGGTGATACCCACAAGGAGAAGTCTCACCAGACGGAATACACCGAGCGTGACGATGGCTCCGTGGCCGAGACGCGCATCCTCACCGACAGGTTCGTGCCTGTCATCAGGGCGTGGGACATGACCCTTGGCTCCCCCACATGGGGCCAGGTACTGACCATTCGCTGATCGTTGTTCCCTGACGGTTCGCCGTCGTTTTCATCCACCCACCGGGGTCACGTCGCCCCTGTGGGGTGCCGTGGCCCCTTTTTCTTGAGAGGTAATCACCATGGCACTTGCAATGCTGTCTCAACCGCGCTTCCAGGCTGGTCACGTGGTCATGACTATGGGCGTGAACGATCTGGTCCAACGGGGTGCGTTCAATCCCGGCCCCTATCTACGGCGCCATCTCAGTGGCGACTGGGGCGATCTCTGCGACGACGACCGGCATCAAAACGATGCCGCGTTGAAGTCCGGTGAGGATCGGCTGTTCTCGTCCTACCGGGTCACCAACGACCTGAAGCTCTGGATCATCACCGAATGGGATCGCAGCGTGACCACGCTGCTGTTGCCTGAAGAGTATTGATCCGCTTTTCCCGCGACGTTCGACCGTCGCGATTCTTCCCAACCCTGGGGCATGTCACCGCCCCATCGGGGGAGGTGCATGCCCCGCTTTTCTGGAGCATCACCATGTCCCTCGATCTCGAAACCATTCCCGATGCCGCGCAGGGCGACCTGCTGGAAGCGGCCAATTCCCCACTCACGATCAGCTTGCAGGATTTCGTCACCGAGTTCGGCGACGAGCTGCTCGATTCTCTCAACCGCGCCAACCCGCCCGTCTACGCCGGGCAGGCACGGGCGCATCGCCAGACCATCCTGGCCGGCCTGAAGCGGAAGTTGTTTCCCGCCCAGGCCGAAGTCGTCCATGCCGTCACCGAGCTGCTGGTCGATCGTGGCGAACGCGCCGCGATCGTCAACGGCGAGATGGGCTGCGGCAAAACGACCGTCGGCATCGCCACGGCCGCCGTGCTCAACGCCGAAGGCTACCGCCGCACCCTGGTGCTCTCGCCACCCCACCTGGTCTACAAGTGGCGGCGCGAAATTCAGGAGACGGTGGCCGGTGCCAAGGTCTGGGTGCTCAACGGCCCGGACACACTGGTCAAGCTGCTGAAACTGCGCGAGCAGTTGGGCGTGCCGCCCCAGGGTCAGGAGTTCTTCGTCCTCGGCCGTGTGCGCATGCGCATGGGCTTTCACTGGAAGCCGGTGTTCGTGCGCTGGCGTACCCGTCACGGCGACGTGGGGGCGTGCCCGCATTGCGGGAACGTCATCGCGGATCTCGACGGCGAGCCGATCAACCCGGTGGAACTCGAAGCGGAGGAAACCCGCCGCAAGTGCGGACACTGCGCCTCGACGCTGTGGACGCTGATCCGTCCCCGGCGCCTGTCGGTCAACGACCAGTCCCACGCCGTGCTCAAGGCGCTCAAGCGTATTCCCACCATCGGCGAAGTCACGGCGCAGAAGCTGATGAAGAAGTTCGGCGAGTCGTTCCTGGCTTCGATGCTGGGCGACAACCTGTACGAGTTCATCAATCTCATGGACGACAACGGCGAGCTGGTGTTTTCCGACCGGCAGGCCCAGCGCATGGAACGTGCGATGGCCTCGATGGAGTTCGGCTTCGGCGAAGGTGGTTATCAGCCTTCGGAATACGTCAAACGCTACCTGCCGCAAGGCACGTTCGACCTGCTCATCGCCGACGAGGCGCACGAGTACAAGAACGCGGGTTCCGCCCAGGGGCAGGCGATGGGGGTTTTGGCCTCCAAGGCGCGCAAGACGCTGCTGCTGACCGGCACCTTGATGGGCGGTTACGGCGACGACTTGTTCTACCTGCTGTTCCGCGCCCTGCCTGGGCGAATGATCGAAGACGGCTACCGGCCGAGCAAGCAAGGCAGTCTGACGCCGGCCGCGATGGCGTTCATGCGCGATCACGGCGTGCTCAAGGACATCTACTCCGAGAGCAACGGCTCGGCCCACAAGACCGCCAAGGGCAGCAAGATCACGGTGCGAACCGTGAAGGCCCCCGGCTTCGGTCCCAAGGGCGTGCTGCGCTGCGTATTGCCGTTCACGGTCTTCCTCAAGTTGAAGGACATCGGTGGCAACGTGCTGCCGCCCTACGACGAGGAGTTCCGCGAAGTGGCGATGGACGCGGAGCAGGCGCAGGCCTATGGACGCCTGGCGGGGCAACTGACCGCCGAGCTGAAGCAGGCGCTGGCGCGCCGCGACACGACGCTGCTGGGTGTGGTCCTCAACGTGCTGCTGGCCTGGCCGGACACGTGCTTTCGGTCCGAGACGGTCAAGCATCCGCGCACCCGCAACCTGCTGGCGTTCACGCCGTCGCTGTTCACCGATCTGGAGGTCATGCCGAAGGAGCGGGAGCTGATCGATATCTGCCGCGAGGAAAAAGCGGCGGGACGCAAGGTGCTGGTCTACAGCGTCTATACCGGCACGCGCGACACCACATCGCGCTTGAAGGTGCTGCTGGAGCAGGAAGGCTTCAAGGTGGCGGTACTGCGCGCGAGCGTGGATGCCTCCCGCCGGGAAGACTGGATCGCCGAGCAGTTGGATCGCGGCATCGACGTGCTCATCACCAACCCCGAACTGGTGAAAACCGGCCTGGATTTGTTGGAGTTCCCGACCATCGTGTTCATGCAGTCGGGCTACAACGTGTACTCGTTGCAGCAGGCCGCGCGCCGTTCCTGGCGCATCGGTCAGAAGCAGCCGGTCAGGGTGATCTATCTGGGCTACGCGGGCACTTCGCAGATGACTTGCCTGGGGCTGATGGCCAAGAAGATCACGGTGTCACAGAGCACGTCGGGAGACGTGCCGGAATCCGGGTTGGACGTTCTCAATCAGGACGGCGACTCGGTGGAAGTGGCACTGGCACGGCAGTTGGTGCATTGAGCATCGCTCAATCTTTGGCGGCCCCTTCGGGGGCCGTTTTCTTTTCTGTCGGGCCGGTGCGTGATCGGCCCCGCGATACCTGGCAGCCGAAAAATCGGGCGGCCCGCAGTTCCCTTTGTTCGCTGATGCGACGGCCTTCCCCTGCGAAGGTGGCATCACGAAGCCCCTGGGAGCCGCCGCATGCCATCCATTCGCCGCCCATACCCGGCCGGAAACGCCGCGCTTGCCGCCGGCCTGATCGCCGCCGCTCTGACCGCCGGATGCGCCACGTCATCCGTCGCGCCACCCGTCATCGAGCCGGAGCCTGAAGCACGCGCGCAACCCGTGCCGGACGGCTGGATTCCCATCGTCCGGTATGGCCGCTACACCCTGGTGGAACTGGTGCCGGAGGCCGCCCAGCAAGACCTGCTGCTGCAGGTCATCGACGTGTCGATGCCGGCAACCCTGCCCGCGACGGTCGGCGAGGCCCTGCGCTACGTGCTGCTGCGCTCCGGCTACACCTTTTGCGAAGCCGATCCCGACACCGCAGCACTCCACCATCTTCCCTTGCCGGCGGCGCACCTGCGGCTTGGGCCGCTGTTTCTGCGCGATGCCCTGCTGACGCTGGCAGGACCGGCCTGGGAGCTTCACGTCGATGACGTAGGGCGGCGGGTGTGCTTCACCCAGGAGCCGGAGCCACTGCCATGACCCTGCCTCCCGACTTCCATCCGACATCCCGCACCCGCCTTCTGCAAGTCGCCGCAGCGACCTGGCTGCTGCTGGTCAGCGCGGCCGTCGTCGTCAATCACGTGTCCCTGTCCCGCCTGGCCGAGGATGTGCGAACCAGCGCGCCGGCCATCGACGTCGCGATGCTCGATGGCCGCCTCACCGAACTGGAACTGTGGACGGACAGCGCCGGGCACCAGCCGGAACCGCTGACCCAGGCCAGCCTCGACACGGTTCGCCAGTCGCTGGAGGAACGGCTCGCCCGGCTCGAACAAATGGACGCCGAACCGCCTGCCACGACCGACATCGCGCACCTGCAAAGCCGCCTGGATCAGCTCGAAGCGCGCTTGAAGGAAATCCGCCAGCCGCCGCCACCCGCTGCCGCGCCGGCACGTCGTCCGCCCCCGACCGGGGCCGCACGGCCCGCAACCGTCGAACCACCATTCCGGCTGCTGGACATCGAACTGCGTGCCGGCGAGCGCTTCCTGTCCATCGCGCCCACCGATTCCCGCTCGCTCGCGGCGGTCCGCGTGCTGCGTCTCGGTGAGACCGAAAGCGGCTGGCGGCTCGAATCCCTCGAAGGGCGGACCGCGACCTTTCTGTTCAACGGCCAGGCGCGGCGTTTGAGCGTGCCGTAGGAGGTCTTCGTGAAGCCGTGGTTCGTTCGTTTCGTTCTGGCGGTCGCCGTCACTTCGATGACTTCGGCGGTCGCCGTCGCGCAGAACGCGCCCGCCGCCGACTCTCGCATCGTCCAGAGCCGGGACAGGGCCGCCATCGACGCCGATCTCGACGAACGCCTGGCGCGGGATTGGGGACTGCAAACCGAAGAGTGGGCGCGCTACCGGCAGTTGATGCAGGGGCCGCTGGGCGTGTACTCGCCGGGCCTCGATCCCTTCACCGCCCTGGGCATCGAAGCGCGCACGGACGAGGAGCGCCGCCGCTACGCGGAGCTTCAGGTGCAGGCCGAGGCCCGCCGCGTCGAGAAGCTGCTGGCGTACCAGCGTGCCTATGACGACGCCTGGAAGCGGCTCCATCCCACGCTTCAGCCCGTCGTCCTGACCGATGCCGGTGCCACTCCCGCCACGTCCGGCGCCCTGGGCCGGCTGGCGGTCTTCGTCAAGGACGACTGCCCGCCCTGCGAACAGCGCGTGCGGCAATTGCAGACCGCAGGCACGGCCTTCGATCTCTACATGGTCGGCAGCCGCCAGGACGATGCGCGCATCCGGCAATGGGCGGCCAAGGCGGGCATCGAACCGGCCAAGGTGCGCGCACGGACCATCACCCTGAATCACGACGCCGGCCGGTGGCTGTCGATCGGTGTGCCGGGCGAGCTGCCGGCCGTCGTGCGCGAGGTCAACGGGCAATGGCTGCGTCAGTGAGCCTTTGCCGGGTAGGCGTCCTGTGCCTGCTCTGTCTCACCGCCTGGACCGCGCCCGCCCAAGCGCGGGAGATTCCGCCGCCGGCCTATCAATTGGCCGCGCACGACGCCGGCATTCCCTCGGCGGTGCTGTACGCCGTGGCCTTGCAGGAAAGCGGCATCGCGCTGCGTGGACGGCGAACTCCGTGGCCCTGGACCTTGAATGTCGCCGGCCAAGCACGCCGGTTCCAGACCCGCGAGGCCGCCTGCGCGAACCTGCGGCGCGCGCTGCGGGAGGTGCCGGCGACGCGCATCGACGTTGGCCTGGGGCAGATCAACCTCGGCTACCAGGCACACCGTTTCGATCACCCCTGCGAACTGTTGGACCCGTACCGGAATCTCGCGGTCGCCGCCGCGATCCTGCACGAACACCACAGGCCCGGCGATGACTGGCTGCTCGCCATCGGCCGCTATCACCGCCCCGCCGGTGGCGCACCGGCCGCCCGCTACCGCCACAGTGTTCAAAAACATCTGGCGCGCGTGCAGGGCAGCCCCGTTCCGTCCATCGCATCGAGGAGTCATCGACCATGAAAATCCGCCTGTGCGTACTGTCGCTGCTGGGTCTGCTGACCCTCACCGCCCATGCCGCCGACCAGACCCTTGTTGTCGTCGAGGATCGGGGCGGCGCGTCCGCCTTGCCCTACTACCAGGCGCTGAACCTCCAGCCCCGAAACCCTCGCCAGGCACTACCGCCACCGCACATCGAGGTGCCGCCGCTGCCGGGGGAACGCCACAGCGAGGCCGACATGCTGCCGGTGCGTTCGACGCTGCTGACGCCGGGCACGGTGGAGCGCCGGGTGATCGAAGCGCCGGGGCTGCGCCCGCTGTTCCTCGTCGGTGATGACGAACGCTCACGCGCCTGGCTGCGTCAGCGCGTGGAAGTCTTGCGCGAACTCGGCGCGGTCGGCCTCGTGGTCAACGTCGAGTCCCAGGTCGCGCTGGATGCCCTGCGACGCCTGGCGCCGGAACTGATCCTGTCCCCGGTCTCCGCCGACGACCTCGCCCGACGGCTCGGCATCCGCCACTACCCCGTGCTCATCACCGCCACGGGGATCGAGCAGTGACATGGCCCAGCCGCATTCGGTGGAAGTCCTGCTGCGTCCGGCGGTCGAGCTTTACACCGTCGCGGTCTGCCTCGGCGCCGCCGTTCTCTGCCTCGCCGCGCCTTGGTCGCTGGCACTGAGCCCGCTGGTGGGCCTGGCCGGTGCGCTGGCCTTTCTGACCTTCGGCACCATCCGCTTCTATGAAGCCTGGGCGATCCTGCGCTATCGCCGCAACATTCGCCGCATACCGCGCTACGTGATGGCCAGCCGCGACGTGCCGGTGAGCCAGCAGCGGCTGTTCGTGGGCCGGGGTTTTCGCTGGGATCAGCGCCACACCCACAGGCTGATGCAGACCTACCGGCCGGAGTTTCGCCGCTACGTCGAGCTGACACCGCTCTACCGATCCGTGCGCCGGCTGGAGGAGCGATTGGAGTTCGCGCCTTTCCCGCTGCCTCTGCTGGCCCGCGTGACTGCGTGGGACAACCCGTTGAACCCGGCGCGGCCGCTGCCGCCGGTCGGCGGCCTGCCACGGTTGCACGGCATCGAACCGCACGAGGTCGATGTGTCGCTGCCGCTGGGCGAGCGTGTCGGCCACACGCTGGTGCTCGGCACCACCCGTGTCGGCAAAACCCGGCTGGCCGAACTGTTCATCACCCAGGACATCCGCCGCAAGGTCAATGGCGAGCACGAGGTCGTGATCGTCTTCGATCCCAAGGGCGACGCGGACCTGTTGAAAAGAATGTACGTGGAGGCCCAGCGCGCCGGACGCGCAGGGGAGTTCTATTGCTTTCATCTCGGCTGGCCGGATATCAGCGCGCGGTACAACGCGGTGGGTCGCTTCGGACGGATTTCGGAGGTCGCCACGCGCATCGCCGGCCAGCTCTCCGGCGAAGGCAACAGCGCAGCGTTTCGCGAGTTCGCCTGGCGCTTCGTGAACATCATCGCGCGCGCCCTGGTGGAGTTGGGACGACGCCCGGACTACCTGCTGATCCAGCGCCACGTCGTCAACATCGATGCCCTGTTCATCGAATACGCGCAGCACTTCTTCGCCAAGGCTGAACCGAAGGCCTGGGAAGTCATCGTCCAGCTCGAAGGCAGGCTGAACGACAAGAACATTCCCCGTCACATGATCGGGCGGGAAAAGCGCGTGGTGGCGATCGAGCAGTACCTGTCGCAGGTGCGCATCTACGACCCGGTGCTCGATGGCCTGCGTTCGGCGGTGCGCTACGACCGCACCTACTTCGACAAGATCGTCGCCTCGCTGCTGCCGCTGCTGGAAAAGCTCACCACGGGCAAGATCGCGCAACTGCTGGCGCCGAACTATGCCGATCTCGATGATCCGCGGCCGATCTTCGATTGGTTGCAGATCATCCGCAAACGCGCGGTGGTGTATGTGGGCCTGGATGCGCTCTCGGACGCCGAGGTCGCGGCGGCCGTGGGCAATTCGATGTTCAGCGATTTGGTTTCGGTCGCTGGACACATCTACAAGTTCGGCATCGACGACGGCCTGCCCGGCGCCTCGACCGGCGCCAAGGTGCCGATCAACGTGCATGCCGACGAGTTCAACGAATTGATGGGCGATGAATTCATCCCCATGGTGAACAAGGGCGGTGGCGCCGGTATGCAGGTCACGGCGTACACGCAAACACTCAGCGACATCGAGGCGCGCATCGGCAACCGCGCCAAGGCCGGCCAGGTCATCGGCAACTTCAACAACCTGTTCATGTTGCGCGTGCGGGAGACGATCACCGCCGAGCTGCTGACCCGGCAGTTGCCCAAGGTCGAGGTGTACACCACCTCGATCGTCAGTGGCGCGACGGATACCTCCGATCCCCAGGGGCACACCGCGTTCACGTCCAACACGCAGGACCGCATCACCACCACCAGCGTGCCGTTGATCGAACCGGCGCACGTGGTCAATCTGCCGAAGGGGCAGGCCTTCGCGCTGCTCGAAGGCGGCAACCTGTGGAAGATCCGCATGCCGCTGCCCGCGCCCGACGCCGACGAGGCCATGCCCAAGGACTTGCAGGAACTGGCCGGCTACATGCGTCAGCACTACGTCGATGCCGGCGACTGGTGGGAAAGCCAGGGCCTGTCGGCGCTGCAGCACGAAGCGCTGCCGGCAGACCTGCTCGACGACTTCAAGCAAATGGCCTTCGCCGATACTGCCGAGGATGGAAGGGCATGAGCGATCCGGCCGTCGCGGCGCAACGCCAGCAGGTACGCCAGAGAGGTTTTCTCGCCAGCCTTGTCACCTTGCCGTTTCGCTTCTTCGGCGTGCTGTGCGGGTCGCTGCTGCTGTGCATCCTGGTCGAGTGGATCGGCATGCACCTGTTCTGGCCGGAACAGGGATGGCGCCACGCGCAAGACATGGTGGCCTACGAGCTGGACCAGCTATCGACCTACTTCACGCGTAGCGTGGTGGTGCAGGAACCGGGGCGCACCGCCCATCGGATTGTCGAGTGGGCGTATGAATGGGTCTTCCTCAAGACCGGGCTGCTGGAGTGGGTGCAGAACGCCTCCGCACAGGCCAGCGCCGGCAGCCACGGTCAGACCAGGGATTTCCGCTACTACCTGAGCCAGGTCTACGTCTACCTGGAAAGCTATCTGATCGCGGCGGCGTACACGGTGCTGGTGTTCCTCGTGCGCCTGCTGGTGCTGTGCCTGATGCTGCCACTGTTCCTCATGGCGGCTTTCACCGGCCTCGTGGACGGCCTGGTACGCCGTGACATCCGCCGCTTCGGCGCGGGGCGCGAATCCGGCTTCGTCTATCACCGCGCCAAGGCGTCCTTGATACCCCTGGTGGTACTGCCGTGGGCGGTCTACCTCGCGTTGCCGATCAGCGTGAGCCCGATCCTGATTCTGCTGCCCAGCGCCGTCCTGCTGGGCGTGGCCGTGGACGTGGCCGCCGGGAGCTTCAAGAAGTACCTCTAGCGTCCGCGTGCAGTGCGCCCAAGGAATGCGGTGGATCGGCCGTTCTTATTGATTGCGGAAACGCATCCCTTCTCGCCGCAGCATCACGCCATCCATACAACTTTCGGATCGCGCGATGAGCACGACGGCCAACACAGCATTCGTCCGGTGGCGCGCGCTGGCTCCAGCCCTGGCCTGCCTGCTGCTGGTCACGCCAAGCGCGTTCGCCGCTGACAACGCTTCCGAGCATGCGCAGCTCGCCGCGCTCGTGCGTCAGCTCGACATGCTCGACCGGCTGGCCGAGCACAGCGAGCGCCTGCCGAAGCAGGACACCTCCCGCTATCACTTCGACTACGCGCGACTGCGCGAGGACATCGAGCGTGTCCGCAGCGGCATCCGCGACTACCTGACGCCGCAGCGCGCACAGCCGCGCGACCCCACAACGCTGATCGGCGATTACCGCCAAGAGGCGGAGGACGCGCCATGACGAGCGATCAGGTCGCCGCCTTTCAGGCCAACAGCGGCTTCGGCCCTTCGGATGTTTCCGTCGTCCTGGTCGGCGGCGTGTTCGTCGTGCTGTTGCTGTGGGGCGTCTGGGCACTGCGCACCGCCTATGTCGGCTGGGCCGAAGACAGCATCTCCCAGCGCCAGTTCCTCGGCGTCGCGGTGCGGTTCGTCGCGATGTACGTCGTGCTGACGTTTTTCCTTCTCTCTTGACGCAAAGAGGATTCCGCCATGACTTTCCATTCCATCTCCACTCGCTTCGCCCGCCTGGCCGGCCTGCCCGCCGTCGCCGTGATCTCCGCGAGCCTGTCGCCGATCGTGCAGGCCCAGGGCCTGCCGACCATCGAAGACCCGTCGCGGGGCACCGGCAGCGGCATCATGGAGACGCTGCGCAATTACGGTTACGACATCGTGATGCTGGTCGCGCTGCTCGTGGTCGCCTCGATGTTCGTCGGCGTCTGCTACCACGCCTACAGCACCTATTCGGAGATTCACACCGGCCGCAAGACCTGGGGCCAATTCGGTTTGACGGTCGCGATCGGCGCGATCCTGCTGGTCGTGGGCATCTGGCTGCTCACCGAAGCCACCGGCGTCCTCTAGGGAGACCGGAGCAATGTCGGGGAGCCAGGACCGCCTGCACGACGGCACGGTGACTTTCTTGCCGCATCGTCTGAACCGTCAGCCCGTGGTGGTGCGCGGGCTGACGGCCGACGAACTGTGGGTCTGCGTAGGGCTCTCCGCCACGGTCGGCCTGGTGTTGGGCATTCCGCTGGCGTGGCTGGCGTCCACGCTCGCAATGGTGCCGACCCTGATCGTGGCGGCCATCGGCATGGGCGTGTTCGTTGGCGGTGGCGCGTTGCGACGCCACAAGCGGGGGCGTCCCGACACCTGGCTGTACCGGCACCTTCAGTGGTGGATCGCGCTGCGCCATCCCGCCCTCGCGCCTTACACGGGCGGCAGGTCGCTGGTCACGCGGTCGGGCTACTGGACGGCGCGCAGGAGTGCGCCATGAGCCGCTTCAAGAACGAGATCACGCACCTGCAGGCGCACATCAAGACCTTGCGCATGGGAGCCGGCGCGCTGTTCGTCGTCGCCCTGGTGCTGGGCTTCGGCTGGTGGAGCGCGCCTCGCGATCTGACCATCCACGTGCCGCCGGACCTGCGTTCTGGCAGCGTGCGCAAGTGGTGGGAGGTGCCGCCGGAGTCGGTCTACGCCTTCACCTTCTATGTCTTCCAGCAACTCAACCGCTGGCCGACGAACGGGGAGGACGACTACGCGCGCAACATTCACGCGCTGTCGGCCTACCTGACACCCGGCTGTCAGATCTTCCTGCGGCGCGACTACGAGCAGCGCCGCAGCACGGGCGAACTGCGTCAGCGCGTGCGGGGCATCTACGAGATTCCGGGTCGCGGCTTCGGCGACGATCCGACGGCGCGCGTCCGCGTGGTGTCCGACCGCGACTGGATCGTCACGCTGGACGTGACGGCCGACGAGTATCACGGCGCCGAACAGGTCAAGCGCGCGCTGGTGCGCTACCCGCTGAAGGTGGTGCGTCTGGACATCGACCCGGAGCGCAATCCCTTCGGCCTGGCACTGGACTGTTACAGCAGCACCCCGCAACGCATCGCGCCGCAGGGGGCAGCCGCCTCCGCCGCCGATGGTCCCGGTGGTCCGCAGGGAGTCCCGCGATGAAACGTCTTGTCCTCAGCTTTCTGGCAACCGCCACCTTGACCGTGGGCCTGATCCCGAGCGCTCTGGCGCTGGAGATTCTGCGCTGGGAGCGGTTGCCGCTGGCAGTGCCTCTCGTGGTCGGCCACGAGCGCGTGATCTTCATCGACCGCAATGTGCGTGTCGGCGTACCCGCCTCGCTGGGCGACCGCCTGCGTGTGCAAAGCGCCGGTGGCGCCCTCTACCTGCTTGCCAGCGCACCGATCGAGCCGACCCGCCTGCAATTGCAGGATGCCAACACGGGCATCCTGATCCTGCTCGACATTTCCGCCGAGCCTGGCGAGGCACCGCTGGAACCCGTGCGCATCATCGAAGGCGAATCGCACGCGAAGCGCTACGGTGACACCGGCCAGCAGCCGGCCGCCGATGCGGCGCGGCTCCCCGCACGGGAGACGCCGGTTCCCGTGGTGCTGACGCGCTACGCCGCGCAGAGCCTGTACGCGCCCCTGCGCACGGTGGAGCCGGTGAACGGCGTCGTGCGCGTGAACCTGCGCCGCGACCTGGCGCTCGGCACACTGCTGCCGACGCTGCCGGTGCGCGCCAGGGCGCTGGCCGCGTGGCGGCTGGAAGATCAATGGGTGACGGCGATCCGGCTGACCAACACGTCCGCCCGGTGGATCGACCTGGACCCGCGCGCCTTGCAGGGCGATTTCGTCACCGCGACGTTCCAGCACCCCGACCTGGGACCGGCGGGCGATTCGCGCGACACCAGCGTGGTGTACCTGGTGACGCGCGGCCGCGGCCTGGCGCAATCGCTGCTGCCGTCCATCAGTCCCATCGACGCTGCGCACAACTTGCCGGCCTCCGCAGCGGCCGGCAGCGCGGAAGGAGCCGGCGATGCGCAGTAACGGTTTGCTCAAGTGGTTGATGCTGCCGATGGCGCTGTTGCTGGTCTTCATCGGCATCAAGCTGTTTTCCGGCGACCGTGGCGCATCACCGCTCCCCGGCGATGCCGGCGGCCAACTGACGGCGGACGAGATGCGGGCGCTCGGCATCGAAGGCGACACGCCGCACGATACGGTCGCCACGCTGGTGGCCCAGGTGCGGCAGTTGCGCACCGAATTGCAGACCGCGCTGTCCGACAACCGCAACCAGCGGGCGGAGAACGACCGCCTGCGTCAACGCGAGCGGTCGATCGAGCAACGTATCCAGAATGTCCTGGACACCGAACGCGCCCAACTGCGTCAGGATCGCGAACAGGCGGTCAGCGAACGGCAACAGGCCCAGGGGTTGTTGCAGGACTTGCAACGCCAGTTTGAAGGCCTGGGGGGCAGGGCCGGCCACACCGACCTGCCGATCGGTCTCGGGCTGGAGGACGGCGACGACCAGCACTTCGGCCGCGACGGCGTGCGCTGGATCGAGCCGGACGACGCCAGGCCCGCCGAAGGCAGGAGCGGCAGTCGCGGCGGCTTCAGCTTCCCCAACGATTTCAGCCCGGCCGGGGAAACCCTGGACGCCGCATCCGAAACCCTCGGCCGCGCCACCGGCGGCGCCGTCGGTACGTCGTCGCTTGAGGCGGTCTACACCGTCCCGTCGAACTCGACCCTGATGGGATCGATCGCGATGACGGCACTCATCGGGCGCGTGCCCATCGACGGCACGGTGAACGATCCCTATCCGTTCAAGGTCGTGATCGGCCCCGACAACCTGACGGCCAACGGCATCGACATCCCGGATGTGGCCGGCGCGGTTGTCAGCGGCACGGCCTCGGGGGACTGGACGCTTTCCTGCGTGCGCGGGCAAATCCGCTCCATCACCTTTGTGTTCGAGGACGGCACCATCCGCACGCTGCCGGAAGAGTCCGGTCGCAGCAGCAGCAACCGGAGCGACACCGGCACCCAGGGAGGCCTCGGCTGGATCAGCGATCCCCACGGCATCCCTTGTGTCAGCGGTGAACGGCGCAGCAACGCCCAGCAGTATCTCGGCACCCAGGCCCTGATCACGGCCGCCGGCGCGGGCGCGGCCTCGCTGATCGACTCGGACAGCGGCCGGGTGTCCTACGTCGGCAGCGACGGCTCGATCGGGACGGTCGGGATCACCGCCAACGAGGCGATGGGCCGCATCCTGGCCGGCGGGGTGCAGGAGATGTCGCAGTGGGTGAACAAGCTCTACGGCCAGGCCTTCGCCGCCGTCTACGTCGAGCCGGGCGCCAGGGTCGCCGTGCATATCGAGCAGCCACTCACCATCGACTACGACGCCAAGGGGCGCCGGGTCGATCACCGTCTCGGAGGTTCCCATGTCCCGGATCTGGATTGAACGGCTGGCCGTCGTGCTCGCGGTCGTCGCACTGGCCGGCTGCGCGACCAGCAAGGAGAAGCTGCTGACCCACGGCGACCAGACCATGCTCGACATCTGGAATCAGGAAACGGGCGGACCAGCGGGCGGCGGCCGCGCATCGCGCGAGCTGCTGGACGCCCGGCAGGCTTTGCGCCGGCCGCTCACCGACACGGACGTGCAGGCCGCGCCCGGCGTGCAGACCCGTTACACCCGCACGGCGCAGAACGAGATTTACCGGCAGTTCCACCGCCTCCCCAACCCGGACCTGGTGATGTACGTGTTCCCGCACCTGGCCGGCACCGATCCGGTGCCGGTGCCCGGCTACAGCACGGTGTTCCCGTTTTATCAGCGCGTGCAGTACGCCCTGCCGGGCGAGCGCGTGGAGGACTATTGAATGGCGTGGTCGCTGCCGTGGCCGCGCAAACCTGTGCCGGCATCCGAGGAATCCGAAGCACAGCAGGCCGACGCCTGGGAACGCCATGTGGCCGACCTGAAAGCGCATGGCATTCCCGAGCCCGGCACCCGCCTCGATCCGAAACACCGGCCCGCCACTCAGGCGGACGAACAGGCTCTCTACGACGTGGCGCCGTCCTTCGTGGACCTGTTGCCGTGGGTGGAATATCTGGCCGACGCCAAGAGCCTGTTGCTGGAGGACGGTGAATCGGTGGCGGCGTTCTTCGAGCTGACACCGATCGGCACCGAAGGACGCGAAAGCGATTGGCTGTGGCAGGCCCGAGACGCGCTGGAGAATGCCCTGCAGGACAGCTTCGACGAACTCGACGAGCAGCCCTGGGTGGTGCAGCTCTATGCCCAGGACGAAGCCGACTGGACGGGTTATCTGAACGTCTTGCGGGACTACATCCAGCCGCGCGCGCAGGGCAGCGTGTTCAGCGACTTCTACCTGCGGTTCTTCGCGCATCACCTGCGGGCCATCACCAAGCCGGGCGGCCTGTTCGACGACACCACCGTGACCCGCCTGCCGTGGCGCGGCCAGACGCGGCGCGTGCGCATGGTGGTCTATCGTCGCGCGCCGGGCGCTTCACACCGTCGCGGCCAATCGCCCGAGCAGGCCCTGGCAACGGTATGCGACCGGCTGGCCGGCGGTCTCGCCAATGCCGGCGTCAAGGCACGGCGCCTGGGCGCGGCGGACATCCACGCCTGGTTGCTGCGCTGGTTCAACCCGAACCCGACCTTGCTGGGCGCGACGGCTGCCGATCGTGAGCGCTTCTACCAGTTGGCCGCCTACCCCGGAGAAACGAACGAAGGCGACGTCGAACTCGCCAGCGGCACGGACTTCTCGCAACGGCTGTTCTTCGGCCAGCCACGCTCCGACGTGGCAAACGGCATCTGGTTTTTCGACAACATGCCGCATCGGGTCATGGTGCTCGACCGGCTGCGCACGCCGCCGGCAACCGGACATTTGACCGGGGAAACGCGCAAAGGCGGCGATGCGTGCAACGCGCTGTTCGACCAGATGCCCGAGGACACTGTGATGTGTCTCACCCTCGTCGCCACGCCGCAGGACGCACTGGAAGCGCACCTGAACTACCTGGGCAAGAAAGCGGTCGGCGAAACGCTGGCGTCCGAGCAGGCCCGCCAGGACGTGCAGCAGGCACGTTCGCTGATCGGCAGTTCGCACAAGCTC
Organism: Pseudomonadales bacterium; assembly: GCA_019634925.1. GTDB lineage: Bacteria > Pseudomonadota > Gammaproteobacteria > Pseudomonadales > Azotimanducaceae > UBA7803. Next base: position 28,435 of record JAHCAL010000001.1, read on the forward strand.
TATCGCGGCGCGCTGGCCTTCTACCTGCGCGGGCGCGACATGGCCGAACTCGATGCGCGCGGCCTGCAACTCGCCAATGTCATGCTCAACGCCGGCCTCCTGCCCGTGCGCGAGGAGGATGAGGTCGCACCGCTCAACAGTTACCTGCGCTGGCTTCCCTGCCTCTATGACCCGGCCAGGGATCGACGCCAGTGGTACACCCAGCTCATGTTCGCGCAGCACGCGGCGAATCTCGCGCCCGTGTGGGGGCGCAATCAGGGCACCGGGAACCCCGGCATCACCTTCTTCAATCGCGGTGGCGGCACCGTCGCCTTCGACCCGCTCAACCGGCGCGACCGGCAGATGAACGCGCACCTGTTCCTGTTCGGTCCGACCGGCTCGGGCAAATCGGCCACGCTCAACAACATCCTCAACCAGCTCGTCGCGATCTACCGGCCCCGGCTGTTCATCGTCGAGGCGGGGAACAGTTTCGGTCTGTTTGGCGAATTCGCCCAGCGCCTTGGCCTGACGGTGCATCGGGTGAAGCTCGCGCCCGGCGCCGGGGTGAGCCTCGCGCCCTTCGCCGATGCGTGGCGTCTGGTCGATACGCCCAGCCAGGTGCGGACGCTGGACGCCGATGCCCTGGACGAGGAACAGGAACCCGAAGACGCATCGAGCGAAAGCGATGAACAGCGCGACGTGCTCGGCGAGTTGGAGATCACTGCCCGCCTGATGATTACCGGCGGCGAGGACAAGGAAGAGGCGCGCATGACCCGCGCCGACCGCAGCCTGATCCGCCAGTGCATTCTCGACGCGGCACATCGCTGTGCGCCGGAGAAGCGCACGGTGCTGACCGAGGACGTGCGCGACGCCCTGCGCGAGCGCGCCAGCGATTCCGCGCTGCCCGAAGCCCGGCGCGCTCGCCTGCTGGAAATGGCGGACGCGATGGATATGTTTTGCCAGGGACTGGATGGCGAAATGTTCAATCGTCCCGGCACGCCATGGCCGGAGGCCGACATCACCATCGTCGATCTGGCGACCTTCGCACGCGAGGGCTACAACGCGCAGCTTTCCATCGCCTACATCTCGCTCATCAACACCGTCAACAACATCGCCGAGCGGGATCAATTCCTGGGGCGCCCCATCGTCAACGTCACCGACGAGGGTCACATCATCACGCGCAATCCATTGCTCGCCCCTTACGTCGTCAAGATCACCAAGATGTGGCGCAAGCTCGGCGCCTGGTTCTGGCTGGCGACGCAGAACCTGGACGATCTGCCCAAGGCCGCCGAACCGATGCTGTCGATGATCGAGTGGTGGATCTGCCTGTCGATGCCACCCGACGAAGTGGAGAAGGTCGCGCGCTTCCGCGAACTCAATCCGGCGCAGAAGGCGCTGATGCTGTCGGCGCGCAAGGAGTCCGGCAAGTTCAGCGAAGGCGTGATCCTGTCGAAGTCGATGGAAGTCCTGTTCCGCGCCGTGCCGCCGAGCCTCTACCTGGCCATGGCGATGACCGAGCCCGAGGAGAAGGCCGAGCGCTATCAGTTGATGCGGCAATACGGCATCGGCGAGCTGGAGGCTGCTTTCAAGGTCGCCGAGAAAATCGACCGGGCTCGCGGCATCGAGCCATTGCCGCTCGACGCCCTCGGTTGAGGCGGAAAGATCATGCGCACGCCAGGCCTGCCTACGCACACGCTACGACGCTACCTGGGGCCGATGCTGGCCGGGATCGCGGTGCTGCTCGTGCTCGTGCTGCTGGCCTGGTCGCTTGGACGCAGCCCGCACACTGGCGATCCGGCGTCCGCCGAGGCTGCCGCGTCGGCGAGTCCGCCGTGGCGCTACGGACGCATCGATGCGCGGTTCACGCTGATCGAGTACGCCGATCTGGAATGCCCGTACTGCCAAGCCTACTTCCCTGTGCTGAAGCGCTGGATCGACGCCAATCCCGATGTGAACTGGCAATGGCACCATCTGCCGCTGCCGATGCACGAACCGGCCGCCACGCAATCGGCACGCCTGGCGGAATGCGCGGGGGAAACCGGCGGGCGGGAAGCGTTTTGGAACACCGTCGCCTGGATTTACCAGCATACCCACGGCGGCGGTCGGGGCCTGCCGCCCGGCATCCAGCCGCCCGGCGCGACGCCCGAGCTGCACGAGTGCATGACCAGCGCACGGCCCGACGCCGTGATCCGGGCACAGGCCGAGGAAGCCGCGCTGGCCGGCATCACCGCGACCCCGATGCTGCGCGTGATCGACAACCGCACCGGCCGGGCATTGCTGCTGCCGGGCGCCGTCGAAGGCGATGCCTTGCTGTCGGCCATCGATCTGCTGGCGTCATCGAGCGAAGAATCGACGATGGCTGAAACCCTGCCCGAGATACCCGAGATGCCTGCTGACGACCTCAGCGACATGCCCAGGTAGCCGCGATCTTCAAGGCTACGGCGCGGTTCCGACCGCGCTGATCGTTCCAGTTCGCATCGCATCCCTCGCGCGAACGTCCATCGTCTTCGATGGAGGATGCCAATCATCCAGGCCCGATTTTCGGGCTTTCGTCATCACGTCCCACGGGGGTCTCACCCCCCGACCGGGACGGGAGCCTCCGTTTCAATCATCAAGGAGGCTATCCCATGAGTGCATCCAACAAGGTTGCCGACACCGCATCCTCAGCGCTCGCGCAGTACGCGAGCATTCAGGACGACCCGTTGATCCGCGAGGCAATCCGCGCGCTGGAGAAACGCATCTTCAAGCGCAGCGCCAAGCTGTCCGGTCCCGACGGCGCTAGAGACTACCTGCGCCTGAAACTCGCGGGCGAAGCGCTTGAAGTGTTCGCCGTTCTGTTTCTCGACACGAAGCATCACGTCATTGCCTACGAGCCGATGTTCCACGGCACCATCGACGGCGCCAGCGTGTATCCCCGAGCGGTTCTCAAACGAGCGATCGAGCACAACTGCTCGGCGGTCATCTTCGCCCACAACCACCCTTCGGGTGCGACCAAACCGAGCTACTCCGACAAGGAGATCACGAGCCGTCTGCGATCGGTTCTGGAGCTGGTGGATGTTCGCGTTCTGGACCATTTCATCGTCGGTAAAGGAACACCCTTCTCCTTTGCGGAAGCCGGCTTGCTGTAGTCCTTGAGGCGTCCCATGGGGCGCCTTTTTTCTGCCCTCGTGGAATCACCTGGAACACGAGTACCTGAAAGCAACTCATCTATATTTTTGTAGAGATTATATCATTTATGAATTAACCTCTACTCCATGAAAATGATCACCCTGGTTCTGTCCTTGCCCACTGAAAACGCCACAGCCCGGCAACGGGTCTGGCGTGCCCTCAAGGCGTCCGGCGCCGCCGTGCTGCGCGATGGCGTCTACCTGATGCCGGAACGCGAGGATTGCCGTACCACCTTGGATGGACTGGCGGCCGAGGTGCGCGAGGGAGGAGGAAGCGCCCACGTGCTGCACATCGAAGAGCCGGAGGGTGCGAACTTCGCCGCCCTGTTCGATCGCGGCGATGACTTCACCGCCCTGCTGGCCGAGGTGGCACAGGTGCGGGAGACGCTGACCGCCGAGACCGTTCAGGACGTGCTCAAGCAAGTACGCAAGCTGCGCAAGGCCTTCGCCAATCTGGTCGAAATCGACTTCTTCCCCGGTGAAGCGCAACGGCAGACGGACACCGCCCTGCGTGAACTGGAACTGGCCTGTGCGCGGGCTTTGTCCCCGGACGAGCCGCAGGCGGTGGACGGCGTGATCGAGCGTCTGGAGCTGTCCGACTATCAGGGCCGTACCTGGGCGACGCGGCGTCGGCCCTGGGTGGATCGGCTGGCCAGCGCCTGGCTGATCCGTCGCTTCATCGACCCGCAGGCGCGGATTCTATGGCTGGACAGTCCTGATGACTGCCCGCCCGACGCGCTGGGCTTCGATTTCGATGGCGCCACCTTCAGCCACGTCGGTGGCCGCGTCACCTTCGAGGTGCTGGCAGCCAGCTTCGGGTTGGAGCAGGCAGCCATTGCACGGCTCGGCCTGCTGGTGCATTGCCTTGATGTGGGCGGCGTCCAGCCGCCCGAAGCGGTTGGCATCGAGAGTGTGCTCGCCGGCCTGCGCGAAACCCTTACCCAAGACGATTCACTGCTGACTGCCGCATCCGCTGTATTCGACGGATTGCTCGCCAGCTTCGACAAAGGAGCATCCACAACGTGACGACAAAAAACCTGACGGAGGACGTCGTACTGGCAGCCCCACCCCCGGTTGGTTTTTGGGAAGTCTTTCGCCTCTGGCTGAAACTCGGTTTCATCGGTTTCGGCGGACCTGCCGGACAGATTGCCCTCATGCACCGTGAACTGGTCGAGCAACGCCGCTGGATCAGCGAGCGGCGCTTCCTGCATGCGCTCAACTACTGCATGTTGCTGCCCGGCCCGGAGGCACAGCAACTGGCCACCTACATGGGCTGGCTTATGCACCGGACCTGGGGAGGCATCGTCGCGGGCACCTTGTTCCTGCTGCCCGGACTGTGCTTCCTCATCTTGCTGTCGTGGCTCTACATCGCCTACGGCGACACGGCCCTGGTGGCAGGACTGTTCTACGGCATCAAGCCCGCCATCACGGCGGTCGTCGTGCAGGCCGTGCATCGCATCGGTTCGCGCGCGCTCAAGGGCGGCGTGATGTGGGCCATTGCCGCAGCGGCCTTCGTGGCCATCTTCGCGCTGAACGTGCCATTCCCGTATATCGTCGCTGGCGCCGCCCTGACCGGCTATATCGGCGGACGCATCGCCCCGGACAAGTTCAGGACCGGCGGTGGCCATGCCGCTGCGGACAAGTCCTATGGCCCGGCGCTGATCGATGACGATACGCCAACGCCCGAACACGCCCGGTTCCGCTGGGCCGGCTTGCTGCGCGTGGCCGTCGCTGGCTTTTTCCTGTGGTTGATTCCCATGACGCTGCTCACGGCAGGCTATGGCTGGGACCACACCCTGACGCAGATGGGCTGGTTCTTCACCAAGGCTGCACTGCTGACTTTCGGCGGCGCCTATGCGGTATTGCCCTATATCTACCAAGGCGCGATCGGCAATTATGCCTGGCTCACCCCCACACAGATGATCGATGGCTTGGCGCTGGGTGAAGCCAACCCCGGCCCCCTCATCATGGTGGTCGCCTTTGTCGCCTTCGTCGGGGCTTATGTGCAGGAGCTGTTCGGCCCGGACATGCTGTTCGTCGCCGGTGCAGTAGCGGCAGTGCTGGTGACCTGGTTCACCTTCCTGCCTTCCTTCATTTTCATTCTCGCCGGCGGCCCCCTCGTCGAATCGACCCATGGCAACCTGCGCTTCACGGCGCCGCTTACCGCGATCACAGCAGCGGTCGTCGGTGTGATCCTCAACCTGGCCGTGTTCTTCGCCTACCACGTGCTGTGGCCCGAGGGGCTGGCCGGGCGCTTCGACTGGATATCGGCACTGATCGCGCTGGGAGCGGCCGCAGCACTGTTCCGCTACAAGCGCAGCGTCATCCAGGTCATCGCTACCTGCGCTGTTGTGGGATTGATCCTGAAAACCGTGACTCTGTGAGCGGATCGGCACGCTGCTAGGACTAGAGCAGGAGCCCGAATAAAAGGGGACACGCAGCATCTCGCTTTGTTGATGGCAGGAATCCCGTCTATCGGTTCGACTACTTGTAAGTATCGACCCTACGGGAGCCATGCTATGCCCCCACGCTTTCAACGCGCCGAAGCGCTGCATCGCCGGACCCGGCGCCGCTCGGCGATTGCCTCGTATGCGCTGGTCATGGCGTTGACCATGATGGCCCACGCCGCAGCGGCGGACGTCCGGGTATTCACCGACCGGCATCACGCCATCGAAGCACCTGCTGGCGTCTACGTCGTCGAGCTGGACGCACCGGCCCACATCGAGGAGGAGCTGGCCGCAAACCTTCCCGCCGACCCGGCACAGGCGGCCGCGATCGTCCGGCAGCGGCTGCACGATGGCGGCGCACCGCTCCAGCGACGCCTGGCCGACGCCTACCAGGGCGTGGCCGATGCCTGGAGCCTGGGCGTCACCAAGATCCCCGCCGTGGTCGTCGATCGGCGCTACGTCGTCTACGGCGAAACCGACGTGTCGCGCGCGCTGGCGCGCATCGAGGAATACCGGAGGGCGCAGCCATGAAGCTATCCCGCCGCGCATGGCGCACCGGCATGGCGTCCGTCCTGCTGGGTACCGCCGCTTCCGCCTTCGCACTCAACACCGCCACCATCACCGGCTCGGTGCTGTCGCCCGATTGCCTGTCGTATCGCGTACAGGGCATTTGCTATTGGCTGTACTGCACGCTCACCGGCTGTACGGTGCGCACCTCGGTCAAGGTGCAGCACTACATTCCCGATGCTGTCGTGTCGAGCTACTCGAACACCGGCGGGAACCCCTGGGTGGAAGTGCGCGCGATGAGCATGCCGAATCCCACCGCTCAAGGTGGCGGTGACGGCACGACGAACGAAGAACACGAGAACAACCTGGCGAAGTTCAAGAACGCCGACGTGATCGGGCATCCAGGCGCCACCATCTTCAGCGAGTTCGTCAGCCAGTTGGGTTACTCCTGCACCGGTGCGGGCACGGCGTTCATGCCGTACCTGCTGAGCACGCTCGATACCCTGGCCTGGCGCTACAACATCCCCGAGTCCGTGTACCCCGAGGCACTGATCCCTGGGATGCGCGAAATCGGCACGCGCACCGGCCTGAATCTCTGGGGCAACGTCTATCCGCGCGGTGGTTTCCTGCATCACGTGGACGACTACAAGGCGGCCGCCGTCGTCGCGCAGCGTGCCGGCGACATCGTGACCCGGCGTGGGCAGGTCCATGTCTATCAGCCGCTGCTTGCCAATGCGAGCGCGGGCTACTGGCCCGCAGGTGCCTTGGTGGAAAGCGATGCCTCCACGGGAAAGTGGCAGGAATTGACGCCTCGGCTGTCATCCTCCTGCGCGGTCTTCCCGCACAACAACGTCCGCATCCAGGCGCAACAAGGCGACTACGCCTGGGCACTGTGGCGCCCGTACTCCTGCTGCCAGCGGCGCGGACAGGTGTTCCTGGGCAGCACGGATTTCAACTGAGGTGCGGCCCATGAGCATGTCCTCGCATTCACATCCTTTCACCATGACGCGGCTGGCGCGCAGCATCCTGTTTGCCGGCATCCTGGCCGCGATGAGCAACCCGCTGTGGGCGCAGACCAGCGTCAATGACTACGGCGTGCATCATCGCGGCAGCGTCATCGGCGATGACGTGCTGTACAGCATCGGTGGCGGCCGGGCGGTGTCGATGGGGCCGGTCGGCCAGATGCAGCACCTCGGTGTCGGTATCGGCTGGAACAGCAACCTGATCTGCGGCGACATGAGCATCACCACCACGCTGCAGAACCAGCTCAACGGCATCACCAACGGCTTCCAGACCATCATGAGCCAGGTGATCCAGAACGCCACGGCGGCCGTGGCGTCGCTGCCGGCGCTCATCATCCAGCGCGCCGATCCCGGTTTGTACAACCTGCTGACCAACGGCATCTTGCAGGCACGGCTCGATTTCGACCGCAGCAAGCTCACCTGCCGCGCGATCGCCAACCGCATGGCCGACGCGGCGGGCGGTCAGCTCGGCTGGGACCAGTTGGCCGAGGGCATGGCGCTCAAGCAGGCCGTGGCCAGCACCGACGCCGTATCGGCGATCGAACAGGCCGAGACCAGTCGCGGCAACGACGGTGTGCCCTGGGTCGGCGGCGACAATGCCGGCGGCGCCGGACAGAATCCCATCCGCGTGGTCAGCGACGTGACCCGCGCCGGCTACAACCTGCTCAACGGCCGCGGCGCGACCGATACCTCGCCGATCGACAGCATCACCTGCGGTAATCGCCTGAGCTGCCAGACCTGGCCTTCTCCCCAGGCCGCCACCGATTGGGCAACCCGCGTGCTGGGTGAGCAAGAGCATCGGACCTGCGATGGCTGCCTCAAGACCCAGGCCACCGCCGGCGTCGGCCTGACGCCCCTGATTCAGGAAGAGTACGAGACCAGGCTGGAGGCGCTGCGGGATCTGGTGACGGGTGCCAGCGCGACCACGTTCGACAACCTGGAAGCGGCCGGCAGCACTTCACTGCCGATCACGCGCGGCGTCATCGAGGCGCTGCGCGACGAACCGGACCAGGATGTGCTCGCGCGGCGCCTGGCCTCCGAAGTCGCGTTGGCCAGCGTGCTGGAGAAGGCCCTGCTGTTGCAGCGGACGCTGCTCGCCGGCCGCAAGGAGCCCAACGTCGCGGCCAACCAGCTCGCGCAGGATGCCATCGCCCACGAAAGCAGCCTGCTGGAACAGGAGATCAACAACCTCAAGACCGAACTGGACCTGCGGCGCGAACTGGCAGCGAATTCGCCCATGGCGATCATCCAGCGGCACGGCACGCGCAGCGCCGGCTCGCGCGGCATCTACCAGGGCGACACCGAGCGCGATCGCCTCGACGCCATCCAGCGGCCGCAGAACCCCGGCAATCCGCCATGAGGATCGGGCTGCGGAAGTGGCTGTTCAACCGGCAACTCGGACGCACGCTGGGATGGATTGCGCTGATCGTGTTCGTCGCCGTGGCCGTCAACCTCGTCGGCATTCGCCTCGTCGGTGATGCAGACACATGGAGTCGGTGGCTGGACGAGCATGCCGGCTACTTCCTCGTTTGGCGGCTGTGCCTGTATGGCGCGACGGCCTACGGGTGGATATGGATGCGTCGCCGCCTCCGGGAACGCGACACATCCCGCGAAGCGCATCAGCGCCTGCTGCGCGCGGAGGTCGGCGCCGTCGCCGCCATCGTGCTGCTCGAAATCAGCGTGCTGCTGCGACAACCGTAGCGATGCGGGACGACGACCATGACCCTCTACACCACGGACTATCTTGAGTATTACCTGACACTGGTTGCCTGGATCATCAACAACGGCATCTGGAATGTGCTGGTGGCCAGCGGCATCTTCGCGCTGCCGTTCCTCGCCATCGTCGTGCAGGAATGGCTCAAGGCCCGTGCGGAAGGCGCGGACGAAGGCAACAAGGGCGTGCTCTCGTCCATGCGCATCGAGAACCGCGTGTGGGTGGCGATCGTGGTCATCATGTTCGCCGGCATTCCCTTCATTCCCCTTGACCTGAGCACCATCCAGTTCGTTCGCACGCGCTCGACCCAATGCCAGGTCAATGTGCCGCTGCCCTCGGAAACGAACTGGTCCGCTTCGTTCACGACGATCAACAACCAGAGTGCCCATGTGCCGGTCTGGTGGTTCTTCATGCACTCGCTGTCCAAGGCCGTCACCGGCGCCGCCGTGGCGGCGATCCCCTGTGGCACGGACCTGCGGCAGATGCGCATGGAGATCGACAGCACGCGCATCGCCGACCCGGTACTGGCCCAGGAAGTCGCCGACTTCACGCACGATTGCTACGGCCCGGCGCGCGCCAGGCTGTTCATGAGCCGGCCGACGCTCGGCGACGAGCAGATGAATGACGTGACCTGGATCGGTTCACGCTTCTTCCTGGACACGGCCGGCTTCTACGACACGTATCGCTCGCGCGCACCACGCGATGCCTGGCCCTATGACGATGCGCGCGACGCCGGCCTCGCCGAAGTATCCAGCGGTGGCGGTTATCCGAGTTGTCGGCAATGGTGGCTGGACAGCGGCGACGGACTGCGTGACCGGCTGCTGGCCCAGGTCGATCCGAGCCTGCTGTCCCGGCTCGGCCAATGGGCCGGTTTCCTGAGCCAGGCCCAGGCCGACGATGCCGTGATTCGTGCCATCGCTTCACCACGGCAACAGGTCATGAACCAGGGACACGTCTACACCGACTACGGTGGTCAGATCGGTATGACGCTCCCCAACGTCGCCACCCGCGTCGTATCGGATGTGGGGCTGACGGTAGGATCACTCGGAATGTTTCCGGCCATGGATGTGGTGCGTCAGGCGTTGCCCATGATCCTGTCGTTCCTGAAGATGGCGATGGTCATCTGCATTCCGCTGGTGCTGATCTTCGGCACCTACGACTTGCGAACGGTGGTGACGGTGACTGCCGTGCAGTTCTCGCTGTTCTTCGTCGATTTCTGGTTCCAGCTCGCCCGCTGGATCGATTCCACGATCTTGAACGCGCTCTACGGCTGGCACTCGCCGCACAGCAACTTCAATCCGCTGATGGGTTTGAACAACGCCTTCGGCGATATGTTGTTGAACTTCGTGATGGCGACGATGTTCATCATCCTGCCGGGCTTCTGGGTCGTTGCATTGACGTGGGCCGGGGTCAGGACGGGGAACATTCTCGGGGGGTTCATCACCGGCACGACGGATGCGAAGTCGGCGGGCAGTAGCGGCTCGCGCCTCGCCATGGCGGCGGCGACGAAAGGCGCTGCGAAGTAAGGAGTCGTTCCCGGTCTGCTGGAACAGCTACGGGTCGTCGGGATCGCCCAGGTCGATGCGCCAGTCGTCCTTGTCGTAGACGCCGGCACCCGAATGACCGTCCCTGAGTTCAGGCTGCTTCTCTTCATCCAAGTCGGCGTTGCGCACAAGCCAGGCGGCGAGCAGCGCGAACGCGAGCAGCAAGGCCAGCCAGAACGCTGCGTACAGCAGCACGCCGAACACGACGAGCTTCACGATCCAGAGCAGCAGCCGTGCTACGCCGGCCGGCAGTCCTTTGCCCGCCAGCCATTGGATGGCGCGGGCCTCTTGCCGTGCAAGGCCACGCCACGCATGGCCGAGCCATCTGCCGGCGCGTTCTGCTTTTGTGGTACGGGGCGTCGCGTTCATCACTGTTACCTCATGCGGAGGATTTATCGCTTCTCCTGTGTAGACCAATCAGACCGGCTCGCGGCAACCAGGCTGTCCCAATCGTCCGGCGGATTTCCTCGTTCGAGCATCTTCTCGAACATGGCGTAGGGGTCGGACTTGCTGCCCGCCGAGCGCAGCGTCTGCTCATCGTTGACCCAGGCGAACACGATGGTCTTCGCTTTGGAGTCGTAGCGAAAGAACAGGCGAAACCGCCGTCCGACCTTCGCGCGCCGCCAGTGCCGATGGGCTGGCCCGAGGGTATTGCCCTGGCGGTATTCGTCCCGTGCCGGATCGCTCGGCACCGTCTCCAGGATCAATTGGCTCAACGCATGAAACAGCTTGACGTTGGCGTTGCGCTCGAAGCCCTTTGGATCATTGCGCTCGGCGCGTCCGGCCGCCGCGTGCAGCTTCTGAAGCTGCTCCACGATGCACTCATGGAACAGCAGCACCCATCCGTGACGCTGTATCAAAGTGCCACTTCTCCCTCGATGTCTTCATCGAGGTCCGAGGCGTGGCCCACGTTGGCGAGCATGGTCTGGGCGAGTTCCACCGGCAGCGCTCCGACGTTCCTGCCGCTGCGGATGTCCGCTTCCAGCAGGCCCAGGAAAGCGCCGATCGCCGGGTCTTCGTGCTCGGCCTCGGCGCGAGTGACGACGACTTCGCCACCACGCAGCTCGAAGGCCACCTTGCCGCCGGTGGTCACACCCAGCGCCTGCCGGATGGACTTGGGCAACGTGATCTGCCCCTTGGACGTGAGTGTGGCGAGTTCGTGGATGCCGGGCATGGTTGGGCTCCTGTCTTTGATCCTCATGCCTCGATGGTAAGGAAATTTCCTTACCTTGTCAATCCAGGAATCCTTTGGTGCGTCGTGCTGCATAAGCTGTGCTCCATCCCACTGCGGAAAGGCCCATCGTAAGCAGGACACAGGCTGCCTTCCGCTTTCAAAGCGGCATGGGCCAGAACCCGTTTGTCTGTGGCTGGATACCCATGGTTGCCCTATACACGGCTGGGAAGGGCAGACAGCAGCTCGTCGCCTTGATTAGATATTGAGCCAAAAATAAAACATGATGTTATTTTCAATGCGTTTTTCATGCGGAGCGCTTCTGATTGATTGGATTCTGTGCTATTTTTCGTACATGAACGGAAATCCTAGACATCAGGTAATCAAGCGTCTGCAGGCGGAGCTACCCCGTGGAGCGCCGTTCGACCTTGCCACCCTGAACCAGTTCGGGGTGTCGCCCCAACTCGCCGCCCACTACGCCGATGGGGGTTGGCTCGTGCGCCTGGCTCAGGGCATCTATGCCTTTCCGAACGATGACTTCGGGGTCTACGGTGCCCTGAAGTTCCTGCAACAGCGCGTGCCCGGCCTGCATGTCGGCGGCAAGAGCGCCCTGGCCCTGCAAGGCGTGCAGCACAACCTGGGCGGCCGGGACACCCTGGTGCTGTGGGGCGATAGCCGCTTCACGTTGCCGCGATGGTTCACCTCACGATTTCCGGCCCGCTATGTCCATGCTCGTCTGTTCGATTGGCCGGACACGCCACTGGCCAACAAGACCCTGATCACGCCGCCGGGCCTGCCCGCCCCCCTGCGGGTGGCGGTTCCCGAGCGCGCCGTGCTGGAACTGCTGTACGAGGTCGGCGTCAAGCAAAGCCTCGAAGAAGCACGGAATCTCTTCGATGGGCTGCGCTCACCCCGCAAGGAGTTGCTCGGGCAACTGCTGTCCTGCTGCACCAGTGTGAAGGCCGTGCGCCTGTTTCTCACCTGGGCGCGCGAGACGGGGCTGGTGGAGGTCGATGCCCTGCTGGAACAGTACCCGGTTCGCACCGGCAGCGCCGCGCGCTGGATGGGCCGACTCGATGACGGCAGCCTGTTGAGTCTGAGACCTCATGGATAAGACCTACGCGGACACCGTTCGCCTGCTGCTGGCCATCGTGCCCGACGTGTTCGCCAACGACATCTTTGCGATGAAAGGCGGCACGGCGATCAATCTCGTCGTGCAGGACATGCCGCGTCTGTCGGTGGACATCGACGTGGTGTACCTCCCGTGGCAAACACCGCGCGACGAAGCGCTGCAAGCCATCAACCAGGAGTTGGCCGCCATCGCCACGCGCGTTGCCTCGCTCGGCGTACAGACACGCCTGGTTCGCAGCAAGGATCTGGGGGATACCAAGCTGATCGTCGAGAACGAGAGCAGCCAGGTGAAGATAGAGGTCAACGTGGTGTTTCGCGGCACCGTGCTGCCCGCCGAACGACGCTCGCTGAGCGCCAAGACCAGCGACCTGTTCGGCGTCGAACTGGAGGTGCCGATCCTGGCGCCGAACGAGTTGTACGCCGGCAAGCTGGTGGCCGCGCTGGACCGGCAGCATCCGCGTGACCTGTTCGACGTGTGGCAGCTCTACGAATCGGGCGGCATCAGCAACGGCATGGTCGAATGCTTCGTGGTCTACCTGGCGGGGCACAACCGGCCGACCCATGAGGTGCTGTTCGGCAACGACAAGAACATCGCTGGCGAGTACGAGCGGGCCTTTGTCGGCATGACCGAAGTGGAATGCTCCCTGGAGACGCTGCTGGAAGCCCGCGTCCGGTTACGGCACGAATTGCCTGGGCGGTTGAGCGCGCAGCACAAGCAATTCCTGAGCGGATTGACGCGCGCACAGCCCGATTGGTCCCTGCTGCAATGCCAGCACGCCGCGCAACTGCCGGCGCTGCGCTGGAAACTCAGCAATCTCGAAACTTTCCGCAAGCGTCGCCCGGAAGACTTCACAGCCCAAGCCGATGCACTCGACGCCGGCCTGGGCCAAGCCTGACAACGCTTCAGCAACGTTCCCCGCTTGCCGGGATTGCCCCATACCGCATTGATCGTGGCGCCCACGAGGTAACGGCCATATACCCAAAGGCTTCCATAAAGGCCAAAGGGCTGGGAAGGGGCAAGGGAACGGGGTCAAGGGGAAAGGCCCTACCCGGAAAAGGCCAAAAGGCTCTCCCGCCAGTCCGTCACTCGGGTGTCGTCATGTTCTCGCTGTTCCAACGCAAAAGGGTGCCAACCGCCGGCGCACCGTCCACCGCCTCCATAGCGATGCCCCAAGGGCTAACCAGGCCGGAGTCGGCCGCCTCGCTGCTGGCGACGCCGCGCCGGCGGAAGCTGCTGGAACACATCTGGCAACGGACCTCGCTGTCGCGCAAGCAATTCGCCGCGCTGTACCTGACGCCCTTGGAGCGCTACGCCGAACTGGTGCAGCAGTTCCCCGCCTCCGAGAGTCACCATCACGCCTATCCGGGCGGCATGCTGGATCACGGCCTGGAGATCGTGGCCTACGCATTGAAGCTGCGACAGTCACATCTGCTGCCCGCTGGCGTGACGCCGGAAGCGCAGGCGGCCCAGGCCGAGGCCTGGACTGCGGGCACCGCTTACGCAGCCCTGCTGCACGACATCGGCAAGATCGCCGTCGATCTGCATGTCGAATATGCCGATGGCACTCTCTGGCATCCCTGGCATGGTCCGTTGCAGCGGCCGTATCGCTTCCGCTACCGCAAGGACCGCGAGTATCGGCTGCACAGTGCCGCCACCGGACTGCTGTACATCCGGCTGCTGGACCGCGAGATTCTCGACTGGCTCAACGGCTTCTCCGATCTGTGGGCTTCGCTGCTGTACGTCCTGGCCGGCCAGTACGAGCACGCCGGCACGCTTGGCGAGCTGGTCGTGCAGGCCGACCAAGCTTCGGTCGCCCACGAACTCGGCGGCGATCCGAACAAAGCGCTGGCCGCACCCAAGCACGCGCTGCAACGCAAGCTGCTCGACGGCCTGCGCTATCTGCTCAAGGAGGAATTCAAACTGAACCAGCCCCAGGCTTCGGACGGCTGGCTGACCCAGGACGCACTCTGGCTGGTGAGCAAGACCGTCTCCGACAAGCTGCGGGCACATCTGCTATCGCAGGGCATTGATGGCATTCCAGCCAGCAACACGGCGGTGTTCAACGTGCTTCAGGACCATGGTATCGCCCTGGCCACGCCGGACGGCAAGGCGATCTGGAAAGCCTCCGTCACGAGCGATGCCGGCTGGTCGCACAGCTTCACCTTCCTGAAACTGTCCCCCGCGATGATTTGGGAAGCGTCCGACCGGCCGGCAGCCTTCGCGGGCACCGTGCAGGTGGAGCCGGAAGGGTCGGCGGCACAGACACCAGCACCCGAGGCCATCGACGTGGAAACAGGGGAATCCGCCCCGGCGACTACCGAGTCCGCCACACCAACGACCGCCGACAGCAGCGTCGAGGAACTACTGGAACTGCTCGATTCGTCTCCCGCGTCCACTGCTACGGCCATGCCGCTTCAGCCCCTCGCTGAGAAGCCCACGCCGTTGCCGGACCACAAGCCCGCCGACACCACGCCGGTCCAAGCAGTACACCAAGACGACGCCAATCCATCCGGTGCTCATTTTCTCGCGTGGCTGCGTCAGAGCATCCAGACGCGCAAGCTCATCATCAACGACGCCAAGGCGCTGGTACATACCGTGGCCGGCACGGCGTATCTCGTCAGTCCCGGCGTGTTCCAGCGCTACGCGCAGGAGCACCCGCAGATCACCGCCCTGGCCAAGCAGGACAAGCTACCGGAATGGCAGTGGGTACAGAAGCGGTTCGAGAAGCTGGGCCTGCACCGCAAGCAGGCCAGCGGGCTGAACATCTGGAATTGCGAAGTGACGGGGCCTCGCAAGTCCAGGCGGCTGCACGGATACCTGCTGACCAGCCCCGATACGCTGTTCCATGAGATACCCCCGAACAATCCTTACCTGCGCCTCGCCAACGCAGAGGCACAGCGCGACGACTCGGCGTTTCATGCCAAGAACGATGACGAGCAGGAATAGGATGCGACGCCGGCGCCCTCAGTTGCCGCGCTTGGGCGGGTCCGATTCGGCCAGCTTGGCCTCCATCGCAGCCATCAGGTGGGCAGAGCTGCACTTCAGGGCGCGGGCGATCTTGAGGATCAGAGGAAGCGTGGGAATGTGCTCGCCCCGCTCGATCTTGCCCATGTGCGACCGCTCGATTCCGGCCAGGTGGGCGAGCGTTTCCTGCGCGATCCCCTGGTCCGTTCTTTCCTCCCGCACCACTGCCCCAAACGCGATCGCTGGTTCCGCTTCGTATGTTGTTGTCCCGGCTGGTCGGCCGCGTTGAATCGATCGCTTTTGCATTGCCAAAAGCGTCGATCAGGGCCACGATATAAACCACGTTAAACTTAACTCATTCGATTAAGTTTCCATGCTTTAGCGCCTTCGGAAGTTGCACGTGAGATCGATCGACGTCTCCACTGAAATCCGCCTGGCAGTCCTCGGCGATTGGGTTCCTCCCCAACTCGCCGACGTGCTCGCCATACAGCGCGCCGAAGAACCTGAAACCCTGGCAGTTCTGATCGACACAGCGGCCACCGGACAACAACAGGAACGACCTGGTGACGGCTTCGACTTCGCGTTGTCCGCCACCCACCGGGAGTGGCCTGGCTGGGTCTGCGAACCGCTGTGGCACGACACCCTGGCCGTCGCCGTGGCAAAGCGATCCCACTTGCTGGCCTACCGGGAAGTACCCTGCCAGGAAGCGCTCAAACAGCCGCTGATCTACGCGCGATCAACGGCCGAAGAGTCGTGGCGCACGCTCGCACAGAGCGCATTCAAGAACGAATTGCGGGACCGCGAAGCAGCCGTCAGTACGTTCGAGGTCGCCATGACCCTGGTCGCAGCGGGGTACGGAATCGCCGTGGCCCCATCCACGAGACTTGCCGGGTATCGATGCCAGGGCATCGCCCTGCGGCCGCTGGCGAGCGCACCGATGATCGTGACCGCCTACCTGATTAGACCCGACGTTGCCCTGACGGAGCCTCAAGAGGGCTTTCTTCGACGCGCCCGCTCAATGTCCTGAGCAGCCTCTCAGCCCGGCACGCGCCTCACTCCCGCTCGATGACCCGCAGCAAGGCCCTGCGCCGTTTCGACAGCGGCCCGAAGGTTGCCATGACCTCGTTCATCGAATCGCCACGAGCCATCGCATCGAGGATGTCCGCCCAATCCTGCATGATGATCTTCCGCGATGCGATGTACTTGGTGTGATCGTAGGGTGCGCGCGACGAATCTTTCTTCCGCTTCGAGTGGGCCAGTTGCAGGTCAACCCGGTTCTCGGGGTAGCTCAACAAGCCGAGCAGCGTGGTCGCTGTTGAGCGGAAGCCGTGCGAAGAAAACTGTCCACCGTAGCCCATGCGCTCCAACACCTTGTTGAGCGTCGTAGCCGACATAACCGTTCCCGGCTTCCTGAAGCCGGGAAACAGCACCTTCCCTCCGCCTGTCAGCGTGTGCAGTTCTTTCAACAGCACGATGGCCTGCTTCGAGAGCGGAACGATGTGAGGGTCGCGCATCTTCATGCGCCCCGCAGGAACCGTCCACATCGCACTGTCCAGATCGAACTCGGACCAGTGCGCCTTGCGCAGTTCGGCCGTGCGGACATAAGTGAGGGCCATCAATCGCAGTGCAATGACAGTGACCCGGTAACCTGCATCATCCACACGGCTCAAGAACTTCGGGATCTCTTGCCACGGTAGCGGTGGATGGTGTCGAACTCGGGGGCGCTTGACCGACCGTTTCAGCAGCGCCGTCGGATCACTGTCGCAAAGCTCTTCACCCGCCGCGTATGCGAAGATTTGGCTGCACAATTGCCTGATCAGGATCGCAACGGTGGGAGCGCCGCGCTCCGCAACATCCTTAATGACGGGGCGCAGGTGAGCAGTCCGGATTGAGCTGACCGGCAGCTTGCCCACTTTGGGAAAAACATCGTTCTCCAAAGTGCGCTTGACTTGATCGGCGTAACCCTCGCTCCACTGCACGTTGCTCGCCATCCATCTGCGAGCCACTGGCTCAAAGGTGTTCTCGTTCTTTTCAAGCTGAGTGGAGATGTTGACTCTCTTCTCCACCACGGGGTGTACGCCCTTCTTGACGAGTTCCCGCGCGCGATCCCGCTCGGTCCGCGCCGCCTCCAGTGAGACCTGGGGGTACTTGCCGATCGCGTAGATGGCAGGCTTTCCGCCAAGCCGATAGCGGTAGCGCCACAACTTGCTTCCGCTGGGCGTGACGTACAGAAATAGACTACCCCCGTCCTTGAGCCAGTACGGTTCTTTTTGGGAAGGAATGGTCTCGACCTTCCTGGCCGAGAGCAGGTTCATGGCCATGTGTGTATATCACCTCTCTTGAGGCCCTATATACACAGAAATATACACACTTGCAGCAGATTGGTCTAGCCTTCACCAGACCATCAAGGAAGTCACATCAATACAAATCAACAACTTACACCTTCTCCATGGAACACGGTGGAGCTTGATGGATGCTAATCGTAGTTGTCGATCATCAGGAGCATCTGCGGACCCTCGGGGCACGGCGGCGTGGCGCGCGGCCATTGTACGGCGTCCGGCGCGGGGACGTGTAGGCGGGCTGCGTGCGCGGCAGGTCCCGGAACCGGTGCGATCCGACACCTGTCAAAGTGCGCGTGACCGAAATTGCGCATGACCGAAACGGCGCTTGGCTGGAAGCAGCCGGCGTTGCGCGGCCGAGGCGCGTGGCGCTAGCATGAATCGGAGACCCGAAGGGGGCGTCTGTGATGCACGTTTCGAAAGCGTTCGGACTCTGCGTGGTGGCGGGATTCGCGCTCGCGGGCTGTGCGGGTACGGGCCCGACGCCGGAGCAGGAGGCCGCGCAGGCGGCAGTCCAGGAAACCGTCGACCAGATCCTGAGCGCGCCGCTCGAGTCCGAAGAGTACGGGCAGACCCAGCGCTGCCTGTCGACCTACCACTACAACTCGGTCGAGATCCTCGACGACCAGCACGTGTTGTTCAAAGGTACCGGCGATCGGGCCTGGCTCAATCAGCTGCGCAGCCGCTGCCTCGGCCTGCGGCCGAACTCCACACCCGTGTTCCGGCTGCGCGACAGCCAGGTCTGCGATCTGGATACGTTCCAGGGCGTGGACAGCATGTTCGGCGTGCTGAGCCGCGCTACGGCGACCTGCTCGCTCGGTACGTTCACGCCGGTGACGCGCGAACAGGCCGACGCGATCCGGGCGGCTTTCAAGGACGCGCGCAAGCGTTGATTGCCCTGCTTCGGGCCGGCCGCGGCGTCACGCGGCTGACAGCCGGGCGTGTTTCACGCGCCCGGCCGTAGGATCTCGAGCAGACCCTCGATCGCAACCCGTACCGCTTGCGCGCGTATGGCCGCGCGGTCGCCGGCGAATTCGAAGCACGAGGTCTGCACGCAGCGCGGCGCCGGTGCGCCGAGCGCCCAGCCGAACCAGACCGTCCCCACCGGGGTGAGCGGATCGCCGCCGTCCGGGCCGGCAACACCCGTCACCGCCACGCTGATCCGTGCATCGGAAGCCGCGAGTGCGCCCTCGGCCATCGCGCGCGCCGTCGGCTCGCTGACCGGCCCGAAGCTCGCGAGCGTCTCTGCCGCCACGCCGATCATCCGGGTCTTCGCGGATAGCCGGTAGGTCACGAATGCGCCTTCGAACCAGCGCGAACTGCCCGGTCGTTCGGTCAGCGTCGCAGCCAGCAGCCCGCCGGTGCAGGACTCGGCGGTCACCAGCGTCAGGTCCGCGGCCAGCAGGTGGCCGGCGAGTTCGTCGACCAGGACGCTGAGATCGGTTTCGGGATTCGGCAGTGCGCGTTCGTTCATGAGCAAACGATACCGGACGCGCGGTGGCGCAGGCTACCGGCGACGAGCCGTTCGGCAAGCCGGCTTTCGCATTAAATTTACCTAAACATACCTATAAAGGCGAATATTGGCTTGAAAATAAGTAATTAAAGGTAATAATGCGGCATCCCAATCCCGGGTGCGACGCCATGCAGGACCTCCTCTCACTCGACCAGGTTGCCGAAATCCTCGGATTGCATGTGCGCACGGTGCGCGGCTGGGTGCGCGAAGGCCGCCTGCCGGCGGTGCGCATCGGCAAGCAGTACCGCGTGGCGCGCGAGGACCTGGCGACACTCGCCGGTCGATCCGTGCCCGCGGCCGAGCCGGTCCGGCGTGCGCGGCACGTCGAGGCCTCGAGCATCGTCGAGATCGATGCCATCGGTCCGGCGGCCGCCAACCGGATCGCCAACACCCTGGTCGCGGCCGCCAACGCCAAGCCGCGCGAGGCCGGACCGTTGCGCGTCGAGTCGTTCTACGACGAGGCACGCGGCCGGCTCAAGGTGGTGATCCTCGGGAGCCCGCAGGTGACCGTCTATTGCCTCGAACTCGTCGACCGATTGCTCGAACAGGGGGAGCCATGAGCGCCGATCTTCAGCAGATCTTCACCAGTCCCGCGGGTGCCGAGGCGGTCGCGCGCCGTTATCGGGAGGTGCTCGCCGCGTGGCCGGTGCCGGCGGCCGAGTTGCGCGTTCCGACCCAGGCGGGCGAGACGTTCGTGCTGGTGTCCGGCCCCGCCGACGCGCCGCCGGTCGTGCTGCTGCACGGCAGTGCGGCCAACGCCGCGGCCTGGCTCGACGACGTGGCGGTCTGGGCGCAGCAGTTCCGGCTGTACGCGGTCGACGTCATCGGCCATCCGGGCTTCAGTGCGCCGGCGCGGCCCCCGTACGCGGGCGATGCGCATTCGGCCTGGCTTGCCGAGGTGATGGACGGGCTGGGTATCGCGCGCGCCGCGTTCGTCGGCACGTCGCTCGGCGGCTGGCTCGCCGTGGACCACGCGCTGCGGCGACCGGAACGCGTGCAGGCGCTGGTGCTGATCGTGCCCGGCGGCATCGGTCGCGAACGGATGAGCATGGCGCGGATCCTCCTGACCGTGCTGCCGCTGCGGCTGTTCGGCGCGCCGGGCCGGCGTGCGTCGATGCGCCGCCTGCTGGGCCCGCCGCCGACCCGGGACTCGGCCGCGGTGCGCACCATCGGCGAGTTGTTCGACCTGATCAACCGGCATTTCCGCCACCGCTTCGACCCGCTGCCGCGGTTCGGCGACGACGATCTCGCGCGGCTGACCCAGCCGACCCTGCTGGTCGTCGGGCTCGAGGATCCGATGCTCGATTCCGCGGAGTCGATTGCTCGGCTGACCCGGCTGGCGCAGGACGTCGAGACGATCGCGCTGCCGGATGCCGGCCACGTGCTGTTCGGCCAGACCCGGGCGATCGCGGACTTCCTCGAGCGGCGCCTCGGCGGCCGTGCCGGGCGCGGCGCTACCTGAGCCGCGCCTCCGCCATCGCCGCGGCCTGGAAGATCGCGCGGGCCTTGTTCAGGCTTTCCTTCCACTCGAGGCGCGCGATGGAATCGGCGACCACGCCGCCGCCGGCCTGGATGTAGAGCGTGCCGTCCTTCACCACCGCCGTCCGGATCGCGATGGCGGTATCCATGTTGCCGTTCCAGGCGAGGTAGCCCACGGCACCGCCGTAGATGCCGCGCTTGACCGGCTCGAACTCGTCGATGATCTCGAGCGCGCGGATCTTGGGCGCCCCGGACAGGGTGCCCACCGGCAGCGACGCACGAAGCAGGTCCATGGCGGTCTTTCCCGGCTTCAGCCGCCCGACCACGTTGCTCGAGATGTGCATGACATGCGAAAGCCGTTCGATCACGAATTTCTCCGTGACGGCGACGGAGCCCGTTTCCGCCACACGGCCGACGTCGTTTCGCGCCAGGTCGATCAGCATCAGGTGCTCGGCGATCTCCTTGGGATCCGCGAGCAGCTCCTGCTCCATCGCGACGTCTTCCTCGGGGGTGCGTCCGCGCCGTCGCGTGCCGGCAAGCGGCCGGTTGGTGATCTGCCCATCCTCCAGCCGGGCGAGGATCTCGGGCGATGAGCTGACGATCTGGAACCCGTCGAGGTCCATGAAGTACATGTAGGGCGACGGGTTCAGGCTCCGGAGCGCGCGGTAGAGATTGATCGGGTCCGCGCCGAACGGGATGGACATGCGTTGCGCCAGCACCACCTGCATCACGTCGCCGGCCCGGATGTAGTCGCGGATGCGTTCGACCGCCGCCTCGAACGGCGCCTCGCCGAACTCCGACTGGAAGTCGCGCTCCTGCACCGGCTGGTTGGTACTCGAGTCCTGGATCGGCGGGACCGCGCGCGCGAGCGACGCGCTCCGCTCCTGCAGTCGCTCGAGCGTGCGTTGGTAGATGCCCGGCTCCGCCGGGTCGACCAGGCTGATGAGCTGCATGCGGCCCTTCAGGTTGTCGAAGACCACCACGTCCTCGGACACCATCAGCACGATGTCCGGCGTGCCGAGCGGATCGGGCGGCGCCTTGCCGGCCAGGCGCGGCTCGACGTACCGCACGCAGTCGTAGCCGAAGTAACCCACCAGGCCGCCGTAGAAGCGCGGCAGTTCGGGCAGGTCGGGCACCCGGAAGCGGGTCTGGAACGCCTCGATGAACGCGAGCGGATCCGCGGTTTCGAGCGCCTCGACGACCTTGCCGTCGGTCTCGACCGACACTTGGTTGCCACTCGCCTTCAGCACGGTGCGGCACGGCAGCCCGATGATCGAGTAACGCCCCCACTTCTCGCCGCCCTGGGCGGATTCGAGCAGGTAGGAATAGGGCCCGCGGGCGAGCTTCAGGTACGTGGAGAGCGGCGTATCGAGGTCGGCGAACGCCTCGAAGACGACCGGGACCCGGTTGTACCCGGCTGCCGCCAGTTCGGCGAACCGCGCGGCGTCGATCGTCGTTTCGGTCGGTATCCAGTCGGCATGCGCGGCGTCCGGCCGGATGTACGGATCCTGGTCGAGCGCCCCAGTATCAGTATCAGTATCGGTATCGTGGTGGGTCATGGACGCAGTGCCTCCGGGTCGCCAGTCCGGTCAGGGACTCACGAGTTCGCGGAACGAGACGATCACCCGGTCGGCGCCGAGCCGCGCCGGGGGAATGCCGTGGTTGTAGCCGTCCGCCACGCAGACCACGGCGCAGCCGGCGGCCCGCGCGCAGTTCACGTCGGTATCCGAATCGCCGACGAACAGCGTCTCGTGCATGCCGACGCCGAGCAGCGCGCCCGCGTGCAGCGCTGGATCGGGCGCCGGCTTCGGCCGGGCCGTGGTATCGCCGCAGACGACACACGCGAACCAGCGGTCGAGGTCGAGTGCGGCGAGCAGCGGCAGCGTGAGCCGGGTCATCTTGTTGGTCACGACGCCGAGGCGCGCGCCGCGCGCGCGCAAGGCTGCCAGCGCGTCCACCACGTGCGGATATGGACGGCTCGCCACCGCGATGTTGCGTTCGTAGTGGTCGATGAAGGCATCGCGCAGCGCTTCCACGGTATCCCGCGGCCTGCCCTGGTAGTCCAGTGCCTGCTCGATCAGCACCCGCGCACCATGCCCGACCCAGTGGCGGGTCAGAGCCTCGTCGACCGGGTCGTAGCCCGCCCCGGTGAGTGCCGCGTTGAGCGCCGTGTTGATGTCGGGTGCCGTGTCGACCAGCGTGCCGTCGAGATCGAACAGGTAGCCGGCGTAGGCCGGAATGCCGGATGACGCGCCCATCACGGGCTACTCGAGCGCCGCGCGCATGGCGGCGATGGTGCCCCGGTAGTCGTCGCTCGCGAAGATCGCCGAACCGGCCACGAAAGTGTCCGCGCCGGCGTCAGCGGCGCGACGGATGTTGCCGGCCTTGATGCCGCCGTCGATCTCGAGGCGCACCGGGCGCCCGGTGGCCTCGATGCGCGCGCGCGCCGCGGCGACCTTGGCGAGGCTCGATTCGATGAACGATTGCCCCCCGAAGCCCGGGTTCACCGACATGATCAGCACCAGGTCGACGAGTTCCAGCACTTCGTCCAGCACGGTGAGTGGTGTGGCCGGATTGAACACGATGCCCGGGCTCGCGCCGCCTTCGCGAATCAGCGTGAGCGTGCGGTGCAGGTGTTCGGTGGACTCGGGATGGATGCTGATGATGTCCGCGCCGGCGCCGAGGAAGTCGCCGATCAGGCGGTCCACGGGCTTGACCATCAGGTGCACGTCCATGATGCAGTCGATGCCGGCCTTGCGCAGCGACTGCAGGACCAGCGGGCCGATGGTCAGGTTCGGTACGTAATGGTTGTCCATCACGTCGAAGTGGATGAGGTCGGCACCCGCGTCGAGCACGTGGCGGACCTCGTCGCCGAGTCGCGAGAAGTCCGCGGAAAGAATCGATGGGGCAATCCAGTGTTTCATAGGCCGCGCATTCTAGCCCGGACCATTCATGAATTCGCTACTGCGACCGCCGGGCGCCTGCCGGCTACCGCCGCCCGGGCGCGGGCTGGGTGCGGGCGTGGCGGTCCAGCGCCTCGAGCTGGGCGGGCGTGCCGATGTCGGTCCAGTATCCCGCCCAGACCTGTCCGGCGACCCGCCCTTGCGCCACGGCCTCGAACAGCACGTCGCGCAGCGAGAACGGCTCGGCACGCCGGCCGGCGAAGAGCCCGGGGCGCAGCACCGCGATGCCGCAGTAGACGTACCCGGCGCCGCGCCGGGTGACGCGCCGGCCGTCGAACTCGAAATCACCCGTCTCCCGGTAGCCCGGGGTCGGGGCGAGCAGCAGGTGCGCGTCGGTGTCCGGTGCGAGCGTCGCGGGCAGCAGCGTGAACGGGAAGTCGGTGTAGATGTCGCCGTTCAGGATCAGGAACGGCGCCGTCCCCAGCAGCGGCAGTGCCTGGACGATGCCGCCGCCGGTCTCGAGCAGTTCGCGTTCACGGCTGTAGCGGATCCTGACACCGTGCGCGCTGCCGTCGCCGAACGCAGCCTCGATGGCGCCACCCAGGTGGTGCAGGTTGATCACGACGTCCTGGATCCCGGCTGCCACCAGCCAGCGCAGCTGGTGGGCGAGCAACGGCTCGCCGGCCACCGGGGCGAGCGGCTTCGGCAGCCGGTCGGTCAACGGGCGCAGCCGTTCGCCGCGGCCCGCCGCGAGGATCATTGCCTTCATGGGCGCGCCACGAGCCGAGCGGCGGCGCGCGGCAGTTGCGCATCGAGCCAGCGGGCAAAGGGCTCGAGCGTCGGGTAGCGGCGCGCGAGTGTCGCGATGCGCGTCGCGACCGGCAGGATGTAGCCGAGGTGGCTGGCCTTGCCGTCGCGCAGCTCGAGGCGCGCGAAGATGCCCACGGCTTTCAGCTGCCGTTGCAGGGCGGTGAAGTCGAACTGCCGCGGGAAAGTCGCCGGATCGAGCGGCAACGGGCTGCGCGCCACGTAGGCATCGCGCCAGCGGCCGATCTCCGCCTCGTCGAACACGTAGTAGCAGTCGCGCAGCAGCGACGCCAGGTCGTAGGCGGCAGGCCCCGCCAGCGCGTCCTGGAAGTCGACCACGCCGATGCGGCCGTCGGGCCGGTACATGAGATTGCGGCAGTGGAAATCGCGGTGCACGCAGCAGCGCGGCTGCGCATCGGTGGCGTCGATGAGCCGGCCGAACGTGTCGGCGGCGAGCCCGTCCGGCAGCGCGATGTCGAGCAGGCCTTCCACGAACCACTCGCGGAAGATCCATAGTTCGTCGGCGAAGCGTTCGCGTGTGTAGGGCTCGATCGCGGGATCGTCCACCGTCTGCAGTGCGAGCAGGGTGTCGAGTGCGCCGGCGAGCGCGGCATCCCGTTCCGGTGTCGGGTAGACGTCGGCCAGGTGCCGGGTGCCGAGATCCTCGAGCACGAACCAGCCAGCCGCGGGTTCCTCGGCCAGGATCGCGGGGACGCCGATGCCGCGCGCCGCGAAGACGCGGGCGAGCTCGACGAACTGCGCGTTCCGCTCGAGCGCGGGGGGCGACGTCATCAGGATCCAGCTGGCGGGGTGGCTGCGCAGAGCCTTCGTCTGGACACGATAGAAGCGCCGGTTGCTGGCCTCGACCGGCAGGGCGGTCCACCGCGCGGCGCCATCGAGGCCGAGCGCGGCGTGCGCCCAGGTGCGCGCCTCGACAGGCGGGGTGGCCGTTGCACCGGTCCGGGGCGGCGGGGTGGTCAGGTTGCGATCCTCGGGTTCATCTCGCCGCGGATTGTAGCCTGCCGGCCGTGTGCTCATGCCCGCATCGTGCAAAAACGCTTATGATGCGCGCCATGCGAAACGGGTGTGACAGTGGCAGCCCACGGCGGCTCCGGGGCTGGGCGTGGCTGCTGTGTGCGGCTTTGGGCGCCGGGCCGCTCCACGCCCCAGCGGCGACCCCGGGACTTGCCGAGCGTTTCTGGGTGCCGCGGAACGCGCTCGCGCCGGCGGACCTCGCGGGCATGCCGCCCTACTGCGAGGGTCGTTACGTACTGCCGGCGTTTCCCCACCCGCTCGACAGCGATCCGGACGACTTTCCCATCGTCGGCGATGCGGAGAACGTCACCTACTGGCTCGACGGCCGGGTCTCGCTGCGCGGCGCCGTGACGCTCTCGCAGGGCAATCGCCGCATCACCGGCCGCGAGGCCTCGCTCGACCAGGCGGCCGGCGAAGGCCTCATGACCGGCCAGGTGCAGGTCATCGAGCCGAACCTGCTGCTCGACGGGCAGCGCGCCCGGGTCGATCTCGACTCGCGCGCGGCGCGGCTGGAGGGCGTCGAATTCCTGATGCCGGCAATCGGTCTGCGCGGCGCGGCCGCCACCATCGTGCAGGACGCGGACGGCAACCTGGTCATTTCCGACGGGTCGTTCACGCGCTGCGAACCGGGCAACCGCAACTGGGGCATCGAGGTCGCGTCGCTCGAGATGAGCGCCGACGACGTGTTCGGGACGGCCCGGAGCGCCGTGGTGAAGGTACGCGGCGTGCCGATCCTGTACGCGCCGTACCTGCGCTTTCCGGTGCGCGACGACCGGCAGTCGGGGCTCCTGTTTCCCGATCTCGGATTCTCGGAGCGGCATGGCCTCGATCTGCGCGTGCCGTATTACCTGAACCTCGCGCCGAACTACGACGCGACCCTGGCGCCGCGCTACATCGCCGACCGCGGCGTGGGCCTCGAGGGCGAGTTCCGGCACCTGGCGGACTGGCAGCGCACCACGCTGACCGGCGCGTATCTGCACAAGGATGACCTGTTCGACGGCACACTGACCCGCAACGACTTCAATACGCTGGCCCAGCAGGGCCTGGTGACGGGCGAATTCAAGCCGGAAGACCGCTGGCTCTACGGGATCGATCACGAAGGCGAGATCGGCCGGTTCCGCACGTTGATCGACTATCGCGCGGTCAGCGACCGCGACTATTTCCGCGACCTGGGTGGTGACATCGGGCTCTCGAGCCGGATCGAACTCGAACGCCGTGCCGAGATCGCCTACGCCGCAGGTGGCATGCAGATGCGGCTCTGGGCGCAGCGTTTCGATCGCCTCGACGAAGGCACGATCGACCCTTACCAGCGGCTGCCGCAATTCGACGCGCGTTATACGCGGGCGCTGTTCGGCCCGCTCGAAGCCAGCGTCGCGGCACAGCTCGCGAGCTTCTACCGGCAGAACGACCCCCTGCAGGGGCTCGATCGCGCCGTCGGTCAGCGGGTGCACGTCGAGCCGCGGCTGCGGCTGCCGTTCTACACCCCGTGGGGATTTCTCACGTTCGCCGGCGGCTATCGGCACACGGCCTATCACCTGGACGACCTGCCGGACGGATTCGACCGCGATCCGGAGCGCAACGTCGGTTTCGGCAGCATACACGGCGGCATGTACTTCGACCGGCGCATCGAATCGTTCGGGCGGCAGGTCATACACAGCCTGGAACCGCAGGCATTCTATCTCTACCAGGGATACGCACGGCAGAGTTCCCTGCCGCGCTTCGACGCCTCCGAGCTCACGTTCGGCTACCCCCAGCTGTTCCGCGACAACCGGTTCTCCGGACTCGACCGGGTCGGCGACGCCAACCACCTGGCGCTCGGCGTCACCTCGCGGCTGGTGGACGCCGCGAACGGTGTCGAGTACCTGCGTGGCAGCCTGGGCCAGATCCTGTACTTCCGCGACCGGCGCGTCACGCTCACCGAAGACGTGGACTCGGCGAACCGGCAGAGCACGTCCGCCATCGCCGGCGAAGTGTCCGGCCGGGTCGCGCGCGACCTGCGCCTGACGTCGACGGTGATCTGGGACCCTAACCTGAACCAGGTCGACGAGGGCGCGATACTGCTCGAGTACCGGCGCGACGACCAGCGTATCCTGAACCTCGGCTACCGCGACCGGTTGCGCGACGACGTCTCGCAGGTCGACGCTTCGGGCTACTGGCCGGTGACCCGGCACCTGGGCGTGCTCGCCCGGTGGAACTACGACCTCGAGAAAGGTCGAATCATCGAGGCATTCGGCGGCCTCGAGTACAACGACTGCTGCTGGCAGATCCGCCTGCTGGCGCGCAGGTTCCTCAACATCCCGACCGGCGCGAACATCGTGACCGGCCAGGAGTTCGAACTTGTGCAGCCGGACAACGGGATCTTCCTGCAGATCGTCTTCAAGGGCATGGGTGGATTCGGCAACAGCCTGGAGTCCATGCTCTCGCGCGGCATCCGCGGCTACCGAACGGAGAACTACCATGAGTTTTGAGCGTCTGGCCGGATTCGTACTGCTCGGCGTCGCCCTGCAGGGTGCAGGGCTGCTCGGCGCGGCGCCTGCCCGTGCCGCCTACCAGGAACTGGACGGGATCGTCGCCCTGGTCAACGACGACGTGGTCCTGGCCTCGGAACTGCTGAGCCGGCTCGAGGCGGTACAGCAGCAGATCCGCGCCTCCAACATGCAGGCCCCGCCCAACAACGTGCTGGTCAGCCAGATCATGGAGCGGCTGATCATCGAGAACCTGCAGGTGCAGGAAGCTTCTCGGCGCGGCGTGCAGA
Source organism: Pseudomonadales bacterium (assembly GCA_019634925.1). Taxonomy (GTDB): domain Bacteria; phylum Pseudomonadota; class Gammaproteobacteria; order Pseudomonadales; family Azotimanducaceae; genus UBA7803. The sequence continues at coordinate 56,913 of JAHCAL010000001.1, forward strand.
TCGACGACGAGACGCTGACCCAGGCGGTACTCTCGGTTGCCCAGCAGAACGGGCTCGACCTCGAGCAGTTCCGCGCGGCGCTCGCCGAGGACGGCATCGACTTCCGCGAGTTCCGCGAGCAGATCCGCCGCGAGATGATGGTGTCGCGCCTGCAGCGCAACCTGATCGGCCGACGCATCGCCATCAGCGACAAGGACATCAACGACCTTCTGAACTCGCCGTACTACCAGCAGATGCTTTCCGACGAGTACCGGGTCGGCCACATCCTGCTCACGATCGACGAGGAAGGCGGCGAACAGGCGCGCAACGACGCACGCGCAGCGGCCGTGGACATCGTCACCCAGCTCCGCGCGGGTGCCGACTTCGCACAGATGGCGATCGCGCGCTCGTCGAGTCCCCGTGCCCTGGAAGGCGGCGATCTCGGCTGGCGCCGGGCGGCGGAGCTGCCGAGCATCTTTTCCCAGGAGGTGCTCGCGCTGAAACCCGGCGACGTCGGGGACCCCATCGAGACCCAGGGCGGCATCCACATCATCAAACTGCTCGAGGTGCGCGGCGCGAGCATGCAGACGCAGCGGCAGGCGCACGTACGGCACATCCTGGTCCAGCCCTCGGCGATCCGCAGCGAGGCGGAGACCGAGGCACTGATCCGCGGCCTGTACGCGCAGCTCCAGGGCGGCGCCGACTTCGCCGAACTCGCCCGCCAGAATTCGCAGGACCCGGGCAGCGCGCTGGCCGGCGGCGACCTCGGCTGGACCGGCGGCGACGAGTTCGTGCCGGAATTCCGCGAGGCGCTGGCGGCGACGCCGGACGGCGCGCTGAGCGCGCCGTTCCGCACCCAGTACGGGTGGCACGTGCTGCAGGTGCTCGAGCGTCGCGAACAGGACATGAGCGACGAGGCCCGGCGCAACATGGCCGCCCGGGTCCTGTACGAGCGCCGCTTCGAGGAGGAACTCGTCAAGTGGCAGAAGGAGCTGCGCGACGAGGCGTTCGTGGAGCTGAGGATCTAGTGACCGCACCGCTGGCCAGCGGATCCGGCGCCCCGCTTGCGATCACGCCGGGTGAGCCGGCCGGCATCGGCCCCGACCTGGTGGTGACGCTGGCGCAAGCCGCGCGTACGACCGCCTGGGTGGTGCTCGCCGACACGGACCTGCTCGCCGAACGCGCGCGCCTGCTCGGACTGCCGCTCGCGCTGGACGATTCGCTCGACGCGCCTGCGTCCGCCGCCGGGCGGCTGACGGTCCGCCACGTGCCGCTCGCGGCGCCCGCCCGGCCGGGCAGGCTCGATCCGGCGAATGCGCGCTACGTGCTCGCCACGCTGGAAGCGGCGACCGACGGGTGCCTCGACGGCACTTATCGAGCGTTGGTCACCGGTCCCGTGCAGAAGTCCGTCATCAACGATGCCGGGGTGCCTTTCTCCGGTCACACCGAGTTCCTGTGCGCGCGTGCGCGGGCAGGGGACGTGCTCATGCTGCTGGTCGCGGATAGCCTGCGCGTGGGGCTTGCCACCACACACCTGCCGCTGCGGGCGGTACCCGATGCGATCACCGCGCCGCTGCTCGAGCGCCGCCTCGGCCTCCTGATCGACGGCCTGAAGACCCGGTTCGGTATCGCCGCGCCGCGGATCCTGGTCGCCGGCCTCAATCCACATGCCGGCGAAGGCGGCCACCTGGGGCGCGAGGAGATCGAGGTGATCGGCCCGGTCTGCGCGGCGATGCGTGCGCGCGGCGCGGCCGTGCGTGGACCGCTGCCGGCCGATACGCTCTTTACGCCCGAGCACCTGCGCGACGCGGACGCCGTGTTCGCGATGTACCACGACCAGGGCCTGCCGGTGCTGAAACACGTCGGATTCGGCGAAGCGGTGAACGTGACGCTCGGGCTGCCGTTCGTGCGCACGTCGGTGGATCATGGGACCGCGCTCGATCTCGCCGGCACCGGCCGGGCGCATGCCGGGAGCTTCGCCGCCGCGCTAAGGCTTGCCGAGACGCTGCGCTGAGCACGGGACGGTGAGAGCGCGCAAACGGTTCGGCCAGCATTTTCTTTCCGACGACGGCGTGCTCGATCGCATCGTGCGTTCGGTGCGCCCGCAGCCGGCCGACCTGTTGCTCGAGATCGGCCCGGGGCAGGGGGCGCTCACGGCGTGGCTCGCGCGCGAGTTGCGGGATGCCGCCCCGAGCGGGCGTTACGTCGCGGTGGAAATCGACCGCGACCTGGTGCCTTTCCTGCGCGCGCGATTCCCCGGCGTCGAATTCGTCAATGCCGACATTCTGCGGGTCGACCTGGATGCGCTGTTCGGCGAGGGCCGCTGGCGTGTGGTCGGCAACCTGCCCTACAACATCTCCACGCCGCTGCTCGTGCTGCTGCTCGGTCACCTGGCGCGGATCCGCGACATGCACTTCATGCTGCAGCGCGAGGTCGCCGAGCGCCTGGCCGCGTCCCCGGGCAGCAAGGCCTGGGGCCGGATCACCGTGCTGATGCAGTACCACTGCGTGGTCGAGCACCTGTTCGACGTGGCGCCGGAGAGCTTCACGCCGCCACCCCGCGTGTGGTCCGCGGTTGTGCGGATCACGCCGCGGGCGGAGAAGCCGCTCGTGGACATGGTCGCGTTCGATGCCGTGCTGCGTCACGCGTTCGCGCAGCGCCGCAAGCGCCTGGCCAATGCATTACAATCGATCGGCGTCGACTGGGCGGCCGCGGGTGTCGATCCGGGCAAACGCGCCGACGCGGTGACCGGTGCCGAGTACGTGGCACTCGCGCGGACCCTGGCGCCGGTCGACCGGCACGACCCACTGGCAACGGAGCCCCCTGGTGAGTGACATCACGATCGAAGTGGAAACGCGCTACATCGGCCGGGAGTCCGACCCCGATCAGCGCCGCTTCGTCTTCGCCTATACGATCACCATCACCAATGCGGGCGCCGCGCCGGCGCAGCTGCTGAACCGGCACTGGTGGATCACCGACGGCAACGGTCACGTGGAAGAAGTGGAAGGCCCCGGCGTGGTCGGCAAGCAGCCGCGCATCCCGCCCGGCCAGGCGTTCCGCTACACGAGCGGCTGCATCCTGACCACCCCGGTCGGCACCATGCACGGGCACTACGAATTCCAGCGCGACGACGGCGAACGATTCCTCGCCCAGATCCCGGCGTTCGCGCTCGTGTTGCCGACCATGGTGCACTGATCGTTCGTTCATGGCCACCTGGGCGATCGGCGACATCCAGGGCTGCTACGACGAGTTCGCGGAACTCCTGGATGTAGTGCGATTCGAGCCGGCCCACGATCGGCTGTGGCTGGTCGGCGACCTGGTGAATCGGGGGCCGCGCTCGCTCGACGTGCTGCGCCGCGTGCGTGCGCTCGGCCCCGCCGCGCTGACCGTGCTCGGCAACCACGACCTGCACCTGCTGGCGATCCACTTCGGCGGCCACAAGGCGAACCGCGGCGACACGTTCGGTGACGTGCTGGCGGCGCCCGACCGCGACGAACTCTGCGACTGGCTGCGCCGGCAGCCGCTGCTGGTGAGCGACGACGCGCTCGGCCACGTCATGACCCATGCAGGCATCCCGCACATCTGGACGCGCCGCGAGGCACAGGCCCATGCGCGGGAGGTGGAAGCGGTCCTGGGCGGCACCGACCACGTCGATTACTTCCGCGCGCTCTACGGCAACCGGCCGTCGCGATGGGATGACGGGCTCGCGGGCATGGACCGCTGGCGGCTGATCACCAACTACTTCACGCGCATGCGGCTGGTCGATGTCGACGGCGGGCTGGATTTCGCCTACAAGGGCCCGGTCGTGCACGCGCCCGAAGGCTGGCTGCCCTGGTACGAACTGCGCGCGCGGCGGCCGCTGCGCGAGACGCTCCTGTTCGGCCACTGGGCGTCGCTGGAGGGTCACACCGGCCGGGCCGGGATCGTGGCGCTCGACACCGGCTGCGTCTGGGGCCGCACGCTGACCGCGTATCGCCTCGAGGACGGCACGGTGCATCGCGTTGTGTCCCGCCTGCCGCGCGCCACGGCCGGGGACTGAGTCCGTGGAGGTCTACCTGGTCGGCGGTGCGGTGCGTGACGAGCTGCTCGGCCGCGCGCATGGCGAGCGCGACTGGGTGGTGGTCGGCAGCAGCCCGGAGGAAATGCAGGCGCTCGGATATCGACAGGTCGGGCGCGACTTTCCCGTGTTCCTGCATCCGGATACGCGTGAGGAATACGCGCTGGCGCGCACCGAGCGCAAGACCGGGCCGGGTCACACCGGCTTCGTCTGCCACGCGGGACCGGAAGTCACGCTGGAAGAGGACCTGCTGCGCCGCGATCTCACCGTCAATGCCATGGCGCGCGACGCGGCGGGAAACCTGGTGGATCCCTACGGCGGCGCGCGCGATCTCGCGGCGCGCGTGCTGCGGCATGTTTCCGAGGCGTTCACCGAGGATCCACTCAGGCTTTTTCGCGTCGCGCGGTTCGCCGCGCAGCTGCCCGGATTCACGGTGGCGCCGGAGACGCTCGCGCTGCTGCGCGCCATGGTCGCGCAGCGGCAGCTCCACGAACTCTCCGCGGAACGGGTCTGGGCGGAGCTCGACAAGGCGCTCGCCTGCGCGGCGCCGGCCCGGTTCTTCGAGGTACTCGCCGAGGCGGATGCGTGGGACCCCTGGTTCGCCGAGTTCCGCGCGGTGGCGCCGTACTGGCCCGAAGCGCCGTCGCTGCCGGCAGACGCCGCGCTCGGCTTCGCCGTGCTGTGCTGGTCGCTCACGCCGGAAGCCGTCGCCACGCTCTGCCAGCGGCTGCGTGCGCCGAAGCGTCAGCAGCGTCTGGCCGAGGCGGTCACGCGGCATAAAGCGACCCTGCTCGACTGGCGCAAACAGCCGGCGCATGCGGTGCTCGCGGCCCTCACCGGCATCGGCGGCTTCGCGGCGGATCGCGATCCGGAGGACGCGCTCTGCGTGATCGAATGCTGCTCGGGCCGCTCACTCGACGATCTGCGCGGCGCGCTGGCCGCGGCAAGCACGGTGCGCGCAGCGGATTTCGCGGGGCTGGGTCTCGAAGGGCCGGCGCTGGGTGCGGCCATTCGTGCGGCGCGTGAGCGCAGGATCGGGTCAGAGCAAAGCCTCTAGGCCCTTTGGGCGCCCTGTACCTGCGGTGGCAAGACTACATGGGATGCTCGAGCGTCGGTACGAACTGCGGCTCGATCCGCGCGTCGGCCGCCGCCTCGAACGCCGCGCCGACGCGCAAGAGCGTCGCTTCGCCGAGCGGCACGCCGATGAACGACACCGCGATCGGCAGGCCGTGCACGGCGCCGGCCGGGACGATCACGGATGGCAGTCCAGAGACCGCGGCGAGCGAGGAGCTGCCGACCTGGAAGCGGTCCCCGGCGACCCAGTCGGTTTTCCAGGCCGGGCCGTTGCTGATGCTGACGAGCGCATCCAGCTTCAGGTCGGCGAACAGCGCTTCGAGTTCGGCGCGCAGGCGCCGCGGCCCTGCCTCGAGCGCGGCGCGGTAGCCCGGATCGTCGAGGCTGGGGGTCGCCGCGGCGGCGCGGAACGTCTCCTGCCCGAAGATCCGCAGGACCCGGTCGGCATGTGTTTCGTTCCACTCGATCAGCCGCGCCAGCGTGTTGCGATCCGCTGGCAGGGTCGTGTTGGCGAGATAGGCATCGAGCCCGTGGTGGAACTCGTGGAGCAGCACCTGGTACTCGGCGGTGAAGATCGCCGGGTCCGGGCGCCAGTCGATGGGTTGTACGAGCGTCGCGCCGAGTGCCGCGAGTTGGGCGATGGCCTGGTCCAGTAGCGCGTCCACGGCCGGCAACTCGCCGGCGCCGTAGTAGTTGCGGTAGACGCCGATGCGCAGCCCCTCGAGGCGGCCCGGCGTCGCCGCCTCGACCAGCGTGCCGGGTGCCACGTCGAATACGAGGCTCGCGGGGTCCGCCGGGTCCGCTCCGAGCAGCACCTCGTGCAGGAGTGCTGCGTCCGCCACCGTGCGCGCCATCGGACCGGCGGTGTCCTGGCTGTGCGCGATGGGAATGATCCCGCGGCGGCTCACGGTACCGAGGGTCGGCTTGATGCCGACGATGCCGTTGATGCCGGCCGGGCAGGCGATCGAGCCGTCCGTCTCCGTGCCGACCGCGAGCGGCGCCAGGCGCGCGGCGACCGCCACCGCCGAGCCGCTGGACGAACCGCACGGATTGCGGTCCAGCACGTAGGGGTTCCGGGTCTGGCCGCCGAGGCTGCTCCAGCCGCTCGTGGAGGCGTCGCCGCGGAAGTTCGCCCACTCACTCAGGTTGGTCTTGCCGAGGATCACCGCACCGGCGGCGCGCAGCTGTGCGACCAGCTGGGCGTCGTTCGCCGGGCGGTGGTCGGCGAGTGCCAGCGACCCGGCCGTCGTCGGCATGCGGTCGCCGGTGTCGATGTTGTCCTTCACCAGCACCGGCAGCCCGTGCAGGGCGCCCGGCGGCGCACCCGCGGCATGCTGACGATCGAGCGCACGGGCGATCTCCAGCGCATCGGGGTTGATGGTGAGTACGGCGTTCAGGCGTGGACCGGCCTGGTCGAGCTGCTCGATGCGCGCCAGGAAGGCGAGCGTCACCGATTCCGCGGTGAGTTCGCCGGCGGTGAGCGCGGCGCGCAGTTCGACGGCGGTACGTTCGGTGGGGTCGGCCGTGGCAGCCGTGGCGGCCACCGCACCAAGTGCGAGCAGGGCGATACAAAGCCGGAGAGGAGGCATGTGCTGTTCCGGGCGCGGCGCCGCGCGGGCGGCGGGTTCACGAAGTCTGACCCAATTCCAGGTGCCCGGGTTCGATTTCGCGTTCCGGACGCTGGCACAATCGGGGCATTGACTGTCGATCCGTGAGCAGAAGGAATCCGTGGTATGTCCGTCGTCGGAATTTCAACGCCCCAGCGCATTGCCCTGATCGGTCCGGGCGCCATCGGCTGCTGTCTTGCTGCCGCTCTGGCGGACAACGGGCACGAAGTTCTCATCGGCGCACGGCAGCCGTTCGAGCGGCTGGTGATCGAAGGGGATCTCGCACGCGATCTGCCCGTGCGCTGTGCAGCCGCGCCTTCGGAACTGGCGGGCGCGGACCTCGTGGTGCTCGCCACCAAGGCGCACCAGACCATGGGCGCGGCCGACTGGCTGGTTGCGGCGGCGGCCGGCGGGGCGCCGATCCTCGTCGCGCAGAACGGCGTCGATCACCGCGCGCGGATCGCTGCGATTCTCGGCGCGCACGTCGGGGCTGCGAGCGTGGTGCCGGCGGTCGTCTACCTGCCCGCGCACCGCGCTGCACCCGGCCGGGCGGTACTGGAAGGCCGTGCCGCGCTCACGCTGCCGCGTGATACCGGCGGGGAGGCCTTCGCAGCCGCCTTCGCGGACAGTTTCGTGCGGGTCGACCTGGTCGACGACTGGCTCACCGCCGCCTGGACCAAGCTCCTGATGAACGCCGCGTCCGGCGCGATCACGGCGCTGCTCGGCCGTCCGATCAGCGTGCTCGCCGACCCGGAGGCGGCCGCGCTCGCCCGAGACCTGATGCGCGAGGCGATTGCCGTCGGTCGCGCCGAGGGTGCGGGCTTTGCCGACGACGCGGCCGAGCGCATCGTCGCTGCAATGGTCAAGCACGCCGGCCACCACTACCCGTCGATCACCCAGGATCGTCGCGCGGGGCTGCCCACCGAGTGGCAGGCGCGCAACGAGGTGATCGTGAGGCTGGCCGGGAAACACGGTATCGACGTGCCGCTCAACCGGGCGCTGACTACCCTGCTGCGGTTGGGTGAGCCATCGGTATGAGTGACTGAAACGAGGTTACCTCCGTCTCACCCGCCAGGCGTCGCACGCCGCCGCCGCTCGATGCTCACCCCGACGCTTTCCGCATCGGCGAGCGCGTCGGGCTTTTCGACCTCCACGCGCACCCTGTCGCAGGCGAATTCCGCGAGCAGCAGCGCCGCGATATGCTCGGCGAGCGTCTCGGCGAGCTGGAACTGGCCGTTGCGGGTGAGCGCGGTCACGCGCTCGGCGGCGCGTGCGTAGTCGACCGCCTTGCCGATGTCTTCCGACTCCGCCGCCGCCCGGGTGTCGGTCGCCATGGCGAAACTGATGCGCACGGGCTGTGGGGTCACCCGCTCGTGCGGGTGAATACCGAGGATCGCCTGCACCACCAGGCGTCGCACGAATACGCTATCCAGGGAGTCCTCCCGCGCGGTCGGCCGCGTCGTCCGGTGGTTCGAGTTCGGTCATGGGCCAGCGTGCGCGGATCGCGATCGCCAGCGGCTCGCGCTCGCCGCGCAGCAGGCGCTGGCAGCCGGCGTAGGCGATCATCGCGCCGTTGTCGGTGCAGAGCCTCGGCGGCGCGTAGTGCACGGTCGCATCGAGGTCGTGTTCGAGCCGCGCGCGCAGGCGCAGGTTCGCACTCACCCCGCCGGCCATGACCAGGTGGCGCACGCCGGTCTGCTCCACCGCGCGCCGGCACTTGATGAACAGCGTGTCCACCACTGCGTCCTCGAACGCGCGCGCGACGTCGGCGCGGTCCTGGTCCGTGAGCGGCTGCTGTTCGGCGATGCTCGCGATGGTATTGAGCGTGAAGGTCTTGAGCCCGCTGAAGCTGAAGTCGAGCCCGGGGCGGTCGGTCATCGGGCGCGGGAAGCGGAACCGGCCGGATCTGCCGGACTCGGCGCAGCGGGCGATCGCCGGGCCGCCGGGGAAGCCGAGCCCGAGCATCTTGGCCGCCTTGTCGAACGCTTCGCCGGCGGCATCGTCGACCGATTCGCCGAGCAGTTCGTACTCGCCGAGCCCGTTGACCAGCACGAGCTGGGTGTGGCCGCCGGAGACCAGCAGCGCCACGAACGGCAACGGCGGCTGCGCCTCGCCGAGCAGGGGTGCGAGCAGGTGCGCCTCCATGTGGTGCACGCCGATGGCCGGGATGTCGAGGCTCCAGGCGAGCGCGCGGCCGAACGTGGCGCCGACCAGCAGCGCGCCCATGAGGCCGGGGCCGGCCGTATAGGCGACGCCGTCGAGGTCGTCGAGCGAGCGGCCGGCGCGGGCCAGCACCTCGCGGGTCAGCGGCACAATCTTGCGTACGTGGTCGCGCGAAGCGAGTTCCGGGACCACGCCGCCGTACAGCGCATGCAACTCCACCTGGCTGTGCAGCACGTCGGCGAGCAGGCCGGCCGTGGAGTCGTACAGCGCCAGGCCAGTTTCGTCGCAGGAGGTTTCGATGCCGAGGACGAGCATGGTGCCGGCATCTTAACGCCCGTGAGGTGGGCCGCAATCACCTTTTGCAAAGCCTCTTGATTGCCATTAGAATTTGCGGCCTTTTTGACAGCCCGAACAGGATTGGCCCGACTCCATGCCCAATGTAAAGGTTAAAGAGAACGAACCCTTCGACGTTGCCCTGCGCCGTTTCAAGCGCTCCTGCGAAAAGGCAGGTGTGCTGTCGGAAGTGCGCCGCCGCGAGTTCTACGAAAAGCCGACGTCCGTGCGCAAGCGCAAGGCGGCGGCTGCCGTGAAGCGCCACGCCAAGAAGCTGCAACGGGAAGCGCGCCGGTTCGAAAAAGCCTTCTGAGGGCCGATCCGATGCCGCAGCTTCCGCCCCCGGAAGCTGCCTGTTCCCTGCCCGATCGGACGATACGGGGGTAACCGTGTCCGAACTAAAGCAACAGATCAGCAACGCGACCAAGGACGCCATGCGGGCCCGTGACAAGGCGCGCCTCGGTGCTTTGCGCCTGATCAGTGCCGACATCCAGCGCCTCGAGGTCGACACCCGCAAGGTGCTGACCGACGACGACATCCAGGGCGTGCTGAACCGCATGCTGAAGCAGCGGCAGGATTCCCTCCAGCAGTACGAATCCGCCGGCCGCGAAGACCTGGCCGCGACGGAACGCCACGAGATCGCGGTGATCCGCGAGTTCATGCCCGAACCGCTCTCCGACGCGCAGATCGATGCCGAGATCGAGGCCGCCGTCGCCGCGACCGGCGCGAGTTCCATGAAGGACATGGGTGCGCTGATGGGCGTGCTGCGGCCGAAACTGCTCGGCCGGGCCGACATGGGCGCGGTCAGCGCGCGCGTCAAGGCGCGGCTGGCCGGCTGACCGAACCGTCGTAAGTGCCAATGCTCGTACCGGTGATCCTGGCCGGCGGCGTTGGGTCCCGACTCTGGCCGCTTTCCCGCGAGTACTATCCCAAGCAGTTCCACGCTCTGTTCGGCACTGATTCGCTGCTGCAGAGCACCCTGCGCCGTGCGGCGCGGGTCACGGTGGAACGACCGGTGATCGTCTGCAACGAGGAGCACCGCTTCCTGGTGGCCGAGCAGTGTCGCTCGGCGGGCCTGCCGTGGCGGCGCATCATCCTGGAAGCCGCCGGGCGGAATACCGCGCCTGCGATCGCGCTGGCCGCGCTCGACGTCTGCGCGGTCGCCGAGAACGCGCTGCTGCTGGTGCTGCCCTCCGATCACCTGATCACCGATCTCGACGCGTTTGCCGAGGCCGTCGGCCGCGCCGCGCTCGCCGCGAGCGAAGGCGGGCTCGTCACGTTCGGCATCCGGCCCACGGCGCCGGAGACCGGCTACGGCTACATCCGCGTTGCCGGCCCCACATCGGGTGGTCCCGCCACGGGCGGCGCGGCGCCAGACGAGCCCGTGGCCCCGGTCCGGCAGTTCGTCGAAAAACCCGACGCCGCCACCGCGGCCGAGTACCTCGCGAGCGGCGAGTACCTCTGGAACAGCGGCATGTTCGTATTCGGCGCGCGCGCGTTCCTGGACGAACTCGCGCGTTTCGAGCCGGCCATGCTGGATCACGTGCGCCGCGCGCACGCCGAAGGCGCGGTCGATCTCGATTTCTTCCGCCCCGGCAGGGCGTTCCTCGACAGCCCGGCCAAATCGGTCGACTACGCGGTGATGGAACGCACGGCCCGCGCCCTGGTGGTGCAGGCCGCGTTCGACTGGAGCGACGTCGGCTCGTGGTCGGCGATCTGGCAGGTGTCGGCGCGCGACGGTGACGGCAACCACCTGGCCGGCGACGTGATCGCGGTCGACACCCACGATGCCTACGTGCTCGCCCAGCACCGGCTGGTCGGCACGCTGGGCGTGAACAACCTGGTGGTAGTGGAAACCTCGGACGCGGTGCTGGTCGCGGACCGGGACCGCGTGCAGGACGTGCGCGCGATCGTCGAGCAACTGAAGTCGACCGGACGCGGCGAAACCCAGAGCCACCGGGAGGTTTTCCGCCCCTGGGGCAGCTACGAGGGCGTACAGGACGGCGAGCGCTACCAGGTCAAGCGCATCAAGGTGAAGCCGGGCGAACGGCTCTCGCTGCAGCTGCACCACCATCGTTCGGAACACTGGATCGTCGTCCGCGGCACGGCGGAAGTGACCCGGGGCGAGGAGACGTTCACCCTCGCCGAGAACGAGAGCACGTACATCCCGCTCGGCGTGAAGCACCGGCTCGCCAATCCCGGCAAGCTGGTGCTGGAGCTGATCGAGGTGCAGGTCGGCCCGTACCTGGGTGAGGACGACATCGTGCGCTTCGAGGACCAGTACGGGCGCTGAGCGGGCGCGCCACCAGCGCAGGCGCCGGCGCGGCAGCCGCCGCGTCCGGTCCACCAGCGCGCTGTGCTAGAGTCAGCCGCATATGGCCGGGCGCATCCCACAGGACTTCATCAACGACCTGCTCGCGCGGATCGACATCGTCGACGTGATCGACGGGCGCGTCGCGCTCAAGAAAGCCGGCAAGAACTACCAGGGCCTGTGCCCGTTCCACAGCGAGAAGACGGCGTCGTTCTCGGTCGCCCCGGACAAGCAGTTCTATCACTGCTTCGGCTGCGGGGCGAGCGGCACGGCGCTCACGTTCCTGATGGAATTCGACCGGCTCGAGTTCGTCGAGGCGGTCGAGGCGCTGGCGCGCATCGCGGGCGTGGAAGTGCCCCGGGAGGGCGGCGGGCGGCGCGAGACCGACGACCAGCGCGCGCTGTTCGATGCGCTGCAGCGCGCCGAGGCGCATTTCCGGGAAGCGCTCAAGGGCGCAGCCGAGGCCATCGCCTACCTGCGCAAGCGCGGCGTGGCTGGCGTCGTGGCGCGCGACTTCGGCATCGGCTTCGCCGCGGACGCCTGGGACGGCCTGCGCAAGGCGCTTTCGGCCGTGCCGGAAGCGACCTTGGTCGAGGCGGGGCTCCTGATCAGGAACGACTCGGGCCGGGTCTATGACCGCTTCCGCGGCAGGATCATGTTCCCGATCCGCGACACACGCGGCCGGGTGATCGGCTTCGGCGGCCGGGTCATGGGCCAGGGCGACGGGCCGAAATACCTGAACTCGCCGGAAACGCCGGTGTTCCACAAGGGCCGCGAGCTGTACGGCCTGTACGAGGCGCGTCGGGCGCTCCGCCAGATCGACCGGCTGCTGGTGGTGGAAGGCTACATGGACGTGGTGGCGCTGGCGCAGTCCGGCATCGCGAACGCGGTCGCGACCCTCGGCACCTCGGCGACGCCCGAACACTTCCAGAAGCTCTACCGCTACACCGAGGAAGTGGTCTGCTGCTTCGACGGCGACAACGCCGGCCGCCAGGCGGCCTGGCGGGCGCTCGAAAGTGCGTTGCCGCAGCTCGGCGAAGGCCGCCAGCTCAAGTTCATGTTCCTGCCGGAAGGCGAGGATCCGGACAGCCTGGTGCGGGCCGAGGGTCGCGAGGCGTTCCTCGCGCGGGTCGCGGGCGCGCTGCCGGCCATCGAATATCTCTTCGACCGGCTCGCGGACGGCCTCGACCTCGCGAGCCTGGACGACCGCGCCCGGCTCGCGAGCCTCGCCATGCCGCACATCGAGCGCGTGCCGCCGGGATTCCTGAAGGACCTCATGCTCGGCCGTCTGCGCGCAGTGACCGGGCTCGAATCCCGCGCGGTGCCGCGTGCGCGTGGCGCGCCGGCCCGGCAACCCGGCCGGCCGGTCGCGGCCGGTGGCGCCAATCCGGACCCATCGAGCGCCCTGCAGCGCCCCGGCGGACGCCTGCAGGAACGCCTGCTCGGCTACCTGCTGCACAAACCGACCCTGCTGCTCGCCGTCGCGCCCGAATCGCGCGCCCGGCTCGCGGCGCACCCGGCGCCGGACCTGTTCGTCGAGGTGGCGCGGTATCTCGAGGGCAATCCGGAAGCCGAGCCCGTCGAGATCCTCGGCCGCTGGTCGGGCACGGCCGCCCATGCGGTGCTGGTGCGCCTGCTGCAGGCGCCGCTCGCGCTCGACCAGCACGCCTTGCAGGGCGAGTTCACCGACGGGGTGGAAAAGCTGATCGCCGGGCTCGCGCGCGAGGAACGCCGGCGGATCCTCGCGGAGATGCGCGAGGCGCCGAGTCGCGAGAAACTTGCCGAGTTCTGGTCGCGCCGGCGTGAGGCGGCCGGCCCCGGCAGCCCGGAAACCCTGGAATGAATGCACCGGCCACGCGCGCCGGCGGGTGTAGAGCGCAGGGCAGGGCGCCCGGGCAACTTCCCCGCGCCGGGCCGGTCTAACCGGCCACACTTCGCTCGACCCGTCCACCGCGCTTGGTGGGCCGGGGTCCGATGGATATAATGCCCCGTTTTTTCTGGGGGCGCCCGCCCGGGTTCGCACTACTAGAGATCACTGTCGAGGTGACATGGACACACAGGAAATCGAGCAGCAGCAGTCCCGCCTGAAGGAACTCATCGCCAAGGGCAAGGAGCAGGGGTTCATCACCTACGCCGAGGTGAACGACCACCTGCCGGACGACATCTCCGATCCAGATCAGATCGAAGACATCATCCGCATGATCAATGACATGGGCATTACGGTCTACGAGACCGCGCCCGACACCGATGATCTGCTCGCGACCGAGGAGAACACGGCGGACGAGCTCGCCGCGGAAGAAGCCGCCGCGGCACTCGCCCTGGTCGAAACCGAGGCCGGCCGCACCACGGACCCGGTGCGCATGTACATGCGCGAGATGGGCACCGTGGAGCTGCTCACGCGCGAAGGCGAGATCACCATCGCCAAGCGCATCGAGGAAGGCATCCGCGACATGCTGCACGCGGCCGCCTACTTCCCGGGCACCGTCGAGTACGTGCTCGAGGTCTACAACGAGGTGAGCGCCGAAGGCGGCAAGCTCTCGGACCTGCTGATTGGCTACCTCGACCCCACCGACGACGTGCCGGAAGCGGCACAGGTCGGCCCTGAGCCGAAGGCCGCCGCGAACGACGACGATGACGAGGAAGTCGACGGCTCCGACGAAGCCGAGGCCGACGAGGAAAAGGGCCCGGACCCCGAGGAAGCCAAGCGCCGCTTCACCGCGCTCAAGCGCCAGCACAACAAGACCCTGAAGCTGGTCAAGGAAAAGGGCCGCAACAGCAAGGAAGCCCAGGCGCAGCTCGAGAAGCTCGGCGAGCTGTTCTCGCCGTTCAAGCTGGTGCCGCGCCACTTCGACGCGATCATGGAGTTGCCGCGCAACGCGCTCGACCGCGTGCGCCGCCAGGAACGCAACATCATGGTCGCGTGCGTCAAGCGCGCCAACCTGCCGCGCGAGCAGTTCCGCAAGGAATTCGTCGGCCACGAGGTGAGCCCCGCGTGGGTGAACCGGCTGATCAAGGCCGGCAAGAACTATTCGAAAGGCCTCGAGGCGCAGAAGGACGACATCTTCCGCAACCAGAAGAAGCTGAAGCAGCTCACGGTCGACACCGGGCTCTCGGTCACCGAGATCAAGGAGATCAACCGGCGCATCTCGCTCGGCGAAGCGAAGGCCCGTCGCGCGAAGAAGGACATGGTCGAGGCCAACCTGCGCCTCGTGATCTCGATCGCGAAGAAGTACACGAACCGCGGCCTGCAGTTCCTGGACCTGATCCAGGAGGGCAACATCGGCCTCATGAAGGCGGTGGACAAGTTCGAATACCGGCGCGGCTACAAGTTCTCGACCTACGCGACGTGGTGGATCCGCCAGGCGATCACGCGTTCGATCGCCGACCAGGCGCGCACGATCCGCATTCCGGTGCACATGATCGAGACCATCAACAAGCTGAACCGCGTATCAAGGCAGATGCTGCAGGAGATGGGCCGCGAACCGACGCCGGAAGAACTCGGCGCGCGCATGGACATGCCCGAGGACAAGGTCCGCCGCGTGCTCAAGATCGCGAAGGAACCGATCTCCATGGAAACCCCGATCGGCGACGACGAGGATTCGCACCTGGGGGATTTCATCGAGGACCTGACCATCGGCTCGCCGGTCGATCTCGCGACCAGCGAAGGCCTGCGCGAGGCGACCCGGGAAGTCCTGGCCGGCCTCACCGCGCGGGAAGCCAAGGTGCTGCGCATGCGCTTCGGCATCGACATGAACACCGACCACACCCTCGAGGAAGTGGGCAAGCAGTTCGACGTCACCCGCGAGCGCATCCGCCAGATCGAAGCCAAGGCGCTGCGCAAGCTGCGGCATCCGAGCCGGTCGGAACACCTGCGCAGCTTCCTGGACGAGTGGCTGGACAGTTTCGGGGGGCGGTGAGCTCCCCGGACCGGCTCGGGGTGGCTCGTGCAGTCCGTGCACAGTGATTTAGGTCGCGACGCCACCATCCGTCGCGTCGTGCTCGGCGCGATCCCCGACGTTCTCGCGATCTACCTGTTCGGCAGCGCGGCACGGGGCGACGCGCGACCCAACAGCGATCTCGATATCGCCCTGCTGACGGCGCCCGGGGGAATCATCTCCGACACGCTCGGACTCATGGCTGACCTCGCCGGCGCGCTCGGGCGGGAGGTCGACCTGGTCGATCTGCGCCGCGCGAGCGACGTGCTGCGGATGCAGGTCTTGCGGGAGGGAAGCACGCTTTATGCAGCCAATCCGCACGAGGTGCTCGGCTGGGAAGCCGAGGCCATGACGCGCTATGGTCACTATCGGCGCGAAGTCCGGGACATCCTCGCGGACTTCGAGCAGACCGGTATCGGCTATCGTCGATGAACGAGGTGGTCATCCAGAAGATCGTGTCGCTGCAGCGTTATGTGGCGCGCGCGCGTGACGCCTGGGAACGTGCCGGCGCCGCGCCGGCCGCGAACTTCGACCTGCACGATGCGGCGGTCCTGAACGTCATCCGCGCCTGCGAAACCGCGATCGATCTCGCCAACATGCTGATTCGCGGGCACAAGCTGGGCGTACCCGCGGAGTCTCGGGAATCGTTCGCCATTGCGGTCCGGGAGGGGCTGATTGGTCCCGAACTTGGCGAACGGCTGGCGCGCATGGTCGGATTCCGGAATGTAGCGGTGCACCAGTATCGGGAACTGGACAACCGGATACTCGAAGCGGTGATCACACGACATCTCGATGATCTGCTCGAATTTGCTGAAGTGGTGCGGCAGGCGGTGAAAGACTGAGGGCCTGCTCACGCCCCCAAACTTGCAACTGCTAGAATTCGCGCTCCCGGGCCTATAGCTCAATTGGTTAGAGCAGCGGACTCATAATCCGTCGGTTGCAGGTTCAAGTCCTGCTGGGCCCACCACTCGTCTCAAATCGGATAATATCGGGTGTAATCGGGTATAAATCGGATGGCCGCCTATGAGGGAGCCTGCCTTCTCCCTTACCCCTGATCTTGTAAAACTCGTCGCCGAGATCGACGAGTTCAAAGGACGTTGGGAAGCGTTGCAGACGCTATCGCCCGATCGGCTGAGCGCGCTGCGGAAGGTCGCCACCATCGAGAGCGTCGGCTCGTCCACCCGCATCGAGGGCGCCAAGCTCACCGATGCGGAGGTGGAAAAGCTGCTGGCCAATATCGACACCACATCGTTTCTGACGCGCGACGAGCAGGAGGTCGCGGGCTACGCGGAGGCGATGGACCTGGTGTTCGAGGCGCACGCCGATCTTCGCATCACCGAGAACCACATCCGCCAGCTTCACCAGACGCTGCTGCGCCATTCGTCGAAGGATGAACGCCATCGCGGTTCCTACAAGACGCTGCCCAACCATGTGGTCGCGTTCGACGGAAACGGACGCGAGATCGGCGTCGTGTTCGAGACAGCGGCGCCCTTTGAAACGCCGCGCGCGATGGAGGAACTCGTCGCATGGACGAACAAGTCGATTGCCGAGGAAACGCACCATCCACTGTTCATCATCGCGATCTTCGTCGTAGTGTTCCTCGCGATACATCCGTTCCAGGACGGCAATGGCCGGCTCTCGCGGGTGCTGACCACGCTGCTTCTGCTGCGGGCCGGGTATCTCTATGTGCCCTATGCCTCGCTCGAAAGCGTGGTCGAGGCGAACAAGGACAGCTACTACAACGCGCTCCGCCGCACGCAGAGGACGCTCAAGGACGATGCGCCCGACTGGCTGCCATGGATGGGGTTCTTCCTGCGGGCGTTGAAAAAACAAAAGGACACGCTGGCATTGCGCATCGAGCAGGCGCGCGCAACCGGCGGCGGCGAAGATGACACGAGCCTGCCCGAACTCTCCACGCGAATCATTGCGCTGTTGAGACAGCACGGACGGCAGACCGTTGTGCAACTCGCGCAGGGCACCGGCGCCAACCGCAACACACTCAAGCTACGCTTGCGAGAGCTTGTCGCGTCCGGTCGCATCCGGCGCCACGGCAAGGCCAGAGCGACATGGTATTCGCTGTGAAGCCAGCGCCTTCGATCTGGCGCTGTTCCCCCGGTAGTCGGCGAGTTTGAGGCCGGAGCCTCTCGCGACGAAACTTCCGGGTCAGGAAACTTCCGGGTCAGTGTCTGACGTCCGCGTGGAACGTCACCGGCATGCGACAGTCACGTCACTCGCCGCGCTCACCCCGCGCGTAGCGCACCAGGCTCCTGCGGCGACCGCCGATCCAGCGCTGCAGCCGCCAGGCGCGGCGCGTGAGCAGGTATTGCACGAAGCAGAGCACCAGCAGCGCGATGAACAGGATGCCGTCGTGCACGCCCGCGTGATGGGCGAGGATCCCGCACATGCCGACCATCAGCGAAATGCCGACCATGACCGCGAACACCTCGCGATCGGTCAGCCCCGCCCTCTGCAGGATGTGATGGAAGTGCTCGCGGTCGGCAGACATCGGGTTCTGTCCACGCGACAGCCGGCGGAAGAACGCGATGAAGAAATCGAAGATCGGCACTGCCGCGATCCAGAGTGCCGCGACCGGTGAAATGACTTCATCGGGACCGGTGGACAGGCGCAGCCCCAGCCAGACCACGATGAAGCCGAGCAACGTCGACCCGGCATCGCCCATGAAGGTGCGCACCGGGCGATTGACCTGCGCGGGGATGTTGAAGATCAGGAACGCCATCAGCACCGCGATCGAGATGGCCGCAAGCGTCAGACCCGCATTGCTGTTGAACAGCATGGCCGCGAGCGCGGCACAGAGTATCGCCGATAGCGCGACGCCACCGGCCAGACCGTCCATCCCGTCAAGGAAGTTGAAGGCATTGATGACGCAGACCACCACCAGCAGCGTAAACGGGATTGCCAGCGGGCCGAGCGGTACGTCGCCCAGGAAGAAGATGTTGCCGAGGTCCCGCGTCACGAGCCCGGCGCCGAGGCAGAGGATCAGCGCGGCGGTGGCCTGCGCGAGCAGACGCACCCTAGGCGCCACGTCGAACCGGTCGTCGATCGCGCCCACGACCACCAGCAGGCCTGCGGCAACCAGGAAGGGCACGAGTCCATACGGAGGCGGCTCCACCAGGGGCAGCGCCACGACGATGCCAAGAAACATGCAGATTCCCCCGATCAGGGGGACGATACCCTGGTGCAGCTTGCGCCCACCGGGCCGGTCGACGAGACCAATGGCATCGGCCACCGGTCGCAATACGAGGATACACATGACAGTCACCATGAACGCGATGACCGCGGCATCTACTCGAGACATCACTACACCCTTGTTTCCAGGGCGTTCCGTGCCCTGATCGTTCTTATTCTAGTCGGTGGTGCCCGGACTGCTCTGTGACTGGGTTCCGCAACCGACCGAGCGGAAGGATAAACCAAACCGAGGCCTCAACAAACCGAAACCATACGGAGTCAACTCCTCGACCGTCGACTATAATTCGCGGCGCGCCGCCAATGCTCGTTCATGGCCGGATGGCGCACCATGGATGAGGCGGGTGTTGCAGAAAGGGATGCGATGCAACCGGGCGCGATAGCTCGATACTGGCACACCGTGCGCCATCTAAAGGCGCGCCAGGTCTGGGGGCGCCTGTGGTTTCGAATGGTGGTGCCACGGCCTGACCTGCGGGATGCGCCTGCGCTTCGTTCGATCGAGGGCGCGTGGAGCGCACCGGCGAAACGCGAGCCCAGACTGGCCGGACCGACCGAGTTCCACCTGCTGAACGAATCCGGTGAATTGAATGAGTTGGGATGGGATGGCCCGGCACGAGACAAGCTGTGGCGCTACAACCAGCACTATTTCGATGATCTGAATTCCATCGGCGCCGAGGCACGGGCGAGCTGGCATCGTGATCTGCTGCCGCGATGGATTGCGGAAAATCCCCCCGGTTCGGGATCCGGCTGGGAACCGTACCCAACGTCGCTGCGCATCGTGAACTGGATCAAGTGGAGCCTTGGCGGCAACGCACTGACCGGCGCCTGCATACATAGTCTCGCGGTCCAGGTGCGCTGGCTCGCAGCTCGTCTTGAGCACCATCTTCTCGGAAACCATCTGTTTGCCAACGCGAAGGCGCTGATTTTTGCCGGCCTGTACTTTACGGGCCCGGAAGCGTCGCGATGGCTCGAGCGTGGCCTTCGAATCGTCGCGGAAGAGTTGCCCGAACAGGTTCTAGCCGATGGCGGCAACTTCGAGCGTAGCACCATGTACCATGCGCTCTTCTTCGAGGACCTGCTGGATCTGATCAATGCGACGCGAGCGTGGCCGCAGATGATCCCCGCAGAACGACTGACTGGCTGGGCCGAGGTTGCATGTCGGATGCGTGCATGGCTACGAGGCATGTGTCATCCAGACGGCCAGATTGCCTTGTTCAACGATGCAGCGTTCGACGTAGCGCCCGCGCCGCAGGCACTATTCGACTATGCGGACAGGCTGGGTCTGCAACCCGATGTACGGAGTGAATCGAATGGCCCGGACCCCCGCGCAGCGCACTGGCCGGAGAGTGGCTATCTACGCCTCGAGACCAGCAACATCGTCGCGTTTCTCGACGTGGCTCCCGTAGGCCCCGACTACCTGCCAGGGCATGCACACGCGGATACGTTGTCCTTCGAGATGTCGTGCGCTGGGCGCCGGGTGATCGTCAATGGCGGCACCTCACGGTACGGTACTGGCCCGGAGCGCGCACGCGAGCGAGCGACGCGAGTCCACAGCACGGTCGAGGTGGATGGCGAGGATTCTTCGGAGGTCTGGAGCGGATTCCGCGTGGCGCGGCGTGCGTATCCGTTCGATCTCGTCATCGATCGCTCGTCCAGCGCGATTCGCGTCTGCTGTTCGCACGACGGATACCGCAGATTGCCCGGGCGACCTGTCCACCGCAGGTGCTGGCATCTGAAGGCAGGTGATCTCGAGGTCCTGGACGAAGTCGCTGGCGATCACGGCCAGGGCATCGCCCGCTTTCTGCTCCACCCCGAATGCACAATCGATGCCTTCGACGATCGATCGTTCGCGGTTCGCGCGGGGGGGGTCGACCTCCTGCGAATGGAAGTTCACACCGGGCGGGCCCATGTGGAACCGGCACATTACGCTCCGCGCTTCGGGGAGGTGCTGCCCACCCGATGCATTGCGGTCACGCTCGACGAAGGACGTGGTCGTGTAAGGTTCCGCTGGTGACACCATGCATCTGCTGTTCCTGACCGACAATTTTCCGCCGGAAGTCAACGCGCCGGCAAGCCGCACTCATGAGCATTGCCGTGCCTGGGTGGCATCCGGGCTGCGGGTGACCGTAATTACCAGTGCTCCAAACTTTCCCACCGGAAAGGTCTTTCCGGGATATCGCAACCGACTGTGGCAGGCGGAGGAAATCGACGGTATTCGAGTGATCCGCGTGTGGACCTATATCACGGCCAACGAGGGGTTCGTGCGCCGGATTGCGGACTACGTCAGCTTCATGGTGGCCGCGACGATGGCGGCGCTCTTCGTGCGAAAGGTGGACGTCATCATCGGCACATCACCGCAGTTCTTCACTGCGGTCGCGGCGCGGATGGTGAGTACGCTAAAGCAGCGACCCTGGATCTTCGAGCTGCGGGATCTCTGGCCGGAATCGATCAAGGCGGTCGGCGCAATGCGCGAGTCGCTCGCGTTGCGCTGGCTCGAGCGACTCGAACTGGCACTATACCGCCACGCGAACCGGATCGTGGCAGTCACGCATACCTTCCGAGAGGACCTTGCCCGGCGTGGAATCCCGAGCGACAAGATCGACGTCATCACCAACGGCGTCGATTCAGAAGGATTCAGTCCGCGGGAAAGAGATCCCGAGCTTGCACGATCGCTCGGCCTCGATGGCTGCTTCGTGGCCGGATACATCGGCACGCACGGACTCGCGCATGGCTTGCGCACACTGCTGGACGCTGCCGAACGGCTACGAGAGGAATCGGATGGCGAATCGATCCGGCTGGTGTTGCTCGGAAATGGTGCCGAGAAAGGGGCGCTGGTTGCGGAAGCCGGGCAGCGTGGACTCGACAATGTGGTCTTCCTCGACTCGGTTCCCAAGGCAGAGGTGGCGCGTTACTGGGCACTGCTGGATGTGGCTATCATTCACCTGAGGAAGACCGAGCTAT
This sequence comes from Pseudomonadales bacterium, assembly GCA_019634925.1. Classification (GTDB taxonomy): domain Bacteria; phylum Pseudomonadota; class Gammaproteobacteria; order Pseudomonadales; family Azotimanducaceae; genus UBA7803. Next base: position 78,537 of record JAHCAL010000001.1, read on the forward strand.
TCACTTCGGTCATTCCATCGAAGCTCTTCGAGTGTATGGGTATGGGTATCCCGGTACTGCACGGCGTAGCGGGCGAGTCGGCGGAGATCGTCCGTCGCGAAGACGTGGGCGAAGTGTTCGAGTCGGAGGACGCCGAGGCGCTGGTCACTGGTCTACTTCGCATGCGACGTGACGCGTCGTTGCGCGCTCGGTATGCGATGAACGGACCGCGCGCTGCGCGGCACTATGACCGTAAGGTGCTGGCAGACAACATGCTCGAAGTGATCCGGGCAACGGGAGGCCGATGAGCAGTACTAGAAAGAAGATCATGCTGGTGTTCGGTACGCGCCCGGAGGCGATCAAAATGGCGCCCCTATATCATGCGCTGGCCGACGCGATCGATGAGTTCGAGACCCAGGTCTGTGTGACCGCCCAGCATCGTGAGATGTTGGATCAGGTGCTGAGAGTGTTCGAGATCGAACCTGACATAGACTTGAATCTGATGAAGGCTGGCCAGGACCTATTCGACGTGACCTCCGCGGTGCTCCTCGGCATGCGGGATGTGCTGCGCACGCACCGGCCCGATGCTCTGCTTGTGCACGGAGATACGACCACTACGTTTGCAGCCGCGACGGCGGGATTTTACGCCGGCGTTCCCGTCGGACATGTAGAAGCGGGGCTGCGGACTCACGACATACTTGCTCCGTTTCCCGAGGAATTCAATCGCCGAGTAGCGAGTATCGTCACGCGATGGCACTTTGCGCCGACCGCCTGCAGTCGGCAGAACCTGCTGGCCGAAAGTGTTCCTGCTTCGCAGATTGAAGTGACTGGTAACACGGTGATCGATGCGCTCTTCTGGGTATTGCGCCGCATAGATGCGAGCACTGTCCGGCAGGAGACCCTAACCGAGTTCCTGAATGCGCGGCTTGGCTTCCCCTGGCAGAACGAAAGGTTCGTACTCATCACAGGCCATAGACGCGAGAACTTCGGTGAGGGATTCCTGCAGATCTGCAGCGCATTGAAGGAATTGGCGATCGCGCATCGGGACACGCGATTCGTGTATCCAGTTCACCTCAACCCGAACGTGCAGGAGCCGGTCCGGCGCATGCTTGGCGATCAGCGTAACGTACACCTGATCGAACCTCTCGACTACGAGCCATTTGTCTACCTGCTCCGCAAGAGCCACCTGGTGCTCACCGATAGTGGTGGCATCCAGGAGGAAGCCCCGAGCCTCGGCAAGCCCGTGTTGGTCATGCGCGATGTCACGGAGCGCCCCGAGGCCGTGGAAGCGGGAACTGTGCGACTGGTCGGCGCGAATCGCGAACAGATAGTCGCGCATGTCACAGAGCTACTGAGCGACCAGGCGAGTTATCTGGCGATGTCCCGCACGCACAATCCGTACGGTGATGGACGGGCATGCGAACGCATACTGCAAGCGCTGCGCAATCTATGAGTTGCTCCGCCGGTCCCGAGCAAGGAAGCTAAGATGCCAAGAAGTGAATTCAAGAAGATATCCGTGATCGGGCTCGGCTACATCGGCCTGCCAACCGCAGCGATGTTCGCATCGCGCAAGATTCGCGTCGTAGGCGTGGATGTGAATGAACGTGCTGTCGAGACGATAAACCGTGGTGAGATACATATCGTCGAGCCGGACCTGGATATCGCCGTTCATGCGGCAGTAACTGAGGGCTACCTCAGAGCCACCACTGCAGCCGAACCCGCCGAAGCTTTCCTGATTGCAGTCCCCACGCCCTTCAAGGGCGATGATCACGAGCCGGATCTCAGCTTCATCGAAGCGGCTGCGAGATCGATTGCGCCAGTTCTCGCGTCGGGCAATCTGGTTGTTCTGGAGTCGACTTCGCCTGTAGGCGCAACGGAACAACTGGCCGCATGGCTTGCGCATGCACGTCCGGACCTTACCTTTCCACAAACGCACGGTGATGCTTCGGATATCCGCATCGCACACTGCCCGGAGCGGGTGTTGCCCGGCAGGGTGATGCAGGAGCTAATCTCCAATGATCGCGTGATAGGTGGGCTTACCGATCGCTGTTCTGAAATGGCGGTGAGGCTATACCGCGCCTTCGTAAAGGGCGAGTGTGTGGTGACCAACGCTCGCACCGCTGAAATGGCTAAGCTTACTGAAAACAGCTTCAGGGATGTGAACATAGCGTTTGCCAATGAGCTGTCGATCATATGCGAAAAGCTTGATATCGACGTTTGGGAGCTGATCTCGCTAGCGAACCGGCATCCGCGCGTGAACATATTGCAACCTGGACCCGGAGTGGGTGGGCACTGTATTGCTGTGGACCCTTGGTTCATAGTTTCAAAAACTCCTGAGGAAGCCAAGCTGATTCGATCCGCGAGGCTCGTCAATGAGGCGAAGTTGGCTTGGACGATAGAGTCCATCCAGCGTCTAATTCGACGGTACTGCTCACAATCCCCGAGCGCGAAGGAGCGAAAGCCAACAATAGTTTTGTATGGCTTGACGTTCAAAGCCAACGTCGATGATCTCAGGGAAAGCCCCGCGATCACGGTCGCAGAAACATTGCTGAACAATGCGTCAATTCGCGTCCAAGTGGTTGAGCCCCACATTGATATGCTCCCCGCGTCACTGTTAGGAGCAGAGCTGATTGATATCGGAATGTCCGAATCCGCAGACCTGCATGTGCTGTTAGTGGATCATGCGTCGTTTGCTAACGCGAAGCCGAAAAGCGAGTGGCTCCTCGACTTCCGCGGAGCTTGGCGTTAGCTGAGCAACGTAAGCAATAGTGAGGTGAATGGGGCTTTGATGCATGCAGGAGCCATAGGAATCGGAGTTTCTTGATGATTCTTAGAACGAGCGACAATCATTTTTCATTCCGAAAGAGCTTTTGGTCAGGCGAAAAGTTTGCGTCACTTTAACTGCATGCTTGGACTTTGCAGCGTCGTTATTTTCGCGAAAGATGGGGTTTGAAGGAGTGTGAAACCTTCAGGTCTCTGCAATCTCGCCTCGCTCGTGACTATTCAAGGTTCGAATGCGGTCTTGCCGCTAGTCGTCTTTCCTCATCTTTTGATGATCGCTGGCCAGGATGCATACACCCAAGTGGTCCTAGCGGAAGCCATTGCACTTGGTGTTTTGGCTTTGTCCATGTATAGCTTTGACATCGACGCTGTTCCCAAGCTTGTGGGTAAGAACCCGGAACGGGATGCCATCGATATATCGATCGCCTATTGTGAGGTTCTCTACGTCCGGCTCATGCTTTTTGTTGTGTCATCTGCGGTGATAGTCGCAGTTTGCATCGCAGTTGCACCTAAATTGACTGCAGCACTTAGTCTGTGGCTGTTAGTGCCGCTTAGTCACGTCTTGAACTCTGCTTGGGTCTACCAGGCTCTGGAGCGGAACGCGGCCCTCGCGATAGCGATTGCAGTCAGCAGGATCGTCGCCATGGCACTAGTGCTTTGGCTTTTGGTTGACCCAGAGGATTTTTTGCTGGTCCCTGCGATAGTGGGGGGCGCTTCGCTGACCGCATCATTCGTTTCTGTTTTTCTCGTGTTGCGCCAGTTTGACGTTCAATTCAAGAGGATTCCGATCGCCCATCTGACTCGAGCGATCCGAGACGGAAGAACCATATTCTTTGGTAGCGGTTCTGTATATTTCTACAGAGAGTTTAACGTTGTTCTGATGAACTCATGGGGTGTCTCAAGCGCAGGAATCGCTGCCTACTCACTTGCAGAAAAATTCGTCAAGTGCCTGCAAGCGATTGCCCGCCCTCTCAATCAGTTCTATTTCCCAAAGGCGGTCATAGCGTTGAGAGATTCCAAGTCGCCAGGTATCACCCAGTTCAAAGCGGTGTTGCGATTGGGAGTGCCTCAGCAAGTCCTGCTGCTAATTGTGCTCGGCATCGTATGGTTGGTGTGGGCATTGGGGGGCGAGGATATATCGGAGTATTGGAATCTCCCCCTCATGCAGGAGACGGCCTTGATGGTTGGAGTCATGATGCCGGTAGTATTGATAGGATCGTTCAACTTTATGCAGGGAAGCGTCGGACTAAACATCCTTGGCGCCCGTAGATACATGTTCCTCAGTCAGATCAGCGTCGGAATTTTGAATATTGTTGTTTGCAGCCTATTGGTAATTGAAATGGGTACGATAGGTGGCGCTTTCGCGTTTATCGTCGCTGAGATCATCCTTTTCGGACTCATCGCGCGCAGGTACCTTTCAAGGAGTCAACTAGAACAATAGGGTAGGCTTTTGAATGGACGACGTGTTCGACATGTCTGACTAATGGAGTAGGAGAGATCTTGCGCGCAAGGTCCGAGATATTGATCTGGCCTCTACATGATTGGTGTTTCATAAGTGGATCTGATCGAACGTCTGCTCGCGATTTCAATCGCCTCGGGAATCCTAGTTACCGGATTGGTTGTGCGCACGGCGGCTGGAACGTGGGCGAATCCGGCGGCTCTGTTTAGCTGCTTCTGGTTCTTGTTTACGTTTGTTCCGCTATTGGCGCTGCCATTCGTGCCAATCAATTGGCTCGCAATTGCATATATTTGGGCTGCCTGTCTGGCGTTTGCGGCCCCGGTGCTCATGTTTGATTGGAGGTCGGCCCATACTCGCAATGTGCGCAACGTTCGTTTCCGACGCGGGTACTTGTTTACTCCTGTCGTTCGTTGTGTGTTCGTACTTAGTTTGACGATCTCAGTGGTGTTTGTGCTGCTTGATTTGCTGATTCAAGGCTTTAACTTTCAGCGAATCGTTGCCGACTTTTTTGCATCCTCGAATGAATACATGTCAATGCGCTACGCGGGGGAGATTCGAAGTAATCCATTTGGGCAATGGGGTTTGATTGGAGCGTACATGTGTTCGATTTTCGGGGGTTTGCTACATGCGTCGTGTAACGACCATAGGGAACGATGGTTGTATCTTGTTGGTGCAATGTTGCCTGCGGTGCTTGTGATGTTGGTTCAGTCCGCAAAAGGCCTATTTGTGACCGCGATTGCGATCATATTGGGCGCGCATTTGTTGTGCCGTGTGTTAGTGAATCAGCGCCCGCATCTCAGCATAAGGGGCTTAGCGAAGCAGTGGAGGTATGGATTCATCGCGGTTCCCTTGCTGATAGTCGCTTTCTTGTCTAGAGGCTTGTATAGCATTAGTGATAGCGATGAGGTTGTGGCTCGACTAATCGCATACTTAGGATCATATGCTTTTCTGCATGTCTATGCCTTCTCAGACTGGTTTTCCCATGCGTACGGTATGGCTTCGCTTCAGACCTACCCCAGTGAATTTTTTACGTACGGGTTTTATTCGTTTGTAGCGATGTTCGAGTTATTCGGGGCTGGATTGCCAATTCCTCCAGGTACCTATGGTGAGTATCTCGCGATCCCGGGATTGTCCCCCGGGAACATCTACACCATCTTTCGTGGATTGATCACCGACTTCGGGCTTGGTGGATCTCTGGTCTTTCTCTGGCTCTTGGGGATTGTATTCCAGTGGGGGTTTTGGGCGCTGTTGATGGCCAAGCGTCCGGTGCTCGGCATTGCCATGTACATCCTGTTTATTCAGTTCCTGTACAAATCGTATCTGATCAGCGTATTTATATGGAATTCGACCTATCTTGTGTTTGTTCTTACGGTTGTCGTGCTGGCCGCGAATAGATTGGCGCGCGCAAAGCATTCGCATACTCTCCGGGAACTCGGACGTTTCGCGCGGAAGAGAGCGAGTGTCTCTTGATTGCGGTCTCTCGCTATTTCGTGGCACAGATCGAGCCAGTTTGGCTGATTCATTCGATAGCGCCTAGTGGCCCATTCTCGGTTAGGTTGGCGGTTGAGCCAACTAGTGGATGGTGCGCTGTGTGGCATGTGAGCGTGAATATCAGGTACGACCTGGCTCTGAAGGCTGGAGCGATGAGATGAAGTTCGCGTACGTTTGCACGAATTTTAACAATACAAGCTACACACTAGCCGCTATCCGATCGTTGTATCGATGCGACCCCAACAAACAGTTGGTGTATGTTGTCGTTGATAATGCCTCTGCTCCAGTTGAGGCAGAGAGTCTCTCTGGTCTAGAAAGAGAGTTCGTCGGCCTGCATCTGATTCGGAGCGAAAGGAACCTGGGCTATTTTTCCGGATTGAATCTCGGATTGGATTACGTGCGGCGATTCCACAGTGATGTTGCATGGGTGATCGTTGGAAACAACGATTTAGTCTTCTCGGATCACTTTGTGGAGACCCTCGCCAACAAATCTGAAGTTTATTCTCAGTACGCCGTTATCGCGCCGAACATCGTCACTTTGGATGGAGACAGACAGAATCCACATATTCGCGAGCATATAGGCTTGGCTCGGATACGAGCCTATGACACATACTATTCAAGCTATTTGTTGGCGCGATTGATCGCGAAAATTGTTGGTGTTGGTCGGCGGCATTTCAATCGCCGCGATCAGAGCGGGTATGCAACCGCCAGAGAGATTTATGCATGCCATGGATCCTGCTTTGTTCTAAGCCGGAAGTTCTTCGAGACGTTTGGCGAGCTCTGGGCGCCAACTTTCATGTTCGGTGAGGAGGTGTTTCTCGCCGAGCAGGTAGCCAAGTCATCAATGCGAATCCTATATTCGCCAGAGTTGGAGGTTATACATGCAAGCCATGCTGCGGTTTCAGGGTTGCATGCACGACAGAAGTGGGAGCTGATGCGCATTGCCTATAGCCTTTATCGGCCGTTGTTGATTTCGCGTATCAATGATGTTCGCGTACCTTGAATCGAGACACCGATGAAACAAGTGCTTCAATCGCTAAAGGGTGGGCGGCCTCTACCTGTAGATGTCCCGGCGCCTCGTGCGGCGACTGGCTCAGTCGTGATTCGCTCCTCAGCCTCGTTAGTATCGGCGGGCACAGAGCGGATGCTAGTCGAATTCGGGAGCGGTGGTTTGCTGTTCAAAGCGCGACAGCAACCGGACAAGGTTAAAATGGTGCTGGACAAGATGCGATCAGAGGGCATAGGCACGACTCTGGAGACGGTCGCTAGCAAGCTCGATCAGCCGTTGGCCCTAGGTTACTGCAATGTAGGCCGCGTCCTAGAAGTGGGAGAACGGGTAGCAAGTTTCTCGGTGGGTGAAAGGTTGGCCAGCAATGGCCCGCACGCCGAAGTCGTCTCCGTTCCGGAAAATCTATGTGCTCGCATCCCGGACTCGGTTTCCGATGAAGCAGCAAGTTTCACGATTTTGGGTGCCATTGCTTTGCAGGGCATCCGTCTGGCTAATCCAACCATTGGAGAGTGTGTCGTCGTAACGGGCTTGGGCCTCATAGGTCTATTGGCCGTACAGATTCTCAAGGCCCATGGATGTAGGGTGCTTGGCATTGACTTTGATTCCGCACGCTTGGCCCTCGCGCGAGAGTTCGGGGCGGAAGTGGCGAACCCGAGTGCCGGTGACGACGTGCTGGCTGTTGCTGAGGCGTTCTCCCGCGGACGGGGCGTCGACGCGGTGATCATTACCGCTTCAACCCAGAGCAGTGAGCCTGTGAGCCAAGCGGCCAGAATGTGCCGCAAGCGTGGCAGAATCGTGTTGGTAGGGGTGACCGGTCTCGAACTCAGCCGTGCTGATTTCTACGAGAAGGAGCTCACTTTCCAAGTGAGCTGTTCCTACGGCCCTGGACGCTACGACCCGGAGTACGAAGAGCAAGGTCACGACTACCCCATCGGGTTCGTACGCTGGACCGAGCAGCGCAATTTCGAGGCGGTCCTGGATCTTATGGCGTCCGGCTCCGTTAACGTCGAGCCACTGATTTCACACAGATTCCCGATTGAGCGGGCCGCCGAGGCTTTTTCCCTGCTGGCTTCCGACGAGCCTTCGCTTGGGATTCTCCTCGAGTATGATCAGGAGGCGCCAAAGGATCGTCTGGTACAGCGCAGCGTGTCCTTGTCTCCAACGATTCCAAATGCCACGGCCGGTGTGGTGGGATTTCTTGGGTCTGGAAATTACGCGAGCCGGGTACTTATGCCGGCTTTTCGGGCGGCCGGCGTCGCGCTTCACACCGTGGTGAGCGGGGGCGGAGCAAGCGCGGTGCACTTCGGTCACAAGTTCGGCTTCTCCGAGGCAGCTAGCGATCCAAGCCGGGTTTTGGAAAATCCTCAAATCGATACCGTGGTCATAGCCACGCGCCACGATGCTCATGCGTCACAGGTTCTTGCGGCATTGCGTTCAGGCAAACACGTTTTTTGCGAGAAGCCGCTGTGCCTGACTCTCGAAGAACTCACGGAAATCGAAGGTGAGATACGCAATCGCAACGGACAACGTTTGATGGTCGGATTCAATCGCAGGTTCGCACCGCATACTCAGCGCATCAAAGCGATGTTGAAGACACTGTCTGCCCCCAGTCACTTCATCATGACCGTCAACGCGGGGGAGATACCGCTGGGCCATTGGACGCAAGATCCCGCTGTTGGTGGTGGCCGCATCGTGGGCGAAGCTTGCCACTTTATTGACCTGCTTCGCTACCTCGCAGGAGTTCCTATCGCCGTGCACCATGCGGTCAGCCTCGGGCCGCACGACGCGCTGCGTGTTCGTGAGGACAAATCTACCATTACGCTTCATTTTGCTGATGGATCAATTGGCTCGATTCATTACCTTGCGAACGGCCATCGCGCGTTCCCTAAGGAGCGACTAGAGGTTTTCTGTGGTGGTCGAGTTCTGCAACTAGACAACTTCCGCAATCTCAAGGGCTGGGGCTGGCCCGGGTTCTCGAAGATGAAATTGTGGCGACAGGACAAGGGTGCTAGCGCATGCGCCGCTGCATTCGTCGCGTCGGTCAAGTCGGGTAGCGAATGTCCGATACCGCTCGATGAGCTGTTGGAAACCAGCCGCGTGTCGATCGAAGTGGCGGAGTCTTTGCGTTGAGCCGACTGGTAAACTGGTTCGATCGTACGTTCTACCCTACGTTTGAACGCAACTGGGACGATATGCTGTTCCGCGAACGTGTCCTGGCTCGGGTCAGGCCGGACTCAGTGGTGCTGGATGTAGGAGCCGGAGCCGGCATTGTCGCAGCCATGAATTTTCGTGGGCGGGTGGCTCGCATCTGCGGTATCGATCTCGATCCGCGTGTGGTGGTCAACTCCAACCTGGATGAAGGACGGGTTGCAGATGCCAGCGATATCCCATACCCGGACGCGAGCTTCGATCTCGTGTTCGCAGATAACGTTATGGAGCACTTGGAGGATCCCGTCGGCGTTTTCAGGGAGATTCGGAGAGTGCTGAAGCCGGCAGGGCTGCTGCTCTTCAAGACGCCGAACAGCACTCACTACATGCCGTTAATCGCGCGGTGCACGCCGCATCGATTTCACCAGATGGTTAATCGAATGCGCGGGCGCCATGAAAGTGACACGTTTCCCACACGTTATCGGGCCAACAACGTTGCTCAGATCGAGCGGCTTGCTGCGTCTACTGGGTGGGATATCGTTCGAATCGAAAGAATCGAGGGTCGCCCCGAGTATCTGCGTTGGAGCGGCGTGGCGTACGCGCTGGGCTTACTATACGAGCGCCTGGTGAACTCCACAGAAGGGCTTGCCGCGCTTCGCGTACTGCTCGTTGCCGAGCTGCGGAAGCGAGGCTGAGCGACGCCTCAGGGCTCAGTCCGGCCGCCGCAGGGCCCTTGCTGCCAGCACCCAAAGTAGCCCCAGCAATCCTCCTGCTACCGTGCCTAGTGCTACGACCATCAGCCGCTTGGGCTTGTCAGGCTCCCGGGCCGGCTGGGCCGAATCGATCACCCGGAATGCGTACTCCTCGCTGCCGCGCGCCAGCATGAGCTTCTGCATCTCTGACTCGAGCAGCCGTCCGATCGATTGTTGAAGAGCGACGACATTGGTGTTCGCGAGTTCCGCTTGCAGAAACGCCACGTTCGCTTCGGCCTCGCGCAGCGCCCGAGCGCGCATGCGCTGATTGAGTCGTTGGGCCAGCTCGTTCGCCCAACGTGCGGCCTGCTCCGCGTCTGTCCAGCTGATCGAGAGCGTCACCATCGAGGTCTGACGATTCTGGTCCACCCGCAGGATGTCTTCGTGAAAGTATTTGATGGCGTCGCGAATGTCCGGATGGTCGGCCGGGTTCTTCATGCGCCACGAACCGGTCGCTGGATCCCAGTCATCCTGGAAGAAGACCGTGAGCAACCCATTGGCCTCGATGAACTCGGCAGCCAGTTCGCGTGAGCCGAGCGTCGATACGGCCTCAGCGACGGAGCCACCGTCCCCCAGATTCACGCCGGCCAGGCTGGCAAGCCCGCCGAGTTGTCCTGCGAGCATCCCGCCCGGTCGCTCCTCGACGGGTGCAAGCAGTACCTCCGAGCGATACCAGGGCGTTGCGAGCATTGCATAGGCCACTGCGATTGCCGAACACAGCGCAGTGATTGCGATCAGGGTGAGCTTCGCATCCCACAATACGCGGAACAGCCCTGCGAGATCGATTTCGTCCGCGTCGTCCTGGGCCAGCACATGTTCCGGCATGACATAGACCACGCGCTCGCCGGCAACGGAGTTCTGGCTGGGGGATGAGTCCGGGCCCTGCGTCCTCTCGGTCATGGCCTATCCCCGATCAGAACGAGTTGATGGCAGCCACCGCCACCGCCATGTTGTAGACGATCGTCGTGACGGCGGTCCAAAGCGGCAGCGGCCGCATGCGCTCCACGTCCGCAGGCACCACGATCGTGTCTCCAGGCATCAGGTTGTAGGTGGCCCCGCTACGAAACCAGCGCCGATCGCCCGCGGCCGTAACCTGCCCATTCGCCCGCACGATGTACACGCGTGACATGTCGGCCCGGCGCGTCGCGCCGCCGCTCAGATCGATGTAGTCGTTCCGTCCGAGCGCCCTGTCGTAGAGCAACGAAGTGGGGCTGTGCACCTCGCCGATCACCGTCACCGTCTGCATCGGTCCGGGGATCATCAGGGTGTCGCCGTCCTGCAGCGCCAGGTCGTCCTGTGAGCCGACCGTTGCCTTCATCAGCTGCGGCAGATCGAGCGCGAGCCGCCCGACGGGGGTCGTGGCGCGCAGCTGGTTCAGCATCCCGCGTCCTGCCACCAGCGCGGCTTCCGCCTGCTTGTCGTCCGGGGATTGCGCCTGCTGCAGCGCAAGGGCGGCAAGGTCCGCTTCCATCCGCTCGATCAACTGCTGCACCTGCTGTTCCTCGCGTTCCTTCAGGCGCTCGCGCGTGAAGACCGCGCCGTTGGCGTAGGCGCGGTCGGTCAGCCCGCCAGCGCGCTGCAGCACCGACAGCAGCGTCTCGCCCTTGCGAATCGGGTAGCTGCCCGGAAACCGCACCTCGCCGGTCAGAATCACGGTTTCCTGCTCGCGCCAGTGGGTGACCTCGCGTACGTTCAGGAAGTCGTAGGGCTGCAGCACGATGTCCGCCGTGGGGTCGCCGCGGCGCACGCCGTTCAGGTCGACCGGGATCAGCCCGATCTCCCGGTATTCCCCGCCGATCACGTCGTAGCGCGTGACCTCGGCCTCGACCGCGTATGCGCCTTCCGCGAGCGCGCCGCCCGCGCGCAGCAGGTCGCTCACGCGCATGCCCGGTTCGAGCGGATAGTTGCCTGCCGCGCGCACGCGCCCGCCGACCCGAACGACGGGTGCAGCACGGTCGAGTGACGCCTGGGCGCGCAGTTCGGTAACCAGTTCCTCGACGTCGGGCCGCTCGCCGATCATGTGGAACACCCGCACGTCGTCGCGCGGCATGAGCCGCACGTCCGCCGGCCCGCCGGGGTTGCGCAGCGCCGCTTCGAGGTCCGCCGAGAGTGCCACCAGCCGGCGCTCGGGCGGCATTTCCCGGCGGATCAGCACGTAGTTGATGTCGGCCATCGGCTGCAGATCCTGCATCGAGCGGATCAGGTCCGTCAGGCGCATGTCGCGCCGGTATTCGACGCGGCCGGGGCGCATCACGTGGCCGTCGAGCGTGACCACGTTGTCCACGATGTCGAGTACCGACGGCACGTGCAGGAGGTCGCCCTTGCGGAGCGCCATGCCCTGGCCCGCCGGGCTGCGCAGGTCCACGTCCTGCTGGATGCGCTGGCGCATGTCGCTGATGCGCGAGAGCTGCGCCTGCTGCGCATACGCGGTGGCCGCGAGTCCGCCGCCGAGCTGCACCAGGTCGCCGACGGTGCGCTCGCCCTTGAGTTCGTAGATGGCGGGGCGCAGCACTTCGCCTTCGATGCCCACCTGGGAGCCGACCGGCGGAATGAAGATGACGTCGCCGGGCATGAGTCGCGCGTCGCCGCGCGTGTCGCCGCGCAGCAGCAGGTCGTACAGGTCCATGGTGGAGACCAGTTCGCCCTCACGCTTCAGCTGGATGTTGCGCAGGGAGCCGATCGTCTTGATGCCGCCGGAGACGAACAGGGCGTTGGTGATGGTGGACAGGCTGCTCACCTGGTACGAGCCCGGGCGCTCGGCCTCGCCGAGCACGAAGATGCGGATCGAGCGCAGCTCGCCGAGCGAGATGCTGGCGGTGACCCCGATCATCTGCTGCGCCACGCGCTCCTGCAGCAGGTTGCGCATGGCGTCGAAGGTCATGCCCGCGACGGTGATCGGCCCGAGCTCGGGGAAGTTGATCGAGCCGTCGCGGTTGATCACGAGCGTGTGGGTGCCGGTGGTCTTGCCGAAGAGCTGCACGTTGACCATGTCGCCCGGGCCGACCACGTAGTCGACCGGGATCGGTACGTCGGTGACCGGCGCGAAGGTGGTCGGCGCACCGGCGAAGAGGTCGTAGCCGAACAACTTCAGTGGTTCGGGTTCCGGTTCGGGCTCGTCCTGGTAGAGCTGGTCGAGCGTGTCGATGCTGGCGCCGTTCGGGCCGTTCCGGTCCCCGCGCTGGGTGGTGCCTTGCGAAGTCCGGGGAGGCGGCGGGCGCAGGCGCAGGTCGGGCTGCGTCACAGTGCGCGGCTGCACGGTCTCCGGCTGTTCGAGTGGCTGTTCGGTTCTGCCCGATTGCCCATTGCGCAGCTGTTCCATCAGCCGCTGCTGCTCGGCCGGGGGCAGCTGGCGGAACAGCTCGATCTGCTCCGGCGTAGGGGTCGGCTGCGCGAATGCGGCCGGTGCGGCTGCGAGCAGGGCGATCAGTGCCGCTAGGGCGATTCGAAGTGGGGTCATGTGTCGCTCGGTCCGTTCGCGCTGGCCGGCCCGCGTGCGTCGCCCCGTTGTGCGCAGGGTTCGTTCACAGGCCGGAGTAATCCCAGGTCCACTGCAGGAACGCCTGCGCGTCGGTGTCCGATGCGCCGCTGATCCGGTTGTCGGAATACTGTACCCCAACACCGACGCTGAGCGTGCCGAGTTCCAGGCCGTCGCGGCCGATGGCGCGGCGGTGGGAGAGCTGTGCGCCGGCGATGCGCAGTTCGTCCGGCGAGACGGTGTGCAGGGCGTCGCGCCCGGCGCCTGCGCCGCGCTGGTTGATGTCGCCGACCCGCACCAGCCCGTTCCAGCTGTGTGCCCGGTCGTCGATCACGGTGACGCCGAGCGAGACGAGTTCGCTGTCGCCGTCCGCGGCGGCGCCCAGCGCACGGTTCTGGTAGCGGTAGCCGCTGCGGTAGATGCTGTGTTCGTAGGCGGTGTTGTATTCGGGTTCGTTCTGCAGGAACCGCACGGTGGTGTTGGTGTATTCCAGGTGCGCGCGCCAGCTGCCGGCGGGCCAGCGTTCGCCGAGCCCGCCCCATGCCTCGAGCCCGGCCTGGCCGAAGAACTTCGACGGCAGGCCGCCGGCTTCGTCTTCGCCGACCGCCTGTGCATAGACGGCCCACGGGCCGCCCACCAGCGGTGCCTGCCAGCGGAAGTCGACGCCGGCGAGCTGGTTGCCGGGCTCGTTCTCTTCCGCGATGCCGCTGCTGCCGCGGTTGTCGCGACCGATGATCAGGTTGCCGAGCGTGCGCGCGGAGCAGGGCCGGTCGTCACCGCACCACTGCGCCGTGCGGGTCAGGCCGATCTCGAGCGAGTCGAACGGCCGGACGTCGAGCCGGAAGCCGAGCAGGCTCGCGTCGCGCGGTTCGCTGTCGCTGCCGAGCTGGCCGGCGAAGAGCGTATAGCGCCACGGTCCGATCCAGGCGAGCCACTTGTTCTCGAACGCGTACGCGACGTTGCGCTCGAACGTCACGCCGCGTACCGGGCGCGCGTTGGACGAGAGCAGCAGCGTGTCGTTCCACGACGGGCCCCACCAGCGGTCGAGCGCGCCGACGTTGACGATGTGGTTGCCGAACGTGCCGGCGAGGTACGAGCCGTCGCCGCGCCATTCGTTGTCGCCGGGCAACGGGTCGTCGGCATAGCTGACCTGCGCGCGCGCGGCGAACCGGTTGCCCATCCACGAGACCCCGATGCGCGCCTCGGCGCCGTCGCGCGGCGTGTCCTCGAAGGTGCGCAGCCAGAAATCGTCGGTGCGCGCGGCGACGCGCGCGTTGGGCTGCAGGCCGGAGAGGTTACGAATCTGGTTGATGCGCGTGAGCATGCGCGCACGTGCGCCGGCGACCGCGGGGTCGGCCGGCTCGCGGGCCGAATTGGCGTCGAGGTCGTGCGCGATGGTCGCCCAGGGCACGGGCCAGGTGTTGGCGGGCGAGGTGACGAGGCCGGCATCGGCGAGCAGGCGCAGGTCATGGCGCAGGGCGAGGTCGCCCGCCCGGGCCCAGGGGTCCGCGTGCGCCGCACTGCCGGCCGATAGCGCTGCGATGAATGCCACGCGCAGCAGGAGTCCTTTCCGATCGGCCATTCCGGTCCCTTGAGTCGTTCTCGCCGCGCCGCGGCCGCGTGAGCCTGCGTGGGCGTTTTTTCCTTCGGCGGCGCGATGATAGGAGGATGTGGGGGGTGGGGACAAGTTGGATGGCCGGAGTGTGACCCGTTCATGGTTCGTTCAGCGTCGGACAGTTAACAATTGTCGTGCATAAGAAAAGTGACCCAGTCACCTGAACGGAGGTACCGATCATGCACAACATCCTGACCCGCACGACTGCGGCCGTGGTCGCGCTCGCACTGTTCGCGGCGTGCACCACCAACCCCTACACCGGCGAACGCGAAGCCTCCAAGAAGGCCTGGGGCGCGGGCATCGGTGCGGGCGTGGGCGCCGTGGTGGGCGTGCTGACCGGCAAGGATGCGGACGACCGGCGCAAGCGTGCGCTGATCGGTGCGGGCGTGGGCGCCCTCGGCGGCACCGCGGTCGGCGCCTACATGGACGCCCAGGAGAACAAGCTGCGTGAACAGCTCGCCGGCACCGGTGTCAGCGTGACGCGCGTCGGCAACGACATCATCCTCAACATGCCGGGCAACATCACCTTCGACGTGAACCGGGCCGAAATCAGCGCCGGCTTCTACGACGTGCTCAATTCGGTCGTGCTGGTCGCCAAGGAATACGACAAGACCCTGATCGACGTCGCCGGCCACACCGACAGCACCGGCACCATGGCGCTCAACATGGATCTCTCGCAGCGCCGTGCCGACAGCGTCGCGCGTTACCTCGAGAGCCAGGGTGTCGCGCGCATGCGCCTCGACGCCAAGGGCTACGGCCCGAACTACCCGGTCGCCGACAACGCGACCGCCGAGGGCCGGCAGCTGAACCGCCGTGTGGAACTGGCGTTGAAGCCGCTGACCTGATCGGCGGCAGGCGGCGCTGCTCGGGGCTGGGTGATCAGTTGTCCAGCTCGAGCAGCGCGGTTCGAATGTCCTTCGTCCGCAGCATCAGCACCGTAGGTTCGGCCGTAGAAATGGGTTCGAATCCGAAGCGCCGGTACCAGGGCACCAACGCCAATTCGATAGCCTCCACGAGCAGCGCCTGAACGCCGACCTCGCGGGCAACGGTCACGCTGCGGATCATCGCGTCACGGAGCAGCGCGGCTGCAAGGCCTCGGTGCTGGTATTCGCGATCCACGCCGAGTTGTCCAAGCAGGAGGACCGGGATCGGGTTCGGTGAATTGCGGCGGAGTCTTCCGACGCCGATACGTAAACGATCGACTGCGCTTGCCGACAGGGTGTAGAAGGCGACCACCCGGCGCATGTCCTTGACGACATAGGTCACCGCACTGCCGCGCTCCAGACTTGCCCGCGCCCGAGCACGCAACCAGTCATCGACCACAGGCGCCCCACAGGCGAATCGGGATACGTCGTCGTCTGGCGCTAGCCTACCGGGCGGGGTCAGTCCCATGGGGCCCGGCGCACGAGCAGGCTTCGCAGTCGTTCGTTCGGTTTCTCTGGTGCGTTCAGTGCTTCGACGAATGCCGCGTATGCGGCATCGTCGAGTTCGAACAGTTGGCGTTCACCCAGCGCTGCAGCCGCCGCGTTGCAGGCGCTTTCGATCATGAATTCAGTGCGGTTCTGACCGCGTGTTGCTGCCGCGCGCTCGATCAGCGCCAGCCGCTCGGTGGGTACACGCAGGCTGATGGCCTTGCTCGCCATGACAGGCTCCTTTGAATCCGGATACTGTGGGAGCATAGGCATACGTATATACGAACGCAATACGAACTTGGCTGGGTGGCGAGTAGGAGCTCGTGTCGAGCGGTGATTGTGAAGGCGCTACGGCCCAAGTCTGCGAGCGTATCCCCGAGCGAGTTGTAGGCACGGTCAATGCAGCCCTGTGATCCCGGTCGGGATACAGGTGCATCAGCGGGTACTGCCCGGCCTGGGCAACAGCGCCGGCGCCAGCGCCTCCAGCCGCCTGCAGATTGCCTGGTACGGTGCAGGCGCCGTCACCAGCTCGACCAGCATGCGGCGAAACAATCGGGGTCGGAGTAAATCGAGTTCCAGCTCCGGCAGGCGCGCGAACCGCCGGCCGCGCCGGGTAGCCACGTAGAGCGTGTCGAGCAGCGCCTTCTCTGCTGACGCGAGCGGAAATGGCGTGAGGCCCGGGTGCAGCTCGATGCCCATCTGCATCATCTGCGGCTTCAGTTGCAGGAATTGAAAGGTCGCGACCGGTGTTGCGAGCGTGCGGGCGTGTCCGGTGGTCGCGATCTGAATGGCGTCAGGGATCTGCGACAGTACGCCGTGCAGGTGCAGCGCCGTCAGAAACGACACGCAGCCGCGTTCGCCGTCGAGCAGGAGCGGCACCAGGCCGTACGGCGTGAACTGCGGGTGTCCTGGCTGGGCCCAGACCCCGCGGGTGACGCGCACGATCGAGCCGCTGCGCTCGTATCCGGCGAGCAGCCGCGACGCGGAATCGATACGCTTTTCGCAGGCCAGGGCAAACTGGCGGGTGGTGAACACCGGCGTCGCCGCGAGGAATCCCACGGCACTCATGTCAGCCCGACTCCGGCCGGATCGAGCCCGGGCCGGCCAGCAGGTCCAGCGCCCGGTCGACCATCTCGTTCCAGGCTGCCTGGGATTCGAACTCGCGCAGCGCATCCGGTTCGAGGTAGGGCAACACCTGCCCCGCATAGGCCGAGTAGTCCAGCGCCAGCACGTTGTCGGTCGCCCGCGCCAGGTCCGCGGTGTCGACGCTCGACGACGTGTCAGTACCGATGTGGCCGCCGCGCCACAGGATGAACAGGTCGAAAACGTCGCGCGCCTGCACCTCCGCGCGGTTGGCCAACACGAGGATTTTCTGGCGGACCGCCGCGTCCGCGCGATAGTGCTGGCAGGAATAGGCGAGCCGTCGATAGGGCAAGGCGATCCCGGGGTCGAGGGTTTCCATGGCGAACGGATCGTCGGAGCCGCGTCGGGAAAATTTGACCTTGGTCGGGAGCGCGACGCCTGCTGCGTTGACGAGCCGCACCCGGAATCGCTGCGTGGTCGCCGTGTGCTTGGCCTTGGCGGGGTCGTTGAGCTCGATGCGGCTGATGCCGTACGACTGAAGTGCGCGCAGCAGTCCACGGTCCTCGATAATGCGGTAGCCGTTTCTGCGCAGCGTCTCGACCGAACCCTCGAGCACGTCGAGATCCATGTCTTCCGAGTAGCGGGGGCTGCGGAAGTAGAACCGCAGGTTCACGCCGCCTTTCAGAACGAACAGGCGCGGCACTTTGAAGTTGAAATGACGAATTCGCCAATTCAAATTCGTAATAAGTCGGTGATTCGAAGCGACGCGCGTCGCCTGCAGCTCGCGTCTCCGGGCCGCAACGGTTCGGAGCGTCCGCCTCAGACCGACGCCAGCGTCCCGTCCAGCCCCTCGTCGTCGCAGTAGTTCTCGAATTCCGCGCGCAGCTGGCCGATCCGGATGCCGGCCGGCACTTCCACCGTGAGGCTCAGGTTGAAGATCGGCGTGCCGGTGTGGGCGGCGTGTTCGGTCTCGGTCTCGAGGTCGCGGATGTTGATGCCGCGGCTCGAGAAGAACTTGGCCACGCCATGCACGATGCCCGGATGGTCCATGGCGACCACCCGCACCTGGCAGGGCAGGCTCGGCGCCGCGCTGCGGGCTTCGGTGGGGCGGAACAGGTACGCGAAATCGGCCGCGCGGGCGAGCTCCGCAAGCTGTCGATCCAGTTCCCGGAGCGCCGCAGCGTCGCCGCTCACCGACATCAGCACGGCGAACTCGCCGCCGAGCACCGCCATCCGGCTGTCTTCGATGCTGAGATGCAGGCGCGACACCGCCTCGGAGAGGTCGTTGACGATGCCCGGCCGGTCGCGGCCGATGGTGGAGATGACGGCTTTGGCCATATGGGCTCGGCTCCGGGGTGCGAGGCGCGCAGTTTAACCGGTTCACGCCACGGGGTGCGGGGGCGTACGATTCTGACAATATGAAGATTGAACTTTCAAATTGTACGCGGCCGGCCTGGTATCGACCCATGATCCCGCGCCAGGCCGAACCGATCGTCCGCCGGCTCGCCGCCGGCTTCCCGATCGTTGCCATCACCGGACCCCGCCAGTCCGGCAAGACGACGCTCGCGCGCGCCCTATTTCCGGACCGGCCCTACGTCAGCCTCGAGGATCCCGAGCAGCGTGCATTCGCGATGGAGGATCCGCGCGGATTCCTCGCACGCTATGCCGCCGGAGCGGTGATCGACGAGGCGCACCGGGCAGTTGCTGAACCTCTCGGCACTGGCGAACGATTGCGGGGTTTCGCATGTCACGGCGCGCGAGTGGCTCTCCGTACTGGAAACGAGCGATCTCGTGCTGCGCCTGCCGCCGCACTTCCGCAACTTCGGCAAACGCCTGGTGAAGACGCCGAAGCTGTATTTTCTCGACGTCGGCTCGCCGCCTGGCTGCTCGGCATTCGCGATGCCGCAGCGCTCAACGTCCACGCGAGCCGCGGCGCACTGTTCGAAACCTGGGCCGTTGCGGAGTATGTGAAGCACCGCTTCAATGCCGGGCAGCCGGCGGACGCCTACTTCTGGCGCGATCATGTGGGCCGGGAGATCGACCTCCTGTTCGAAAGCGCCGGGCAACTGCAGGCGATCGAGATGAAGTCCGGTGCGACGTTCGTGCCTGAATGGATCGAGGCCGTGCGGACCTGGCTCGGGTACGCCGGTGACGCCGCGCGGCCGCCCTGCATCGTCTATGGTGGCGATGCGTCCATGACGCGCGACGGGGTGCGGCTGATCGGCTGGCGCGACTGGTTGCGCGATCCCGGCTGAAGCGCCCTCAGCGGAAATAGTCCTTCACGAAATCGCCGAGCGCACCCACCGCCACGCGCTGCTGGGCCATCGTGTCGCGATCGCGCACGGTCACCGTGTCGTCCTTCTCGATGGTGTCGAAGTCGACGGTGACGCAGAGCGGCGTGCCCACTTCGTCGTGCCGGCGGTAGGCCTTGCCGATGTTGCCGGTGTGCTCGTAGAGCACGCGGCCGAGCCCGAGCGCCGAGAGCTGCTGCTTGATCGCGCGCGCCTTCGCGACGATGCCGTCGTGGTTGCGCTTGAGCGGCACCACGGCGACCTTGATGGGGGCGAGGTGCGGGCGGAAGCCGAGCACGGTGCGCTCGGTGCCGTTGTCGAGTTGCTCGACCCGGTAGGCCTCGTTCAGCACCGCGAGCACGCCGCGGTCGACGCCGGCGGACGGCTCGATCACGTACGGCACCGTCCAGGTCTTGCTGTCCGGGTCCTGCACCGCGAGCTTGGTGTTGGAGTCGTTGTTGGGCATCACCTTCGCCGCGATCACGAACTCGCCTTGGGACTTGGTATGCGAGCCGAGGTCGAAGTCGGTGCGGTTCGCGATGCCTTCCAGTTCCTCGACGCCGTGCGGGAAGTGGTACATCAGGTCCACGGTCGCCTTGGAGTAGTGCGCGAGCTCGTCGGGCGGCACACGGAACAGTTCGAGCCGGCTTCGCGACACGCCCTGTGCGTCCCACCAGGCGAGGCGTTCTTCGATCCACGCCTCGTGCCATTCCTCGTCGGTGCCGGGCTCGACGAAGAACTCGAGTTCCATCTGCTCGAACTCGCGCACCCGGAAGATGAAGTTGCGCGGGGTGATCTCGTTCCTGAACGCCTTGCCGATCTGGGCGATGCCGAACGGCGGGCGCCGCGACGTCGCGTCCACGACGTTCCGGAAGTTGGTGAAGATCGCCTGCGCGGTCTCCGGGCGCAGGTAGCCGAACGTGCTGCCGTCCGAGACCGGGCCGAGCGCGGTCTTGAACATCAGGTTGAACGGCCGCGGGTCGGTCAGGTCGGTGGACCCGCAGTTCGGGCACTTGCGCTCGGTCAGGTGATCGGCGCGATGCCGCGCCTTGCAGCTGCGGCAGTCGACCAGCGGGTCGGTGAAGGTGTCCTCGTGGCCCGAGTACTTCAAGGTCAGGGGATTGGTCAGGATCGCCGCGTCGAGCCCCTCGACGTCGTCGCGTTCGTAGACCATCGCCCGCCACCAGGCGGCCTTCAGGTTGTTCTTCAGCTCCACGCCGAGCGGACCGTAGTCGTAGATCCCCTGCAGGCCGCCATAGATGTCGCTCGACTGGAAGATGAAGCCGCGGCGTTTGCAGAGCGAGACCAGCTCGTCCATGGATGATGCGGGCACGGGAAAGTCCTCGGGTCAGGTCCGGTCACGGTAAAGGGGCCGCACTATAGCGAATCGCGCCGGGCTTGTGGGAGCGGGGGCGCGTGCGGCGCACGTCGGACAATGATGTAAAGCCTACCTTACATTCTGAACAAGGCCTCGACAGCCGGAAACAACCCTATCCCAACTTCCGCGCGCCACTCTGGTGCAATGGGCAACGTTCGCCGGGCACCTTACATCGCCCGGCGCCGGAGCGACATTGACCGACCGCAGGAACACCGACCCGCCGGGCAAGGCGCCCGGCAAAGCCGCGCGATCGACGCTGCGCGATACGTGCGAGCCGGCCGCGCGTGTCTTCCGCCTGGGCGGCCAGTGGTATTTCGCCACCCGCGAAGGCGACATCGGCCCGTTCCATACCCGCGAACAGGCCACCCGCGAAGCCGAGGCCCATCGGGCGGTGCTGAAGGCGCCATAAGCAGCGTATCGGACCGTCGCCTCCGCCCCGCAACGCCGGTAAGATCCCCTGAACACGTTTCAGGGAGAGTAACCATGGCGGCAGCGGGGAAAGGTATCGTGATGAAGCTGGTGCCGGAGGATGACTACATGCATCCGCTGGAATCCGCCACCAACTTCAACGAGAGCATGTACTTCAACGTCTTCGACCGGGCCAACCGGATCGGCGGCTGGTTCCGGATCGCGAACCGCCCGAACGAGGGCAAGGGCGAGATGACCTGCTGCATCTACCTGCCCGACGGACGCATCGGCTTCATGTTCGCCCGGCCCGAGCGCCACGACAACGACGCGTTCGACGGCGGCGGCATGAAGGTCACCGTGGTCGAGCCGCACAAACACCTGGCCGTGCGCTACCGCGGCAAGCTGTGCCTGCTCGCCAACCCGCAGGAGATGGTCGACCCGGGCAAGGCGTTCAAGAACAATCCGATCGTCCCCGCCGAGATCGACCTCGACTTCGTCGGCGTCTCGCCGATGTTCGGCGGCGAACCGGTCAACGCCGACGGCAGCCCGATCCAGCAGAAGGCAGAGGAATCGTTCGCACGCGGCCATACCGAGCAGCATACGCGCGGCAAGGGCACCATCCGGGTCGGTGACGAATCGTTCGCGATCGACGGCCTCGGTTTGCGCGATCATTCCTGGGGCCCGCGGTTCTGGCAGGCCGTCTGGTGGTACCGCTGGCTGCCGATGAACTTCAGCGACGACTTCGCGATGATGGTGTCGATCACCTGCCGCAAGGGCGAGAAGCCGCGCGCCGGCGGCATGGTGCTGCGCGGCGGCGAGTACGTGATGATCCGCGACGCGCGCATCGAAACCGTCTACGACGACAACGACTGCCAGACCACGTTCAAGGTGTGGGCGAAGACCGACGAGCGCGAATACGACGTCACCGGCAAGGTGATGTCGCTCATTCCGCTGCGCAATCGGCGCCGCACGCCGGACGGCGAGGATCTCATGACCCGCATCACCGAGGGCATGACCGAATACACCTGCGACGGCGTGCAGGGTTACGGGCTCTCCGAGTACCTCGATCAGGTCATCGACGACGTACCCGTCGGCAAGCGGGAGGGGTACTGAGCAACATGGGCTGGAACTACGGCGACATTCTCGATGCGGTCGGCCAGGCGGTGTCCGCTGACAAGCCCTGCCTGGTCCATGGCGAACGGGTGCTGAGCTGGGCGGACTTCAACCGGCGCACCAACAACATCGCGCGGCGCTTCCTGAACCGCGGCCTGCAGGCCGGCGACAAGGTGGCGTTCTACATGCGCAACAGCCCGGCCTATTGCGAGACGCTCGGGGCCTGCTTCAAGGCCCGGCTCACCCACGTCAACGTCAACTACCGCTACGTCGACGACGAACTGCACTACATCATCGACAACTCCGACAGCCGCATCGTGGTCTACGGCGCCGAATTCGCCGGGCACATCGAAGCATTGCGCCCGCGGCTGCCCGGCGTGGTGCTCTGGGTCGAGGTGACCGACGGCGAGATGCCACGGACCGACTTCGCGGTCGGTTTCGAGGACCTCGCCGAGACCGGCGACGGCGCGCCGCTCGGTATGCACCGCTCCGGCGACGACCTGCTGTTCCTGTACACCGGCGGCACCACCGGCATGCCGAAGGGCGTGATGTGGGCGCACGACGATCTGTGGCACGCCGGCACCGCGGGTGCGACGCCCGCCACCAACAACGTGCCGCCTGCCGACCTGGCGCAGCATGCCGCCAACGTACGCGCGGTCGGGGGCGGCGGCGTGATGGTGCCGTGCTGCCCGCTCATGCACGGCACCGGGC
This sequence comes from Pseudomonadales bacterium, assembly GCA_019634925.1. GTDB lineage: Bacteria > Pseudomonadota > Gammaproteobacteria > Pseudomonadales > Azotimanducaceae > UBA7803. The sequence continues at coordinate 101,642 of JAHCAL010000001.1, forward strand.
TCCTCACCGCCATCAGCGTGCTCGCGCAGGGCGGCACCGTGGTGACTCTGACCCACCCGAGTTTCGATGCCGTGGAACTGCTTGAGACCATCGAGCGGCGCAAGGTGAATTCGCTCGCCATCGTGGGCGATGCGTTCGCCAAGCCGATCCTGCGCGAGCTCGACGCAAATCCCGGAAAGTACGAGCTCTCTTCGCTCATGGGCATCGTCTCGAGCGGGGTGATGTGGAGCCCCGAGGTCAAGCAGGGGCTGCTGCGGCACCACCGCACCATGGTGCTGACCGACTCGTTCGGCGCATCCGAGGCGGTCGGATTCGGCCGCTCCGACACCACGGCCGACGGCGGCACCGAGGTCGCGCGGTTCCAGCTCGGCGAACACTGCAAGGTCTTCACCGAGGACTGGCGCGAGGTTGAGCCGGGCAGCGACGAAGTCGGTTTCGTGGCGCGCTCCGGCGCGATCCCGCGCGGCTACTACAAGGACGAGGCCAAGACCGCCAAGACGTTCCCGGTCGTGCACGGGGTGCGGTATTCGATTCCAGGCGACTACTGCAAGGTCGCCGCGGACGGCACGCTGATCCTGCTCGGCCGCGGCAGTGTGTGCATCAACACCGCCGGCGAGAAGGTGTATCCGGAAGAGGTCGAGGAAGTGCTGAAGACCTATCCCGGCATCGTCGACGCGCTCGTGGTGGGTGTCCCGGACGAGAAGTGGGGCCAGATGGTGACTGCCGTGGTGCAGCCGGAAGGCGGTGCGGCGATCGACGAGGCCGCCGTACAGGCGCACGTACGCCAGCACCTGGCCGGCTACAAGACGCCGAAGCGGGTGCTCGCGAAGGAGAGCCTCGGCCGTGCGAGCAACGGCAAGGCGGACTACAAGGGCATCACCGAGTTCGCCAAGGCGACGCTCGGCATCGCCGGCTGAGCGGCGCGACCGTTCGATCGACGCGCATTTCGACATTTTGGGGAGGAAACCACATTGGCCAGCAAGCTGTTCGACCTGACCGGCAAGGTCGCGCTCATCACCGGCTCGAGCAAGGGCATCGGCAAGGCGATCGCCGAGGCGATGGCCGCGCACGGCGCGGGTGTCGTGATCTCGAGCCGCAAGGGTGACATCTGCGAGGAGGTCGCCGGTGCGATCAATGCGTCCGTCGCCGGCGGGCCGGGCAGGGCCGTCGCGATCCCGGCCAACATCGGCCGCAAGGACGAGGTCGAGCGCCTCGTGGCGGAAACCCGCCGCCAGCTCGGCCGCATCGACGTGCTGGTCTGCAACGCCGCCGTGAACCCGTTCTACGGGCCGATGAAGGACCTGCCCGACTCCGCGTTCGAGAAGATCCTCGGGGTCAACATCATGTCGAACCACTGGCTCTGCCAGCTGGTGCTGCCGGAGATGATCGAGCGCCAGGACGGCTCGATCATCGTCGTCTCGTCGGTGGGCGGTCTGAAGGGCAGCGCGGATCTCGGCGCCTACTGCATTTCCAAGGCGGCCGACCTGCAGCTGGTGCGCAACCTCGCGGTGGAGAACGGCCGGCACAACGTCCGCGTCAACGCGATCTCGCCCGGACTCGTGCGTACCGATTTCGCACGCGCACTCTGGGAGAACCCGGACATCCTGAAGCGTCGCACCGCGGGTGATCCGCTGCGCCGGATCGGCGAGCCGGAAGAGATCGCGGGCATTGCCGTGTACCTGGCCGCGAAGGCCGGATCGTTCACCACCGGCCAGAACTTCGTCATCGACGGCGGCAGCACGATCACCTGATCGCCCACCGCCGCTCGCTTGCGCCGTTCCCGAACCGCCCCTTATGCTGATGCACATCCGGCGGAGGTGATCGATGAGCGAACTGGCAAGCGCAGACAATCCGGCAGCGGGCCGTACCTGGTGGTCGCGGGCGATCCTGGTCGGCGCCGTCGTGGCCGCGGCCCTGCTGCCGATCGGCGCGCTCGGCACCCGCCTCGAGATCTGGAGCTTCCGTGGCGGCTTCCTGCTGCTCGCGGCAGGTGCGGTGCTGGCGGCGATCGGGCTGGTCGTCGGGATTGCCGGGATCATCGCCGCCAAGCGTCGGCGCCTGCGTGACGACAAGCCCGCCGTCTACCTCGGCACGCTGATCAGCCTGCTCATCGTCGGGCTGGTCGGCGTGCAGTTCTTCCAGGCCTCGTCGGTGCCGCCGATCCACAACATCTCCACCGACGTCGCGGACCCGCCGGCGTTCGACAAGATCGTCGCGCTGCGCGGCGAGGGCACCAACTCGCTCGACTACGACGCGGACGCGCTCGGCCCGGTGCAGCAGCAGGCCTATCCGTGGGTGCGGACACTGGTCACGCCGCGTGTGCCGGAAGACGCCATCCGGCAGGCCGTGCGGACGCTCGAGGGCATGGGGCTCGTGATCGTCCACGTCGACGAAACGGCCGGCCTCGTCGAGGCGACCGACACGACGTTCTGGTTCGGCTTCAAGGACGACGTGGTGGTGCGCATCCGGCCTGACACCTCCGGCGGCTCGCGCGTCGATCTGCGCAGCGTCTCGCGGGTCGGCATGAGCGACCTCGGGGTCAACGCGCGGCGCATCGGCCAGTTCCTGGACCGTTTCGAAAAGGCCTGAACCGCCGGGCCCGGGAGGCGCCATGCACACGGTCGAACCGCTGGCCGGTATCCGGGTCGTCGAAATGACCCTGGCGGTTCAGGGGCCGGTGGCAGGGGTGTTCCTGCGCGACATGGGCGCGGAAGTGATCAAGGTGGAGCCGCCGCTCGGCGATCCGGCCCGTTACGGCCGCGGCGTGGCCAACGAAACCCCGCCCGGCACACTCGGCCCGCAGTTCGTCGCGGCGAATCGCGGCAAACGCTCGGTGTGTGTGGACCTCACCACCGCTGACGGTCAGCGTGCCCTGCACGCGCTGCTCGTCGACGCCGACGTCTTCCTCACGAACTACCGGCGCTTGGCGCTCGACCGCCTCGGCCTCGACTACCCGCACCTGCGCGAGCGGTATCCGCGGCTCGTCTATGCCAGTGTGAACGGATTCGGCCCGGCAGGGCCGGACGCCGACAAGGCGATGCTCGACGGCGCGGCCGTTGCGCGCGGCGGTCTCGCCGGCATGACCGGCTACGCGGACCGCACGCCGGTGCTGCCGGCAGCGACCATCGGCGATCACGCCGGTGGCATGCAACTCGCGCTCGGTGTGGTGACCGCGCTGCTGGCGCGCGAGCGCCACGGCGTGGCACAGCAGGTGCAGACCAGCGCGCTCGGCACGCAGATGTGGCTGCAGCAGTGGGAGCTCGCCCACACAAGCATCACCGGCGCACGGCTCGAACGGGCCGGCCCGCACCATCCGATCATCCGCGGTCCCTACGGCGTCTACACCACCGCCGACGACGGCGCCATCATGCTCGCGCAAGTCATGGCCGAGGACGCCTGGGACGCGTTCTGCGTCTTTGCCGGGTGCCCCGAACTCGCGCTCGACCCGCGTTTCGGCACACCGGGCCGGCGCCTCGGCGAGGGCCTGACCGATACCGATTCCGCCGAAGTGCGCGCCATCCTCGCGGCCGCGTTCGCGCGGCAGACCGCCGCGGACTGGGAGGCATTTCTGCGCACGCAGCCGGAGATCATCTTCGAGTGCGTGCAGCGCTGGCACGAAGTTCTCGATGACGTGCAGGCCCACGCGAACCGCTACGTGGAAACGGTGGACGTACCCGACCACGGCCCGACCCGGCTGGTCGGCAACCTGGTGACGCTCGGCGCCACGCCGGGCAGCGTGAAAGGCGGGCCGCCGCGCCTCGGCGAAGGCAATGCCGAACTGCTCGGCCGCGCCGGACTCGACGCCGCCACCATCGCAGCGATCACCGCGCACGCCACCGCGGTGCGCGAGGCGGCTCTAGCCGCCCTGAGCGCGGCCCGATAGGCAAGTCGCGCTGATTCAGTCGCTGCGCTGCTGCAGGCGCCGCAACCGACGCAGCCCGGCGCGCAGCATCGGGGTATCGGTGATCCCGAGCGCTTCCTCGGCGGGAATGAAGACATCGGTCCGGTTCCAGGCGAGTTCTTTCAGTGCCGGGTAGTCAGCAATACGGACGACGAGACGCTCGAGCAGCGCATCGAGCGCCCGGCGCGTCAGAACCGCAGGATCTCGGTCGAGAGGTCTTCGAGATCGAGCACGCCGATCGCGTTGTAGCCCGGCATGTGTCCGGCGCACTCGCCGGGATTGAAGATCAGCGAGCCGTGCCGCAGCTCATGCCGGTAGAGGTGCGTGTGGCCGTGCAGCGCCACGTGGTGGTCCGGGTTCAGGTGACCTTCGAACTCGAGCGGGTCGTGGACCACGATGATCCGGCGCTCGTGCCAGACCAGCTCGAACGGCGGCTCCTGGAAGACGAAGCCGTTGCGCGCGATGGCCGGGATCAGCGTGTCGCGTTCCTGGTCGTTGTTGCCGAACACGCCGTACATGGGCGCGTCCAGGTGGCGGAACACCTCCAGGGTCTTCGCCTGGGTGATGTCGCCGGTGTGGATGATGCGATCGACACGAGCGCCATTGAACAGCTCCACGATCCGCGCGACGTTGCGCAGATTGTTGTGGGTGTCGCTGACGATGCCGATGCGCATGGAAGCGGGGCCGAACCGGCGGCGCGGGGCCGCCGGTTCGTCGGGTCGAAGCCCGGGATCAGGCTTTTTCGAGGATGTGGATGCCGCAGGCGCTGCCCAGGCCGATCACGTGGGTCATGCCGATGCGAGCGCCCTGCACCTGGCGCTTGCCGGCTTCGCCCCGGAGGTGCGTCGCGACTTCGTAGATGTTCGCGATGCCGGTCGCGCCGAGCGGATGGCCCTTGGAGAGCAGACCGCCCGAGACGTTGACCGGGATACGGCCGCCCAGCGCCACCGCGCCGGTGTCGATCATCATGCCGGCTTCGCCGTCCTTGCAGAGCCCGAGGTTCTCGTAGTGCAGGATCTCGGCGGTCGCGAAGCAGTCGTGCAGCTCGACCAGGTCGATGTCCTCGGCACCGAGGCCGGCCATCTCGTAGGCCTTCTTCGCCGCCAGCCGCGTGCAGCTGTTGACGTCGGGCATGACCAGGTCACGTTCCTGCCACGGGTCGGAGGTCAGCACGGATGCACGTACCTTGACGGCGCGCTTCATCAGGCCGAGTTCCTTGGCTTTCTTCTCGGAGCAGATCACCGCGGCCGCGGAGCCGTCCACGTTCACGGAGCACATCAGCTTGGTGTTGGGGTAGGAGATCATCTCGGCGTTCATGACCACTTCGAGTGGGGTCTCGATCTGGTACATGGCCTTCGGGTTGAGCGTCGAATGGTGGTGGTTCTTCACCGACACCTTGGCGAACTGCTCGAAGGTGGTGCCGTACTTGCGCGAATGCTCCATGCCCGCTTCCGCGAACACCGCCGGCATGGTGCCGGAGCCGAGCAGGCCTTCCTTCGGAATGCCGGTCGCGCCGCCCGCGCCGCCGAGCAGGCCCTTGCCCATCTGTTCGACGCCGACCGCGAGCACGCAGTCGTACAGGCCGGCCTTGACTGCTGCCCAGGCTTCGCGGAACGCGGTGGCACCGGTCGCGCAGGCGTTGGAGACGTTCACTACCGGGATACCGGTCTGGCCGATCAGCTGCAGGATGCGCTGGCCGACCATGCCGCTCGCCTGGCCCAGGTTGCCGCAGTAAAGGGCTTCCATGTGCTGGATGGTCAGGCCGCAATCGTCGAGTGCGAGCAGCGCCGCCTCGGCGCCGATCTGCGGAACCGTCCGGTCGGGAAAACGACCGAACTTGATCATGTCTACACCAACTACATAAGCGTCAGTCATGGCGTGTCTCCCGGCTCAGGCCTTGGCTTTGAAGAAATAGGACAGGTACGAGTTGCCTTCGCGGTCCTTGCGGCCGAGCGCGTCGGCGAACACCACTTCCACGGGCATGTCGAACTTGATCTTCGCGGGATCGGGCTCGACGCCGATCAGGTTGCCCTTCAGCGTCGCGCCGTCCTCGAGGTCGACCACCGCGCTGATGTACGGCACCTCGATGCCCGGGAACGACCGGTGGACGATGGAGAACGAATACAGCTTGCCCTTGCTGGCGAGCTTGACCGCCTGCATCTTGTCGCGGGCGCCGCACTTGGAGCAGACGTTGCGCTCACCCAGGAAGATGGCGCCGCAGCTGCCGCACTTGTGGCCCTCGAGATACGGATCCCCGCTGTCCGGGATCTTCAGGTAATCGACGACGGGCAATGGTTTCTTGCTCAAATCTTCCCCCTTCTCGACAGGTTTCTGGATGGTTCGGGTTCACATAACTGCCGAAGCATACTACCTGGCGCGGAGCGCGTTAAGGCCCGAGCCCGGCTGGACAGGTCCGGGTCGATGGCGCAAGGTGGAACCCGGGGACAGGTGGGAGAGTGCGATGCGATCGGTAAAAGTCGCTGACTACATGGCGCAGAAGCTGGTGACGTTCGGGCCGCAGACCAACGTCATCGAGGCGTTGACCGCCTTCCTCGATCACCACATCTCCGGCGCGCCGGTGGTGGATGCCGACGGCAATCTGCTCGGGATGCTCTCCGAGGTCGACGTCATGGAGATCGTCATCCAGGACAGCTACTACAACGAAGGGCAGGGGATCGTCGCGGACTACATGCGTACGCCGGTCGACACGGTGGATCCCGACGCGGACATCTACTCGCTGGCCGAGCGCTTCGTGCGCGAGCGCAGGCGGCGGTATCCGGTGGTGCGGGACGGCAAGCTGCTCGGGCAGATCAGCCGGCGGGATGTCTTGCGGGCGGCGCGGGATCTGATGGGGCGTTCTTCGGGCTGACTCCGCGCCATTTGGCGTTTGGGTCTGGCGTGCGTGGGGGCGGCGTGCGGGGGAGGCTTGGCCGCACCGGCGAACTCGCGGCACCCCATCCTGGGGTGCCTTCGCTCCCCGGAGTTGCCTCCTCCCGCGGCTGCGCCGCTCCCGGAGTCAATCCGGCTCGCTCAGTGCCGCGAAAATGTTCGCCGGTGCGGCCAAGCCTCCCCCGCACGCCGCCCCCACGCCGCAAGGCCCTCAACGTCGGATGGGTCGGAGGCAGGGAGCTGTTACCGGCAAGGCCCGGCCAGCCTGCAACGCCTGTCTGGCCTGCCAGCGATGACATGCCGCCAGGCCCTTGGCAGGTCCCCATCTTTCCCAAGCTTCGCAGCGGATCCGACCGCTCTCCTGCCCGAGTTACGTGGCATGACTTCGAGGGCGGGGACGCGTGTGTGGCGCCCCGGCGCATTTTCGCGGCACTGAGCGAGCCGGATTGACTCCGGGAGCGGCGCAGCCGCGGGAGGAGGCAACTCCGGGGAGCGAAGGGACCCCCGGAGGGGGTGCCGCGAGCGCCGGGGCGCCACACACGCGTCCCCGCGTCACTTGACATACCCCAACAACCAGCCGCGACAAGCAAGGTCAGTCGGACCCGAGCACCTCCCGCAAGAGGTCATTGAGCTGCTTCGGATTCGCCTTCCCCTGCGTAGCCTTCATCACCTGCCCGACGAAGAACCCGAACACCTTGTCCTTGCCCGCCCGGTACTGCGCCACCTGCCCCGGATTGTCGGCCACCACCTGGCGCACCAGCGCCTCGAGCGCGCCGCTGTCGCTGACCTGGCGCAGGCCGCGGGCCTCGATGATCGTGTCGACGTCGCCTGCGCCGGCCCAGAGCGCCTCGAACACGGTCTTGGCGAGCTTCGAGGAGATGGTTTCGTCGCGGATCCGCTGGATCAGCGTGCCGAGCGCGGCGGGCGTGACCGGCGAATCGGCGATCGAGCGCTCGGCGCGGTTGAGTGCCGCGCTGAGCTCGCCCATGACCCAGTTGGCGGCGAGCTTGGCGTCGCCCGAGGCGTGCGCGACCGCCTCGAAATAGTCGGCCACGGCCGGGTCGTCGGTCAGCCAGGCGGCGTCGTAGTCGGGCAGGCCGAGCGTGTCCCGGTAACGTGCGCGGCGTGCTTCCGGCAGTTCCGGCAGCGTCGCGCGGACGTCGTCGATGAACGCCTCGGTGATCACCAGCGGCATGAGGTCGGGGTCCGGGAAGTACCGGTAGTCGTCCGAGAGCTCCTTGCTGCGCATGGCGCGCGTCTCGTTGCGGTCGGGGTCGTACAGGCGCGTTTCGCGACGTACGGTGCCGCCGCTCTCGATCAGCTCGACCTGGCGCTCGATCTCGTGCTCGATGGCGCGTTCGAGGAAGCGGAACGAGTTGAGGTTCTTGATCTCGGTACGTTCGCCGAGCGTCGTGGTCCCCGCGGGCCGGACCGAGACGTTGGCGTCGCAGCGCATGCTGCCTTCGGCCAGGTTGCCGTCGCAGATGCCGAGGTAGCGCACCAGGCCGTGCATGCGCCGGAAGTACGCGGCGGCTTCCGCGGGCGTGCGCAGGTCGGGCTCGGAGACCACTTCGAGCAGCGCGGTGCCGGCGCGGTTCAGGTCGATCCCGGTCAGTCCGGGAAACGCGTCGTGGACCGACTTGCCGGCGTCTTCCTCGAGGTGGGCGCGGGTGATGCGGACGGTCTTTTCCTGCCCGTCCGGCAGGCCGACGGTCAGGCGCCCGGCGCCGACCACCGGCTGCTGAAACTGGCTGATCTGGTAGCCCTTCGGCAGGTCGGGGTAGAAGTAGTTCTTGCGGTCGAACACCGAGCGCGCGTGGATCACCGCGCCGATCGCGAGGCCGAATTTCACCGCCATGCGGACCGCCTCGAGATTCAGCACCGGCAGCACGCCCGGCAGGCCGAGGTCCACCGCGCAGGCCTGGGTGTTCGGCGCCGCGCCGAACGCGGTCGAGGCGCCGGAGAAGATCTTGCTCCTGGTCGCGAGCTGGACGTGGACCTCGAGGCCGATGACGGCCTCCCAGCCGCGCGGAGTGACGAACGGCGTGCTCATGCCGGAAAGCCCTCCGGATGGCGCCGGTGCCAGTCGGTGTCGCGCTGGAAGAGCGCGCCGGTCTCGAGCAGCGCGCGTTCGCCGAAGTGCGGCCCGATCAGCTGCAGGCCGAGCGGCAGCCCGGCGTGGAAGCCGCAGGGCAGCGACATGGCCGGCAGCCCGGCGAGGCTCGCCGGCACCGTGAAGATGTCCTGCTGGTACATGGCGATCGGGTCGTCGGCGAGGTCGCCGCGCGGGAAGGCCACACCCGGCGCGGTAGGGGTCAGGATCAGGTCGACGTCCGCGAAGGCGGCCAGGAAGTCGTTCTGGATCAGCCGGCGCAGCTGCTGCGCCTTCACGTAGTAGGCGTCGAAGTAGCCGACCGACAGCGCGTAAGTGCCGGTCAGGATGCGCCGTTTGACCTCCATGCCGAAACCTTCGGTGCGCGAGCGGCGGTACAGGTCCTCGAGGTTCTGCGGATTCTCGCAGCGGTGGCCGAAGCGCACGCCGTCGTAGCGCGAGAGGTTGGTCGAGGCCTCCGCGCCCGCGATGATGTAGTAGGCCGGGATCGCCATCGGGGAGTGCGGCAGGCTGATGTCGCGGAAGCGGCAGCCGGCGGCTTCGAGGACCCGGCGGGCGGCGTCCAGCGCGTCCGCGCCGGTGCCGAGGCCGCTGAAATACTCGCGCGGCAGGCCGATCACCGGTGCGCGCGCCGGGGCCGCGGGCGGTGTGTCCGCTGCCTGCATGAGCCAGGGGTCGGGCACGTCGCTGCTGGTCGAGTCGAGCGGATCGTGGCCGCACATGAAGGCGAGCATGGCGGCGAGGTCGGCGACGTCGTGACCGAACACGCCCGCCTGGTCGAGGCTCGACGCGAACGCGACCATGCCGTAGCGCGAGACGCGCCCGTAGGTCGGCTTGATGCCGGCGAGCCCGCAGAAGGCGGCCGGCTGGCGGATCGAGCCGCCGGTGTCGGTGCCGGTCGCGACCGGCGCGAGCCCGGCCGCCACCGCGGCGGCGGAGCCGCCCGATGAGCCGCCGGGAACCCGGGTGGGATCCCAGGGATTGCCGACCGGGCCGAACCAGCTGTTCTCGTTGGACGAGCCCATCGCGAATTCGTCCATGTTGGTCTTGCCGAGGGTCACGGCGCCGGCTGCGTCGAGCCGGGCGACCACGGTGGCGTCGTAGGGGGCGGTGAAGTTCGCGAGCATGCGCGAGCCGCAGGTGGTCAGGACACCGTCGGTGCAGAACAGGTCCTTGTGCGCGATCGGGATGCCGGTGAGCGGGGTGGCAGCCCCTGCGGCGAGCCGACGGTCGGCGGCGTCGGCCTGGGCCAGCGCGCGTTCCTCGGTGACGGTGATGAAGCTTCGCAATGCGCCGTCGTGGCGGGCGATCCGGTCCAGGAAATGGCGGGTCAGTTCGCGGCTCGACCAGCGCCGTTCGCGCAGGCCCCGGGCGAGTGCGGCGAGCGGGGTGAATGCGGTCGGTTCGGGCGTGCTCATTCGACCACCCGCGGCACCAGGTAGAGCCCGTCTTCCACGGCCGGTGCGATGGACTGGTAGCGCGCCGGCTCGACGGTCTCGGTGACGAGATCGGGCCGCAGCCGCTGCACGCCCTCGAGCGGGTGGGCGAGCGGTTCGATGCCGGACGTGTCGACCGCCTGCATCTGGTCGACCATCGCGATGATGCGCGCGAGGTCGCCCTGTACGGCGCGCGTCTCGGCGTCGTCCAGCGCCAGCTGGGCGAGCCGGCAGAGGTGCGCGATGTCGATGGCAGCCATGGGCGTCCTCGATGGGGGGGCGGCGGCTTCGATGGGCGCGAAAGCCTAATGGAAACGGCCCTGAGGCGCCAATGGGCCTTCGATCGGCGCGTGACGCCGCGGTTTCGACTGGTTCCGCAAATTGTTAGAGTAGCGCCGCTTCGCGTGGCATAGACTTCACGCAGGGCTTTCACGCCGGTGCCGGATCCGCAGGATCGCCGAGCTGGTACCGGAACGCTGCGCATTCCCGATCCGAACCGATCTGAACCGGGCTGTTCCACACATATGTTCAAATATATCCGCGGGATGTTCTCACGGGATCTCTCGATCGATCTCGGCACCGCCAATACGCTCATCTACGTCCGCAACCAGGGCATCGTGCTGGACGAGCCGTCGGTGGTCGCGATCCGCCAGCAGGGCAACCAGAAGAGCGTCGCGGCGGTCGGTCTCGACGCCAAGCGCATGCTCGGGCGCACGCCCGGCAACATCACCGCGATCCGCCCGCTCAAGGACGGCGTGATCGCCGACTTCCTCGTGACCGAGAAGATGCTCAAGTACTTCATCGGCAAGGTGCACGAGAACTCCTTCATCCGGCCGAGCCCGCGTGTGCTGATCTGCGTGCCGTGCAAGTCGACCGAGGTGGAACGCCGCGCGATCCGCGAAAGCGCGCTGTCCGCCGGCGCGCGTGACGTACGCCTGATCGAGGAACCGATGGCGGCGGCGATCGGCGCCGGGCTGCCGGTCGACGAGGCCGTCGGCACCATGGTGGTCGACATCGGCGGCGGTACCACCGAGATCGCCATCATCTCGCTGAACGGGATCGTCTACTCGGACACCGTGCGGGTGGGTGGGGACCGCTTCGACGAGGCGATCGTCGCGTACGTGCGCCGCACCCAGGGCAGCCTGATCGGCGAGGCGACCGCGGAGCGGATCAAGATGGAGATCGGTGCTGCTTACCCGCAGAAGGAGCTGCGCGAGCTCGACGTGCGCGGCCGCAACCTGGCGGAAGGCGTGCCGCGCAGCTTCACGCTGAACAGCAACGAGATCCTGGAAGCCCTGCAGGAACCGCTGTCGATGATCGTCCAGGCGGTCAAGAGCGCGCTCGAACAGTGTCCGCCGGAGCTCGCGTCGGACATCGCCGACACCGGCATGGTGCTGACCGGCGGCGGCGCGCTGCTGCGCGATCTCGACGTGCTGCTGCAGGAGGAAACCGGCCTGCCGGTGATCGTGGCCGACGACCCGCTCACCTGCGTGGCGCGTGGTGGCGGCAAGGCCATGGAGCTGATGGATCGGGCGGGTAACGTCGATCTGCTCTCGACCGAGTGACCGGTGACGGAGGGGGTCGCCCATTAAGGCGCTGTTCGTTCGCAAGTCCGGTGCCGGCTATCTGCTCACCGCGCTGGTCCTGCTCTCCGTGGTGATGATGACGCTGGAAGCGACCACGCGCCTGCTCGAGCCCGTGCGGCAGATCGTGGCGACGCTGCTCACCCCTGTGCACTTCGTGGCCGAAGCCCCATACCTGGCCGGTGGCGGGTTGACCGATGTCATCGCGACGCGCGATACCCTGCAGCACCGCGTGCAGGACCAGTCGCGCCGGTTGCTCGAGCTGTCCCGCGTGGCCCAGCAGTACGAGGCGCTGCGCGCCGAGAACGAACGCCTGCGGGCGCTGCTCGGCAGCCAGGCCAGGCTGCCTTCCGCCGTGCTGGTCGCGGAACTGGTCGGGGTGGTCCCGGCGCCGGCGACCCGGCAGATCATCCTCGACAAGGGTGCGCGCGACGGCGTCCCGCCGGGCGCGCCGGTGATCGACGCCTGGGGCCTGTTCGGTCGGGTGATCGAGGTGAGCCAGTACACGAGCCGCGTACTCCTGGTGACCGACGCGAATCATGCGGTGCCCGTGCAGATCAACCGTAACGGCGTGCGCAGCATCGCCGGCGGGACGGGCGACCCGGTATTCATCGAACTCGAGAACGTGCCGATCACCGCCGACATCGTCGAAGGGGACCTGGTCGAAACCTCGGGTCTCGGCGGCGGGTTCCCAAGCGGATATCCGGTAGGTCGGGTGGAATCGGTGCGCATCGAGCCGACGTCGGCGTTCGCGCTGGTGCGGGTCGAGCCCCTGGCGCAGCTCGACCGCTCGCGCCACCTGCTGGTCGTGCTCGACGTACCGCCGGTGGTGGATGGGGTCGGAGGGCGCGCCGTGAACCCCACTGCCGGTGGCTGGGTCATCCTGCTCACGGTCGCCGCGGCGATGGTGCTCGCCGTGGTGCACCTGCCCGAGACCTGGCCCACCTGGCTCGGCTGGCTGCGCCCGGTGTGGGTCGCGCTGGTGCTGTTCTACTGGGTCATGGAACTCCCGCACCGCATCGGCCTGATCGTCGCGTGGACGGTCGGGTTGTTCGTGGACGTGCTGCAGGCCGATCCACTCGGCCTGAACGGCGCGCTGCTCGCCGGCATCACCTATTTTGGCTGGCGCTTCTACGAGCGGCTGCGCATGTACGCCGTGCCGCAGCAGGCCGGCGTCATCTTCCTGCTGCTGATCGGCACCGAAGCGGTCCGCATGCTGGTCCTCGAGATCATGGAAGGCCGCGGCATGACGTGGCTGGTGCTGGGGCCGCCGTTCATGAGCCTGCTCGTGTGGCCGTTCCTCGCACTCGGCCTCGACGTCCTGCGCCGGCGTTTCCGTGTCGTCTGACCCTGTGCCGGCAGGCGCGTCCGATACGCCGCAGGCGATCATCCTCGCCTCCGCATCGCCGCGCCGCGCGGAGCTGCTCACCCAGATCGGGCTCCTGTTCGAGGTGCGGCTCCCCGCGCCGCCGGTCGACGAAACCCCGCACGCAGGGGAATCCGCCGAAACCTACGTCGAGCGTCTCGCCCGCGCGAAGGCCCGGGCAGTCGCCATCACCAGTCCCGGGCGGGTGGTGCTCGCCGCCGACACCACGGTCGTGCTGGACGGTGCGATCCTCGGCAAGCCCGGCGATGTGGCCGAGGCGGTCACCATGCTGCTCGCGCTCGCGGGCCGCACGCACGCGGTCTGCACCGGTGTGGCCGTGGCGCACGACGGTCGCGTCGAGTCCCTCGTCGCCCGCACCCGCGTGCGCTTCCGGCCGGTGGACCGGGCCGAGGCCGAAGCGTACGCGCGCACCGGCGAAGGTGCCGACAAGGCCGGCGGGTATGGCATCCAGGGTATTGGCGCTATATTTGCCGAAGCCATCGAAGGCAGTTACAGCACGGTCGTCGGGCTCCCGCTCGCGGAAACCGAGCGGTTGCTGCGCGCTGCCGGCGTCGACACCTGGGCCCTGCGCAACGGACGACCATGACCGAAGAACTGCTGATCAACGTCACCGACTTCGAAACGCGCGTCGCCCTGACCGCCGGCGGCGCGCTGCAGGAAGTGCACCTGGCCCGCGCCGAAGGCTACAGCCTCACCGGCAACATCTATCTCGGCCGGGTCGAGCGCATCGTGCCGGGCATGCAGGCCGCGTTCGTCAACATCGGCCTCGAGCGGCCCGGCTTCCTGCACGTGCGCGACATCGAGGGCCCGCGGCTGATGCAGGGCGAGCCGGAAGAAGGCCCGCCGGACATCCGCGACCTGCTGCACGAGGGCCAGCAACTCATGGTGCAGGTGGCCAAGGATCCGATCGCGAGCAAGGGCGCGCGGCTCACGGCCGCGCTCGCGATCGCGTCGCGCTACGTGGTGCTGATGCCGTTCAACGAACACATCGGCGTGTCGCAGCGCATCGAGGACGAGGTCGAGCGCGAACGGCTGCGGCGCGACGTCGAGGAGATCCGCGGCCTGCACGGGCTGCGCCTCGGCTTCATCCTGCGCACCGCCGCGGAAGGCGTGGCGCGCGCGGTGCTGGACACCGACATGCGCGTGCTGGCGCGGCTCTGGGAGAAGGTACTCGAGAAAAAGCGCCAGGTCGGCTGTCCCAGCGTCGTCTACCAGGAGATCCCGCTGCACATCCGCGTGATGCGCGATCTTGCCGGCCCGCGTGTCGAGCACATCCGGATCGACCACGTGGAGACCTATCAGCGCGTGCTCGACTTCGTGCGCGATTTCCTGCCGGAGTTCATCGAGCGCGTGCACCTCTACCAGGACCGGCGGCCGTTGTTCGAACGCTACGGGATCGAGGACGAACTCACCCGGGCGCTCGCGAGCAGGGTGCCGCTCAAGTCCGGCGGGCACATCGTGATCGAGCAGACCGAGGCGATGATCACGGTCGACGTGAACACCGGCGGGTTCCTCGGCGTGGCGAGCCTCGAGGAGACCGTGTTCCGCACCAATCTCGAGGCCGCGCAGGTCATCCCGCGCCAGCTGCGGCTGCGTAACCTCGGCGGCATCATCGTCATCGACTTCATCGACATGGAGGACGAAGACCACCGGCGTCAGGTGCTGCGCACGCTGGAACGGGCCTGCGAAGGCGATCCGGCACGGGTACGGTTCGACGGTTTTTCGTCGCTCGGCCTCGTGCTGATGAGCCGCAAGCGCACCCGCGAAAGCCTGATCCAGCAGCTCTGCGAGCCGTGTCCGGCGTGCGCCGGCACGGGCTTCGTCAAGACCGCGCAGAGCACGTGCATCGAGGTCTTCCGGGCGATCCTGCAGGATGCCCGCGGGCGCCGTGAAGTCGATGCGCGCAGCAGCGTGGCGAGCCCGATGGAATACCTGATCCGTGCCTGTGACGCGGTGGTCGACCGGCTGCTCGACGAGGACGCCGACCAACTGCAGGCACTGTCCAGGGAGATCGGGCGGGCCGTGCGCCTGCAGGTCGAGCCGAGCTACGGCGCCGGTCAGTTCGACATCGTGCTGGTCCAGGACATGCGCCGTTCGGGCTGACGCGCTTGGAATGCCGCGCGCGGGAATTTCGGGCGCACGGGCCCGGTCATATATGCTGCACCCATCCGCTCCGGCCGGTTCGAGAGTTCCCCGTTGTTGCGTCGCCTGGTTCGTCCACTGCTGAGTCTGATCGTGCTGGCAGCGCTGGTGATCGCGCTGCTGCAGGTCGCCGGGCGGGTCGTGTTCGGCGTGCTCGGCCACGCCGAGGTCGCGGTCAACCAGCTGCTGGCCGGACGACAGATGCGGGTGACTGGCCTCGAGGGCGGCTGGCGCGGGTTCAACCCGGTGGTGCGGATGGCGCGGCTCGATCTGCCCGCCGGCCACGTGGCGCAGGTTTACGTCGAACTCGACCTGCTCGAAACGTTGCTGCGCAGTCGCTACGTGCTGCATCGTGCCCGGATCGGGGACGCGACACTGACCCTCGAAAAGCCGGACGGCGAACCCTGGCGCCTCGCTGGCATGCCGTCGGGCGAAACGCCGTTCGATCCGCTGCCTCTGCTGACCGAAAGCGACCAGCTGGAATTCGACGGCGTGATCGCGCTCCACCGACCGGAGCGGGCGCTGTCGGCCGTCGAGGTCAGCTATGCAGGCGTGAATGGCAGGGGTCATGGACGCCACCGGGTGCGGCTGCGCAACGGTGCGGAGGACTGCGCCGAGCCCTGCGCGCTGCGCGCGGACCTGCAGCAGCGCAAGGGCTTCTGGCCGTTCGGCGCCACCGCGACGAAGGTTCGGGTGAGCGCCACCCGGCTGCTCGTGCCGCCCGCGGTGCTCGGGCGTGGGACGGTGGATATCGAAGCGCTCGAACTCGACTGGCAGGACGGTGCGGAGGCCTCGGGCGGCAACCTGGTGCTGGCCCTGTCGGGCGGCGCGCAGACTCCCGAGGCGGAACTGCTGCAGGCACGGATCGGCGCGGTGACGCAGGGTGCGGACGGCGAGCACTGGGGCGCAGTCACCCGGTTCGAAGTCGAGCAGGGGGATCATGCGTGGACGCTGCCGGAATTGCGCTTCGCGGCGCGCGCGGGGCGCATCGAGGCGATGCTGCCGTCCGTGCCGGTACCGGACCTGATGCACGCCTTGCGCGCGCTGCTCGCCGACAACGAAGTCGCGAGCCGGTGGCTCGAAGCGCTCGGCATCGATGCCGCGGTCACCGACCTGCGTGCGTTCTTCGATCCCTCGAGCGGGCGTGTCGGTTACCGGTTCGACGTCGCGAACCTCGCCATGGACGATTACCGGGGCGTGCCGTGGGTGCGCGGCGCGGCCGGGACGTTGCACGGCTACACGCGAATCGGCGGCGGCCGCGCGCTCGGCGAGCTGGACCACGTCGTGCAGATGCAGGTATCCGCGCAGGACCTGGCGATCGCGTTCCCCGATCAGTTCCTGGGTGAGTGGGCGGTACCGGCGGCGGAAGGCCGACTGCAGGCCTGGTTCCGGCGCGACCGGTTCGGCCTGCGCGGCGCCGGCATGGTGGTGCGCCTGCCGGAGAGCGAAGCGCGCGGTGGATTCGCGGTCGCCCGGATGGGCCCCGACGAAGCGGATCGTCGCCTGGCGCTGCTCATGACGGTCGACCGGATGGACGTTGCCGAGGCGCGGCGGTTCATTCCCTACAAGCTGCAGCCGAGCCTCTACGAATGGCTGACCACCACGCCGATGGCAGGCACGATCAACGATGGCAGCGTGGCCTACCAGGGCCAGTTCCGGGTCGAGCCGGGGGAGCCGGGACGGCGGCTCGAGATCGTCGGCAACGTGGTCGACGGCAGCATCCGGTTCCACCCGGACTGGCCGGGCGTGGCAGGCTTCGCCGGCCCGGTCGAGGTGGCCGGCAGGGAGGTGCGCGCGCTCGCCACGCGCGCGACCAGCCTCGGTGCGGAGCTGGCCGGCACCCGGCTGCGCCTGACCGACAATGGCACGGAGGCGGAGGTGACGCTCGCTGCCGCGCTCGACGCAGGCGCCGCACTCGACCTGGTGCGCGGTTCGCCGCTGTCCGAACCGCTCGCCTTCGTGGCGCCGGACTGGACCGCGGGCGGTCCGCTCGAGGTCACCGGCCGCCTGGTACTGCCGCTCAGGGAGTTCGCGCGGCGCGAGGCGGCCGCGGCGGCCGGCGTGGCGCGGGCAGAGGCGCCGGAAGGGCTGGTCGTCGAGCTGGATGCGACGCTCGACGGCGTCGCGCTCGGCATGCCCGGGTTTCGGCTCACGCTCGAGGCGCTCCGCGGGCCGGTCCGCTACGAGTATCCCGGCCGGCTGGCGAGCGCGGGGCTCGCCGGACTGCTGTTCGATGCGCCGGTGCGGATCAGCGCCGACAATGCGGGTGACCTGATCGAGCTCACGATCGCCGGGACCGCGCGCGCGGCGGATATCTGGCGGGTCGCCGGCATGGCCGATCCGGGTTCGGCTGCCGACGCGGCCGCAGGCATCGCCACGGGCAGCACGCCGTTCGACGCACGCCTGGAACTCGCGGCGCCGACCCGGGTGGGCGCGCGCGCGGGAGCGCCAGCGCCACGGCTTAGTGTCGCGACCACGCTCGAGGGGCTCGCGCTCGAGCTGCCGGCCGGGTTCGGCAAGCCTGCGGACGCGGCCGAGCCTGCCGAGGTCGAGCTCGAGTTCGGCGCCGATCTGCGCCGCCTCACGTTCGCCTATCGGGATGCGGCCGGCTGGTTGTCGTTCGCTGACCGGCTCGAGCAGGGCGCGCTCGGGCTCGGTGTTGAACCCCCGGTGCCCGCTGCGGGGGAACGCCAGCTGCTGGTGGCGGGCAGTGTCGACCGCGTGGTGCTCGAGGAACTGCTGCCAGCCGGCGCGGCCGGGCGCGACACGCTCGTGTTGCCGCTGCCGGTCCGGCTGGCCGGGCTCGAGATCGGCGAGCTCGCGATCGGCGGCTTCGACGTCGTGAACGCGGTGATCGACGGCGACTTGCGCAGCGACGGCTTCGACCTGCGGGTGGCGGCCGACAACCTGAACGGCATCGCGCGCCGCTGGATCGATCGCGACGCACCCGAAGCGGCGCCCGTGGTGCCGATCGACCTCGTGCTCGACGAAGTACGCCTGCCGGCGCCGGGCGATACCCCTGGCGCCCCGCTGCCGGTGACGGTGATCGGGCAGGTGCCGGCGACCGACGTGGTGATCGGGCGGTTGCTGGTCGGCGAGGAGGACTATGGCCGCTGGCGGTTCGAGCTGCGCGCCGATTCGGGCGACCTGCTGTTGCGCGGGCTCGAGGCGCGCCTGCGCGACGTCGACGTGGTGGCGATCGAGGACATGGTGTGGCGCGGCGCCACCGACAGGACCACGTTCACCGGGACGTTGCGCATGACCAACCTCGCCGAGGTGCTGCCGCAATGGGGTTATGCGGCCAACGTCGAGACCGAGAGCGCCGAGCTGACCGGCACGTTCAGCTGGCCGGGCTCGCCGATCGCGTTCGGACTCATGAAGCTCGCCGGGACGGCCCGTGCGCGCGCGGAGAACGGCCGGTTCCTCGACGTGGAGTCGGGCGGCGGTGCGACGCGGATCTTCAGCCTGCTGAACTTCACCACGTTCGCGAAACGCATCAGCCTGGATTTCTCGGACGTGCTGGGTCGCGGCACCAGCTTCGAGCGCCTGAAGGCCGGTTTCTCCCTCGACCGGGGCCGGCTCGACCTCACCGACGAACTGGATATCGAAGGCTCCGGCCTGCGCCTGCGCGTCACCGGTGCAATCGACCTCGACCAGCGCACGCTCGATCATGAGATGATCGTCACCCTGCCGGTCAGCCGGGGACTGCCGTGGTACGCGGCCTATGTCGCGCTCGCGAATCCCATCGCCGGTCTCGGGGTACTGGTCGGGGAACGGGTGCTGCGCAAGCCGCTCGAGCAGTTCAGCAGCGCAAAGTACCGGATCACCGGCACGGTGGAGAACCCGGAGGTCCGGCTGATCAGCGTATTCGACACATCCGCCACCGAGCGGCCGGTCGACCCGGCGCTGCTCGAGTCGGACGAGGATCAGGAAGCGGAAGCACCGGCCTTGGAAACGGAACGGAACGAACATGAGTGAAGTCCTGAATGAAGTCCGCCAGCAGCTCTGGGCGCCGGCCGGAATCGACCAGCGCGATGTGGAGCGGCTGATGGGCCGCCTCGCGCACGGCGCCATCGACGTCGGCGAGCTGTATTTCCAGCACGCGCGCAGTGAGTCGTGGGCGCTCGAGGACGGCATCGTCAAGGAAGGCAGCTTCAGCGTCGACCGCGGCGTCGGCGTGCGCGCGGTCAGCGGCGAGCGAACCGGCTTCGCCTACGCCGAGGACATCCTGCTGCCGGCGCTCTCGAGCGCGACCGAGGCGGCGCGCTCGATCGCCCGGTCCGGCCAGTCGGTCAGCGTCAATGCCTGGCAGCCGGTGCGTGCGCCGGCGCGTTATGCCGCGGCGGATCCCATCGCGAGCCTGTCGGACGGCGCCAAGGTCGCGCTGCTGCAGCAGGTCGATACCGAGGCGCGGCGCCAGGACCCGCGGGTACGGGAAGTCAACGTGCGCCTCTCCGCGAGCCACGAGGCGATCCTGGTCATGGCGTCCGACGGGACCCTGGCGGCGGACGTACGCCCGCTGGTGCGGCTCGACGTGTCGGTGATCGTCGAACAGGCCGGGCGCCGGGAGCGCGGTTCGGCCGGCGGCGGCGGGCGCACCGATCTCGGCCTGTTCGCCCGCGACGACATGGCCCTCGATCTCGCGCGCGAAGCCGTGCGCACCGCGCTCGTCAACCTCGAGGCCGAGGACGCGCCGGCCGGTCCCATGGTCGTGGTGCTGGGAGCGGGCTGGCCCGGCGTACTGCTGCACGAGGCGGTGGGACACGGCCTCGAGGGCGATTTCAACCGGAAGGGCAGTTCGGCGTTCTCCAACCGCGTCGGGGAACGGGTGGCGTCGCCGCTCTGTACGGTGGTCGACGACGGCAGCCTGCCGGGCCGGCGCGGCTCGCTCACTGTCGACGACGAAGGGACGCCGACCGGCGCGACCGTGCTGATCGAGGACGGGGTGCTCAAGGGCTACCTGCAGGACAAGCTGAACGCGAGGCTGATGGGCACCTGCAGCACCGGCAACGGGCGCCGGCAGAGCTTCGCGCACCTGCCGATGCCGCGCATGACCAACACCTTCATGCGCGCCGGCCGGCACACCCCCGAGGAGATCATCGCGAGCGTCCCGCGCGGCGTGTACGCAGCCAATTTCGGCGGCGGCCAGGTCGACATCACGTCGGGCCGGTTCGTGTTCTCGGCGACCGAGGCGTACCTGATCGAACATGGCAAGGTGACCCGGCCGATCCGCGGTGCGACCCTGATCGGCAACGGGCCCGAAGTGATGAACCGCATCTCGATGGTCGGCGACGACCTGGCGCTCGATCGCGGCATCGGCGTCTGCGGCAAGGACGGCCAGAGCGTGCCGGTCGGCGTCGGCCAGCCGACGCTCAGGATCGACGAGGTGACCGTCGGCGGTACCCGTGCGCGCGATTAGCGCGTCAGGCGAGCCAGCGGCTCGCACCCGTGCGCGCGGTTAGCGCGCCAGGCGAGCCAAAGGCTCGCGCTTAATCCGGTTCCTGATGGTCATCGTGCTCGGGAATCTGCTCCCGGATGAGCCGGTAGAGGGCGCGCGCGGCGGCCTTCTGCAATGGTTCCGCGGCCGGTTTCCGTGCGCGGGCCACGGCCTGGCGGAGCGCCTGGCGGTCCGCGTCCGGGAACGTGTCGAAGAATTCGGTGAGCGCGTCGGGATCGTCGAGCAGGCGCTCGCGCCATTGCTCCGCCTGGTGCAGGCGGTAGCGGGCGTCGGCGGATTCGCCGCGCAGGTCCGCGAGCGCGGCCTCGATCGGCGCCACGTCGAAATCCCGCATCAGCCGGCCGATGAACTGCAGCTGGCGGCGGCGCGCTTCGTGGGAGGCGAAGCGCTGGTAGTCGAAGATCGCCTGGGCGAGGCGGTCGGGCAGATCGAGTGCCTCGAGCTGCGCCCGCCGGAGTCCGGTCAGCGCGCGCCCGAGGTCCTGCAGGCGCAGCGCCTGGCGCTTGCGCGCCGACTTGCTGACGGGTTGTTCTTCGAGCTGTTCGGCCTGATCCTCTCGCATGGCCGGCAGCCTACCGAAAAGCGGCGCGGATTGCAGATCCCGTGTGACCCCACCCGACCGGATGACACAGCATGACCAATGACATAGTGGACGTACGCGGCGACCAGGCGCGGCTCGAGCAACTGGTGACGGACATCCTCGCGGAGGCGCGCCGCCAGGGCGCGAGCGACGCGGAGGTCTCCGCGAGCGTCGAATCCGGACTCGCCGTCAACGTGCGCATGGGCGCGCTCGAGACCATCGAATTCAACCAGGACCGGGGCTTCGGCATCACCGTTTACTTCGGCCGGCGCAAGGGCTCGGCGAGTACCTCCGACAGCAGCCGGAGCGCGATCGAGGAGACTGTGCGCGCCGCGGCCAACATCGCGCGGCATACCCAGGAGGATCCGTGCAATGGCCTGGCCGACGCGGACCTGATGGCGCGCGCGTTGCCGGATCTCGACCTGTTCCATCCCTGGGCGCTCGATCCCGCCGGCGCCGAAGCGCTGGCGCTCGCCTGCGAGACCGCCGGCCGCGAGGCGGATCCGCGCATCGGCAACTCGGAAGGTGCCAGCGTGAGCACCCACCAGGCCTGCCGGGTCTACGGCAATACCCGGGGGTTTCTTGGCGGCTACGTCGCGACCCGCCATGGCTTCAGCTGTTCGCTGATCGCCGCGGACGCGAGCGGCATGCAGCGCGACTACTGGTACACCCAGTCCCGCGACCCGGCCGCGCTCGAGTCCGCGGAAGCGGTCGGGTGCGAGGCGGCCCGCCGTACCGTGGCGCGGCTCGCGCCGCAGCAGGTCGCGACCGGGCGGTTTCCGGTGCTGTTCGCGCCCACCGCGGCGGGCGGCCTGATCGGGAGCCTGCTGGGCGCGCTCTACGGCGGCGCCCAGTACCGCAAGGCGTCGTTCCTGCTCGACAGTCTCGGCCGCACGGTGACGCATCCGCAGCTGACGCTGCGCGAGGTGCCGCACCTTCCGTGCCGGATGGGCAGCGCCGCGTTCGACGGCGACGGGGTCGCGACCCGCGCCAAGGCGTTCATCGCGCGGGGGGTGGTGGAAAGCTACGTCCTGTCGGCCTATTCGGCGCGCCGCCTCGGTCTCGCGCCCACCGGCAATGCCGGCGGCGTGTTCAACCTGCTCGTCGAAGGCGACGTCCGGCCGGTGCCGGAACTGCTGCGCGCCATGGGGCGCGGTCTCGTGGTCACGGAACTGATGGGACAGGGCGTCAACGGCGTGACCGGGGACTACTCGCGCGGCGCCGCGGGATTCTGGGTGGAGGACGGCGCGATCGTGTACCCGGTCGACGGGATCACCATCGCCGGCAACCTGAAGGACATGTTTCGCGAGCTCGTCCACGTGGGTGACGACCCGGACCTGCGTGGCAACGTCTGCGCGCCGAGTCTCCTGATCGGTGCCATGACGGTCGCCGGCACCTGAGCCCGGCCGGCGCGGGCCGCGCTACAGGTAGACCAGCGTCGCGAGGCCGAGAAAGACGAAGAATCCGGTCACGTCGGTGATCGTCATCAGCACGACCCCCCCGGCGATCGCGGGGTCGATGTCGAGGCGCTTGAGTATCCCCGGCAGGACGCTGCCGACCAGCCCGGCCATCAGCAGGTTGATGATCAGCGCCGCGGCGATGATGGCACCGAGCAGCAGGTCGTCGAAGACGAAGGCGGCGACCGAGGCGACCAGGGTCGCGAGCATGATGCCGTTCAGCGCGGCGACGGCGAGCTCGCGGGTCAGCAGGTAGCGCAGGTTGCCACGTTTGATCTGGCCGAGCGCCATGCCGCGGATCACCAGCACCAGCACCTGGCTGCCGGCGACGCCGCCCATGCTGGCCACCAGCGGCATGAGGACCGCGAGCGCGACGACCTGCGCGATGGTGTCCTCGAACAGGTTGATCACCGACGCCGCGAAGAATGCGGCGAGCAGGTTGATGCCGAGCCACAGCGAGCGGCGCCGGACCGAGCGCATGATCGGCGCGAAGGTGTCTTCTTCGGTGTCGAGGCCTGCGGAGGCCAGCATGGCCTCGTCGGCGTCCTCCAGGATGACGTCGACCACGTCGTCGATGGTGATCCGGCCGAGCACCTGGCCGCGCGCGTCGACGACCGGGGCCGAGACCAGGTCACGCTCGGAGAAGATCCGTGCGACCTCGGTGTCCGACATGTCCACGCGGATCGCCACCGCATCGGTGTCCATGATCTCGCGCACCGTGACCGTCGGGTCCGACGTGAGCAGGCGTGCGATCGGCACGACGCCGAGGTACTCGCCCTGCGTATTCACCGCGATCAGCGCGTCGAGCGCGTCGGGCAGTTCCTTGCGCAGCCTGAGGTAGCGCAGCACGAGTTCGACCGAATGGCGCGGCTGCACCGTGATCGCGTCGGTATTCATCAGGCCGCCGGCGCTGTCCTCGGGCCAGGACAGGATCGCCTCGACGCGCGCGCGGTCGCTCGCGTCCATGCCTGCCAGCACTTCCTGCGTCAGGGTGGCCGGCAACTGCTGGAGAATGTCGACGAAATCGTCGAAGTCCATCGCCTCGAGCGCGGCGACCAGGTCGGTCGCGTCCATGGTCTCGAGGAAGCTCGCGCGCACGTCGTCGCCCAGATACTGCAGCGCCTGGTACCCCGCCTCCTCGTCGAGCAGCTCCCACAGCACCCAGCGCACGTCCGGGGTCGAGGAGGTCAGCAGGTTGGCGACTTCCTGCGGGGTCAGTGACTCGAGCAGGATCCGGGTCTCTTCGAGCGTACCGGCGCCGAACGACTCGATGACCTGATCCAGCCGGTGCTGCAGGTGCGTGCCGCGCGCCACCGGGCGTTACTCCGCTTCGCCGAAGCGGTCCGCGAACAGTGCCTCGATGGCGGCGAGCGCCCGTGTCTCGTCCGCGCCCGACACGGAGAGTTCCAGCGTGCTGCCGAGCGGCGCCGCGAGCAGCATGACGCTCATGATGTTCTTGGCGTCGGCCCGGGTCGTGCCGTAGACCAGCGTCACGTCGCTCTGGAAACCGCGCGCCAGGTTCACCAGCCTGCTCGCCGCGCGTGCATGCAGCCCCAGGCGGTTGACGATGGTGACGGTCGCTTGCTGCAAGATCCGGTTCCCTTGGGTCAGGCGTCGAGTTCGCGATGGCGCACGAGTACGCCCGCGAACCGCCCGTCGAACCGGGCACGCAGGCGCTCTGCCATGTAGACGCTGCGATGCTGCCCGCCCGTGCAGCCCAAGGCAACCGTGAGGTAGGTTCGCTGGTCGTTCTCGAAGCGTGGCAGCCAGCGCTCGAGGAACCCGGCGATGTCGTCGAACATCGCGCCGACGTCGGGACTTTGCTCGAAGAACCGCGCCACCGGCGCGTCCAGGCCGGTCAGGGGATTCAGTTCCGGGATCCAGTAGGGGTTCGGCAGGCACCGGAGATCGAAGACCAGGTCGGCATCGACCGGCACGCCGAACTTGAACCCGAACGAGCGGAACAACAATGACAACCCGTTGCGCACCTCGCCGATGACCCGGTCCTTGACCAGTTCTGCGAGCGCGCGTCCGCGCAGCAACGTGGTGTCGATGTTCAGGTCGGCGAGATCGGCGATGCCCTCGAGCAGGTCCCGCTCCGCCTCGATGGCCTGCAGGAGGTCGGTATGCCGGTTGGTGAGCGGGTGCCGCCGGCGCGTCTCGCTGAAACGCTGGACCAGCGTGGCGCTCGCGGCGTCGAGATAGATGACCTGGCAGTCGACGTCCATGCGGTCGAGCGACAGCAGGATCTCCGGGAACCGCGCGAGCGACCGGCTGCGCGCGTCGATGCAGACGGCGATGTTGGCATTCTGCTGGTCCGGGTCGCGCAGCGCGTCGTGCACCAGCGACTGCAGCAGTACGACCGGGAAATTGTCGATGCAGTTGTAGCCGGCGTCCTCGAGCGCGCGCAGCGCGGTGGTCTTGCCCGATCCCGAACGGCCGCTGATGACGATGAGCCTCATGCGCCCTCGGCGCGCATGATTCCCACGAATTCGTCGAAGAGCGCGTCGCCGCTGGATTGGTTACGCAGGCGGGTGCGGTAGTCGGGGTTCTGGAAGACACGCGCGAGCGCGGCGAGGGTCTCGAGGTGCGCGCTGGTCTCCTCGGGCGGCACCACCAGCACGAAGATCAGGTCCACCGGCTGGTCGTCCAGGGCATCGAATTCGACCGGTTGGGCGAGTTTCAGCAACGCGCCGGTGATGGCGGGACAGGGCATCCGGCAGTGCGGGATCGCGACGCCTTCGCCGAGCCCGGTGGAGCCGAGCCGCTCGCGGGTCATGAGGCCGTCGAACAGCGCCCTGGCCGAGAGCTCCGGCACGTGCGCGGCGATCAGGTCGCTCGCGAGCTCCAGCGCGCGCTTGCGCGACTGCGCGCCGACATCGGTCAGCGTGCAGTCGCGCCGCAGGATCCGGGTGATGTCGACCATGGCGCGGACAGGCTCCGTCAGGCGCGCCCGTGGTGGCGGTCGACGGTCTTTTCCTTGTGCTTGATCAGCTGGCGGTCGAGCTTGTCGATCAGCATGTCGATCGCGGCATAGAGATCCTCGCTGTCGGCATCGGCGAACAGTTCGGCACCACTGACATGGATCGTCGCCTCCGCGCGCTGGCGCATCTTCTCGACCGACAGGACCAGGTGCGCATTGGTGATGTGGTCGTAGTGACGTTCGAGCTTCTGGATCTTTTCCTGGGCGTAATTGCGCAGTGCGTCGGTGATGTCGATGTGGTGTCCGGAAATGTTCAGTTGCATGAAGAGGTCTCCGTTGGTGATGGACGGGTCGCGGCGGGTTGTCGAGGTCGTACTCAGACCAGCCGCTTGCGCTCGTTGGATGGCGGAATGGCCAGCGATTCGCGGTACTTGGCGACCGTACGGCGGGCGACGACGATGTTCTGCTCGGCCAGTATTGCCGCGATCTTGTGGTCGCTCAATGGTTTTCGGGGGTTTTCCTCCGCGGTGAGTTTCCTGATGATGGCGCGGATCGCCGTGCTGGACACCTCGCCACCGGCCTGGGTCGAGACGTGACTCGAGAAGAAGTACTTGAGCTCGAAGATCCCGCGCGGGGTATGCATGTACTTGCGGTTGGTGACCCGCGAAATCGTGGATTCATGCATGCTGACCGCCTCGGCGATGTCGGCCAGCACCAGCGGTTTCATCGCTTCCGGCCCGTATTCCAGAAACCCGCGCTGGCGCTCGACGATCCGGGTCGCGACCTTGAGCAGGGTCTCGTTGCGGCTCTGCAGGCTCTTCAGGAACCAGCGCGCTTCCTGCAGGTTGTCCTTCAGATAGACGTTGTCGCTGCTGTTGTCGGCGCGGCGGATGAGCGCCGCGTAGGTCTCGTTGATGCGCAGCCGCGGCGTGGCGTCGGCGTTGAGTTCGACGTGCCAGCGGCCGTTGCGGCGGGTCACGAACACGTCCGGCACGATGTATTCGGCCGCCTCGCTCGCGATCGCGCCGCCGGGCCTTGGATTGAGGCGCTGGATCAGCCGAACCACCTCGGCGAGTGCGTCTTCGGGGAGCTTCAGGCGCCTGCCGAGGCCCGCGAAGTCGCGATCCCCCAGCAGCCCCAGGTGCTCGCGTACCAGGGTCTGCGCCGCGCCGAGCCACGGGGTGTCGTCCGGCAGCTGGTGCAGCTGCAGCAGCAGGCACTCCGCGAGATCGCGGGCGCCGACCCCGGCGGGCTCGAACTGCTGGATGCGCTTCAGCACCGCGACCACCTCGTCGGGCTCGATCGGCTCGGGGCCGTCGGCCGGGTCCGCACTCGGGTCGGCGCCCGCGTCCTGTTCGGCGTTCACGCTCGCGCAGATCTCCTCGATGGAGCAGGCGAGCAGGCCGTCGTCGTCGATCGAGTCGATGAT
This sequence comes from Pseudomonadales bacterium, assembly GCA_019634925.1. GTDB lineage: Bacteria > Pseudomonadota > Gammaproteobacteria > Pseudomonadales > Azotimanducaceae > UBA7803. The sequence continues at coordinate 128,940 of JAHCAL010000001.1, forward strand.
CGCCTCGCCGATCAGGCGGTCGATGTCGCTCAAGCGGCAGAGATTCAGCTGCGCGCGCAGGTGATCGTGGAGGCTCGACTCGCTGCTGTTGCGCTGGTCGAGGTCGCGGTCGTCGTCACCGCTGCCCGTGCCGCCCGATCCGGCGCCGTCCTGGAAGATATCGTCCCAGTGGGTGTCGATCGGGAGCTCTTCGGGGATGCTCGTGTCGCGGCTGTCGTCCAGCGTCTGCGGGTCGTCGGACGCGGGGTAGGCGGGTTCGTCGAAATCGTCCGACCCGGACGCCGTACCGGCGGTCGCCGCGTCCGCGGCCGGCGCCGGTGGGTCGCCGAACTCGTCCTCGAGCTCGAGCATCGGATTGGACTCCACCGCCTGCTGGATTTCCTGCTGCAGGTCGAGCGTGGACAGCTGCAGGAGCCTGATGGCCTGCTGCAGCTGCGGTGTCATCGTCAGCTGCTGTCCGAGCTTGAGTGAAAGGGACTGCTTCATTGGTTCCAGTCGAGCGAACCCGCTAGGGTTCCGGTGAAGGTTCCCGCTGGGGTTCCGGTATGGGTTCCGGTTCGCCGACGCGCGGCCCGCCTCCCTAATTTATAGTCTGAAGCCCTCGCCAAGGTAGACATTGCGCACCGTCTCGTTCTCGAGTATCGCGGTCGGGCTGCCCTCGGCGATGATGTAGCCGGCGCTGACGATATACGCGCGATCGCAGATGTCGAGCGTGTCGCGGACGTTGTGGTCGGTGATCAGGACGCCGATGCCGCGCGCCTTGAGCCGCCGTACTTCCGCCTTGATGTCGGCCACCGAGATCGGATCCACGCCGGCGAACGGTTCGTCGAGCAGCATGAACGCGGGGCGGGTCGCGAGCGCCCGGGCGATCTCGAGCCGCCGGCGCTCGCCGCCGGACAGCCGTTCGCCGAGGTTGCCGCGCACGCCCTGCAGGTGGAACTCGTCGAGCAGTTTCTCGAGCGCCGCCTCGCGCGAATCGCGGTCGAGATCCCGGCGCAGTTCCAGGATCGCGCGCAAGTTGTCCTCGGCGGTGAGCCGGCGGAACACGCTGGCCTCCTGCGGCAGGTAGCCGATGCCGGCGCGTGCGCGTTCGTGCATGGGCGCGTCGGTCAGCTTGCGATCGTCCAGCATGATGTCGCCGGCGTCGGTGCCCAGCAGTCCGACGATCATGTAGAAACAGGTGGTCTTGCCCGCGCCGTTCGGGCCCAAGAGCCCGACGATCTCGCCGCTGTCGACGTGCAGGCTCACGTCCTCCACCGCGACCTTGGTCCGGTAGGCCTTGCGCAGGCGGTTCGCGTGCAGGCGCGGCATCGGTCAGCGCTGCCGGGCGGCCGGCTGCAGCACCATGCGCACCGGACTGCCTTCGCCCGAGACTGCTTCGACCCGACCGGCGACCATGTCGTAGACGATGGTATCGCCGCTGATCTCGTTGCCCTGCTGGCTCAGGAACGCCCCGCCGTGCAGTTCCAGCCGCTCGTCCCGGGTCAGGTAGGTGATGTTGGTCGCCTGCGCGACGACTTCGCCGCTCGGGTTCTCGAGTTCCTGCCGATAGGTCGCCGGACCGCCCTGGGCGACGATGCGCACCACCTTCTGGTCCTCGTATTCCACCGTGATCTGTTCGGCGTCGACGCGCAGCGAGCCCTGATCGACACGCACCGCGCCGCGGTAGACGATCCGTTCGCTGGTCTGGTCCATTTCGGCCGCGTCGGCGCGGATGTGGATCGGCTGGTCGGCGTCGCCGGGCAGTGCGTGCACGGGGAGCGCGAACAGGGGCAGTGCGAACAGGGGCAGCGCGAGCGCGCGGGCGAGGAGCGGGCGCCGGCTACTTGAACTGGCCGGGAAGCAGGACGGTCTGCACCGGGCGCTCGGCCGAGGAGAACAATTTGAGCAGACCACCTTGCAGGTCACCTTCCAAACCGGCGGCCGCCGTCCGGCCGAATTCGCCGTCGATGATAACAGCTTGGTCGGTCTCGGCGTATTGACGATCCGGATAGAGGGTGAGTGAGCTCGTGGTCAGCCGCAGCCGCTCGCGTCGTTCGACGGGCTGCAGCACGACGTCGTCCTCGAGCCGCACCAGTTCGGCGCCCGCGCCGCTGACGCTCGGTCCGTGCAGCGTGCCGGTCGCCGCGCGGATCTGCCAGGCGTGCCGGTCGCGGTCGTAGAGGACCAGGTCCGGTGCGGCCAGGGTGGCCAGGCCGTCGCGCTGGAAGTAGCGGATCTCCGCCGAGGTCAGCGCGTACTGCAGGGCGCCGTCGGCGCCGAACTGGCGCAGCACCGCCGTTTCGACGTGGATGTCCGGTTCCGCGGCAACGGCGCCGAGGTCCGTGGCGTCACGGTCGGGTCCGGCCGCGCGGTTCAGCAGCAGGGCGCCGGCCGCGATCGCGAGCGCCACCACCGTGCCGTGCAACCAGATGCGCGCCAGGCGGCGCCCGGCATGATCTTCGTAATCGCTCACGGGTCGAACGGCCAGTTGCCGCGGGCGCGGAGCAGGAGTTCCGCGACTTCCCGCGCCACCCCGGCGCCGCCGGGGAGCGTGGTCACGTGGTGGACGTGCCCGTGGGTCGCCGGGTGCCCGTTCGGCACGCCGATCGCGAAGCCGACCTGCCGGAACAGGGGCAGATCGGGCAGGTCGTCGCCGACGTGGGCGATCTCCGCCGGCGTGAGGCGCAGTGCCGTGCACAGTTCCGCCAGCGCTTCCGCCTTGTCGGCCACGCCCTGGAAGACGTGCCGGATACCGAGTTCCGCGGCGCGCCGGGCGACCATGGCCGAGCGGCGCCCGGTGATCAGCGCGACCTCGATGTCGTACTCCAGCAGGAGCTTGATCGCGCTGCCGTCCTGTACGTGGAACGCCTTGATCTCGTCGCCCTGCTCCGTGTAGAGCAGCCGGCCGTCGGTCAGTACGCCGTCGACGTCGAAGCTGACCAGCCGGATGGCTGCCGCGCGTGCGCGCACCGACTCGGCCAGCGACGTCACGGCAGCGAGATGTGCTGGAACAGCACGTAGTTGTAGCCGATCCAGCCGCACAGGATCACGGCGCCTTCGAAGCGCGTGATCACGGGACGCGAGCCGATGGCATAGGCGAACAGCGCGAGCGCGAGGGTCAACGCCAGCATCATGCCGGCATCCCGCCAGAACGCGACATTGTCGAAGAGCGGGGCACTGATCAGGGCGGGAACGGCCAGCACGGCGAGCAGGTTCAGGATGTTGGAGCCCACCACGTTGCCGATGGCGATCTCGTTCTGCCCCTTGATGGCGGCGCCGAGCGTCGTGGCGAGTTCCGGCAGGCTGGTGCCGACCGCGATGACCGTCAGCCCGATGATCAGCTGGCTGACGCCGAGCCACAGCGCGATCTCGGTCGCGGCCCAGACCAGGAGCTGGGCGCTGGCGAGCATCACGATGAGGCCGATGCCGAGCCAGAACCAGGCCTGCCGGGAGCCGAGCTGCGGCAGCTCCTGAAGCTCTTCCTCCATTTCCTCGGGCAGGGCATCCGGATTGCCACCGCCCTGGCGGGCCAGCCGGTAGAGAATGTACGCGAGGCCGCCGAACAGAATGAGTCCGTCGATGCGCGACAGCTCGAGATCGAACATGAGCACCATCGTCACGAACGTGGCCAGCAGCAGCCAGGGCAGCTCCCGGCGCAGGACGCCCTTCGAGAACGGCAGCGGCGCGACCATGGCGGTCAGGCCGAGCACCAGGCCGATGTTGGCGATGTTGGAGCCGATCGCGTTGCCGATCGCCATGAGCGCGTTGCCGTCGATGGCGGCCGCGATCGCGACCAGGATTTCCGGCGTCGAGGTGCCGAGCGACACGACGGTGAGGCCGATCAGGAGTTTCGGAACGCCGAGGTTCAGCGCCGTGCTCGCTGCGCCGGACAGAAACCGGTCGGCACTCCAGATGAGCGTCAGGAAGCCGAAGATGAGCGCGAGCAGAGGAACCCACATGATTGAGCGCGGTCGAACGCCGGCGTGCCCCGATGGTTGACGTGACGCGCACTTTAGACGGTTCGTGGGCGTTCGGCCAACCGGCGCCCCCCCACGCCGCCGGGGCGGTGCCCGGGCGCCGGCAGGGCATGCAGGAGGGGCGCCGCAGGCGCTCCGGTTGGAGCAGCAGGTGGTGCAGGTGCTGCAGGGGGAGATGGTATAGTTGCGCACCCTCACTGGGCACCAGGACGGAATGGCAGACGGCGCCTACATAGAGATCCGGGACCTGTACTTCTCGCGCGGCGAACGCAAGATCTTCGACGGTCTGTCGATGGACATTCCGCGCGGCCGCATCACCGGCATCATGGGGCCGAGCGGTACCGGCAAGACCACGCTGCTGCGCATCATCGGCGGCCAGTTGCGCCCGGATGCGGGCCAGGTGCTGGTCGACGGCGTCGACGTGGCGCGCGTGGGCCGTGACGAGCTGTTCGAGCTGCGCAAGCACATCGGCATGCTGTTCCAGTCCTCGGCGCTGTTCACGGATCTCACGGTGTTCGAGAACGTCGCGTTTCCGCTGCGCGAGCACACGTCGCTGCCCGAGGACAGCATCCGCGATCTCGTGCTCATGAAGCTCAATGCCGTCGGACTCCGGGGTGCGCGCGACCTGTACCCGAGCGAGCTCTCCGGTGGCATGGCCCGCCGGGTGGCGTTCGCCCGGGCCATCGCGCTCGATCCCGACCTGCTCATGTATGACGAGCCGTTCACCGGGCAGGATCCGATCGCGATGGGCGTCGTGCTGACCCTGATCAAGAATCTGAATGTCGCGCTCAAGACCACCAGCATCGTCGTGTCGCACGATATCCACGAGACCTCGAGCATCGCCGACAAGCTCTACGTCATCGCCGACGGCAAGGTGATCGGTGCCGGCACCCCGGCTGCGCTGCGCGCGGATGGCTCGGAGCTGATCCGGCAGTTCATGCACGGCCGACCCGACGGCCCGGTACCGTTCCACTATCCGGCGGTGGATCTCGAAAGCGAACTGGTCGGCGGCCGCGCGGCATGATCGATTTTCTGCAGCGACTCGGCGCACGCACGCTCGAGCGCATGAGCAACCTCGGCCGCGCGAGCATCATGTGGGCGACCGCGCTCTGGGGTCTGCCGCGCCGCGGCGATTACGCGCTGCTGATCCGGCAGATCTACAGCATCGGCGTGCTTTCGCTGGTCATCATCGTGCTGTCGGGGTTCTCGATCGGGGCAGTCATCGCGCTGCAGTTCTATACCCAGCTCGCGCGCTTCGGCGCCGAGGACGCGGTCGGTCTCGGGCTCGCCCTGGTCCTGCTCAGGGAACTCGGTCCGGTGGTCACCGGTCTGCTGTTCGCCGGGCGGGCCGGCTCCGCGATCACCGCCGAGATCGGCCTGATGAAAAGCACCGAGCAACTGTCGATCATGGAAATGATGGGGGTCGACCCGCTGCGCCGGATCGTGGCGCCGCGGCTCTGGGCCGGGCTGCTCTGCATGCCGCTCCTGACCGCGATCTTCAACGTGGTCGCCATCTACGGCGGCATGGTGGTGGCGGTCGAGTGGCTCGGCGCCGACCCGGGCGGATTCTGGTCGGGTATGCAGGATGCGGTGGAACTGTGGGAAGATCTCGGCAAAGGCACCATCAAGAGCGTCGTCTTCGCGCTCGTCATCACCTGGATCGCGGTGTTCCAGGGCTATGACACGGTTCCGACCGCGGAGGGCATCGGCCGCGCGACCACGCGTACCGTGGTGATGAGTTCGGTCATGGTGCTGGCACTCGACTTCATCCTGACCCTCGGGATGTATGGAGATTTCGAATGATCCGGATGCGAACCGTAGAAATCAGCGTCGGCGCGTTCGTGCTCGCCGGCGTGCTGGCGTTCGTGGTGCTGATGGTCCAGGTGAGCGGCGTCAGCTTCACGCGCGAGGAAGGCAACTACCGGCTGTACGCGACGTTCAGCGACGTCGCCGGTCTGCGCGTGCGCTCCAAGGTCAGCATGGCCGGTGTGACGATCGGGCGGGTCACGGCGATCACCGTGGACCCCGCCTATGGCCAGGCCACCGTGGAAATGCAGATCATCGGCTCGACCGGCGAGCTGCCGGTCGATACGGGCGCCCGCATCCTGACCGAGGGGCTGCTCGGCGCGCGCTACATCAGCCTGATGCCCGGCGCCGACGACGAGATGCTGGCCGACGGCGACTACATCGAGGACACCCAGGGCGCCCTGGTCCTCGAGAACCTCATCGGTGATTTCGTGACCCGCCTGGGAGGATCCTGACATGACCGCCACCCGATCCCCGTGGACCCGTGGCGCGCGTTCCTGGCTGTTCGGCCCGTGTGCGCTCGTCCTTTGCATGCTTCTCTTGGCGCTGCCGGTTGTTGCGTCCGCTGCCACCCGGAGCGCCGAGGAGCGTGTCCAGGAGGTCTCGGATGCCGTGCTTGCCCTGATCGAGGAGGCGCGCGGCTATGCGAAGGAGGACCCGGAACGGTTCTACCGCGAAGTGACCGCCCTGCTCGACGATGCGGTGGACTTCGACAGCTTCGCGCGCAGCGTGATGGCCGTGCATTACCGGGCGGCCACGCCCGAGCAGCGGCGGCGCTTCTCGGATTCGTTCAAGTGGGGTCTGGTGCGCACCTATTCGCTCGCGCTGACCGAATTCAGCAATGGCGTGATCCGTGTCCTGCCGCCGAGCCAGCCGGCGCGCGACCCGAAGCGCCACACGGTGCGCATGGAAGTGACGACGCCGAGCGGCAGCGTCTACCCGGTGCAGTATTCGATGGCGGTCGGCCGCAACGGTGACTGGCAGGTCAGGAACATCATCGTCAACGGCGTCAACATCGGCCTGACCTATCGGAACCAGTTCACTGCCGCGATGAACGACCCGCGCAACAGCGGCAGCCTCGACAAGGTGATCGACGGCTGGAGCGACATGCTCGCGTCCGAGGCCGCCGAACTCGAGAAGACGCTGTCGGGCCAGCAGGGCGCAGGGAGCTGAGCTTGGCCGGCACTGCGGCAACGGTGTTCGCTGTCCCGGAGGCGGTCGGCTTCCAGGATGCCGCTGCCACCCGTCACGCCGGCGAAGCGTTCGTCGACCATGGTCCCGACGAAGTCGATTTCGACCTGTCCGGCGTGCGCGCCAGCAGCAGCCTGGTGGTCGCCCTGCTGCTCGCCTGGCTGCGCCATGCACGGGGGCGCGGGAAGCAGGTACGCTTCCTCGATCCGCCGGCGGATCTGCGCAACATCATCGAACTGTACGGTGTAACGGAATTGCTGCCGCTGGTCGGTGAGGCGGGCGAGAAGATGAAGGAATACCTTAGCGACGGGTCCGACTCGGACGGCACACCCGCGCCGGCCGCGGAGCAAGCATGAAGGACGTGATCAGGGCCGCCGTCGAGGCGGGCATACCGGGCGCGCAGGTGGAGGCGGAAGTCGAGGGCAACCGTGCGCTCATCACGGTGGTCAGCGACGTGTTCGCGGACATGTCGCGGGTGCGCAAGCAGCAGGCGGTGTATGCCTGCATCCAGCACTTGATCGCCGACGGCACGCTGCACGCGGTGACCATACGCGCGCTCACGCCCGATCGGTAGGGCGGGCCGTTTCCATGGACAAACTGCGCATCACCGGCGGACGCCGGTTGTCGGGAAGCCTCCGGGTGTCCGGGGCCAAGAATGCCGCGTTGCCGATCCTGGCCGGCACGCTCCTCACCGACGAGCCCGTGCGGCTCGCGAACCTGCCGCATCTGCACGACGTGACGACCATGCTCGAACTGCTCGGCCACCTCGGTGCCGAGGTGCTGGTCGACGAGTGCATGGCGGTCGAGATCCGGGCGCGCGAGATGCAGACCCTGCGTGCGCCATACGACCTGGTCAGGACCATGCGCGCATCGTTCGTCGTGCTCGGGCCGTTGCTCGCCCGGTTTGGTCGGGCGGAGGTGTCCCTGCCCGGCGGCTGTGCGATCGGGGCCCGCCCGGTCGACCAGCACCTGAAGGGATTCGAGGCGCTCGGCGCGCGCATCGACATGGCGGACGGCTATGTGATCGCCGAGGCCGCGGACGGACTCCGCGGGGCGGACTTCCGCTTCGACCTGGTGACCGTCGGGGGTACCGAGAACCTCATGATGGGTGCCGCGCTCGCGCGGGGCACGACGGTGCTGCGCAACGCCGCCTGCGAGCCGGAGATCGTCGATCTCGGCAACTTCCTGAACGCCATGGGCGCCCGGGTTCGCGGCCACGGCACCCCGGAGATCGTGATCGACGGCGTGGAGCGCCTGCACGGCTGCGCCTGGCGGGTGATGCCGGATCGGGTCGAGGCCGGCACCTACCTGATCGCAGCCGCTGCGACCGGCGGTCGGATCAGGCTCACCGACGTGCATCCGGGCGATCTGACGGCCGTGCTGGACAAGCTCGCCGAGAGCGGTGCGGAGATCGCGACCGGCCCCGACTGGATCGAGCTCGACATGCACGGCCGGCGGCCGCGGGCGGTGGATATCGACACGGCACCGTACCCGGGTTTCCCGACCGACATGCAGGCCCAGTACCTCGCGCTGAACGCGATCGCCGACGGGACCAGTCACGTCACGGAGACGATCTTCGAAAACCGCTTCATGCACGTCCAGGAACTGAACCGGCTCGGCGCCAACATCGAGCTGGCGAGCGTATCCCACGCGGTGGTACACGGCGTGCCACGCCTCAAGGCCGCGCCGGTCATGGCGACGGACCTCAGGGCGTCGTTCAGCCTGGTGGTGGCAGGGTTGGTGGCGGACGGGACGACGGTGATCGACCGCATCTACCACATCGATCGCGGCTACGAGACGATCGAGGAGAAGCTGCAGACGCTCGGGGCCGACGTGGAGCGGATTTCCGGCTGAGGATCATGGGACTTACCATCGCGCTGAACCGCGGCCGCATCCTGAAGGAATGCCTGCCGCTCATCACGGCCGCCGGCTACGCACCGGCGGAGAGCCTGGACGGCAGCCGCAAGCTCGTGTTTCCCACGGTGACCGGCGGTCACCGGCTGATCGTGGTGCGCGGCTCGGACGTGCCGACCTACGTCGAGTATGGGGCAGCCGACGTCGGTATCGTCGGCAAGGACACCCTGCTCGAACACGACACCGCCGGGTTCTACGAGTGTCTCGATCTCGGTATCGGGCGCTGCCGGCTGATGACGGCTGCGCCGGTCGGGGTCGACATCAGTCGCGGCCCGCTGCGGGTCGCGACCAAGTTCGTGCGCGCCGCGCGCCGCTACTTCGAGGCCCAGGGGCGTCAGGTGGTGATCATCCCGCTCGCCGGCGCGATGGAGATCGCGCCGCTCATGAACCTGGCCGACTGCATCGTCGACATCGTCGATACCGGCAACACCCTGAAGGCGAACGGCCTCGAGGCGCTCGAGACGATTGCCGAGATCAGCTCGCGGGTGATCGTCAACCGCGCCTCCATGAAACTCAAGTTCGACGAGGTCCAGGCCTTCATCGACGGGCTGCGCGCACAAGCCGCGCGCCTGGCGCCGGCTGCTCCCGGAGCGTCGCGCGCGTGAGTGCGGACGGAGCGCTCGGTATCCGCCGGCTCGACGCCGGCGCGCCCGGATTCGATACGGCGCTCGCCGCGCTGCTGGCGTGGGACCTGAGCGAGGACGACGCGGTCAACCGGGTGGCGCGCGAGGTAATCGACGCGGTGCGAGCGCGGGGCGACGCGGCGCTCCTCGAGTACACGGCCCGCTTCGATCGCTGGCAGCCGGCCGATGGGGCGGCGCTGGTGCTCGGACCCGCGGAATTCGCCGCGGCCTGGCAGGGGCTGCCTGTGGCCGAGCGCGCGGCGCTGGAGCAGGCGGCCGCGCGCATCGAGACCTATCACCGGCGGCAGCTGGCGGCGGACTGGGAATACACGGACGAGGACGGCAGCCGGTTGGGGCAGCGGGTCTCGCCGCTCGACCGGGTCGGCCTGTACGTACCCGGCGGCCAGGCGGCCTATCCGTCCACGGTGCTGATGACCGCCATTCCCGCGCGCGTGGCGGGCGTCGGCGAGCTGGTCATGGTGGTTCCCACCCCGGACGGCCGGCGCAACGACCTGGTGCTGGCGGCCGCCCATGCGGCCGGCATCGACAGGGCATTCGCGATCGGCGGCGCGCAGGCGATCGCCGCGCTGGCGTTCGGTACCGCGACGGTGCCACGGGTCGACAAGATCGTCGGGCCGGGCGGCGCCTACGTCGCGGCGGCGAAGCGGCTGGTCTACGGCACCGTCGGGATCGACGTGATCGCCGGCCCGAGCGAGGTGCTGATCGTCGCGGACGGCACCGCGCCGGCCGATTGGATGGCGCTCGACCTGTTTTCGCAGGCCGAACACGATGCCGCGGCCCAGGCGATCCTGGTCGCGCCGGACCCGGCCTACCTCGACGCGGTGGAGGCAGCCATGGCGAGGCTCCTTGCCGAGCGGCCGCGCGCCGCGACGATCCAGGCATCGCTGGCCGGGCGGGGTGCGCTGATCCGGGTTCGCGATCTCGCCGAGGCGGTGCACCTGGTCAACCGGATCGCGCCGGAACACCTCGAACTCGCCGTGGCGGACCCGGACGCGCTGCTGCCCGGCATCCGGCATGCGGGCGCGATCTTCGTCGGGGCGCATTCGCCGGAAGTGATCGGCGACTACGTGGCCGGACCGAGCCACGTGCTGCCCACGTTCGGGACGGCGCGGTTCTCCTCGCCGCTCGGGGTGTACGACTTCCAGAAACGCAGTTCCGTGATCCGCCTGAGCCCGGCAGGCGCCGAGCGTCTGGGCCGCATCGCGGCCACGCTCGCGCACGGCGAAGGGCTCGAAGCCCACGCCCGCGCCGCGGAAGCGCGCGTGCGCGGGATCGACCACAATCGGCCCGACCGGTAGGGCGTTGCCCGACATCGTGTCGCCCGCCGAGAAATACAGGACCCTGCTGGCCGGCCCCGGCTTCGCCGAGGATCCCGCCCAGGCCGAGGTGGTGGCCCTGCTGGAGGATCTCTACCGGCGCCTGGAAGCGCGTGCCGCGGCGCGGCCCGGCCTGCTCGGACGCCTGCTGGGCCGGCGTCAGCCCGAAACGGAGCCGGTGACCGGGCTGTATCTCTGGGGGGGCGTCGGGCGCGGCAAGACGCTGCTCATGGACCTTTTCTACGAATGCCTGCCCGCGGACGACCGGCAGCGCATGCACTTTCACCGGTTCATGCAGCGCGTTCACCAGTCGCTCAAGGACCACGCCGGCAAGCCGAATCCGCTGCAGATCGTGGCGGCGGAACTCGCCGCTCAGAGCAGCGTGCTCTGCTTCGACGAGTTCTTCGTCTCCGACATCGGCGACGCCATGATTCTCGCGGAACTGCTGCAGGGCCTGTTCGCCCGCGGGGTCACGCTGGTCGCCACCTCCAACGTCGAGCCGGACCGGCTGTACGAGAACGGGTTGCAACGGCGCCGCTTCCTGCCGGCGATCGACCTGCTGAAGCGCCACACGCGGGTGCACAACGTCGATGGTCAGGTCGACTACCGGTTGCGTGTCCTCGAGCGGGCCGAGATCTACCACTGTCCGCTCGACCGCGAGGCGGACCTGAGCCTTGCGCGCAGCTTCGCCGCACTCGCGCCGGAGGCCCCGGCCGAGAACGTGGTGCTGACCATCGAGGGTCGCCCGATCCGCGCGCGCCGGGTCGCCGAGGACGTGGCCTGGTTCGAGTTCCGCGAGCTCTGTGAAGGCCCGCGCAGCCAGAACGACTACATCGAGCTGTCGCGCATCTTCCACGCGGTGGTGCTGTCCAACGTGCCCCGCTTCACGGTGCGCTCCGAAGACGCCGCGCGCCGGTTCATCAGCCTGGTCGACGAGTTCTACGATCGCGCGGTCAAGCTGATCATGTCGGCGGAGGCGCCGGTCACCGAACTCTACGGGGGCGAGCGCCTGCGCTTCGAGTTCGAGCGGACCGAGAGCCGGCTCCTCGAGATGCAGTCCCACGAGTACCTGGCCCGCTCGCATCGGGCATGAGGCGGGTCCATTCGAAGTCGTTGTATTGCCCAATCCCGTCCGTTAAGATTCGCCCTCCCAAAAATCTGGCCCCCCGGGACGCGAGTTCATGAAGACGGTAAGCATGCGTGCACAGGACGTTCAGCGGTCCTGGCTGGTGGTCGACGCCGAAGGGAAGACCCTCGGCCGGCTGGCTACGGAGATCGCCCGGCGCCTGCGCGGCAAGCACAAGCCGGAATATACCCCCCACGTGGACACCGGCGACTACGTCGTCGTGGTCAACGCGGCGAAGGTGCAGGTCACCGGTGCCAAGACCACCGACAAGATCTATTACCATCACACCGGCTACCCGGGCGGCATCAAGGGCATCAGCTTCGAGCACCTGCGCGACAGCCATCCGGAACGGATCATCGAGCGCGCGGTGAAAGGCATGCTCCCGCGCGGTCCGCTCGGGCGCGACATGCTGCGTAAACTCAAGGTTTACGCAGGCAACGAACACCCGCACAGTGCACAGCAACCGGAACCTCTGGAAATCTAACGCATGGCAGTTACCCAGTCCTACGGCACCGGGCGTCGCAAGACCGCGGCCGCACGTGTGTTCATCAAGCCGGGCACCGGCTCCATCGTCGTCAACGACCTCCCGCTCGACCGGTACTTCGGTCGCGAGACGTCCCGGATGATCGTCCGCCAGGCGCTGGAAGTGGCAGAACTGGTCGGCCGGGTCGACGTCCGCGTGACGGTCGCCGGCGGCGGCAACTCCGGCCAGGCGGGTTCGATCCGGCACGGCATCGCCCGTGCGCTGGTCGAGCACGACGAGAGCCTGCGCGCGCCGCTGCGCCGTGCCGGCTTCCTCACCCGCGATGCGCGGGCGGTCGAACGCAAGAAAGTGGGTCTGCGCAAGGCGCGCAAGCGTCCGCAATACTCCAAGCGTTGACCGTTGCCTGCGCGGCCCCGAAGGCCGCGCAGTCACGCCCCGGGCATGTGTCGCCGGGGCCCAGCGCGAGCCGCGTGTGGTAGACTCTCGACGATAAATCCAGTTGGGGAGCACGGCTGTGAGCCATGGCGATCAAGTCGCTAAACCGTCCGCGGAGGAACTCGCGGCGAGCATCGACACCAGCACCATCAACAGGCAACGCCGCTACTTTCTGATCGGTGCGACCGCGGTGGTCGGGGCGGTCGGCGTGGTCGGTGCGGCCGTCCCCTTCGTAGCGTCCTGGAAGCCGAGCGCCAAGGCACGCGCGCTCGGGGCGCCGACCACCATCGACATCAGCAAACTGCAGGTCGGCGAGATGCTGGGCCCGACCCCGGCCTGGCGCGGACAACCCATCTTCGTACTGTCCCGTGACGCGGACGCGGTCGAGCGACTCAAGCGCGACAACGACGCTCTGGCGGACCCCGAGTCCGGCAACACGGAAATGCAGCCGGGCTACGCACAGAACCGCTGGCGCTCGGTGCGTCCGGAAATCGGCGTCTACATCGGGCTGTGTACGCACCTCGGCTGTTCGCCGAAATATTACGGTCGGGTCGAACCACAACCGTTCGACCCGAACTGGGAGGGGGGCTTCTTCTGTCCCTGCCACGGCTCCCGGTTCGATCTCGCGGGGCGCGTCGTCAAGAGCGTGCCGGCGCCGGACAACCTGCCGGTGCCGCCCTATCGCTTCGTCAGCGACACGGTCGTAGTCATCGGCGAAGACGAGGAGATGGTCTGATGGCCCCAGCACCGCATACGCAGGCACCGCAGACGCAAGCACCGCATACGCAGGGTAATGTGCCCGGCAGAGGCAAGGCCGCTGCGGCATGGGGCAATTTCATGGCATGGGTCGACGAACGGTTCCCGCTGACGGAAACGTTCGAGTACCACATGTCGCATTACTACGCGCCGAAGAACTTCAATTTCTGGTATTTCTTCGGCGTGCTCTCCGTAGTGGTGCTGGTCAACCAGCTGCTGACCGGGATCTGGCTGACCATGAGCTACGTCCCGAGCGGCGACGGCGCGTTCCGCTCGGTCGAGTACATCATGCGCGACGTCGAATACGGCTGGCTCCTGCGGTACCTGCATTCCACCGGCGCGTCGGCATTCTTCATCGTGGTCTACCTGCACATGTTCCGTGGGCTCATGTACGGCTCGTACCGCAAGCCGCGCGAACTCCTGTGGCTGATCGGCATGGCGATCTTCGTCGTGCTGATGGCGGAAGGCTTCTTCGGCTACCTGCTCCCATGGGGCAACATGTCCTACTGGGGCGCGCAGGTGATCGTGTCGCTGGTCGGTGCACTGCCGCTGATCGGCCCCGACCTGATGGAATGGGTTCGTGGCGACTTCCTGATGTCGGAGATCACCCTCAACCGGTTCTTCGCGCTGCATGTGGTGGCGCTGCCGCTGGTGCTGGTGATGCTCGTGTTCGTGCACATCGTGGCCCTGCACCACGTGGGCTCCAACAATCCGGATGGCATCGAGATCAAGAAGCACAAGGATGCCAACGGCGTTCCGCTCGACGGGATCCCGTTCCACCCCTACTACACGATCGGGCACGACCTTCCCGCCATCGTCGGCTTCCTGTTCATCTTCTGCGCCGTCGTGTTCTTTGCCCCGGAAATGGGCGGCTACTTCCTCGAGAAGCCCAACTTCGAGCAGGCGAATCCGCTCAAGACACCTGACCACATCGTGCCGGTCTGGTACTACACGCCGTTCTACGCGATGCTCCGCGCTGCTACCTATCCGCTGTTCGGCCTGTCGGCCAAGTTCTGGGGCTTCGTGGTCATGGCCGGCGCGATCGTCGTCCCGGCCATCCTGCCCTGGCTCGACCGCAGCCCGGTCAAGTCGATCCGGTACAAGGGCTGGATCTCCAAGGTGATGCTGGCGCTGTTCGTGTTGAGTTTCTTCATCCTGGGTTACCTCGGCACCATCCCGTCGTCCCCGGCCGCGACCCTGATGGCGCAGATCTGCACGGCGCTGTACTTCGCCTACTTCGTGCTGATGCCCTGGTACACACGGGTCGAGAAGACCAAACCGGTTCCGGAAAGGGTGACCATGCGATGAAAACACGGTCCATTCTTGCGCTCGCCCTGCTCCTCCCGGGTATGGCCTGGTCGGCGGCTTCGAACTGGCCGATGGAGCCGATGAAGCCTGATCTCAAGAACGTACCGTCGCTGCAGAACGGCTTCCGGCTGTACGTCAACTACTGTCTCGGCTGTCACTCGCTGCAATTCCAGCGCTACGAGCGCACCGCGGACGACCTGCAGATCCCGCATGACTTGGCGCTCGAGAACCTGGTGTTCACCGGCCAGGCGATCGGTGACCTGATGGAGACGGCGATGGACCCCCAGCTCGCCAAGGACTGGTTCGGCGCACCACCGCCGGACCTCACCATGGTCACCCGTGTACGCGGCCCCGAATGGGTCTACAACTACCTCAAGACCTTCTATCTCGACGAGACGCGGCCGCTCGGCGTGAACAACAAGGTATTCGAGAACGTCGGCATGCCCCACGCACTGATCGACCTGCAGGGCATCCAGCGTTCGGGCTGCATCCAGGTTCCGAAGATCGCTGCGAACCGGGGCGAGATGCGCGACCCGCTCGAGCCGGGCCGCCCGATCACCGAGGAGAAGTGCGACCAGCTGGTGCTCGAGGAGGGCACCGGGCTGTACACGGCGGAAGAATACGACCAGGCGGTCTACGACATCAGCAATTTCCTGCATTACGTGGGCGATCCCAGCCGACTGGAGCGGCACCGCATCGGTGGCTACGTGTTGCTGTTCCTGCTGATCCTGTGGGTGTTCACCTGGCTGCTCGGGCGCGAGTACAACAAGGCCGTCCGCTGATATCCGTCCCGGTCGCCGCGCGCGGCGACCGGTCGCTTTCCATGCTGTACCTGTTCCGGCTCTCAGGCCTGTCGACTGCCGCGGGGTGAATATTCATGAGTCTGGTTACCAAGCGTTCCTCGATGACCCTCTTTTCGGACGCGCGCGACCACTATTCGCATCGCGTGCGCATGGTGCTGGCCGAAAAAGGCGTCACGGTCGATATCGTCGATGTCGATCCGTCGAACAAGCCCGAGGATCTTGCGGAGATCAATCCGTACAACAGTTTGCCGACCCTGCTCGATCGCGACCTGGTGCTCTACGAGGCCAACGTGATCATGGAGTACCTGGACGAGCGGTTTCCGCACCCGCCGCTGCTGCCGGTGTACCCGGTGCAGCGCGCGCTCTCGCGGCTCTGGATCACCCGGGTCGAGCGCGAGTGGAGCAGCCGGCTCGACATCCTCATGGCCGGCAAGGGTCGTGAGGCCGCGATCACCAAGGCCCGCAAGGAACTGCGCGAAAGCATCGTTGCGGTGGCACCGATCTTCGCCGAGAAGCCGTTCTTCATGAACGACGAGTTCACCCTGGTCGACTGCTGCGTGGCGCCCATCCTGTGGCGCCTGAAAGTGGTCGACATCGCGCTGCCGGACCGCACCGCGCGGCCGCTGATCAAGTACATGCAGGCGATGTTCGATCGCGAGTCGTTCCGGCTGAGCCTCACGGAAGCCGAACTCGAGATGCAGGACTGAAGGCGGGTCCCGGGACGTGCCGGGCAAGCCGGACAGGCCGGCGCGGCGCCCGTACCTGCTGCGGGCACTGGTCGACTGGATCGTCGACTGCGGCCTCACGCCGCACGTGCTGGTCGACGCCACGGTGCCGGGTGTCGACGTACCCCAGGAGCACGTCCGTGACGGCCGCATCGTATTGAACGTCTCCCCTGCCGCCGTGCGTGGCCTCGAGATCGGCCGCGACGCGGTGACCTGCGAGGGGCGTTTCGGCGGCCGCGCCCGGTTCCTGTGCCTGCCCATGGCGAGCGTGATCGCCGTCTATGCGCGCGAGACGGGGGAGGGCATGGTGTTCGAGGCGGAAACGTTCACGGAACCCGCCGCGCGGCCCCTGACCGACGGGCGAGCACCGGATACCGAAGGCGAGTCACCCGATGACGGGCCGGGCAACGGACCGCGTGCGCCGGGCACCCGCGGCGGGCACCTCAAGCGGGTGAAATGACCGCGCGATGGCGGTCAGAGATACTCGAAGACCTTGACGATCTTCTGCACGCCGTAGACCGTACGCGCCACCTCGACGGCCCGATCGGCTTCCTCCCGCGGCAGCAGGCCCATCAGGTAGACGACGCCGTTGGTCGTCATCACCTTGATCTTGCCCGCGACGAGTTCCTCGTCCTGCAGCATGCGCGCCTTCACCTTGGTGGTCAGCCAGGTGTCGTTGCCGCGCGCGACCAGCGACAAGGGCGCCGCGATCTCGATCTCGTTGTGGATCGCGCGGACCCGTTCGATCTGCCGGGCGCGTTCACCGGCTAATTGCTTCAGCTGCTCGTTCGGCACCTGGCCGGTGAGCAGCACGACCCCGTTGTAGCTCACGATGTTCAGATTGGCGGCGTCGAACCCTGGATCGGCGTCGCGAATGTCCTGGCGCACCAGCGTCTCGATGACCTGGTCGTCGATGACCGTGCCCGGCGTGCGCGCGCGGGGATCGTCCGACATCGTCGTGCAGGCGCCGAGCAGCAGGGTCAGTGCGATGCAGGCGATACCGCTAGCCGTCTTCGGTGAAAGCATTCCGGATCCACTCGAGATTCATCGGGTAGTTTCGCCGTGATACCGACACAACGTCAAATCGGCACGGCGGCAGCACGCTGCGCCTGAGCCCGCCGAGATAGTGCCGGGCAGCGAGGATCAGGCGGCGACGCTTTGCCGCAGTGATGCTGTCGGCGCCGGAACCGTAGCCGGCATGCCGGCGCAGTCGGACCTCGACGAACACCAGCGTCGCACCGTCCAGCATGACCAGGTCGATCTCGCCGAACCGGCAGTGGTGGTTGCGCGCGACGAGTTCGAGCCCCGCGTCGACGAGGTGCGCGAGTGCCGCGTCCTCGGCTGCGCGGCCGGCGATATGCCGCGGATCGGCAGGCAATCAGGGCAGGCGCCGTGCGCCGGGCGTCAGGCTGCCGCGCGTCACGCGCATCAACTCGAGCTCGCGGCGGATCCGTCCGTCGCCCTGCAGCGTCAGTACGCCCGTGTTGCCGAGCATCTCCGGTGCCGTGGCGCGGTTCGCCGGGTGGATGCGGTCCACGAGCCGGAACGCGTCGGCACCCAGCGCGTACATCGATGCGAACGGGTTGCCTTCGACCGGGAAGGCGTCCGCCAGCATCCGGTAACCCGGGTCGCCCGGCGCACGCCACGGCAGGTCGGCCACCAGCATGCCTTCCATCGCGCGCAGCGCCGCGGTGCCCGCACCCTGCAGGGTCTGCGACGTCGCGTACACCGGGATGTCCTGGGCGTAGTGAAAGCGCAGCGCGGGGCCGAGCGCGGTCATCTCGAGCGCGTTCACCAGCGCGACCAGTGCCGCCACGTCGGTCCGGCGTCGCGGTGCGAACTGCAGCGGTACGCCAAGCAGGCGCTGCAGTTCGGTATGCCGGGCGTGGCTGCCTTCGATGTCGAGCGCCCGCCCGACGCTCTCGGTGATCGTGCGCAGGTCGGGCAGCCGATGGGTCGCGACCGTCTCGAGACCCATGTCGTCGAGCGCCTGGCGGACGCGCAGCGCCCAGTCGTGCGGGCCGTGCAGCACCATCACCCGTTCGATGCCCTGTTGGCGCAAGGCCGTCGCGATGGTCGCCGCGTCGTCCTCGATGGAAAGGCCCAGTTGCGCGAGATTCGGGGCGGGGGGCTCCTGGCCTAGATAGTTGAGCGCGAGCACGGGGACTTCCGGCGCCAGGCTGTTCAGCTCGGCGACGCGTTCGCGCTGCAGCGGTCCGATCAGGAGGTCGGCGCCTTCGGCGAGCGCCTGCTCGTAGACCACGCTCAATGCGCGGCCCTCGGTGTCGTAGACCGCGACGGTGAATGGTCCGGCCTGTTCGAGAGCGCCGGCCTGTTCGAGGTATGCGGCGACGAAGCCGTCGCGGATCGCGCGCCCGGCCCTGGCGAGCGGGCCGGAGAGTGGCAGCATCAGTGCGGCCTGGCGCGGTCGAACGTAGCTTCCGTCGTCCTGGCCGAGCACGGCGGGCGGCACGCGCGCCGCCGGGTGATCCGGACGTTCAGCCTGCCAGGCTGCGATCCGGCGCAGCCGATCGGCGCGGTCGCCGGCACGCAGGAGTTCGCGGCGCAAAACCCACCAGTCGCGCTCGGTCGGGTCGCCCTGGTCTGCCAGGGCCAGCGCCTCGAATACCGGCGTCTGGGTGACCAGCTCCCAGATCGTGTCGTTCTGCTTCTGCCGGGCGGACGCTGCGGCGTCGAGTGCCATCAGGCTGCGCGCCGCGGCGGCGGGCGCGCCAGAAGCGCCGGCGAGACGCGCCTGTGCGAACCGTGCGTCGAGCGGATCGGGCAGTCGCCGCGCATCGAGCCCGAGCAGCAGCCGGGCCGCCTCGTCAAGTTCGCCCGAGCGGATCGCGAGTTCGGCCGCGAGCAGCCGGTGCCGCGGCTGGTCGGCCGCGACGAGTTCGCCCTCGTCCAGCATGCTGAACAGCGCCCGTGCGCCAACCCAGTCGCCGGTGCGCAGCATCGCTTCCGCGGACTCGAGCGACTCGCGCGCTGCATGCGCGGCAGGGGAGAGTCCGTCGGTACGTGGTGCCGGCGGCGCCACGGTGGGTTCCGGTGCGACCGCGGGCGTCGACGGCGTGCTCTGGCAGCCCCAGGTCGGGAGAAGTGCGAGAATGGCGAGCAGCGGGAGCAGGAATCGGACCGGCATGACAGGTGTGCTCTACGTCGTTGCGACGCCCATTGGAAACTTGCGGGACATCACCCGGCGAGCGGAGGATGTCCTGAAGTCGGTTGCGATGATCGCCGCCGAGGATACCAGACGGACCCGGGTGCTGTTAGAGGCGATCGGCGCTGACGGTCCGCAGCTGGTGGCCCTGCACGCCCACAACGAATCCGCAGCGCTGGCGCGCGTGCTCGAACGCCTGGCCGACCAGGATGTCGCGCTGGTCTCCGATGCCGGCACGCCGCTGCTCTCCGATCCCGGTTTCGAACTCGTGCGGGCCTGCTGGCAGGCCGGCATAGACGTGATCCCGGTACCCGGTGCGAGCGCGATCCTCGCGGTACTCTCCGTCTGTCCGCTGCCGGTCGGCCGGTTCCGCTTCGAGGGCTTCCTGCCCGCGCGCGCCGCACAGCGCCGCGAACGGCTCCAGGCGCTCGCCGCGTACGAAGAAGCTTCGGTCATCTTCGAGGCGCCGCACCGGATCGCCGAATGTCTGCGCGATCTCGCGACGGTGCTGCCCGACCGGGAAGTCATGATCGGCCGGGAGATGACCAAGCGGTACGAACAGTACCTGCGCGGCACGTCTGCCGACCTGTTGCAGCGGCTGACGACGGCCGACCAGCTGCGTGGCGAGTTCGTGATCGTGCTGACCGGCGCGACCGGCGCTGCGCCCGCGCCGGACGTCCGCCGGACCATGGACGTGCTCGCGCGTGAGCTGCCGCCGGCGCAGGCGGCGCGGATCGGGGCGGAACTCCTTGGGGTCGGCAAGCGCGAGTTGTATGCGCTCGCGCTCGAACTGCGCGGATCCGTCGCGGAATGACGCGATGCTGGCGCAGTGCGGACGCAGTGCGGACGCAGTGCGAGCGCAATGTGGAAGGGGCGAACAGCACTGCTTCGCGCTGGCAAATCATGGCGTAGCGTCCTATTCTGCTTGCCGAGTCAGTCAGGCAATCGCCGGCGGACGCCGCGCGAGCGGTGCGCCGCGGGAGGAAAGTCCGGGCTCCACAGGACGAGGCGCCAGGTAACCCCTGGGAGGCGCGAGCCTACGGAAAGTGCAACAGAGAGCAGACCGCCCAAGGCGCGTCCTCCGGGACGCGAACGGCAAGGGTGAAAGGGTGCGGTAAGAGCGCACCGCACGCGTGGCAACACGTCGTGGCACGGCAAACCCCGCCTGGAGCAAGGCCAAATAGGAATCCAATGGTGTGGTCCGCACCGGATTCGGGTAGGCCGCTCAAGACCAGTGGTGACGCTGGTCGTAGATGAATGATTGCCCGGACGCGCAAGCGTCCCGACAGAACCCGGCTTATCGACCGACTCCTCGAATCGCCCGCGCCGGCACCGGGATTCCCCCGGGCGCCGCGCGCCGGGCGCCGCGCGCCGGCCCTCGCTTGCCGGATGGCGGGTAGTCGTTCTGCCAAACGCGTCGCATTCTCCGCCTCTCTTATGCCAAAAGATTCTAGATGCTCATCTCTGGTCGAGATGTAGCGATCTACCGCACGTATCTGCTCGTTAAATTGCCGTCCAACGCGAATCGGCGCCGAAAATCCTTTTAATTTCCGAGAGTTAAGGCCTCCTGGCGACCTTGACAGGTATCAGTGGCGCCTTTAGTGTCACTCGATGGCAATATGTGGGAAAAAGTGGACTAATTCGGTCGATCAGGGCGGTCGAGGGGGCCCAGCGGCGCTCGCGGACTGCCGGATCACCGGATCGGTGGCCGACCGACCGTGCCGCGGCGGGGCGTATCGCAACGCCGTGCCGCGCGCGAGCCGGTCCTGACGGGGGCGGGGATGTTCCGCGGCATCAACAGCGCGACGCTCGATACCAAGGGCCGCATGGCGTTGCCGGCGCGCTTCCGCGAGAGCGTGGTCGAGCAGTGCGGCGGCAGCCTGGTCGTCACCATCGACGTGCGCGAAAAGTGCCTGCTCATGTACCCGCTCCCGGAATGGGAGACCGTGCAGCGCAAGCTCGAGAGCCTGTCGAACATCGGCGAGCGCGCGCGCCTGCTGCAGCGGCTCCTGATCGGTCACGCCACCGACCTCGAACTGGACGGTAACGGCCGGCTGCTGCTGCCGCCCATGCTGCGCAGCTACGCGGAGCTGGACCGCAAGCTGGTGCTCGCCGGGCAGGGCAACAAGATCGAGATCTGGAGCGAGGCGCACTGGCAGTCGCGCATGGACACCTGGCTCGCGGACGGTGCGCGCGCGCTGCTGGCGGACGGAGACGAGTTCACCGGGCTGTCGGTCTGATGCCGTCGCATCGGCCGGTGCTGTGCGAGGAGACGGTGACGCTCCTGACCGGGTGTGCGGACGTCGCGCTCGGTGCGAAGTCCGGCGCGGTCGAAGGTGTGTACGTGGACGCGACGTTCGGGCGCGGCGGGCACACGCGCCGCCTGCTGGAAGTGCTCGGGCGGGACAGTCGCGTGATCGGCATCGACCGCGACCCGGTAGCGGTCGCGGCCGGACAGGCGCTCGCGGCGTCGGAGCCGCGCCTCGTGGTGGTGCACGGCCGGTTCTCCGAGCTCGGCGCCGTGCTGGCGGGACTGGGAATCGAATTCGTTCAGGGCGTGATGATGGATCTGGGTGTGTCTTCGCCGCAGCTCGACGAGGCGGAACGGGGCTTCAGCTTCCGGTTCGACGGCCCGCTCGACATGCGCATGGACACCAGTGCCGGTCCCACCGCCGCCGAATGGATCGACGCGGCCAGCGAGCAGGAGATCGCTCGGGTCCTGCGGGAGTACGGCGAGGAACGCCACGCGCGCCGGATTGCCGCGGCGATCGTCGCCGCGCGGCCGATCCGTACCACGCGTGAGCTGGTCGAAGTGGTGCGCGCTGCCCAGCCGCGCGGCACACCGGGCAAGCACGACGCGACCCGTGCCTTCCAGGCGATCCGCATGGCGGTCAACGACGAACTGGCCGAGATCACGGGTGGCCTCGCTGCCGCGTTCGCGCACCTGCTGCCGGGTGGCCGCCTGGCGGTGATCAGCTTCCATTCCCTCGAGGATCGCCTGGTCAAGCAGTTCTTCCGCACATGCTCGACGCCGCCCGCCCTGCCGCGGCGGCTGCCCGTGCGCGGCGACGCGGGGCGTGCAGAGGCGCGTATCGTGAGCGCCGGGGTCACCGCGTCGGCCGCGGAGATTGCCGACAACCCGCGCGCCCGCAGCGCGCGCCTGCGCGTACTGGAACGGCTGCGGCTGTCGGAGCAAGCGGCATGAAGGGCGCGCAGAGCTGGTTCATCCTGGCGCTGCTCGTCGTCGTGGTCGCCTCGGGCGTCCAGGTCGCACTCAAGAGTCACGAAGTGCGCCGGCTGCACGCGGAGCTGCAGGCGGCACAGCGCACGCAGGACGAACTCCTCGCGGAGTACAGCCGGCTGCTGCTCGAGCGGAGCACCCAGGCGGCATTCCACAACGTCGAGCGGATCGCCGAGACCGAGCTGTCCATGCAGTTCCCGGACGCCGTGGAGCGCCTCGAACCGTGAAGGCGTGGCGTCACTATCTGCTGGTGGTCGTGTTCTTCGGGGCCTGCGCCGGGATGGCCGTGCGGGTCGTGTATCTCAACGTGCGCGACAGCGACTTCCTGCAGGGCCAGGGCAACGCGCGCTCGATCCGCACCGAGCCGATGCCGGCTTTTCGCGGGGTGATCTACGATCGCCACGGCGAGCCGCTCGCGGTCAGTACGCCGGTCATGTCGATCTGGACCGATCCGAGCTTCGTGACGCTCGACGTCTCCGCGGTAGAGCAGCTGGCCACGATCCTGAAGCTCGATCCGATCACGCTGCAGATGGAGCTGCGCTCGGATGCGCGGCGCGAATTCTATTACCTCAAGCGCCGGGCTACGTGGCAGGAGTACGAGGACGTGCGCGCGCTCGGACTCGACGGCGTCTATTTCCAGCGCGAGTACCGCCGCTACTATCCGGCAGGTGACACGACTGCGCACGTGGTCGGGCTCACCGGCGTCGACGACCAGGGTCTCGAGGGCGTCGAACTCACGTTCAACGACCAGCTGCGCGGGCAGTACGGTCGCAAGGTGGTGCTGAAGGACCGGCGCGGTCAGATCATCAAGGACCTCGAGTACCTCGAAGCGCCGCGGTTCGGCAAGGACCTGGAGCTCAGCATCGACCTGCGCCTGCAGTTCATCGCGCATCGCGAACTGCAGGCGGCCATCGCGGCTCGCCAGGCGTCGTCCGGGTCCATCGTGATGGCGGATGCGCGTACCGGCGAGATCCTCGCGATGGTGAACGAGCCGAGCTACAACCCGAACGATTTCAGCCGCTCGCTCGGGCATGGCGTGCGCAACCAGGCGATCACCGATACCTACGAGCCGGGCTCGACCATCAAGCCCTTCACCGTGCTGGCCGCGCTCGCCTCGGGACGCTGGGAAGCCGGCTCGATGATTCCCACCGCACCCGGCTACTACCGGGTCGGGTCGCTGCTGGTGCAGGATCCGCTGAACCGCGGCACCATTTCCCTCAACACGGCGTTGCAGAAGTCGAGCCAGGTTGCGATCGCCAAGGTTGCGCTCGACCTCGATCCGCGTGCGGTGTACGACGTGCTGACCCGCATCGGCATCGGCGAATACATGGGTGTGGGATTGCCGGGCGAAGCGGCTGGCACGCTGAACGATCGCGGGCTCAACAACCCGGTGGTGCGCACGACGCTTGCCTACGGGTATGGTCTCGCGATCTCGCCCCTGCACCTCACCCAGGGCTACCTCGCATTCGCGAGCGGTGGCCTGCGCATGCCGCTGACCATCCTGAAACAGCCCGGTCCGCCGCGTGCCGAACGGGTGATCGAGGAGTCGCTCGCCCGCGAAGTGGTGGAGATGATGGAGTCGGTCACCGCGCGCGAAGGTACCGCGCCCGGCGCGCGAGTGCCGGGTTACCGGGTCTCCGGCAAGACCGGCACGTCACGCAAGGTCGGCGCCCAGGGTTACGACGAAACCCGGCACGTCGCGTTGTTCGCGGGCCTGGCGCCGGCGAGCGACCCACGGTTCGTGATGGTCGTGGTGATCAACGAGCCGAAAGGCGAGGAAGTCGGCGGGGGCGCCGTATCCGGTCCCGTGTTCGGGCAGGTGGCCGGCCGCGCTCTGCGACTGCTCGGCGTGCGGCCCGATGCGGAGCGGGCGATATGAGCCTCGCACTACCGCAGCTGCTCCCGGACCAGTCGGGCGTTCCCGATCTGACACCGGTGCACATGACGCTGGATTCCCGTGCGGTCGCGGCGGGTGACGTGTTCGTCGCGCTCGCGGGCGGCCGGCACGACGGTCACGCGTACGCAGCCGACGCCGCGCGCCGCGGGGCCGTGGCGGTACTGGCGGAGCGCGCCGTCGACGCGCACGGCATACCGGTCGTCGTGGTGCCCGAACTGCGCGAACGGATCGGGCGGCTGGCCGCGCGTTTCTACGGTGATCCGGGGCGTGATCTCCATTGTGTCGGCGTGACCGGTACCAACGGCAAGACCTCGATCGCGCACTATCTCGCCGACCTCGCCGAGCGCGTCGGCGTGCCCGCCGGCTACATCGGCACCATCGGCTGGGGTCGACCGGGCACGCTCGAGACTGCGGCGCTCACCACGCCGGATGCCGTCACCGTGCAGCGCCAGCTCGCCGGATTGCGCGCAGCCGGCTGCACCTGGGCGGTCCTGGAAGTCTCGTCGCACGCGCTCGACCAGGGGCGCGTCGAGGCGGTGCCGTTCCGCACCGCGGTGTTCTCGAACCTGTCGCGCGATCACCTCGACTATCACGCCGACATGGAAGCCTACGGCGCCGCCAAGGCGAAGCTGTTCGCCTGGCCCGGCCTCGCGCTTGCCGTGCTGAATCGCGACGATGCGTTCGGGCGCCGGCTCGCCGGCGGGCTCGATCCCGCCGTGCAGTGCGTGACCTATGGCGCCGGCGATCGGGCGGCAGATGGTGGCAGCTTGGGCGGTTTGGGCAGTACCGGTACCGAGCGGGTGGTCAGGGACGTGGCCTGGTCGGAACTCGTATTCGACCGTGACGGCGCGCGCGGCCGCTGGCAGTCGCCGTGGGGCGCCTGTGACTTCCGGCTCCCGCTCTTCGCCGAATTCTCGGTCGCCAACCTGACCGCGGCCGTGGCGGTGCTCGCGGCGCACGGCATCCCGATCGCCGGGCTCGCGGCGGCGGCAGCCTCGCTCGCCCAGGTGCCGGGGCGCATGGAGCGGTTCGCGGCTCCGGATCGTCCCGCGGTCGTGGTCGATTTCGCCCACACGCCGGATGCGCTCCTGCAGGTGCTGCGCACGCTGCGGCCGCGCGTGCGTGGCCGCCTGATCTGTGTGTTCGGCTGCGGCGGCGACCGGGATCCCGGCAAACGTCCGCTCATGGCGGCAGCCGCGGAGCAGCATGCCGACGTGCTCTGGCTCACCAGTGACAATCCGCGCTCGGAGACGCCGACGGCGATCATCGCCGACATGCGCGCGGGTCTGACCGGCCGCGCCTGCGTCCACGAGGAGCCGGACCGGCGCACGGCGATCGCCGCCGCCCTTGGTCGTGCCGGCCCGGACGACCTGGTCGTGATCGCGGGCAAGGGGCACGAGGACTACCAGGAGGCGCGTGGCGTTCGGGTGCCGTTCAGCGATCGCGCGCTGGTGGCGGAACTGCTCGGAGCGCAGCGCCGATGAGTGCGCACGATGCAATGCGCCCGGCCGGTCCGCCCACCGTCATCATCGGTCTCGGCATCACGGGGTATTCCTGCCTGCGCCACCTTGCCGGGCGCAGGCCGCTCACGGTGCTCGACACCCGTGACGTGCCGCCCAACGAAGCGGCCGCCCGAGCCGGATACCCTGACGTGACCTTTCGTTTCGGCGCGGAATCCGCGGCGTTCGCCTTCGACGGCGTGGCCGAGGTGATCGTGAGCCCCGGCATCGGGCTCGACCACTGCCTGGTGCAGCGGGCGCTCGCCGCCGGCGCGCGGGTGCAGAGCGACATCGATCTGTTCTGCGACGCGGTGCAGGCGGCCGGCGGCGCGCCGATCCACGCGGTCACCGGCACGAACGGCAAGAGCACGGTCACCGCGCTGGTCGGACACCTGTTGCACGCGCTCGGACACAATCCCGGCGTTGGCGGCAACCTTGGCGAACCCGCGCTCGATCTCCTCGATACACCGCGTGACTGCTACGTCCTGGAACTCTCGAGTTTCCAGCTCGAACGCATGCGTGCCCAGCCGTTCGCCGCGGCGACCATCCTCAACGTGACCGAGGATCACCTCGACCGGCATGGCGACATGGCGGCCTATACCGCGAGCAAGCAGCGCATCTACCGGGACGCGCGGCGGGCGGTCGTGAACCGTCACGATCCGCGTACCGCGCCGACCACCGCGGTCGCGGCGTGCGTCACGTTCGGGCTGGATGCGCCCGCGCCGGGCCAGTGGGGGCTGATCGACGCGGATGGGTGCAGCTGGCTTGCGTGCGGTCCCGTGCGGCTCATGACGGCCGACGCGCTGCCCATTGCCGGTCGTCACAATGCGCTCAACGTGCTGGCGGCGCTCGCCATGGTGGCGCCGGCGGATATCGCCGTGAATACCGCCGCGCAGCGCGCGCTGGCCGACGGCATTCGCACCTTCTCGGGCCTGCCGCATCGCTGCCAGCCGGTCGGCGAGTACCGCGGGATCCGGTTCGTCGATGACTCCAAGGCGACCAACGTCGGCGCGACGATCGCGGCGCTGGAAGGCCTCGGCGATCCCGCGCAAAGACGGCTCGTGCTGATCGCCGGGGGCGACGGCAAAGGGGCGGACTTCGCGCCGCTGGTCGACCCCGTGAACCGATATGTCAAGGGGCTGGTCCTGCTGGGTCGTGACGCGCCGCGCCTGGCGGACACGCTCGCGGGTACGGCGCCGATCGTACGGGTCGCGGACATGCCGGCTGCCGTCACGGCGGCGGCGGCCATGGCGGAAGCCGGCGATACGGTACTCCTGGCGCCTGCCTGCGCGAGTCTCGACATGTTCCGCAACTTCGCCGCGCGCGGCGCGGCGTTTGCGGCCGCGGTGGAGGCGCTGCGATGACCGGCTCGCTGGACCGCACGCTGGTCTTCAGCTGGCTCATGATCCTGGGGCTCGGGATCGTGATGGTCGCTTCGGCATCCGTCGCCATCAGCAGCACGCTGCTCATCAAGCACGGCATCTATCTCGGGCTCGCGCTCGGGGCGTTCTGCGGCGCGCTGGTGACGCCGCTCGAGTGGTGGCGCCAGGGTCATCGCCTCGCGCTCGTCGCCTCGCTCGCCCTCTGCACCGCCGTCCTGATACCTGGGGTCGGAGTAGAAGTGAACGGCGCGCGGCGCTGGATCGGGCTCGGCGCCTTCTCGGTGCAGGCTGCCGAGGTGTGCAAGCTCCTGCTGCTGGTCTACCTCGCCGGCTATCTGGCGCGGTTCCACGACGATCTCGCCGACCGGCCGGTCGCGCTGCTGCGTCCGCTCGCCATGCTGGCCCTGCCCGCGACCCTGCTGCTCGCGCAACCCGACTTCGGCACGGTGGTCGTGATCATGACGGTCGCGATCGGGCTCCTGTTCGTGGCCGGCGCCCGTTTGCGGCATTTCCTGCTGCTGGTGGTCCTGGGCGGTGCCGCGCTCGCCGCGCTCGCCGTCCTGCAGCCGTACCGGATGCAGCGCCTGGTGAGTTTCCTGAATCCCTGGGAGTACGCCTTCAGCAGCGGCTACCAGCTGACCCAGGCGCTGATCGCATTCGGCCGCGGCGAGATCTTCGGACTCGGACTCGGCGAAGGGATCCAGAAACTCTTCTACCTCCCGGAGGCGCACAACGACTTCATCTTCGCGGTGATCGCCGAGGAACTCGGACTCGTGGGCGCGCTGGTGGTCATCGCGCTGTTCGCGCTGCTGGTGGTGCGTATCCTGCGCGTCGCACGCGGCGCGCTCGACGCAGGCGACCGGTTCGGCGGTTACCTGGTCTACGGGATCGGCCTCCTGCTCGGGATCCAGGCCCTGGTGAACTTCGGGGTCAACACCGGTGTGCTGCCGACCAAGGGCCTCACCCTCCCGTTCGTCAGCTATGGCGGCAACAGCCTGATCGTCTGCTGCACGATGATCGGGCTCGTGTTGCGGCTGCAACTGGAGCACAGCGAACGTGGCTGAAGCGGGCGTCTACCAGGTGCCCGAAATGGGCCGGATCCGCCGGATCCACTTCGTCGGCATCGGCGGCGCCGGCATGTGTGGCATCGCCGAAGTGCTGCTGAACCAGGGTTACGAGGTATCGGGATCCGACCGCAGCGCCTCGGCGAGCACCGCGCGCCTGACCGCGCTCGGTGCGCGGGTGCGCATCGGCCACCACGCGAGCCAGGTGGCGGACGCCGACGTGCTGGTGGTATCGAGCGCCATCGACACGACGAACCCGGAAGTCGTGGCAGCGCACCAGCGGCGCATACCGGTGGTACGGCGGGCCGAAATGCTCGGCGAACTGATGCGTTACCGGCATGGCATCGCGATCGCCGGCACGCACGGCAAGACCACCACGACGAGCCTGATCACGGCGATCTTCCATGCCGCGGATCTCGACCCGACCTTCGTGATCGGTGGTCAGCTGAACAGTGCCGGGACCAACGCGCGCCTCGGGGTGAGCCGCTACATCATCGCGGAAGCCGACGAGAGCGACGCCTCGTTCCTCTACCTTCAGCCCATGGCCGCGGTCGTGACCAATATCGACCGCGATCACATGGCGACCTACCACAACGACTTCGAGGAACTGAAGCGCACGTTCGTGGCGTTCCTGCACCGGCTGCCGTTCTACGGCAGCGCCGTGCTGTGCGCCGATGACCCGCAGGTGGCGAGCATATTCCCCGAAGTGGCGCGACCGCTCCTGACCTATGGTTTTTCCGCCGACAGCGACTACCGGGCGGTCGGTCTCGAAGCCGAAGGGCGCAGCTGGCGATTCACCGCACAGCGCCCGGGCGGACGCGCGCCGCTCGATGTCGCGCTGGCGATTCCCGGCCATCACAATGTCCTGAACGCGCTTGCCGCCATCGCGGTCGCGACCGACGAGGGCCTCCCGGATGCCGCCATCCTGCGGGGTCTGCGCGAGTTCTCCGGGGTCGGGCGACGGTTCCAGGTCTTCGAGGACATTCGGGTCGGCGGTGCGCGGGTGACGCTGGTCGACGACTACGGCCATCACCCGACCGAACTCGCCCGGGTCATCGAGACGGCGCGGAAGGTATGGCCGGGCCGGCGAATAGTCATGGCCTACCAGCCGCATCGCTACAGCCGCACGCGCGACCTTTACGACGACTTCGTCCGCGAGTTGTCGGCCGTGGACCTGCTGGTCCTGCTCGAGGTCTACGCGGCGGGCGAGGAGCCGCTGCCCGGCGCCGACGGGCGCAGCCTGTGTCAGGGCATTCGCCTGCGCGGCGCGCTGAACCCGGTCTATGCCCAGACGCCCGACGAGACGCTCGATCTGCTGCCGGGCCTCATGCGCGACGATGACATCCTGCTCGTGCAGGGCGCGGGCAACGTGAACAGGATCTCCAACGTGCTGCGGGGTGCCGAATGATCCGCGCGCTGCTGGCAGGTCTCACCCTGGTCGCACTGGCGGTGGGCGCCGTGGTCATGTGGGAGCGCCTGGATCAGCCGGTTCGTGTCGTGCGGGTGGAAGGCACGCTCACGCCGGCCGAACAGGCGGCGATCCAGGGTGTGTGCCGCGACGTGCTGGTCGACGGGGTACTGAGCGTCGACCTCGAGGAACTGACCGCGCGGATCAATGCGCTCTCCTGGCCGCGCGACGTGCGCGTGCGCCGGATCTGGCCGGACGGCCTGCTGATCCAGGTGGAACGCGAGCCGCTGGTCGCCGCGTGGGGTAGCGACGCGTTCCTGACCAGTGCCGGCAAGGTCGTCCACCTGACCGGTTACCAGGAGGCTGCGCTGCCCGTGCTGTCAGCCGAGCTCTCGACCCCGCGCCAGACCATGCAGGTGTTCCAGGTGCTGCAGGATCAGCTGCAGCCGAGCGGGCTCGTGATCCGCGCGCTGTCCGAAAACCTGCTCGGCGAGTGGCTCCTGACGCTGGACAACGGACTGACCGTCGCACTCGGCAACCAGAAGCTCACCGAGCGCCTGCAGCGCGTTCTGCTGCTCTACCACCGTGTGCTGGCGGAGCGCATGCCGGAACCCGCCTACGTGGATGCGCGCTACGAGAACGGAGTGGCCGTGCGGCGCGATGCGTCCATGCTCGCCTTTGATCAAGGTGCGCAACCAAAACTCGATTCGGGAATGCGGAATGGCCTCTGACAGTGACCTGAAAAAGATCGTCGCGCTCGACATCGGTACGAGCAAGGTGGCCGCGATCGTCGGCGAACTCTCGCCCGAGGGTGAGCTCGAGATCATCGGCATCGGCACGCACCCGTCGCGCGGCCTCAAGAAAGGCGTCGTGGTCAACATCGAGTCCACCGTGCAGTCGATCCAGCGCGCCGTCGAGGAAGCCGAGCTGATGGCCGGCTGCCAGATCGACTCGGTCTACGCCGGTATCGCCGGGAGCCACATTCGCAGCCTGAACTCGCACGGCATCGTGGCCGTGCGCGATGGCGAGGTCTACCCGCAGGACATCGAGCGTGTGCTCGACGCGGCGCAGGCGATGGCGATCCCCGCGGACCAGCGCATCCTGCACACGCTCCCGCAGGAATACATCATCGACAACCAGGAAGGGGTCAGGCAGCCCCTCGGGATGTCCGGCGTGCGGCTCGAGGCCAAGGTGCACATGGTCACCTGCTCGGTCAACGCGGCACAGAACATCGAGAAGTGCATCGAGCGATGCGGTCTCAAAGTGAACGACATGATCCTGGAACAGCTCGCGTCGAGTTATTCGGTGCTGACCGACGACGAGCGCGATCTCGGGGTCTGTCTGGTGGATATCGGCGGCGGCACGACCGATATCGCGATCTTCACCCATGGCGCGATCCGCCACACCGCGGTCATCCCGATCGCCGGTGATCAGGTGACGAACGACATTGCGATGGCGCTCCGGACGCCGACGCAATATGCCGAGGAGATAAAAATAAAATATGCCTGTGCGCTGACGCAGCTCGCCGGGCCGGACGAGATCATCAAGGTGCCAGGGGTTGGCGACAAACCCCCGCGGGAGCTGTCCCGCCAGGCCCTCGCCGAGGTGGTCGAGCCGCGCTACGACGAATTGTTCACGCTGATCCAGGCCGAACTGCGCCGCAGCGGCTATGAGAGCATGGTCGGGGCGGGCATCGTGCTCACTGGGGGAGCATCGAAGATCGAAGGCGTGATCGAGCTTGCGGAAGAAGTCTTCCACATGCCGGTCAGCCAGGGAGCGCCGCGCAACGTGGCGGGATTGAAGGACATTGTGAGAAACCCCGTGTATGCGACGGGCGTTGGCCTGTTGATGTACGGCAGGCAGCGGGAAGACGAACGGCGCGAGGGTTCGAAGGCGCGCGGCACGGGCAGGTTCGGCCGGCTCAGAAAATGGCTCAGCGAAAATTTTTGACCAGGAGTTCATGATGTTCGAAATCGTAGACAGTGCACCGCAGAGCGCGGTTATCAAGGTAGTCGGCGTGGGCGGCGGTGGCGGCAACGCGGTCCAGCACATGGTGGTCAACAACGTGGAGGGGGTCGAGTTCATTGCCGCGAACACCGATGCGCAGGCACTGAAGGCGCTGGGTGCGCGCACGCTCCTGCAGCTCGGCGGGAACATCACGCGCGGCCTCGGCGCCGGTGCGAATCCGGAAGTCGGCCGTGCCGCAGCGATCGAGGACCGCGAGCGCATCGCCGAAGTGCTGGCGGGTGCCGACATGGTGTTCATCACCGCGGGCATGGGCGGTGGCACCGGCACCGGTGCGGCGCCGATCGTCGCGCAGATCGCCAAGGAACTAGGCATCCTCACCGTCGCGGTGGTCACCCGGCCGTTCAAGTTCGAGAAGCGGGCGGCGGCTGCCGACCGTGGGATTCGCGAGCTGCAGGAACACGTCGACTCGCTGATCACGATCCCGAACGACAAGCTGCTCGCGGTGCTCGGCGAGCGTGCCAGCATCCTCGAGGCGTTCGGTGCGGCGAACGACGTGCTGCTCGGCGCGGTACAGGGCATCGCCGACCTGATCATCCGCCAGGGCCTGATCAACGTGGACTTCGCGGACGTGCGCACGGTGATGTCGGAGATGGGTGTCGCCATGATGGGCACCGGCCGGTCGTCCGGCGAGCATCGGGCCCAGGAAGCCGCCGAAGCAGCCATCCGTAGCCCGCTCCTCGAGGACATCGACCTGCACGGCGCGCGCGGCATTCTCGTCAACGTCACGGCCGGCCCGGATCTCTCCATGGGCGACTTCATCGACGTCGGCAACGTCATCGAGGAATACGCCTCCGACAAGGCGACGGTGGTGATCGGCACGGTGATCGATCCGGCGATGGGCGAGGAGCTGAAGGTCACGGTGGTTGCGACCGGACTCGGCGAGCCGGTGAAGCCGAGCATCGTGGTGGACAACGGTCCAGTCCGGGCCGCGGCCCCGGAAATAGCGCTCGACAACGGCCGGCCTGAGTACGGTGCGGAGTGGGAGCGCCCGGCGATCACGCGCCACAAGGAGGTCGGACGGGTGGCGCAGGGACGGCTCGCCATGGAACGCGAAGTCGACCAGATGGAGTGGATCGACATACCGGCGTTCCTGCGCCGGCAGGCCGACTGAGTGCGAGCCTCCGGCTCGCCTGGCGCGCCAGGGGCGCGCACCAGTGCGAGGGGTCCAGAGCGCGGGGCCGAAGCATCGAATGCCGCTGCCGGTATCACCGGCCGGCGGCCTCTGCTAAGCTCCGCGGCTTTTTTCGACCCCTTCAATCTCGGCCCCGCCCATCGCGGCTCCGTCTGGTGCCGCACTGACGGGCCGGGCGCACGCCGGAAATCATGAACACCAGCACCCATCAGCGCACGCTGAAGAACGTCATTCGGGCGACCGGCGTGGGCCTCCACTCCGGCGCAGAGATCATGCTCACGCTGCGGCCGGCACCGCCCGACCACGGCATCGTGTTCGTCCGCACCGATCTCGAGCCCGCCGTCTGCCTGCCGGCCTGCATCGACCGGCTGGGCGGTACCCACCTCAGCACCGCGCTCAGCGACGGGCAGGCGACCGTCGGCACCGTGGAACACCTCATGGCGGCGTTCTGCGGCCTCGGCATCGACAACGTTCGGGTCGAAGTCGACGCGGCCGAACTGCCGATCATGGATGGCAGTGCGAGCCCGTTCGTGTTCCTGCTGCAGGCCGCCGGCATCGCGACCCAGCCGGCGCCGCGCCGGTTCCTGCGTATCCTCGAGCCGGTCACGTTCGTGGATGGTCCCACGCGCGCGACGCTCGAACCATGGGACGGGATGCGCGTCGAGTACACGCTGGAATACGACCACCCGGGGTTCCGCGGTCAGCGCAGGACAGCGGCGGTAGATGTCGATCGGACCCGGTTCGTGCGCGAAATCGCGCGGGCGCGCACCTTCGGATTCCTGTCCGACCGCGACCGCATGAAAGGCATGAACGCGGCGCGTCCCGGCGGCACGCCGGGTGCTGTGCGCGACAACGTGGTGGTGCTCGACGAATGCGCGGTATCGAACGGGCAGGGGCTCCGGTTCGCCGACGAGTTCGTCATGCACCGGATCCTCGATGCGATCGGCGACCTGTATCTGCTCGGCCATCCGATCATCGGGGCGTTTCGCGGCTTCCGGTCGGGGCACGGCACCAATGCGGGCCTGCTGCGGGCACTCATGGCCGAGCGCGCGGCGTGGGAACTGGTGACCTTCGAAACGCCGGCGGACCTGCCTGGCGCGCTCGGCCGCGCCATCCCCGAGATTGCCTAGCAGTTCGCATTTTCCACCGCCCTGATCCGGCAGACTCCCGTCGTCATTCGGGCGGCGGATCTGCAGCATGGGCCGACGAAACCCTGATCGAGAGCGTGGTCACGCCGCGAAAGTCGCCAAGCTGGGTGAGATCCGCGAGAAGCCCGGGCGCCATGAAGCGCAGGCGGGTGGCGCTGCCCGCGCTGCCGCAGGCGATGATC
Organism: Pseudomonadales bacterium; assembly: GCA_019634925.1. GTDB lineage: Bacteria > Pseudomonadota > Gammaproteobacteria > Pseudomonadales > Azotimanducaceae > UBA7803. Next base: position 163,554 of record JAHCAL010000001.1, read on the forward strand.
GCCACGTTTCCGCGTACGTCGACTACCCGGCAATCGCGAGCCAGGGGCTCCGGCAGCAGCGCGCGCAGCTGGCTGGTCCAGACTCGCTGGTCGCCCGCCCGTTTGAGCAGCTTCTGCAGCGGCCCGAATCCGCGGTAGCGCTCGGCCAGGAGATCGTCTATCTTCCGTCTCGACATTTGAGCGTCTGCTCCCGGTACCCGGGGCCGTTCGTGGGGATCCTGCCCCGGTCGGCCGATAATAACGATTCCGGACCGGCGCGACGTGGAGGCGGGGTGGTGATTGCGTCCGTGCGCGGCTCGTTGCGCTGCACAGGCCCGTACCGCTCGGACTGTATCACCGATTCGGCGATGACATCCGCATGAAGATCATCTTGCTCAGGGACTCGGGCAGGACGCGAACAGTGCGTCTTACGCGCCCGCGCCTCGCCGCCTTCGGTTGCCTCTGTTTCTCGTTGCTCCTCCTGCCTCTGCTCACCGCCTTCCATCTGCGCACCGCCGGTACCGTCGACCAGGATCTCATCGCACACTGGAAACACCAGGTCGCCGAACAGCAGGAGGCACTTGCCGAAGTCCAGGATCTGTCCCGTGCCGAAGCGCAGGCGGTCGGCCGCCAGCTCGCCGGCATGCAGGCAAGACTCCTGCGCATGGAGGCACTCGGCGCCCGCGTGACCCACCTGGCGTCGCTCGAGGATGGCGAGTTCTCGTTCGACAATCCCCCGGCGCTCGGTGGGCCCGAGGTCGATTCCGATCCGCTCCAGGGGCTGGAACTGCAGCGCGCACTGGCGGACCTCGCGTTCGGCCTCAAGCGTCGCGAAGCCGAACTCGGGATCCTCGAGGACCTGCTCGGCGAGCGGGAATTCCGCCAGTCCACGGAAATCGCTGGCCGCCCGGTGGCGCGTGGCTGGGTATCGTCCTCGTTCGGCAACCGGGTCGACCCGTTCACCGGTGGCCGGGCCTGGCATGCAGGCATCGATTTCTCGGCGCGGCGCGGCACGGAAGTGCTGGCGGCGGCGGGTGGCGTGGTGATCTACGCGGACTACCGCGCCGACTACGGCCATACCATCGAGATCAACCACGGCGACGGCTACGTGACGCGCTACGCGCATCAGCACGAGCTCAAGGTCGCCGTCGGCGACGTCGTCAAGCGCGGCCAGGTGATCGGTACGGTCGGGTCCACCGGTCGCGCGTCCGGTGCACACCTGCACTTCGAAGTCATGAAAAACGGCCGCCAGGTCGACCCGCGCCGGTACATCGCCCGCAGTATCTGACCCTGTCCGCCCGACCGGCGCGGCGGCTCGCGGCAGCACGTGCCGACGTATCTCAGGGATCGGGCGGATTCGACCGCCGGTTGAATTAGCCCCGGCGCACCCCATTTTCACCTTCAACGCGGTAAGATGCCGCCTTCTTCGAGACGGACGTCGTAAGCCTTGCTGCGCAAGATATTCGGTTCCAAGAACGACCGCGAACTGAAGCGGATGGGCAGGATCGTGGCTGCCGTGAACGCCCTCGAGCCGCGCTTCCAGGCGTTGTCCGACGAGGCCCTGCGCGCCACGACCACCGATCTGCGTGATCGCCTGGCCAAGGGCGCCACGCTCGACGCGCTGCTCCCGGAAGCCTTCGCCGCGGTGCGCGAAGCGGGCGTGCGGACCAAGGGCATGCGGCACTTCGACGTGCAGCTGATCGGCGGCATCTCGCTGCACGAAGGCCGGATCGCCGAGATGCGCACCGGCGAGGGCAAAACGCTGGTCGCCACGCTCGCCGCGTATCTGAACGCGCTGCCCGGCAAGGGCGTGCACGTGGTGACGGTCAACGACTACCTGGCACGTCGCGACGCGACCTGGATGGCGCCCATCTACGAAGCACTCGGTCTCACCGTAGGCGTGGTGCAGTCGCGCCAGCCGTCGCAGGAGAAGCGTGCCGCGTACCGGGCTGACATCACGTACGGCACGAACAACGAATACGGCTTCGACTACCTGCGCGACAACATGGCCTTTACCCTCGAGGACCAGTTCCAGCGCGGGCTCAACTACGCGATCATCGACGAGGTCGACTCGATCCTGATCGACGAGGCGCGCACGCCGCTGATCATCTCCGGCCCGGCCGAGGAGAGCACCGAGCTCTACCTCAAGATCAACCAGCTCGCGCCGAAGCTGAAGCAGATCCCGCATGCCGACAGCCATCCCGACGGCAAGGACGCGCCGGTGGATCCCGAGGGCGACTTCAGCGTCGACGAAAAGCACCGCCAGGTGGAACTCACCGAACGCGGCCACCAGCGCGTCGAGGACGAACTGGTGCGCATGGGCCTGCTCGCCGAAGGGGAAAGCCTGTACGCCGCGACCAACCTGGGCCTGCTCCACCACGTGCACGCGGCGCTCAAGGCGCACGCGCTGTTCAAGCGCGACGTCGACTACATGGTGGTCAACCGCGAAGTGGTGATCGTCGACGAACACACCGGCCGCGCGATGCCGGGAAGGCGCTGGTCGGAAGGCATCCACCAGGCGATCGAAGCGAAGGAAGGGGTTCCGATCCAGAACGAGACCCAGACGCTCGCCTCGACCACGTTCCAGAACTACTTCCGCCTGTACGGCAAGCTCGCCGGCATGACCGGTACCGCGGATACGGAGGCGTTCGAGTTCCGGCAGATCTACAACCTCGACGTGGTGATCATCCCGACCCACCGGCCGATGGTCCGCAAGGATCACAACGACCTGGTCTATCTCTCGATCGAGGAAAAATACGACGCGATCGTCGAGGACATCGGCGATTGCCGCGAGCGCGGCCAGCCGGTGCTGGTCGGCACCGCATCCATCGAGTCCTCCGAGCGTCTGTCGGCGGAGCTCAAGCGGCGCAACATCGATCACAACGTGCTGAACGCGAAGCAGCACGAACGCGAGGCCGAGGTGATCGCGCAGGCCGGCCGGCCCGGCACCGTCACCATCGCCACCAACATGGCCGGCCGCGGCACCGACATCGTGCTCGGCGGCAACTGGGAATCCGAGGTCGCCGCGCTCGAGAATCCCACGCCCGAACAGGTCGAGGCCATCAGGTCCGCGTGGCAGGCGCGCCATGACCAGGTGATCGCCGCCGGCGGCCTGCACATCATCGGCACCGAGCGCCACGAGTCGCGGCGCATCGACAACCAGCTGCGCGGCCGCTCCGGCCGCCAGGGCGATCCGGGCTCGACGCGTTTCTACCTGTCGATGGAAGACAACCTGATGCGCATCTTCGCGTCGGACCGCATCCGCGGGCTGATGCAGTCGATCGGGCTCGAGAAGGGCGAGGCGATCGAGCACCGCATGGTGAACAACGCGATCGAGAAGGCGCAGCGCAAGGTCGAAGGGCACAACTTCGACATGCGCAAGAACCTGCTCGAATACGACGACGTGGCCAACGACCAGCGCCAGGTCGTCTACCAGCAGCGTCGCGAGCTGATGGAAGCGACCGACATCTCCGAGACCATCAGGAGCATCCGCGATGAAGTGGTGCTCGAGCTGGTCGCCGACTACATCCCGCCGCAGAGCATCGAGGAGCAGTGGGACGTGCCCGGGCTCGAACAGGCGCTGCTCACCGAGTTCGCGTCGAAGCAGCCGATCAGTCAGTGGCTGGAGGAAGACGATTCGCTGACCGAGGAGAAGCTGCAGGCGCGCATCCTCGCCCAGGTCGTCGCCGAATACGAAGCGAAGGAACAGCTCTGGACCTCCCAGGGTGTCGACATGCGGCTGGTCGAGAAACAGATCATGCTGCAGCTGCTCGACCAGCGCTGGAAGGAACACCTCGGCCGCATGGACCACCTGCGCCAGGGCATTCACCTGCGCGCGTACGCGCAGAAGCAGCCGAAGCAGGAATACAAGCGCGAGAGTTTCGAGCTGTTCCAGGAACTCCTGGTCAACATCAAGCGCGACGTGGTGCGGTTCCTCTCGCGCGTGCAGATCGAAGCGCCCGAAGCGGTCGAGGAAGCGGAACGGCGACGGCGCGAAGAGGCGGAACGGCGCATGCGGTTCAGCCACGCGGAGGCGTCGGCGCTATCCGGTCCCGGTCCTGGTCCGGATGCGAGCGGCGCCCGACCGGGTGGGCCGCCGGGGCGTGGTGCCGCGCCGCCCGAGCGCCCGGAAACGTTCGTGCGCGACCAGCCCAAGGTCGGGCGCAACGAACCCTGTCCGTGCGGATCCGGCAAGAAGTACAAGCACTGCCACGGGCAGGTGGCCTGACATGGCGGTCAACCTGCCGCCGCTCGGCGAGCTGCTGCCCGTCCCGGGCGTGGAGGTCGGTACAGCCTGCGCCGGCATCAAGCAGAAGGTGCGCGACGACCTGACCGTGCTGCTGCTGGCCGAGGGCTCGACCGTCGCCGGTGTGTTCACCCGGAACGCGTTCCGCGCCGCGCCGGTGCAGCTGGCCGAGGCGGCGATCGCGCGCGGCGGCGTGCGTGCGCTGGTCATCAACAGCGGCAACGCAAACGCCGCGACGGGCGAGCCGGGCCTCGCCGACGCGCGGGCGATCACCGCGGCGCTGGAGGCGAAGGCAGGGCTCCCAACCGGATCCACGATGCCGTTCTCGACCGGCGTGATCGGCGTCCGCCTGCCCGTCGAGCGGATCGTCACGGCGCTCGACACCGCGCTGTCGCGGGCGCGCCCCGGCGCCTGGCCCGAGGCCGCGCACGCCATCATGACCACCGACACAGGCCCGAAAGCGCTCTCGCGGCGGGCGAACGTCGCCGGGGTCGAGGTGACGCTGACCGGCATCGCCAAGGGCGCCGGCATGATCAAGCCGGACATGGCCACCATGCTCGGCTACATCGCGACCGACGCCGCCGTCTCGGCCGAGTGCCTCGCCGCGCTGACGCGCCAGGTGGCGGACGCGAGTTTCAACCGCATTACCATCGACGGCGACACGTCGACCAACGACTCGTTCGTCGTCTGTGCGTCCGGGGCCGCCGCCAACCGGCCGCTCACGAGCCCGGCCTCGCCCGGCTACGCCGAGTTCGCCGCGGCGCTCGAAGCCGTGGCGGTCGAGCTCGCCCAGCGCATCATCCGCGACGCCGAGGGTGCGACCAAGTTCGTCACCGTGCGCGTGCAGGGCGGCGCCACGCCGGCCGAGTGCCTGCAGGTCGCCTACACCATCGCCGAGTCGCCGTTGATCAAGACCGCGGTCTTCGCCGGCGACCCGAACTGGGGCCGGTTCTGCATGGCCATCGGCCGCGCGGGCCTGCCCGCGCTCGACACTACCCGGGTGAATCTGTACCTCGACGACGTCTGTGTCGCGCGCGGCGGGCTCATGTCCGAGGAGTACCGCGAGGCGATGGGCGCGGCCGTCATGGCGCGCGACGAGTTCGAGGTGCGTGTGGAACTCGGCCGCGGGACCGCCGAGCAGGTGGTGTGGACTTCGGATCTGTCCTACGACTACGTGAAGATCAACGCCGAGTACCGGACCTGATCGGCCGGTTGCGGATCCCGGCGTTCAGTCGCGCTCGGGATCCTCGGACAGTACGTCGTCGGTATCCGCATCCCCCGGAATCCGGTGGTCCTCCGCCGCCCAGGCGCCGAGGTCGATCAGCTTGCAGCGCTCGGAGCAGAACGGCCGGAAGGCGTTGCCCGACGTCCATTTGACCGCCTTGCCGCAGGTCGGGCAGCGCACGATGCGCGGCGGATTGACTTCGCCCGCCATGTTCAGCCGCCGAGGAAGAAGCCGACGACCAGCTCGCGCTCGACGAGCGCACACCAGCCGCCGATGGCGAGAAACGGCCCGAACGGTACCGGCTGGCCTGCCGTGCGTCGGCCTGTGACGGCCGTGCCGAGCGCGTAGGCCAGGCCCGCGAGTGCCGCGATCAGCAGCGTGGCCGGCAGCACCTGCCAGCCGAGCCAGGCGCCGATGGCGCCGAGCAGCTTGAAGTCGCCGTAGCCCATGCCTTCCTTGCCGGTGACCAGCTTGAAGCCCCAATAGACGCTCCACAGCACGCCGTAGCCGGCCACGGCGCCGATGATCGCGTCGGTCGGCGTCGTGATGCCGCCGAACACGCTGACCAGCAGGCCGAGCCACAGGAGCGGCAGGGTCAGCTGGTCGGGCAGGAGCTGGGTGTCGAAGTCGATGAAGGTGAGCGCGAGCAGCGTCCAGGTGAATGCGAGTGCGGCGAGCGCGAGCCAGGTGAAGCCGAGCAGCGCGACGACCGCGAGCGTGCAGAGGGCGGTCAGCAGTTCGACCAGCGGGTAGCGCACGCTGATCGCGCTGGCGCAGCTACTGCAGCGGCCGCGCAGCGCGAGCCAGCTCAGCACCGGCACGTTTTCCCAGGCGCGGATCTGGTGGCCGCAGTGCGGGCAGCGCGAGCGCGGCACCATGAGGTTGAACGGCGCCGCGTCGGCGGTATCGGGTTCGGTGAGGTCGATGTTCGGGTCGAGGTCTGCACCGTCCGCTGCGAGGAACGCGCTCGCCTCCGCGCGCCACTGCCGGTCGAGCATGATCGGGAGCCGGTGGATCACGACGTTCAGAAAGCTGCCGACGCAGAGCCCGAGCCACACCGCGCCGGCCAGACCGAGCCAGCCCCATGAGAGGAGGAGTGCGCCGGACATCCGTATCCGCCGTGAGGTGTGCGCGGGCGGGATCAGCCGCCCACGACCGCACCCAGCTGGAAGATCGGCAGGTACATGGCGATGATCAGGCCGCCGACCAGCACGCCGAGCACCGACATGATCATCGGCTCCATCAGCGCGGTGAGGTTGTCGACCGCATTGTCGACCTGTTCCTCGTAGTAGGTGGCGGCCTTGTCGAGCATGGAATCCAGCGCGCCGGCTTCTTCGCCGATGGCGACCATCTGGTTGACCATGTTCGGGAACACGCCCGTGCTGCGCATGGAGAAGTTCAGCTGCTGACCGGTGGAGACGTCGTCGCGCACCCGGTACACGGCGTTCACGTAGACCGAGTTGCCGGTGGCGCCGGCGACGGAATTGAGGGCATCGACCAGTGGCACGCCCGCGGCGAAGGTCGTCGAGAGCGTGCGCGCGTACCGCGCGACCGCGGATTTCTCGATGATGTTGCCGACGATCGGCGTCTTGAGCGCGATCCGGTCAATGGTGTCGCGCATGCGCTTGGAACGCTTGTAGGCGGCGGTGAATGCCCAGCCGGCGCCGAACGCGCCGAACAGGATGATCAGCCACCAATCCTGGGTGAATTCTGAGATCCCGATCACCATGCGCGTGAACGCCGGCAGCTCTGCGCCGAAACCTGCGAATACCTGTTCGAACTGCGGCACCACCTTGATGAGCAGGATGCCGGACACGATGAAGGCGACGATCAGGACCGCGGCCGGATAGGTCATCGCCTTGCGCACCTTGGCCTTCAGCGACTCGGTCTTTTCCTTGTAGGTGGCGATCCGGTCGAGCATGGTCTCGAGCGAACCCGACTGTTCGCCTGCCTCGACCAGGTTGCAGAACAGGTCGTCGAACTGGAGCGGATGCTTGCGCAGCGCGCCCGCGAAGTTGCCGCCGCCGGCGACGTCGTTCCTGATCGCGCGGATCAGTTCCGCGAGCTTCGGCTTGTCCACGCCGTCGGCGACGATGTCGAACGACTGCACCAGCGGCACGCCGGCGCGCATCATGGTGGCCATCTGGCGGACGAACAGCGCGATGTCGGCCGGGGTGACCTTGCCGCCGCCGCCGAACGAGAATGCACGGCCCTTCCGGCGGATCTTCTGGGTATTGATGCCCTGCCGGCGCAGTTCGGCCTTGGCGAGGTTCGGGTTGGTGCTCGAGATCTCGCCCTTGGTCTTGCGACCCTGGCGGTCGGTTCCTTCCCAGACGAATACCGCTGTCTCGGCCATCTGATCAGTTTCCAGTGGTTACGCGGTTCACTTCAGCCAGCCCCGTCACGCCCTGGATGACCTTTTCGAGGCCGGAGGCGCGCAGGTCGTTGAACCCGAGCGCCCGTGCCTGCGTGGCGAGTTCGATGCTGTTCCCGTCCTCCATGATAATGCGGGACATCTCCTTCGTAATTTTAACCACTTCATAAATCCCGACTCTGCCCTTGTAGCCTTCCTTGCACTTCGGGCAGCCCTTCAGGTTCGGTTCGTAGACCTGGAAACCGGTCGAAATCTGCTCCTCCGAGAAGCCCTCGGCCCGCAACGTATCGTGCGGCACGTCGATCGGCTGCTTGCAGGCCGTGCAGAGCCGGCGCGCCAGGCGCTGGGCGATGATCAGGCTCACGCTGGTCGCCAGGTTGAACGCCGGTACGCCCATGTTCCTGAGGCGCGTCAGCGTCTCGGCCGCGGAGTTGGTGTGCAGGGTGGAGAGCACCAGGTGGCCGGTCTGGGCGGCCTTGACCGCGATCTCGGCGGTCTCGAGGTCGCGGATCTCGCCCACCATCACCACGTCCGGGTCCTGGCGCAGGAACGAACGCAGCGCGGAGGCGAAGTCGAGGCCGACCCGGTGGTTGACGTTGACCTGGTTGATGCCTTCCAGGTTGATCTCCACCGGGTCCTCGGCGGTCGCGATGTTACGCTCCGCGGTGTTGAGGATGTTGAGGCCGGTGTAGAGCGTGACCGTCTTGCCGCTGCCGGTGGGTCCGGTGACCAGGATCATGCCCTGCGGCTGGTCTAGCGCGTCGAGCAGCAGGGTCTGCTGGCCCGGCTCGAAGCCGAGCGCGTTGATGCCGAGCTTGGCGCTCGAAGGATCGAGGATCCGCAGCACCACCTTTTCGCCCCAAAGCGTCGGCAGCGTGTTCACGCGGAAGTCGATGGAGCGGGTCTTGGACAGCTTCATCTTGATCCGGCCGTCCTGCGGGATGCGCCGTTCGGAGATGTCGAGTTCGGCCATGACCTTGAGGCGCGCGGCGAGGCGTGTGCCGAGGCTCGCCGGCGGACTCGCGACCTGGTGCAGGATGCCGTCGGTGCGGAACCGGACACGATAGGTCTTCTCGTACGGTTCGAAGTGGATGTCCGACGAGCCGCCCTTGATGGCGTCGAGCAGCATCTTGTTGATGAACCGCACCACCGGCGTGTCGTCTGTGGCGCTGCGGACGTCGACGTCGTCGTCCTTGGCCTCGTCGAACGCCTCCAGGTCGAGGTCATCGAGGCCTTCGTCGCCCAGGTCACCGAGGCCGTCGTCCTCCTCGCGCTTGAGATACGACTCGATCAGCTGGGCGAGCTTGTCCTCCTCGACCAGCACCGCCTCGGTGGAAACCCCGGTCTGGAACTTGATCTCGTCCAGGCCCTGCAGGTTGGTGGGGTCGGATACGGCGACGTAGAGCCGCGTGCCGCGCCGGATCAGCGGCAGCGCGTGGTGTTTCTTGATCAGGGATTCCTTGACCAGCCCTTTCGGGATGGCTTCGGAATCAAAGGCGTCGAGGTCGAACAGCGGTACGCCGAATTCCTCGGCCGCGCGGACCGCCACCACGCGCGAGTCGACCAGCTGGTTGCGCACCAGGTAGGACACCAGCGGCACGGCCGACAGCCGCGCCTCCTGCGACGAGCGCTGCGCGGTCTCGGCATCGAGCAGCTGATCGTCGACCAGGCGCCTGGCCAGGCCGCTCAGCGATATCGGTTCAGAGGCCATCTGGCAGGGACGTCCTTTTCTGCATGCCCTTCAGTCTAGTCCGGGTAAAGGTAACGGCGCGCGGCGGCGCGTGTCCAATGGCGCCGGGTGTTGGACCGGTTAACGGCATCACAGTTTGCGCAGTTCGCGTCGATTCGTGGTGAAGATTCGTGGTGAAAAGGCGGCGCGACTGTGGGCGTTGCTGCCATGCTAACTCCAATGCTGGGTCGTCCGCATCGGGGGCGGGTGATCCCGGCGCCGCAGGGTGACGCATCCGGTCGCCATGCCGGGTTCCGGCAGTCACCGGGTGACGCGGCACGTCAACTCCTGACCGGTCAGCGACGCGCAGGGGCAGGGGCGATGGGCGTAGGCGCACCCGGGCCGTGCGGCCATTGGCGGGCTAACTGATTGAAAACAATATGGTTGGTCGACGGGATGCCAAGCGGCGGTCAGGGCTGGCACGCAGGTTGCTTTCTTTCCCGCGACGGCTCAGGCACGGCCGACGGTCGGACGTGCAGCCAGACGTTGAAAACTGTTAACTGGAGACATCGAAAGATGAAAAGACAGATTCAGAAGGGCTTCACCCTCATCGAACTGATGATCGTGGTAGCCATCATCGGGATTCTGGCTGCCGTGGCTCTGCCGGCGTATCAGAACTACATCATGAATGCGAATATGGCGAAGGTGAATTCGCACTATGAGGAAGCTGCTCGGTTCCTGCAGGCGGAGTTGCGCCGAATTCAAGCTGAAATCTCGATGGGGCGTATTGCCAACTTGACCGCCGCTAACGACCAATTCACCCAGGATGTGGTACTGAGCCGTCTGAATGGTCAGTCGGGCAATGTTCAGGCTCCGGGCGGTGGTCCTGCCTACCTCGCGGCGCATGACAACGCTACCGGAGCGGTAGGCGTGACGGTAACTGGCACGCTCCAGGCAGGGACGTGGGAAGCGGAAGTTACGCGGCCCGCGTACGGTGGATTCACGAGCACCGCAGCCATTCAGTCACAGCAGGCAATTGATGCTCAAAACCTCGCGAACTGGAATACGTGTGAAGCCGCCACGCCCGGACTGTGTGGTCCCCAGCCGACGCCGAGTGCCGGTGATGGTACGGCTTCGCAAACAGTTGCTTGGTCGAGCATTTAAGTCCTAGCCTCTGTGGCTCAACTCGATTGTTCGTAAAGGGACGACGACGGAGGCCTCGGCCCCGTCGTCTCTCTACCTTCGCGAAGAGGAAGAGTGGCGAATGAACAAGAGTCGAGGATCGGCATCTGGATGGAGCTACGTCCGGAGGATAGAGGGTTCTAGGGTCAATGGGTTTACCTTAGTCGAGCTGATGATCGCCGTTGCCATCATTGCAATACTCTCAGCGATCGCACTACCGCTCTATAACGGTTATATACGAACCTCGCAGGAAGGCGTCCTCGTCTACAACATCTCTACCATCGAACTTTTTCAGGAAGATCGACGCCTTCGGCAAGGTGGATATCTCGTTGCAGCATCGAACCTTGCTCAGATTCAGGCAGAGATCGGCTGGCGGCCGGAGAGCGATGGCATCAGCTATTGCATTGCGAACGGCGGAGGTGCAGGCACCTACGACGTGATTGCGGAAGACGCAAGTGGGATGTCGATTTGTATGCGATTTCCAGCGAAGACGCGTTGTAATGCGGTGCCGAGCGATTGCCCCTGACCTACTCGGCGGATGGTCTGTCGAACACGCGCTGCTTGCGACAAACTGATTTCCCGGTATCCTTCGCCCCCTGCGATTTTCCCCGATGCCGGAATAGCTCAGTCGGTAGAGCGACTGATTCGTAATCAGTAGGTCCGCGGTTCGATTCCGCGTTCCGGCACCAACCCAGACCTATCGATCCAGCTGTAGTTTCGTCAGGATAGCGCTACAACGCCTCACTCTGATGCCGAATGGGCTCGTTTGCGGAAGCGGGGCGCCGCATTGCGGGAAGTCGGAAACGCCGGCCGGCAGACTCTGGCGAATCGAGTGCTCCCGTTTTCGGCCGAAGGCGGCCATTCGAACCGCAAGATCTTGCCCCATGCGCGACCCTGCGCATACGTGGCGAAGGGCACGCAGCATGCAAGCCGACTTTGCGCTAACGCCCCGAAGCGCCCGGTCAATCTGTCGCTGAATGCGGATCTGGTAGCGCGGGCTCGCGGCCAGACCGGCAATCTGTCGGAATTGGTCGAGGGGCTGCTGATCCAGTACGTTGCCGAGCGACAGGCCGAGAAGGATGCGCGCGCGGAGGCGCTCAGGGCGACCGTCGCAACGTGGAACACGTTCGGCGACAGGTATGGCGCGTTCAGCGACGAGCATTCCACCCTCTGAATTGCGCAGTTCGATGTTCATCGCAACCGTGGCGCGAACCGTCGCGCAATTCCTTATGTCGCCATTGTGCAATCATCGATCTTCGATGATTACCGACGGCGCGTCGTGGTCCCGCTGGTGAAACAGTCCTACCTCGACCAGGTGCCGTTCTCGCGCTTCAATCCGAGCTTCATCGTCGAAAGCACCCCGGTCGTGCTTCATCCCCTGGAAGTCGTCTCTGTCGCGACCAATGCGTGGGGCAAGTTCGTTCAATCACTTGCCCACGAAGGCCAACGCATCATCGATGCCATGGAAGAACTGATCACTCGTGCGCACGGGTGACGAAGCCGTCGAACATTGCGCCTGATTTCTCGTGCTACTGCCTGAATCCTTCATCGGCGAATGCGCCGCGAATTCGCTCGCAGTCCTGCACGGTGACGAGGATCAGGCGCAGTGCGAGCACGGTGAGCGGGTGCATGCCGCCGCTACCGGCGTACGACCGGAACCTGCGCAGTTCCGCTTCGGAGAGCATCCGCTGTCGTGATCGTGGTCGTGGTCGTGGTCGCGGCCGTAGCGCCGGATGAATGCGCGCCGAACACCGGTAGCAGGTCGCGCTCGACGATGCGGCGTATTCGAACAGACGGGCGGCGAACGCTCGCGCTACGCCGGATCGACCGCGTGCGCTGCGACGCGTGGTGACCGCACTTGCCGTTGCCTCGCGAACCGGTAAGGATAGTCCTTATCCATTGACCCTGCCGGCGGTGGTGGTATCCGGGGCGGATCTCGGCAAGCGTCATGGGTTGGCCTGGGTGCTCATGATCACGAGCGCGGCCAACCGGGCTTGGCCAGGGGATGTACCGATCCGGAATCTTCAGCGCGCCGGACTGCCTGCCGCCTCCATCGTGCGCACCGCCAAGATCGCCACCATGGCGGCTGTCGAAGCGAGCAAGCTCGGCGTGATAGGTCGCAACGAACTGGCGCGGGTCATGTCGATGATCGCGCGGATGCTCGAGGAACACAGGCCATGATCGGAGAAGCCGAACGCCACCTGATGCGGGTCTGCCCGGCCATGCGCCGCCACGTGCCGCACCACGAACCCTTTCCCGCGAAATTCGAACGCACGAAAGATCCGTATCGTGCGCTCATCCGCGCGGTGGTCTACCAGCAGCTCTCCGGCAAGGCGGCCGGCACCATCTACGGCCGGGTGCTCGCGCTCTACGACAAGCCGCACCCCGATCCCGCGGACATCCTCGAGACCACCGACGAGGACTTTCGCACCGCCGGGCTCTCGCGGCAGAAGATCGCCGCGCTGCGCGACATCGCGCAGAAACGCCTGGACCGGGTGATCCCGCACGCGCGCTCGATCGCACACCTGCCGGACGACGAGATCATCGATCGGCTGACAGTGGTGCGCGGCGTGGGGCGCTGGACGGTCGAGATGTACCTGATCTTCTCGCTCGGCCGGCCGGACGTGCTGCCGGTGGACGACCTCGGCGTGCGCAAAGGCGCGGAGCGCATGCTCGGCCGGCCGCTCGACGTCAAGGCGCTCGGCAGCTATGGCGAGCGCTGGGCGCCGTGGCGCTCGGCGGCTGCCTGGCATTGCTGGCGCGCGGCCGATACCGCGCTGATGGGGTCCTGAGCCGGGCCGGTACGAGCGGGGTGGGCGTTACAGCTCGCCCCGGGTGCGCAACAGGCCGACGATCGTGCCGTCCGCGCGCCGTACGCCGAGGAACGCGTAGTGATAGCGGCTCGCGAAGCCGAAGAACGCGTAGTCCTCGAGCGCGCCGCCGTGGCGTGCGAGCCACGCGCCGAGATGGCCGGTCGAGCGATCCAGCCGCTCGAGTTCGGCGGGTGCTGCGGCCTCGGTCTCGATGTCGAGCCGGTCCGGGGTCAGCGGCACGTAGTACTCGTGCCAGGTGCGCAGCGGCCGGCCGCTGCGGAACGCCTCGGCGCGCAGATCCGACTCGCGGTGCGGATCCTCTGGCATGGGCATGGCCACGCGCTTGGGCCAGGGGCCCGGCAGCCGCGCGAGCACCGCGGGGTCGACGCCGGCTTCGGTGTAATCCTTGGTGCTCATGCTGAAGAACCGCCCGTCGCTGTACACCAGGGCGAGGGGCCGTTCCTGGTACACCACCCACGTGCCACCGGCCAGGCAGGCGGCCTGGAACAGGGCGATCAGGGTCAGATCCATGCGCAGGCTCGGCTTGCCCGCCTTGTAAACCACCGCGGTCAGCAGCGGTCCGGCGACCAGGTCGACGGCCAGGATGATGCGCAGCCCCTGCCAGCCGCCGTCCGCGGTGAAGAAAAAGTCCGGATACCAGACATACACCACCAGCGCGGCGAGCACGCCGAAAATGACCAGGCTGATCGCCAGGTGGACGAAGAACGCGGCAAGGCGGGTCATGGGTCTTCCGTTCTCGCGGTCCCGGGTACGCGCCCGGGCACCGCGCCCGGGCTCACTGCTCACCCGGGCGGCAGCCCGGGATTACTGAATGAATCGCATCGACAGATCCAGGGGCAGCACCTGCTTGGTGATGATCCCGAGGGAAATATAGTCCACGCCCGCGCGGGCGATGTCGGTGATGGACCGCTCATCGATGCCACCGGAGGCTTCCAGGCGCACCCGGCCGTGCGCCGCTGGCCGGCTGCGGGCGAGCGCGACCGCGGCGCGTGTGTCCCCGAGCGTGAAGTTGTCGAGCATCGCGATGTCCGTGCCGGCCGTGATGGCCTGCTCGAGTTCCGCGAGCGTCTCCACTTCGACCTCGACCGGCCGTCCCGGCGCGTGCGCGCGTGCCGCCGCGACCGCCGCTGCGATGCTGCCGGCCGCGGCGATGTGGTTTTCCTTGATCAGGAACGCGTCGTACAGACCCATGCGGTGGTTGGCGCCGCCGCCGCAGCGCACCGCGTACTTCTGTGCCTGGCGCAGGCCCGGGATGGTCTTGCGCGTGTCGAGCAGGGTGGTCCCGGTACCGTCGAGCAACTGGACGTAGCGGCGCGTCGCGGTGGCCGTGCCGGAAAGGAGCTGCACGAAGTTCAGCATGGTGCGTTCGGCGGTGAGCAGGGTGCGGGCCGGACCGGCAAGCGTGAACAGTGTCTGGTCCGGCGCGACCGCGGCGCCGTCCTGCACGGCGAAGTCCACCGCGATGGTGCCGCCGAGCTGGGCGCAGACCTCCTGCACCCAGGGCGCGCCGCAGAAGACCCCGGCCTGGCGCGTGATGACCCGTGCGCGGGCGGGCGTGTCGGCCGCGATGAGTGCCGCCGAGACGTCGCCGGTGCCGACGTCCTCGGCGAGCGCGGCGGCGACGTTCGTGGTGATGGCGGAGCGGAGTGCGGCGTCGATGTTCATGCGGGTCTCGTGGCAGCGGGCAGAACGAACGGCGAGCATAGCGGAAAAGCCCGCGGCCCGGCTGCCTTGCCGGTCCGGTGGGGCGTTGCTACCGTGGCCATTCAACCCCAACCGCGGAGTGTCGTGTGTCCGTCGCCGCCGACCACTGGCTGACCCGCATTCGGCGCCTGCCATCGCCGAATTGCGATGCCCGGGGCGAAGGTGAACGGCCGGAACTCGTGATCGTCCACTGCATCAGCCTGCCGCCGGGCCGGTTCGGCAACGGTCTCGTCGAGGCGCTGTTCCTGAACCGGCTCGACACCCGCGCGGACCCGGCGCTCGCCGACCTCGACGGCGTGCGCGTCTCGGCACACCTCTTCATCGACCGGCGCGGGCGCGCCACGCAGTTCGTGCCGTTCGACCGGCGCGCGTGGCACGCGGGGCTGTCGAGCTGGCGCGGCCGGCCGTCGTGCAACCGGTTCTCGATCGGCATAGAACTCGAGGGCACCGATACGGGGCGCTATACCGCGGCCCAGTACACGCGCCTCGGGCGGGTGCTCGCGGACCTGTTCGACCGTTATCCGGGCCTCGGCCCGGATGCCGTGGTCGGCCACCAGGAGGTCGCGCCGGACCGCAAGCGTGACCCCGGTCCCGGGTTCGACTGGCGCCGCGTCCTGCTGCCGCTCGCGCGGCGGTGACGTTCCCGCCGGACGGCAGGCCTGCCGGACGGCAGGGCCGTGGCCGAGGCACGCTCGCGCTTTGCGGTTTAGACTGATACGCACAGGCGTTGATAGCGGATGTCAGGAGTAGCCATGGCGGATGGACGGGATCCCGGTGACGAGGACGTCACCGAGACCAGGGAATGGCTCGATGCGCTCGAGTCGGTGCTCGACCGGGCCGGGACGGAGCGCGCGAACTTCCTGCTGGAGCGGCTCTCGGCGCGGATGACGCAGACCGGCGCGCGGCTGCCCTATACGATCACCACGCCGTACCGCAACACCATCCCGGCCACCCGGGAGGCGTTCATGCCGGGGGATCTGTTCATGGAGCGCAAGCTGCGCTCGCTGATCCGCTGGAATGCGCTCGCGATGGTGGTGCGCGCGAACAACCGACCCGGCGATCTCGGCGGGCACATCTCGTCGTTCGCCTCCTCGGCGACCCTCTACGACGTCGGGTTCAACTATTTCTTCCGCGGCCCGGGCCCCGATCACCCGGGCGACCTCATCTACTTCCAGGGCCACGCCTCGCCGGGCATCTATGCCCGTTCCTTCCTCGAGGGGCGCCTGACCGAAGCGCAGCTCGACAACTTCCGCCGCGAAGTCGGCGGCGCGGGCCTGAGCTCCTACCCGCACCCCTGGCTGATGCCCGACTACTGGCAGTTCCCGACCGTCTCGATGGGGCTCGGTCCGCTGCAGGCGATCTACCAGGCGCACATCATGAAGTACCTGGACAGCCGCGGCATCGTACCGATGCAGGACCGCAAGGTCTGGGCGTTCCTCGGCGACGGCGAATGCGACGAGCCGGAAGCGCTCGGGGCGCTCTCGCTCGCCGGACGCGAGAAGCTCGACAACCTGGTCTTCGTGATCAACTGCAACCTGCAGCGCCTCGACGGGCCGGTGCGCGGCAACGGCAAGATCATCCAGGAACTCGAGGGCGCGTTCCGCGGCGCCGGCTGGAACGTCATCAAGGTGGTCTGGGGCCGGCTCTGGGATCCGCTGCTCGCCAACGACACGACCGGCCTCCTGCAGCAGCGCATGAACGAGGCGGTGGACGGCGAATACCAGAACTACAAGGCCCGCGGCGGCGCGTACACGCGCGAGCACTTCTTCGGCAAGTATCCGGAGACCCGCAAGCTGGTCGAGAAGCTCTCCGACGACGACATCATGGCGCTCAACCGCGGCGGCCACGATCCGTTCAAGATGTACGCCGCCTACCACGCGGCCATGCACCACAAGGGCGAGCCGACCGTCATCCTGGCCAAGACCGTGAAGGGCTACGGCATGGGCGATGCGGGTGAGGCAGAGAACGATACCCACCAGGTCAAGAAGCTCAACCTCGAGGAACTCAAACACTTCCGCGACCGGTTCGACATCCCGCTTTCCGACAAGGAACTCGAGTCGATCCCGTACTACCGGCCGCCGGACGACGCGCCCGAAATGGTCTACCTGCGCCGCCAGCGCGAGCGGCTCGGCGGACCCATCCCGCGGCGCATCGTCACCGACGAACGCCTCGAGGTACCGGGGCTCGATGTGTTCGGCGCGCTGCTCGAAGGCACCGGCAAACGCGCCAACTCGACCACCATGGCGTTCGTGCGCATGCTCTCGACCCTCGTGCGCGACAAACAGATCGGCCAACGCATCGTGCCGATCGTGCCGGACGAGGCGCGCACCTTCGGCATGGAGGGCATGTTCCGCCAGCTCGGCATCTACTCGTCCGCCGGGCAGCTCTACGAGCCGGAGGACTCCGGCGAGATCGCGGCGTACAAGGAATCCAAGGACGGCCAGGTGCTCGAGGAAGGCATCAACGAGGCCGGCGCGTTCTCCGCCTGGATGGCCGCCGCGACGGCCTATGCAAACCACGGCAAGACGCTGATCCCGTTCTACATCTTCTACTCGATGTTCGGTTTCCAGCGGATCGGCGACCTGGCCTGGGCCGCCGGCGACATCCAGGCACGCGGCTTCCTGCTCGGCGGCACGTCGGGCCGGACCACGCTGAACGGTGAAGGCCTGCAGCACCAGGACGGCCACAGCCACGTGCTGGCGTCGACCATCCCGAACTGCATTGCCTACGACCCTTGTTACGCCTACGAACTCGCGGTGATTATCCAGGACGGCCTGCGGCGCATGGTTGCCGAGCGCGAGGACGTCTTCTACTACGTCACCGTGATGAACGAGAACTACGTGCACCCGCCGATGCCGGAGGGCGTGCGTGAGGACATCCTGAAGGGCATGTACCGCCTGCGGACGGTCGGCGCCGGCGACGGCAAACGCGTGCGCCTGCTCGGCAGCGGCACGATCCTGCGCGAAGTCGAGGCGGCGGCCGACATGCTGCAGGAGCGCTGGGGCGTCGCATCGGAGATCTACAGCGTCACGAGCTTCACCGAACTCGCCCGCGAGGCGCAGGATTGCGCGCGCTGGAACCTGCTGCATCCCGACGAGCCACCGCGGGTGAGTCACGTCGCGCGCCTGCTGGCCGGCGACGAACCGGTGGTCGCGGCGAGCGACTATATGAAGGCACTCGCCGAGCCGCTGCGCGGTGCGATCGACGCGCCGTACCACGTGCTCGGCACCGACGGCTTCGGCCGTTCCGATACGCGCGAGGAGCTGCGCCTGTTCTTCGAGGTGGACCGCCGGTTCGTGGCGCTGGCGGCATTGAAGACCCTGGCTGATCGGCAGAAGATCCCGCAGGACGTGGTGCGCCGGGCGCGCGACGATCTCGGCATCGATCCCGACAAGCCGAATCCCAGACTGGTATAAGGCGGCAAGGTGAGCCAGGACATTCGAATCCCCGACATCGGTGACGCCGAGTCGGTAGAAGTAGTGGAGATTCTGGTCGCGGTGGGCGACACGGTGGGCGCCGACGATCCGGTCGTCGTCATCGAATCGGACAAGGCCTCCATGGAAGTGCCGGCCGGTAAGGCCGGCGTGGTCGAGGCAATTCGCGTCGCGATCGGCGACCAGGTCAGCGAGGGCCAGGTGATCCTGGTGCTGTCCGGCAGCCCGGACGAAGCCGCGCCCGCGCCTGCTGCAGCATCCGCAGCGGTTGCGTCGGAGTCCGGCAAGCCGCCGGCGCCCGCCGAGGCACCCGAGGCCGTCGAGGCACCTGAGGCAGTCGAGGCACCTGAGGCAGTCGAGGCACCTGAGGCCGTCGAGGCGCAGGCACCTGCCGAGGCGCCGGCGGCGCCGGCGAGTGCAGTCGCCGCGGGTGGACCGACCGCGCGACACGAGGTCCGCGTGCCGGACATCGGCGAAGCGGACCAGGTCGTGGTCATCGAGGTGGCGCGCGCCGTCGGCGATGCAGTGCAGGCCGACGACCTGCTGGTGGTCATCGAATCCGACAAGGCCTCGATGGAGATTCCGGTCGGTGTCGCCGGGCGCATCGTGAAACTGCACGTGAGCGAAGGCGACGAGGTGCGCGAAGGCACCTTGCTCGCGACGCTCGAGACCGATGGTGGGACGGCTGCGCCGTCGCCGGGCGCGTCGCGCCAGGCGCCCGCGCCGGAACCCGGGCCCCGGCAGGCGGCGGAGCCAGCGCCACAGAAGCCTGCGTCGGATGCGCCGGCGACAGCCAGATCGGAGCCGGACGAACCGGCGTCGGGCGGACCTGAACCCAGACCGGCGCCCGCGGCACCCGCCGGTGCCGAAGTCTACGCCGGTCCGGCAGTGCGCCAGCTCGCGCGTGAACTGGGTGTCCGGCTGGCGGACGTGAGCGGCAGCGGCCTGCGCGGCCGCATCGTCAAGGATGACGTGAAGGCCTTTGTCAAGAACCGGCTCACGCAGGCGCCGCCCGCGGAGCGGGGCGGTGCGCTCCCCGCGCTGCCGGTGGTCGATTTCAGCCGGTTCGGGGAAATCGAGACCGTGCCGATGTCGCGGATCCGCCAGCGCGGTGCCGACAATCTGCATCGCAGCTGGGTCAACATTCCGCACGTCACCCAGCACGACGAGGTGGACGTCAGCGATCTCGAGGCATTCAGGAAGTCGATCCGGGCCGAAGCCGAGGCTGCGGGCGTCAAGCTCACGCCACTCGCGTTCCTGATCCGGGCCTGCTGCCAGGCGCTCCGGGAATTCCCGACGGTGAACAGCTCGCTCGATCCGACGGTGCGCAACTACATCCTCAAGCGCTACTACCATATCGGCATCGCGGTCGACACCGAGGACGGCCTGGTCGTGCCGGTAATCCGTGATGCGGACCGGAAAGGCGTCTACGCGCTCGCGCGCGAAGCGGCGGAACTCTCGGAGAAGGCGCGCAATCGCAAGCTGACGCCGGCCGACCACCAGGGCGGCACGTTCACCATCACGAGCCTCGGCGCGCTCGGCGGAACCGGCTTTACGCCGGTCATCAATGCGCCGGAAGTGGCGATCCTGGGCGTCGGCCGACTGACCACGCGCCCGCACTGGGACGGCACCGCGTTCGTGCCGCGCCAGATGCTGCCGCTCTCGCTAAGCTACGACCACCGTGCCATCAACGGCGCGGAGGCGGGCAGGTTCGTGGCGCGCCTCGGGGCGTTACTCGGTGATGTCCGGCGCCTGCTTCTTTGAGCCGCGGGCGCTTGAGCCGCGGGCGCTCGAGCCGCGCCACTGCAGTTCCACCTGGCCGGCGTTGAGACAGCGGGCCAGCACGAAGAAGAAGTCGCTCAGGCGGTTCAGGTAACGCGCGCAGGGCAGCGCGGTGTCGTCGAGCGCCCAGAGCGTGCGTTCGGCGCGGCGGCAGACGGTACGGCAGACGTGTGCGGCGGACGCCGCGCGTGTGCCGCCCGGCAGTACGAACTCGGTCAGCGGCGGCAGCGCATCGTTCAGGCGTGCGACTTCGGTCTCCAATGCGTCGAGCGCCGGGGGCGGTGTGGCGCCGCGGGTGGCGAGCAGTGCGCCGAGGTCGAACAGGTCCTGCTGCACCTGGCGGCAGAAGGCGGTGAACGGCGATGCCTCGCCGATTTCGGCGATCAGCACGCCGAGGAAACTGTTCAACTCGTCCACGGTGCCGATGGCCTCGATCTGCGGGTCGGTCTTGCCGACCCGCGACCCGTCGGCGAGCATGGTCTGGCCGGCGTCGCCGCCGCGGGTGGTGACCCGGGTGATGCGGTGCTTCATGGCGATGGCTTCTCCTCGTCGCGGATTCATGAATAATCCGCGGCAGTGTATCGTTTCGCACCCCGACCCGCTGCCCCGCGCGAGCGGGTCGTGCCCCAGCAGGAGTTGTCATGCCGTCGTTCGACGTCGTATCCGAGGTGGATCTGCAGGAAGTGCGCAACGCCGTCGACCAGGCGTCGCGCGAGATCGGCACGCGATTCGACTTCCGTGGAGTCGACGCAGGCTTCGAACTCGACGACAAGCAGATCCGCCTGCACGCGCAGGAAGAGTTCCAGCTCGAACAGATGCTGGACATCCTGCGCGACAAGCTGATCAAGCGGAACGTCGACGTGCGGGTGCTCGATCCCGGCAAGGTCGAGGCCGCCGGCAAGCAGAAACGCCAGGCATTCGCGCTCAAGCAGGGCATCGACCGGGACAACGCGCGGCTGATCGTCAAGCTGGTGAAGGACGCCAAGCTCAAGGTGCAGACCCAGATCCAGGGCGAGCAGGTTCGTGTCACCGGCAAGAAGCGCGACGACCTGCAGGAATGCATCGCGCTCCTGCGCAAGGCCGAAGAACTCGAGCTGCCGCTGAACTTCACCAACTTCCGTGACTGAGCGCGCCGGAACGGTGGGATCCGTGGGCTGCGACGCCCGTGGTGCTGGACCCCGGGTCGGTGACTGAGCGCAAGCCCGGCCTGCGCGAAGCGTTCGGCCGTCCGGCCGCGCTGGTCATGCTGTGTTTCGGCTTCGCCTCGGGCCTGCCGTTCCTGCTGGTCGGTGGCACGCTCGCGGCCTGGCTGCGCGAGAGCGACGTGTCGCTCGAGGGCATTGGCCTCATGAGCCTCGCGGGGCTCGCCTATTCGCTGAAGTTCCTCTGGGCGCCCGCGGTGGATCGTGTGCGCCTGCCCGTGTTCGCACGGTTCGGTCAGCGGCGCGGCTGGCTGCTCGCCGCGCAGACCGTGCTGCTCGCCGCGCTGCTCGGCATGGCGTTCGTGACACCGGTCGGCGACCTCAGGTTGTTCGTGCTGATCACCGTCATCGCGGCGTTCGCGGGTGCGACCCAGGACGTGGTGGTCGACGCCTACCGGATCGAGATCGCTCCGCCCGATGCCCAAGGGGCGCTCGCCGCCACCTACATGCTGGGCTACCGGCTGGCCCTGCTCGCGTCCGGGGCGCTCGCGCTGTTCCTGGCCGACCACCTGCCGTGGCCGGTGGTCTACCAGTCGATGGCGCTGCTGCTCGGCTGCGTCATGGTGGCGACCCTGCTGGCGGCGGAGCCGGCGCGCGAGACGCTGCGTGCCGCGGACCTGCGCGAGCTGGTGGTCGACGGCGTGATCGGTCCGTTCCGGGACTTCTTCCGGCGCTTCGCCGGTCCGGTCGGATTCGGGCTGCTGCTGTTCATCGGCCTGCTCAAGATCCCCGACCAGATGCTCGGCGTCATGGCGATGCCGTTCTACCTCGACAGCGGCTTCAGCAAGAGCGAGATCGCCGCGGTCTCGAAGATCTTCGGCGTGTGGATGGGCATTGCCGGCGCGTTCCTCGGGGGGGCCGCGGTGGTGCGGTTCGGCATCGCGCGCACGCTGGTGGTCGCCGTGGCGCTCGGGGCGGCGAGCAACCTGCTCTACCTGCTGCTCGCGCTCTACCCGGGCAACGTCACGGTGTTCACGCTGGTCATCGCCGGCGAGAACGGCGCCGGCGGATTTCTCGGCACGGCCGCGGTTGCGTGGCTGTCCGCGCTGGTCAACCAGCGCTACACGGCCACCCAGTACGCGCTGTTCAGTTCGCTCGTGACGCTGCCTGGCAAGCTGATCGGCGGATTCTCCGGGTTCATGGTGACGGCGATGAGCTACGCCGGGTTCTTCGTCTTCACGACGCTTTCGATCCTGCCGGCACTCGCGCTCTGGTACTGGCTGCGGCGGCGCGTCGACATGGACGGCGCCGGCGGGGCCCAGGCAATCACGGCTGCCACAGATACGCGGCCGGCACCCGGTCGCCGCTGAAGCGCACGCCTTCCGCCTCCAGTCTGGCCCGCTGCCGGACGACGGCCGCGGGGTCGCCGCGGGGCGACAGCCGGCGCGCGGCGTTGACGACCCGGTGCCAGGGCAGCCGGGTCGTGTCGGGTAGTCCGGCGAGGATCCGGCCGACCAGCCGGGCGTGGTTGGGCAGCCCGGCGAGCCGCGCAACCGTCCCGTAGGTCGTGACCTGCCCGCGCGGAATCAGGGCGACGACCAGCCGGATGCGGTCCTCCGGCGCGCCATCCCGCCCGTCATCGAGCCCGTCATCGAGCCCTTCATCGGGCCCTTCATCGGGCCCTTCATGGAGCAGGGCGCTGCGCCCCGGGGTTTGACGCGGGCGGCGTTTGTGCGCAGATTGTCCGGCCCCTCGCCGCGGCTTGCTCGCCATGATCCTGTTGCTGCTGCTGTTCCTCACGCCCATCTTCGAAATGTACCTGCTGATCCGGCTGGGGGGCGAGTTCGGCGCTTGGCCGACCATCGGGGTCGTGCTGCTGACCGCCGTGGTCGGCATCGCATTGCTGCGCCGGCAGGGGCCGGCTGCCATGCAGCGCGTCGTGCAGCGCATGCAGAGCGGCGCCGCACCCGCCCAGGAACTCGCCGAAGGCGCATTGCTGGCATTGGCCGGCGTCCTGCTGCTGATTCCGGGGTTCATCACCGACGCGGTCGGCCTCGTGCTGCTGGTGCCCGCCTGCCGGCGGGCGCTGGCGCGGCGCATGCTCGCCAGGCATCGGCCGGGGAACGGTGCCTACGGTACCGGGACGATGATCATCGAAGGCGAGTTCGAGCGGCGGCCGGCCGAACCCGGGGCGTCCGGGCGCGATCCGGCGCCGTTCGACCGCCGCCCTTGAAATACGCAGCCTGATCCCCAACTAGGGGGTGGTCGGGGCTGCAGAGCCGGCCCCGCCGCGGACATCCCGAAGGTCCCCTGCTGTCCACGGCCGTTGCCCGAGTGTAATGCCCGAGGGTTGCAACTCGCGTGGTCGTCACTATGATAGGCGGCCTTCGGATTGGCACTCTCCGTCCGAGAGTGCTAACGAACCCTTCAGGCCTTCAACTGGGAGAGCATCAGGTAATGAAAATTCGACCCCTACACGATCGTGTCGTCGTGCGCCGGATGGAAGAGGAAACGAAGACCGCCGGTGGCATCGTGCTGCCTGATTCCGCGGCCGAAAAGCCGTCGCGCGGTGAAGTCCTGGCCGTCGGCCCGGGCAAAGTGCTGGATAACGGCGAGGTCCGTGCGCCTGGCGTCAAGGCCGGCGACAAGGTGATCTTCGGCCAGTATGCCGGCAGCACCGTGAAGATCGATGGCGAAGAGCTGCTCATCCTGAGCGAATCGGAGCTCTTCGGCGTGCTGGAAGGCTAACGGAATCAAAGGTAAAGGGAGACAGATATGAGCGCAAAAGAAATCCGCTTCGGCGACGACGCGCGCGGCCGCATGCTGAATGGCGTGAACATCCTGGCGAATGCCGTCAAGGCGACGCTGGGCCCGAAAGGCCGCAACGTGGTTCTGGACAAGGCCTTCGGCGCACCGACCGTCACCAAGGACGGCGTATCGGTTGCCAAGGAGATCGAGCTTTCCGACAAGTTCGAGAACATGGGCGCACAGATGGTGAAGGAAGTCGCGAGCCAGACTTCCGACGAGGCCGGTGACGGCACCACCACCGCCACCGTGCTGGCGCAGGCGATCCTGACCGAAGGCCTGAAGTCGGTCGCGGCCGGCATGAACCCGATGGACCTGAAGCGCGGCATCGACAAGGCCGTCCATGCAGCGGTAGCCGAGATCAAGAAGCAGTCGACCCCCTGCAAGGATTCCAAGTCGATCGCCCAGGTCGGCACGATCTCCGCCAACAGCGACTCCGCGATCGGCGCGATCATCGCTGATGCGATGGACAAGGTGGGCAAGGAAGGCGTGATCACGGTCGAGGAAGGCCAGGGCCTCGAGAACGATCTCGAAGTCGTCGAAGGCATGCAGTTCGACCGCGGCTACCTGTCGCCGTACTTCATCAACAACCAGGAATCGATGGCCGCTGAACTGGAAGACCCGTTCATCCTGCTCTGCGACAAGAAGATCTCCAACATCCGCGAGATGCTCCCGATCCTCGAAGCCGTCGCCAAGTCCGGCCGTCCGCTGATGGTCGTCGCCGAGGACATCGAAGGCGAAGCGCTCGCGACGCTGGTCGTGAACAACATGCGCGGCATCGTCAAGGTGTCGGCTGCCAAGGCACCCGGTTTCGGCGACCGCCGCAAGGCCATGCTGCAGGACATCGCGATCCTGACCGGCGGCACGGTGATCTCCGAGGAAGTGGGGCTCACCCTCGAAGGTGCGACCCTGAACGACCTCGGCACCGCCAAGCGTGTCTCCTCGAACAAGGAAAACACCACGATCGTCGACGGCGCCGGCGCGAAGGCCGACATCGAAGGGCGCATCAAGCAGATCCGTCAGGAGATCGAGGACACCAGCTCCGACTACGACCGTGAGAAGCTCCAGGAGCGGCTCGCCAAGCTGGCCGGCGGTGTGGCGGTGATCAAGGTCGGTGCACCGACCGAAGTCGAGATGAAGGAAAAGAAAGCCCGCGTCGAAGACGCGCTGCACTCGACCCGCGCCGCGGTAGAGGAAGGCGTGGTCGCCGGTGGCGGCGTGGCGCTGGTACGTGCGCTGGCCGCGATCCAGGGCCTGAAAGGCGACAACGAAGACCAGAACGTCGGTATCGCGATCGCCCAGCGGGCGATGAGCGCGCCGCTGCGTCAGATCGCCGCCAACGCGGGCGTCGAAGGCTCCGTCGTGCTCGACAAGGTTTCCCAGCTGAAGGGTAACCAGGGCTACAACGCGGCGACCGGCGAATACGGTGACATGCTGGAATTCGGCATCATCGACCCGGCCAAGGTCACCCGTACCGCGCTGCAGGCAGCGGCTTCGGTCGCCGGCCTCATGATCACCACCGAGGCGATGATCGCCGAGAAGCCGGAAGAGAAGCCGGCGGGTGGCATGCCCGACATGGGCGGCATGGGCGGCATGGGCGGCATGATGTAACAAGCCGACGCGACGGCCGGTGCGAACCGGCCGTCAGGTGTCCCGGGAAACCCCGCCAGCTGGCGGGGTTTCTCTTTGTGTTGCGTGCCGGCCTTCGCTATAGTCGCCGACGTTCCGCTGAATAAGGGGGTGTATCCATGGATCTGGCAGTCATCGACTATCTGGCCAAGTGGGGCCATTACGTATTCGGCGTGGCCTGGATCGGGTTGCTGTACTACTTCAACCTGGTGCAGACCGAGTACTTCAAGGAAGCGGACCCGGCAGCCCGCACCGACGCGTTCGTCAAGCTGGTGCCGCGCGCGCTCTGGTGGTTCCGCTGGGCGGCGATGTTCACCTTCCTGACCGGCCTCATCATGCTGGGCATCCGGCACATGGGGCTCACGGCCGAACTGCTGGTCGGTTCGCTGCTCGGTACCCTCATGTTCCTGAACGTCTGGCTCATCATCTGGCCGAATCAGCGCGTCGTCATCGCGTCCAACGAGCAGATCAAGGGTGGCGGCGCCGCACTCCCCGAGGCCGCGGCAGCCGCGCCCAAGGCAGCACTCGCTTCGCGTACCAATACGCTCTTCTCGATCCCGATGCTGTTCCTGATGGGCTCGACCGCGCACCTGCCGGGTGCCGCGGCGCTGTCCGCCAAGACGGTGCCATTCCTGGTCGCGGTGGTGATCGTCCTGGCGCTGGAAGCGAATGCGATCTGGGGCAAGCAGGGCGTACTCACCACGATTCGCGGCGTCATCCTGTCCGGCCTAGCGCTGACCGTGGTGCTCGTCGGGATCCTGCGCCTCCTCTGATCGGCGCCGCGCGCGCCGTAGCCCGCGCGGGCCGTCCGGGCCCGCGCTGCGCCCGCGCTGCGCCCGCGCTTTTTCTTGCCGCGTCGCTATAATGCGCGCCGTCTGCCGGGCGGCGGGCGCCTGTGCGCCTGGGCGCCGCCCGATCGGGCGTGTGAGCAGGAGACGTCACCATGGCCGAGCAAACACCCAGACCTTCCATTTCTGCGAACCCGGATGAAGCGGCCGGCCGGCGTCGACCCGCAGGCGGGCGCAAGGGGCGCAGTACCGAGGGCGAAACCGCCAACGGGCCGGGCAGGGGTCCTGGGTTCGTCCTGGTCGCATTGGCGCTGATCGGGGTCGCGGTCGCCGGCGGGTTCATCTATCTGCAGCAACAGGCGCTGGTCCAGGCGGGGGTCGACCTCGAAGCCGCGCGGCAGCGCATTCTCGCGCTGGAAGAACGGCTCAACATGACCGACGAGGCGCTGAGCGAGACCGGTCAGAAATCGAGCGAACAGATCAGTTTCTGGGAGTCGGAGATCCGCAAGCTCTGGGCGGTCGTCAACGAGCGCAACATGAACCTGATCAAGGAGAACGCCGCCGCCGTCGACAAGGTCGGCAAGTCGGCCGCCTCGCTCGAGGCCGCGGTACGCGAGATGCGGGCGACCCTCGGGCGCCACGAGAGTGCGTTCGCCCGGCAGGAGCAGATGGTCGACCAGATCACCAATCTCGACGTGCAGATGCAGCAGGTGCAGCGCGCGGTGCGCGACGTGGTGGACCGGGCGAACGCGGCGCAGCAGAGCGTCGCCGGACTCAATGCCGGGCTCACGCGGCGGGTCACCGAGACCGAGGAGGCGATCAAGGCATTCGACGCCTATCGCCTGCAGACCAACGCGCGGATCGTGGACCTGGAACGGCGGCTCGCGGCAGCGCCGTAGCGACGAATGGGGTCGGAGTAAAATCTCCCCGATCCGCCCCGCGCGGGGCGGATCGGGGAGATTTTACTCCGACCCCATCACATCACCAGTCGGTGAACACCGGTACTTCGACCAGGTAGTTCTCGAACTCCAGCACGACGCCGTCTTCGGTGATCTCCCGGATCAGCATGTCGCGGACCCGGTCGCCTTCCTGCAGACGCTCGCCGTTGGCGACGATGGCGCGCAGCGTCGGATCCTCGGCATAGATGTGGGTCGAGAAAGCGATGCCGGGAAACCGGTTGCGCACGCCGGCGGGCAGTGATCCGAGCGGCAGCCGTTCGACGATCACGCGCATGGGCTGTGCGGGCGCAGGTTCGGGAACGGGCTCGGGGATCGCGGCAACCGGCTCGACGACGGCCGGGTCCGCAGGTGCCGCCGCGGCTGCCGCCACGGGGCCGGGCGGCGCCGTTTCACCGGCATGCACTGTCTCGGCGGGTGCTCCCGTGCCGTCGCTGCGCGCGATGAAGATCCACGCAAATACCCCGGCGTTCAGGAGCAGGGCGCAAGTCAGCACGATCGGCCACAACCGCGTGCGCTGGCGCCGGCCCGCGTGCATCAGCATGACTGCCGCAGGATCCTGCTCGCGTTCCGCCTGCTGTCTGCGCAGTGCTTCCAGTACCAGTGACATGTCATCGGTCGTCCAGTGTGGGTTGCGGGCCGCCCAGCCGCTGGCCGAGCCGGATCCAGGTCTGCGGCCCCACGATGCCGTCGGGCACGATGGCTTCACTCGTCTGGAAGCGCAGTACGGCATCGTGCAGGCCGTCGTCGAAGACGTCGGGCTCGGCAGCCGTGCTTGCGAATCCGAGTTTGCCGAGCTGCTCCCTCAACCAGCGCACGGTGGGATGGCGGTCGCCGTCCTTGAGCGTCCCCCGGTATCCCGGCGGGGTCTGCCAGATCAGCACGTAGGCGCCGAACCAGCTTTCTTCCAGATCGCGGATCGCGAAGCGCTGCTCGGTGCCGGCGACACGCAGCGTCACGCTGTCCGCGGTCATGGCGGTCAGGGCGCCATAGAACGGCTTCGATTCGTCCCACAGTTCGAGCACGGCCGGTACGTTGAACCGGCGCAGGTCGCCCCATGTTCCGGTGCCGCCGAAGCACTGCAGGCCGGCGGCCGGCGCGAAATCGCAGGGGATCGTGCCCGGCGCAGCGTCTGCGTAATCGGCGCCCCATTCGGCGAAAGCGTCCTGGTAGGCGATGCGCTGCGTCTCGTAGGTGCCGAGCGCCGGACTCTTCAGTACCGACGTGAGCGCAGCGGTGTCCGCCGCGGGAGTTGCGTGGATCGTATCGGTCACCGGCGCCTGGGCTGTCGCCTCGGGCGCCATCGGCTCGGGCGCCGGCGGCTGGGGCGCCATCGGCTGGGGCGAAATCGATTGGGGCTCCATCGATTCCGGGATAGGCGCCCGTTCGAGGTCCGCCACCACGGGCGCCGCTTCGACTGGTCCGGCCTGTGCTTCCGGATCGTCCGCTGGGGTCAGCTCATCCCCTGGGGTCAGGTCGGCTGCCGCCGATTCAACGGAGGCGTCGGGCTCGCCGGATGTCACGTCGGTGTCCGTGACCTGTTGGGGCGGGGACCAGGTCGCAACGAATCGCGCCAGTCCTGGCACCAGCAACCACGCCGCCACGGCGCCGGCAGCGAGCGCCACCGCGATGCCGGGGCGCAGCCAGCGGCGCGCGTTGCCGCCGGCCCCGAGCACCTCGCCCGCGGCGCGTCCGATCATCGACCAGGTGACGCGGGTACGGCCCTCCGCATAGGCGCCGAGCATGGCGCGGTCGGCCACCAGGTTGATGACGCGCGGAATACCTTGGGAAATCCGGTGCAGGCGCCGGAGCGCCGGGCGCGTGAAGATGCCCGCATGCCCGCCGGCGCGCTGCAGGCGGTGCGCCACGTAGCCATAGGTGTCCTCGCGCGAGAGGCCGCGCAGGTGGTAACGCGCGGTGATGCGTTGCCCGAGCTGCCGTAGTTCCTTGCGCGCGAGCAGTTCGAGCAGCTCCGGCTGGCCGAGCAGGATGATGCGCAGGAGCTTGCGCTTGTCGGTCTCGAGATTGGTGAGCAGACGGATCTGCTCGAGCACGGTCGGCGCGAGGTTCTGCGCTTCGTCGATGATCACCACCGTGCTGCGTCCGCTCGCATGGGTCTCGAGCAGGTGCTGGTTGAGCGCATCGGTGAACTGCTTGATGGAGGAGCGATCGCTCTCCGAGTAGTCGATGCCGAGCTCGTCGCACAGCGTCTCGAGCAGCTCGCGGACCGTGAGCCGCGGGTTCAGGATGAAGGCGACCTCGAGGTCGGGCGGCATCTGCTTCAGCAGGTTGCGCAACAGGGTGGTCTTGCCGGTCCCGACCTCGCCGGTGATCAGCACGAACCCACCCTGGTTCAAACCGTAGGTGAGGTGGGCAAGCGCTTCGCGATGCCCGTTGCTCAGATACAGGAACTCGGGATCCGGCGCGATCGAGAAGGGCGCCTGGCGCAGCTGGAAGTGCGCTTCGTACATCAGGAAGCGACGATGCGCGCGCCTGCCGGCCGGGCCGGGTCACGATCGAGGCGCGTGTCCTTTTCCCGCCACATGTCTTCCACCCAGGGCGCGAGTGCGTTGCGCGCGGTCTCAGCGTCGGTCGCGGCACGGGCCGACTCGGGCAGGGGGCGACACTGCACCAGGAAGCCGACCTCGCGGCAGCGGCCCTGCATCAGGTCCCAGAAGGTCGGCGTGCCGCCCGGATACGTGATGGTGACGTCGAGCACGCTCTGCAGCCGGTCGGACAGCGCGTTCACCACGTAGGACATGCCGCCCAGCTTGGGATTCAGCAGGTGGCGGAAGCGGGCGTCCTGGGTCGCGTGTTTCTCCGGCGTGAACCGCGTGCCCTCGAGAAAGTTGAGCACGGTGGTGGGGTGGTCGCGAAACCCTTCGCAGGCGGCGAGCGTCGCCGCACGGTCGAGTTCCACGAGTCCCGGATTCGCCGCGATCTGGTCGCGGCTCATGCGGCGGACGTACGGAAACCCGAGCAGCCACATGGCGAGGCCGAGCAGCGGGATCCAGATCAGCTGCTGCTTGGTGAAGAACTTGATCGGCGGGATGCGACCCCAGAGCGTGGTCTGCAGGATCAGGATGTCGGCCCAGCTCTGGTGGTTGCAGACCACGAGGTACCAGCGATCCCGCGCGAGTTCCTCTTCGCCTTCGATCGTGACGTCGACCCGGGTGATGCCGAGCAGGCGGAACAGCAGGCGATTGCAGCCTACCCAGTAGTCGATGATGCCGTCCATCAACCGGTTCATGCGCTGGCGCGCCCGGCCCCGCAGGAAGACGCGCACCAGCCCCATCAGGTAAAGCGGCACGCACGCCAGCAGGGTATTGAAGATGATCAGCCCGATCGAGAAGATGCCGCGGAGCACGTTCATGATGCAGTACTTGGTGTGACCGCGGTGACTCTACCATTTTCGCGCGCTCCTTCGCGCCTGCGTCCGCGAGGCGTTGCTCGACCCGACCCGCCGTCGGCCGGCGCCGCCGGGGTGCCGCGCCGGTGAGGCGCGGGACGGTCACGCTGCTCCTGCTCGCTGGCCTCGGGCTTGCCGGTTGCCAGACGCTCGGCTACTACGGCCACGTCACCTGGGGACAGCTGAAGCTGCTCGGCGCGCGCGCGCCGGTCGAGCGGGTCGAGCGGGACCTGCGCGGAAGCCCGCGCGCCGCCGACCGAGCGCTCGCCGACCGGCTGAGGTTCAGCCAGGCGCTGCTGGTTTTCGCCGAGACCGAGCTCGCACTGCCGGTGGGGCGCCGCTACCGGAGCTACGTCGAACTGGACGGCCCCTATGTGGTGTGGAACGTGTTCGCCGCACCGGAACTCTCCCTCGCGCCGCACACCTGGTGTTACCCGGTCGCCGGCTGCGCGCCGTACCGGGGTTATTTCCACGCGCGCGGCGCCGAACGTACCGCGGCAAGGTTGGCCAGCCGCGGCATGGATACCTGGGTGGGCGGGGTCGCGGCGTACTCGACCCTCGGCTGGTTCGCCGATCCCCTGCTCAGCTCGTTCGTCGACTGGCCGGAGCCCGGCTTCGTCGAACTCGTGCTGCACGAACTCGCGCACGGCGTGGTCTGGGTGCCCGGCGACGTGGCGTTCAACGAGTCGTACGCGACCTTCGTCGGCACGCGTGGCGCGGCCGCGTGGGCGGCGCGTCGCGGCGGGTCGGCCCCGCCCGATGCGGCGGGCCGGCTTGCGTGGGCGCGCCTCGTCGATCTGCTGGCGCGTACCCGCACGGCGCTCGAGCGGATCTACACGAGTTCCGCGCCCGATGTCGTGCGCCGCGCGGAAAAGGCCCGCGTCATCGAGGCCGCACAGGCCTGTTACACCGCCGGGCGCGCAGGACTCGGCGGGGGGCGCTTCGACGCGCTGGTGGCGTCGCTCAACAACGCGGTGCTGGTGTCGATTGCGACCTACGAGGATCTCGTGCCGGCGTTCGCCCGGCTGCATGCGGCGCAGGGCGGCGACTGGCCGTCGTTCCATGCGGCGGTCCGGGCGCTCGCCGGATTGCCGGCCGCGGCGCGCAGTGCCGCGTTAGCCGAGCTCGCCGATCAGGACCGTGCAGAGCACGGCGATGATCACGACGCCGAACAGGTTGAGTGCGAAGCCCTCGCGCACCATGTCGCGGACGGTGAACCTGCCGGTGCTGAAGACGATCACGTTGGGCGCGGTCGCGACGGGTAGCATGAATGCACACGACGCGCTCATGGCGGCCGGAACCATGAGCAGCCGCGGATCCATCCCGGCGCCGAGCCCGGCGGCGGCGAGGATCGGCATGAGCAGCGTCGTGGTCGCCGTGTTGCTGGTGGCCTCGGTGAGGAACGTCACGACGAGGCAGATGCAGAGCATCGTCACCAGCAGGGGCAGGGTTGCGAGTCCCGATAGCGCCGTGCCGAGCAGCGCGCTCAGGCCGGATTGGGTGAACGCTTCGGCGATCGCGATGCCGGCGCCGAACAGGATCAGCATGCCCCACGGAATGCGCTCCGCCGATGCCCAGTCGAGCAGGCGCCCGCCGGTGCCATTGGGGATCAGGAACAGGGCGACCACGGCCAGGAACGCCACCACGTAGTCGTCCGAATGCACCACGCCGAGCCACGCGCTCCAGCCGCCGAACGGTTCCTGGCGGGTGATCCAGAGCGTCGCGGTGACCGCGAACACGGCGAGCACGCGCCGTTCCGCAGGCCGCCACGGGCCCGGATCGGGCAGTTCGGGCACGTCGTGGCCGCCGAGCGAGCGGGTCAGCCACAGGGCGGCGACCGGCACGAAGACGAGGACCACCGGCACGCCCCACATCATCCACTGCGCGAACGTGACCGTCTCGCCGACCAACTGCTGGTAGACACCCATGAAGATGATGTTCGGCGGCGTGCCGATCGGTGTGCCGATGCCGCCGATGCTGGCCGCGTAGGCGATGCCGAGCAGCAGGGGGCGGGCCAGGTCCGGGTCGCGCGAGCGATCGATGATCGCCATGGCGACCGGCAGCAGCATCAGGGTCGTCGCCGTGTTGGAGATCCACATGCTGAGCAGCGCGGAGGCCGCCATGAAGCCGAACACCAGGCGCCGGCTGCTGCTGCCACCGAAGGCGCGTACCATGCCGAGCGCGATGCGGCGGTGCGCGCCGTTGCTCGCGAGCGCGGTCGAGAGGATGAAACCGCCGAGCAGCAGCAGGATGAGCGGGTGTCCGTACGAAGCCGCGATGTCGCGTGGCGCGAGCACGCCGAACAGCGGCAGCAGGGCGAGCGGAATGAGCGAGGTGGCCGGGATCGGGACCGGCTCGAACACCCACCAGGTGACACAGAGCACGGTGATGCCGAGCGTGATCGACGCGCCCGGCGCATGGCCGGCGGAGGACATGAGGTATCCGGCCAGGAGTGCGAGAATGGGGCCCGCGAACAGAGCGGTCTTGTGGGTCAGGGTCGCGGACATCACCGGAGGGTGCCAATGGCGACGGATGAAAGCAACCGGCAAGGCGGTTTCTACTGGTACGACCTCGAGACGTCGGGAACCGACGCGAAGTGGGACCGGATCGTGCAGTTCGCCGGACTGCGCACCGATGCGGAACTGAACGAAACCGGCGATGCGGTCGCCCTTTACGTGCAGTTGCCGGACGATGTCCTGCCGAATCCGGATGCTGCGCTGGTCACGGGGATCACGCCGGCGCTGACCGTGGAGCAGGGTGTTACCGAGTGGCAGGCCATACAGCGCATCCATGCGCTGTTCGCGGCGCCGGGCACCTGTGTGGCTGGCTACAACAGCCTGCGGTTCGACGACGAATTCGTCCGTTACGCGCTGTACCGCAACCTGATGGACCCCTATGCGCGTGAATGGCAGCACGGCAATTCGCGCTGGGACATCATCGACCTGGTGCGCGCGACCGGGGCGCTCAGGCGTGATGGCATCGAGTGGCCGACCGACGAGGCCGGGCTGCCGGTCTACAAGCTCGAGCGGTTGACCGTCGCCAACGGGATCGAACACGGTAACGCCCACGATGCGATGTCGGACGTGCGTGCGACCGTCGCGCTGGCACGCCTGGTACGCCGCGCGCAGCCGCGGCTGTTCGACTACTACCTGGGCTGCCGTTCGCGCAAGCAGGTGCGTGCGCTGCTGGAACCGTACGGCGCGCGGCTCTGTGTCCACGTATCCGGCATGTACCCGCGCGAACGCCTTGGGGTCGCACCGATCATGTCGCTCGGGCGCCACCCGACGAACGGCAATTCGGTCGTCGTGGCCGACCTGAGCCAGGACATCGAGAGCCTGCTCGAATGGCCGGAGGAACGCATTCGCGCGGAACTGTACCGGCCGGCCAATCCGGCGCGACCGCCGCTCAAGGAGATCCGCGTCAATCGCTGCCCGTTCGTCGCGGGCATCGAAGTGCTCACCGACGAGAACTGGCGGCGCCTCGGCTGCGGGAAGCGCGACATCGAGGAGCGCCAGCGCCGGCTGCGCAAACCTGGCATCGCGCAGAAGATCCTGCGCGTGTTCCGGCCGGAGCCGCACGCACCCGCGATCGATCCCGAGGCCGCGCTGTACGACGGGTTCATCGACGATGCCGACCGCTCGCGCAGCCAGGTGCTGCAGCGCAACCTGGCGGAAGGCCGCTGGATGGATCTCGACTACACGGATCGGCGCCTTACGGAGCTCGCCGTGCGCCTGAAGGCGCGGAGTTTTCCGCAGCTGCTCGCGCCCGACGAGGCGCTCGCGTGGCGCGAATTCGTTCGTGACAAGCTCACCGCTGCCGGGCCGTGGCTCGGGCTCGCGCGGTTTCGCGCGCGGCTGGCCGAACTCGCGAACCCGGTTGCGACCGAGGCCGATCCGACGCCGCGCATACCGACGCCGCGCGAACGCGAGCTGCTTGCTGCCCTTGCTGCCCACGGCGACCGGCTGGCGCGCGACTACGCCTTGCCTGATTGAGCATGGCCGGAGTGAGGATCGCGCCGGGCTGCGAGGTAGGCGTCGTACGACGACAGCGCCGGATCGTAGTCGATGTCCATGGCCGGGTCGTGGACGAGACCGATCTGCCAGCGCACGGCGCCCTGCCGGTAGAGCGAGGGCACCACGTGGTCTTCCCACGGAAACGGCTCGTCGTGATAGAGCGCAGGCGTATCGCCCGTGAAATGGCCGACCAGCGTGCCGTTGGCAAACCCTTCGCGGATCGCCGGCGGGGCATCGAAGCGCGCGGCCAGTTCCTGCTGCGCCCGCTGTGCGGCGGGGTCCAGCAGGATCGCGCGGATCACCGAACCGTCGCTGCGCAGGAGCAGCAGGCCCGGCGGATCGTCCACCAGGTAGTACTCGACCAGCCGTTCCTCGGCCATCAGCTGCTCGACGTACTCGGCGATCATGGGGTCGCCCAGGATCAGCGGCGGATCGAGGTCGAGCGTGTAGCGCAGCCGGGCCAGATACTGCTGGAAATACTCCTGCTGCATTTCGTCCACGCAGCGCAGCAGGGCATCGAGGTCGGTGGCTTTCTGCTTCTGGATGAACCGGTGGATCAGCCCGGCATTGAACAGCTGCACGGCGAACTTCTCGTCGGCCACGCCGGTGATCATGCCGCGGCGCGTGTACGGGTCACGCATGCGTTCCAGGAACTGGACCCCGTTGATCGACGGCATGGCGTAGTCGATCAGTGCCACCGACAGGCGAGCGAAGCGCATCGGGTTTCTGATCTCCTGTTCGATCCTGCTGGAATCGAAGTGGATGATCGCCTGCCCGTCGCGGTCGCGGCGCATGGTGTAGCAGCGATCCACCAGCGGTGTGAGTTCGACGGGCGTGTTCACCCAGTCGAGGGCAGGTTCCGATCGGCTGAAGCCACGAAACGAGAGGTGTGCGGGCATTTCCAGATCGAGGCTGCGCAGGAAGCGCTCGTTGTCGTCGACCACGCAAAAGGTGGTCGGATGATAGTAAGGGGCGAGTTTGAACGGGCGCACGTGCATGTCTCAGGAGAGCAGATGCAGGAGCGCGGCCCGCTTTTCCGAGGGCAGGCCGCGATAGCGACGCACCAGCATGATCTCTTCCGCGGAGAATTCGCGGTGCAGCACCTCGTGGATCTGCTGGTGCAGCGGCGGCGCGATGGCGTCCAGCTTGGCGGCATCGGGCAGGCCGCTGAACGACTGCTGCAGACGCGCCACGATGTCGGAATTGAGGCTGCGCCGGTAGTAGAGTGCGGACTCCGCGAGGCGTTCGCGGAGTTGCTGCGGCAGCCGGACCAGGTACTTGTAGTTCTTTTCGTTCATGTGCAGCCTCGTCCCCGTTTCCTGCACCACGCTGCTGGCCGGCCCCGCCGGACGTGCGGCAGGGACCGGTACCGTGGTGTCGAGACGGCCGGACACGCACCATCGGTCAAAGCTGTTGACATAATGTATCGCCCGGTATTTTGTGCAACAAGATGACAATCTGATATCAGGGATTCGATGGAACCGTTACAGCAGGGCAACATCCGGCTCGCCGCCTCACTGCTCCTCGTGCGCGACGGCACCGGCGGGCCGGAGGTCTTCATGATGCAGCGGCCGGGTGGCGTGGACTTCCCGGATCTGCACGTCTTTCCCGGTGGCAAGCTCGACGCACACGATTTCGTGCCGGACCTCATCGACGGCATCGATGACGCGACGGCGAACAGGGCGCTCGGCGTTGCGGCCGGCGGGCTGCGCTACTGGGTCGCGGCCATCCGCGAGTGTTTCGAGGAGTGCGGCGTGCTGCTCGCCTGTCGCGACGGCGTGCTGGTCCGCTGGCGCGACCAGGCCGAGTTCGAGCGGTTCGAGGATTACCGGCAGCAGCTGATCGACGGTGCGCTCGACCTGGCCACCCTCTGTGCCACCGAGGGCCTGCGGCTCGCCGGCGATCGGGTGGGCTACTTCAGCCACTGGCTGACGCCACCGCAGGCCCCGCGCCGATTCGACACGCGTTTCTTCATCGCCGCCATGCCCGCCGAACAGGCGACGGTCGCCCATCACTGGGAGTCGGTCGGCGACGAATGGGTGCGCCCGCGCGATGCGCTGGCCGCCCACGCGGCCGGCGCCTGGCAGATGATCTCGCCGACGCTCGTGACGCTCGAGAGCATCGCCCCGTTCGACGACGTCGCGTCCATGCTGGCGGCCGTCGCGGCAGGCCGCCACCTGCAGGCGCTCACGCCGGCGCTGCGTCAGCAGGGCATGTCCACCCTGCGATGACGGTGCTGCTCGACGTAGGCGGACTTGTCAAGCACTACGCCGACGGCACGCGCCGGCGCGAGGTACTGCACGGCATGTCGTTCGCCCTGGCAGAGGGCGAGGTGCTGGCGATCACCGGGCCGAGCGGGTCCGGCAAGACCACGCTGCTCAACGCCTGCGCGGGACTCCTGGTGCCCGATGCCGGATCCATCCGGTTGACCACGCAGTCGGGTACGGTCGATCTGGCGCGTCTCGGCGAGGGGGCGCGCACGCGCCTGCGGCGCCATCACATCGGTTACGTCTTCCAGTTCTTCAACCTGGTGCCCACCCTCTCGGTGCGCGAGAACGTGCTGCTGCCGCTCGCACTGACCGGCCGCCAGTCCCTGGCTGCGCGCGCGCTGGAGCGCGTCGCCGAACTCGGTCTGGCCGAGTCGCTCGATGCGTTTCCGGATCAGCTTTCCGGCGGTGAGCGACAGCGCGTCGCGATTGCGCGCGCGCTCGCCCACGAGCCGCGCCTGGTGCTCGCGGACGAGCCGACCGGCAATCTCGACGCGGCGAGTGCTTCGACCGTGATCGAACTCCTCTGCCGCCACGTGCGCGATCTCGGCGCTGGGCTGCTGGTCGCGACCCACGACAGCGCGGTCGCCGCACGGGCGGATCGCAACGTCGGTGTCGTCCGGTGAGACTGCTGCTCCTCGCGCAGGTGCGCTTCCTCGCGCGCGCGCCGTGGAGTGCGTTGACCGCCCTGTTTGGCGTCGCGCTGGGCGTCGCGTCGGTGGTGGCCGTGCATCTCATCGGCGCGGCGGTCACCCGTTCGCTCGACGCGGCGCAGCCGCCACACCTGGCCGGGCTTGCCTACCTGCTGGAACGACCCGCGCTCGATGATGCGGGCTATTTCGACCTGCGCGACGCATGGCGCAACGGGATGGCGGGACCGTTCGATGCACTCGTGCCGCTGATCGAAGGGCACCTCGAACTGGAGGGGCGGCGGGTGCGTGTACTCGGCGCGGACTGGCTGGCCTATCCGGTGCCCATACCGGGCGCCGGGTCGGCGTCGGCGAACGTCGCGGGCGGCGTCGGCACGGATGTCCGGCGCGCCGCCGCGGTACCGGGGTGGCGGCTGCTCGAGGCGGATGCGGTCGTCGCCGACCGCGCGCTCGGCTATGCCGAAGGCGCGCCGATCCCGATCGATGACCGAGTCTATCGGGTAGTCGCGCTGGTCGACGGCGCGCCGGAACCCGCGCTGTACGCGGATCTGCCCGTGGCGCGCCGGCTGCTCGGCATGCGCGGCGCGGGTCTCGCCGCGGTCGGGGTCGTACGTGAGGATACGCTGGCGGATTGGCGAGCGGCGCTGGAGCGGTTCATGCCCGGGATTTCTGCCGGCCTGCCGGCGCCTGCGGCACGCGCGGTGCGGCTGCCGGAAGGTTTCAGCGCGCGGTCGGTGGCCGCGGAGCAACCGGCGCTCGCCTTTGCCCGCTCGATTCTCTTCAACCTCGGCGCACTCGGCATGCTGGCCCTGGTCGTTGCCTGGTACCTGGTCTATCAGGTTGCGCTGATCTGGGTGGAGCGGCAGCGTCCGGTGTTCGCGCGCCTGCACGCGATCGGCGCCGGACGCGGCGCGCTCGGCCTGGGGTTCGGTCTCAATTTCGCGCTGCTTGGCGTGTTCGCGACGCTGGCCGGAACCGGCCTCGGCGTGGTCCTGGCGGACCTGCTCCTGCGGGTCTCCGCGGTCGCCCCGCGCTCCGTCGCAGTGCGCGATGCCCTCGACGGTATCGTGCTGCTGAAGGCGGCCGGTTCCGGGCTCGGCGTCTGCGTACTGGGCGGTCTCTGTGCCTTCGCGCGCGCGATCCGTTCGGCTGATCGTCCGCGCGCGCGCCGCCCGGTCCCCTGGCGGATATTGCTGTGTGCGGGCGCGGCGCTGCTGTTGCTCGCGGGGCTGCGCTTCGAGACGTCCGGACTCGTGGGCGCGTTCGGC
The DNA here is from genome assembly GCA_019634925.1 of Pseudomonadales bacterium. Classification (GTDB taxonomy): domain Bacteria; phylum Pseudomonadota; class Gammaproteobacteria; order Pseudomonadales; family Azotimanducaceae; genus UBA7803. The sequence goes on from JAHCAL010000001.1 coordinate 202,910, forward strand.
GCCGTGCTCGCGCTCTGCCTGCTCGCCACGGTGCCCCTCAATCCGATGCTGGTTCGGCTGCGGCGGCAGCTGACCCGCCGGGCCGGTGGCGTCGGGGCCGGTGCCTTCGGCGAGGCGGCGCTCATGGTCCGGCTCGGGATGCGCGAAGCGGTCTGGCGCCCGGACGTCGTTGCCGCCGCGCTCGCCGCGCTCGTGCTTGCCGTCGCCACCGGCATCGGCGTGGGACTCATGGTCGAGAGCCTGCGCGCGGACTTCGCGCGCATGATGTCGCAGCGCCTCGCCGGTGACTTTTACGTCAGCGGGCCGGCGGAGGTGATTGCAGACGTTGGTGAACGTCTCGCCGGGCAGCCGTCGGTCGGTGTGTTGGCGGCCTACGGAGAATCCCGGGTCCGGGTAGCGGTCGATCGATCGGCCGCGCCGGCCGGCGCGGCTGCTGCCGCGTCGGCGTCAGCGGAGGCCGGCAGAGGGTTGCCCGCGCTGCTCGGCTACGCGCGATTCGACGCGGCCGAGAGCCTGCGCTACGGCTACGAGCACCCACTCGGAGCGGGCAGTGCGCTGGTCAACGAACGGCTTGCGCGGGCCCTCGACGTGCGCGCGGGCGACCGGATCACCGTCGCCGGCGCGAGCCTGCAGGTGGTGCAGGTCCATACCGGCTTCGGCGACGTCGAACCTCGCGTGCTGGTCGATCTCGCCACTCTGCCGCTGCTCGGCATGGCGCCGGTGTTCGATCGGCTGACCGTGCATCTCGTGGGGCCCGGCCATTCGCCTGCCGCCGCGCATGCCTTGGTGGCCGATCTTGCGGCCGACTTTCCCGGCATCGAGGCGGTGGCGCGCGATGCGTTGCGCGCCCGGGCGTTCGAGATCTTCGACCGGACGTTCGCGATGACCCGGGCGCTGACGCTGCTCGCGCTCGTCGTGGCGGTGGTCGGGCTGTACAACGCGTTGACCGCGCTGCGCCTGAACCAGGCTTCCACCCAGTATCTGCTCGAGGCGCAGGGACTCGGGTCGGGCGGCCGGCGGCTCCTGACCCTGGTGCGGGGCGGTACGCTCGGCCTGCTCGCGGTCGCGGCCGCCGCGCCGCTCGGCATCTGCATGGCCTGGCTGCTCTGCCAGGTGATCAATCCACGCGCATTCGGCTGGACCATCGCGCTCGGCCTGCCGGCCTCCGGATGGCTGCCCCCACTTGCGCTGGGGCTCCTCGCGGCGGTGTTCGCCGGCCTGTTGCCTGCGCCGCGCGAGCAGGGTGGCTTCGATGCGGCGTCGTGAGCCCGGGGCCGGACGCACCGCATGCATGGCGCTGGTCCTCATGTGCTGCCTGTCGGTGGCCGATCGGGCGCAGACGCAACTGCGTCTCGAATCCGTGCTGGGCGCGACCGATACCGATGGTTTCGTGCGCGCCGACGTGGTCCGGCCGTTCGAGTTTCCCGACGACCACGGACCGCACGAGGATTTTCGCAGCGAGTGGTGGTACCTGACCGTGAACGTGAGCGACGCGGACGGCGCGGCGTTCGGTGTGCAGTTCACCGCGTTCCGGCAGGCGACCGCGCCGCCCGGAGGCCCCGTGGAGGACTGGTCCACCCGGCAGGTATATCTCGCGCACCTGGCGGTAACGGACGTGGCCGGACGCCGGCACAGGAGCCACGAACGGCTTGCCCGCGGCCATCCACGGCTCGCCGGCGCGCGGGCGGATCCGTTCGCCGTCTGGGTCGACGGCTGGCGGCTCGCGGCGGTCGCGGAGGGCTTCGCGCCGCTGCGGCTCGAGGCCCGGGCCGGGGCAACCGTGGTCGATCTCGTACTGGAACCGGTCAAGCCCCTGGTCCTGCAGGGCGATCGAGGCCTGAGCGCCAAGGGACCGGGGCAGGCGTCGTACTACTACTCGTTGCCGCGCCTCACCGCGACCGGTGCGCTCGAACTCGACGGTGTCCGTCATGCGGTGCAGGGGTTCGCCTGGTTCGACCGCGAATGGAGCACGAGTCTGCTGTCGGCCGGCCAGATCGGCTGGGACTGGTTCGGACTGCAATTCGATGACGGTGAGGAGCTGATGGCGTTCCGGCTGCGGCGCGACGACGGCGCGCGGGACCCCTATGACCACGGCAGCTGGATTGCCCGCGATGGCCGCGCACGGCACTTGGAACCGGCCGATTTCGAGCTGGTTCCGTTGCGCTACTGGCGCGATCGTGCGGGCGTGCGCTGGCCTGTCGAATGGGAAATCCGCCTCGCCGATCGCGCGCCGCTCAGGGTGGTCGCCGCGCTCGACGACCAGCGCATGGATACACTGCTCGTCTACTGGGAAGGCCTGGTGCGGGTGCTGGACGAACGCGGCCGCCGCATCGGTGCCGGATACATGGAGCTCACCGGGTATGACTGATCACGACGAACTGGCCTGGACCCTGGTCGAACGCGAGCAGGGTCCCGACCTGATCCTGTTCCGGGCACGCTACGATCATTGTGCCCATCCCGACAGCGGCAGGGTGCTGAAACGCATCGTGCTGGAGTCGGTCGACTGGGTGAACATGGTCGCGCTGACCTCCGACGGCCGCTCGGTGATGGTGCGTCAGTTCCGCTTCGGGGTCGGCTACAGCACGCTCGAGACGCCGGGTGGCATGGTGGATCCGGGTGAGGATCCACTCACGGCCGCGCAGCGTGAGCTGCGCGAGGAGACCGGCTACACCGGCGGGACCTGGACCTACCTCGGCGCCGTGGAGCCGAACCCGGCCTTCCACGATCATCTGTGCCATCATTTCCTGGCCCGTGACGTGGTGCCGAGCCATGCGCAGGCGCTGTCGGGAGGCGAGGCGATCCGCGTGGAACTCATGACCGAGACCGATATACGTGCGGCCGTGCAGTCCGGCGAACTCCGCCACGCGCTGGCGCTCTCGGTGCTCGCGCGGGTATTCCCGCTCTGGCCGCTGCCGTTCGCGCATGACTGAGCGGACTACCTTGAGTGCGCCCGCGGCGCGGCCGACGGGCAACTTGCTTACATATGCCGACCGCGGTTCCCTAGGATCGGCATGCGAATTGGGCCACAATCCGGGGCCTGAAAATCGAGAAGCGCATCGCAGATCATGGCTGAATCGAGCGTCGAGCCGCCCGCGGTGCTCCGTTCCGGCGCGGAACGCGATGACGCTGCGCTCGCCGGTCCGGCGCCCGTGCGCGACAGTGTGCGCGAAGACCCGGCGATCCTGCTGGTCGACGACAACCCGGACCTGCTCGACAGCCTGTTCGAACTCGTTTCCCTGCATGGTTTCCGGCCGGACAAGGCGCTGGGCGGCCGGCAGGCGCTCGCGCTGCTCGACAGCAAGCCGTACGACGTGGTCCTGCTCGATCTCATCATGCCGGAGGTCAGCGGGCACGATCTGCTCGATCATGCGCGCCGCGAGGGGCTCGACGCGAAGCTGATCGTGGTGAGCGGCGACGCCTCGTTCGACGGCGTACAGCATGCCCTGCACTGCGGCGCCTTCGACTACGTCCGCAAGCCCTACGACCCGGGCGAACTGATCGCCACGCTCGAACTCGCCCTGCGTCAGCGGCGCCTCGAGCACGACAACCGGCGCATGCAGTCGCAGATCCGCGAATCCGAAGCGCTGCACCGGTTCATCGTCAATACGTCGCCCGATCTCGTGTACATGCTCGACCGCAACGGCTGTTTCACCTTCCTGAACGACCGGGTGGAGCCGTTGCTCGGCTACAGCAGGGAGGAGCTGCTCGGACGCCACTTCAGCGAGATCATCGACCCCGAATTCCAGGACGTCGCGCGCAACCTGTTCGCCGAGCGCCGTACGGGGCGGCGCGCCACCACCAACTTCGAGGTGCGGTTGAAGCGCCGCCGCGGCGCGCCGGGGCTGCGCGTGGTGCAGGGACTCGGAATCTGGGTCGAGCTGACCGCGCAGGGCATTTACGAAGATCCCCGCGAACGTACCCGCGACGGATTCCTCGGTACCTACGGGACGGCGCGGGACATCAGCGAACGCAAGGAGGCGCAGGAAGTCATCAACTTCCAGGCGTACCACGATCTCCTGACGCACCTGCCGAACCGGGCGCTCCTGAAGGACCGTCTCTCGCTCGCCATCGCGCAGGCCGAGCGCAACGAGCGCCGGCTCGCGGTCATGTTCCTCGACCTCGACCGCTTCAAGGTGGTGAACGACACGCTCGGGCACACGATGGGCGATAGATTGCTGAAGGCGGTCGCGGGCCGATTGCAGGGCTGCCTGCGGGCGGGTGATACGCTGTCGCGCTTCGGCGGCGACGAATTCATGCTGCTGTTGCCGGACATCCGCACGCGCGACGACGTCGTGGTGATCGCCAACAAGATCCTGCAGCAGCTGCACGCGCCATTCGTGCTCGACGGCCATGAACTGTTCGTCGGGGCCAGCATCGGCATCGCGATGTATCCGGAAGCGGGGAGTAGCGAGGAAGCGCTGATCCAGAACGCCGACATCGCCATGTACCACGTCAAGGGCCGCAGCAAGAACGGCTTCCAGTTCTTCTCCGAGGAGATGAACCACCATCTCTCCACGCGGCTGACGCTCGAGCGGGAGTTGCGCAACGCCATCGCGGCGGGACAGCTCGAGGTGTTCTACCAGCCGCAGGTCCGGCTCGCGTCGGGCTCGATCAGCGGCGTCGAGGCGCTGGTGCGCTGGAAGCATCCGGAGCGTGGCCTGCTGGCCCCCGAGGCGTTTCTGCCGATCGCGCTGGAAACCGGCCTGATCCCGCAGATCGACGAATACGTGCAGCGGCGCGCGCTCGAGGATCTCGCCGCCTGGCACGCGCGCGGGCACCAGGCGCTGCGCCTCTCGGTCAATCTCTCCGCACTGCAACTCGAACAGGATTCGTTCGTGGAGCGCCTGCTGCGCGAGATCGCCCGGGTCGGGCTCACGCCCGGCGCGCTCAAGGTCGAGATCACGGAAAACATCCTGATGCGCGACATGGAGGCGGTCGTGCCGAAGCTGCGCAGGCTGCAGGCCGCCGGCATGCAGATCGCCATCGACGATTTCGGCACGGGTTACTCGTCGCTGAGCTACCTGCGGCAGGTTCCGATCGATACCCTCAAGGTGGATCGCTCGTTCGTCGCGGACATCCGCGCGGATCAGCGCGGCGTCAGCATCGTGGATGCGATCGTCGCCATGGCGCGCGGTCTCAAGCTGGATCTGATCGCGGAAGGCGTGGAGAATCGCGTCCAGTTGCGCTACCTCAAGGCGCAAGGCTGCAGCGAGGTGCAGGGCTTCATCTTCAGCCCGCCCGTGGACGCACATGCGCTTGGCGTACTGCTGGAGCGAGACCCGTACCGACAGCTGGTGCTGGACGGGCACGGCAACTGACAGGCGCCCGATTCGAGCACACGTCCGTGAAGGGATTTACCACGAGGATCGTGCACAGCGATCGTCAGGAGGCCATCGAGCACGGCTCCCTGCACAAGCCGGTGCATTCGACCGTTGCATACGGCTACACAGACGCCCGCGACCTGGCCGCGGTGTTCCAGGGGACCCAGCCGGGATTCACCTATGGACGCCAGGTGAATCCCACCGTCGACGCGCTGCAGAACAAGATCAGCCGCATGGAGGAGGGCCTGCACACGGCCTGCTTCGCGACCGGCATGGCGGCGATCGGTACGTTGCTGTTCTCGCTCCTGCGCAACGGCGATCACTTCGTCTCGAGCGCGTTCCTGTTCGGCAATACCAACAGCCTGTTCCAGACCTTCATGGCGCACGGGATCGACGTCAGCTTTGTCGACGCGACCTCGGCCGACGCGGTCGCGGCGGCGATCAACGAGCGGACCCGGCTGGTCTTCGTCGAGACCATCGCCAATCCGCGCACGCAGGTGGCGGCGCTCGCCGAGATCGGCGCGCTGTGCGCGGCGCGCGGACTGGTCTACGTGGTCGACAATACGATGACCTCGCCGTACCTGTTCCAACCCCGGACGGTCGGCGCCAGCATGGTGGTCAACAGCCTGACCAAGTACATCGGCGGCCACGGCAACGCACTCGGCGGCGCGGTCACCGAACTCGGCACTTACGACTGGGGCCGGTTCGACAACATCTACGAGATCTATCGCAAGGGCCCGGCGGACCGCTGGGCGATCACGCAGATCCGCAAGAAAGGCCTGCGCGATTTCGGCGCGTCGCTCGCGCCGGAGGCGGCGCACCATATTTCCGTCGGGGCCGAGACGCTCGCGCTGCGGATGGAGCGGCAGTGCGCCAACGCGCTCGCCATGGCGCGTTTCCTGGAAGCGCATCCGCGGGTCCGGCGGGTCTACTATCCCGGTCTCGAGAGTCACCCCGAACACGCGCGGGCGCGGACCCTGTTCCGTCACGCGGGCGCCCTGTTCAGCTTCGAACTCGATCCGGCGGTCGACATCTGGGCATTCCAGAACCGGCTCGAAGTGATCGTCAAGTCGAGCAACCTGGGCGACAATCGCACACTCGCCATCCCGGTCGCGCATACGATCTATTTCGAGATGGGACCGGAACGGCGCGCCAGCATGGGCATCGACGACTCGCTGATCAGGATCTCGGTCGGCATCGAGGATACGGAGGATCTGCTCCGCGACCTCGGCGCCGCTCTGGACGGCTGATACCGGTCCGCAGAGTCATCCGCAAGGCAGCATCATTCACGTAGTTGGGGGAGCCAGGAACATGGATCGATTGAACGGCAAGGTCGCCGTGATCACCGGCGGCGCCGGCGGGATCGGCCGCGCGGCAGGTGCACTGTTCGCCGCCGAAGGTGCCAGCGTGCTGCTCGTCGACCTCGACGAGACCGCGCTCAAGGACGCGGTACGGTCGATCGGCAGCAATCGCGTGAGCTACCTGGTGGGCGACGTCACGCGTGCGGCGGACAACGAGGCGATGTTCGCGTGTGCGGCCGAACGTTACGGCGGCGTCGACATCTTCCTCGCGAATGCCGGGGTCGAGGGTGACGTGAAGCCGATCAGCGAGTACGACGAGGCACGTTTCGACCAGGTCATCGCGGTGAACGTGAAAGGCGTATTCCTCGGGCTCAAGTCGGCGTTCGGCGCGCTGAAGGCGCGCGGCGGCGGCAGCATCGTGATCACCTCCTCGGTCGCGGGGGTCAAGGGCGCGGCCGGTGTGGCGCCGTACGTGACCAGCAAACACGCGGTGATCGGCATGATGCGCTCGGCGGCGCTGGAAGGCGCGCCGCACAACATCCGGGTCAACACGGTGAATCCCTCGCCGGTGGAGACGCGCATGATGCGCAGCCTGGAAGCCGGATTCAGTCCGGACGACGCCGAGGCGGCGCGGGCACGCATGGCCGCCTCGATCCCCCTGCAGCGCTACGGCACGCCGGATGAGATCGCGCGGGTCATGCTGTTCCTCGCGAGCGACGATGCGGCGTGGGTCACCGGGTCGGTCTACATGGCCGACGGTGGCAACACAACCTGAAGGGGCGTAGGGCGCCATGTCAGATGCATTGCTCACCACCCGTCTAGGCTTGCCGAACCGGCGCTCGGGCAAGGTCCGTGACCTTTACGACGTGCGCCTCGCGGACGGCACCGAGGCGCTGCTGATCGTCGCGACGGACCGCATCAGTGCTTTCGACGTGGTGATGGCGAACGGCCTGCCCGGCAAGGGCATCGTGCTGACGGCGATCTCGAAGTTCTGGTTCGATCTGTTCGCCGACGAAGTGCCGAACCACCTGATCTCGACCGACCCGGCCGACGTGCCGGGGCTCGACGCGGGTGAGCGGCAGCTGCTCGCCGGCCGGATGATGCTGTGCCGGCGGACCGACGTGCTGCCGATCGAGTGCATCGCGCGCGGCTACCTCACCGGCAGCGGCTGGAAGGACTACCAGCAGACCGGCGCGGTCTGCGGCATCCCGCTGCCAAACGGGCTGGTCAACGGTGACCGGCTCGCCGAACCCCTGTTCACCCCGTCGACCAAGGCCGCCTCCGGTCACGACGAGAACATCAGTTTCGCCGCGGGGGCTGAGATCGTCGGTCGCGCGCACATGACCTGGCTGCGTGACACGACGCTGGCTCTGTACGCGCGGGCGCGCGACTACGCGCAGGCGCGCGGCATCATCCTCGCCGACACCAAGTTCGAGTTCGGCCTGCTGCCGGGCGCGACCACACCGATCCTGATCGACGAGATCTTCACGCCCGACAGTTCGCGCTTCTGGCCCGCGGACCAGTGGCGACCCGGTGGTGAGCAGCCGAGTTTCGACAAGCAGTTCGTGCGCAATTATCTCGAGACGCTGGTCGCGGCGGGTGAGTGGGACAAGACACCGCCGGGGCCGCGTCTGCCCGACACAGTCGTGCAGCAGACCATGGCGCGTTACCTGGAGGCGTGCCGCCGGCTCACCGGCGCCGAGCCGGCGCTGCCATGAAGGGACGGGTGTGGAAGGGGCGGGCGTGGAAGGGGTGGGCGTGGAAGGGGTGGGTGTTGGAGCGGCGGATGCGCCGCGCGACCACCTGCCGCGCAGCCACGTGCCGCGCGGCCACGTGCTGCGCAGCCACGTAAGGGTCGGTGCCGGTGGACTGGCCGACCTACCGGCAGCTCTGCGACCGGCCGGAGGTATTGAGCCGCTGGCTGGTCGAGGCCACGCTCGAGGTACTCGGCGACGAGGGCCCGGTCGATGCCCTGCGGACGGTGCTGGCCGGCGTGCCGCTGGCGAAGCCTGACGGCTTCAGGGGGCCGCCCGCGGCGGACATGTTCGTCACCGACCTGGCACGCGCGGACGTCCTGGTCATCGTGGCCGCCATCGAGCAGCGGATCGCCGCCGGTGCTGCGGACCTCGTGAGACCGGCCGGCATGCTCGCCGCCTGGCGTGAATATGCGGCCCGCGTGGCGGCCGCGCCAGGCTGAATCGAGCCCGGACTGCCGGGCGCCACTCATTGCAGGAGAACGGGTTTGGCTCGCGTTGAAATCGAAAGCGACGTTCAGGGTAACGTCTGGAAGGTGCTGGCAGCGGCGGGAGAGACAGTGGCCGCCGGTGACGTGCTCATGATTCTCGAGTCGATGAAGATGGAGATCCCGGTCGAGGCGCCGGTGGCGGGCCGTCTGCTCGCCGTGCACGTGACGCCCGGGCAGGCGGTGGCCGAGGGTCAGGTAGTCGCGCTGGTCGAAGCCTGATCTGGCGGTGTGCGGCGCGGCGCGCCGCCGCCGGGCGGTTATTTGCTGATAGCGAATCATTCCTTCCGTCGTACCGGCCGCACGGCTAACGTCTGCCGACCCAGTTGTACCTTGGCTGCCCGCACCATGACCGCACTCAAGCATCGCGCCGCACAGCCGGCCGCCGCCGGCCGATCCGAAGTGCCGATCGTGCCGCCCGCACGCGCGCTGGCACCAGCGTTCGATCCGGGCCTGGTGGCGCAGTGGAACCGGGATCTAGCGGCCCTCGATGCACCCGGACGCGTGCGCTATGCGCTCGAACACTTTCCCGGGCAACACGTTCTCTCGTCGTCGTTCGGCGCACAGGCTGCCGTGAGCCTGCACCTGCTGGTCCGCGCCGCGCCGGACATCCCGGTGGTCCTGGTCGACACCGGTTACCTGTTTCCGGAGACCTATCTCTTTGTCGATGCGCTGACCGAAGCACTCCGGCTCAATTTGAAGGTCTACCGCAGCGCGCTGAGTCCGGCCTGGCAGGAAGCGCGCTACGGGCAGCGCTGGAACCAGGGGCTGGCCGGCATCGAGGCGTACAACCAGGAGAACAAGGTCGAGCCCATGCGGCGCGCCATGCAGGAACTGCAGGCCGGGACCTGGTTCACCGGCCTGCGTCGGGTGCAGGCGGAGAGTCGCGCCGCCACGCCGTTCGTGCAGGTGGTGGACGGGCGGGTCAAGGTCTGCCCCATCGCCGACTGGAACGATCGCGACGTCCACGGCTACCTGAAGGCCTACGGACTTCCGTATCACCCGCTCTGGGAAAAAGGCTACGTCTCGATCGGCGACGTGCATACGACCCGGTCCCTGGCCGAGGTCGACAGCGTGGAAGAGACCCGCTTCTTCGGGCTCAAGCGCGAATGCGGTCTGCACGAGTCCAATCTCGGGGATTCCGGGCTCTGACCCGAACGGGCCGGCCCGTTCAGCCCCTGCAGCACGCGCGCCCCTGGCGGGCGCTCAGCCGATTTCCTGCGGAATCGCGGCCGACTGCACCATCCGGTCGTGCTCCAGCTTCGCACTCACGAGCTGCGGCACGTAGCGATCGAGTTCCGCGAGCGTCCACACCCCGCTGGACTTGTGGAACTGCCGGATGATGGCCGGCTGCTGCATGATGGCGATGCCGCCGCGCCCGGTGTGGAAGATCTGCCCGGTGATGCCGGCCGCCGCATCGGTCGCGAGCCATGCACAGATCGGCGCGACGTGCTGGGGGCCCCCTTCGTTCAGGTCCTCGTCCGCGACCTGCTCGCCGCGTTTCTCGCGGAGCGGAATGGTCATGCGGGTCAGCGCGCCGGGTGAGATGGTGTTCACCGTGCAGCCGTACTTGGCGAGTTCGAGCGCGAGCACGCGCGAGAACCCGGCAATTCCGGCCTTCGCGGCGCCGTAGTTGGCCTGACCGAAGTTGCCGATCAGGCCGGACACGCTCGAGAAGTTGAGGATCCGGCAGCCGGTGCGGTTCGAATCGCGGATGTAGCGGGCGAACGGCCGCGAGCAGGCGTAGTGCCCTTTGAGGTGCACGGCCTGTACGGCGTCCCAGTCCGATTCTTCCATGTTGAAGATGGTGCGGTCGCGCAGGATGCCGGCGTTGTTGACCAGGATGTCCATGCCGCCGAACGCATCCAGTGCGGTCTGGACCAGGCGCTCGCCGCCCGCGACGTCCGCCACCGAGTCGGTATTCGAAACCGCCTCGCCGCCCAGTGCGCGGATCTCGGCGACGACGTCGTCGGCGATCTTGCCGGTCCCGGTGCCATCCGCGTTGCCGCCCAGGTCGTTCACCACGACGCTTGCGCCTTCGCGGGCCATCAGGAGCGCGATCTCGCGTCCGATGCCCCGGCCGGCGCCGGTGATGACCGCGACCTTGTCTTCGAGTCTGCCCATCGTACCCCTCCTCCCTGTTGCGCCGCCCGATCAGCGTCCGGCGCGTCGTCCGCAAAGCACAGGATGCCTCCCCCGAAGCATCGCTCCGTTACCGGACCCGGTGGGCCCGGTAACGCTGTACCCGCAAGGTCAGGCCGATTCGGCCTGGCCCCATACCGCCGTACGCGGCGGCTCCTGGCCCGGGTACTTGCCGAGTTCCATGCGGGCCACCGTGCGACGATGCACTTCGTCCGGGCCGTCCGCCAGGCGCAGCGTGCGCTGGCTTGCGTACATTTTCGCGAGCGGGAACACCTGCGACACCCCGGCACCGCCGTGCATCTGGATCGCATCGTCGATGACCTTCACGGCGATGTTCGGCACGGCCACCTTGATCTGGGCGATCTCGCTGCGCGCGACCTTGTTGCCGACGGTATCCATCATCCACGCCGCCTTGAGCGTCAGCAGGCGGGCCATTTCGATGTTGATCCGCGCGTCGGCGATCTTGTCGTAGTTGCCACCGAGGTCGGCGAGCCGCTTGCCGAACGCCTCGCGCGAGAGCGCACGCCGGCACATCAGTTCCAGCGCCCGTTCGGCCACGCCGATGGAGCGCATGCAGTGGTGGATGCGGCCCGGCCCGAGCCGGCCCTGCGCGATCTCGAACCCGCGGCCGGAGCCGAGGATCATGTTCTCCTTCGGCACGCGCACGTTGGTGAAGCGCACGTGGCCGTGGCCGTGGGGGGCATCGTCGTAGCCGAATACGTGCATCATCTTGAGCACTTCGACCCCGGGTGTTTCGACCGGCACCAGGATCTGCGACTGGCGGGAGTGGCGCGGCGCGTCGGGTTCGGTCACGCACATCACGATCATGATCTTGCAGCGCGGGTCGCCGATGCCGGAGGTCCACCATTTCTCGCCGTTCAGCACCCACTCGTCACCGTCGAGGCGGGCTTCGAGGCTGATGTTGGTAGCATCCGACGAGGCGACGCGCGGTTCGGTCATCGCGAACGCCGAGCGGATCTTGCCGTCCAGCAGCGGCTGCAGCCAGGTGCGCTTCTGCTCCTCGGAACCGTAGCGGTCGAGCACTTCCATGTTGCCGGTGTCGGGCGCGGCGCAGTTCATCGCCTCGGAGGCCATCGGGTACTTGCCGAGGATCTCCGCGATGTGGGCGTAGTCGAGATTGGTGAGGCCCGCGCCACGTTCGCTCTCGGGCAGGAAAAAGTTCCACAGACCGCGCGAGCGGGCGGCTTCCTTCACTTCCTCCATGACCGTGGTCTCGCACCAGCGGCCGCCGGCCTCGACCTGCTCGACGTAGACGCGCTCGTTCGGCACGATGTAGTCGTCGATGTAGCGCTGAATGTCCGCGATCAGCGGCTTGACGCGATCGGAGATGCCAAGATCCATTGAGTCCCCCTGGGGTTCTGCGGGTGTGAATGAGACCGCGCAAGGAAACTGCGCGAATTCGCAAGGTGGTTTTGATACTAATACACCGGCTGGGCAGGTGCCACGGGAGGTCTACTTAGACATGAGCGGCGAGTATGGCGATGCGACGGTTGACCTGCTCTCGCGCGTGCTGGACGCCGGCGCCCAGCACGCCGTCGCGCTGATGCGCCATTCCGCGCGGGAATTCGTGCCCGGGCGCCACGATCTCGAGAATCCGCTCACTCCGGAAGGCCGCGATCTCGCGCTGAGGCTCGGCGAGCGCCTGCCCAAGCACCTGACGGTGCGCGCGTACGCGAGCCCGCCGGCGCGCTGCATGGACACCGCGGAACTCGTACTCGAGGGCCATCGCGCCGGCGGCGGCGCCGTGACTCGGCACCGGCCGCTCGAGGGACTCGGGGTCTTCTACGCGCTCGACCAGATGAAGATGTGGCAGGCGATGCGTGCAGCCGGCGGGCTCGGGACCTTCGTCCGCGCCTGGGCGCGTGGCGCCGCGCCGGACGACGCGCTGATGCCGGCGGACCTGGCTGCGCGCATGATTCTGCGCGTGCTGGCCGCACGGCTCAAGACGCCGGTCGCCAGCGCGCAGCTCGACCTGTGTGTTTCGCACGACATGTCGTTGTACCTGGTTCGCGAGGTGCTGCTCGACGAGCCGGCGGACGGGGCGGAGGTCCGCTTCCTCGACGCGCTCGTGCTGTATGAGGCGGACGGTGGGTACTGGTTGACGAGCCAGCACGGCGCGCCGCGTCGGGTGAACGATCTGATGTGAATTGGACCTGGAGGGGTAAGCAGGTGGGGAGTGCATATCGGAGCCTGGAGGAGGCCCAGGCGGCAGGCATGGCGATCGCTTGGCACGCGGCATTGCGCCCCGATCAGCTGGCCATCGCCAGCCGGTTCGGCGACCGGACGTTCGCGGAGCTGAATGCGCGTGCCAACCGGTTGGCGCGGCTGTTGCGCCGGCACGGGATCGGCGCGGGTGACGCGATCGCCGTGGTCACCCGCAATCGCCCCGAATTCGTGGAAGCCTACCTGGCCGCGTTGCGCGCCGGTATCCGCTTCACCCCGGTCAACTGGCACCTCACCGCCGAGGAGAGCGGCTACGTCATCGACAACTGCGAGGCGCGCGCGGTCGTGTACGACGCGAGCCTCGGCACCGGTGCCGAGGCAGTCGGCCACGCGGCTGGCTGCCGGCTGCGCCTGGCCGTGGGCGGTGCCATCTCCGGGTTCGAAGCCTACGAGGGAGCGATCGCGCCCGAGTCCGGTGCGGACATCGAAGACCCGGTACGGGGCTCGCAGATGCTTTATACCTCCGGTACGACGGGTCGGCCGAAAGGCGTCTACCGCGCACAGACGCCGCCGGTACAGCGTTCGGCCGCCGCCACCGTCGCCGCGGGTGACCCGGCGACCGACCGCTGCCTGTGTACCGGCCCGGCCTACCATGCCGCGCCGCTCGCGTTCAACGTGACCGCGCCGTTGAACGCCGGTGTCGGCGTCGTGCTGATGGACAAGTGGGACCCCGAGGAGACGCTGCGCCTGATCGAGCAGTACGGCATCACCCACACGCACATGGTCGCGACCATGTTCCATCGGCTGCTGCAGCTGCCCGAGGCGGTGCGTGCCGGGTATGATCTGTCGAGCCTCAAGGTCGTGCTGCACGGCGCCGCACCCTGTCCGGTACACGTGAAGGCCGCGATGATCGAGTGGCTCGGCCCGGTGGTCTACGAGTACTACGCGGCGACCGAAGGCGGCAACAACTACTTCATCGATTCGCCGACCTGGCTCGCGAAGCCCGGCAGTGTCGGCCGCACGCCGACGCCCGAGAACACGCGCATCCTCGACGACGCGGGCAACCCGGTCGCGCCGGGCGCGACCGGCACGATCTACTTCCGCGCCCCCGAGATCGGCCGCTTCGAGTACTTCAAGTCACCGGAAAAGACCTCGGGCACCTACCGCGGCGACTGGTTCACGCTCGGCGACATGGGCTACGTGGACAGCGACGGCTACCTGTTCCTGACCGGGCGCAATGCCGAGACGATCATCTCCGGCGGGGTCAACATCTATCCGCAGGAAATCGACTCGGTGCTGCTGCAGCACCCCGCGGTGCAGGACGTGTGTACCGTCGGGGTGCCGAACGAGGAGTGGGGCGAAGAGGTCAGGAGCGTGGTGCAGGTGCGTCCCGGCGCGGCCGCGGGGGCCGAGCTTGCCGAGGACCTGCTCGCATTCGCGCGTGCGCGGCTGCCGGGTTTCAAGACGCCGCGCGCGATCGACTTCGTAACCGACCTGCCGAGACTGCCGAGCGGCAAGATCCAGCGCCGGCTGGTCAGGGAACCCTACTGGAAGGGACGCGACCGCCAGATCTGATCTCCGCTCCGGGCCTTTCGCCTGAGCGCGGATCCCGGATCCGGCGGTCGCCGGTCGTCCATGACCGCAGAGCCATTGTAGAGCTCGTCCTTCGAAGTTCAGTGTAGACCCGATCCTGGATCTGTCGAATCGGGCAGCCGGCGTTTCGGCCTATAGTCAGTCAGATCCAAGCCCTCCACCCGAACCAGGAATGACCCATGACCCCACTCGCTGACAACTTCGACCTGCACGTCATTGGACGCGCGCTGCGCCGGGCAGGCCTCGTGGCGCTCCTTGGGTGGTTCTCCGCACCCGCCCTGTCCCAGCCGCCGATCATCCAGCCGGGCGCACCCGGAGAGCCGGCGCGCGAACTGAGCGCCGATGAGGCCATCCGCATTGCGGTCACGCGATTCTCGCCCGCGGACGTGCGCTTCATGCAGGACATGATTCCGCACCACCACCAGGCGCTCGAGATGGCGGCGCTGGCGCCGGCGCGCACCAACCGGGCGGCGCTGCTGGAGATCGCTCGGCGGATCGACGCGTCGCAGTCCGGTGAGATCGGGTTCATGCAGGAATGGCTCGCGGCCCGGGGGCAGCCGGCGCCGGACCCGGCCGACCACTCGGCCATGCACGCGCATCACACGATGGCCGGGATGGCGACGCCGGAGCAGATGGCCGCGCTCGCCGCCGCACGGGCGACCGAATTCGACCGGCTGTTCCTGGAGCTGATGATCCGCCACCACGATGGCGCGCTGAAGATGGTCGAGAAACTGCTCGAGCAACCGGGTTCGGCGTTCGATCCGGTGCTCTACGAGTTCACGACCAGCATCACCAACGATCAGAGCACCGAGATCGAGCGCATGAACGCCCTGCTGGTGACGCTCTCCACGGACCCCCGCGCCGGCCTCGCGGCCGGACTCGAGGACGCCGGCGAGGCGATCCTGCACCTGCGCAAGCTCGCCACGCTGCCGCGGCCGCCGGGTTTCTTCGACCCGGACAATCCCGCGGAACTGCCGCCGCGCGCACCGGCGGCGGCTGATTCGGATGGTTCATCGAAAAACAAGGCGTCGGATGAAGACGAGCGCTACCCCCTTCTCAGTTTTTCCAATACCGACATGGCCTTTGCCGGCGACGTGCTGGTGGCCGGGAACTATCACGGCTTCAACATCTACCGGCTCGACATGGACGGCATTCCGCTGCTCGTGAGCTCGGTCGTCTGCCCCGGCGGGCAGGGCGACGTGTCGATCGTCGGCAACCTGCTGATCATGTCGGTAGAGCAGACGCGTGGGCGCCTGGACTGCGGCCTGCAGGGCGTTGACCAGGATGTGAGCGCCGAGCGGTTTCGCGGCCTGCGTATCTTCGACATCAGCGACCTCGCGCGGCCCGTGCAGGTGGGCGCGGTGCAGACCTGCCGAGGCTCGCATACCCACTCGGTGGTTGTCGGTCCAGGGCCGGACGGCAAGGTGATCGTCTACAACTCGGGCATCAGTGACGTGCGCAAGGCCGAGGAGCTCGACGGCTGCATCGACGATCAGCCGGGCGATCTTCGCACGGCCCTGTTTCGCATCGACGTGATCGAGATCCCCGTCGACGACCCGGGCAAGGCACGCATCGTCGGCAGCCCCGCCGTGTTCGCCGACGCCGAGGACGGCGCGCTGGCCGGCCTCTGGCGCGGCGGACGGCACGGCGACGACACCCAGGAGACGGAGCGTACCGATCATTGTCACGACATCACGGTCTTTCCCGAACTCGGCATCGCAGCCGGTGCGTGTTCGGGCAACGGCATCCTGTTCGACATCACCGATCCGGCGAACCCACGGCGCATGCACGAAGTGGTCGACCCCGGATTCGCCTACTGGCATTCGGCCACCTTCAACAACGATGGCACCAAGGTCATTTTCACCGACGAGTGGGGCGGCGGCATGCGCGCCCATTGCCGGGCCCATGATCCGATGACCTGGGGGGCGAACGCCATCTACGACATCGTCGACGGCCGGCTCGTGTTCCGCAGCTACTTCAAGATGCCGGCACCGCAGGTCGATCAGGAGAACTGTGTCGCGCACAACGGCTCCATCGTGCCGGTGCCCGGCCGCGACATCTTCGTGCAGGCCTGGTACCAGGGCGGCATTTCGCTCATCGACTTCACCGACTCCGCGAACCCGGTGGAGATTGGGTACTTCGATCGCGGTCCGATCGATCCCGAGCATCTGGTGATCGGAGGCTACTGGTCGGTCTACGCCTACGGCGGCCGGATTTACGGGACCGAGATCGTGCGCGGGCTCGACGTGTTCGAGCTGGTTCCGAGCGAATACGTCAGCGCGAACGAGGTGGCTGCGATGCGCCTTGCGGATCAGGGTGGCCTGTTCAATCCGCAGCAGCAGTTCCGCGTGGTGTGGCCGGCCGAGCCGGTGGTGGCGCGCACCTATCTCGATCAACTCTCCCGCGATGGGCAGATCGAGGGCGGGCTGGCGGCGGAGATCAGCGCGACGCTGGACGCGGCCGAAGCAGGGCTCGAGCGCGGCGAGCGCGACCGGCGGCTCGCGAGTCGTCTGGCGTCATTGGCGGGACAGACGCGCACCGGGCAACCGGACGCGCCGACCGCACAACGGAGGGCGGCGCTCGCGCAGATACTCGCCGGCGTCGCCGATCGTCTGGGCCGGCAGCGCGGGAACTGAGCTATGCCTGCTCGCCGTCGTGCGCGGGCGTCCACAGCGGCCCCGCCGCGGCGAGCAGGACCAGCACATTGAACAGGACATTCGACGGCTGACCTGTTGCGATCGACCCTGCGCTGTCGAGCAGGAACCACGCAACGAGACTGCCCAGCACGGCTCGGCGCACGCCCTCCGGCGCAGCCGTGTACACGGAACCGGAGAGCCCCCAGATGAGCGCGCCCCAGCCGAGCAGAAAGCCGCCTGTCAGCGCGGACAGGAACCGGACGGTCGGGTCTTCGAAGCGCTGCATGCCGTCGAGCGGCCAGCCGAGCAGGTCGAGCGTCAGCCGTGCCAGTCCCGCCGTCGCCTCCATCGAGCCGAGGAAGAACACGGGGCCGAAGGATCCGACGATGACCGCGGCCACCTTGAGCCAGATGCGCTGAGTCTCGATCGTTCCCACCAGTGCGCTCGCGCTCAAGTCCTCGCCCGGCGCTCGCCGAGGAGCATGACTTTCACGTCGCCACGGCTGCGATAACTCAGGATGAGCAGGTAGGTGGCAAGAAATGGAATGCCGCCGAAGACCGCGACGATGCCGAGCGCGATGCCGGGTACGGAGAATTCGTTCCGCCACGCCGTCCAGAACCCGGACAGCAGCAGGAAGCCGAAAAAGTCCAGGTTGAACTGGCCTGGCCAGCCCATCTTCGCCATGTCGCCGAAGAAGGTGGGCAGCAGCACCAGCAGACCATGATTGGCCACCACAGGTATCGTGTACAGGACGACCGCGAGCAGCAGGGCGATCAGAAGCAACCGGAAAGCGCTCATCGCGAAGAACCCATTAGCCGGCTCATGCCACCCACCACGGTTTGCTTGTCGAAGTAATCGCGCCAGTACACGATCCAGCCGAGTGGGCGGCGTGCCGGTGGATTGGGACCGTTGATGTACTCGAGATCATCCGCGACGTGCATGAGTGCCGTGTCATAATCCATCCGCTCCATGGCGGCATTGAACGCCTGGACCACGTCCAGGGGGCTGGCAGGTCTTCCGGTCATCTGGGTCTCCCTCAGGGCGGTCGTTTACGGCGCCCTACATATGTAGCGAATGCTACATTTTGTTGTAGCGTATGCTACAGACTGTCGCGCGTCAACCCGGCCGGGGCAGGACCTTGCGTCGGACATTGACCGAAACGTTCACGGAGAGGCCAGATTGAGTCCTGCCAGCATCGATCAGACACACAAACGCGAAGGGATCATCCTGGCCGTCGCCGGACACCTGGTGCGGGAAGGGTTCGCGAACAGTGGAATCCGCGCGCTCGCGGACAGCGCAGGCATCAGCGATCGCATGCTGATGTACTACTTCGAGTCCAAGGATGCGCTGATCGCGAGTGCGCTCATGGTGCTGGCGCGGAACATGTCCGCGGGGCTCGACCTGGTGCTGCCGCGACGCGTGTTCCCTGCGGCAAGGATCGTCGAGGCGCTCGTGCAAGCCGCGGAGCACGAAGACCAGAAGGCCGTCCTGCGGCTCTGGTTCGAGATCGTCGGCCTCGCCATCCGCGGACAGGAGCCATATCGCTCGACGGTCAGCGAGATCCTCGCGGAATGGGAGTCCTGGATCGCTGACCGGCTTCGTCCGGGCCAGAAACAGCAGGCAGGCGCATTGCTCGCGCAAATCGAAGGGCAGTTGATGCTGACGTTGCTGAAGGACTGACGGGGCGCACGCGACTACTGGTTCGCTGGTCGCCCATCGGGTCGTTCCGGCATCTCAACGGATCAGCCGTGGAGGCGCTGCGATGCCGGAAGCGTCGACGGCGCTGGCCAGTCGGACATCTGCGGTTGCGAGCGCGCAGTTGAGGCGTTGGGCAAGCGCGGCGTACAACGCGTCGTAGACGCTGACGTCCAGCGCATGTGCGAGCGTGCGAGCGGGCAGTGCGAGTTCGCCCGTGGTCGTGTAGGCGATGGGAATGCCGGCAATGGCGTCATACGCCGCATCGGCCTGGGCTCGATCCAGGACGTGCCTGCGGACCTTCGACCAGAGCACGTTTGCGACTTCGACCAGCAGGAAGTCGGGCGCGTGCAGGATGTCCTCGTCGAGCAGGCCGAGGGCGTCATCCTGGCCGGGCTCATCGAGCACCCACTTCAGTGCCGCACTGGCATCGACGACTACCATGCGGCCGCGCAGTGCGCGCGCCTCGCGGGTGAGGCGCGTCCTGGACCCACACTCATTCGGAAAGTTCGCGGGTACGTGCTTCGCGCATCTGGCGTACCAGGTCCTCGGCAGGCGTGTCGGTGCGGCCCTTGAGTAGGGCCCGCGCTGCATCGAGCCGCTCGCGCGCCGCCTCCCGATCCACGCCAGTGGCGATGGCCAGCGCGCGACGTGCCTCGTCCTCGACGGCACGTCCGCTCGCGGCGGCGCGCTTGCGCAGCGCCTGCATCACGGCGTCGTCCAGTTTTCGAATCGTGATCTGTGCCATGCGGCAAAGGCTATGATGATTTCGCAATCAATGCAATCAAGCCCGTTGGCCTGGCTGTATACGCTCGGAGCACTGCCTGGGCTCACACACGCCCGCTTTGCGTCGTGGCGGATCCTGGTCCGGCGTTGACCAAGCCAGCACTACCGGCCCACCATCCCGGTCGGAATCCGCGGATCCCCGAATGTGCCGCGCGCATGGGAGGCAACCGACCGTGAAGCCCATCATTGCGGACCGAGAATCCGCGGCCGTGGTCGCGTCGCGCTTCCGGCGCGCGTGGCGCCGGCTGGCAGCGTGGCGCAACCGGTTGATCCGTGCTGTCAGTCCAGGGCCGTATGCCTGGCGTGGGGCCACGCGAGGCCTCTGGTTGCTCGTCGCAGTTCTGCTCGCGAGTGTGGTGTGGCAGATCCTGTCGGTCCCGTCGCCCAACTGGCTGGCGCTGCTGCCGGTCGTCATCCTGCCGCTGGTCGCCCTGCTGGCCGGCGTGCTGATCAGCCTGCTGCTGCGGGCGCTGGCGGCGCTGCCGCCGGGTTACCGGTTGGCGCTCATCGTCGCGTCCGGTCTGTTCGTGCTGTTGCTGCTGGGCAGCGCACCACTCGGCCTGGCCCTGCTGCTCGGGATCGGCCTGTTCGGAGGCTCGTTACTCGGAGCCGGCATCGGCGCGCTGACCGGCGACGGGCGCGGGCAGCACACGTCCCTACAGCGCGCCGTGGCGGCGTCGGGATTCGTGGTCGGCGGCGCGATTGCAGTGACGGCCGCCGGCTGGCTATGGTGGGACGGTCCCGATGAACCGCCTCTCGTGAATGCAGCACTGGTTCCCGGCGCGCGTGCGCCTGCGCCGCTCGAGGTCGACGACCCCGCGTTACCCGGGCCGTACGACGTCCTGTTCCTGTCGTACGGCAGCGGCCGGGACCGTCATCGGCCCGAGTATGGCGAGCAGGCGACCTTTCGCACCGCGGCAGTGGACGGCAGGCCGTTCGTCGAGCGCTGGAGCGGGCCGGCCGGATGGGCGCGGACGCGGTACTGGGGCTTCGACGCATCGGCGCTGCCGCTGCAGGCGCGGGTGTGGTACCCGGAGGGCGACGGTCCGTTCCCTCTGGTGCTCGTGGTGCACGGCAACCACATTGCCGAGGACTACTCCGATCCCGGCTACGAATACCTGGGCAGGTTGCTGGCCAGCCGCGGTTTCATCGTGGCCTCGGTGGACCAGAACTTTCTCAACAGCTCGGGCGCGGATCTGCTGGGCATTCCTGCACCGGGATTGAAGGAAGAGAACGACGCGCGGGGATGGCTCTTGCTCGAGCACCTGCGGGTGTGGCGCGAGTGGAATGGGACCGACGGTCATCCATTCGAGGGCAAGGTCGATCTCGATCGGATCGCGCTCATCGGCCACTCCCGGGGTGGCGAGGCCGTTGTGATTGCGGCCATGTTCAATGGTCTTCCGCACTATCCGGACGACGCCCGCGTGAACTTCGAGTACGGTTTCGGCATCAGGAGCCTGATTGCCATCGCGCCGGTGGACGGTCAGTACCGCCCCGCGGCCGTGGATACGCGGCCTGAGGCGGTGAACTACTTCGTGCTCCACGGCAGTTACGATGGTGACGTCCAGTCGTTTCACGGCAGTCGCGTCCTGCAACGGGTGCGGCTCGGCGAGGACGCGGAACGGTTCAAGGCGGGCCTCTACATTCATGGCGCCAACCACGGTCAGTTCAATACCGGGTGGGGGCGCGCCGATGCCGGATTCGGGTTGCGCAACCGGCTGCTCAACCAGCGCCCTGTCATGCCGGCGGCGGCGCAGCGGCGTATTGCCGAGGTGTATGTCGGCGCATTCCTCGAGGCGACGCTGCGTGACCGCCACGCGTACCGGCCGCTGTTCCGCGACCACCGAGTGGCAGCGGGCTGGCTGCCATCGGCCGTGTACCTGCACCAGTATCAGGACAACGCGACCGACCTGCTCTGCACGTTCGAGGAGGATCTCGACGTCACGACGACCACCTGGCCGGGCGGACGGATCGAAGCACACGGGCTGACCGACTGGAAGATTCGTCAGATCGGCATCAAGTGGGGCACGCTCGATACCCGTGCGGTGATCCTCGGCTGGAATCGTGCGCAAACCGCCGCTGATTCCGCGACGCGCGAGCCGGCCGCCTACACCATACGACTGCCCGACGAGCCACGTATCGGATGGGGCGCGAACGCGGTGCTCACGTTCCACCTGGCCGATGCGAACGTCGCGCCGTCGCAGCCGCTCGGCGCACCGCCAGGCGATGGCCCGGAGACTGCCTCGCAAACCGACGCCGAGCGCGGCCACGCGCGGGAGCCCATCGACCTGACCATCGAACTGATCGATCGCGCGGGCACCAGCGCCCAGCTGCCGCTCGGCCACGTGGCGCTGCTGCAGCCCCAGATCGAAGCCGCCGTGGCGAAATCCGCCTGGCTTTCCAATGTCCCGCGCTCCGAGGTGGTGTTCCAGGTGTTCGAGTTCCCGCTGGCGGATTTCGTTGCGGTCGCGCCGCGATTCGAACCGGCGGAACTCGCGCAGATTCGCTTCGTGTTCGACCGCTCGGCGCAGGGCGTGGTGGTGCTCGACGATGTGGGAGTGCGGCGGCAGCGGGTCGAACGGCCGATCGAGGGGACCTGAGGCGCATCGCGCGGCGCCGGCCGGTTCACTCGTGCCGCAGCGCCTCGATGGGATCCATGCGCGCCGCGCGGCGGGCCGGCATGATTCCGAAGACTACCCCCACGGCCGCGGAGAAACCGAACGCTACCAACACGACCGACGGGCTCAGCACGAACGGCACGTCGAACTGCGCGGTGGCGACCGCGGCAATACCGAGGCCGAGCAACGCGCCGATCAGCCCTCCGAAACAGGAGAGCAGCAACGCTTCGATCAGGAACTGCGCCAGCACCTCCCGCTCGAGCGCGCCGATGGCGAGCCGGATGCCGATCTCGCGGGTGCGCTCGGTCACCGACACGAGCATGATGTTCATGATGCCGATCCCACCCACGAGCAGGCTGATCGCCGCGATGGCGGACAGGCCGGCGGTCAGCAGGCCGGTGGTGCTCTGCACCAGGCTCATGATCGATTCCAGGTTCTGGATCGTGAAGTTGTCTTCGTCCTCCGCGCGTACCCGGCGCCGCTCGCGCAGCAGCGTGCGGATCGATTCCTGAACGATCGGCACCTGTTCCGCGGTCACGGCCGAGACCAGGATCATGTGCACGTCGTCGCTGCCGAGCAGGCGCCGCTGTGCGGCCTGGATCGGCATCAGGATGACGTCGTCCTGGTCCTGGCCCGCGGCGTTCTGGCCCTTGGCCGCCAGTTCGCCGATGACCTCGCAGGTGGTGGTCTGCAGGCGGATCTTCGCGCCGACCGCGGGCAGCGGCCCGAACAGTTCGCGGCGCGGCGTGACACCGAGGATGCAGACGGGCCGGCCGCTGCGCAGTTCCGCAGTGTTGAAGGCACGCCCGGCGGCCAGTGCCCACTCGCGGATGTCGAGAAACTCGGGCGTCGTGCCGGTCACGGTCGCGTTCCAGTGGTTCTGCCCGTTGCTGGCTCTCATCTGCCGCTGCACGGTGGGCGCGGTCGCGAGCACGCCGCGCACGTCGCGCGCGATGGCCTCTGCATCGTCCAGGCGAAACGGCGTCTGCGGCGCCGCCGGACCGGAGCGCTGCGGCTTGAACGGCGCGACGAACAGCATGTTGCGGCCCATGCTGGCGATGTCGTCGGTGATCCTGAGTGACACGCCCTGGCCCAGCGTGACGATGATTACGACTGCGGCGACGCCGACGATGATGCCGAGCGTGGTCAGCAGCGAGCGCAGCAGGTTGGCACGCAGTTCCCGCCAGGCGAGCAGCAGACTCGACCACAGCATCAGGCGCCGCTCCCGGCGTGCGCCGTCATGGTATCGAGCACGATCCGGCCGTCGCGGAACCGCACCTGCCGCCGCGCGTAGCCGGCGATGTCGTCCTCGTGGGTGACCAGTACGATGGTGATGCCGCGGCCGGTGTTGAGTTCGGTCAGCAGGGTCATGATCTCGTGGCTGCGCGCGCTGTCGAGGTTGCCGGTCGGTTCATCGGCCAGGATCAGTTGGGGATCGGTGACCAGCGCCCGGGCGATGGCCACCCGCTGTTGCTGCCCGCCGGACAGCTCGGCCGACGTATGTCCCGCACGGTCGGCGAGGCCGACCTGCGCGAGCGCGGCCAGCGCCTTGGCGCGCCGCGTCCGGGCGGGTTCACCCCGATACAGGAGCGGCAGTTCCAGGTTCTCGAGCGCGGTGGTCCGGCGCAGCAGGTTAAAGCCCTGGAAGACGAACCCGATGGAATGCCTGCGCAGGCGTGCCCGGTCATTGCGCGACAGGCTGCCCACGTCGATGCCGCGGAACAGGTAGTGCCCGGCGGAAGGGGTGTCCAGGCAGCCGAGGATGTTCATGGCCGTGGACTTGCCCGAGCCGGACGGGCCCATGATGGCAACGAATTCACCCTGGCGGATGACGAGGTCGACGCCGTCCAGGGCGCGCACTTCGGTGTCGCCGGACCCGTAGCGCCGCACCACGCCGCGCAGCTCGATCAGCGGGGCCGTGGTATCCGCGGGTCGGGCGGTCATGGTTCAGCCGCCGCCGATGCTGATTCTGAGCCCCTCGCCGACCGGACGGTCGAGGTCTGCGACGAACGACTCGCCGGGTTCGACGCCCCGGTCGAGGACTTCCGTGCGGCGGCCGTCGCTGATGCCGAGCTTCACCGTACGCGGGATCACGCCGCGGCCGTCGGCGGCGACCTGCCAGAGGCGGCCCTCGCCGGGCGCGAGCGGCGCGAGCTCCGCTCTGGCGGCGCTCACCAGATCGTCGGGCGGCACGAAGCGCAGGACATTGTTTGCGACCGTGAGCGCATCCGCAGCCGTGCGGACGACGATGTCGGCGGTGGCGGTCATGCCCGGGCGGAGCAGTCCCGCGCCGTTGTCCGCGTCGAGGACACCCTGGTAGGTCACCACCTTCTCGATGGTCCGCGCGGCGTTGCGCAGCTCCTTGACCCGTGCGTCGAACGTGATCGCCGGATAGGCGTAGACACTGAACGTGGCGGCCTGCCCCACGCGCACCTCGCCGATGTCCGCTTCGTCGATGTCGACGGTCAGCTCGAGGTTCGCGAGGTCCGAGGCGATCACGAACAGTTCCGGCGTCTGGAATGCGGCGGCCACGGTCTGACCCGGTTCGACCTTGCGGTCGAGCACGATGCCGTCGATGGGTGAGCGGATCACGGCTTTTTCGAGATAGACCTCGGCCTGGTCCCGCGCCGCGCGGGCGCTCGCGAGCGCGGCGCGTGCGACGTCGCGCGCCACCAGCGCCTGATCGCGCAGTTCCTCGGAGCCGAAGCCGCGTTCGCGCAGATCGCTCGCGCGGCGGAAGTCGTGCTCGGCCTTCGCAAGGCTCGCCTCGGCCTGAGCTACCCCCGCACGCGCCTGGACCGCGCGCGCTTCCAGTTCCTCGGTGTTGATCCGGGCCAGCACCTGCCCCTTGCGCACCGGGTCGTTGAAGTCCACCAGGATCTCGTCCACCCGGCCAGAGACCTCGGCTCCGACGGTGACCTGATTCACCGGTTTCAGCGTACCCGTCGCGGTGACCGTCAGCGTGAGCGAGCTGGTGGTGACCGGTTCGAGCAGCCACTGCGGCGGTGGGGCTGTCGGTTTCAGGACGTACCAGGCACCGGCAGCGAGCGCCGCGACGGCCAGCCAGAGCAGGCCGCGGAAGCGCCGACGCGCCGGCGCGAGCAGGGCGTCCTGCGGCGTGGCAGGCGCATCCGGCCGGCTCGTGGGCGCGTCGCTCACCTGCCCGCGTAGGCGCTGGCCGCTAGGTCGATCCGTGCCAGCGTCTCCTCGATCCCGCGCAGGTGCACGAATCGCGGCGGCGTGCCGGTGCCTTCCAGTTCCCGGGCCCGCGCCGCCACCGCGACGCTGACCTGCGCGGACCGGGTCTCGAGGCGCGCGAGGACATCCGACGGCGCGAGCCGCTCATCGATCAGGGCCGCCACGATCGCGCGTGGCGTGAGCGCGTCGCTCGGACCGAACAGTCCGCCGAGCTCGTCTGCCCCGTCCGGGTAGGTGCCGAGCGTGAGCCCGGCCAGCGCGTAGTACTTCAGATACTGCGCCGCCGCCTGTTCGTACTCGTTGCTGCGCAGCACGTCCGCCTCGAGGCGCGCGCGCGCTTCGGCCTGGGTCACCCGGTACTGCTGCTCGAGTGCGCTGCGCAGCGCGTCGAGCGATGCATCGGCGGCCAGTGCGTTGCGCTGCGGCAACTGTTCGGTCAGTGTGCCGCCGTCGCACTGGGCGCCGCCCACCACGTCGCGTGTCACCCCGCCCCAGAGCAGCGGTGCGAGTGCCTGCAGGCATTCGGCGCGACTGCACGGTTCGTCGTCGTTGCGGTAGCCGAAGGTACAGGCCCGCTCGGCGGCGTAACGTGCGACGGTCACCGTTCCTTCGCCGGGGAGCCCCGCCGCGGCCGCCACCTCGGGCGATGCCCGGAATCGCACTTCGAGCTCGGCACCGACCAGGGTGGTCCCGAGCAGCGTATCCCGCGCCGGGCCGCGGTCGCGCGTGAATGCCACGGCCTCGGGCCGGAAACGGGTCAGGCAGAACTCGACGGCGCCGAGTCCGTCGAGCGCGGCCCACAGATACTCGACCGGCACCAGGTCGCTGTAGCTCGCCGGCGTCAGCGCCAGGCCGTCGACGACCGTACGATTCCACGCGGCGGCGAGTTCCTCGGGCCGGATCGGGGAGCCGAAGAAGCGGCGCGACTCCGCGAGCAGGCGGTCCGGCTGCGGCAGGAACGCCTCCGGATCGGCATCGCTGCAGGATCTCAGGATGCGGCCGCCCTGGGCGGCGTCGGACAGAGCCGCCTCCATGGCGGCACGCTTCTGCCCCTGGGGCCTCGGCTGGCCGAGCCCCTCGGTGAGGCGCTTGCCGTAGGGATGGGTCGCGGGGTCGTCGAGCGCGCCGACCCGGACCACGACGCGGCGCAAGGCATCGAAGTAGTCGTCGAGCGCCTTGCGGTGCAGGTCCTCACGGAAGCGCTGGGTCCCGTCGGGTGCCTCGCGAACGACCAGGCCCTGCAGTGCGCGGTGGGTCCGGGCGCCGGCATCGCGCAGGGATACGAGCGTTTCCTGGCGCTTGTGTCGGTCCGCCGCGCCGGCCGGGTTCTCCTGGTAGAGCCGCAGCAGTGCGGCCGCGTGCTGCTGCCACTCCAGCGGGTCGGGCAGCGCCAGTGCGGCACGTGACTCGATTCCGCCGAGCGTCGCGAGCAGCGGATAGTGGTCGTGGAACGGGAAGCGCGGATCGCCGGGTGCGATGAACCGCGCATCGAGCACGTACTCGGTCGCCCGTGTGCCGTACTGTGAGCGGCGTACCGCGCCCTGCAGGAATCGGTCCTCGCAGCGCCGGAATTCGGCCGGGCGCAGGAGCCCGCTGCGCGGATCCCGGTTGCGCAGGCTGAAACAGCGTTCGTTGTCCTCGTCGAACGCGGTCCAGCGGCGGGCGGTCGCGGCCTGGTAGTCCGAACCGATGCGCCGTCGCGCCGCGGTTTCGAGTCGCGCAACGTCGGTCTTCACCACGTCGAGCGCGATACCCAGCGCGGCGACGCGGGTATCGACCGCATTGGTCGCGAGCAGTTGTTCCGCGCGCGCGCTCTGCAGGCCGCGGTAGGTCGTGTCGTTCAGGCTGATGACCAGCTGGCGAAGCTCCGCCGGTGCGGTGCCGCGTTGTCCGTCCAACACGCCATCGAACAGGGCCAGCGCCTGGACGCCGGCGAACAGCAGTCCGGCGCCCGCGGCAGACGACGCCAGCGTGCCGAGCAGCGCGCCCTGGGTCAGCGTGGTGGCGAAATCCAGTACCGGCGTGCGGGTGACGGTGAACAGGTTGGCGAGCGCCTCCTGCCCGGCCAGGTAGGCACCGGCGCGCCCGAGGGTGAACAGGGCGTCCAGACCGTACAGATCGGTCGTGCCGTCCACGCCGGTCGGTGCGGCGCCGGGCGCACTGCCCGGCGTCAGCGGAATACCCGCGGTGATCGCGCGGAAGTAGTCGCGCGCGGCGAGTCCGGCGACGTCCTTCAGGGCCTGCGGGTCGGCTGCCTGCGCGAGGCGAGCGTCGAGCGATTGCGCCGCCTCGCGCAATGCGGTCACCTGGGGCAGCGCGGCGACCAGCGCGTCGCGCGACAACCGGGTCTCGAGCGTATCCACCAGGCCGATGCCGGCCATGGCGGAGGCGAACAGCGTGTCGTGCGCTTCGACGCAGGCGTTGGATGTCCGGCACAGCAGCCATACCTCCGCGCCGAAGCCCAGGTCCGCGGGACGCTGCAGGTCGCCGGTGAACTCGTACCGTCCGTCGACCGTGACACGTGGGGCTACCGCACGATCGAGGTTCGCGAGGAGGCGCTCCGCCCGGGTGGCACCCGCGGCCGGATCGGCGCGTTCCTGCGCGAGCGTGGCGATTGCGATCCGCAGCGCCTCGGCGGTCGCGTACGAGGGCGGCACGCCACGGTAGTGCTGCTGGACGGCCCGGACCACGTCCTGCCCGGTCCGGGCCATGGCGCCGAAGGTGGCCGGCGCGACCTCCGCCATGGCACGGCCGGCGCGAGTGGTCTCGCGCAGCTCGGACCAGAACACCGTGTAGGCGGCCGCGAGCGCGGGATCGCGCTCCACGTGTGCCTGCAGTGCGGCGAGGTAGCCCGCGAGGTCGCTCGCGGTGACCGGTGCCGGCGTGGCGGGCGCTGCTGCAGCGGGAACGGCGTCTGCCGGGGGTGCCGAGTCTGCGACCGGTGCCGACCGGTCCGTCGTGTCCGCGGATGGTTCCGGTGCCTGTTCGGCTTCGGTCGCGCCAGCGACCGGCATCCAGGCGAGCAGTGCTACGAGCAGTACGGCTGCCGGGTGGAAGGGTTTGCGTGCCATGTGTCCTGGTGTCGTGTCGATGTGGTTCCCGGATCGTTCCTGAGGCGCGGCGCCGGGCGCCGCGCGAGTGATCGGCGCGTTAGACTCCGAAAGGCGGCAGAGGTTACGGCTGGTCGCCGACGGTCAGCGGCAGGGTCGGGTCGCGCGCCCATTCCGCCATCGATCCATCGTAGACCGTGACCGCTTCCTTGCCCATCAGCAGGCAGGCGAAGGCGTCTACGGTGGCCGAAATGCCGCCGCCGCAGTAGGCGATGACCCGGGGTGCCGAGAGCAGGCCGGCTGCGTCGAGTGCGGCATGGATACGTGCCGGCGCGGCGAACCGGTTGCCGTCGAGCAACTGGTCATAGTGCAGGTTGCGGCTGCCGGGAATATGGCCGGGGCGGCCGTAGTGCATACTGCCGGTCCCGGCGTATACGTCGGGCGACAGCGCGTTGACCGTGCAGACGCCGGGTTCGCCGAGCGCGTCGCGCATCCCGGCGAGGTTGGTGAAGTATCCGTGGCGCAGGCTCGGCGCGAACGTGGCCGGGGCGTAGTGCTCATCGCCGGTTGCGGTCGGCAGTCCGGCGGCCTGCCAGCTGTCGAATCCGCCGTTCAGCACCTCTACCCGTTCGTGGCCCGCGTAGCGCAGCAGCCAGAAAGCACGCGTCGCCCACATGATGTGGCCGCTCGAGTAGACCACGACGCGTTTGTTCCGGTCGATGCCGCTCGCGCCGATCACGGCGGCAAGCGCGTCTTCGGTCGGCAGCGTGAAGCCGAGGCCGCTCCCGGTATCCGAATACGCGCGGATCAGATCCATGAACGCGGCGCCGGGAACGTGGGCCGCGCGGTAGCGCTCGAGACCGCTCTCGGCGCGGTAGCCACGCTCCGCGGGAACCAGGAATACCGTCGAGTCGAAGATGCGCAGATCGGGCGCATCGAGCATGGCGGCGAGCTGTTCCGGTTCGATCAGGAGGTCGGGATTCGCGAAGTTCATGGTGCGATACCGTGGCTGTGCTGCGTCGGGAGATCCGGTGCGGTGCCCGCGCCGGGCCGCACGCGATGATCCCCGAAGGCAGCGACGAATGCCAGGCACGGTTGCCGCCCTGTCGGCGCTTGGTCAGAATCCGAACGATTGCGGTGCCGGCGCGCCGTCGCGGCGCGCGCCGTGGCCTGGCCGGCGCCGGGTCCGGATGTATCCGGTCCGCAACTGTGCAAACGGGGGGTGGCGGCCGTGCAGCGGGAATTCTGGCTCGAGCGGTGGCAGAACAACGAGATCGGCTTCCACCTCGCCGACGTCAACCCACGCCTGCGCCAGTACTGGCCGGCGCTCGGCGTGCCGGAGGGTGCCGGCGTGTTCGTCCCGCTCTGCGGCAAGTCGCTCGACCTGCACTGGCTGGCCGGGCAGCAGCACCCGGTGGTCGGCGTGGAACTCGCGGAGGCGGCGGTACGGGCCTTTTTCGCGGAGGCGGGCCTGCATCCGCGGCTCGAGCGCGACGTCCGCTGGTCCTGCTACGTGCACGAGGTGCTGCGTATCTACTGCGGCGACTTCATGGACCTCACCGCGCGCGAACTGCGCGGCGTCGGCGGCGTGTACGACCGCGCCGCCCTGGTCGCGCTGCCGCCGCGCATGCGCGAGCACTACGTCGATCACCTGCTGCGCATCGTGCCGGACGGCGCCTGCATCCTGCTGGTCACGTTCGAGTACGACCAGTCGCGGATACCCGGTCCGCCCCATGCGGTACTCGAGGACGAGGTCAATGCGCTGTACGGCGCGCGCTGCGACGTCGAGCTGCTGGCGCGCGAGCAGGTCAGAATGATTCCGCCGGCATTCGCGGCCGCCGGCATAGACGCGGCCGGCGAAGCCGTCTATCGCATCGTCAAGCGCGCCTGAGCAGGTCGCGCGTTACCGGAACGGGGAGGTCCAGTGCCGCGAGTCGACATCGGCGGGCTCGAACTCGAATACGCGGAGTTTTGCGCGTCGGGGCGGGCATCCGCGGCGCCTGTGCTGATCATGATCCGCGGGCTCGGCACCCAGATGACCGAATGGAGCCCGGTGCTGCTCGATGGGCTGGTCGACGCCGGATTCCGCGTGGTGGTGTTCGACAACCGCGATGCCGGGCTTTCCGATGCCGTGGAAGCGGACTACACGCTCGACGACATGGCGAACGACGTGATCGGGTTGCAGGACGCGCTCGGCATCGCGCGCGCCAGCCTGTTCGGCATCTCGCTCGGCGGCATGGTGGCGCAGCTGGTCGCCTGCCACTGGCCGGAGCGGGTGCAATGCCTGTTCTCGGTGATGTCGACCAGCGGTGATCCCGGGCTGCCGCAGGCGGCGCCCGAGGTTCGCGCCCGACTCATGCGTGCGGCGGCGGGTCGCGAGGCGATCATCGCGCTGTCGGCGGAAAGCCGTGCCGTGTTCGGCAGCCCGGCCTATCCGGAATCGCCCGCGGCGCGCGCGGCTGCGGCCACGGCCGCTTACGATCGGGCCTATCGGCCGGCCGGCGTTGCGCGGCAGATCTCGGCGGTGCTGGCCGACGGCAGCCGGGCCGCGCGGCTGGCGCGCATCCGGGTGCCGACGCTGGTCATCCATGGCGCGGACGATCCGCTCATTCCGGTGGCGGCGGGCGAGCATACGGCGCAGCTGATCCCGGGCGCGAGGCTCGAGATCGTGCCGGGCATGGGGCACAACCTCCCGGACGCGCTCGCCTCACGAATCGTCGAACTCGTGCGTGGATTCGTCGCCGCTCATCCGGACCCCTTGCCGTAATCGACCGCGAGCCAGCGCTCGGGCCGGACGCGCACCAGGACGTCGTCGGCCCCGCTGCTGCCGGCTGCGTAGGCTCGACCCTGGGTCTCGCCCAGGTAACGGACGGCCATCGGCACCAGTTCGTCGCCCACCGGATCCAGTCCGACGATCGGACCTTCCACGCTGACGTACTGGTAGGGCGGGGTTTCGGTCTGGGCACAGAGACTGATCCGCAGGCCCGGGTCGAGCAGCCGGCCCTTGCGCGAGGCGATGCCGGTAATGAACCGGATCTCGCCGCCCGGGCGATAGTCGTACCAGACGGGTACACACAGCGGGCCACGCCCCGGTTCCGGAATCGCCACCACGCCGACGTGCAGGTCGGCCAGAAACGCCTGGCGTTCGGTGTCGGTCATTCGAGTCATGGTCTGTACTCCGCGGTTGTTCCACGCACTGCGGGCCGGCGCCGGCAGCGCGCGCTAGAGGTCGGTTCCGGCAGCGCGTGTGATCCGCGATGATGCACCGCGCATCGGTGCGGTCACAAGTCGGATCACCCGGGCGCGGGAAGGGACGCGGTGAACAGGGAACGCCGCGCCACGCTTTGCCGCGACGGTGCCCGGAGCGGCACAATGGGCGCCCCGTCGGCCCAGGAGGTACGCCATGAGTCTGGACAGCTTCGCCACCCGCCGGGTCCTCGAAGCCCGTGGGCGGCAATACGCCTACTACAGCCTCGCGGCCGCGGAGCAGGCCGGCGCCGGCGCCGTGTCCCGGCTGCCCCGCTCGCAGAAGGTCCTGCTCGAGAACCTGCTGCGCTGCGAGGACGGCCGGACCGTTACGCGGGAGGACATCGTCGCGCTCGCCAACCGGGCCATCGCCCAGCCGGCCGACCGCGAGATCGCGTTCCGGCCGGCGCGGGTGCTCATGCAGGACTTCACCGGGGTACCGGCGGTCGCGGACCTCGCCGCCATGCGCAGCGCCGTGGTGCGCGCAGGCCTGGACCCGTCCGTCATCAACCCGCTGTCGCCGGTGGATCTGGTGATCGACCACTCGGTCATGGTCGACCGGTTCGGCAGCCCGGACGCGTTCGATGCGAACGTGCGCATCGAGATGACCCGCAACGACGAGCGCTACCGCTTCCTGCGCTGGGGCCAGACCGCGTTCGCCAATTTCCGGGTGGTGCCGCCTGGCACCGGAATCTGCCACCAGGTGAATCTCGAGTACCTGGCCCGGGTGGTCTGGAGCCAGGAGACCGCGGACGGCACCGTCGTATTCCCCGACACCCTGGTCGGAACCGACAGCCATACCACGATGATCAACGGACTCGGCGTGCTGGGCTGGGGCGTGGGCGGCATCGAGGCGGAAGCGGCCATGCTCGGGCAACCGATCGCCATGCTGGTGCCGGAGGTGGTGGGTTTTCGTCTCACCGGGCGGCTGCGCGAGGGCGTGACCGCCACCGACCTGGTGCTCACGGTGGTGGAAATGCTGCGTCGCAAGGGCGTGGTGGGCAAGTTCGTGGAGTTTCACGGCCCCGGCCTCGCCGACCTGCCGCTCGCCGATCGCGCGACCATCGCCAACATGGCGCCCGAATACGGCGCGACCTGTGGGTACTTCCCGATCGATGCCGAGACCATCGCGTACCTGCGCCTGACCAACCGGCCCGCCGAGCTGGTCGAACTGGTCGAGGCGTACGCGCGCGCGCAGGGGCTCTGGTGGGATGCCGGGTCCGAGGAGCCGGTATTCGGCGACCACCTCGAGCTGGACCTCGGCGCCGTCGTGCCGAGCGTTGCCGGCCCGAAACGCCCGCAGGACCGGGTTGCACTGCCCGACACCCGGCGGGCGTTCGAGGCCGCGGCCGAACTCGCCGGCATCACCCGGCCCGAGCTGCGTGTCCCGGTGCCTGGGACGGACTACGACCTGGGCCACGGTGACGTGGTGATCGCGGCGATCACGTCGTGCACCAACACCTCCAATCCGGCGGTCATGCTCGGCGCCGGTCTGCTGGCCGAGAAAGCGCTGGCGCGCGGACTCTCGGTCAAGCCGTGGGTGAAGACCTCGCTCGCGCCGGGTTCCAAGGTGGTGACCGAGTACCTCGAGAAAACCGGCCTGCAGACGGCGCTCGATCGGCTTGGATTCAACCTGGTGGGTTATGGTTGCACCACCTGCATCGGCAATTCCGGTCCACTGCCGGAACCGGTGAGTGCGGCGATCCGGGACGGCAACCTGATGGTCGCGTCGGTGCTCTCGGGCAACCGCAATTTCGAGGGCCGCGTGCACCAGGAGGTGCGCGCGAACTGGCTCGCTTCGCCGCCGCTCGTGGTGGCGTTCGCGATTGCCGGCACCACGCGCATCGATCTCGTGCGAGACCCGCTCGGGATCGACGCGGCAGGCCAGCCCGTCTATCTGCGCGACGTCTGGCCGACCGGTGCCGAGATCGCGACGGCGGCGCGCGCGGTGTCCGCGGACCTGTTCGCGCGCCAGTATGCGGACGTCTTCACCGGTCCGCCGGCATGGCGGGCGATCGAGGTGGCCGACGCCGCGACCTACGGCTGGGCCGATTCGACCTACATCAAGGAGCCGCCGTTCTTCGCCGCCGGCGAGCCGGCCGCGCAGTCGCCGACGGTCCAAGGCGCCAGGATCCTCGCGCTGCTCGGCGATTCGGTCACCACCGATCACATCTCTCCGGCCGGCGAGATCCAGCCCGACAGTCCGGCAGGCGAGTACCTGCTCGCCTGCGGGGTGGCGGTTGCCGACTTCAATTCCTATGGCGCGCGGCGCGGCAACCACGAGGTGATGGTGCGCGGGACGTTCGCCAACATCCGGATCAAGAACGCGCTGGTGCCGGGCATCGAGGGCGGCTACACCCGGCACGTGCCGTCCGGAGAGGTGCTCCCCATCTACACCGCGGCGATGCGTTACCAGGCCGAGGGAACGCCGCTCGTGGTGATCGCCGGACTGGAATACGGCACCGGCTCGAGCCGGGACTGGGCGGCCAAGGGCGCGCGCCTGCTCGGCGTACGCGCGGTCATTGCGCAGAGCTTCGAGCGGATCCACCGCTCCAACCTGATCGGCATGGGCGTCATGCCGCTCGAGTTCCGGGACGGCGATTCCGCGCAGTCGCTCAGGCTCGCCGGTGACGAACTGCTGGACGTTCGGTTTCCGGCCGGTACTGGCCGGCTCGCGCCGCGCCAGGTCATGGAACTCGTGATCCGGCGTGTGGACGGATCCGAGCGGGTCGTGCCGCTGGTGAGCCGCATCGACACCGAGAACGAGATCGCCTATTTCACGAGCGGCGGCATCCTGCGTTACGTGTTGAACAATCTGCTGCGCCCCGGCGCGGCGGTGTGATCCAGTTCTGTGAATTCGTTCATCGTGGCGATTACCTACTTGAGCTGAAATGCGAACTGCCTATAATGCGCGGCCGTTCGGGACCCACCCGGACCAGTAGTAGCAGGGGCCGGTACCCCGTCACCGTGGATCGGTGGCGCTCCCAGGCCCACGTAACGCTCAGAGGAAGCAGTGATCAATCGCACCGAGTCCAGGCTCATCGCGCTGGAACAACGCAACCAGGCGGCCCGCAGAGGGCAGAGCCCCAAGCCCGCAGCCCCCAGCCAGACCAGTCAGCCCACGCGCCGGAACGGAACCGCCCGCGCCCGCTAGCAGCATTTCCCGTGCCGCATGCGCGCGCACCAGGCGCGCGGCCGGCTCAGGCGTCGGCTCGGGCGTCGAACAGCAACTGGGCGACGGCGTCGAACGTGTCGACGAAGTGTACGCGCAGACCCTTGCGGATCGCCTCCGGGACCTCCTCGAAGTCGCGCTGGTTGGCAGCCGGCAGGATGACGTCGCGCAGCCGCTGGCGCCTGGCGGCGAGCAGCTTCTCGCGGATACCGCCGACCGGGTAGACACGCCCGGTCAGCGTGAGCTCGCCGGTCATCGCATAGCCGGCCCGCGGGCGCTTGCCCAGCGCGCGTGACAGGAGTGCGGCCGCCATGGCGATCCCCGCGCTGGGGCCGTCCTTCGGCGTCGCCCCGGCGGGGACGTGCACGTGCAGGTTTGCGTCGTCGAAGAATCCCGCCACAGCGAACCGGTCGGCCTCGGCGCGGACATAGCTGTACGCGATGTTGGCGGACTCCTGCATGACGTTGCCGAGCTGTCCGGTCAGGCGCAGGCCGGCCTGCTGGCGGTGGATCAGGGTCGCCTCGATGGGCAGCGTTGCGCCGCCGAGCGGCGTCCAGGCGAGCCCGGTCACCACGCCCACGCCTTTCTCCAGGGCCTCCGGTTCGTAGGGCGGTTTGCCGAGGTAACGCTCGATGTCGTCGCGGCCGACGACCAGCGGGCGCCCGGCACCGCGCAGCAGTTGCACCACGGCCTTGCGTACCAGCGCGGCCAGCGCCTTGTCGAGGCGCCGTACGCCGGCCTCGCGCGAGTAGCGCTCGATGATCTGCCGCAGCGCGGCCGGTTCGATCCTGAGATCCCCGCGCGGCTTCAGTCCGGCGCGCTGCAACTGTCGCGGTAGCAGGTGATTGCGCGCGATGGCCAGTTTTTCCGCGTCCAGGTAGCCGGACAGGTGAATCACTTCCATGCGATCGAGCAGCGGGCCCGGGATGGTGTCGAGCTGGTTGGCGGTGCAGATGAACAGCACCTTCGACAGGTCCACGTCCACGTCGAGGTAGTGATCGTGGAAGCTCGCGTTCTGTTCCGGATCGAGAACTTCGAGCAGTGCCGAAGCAGGATCGCCCTGGTAGGACGCGCCGATCTTGTCGATCTCGTCGAGCATGATCACGGGGTTCGCCACCTCGGTGTCGCGCAGCGCCTGGATCAGCTTGCCCGGCATGGCGCCGATATAGGTCCGGCGATGTCCCTTGATTTCGGCCTCGTCGCGCATGCCGCCGACCGAGAAGCGATAGAACTTGCGCGCGAGGGCTTGCGCGACCGCACGCCCCAGCGAGGTCTTGCCGACGCCGGGTGGCCCGACCAGGCAGATGATGGAGCCGGCGACGTCGCCCTTCATGATGCCGAGTGCGAGGAACTCGAGGATACGTTCCTTGACGTCGGCAAGCCCCTCGTGATGGCTGTCGAGAACCGCAGCCGCGGCGCCGAGGTCGCGGGTGTCCTCGCTCGTGACCCCCCACGGCAGGCTGGTCAGCCAGTCGAGATAGTTGCGCGTCACGCCGTACTCGGGCGAGCCCGGCTCGAGGATCGAGAGTTTCTGCAGTTCGTCCTCGATGCGGCGCGCGGCACCTTCCGGCACGGTGCGGCTGGCAAGGCGGGTGCGGAACTTCTCGATCTCGGCGGTGCGGTCGTCCTTCGAGAGGCCGAGTTCCTCCTGGATGAATTTTAGCTGCTGGCGCAGCACCACTTCGCGCTGCCGGCCCTGGATCTCCTGTTCGACGTGCCGCCTGATTTCCATGTGTGCGCGCGCGATCTCGAGTTCGCGCTGCAGCAGCACCACGACCTTCTCCATGCGGCGCTGCAGGCCGAGCGTCTCCAGGATGTCCTGCAGTTCCTCGCGGTTGGCCGATGTCAGGCTGGCCGCGAAGTCGGCGAGCAGCGACGGTTCGTTCGGGTTGGAACGGGCCAGAAAGACCTTCAGTTCCTCGCCGTACAGCGGATTCAGCGGGATCAGTTCCTTGATGATGTTGATGATCGCGACCGCATAGGCTTTCTGCTCCTCCGAACGCGGCTCGGGACGCTCGGGGAAGTACTGCACGGCGGCGAGCAGCGGGGTTTGCTCGTGCAGCCACTGGCGCACGCGGAAGCGCTGCACGCCCTCGAGCAGGACCTGCAGCTGTTCGCCCTCGCGGTGCACGCGGTGGATCCGGCAGACCGTGCCCATCGTGTGGAGGTCCGTGGCGGTGGGCAGGTCCTTCAGGTCATGCCGGGTCGCGATCAGACCGACGAGATCCTGCTTGCGCGCCTGGATCGCCTGCAGGGTCGGCATCCAGGGTTCCGCGCGCATGAGCAGCGGAAAGGCCTGACCCGGAAAGAACGGTCGATGTTCCTGCGGGAGGACGTGGATGGGTGACGGGAGCACCTCGCTCGGCAACAGAATGCGCGGCGCCTCGTCGCCATCGGGGTGCACGAGTTCGCCCTGCTGATCGATGTCCATTCAGCTGCCCCAGCGATTGACGGATGCCAGGTATATGGGGCCGCGGCGTGGAATTCAAAGCGTGCGGGGCGTCCCAGGCGGGGCGTCCCACGCGGAGCGCCCCGTGCAGGCGCCCCGCGCGATGCGCTCAACGCGCGGGCGAGTGCTCGGCCAGTGCGATCTGCCGGGTCAGTCCGACGAAATCGATGAGGATCTGCGCGCTTTCCTTGACCAGGGCGTCGTTGGCCGGATCCTTGTACTCGTCCTTCTCGGCTTCGACGACTTTCTCGAGATCCTCGAGCGACTCGACCGGCGCCTTGCCGTGCGCCTTGCGCAGCTGGTTCTCGAGCTCGAGCCGCCACCGGTCGGCGTCGGCCTTTTCGGCCTGGCGCGCCGCGTAGTTGAGCGAGACCAGGGTCTGCTGGGCCGTTTCGCGCGTGCGCGCGGCCAGCGCGCGCAGGTAGGCGAAGTCGGGGTCGTCGGCCACGCG
This sequence comes from Pseudomonadales bacterium, assembly GCA_019634925.1. Taxonomy (GTDB): domain Bacteria; phylum Pseudomonadota; class Gammaproteobacteria; order Pseudomonadales; family Azotimanducaceae; genus UBA7803. Next base: position 240,994 of record JAHCAL010000001.1, read on the forward strand.
TTCGCTATGGCGCCGGTTCAGCTCGCTGACCAGCGGCGTGACACCGCTGCCACGCGTGTAGACGGCCGGCTGGATCATGTCCCAGGGCATGGCGTCCTCGAGCGCGCTCTCGCCGATGCGGTCGGTATCGAAAACCTCGGGAAACGCCACGTCGGGAATGACGCCCCGGTGCTGCGTGCTCTTGCCGGACACCCGGTAGAACTTCGCGGCGGTGACCTTGAGCTGGCCGCGGTTCAGCGGAATCAGGGTCTGTACGGTGCCCTTGCCGAACGTCTGGCTGCCGATGATCAGGCCGCGTTCGTAGTCCTGGATGGCGCCGGCGAAGATCTCCGACGCGGAGGCGGACAACCGATTCACGAGGACGGCGAGCGGACCGTCCCAGGCCGTCTCGTTGTCGCTGTCGGTATAGATGCTCGGCCGGCGGTTGGCCGACTTGACCTGCACGGTGGGGCCCGACGGAATGAACAGGCCGGTCAGCGAGTCCGCCTCCTGCAGGGAGCCGCCGCCGTTGTTGCGCAGATCGACGATCAGGCCGTCGATGCCTTCGGCCTTCAGCTCGCCGATCAGGCGCCGCACGTCCCGGGTCGTGCTCTTGTAGTTCGGGTCGCCCTGCTGGATGGCCTTGAAATCGGCGTAGAAAGTCGGGATCTCGATGATGCCGATGCGCTGGCGGACGCCGTTCTGCTCGAGGGTCAGGAGCTTTTTCTGCGCGGCCTGTTCCTCGAGCTGCACGGTATTGCGCGTGATGGTGATCACCCGGGCGCCGGCGTCCTCGGCGAGATGCGGGATGATCTCCAGGCGGACCCTGGAATCCTTCGGTCCGCGGATCAGCTCCACGACGTCGTCGAGCCGCCAGCCGACCACGTCGATCAGCGGGCCGCTGTCGCCCTGGCCGACACTGATGATCCGGTCGGAGGGCTTCAGGAGCCCGGACTTGTCCGCCGGGCCGGCCGGCACCAGCTCGACGACCGACGTGTACTCGTCGTCGCTGCGCAACACGGCGCCGATGCCTTCCAGGGACAGCGACATGTTGATGTTGAAGTTCTGCGACGTGCGCGGCGAGAAATACTGGGTGTGCGGGTCGTAGACCGCCGCGAACGCGTTCACGTACAGCTGGAAGACGTCCTCGCTCTTGGTCTGCAGGGCCTGCTTCAGCCGGTTCTTGTAGCGTTTGGTCAGCAGTTCCTCGACCTCGTCGATCGGCCGCCCGTTGAGCTTCATGGTCAGCGCAGCGGCCTTCAGGCGCTGGCGCCAGATGCGGTCGAGTTCGGCGGTGTCCGCGGGCCAGGGCGCCTGCTTGCGCTCGACGTCCATCATTTCATCGCTGGCGAAGTCGAACGAGTCGAGCCCGCGGCCGAGTTCGCCGAGCAGGAACTGGAGGCGTTCGACCTGGCGCTGCTGGAATACGTTGAACATGTCGAACGCCGGGTCGAGGTTGCCGCGCACCAGCGCGTCGTCGAGGCGGTAGCGGTGGCGCTCGAACTCGGCCACGTCCGACGCCAGCAGGTACGCCTTGCCGCTGTCGAGCTGATTCAGATAGTTGTCGAAGATGTGGCTCGACAGCGTGTCGTCCAGCACCTTGCTCAGAAAGTGGTTGTGGCGCAGCTGCTCGACGATCGTGAGGCTGGTGCGCGGATGGATGTCGAGCGGCGTGAGTGTGGGGACCGGCTCGAACTCGGCGGCAACGGCGTGCGGCGCGGTCGGGACGGCAGCAGGCAGCGCAACGGCGGCCGCCGACTCGTCCGCGCGGGAGTCGTGGCCACCGGTGATCCAGAGACCGAGCGTGATCAGCAGAGCCAGCGTCGGGATCGACAGCCGTGCCATTGGTGCGGGCTCCCTTCGGGTGGTGCCGGGAGCGTCCGGGGTCTCGGTCGCCATTCGGTTGCTCTCAGAATTCATTTCGGTCCACTCCGGTCCGCGTGTCGCGCCGCGTGTGCGTGACGCGTCGGGCTGTCCTGGCCGTTGCCTAGCCGCCGTCTGACGGTTGTGTTTAGATGCGCGGCGGTAATCGGACGCGTCCATTTGGATACCGCGCGACCCGCGAGGTTCCCCCGGGATGTTCTCGGTCGAGGTTAGCCAAACGCCCGCAGGGGCAACATGAAAGGAATGTAACCCGTTGTTCAGGAACTGGGCAACCGGGGTCGAACAAAGGAGCAATCGATGCGCGAATCTCATGCAGGTCCGGTCTCCCCCGGACGTCCCGAACGGGTCGCCGGCCGGGCGACCCGCTACGGCGCCTTCCGGTGGGCCGGCGCAGCCGGCGTCGCGCTCGCCCTGCTGGCGGCCGGCTGCCAGCAGCCGAGCGAACCGCCCGCCACACCGGCGGCGGAGGCGGGCCCGGCACTTGCGGACGACGCAGCCAAGGCGAGCTATACGCTCGGGTACCTGTTCACCGAAAACGTGGCGCGCCAGTTCGGCGACGACATCCAGGTGGAGGCGTTCGTCCAGGGCGTCCGCGATCAGCTGGGCGGCGCGGACGCCGTGCTGGAAGAGGAAGAGGCGCAACGGGTCCTGAATGCACTCATCGAGCAGCGCCAGGCGGCAGCCGTCGCGGAGGCATCCTCCAACCTCGACGAGGGACTCAAGTATCTCGAAGAGAACGGCAAGCGCGAAGGCGTCGTCACGCTGGAGTCGGGGCTGCAGTACGAGGTATTGCAGGCCGGCGAAGGCGCATCGCCCACCGCCACCGACGTCGTCACCACCCACTATGAGGGCCGGCTGATCGACGGCACGGTGTTCGACAGTTCCTACGCCCGTGGCGAGCCGGCGACATTTCCGTTGAACCGGGTCATCCCGGGCTGGACCGAAGGGCTCCAGCTGATGGCGCCCGGCGGCAAGCACCGGCTCTACGTCCCCTCGGAACTCGCGTACGGGGATCGGGCCGCCGGTTCGATCCCACCGAACTCGACGCTCATCTTCGAGGTCGAGCTGCTCGGGATCGAGCAGGCCGAGACCGCCACGCCCTGAACCCGGCAAGCCCGCGGATGACCGACCGGCAGCGCGGCGTGACCCGGAGGGCGGCCGCCGGCGCGCGCCCGGGCGGGCCCGGCAAGCGCCGGCCCGCGGGTGGCGGGCGGCTGACGCGAACCATCCTGCTCGGTGCCCTCGCCGTGGTCTTCTCGATCGTCTGGCTGGCGCGCGAGCTCGGGCTCGAGCGCGCCGACCTGCTCGGCTATCTGTGGGCCAGCATCCTCCTGATCGGCGGGCTGACGCTGGCCGGTAGCGTCGCGGGCGGGCTCTTCTGGCTGCTGCGCCGGCTCACGCGCCGGCGCGATTGATCGGCGCGCGGCTGGTCGGCGCGCGGACCAGCCGCGCGCAAGCGCGCGCAGGTGCGGGTCCGGCGGATGTGGGCTAGTCGAGATCCGCGAGAAAGCGGTCGGTGCGCGGTGCGTAGTGGTTCTCGTAGTCCAGCGAGAAGGCGACCGCGGTGGCCCGGCCGAGGATGCGCTCGCGTGCGACGAATCCGAACGCCCGGGAATCGCGGCTGTGATCCCGGTTGTCGCCCAGCATGAGGTAGTGACCGGGCGGGACCTGCACCGGCGCGAAGCTGTCCGCGCGCGACCCGCTGACCGCCGCCTGCACGACCACCGAGCGCACGCTGTCGGGCAGGCGCTCCTCGAACCGCAGAAAGCTGCCGCGACGCTGGAGCGGCCGGTAGTCGAGGGGCTCGCCATTGATGGTCAGCCGGTTGTCGACCATGCCGACGAGGTCGCCGGGCAGGCCGATCACGCGCTTGACCAGGAGGCGCTCGTCCTCCGGTGAGGTGAACGTCACCACGTCGCCGCGTGCCGGGTCGGCCCAGCGGGCGATGCGCCGCTGCGTGAACGGGATCCGCAGATCGTAGGCCAGCTTGTCGACGACGATCCGGTCGCCGACCAGGATGGCCGGCAGCATCGAGCCCGACGGCACCTGGTTCCAGTCGGCGACCGCGGAGCGGAATACCAGCATCACCAGCACGAACAGGATGAAGCCGCGCCACTCGCGCAGGCGGTCGATCATCGCTGGTACTGCGCTTTCCAGGTCTCGTAGGGCATGCCGTAGACGCGTTCCCGCGCGGTCTCGTAATCGAGAGCGACCCCGTCCGCCTCCGCCGCGGCCCGGTACCACTTGGCGAGGCAGTTGCGGCAGAAGCCGGCGAGATTCATGAGGTCGATGTTCTGGACGTCCTTGTGTTCGTCCAGGTGGGCCAGCAGCCGGCGAAACGCGGCGGCTTCGTAGCGCAGTTGCTGTTCGGGCGTCAGGTCGGGCATGGTCGGGTTCCCTGCGTGGATGGTGAGGATTGCGCCAAGGTTAGCGCATCCCGTCGCGTACGAAGACCCAGTCGTCATCGGTCGAGAGCCGCTCCGCGAACCGGTAGCCGTCAAGGCTGAACGCGCGCAGCGCCGCCGGGTCCTGGATGCGCTGTTCGATGGCCCAGCGGGCCATGAGACCGCGCGCACGTTTGCCGAAGTGCGAGAGGAACCGGTAGGTACCGGCGCGCTGTTCCCGGAAGGTCGGCGTGATCACCCGCCCGGCCACGGCGGTTCGATCGATGGCGCGGAAATACTCGTCCGATGCGAGGTTGACGAGTACCGGGTTGCGCGTGCCTGCGAGCGCTTCGTTCACGGCCCCGGTCAACCGGTCGCCCCAGAAGTCGTAGAGACTCCGGTGGGCGCCGAAGGCGAAGCGGGTGCCCATCTCGAGCCGGTAGGGCTGGATCAGGTCGAGCGGCCGCAGGAGGCCATACAGGCCCGACAGGATCCGCAGGTGCCGTTGCGCGTAGCGCAGGCCGTCCGCATCCAGGCCGTAGGCGTCGAGGCCCTGGTACACCTCGCCGCGGAACGCGAACAACGCCGGGCGTGCATTGCGCCTGGTGAACGGGACGTGCCAGTCGGCGAACCGGCGGGCATTCAGTTCGCCGAGCGCCGGGCTGATCCGCATGAGCGCGGACAGATCGGCGGGTGATTGCGCGCGCAGCGCCCGGACGAGCCGTTCGGCATCGGCCAGGAACGCGGGTTGCGTGGCACGTACCGCCGCGTGCGGCGTGGCGTAGTCGAGGGTCTTCGCAGGAGAAATGATCAGCAGCATGTCGCTATAATCGCGCACCATGCGCATCCAGGACACCATCGAAGCCAAACTCGCCGGAGAATTTGCACCGGCGCACCTCGAGGTCGTGAACGAGAGCGGCAATCACAACGTGCCGCCCGGTTCCGAAACGCATTTCCGGGTGGTGCTGGTGGCGGCCGCGTTCGAAGGACTCCGCCTGCTCGCCCGGCACCGCCTGGTCAACACGGCCCTGGCCGCGGAACTGGCCGGGGGCGTGCACGCGCTCGCGCTGCACACCTATACCGAGAGCGAATGGCGCGCGCGCTTCGGCGCGGCGCCGCTGTCGCCGCCGTGTCTCGGCGGTGCGGCGCGCGAGGCCGCGGAGACGCGCCGGTGAACGAGGTCATGACCTTCTACCGGTTCGTCGACCTCGAGGGGTTGGCGGAGCTGCGCGACGCGCTCGAGGCGGCCGCCGACGCGCTCGAGCTCAAGGGCACGATCCTGCTGGCCGATGAAGGCATCAACGGCACGCTGGCCGGCGCGCGGCCCAAGCTCGATGCGTTCCGCGACCTGCTGGAACGACGGCCCGCGTTCGCGGGCATGCCGTTCCGGTTTTCGACGGCCGCGTCGGACACGCCGGTGTTCTACCGCCTCAAGGTTCGCGTCAAGCCGGAGATCGTCGCCCTGCGGCAGCCGGGGATCCGGCCCGCCGAACGCACCGGCGAACACGTCGACTGGGCGCGCTGGAACGCGCTCCTCGACGATCCGGACGTGGTGGTGATCGACACCCGCAACGCGTACGAAATCGCCGTCGGCACGTTCGCCGGCGCCGTGGACCCGGGCACGCGGTCGTTCCGGCAATTGCCTGACTACGTGGCCGGCAATCTCGACCCGGCCCGCAACCGGCGCGTCGCCATGTTCTGCACCGGCGGCGTACGCTGCGAGAAGGCCAGCGCTTACCTCCTCGAGCAGGGATTCGAGGCCGTCTATCAGCTCGATGGTGGTGTGCTCAAGTACCTCGAGACGGTGCCTGCGGAGGCGAACCGCTGGGCCGGGGAGTGTTTCGTGTTCGACCAGCGGGTATCCGTCGACACCGAACTCGACGAGGGCTCGTACGAGTCGTGCCACGCGTGCCGGCGTCCGCTCACCGTGGCGGACCGCGCTGCGCCGGGTTACCAGCCGGGTATCAGCTGCCCGCACTGTATCGACAGCCAGACGCCGGCACAGCGGTCTGCATTCGCGGAACGGGAGCGCCAGGAGGCGCTGGCGGCACGCCGCGGCACACGACATGTGGGTGCCGCGCCGCCCGCTCCCACGACGGGTTCGCGCCGCGCGACCGGGCGCTGAGCGGAGCAGCCCCTGCAGGGTCACTCGGCGTCCGTGCGATCGGTGCCCGCCCATCCAGCGTCTGCGGGTTCAGCGCCCGCGCGTTCAGCGCCCGCGCGTTCAGCGCGCCAGCAGCGGCTCCAGGTGGGGCCAGAGCGTCTCGAGCAGCAGCGGCTGTGCGGCGGCCGTCGGATGGATGCCGTCGGCCTGCATCATGCCCGGCTGCAGCGCGACCGCCTCGAGCAGGAACGGTACCAGCGGGACCGCGTGTGCCTCGGCCACGTCGCGAAAGAGGGCGGCGAAGCCCTGCGTATAGCGTGGTCCGTAGTTCGGCGGGATTTCCATGCCGACCAGCAGCACTTGACGTTCGGCGGCGCGGGCGAGACCGACCATGGCTTCCAGGTTGGCGCGGATCCGGTCGAGTGGATAGCCGCGCAGCGCGTCGTTCCCGCCGAGCTCGATGACCACCAGGTCCGGATCGTGGGCGTCGAGCGCTGCGGGCAGGCGTGCGAGCCCACCGCCCGTGGTCTCGCCGCTGATGCTCGCGTTCACCACCCGCCAAGCGGGATCGAGGGTCGCGAGGCGGGCCTCGAGCTGTGTCACCCAGCCTTCCTCGCGTTGAATACCATAGGCGGCGCTGATACTGTCGCCGAGCACGAGCAGCGTACGCGCCGGCGCCGCGCCGGGCGGCGCAACGTCGGTGGGCGCAACGCCGGTGAGCGAAGCGGCGAGCGGCGCGGAGCCCACGAGCCCGCCGAAGGCCGTCGCGCAGAGTGTCAGAACAACAAGCCAGTGTTGCAGGCGGACGCGGCACGCGCTGCGGCGCGCCTCGCGTGACCCGGCTGCGCTGTACAGGACAGTCGGTGGTATGAGTGAAGTCGTCATTCGGTCTGTTCAGGCCATTCGGGCCAAGGGTCTCGAGAAAGTCGTTCCTACGTCCGAAGGTCAGCTCGCGATCTTGGCCGGCATCGATCTCGAAATCAACGCGGGCGAAAGCGTCGCCATCGTCGGGGCCTCGGGTTCCGGCAAAACCACGCTGCTCGGCATTCTGGCCGGATTGGACCTCCCGACCGGCGGTTCGGTTGCACTGGCCGGCCAGGAACTGACCACGCTCGACGAGGAAGCCCGGGCGCGCATCCGGGCCGAACAGGTCGGTTTCGTGTTCCAGTCGTTCCAGCTGCTCGGCAGCCTCACCGCGCTCGAGAACGTGATGCTGCCCGGCGAACTGCGCGGTGATCGCGGCGCGGAGCAGGATGCGCGCGGCTACCTCGAGAAAGTCGGGCTCGGCGCCCGTACCGGGCATTATCCGCGGCAGCTCTCCGGCGGCGAACAGCAGCGCGTCGCCATCGCCCGCGCATTCGCTTCGCGCCCGAACGTCCTGTTCGCGGACGAACCCACCGGCAACCTCGACACCGCGACCGGTCAGCGCATCATCGACCTGCTGTTCGCGTTGAACGCGGAGACCCGCACCACGCTGATCCTGGTGACCCACGACGACCGGGTTGCCGCGCGCTGTCAGCGCGTGATCGAGATCGAAGCCGGGCGGCTACGCGTATGAGCCCGCGTCTCATCCTGCGGCTCGCCTGGCGTGACTGGCGCAGCGGTGAACTCGGCCTGCTCCTGGTCGCGCTGGTGGTCGCGATCACCAGCGTGACCGCGGTGGCGCTCCTGGTCGACCGCCTGCAGCGTGCGCTGCTCTCCGAGTCGGCCGACTTCCTGGCGGCGGATCGCTACATCGGCGGCAGCCAGCCGATTCCTGAGGCATTCCGCGTGGCCGCCACCGCGCGGGGCATCGATCACGTGGACACGCTCTCGTTCCCCTCCATGGTGTTCGCCGATGGCGAACGCAGCCAGCTGGTGAGCATCAAGGCAGTGGGCGAGGGTTACCCCCTGCGCGGTCGGCTGATCGCCGCGGACGAACCGTTCGCACCGGGCCGGCCGGCGGATGGGGTCCCGGCGGAGGGCGAGGTCTGGCTCGACGCGCGCCTGTTTCCGGCGCTCGGGGTCGCATTGGGCGATGAAATCGAGGTCGGCGTCGCGCGTTTCCGCATCGGCCGGGTACTGGTCTCTGAGCCTGATCGTGGCGGCAGCATGTTCGATCTCGGGCCGCGGCTGCTCATGCGTGTGGAAGACGTCGCGCGAACCGAGGTGGTGCAGCCCGGCAGCCGCATTGCCTATCGCCTGCTGCTGCGCGGTCCGGATGCGACGCTGGAGGCGCTGCGCGCGGAGCTCGATCCGGAACCGACGTGGCGCTGGCGTGGGATCCGTGAGAGCAGCCCGTCGATCGGCGCAGCGCTCGACCGCGCCGAGCGGTTCCTGTTGCTCGGCGGGCTGCTCGGCGTGCTGCTCGCCGGCGTGGCGGTCGCGCTGTCCGCGCACCGCTACGCGAGCCGGCACTACGATCACGTTGCGATTCTGAAGACGCTCGGCGCGACGCCCGGCAGCATCCTGCGCGGCTTCCTGATGCTGCTGTCGCTGGTCGGCGCCGTGTCCGTGGTGCTCGGCCTCCTGGCCGGCACCGGCGCGCACCTCGCGATGGTGGCGGTTCTTTCGACCATCGTGCCGGTCGAACTGCCGATGCCGTCGCTGCGGCCGTTCCTGCTCGGCGCCGTGACCGGATTCATCTGTGCCGTCGCCTTTGCGGTGCCACCGCTCCTGCACCTGTACCGGATCTCACCGATGCGGGTCATCCGCCGGGACCTCGGCGCGGCACCCGCGTCGCAGGTGCTGAGTTACGCGGCCGCCGCGGCCGGGAGCCTCGGGCTCCTGGTCTGGTACACCGGCAGCCTCGCGCTCACACTCTGGACGCTGGCGGGCAGCTTTGTCGTGCTCGGCGTGTTCGGTCTGCTCGCGCTGCTCCTGCTGCGCGGCGGCCGGCTTGCCGGCATGCAGGCGGGCAGCGGCTGGCGCCTGGCGCTCGCCGGACTGCAGCGACGGCGGCGCGAGAACGTCGCGCAGATCCTGATCTTCGGGCTCGCGATCATGCTGCTCCTGATCCTGGTGCTGTTGCGTACCGCCCTGCTGGACCAGTGGCGCGGACAGCTGCCGGCGGACGCCCCGAATCACTTCGTGATGAACGTCGTTCCCGAGCAGGTGGAGCCGCTCTCGGCACTCCTTGCCGCCGAGACCACCTGGCGTGGCGAGATCTTCCCGATGATCCGCGGCCGGATAGTCGCGGCCAACGGCATCGACGCCCGGGACTGGGAGCGCGACCGGGCGGTTTCGGCGGAAGACGACGACGGTCCACGCATGCGCTCCGAGCGCAACCTCACCTGGGCGGCCACCATGCCCGCGGCCAACGAGATCGTGCGCGGCGCGTGGTGGGCGCCGGACGATACGCGCGCGCTCGTCTCGCTCGAAGCAGACTATGCTGCCAACCTGGCACTCGACGTCGGCGACCGGTTGCGGTTCGACATCGCCGGGCAGGAGGTGGAGGCCGAGATCGCGAACATCCGGCGGCTCGACTGGGAGAGCATGCAGCCGAACTTCTTCATCATCTTTTCGCCCGGGGTGCTCGAGGACTATCCGGCGACCTACCTCACCAGTTTCCACCTGGCGCCGGAACGCAAGCGATTCCTGAACGAACTGCTCTCCGCCTTTCCCACCGTCACGGTGATCGAAGTGGACGCGCTGATCCGCCAGATCCAGAGCATCGTGGCACGCGTGACGCAGGCGATCGAGCTGGTGCTCGGCCTGGTGCTCGCGGCCGGTTGCCTGGTGCTGGTCGCGAGCATCCAGGCGAGCCGCGACGGACGCCTGCAGGAACATGCGCTGCTGCGCACGCTCGGTGGCAGCCGCCGCCTGATCGCCGGTGCGCTGGCCGCCGAGTTCGCGATCCTCGGACTGTTCGCCGGCATCGTGGCCGTGGTGGGTGCGGAACTGTCCGCGGCGGTGCTCACGCGCCAGGTATTCTCGCTCGGGGTGGCGTTGCACCCCTGGTTGTGGCTCTGGGGCCCGCTCGCCGGTGCGCTGCTCGTCCTGGTGGTGGGGCTCGCCGGCACGCGCCGGCTGGTGGACACGCCGCCCATGCTGATCCTGCGCGGCCTCTAGCGGTGCGCGGCCTCTAGGCGTGCGCGGCCGCGGCCGGGCCGCGCCGAACTTGCGCCGACCCTGCTGCGCAAGGTAAAACGCGCGCCTCGTACCCGATCCGAGGTCCAAGGTGCAGGTCCGGACATACCAACCAGCGGCGCATGATGCGGCTCCGGCACCGGAACGTGACGGACGCAAGAACCGCTACGACACGAACAAGCTCCACAAGCGCCTGCGCCGTCAGGTCGGCCAGGCGATCGCCGACTACAACATGATCGGCCACGGCGACCGGGTCATGGTGTGCCTCTCCGGCGGCAAGGATTCCTATACGCTGCTCGACATCCTGATCAACCTGCAGCAGTCGGCACCCATCGAGTTCGAACTCATCCCGGTGCATCTCGATCAGCGGCAGCCGGGTTATCCGCCGGACGTCCTGCCGCGCTACCTGGACGAACTCGGACTCCCGTACCACATTCTGAGCGAAGACACGTACAGCGTGGTACAGGCGCTGACACCGGCGGGCAAGACCACCTGCCCGGTATGCTCACGGCTGCGGCGCGGCATCCTCTACAGTCTCGCGCGCCGGATCGGCGCGACCCGCATCGCGCTCGGCCATCACCAGGACGACGTGGTCGAGACCCTGTTCCTCAACATGTTTCATGGCGGCCGCATGAAGGCCATGCCCCCGAAACTGCTGAGCGACGACGGCGCGCACGTGGTGATCCGGCCGCTCTACTACTGCCGCGAGCGGGACATCGCGCGCTGGGCGGAACACCGTGGCTTCCCGATCATCCCCTGCAACCTGTGCGGTTCGCAGGAGAATCTGCAGCGCCAGGTGATCAAGGAGATGCTCGAGGCATGGGACCGGGCCAATCCGGGACGTGTACGCAGCATCGCACGCAGCCTGCGGCACGTGGTGCCCTCGCACCTCGGGGATACCGGGTGGTTCGATTTCGCCGGGCTCGAACGCACCGGCCCTGGCCTCGCGCTGGTGGACGTCACCGATCGTCGAGATCCGACGCCCTCAGCGGGACCTGGTCGCTAGCGAGGGCGTCGGCGGACTCGAGCACTTCGGAGAGTGCGATCTCGAAGCTCTGCACCAGGCCGAGCAGATTGCCGCCCGGGCGCTCCGCGAGGGCGAGCTCGAGCGCCTTCGACGCTTCGCGCAGGCGCTGCGCGCCGAAGCTGCCGGCCACGCCGTGCAGGTTGTGCGCGAGGCGCTCGGCCTCCTCGTAACATTCGGTCGTGACCAGCTTGCGGATGCGGGGACCGGCGTCGCCGTAGTAGCGGCCGAAGTCACCCATCAGCTTCAGCATCAGGCGGATGTTGCCGTTGTGGCCCTTGATGGCGGCACCGATGTCGATACCGGGCAATCGCTGCAGCATGGCGCGACGGGCGAGCCCGGCCTGCCGGATTGCATCCGCGTCGAGCGCCAGATCCTCGGGTTCGGCGCCCGCGGTGCTCGGGCGCCCTGCCTGCGCTGCCGGTTCGTGCACCTCTGCCGGCAGGTCCGCTGCGGTCGCCGGGGCCGGATGCGAGTCCGGCCCTGCGGACTGTTGCGCAGGTTGATTTGTGGGCGATTGCCTGGGCAATGGCCCCGGGAGCGGTCGATCGGTCGCGCGCCTGCGCAGGTCGAGCGCCTCGTTCCCCGGCAGCAGGCGCGCCAGCTCGCCGAGCAGCTGGTCGAAGTCGATCGGTTTGGTGATGTAGCTGTCGCAACCGGCATCCAGGACCGCGGTGCGATGGCTGCCGAGGGCATCGGCCGAGACGGCGAGAATCGGCAGGGTCAGGCCCTCCGCGCGCAGGATACGGGTGGCTTCCAGGCCGTCGAGCAGCGGCATGTGGATGTCCATCAGGATCGCGTCGAACGCCTGTGCGGTCGCGCGCGCCACCGCGTCGCGGCCATTTTCGGCAATGACCACCTCCGCGCCGGCCCGCTGCAGGAATTCGAGTGCGAGCTGCTGGTTGATCGGGTTGTCCTCGGCGACGAGCAGGCGCCGGCCGAGCAGGGCGGACACGTTGCGTTCCCGTTTCGGTACGGGGGTCGGCTGCAGCTGCCGTTCGCCCGGCAGCACGAGGCGGACGGTGAAGCGGAACGTGCTGCCCTTGCCGGGCGTGGACGCGACCGTGATGTCGCCGCCCATGACTTCGACCAGCCGGCGCGAGATGGTCAGCCCGAGCCCGGTGCCGCCGAATCGCCGCGTCGTCGACAGTTCGGCCTGTTCGAACGACTCGAACAGGCGGCGCTGGTCGTGCTCTTCGATGCCGATGCCGGTGTCGATCACCTGCGCCGCGAGCACGAGCTCGTGCTCGCCGAGCGATTCCACGTCCAGCACGAGGCGCACGCTGCCCCGCTCGGTGAACTTGACGGCGTTGCCCACCAGATTGACCAGCACCTGCTGCAGGCGCAGCGCATCGCCCACCAGTACGCCGTCCGCTGGGAACCCGGGGCAGGCGAGCGTCCGGTCGTCGATTTCGAACGTGAGGTTCCGGCGTCGCACCTCGGTGCGGAACAGGCGCTCGACCTCGGCCACCGTTTCGGACAGCTTGAACGGCCGCGCTTCGAGCAGCAGCTTGCCCGCCTCGATCTTCGAGAAGTCGAGAATGTCGTTGATGAGTTTGAGCAGGTTTTCCGCCGCGTGCCGGATCGACGTGACGTACTCGTACTGCTTGCGGTCGAGCTGCGTCTCGAGCGCAAGCTGCGAGAAGCCCAGCACCGCGTTCATCGGCGTGCGGATCTCGTGGCTCATGTTGGCGAGAAACGCGCTCTTCGCCTCCGTGGCCGCTTCCGCGATCTGGCGCTGCTTTTCCGCCTGGTCGCGTGCGATCCGCTCGGAAATGTCGATGAGCGACCCGTCGATGAACTCGCTGCCGTCCGGCTCCCGGGTCAGCCGTGCGGTCAGCGCCATCCACAGCGTACGGCCGTCGCTGCGTACCGCCTGTGCCTCGAAGGTGCTCACCAGGCCCTGTTCGTCCAGCCGGGAGAGGAAGCGGCTCATGGTCTCCCGCGAAAGGAACACGCTTTCGAGAAACTCGCGGTACTCGTCCATGAGTTGCAGTACGTCGTCGAACCCCAGAATACGTGCGAGGGTCGGATTCGCGGTCAGCAGCACGCCGTGGGTGTTGATCCGGAACAGCCCTTCGATGGCATTGTCGTAGAGCGTCCGGTACTCGTCGCGGGTGGCCTGCAGGTCGGCATAGAGGCGCGCATTCTCGATCGAGATCGCTGCCTGCGATGCGAGCAGCGCGAGTACCTCGACCCGCTGGCGGGTGAACACGTTGCCGAGTTCGCGGTGTTCCAGGTACAGGATGCCGGTCACCGTGCCGCGATGGATGATCGGCAGGCACAGCACCGAGAGCGGCTGGACCGCCTGGATGTAGCGATCCTGGGTGAATACGTCGCGGCGCGTGGCGTCCGCGATCACCAGCGCCTCCTGGGTATGCGCGACGAAGTGGATGATGGTCTCGGGCACTTCGTCGCTGGCGCCGACCGGCGTCGCCGGCGCGAGGCGCCGTGCCGGTCCGCCGTCGACCGTTGCAACGGCCTCGATGTAGAGGCGCTGGTCGCGCGAGAGCAGCATGCAGGCCTTTTCTGCGCCGGCGTGCTCGAGCGCGAGGCGCAGCAGCTTCGAGAGGACTTCGTCGAGCCGGATCTCGCCGGACAGGGTCTGCGCGGCGCGCATCACCGTACTGGTCTCGAGCATCCGCTCGGTGAGTTCGCCGCCTTCGAGCGTGGGCGACGCGCTGCTGAGGTCGTCCGCGTGCGCCGCTGTCCGCAGGCCCGCGCCGGCGAGCTCGCGACCGTAGTCGCCACGCTCCTGCAGCAGGACGTGAAAATCGCGCTCGAGCTGGGCGAGTTTGGCGCCGGCGCCCCAGCGCTGATAGGCGCGGTGTGCGTTGCGCGCGAACAGGCGGGCGAAGTCGGTGCGGCCGGCCTGCATGCAGTGGCGGGCGGCGCGTTCCGATGCCAGACCTTCGTCGTGCGCGAGCCCGGAACGGCGTGCCGCCTCGGTGGCGCGCTCGAAATACTCGAGCGCGCGCGCTTGCGCGCCGGACTGCCATGCCGACTCGGCTTCGAGCAGCAGGATCTTGGTGTCCGCGAATTGGCCGCCCCAGCGCTGCCAACGACGCAGAAGGCGGAGAGCGCGGCGCATGGTGCGGTGTCGCCATCCGGCCGGCGCCGTGCCGTCGTGTACCGCGAGCATGCCCTCGCAGAAGACCAGCAATCCGAGCAGCGGCGAGCTGTACATGCGCGCGCCGTGGCGTCTTGCGAGCGGCAGCACGGCCGCGGCACCCCGGAAGTCCTGGAACAGCACGGCGTAGTAGAGCCGCAGGATGTACACGGAACCGAGCGCCACGACGTCCTCGTCGTTGCCGATCGCGAGTTCGCGTGGCGGCTGGGCGTCCGACTGCTCGCGCCCCATCAGACTGGTGACGATCTGCAGCGCGAAATGCGAGACGTTGACGTCGGTGACGTGGGGATAGCGGGTCAGTTGGCCGATCTGTTCGTGCAGGCCCTGGCGCAACGCGCCCAGTTCGACACCGCGGATCAGTCCGTTCCATGCGTAGAAGACGGTCGCGGCCGCGGTGAACTCGAAGTCCTTGAGCGCCCAGCTGCGGTGATACTGACGGGCCAGCGCGAGCATGACCGGATCGATCGGTCCGAGCCAGGGGTCGACGAGTCCGGCGAGCAGGGTGCGGGACCGGATGGAAAACGGCTCGTCGGGAAACCGATCCGCGAGTGCGCGCGCGAGTCCGGCGAAGCGGCGTGCTGATCGGGCATCGTCGTGGGCAATGGCATTCACGGCGACGGCGGCGTAGGCGAAGCTCACTTCCGCGCAATAGCCGTGCCTGCGGGCGACCGCGAGCATCGCCCGCGCGAGCTTCGGCAGTTCGGGCGCCGACATGTGGTAACCGGTGTGCAGCAGGTATCCCTGCAGACGCAGGATCTGGTGGATCCGATGATCATCGAGCAGCGGCAGTTCGTCCGGCAGTTCGTCGTTCAGCGCGCGCCAGGCACGGCCCACCAGGCGCTCGACACGATTGGCCCCGGGCAGCTCGGTGATGCGGATCAGCCAGGCGGGGACCCGGGACTGCGGCGCACCGAGCGTCTCGAGAGCAGCCTCGGCAATCCGCCGTGAGTCTTCGAGCTGGTTCTGCACGACGGCTGCGCGTACCCGAATCTCGTTGATGCTGCTGTTGCCGGCAGTCGGGGCTTCGCCGATGACGCGGTGGAGCTGCTCGAAGTCGCCGCACAGGAAGGCGGCAACGGTGGCGTTCTGGCAGAGCGCTTCGACCGTCGCGGCGTGCTCGCCCTTCGGATCCAGGCCGAATGCGAGGCCGTGCCGCGAGTACTTGTAGGCCTGCTGGTACAGGCCCTGGCGCAGCGCCTCGGCTCCGGCGAGCTCGTTGAATCGTGCCGCCTCGAGCCGGGCGGCGGGATCCGTGTCGAGCAGGCTCGTTGCCGCGTTCAGGTGGTCGGCGACCAGCATGACCGCTGCGTCGTCATCGGTGCTGTCGCGCAGTACGGCCGCGAGGCGTTGGTGTATGTCGAGCTTTGCGGCGTCGGGAACGAGAACGTAGACCTCGGCGCGGATCCGGTGGTGGGTGAACTGGTAGATGGCCGCGTCCTGCTCGAGGCCTTCCGCACGGTTGTTGCGCACCAGGTTCTGGGCCACCGCCGGTCTGAGAATGGCCGCCAGTTCGGCGGCCTGCCAGCCAAACAGTCGCCCCAGCAGGGTGCTGCTGAACTGGTCGCCGATCGCGGCACCGGTCTGCAGCGCGGCCTGGGTGGTCGGCGGCAGCGCGGCCAGCTGCGCGCGGATGCGATCCGCGGAGTTGGTGCTGAAGTAGTGCTCGCGGATCGCGTCGAGCTCCCAGGCCCACTCCTGCTGGTCGTTCTGGTAGCGGATGGCGCCAACCCGATGCAGCTCGAAGATTAGGTCGAGCAATGCGCCTGGCACGCCCATGGATTTCTCGTGGAGTTCCGCGGCCAGCTCGCGGACGCGCATTTCGCCGACCGAGAGCATGTCCGCGAGCAGCTTGCGGATATCGCCACGCTCGAGGGGCAGGAGCTCGACCAGCGTGCGCCGGGTGCTGAAGCGGGGCTGCTCGGCGATGTAGGGGTCCGCGAACGGCTGGCTGATCACGAACAGCATGCCGCGCGCGGCCACGGCGGACTCGAGCAGGAACCCGAACTGCTCCTCGGAGAGCTGGTCGGCATCCTCCACGACCAGGCACAGCGAATGCGGTTGCAGCGCGCGCAGCAGCTGTGTGAGCGTTTCCGGCAGTGGTGCGGCGGCGTCGCCTGCCGCCGGGAGGCGGCGTGCGAGCTCGGGCATCAGCCGGCGCAGGGTCTGACGGTGGGCGGGGGCGATCACCTCGAGCCGCTCGAGGAGCGCCCGACACTCGGCAGTGGGCTGGGCGAGTGCCTGGCGGACCACCAGGCGCAGCAGTTCGAACAGGATGCCGGGTCCGTCCAGATGCCGGAGCGCCGGCGCGTCGATGCGCGCCACCAGGAATCCCGATTCGCGCGCGTAGATCGAGAGTGCCTCACAGAGCACGCTCTTGCCGGCCCCGCTGCCGCCGACGACCTCGGTCAGCAGCGCTTCACCCCGGGCGACCCGGTCGATGGCCGCGAATGCCAGGTCGAGCGCGTATTCGCGGCCGTAGAGCCGCTTCGGCAGCGCGAGCTGGCGCGGTGTGTCGGTCTGGCCGAGCCGGAACGGCAGGCGGTTCGCGTGGTGCTGACCTTCGATCAGGTCGTCGCGCACGGCGGCGGCGCTCTGGTAGCGCCCTTCGGGCTGCTTGGCCAGCAGCTTCTGAACGATGTCCGACAACCAGCGCGGAATGCGCGGGTTCAGCTGGTGCAACGGCTGCGGCGTGCTCGCGATGTGCGCGTGCAGCAGTTCGAGTGGGTCGGAGTGGGTAAACGGCGGGCGGCTGCCGAACAGTTCGTAGAGCGTCGCGCCGAACGAATAGAGATCGGTGCGGTAGTCGACGATCCGGTTGATCCGCCCGGTCTGCTCCGGCGACAGGTACGGCAACGTGCCGGTGACCGGATCGGAGGCATCCTGCAACGGATATTCGCGCGGTGTCACCGTCGCGTAGCCGAAGTCGATCAGATAGACCGCGAGACTTTCGTCGGCAACGACCACGTTGCCGGGATTCACGTCCCGATGGATGACGCCTTCGTCATGGATCGACTGCAGGGCCGAAGCGAGCCCGACGGCAACGTCGAGCCGCTCGTCAAAGGACAGCTGGTCGGTGGCGATCAGCTCGCGCAGCGCGGTACCGTCGGGATCCTCGAATACGATCTGGTGTTCGAACTCGTGAAATGCGAGCGCCCGGCAGACGTGCGGGCTGGTGAGCGACTGGTTGATCTGGTACTCGTGGTGCAGCCGCGCGAGGGCGACGCCGCTCAGGTTGGCCGGATGCAGAGCCTTGACGACGACCGGGCGACCCTCCCAGGACGTCCGCCGCACGATCGTACTCGCGCTCTCGTAGAGCGTACGCTCGGAGCGCGTGGAGACGGTCTCGCTCATCAGGTCCTGCCGAACGGGAGTCCGCGCCATGCCATCGCAGGCGGGCGGAGGTCGCCGTCACCGTATCAGGTAACTTCCGGAGTGAACAGGTAGCCGGTGCCGTGGATCGTCGCGATGATCTTGGCGGTGGCCGCGCGTTCGCCGAGCTTCTTGCGCAGCTGGCCGACCAGGACGTCGATGTAGCGATCATCCGGGAACCATTCCCGGTTGCGGATCCGCGTCATCAGCTGGTCGCGGTTCATGGGTTCGCCCGCGCGCTCCATGAACGCGAGCAGAAGCTGGTATTCGCCGGCCGAGAGCGTGGTCTTCTCGCCCTGCGGACAGGTCAGCTCGCGCTTGTTCAGGTCGAGCTGCCAGCCGGCGAAGTGGCGGATGTGGTTCTTCCGGCGCTGAGTCTGCTGGGCGTGTACGCGGCGCAGCAGGTTGCGTGCCCGGCTCAACAGTTCGCGGGGATCGAACGGCTTGGTTACGTAGTCGTCGGCGCCGCTCTCGAGGCCGAGGATCTTGTCGATCTGCTCCTGCTTGCTGGTGACGAGTATCACGCCGAGGTCGGAATGTGCGCGGATCTCCCGGGTCAGTGTCAGCCCGTCCTTGCCGGGCAGCTTGATGTCCAGCAGCACCAGGTTCACGCCGTGATTCTGGACCATCGGCAGCACGTCGTCGCCCGAACCGGTCGAGCTTACCCGGAAGCCTTCCTCCTGGAAGTAGGAAACCAGCTGTTCGCGGGTGATGGGCTCGTCTTCGACGACGAGAATGTGATCGGGTTCGGCCATGGTTCCCTGTCCTGGTGGAAGGCCCGTTCGATGGACCGTCGGCGGGGCGCTCCGGCCCCTGCGCTCGGTGACTGTCCTTGGGTGGTTCAGTCGTCTGGTCGTTGTATCGTTCCGGGGTGAAGTAAGGCACCGTGTTAAGCTAATTTCAAGTTGTGCGCCCTCGGGTGCGCGCTGGATCACGAAGTCATCGAGTGAATGGTCAAGATTCCGCCGGAATACCTGAGCGAAGCCGCGCTGCGCGGGGTCATAGAGGCCTTCGTGCTCCGCGAGGGCACGGACTACGGGCCGGCGGAACATGATCTCGACGAGAAGTGCCGTGCCGTCGAACGCCAGCTGCGCGGCGGGGTCGCGGAAATCTGTTTCGATCCCGTGTCGGGCACCACGGACATCCGCACGGTGACCGGGCGATCATGAGCGTCGCGGTGCGTAGCTTCGCGGTACGGTACATGGCTCCGCGGTACATGGTATTGCACGGTTGACGGACCCAGGTATGCAGGGCGGGACGATAACGAGGCAAATCGGAGGAAGGATGCCCGGAGGCTCGATTCGGTCGCGCATCATGCTCGGCCTCCTGATCGCCGCGGCTGCCGCTGGCGCGATCGCGCTCGATGCGGCGCCGGTAGACGGCGAAGCCCCGATCGAGGCCGCACCGCGGCTGGAGCAGGCTCCCGCTGCACTGGGCGAAGCGCCTGCGGCTGAAGAAGCGCCTGCGGCTGAAGAAGCGCCTGCGGCTGAAGAAGCGCCTGCGGCTGAAGAAGCGCCTGCGGCTGAAGAAGCGCCTGCGGCTGAAGAAGCGCCTGCGGCTGAAGAAGCACGCGCGGCCGCAGAAGCACCCGCGGCCGCAGAAGCACCCGCGGCCGCAGAAGCACCCGCGGCCGCAGAAGCGCCCGCGGGCGCGCCGGCCGCCGAAGCCGTTCCGGCAACGGCGGACCCAGGGCCGCGGATCGGGCTCGAGACCTCCGTGCTCAAGGTCATGGTCGACACTGCCGGGGGCACCGAACTGGGTCCGGTCGCGCACCTCGGTGCAGGGGACGAACTGCGTTACACGATCCGGTTCCGGAACGAGAGCGCCACGCCACTCGAGCCCGGCCAGGTGCGGATTCAGACCCCGCTGCCGGCCGGGACCCGGTATGTCCCCGGCAGCGCCGCGGGCGCGGCCAGTCGCGTGGAGTACTCGCGCGACGGCCGGACGTTCGACCCGGAGGTCGCTGCCGCGGACACGGCCGCCCTGGATACGAGCGCGGCGCCGGTGCTGTCCGCCGAGCCCGGGCTGCTGATCCGCTGGACGTTCGACGCGCCGCTGCCGCCCGGCGCCAGCGGCGATGTCCACTTCCACGTGGTGCTCGAATGAGCGGAGGTTGCGTCCAGGCGGCCCGATTGGCTAAGGTGCCGGGCCGCTCGTGCCGCTGCCGACGAGAGCCCCCCAGGTGAGCCGCCAAGTGCCCCGTCAAGCGTTCAACGCCAGCGCCCTGATCGCCATCCTCGCCATCGCCGGCGCGGGCCCGCCCGTGGCCGCAGCCGGGTCGGGGCAGTCACCGGCTGCGCCGGGGGCAGGTGCGATCGAGGAGATCGTGGTCAGCGCCGAAGCGTCACTCGCCGCCCGCCTCGGCAGCGTGGGCAGCGTGAGCGCGCTCGAGGCCCGCGAGATCGCGGCCATCGGCGCCACCCACATCAACGAGACGCTGAACCGCGTGCCTGGCGTCTGGGTGGCCCGCGGTTCCGGACAGGAGCACCTGACGGCGATTCGCTCGCCGGTCTATGCCGGCCTCGGAGCCTGCGGCCAGTTCCTCTACCTGGAAGACGGCATCCCGATCCGCCCGGCGGGATTCTGCAACATCAACAACCTGTTCGAGGTGAACTCGGAACAGGCCGGCGGCATCGAAGTGTGGCGCGGACCGGCCAGCGCGGTGCTCGGCGGCAACGCGCTGCGCGGCGCGTTGAACTTCCTCACGCCGGCGCCGGCGGGGCGGCGGCTCAGCCTCGAAGGCGGCCCGTACGACTTCTATCGACTGGCCGCCGAACTCTCGTTCGAGCAGGGCGGGCACAGTCTGGGGGTCGCCGCAAACGGCATGTCCACCAACGGCTGGCGCGATCACACCGGCTACGATCAGCAGAAGCTGTCGCTGGTGCACGGTGCCGACCTCGGCCGCTGGCAGGTGCGCAACACCTTGCACCTGACCCAACTCAACCAGGACACCGGCGCGTTCGTATCCGGCTTCCAGGCGTACAAGGACAGCAGCCTGCGGCGCAGCAACCCGAGCCCGGACTCCTACCGCGATGCATGGTCGCTGCGCGCCGCCAGCCACTGGACCAGCGCGGGCTGGACGGTCGCGCCGTACGCGCGGCGGTCGTGGATGGAGTTCCTGCAGCATTTCATACCCGGCCAGCCGGTGGAGGAAAACGAACAGACGAGCGCGGGACTCATGGTCGGCCGGCATTGGGAGGGCGCCCGTCATACCGTGGATCTGGGTGCGCAGGTGGAGTGGATGCAGGCCAGTCTGCTCGAGTTCCAGGCCGAGCCGCTCACCACGTCGACGGCGTTCAACAACGCGATCCGCCCGCAGGGCGTGCATTACGACTTCGATGTCGACAGCGCGCTGTACGCCGTGCACTACGACGTCGGCTTCGCGCTTGCCGACCGCATCCGCCTCGTCCACAGCCTGCGTGTCGAGCGTCTGCGGTTCGACTACGACAATCGCGGCCTCGACGGCAACACGCGCGACGACGGAACGCAGTGCGGCTTCGGCGGCTGCCTGTACAACCGCGTGGCGGACCGGAGCGATACGTTCGACGACGTGGCCGGGCGGCTCGGTATCGAGTGGACATCGGCAGGCGGACACACGCTCTACGGCGTGCTCGCGACCGGTTTCCGCGCGCCGCAGGCGAACGAGCTGTACCGCCTGCAGCGTGGCCAGGACGTCGCTGATCTCGACAGCGAGCGCATCGACTCGGCGGAACTCGGTTATCGGGCGCCGTGGGGATCCGTGGCCGCGTTCGCCGACCGGACGCGCAACTTCATCTTCCGCGATGCCGCGGGTCTCAACGTCAGTGACGGTCGTACCCGTTCCCAGGGAGTCGAGCTCGCACTCGCCCACGACCGCGCGCAGCACGGTTTCGAACTCTCGGCCACCTATGCGGTGCACCGCTACGATTTCACCGGCGGCGCGACCGGCGGCGAGTTCATCCGCAAGGGCAACATGATCGACACGGCGCCGCGCTGGCTCGGCAATGCATTGTGGCGCTGGTCGCCAGCGGAGGGTCTCGCGAGCGAGCTCGAGCTGCACGTGCAGGGCAAGCACTACATCAACGCGGACAACACCGCGAAGTACGGCGGACATTACGTCGTCAACTGGCGGGGGCGCTATACGCTCTCCGAGCGCGCGACGGTGTTCGCGCGGGTGGTCAACGTACTCGATCGGCGCTATGCCGACCGGGCCGACTTCACCACGTTCGACCCGGGCCTGTATCGCTACTTTCCGGCGATGCCGCGCCAGCTCTATCTCGGCGTGACGCTGACGCTATGACACGACGGTCCGACAGGTCCGGCTGAATCCGTACTGATTTCCAGAATATGGCGCAGAAACACAAGTACGACGTCGAGGTCGGCCCGCGCGGCACGCTCGAGCTGCTTTCGCAGCGCGAGGTCGCGGCGCTCACGAGCTCGGCGCACGAGCACCAGCTGCTAGATCTGTTCCGCCGCTGCGCGCTCGCCGTGCTCAACACCGGCAGTGAATCCGACGATGCGCTCGCGATCTTCGCCGCGCATGCGGACTTCTCCATCGAGATCGCCAAACGCACGCGCGGCGTCAAGCTCATCATCCGCAATGCACCGGCCAGCGCCTTCGTCGAGGGCCGCATGATCGAAGGCATCCGGCAGCATCTGTTCGCCGTACTGCGCGACCTGGTCTACATCGGGACCGACGTCGCCAATCGCGAACGCTTCGACCTCGCCTCGTCGGACGGCATCACCGACGCGGTGTTCCACATCCTGAAGCATGCGCGCGTGCTGAACCCGGACCTGGTGCCGAACCTGGTGGTCTGCTGGGGCGGTCACTCGATATCGCGTACCGAGTACGACTATACGAAGGAGGTCGGCTACCAGCTCGGTCTACGTGGCCTCGACATCTGTACGGGATGCGGGCCCGGCGCCATGAAGGGCCCGATGAAGGGGGCGGCGGTCGGGCACGCCAAGCAGCGCGTGCGCGACCCGCGCTATCTCGGCCTCTCGGAACCCGGCATCATCGCCGCCGAACCGCCGAATCCCATGGTGAGCCACCTGGTGGTCCTGCCGGACATCGAAAAACGCCTGGAGGCATTCCTGCGCATGGCGCACGGTATCGTGGTCTTCCCGGGTGGGGTCGGCACCGCCGAGGAAATCCTCTACCTCCTGGGCGTGCTGCTCGATCCGCGCAACGAGGCGCAGCAGCTGCCGATCATCTTCACCGGCCCCGAAGAGAGTGCGGGTTATTTCCGCGAGCTCGACGCGTTCCTGTGCCTCGCCCTCGGTGAGCAGATCCGCGAGCGCTATCACATCGTGGTCGGTGACGCGGCCGCCGTCGGCCGGCGCATGGGCGACGGCATCCGCAAGGTGCGCCGGCAGCGGCGCACGCTCGGTGACGCCTACTACTTCAACTGGCTTTTGGAAGTTCCGCTCGATCACCAGCGCCCGTTCCAGGTGAACCACGAGTCGGTCGCAGCGCTGCGCCTGTCACGCGACCTGCCGCCGCACGAGCTCGCGGTGGCGCTGCGCCGGGCCTTCTCCGCGATCGTCACCGGCAACGTGAAGGACCACGGGATCCGGCTCATCCAGGCGCACGGACCGTTCGAGCTGCACAGCGACGCACGGCTCCTCGAAGGGCTCGAGCGGCTGCTCCGGCAGTTCGTGCTGCAGGGCCGCATGAAGCTCGCGAGCGTGGCCTACGAGCCCTGCTACCGGGTGGTGCCGATCTGATGGCCGGGGCCGGCCAGGGGTCGCCGGTCGCGCCCCTGCTGCGGCTCGACGGACTCGGCTGCCAGCGCGACGAGCGCTGGCTGTTCCGCGATCTGACGCTCGACCTGAATCCGGGTGAGCTGCTCCAGCTCGAGGGTCCGAACGGCAGCGGCAAGTCCACGCTGCTGCGCGTGCTGCTCGGCCTGTACCCGGATTTCACGGGAACCCTGTCCGTTGCCGAATGTCTCTACCTCGGTCATCGGCCCGGGGTGAGCGCGGTGCTAACGGCTGCCGAGAACCTGCGCTGGTACGCGGCGCTGCAGGGTGTGCCGGCCGACGTCGCGGGCGCGCTCGAGCGGGTCGGCATGGCGGGCTACGAGAACGTGGTCTGCCAGCATATGTCGGCCGGCCAGCAGCGGCGCATCGCGCTGGCGCGGCTGGCGCTCGGCGGTGCGCCGTTGTGGCTCCTGGACGAGCCGCTCACCGCGCTCGACACCGCAGGTCAGGACCTGGTGCGTGCACTGGTCGCGGAACACCTCGCGGCAGGCGGCGCCGTGGTGTGCGCGACGCATCAGCCGCTCGGCATCGCCACCGCGCGGCGCATGGTGCTCGGTGCCGGGGCGCGGGCGGTCCCCGCGGGAGCGGAACCGTGAGCCGGCCGCCACTGCCGCCACCGTCGCAAACGGGGCCGGTCGGTGTGGCGGGGCTCTTCGCGGCGCAGCTCGGCCGCGAGTGGGTCGCGAGCCTGCGCACCCTGGCGGAGACGCTGAATCCGCTGGTGTTCCTGTTCCTCGCGGTGACCCTGTTCGCGCTCGGCGTCGGCGGCGATGCGGAGGCACTGGCGAACCAGGCCGGCGCCATCCTGTGGGTGCTCGTGCTGCTCGCGACGCTCTTGACGCTGGAAGCGCTGTTCCGGCGGGACTATGACGACGGCACGCTGGAGCAGCTGGTCCTGCTCGGCAAACCGGCGTTCGTGCCGATCCTGGCGAAGCTCGCGGTGCAATGGGCGCTGTCCGGGCTCGCGATGACGGTGCTGGCGCCGGCGGTGGGCATGCTGCTGTTCCTGCCGGCGGAGGTGCTCGGCCTGACCATGCTGACGCTGCTCGCCGGCAGCCCGGCGCTGACCCTGCTCGGCGCGGTCGCGGCGGCGCTGACGGTGGGACTGCGGCGCGGCGGCGTGCTGCTCGCGCTGCTCGCGCTGCCGCTGTTCGTGCCGACGCTGATCTTCGGCGCCGGTGCGATCAGTCTGGCCATGGCGGGTGTGGACGTGACCGGCCAGTTATACTGGCTGCTCGCGATCAGCGTGCTGGCCCTGACGGTGGCGCCGTTCGCGGTGATCGCGGCGCTCAGGATCAGTCTGGAGTAGACGTGACGCTCAAGGAACTATGGCATCGGCTGGGCTCCCCGCGCTGGTTCTACCAGATCAGCGGGCGCCTGCGGCTCGTGCTCGGCCTCACCGCGCTGGTGCTGCTCGTCACCGGCACCGTCTGGGGCATCGCGTTCGCGCCGCCCGACTACCAGCAGGGCAACAGCTTCCGGATCATCTACGTGCACGTGCCGAGCGCGCTGGTCGCGCAGAGCGCCTACCTGCTCATGGGCGCTGCGGGCGTGGTGCTGCTGGTCTGGCGCATGAAGCTCGCCGACATGGTGCTCGCGGCCACTGTGCCGTTCGGCATGTCCATGACCGCGCTCGCCCTGTTCACGGGTGCCGCGTGGGGCAAGCCGACCTGGGGCGCCTGGTGGGTCTGGGATGCGCGCACTACCTCGATGCTGGTGCTGCTGTTCCTCTATATGGCGCTCTACGCGCTGCGCCAGGCGATCCCGCGTCCGGAAACCGCCGGCCGTGCCTGCGCGGTGCTGGCGGTCGTGGGCGTGATCAACATCCCGATCATCAAGTATTCGGTCGACTGGTGGCTCACCCTGCACCAGCCGGCGACGTTCCGGCTGACGGCGGCGCCGGCCATGCCGCCCGAGATGTGGCTGCCGCTGCTGGTCAATGCCCTCGGCGTGTACTGTTTCTTCGGCGCCAATCTGGTCGGGCGCCTGCGTCTCGAGATCCTCGAGCGCGAGCGCGGGACCGCATGGGTGCGCGAACGGCTTGCCGGAGGACAGTTGTGATGCCGGCCGATTTCGCGCGATCCCTCGCCGATTTCGTGGCCATGGGCGGCCACGGCCTCTACGTCTGGCTGAGCTACGCCGCAGCCCTCGGCGTCGTGCTCTACAACGTGCTGTCGGTACGGTTGCGCGAGCGCCGTTATCTGCGCGAGCACCTCGACCGCGAGCGCCGGCATGCCGGGGCCGGCGTCCGCGACGCAGTACATCCGGCCCGAGGAGTACCCGAACCATGAACCCCGTTCGTCGCAACCGCCTCATCGCGGTGGTGTTCCTGGCCGTCGGCGCGGCCGTCACGGTCGGTCTGGTGCTGGTGGCGCTGAACGAGAACATCAACCTGTTCTATCCGCCCGACCAGATCGTGAGCGGCGCGGCACCGGTCGATACGCGGATCAGGGCCGGGGGCATGGTCGAAGATGGCAGCGTGCGGCGGATCGGCGAAGGACTCACCGTGGAATTCGTGCTGACCGATCACGCCGGCTCCGCGTTTCCGGTGCAGTACACGGGGATTCTCCCGGACCTGTTCCGTGAAGGGCAGGGCATCCTGGTGCTGGGCCAGCTGGGCGGCGACGGCACGTTCGTCGCCCAGGAAGTCCTCGCCAAGCACGACGAGAACTACATGCCGCCGGAACTCGCCGAACTGAAGGGCGCAGGAGCAGGCCGATGATCCCCGAACTCGGCCAGCTCGCGATGGCGCTGGCGTTCTGCCTGTCGATCCTGGTCGCCGTGTTCGGCATCGCAGGACCAGCCACCGGACGCGTGCGCTGGATGGCGGCACTCGATTCGCTCGTGGTCGGCAAGTTCGTGCTGATCGCGTTTGCCTTTGCCGCGCTGACCCTCGCGTTTCTCACCGATGACTTCTCGGTCGCCTACGTCGCCAACAACAGCAATTCCCTGCTGCCCTGGTACTACAAGTTCAGCGCGGTCTGGGGCGCGCACGAAGGATCGTTCCTGTTGTGGATCCTGATCATGGCCGGCTGGACGCTGGCGGTTGCGTTCCGGTCACAGGATCTTCCCGCCTCGTTCAGCGCGCGCGTGCTCGGCGTGATGGGGCTCATGAACGTCGGCTTCATCGCGTTTCTCATCTTCACCAGCAACCCGTTCGACCGCCTGGTGCCGATGACGCCCGCGGACGGCGCGGATCTCAATCCGCTGCTGCAGGACTTCGGTCTGATCGTGCATCCGCCCATGCTCTACATGGGCTACGTCGGTTTCTCGGTCTCATTCGCCTTCGCGGTGGCCGCACTCCTGTCGCGGCGCCTCGACAGTGCGTGGGCCCGCTGGTCACGCCCCTGGAGCAACGTAGCGTGGGCGTTCCTGACCCTCGGTATCGTGCTCGGCAGCTGGTGGGCTTACTACGAGCTGGGCTGGGGTGGCTGGTGGTTCTGGGATCCGGTCGAGAACGCGTCGTTCATGCCGTGGCTGGTCGGCACGGCGCTCATCCACTCGCTGGCCGTCACCGAGAAACGCGGTACTTTCAAGAGCTGGACCCTGCTGCTCGCGATCAGCGCGTTCTCGCTCAGCCTGCTCGGGGCCTTCATCGTCCGCTCCGGGGTGCTCACCTCGGTGCACGCGTTCGCGGTCGATCCGACGCGGGGGATGTTCATCCTCGCGTTCCTGCTCCTGGTGGTGGGCGGCTCGCTCGCCCTGTATGCCACGCGTGCGTCGGTGATCAAGTCACGGGTCCGCTACGGACTCTGGAGCCGCGAGGCGTTCCTGCTGATCAACAACATCATCTTCGTCGTCGCCATGGCCTTCGTGCTGCTCGGCACGCTTTATCCGCTCGCCTACGAAGCGGCCACCGGTGGCGACAAGATCTCGGTCGGCGTGCCGTATTTCAATGCCGGGTTCATTCCGCTCATGCTGCTGGTCGGCATGGCGCTCGGCATCGTGCCGGCGCTGCAGTGGAAACGCACGCCGCCAGCGCGCGTGCTGCGGGAACTCGGCTGGCTCGCGGCCGGCAGCGTGGTGCTCGGCGTGGGGCTGCCGCTGCTGCTTTCCGGCGCGATGGCCTGGCAGGCGCTGGTGACCATTGTCATCGGCTTCTGGGTCGTCGCCACCCACCTGGACGACCTGCGCCAGCGGTTGCGGCTCGGCGTGCGCCGGATCCCGCTCGGCTACTGGGGCATGACCACCGCGCACCTCGGTTTCGCGGTGGCCCTGTTCGGCATCGCGCTCACCAGCGTACTGTCGGTCGAGAAGGACCTGCGCATGTCGCCCGGGCAGTCCGAGGACGTGGCGGGGCTCACCATCACCTTCGAGGGCGTGCTGCCGCGCCAGGGCGCGAACTTCGTGGCGGACCGGGGCACGTTCCGGATCGAGGAGGGCGCCCGGCGCTACGGCCTGTACCCGGAGAAGCGCCGTTACCTGGCGCGCGACATGGTGATGACCGAAGCGGCGATCGACGCGCGGTTCCTGCGCGACGTCTACATCTCGCTCGGCGAGCCGGTGGGTGAGGGTGACTGGGCGGTCCGGCTGCAGGTGAAGCCGTTCGTGCGCTGGATCTGGCTCGGCGGTCTGCTCATGACGTTCGGCGGCGTGCTCGCGATCGCCGACGGACGCTACCGGCGCCTGCGTCGGCGTGCGGCTGCCGAAGCCACGACTGGATCGGGCGTGACGACGTGAACCGCGCGAGCCTCTTCGTACCGCTCGGCGTATTCCTGCTGATCGTCGGGATCGGCTACGCCGGCTTCCGGCTCAACGATCCGCACGAACTGCCGAGCGCGTTGCTCGGCAAGCCGTTCCCTGAATTCCGTGCGTCCCTGCTCGACGATCCCGGGCGCATGATCGATCGTGGCGCGCTGGTGGGCGAACCGGTGCTGGTCAACGTGTGGGCCACCTGGTGTCCGACGTGCAAGGCCGAGCACGACGAACTCCTGCGCATCGGCGCCGAGACGGGCATCCGTATCGTGGGCGTCAACTACAAGGACGACCGCGGCAAGGCGCTCGACTGGCTCGTGCGTTACGGCAACCCCTACGACTTCGTCATCGAGGATCGCGACGGATCGCTCGGCGTCGAACTCGGCGTCTACGGCGCGCCGGAGACGTTCCTGCTCGATGCGGCGGGCACGATCGTCTACAAGCGTGTCGGGGACATCAACCCGCGGATCTGGCGCGACGAGCTCGGCCCGCTGGTGGCCGGCTTGCTCGGAGCATCGGAAGATGGCTGAGCGTATCTTCGTCGTGCTGGTGCTCGCGTGGCTGGGCTCGGGCCATGCATGGGGTGCGAGCCAGGTGGACGTCTACGAATTCAATTCGCCCGCGGAGGAAGCGCGTTACCGGGCGCTGATCGCGGAACTGCGCTGTCCCAAGTGCCTCAACACCAACCTTGCCGGGTCGGACGCGCCGATCGCGCAGGACCTGCGCCGCACCGTGCACCGGCTGGTGACGGTCGAGGGTATGTCGGATGGTGAAGTGCGCGCGTTCCTGCAGGCGCGCTACGGCGATTTCGTCCTCTACGACCCGCCGTTCCGGCCGGACACCTGGATCCTCTGGCTCGCGCCGGTGGGCTTCCTGCTGGCCGGGATCCTGGTGCTGCTCAAGCTCCTGCGCCAGCCGCCGGCAGCGCCGCTTTCCGCCGACGAATCCGAGCGGTTGCGCAAGCTTCTGGAAAACGACTGATGTACTGGATCCTCGCTCTCCTGCTGCTTGGCATCGCGGCGTTCTGCGTTGCGTGGCCGCTGGTGCGTCGTGCGGCCGCTGCCCGTAGCGCCGGGCCGGTCCCCGACGCAGAAGCGTCGTCGGCCACCGTGCGTGCCGTGTACCAGGACCGGCTGACGGAGCTCCGGGCCGAGATCGCGGCGGGGCGCATCGACCCTGCGATCCAGGAACAGGTCATGGAGGAACTCCGCGCCGCGCTGCTCGACGACTATCGCGAACTCGAGGCCGCGGGCGCCGGTCGCCACGCTGCGGCCCGGGGCACCGGTGGCGCCGGCCGGCTGGGCTGGGTGCTGGCCTGCCTGCTGCCGCTCGGCGGTCTCGGTGTCTACTGGATCATCGGCGAGCCGTCGGCCGGCACCGTCGTGGGTGCCGCCGCGGTCTTGCAACTCGATCCGGACCGGGACCGGGCCGAGATCGAAGCCTGGCGGGAACGGCTGACCCGGCGCGTCGCGCGCGAGCCCGCGGACGCCCAGAGCTGGTACCTGCTCGGCAGCACCGGGCTGCAGCTCGGCGAGTTCGCGGATGCGGCCGATGCGTTCTCGCGCGCCCATGCGATCACCGGGCCGGACCCGGTGATCGACGTCTACTGGCTGCAGTCGCGTTATCTCGCCCAGGGCGGGGCGCTGGACCCGCTTTCGCGCGAGATCGCCGAGCGGATTCTCGCCCGCCGCGAAAATCACCCGCTCGTGCTAGAACTGTTCGCGATCGACGCGTTCCGGCGCGGCGAGTATGCCGACACGGTCGCGTACCTGAACCGCGCGCTCACCAACGACCTGGCACCGCAACAGGCGCAGAGCCTGCTGGCCGGGCTCGAACAGGCGCAGAGCCGTCTCGAACCGCAATTGCCGACCGTCGCGATCGAGATCAGCGCCGCGGACGGGGCCCCGGCAGATGCCGTGCTGTTCGTGATCGCCCGCCCGCCCGGCGGCGGCATGCCCTACGCGGTAGTACGCCGGCCGGCCGGCGTGCTGCCGCTGACCGTCCGCCTGGACGACCGGGTCAGCATGAACCCCGAACTGCCGCTGTCGCGCGCCCCTGCGTTCGAGGTGGTGGTCCGGCTGAGCCGCTCGGGCACCGCGGCGCCGCACCCCGGCGACTGGGAATGGCGCTCGGCGCCGCTTGCGGCCGATCAGCTGGCGGCCCCGGTGAACCTGGTGGCGCGGCTCGAGGCACCGGCCGAGTCGCGGGCGCCGGCCGCGGCTTCGGGAACCTGAGCGGCCGCCGGGCGGTCTGACGATCTGCACGCCCCCGACACCGCGAGGAACATGTATGGTCTTTGCCGCCCCAGCCAGCCTCACCGAACAGATCGCCGATCATCTCGGGGCGGACATCATCGCCGGCCGGCTGGCGCCGCGCAGCCGTATCCAGGAACTCAAGGTGGCCGGCTCGCTCGGGGTCTCGCGCGGCTCCGTGCGCGAGGCACTGCTCATCCTCGAGCGCCGGCATCTGGTGGAGCTCCTGCCGCGCCGGGGCGCCGTGGTCACACGCCTCGAGCCGACCGCGGTCTGTGAGTGCCTCGAGCTGCTGACCGAGGTGCAGGTGCTGTTCTTCGGCAAGCTGGCGGGCCTGCGCCGGTTCGATGCCACCCCATTCGAAAGCTGCCTGGAGCTGATGGCGTCGGCCGTGCAGAACCAGGACCGCGCCGCACTGCTCGAAGCCCGCCGCGCGTTCGCGGGCGCGGGCATCACCGTGCTGAACAGTTTCCACCTCACCGCGGTGCTGGAAGGCCTGCTGCCCGCGGGCCTGCGCGTCGCACACCTCGCAGCGACTCACCCGGAGTACGACCTGCGCGACTGCCTGCGCTTCCACCAGGCACTCCTGAAGGCGGTCGTGGACCAGGATCGCGCGCGGATCCGCGAGCTGATCGGCGCGTTCAATACCCGCGAAGGCAAGCTCGCCGTCGCGCTGCTCGAGGCTTCTGCCGCAGCCTGATCGCCGCGTCGCGCGCGATGCCGCGGCGCGGTGGCGCCGGCGCCGGGTGTTACGCTCGGCAGGCAATTACTTTAGACTGGCGCCCCATCATTTCCTGGGTGATCGCGCGCGCCCGATGCGTCTGAAGCAGATCAAACTCGCCGGGTTCAAGTCCTTTGTCGATCCGACGACGGTCACCTTCCCTGGCAGCCGCTGTGCGGTAGTCGGCCCGAACGGCTGCGGCAAATCCAATATCATCGACGCGGTGCGCTGGGTGCTGGGCGAGAGTTCGGCCAAGCAACTGCGCGGCGAGAACATCACCGACGTGATCTTCAACGGGTCGAACTCGCGCAAACCCACCGCGCAGGCCAGCATCGAACTCGTCTTCGACAACTCGGACGGCCGGATCGGCGGCGAGTACGCCGCGTACGCCGAGATCTCGGTGCGGCGCGTGGTGACCCGCGACGCCCAGAGCAATTATTTCCTGAACGGCAACCGCTGCCGGCGCCGCGACATCATGGACCTGTTTCTCGGGACCGGATTCGGACCGCGCAGTTACTCGATCATCGAGCAGGGCATGATCAGCCAGCTGGTCGAGGCGAAGCCTGAGGACCTGCGGCTCTACCTGGAGGAAGCCGCGGGCATCTCCAAGTACAAGGAACGCCGCCGCGAAACCGAGAACCGCATCCGCCACACGCGGGAGAATCTCGCGCGCCTGACCGACCTGCGCGAAGAACTCGCGAGCCAGCTCGAGCGCCTGCAGCGCCAGGCCAAGGCAGCCGAACGTTACCGCGAGCTCAAGGAAGAGGAGCGGCGTGCGACCGCCGAACTGCATACCCTGCGCTACCTCGGGCTGCATGCCGAACTCGAGCGCCGCCAGCGCGAGATCGCCGAACTCGAAGTCGGCCTCGAGCGCGCGGCTGCCGAGCAGCAGACGGTGGAGACGGCGATCGAGACGCGTCGCCAGCAGCACGCCGAGCAGTCCGACCGGTTCAATCGGGTGCAGGGCCGTTATTACCAGGCGGGCGCCGACATCGCCCGCATCGAAGAGGCGATCCAGTTCAGCCGGCAGCGGGTGCGGCAGCTGGAGCTCGACCTCGAATCGGTCGATCGCCGCGCTGCCGAGGCGGCCCGGCAACTCGGCATGGACGATGCCGAAATCGGCACCCTCGACACCGCGATCGCGGCCCTGCGCCCGGAGGTGACCGCGACCGCCGAAGCGGACCAGGCCGCCGCCGAGCGGCTCGCGGATCTCGAATCGGGCTATCGCGAGTGGCAGCGCGACTGGGAGACGCAGGGCGCCCAGGTCGCGCAGCACGAGCGCGAGGCGGAAGTGCAGGCGTCGCGGCTCGAGCATCTCGAACAGCTCCTGCAGCGCCTGCGCGGGCGCCGCGCGCAGCTCGACCTCGACGCCGAGACGCTGCCGGTATTCGCCGGTGACGAGGTCGACGAACTGGCGCAACAGATCCTGGTCGCCGACGCGCAGCGTCGCGAGCTCGAGGACGCCATCGACCGCTGCCTCGCCGATCTCGCGGCCGCACGCGAGGGCGTGCTGCTCTGCGAGCGGCAGCAGGAAGAAGCCAGGCGCGACGTACAGCACCTGCGCCACGAGCTGGCCGGACTGCAGGCGGTGCAGCAGGCCGCGCTCGGCCGCGACGCGCGCGACTCGGCGGCCTGGGTGGGGACCCACGGCCTCGCGGCGGCGCCGCGGCTCGGCGAAGCGCTGGCCGTGGTGGCCGGATGGGAACGGGCCGTCGAGAGCGTGCTCGGCGACTACCTGCAGGCCATCGTGGTGGCGCGCATCGACGATTATGGCGCCGCGCTCCGGGAACGGGTCGAAGGCGGCGTTAGCCTGGTCGAGGCGCGCATCGAGTCCGAGAGCGAAGGTGCCCTGCCGAGCCTCGCGTCGCTGGTGCGCAGCCAGGGGCTCAAACTGGGCACACTCCTGCACGGCGTCTACGCGGCGGAGTCCGTGGCGGTGGCGCTGGCCGAGCGGCACTCCCTGCGCCCGGGCGAGAGCATCATCACGCGGGCCGGGGTCTGGATCGGGCCGGACTGGGTACGCGTCCTCGGCGAAGCCGCGCACGAGTCCGGCATCATCGAGCGCGCGCAGCAGATCGAGACGCTGACCCTCACGGTCGAGGATGCGGAGCGCCAGCTGGCCGAACTGCAGCAGCAGCTGGTCGCCGGCCGCGAGCGCGTGGAAACCCACGAGGCGGAGCGCGAGGAACTGCAGCGGCAGCTGAACGGACTGGCCGGCCGGCTCGCCGAGCTCAAGGCCGATCATGGCGTCCGCCGCGTGCAGATGGAGGAAGCGGACGCGCGGCGTGCGCGGCTCGCGCACGAGCGTGCGGAGCTCGAGCAGCAGATCGCGCAGGAAGCGGCGCGCCTGGCCGAGGCGCGGCCGCGGCTGGTCGAAGCCGAGCGGGCGCGCGAACGCCTGGTGGCCGAACGGGCGCAGTTTGCCGCGACCCGGCCGGACCTCGAGCGCACGCTCGACGAAGCGCGCCACGCGGCCAGGGCTGCGCGCGACCGGTTTCACGCGCAGAGCTCCGAACTGCGCAGCCTCGAGTCCCGTCTGGCCGCGGCCGCGACCGCGCGGGAACGCCTGGTGCGCCAGCGCGCGGAGCTGGCCGCGGAGCACGAGCGGCTGGTGAACGGCATCGACGACAGCGGGCGGCCGCTGCCGGAACTCGAGGCCGAACTCGAAACGCGCCTGGCCGACCGGCTCGCCGTGGAAGGTGAACTCGGTGAGGTGCGTACGGCGCTCGAGACCACCGACCTCGAGATCCGTGAGCTCGAAGCGGCCCGCGCCGCGGCGCAGGAGACGCTGTCCGAGATCCGCGGCCGCCTCGAGGGTGCCCGCGTCGACCGGCAGGGGCTGGTCGTGGAGGAGCGCAACCTGCTCCAGCAGATCACCAACACCGGGTTCGAACTCGCGACCATCCAGGCCGAACTGCCCGAAGGCGCGAGCGAAGCCGCCTGGCTCGAGACGCTGGCCGGCATCGACCGCCGGATCCTGCGGCTGGGGCCGATCAACCTCGCGGCGATCGACGAGTACCAGACCCAGTCGGAGCGCAAGATCTACCTGGATCGCCAGAACGACGATCTCGACCAGGCGCTCGAGACGCTCCTGAACGCCATCAGGAAGATCGACCGCGAGACCCGGCAGCGTTTCAAGGAAACCTTCGAGAACGTGAACGCGCGGCTCGGCGAGCTGTTCCCGAAGATATTCGGCGGCGGGCATGCCTACCTCGAACTGACCGGCGAGGACCTGCTCGATACCGGCGTCACGCTCATGGCGCGCCCGCCGGGCAAGCGCAATGCGAGCGTGCACCTGCTCTCCGGCGGGGAGAAAGCGATGACCGCGGTCGCCCTGATCTTCGCGATCTTCCACCTGAACCCGAGCCCGGTATGCCTGCTCGACGAGGTGGACGCACCGCTCGACGACTCGAACGTGCAGCGTTTCGCCGGACTCATCCGGGAGATGTCCGAAGAGGTGCAGTTCGTCGTCATCACGCACAACAAGATCACCATGGAGATGGCCGACCATCTCCTCGGCGTGACGATGAACGAGCCGGGCGTGTCGCGCCTGGTCTCGGTGGATGTGGAGGAAGCCGCGGCGCTGGCGGTCCAGTGACGCGGGTCGGGAGTCGACATCAGGGAGCTGTGGCGCCGCGGAGGCGACCGAGGAGCGGGAAGTGGACATCAAGGACCTGATCCTGATCGGCGGCGGACTGCTCATCGCAGCCGTCATCGGCCACGGACTCTGGATCGCGTGGCGCGTGCGCCGTGATCCGCTGCGGCTCGACATCGACGAAAAACTCATCGCGGCGGTCGCCAACCGCGACCCGGCCGAGGCGGATTTTCCGAACGGGGGCGCCAGGGTCGTTGCGCACGATTCCGATCCGCTCGAACAGGCACCGTTCGCTTTTGAAGAGGCGCAGCCGGTAGCCGAACTGCCGGAAGCGCCGCTGCCCGGGCGGGCGGCGCGGGAACCCACGCTCGGGCCGGCAAGCCTCGCGGCGCGGCCCGGCGCGGCCAAGACCGAACCGATCCTTGGCCCCGCGGCGGGTGCGCGGGGCCCCGACGGCGCGCGCGGGCGCGATACGCCCGGCGTTACCCCGCGCGAAACGCCACATGAACCGCCGCGCGATCCGCTGACCGCTACGCGCGCGGAGGCGGTTCGTGCTGAGGGACGGGGCATCGAAGTACGGGTCGGCGAAGCGCCCGCCGGTCGCGCCAGCGCCTCCCGGGCCACACCGTCGCGCCGTCCCGCGGAATCGGCACGCAGCCCCGCGCAGCGGCCGCAGGGGCGGCAGGCGCCGACCGGCCGCGGCGCGGCCGCGCCGCCGACACCCGAGGCGCCGCAGGACGAACTCATCGTCATCAACATCCTCGCGCCGCGCGAACAGCCGTTCACCGGCGCCCGGCTGGTCGAGGCGCTGCGCGCCAACGGGCTGCGCTATGGCGACATGAACATTTTCCATCGCCTGGCCCCGGATGCGCGCACCCAGGTCTACAGCGTGGCCAACATCATCGAGCCGGGTACGTTCGACATGGCCGAGATCGAGGAGATCCGCTCGCCGGGCGTGTGTTTCTTCATGCGCCTGCCTGGGCCCGAGCAGCCCGTGGAGGCGTTGGAGGACATGTTGCGGGCAGCCCGCGACGTGGCGGAGCGGCTCGGCGGCGAACTGAAGGACGAACGCCGCAGCGTCCTCACCGGGCAGACCGTGGAACACTACCGGCACCGCGTCGCCGAGTTCTGCCGCCGCCGCATGTCGCTGCGCGCCTGATCGCGAGTTTGCCGGTGAGCGCAGCCGACCGCGCAGACGCCGAGGTCCGCGCGCGCCTCGAGGCCCTGCGCGAACGGATCCGCCACCACGATCACCGCTACTACGTGCTCGACGATCCCGAGATCGCGGATCGCGATTACGACGCCCTGTTCGACGAACTCGCCGCGCTCGAGGCGGCGCACCCCGACCTGGTCACCCCGGATTCACCCACGCAACGCGTCGGCGGCGCGCCGCGCGGGGAATTCGCGAGCGTGCGCCACGAGCAGCCCATGCTCTCCCTCGACAAGTGCACCAGCCTGACCGAACTCGAGGAATGGGCGGCGCGGTGCCGGAAGCTGCTCGGCGCGGACGCGGTGCTGCGCTATACCTGTGAGCCGAAGATCGACGGGGTCGCCGTGACGCTGCGCTACGCGGCGCGCCGGCTGGTATTGGCGGCCACGCGCGGCGACGGCGAGACCGGCGAGGACATCACCGCGAACGTCCGCACGATCCGCGCGGTGCCGCTGGTGCTAGACGCGCGGGACGTGCCGGACCTGCTCGAGGTGCGCGGCGAGATCTACATGGCGCTCGCCGAGTTCGAGGCATTCAACCAGCGCGCCCGCACCGAAGGGCGCAAGATGCTGGTGAACCCGCGCAACGGCGCCGCCGGCAGCCTGCGCCAGCTCGATCCACGCCAGACCGCCGAACGACCGCTCACGATGTTCTGTTATGGGATCGGCCGGGTCGAGGGCGCCTGGCAGCCGGCGACCCAGACGGAGGTGCTGGCACGGCTGCGCGACTGGGGCTTCCGGGTCAATCCGGAAACGCGGCTCGCGGAGGATCTCAAGGCGTGCGAGGGCTACCTCGACGATCTGCTGGCACGCCGTGCGACGCTCGGTTACGCCATCGACGGCGCGGTCATCAAGGTGGATGCGTTCGATCAGCAGCAGCGCCTCGGGGCGGTGACGCGCAAACCGCGCTGGGCGATGGCATACAAGTATCCCGCAGAGGAAGCGACCACCCGCGTGAACGCGGTGGAATTCCAGGTCGGTCGCACCGGTGCGATCACGCCCGTGGCGCGGCTCGACCCGGTGTTCGTCGGCGGCGTGACCGTGAGCAATGCAACCCTGCACAACATGGACGAGATCGCGCGGCTCGATCTGCGCGTCGGCGACACGGTGCTGGTGCGGCGCGCGGGCGACGTGATTCCCCAGATCATGGCGGTCTCCACCGCGCTGCGCCCGGCGGATGCGCGCCCGGTCGAATTCCCGACGCGATGCCCGGCGTGCGGCGCGCCGATCGTGCGTGGCGAGAACGAAGTGGTCGCGCGCTGCTCCGCGGGACCGCTCGCGTGCCCGGCTCAATTGAAGGAAGGCTTGCGGCACTTCGCGTCGCGCCTCGCGCTCGACATCGAGGGGCTCGGCGACAAGCTGATCGAGCAGCTGGTCGACCGCGGCCTGGTCAGGGAGCCGGCGGATCTGTTCCGGCTCCGCGCGGAGACGCTGGCCGAACTCGACCGCATGGGCGCGAAATCCGCCGCGCGGCTGGTCGCCGCGCTCGAACGCAGCCGTACCACGACGTTCGCGCGGTTCATCTATGCGCTCGGCATACGCGAAGTGGGCGAAGCGACGGCGCAGGCGCTCGCCCAGCATTTCGGGACGCTGGATGCCCTGCGCGCGGCGACCCCGGAACAGCTCGAACAGGTGCCGGACGTCGGACCGGTGGTGGCCGGCCAGGTGTCCGGCTATTTCCAGGATCCGGAGCGGCAGCGTGCCATCGACGATCTGCTTGCCGTCGGGGTCATCTGGCCGGCAGCCGAGGCGACGTCAGCCGGCGGACCGCTCGCGGGCGAGACCTGGGTGCTGACCGGCACGCTGGAGGCAATGCCCCGCGACGACGCCCGCGCGCGACTGCGACAGCTCGGCGCGAAGGTGGCCGATTCGGTCTCGCGCAACACGACCCGGGTGGTCGCCGGCCCCGGCGCCGGCAGCAAGCTGGAACGGGCGCGTGCGCTCGGCGTCCCGGTGCTGGACGAAGCCGAACTGCTCGCGCTGTTCGCGGCCCATGGCCTCACCTGACTGCGCGCCTCTGGCGCGCCTGGCGGCAGGTGCATTGCCGGTGGCCCGGCGTCGCACGGATGAGTAACCTCGGGCAATGACCGACACCCTCCTGACCGATGCGCTGAAAGCGGACATCCAGCAGGCCTACCGTGCGTGGCTCGAGGCGAAGGGCTTCCGCCCGCGGCGCGGGCAGCGCGAGATGATCG
The DNA here is from genome assembly GCA_019634925.1 of Pseudomonadales bacterium. Lineage (GTDB taxonomy): Bacteria > Pseudomonadota > Gammaproteobacteria > Pseudomonadales > Azotimanducaceae > UBA7803. The sequence goes on from JAHCAL010000001.1 coordinate 279,345, forward strand.
CCGCCGTCGCCCGTACGCTGACCGGCCCGCCGCCGCGTCTGCTCGTGGTCGAAGCCGGCACCGGGACCGGCAAGACCGCCGGGTACTGCCTGCCGGCCATCCCGCTCGCGCAGGCGCTCGGCAAACGCGTGATCATCAGCACCGCGACGGTCGCGCTGCAGGAGCAGGTCGTGCTGCGGGACCTGCCGGACCTGCTCGCCCACAGCGGCCTGCGGTTCAGCTTCGCGCTCGCCAAGGGCCGCGGCCGCTACGTCTGCCTGAAACGCCTCGACGACCGGCTGCGTGGCGGGCAGCAGCAGGGCATCCCGCTGTTCGACGTGGGACCGGCCGAGGGCCGTGCGACCTGGCAGACGATGCTCGAGGACTTCGTCGCCCGGCGCTGGGACGGCGAGCTCGACACCTGGACGGAAGGCGTGGACGACACGGTGTGGCGTGCGGTGACCACCGATCACCGCGGCTGTGCCAACAACCGCTGTTCGTTCTTCCGCCAGTGTCCGTTCTTCAAGGCGCGCGCCGGGCTCGACGGGGTCGACGTGATCGTCGCCAATCACGACCTGGTGCTCGCGGACCTGGCGCTCGGCGGCGGTGCCGTGCTGCCCGAGCCGGAAGAGTGCATCTACGTGTTCGACGAGGCGCACCATCTGCCGGAGAAGACCCAGCAGCATTTCTCGACCTCGGCGCGTCTGCTCGCTGCCGGCAACTGGCTGGACGGACTCGGCGCCGTGCTCGGCAGCATGGCACAGCGCTTCGGCCGGCCGGACGCGCTGGTGGATCTCGCCACCCAGGTCACCGGCCATGCGGCGGCCGGCCAGGCGGCACTGCGGCTGCTGCACGCCGTGGCCGGCGTGCTCCCGTTCCAGCCGCGCGACGAAACGCTCGAGACCTACCGCTTCCCGCTCGGCCGCGTGCCGGACGACCTCGCCGGGCTCGCGCGCGAGGCCGCGGTTCCCGTGCGCGCGCTGCACGACGTCCTGGAACGCGCACACGGCATGCTGCAGGACGTGCTGGCCGGCGAGATCCAGTGGCAGGGCGGCTTCGAGGCGGAGGATTGGCTGCCGGTGATCGGTCAGCAGCTGGCGCGCGCCGCCGCCACCCTTGCCTTGCTGGAGGAATACGGTTCGGCCGACAGCGAGGGCCCCATGCACGCACGTTGGGTGAACCGTTACGAGAACGACCTCGAACTGGTCAGTGCCCCGATCGAGCCCGGCCGCCTGCTCGCCGAACACCTGTGGTCGCGCTGTTACGCCGCGCTCTGTACCTCGGCCACGCTCACCGCGCTCGGCCGCTTCACGCGGTTCTTCGAGCGGGTCGGGCTCGAGGATCCCCCGGCGCTCGGGATCCCGAGCCCGTTCGACTATCCGGCGATCGCCACGTTCGCGGTGCCGCGCATGCAGAGCGATCCGCGCGACTTCGCCGCGCACAGCCGTGAAGTGGCCGAACTCCTGCCACTGCTGATAGGCGGCGAACGCAGCGCGCTGGTGTTGTTCACGTCCTGGCGGCAGCTGCGCGAAGTGCTCCGGCAATTGCCCGACGCACTGGTCGCGCGCATGCACGTGCAGGGCGACGGTGCGAAGCAGGCGCTGCTCGCCGCGCACCGCGCCGCGATCGACGCGGGGGAGCAGAGCTACCTGGTCGGGCTCGCGAGCTTCGCGGAAGGCGTGGATCTGCCGGACGACTACTGCCGCCACGTGGTGATCGCCAAGCTGCCGTTCGCGGTACCTGACGATCCCATCGACCAGGCCATGGCCGAGTGGGCCGAGGCGCAGGGACGCAAGCCGTTCTTCGACATCGCCGTACCCGATGCCGCGGTCCGGCTGGTGCAGGCGTGCGGGCGGCTCATTCGCCACGAAGGCGACTACGGCCGCATCACGCTGCTCGACCGGCGCATCGTCAGCCAGCGCTACGGACGTGCGCTGCTCGATTCGCTGCCGCCGTTCCGGCGCGACCTCGACTGGACCCCGGCGCAGGATTCCCGGGGCGCATCCGCTCCGGACCTCAGCGCCCGCGCTTGAAGGCCGCTACGTCGGAGATGACCGGGCCCGCCTCCGGCACCGCCTCGAACCTGCCCGGCGCATAGATCACCAGATTGCGCCGTTCGAAATCCTCACGCACCTGCGCGAGATAAGCGCGCACCGCCGCCAGGTCGAGCGCTTCGACTTCGGCCGCGATGCGCTCGCGGGTGTCGAACGTGGTCACGTCGAGGTCCAGGTCGAGCCACAGCCGGCTGGTCCGGTCGTTGAGGTTCCGGTCCCGCTCGCGCAGCCGCGCGAGCAGCCCTGCCTGGAAGCGGCGGAAATCGTCAGCCGACATTGCTGCCAGGGCGTCTGCCTGCTCGCCGAGGAACGTGCGGGTCAGGTCGGTCAGCTGGGCCGCCGACGCCACCGGCGACTGCACGATGAACGCGAGTCCGCCGCGATCGCGCAGGGTCTGGTTGGAGAGCGATACCACGTAGCCGAGCTGCTGCTCCGTGCGCAGGCTCGTGAAGTACGCCTGGCGCAGGATGGTCGCGGTCAGCGCGCTCATCGCCCGCGCGGCGAGCGATGCCTCGCGGTCCTGTACGTAGAGCACGATCGCCGCATCCTCGTGGGCGACGTCGATCGGATAGCGGGCGAGTTCGCTCACGGTGCGCACGTCCGGGGCCGGGCGCGGAAATGCCGCCAGGGGCAGGTGCGCCGCCACGGCCTCGGTGACCGCCCCGGCCGCGGCGGCATCGACGTTGCCGTGGTACAGCCCGAGCACGTTGAAGCGGTCGAAGCGTGCTGCGCGCCAGCGCGCGAGGTCGGCCGGCGTGACATCGGCGAGCGCGTCGATGAGTGCTTCCGGCGGCCAGCGGTCGGAGAGCAGCAGGTAGTTGAGCGCGCCGAGCGCCTGGCTGAACGGCCGCTCCTCGCGGTAGTTCTGCCATTCACGCAGCAGCCGTTCGCGCACCACGTCGAACCGGGCGGGCGCGATCTCGAGACCGCGCAGCCGCTCGAGGACCACGCCGAGCAGTTCGATCTGCTTGTCGTTGTAGCCGTTGATCTGCAGGTCGAAACCGCGCCCGTCGGCGGCGAGCGAATAGCCGAGCCCGGCGAGGTAAGCCGGGTAGATGTCGGGCGCCAGGGCGTCGTCCACCAGCGCGACCCAGAGCTCGGCCAGCGCGCGGTCGCGCGGGGTCGCAAGGCCGCCCTCCAGTGCGAGCGACAGCTGCAGGTTGGCGCGCGGCGTGCCGAACGAGGTGTCGCGGTCGAGCCAGAGCGCGAATCCGGGGCGGGTGGCCGCTGCAGCCGGGCCGGCCGGATCGTCGGCGAGGAGGTCGAGCCGCCCGGGCAGGAACGGGTTGCGTGCCGGCAGTGCGAGCCCGTCGTCGGGTACTTCGCGGCGCGGCGCTGCGCGCCGTTCCAGCCGGTACGGCACGTCGAACCAGCGTTCGCGCCGGTCGGTCTCTACGTTCCGTCCAGCCACGCTCATGAGCAGATTGTCCGGGGTCAGGTACCCGAGGTAGCTCCGGATCAGCTCGCGGTCGAACTCGGTCATGAGGAACGGCGCGATCAGCACGTCCTCCGGCGGGAAGCGCATCAGGCGTGGGCCCACCTGGTAGACGAAGCCGGTCGCCGAGGATTTCTCCTGGAAGCGGAAGCCGAGTTCGGCGACCTGCGCCTGCTCGTCGTAGCGCCACGCCTCCGGGGGCGTGGTGGCGAGTGCGTCGATGTAGCGGAACAGCAGGTGCGTCACGCCGTCGATGTTCTCCCGGCCGAGCGCCGTGAGTTCGATGTCGACGTTCACCAGGCTGGTCGACTCGTCCACGTTCCAGGTCCCGGCGGCCAGCGTTTCGATCCAGCCACGCTCGACCAGTGCCTGGTGCAGGCTCCCGGCCCCTTCGTGACCGAGCAGGTTGGTGATGTAGTTGGCCGGCTTCTGGGCATAGTAGGGATCGAGCGCCGGGACCGGGAAGCTGTACGAGACCTGGTCGCCGTCCTTGATGGTCTGGTAGCTGAGCACGGCCGGCAGCTGGCCGGGTTCGAACAGCGGTGCGGTGCGGGCGGCCGGACCGATGTCCCGGTCCGGGATCGCGCCGAACATCGGCCGGACCCAGGCTTCCAGTTCGTCGAGCGACTGGCTCGACAGGGCGACCAGCGCCATCTGGTCGGCCGAATACTGGGTTTCGAACAGCTCGCGCAGGGCGTCCTGCACGCCGTCGCCGAGCGTCTCGAGGCTGCCGATGTTGAACCGCGCGCGCGGATGCGCCGGGCTGATCGCGGTGGCGAGCACCGCATTGCCGCGCCAGCCGTCGTTGCGGATCTGCATCTGGTACTCGGAGTGCACGGCGTTCTTCTCGCGCTCGACGTAGGCGGGATCGAGCCGCGGGGCGATGAAGAATTGCGCGAACCGGTCCATGGCCGGCTCGAAGTAGGCGGGCTGGATGTCGAAGAAATAGTTGACGTGGTCGCCCGCCGTATAGGCGTTGGTGGACCCGCCGTGCTGGCTTATGAACTGCTGGTAGGCGTCGACGTCCGGATACTTCTCGGTGCCGATGAACAGCATGTGTTCGAGGAAGTGCGCGAGCCCGGGGAACGCGTCCGGCTCGTGATAGCTGCCGCGGAACACCACCAGCGAGGCGGCCGCCTTGTCGGTGTTGGGGTCGGACACGAGCAGCACGCGCAGCCGGTTGTCGAGTTCGAGATAGCGATAGCCGCGGTCGTCGTTCGGGCTCTTGCGGATCTCGGTCGGTACCGCCGCGGATCCCGCCTGGCGCAGATCCGGCGCGCCGGTCTGGCAGGCGGCCAGCAGCAGGGCGGCGAGCGTGGCGAGCAGCGTGCGGGCGAAGACAGCGGAACGCGAACTGGGTCTCAAAACGGGCACCTCCGGAGCGGGGTCGACGGTCGTTCTGCGCGGCCTGCCGGGGCCCGCGGGGACCCGCGGATTATACGGATCGGGGCCGGGCGGGGCGCGCGAACATTCAGATTTCATTCAGGTCGCGGAATAGACAATGCCTCCCGTGAACGTGTTCCGTGGAGTTCACCGGAGAAACGAACATGGCCAGATCACGAAAACTGCTCTCCCTGCTGCTGCCGACGCTGCTGGTGCCGTCCCTGGCGATCGCCGGCGGCCGGCATCACGAGGCCCGGGTCCTGTCGAGCAAGCCGATCTACCAGACCGTGAGCTACAGCGTGCCGGTCGAGCAGTGCCGTTACGAACAGGTCGCCTACCACGAACCGGGCCATCGCTCGGCGACCCCGGCGCTGCTCGGGGCGGTGATCGGCGGCGCGCTCGGCAACGCCGTCGGCCACAGCAAGCGCAACAAGCAGGTCGGCGTCGCGGTCGGCGCGGTGCTCGGCGCAAGCGTCGGGTCCGACATCGGCCGGCGCCACCAGACCGCCGGCAGCCCGGTGCGCTACGGGACCGAGCGGGTCTGCTCGACCGTGCACGAACAACGCCATGAAGACCAGCTGGTCGGCTATCGGGTAACCTATCGGTACGCAGGGCAGACCTACGTCACCGACATGGACTACGATCCCGGCCCGACCCTGCCGGTCGTCGTCCACGTCCGCCCCCTCGGATAGTTGGCGATAATTGGGGTCAGAGTAAGATCTCACGCCCGCCGGCCCCGTACCAGGAAACAGCGGCGGTGCACCAGGAGACAGACAGGATGAGCGGAAGACACATGATTCGCCGCTTGCAGACCGGACTCGCGCTGGCCCTCGTCCTGTCGTTGCCGCTCGCCGCCGAAGCCGCCCGACCCCTGTTCGGCAACGGCCAGTTCGAGATCCCCCCGCCCCAGCAGCAGAGCCTGGTGCGCCCCTCGGGCGTGTCCATGGAACAGGCCGCCAGCATGGTGCAGCGCCAGACCGGCGGCCGCGTCCTCTCGACCACCGCGGTCGACCGCGGCTTCGAGGTCCGCGTGCTGGTCGACGGCAAACGGGTCAAGAAGGTCTTCGTGGATTCCCGGGGCAACATCCGCGGCGCGGACTGAGACTCGTCATGCGCATTCTGGTCGTCGAGGACGAAGCGGACCTCCAGCGCCAGCTGGCCGAGCGCCTGCGCGCCGAAGGTTACGTGCTCGACACCGCCGGTGATGGCGCCGAGGGGCTCTACTACGGCAGCGAGTTCGATTACGACGCCGCGATCATCGACCTCGGCCTGCCCAAGCTCGGCGGCATCGAGCTGATCCAGCGGCTGCGCGCCGCCGACCGGCGCTGGCCGATCCTCGTGCTCACCGCCCGCGGCGACTGGCGCGACAAGGTCGCCGGTCTCGAAGCGGGGGCCGACGACTACCTCACCAAGCCGTTCCAGATGGAGGAACTGCTCGCGCGCCTGCACGCACTGCTGCGCCGTGCTGCCGGATTCGCCTCGCCGGTGCTCGCATGCGGCCCGGTCGAACTCGACATGGCCCGCAAGGAGGTCCGCCGCCAGGGCGAGCCGGTGGAAGTCACCGCCTACGAATACAAGGTGCTCGAGTACCTGATGCTCAATCCGGGCCGCGTGGTCTCGAAGACCGAACTCACCGACCACCTCTACGACCAGGACTTCGAACGCGACAGCAACGTCATCGAAGTCTTCGTGGGCCGCCTGCGCAAGAAACTCGATCCGTTCAATCCGATCCGCACGATCCGCGGTCAGGGCTACCGCCTGAACGTAGAAGCGGGTGGTTGAAGACCGGCATTCAGTCGCGCCTGCTGGTCACCACGGCGGTGGTGCTCGGCAGCTTCCTGACCCTCGCCGGCATCGTCCTGGAGCGCTCGTTCCGCAGCAGCGTGCTGGCCGGCGCCGAGGAACAACTGCGTCTCGTCACCTATTCGCTGATGGGTGCGCTCGAGGGTAACGGCGGCAGCCTGTCGATCCCCGAACCGCTGCCCGAGCCGCGCCTGGCGCAACCGGCGAGCGGCCTCTACGCCTGGATCAGCGACGCCGGGCGCGCCGTACGCTGGCGCTCGCCGTCGAGCCTGTCGCTGCATTCCCCCCACCTCGCCGGACCACCGGAATCGGCTGGTGCGCGCCCGTACGCCATGGACGACCGTCCGCTCCTGGCCGGTCAGTTCGACTTCCATTCCGAAACGCGCAACGGCGACGCGCTCCTGCATCTGCGCTATGCGGTGATCTGGGAAGACCTCGAGGACACCGTGCTCACCTTCCACGTGGCGGTCGACCGCGCGCCGTTCCAGGCGGTGATCGTGGACTTCCGCCGCAGCCTCCTGCTCGGGCTCGGTGCGGTGACGCTGCTGTTCGCGCTCGCGCAGTTCCTGGCGGTGCGCTGGGGCCTGCGCCCCCTGCGCACCATGGCGCAACAGGTGCGCGAACTGGAACAGGGGCGGCGCGACCGGCTGGGTGCGGACTATCCGGAGGAACTGGAGGGGCTGGCGGAAAATCTCGACCGGTTCGTCGCGCACGAGGAAGGCCGCCGCAAGCGCTACCGCAAGGCGATGGAGGACCTCGCGCACAGCCTGAAGACCCCGCTCGCCGTGATGCGCAACGCGGTCGACGAGGTCCCGGACGCGACGCGGGCGCTCCTGGTCGAACAGCTCGAACGCATGCAGAGCACGGTCACGCACCAGCTCTCGCGCGCGTCGGCCAGCGGCCCGGTGGTGGTCGGGCGCAGCGAGCCGCTCGCTCCGCTCGTGTATCGCCTCGTACGCGCGCTCGGGACCGCGTACCGCGACCGCGGCATCGACGTCCGGGTCGAGATCGCCGACGCGCTGCGCATCCGCGGCGACGAGCGCGACCTCATGGAACTGCTCGGCAACGTTCTGGAGAATGCATTCAAGTACACGCACTCGATCGTCCGGATCCGTGCGTTCCGCGCCGGCGAACTATCGCTCTGGATCGACGACGACGGGCCGGGCCTGGCACCGGAACTGCGCGCGGAGGTCCTGAATCGCGGCACACGCGCCGACGAACTGCAGCCGGGGCAGGGGATCGGACTCTCGGTGGTGGCGGAACTGGTCGATCTCTACCAGGGGCGGCTCGTGCTCGAGGAGAGCGATCTCGGCGGACTCAGGGTGCGGATCGAATTGCCCTGACCGGACTGCCGCCGGTTCCACTCATCAACCCATCAATCGGGCCAGCGCCGAACGGGCGAATGCCGCGGGAGCGATACCATGGACCTCTACGACGTCATGCACACCACCTTCGCGGCGCGCGACTTCCACGACGAACCGGTGGACGACGCGACGCTCGCGCGGATCCTCGACCACGCGCGGTTCGCGCCGAGCGGCGGCAACCGGCAGCCGTGGAAGGTGGTCGTGGTGCGTGATGCCGCGACCCGCGCGGCACTCGTGCCGCTCATCGGGCCGGCCATGCAGCGCTACCTCGCCCAGGTGCGGGCCGGCGAGTCGCCGTACAACACCGTGCACCCGACCCGCCTCAGCGACGCCGACGTGGCCGCAGTCCCGGTACCCGACGCATTCATCCGCAAGCTCACCCAGGCGCCCGTGCTGCTGTTCGTATTCGTGGACCTGGCCCGGGTCGCCTCGTTCGACCGCGATCTGGACCGAGTGGGCGTGATTTCCGGCGGGTCCGTGTATCCGTTCGTGTGGAACATCCTGCTCGCGGCGCGCAACGAGGGGCTGGGCGGCACGCCCACGACGTTCGCCGCTGAACGGGAACCGGCGTTGCTGCAACTGCTCGGCGTCCCGGCGGGACACGCCTTCGCGGCGATGATCCCGCTGGGCCGGCCGACGAAACAGCTGACTCGACTGAGCCGGCGTCCGGTACATGAGTTTGCCGTGCTGGAACGCTGGGATGGTGTCCCGCTCGATGCGCCTGCCTGATACCCGGCGACGATCGACCTGGATGCCGGACGGGTCACACGCGATCGCTGACGCTCGCGCGCGGCGCATCGGAAGCCGGCGGGTAGAGACCGTACCAATCCACCCTGCGGGTCAACCACATGCCGAGCCCCAGAACCAGGAACACCAGACCCGATCCCAGCAACAGCGCGTGGTCTTCGGCATTGAGTACGCCGTAGAGGGTTGCGTAGAGCAGTGACAGGCCGACGGTGAGCACGGCGCCCCGGGCGCTGCTGTGGAGGATGCTGCGTACATAGCCGCCGATGAGGGCGATACAGGCCACGCTCGACAGCAGGTAGGCGAGCGCGAATCCAAGATGCTCGGAGAGCGAGAGCAGCAGGAGGTAGAACACGACCAGTCCTGCACCGATGAAGCCGTACTGCACGGGATGTACGCGAGCCTTCCTCACGATCTCGAAAAGGATGAATCCGGTAAAGGTCAGCACAATGAACAACACGCCATATTTCAGGGACCGTTCGCCTAGGACATAAGGGTCGACCGGATCGATGAGGCTGACGCCGAGCTGTTGCGTCGCGATACGCGCGCACTGCGACTGCTCCGCCTCGCATTCGGCGAACAGGGCATCGAGATTGGTGGCGATCGAGGTGGTCTTCCAGGTCGCGTTGAATCCCTGGTCGGAGACGTCACGGGCAAGCGGCAGGAATGCACCGACGAAGCTGGGATGCGGCCAGTCCGCGCGCAAGGTGGCCTCCGTGGTCCTACCGACGGGCGTCAGCAGCAGCGTTTCGGTGCCGACCAGTTCGAGCTCGAATCGAAACGGCAGACGCTGTTCATCCGCCAATTCCGAAATCGTCAGCGGCGCGTGGATTCCCGAGCCCAGCGCACGCGAACCGGTACCCGGCGCAAAAGAGACGTTCGCGCCATTCATGTGCAGGTCCAGGCTGCCGACGATGCCGCGGATGTCGGCTACTCCGATGGCCATGGTGACGTCACCGAACGTGTAGTCCGTCGGGTCGGCGGTGATCCCGAAACGAGGCGGGACCCGGAACTCGCCTTCGACTTCCAGGATCGTGCGATACACGTTGGCCGCGAAGATCCCGCGCCTGCGGGCTTCGGTGCGTATCGTGCCGGTCATGCGCAAGCTGTCCGGCAGCAGGTGGAGACTGCCGTCCCGGTAGGTCAGGCGCGTGCGTAGCGCCTCGGTGTCGGGATCGATCCACTGGTGGCGCGTGGCCAACCGGAACGGCACCACGAGGATCGGACCGACGAGGGTCTGCGGTCCGGCCGTGCTGCGCGCGATGTCCTGCCGCACCTCGTGGCTGCGTGCCATACGTTCGTGCACGAGACCTCGAATGCTGCCGAGCACGATGACGAGTACCAGTACCAGTCCGCCGAGGACGAGGCCGCGATAAACCAGCTGCTTCTGCAAGATGTTCTCCGGGATGGTCGAGTGCCCGGCAATATGCAGGTCGGATATGGGCCTATGATGGCGCCTGTGTGGGAATCGTGTGGGAATCCGCGGGCAGCCACAGCCGGGCGCGAACGCCATCTTCAACATTGTCGATGGCGAACCTGCCCCCATGCAGCGCTGCCACCTCCTTGACGAAATTCAGGCCGAGTCCGGTTCCCTTGCGTCCGTTCACGGGATCGGGCAGGGCATAGAACCGTTCGGTCAGGCGAGGCAGTGCGAAGTCGGGTATGTGCGGCCCGGAGTTGGTGATGGTGACGCAAAGCGCCCGATCCCGCATTGCGATCTCAATGTCGATGCGCCCGTCCCTGGGCGTCCACCGAATGGCGTTGTCGAGCAGGTTTTCCAATGCCTGGCGCAGCATGAATCGCTCGGCGCGGACGATGGCGTGCGTGGTTGCGACCACGCTGACCGCGATGCCACCGGCCGTGAAACGCGGCTGCGCAGCGGCGACGAGTTCAGCGACCATGGCGGCGAGGGAGGTGGCCTCCAGGGCGGCGGGCGCCTGCTGCTGCTCGATGATGGCAAGGCCGAGCAGGCGCTCGGAGAGATCCTGCAGGCGTTCCGCCTGGGACACGATGTTGTGCAGGAACTTCTTGCGGTCGGCCGCGGGCATTTCGTCCTGCAGCAGTTCCGCGGCTCCACGAATGGCGGCGAGGGGAGATTTGAGCTCGTGCGTGAGGGTTTCGACATAACGCTGAACGTAGTCCTTGCCCTCCAGCTTGACCCGCATTTCCTCGATGGCGTCAGCGAGCTGACGCAGGTCGGTGCCCGTGGGCCGCGGCGGTGCAACGCGTTCACCACGGCTCACCGCCGCCGCATAGCCGGTCATGAGACTCAAGGCGCGCCCGAAGCGCCAGGACAGCACGGCGGCAAAGGCGATGCCGAGCAGCACCAGGGCGGCCCCGTAGACGGTGAGTTGCCGCTGTGCCTGATCGATGTATGGCTGCAGCGAGCTGTTGGGCTTGGCGACGGTGAGCACGCCGATGATGCCCGTGTCGTCACGGATCGGCGCAGCGACGTACATCACCGTGGAGTCCGCATCGTCCGGATCCTGCGGCGAGGAGCGGGCGCCGTATTCGCCCCGCAGCGTCAGGTAGACGTCGTTCCAGCGCGAATAGTCCGCGCCGACCGCCTCGCCGGCCGAGTCGAACAGGACAATGCCGCGCGCATCGGTGATGTAGATGCGGTGGCTGACCGTGTTCTTGTTCAGACCCCAGATCCGTGCTCCGGGTTGCCTGCGTTCGTAGCGTTCCAGCGCCTCGGCGAGTGCGGCGGCAGGCAGGCCGCCGTTGCGCATCTCCGACCCGACGAGTTCCGCGAGCAGATTGGCGGTATCGACCAGTGCTTCCTCGGTGGACTGGCGTACGGCCGGCTTGATCTGGTCGTTGACCAGGCGCAGGACGAACCAGGCGGTCAGTGCTACGAAGACCCCGTAGATGATGAAGATGCGCAGCGTCAGGGAGAAGGGCAACGACGCGGTCCCGTTGGCTGATAGCTGTAACCGAAGCCGCGGTGCGTACGGATCGGGTCTTCGTGTGCCGCGACGGCCTTCAACTTCGCGCGCAGATCCTTGACGTGAGTGTCGATGTTGCGGCCGTAACCGGCGCCGGTGCTTATTCCCGCGGCTTCGAGCAGCTGGTCGCGGGAGAAGACCTGTTCGGGTCTGCGCACGAGGCAGGCAAGAATGTGGAACTGATGCGGGGTCAGCTCGAGGGGGACGTCCCGATAGCGGATCCGTGCGCGCTCGACATCGATCACGAACTCGGGCGCCTGCGCCTCGGTGCGTGACGTGGTGCTGCGCAGCGTGCGATCCAGGATGCGGCGCACACGCGCGGCGACTTCCCGCGGGCTGAACGGTTTGACGACGTAGTCGTCTGCGCCGATCTCGAGGCCGACGACACGGTCGATCTCCGAGTCGCGTGCGGTGAGGAACAGCACCGGAACGTCCGAGTCGCGGCGCAGGGTCCTGCATAGCTCGAAACCGTTCTGATCGGGCAGGCCGACGTCGAGGATGACCAGGTCCACGGCTGTATGGTAAAGGTAGTTGAGCGCGTCACGGCCGAACATTGTCCAATGGGTGGAGTGGCCATCCGACTGCAGCGCGTACACCAGGGTGTCAGCGATGGCAGCCTCGTCTTCTACGATGAGGATGTGGGGCATGGTGCCGTCGTTCGTGCCAGCAGCGCTAATGCGCGCAGAGCATAGGAAATTCGATGCGCCATTGCCACGGACGGTGGGAAACGTCGGTTGGTGCCAGCCGGTCCGACGGGGGCTGATCGGCGTCCGCACAGGTCGGCCGCGTGAACCGCTCGCTCGGCGCCCCCGTTGTGGCGGGTTCCGAGTGTGGTTACGCTCCGGGCAGGAGGGAGGGAACATGTACGAATGGCGAACCTTGGCGATCTTCGCGGTGCTGGCCCTGGCGCCCCCTGTCGCGGCGCAAGCGCCCGGCCCACCCGCGCCCGAACAAGTCGCGCCCGACCAGGTGATCGCCTATCTCGACCGCAACGGCGACGGGAAGGTGGACCGCAACGAATACCTTCACTTCCAGGCGTCCCGATTCGTCCAGTTCGACGCCAATGCGGATGGCGGCCTGTCGCTCACGGAGTTTCGCGAGAGCCTGCAGGGCGACGGCAGGCGCAATACCCGGCGCAGCTTCGATGCCTTCAACCAGCGCGGCCGTACGCTCAGCCGAGAGGAGTTTCTCGGCTATCACGCGTTCGTCTTCAACCGGTTCGTCGACACGAACCGTGACGGTGTCATGAGCGCGGACGAGTGGACCAGGATCGTGCAGCGCTGAACCGCTGCTGGTTCGATGGCCTGGGGGCGGGAATCAGTAGCCGAGCTGGGCCAGCAGTTCGTCCTCGCGCGTAAAGTCGAACCGGTACTGGCCGCGCCCTTCGAGAATCCACCACTGGTAGGCATCCCGGAAGCCGTCCTCGATGCCGAAGCGCGGGCGCCACTCGGTATCCCGCAGCACCTTGTCGATGCAGAGCATGGCGGAACCGGTCAGCGCCTCGCCCCAGTGCAGGAGCGGCGGGTGCTGCCGGCGCGCGACGTCCATCGGTACGTTGACGATGCGTGCCGTCACGCCCATCGCCCGGGCGATCAGGTGTATGACGCCGACGACACTCGCCACCTCGGCGCCGGAGACGTTATAGGCCTCGCCGCGCACCCGGTCGTTGCCGACCAGGGACGCCATGCAGCGGGCAACGTCGTTGATGTGCACCAGCTGCATGGCGGCGAAGCCATCGCCGGGCACCAGGATTGGCCGGCCTGCCTCCAGCCGCGCGAAGAATGCCGGGTCGCGGGTGGGTTGTGCGCTGCGCGGGCCGAGCGTGTGGCCGACCCGCAGGCAGGTGGCCGGAAATCCGCTGCGCTGCCATTCGTTCAGCAGGTAGTCTTCGCACTGTACCTTGCCCACGCCATACGCCTTGCGTGGGTCCGGATCATCGGCGGCATGGCGCCGGAAGTGCTCGTGGATCGGCTGGACGAAGCTGCGCCGGTATACGGCCTGCGAGCTGGTGAACACGTACTGGGACACGCGCCCCGCGAACAGGGCCACCATGGGCTCGAGGTCGGCGGGCACGTAGGCCGTGTTGTCGAAGATCACGTCGAAGTCGTCGCGCCGGTCGCGCAACGCCGCTTCGAATGCACCCGGCACGCGCCGGTCGGCGTGGATGCGCCGCGCGCCCTCCGGCAGAGCCGCTTCGTGGCTGTTGATGACGGTGACGTCGTGGCCGCGGTGCGCCAGTTCGAAAACCAGGTCGAGACCGATATAGCGGTTGCCGCCGGTTACCAGCACTCTCATGTCGGTCTCGTCTCAGATTCGGTGGAACGCATCGGTCAGTTTGAATCCATTTCGCATGTGGTAGACCATCCGCTACGCCGTCCTGCGCCGCACGGCCTGCCAGGTCAGCAGCACCATGATGCTCATGCCGATGAGGCCCGGAATCTTGCGGGCCCACAGGTCGGTGTCGATCAGGTGCTGAATCAGTTCGCGATCGTAGCCCATCGCGTCGATCCGATCCTGCAGCGGGATCTGCACAACCATCGTCGAGACGGCGATGACGAGACCTGTGGCGAACTGGATGAGCAGCAGCCACCAGTTGATTCCCCAGGGCCGGAGCCACACCAGCACAGCGTTCAGAACCAGGCTGACCATCCCCGGAATGACGGCGAGCGGGTAGATCAGCCAGTAGTGCGCCTGCCGCAGGTGCAGGAAGTCCTCGTTGCTCATCATCGGCCCCATGTCGAGCCACGTGGGGTAGTTGCTCCACCCCTGCAGCAGCGTAACGCCCGAGACGAACCAGTACAGGATGACCCATGCAGCCAGGCAAAGGTCGGTAAATGTGGACCTTGTCATTGCATGCCTATGCGCGCGTCGAGTCGTTTCACGATACAACACCGCTGTCCACTCGCCTATCGGCAGCCTGACCGGTCAAGCGAATGCTTGTCGGCCGGGAAGATGCGCGCTCTGGCGCGGGTTGCCTGAACCTGCAGGCATATATACCCTGTGCGCACCGTCAACCCCCCCCCAGCAAGGAGACCACGATGCAGGCAACTGCATACAAATGCGGGTTCGATCTCGCATTTGTCCTCGGGGACCGAGTGCGCACCCCGTGTACGCCGCCATGTTCGCGGCCATGTTTGCGGTCATGTTTGCCGCATTGAAGCGCCCGGGGTTGCCGACTCTCTGATCTTCCGGCTGTCATCGCCACTCGAGCCCCAGCGCGCTGGTCACATCCATTGCGTCCGGGGTAAGCCATGTCTCTCATTTCGGTTCAGGGTCTTTCGTTCCAGGCCGGCACGAAGCAGCTCTTCGACGGCCTTTCCCTTCATCTCGAGGAAGGCGACCGGGTCGGTCTGGTCGGCCACAACGGTGCCGGCAAGTCCACGCTGCTGCGCCTGCTGACCGGCGAACTGCAGCCGGATGCCGGCCGCATCGTCCGGCAGCGCGGGCTCTCGATCGGTCTGGTCGAGCAGTTCCTGCCTGGCGCGCTCGAGGCGCTGACGGCGCGTGACGCGGTGCTCGACGCCCTCGATCCGGACCGGCGGCTGGTCGATGGCTGGCGTGTCGAGAGTCTGCTCGAAGCGCTCGGATTTGCCGCGGCGTTATGGGAGAAGCCGCTCGCGCGATTGAGCGGCGGGCAGAAAAACCTGGTGCTGTTCGCCCGTGCAATCGTGCGCGAGCCGGAACTCCTGTTGCTCGACGAGCCGGGCAACCACATGGACTCGCAGGCGCTGTACCACCTGAAACGCTACCTGACCGAAAGCGCCGTGCCCGCGTTCCTGATGATCTCGCACGACCGCGACCTGCTCGACGACACCACCCGCCAGACCCTGTGGCTGCGCGATCTGCGCGCGTATCGCTTCGATGTGCCGTACACCCGGGCGCGGCAGGCGCTCGAGGCGCAGGACGAGGCCGCGCAGCGTGCCCGCGCGGCGGAAGAGAAGGAGATTGCGCGCCTCAAGGCGAGCGCGAAGCGGCTGGCGACGTGGGGTCGGGTGTACGACAACGAGAAGTTCACGCGGCGGGCGAAGTCCATCGAGCAGCGGATCGACCGACTCGCCGCGGAGGTGACGTTCGTGAGCGAGGGTTCCGGCCTGTCGCTCGCCGTGGATGCGGAATGGCTGCAGGTGAAGCAGGTGTTCATCCTGGACCACACCGAAGTTTGTACGCCTGACGGCCGCGCGCTGTTCTCCGTTGACGAACTCACCTTCCGGCCCGGGGACCGGGTTGCATTGCTCGGCGTCAACGGCGCAGGAAAGTCGACGCTGATCCGGACCATGCTGGCTGCAGCGGCAATGGATCCAGGCAGCCAGACGGACATCCGCTTCAACCCCAACGTGCGGATCGGCTACTTCGACCAGGAACTCGACGATTTCGGAAGCGACGCAGGCATCTACGCCTGGGTGCGTGCGCGCGTGCGGCGCGACGAGGACACCGTCAAGCGCACGCTGATCCACTGGGGATTCCCCTGGCTCGCGCGCGACCGCCCGGTGCGCGTACTGAGCGGCGGTGAGCGCGCCAGGCTCGTGCTGCTGACCTTCCAGCTCAACCAGCCCAACCTGCTCGTGATGGACGAGCCCACCAACCACATCGACCTGAAGGGCAAGGAAGAACTCGAGGCCGATCTGCTGCAACCGGGCCTGTCGTTGCTGTTCACCAGCCACGACCGGCGCTTCATCGAGACCGTGGCGACGCGGTTCTGGTGGATCGACCGCGGCAGACTCATCGAGATGCCCGATGCGGCGGCGTATTTTACCGGCATGGGGCAAGTGGCCGCGCCGCGTGCGCTCGCCGATTCCCATGCGGACCAGGACGCCGACACTGTGTCCGTGGTGGCGCGCGACGAAGACCGGCTGCTCGAACGGCTTGTCGAACTGGAACGATTGCTGGCCGAAGACCAGGCGCGGCCTGAGCGTTTTCAGAAACCCGCGCGCCAGCAGGTTTGGGAGGCGGAACTCGTCGGCATCCGCAGGTCGCTGGGACTCGACTGATGCCCGTTGTACGAACGGATCTTGCGTGCACGCGACCGCTCAGATCCGGCGCAGCAGGTCCACTCGATGCGGCGCCTCGAACACGTGTCCTTCCGGCCGGCGAAACGAATCGAAGCGCGCGCGGATTCGTTCGAGGAGCTCCGGCGTGACGTGGCGCTCGGTGTGGGTCACGTTGATGATGCCGTGTTCGAGCTGGGCGAACGACTGGAACTTGACCGGGGTACGGAAGAACCGTTCCTCCACCAGTTCGAACCCCCACTCTCGACCGCGCGCCGGATCGCGGCGAACGCAGACAAGCGAACGGCTTCCTCGTCGTTGAAGAGCCGGATGACCTCGTTGAAGTCGCCTTCGAACACCGGTTCGGAGATGTAGGCCAGTCCGCCGGGCTTCAGCACCCGGCGGATTTCCTCGAATGCACGGTCCATCAGATCGATCGGGACGTGGTGCAGCGACTTGAACATGAGCACGACGTCGAACGTCGCATCCGGCGCATCGATCGCCTCGGCGCCGAACGCCCGGAATTCGACTCTCGGCAGATCCGTGACTGCGAGATTCTTCCCGTGCTGGATGCGGTCGACCTCGGCGGCGACGATGCGCGCGACGCCGGTCCGTTCGGCGATCTGTCGGGTGAGGGCGGCCGCACCACAGCCGAGTTCGAGCACGGCTGCGCCTTCGAACGGCAGCAGCTCGGTCAAGATCTGGAATTCCGGCAGCAGGGGCTGGTGGGGTGGCCCGGACAGGTGGAGGGTGGCGGGCATGTCGATGACCTCGGTGAGTTTGCGTGCCAGATCGGGAGCGATGTATGGCCTGCCGACCTCGTGTCAGTCAAGCACGGCGTCATGTGGACGCATTCGATACCCTGGCAGTAGCATTTCGCTGGGGGCGGTCCTGCGCGCTGTCGGGGCGGGTCCGTGCGTGGGCGAACTCAGGATCCGTGGGGAGTAGACCTTGACTGACGAACTCTGGCGCCAGACGGCCGGCACGCTGGCGCACCGCATCGCCGCGCGCGAGGTGACCGCACGGGAAGTGACGGAAGCGCATCTCGCGCGGATCGATGCTGTGAATCCAGCCATCAACGCAATCCCGAAGGTACTTGCCGATTCTGCGCGCCGCGCGGCCGACGCAGCGGATCGAGCCGTGGCGACCGGGGCGGCGCTCGGCCCGCTGCATGGGGTGCCGTTCACGATCAAGGCGAACATCGATGTCGCGGGTGACCCGACTACCCAGGGACTGCGGGCACTGGCACAGGCCGTGGCCACGCTCGATCACCCGATGGTCGAGCGCATGAAGCAGGCGGGTGCCATTCCGATCGGGCGCACGAACCTGCCGGATCTCGGTTTGCGCCTGCACACCGACAGCGACCTTTACGGCCTGACCCGCAATCCCTGGAAGTCGACGCACACCGTGGGCGGGTCCAGTGGCGGCGACGCGGCGGCGCTTGCGGCCGGCATGGCGCCGCTCGGACTCGGCAACGATATCGGCGGGTCACTGCGCAATCCAGCGTTCTGCTGCGGCGTCGCCTCGCTGAAGCCGGGATTCGGACGCATCCCGCACGCCGACTCGACGTCGCCGGAACCGCCCCTCCTGTCGTCGCAGCTCATGGCGGTGCAGGGTCCGATGGCGCGGTGCGTGGCGGATCTGCGCCTGGCGTTCGAAGTACTTGCGGGCGCACATCCGCGCGATCCGTTCTCCTGGCCGGCGCCTGCCGAACTGCCGCTGCCCACGGCGCCGATCAGGGTCGCGCTGGTGAGCGATCCGCCTGGCGGCAGCACCGCCACGGTGATCCGGGAAAGTGTACGCGCCGCTGGGGGCGCGCTGGCGAAGTCCGGCTTCGTCGTGGAGGAGGCCGACCCGCCACGCCTCGAGGAGGCGCTGGAGACCTGGGGTCGCTGGCTCGCGTGGGAGCTCGGTACGCGCCGCGATGTATTCGCGAAGATCATGTCGGCGGATGCACTGGCGTTTTTCGATGACTTCACCGGGGTATTCGGTACGCCGCGCGGATACTCCGACGGCATGGCACTCATGCAGACGCGCCATGCGATCGCCAGTGAGTGGTCGGAATTCTTCAGCCGCTATCCGCTCATCGTCGGGCCGACCTGGTGCGAGCCGCAGTTCGCGCACGGGCATGACCTCGGACCCGGGGGCGCCGCCCGCATCGTGAATCTCATGCGATTCGTCACGCCGATGAACCTGCTGGGTTTGCCTGCGGTGTGTGTCCCCGTCGGCATCGCACATGGGATGCCGCTGGGTGTCCAGGTGATCGCCGACCGGTTCCGTGAGGACCTGTGCCTGCACGGTGCCGCGGCGATCGAGGCGGCGCTCGGCGTGCTTGCGCCGATCGACCCGAGGCCCTGACCGGTCACTCTGTAACGGGCATCTCCACGAACCGCGCGAGCGGCGCCATGCGCGCGCGGTTCAGGCTCAGTCCGCCGTCCTCGCCGACGCTGTAGTTGTCGACCATCGTCAGCATTTCCAGGAATGCGGCTTCGCGATCCATGTCCGGGCAGGCCATCATGGTCGTGGCCATGTGCCGGTGGAACTCGATCCGGCTGCCGGTCTTGATCCTGTACGGGCCGTTGAAGGTGTTGCACGACGCGTTTCCGCTCGCGCGGGCGTGCTCGCTGTCCAGGATCAGGAACGGCGTGCCTCCGGTCGCGGCCGGGTCGACCGGCTGACCACGCAGTTCGACGAGCGTCCAGCGGCGGTCCTCGACCTGCGGGTCGTTCGCGTGCTTGTGCAGGAGGTAGCGGGCCGCCAGATCGCCTTCGATCCGCCGCCCGTCGCGGTCGAGATGGAACAGGACGTTCTCGCCGACCTGGTACTGCTGCGCCTCGTCGCCCTCCGCTTCGAGCATCACTGCCCGCCCGTCAGTGTCCCAGGCAAACGTCCCGCTGCTCACGAACGGCTCGGGGTTTTCGTCGATGAAGACCATGCTGCGCTGATAGGTGCCGTCCTGGTTCAGGGTCACGGTCGTCTCGATACCAGGGCAACTCGCGCAGGGCAGCACGCCGGAATACGTACCCGCCCAGTCCAGCGCATCGCGACTGGAATGGCCGTCGGGTCGGGCTGGCTGCGATGCGGGTTGCGCGAGCGTCTCTGTCGGCGCATCGGGTTGGGTCGAAACTTCCGGTTCGCCGGATTCGGTGCCGCGTTCGCCGGAGCAT
This sequence comes from Pseudomonadales bacterium, assembly GCA_019634925.1. Classification (GTDB taxonomy): domain Bacteria; phylum Pseudomonadota; class Gammaproteobacteria; order Pseudomonadales; family Azotimanducaceae; genus UBA7803. The sequence goes on from JAHCAL010000001.1 coordinate 299,207, forward strand.
CCGCCGAGTGCGATGCCGAGCATCAGCGGCAGCGCGATTCGAGCCAGTGGATACATGTCGATCTCCTTTCCTGTTCGGCAGCGCTCGGGCCGGTCCTCGAGCGGTCAGCGCAGACGTGCGCGCAGTGCCGCGAAGAAGCGCGCACGCAGCGGTTCCGCATCCGGGGTTTTCGGGCCCAGCGCGCACCAGCGTTCGGCGAGCCCGAGCGGATCTTCGTCTTCATTGCCGCCGAGTCCGGCGCGCAGCCGTTCGACCTGCACCTCGAGGCGCAGGGGTTCGTCCTCGGGCGGCGGCGCGATGCCCGCAGCCTGTTCCGCGCGCAGGGCCAGCCGGCGCAGCGTGTCGAGCGCAACAGTAGCGCCAGCCGTGGCAGGCGCCTGCGCGTCCGTGGTTTCGAGTTCCGCCAGCCGCGCGAGCCGCCCGGCCGCGGCGCGCTGACGGACCAGATTGCGATGCCGGTCGAGCAGTTCCGCGCGGCGCGCGGCCAGCGGCTGGCGCAGTGCCGGTGGCAGACGGTCGAGATCGCGCAACCGCTCCGCGAGCGTGCGTGCCTGCGCCTCGGTCGCCGCTTCGGGCGCGAGTTCGCGAAGCGTGTGCTCGAAGTCGTCGAGCACGGCGGCGCATTGCCCGGCGAGTTCACGGATTTCCGTCTGCTGCGATGCGCGGGCGCTGTCCCGCGCTTCGAACAGGCCATCGCACGCAGCGCGGAAGCTGCTCCAGAGAGCCTGGTCGCGCTGGCGTGGCAGCACGGCCCCGATGGTACGCCAACGCTGCTGCAGACCCTTGGCGCGATTGATCCGCTCCTCGATGTCGGCACTGTCCGCTAGCAGCTCCTCCGCCTCGGCGACCAGTGCCCCCTTGGCGGCGGCGTTGCGCTCCCAGAATGCCTTCAGGCGTTCGTGCAGCTGTTGCTGGAGCGCTTCGAACTGCTGTTCCACCGCGCGGCCCGCCTGCCGGTCGACCGGGCTGCAGCCGAGCCAGGAGTCGCGTGCGGTGCGGAGTATCTGCTCCGCGGCTTTCATGTCGGCGCGCTGCCAGTCGGTTTCGGTCAGGTAGGTCTCGAGCTCCGCGCAGATCCGTTGCCGCTCGGCGAGGTTCCTGCGGCGCAGCTCGGCCTGCTCTGCGAAGTACACGCGGCAGGTTTCGAAGGCCTGCTCGGCGAGTGTGTCGAAGCGCTCGGCGAGACGGGCTTCGCGGGCGCGGTTCACCGGTCCGAGTTCGCGCCACGCGGCGCGCAGCGCCTTCAGGCGCTCGGCCTGGTCGGGCGGCGGCAGGGGGTGATCGACCAGGGTCTGGGCGGCCTCGCAGAGTGCCTCGCGTTTCGGGGTGGTGGCGAAGGTCTGCCAGTCCTTCAGTTCGGTCAGTCGGCCGGACACACGATTCAGCCGGCGCGTGAGGGCGCGCGCGGCGGCAGCGCCGAGTGTGTCGTGTCGCTGGCGGGCTTCGGCGAGCCGTTGTCGGGCCGTGCCGATTTCGCCGGCGTCCAGGGCGGTCTCGGCTGCTTCGATCAGGCGTTCGAGTTCGGCCTGCTCCGCGCGGCGCGCGGCGGCTTCTGCTTCGGTAGCGGCCCGGCGGGCGGCACGCTCGGCCTCGCCGGCTGCGTGGTCGGTCTCGCCTTCGATGGGCGTCGATGGTTCGTCGATTGCGGCGTCTGCGCCGTCGGTCGTGGTGGCCCAGACATCGGCCTTGGTGGCGCGCGCGGCGGGCGATGCGTCCGCATGCGTTTCCGACTCGAGCGTTGCCCTGGCGCCTGCTTCGTCCGGCGCGAAAGGCGCCTCGAGGTCCGGCGGTGCCGGAACCGGCTCGGCAGGCGGTTCCGGCGCTACCAGGCGGGCGCGCAGCGCCGCGAGCGGAGCGGGTGATTCGCCGAATGGCGCGAGTTCGGCCCGTGCCGCATCGTGCCGGTCGATTGCTGCCAGGCACTCCCGATAGAGGTGCAGGGCGCGTTCGTAGGCCGCCCGTTCGTTCGCGGCCGCGGTACGCTCGAGCGCCTGGACGAGTTCCTCGGCGCGGGTGCTGGCTTCCGCTGCCCGGTGCTGCAGGCGCTTGAGCGCGTCGAGCCGTTCGCGTGCGTGCCGATTGAGTGACTTGTCGGCGCCGCGCGAACGTTTCTCGAGCAGGGCGAGCCCGGTGCCGGTATTGAGCGCGGGGTGTGCCAGCACACTTGTGCGCAGGCTGCCGCGGTCCTTGAGCGCCATGCCGATCAGCTGCTCGGGATCGGTGATCGCGCCGATCGCTGCGGTGCGCTCGGCCTCGGGCGCCGCCGCGAGCCGGCCGGTCGCGAGGCGTGGATGCGCTGGCAGTGCGGCACCGCTGGCGCGCGCCAGTGCTTCGATGCGGCGTGCGACTGCGTCACCGATCGCCGCATCGTCGAGCACGCGCACGAGCACGTCGATCGCATCCAGCCGCTCCAGTGCGGCCAGCCGCACGGCCCGGTCGGAATCGTCCTCGAGCAGCCGCGCCAGATCGCCGCGACGGGCACGCGCCCCGGCTGTATCGAGCGAGGCGACCGCTTCGCGCCGCACCCGTGGATCCGGATCGTTCAGCCGGTCGCGCCCCTTGAAGAACCTGCGCAGCATCGTCGGTGTCGTCGCCTGATAGTGTGCGCGTTACAGCGCGTTGTGCCGGCCGTCGCAGAGCGGCGCCTTGCCGGTTTGCTTGCAGCCGCAGAAGTACAGCGTGCGATCCGCTTCCGCCGTGTAGGCGAGCGGCGTGATGCCGGTGCCTTCGTGCGAACCGTCGCAGAAGGGTTGCTTGGCGCTACGGCCGCACGCGCACCAGAAGTACTTGCGTCCGGCCGTCACGTCGACGGGATAGGGGGCTTTCTGGGCAATGATCGCTTCGCTCATGGTGATGATGCTCCTGCTTGGGCTGACGAGGGCTTGTGCTGACGCGGCGCCCGCACGGGTGCGCACGGGCGCGTGCAGTCACGAATACTTGCGCTCCTGCCACCACGGGAAGAACGCGGGCATGTCCTGGGAGACCCGGCCCGGGAATTGCGGCGGGCGCTTCTCCAGGAACGATTCGACGCCTTCGCGCGCCTCGGCGGACTTGCCGGTGTAGAACACTCCGCGTGAGTCGATCTTGTGTGCCTCCATCGGATGATCCGCGCCGAGCATGCGCCACATCATGTGGCGGACCAGGGTCACGGAGATCGACGAGGTGTTGTCGGCGATCTCGCGCGCGATGGCGCGCGCCGCGGGGAGCAGGTCCTCCTTGCCGTGCACGCTGCGCACCAGTCGGCCGGCCAGCGCCTCGCTGGCGTCGAAGACGCGCCCGCTGTAGCACCACTCGAGCGCCTGGCTGATGCCGACGACGCGGGGCAGGAAGTAACTGGAGCACGCTTCCGGGACGATGCCGCGGCGTGCGAACACGAAGCCGAACTTCGCGTTCTCGGAGGCGAGGCGGATGTCCATCGGCAGGGTCATGGTCACGCCGACGCCGACCGCCGGCCCGTTGATGGCGGCGATGATCGGCTTCTTGAGTTCGAAGATGCGCAGGGTCAGCAGGCCGCCGCCGTCGCGGGGGATCCCTTCCGGCCGGTTGCCACGGCTTTCGGAATTGAAGGTGTCGCCGCCCGCGCCGAGGTCGGCACCGGCGCAGAACGCGCGGCCCTCACCGGTCACGATGATCGCGCGGACGGTGTCGTCTGCGTCGGCACGATCGAACGCGTCGATCATCTCGTTCATCATGTCGCCGGTGAACGCATTGAGGCGTTCGGGGCGATGCAGGGTAAGGGTGAGGATGCCGTCTGCCACGTCGTAGCGGATGGTCTGATAGCTCATGGGTCCGGGGTCCTTCTTGCCAGGGGATTCGATCGCGAAAGGGCCCTATGGTGCACAGATCGGAGGCGGGGGACAAATGGGGTCAGAGTAAAAACGCCCGCCCAGGCCGGCGCCGGAGGCGCCGGCCTGGGCGGGCGTTTTTACTCTGACCCCAACTATCCCTCCACCGGTGGCAGTTCCCGCACCAGGCTCGTCCGGTCGACCTTCATGAACATCAGCAGCGCCGACGCCACGTAGATCGATGACCAGGTGCCGACCACCACGCCCACGGTCAGCGCCAGCGAGAAGCTGCGCAGCGCTTCCCCGCCGAACACGAGCAGTGCGACCAGGGTGAACAGCGTGGTGCCTGACATGGCGATCGTGCGCCCGAGGGTCTGGTTCAGTGCGGCATTGATGGCCGTGAGCGTCGAGGCGCCGCGCATGCGGACGAAGTTTTCGCGGATACGGTCGTAGACCACGATGGTATCGTTCAGCGAGTAGCCGATCAGCGCGAGCACCGCGGCAAATGCGGCGAGATCGAACGTCAGATCGAAGAACACGAACACGCCGAGCGTGATCAATACATCGTGTACCAGTGCAATGATTGCGCCGAGCGAGAACTTGCCGGCGAAGCGGAACATGATGTAAATGCCGATCGCGATGAGTGCGGCGAGCGTCGCCAGCCCCGCGCTGTCGCGCAGTTCCGCGCCGATGGTGGGCCCGACGAGTTCGGAGCCCAGGATCCGGTGTGCGGGGTGGACATGGTCGAGGGCAGTCGTGAGTCGTTCTGTCACCGCGCCGAGGTCGGTGCCGGCCGTCGGCGCGCGGATCAGCAGGTGGCGCTCGGACTCGAGTTCCTGCACGACCGCTTCGGAAAACCCGGCTTCCACCAGTTCGGTACGGACCGTGTCGACATCCACGTCGACCGGAAACTCGACGTCGACCAGCGCGCCGCCGGTGAATTCGATGCTGAGGTCGAGCCCGCGGAATGCGAGCCCCCCGACGGAAAGCAGAACGAGCACGAGCGACACGGCCGACGCCACGCGGCGCCAGCCCATGAAATCGATATTGGGGGTTTTCATCTCGACTCCGGGCGCTGCCCGAAAGGTTGGGGGTGCCGGGGTACTGCACGACCCCCGGCGGCGCGCAGTCTAGCAGTAATCGCGACTGTTGGGGTCGGAGTAAAATCCCCCTGCCAGTCCGCGCCGCCGGCGCGGACTGGCGGTGGGATTTTACTCCGACCCCAACGGTCCAGCCGTAGCTGCCTAGTCGCGCCCCGCTGCACGCCGGCCGATGCGCAGGGCAGTGGCCGGGCGGTCGGAAATGCCGGCGTCGTCCCAGAAGCCGACCGTCACGAAGCTGTACCCCTCGGCCAGGTATTCGGCCACGGTCTCCTGGCTGGTGGTCAGACCACAGGGTATGTTGCGGGCCTTGCAGACCCCCAGCACCTTGCGCATGGCCGCTGCGATTTCCGGATCGTCGCGTGAACCGGGATTGCCGTACGAGAGCGACAGGTCCGCCGGACCCACGAAGATCGCACCGATCCCAGGTACCAAAGCGATCTCCTCGATGTTCTCCACGCCGCGCCGCGATTCGATCTGGATCACCGCGAGCAGCTCGCCGCGCGGGTCGAGCGGCCACACGTCGGCCCGCTCGGCATAGTCGGCCGCGCCCCAGAACCAGGTCGCGATCGAGGCTCCCGAGCCGCGCAGCCCGGCGGGCTCGACCGCGGGGTCGCCGCGTCGCTGCGGGTAACGCATCGCACGCACCGCTTGCTCGGCTTCCTCACGTGTTTCCACGTAGGGGAACACCACCCCGAACGCGCCGGCGTCCAGTACCTGTTTCACCTGCCACTGCAGGCTCTCGCGGCCGTTCATGGGGATGCGCACCAGCGGCGTCACCGCCATCTGGCCGTGGCCGTTCTCGAGCAGGCGGGCCTTGTCGGTCATGCCGACCAGGAATGCCTGCAGCGTTTCCACGTTGAACGGCGCGTGCTCCATGTCGATGAAGATGAAATCCAGGTCCGAGCGTGCGAGCCCGCGCGCGCTGGCCAGCGAGAAGTTGCCGGTGAACATGCCGAACACCGGCTTGCCGGCGGCGAGTGTCTCGATCGACCGGTTCAGCCGGACCTCGGCCGCGAACGCGGACGGCACGGCGAGCAGCAGAACGGCAAGCGCGGTCAATGCGCGCAGGCGGGTGCGTGGCATGGTCGGGGTCCCCTCTCCGGTTGTACCTGGAATCCGGGGCGGATCTTACTGCGTTCCGTGGCCGGCGTCGTATTCCCGCACCAGCCGCGGCGGTGCCACCAGCCGCCAGGCGGCTTCGACGAGGCCGGGCATGGCGTCCCAGCGGACTTCCATCAGGTTGACGAGCACCATCGGCCAGTCCTGGTAGTGCGGGGTCAGGTAGAACGCGCGCGGATCGGCCTGCAGCAGCATGTGCCGCTCGAGCAGGTCGCAGCGCAGCGCCAGCCCGCCTTCCGCCTCGGTGCGCAGGCGCGCCATGACCTTGCCGCGGACCTTGATGCAGGGTGTCCCGTAGGCGCGGGTATCCTCCACGCCCGGAAGTTGCAGGGCGATCTCGAGCACGCGCGCGTACGCATCCGCGAGGACGCCGACCGGCGGATATCTGAGCGGCGCGGGCTCGCGGCCGGCGTTCGACGGGCGCCTGGGGCGGGGCATGGCGCAGATCTCCCTGGCAAGGCTGGCAAATGGAAGGTTAGCGCCCGCGCCGGGCGGGCGGAATGCCCGCCTGCCGCGTACCGCTCGCGGGTCAAAACCTGTTAGGGTCGGCCCTCGACGACGAGTACGGGAGGGAGGTTCAGGATGCGTCGATCACGGTTCGTATGGAGCCAACGGTTCCGCTTGCCAGTCGAGTGCCGGGTGCTGCCGGCCGCCGGCCTGCTCCTGGCCGCAGCCGCGCTGGCGCCTTTCCAGGCGGCGGCGCAGGCGCCACGCGGGCTCGGCGCCGACAGCCCTCTCGAGTCCGGCGTCGGGCAGTCCGCGGCGGACCGGGTCCACGACGCCATCCACGTGGTCTACGGATTCGGCAACACCTTCCAGGTCGACACACCGGACGGGCGCGTGATCGTCGATACGTCCGGTGTCCAGCGCGCCGCGCGCGCCCGCGAACTGCTCGATGCGGTGAGCAACCGGCCGGTACGTTACGTGATCCTCACCCACGGCCACGGCGACCACACAGGCGGGCTCGGCGCGTGGGTTGAGCCGGGGACCGAAATCGTCGCGCAGGCCGGGTTCGCCGAGTTCCTGCACTACCAGGCCCGCCTCGCCGGTTTCTTCGGGCGCCGCAACGCGGCCCAGTTCGGGCTGCCGGTACCGCCCGAGCGGCCGTGGGCCGGCAACTTCGGGGCGACCGTGCCGGCGACGATCCTGTTCGAGAAGGAACACGCGTTTGCGCTCGGCGGACTCGAATTCCAGCTCCTGCACACCCCGGGCGAGACACCCGATCACCTGACCGTCTGGCTGCCGCAGTACAAGGCCGCCTTCATCGGTGACAACTACTACGAATCGTTTCCCAACATGTACACGCTGCGCGGCACGCGCCCGCGCTGGGCGCTCGAGTACGTGGCCGCGATCGATAGCGTGCTGGCGCTCGGGCCGGAGATCCTGCTGCCGAGCCACGGCCGGCCGATCCACGGCAACGCGGCGATCACCACGGCGCTCACCCGGTATCGCGATGCGATCCTCCACGTGCACGATGCCGTGGTGGCGGGCATGAACGCCGGCAAGGACGTGTTCACCCTCATGCGCGAGATCCGGCTGCCCGCCGAACTCGACGTGGGCGAAGGCTACGGCAACCTGATCTGGTCGATCCGCGGCATCTACGAAGGTTACGCGGGCTGGTTCGACGGCAATCCTTCGACGATGTACGACGAGCCGCCTGCGGCCGTCTACCCGGAGGCGGTCAGCCTGGCCGGTGGGCCCGATACGATCAGCGCACGGGCCGCGGTACTGCTCGCGGAGGGCCAGCCGGTGCGCGCGCTGCACCTTGCGGACATGGCGCTGGCAGCCGATGCAGGTCACCGGGGCGCACTCGAGGTGCGCATCGCTGCGCTCGAAGCCCTGCGCGCGCGCTCGGTCAACAGCAACGAACGCGGCTGGCTCGACCACGGCATCCGCTCGGCGCGGCAACGGCTCGCGTCAGCTGGGGATTGAGGTTTCTGACCACAAGTTGGTCGGTTTACCCAGTTCCGGTGGCCCGGCCCGCGCGGGGCCTGCGCACGACGGAATGCGCGGCGCACCATGCAGCGGGCCTTCGCGCCGCGCGCCGACTGGATCCTGCCGCTGGTACGTTAGTTGCTTGCCTGGAAGGGATTCAGGCCGGGGCGGGTCATGGCAAGGCCCTGTATCGGCCGACGGGAGTCAGGGAGAGGAGCCGACATGCCGACGCGAACCGAAGACACGCCGATCGACACACTGCGCGAAGCCACCATCGACCGCCTGATCGTCAACTACGGCCACGGCAAATTGTCGCTGGAGGCGTTCGAACGCCGGCTCGACGCGGCGCTCGAAGCGGCGGCGCATGAACAACTGACCGCGCTGACTGCGGACCTCGACCTCGAGGTGGACGCCGGTTATACGCAACGCAAGGCGGCCCGGCTCGGCCCGGCGGAGGAGCAGCCGGACGACCCCGACGTCGGCTGGGTGGTCAGCATCTTCGGCGGCAACGACCGCAAGGGTCCGTGGACGGTACCGGAGGAACTGCGCATCGTGACGCTGTTCGGCGGCAGCACCATCGATTTCACCGACGCCCGGTTCACCAGCCGCACGGTGCGGGTCAGGATCTTCTGCATGTTCGGCGGCGACGACATCTACGTGCCGCCGCATGCCAACGTCACGGCCAACGTGTTCTGCCTGTTCGGCGGGGTTTCCAACAAGGCGCCCGGCAACCCGGACCCGGAAGCGCCGCGCATCGCGGTGAACGGCTTCGTGATGTTCGGCGGAACCGACATCAAGGTGCGCAAGTCCCTGAAGGCACGTCTGCGCGAGTTCGCCGACGGCCTGCGCGAGGCGCTTTCCGAGTCCGGTCCCACGCGCTAGCGCGGGCCGCGCGGCTAGCCCGCATCCGTCACCGATTGCCGGCTGCGGTCGCGGATCTGCGGGCAAATCCTGCGTTGCGCTCCGATCGGGTGCTCGACGTACTGTCGAGTACGCCTGCGCGCCCGATCTATCGCGCGCCTTGTCTTTCCCCGCATCTCCACGCCCTCGCTCGCCAATCGGTGACGGATGCGGGCTAGGCGGCTTGCGAAGCGGACTTCGCAGAAAAGAAGCGGCTCCGGATGCCGGACTTCAAGAGCTTCTTGCGCTGCTCGAAGGCGAGCGGGCTCTTCTCCTGCGTGCAGAGTACCCAGTCGACGCCGGGGTGCGCGCGTGCCATCAGTTCCATCTGCGCGGCCCACCATTCCGGCGGACACAGGGTGCAGTGCGCGTTCGTGCCGTCCGGCAGGATCTTCTTCGCCGGGTAACAGGCGGCGACCGCATAGACGAACTTGCGCGCATGGCCGAACAGGTGGTGCAGCACCCACGGGATGTCCTCGGCCGGAATGTGCTCGAGTACGTCCGTGGTGATCACCCCGTCGTACTGCGAATCGTACGGGCCGGCGAACGGTGGGTAGGCTGGATCGTAGCAGGTCACCCGCGCGTCGCCCCAGGCGGGCATGGTCTTGTAGCGCGATGCGGGGTCCTCGCCGGGAGCCGCCTGGTATAGCGTTGCCTTGCCGGAACCGTAGTCGAGCACGGTCGCCGCGGCGTGCCGGCCGACCAGTTCGGCGATCGGCGCCACGTGTTCGGTGAGCGAGATGCCCGAGAAGGTACTCTGCGCGCTGTGCCCGGACTCGGGACGCCCTTCTTCGTGCATGGTCGCGTAGAGGTCGAGCAGTTCGCGATAACGCTCGCTCGGCGCCGCCTTGGTGAACAGCGTGAAGCCGGCTTGGTCGGCCTCGGCCTCCAGCGTGTCCCACAATGCACTCTGCGCGTGCCGCCGGTAACGCAGGAGTTCGGGGAACGGCTGCCAGGGCTGCGTGTGCAGGGTCGTGAAGTGCAGGAGCTTCGAGCGTCCCTCCGCGTACTCGTCGTCGCGCGCGTTCCAGTGCGGATCCATGTGGCCCCAGCGGCCTGCATCGTGGACGGCTGCACGGAACACCTTGTGTTTGTTCGAGCGCTTGGCCATCTCGAGCGTCCAGAGCGGCGCGAGCTTGGCGCAGTCGAGCAGCATGACCGACGTCTCGCGGTCGTCGATGCTGAGCAGCGCCGCGTCGCCCATGTCCTGGTCGAACAGGATTGCCGGATCCGCGAGGTAGATCTGGTCGACGTCGTTGTAGATGGCGCGCCCCGCATTGCCCGCGAGCGCGGGAATGGCGTAGCGATACTGGGTGAAGCCGGTCTTCCAGGAGGACCGGTCGAACCCCTTCAGATTGCTCATCAGGTGGATCTCGTAGGCGCGCGCCGGATCGCGATGCCGGCGGATCGACCAGACGAGCACCCGCTCCGCGCGGAACTGGGCAGGCTCGGTGCCGACGAAGATGCGCACCGGCGGCAGCGTGGAAGGTTCGACGCCCGGCTCGGGCGCCAGGCGGATCAGGATCGGCCGGTCGCGGTCGCCGGGCGGCCGGTGGCCGGTGTTCTTCAGCACGGCACTCAGACGGCGGTGGTGGAGCTTGGTCTTGAAGGATTTCTGCGACGCGGTGGATCGCGACATGCTGGTGTTCCGGATGAGCTTGCAGGTGTATGGCGAGCCGCGTGCAGGGTAGCCCGCGGCCGCGCGCGCTGGCAAGCCACGGCCCGGCCGGGCCGGTCGTGGTAAGTTTGGCGTGCGGCGCTTGGCCCGCCGCAGCGGGAGCGCGCACGCCCGCTCGCACCCGCGGAGGAGCAGCGCTGTGGAACCAGTGTCACCGATGTCCCGACGCCCGGACCCCGACGGTCCGGTACGCACCGTCATCTGCGGCGCCGGCGGGCGCGACTTCCACAACTTCAACCACGTCTACCGGGATGACCCCGGCGTGCAGGTCGTCGCCTTCACGGCCACCCAGATTCCTGGCATCGACCGGCGTCGCTATCCTGCGTCCCTCGCCGGGCGCCTGTACCCCGAGGGCATTCCGATCGTGCCGGAAGCCGATCTCGAAGCGGTCTGCGCGGTGGAATCGGTCGAGCGCGTGGTGTTCGCCTACAGCGACGTGAGCCACGCCGAGTTGATGCACGTCGGCGCGCGCGCGCTCGCGGCCGGCGCCGACTTCGTGCTGCTCGGACCGGAATCCACCTGGCTCGAGTCCCGTCGCCCGGTGATAGCGGTTTCCGCGGTGCGTACCGGTTGCGGCAAATCCCAGACGGCACGCTACCTTTCGCGCGCGCTCGCCGACGGCCTGCCGGGCTGCGCGCCGCTGCGTGTGGCGGTGCTGCGTCACCCCATGCCGTACGGCAATCTCGCTGCCCAGCGCGTACAGCGCTTCGCGACCCTCGCCGACATCGACGCGGCCGACTGCACGCTCGAGGAGCGCGAGGAATACGAGCCGCACGTCGCGGCGGGCAACCTCCTGTTCGCCGGGGTCGATTACGCGGCGATCCTTGCGGCCGCGGAAGCGGAAGCCGACCTGATCCTCTGGGACGGCGGCAACAACGATTTCCCGTTCGTGCGGCCCGACCTGCACATCGTCGTGACCGACGCGTTGCGACCGGACCAGCTCGACACCCACCATCCTGGCGAAGCCGTACTGCGTGCCGCGGACCTCGTGATCCTGAACAAGGTCGATGCCGCCGCAGTCGGGTCCGTGGAGCGGCTTGCCGAAGGGATCCGTCGGCTCGCGCCGGGCGTGCCGCAGGTACGCGCCGCCTCGCCGGTGGTGCTGGACGACCCGACACTGCTGGCCGGGCGCCGGGTGCTCGTGGTCGACGACGGCCCGACCATCACCCACGGCGGCATGGCGTTCGGGGCAGGTTACCAGGCGGTGCGCGGTCTGCCCGGCGTGACGCTGGTGGATCCGCGGCAGAGCGCCCACCCTGACATCGCGCGGGTCTACGCGCAGTATCCGCACATCGGGCCGGTGCTGCCGGCGGTGGGCTACAGCCCCGCGCAGCGGGCAGCGCTCGCGGCCACCATCGCGGCGTCGGGTGCCGACGTCGTGGTCGCCGGCACGCCGATCGACTTCGCGCGCGTGGTGCCGGTGGATCGGCCGGTGGTGCGCGCCCGTTATGCGTACGCCGACGCCGGCGAACCGCGGCTGCTCGACCTGGTACGCGAGTTCCTGATCGCGCGGGGCGCCGCTTGAGCGCGCTGCGCGCGCGTGCGATGCGGCGTTGCGACCGCGCCGCTCGCGAGTATATCGTCACGCCTCGACCGCACGGCGATTCGACTCGATGACGCGCGCTGATCCCCGCTCCCGCGGCCCCGCAGATCGTTCCACGGGTGCGACCGCATGAAGGCGTACGCGATTGCCATCGCCCTGCTGCTGGCGATCTTCGGCGCCATCGGCGCCTACCTCTACCAGCGCTTCAGCGCCTTCGCGAGCATGGACTTCAGACCGCCGCCGGTGACCGTGGCGGTGTCCACCGCGCAAACCGAGACCTGGGACGAGACGTTGACCGCAGTGGGGACGATCCGGGCGGTGCGGGGCGTCGAACTCACCTCCGAATCGAGCGGCGAGATCGTCGAGATCCGCTTCGCATCCGGCGACCGGGTGGCGGCTGGCCAGCCACTGGTGGTGCTGAACGACGAGGTTGAACGCGCCAGCCGGCGCAACCAGCAGGCCGCTCTGGAACTGGCCGAGATCCTCTTCGAGCGCGACCGCGTGCTGCTGGCGCGCCAGTCGATTCCGCAGACCCAGTTCGACCGCAGCCGGGCAGACCTGGAGCGGGCGCGTGCCCAGCTGGCGGAGACCGAAGCGCGGCTCGCCAACAAGCGCATCGAGGCGCCGTTCGCCGGTACGATCGGCATCAGCCGGCTCGACGTCGGCGACTACTTGTCGCCCGGCACTCTGATCGCCACCCTGCAGGACCTGACCGATCTCGAGATCGACTTCACCGTGCCGGCCCGGTTCGCGCCCGCGCTGCGCCCGGGGCTCGCCATCGCCGTGCGGGTAGATGCCTATCCGGATCGGGACTTTCCGGCGGAGGTCACCGCGGTGGATCCGCGCGTCGACCCGGATACCCGCAACATGCTGCTGCGGGCGCGGCTCGCGCGCACCGACGGCCTGCTGCCGGGCATGTTCGCGTCGCTCGAAATCGATCTCGGCCAGCGCCAGACGGTCGTCACGGTCCCGGAGACCGCAGTGACGTATGCCCTGCAGGGCAATCTCGTTTACGTCGTCGAGCCGCTGGAGGACGGCGCGCTCACCGCCAGTGCCCGCGTCGTGCGCGTCGGCAGGGTGCGCAATGCCCGGGTGGCCGTGCTCGACGGGGTGGCGGCCGGTGAACGCGTCGTCAGCGTCGGCCAGAACAAGCTCTATCGCGGCGTCCGCGTGGTCATCGACGATCGCGTCGCGCTGTGATGCCGCGCTTCACCGACATCTTCGTGCATCGGCCGGTGCTTGCGCTGGTGATCGGCGCGGTGATGCTGCTGGTCGGCCTGCAGGCCGGCTCCCAGCTCAGCCTGCGCGAGTATCCCGAGGTCGAGAAGAGCGTCATCTTCGTGCGCGCCGTGTACCCGGGCGCCAGCGCGGAGACCGTTCAGGGTTTCGTCACCACGCCTCTGCAGCGCCGCATCGCCTCCGCCAAGGGCGTGGACTACATCACCTCCACCAGCAACACCGGCGTGTCGCAGATCGAGGTCTGGGTGCGCCTCGGCGAGAACTCGACCGATGTGATGGGCGAGGTGATCACCAAGATCAACGAGGCCCGCTTCGAGCTGCCGCGCGAGGTGGAGGACCCGGTGGTCAGCAATCGCACCGGCGGCGACGCCATGATGTACCTCGCGCTCTTGAGCGAGCAGATGAGCGTTCAGCAGCGCGCCGACTACGCCGTGCGCTCGATCCAGCCGGTACTCTCCACGATCGAGGGGGTCGGCGAGGCGCGCCTGCTCGGGGTCGGCGACTTCGCCATGCGTATCTGGCTGAATCCCACCCGCATGGCCGCGTTCGGCGTCACCGCGGCGGACGTCGACGCCGCGGTGCGTCGCGACAACTTCATCGCGGCCGCCGGTACCACCCGCGGAGAACTGGTCCGCGCCAGCGTCGATGCCGAGACCGACCTCGAGGATCCCGAGCGGTTCGCCGCCATCGTGGTGCGGCAGCAGGGTGACCGCCGGGTCACGCTCGGCGACGTCGCCACGGTGGAGCTCGGCAGCGAGACCTACGATGCCGCGGTCTATTCCAGCGGCCAGGCGACCCTGTTCATCGCCATCACGGAAGCGCCCGGCGCCAACCCGCTCGAGATGGCCAGGCGCGTCAAGACCAAGGTGGCGGAGCTGAACGACCAGCTCCCGGCCGACCTGTCGATCTTTCTGGACTCCGATCTGTCCATCTATATCGGCGAGGCGCTCGACGAGGTGGTGCGCACGCTGGTCGAGGCGTCGGTGATCGTCGTGCTGGTGATCCTGCTGTTTCTAGGCTCGCTGCGCGTGGTGGCCATTCCCATCGTCGCCATACCGCTGTCGCTGGTGAGCGTACTGTTCCTGATCTGGCTGATGGGTTTCTCCATCAACCTGCTTACGCTGCTCGCCATGGTGATTGCCATCGGCCTGGTGGTGGACGACGCCATCGTGGTGGTGGAGAACGTGCACCGGCACATCGAGGCCGGTGAGCAGCCACTGGCCGCCGCGCTGGAGGGGGCCAGGGAGGTAGCGTGGCCGGTCGTCGCCATGACCCTGACCCTGGTGGCCGTGTACCTGCCCATCGGCTTTCTGGGCGGACTGACCGGCGTGCTGTTCAGCGAGTTCGCCCTGACCCTGGCGGGCGCCGTGGTGATCTCCGGCGTGGTCGCCCTGGTGCTGAGCCCGATGATGTGCGCGTACCTGCTGAAGGACCACCAGCACCAGGGCGTGGTGGCGAGCTGGCTCGACGCCCGCTTCGACGAACTGCTGCACCGCTACCAGCGCTGGCTCGGCCGCTGCCTGGACCATCGCGGCGCGGTCATGCTGTTCGCGGCCATAATCTTCCTGAGCCTGCCCGCGTTCTACCAGCTCGCGCAGAAGGAGCTCGCGCCGGAGGAGGACAGCGGCAGCATCTTCGCGGTCGCGACGCCACCCGACTACGGCAGTCTCGAGTACACCACGTACTTCCTCGATCAGATGGTGGAGGCCTGGCGAACGGTACCCGAGGTGACCCACTCCTGGCAGGTCAACGAACCGGGCTCGGTGTTCGGCGGCCTGGAGCTCGAGCCCTGGCGCCAGCGGGACCGCAGCCTCGAAGAAGTGCGCCAGGAGGTACAGGCGAAGTACGACAGGATCAGCGGGCTGGAAATCTTCACGTTCGCGGCGGGTGGCCTGCCCGGCGCTTCGTCCGGCCTGCCGGTGCAGTTCGTGATCTCGAGCAACGCGGACTATCGCGAGCTCGACCGGGTGGCCGAAGAGGTGCTGGCCAGGGTGCGGCCGTCGGGCGTGTTCGCGTTCGTCACCAAGGATCTCAGGTTCTCCCGCCCGGAGGTGGGCGTGCGCATCGACCGCGAGCTGGCGGCGCGGCTCGGCATCTCCATGGAGGACATCGGCCGCACGCTGCAGATCATGCTGGGGGAGGCAGAGACCAACCGCATCAGCATCGAAGGCCGCAGCTACAAGGTCATTCCCCAGGCCGGCCGGGACTTCCGCCTCACCAAGGAGTGGCTCGAGCGCTACTACGTGCGCGCCGGCAGCGGCAGCCTGGTGCCGCTCAGCACCGTCATCGACATCCACCAGACGGTGAAGCCCAACACCCGTAAGCAGTTCCAGCAGCAGAACAGCGTGACCATCCAGGGCCTGCTGATCCCGCCGAATTCGCTCGGCGACGGCCTCGCCCTGCTCGAGCGCACCCTGCAGGAGGTGGCGCCGACGGGCTTCCGCGCCGGGTATCTCGGCGAGTCGCGCCGCTTCGTCGAGGAAAGCCAGGGCTTCCTGCCGCTGTTTGCCGCCTCCATGGTGTTCATCTACCTCGTGCTGGCGGCCCAGTTCAACAGCTTCCGCGACCCGCTGATCGTGCTGATCAGCGTGCCGCTGTCGATCTTCGGCGCCGTGGTGCCGCTGGCGCTCGGCATGACCACGCTCAACATCTATACCCAGGTGGGGCTGCTGACCCTGATCGGCCTGATCAGCAAGCACGGCATCCTCATCGTCGACTTCGCCAACCACCGGCTGCGCGAAGGCGTCTCGCGACGGGAGGCGGTGCTGGAGGCCGCCGGGCTGCGGCTGCGGCCGATCCTCATGACCACGTTCGCGACCGTGCTCGGCGTGGTGCCGTTGCTCATGGCCTTCGGCGCCGGCGCCAACGCGCGCTTCGCCATCGGCCTGATGATCGCCGCCGGCATGCTGGTGGGCACGCTGTTCACCCTGTTCGTGCTGCCCACTTTCTACACGCTGATGGGTCGGCGCCAGACCGGGCCCGCCGTGGCCGACGCCAGTCCGGCCACGCCCTGACAGGCCTTCGCCGACCATGCACGGAGCCCGCGACTCACTGCCGCTCGCCGATGCGCCGGGTCGCGCCGATGACCCACCGCGCCCGCTGCTGGTGGTCGCGGTGGGCGGCAATGCGTTGAGTGCGCCGCAGCGTGCCGACGATCCCGGCCTCGTGGCCGAGCGTCGCGCCGCGGCGCAGACCGGCGCGGAGCTGGCGGCACTCGCGGCGCGCGGCTACCGGCTGCTCGTGGTACACGGCAATGGGCCCCAGGTTGGCCGGCTGCTGCGCGCCGATCCTGACCTCGGCCTGCTCGACGTGCACGTGGCGCAGACCCAGGGCGAACTCGGCTACCTGCTCGCGGCGGCGTTCGAACAGGCGTCGCGCGAGCCGATGGCGGCACTGGTGACGCGGGTCGAGGTGGACGCGGCGGACCCGCGCGGCCACGATCCGGAAAAACCGGTCGGGGCGGTCCTCGCGCAGGATCCCGGTGGCGCGGCACGGCGCACGCCGGACGGCGCCGGTTGGCGGCGCGTGGTGCCGTCGCCCTGGCCGCGCGCGGTACGCGAACTGCCGGTCATCGCGCGCATGCTCGGAGACTGCCACGTCATCGCCGGCGGTGGCGGCGGGGTGCCGGTGACCGCCGCCGGGCTGCCGGTTGCCGGCGTCGTCGACAAGGACCGGGTCGCCGCGCTGCTCGCCATCCGGCTCGATGCGGCGGGCCTGGTGATCGGCACCGACGTCGCCGGCGTCTATCGCGACTTTGGCGGCCCGGCGCCAACGTTGTTGCGTACGCTCGATGTGAGTGCGTGCCGCGCGCTGCTCGAATCCGGCGCGTTGCCGGCCGGCTCGATGGGGCCGAAGGTCGCGGCGGCGCTGGACTTCGTTCTTGCGACCGGACGCCCGGCGGCGATCGGAGGGCTCGGCGAGCTCGGCCGTGTGTGGTCCGGCAGCGCAGGTACCCGGGTGCTGCCGCAGAGCGACTCTCGCAATGCGTAGCGCGCCGCCCGCCGCCAGACAGGTCGTCGCACGCGACCTGGCGGCGCTTGCCGAGATCAGTCGCTCTGCGAACTCGACTCCCGGCGGATCCGGGCCTCGTCGAGACTCGGGTCGCACAGCTCGATGAAGCGGTACGCGTAGCCGCGCAGATAGGTGTCGCGGCTCACCGCGATCCAGGTGGTGTTGCGGCCGAACAGGTTGTCCCCGGACAGCACGCGCAGGCCCGCGCCCGTTGTCGTTTCGGCCGCCATCGAGGCGAGGATGCCGACCCCCAGGCCGAGCTCGACGTAGGTGCGGATGACGTCCGCGTCCATGGCCGAGAGTACGAAGTCCGGCGCGAGTCCGGCCGCGGCGAAGGCTGCGTCGATGCGTTCGCGGCCGGTGAAGCCTTCCCGGTAGGTGACGAGAGGGTACGCGGCGACCGCCTCGAGGGTCAGGGGCTGGACCCGTTCGAGCGGGTGTCCGGCCGGGACGATCACCGCGTGGTGCCATTCGTAGAACGGGAACACCGCGAGCGATTCGCGATCGCCGAGGCCTTCGGTGGCGATGCCGATGTCGGCGCGGCCTTCGTGGAGCAGTTCGGCGATCTGTTCCGGCGCGGCCTCGTAGAGGCCGAGGTGGACCCTCGGGCAGGCCGCCCGGAAGGCCGCGACGACCCGCGGCAGCGCGTAGCGCGCCTGGGTGTGGGTCGTGGCGATGGTCAGTGCACCGTCCTCGCGGCCACCGTACTCGGTCGCGATGGTGCGCAGGTTCTGCGCATCCAGCAGCATGCGGTCGACATAAGGCACCATTTCCCGGCCCGGGCCGGTCAGACCGACCAGGCGTTTGCCGCGGCGCACGAAGAGTTCGACGCCGAGTTCGGCTTCGAGGTCCTTCATGTGTTTGCTCACCCCAGACTGGGAAGTGAACAGGGCGCCCGCAACCTCAGTGAGGTTGAAGTTGCGGCGGACCGCCTCGCGGAAGATGCGCAGTTGCTGGAAGTTCATCGGTCTCGGCCGGTCGGGTTGGCGGTGGTGTCGGCGAACAGGCGCGGGTTGGTCGGACGCGCATAGAGTCGTGCGCCCGGTCCGGGCGCGAGGCTCGCCCCGCCGCGTGGCATCTCGATCTCCAGCCGTTCGCCGGTGGCCGCCACGCGCGCCTCGATGCGCAGCACCGGACCGGCGATGGTGCAGTCGGTCACCGTCACGGCGATCCAGTCCTCCGTCTGCCCGGGCGCGTCGGCCAGCGCGATCTCGTGCGGACGAATGTACGCGACCGCTTCGAGCGGATCGAGTCCCCGGAACGACGGAGCCGGGAGCCGAACGCCGGCCACCTCCGCGCGGCCGTCCACGATCCGGCCCCGCAACGCGTTCACCTGGCCGACGAACTCGTAGACGAACGGACTGACCGGGTCGTCGTAGATGCTCGCCGGCGGACCCACCTGTTCGATCCGGCCGCGATTCATGACCACCACCCGGTCGGAGACCTCCATGGCTTCTTCCTGGTCGTGAGTCACGAAGACCGACGTCACGTGGAGCTCGTCGTGCAGGCGCCGCAGCCAGCGCCGCAGGTCCTTGCGCACCTGGGCGTCGAGCGCGCCGAAGGGTTCGTCGAGCAGCAGGACGCGCGGTTCGACCGCGAGTGCTCGCGCCAGGGCGACCCGCTGCCGCTGGCCGCCGGACAGCTGGTTCGGCAGGCGGTCCGCCATGAAGTCGAGCTGCACCAGCTCGAGCAGCCGGTGCACGCGCTCGGCGATCGCGGCCTTCGACAGACGGCTGGAGCGGGGCCGCACCTTGAGTCCGAACGCCACGTTGTCGAATACGGTCATGTGCCGGAACAGCGCGTAGTGCTGGAACACGAAGCCGACCCGCCGCGCGCGGACGTCGAGCCGCGTGGCGTCCTCGCCCTGGAACGCAACCGCGCCGGTATCGGCCTGCTCGAGGCCGGCGATGATCCGCAGCAGCGTGGTCTTGCCGCAGCCGGACGGGCCGAGCAGCGCGACGAGTTCGCCCGTCGCGATGTCGAGCGAGACGTCGTCCAGTGCCTGGAACGCACCGAACGATTTGCCGACGTTGCGGATCTCGATGCTCATGCGGCTCGCTCCAGGGTGCGTGCGGTGGTTTGTGCGGCAGCCGCCTGCGCGGCAGCCCGCTGCTCGGCCTCGGTACGCAGCTCGACGACGCTCTTCGCGACGAGTGTGACCAGCGCGAGTCCGGCGAGCAGCGAGGCGACCGCGAACGCCGCGGCGAGCTGGTATTCGTTGTAGAGGATCTCGATGTGCAGCGGCATGGTGTTGGTGAGCCCGCGGATCTTGCCGGAAACAACGCTCACCGCGCCGAACTCACCCATGGCACGGGCGTTGCAGAGAATCACGCCGTACAGGAGCGACCACTTGATGGACGGCAGCGTCACGCGCAGGAACGTCTGCCAGCCGGACGCGCCGAGCGAAATCGCCGCCTCCTCGTGGTCGGTCCCCTGCGCCTGCATCTGCGGGATCAGTTCGCGGGCCACGAAGGGAAAGGTCACGAACGTGGTCGCGAGCACGATGCCCGGCACTGCGAAGATGATCCGCAGTTCGTTCTCCGCGAGCCAGGGCCCGAGCCAGCCGTGGGCGCCGTAGAGCAGCACGTAGATGAGCCCGGCCACCACCGGCGAGACCGCGAAGGGCAGGTCGATCAGGGTGACCAGCAGCTGTTTGCCGCGAAACCGGAACTTGGTGATGGACCAGGCAGCCGCGAGACCGAATATCACGTTGAGCGGCACCGAGATCGCCACCACCAGCAAGGTGAGGCGGATCGCCGCGGCGGCGTCCGGCTCGGTGATCGCCGCCCAGTAGACGGCGAGCCCCTGGCGCAGCGCCTCGTGGAACACCGACACCAGCGGCACCACCAGGAACAGGCCGAGGAAGGCGAGCGCGAGCGTCGTGAGCAGCCAGCGGACAATGGGCGGTTCGGTGAGCGCACGGGGTGGGTTCGGTGCGGCCATCATTGGGTCCTCCCGCGCGTGCCGCTCCACATCTGCAGGCCGTTGATGACCAGCAGCAGCACGAACGAGGCGAGCAGCATGACTGCGCCGAGCGTGGCGGCGCCGGCGAAGTCGTACTGTTCGAGCTTGATGATGATGAGCAGCGGCGTGATCTCGGTTCGGAAGGGGATGTTGCCCGCGATGAAGACCACCGAGCCGTACTCGCCGAGCGCCCGCGCGAACGCCATCGCGAAGCCGGTCAGCAGGGCTGGCAGCAGTGCGGGAAACAGGACGCGCGTGAAAGTCTGCAGGCGCGAGGCGCCGAGGCTCGCGGCGGCTTCTTCGACTTCCTGCTCGAGGTCCTCGATCACCGGTTGCACGGTTCGCACCACGAACGGCAGGCCGATGAAGGTCAACGCCAGGATCACGCCGAGCTCCGTGTAGGCGATGCGGATGCCGAACGTCTCGTACCACCAGGCGCCGATCGGGCCGGTCGTCGCGTAGAGCCCGGTCAGCGCGATGCCGGCGACCGCGGTCGGCAGCGCGAACGGCAGGTCGACCAGCGCGTCGACGACGCGGCGGCCGGGAAACGGGTAGCGCACCAGCACCCACGCGGTCAGCAGGCCGAACACCAGGTTGATCGACGCCGCGATGAACGATGCGGTGAACGTGAGCCGGTAACTCGCCACCGCGCGCGGGTCGGACGCGATTGCCCAGATCTCCCCCCAGGACAACTCCAGCGCCTTGAAAAACAGCGCCACGAACGGCAGCAGCACGAGCACGCTCAGGTACATGAGCGTATAGCCCATGGTCAGGCCGAAGCCTGGAATGACCGAGCGCCGCCGCCGTGCCGCGGAACCAACGGCGAGTGTCATGATCTAGCGTCGCCCGGGTGCGAAGATGCGATCGAAGCTTGCGCCGTCCGCGAAATGCGCGGCGTTGGCCGCGCGCCAGCCGCCGAACACGGCGTCGATCGTGAACAGTTCGATCGTGGGAAAGCGCTCGGCATAGCGCGCCGCCGTGTCCGGATCGGACGGCCGGTAGTAGTGCCTGGCGGCCAGTTCCTGGCCGACCTCGGAATACAGGTACGCGAGGTACGCGCGCGCAACCGCCTCGGTGCCGCGACGCCGGGCATTGCCCTCGACGACCGCCACCACTGGTTCGGCCAGGATCGACACCGGCGGCACGATGACTTCGAGACCGGCTTCGTCGATCTCGCGCGCGCCGAGCAGGATCTCGTTTTCCCAGTTGATCAGCACGTCGCCGAGGCGGCGCTGGATGAACGTGTTGGTGGCGCCGCGGGCGCCGCTGTCCAGCACCGGCACGTTGCGGTAGACGCGCGCGACGAATGCCTCTGCTTCCGCCTGAGCGCGCGCCACGGCCTCGGCCGCGGCCGGATCGGCGAGCCGCGCCGCGAAATCCGGTCCGAGCGCGCGGTGCAGGGCATAGCCCCAGAGCGCCAGGTAGTTCCAGCGTGCGACACCCGAAGTCTTGGGATTGGGGGTGATCACTTCGATGCCGTCCCGGGCGAGGTCTTCCCAGGAGCGGATGTTCTTTGGATTGCCCTTGCGTACCAGGAACGCGAGCGTGGACTGGTAGGGCGCGCTGTTGCGCGGCAACGCCTGCTGCCAGTCGGCGGGAATCTTGCCGGTGCGTTCCGCGATCGCGTCGATGTCGGCGGCCAGCGCCAGGGTCACTACGTCTGCGTCCAGGCCGTCGATCACCGCGCGCGCCTGGCTGCCCGAGCCGCCGTGTGACTGGCGGACCACCACCCGGTCACCGGTCTCTGCTTCCCAGTGCCGGGCGAAGGCCGCGTTGAAATCCTGGTAGAACTCCCGCGTGGGATCGTAGGAGACGTTCAGAAGCTGAATCGTGTCGGTCCGACCGGGCAAAGGTGCTGCGGTCAGGGCCAGCAGGGCCAGTAGCGGCAGGATTCGCGTGCGCATGTTGGGTCCGCGTGTTCGAGGGCGCGCAATCCTAATGACCCCGATGACGGATACAGAACGAAGTTTTTTTGCATAGCATTCCCGGTTTTCTGGAATCGGGCTGCTGCCGGAGCGGGAACGCGGAACAAGACGGGGCCGGCCGGAGCGGCCAGCCCCGGGCGTTGCTCAGAAACTCACGTTGACGCTCAGGCCGTAGGTACGCGGCTCGCCGACCTGGGCGACGATGAGTCCCGTGCTGCCTGGCTGGACGGCCAGGAAGTCGACGTAGTCCTTGTCGAAGGCGTTGCGGATCCACAGTCCGACCGACCAGTTCCCATCGGAGCGGAATCCGCCGCGGACGTTGATCAGGCCGTAACCGTCGACCCACATGTACTCGGATGGCGAAGGATTGGACGACCATTCGGTGCGGTAGTTGCCGTCGACGGCCAGAAACCCCTCGCCGCGTGCGCCGCCTGCCGAGATCGGCCGGGCGTACTCGGCACCATAGCTGAATGCCCACTTCGACACGCCGGGCAGACGCTTGCCGGAGATATCGACGAACTGCACGGCGCCACCGGACAGTTCCAGCGGCGGCGGTGCGTTGTCGAATGACTCGTAGACGGCGTCCGTGTAGGCGGCGTTGACATACACGTGGAGGGAATCGGTCGGCTGGATCCGGAAGTCGGCTTCGACACCCTGGGTGCGGACTTCCTCGGCGTTGGCCAGGTAACCGCGCAGCACGCCGATGGCGCCGCTCACCACGGTGGCCTGGTAGTCCTGGATCTCGGTGCGAAACAAGGCCAGGTTCAGCCGAGCCCGACCGTCGAGCCACTCGGTCTTCGCACCGATCTCGTAGTGGTCGATCGCTTCGGGGTCGACCTGGGCCGTCTCGAGGGCCGGCGTACCGTCGGCCCGGTTCGGAATGCCGGACAGGTTCACGCCACCCGACTTGAACGAACGTGCGTACAGGCCGTACAGCAGGATGTCGTCGGACGCACGCCAGGACAGATTCAGGTCGCCAGAGACGTTCCAGTCGTCGAAGTCGGCCACATAGGCCTGGCTCTGCAGGACACTGTTCTTGCGCGCGATCAGCACCGGATCGGCGGTGTCGAGCCCGCCGCTCGCAACAGCCGCGTAGTCCGCGTTCTTGGTGTCGTAGTTCACACGCAGCCCCGGCTGGACGCGGAATCGCTCGGTGACGTTCCAGGTCGCCTGGCCGAACAGCGCGACGCTGTCGTTTTCGAAATCGATGGCGGTTTCCTGGCGCAGCCCGTCGAGCAGCGCGGGGTTCGCGCCGTTGACCGGCCCGAGCAGCCACAGGCTCGCGGCACTCCCCTGTGCCTGGATGCCGGTGGATTCGATGGTCTGGCGGAATGCGAACAGGCCCGCGACGTAGTCCACGCGCCGGTCACCGGGCGTGGCGAAACGGACTTCCTGGGTCCACTGCCGCTGTTTCGACGGATTCGCCGAAACGGTGGTGATGGGCAGCCCGGTAAAGTCGCGATCGTTGGACGGGCCCCAGTCCCAGTAGCGCCAGGCGGTCACCGAGGTCACCGTGCCGGCGTCGAGGTTCCACTCGGCGCGCAGGGATGCGCCGCCGAACTTCTGGTTGGCGTTCAGTTCGGAATCGGCAGCGAGTTTCCGGTCGTACGGATCGCGGCTCGGCGGCTGGTAGCCGGATGCCGCGGCGAGCGACTCGTATTGCCGGTTCGCGGGGCGCAGCGTCGGTGCGACGTCGTAGTGGAGCAGGGCGCAGCATTCGGGATCCTGGCGGTTGAAGTCCCCCGCGAGCGTGATGTCGAGCCGCTCACTCGCCACGAACAGCAGCTGCCCACGAATGCCGAGGTTGTCGATCTCGTTGACCGCAGCCGTGGTGGTGACGTTCTCGTACAGGCCGTCGCGCCGGGTGGCGGAGGTCACCAGACGGTAGGCGACCCGATCGTCGAGAAGCGGGCCGGACAGCGCGCCGCGCGCCTGCACGAACCCGAGACTGCCCGACGAAACCTCGGCGGAGCCTTCCGGCACGAAGCTCGGCGCGCGGGTGGTGATGTTCAGCGCGCCGGAGGTCGTGTTCTTGCCGTACAGGGTGCCCTGGGGCCCGCGCAGCACCTCGATCTGGTCGACGTCGAGGAAGTCGAATGTCGAGGCCGCGATCCGGCTGTAGTAGACCTGGTCGACATAGATGCCGACGCCCTGCTCGATGCCGTCGTTGGTCAGGCCGAACGGCGCGCCGATGCCGCGCAGATTGACGGCCGTGTTGCGCGGGTTGGATGAGAAGAATTGCAGGCTCGGCTGCAATGTCTGCAGCCGATAGACGTTGAACGTGCCGGTATCCTCGAGCTGCTGGCCGCCGATCGTGCTGATGGCGAGCGGCACGTCCTGCGCCACCTCGGCGCGTCGGCGCGCGGTGACCGTGATCTCCTCGATGACCCGCGTGCCGGATGCCGACGCGGCTTCTTCGGCGCGCGCGGGTCCGGGCAGCGCGGTCAGCGCGACGACGGCAGCGGTCGCCGTGGCGGCGATCCAATATGGCTTCATGTGTATCCCCTTGCTGGCGTATCTTCGATAGCGGCGGGCGGTCCCGCTTGCGGAGGCGCATCCTATGGAGTCCGGGCGGGCAACAGAACGAAGAAGTTCTTCGATCGTTTGCACGATTCCGGCAATGGAGGCCGGATCGCCGACGTCGCGCAGCCATTGCGCGGTTCCTGTGCGACAATCGCGCGTACATGCCGACGGGGAGGTTCAGCAGCTCATGCCCAGCAATGCCCAGGTCCGGATAGCACGCGTGCCCGACGGCCCGCTCACCGTGGAACACTTCGAGCTGGTCGAGGTCCCGCTACCGGTGCCTGCGGACGGGGAAGCGCTGTGCCGCACCCTCGCGCTCACCATCGGTGCCGGCCAGCGCGCCGGGCTGCAGGGGAGTGCGAGCTATGCCGGTGCGCCGCGTGCGGGCATCGTCATGGGCGGCACCGGGGTCGCGGTGGTGGAGGTTTCGAAGTCGGCGGAGCTGGCGCCGGGAGACCTGGTCGTCGGGCCGACCGGCTGGCAGACGCATTCGGTGCACGCGGCGGCCGCGCTGCGCAAGGTGCCCACGGGCGCCGATCCGGCCATGCATCTCGGTGTGCTCGGCACCAACGGCCTCACCGCGTACTTCGGCCTGTTCGACCTCGGCCGCCCGCGATCGGGCGATACCGTCGTGGTCTCCGCCGCCGCGGGATCGGTCGGCCACCTGGTCGGTCAGATGGCGAAGCGTGCGGGTTGCCGCGTGGTGGGTGTGGCGGGCTCCGCGAGCAAATGCGCCCTGCTGGTCGACGAACTCGGCTTCGACGCGGCGGTGAACTACAAGGACCCGGACTTCCGGGGCGCATTCAAGGCGGCGACGCCGGACCGGATCGACGTGTATTTCGACAATACGGGCGGCGACATCCTGGGCGCTGCGCTGTTCCGCATGAACACACACGGCCGGATCGTCTGCTGCGGCGCGGTCAGCCAGTACGACACGACGAGTCCTTCCGGCAGCCCGCGCGGGATTCCCGGCCTGCTCGTCAACAACCGCATCCGCATGGAAGGCTTCCTGGTGTTCGACTACGCCGACCGCTACGACGCCGCGCGCGCCGAGATAACCGGCTGGATCGAACGCGGCGAGCTGGT
Source organism: Pseudomonadales bacterium (assembly GCA_019634925.1). Lineage (GTDB taxonomy): Bacteria > Pseudomonadota > Gammaproteobacteria > Pseudomonadales > Azotimanducaceae > UBA7803. The sequence continues at coordinate 325,018 of JAHCAL010000001.1, forward strand.
CCCACGCGTCAGCGAATACCAGGGTCTCGCCAGCGCGCCGCGCGCGTTCGTCGAGCTGCTGCACGGCGACACCATCGGCACCACCATCGTCCGCACCTGACCCCGACAGTTGGGGTCGGAGTAACAATTGGGGTCGGAGTAAGCGCGCCGTCGTCGTAACGCCCCAACCAATCACTTGCCCGAGGAGACCGATCATGCTGCTGTACGACTCAACCGCCGCGCCCAATCCGCGTCGCGTACGTGTGTTCCTGGCCGAGAAAGGCATCGAGGTACCGATGCGGCAGGTGGACATGCGCAAGGGCGAGCACAAGTCACCCGAGTTCCTGCGGAAGAATCCGAGCGGCAAGATCCCGGTGCTTGAGCTCGACGACGGCACGTGCATCGGCGAATCCGTCGCGATCTGCCGTTACTTCGAGGCCGTGCAACCCGAACCCAATCTGTTCGGTCGCACGCCCGTCGAACTCGGCCGGATCGAGATGACCAACCGCCAGCTCGAACTCGAACTGCTCTCGCAGGTCGGCACCTCCTGGGTCAACGGACCGGTGGTGGCCCAGATCGCCGCGGGGCGCTTCACGCAGATCCCCGAGGCCAAGGCACAGTCCGACGCGGCGGTGCATCGCTTCTACAAGCGGCTCGATCGTGAACTCGCCGATCGCGAGTTCATGGCGGGCGCCCGCTACACGATCGCGGACATCACCGCGCTCTGCGTCATCGACTTCGCCGCGTCGCTGGTGGGGCTCCCGCCGGATCCTGAACTCGCACACCTCGCGCGCTGGCGTGCCGCCGTATCCGCGCGGCCGAGTGCCAGTGCCTGAGTCCTCGCTGGAACCGAAAGGAGGAAGACGGCATGACCTTCTGGAGAATCTGGGCCATCCTGCTCGGCGCCTCGCTCATGATCGGCGAGACCGTCCGCAGCTGGGGGCAGGGCCGCAACCTGCTGTTCGTGTTCGATGATTTCTTCATCGGCGTCCCGCTGGTGATCACGGCGATCCTCATGAAGCACCCGACGCCGGCGCGCCACTGTGCGTTCGCGGCATCGTTCGCCGCGACGGCCGGCATGCTGTACGGCAGCTTCTTCGGCAAGCTGGTCGACCTGACGCGGCCGGCATCGACCAATATCGAAATCGGCCTGCTGACCGCGCTGATCGGGCTCGCGTTCGTGTCCTCGCTGGTCGGGCTGATCGCCAGCGTGCGGTTGGCGGTTCGAACTGATTATCCCACGTCCTGACGCGTGGCGTCCGGAACGACGCCGACACGTCGAGTGGTCCATGTTGCGATCGCGAATGCGGTGGCAACCAGCGCAGCGCACACGCCGAACGTGATGTGCGGATCGATCCGGTACAGGCCGGTGCCGAGCAGCGGGCCGATGATGAACCCACCGGCATACGAAGAGCTCACGTATCCGGCCGCCGTACCCTGCACGCGCTCGTCGACCGCGAGTGACACGGCAGCCGACACCGCCGGATTGGAAAGGCCGTAGCCGAGCCCCATGAGCGCGTAGCCGACCACTACCTGCCAGACCTCCGACGACGTCATCAGAATCAGGAAACCGACGGCGGCGAGCGGCAGGCCGGCCATGAACAGGGTGCGCGGCGCGGGCTGCAGCGCCTGGACGATGCCGACCTGGGCGACGAGGATGCCGGTGGCCATGGCCACCATCGCCACACTGACCTGACGCATGGTGCCCGCGGCATCGGCGCCCGACAGATCCTGGATGTAGAATGCGGCGGTCTGCTGCGTGGCGCCTATGGTGATGAACGTGAGAGTGCTTGTCACGAGCAGTGGCAGAATGCGCGCATCGAATGGCGACAGCGGCTCCCCGCGCGCGGCACTCCGCGCTGCGTGATCGCGCGGTTCCTCCACCACCAGAGCTGCCGCCAGTGCGGCCACCACGCCGAGCGCCGCGATGCAGTACAGGGGCGTCAGCACCCCGAAGGGCGCCAGCAGTCCACCGAAGGCGGGCCCTAGGATCGACCCGATCGCGAAACTGGCACCTACCAGCGCCATGCCGGCCGTACGCTCGGCGCCGCTGGTGGTATCGGCCACCCAGGCCGACGCGGCCGGCTGCGGGCCGCCGGCAAGGGTTGCGTACACGCCCGCCCGGAACACGAGCAGCGCCCAGAACGCGCTCATGCCGGTCAGCACGCCCTCGAGCCCGAGGCCCAGCAGGCGCGCGAACACCGCCCCGCCGAGCGCGTAGGCGCAGACGCCGACGATATAGACCGGCTTGCGGCCCCAGCGGTCGCTCAGACGCCCCCACAGCGCCGCGGAGAGCAGGAAGGTAAGCCCGGTCGCCGAGACGATGATCCCGACGTGGATTTCGGTCAGCCCGATCTCGCGCGCGAGCGGGCCGAGTACGGTGAACAGTACCGTGTTGGCCATCGAGGTGGTGACCAGCCCGAACACCAGCACGGCGAGCTGGCGGCGGCGCGGCGCGGTGCCGGAGCGGGCGGGAATCGACGGGTCGCTCGCCATGTGCGGGGCCTCGTGATGGACGCGCCAGTCTCGGTGATGGTCCGGGCCGCGTGCAAGCCTGGTGAAATGGGCGCAGAATTGCGCTCCTGCATGCACGCCGTGCATGCGCATCCGGTTAGCAAAGGATACTGATCATGATCTACCGCATTCGTGGTCCCGGCCGCTGATAGCTCGACCGATCCGAACTCCTCGAATTGCTTGCCCCATACCGGCGAGGGGATCGTGGTGGACCTGGGGACCGGCGATGGACGCTTTGTGTACCAGTCGGCCCGCGCGAACCCGAACCGGTTCTACATCGGGATCGACGCGAACGCGGACCCGTTGCGCAAGCTCTCGGAGAAAGCGTTCCGTCGCCCTGAACGCGGCGGCACGCCGAACCTGATGTTCGTGCAGGCCGCCGCGGAAGCCTTGCCAGCCGAACTCGACGGGCTGGCCGACGAGGTTCACGTGCACTTTCCGTGGGGCAGCCTGCTCCGCGGTGTCGCTTTGCCGGATCCCGCGATGCTCGCGGGCATCCGGCGCATCTGTGCGCCCGACGGGGTGCTCGAAGTCATCGTCGGCATCGATCCTGCACGCGATCAGCGTGAGTTCGATCGGCTCGGCCTGCCGGCACTGACCGCGGACACGCTCGCCGCTCGGGTACGGCCGGTTTACGATAGCGCAGGGTTCCGCTGGCTCGGCGACGGGCTGCTGCCGCGCGACGACTGGGCGAAGCTCGAGTGCGCGTGGGCGCGCCGGCTCGGTTCCGGGGAGCGTCGGGCGGTGTGTTACTTCGTCGTAGCAGCAGATGATCGGGAGCATCCTGCGAATTCGCCGAACTGCAGCTAACTCTCCGCATCGATGTCCCAGGCGCCGGCTCGCCCGTTGATCTGGCCGCCGAGCGATCAGCGACGGTCGTCGCCCACGATCGGGCCGAGCCGGAAGCCGTCGCGGTCGTGGGGCCGGCGGGGCTTCGCGGACCGGGCAGGGTTGCGTCATCATGCGCGCCTGGATGTTGCTGCCGACCCGGGCCCGATGACGTGAATCTGTATCTCGCGAGTGACGACCAGCGCTTTCTGGAAGCGGCCCGTGCGTTCATCGAAACCGAATGGACATCGCGGGTGCGGGGATACGAGCGGCCAGGACGTCCGCTGCCGGATCCGGTCGTCCTGGCCTGGCATACGGCGCTGGTCGCGCGCGGCTGGTCGGTCCCTGACTGGCCGGAGCGCTGGGGCGGTACCGGCTGGTCGCCGTTGCGTCGGCATCTCTGGGCGCTCGAGTGTGCGCGCGCGGGGGCGCCGGCGCTCGACCGGGTCACCGTCGAGCTGGTCGCTCCGGCATTGTGGCGATTCGGCACGCCGGCACAGTGCGAACGCCACCTGCCAGCGATCCGCGCCGGGTGTGAGCGGTGGTGCATGGGACTTGCCGAGCCGCAAGCGGGCTGGGCACTGGAGCGCATCGCGACGCGCGCGGATCCGGACCCGGACGGCGCGCACTTCGTCGTGCAGGGTACCAAGGCGTTGGTGACCGGCGCGGCGCGCGCCGACTGGATGCTGACCCTGGTGGGTACCGGCCCCGGCACGGCCGACCTGCTGGCCATCGACCTGGCGACAGTTGGGGTCAGAGTCAAATCGCCGGTCGCGCCCCCCGGGGGCGCCGACCGGCGATTTGACTCTGACCCCAACCATTGCCACGTCGCGTTGGACCACGTACGGGTACCGATCACGGCGCGCCTCGGCGAACCCGGCGCCGGGCTCGCCATCCTGAATGCCCTGCGCGATACCGCGTTCGAACGTCAGCCGCCGGCCGCCACCCTGGCGCTGCCCCTGGCGCGCCTCATGGCCCTGGCGGCGGATCTGCCCGGCAACGACGGCCAGCTCGCCGACGACCCGGATTTCCGCCGCCACTGCGCGGACCTCGGCGTCGAGATCGCCGCGCTCGAGGCCCTGGAACTGCGCCACCTCACCGGGGCCCCGTTCGACGGCCCGATGCGGGACCCGACCGTGCGGGCGCGTGCCCTGCGCCTGCGCGCCAACCGGCTGCGCGAGCGGATCGGCGCGTTGGCCGTCGACGCGTTCGGATACCACTCCCTGCCGGATCCCGACCCGCTGACCGTCGATAATGAAGGCCCGATCGGGCATCATTACGCGCTTGCCGCCGTGCAGGCCATGCTGGCCGGGGGAGCGACCGTCCTCGACGACGCAACCGGCATCACCGACCTGGACACGATCGCGCACCAGCTGACAGGGCTTTAAGGGGACGTCATGGATTTCTCATTTTCCGAAGAACAGACGCTGCTGCAGGACAGCGTCGCCCGTTTCATCCAGAACGACTACGACTTCGCGGCACGGCAGAAGCTCATCCGCGGCGAAGACGGCTTCAGCCGCGCGAACTGGCGCACGTTCGCCGAGCTCGGCTGGCTCGGCGTGCCGTTTCCGGAAGCGGACGGCGGGTTCGGCGGCGGCGCGATCGAATCCATGATCATGCTCGAGCAGTTCGGCAAGGGGCTCGTGGTCGAGCCATTCCTGCCGACCGTGGTGCTGGCCGGCGGCGTGCTCAAGATCGCCGGCACGGCGGCGCAGAAGCATCAGTACCTGGCCGGCATCATCGACGGCTCGCTGCAGGGCGCGCTCGCCTACGTCGAACCGCAGGGCCGCTTCAACCTGGCCGACCTGGTCACCACCGCGAAAGCCGACGGCAGCGGTTACGTGCTGAACGGCTACAAGGCCGTGGTCCTGAACGGGCCTGCAGCCAATGTGCTGGTCGTTTCCGCCCGCACCAGTGGCGCGCAGCGCGACCGCGACGGCGTCACGCTGTTCCTGGTCGACGCGAAGGCGCCCGGTGTCTCGCGCCGCGACTATCCGACCGTTGACGGACTGCGCGCTTCCGAGATCACGCTGGAGAACGTAAAGGTCGGCGCGGAGGCCGTACTCGGCGAAGTCGGTGGCGGCCTGCCGGTGCTCGAGCGGGTGATCGACGAAGGCATCATGGCAGTCGGCAGCGAGGCCGTCGGCGCCATGGAAGTGCTCTACAAGGCCACCGTCGAGTACTGCAAGACACGCGAACAGTTCGGCCAGCCGATCGGCAAGTTCCAGGTGCTGCAGCACCGCATGGTCGACATGTTCATGGAGCACGAGCAGTCGAAGTCGCTCATGTACATGGCGGCGATGCGGCTCGACGAAGGCTATGGCCCGGAAGCGCAGAAGGCGGTTTCCGCGTTCAAGGTACAGGTCGGCAAGTCCGGCCGCTTCGTCGGCCAGAACGCGGTGCAGCTGCATGGCGGCATGGGCATGACCGACGAGCTCAACATCGGCCACTACTTCAAGCGGCTGACCACCATCGACACCCTGTTCGGCAACGTCGACTTCCACCTCAAGCGGTTCGGCTCGCTCTAGGAGGCATGCCATGGCGCGCTGGGATCGGGAACCGTCCAAGCCCTCGATTCCGGACTGGTTCTTCACCGCGGTGGAGACCCCGTCCGAGGAGCGCCGCGTCGAAGTCGACGACTGCGACGTCGTCTACCAGCGCTGGGACGCGCCGGCCGGCGCGCGACCGGTGCTGCTGATTCACGGCATGAATGCCCATTCCCACTGGTGGGACTTCATCGCGCCGCAGCTCGCGCCCGAATATCGCTGCGCGGCGATGAACCTCACCGGCATGGGCGACTCCGACTACCGCTACGAATATACCGGCACCACCTACGCCGAGGAGATCCGCGCGGTCTGTGACCACGCCGGGTTCGGCAACGACGTGGTCGTAGTGGCGCACAGCTTCGGCGGCTACATGGCGGTCAAGGCTGCCAACCTGTTCCCCGAGCGATTCGGCGGGCTGATCCTGGTCGACTCCGGCATCCGCCACCCCGACGAGCCGGTCCCCGAGCGCCCGCAGATGGGCGGTCGTGCCAAGACCTACCCCGACCGCGAGACCGCGCTCGCCCGCTTCCGCCTGCAGCCGCCGCAGTCCTGCGAGAACACCTACATCCTCGAATACATCGCCCGCCATTCCCTGGTGCCGGTGGACGGCGGCGGCTGGGCGTGGAAGTTCGACGAGGACCTGCCCGACAGCCTGAAGGACGTCATGCGAACGGCGGACGAATACCGCAGCCTCAGACTCCCGCTCGGCCTCATATACGGCGCCGACAGCGCGCTCTTCTCGGCACGCACGGTCGAGTACATGCGTGAGCTGATTCCGCAGGACTTTCCGGCCGTCGCCATCGACGACGCGCAGCACCACGTGTTCCTCGACCAGCCGCTCGCGTTCGTGGCGGCGCTGCGCGACATGCTCGGCCGCATCGGCCGCTGATGTCCGGCACCGTGCGCGAACCGGGGTACGTGATGCCCCCGGAGTGGGCGCCGCACCAGGGCACCTGGTTTTCCTGGCCGCACAATCCCGCCACCTGGCCCGGAAAACTCGCCGGCGCCGAGCGCGCGCTGGCAGGGGCCGTTGCCGTGCTCTCGCGGCACGAACCCGTCTATCTCAACGTGCTCGACGCAAGACATGCGGATCACGTGCGCGGCCTGTTGCCGGATAACGCGCGGCGCGACGCAATCTCCTTCGTACCGATCCGCACCAACGACGCCTGGTGCCGCGATCACGGCGCGATCTTCGTGTTCGATGCCGAGGGCAGGTTGACCGGGCTCGACTTCGGCTTCAACGCCTGGGGCGGCAAGTATCCGCCGTTCGACCTCGACGACGAGGTGCCGCCGCAGATGGCCGCGCGGCTCGGTGTACCGGTGGTGAAGGTCGACCACATTCTCGAAGGCGGCTCGATCGACACGAACGGCGCCGGCGTGCTGCTCACCACCGAGCAGTGCCTGCTGAACCCGAACCGAAACCCCGGCCGCTCGCGCGCGGAAATCGAGGCGTTGCTCGCGCATTACCTCGGCACCTCGCACGTGTGCTGGCTCGGTGACGGCATCGTCGGCGACGACACCGACGGGCACGTGGACGACATCACGCGCTTCGTGGCCGCGGACGTCATCGTGACGGCTGTCGAACCTGACGGACGCGATGCGAACCACCGGCCGCTGGCGGAGAACCGCGAGCGGCTCGCGGACCTGCGCCTCGCCGATGGCGCCCGGCCCACCATCGTCGAGCTGCCGATGCCCGAGCCCCTTTACCACGGCGGCGAGCGGCTGCCGGCGAGCTACGCGAACTTCCTCATCGCCAATGGCGTGGTGCTGGTGCCGGTGTTCGCCTGCGCGCGTGATGCCGAGGCGCTCGAGGTACTGCGCGGCTGCTTTCCCGATCGCGAGATCATCGGTATCGACTGCCGCGATGTCGTGGTGGGGCTTGGTACCCTGCATTGCCTGAGCCAGCAGGTGCCTGCGGCCCGCATCGCTTGAGCAGACGCTCAAGCACCGGTGGACGACGGCCCCTGTCGCGGGCCCCCCAACCCGGCTAGGATGGGCTGGCACCTCCAGAGGAACCAGCCATGGCCCGCAACCTGATGGCCTACCCCGAACTCCGGCACCCGTTCGAGCCCACGCCCCTGCATCCCGAAGGCGCGCGCACGGTCCTGTACCAGGGCCGGACCATCCGGCTCGACGCCGTCGGTCCCGGTGATGGACTGCTCGTGAGCCCGGCCGACCTGACTTGCGTCAACGGGTTCGAGCTGAAGCCGGAAGGCGCCTGTTACGAAGCGCTGTGCATTCCGCTGGGCGATACCGTGCTGAAGCGGGAGGCCGACGTCACCTGGATCGATCTCGAAGCGTTCGCGAACCTGCTGGAACAGCCGTTCGTGGCGGATCGCGAAGCCGGGGTCTGGAGCTTCGGCGAGATCCCGCAGAAACGCGCGCGTACCCTGATCGACGCCCAGGCGCCGGAGTTCGAGGTCAAGGATCGGTCCGGCAAGGTCGTGCGGCTCGCAGATCTCAAGGGCAAGAAGGCGCTGATCGTCACCTGGTCATCGTGGTGAGGCTGCTTCATGGACGTGCCCGTGTGGCAACGTGTGTATGAGCAGATCGACGATCCGAACTTCGTGCTGATCTCCGCCGCCCAGGATACCGGCGGCGAAGCGGCGGCCGGGCCCATCTTCGACGCTGCGGGCGCCACGTACGTCCAGGTGATCGACCAGGACCACGTGATCAGCCAGGCGTTCAACTTCGTCAACGTGCCGTCGGCGGCGTGGATCGACGAGCATGGCACCATCGTGCGGGTGGATGAAGGCACCTACGCCAAGACCCACGAGTTCAGTGCCGGTGACCAGAGCATCACGTTCGGCACCGACGTCTACACACCGGCGGTGCTCGACTGGATCGCGAACGGTGCCAGGAGTCGCTACGTCCAGTCGGCGCAGAACGTAGCAGACAAGCTGCGGGTATTCAGCGTGGACGAGCAGCGCGCGGATGCGGCGTTCCGGCTCGCCAACCTGTTCCGTGCCCATGGCCAGGCTGCCAAGGCCGAGCACTACTGGAACCTGGCCCAGGAGCTGAATCCGGAAAGCATCAACTACTTCCGGCAGAACCTGACACTGAGCGAAGAAGGCTCGGCCGGCGCATCGTTCCGCGCGCGGCGCGAAGCTTACATTCGCGAAGGCAAGGACTACTACCGGCCGCTGGATATCGCGCCGGGCTGAGAGCCAGACGGGCCGCCGGCAACGGCGCGTTGCCCGGCGCGCGGCAGCGCGAGCAGCAGGCCCGCGCTGACCACGCAGGATGCCGCGACGGCGAGAAACGCGCCGTCATAGCTGCCCACGACGTCGTAGTAGTAGGCGACCGCCAGCGGCCCACCTGCGCCCAGAATCAGCGTGAACGGCAATGCAGCGCTGCGTACCGCGCCGAGGTGGCGCCGGCCGAAGTACGAAGCCCAGATCACTTCCTGCAGCGGGATCATGCCGCCCCAGCCGAGCCCGAGCACGAAGAAAGCGACGTACTCCCAGAATTCCGCGCGGGCCTGCACGCTGAACACGATCATCGCCATCGCGATCCCCGTGCAGAGCGCCGACATGGCGGCCAGCGGCTTCGGATTCATGCGATCGATCAGGTAGCCCCACAGCGGCTTTGACACGAGCGCGGGGATGGACGCGATCGCGATCATGAAGGCCGCCGTGGTGCGCGAGTACCCCGCATCGGTCATGAACGGGATGGTCTGCAGCAGCACCACCGGGATCACGACCTGGAACAGCCCGAAGGCGAACACGAGCAGGTAGAAGGTGCGCATGCGCAGCGCCTCGCCCCGGGTCACGGACGAGTCGAAGTCCGCCTGTGCCCGCGCGCCATGGCCTGCCGCGATCTGTGCCGCGGACTTCCCGTCCGGATGCAGCCCGTGGTCCTCCGGCGCGCGCCGCATCGCGAGTGCAACCGGCAACGTCATCACGAAGGTCGCGAGCGCCATGGCCTGCCACGCTGCGCGCCAGCCGAACGCGTCGATGAACCAGGTGATCGTGGGCGTGATGACGATGCCGGCGAATGACACGCCCATCGACGACCAGGCGATCGCCTGGCCGCGTTTCTCGACGAACCACTTGGCCAGCGTGACGTTGACGACCAGGTTGCCGAGCAGCGCGGCGCCGACGGTGAGCACCACGCCGTTCAGCACCACCCACTGCCAGAGCGAGTCGATGTGCGCGTGTGCCAGGAGCGCGATCGTGAGCGTGGTGAGGCCGACCAGCATCAGTGGTCTGGCGCCGCGGCGATCGACCTGCGCGCCGATCAGAAACCCGGTGAAGGCCATCACGAACTGGCCGAGGCTGCGCGGCAGGATGAACTCGGCGCGGGTCCAGCCCAGTTCGTCCGTCATGGGCGTCATGAAAGCGCCTGCGGCGTAATTCAGCGCACCCACGGCGACGAATTGCGCGACGAACGCGGCGCCGATCAAACGATAGCCGTAGTACATGTGACCGCCGCGCTCTGTGTCCTGGCCATCATGCCATCGATGGTGGCGCAGTCGATATGGCATCACGGGGTGTCAGGCAGCCACCCGGAGCGGCCGGTCTCCCGCGGCGGCACTCAGCAGTTGGCCCCGCGCACCGCCAGTAGTTCCGCCTCGCGCCGTTCGAGGCCCGGCACTTCGGCCAGCGTATAGCCTCGGCGCCGTTGCCTCGCCAGCGCCTGCAGGGCCTCACGCGCCGCCTCGCAGCGCTGTTCACGGATCTGTTCGAGCCGGCGTTGCTCGGTTGCTGCGCGCCCGGTATCGCGCGCCTGGCGAGCGGACTGCTGCTGGCGTTCGCGCGTGAGGTTCTCGAGGCGTTCCTGCTCGGTCCGCGCGAGCGGCGGCGCGGTGAAGGTCTGGGCGGGTTCGATGTGCATGGCCTCGGCCGTGTCGGTGCAGGGGAACTGGCTGAACACGGTGGGCCGGCCGCCCGTGGGATCGCAGCGGTACACCGGCGCGCCCTGGGCCGTCGCCACCGCCGGAAGGACGGCGATGGACAGCAGGCAGGCGACGAATGCCGGTGAGGGTGATCGATGGTGCATCGTGGCCATGATCCTGACGGGACCGTGGTTCGCAGACCATGGCGGATCTCTGCTTCTGAACGCAGACGACGGCCCTGCCCGCGAGTCAGCCGTCCAGGAACGCCCGCCGCACCGCATCGAAGGTCGCGTCGCCGATACCGATGCTGCGCAGGTATTCGACCGGGCCACCCCAGCGTGCCTCGACCCCGTCGAGGAAGTCGCGCATGGCTTCGACCGGAATACCGGCGAGCCGCATCATGGCCTCACGGTCCACGCCTTCCGGCAGGGCCCCGGTGCGCTCGAGGTGGTCCACCTGGCGGGCCACGTCGAGGTTGGTGAGCGCGTAGTCGGCTTCGATCCAGCGTCGGTCGACGCCCAGCACGGCGAGCAGGAACGCCGTCGACACGCCGGTGCGGTCCTTGCCGGCCGTACAGTGCAGCACCACCGGGTGGCGTTCGGCGCTGGCGAGTATGTCGAACAGGCGCAGCCAGCTCTCCGGGCCGAACTCCAGGTAGCCGAGGTAGCGCCTTCCGGAAATGGCGGTGTCGCCCACCAGCGCGCTCAGGCGCTCGGTGCCGCCCGGCGGAATGACCGGGATGTTGTGGTAGGCGGCGCCCAGCGCGACCAGGGGGCCTGGTCCCTGTTCCTCGGCTTCGTCCGGGCGGCGCAGATCGATCTGTGTCCTGATCCCCAGGGCCTCGAGTCGCGCGAGATCGGCTGCGGTCATCCGGTCCTGGCGGCCGGCGCGGAAATAACGACCCCACCGTACCTTGCGGCCGTCGATGGTGGGGTACCCACCGATGTCACGGAAATTGAAACAGCCCTCGAACGGGTAGTGGCGCTGGGTGTAGTCGTCGATCATGCGCGATTCTTCTCATGCTCCAGGTCGCGGGAGGATAGTGCGTTCGATGGGCCGCTTCCAAGGGCATGCCCGGCAGCGGCGAGTCGCGCTACGGCTTATCCTGCCACGCAGGATCGCTGAAATCCGCCTCGAGCGTCACCGGCCTCGTTACGCCCCGCATCGTCAGCTCACCGTCGATGAGCGCCGCGTTGGCGGACACACATATCAGGGTGTACAAGATGAACAGGGAAGATCTAATGAAATGCTCCGGAGCACGTTGACCGATTGAAGTGTCACTGACGTGACTGGTTCAGGCGAGAGGTGCCGCGTGCGCGAGCTCACGACCGATTGTTGCATCGCCGGTGGCGGTCCCGCCGGCATGGTGCTGGGCTACCTGCTCGCGCGGCAGGGCGTCGACGTGATCGTGCTGGAAAAGCACGGCGATTTCCTGCGTGACTTCCGCGGCGACACCGTGCATCCCTCCACCCTGCAGGCTTTCCACGAGATGGGTGTGCTCGACCGCCTGCTCGAGCGGCCGCACCAGCGCACCGAGACGGTCTCGGTGATCATCGAGGGCAGGCCGTTCCGGGTCGCCGACTTCCGCCGCCTCCCGGTCGTGGCGCCGTACATCGCCATGATGCCGCAGTGGGATTTTCTCGATCGGCTCGCCGAGGCCGGACGCGGTTTGCCCGGCTTCCGCCTGCTGATGTCCGCAGAAGCAATGGCGTGCCGCGTCGACGCCGGCGCGGTCACCGGAATCGATGCCGTGACGGCCGATGGACCGATGACGATCCATGCCTCGCTGACCGTTGCCGCCGACGGCCGCGCTTCACGGCTGCGGGACGATAGCGGGCTGCCGCTGCGGGACATCGGCGCGCCCATCGACGTGTTCTGGTTCCAGCTGAGCCGTCGCGGCCCGGCCAGCGCCGAGTCGCTCGGGCGCGTCTCACAGGATGGCGTGCTGGTCCTCATCAATCGTGGCGACTACTGGCAATGCGCGCTGCCGTTCCCGAAAGGCAGCGAAGCAGCGCTGCGTGCGGCCGGCCTGCCGGCTTTCCGCGAGCGCATTGCACGCATCGCGCCGAACCTGGCGGAGAGCGTGGCGGAGCTCGACAGCTGGGAAGTCGTAATGCTGTTGTCGGTGCAGGTGAACCGGCTGGAGCGCTGGTGGCGCGACGGCCTGCTCTTCATCGGTGACGCGGCGCACGCCATGTCACCGGTCGGCGGCGTCGGCATCAACCTGGCGGTGCAGGACGCCATCGCCGCGGCGCGAATCCTCGGCACGCCGCTGCGCGACGGTACGTTGACGACAGAGCATCTTGCCGCCGTGCAGCGGCGGCGTGAACGTCCGGCCCAGCTCACCCAGGCTGCGCAGGTGTTCGCGCACAAGCGCGTGCTGGTGCCCGCACTGTCCGCGGCTGCGTCCATTCGGCCACCGCTGCTACTGCGGCTGCTGCAATGGCTGCCGGTGCTGCAGCGCCTGCCGGCGCGCGCCATCGGCATGGGCCTGCGGCCGGAGCATTGGGACGCCCGACTCGATTGGAAGTATCCCGCAGGACTCGATCGCTGATATCGAACGTCGCCCTCGATTCAATCGACACGCCATCGAACGGCCTCAACCAGGACCCAGAATAGTCGAGCCGAGCAACGTGAAACCGAGCCCCAACATCGCACACACCGCCAGCACGCGGAGGATGTCCTGCTTGAACCGCCATAGCGCGACGAAAGCCGCCAGCGCCACAACGGCCGGGAACCACTCGAAGCCGCCGGCGAACGGGGCGTCCATGGAGGCCCGTGGCCACAGTACGTGCCAGCCGAAGAACAACGCGAGGTTGAGGATCACCCCCACGACCGCCGCCGTGATGGCGGAGAGCGGCGCCGTGAACTTCAGGTCTCCGTGCGTGGACTCCACCAGCGGCCCGCCCGCCAGGATGAACACAAAGGACGGCAGAAAGGTGAAGAAGGTCGCCACGCTGGCGCCGATGAAACCGGCGAGAAACAGGTTTTCCGACCCGAAGACCTCCTGCGTCCACGCCCCGACGAAGCCGACGAAGGCCACGATCATGATCAGGGGGCCGGGGGTGGATTCGCCGAGCGCGAGGCCGTCGATCATCTGCGCACCGGTGAGCCAGCCGTAGGTGTCGACACCGCCCTGATACACGTACGGCAGTACCGCGTAGGCGCCGCCGAAGGTCACCAGCGCTGCCTTGGTGAAGAACACTCCGATGTCGCTCAGCGTCCCGGACGGCAGCAGCCACATCATGCTCGTCCACAGCACGAACCCCACGCCGAGCAGCTTTACCAGATGCGCCGTGCTGTGGTGGGTGTGCGGCAGTCGGGTGGCGTCATCGATGACCGCCGCGCCCCAGCTTTTCTCCGCCGCGCCGTGGCCGCCACCCACTGCGAACTTGGCCGGCAGCCACTTGCCGCCCGCCATGCCCAAGAGCGCCGCGCCGAGCACGATGAATAGAAAGGGAACGCGGAACACGAAGATCGCCACGAAGGACAGCGCCGCAATGCCCCACATCACCTCGTTCGTGAGCGCCCGCGCGCCGATGCGCGACGCCGCGACGATGACGATGGCCACCACCGCTGGCTTGATGCCGGCGAACACCCCCTGTACCAGCGGCACGTCGCCATACGCCAGGTACACCCACGTCAGGATCGCGAGGATGAACAGCGACGGCAGGACGAACAGTGCCCCGGCCACGATACCCCCCCAGGTGCGGTGCAGCAGCCAGCCGATGTAGATCGCCAGCTGCTGCGCCTCCGGGCCGGGCAGCACCATGCAGTAGTTGAGCGCATGCAGAAACCGGCGCTCCGAGATCCAGCGGCGCTTCTCGACCAGCTCCTGATGCATGATCGAAATCTGCCCGGCCGGCCCGCCGAAGCTGATGAAGCCGAGCTTGAGCCACCACAGGAAGGCTTCGGAAAAAGTCGGGTGAGGCGGTGCGTCGGCCGCCGTGGTGGCGGCGTTCTCGTCTGTCATGAGAGTCCGGAGAGGTGGCGGGACCGGACCGAGTGTACTGCAGTCGCGCGACGGTTGATTGAGGCGCGTCGTGGCTTTCGAGCGGGCATGACCCATGCTCGGGTTTCCATGCCTGCTCAAGGGCCGGCGCGCGCGATCTCCCGGAGTACCGAGCGTGTCCGCCCGGCCGATCCCGACCCAGCCGGGAGTTCGAGTGCCGCGAGATCTGTGACGCCGGCGTCGGCGTATGCGCGGAGGACCTCACGAACATGATCTTCGCCGCCGATCACGCACAGATCGCCGGGTTCACGCACGCCTTCACGCGACAGAGCGTCCCTGTACGATGGCAGCTCCCCGTAAAAAGCGAGGCGCTTCGACACCGCCTGTCGTACCGCGTCAGCTTCATCCGTCACGCAGATCGGTACCGTTGCAATGATTCGCGGCGCGCCTCGACCCGCGCGATCAGCTGCTTCCCGCAATAGCGGCCCGATGTGATCGCGAATCGTGCGCGGGCCCACCCAGGAGAGTGAGGTGCCATCGGCCAGCTCACCGGCGATCTTCAGCATGTGCGGCCCGAGCGCCGCGATGACGACGTGGCAGCGGCGCTGCGGGCGGACGAACGTGCGTGCGCGGCAGGTCAGCATGTGGCCGTCAAAGGCAACTTCTCCGCGCTCGAGCAACGGCAGCAGGATCGACAGAAACTCGCGCGTGTGGCGCGCAGGGCGTTCGAGTTCGAGCCCAAGCTCGGCAAGCATCGATGCATGCGAAACGCCGATGCCCAGCGTAAAACCGCCCGACAGGGCGTCGGATGCGGTCAGCACCTGCGAGGCGAGCGCCATCGGGTGGCGTGGGTAGGTCGGAACCACGGCAGTCCCCAACTCGAGACCCGGCACTGCAATGCCGACCATGGCGAGGGCCGTGACGGCATCCACCCCGCCGGTTATATGCTCGCCAAGCCAGAACTGAGCGAAGCCGTCACGTTGGGCGCCACGCGCGCATTCGATGATGCGATCGATCGACCCGGTCGCGAGCAGTGATGTCGCGCTGATTCCGATTCTCAAGTCGATTCACCACAGCCCGGCGGGCGCCGGCGATTCACAGATCCTCCAACGATCGGTAGAGCGCGTCCACCAGCCGCATACTCCTAGGATCACCGTGCAGGTTGGCATCCATCTGGTTCAGGACATAACCGACGGAAAGACGTGCCTGCGGATCGGCGTATCCCATGGATCCACCCCAGCCACTGTGCCCGAACGCGACCGGGTTCGGCCCGTACCAGCGCCGTGGATTGTTGCCGAAGAATCCCGCGGCGCCCCAGCGAACGTCCGTGCCCAGATTCATGTCGATGCCCACGAAGCGGGGCGTGACCGCTCTCGAGATCGCGCCGGCGCTCAGTACCGAGCGCCCAGCGTAGCGACCCTCGAGGGCGAAGGGTGCGTAGAGGCGTGCGATGGCGCGTGCGTTGCCTGTGCCGTTGAGGGCCGCGAGTTCGGCCGACTGGAAATCGCGGCGGTTCGCAACCCCGGCCTCGATGATCGGATTCCCGAGGGTGAGCCGCAGAATCTCGGTCATCTCGGCGAGCGTCTGCACCGGCTCGCCGCGTGGCGCGATCATCTCGGCGACGTCGGGCAATCGGGCGTCCGGCACGCCGATGTGGTACTGGGCGTCGAGGGGCCGGGCCAGTTCCTGCTGCAGGAACTCGTTCAGGGTCATGCCGCCGGCCACCCGGCGGACCAGTTCTCCCGCAAGGAAGCCCCAGGTGATCGCGTGGTAACCGGCGTTGCTCCCCGGTTCCCAGAGCGGCGATGCCGCCGCGATCAGCGCGGTGATGCGGTCCCAATCGAAGAGATCTTCAATGGTGAGCGCCGTGCGCAGGCCGGATAGGCCGGCCTGGTGCGACAGGGCGGTCGCCACCGTCACGTCCCGCTTGCCCTCGGCCGCGAACGCCGGCCAGTAGTGCGCCACGGGCGTGTCGTAGTCGATGGCGCCGCGATCTTCCAGCACGCTGATGCAGATGGCGCCGATCCCTTTGGTTGTGGAGAACGTGTTGACGATGGTGTCGGGTGTCCACGGCCGACTGCGCGCCGCATCGGCCCAGCCCCCGTAGAGATCCACGACGCACTGGCCCTCGTGAACGACGGAGAATGCGGCGCCGACTTCCGGGCACTCGGTGTCCTCGTCGAAATTCCGGGCGAACGCCTTCCTGACCCGCTCGAATCCGGGCGCCGTGTACCCCTTGATATCGATAGCTCCGCTCATGACCGCACCCCGCTGTTCATTCGTCACTCGAACCGGTACCGGGCCTCGACGCCATAGGTTCGCGGTGCGCCATATAGCTCGAGCGTTCCCGCGTTGATGCCCGAAACGGTCGTGGCGAGTTCGTATTCCTGATCCGTCAGATTCTTGCCGAAGGCTGCAACCTCCCAGCGCTGCCCCGGCAATACGAACGCGATGCGCGCGTTCAGCAGGTCGTACTGGCCGCCCTGCGCATAGTCGGTATTGAACGAAGTGAAATAGAAGTCGTCCTGGTACTGATATTCGATTCGTGTCGAGAGCTGCGCGCCTGACGCGAAAGGCTGATCGTATTGTGCAACCACGCTTGCGGTGAACTTGGGGGCTCTCGGCAGGTCGTTGTTCTCGAGATCAAGCACCCCGAGCTCTGGGCGGAACGTGTCCAGTGCCTGGTACCGGGTGAACTCCGCATCCAGATAGGCCAATGCGACGCTCAGGCTCATGTGTGCACCGATCAGTGCCGTTGCCTCCAGTTCGATCCCCCGTCCTTCCGCATCCGCCGCGTTCTCGATGAACGTCTGGCCGACCGCGAACTGGGTCACCTGAAGATCGTCGTAGTTGTACTGGAAGGCCGCGAGATTGGTCTGAAGTCGATCTTCGAAGAAGCGCGATTTCACGCCCACCTCGTAGTTCCAGACGTACTCGGGGTCATAGGCCGCAACCTGCAGGCTGCCCGTGTTGATCCCGCCCGCCTTGAATCCGCGCGCAACGGACAGGTACACGAGGCTGGCGTCGCTCACCTGGTAGTCGATCACGAATCGAGGCGTCCACGCCTGCCAGTCGTCGTCGACGTCGACGTTTCCAACCACGAAGAAGGTCTGCTCGGTCGAACCTTTTTTCTCGTCGTCGCTGTAGCGCAAGCCCGCCGTCAAGGTCAGTCGGTCGGTGAGCGCGTAGGAGATCTGTCCGAACAGTGCGTACGCAGTGGTCTCCTGTTCGGAGACGAATCGGATGGTGGTGGCGAACGGCGGAATCGGGAAGATGTAGTCGAGGTCTGCGTTCTCGTGGAAATAGTATGCGCCGGCCAGCCACTGCAGGCGATCGTCGTCCGCCGAGGCGATCTGCAGCTCCTGGCTGAACTGACTCGCATCCTCGTGCAGGTCTTCGTTGACGAGGAAGAAGTCCGTCCCGTCTAGGTCGCTGCGGAGGTCAAAGCTGGAGCGGCGCCAGGCCGTGATCGCGGTCACGCTGAATCCCTCCAGGTCCCAGTTCAGGCGCGCGCTCAGCCCCGACGCATCGACATCCTGATCGCTCGGCCCGTCCACGTAGATCTTCCATGGGTCGTCGCTCAACCGTCCCCCGAGCGCTGCTGCCGTCCCCGGGATATCTCCGGGCCGGAACATCGGACCGGTGTCGTCCTGCTTCATGTAGTCCCCGGCAACGGCCAGGGTGAGCGACTCGGAAAGGTCGAAGTCGAGCTGGCCGCGTACCGAACGCGTCCGCGCATCCTCGAGTGACTTGCCATTCAGGAGATTGTCGAGATAGCCGTCGCGTTCGTCACTTACGACCGCTATCCGCCCACGCACGCCGGGCCGACCCAGCGGGCCGCTCGCCATGGCGCTGATGCGCACGCGGTCGTAGTTCCCCACCAGGCCCGCGAACTCGCTTTCGAAGGTGTCCGTGGGCGTGTTCGAGATGAGATTCACGGAGCCGCCGGTAGCGTTCCGCCCGTACAGCGTGCCTTGTGGGCCCCGGAGTACCTCCACCCTCGCGAGATCGAGAAACACGGCGTCGTTGACGAACGGTCGCGCGACGTACACCCCATCCACGTGGAACGCGACGCCGGGCTCGCCCCCCATGTTGATCTGTTCGAGGCCGATCCCGCGCATGTTGAGCTGGGCGAAGTTCGACACCTGGGTGTAGTTGAGCCCCGGCGAATAGGGGGCCACGTCCTGGATACTGCGGACCGTGCTCGCCTTGAGAAACTCGTCGTTGAACACCGAGATCGCGACCGGCGTCTTCTGCAGGGAGGACTCGCGGCGTTCGGCGGTTACGATGACCTCCTCGATGACGCCAGGTCCGGGCTGCGGGGTCTCCGCGGCGCAAACGTGGAAGGCAACGACACAGAGCCAGGGCGCGGCGACCCGCAGCACCCCCCTTGCATAAGATCCCATAGCCTCTCTCCCCTCACGTCGGTTTCGATTGAGCGGACGCTCAATGCCGCCAAAGTATCTGGCGTATTTGCAATTTGCATAATGTACAAACTGTAATCGAAGATCAATGGACGTTTCTAGCGCCCCTCCGCCGGCGCGTGGGTCCGTTGTTAGACGGGCGCGCCGGTCAGTTCGCGGACTGCCTTGATGAAGATTCGGCGCGCGTGCGCGGGATCGAATGCTTCCTTGAAGACGATGTTGTACTTGAGGCCCGATTCGATGGCCTGGGTGATCTCGGCCGCTTCGGCCGGATCGAGTGAGCGGGCGCATCCGACCCGCTCGAAGAATTGCCGCAGAATGTCTCTGATCTCCTGATCGTAACGGGCCTTGATGCGCCTGAGCTCCGTGTCATGCACCGAGATGCCGAAGATCTCCACCATGACGCTCAAGCGTGCCGGCGTGATCCAGGGATTGCCGATGAAGAAATCGGTGAAATCCTCGAACCATTGCAGTGGATCCGCAGTATCGATGGCCCGGATCTGGCTCAGGATCTGCTCGCACGTCTGCTCCAGGTAGCTCTCGAGAATCGCGTTCTTGCCGTTGAAGTAGTAGCGGATGTGGCTGGGCGACATGCCCGCTTCCAGCGCGATGTCGGTGAGCGACGACCCGGTGAACCCCTTCTTGCGGATGCAGGCATAGAGTGCCTTCAGGATACCGCGGCGGCGTTCCTCGTTCTGAACTTCACGTCCGGCCTGTCCCGTGCCGCGTGGCGAACCCTTTCTGCCGTTCAGCTTGACCACCCTTTGTCTTTCGTACAAATCCGATCTTAGCGCCAACTGCGCCTGGACCGAAGGCGCGGGCCGTAATTTTCTTTTGTATATTTTATAAATTGACGTATTCTGGCGGCGGTCGCCCAGCAGTGAACCAGCAGGGGAGCGGGGCGCACCCGATAACTTGGCACGTCGCAACGGGCATCAGGCTCCACGCTGGGGACAGCTGCCCGCGATCACCGGAGGAGCAGGCCGTGAATGCCGGCAGAAGAGCGCCCGTAACCGTGGACCCGACAACGGGCAGGAAGATCTTCGACACCAGGGCGACCTCAACGAGGCGGCCCGAGTCCGCCAGGGGCTACTCCGTCGTCTCGGACTCGAAACTGACCCGGATGCCGGAACTGCCGGTCGGCGCCGCCCTCGACAGCCACGAGCAGGCCCGCTACCGGGAATACAAGCGCAGTCACCAGGGGCACGCGAGCTACGTGGCTCTCGAAGGCGATTTCCACAGATATCTCGAAGACGTTCACAGCGACGAGCCCATCCGCCGTGAAGCGCTGCACGATGAGTGCGAAGTTCTGGTGGTAGGGGCGGGGTTCGCTGCCTTGATCCTGTGGCATACGCTGAGTCGGGCAGGATTCGACGACGTACGCTTCTGCGAACGGGGCGGTGACGTAGGCGGCACCTGGTACTGGAACCGTTACCCCGGTGTCGCTTGCGACGTCGAAGCGTACAGCTACCTGCCTCTGCTCGACGAGCTCGGATACATCCCGACCATGAAGTTCGCATCGGGCATGGAGATCATGGAGCACTGTCAACGAATCGCGGCCTTTACCGGATTTTACGATCACGCGCTCTTTCACACGGTGGTCGAGAGGAGCTGCTGGGATCAGCGCAGCGAGCGGTGGATCGTCACCACCGATCGTGGCGACAGGATACGTGCGCGATTTCTGGTGCTCGCGAACGGCATCCTCACGACGCCCAAGCTCGCGCGCATCGCCGGCATGGAGAAGTTCCGAGGCGCTTCGTTTCATACCTCGCGCTGGGACTACCGCGTCGATCTGAAGGGCAAGCGGGTCGGCATCATCGGCACGGGCGCTACCGCGGTGCAGGTGATTCCAGAAATCGCGAAGGTGGTTGGATCGCTCCATGTCTTTCAGCGCACCCCTTCCTCGATCGACGTGCGAAACCAGCGGGAGACCACGGCCGCGGAGATCGAAGCATGGCGCAACGAGTCCGGCTGGGCAAAGGCGAGGCGCAGCCGTTACGCCAAGATTCTGAACGTACGCGATGCCATCTACGCAGATGACGACTACCTTTCCGGCCGCAAGCCGGACTTCCGCGAGCGGAAGAGCCACGCCTCCGACCTCGGGCCGGAAGAGCTGGTGAATCGGGTGCTCGAGAAGAATCTTCTGCTCATGAAGCGCATCCGCGCACGCATCGACTCGATCGTCGAGGACCCCGCTACCGCGGAACTCCTGAAGCCGTACTACCCGTACGGGTGCAAACGACCGGTCGTGCACGACGAGTACCTGCCGACCTTCAACCTGCCGCACGTAACGCTCGTCGACACCGCGCCCGAAGGGGTCCAAGAGATCAACGAACTGGGTGTCGTCCACCGCGGCGTTCAGTACGAGTTCGATGTGCTGATCTACGCCACCGGGTTTCAGTACATGGCATCCGCGACGTTCGCGCACATCGAGGACGGCCATGGGCGGTCCCTCAAGCAGAAGTGGGATCAGGGCGGCACGCGCACCTTGCTGGGCGTGCACAGCCGCGGGTTTCCGAACCTGCTCGTGATTGCAGGCCCGCAGGGCGGCGGAGGCAGTTTCAACTTCACCAACGTGATCGAGGACCAGGTCGGTTACGTGACCTGGGTGCTCGATCACATGAAGGCGCGTGGCTATTCGACCGTCGACGTCACGGAAACGGCTGAAGAAGCCTACGCGCAGCACTGCCGGGAGGCCGATCAGCTGACACGGCCCCTGCGCGACTGTCTTTCGTATTACAACGGCGAAGGCAACGCCCGGCCCGGCGATCTGGCGTACTACGGTGGTGTGCAGGCGTGGCACGCGTACCGCGACCGCGTCCAGGCGGATGAGACCGCGTTCGTCTTTACCCCGGCGAGTCGCGGCGCGGTCGATTCGCAGGAGGCGGCTGGAGATTCCTAGCCCCTGCTGAATCCGGAATCGAGGGCCGGTGACTCGCGCGATGCCGGGTCGTTCTCGGCTCCAGCCGGTGTTCGTGCAAGCGGCGCCATCGGCGACGCGTCCCTCTTCGTCGGTGTCCCCGTCGATGCCGCTCCCTTGCGTTATCGCGCCGCCTTCACATAGCCTCGCGTCAGGGGGCCTTGCCGCATCGCAATCGCTTCGGAGCAGACAATCCAATGGCGCACCTGGCATCCAGCACGAGTCTGAGACACCGGAGGCTGTTGGGACTGATGTTCGTGAGCCTGCTGTGCCTCGGCGCCGGTAACGGCGCCGTCGAGAGCGTCGAGGCCACGTCGGACGGGGAAAGTGGCGCCGCGCCGATCGAACCGCAGGCCCGGCCGATCGAACCGCAGGCCCGGCCGAACGTCGTGATCATCCTGGCCGATGATCTCGGCATTGCGGATCTGGCCCTGTACGGCGGCGAGATCGAAACGCCGTCCATCGAGCGCCTGGCGGCCATGGGTACCACCTTCAGCCGATTCCATACCGCGCCGATGTGCTCGCCGTCGCGCGCCATGCTGCTGACCGGGGTGGCACAGCACCGCACCGGGTACGGCACCATGGAGGAGTTCCTCGCCGACAATCAGCGCGGCCGGCCCGGGTACGAGGGCTTTCTCTCCCCATCGGTCGTGACGATCGGCGAACACCTGCAGCGCGCGGGCTACGACACGTTCATGACCGGAAAGTGGCATCTGGGCCTATCGCAGTTGCCTTCCGCGCGTGGTTTCGATCGCACGTTCGTGCTGGTCGACGGGGCGGCCAGTCATTACGACATGTCGGGCTACAGCGCGGCGCGTCCGGTGGCCCGTTTCATGCGCGACGGCGAAGCCACGGAGCTGCCCGCCGGGTTCTATTCCTCGGATGGTTACACGGATGCGCTGATCGAGATGATCGGTGACGAACGGTCCCGCCCATTCCTCGCGTATCTCTCGTTCACTGCCCCACACTGGCCATTGCATGCGCCGGCGGAAAACGTCGCGCGTTACGCTGGTGTGTACGAGGCGGGCTGGGACGTCATTCGTGCGCAGCGGTTCGAGCGAATGCGTGCCAAGGGCGTCGTCGATGTGGACGCCGACATGCCCCCCAGGCCGGAAACGGTACGGCCCTGGTCGATGCTCAGTGCCGACGAACAGCGCTACGAAGCCAGACTCATGGCCGTCTACGCCGGCATGGTCGATCGAATGGACTGGAACATAGGCCGGCTGCTCGATCATCTGGATGCCATCGGCGAACTCGAGCGGACGGTGTTCGTGTTCCTGTCCGATAACGGTCCGGATGCCGTCGATTTCGCGCGCGATGCGCCACGCTTCGCACCGGCGACCGACTGGGTGGCTGGGAACTTCGACAACAGCCTGGAACGGCTGGGCGATCCGTCGAGCTACCCGTTCTACGGACTACCCTGGGCAACCGTGAGCGCCGCACCGCATCGATTGCACAAGACGGTGGTGACGGAAGGCGGCACGCGCGTGCCGCTGGTGATCGCAGGGAAGGGCGTGACTCGACGCGGGTACCTCTCCCACGAACTCGCCGGCGTGCTCGACGTGCTGCCCACCCTGCTCGAGTTGACCGGGGTCGAGCCGTGGTTGCCGGAAGGGCGGCATTCGCCCGACGGCTTCAGCCTCGCCGGCTACCTGCAGGGTCGAAGTACAGCGGCGCGACCGTCACACGCCCCGATCGTGTTCGAACTGTTCGGGCACCGGGCCGTGCACCAGGGTCCCTGGAAGCTGATGAGCCTGCGGGCGCCGCACGGCACCGGGGAATGGCGGCTGTTCGACGTGGTCCGTGACCCGGGCGAACTCGCGGACCGGTCGCAGGACGAGCCGGAACTGCGGCGTGGTCTGCTCGAAGCCTGGGATCAATGGGCTGAGACCCATGGCATCGTGCTGCCGCCCGACGAGTGGCGATTTCTACCGTAGCGGGTGTCGACCGTGCTCGAACCAGGCGGCGAGTTCAGGTTCGAACATCTCCCTGTACACGGCACATCAGCCGGTCGTTCGAGCGCGACGAGACCGAGCGACCGCGCCGCATGCGCGGAACCTTCAGTCCAGGCGCACCGGGTCGAGCGGTGTGCCGGGTGGGTAGTTGTCGGCGATCTGGAACATGCCGTCGAGCGTGATCACCGCGCCCAGGACGATCGAGCCTTCCGGAGTCGACTCCACCGGGCCCAGCCGGGCGATGGCGCAGCGTCGCGTGCCGCCGGGTCCCTGCGCGGCAGTGAGCACGAGACCGTCCTGGTCTGCCTCCACGCCGAGTTCTGCAAGCCTCGCGCGCAGCATGCCACCGTGCGCGTCGAATGCGACAGTGCCCTGGAATCGCAATGCGCCGGTCGGCGGGCCATCGCCCGGAATCGCCAGATCGCCGCCGGGCAGCGCGGTGAAGATGAATGCGCCGTCAGCGTCGCGAGTGGCGCCATCGCTTGCGCTGATGGTTCCGGCAGCGGCCTCCACATAGGCGCGAAAACTCGCTTTTACGCCCCAGGTCAAACGCGTGAAGGTCATGGTCGCTCCGATGGTGCAAGGCACCAAGGATGTTCGACGGAATCCCTGCGGTCAAATGGGCTTGCCCGCAACCCGCAGCGTCGTTCGGCGCGTTCGCGCCGGCGCTGTGCGAACGACGCGGAATCGGGTCAAATGAGGCTCGAGTCGCAAGGTAGAGAGTGACATGACGAAATCGATTCCGTTCTCGATGCTCCGCTGCGCAGTCGCCGCAGCCACACTGGTGTTCGCCGCGGCCGCGACTGCAACCGAGTGCACGCCTTCGAAATGGGGCCCCGACGACGAGATCGGCTCGGCCAACCTGGTGACGCCGGAGCGGGTGCTTGCCGCCACCTCGCTGGTACGCGAAGGGAAGACGTTACCGCTCGGCATCGTCATCGATGCCGATACGCCGGCCTTCGCGCCACGCGGCCTGTCGCTGCAGGTGGTACAGCCGAACCAGCAGGGTGGGCAGCGCCTGACCGAATTCGGTTACGACGCGGTCTACAACGACGACATCGCGCAACTTTGGTTCGGCATCGGCTCGCAACTCGACGGCCTCGGCCACCTCGCCGAGGGCGGCATGTACTACAACTGCAACGACGAGAAGGACTTCGCCGCCCTGACCGGCCTCACGAAACTCGGCGTGCACAACGTGCCGCCCCTTGTCGGCCGCGGCGTGCTGGTCGACATGGCGCGCCACTTCGGCGAGCCGTTCCTCGCTGCCGGGCGCGGCTTCGGCGCAGATGCCGTGAAGGCCGCGGCAGCAGCCCAGGGTGTTGCGATCCGTGCCGGGGACGTCGTACTGCTCCACACCGGCTGGACCGATGCCAAGCTCGAATCGGCCCCCGACGAGTGGGTGACCGGCGAGCCGGGCATCCTGCCCGACGCCGCCGAATACCTGGCCTCCCTCGACGTGATGGCGGTGGGTGCCGACACCTGGGGCATCGACGTCGTACCCGCACCGACCGGCAGCAAGACGTTCTACGGCCACGTGATCCTGCTGCGCGACCACGGCATCTACCTCCTGGAGACGATGAATACCGGCGCCCTGGTGCGGGAGGGTGTCAACGAGTTCCTGTTCGTGCTGGGCCAGGCCCGGGTGCGCGGCAGCGTGCAGATGATGATCAATCCCGTCGCGATGTGGTGAGTGCTCGGCCTGCACCAGCAGCGTCATGGCTGCGTGCGGGAGATAATCGACGCAATGAAGCTGCACGCCGCGTTGTTCGCGCGCGATGCGCCGGACGAGACGATCTCGAGAACGGTTGCGTCGCCAGTCAATGGGTGTCGACGTCGCGACCCGGTAGCCAGGAGTGACTCGCGGTAGCCCAGCGACGATCAGGACCCATTCCATGCGCCCAATCGCGCTCGCCATCTGTACGCCGCTGCTCATCTGTTCCGTCGCTGCTTTTGCCGCCTGGCACGAAGCTGTCAGCGACCATTTCGTCATTTATGCCAACGACAGCGAGCGGGATGTCACGCATTTCTCCCGCAGGCTGGAACGATTCCGCGCCGCTATGGAATCGGGATTCCCGCCGAGATTCGAGAAGCCCAGTCCTTCGAATCGCCTGACGATCTACATCGTTCGCGACGCGACTGAGGTTGCCGAACTGTACCCTGGAGACGCTGGCGGGGGGTTGCTCGTCGGGTTTTTCGTGCCCAGGGCAGGTGCTTCGGTATCAGTCATCGCCCCCGTGGATGCTGGCGGCGTACGGATGACGCGATCTGAGAGCTGGTTGTTCCATGCGTACGCGAACCAATTCAGGCACGAGAACATCGGGTACGCAGCACCGAGCTGGTACGGGGCAGGCTTTGCGGAGTACTTTTCTGCCGTCAGATTCTTCGAGGACGGATCCGTCGGGATCGGCCTACCCGCCAGCCATCGAGCGCGCGAGATTCGCTCGAGTATCAGGGTCAGTCTGACGCAGGTGCTCGACCCAGATGCCTATGCCAGCCGCAAAGGGGGCAGATACGACAACTTCCAAGGTCAGAGCTGGCTCCTGTTCCACTACCTCTATTCCGACGAGATTCGAAAGGAGCAATTGGTGGACTATCTGGAGCGGCTCACTGGCGGCGAGCGCGCACTCGATGCCGCACGGGGCGCGTTCGGCGATCTGGCGCAGCTCGACCGCGCATTGCACGCCTACTTCAGGCGACCAAGGCTCCCGTTCACGCGCATCCCTGCCGATGCATTGACCATTGGTCCGGTTGCAGTTCGGAAACTCAACGAGGCGGAGTCCGCGTCGATACCCATCCGGATCCGTTCCCAGGCCGGTGTGGACGAACTCGATGCTGTCGAGGTCGTAACCGATGCCCGGGCGTTGGCCGCGCGATATCCAGACGAACCCGAAGTGCTTGCGGCGTTGGCCGCGGCCGAGTTCGATGCAGGCAATGATGACGCGGCGATCGCCGCGGCGGACAGTACCCTCAACCTCAATCCGACCCAGGTCAACGCACTGATCGTGAAAGGGCGTGCGCTCTTCCGGATTGCGCGCGAGTCGGGCGATCGGGCCTCCTGGGCAAACGCCCGTAGCCACTGGGAATTGGTACGCACGGTCGAAGCCGACCATCCGATTGCCTTGTTCTATCTCTATCTGAGCTTCATCGAGCAAGGCCAGCCCCCCGAGCAGAACGCAGTTGAAGGACTTGAACGGGCGCTTCGATTGGCT
Source organism: Pseudomonadales bacterium (assembly GCA_019634925.1). GTDB lineage: Bacteria > Pseudomonadota > Gammaproteobacteria > Pseudomonadales > Azotimanducaceae > UBA7803. The sequence goes on from JAHCAL010000001.1 coordinate 352,182, forward strand.
CCCTATGACACCCGAATTCGACTGGCAACAGCACGTCAGCAGATGAACGAGCAGCGCTTTGCCGCGGTCGTACAGACGTTGGCACCGTGGATCTTTGACTCGAGGTTGGCGGACGACAGTGCCGCTCTCGAGATGCTGGACGCCGCGCGTCGGGAATTCGAGAGCGGCGCGCCGTGAGATTGACCCCGCGCGGACCCTCGGGCGCAATTTCGCGCGCGATGATCGGATACCAGTTGTTGTGGATGATGAGCAGCTTCGCGAACCTGGGAAAGTCCGGTGTGCACGCCGGTGCCAGGTCCTGGCCGTTGCCGAGCTGCTCGTGGATGAAGGATGGTCGATGGAACCCCTTCGGCCAAATGGGTGGGCCCGCAATGAAGGCCCGTCTGGACCGGGTGAATGGTAGTCACGAAATGGCAAGTTCAACCCACTGGCCGCCGATAAGATCCGTTGCTGCTCTGACCACTCAACAGAACGCATTTGGAGTGATGATGAACCGATTCATTGCAGCAGTAGTGCTTGTCGCAGCCGTGGGGCTGCAGGCGCCTGTGCAGGCTTCCGAGCAGACAGGTTGGCAGGTTGAGGTCACCCCCTATGGTTGGCTCATGGGCGTGGACGGCAAGGTTGCGGTGAACGACCGTGAGGCCAGCTTCGAGAAGGACTTCAGCGACCTGAAGGACAACGTCGATGCCGGGTTCATGGGCCTCATTGCCGCCAGCTACAATCGCTTCGTGCTCTTCGGCCAGTACGACTATGCGGCACTCAGCACCGAGGGCTCGCTCAGAAGGGACCTTGGCCTGCCGGTCCCTCCGGGTGTTGGGGTGAAGGGCGAACTCGATACGACCATCGCGACGCTCGGCATCGGCTACCGCTTCGATACGTTCGGGGAGAACACCCTGGACGTGCTGGTCGGCGTGCGTGATCTCAAGCTCGATACCGAGCTGCAGCGGGCCGCCAGCGCGCGCTCGCGGGAAATGAACGTCACCGATACGCTCATCATGCTGCGGCCATCGTTCCGGATCTCCGAGCGGTGGCGGTTCAATCCGACGATCGCCTATGCAGTCGGCGGGGACTCCGACACGCACTACGAGCTTCAGCCGGAGTTGCAGTACCAGTTCGCGGACTCGTTTGCGCTGCGGTTCGGCTATCGTTCGTTGAACTACGAGCTGGAGTCCGGCAATCCGAACAGCACCGATGACTATCGGGCGTTCGATGGCTCGCTGAGCGGATTTCTGATCGGTGTCGGCTGGACGTTCCCGGCCCACCGCTCGACCGTCGCGGCGGCGCCGGCAACCGTCCCGGCTCCTGTCACCACGCGCCCAGCGGCGCCACCTCCGGTTGCTGCCGCACCGCCGTCCGATGCCGATCGTGACGGGGTGCCGGACGCCAGCGACCGCTGCCCGAACACGCCGGTCGGGTCGCAAGTCGATGGTCAGGGGTGCGAGTGCGATATCACCGTACAGCTTCAGTTCGGGTTCGATTCCGCCGAATTGACCGCGGCAGACACCGCCGAGCTGGACCGGGTCGCGACCCGCATGCGCGAGATCACCTGGGTCGCCGGCGTCGCTGAAGGCCATACCGACAGCGTCGGCGACGATGCCTACAATCTCCGGCTCTCCGAGCGGCGCGCTCGCGCAGTCGTCGATTATCTGGCGGGCCGTGGCGTCGACGCGGAGCGGGTGCGCGTAGTCGGGCTCGGCGAAGCGCGACCCATCGCGCCGAACACGACCGAAGCCGGACGTGCACAGAACCGGCGCGTGGTGCTGCGAAGAACCGACTGCAACGGCGCCTGACGGTCGGGATTGTCGGTACCCCGAGGCACGTCGCCCGGGGCATGTCTCCAGGGGCCGCGCGGCGATCAGCGCCGCGTGGCCCCCTCCCATTCGAACTCGACGTCGGACCCACCGTCGGTCAGCCGTACACTTATCGCGGCGATCCTGCGCATCACGGGCATTCTCAGCGGTTCGCCCTGATTACCGCCGCAATCAGCACCAGCAGCAGCGAGCCGACGACGAATGCGCTGAGGCGCTGCGTTCGTGCCGGTGCTTCATCGGTCATCACCACGGCCAGGATGCCGCCGGCGAGGAGCGCGTTCAGGGGTGCCGCGATCGCCATCGATTCGAAAAGCAGACCAACCAACGTGCCGGTCATCACGGCTGCGACCAGCACCCATTGCATCCGCCTCTTGGCGTCCTCCGTGCTCAGGTGTGTCTCGAGCCCGATCAGATGCACGCCGAGCACCAGCGCAGCGAGCGACTGGGACAGCGCGGAGCCGGCAAAACCGACCAGGAGATAGCCGCCGAGAAAGCTGTAGCTGAGGCGACCGAAGGTGATCAGGTGGCCGAAGGCCGCACCGGCCACGTGGCCGCGCTTGCGAAGGTTGAGCAGAACGAGGTAGAGCTGGGCACCGAGCAACAGCACCAGGTACGTTCGGAACTGCCACAGGAATGGTGCATCGGAATCGGCAGCCAGAATGGCCTGGTGTTTGGCGCCGAGTTTTGGCAGCAGGTACAGGGCAACGTAGCCGAGGGCGAATCCGCCGATCAGCGGCATCCAGATGTCCTTCCAGCGTGCCAGCAGCGCTTCGAAGCGGACACGCCAAAGGTGCACCGAAGCAACCGCGGCCGACAGCAGGACCACCTGCAGCAGTTCTGGCGCGGACTCGATCATCATGCAGGCGTCAGCTTATGTTTCGGAGGCCCGGCTAAGGGGCAGATCTCGGTTGAAGGCCCTGCAGGATGGCGGTCACGGCCGAATTGATGAGCCGCTCGGGATTGCCCTGATCCCGCCCGGTGAGGCTCTTGGTGGCGTAGCCGTGCCAGATGGGCCGCTTCAGCTTAGAGTCGTACAGATCGATGGCCAGGCGCCCTTCCGTATAGTTGCGGACGTCGATGTCCTGATAGTACGCCCTACCCCAGTAGGGCCCTGCAATGCCCACGCCCACCGGGACGTTTGTCGTCTGGACGCGAATCTGGTCCCGGGCGCCGACCGTGAAACCGACCAGAAAGTCAGCCGACTCCCGGTCGGTCAACGCATAACCCTTGCTGGTCAGCGTCGCCAGGATGGCGCGCTGGATGCGCTCGCCGGCCAGGGGCGTAACGCCCAGTGGCGTCGCCTGCCGGGGATCGTCGGTCACCCACGCAAACGTGCGGTAGCTCGAGAGGTCGACGGCGGGGTCGTGGTCCGTCCGGGTCTGAATCGATTCGCATCCGGCGACCAGAATGGCGGCAAGCAGAATCCAGGATCTCGACATTGGCACGAGGCAGCTCTCTGTTGAAGCGGGTGCCGGATTGTTCAGCTGGCGCAGGCGTGCCGCCTGCCATTTGGTGACAGCGACGGCAGTCATCCGGTGGCGCGCAGCAAGGCTCTGGCACGCGTCTCTGGAAGTGGTCCATCCCGCCATACCTGGACAAGGGGAGGATGCAGGCGGATCTGCCGCGGTGAGCGGCCAGTCCAGCGGCGGACCGCTCGCGTGAAGTGAGACGAGTCCGAATAGCCCAGCTGATGGGCGATCTCGGTGACCGAATAACGATTATCCGACAGCTGAGTGAGCGCCGACGTGCGCCGGAACTCGTCGAGCATTCCCTCGAACGTCACGCCCCATCGGCTCAGATGCCGCTGCAACTGACGTACGCTGATATCAAGCGCGTGCGCGACGTCGACGACGGTCGTGGGGCCGGCGCTCAAGAGTTCCCGCATCTCGCTGTACGCCTCCCTTGCCGTCACGAGCGGTTGCCCCGTTCGCAGCAGACCGAAGACTTCGTGTTCCGGCAGCGTCAGTGTGCGCAATGGCAGACCGAGTGCGCCTATGTCGAACGTGACTTCGTTGCGCTCGGCGTCGAAGACCAGACGGGACCCGAGCAGGCGCTCGACTTCGTCCGTCAGGCGCTGCGGCGGCAGGCACAGGCGAACCTCGATCTCCCGCGGGTCCACGGCCAGCCTGACGATCCTGTACAACGTCGTCATGCAGGCGAGGCTCGGGTGCAACGCATCCCGGTCGTTCACTCCCAGGAACTCTGCCGACAGCAGTACACGATCGCCCTCGATGCGCCTGCGCACGGCAAGGCCGGTGCGTATCAGGGAGATGCGTTCCGCGGCGAAATCCAGCGCATGCCGCAGCGTCGGTGAGCGCAGGATTCCTTCCGCCCATGGCCCATAGTCCTGCAGTCGCTGGACCTCCGCGAAATGCAGGCCGAGATAGGGATCCCCGGAGTGGCGCGCGATGTCGGCCACCAGACGGAAACACACCTCGCGCTCGATCCAGGCGTTCGAGTCGAGCAGCAGCGACGCCGGCAGGCCGTTCCGGCGCAGAATCTCGGCCGGAACCATCCCGCGACTCACGAGATAGGTGCCGACTTCCTTCAGCGAGGCCACGCGGTGCCAGTAGCGCATGACCCCTCGCTATGAGTGTTGATGGACCCTGGAGCCCATCACGGAGCTCCCTTCACGAGGGCGCCGCCATCACCAATACGGACGACGGTATCCAGCGTGTGGCGGATCGTACGGCCCCAGCTATCCATCAGGCGCTGGACTTCTGCCCGATTGAAGGCCGGGTTCGACTCCTGCATTCGATGGGTGTCCGCTGCGCGCCGGTCGACCGCCCGGGCAAGGATCGCGCCGGTGGCGGAATCGCGAACCTCGATGACGAGCGTCGCCTCTCCGATGGTACGCAGGTACGTCCGGTCGCGGCCGGCAGTCTCCGGTGGAACATTCGATACCACGTCGAACAGCCCGGCGGTCACCAGCAGGACGTCGTCGCCCGAGGCATCCGTGAGTTCGTAGCGTTTGCTCTTCGCGAGTTCCTCCAGCAGCTCCTTCTGGAGCAGGTTGGCCACGAGCTGCCGGTTGCGCTCCGTCACCGGAAACTCGGTCTCTCCGCGCCGTATGGCGGCGGTGGTGCCGCCTTTCCAATCGACAGGTTTGAAGGAGACCCCGGCACTGCGTACCAGCAGCTTTTGATAACGCGACAGGTCGAAGCCCGGCGCGACCCAGGCAGCGTCAGCAACGGACCGCTCCACACGATACAGGCCGTCGAAGGTCGTCTCGGCGCCAGGGCCGGTGTCAACATGCGGACTTGCCCCGTAGGCGGGGGTGGTTGCCAACAGGGCCACGTACAGTATCAGGCTTCTCACGGCTGCCGACTCCAACTCTCGATGGGGGTTGTTCTGGTTGTTCTTCCGGCGCGGAAGTGTAACGCCGCGATGCGTTCAGTCACTTGCCATTTCGCGCCACATTCGCTCCGTCAGATGAGACCGGGGTATTGGCCGCCATCGATCAGCAGGTTCTGCCCTGTAACGAACCCGCTGCAGGCACCGCACAGGAACGCTGCAAAGGCGCCGAACTCCTCGGGTCGTCCGAATCGTCGGGCAGGAACATCCCGCATTGCCTGGGCCTGGAACGCTTCGACCGTCTCGCCCCTGGATTTCGCGAACCGGTGATGATTGGCCTCGAGGCGTGGTGTCGCGAACTGACCCGGCAGCAGATTGTTGATGGTGACGTTGAAGCGTGCGACGTCCCGGGCGACTCCGCCGACGAAGCCGGTAAGGCCTGCCCTGGCGCCGTTCGACAGGCTGAGCAGCGCCACGGGGGCTTTCACCATGTGACTGGTGACGTTCACGATCCGGCCGAAGCCGCGCTGCTTCATGCCAGGCAGTGAAACATTGATGAGTTCGATCGCCGACAGCATGTTGGCCTCGATGGCCGACAGCCAGTCGTCGCGGGTGAACGAAAGGTAGTCACCCACCGGCGGTCCACCGGAATTGTTGATCAGGATGTCGCTCTCGGCGCAGATGGGGTGCAGGCGGGCGCGCTCCTGCGGATTCGCAAGGTCAACCGCCGCGCCGAGTACCCGTCGGCCAGTCCGCGCTGCCAGCTCCGCCGCGCAATCCGACAGCCGGCCCGGGTCGCGGGCCACCAGGGTCACGTCGACGCCTTCGTTCGCAAGGGCCTCGGCGATCGCGAGGCCGAGTCCCGAGCTGCCGCCGCACACGACGGCCCGCCTGCCGGCGATATCGAGGTTCATGTCAGTTCAGACTCCCGCGGTGGCCCCAGAGGCTCGGGGCGAAGTACGTCTCCGGCCGCCAGGTGGCGTCGTCGATTTCCACGCCGCCGTATCCATATTCCACGTCGAAGCCACCGACACCGATCGGTGATTCGAATTGCTCCGGCAGGGTTCGGGCGCCGACGAAAAGCTCGATCTGGAGTCCGATTGGATCGCGGCAGAGCAGAAGGTTGTCTGCCCGGCGCGAAGCGGCGTGCTCCGGGCCGGCTTCGTAAACTTCGACGCCCTGCGCTTCGAGGCGGGCCCGGATCGCCAGCAGATCTGCTGCGGAAGCGACCTCGAGCCCAGCGCAGCGGATGTCGTCTTCGCCGGTGGGTGTCAGGCGGATGCGCCACGCGTGCGCATCGAAACGCAGTTGCAGGTCCTGTTCGGTAGCGATGCAGAAAACGCCCAGCACCTGCTGCGCGTATTCCGTCCAGGCACCCAGGTCCGATACGCCGAACTCCAGGTAACCCAGGGCCACGACCGATGGAAAAACCACGTCGAGTTCCTGCCGCAATGTCAGTAAAGCGTCCCCGGCGGCACCTTGCCGCCGAAGCGATCGAGACCCCAGGATACGTAGGCGGCGTCCCTCACGTTGCAGACGTGGGAGATGGCCGTCTGCAGGTCGCGCCACCAACGCTCGAGATCGTTGGCTTCCTGGATGCCGGCCGAACCGGCCAGGCGGGACAATGGCGCGATCGATTCGAACACCCGGTCGGTCGCACGCACCTGGTTGCGGCGGAACCAGAGCCGCTCTCGAGGCGTGATCCGATGGCCTCTGCTGACGTGCTCGTACAGCGTCGCGAGCATGTACTTCAGGTGGTCGGTACTCGCCTCGAGGTCTGCTTCGGCCACCGCGAGCGCGGAGAGATACGCCGGGTCCGACCTGGCGACGTTCCCGGTGACCGAGACCCGCCGTTCCATGTGGTCGCGCTGGGCCCGCAGGGCGCCTTTCGCGATGCCGAGTGTGCCCGCGGCAATGGCCGCCGAGAACATGATTCCGAACATCATGGCGTACAGGGGGATGCCCGGACGGCGCGCCTCGGCATACACGCCCTCCGTGACCTTGCTGGACTCGCTGACGCGGTAGCCGGGCACGAAGACGTCGGCCATGCGGACGTTCTTGCTGCCCGTCCCTTTGAGGCCCATGACGTTCCAGCTGTCCTCGACGATCTGGTAGTCCTCCCGGGGCAGCACGAAGTGGCGCACGTCGGGGGGGCCGCCCGCACTCGGTCCATCGGCACCGACGACGATCCCACCGAGAATGACCCATTTGCAGAAGTCGGTGCCGGTCGAGTACGGCCAGTCGCCACTCAACAGAAAGCCGCCGTCCACCGGCGTGGCGCGACCGAACGGCGCGTAGGGGGACGCGGTCCACACGTCCGGATCGTCGCCGTAGATCTCCTGCTGGAGCATTGGGTGCATGAACGAGATTTCCCAGGGATGCACACCGACCACGCCAGCAATCCAGCCCGCCGATGGCTGCTCGGCACCGCATGCGATTACCCAGTCGATGAACTCGTTCGGATGCGCCTGATAGCCACCGAGATCCTCGGCCAGCAGCAGACGGAAACCACCGGAATCACTCAGTACCGAGACGGTTCGCTCGGTGAGTCTCGAACGCCGGTCACCAGCCCCGGTTTCTTCGCGCAGAACCTGGGCGTGCTCCAGGATTCGTTGAACTGCCGAGTGCATTGGCCGGTACCCTCCCGCTTAGCTCAGGAGGATCGTATGTCCGGAAGTTGGTCATGAGAAAACGTCAGTTGATATAGTATCGATCGATTTTCACGATGTACGGTGCGTACTGATGGAGCGTTCCGGCGGCACCCACCTGCGCAGCGTCAATCTCAATCTGCTGCCCGTTCTGGAAGCCGTGCTGTCGAGCCGCAGCGTGACAGCCTCCGCTACGAAGCTGCACATGAGCCAGTCCGCGGTCAGCGACGCACTGGCACGACTGCGAGCGCAATTTGGTGACGAGTTGCTGATACGCAGTGGTCGGCAGATGCTCCTGACACCGCTCGCCGAGCAGATCCTGCCGGCCGTTCAGGAGATCATCGGCCGTATCGACGTGCTGGTGACCGCGCGTCGATTTTCGCCCGCCGACCTGGATCGGGAATTCGTCATTGCAACCGCCGATCCCGTGGTAATGGCGTTCGGCAGCGGCCTGTTCCACCGGATGCAGACGCAGGCGCCGCGGTCGAGCGTCCGCTTCGTCGACCTGGAGGTTCGCGATTATCAGCGTCTGCGGTCCCTGGAGCTGGATCTGGTGATCCTTCCCCGCGGCTATCTGCGCAGAGAACGGCTGATCGAGCAGCCGCTCTATCGTGAGCGCTTCGTCTGTATTGCCCGCGCCGGGCATCCAGCCATCGATGGCAAGCTGAGCCGCGCGCTGTACTCCCGGCTGCCCCACGTCGCATACCGATCCGACCAGCGGTCGACCGTGTCGATGGATGCGCGATTGCTCAAGCTCGAACAACGAGACGTCATTCTCGTGCCCAACTTCTCGCTCCTGCCGCTCATCGTCGAGCAGACCGATGCCATTGCGCTCGTGCAACGTCGGGTCGCGGAGCGGCTGGCAGCAACCGCAGCAATCGAGCTTCACGAGCCGCCGGAGCCCATTCCGCCGCTCGATGTCTGCATGTACTGGTCGGTCGGTCACGATCCGGACCCGGCCCATCGCTGGCTGAGAGAGACGATGAGGGCTCTCGCAGACGCACTCTGAGCGCGCCGGCTCTGTCGCGAAATGGCATGTAAGCGCCTGACGTCGTCCCTATGGTTCAGGCGCGTTACATCCTGCCCGCTCAAGTTGCGCCACCCGAGGAACACCAGAGTGCGACGGTTCCACCCCGCGATCAGAAACTCGATTGTCGTCGTTGCGCTCGGCTGTCTCACTTTCTCCGCGGTAGCCGTTCGGGCCGCGGACGCTTTCGCAAGTCGCGACGCCACCCCAGCGATCGAGTTTCCGCAACATCGAAGCGCGGATGGCGTGAACCTGATACTGCACGCACCACAGATCCGCGCGTGGCCGTCGTTCGAACGTTTCGAGGCGGACATGGCGGTGGAAGCCGCGGTCAGTGGTGGGACAACCCGTTTCGGTACGGCCAGTATCAGCGGCGCCACGGAAATCGACCTGGACACCCGCCTCGTGACGATCAGGGCGCCAAAGGTGGACGAGGTCACTTTCGTCGGCAGCGCGTCAGAGACGCTGCGGCAGGCTGTGCTGCAGGCGACGATGCAATCGGAGCTCAAAGTGCCGCTGGATCTGTTTCTTGCACAACTCGCCGAAGACGTGTTGTCGAATCCGCCACCACCCGGCTTCAATCCAGATCCGCCTGCCATCGTGGTCCGCTCGAGTCCGACCGTGCTGCTATTCGTCGACGGCGAGCAGGTAATTGAGCCGGTGTCGGGCACGGGACTGCGGCGCGTCGTCAACGCCAACTGGCCACTGTTCCGTGCCGACGGCGACGATGGCGCGTATTACCTGTTCGTCGGCGAACATTGGCTGGTATCCCGGAAGCTCGACCAGGGCTGGAAAGCGGCGGCCGCATTGCCGGCCGATTTCGATCGGCTGCCTGATGATCCCGACTACGCGGCGGTGAAGGCCGCTGTGCAGCCTGCTCCCGGCTCGAGCCCGATACCCGACGTGCTCCATGCGGTGACCCCAACCGAACTCGTGGTGATCACGGGAGAACCCCTGACCGAATCGATCGAGGGCGCCGAAGGCCTCGAGTACGTGACGAATACCCGGACCCCGTTGTTCCGTCTCGAGCAGACCTGGTTCTATCCCGCTGCTGGGCGCTGGTTCTCCGCCGCCCGGCTCGATGGTCCGTGGTCCTATGTTGCCGATCTGCCGGAAGCGTTCAACCAGATTCCCGCCGATCACCCCCGCGGCGCCGTTCGCGCGTCCGTCCCGGGTACTCCGGAAGCTCGGATGGCGGCGCTCGAGGCGCTGCTGCCGACCCGGGTCGCGGTCGCGACCACTGCCGCCCTACCCATCGAGGTGACCTACGCGGGCGATCCGCAGTTCGAACAGATCTCGGGCGTGCGGGTCTCGCGAGCGGTCAATGTGGGGCTCGACGTTCTGGAGTTTCAGGGTCGCTACTACCTGCTGTATGCAGGCATCTGGTATTCGGCCATGACGCCGGTTGGTCCATGGCGTGTCACCGCAACCGTGCCGCCCGAGATCTATCGGATCCCACCGAGTTCGCCGGCGTACCACGTAACCCAGGTGCGTGTTGCCGAGACGACCCCGACCACGGTCGTCTACACCTATCCGTACGGGTATTCGACCAACGTCTATGTGGTTTACGGCGTGCCCTACTACGGTACCGGCTGGTACTACCCACCGTACATCTGGGGCAGGTACTACTTTCCGTATCCGGTCGCGTACGGCTATGGCCGCTGGTACAACCCGGCGACCGGCCGTTATGCGTCCAGGTCCGTCTGGTACGGACCCTATGGCGGATATTCCTACAATCAGGGCTACAACCCACGCACCGGACGGTACGGCTACGTCGAAACGGTCTGGGACGGCGATGAGTGGGCCAGCCACGGCGAGACCTGGAATCCACGCACCGGCGTCGGAACCGAGACATCCCGGTATTACGACGCCGACCGGAACTCGGCTGAAATGGAGCGTGTCGTCAGCCGCGGCGACGACTGGATCAGTACGGAGCGCAGCACCGATTTCGACGAAGGGATATCGCAGGTCGAGCGCGAGAATTCACGTGGTGGTTCCAGCAGCATCACGCACGAGGTCTCGGACGGAACGATCACCACCAGCGGTCAGGGCAGCACCGGCGACGGCCGGAGCTACACCGTCACGGGAGAGACCACGCGCTCGGGCGGATCCGGGACCATCGCCGGCGAGGAGCGCAGCGTGGATGTGACGACCACACGCGAGGACGGTCGAAGCGCGTCGACGATTCATGGATCCGAGGGTGGTCAGGGGTTGTCCGTGACCGGACAGGGCCCCGGTAGAACCACCGTCGGTCAGAGTGCCAGCGGGGATCTGTACGCGGGTCACAACGGCAACGTTTTCAAGCGGACCGAAGACGGTTGGCAGCGCTACGACGATGGCGAATGGCAGACCGTCGCGTTTCCAACACGCGAAGGGCGAGCCTCGACGGAGAGAAGCCGCCCCGATTCGACAGACTGGCGAACGGGCACGTCGACCGACCGTGATTTCGCGCAGTTGAACCATGATCGAGAGGCCCGGCAGCGCGGCGCCAGGCAGTTCGAGCAACGTCAGGTCGGTAGACAGCGGCTGGCGGGCAGGAGTCGATCCGGCGGCGCTTTCCGCCGGTAACGGAGCGCCGGCGGCCTCGGGTTGGCGCTTTCCTACCGGTTATCGAACCACATCCATGCGGGTTCGCACGGCGGTGTCGTCAAATGGCAAGCCGCCGCTCGAACAAAGTCCTAGCCTTCCGATGCCAAGACCATCCCGGAAGGTGACATGCGACGGCACGGAGCGGCCCCTGATATGACCTGGTCTCTGAAGCGATGGCAGAACCTGGCGGGCTGCGCGACCGTCTCGGTTGCGCTTGTCGTCCTGGCTATGCCTGCCGCAGCTGCGCGCTGCGACCATGCAGCGACCGACCGACCGAAGATTGGCCTGGTGTTGGGTGGCGGGGGTGCCCGCGGAAGTGCCCACATCGGGGTGATCCGGGTACTGGAGGAAATGCAGGTGCCGGTGGACTTCGTGGGCGGTACCAGCATCGGCTCATTGGTCGGGGCGCTGTATGCGACCGGAATGACGGCCGACGAGCTCGAGCACGTGATGCTGACGCTCGATTGGGATGACCTGTTCCGCGACGATACCGCTCGCCGGGATCAGCCGTTCCGGCGCAAGCGCGACGACAACCTGGCCTTGTTCGGCCCGAAGCTCGGCATCGGCAAGGGCGCCACACTCGTTCCGCGCGGCGCGATCGCCGGGCAGAAGATCAGCTTCATCTTTCAGAAGATGGTTCGCGAACGCACGCAGGCGACCAGCTTCGATGATCTGCCCATCCCGTATCGTGCAGTCGCTGCGGACGTGATTTCCGGTGAGCAGGTCGTGTTCGCGAGCGGTGATCTCGCCATCGCCATGCGCGCGAGCATGTCCGTGCCGGGGGTGTTCGATCCGGTGGCCCATGAGGGGCGCATGCTGGTCGATGGCGGAATCGTCAACAACCTGCCAGTGGATGTGGTCCGCGCCATGGGCGCCGACATCGTCATTGCCGTCGACGTGGGCTCCGGCCTTCGGTCGAAGGAGGAGCTCCAGAACGCGCTCGCCATCGTCGGGCAGCTGTCGAACCTCATGATCAAGTTCAACACGGACCGACAGCTCGCTTCGCTCGGCGACGGCGACGTGCTGATCCGTCCCGAACTCGGCAATCGGGTATCATCCGCGGACTTCGACAAGGCGCCCGAAGGAATTGCCATCGGCTACCAGGCCGCGAGCGCGATCCGTGAGAATCTTGCCCATCTGTCGGTGACCGAATCGGAGTACGCGGCTTATCGGGCATCCATCGCAGCCTGCGTCGAGCCGATGCCGGCCATCGACTTCGTGGATCTGGACAACAACACGCGGTTTTCCGATTCGGTAGTGCTCGAGCGGATAACCGTCCGTCCGGGCGAGCCCCTCGATACCCAGGAACTGGATCAGAACCTGCGGCAGATTCATGCGCTCGGGTTCATCGAGCTCGCGCGTTATGAAGTCGTCAATCGCGATGGGGCAACGGGCGTCGTGGTTCACGTCGACCAGGATGTCAGGGGCACCCAGATGCTCGAGTGGGGCATCGACTACGCGGGCGACGCAGATTCGAGTTCGGTCAATCTTCGTCTCGGCTACCTCGACTCCGCAGTGGACGACTTCGGTAGCGAACTGCGCGTCATCGCTCAGGTCGGCGAGACCCCGGCGGTCGTGGCGGATCTGTACAAGTACCTCGATCAGCACCTCAAGCTGTTCGTCGAGCCGCAGGCATTCTTCGAACGCCGCGAGATCACCACCTACCAGTCCGGTGACCCGACGCTGGTCTCCAGGGTGTCGCAGTACGGTGGGGCGTTCTATCTGGGTCGGGAGATCGCCAATGCTGCATCGCTGGCGGTCGGGGTCCGGGCGTTCACCGGCGATGTCAGGGCCATCGTCGGCGAGAGCCCGGTCAGCGAGTTCGACTACGACGGCGGCGAGTTCGTCGTCAGGGCCAGCTACGACCGGCTCGACGACAGATACTTTCCGAGAGACGGTGGCTTCGCGGACATCCGCTACAACCGTGCCGACAGCGCGCTCGGTGCTGGCGATGAGTACGAGCAGATCACGATTGACGCGATCGGTGCCAGATCCTTCGGCCGGCATACGGTCCTGGGCGGGGCACGCTACTACGAGACGCTGACTGACACTGCACCCGTGTACGCCGCCTTCCGGGCGGGCGGCCTGGCGCGGCTGTCCGGTTATCACGATGACGAGGTGGTCGGGCAGAACTTTGCGATGGTGCTCGGCGGGTACCGCTACCACTTCGCCGGCTCCGGCCTTTTGCCGGCTCACCTGGGAACGACCGTGGAGTATGGCGGCGTAGCGGAGAACGCAAGCGACCTGTTCGAAGACGGCGCGCTGAACGGCAGCGTGTACTTCGGCTACAACTCACCGATCGGACCGCTTTACCTCGGAGCCGGTTTCGCGGAAGGCGGCCGGCACCGCTATTTCCTGCGCATCGGCAACGTATTCGGAACCTCGACGATCGCGCGATGAACCCGGCAGAGGATCCTGCCGCTTGAGCCCAACTGTGACATCCGAGGAGGATGACCAACATGAGAACGATGATCGCGGTGTCCCTGCTGTGCCTGTCCGCAAGCGTATCGGCGGCCGAGCACTTTCTCGAAGCGGACGAGATAGCAAGACTCGAACCTGCGCCCAACGTGCCGGGGACGAGCCGCTACATCACGCCGGGTGTGAATCCTGCGGCATTCGATCGATTGCTCGTCGGCAGCGTGACCTTCTATTTCGACGAGGACAGCAAGGCCAAGGACATGGATGCCGATGAATCCAAGCAGATCTCGGACGCAATGAAGGCTGCGCTCGCGTCTGCCGCGGCCGGCAATGCCCAAGTCGTCTCGGAACCGGGCCCCAGTACTGCCCTGGTCAACGTCGCGATAACGGAGATCAACATGCAGAACAAGAAACGCGGCCTGTTGGGCTACACGCCGGTAGGGCTGGTGGTGACCACTGCCGCCAATCTGTCCGGCATGCGGATGCAACTCAAGGACGCCAGGATAGAAGGCGAATTCGTCGACAGCGTCAGCGGTGAGCGAATTGCCGTCTTCCGGGTGGATCAGATCGGAGACTGGGACGACAAGAAGGGTCTGTCGTGGGAGGACCTTCGCGCGGGGCTCGAGTCCGCAGTAGGCAAGGCGATCGCCGCCACCCGGCAGTAGTCGCCCCGGCAGCGCTGCATGGTCAGCGACTGACAACCCTCGCGCCGGGGTGGATCCACCCCGGCGGCCGGTGGCCGTCGCGTCACCAAATGGCAGGCGAATCGACCGTGCCAGCGCGAGACTTCCATGGACGGCACTGACGGCCGGCTCGGCTGAATCCATCGCAATTTCAAAAAGGGGTTCTCATGCCTCGATTCAGGCACATCCCACGCCTTTCGATCACGTACGCTGCGCGCCGCCGGCGTGCCACGATGATCGCGGCACTGCTCCTTGCTGCTGCTCCATGCCAGGCCGAGCCGCTTGATCGCCACGAGCAGTTCATCTGCGCGGCGCAGCAGGTCACAGTCTGCACTGCGGATGGCGTCTGCGATCGCGCACCCTCCGCGGACCTGCAGATCCCGCTGTTCCTGCTCGTGGACCTGGCAGGCAAACGTCTCTCGACTACACAAGCCAGTGGAGAAAATCGAGAGACGGCCGTTTCCCACCTGGAACGGCAAGGCGATCTCATCGTCCTGCAGGGTTCGCAGGGGGGCAGGGCATTCAGCTTCATGATCAGCGAAAGGACCGGGTTCGCCTCGATCGCCATTGCGATGGATGGCGCGGCCCTGAGCGTTTTCGCAGCCTGCACCCCGAACCCCGCGCGGTAAGTGAACGAATCGCAAGCCGAGGATACGAAGCATGAACAGACTGGTTGGTTCGATGGCACTGCTCGCGATCTTCGCCGGAGTGTCGGCTGCGGCGCAGCAGCAGGGCGGGCAGGCGTCCCTCGCCGCCACCCTCGACGTCTACGTCTTCCCGAAATCCGGGCAGGCGGGAGATCAGCAATCAAGTGACGAAGCGGAGTGCTATCAGTGGGCGGTCTCGCGTTCCGGTGCCGATCCATTCGAAGCCACGCGCCAGACGGCTGCGGCCCAGCAGGAGGCTGCTGAGGCACAGCAGCAGACCGCCCGCGCCACGCAGGGAGCCGGAGTCCGGGGTGCCGTGGGTGGAGCGGCGGTAGGGGCCTTGATCGGCGGCATCGCGAGCGATGATGCCGGGGAAGGTGCGGCCTACGGGGCGGCGGCAGGTACGATCATGGCGCGTCGCCGCGCCGCAGCCGCGCAGCAACAGACCGCGCAGCAGGGGCAGCAACAGGTAGCACAGGCGAATGCGCAGGCGGCTGGACAGATCGAGAACTTCAAGAAGGCGTTCAGCGTGTGTCTCGAAGCCAAGGAATACCTGGTCAAATTCTGACTACCGCGTTCGATCCACGGTCACTGGCGCTGTCTGGCGGAAAATCCGGTTGGGGAATCACCCGTCCAGCGACGGAACGCACGGACGAAGTGAGCCGGATCCGAGTAACCCAGCTGGCGTGAGATATCGGCGACGGTCCGTTCCCGGCTGGTCAACTCTGCCTCGGCCCACCGATGACGACATTCGTCGAGCACACGACGGTACGACAGCCTGCGGGCGGCCAGGCGTCGTTGCAGCGTACGCACGTTCATCGACAGGGCAAGCGCGACGGCCCGTATCGTCGGGTCGTCGGGCAGCAGCGTTCGAATAGCGTCGCGCACCGCGATCTCGATCGGCAGGTCTCCTTCCCGGCCATCCACGTATGGCGTCGAGGGTGATTCGATCGACGAGTGCGCTACTTTTCCTGGAGAAGACATGGCGCGCGCCACGGTTGCTCGATGTCAGTGTCGTGATTTCCGGGCCGCGACACCTGCCCTTTGGTGCCGCGCGTGTTACCGGAGTTGTTTGCGGTGGTCGTGCGCTACGTTCGGCTGAAGCAGCCGATCGACCGGGAGGGCAGCGGCTGCGGCGCCGCTGCATGAGGGACAGTTGCGCTACGGGCGGGCGCGCGTCGACGGACAGAGGCTTTCGGAGCGACGGTGCGTCAGGATGCCGGATCCACCCGTACGGCAATCGCTTCGGTGTAGGTGATTCGCACCTTGTCGCCGGCACGCAGGTCCCGAACGAATTGCAGCATTTCCGGGCGCTCGATTGTCACGGTGCGCATGATGTCGTCATGGTCGCGGAACGTCACCCTGTTCCCATCGGCATCGATGGACTGGATGGTGACCACCGCGGAGATCATGGTGCTCTCGACGCGGGCCGGTCTCTCACCGGGTGCGGCACGCGCACTGACGATTCCAAGGTCCGCCACCGGTTCCTGGTCGGCTTGCACGATCTGTGCGGCGATCCCGGTGTAGAAGCCTATCGAGACCCGGTCGCCGACCTCGACCTGATTGAGATTGCGCACTTCCTGTCCGGCGACGAAAGTGAGCACATCGCCCTCTGCCGAGCGCAAGGTGATCTGCCGCGACTCACGATCCAGGGCGGTGACGGTCGCGGTGACCTCGTGTTCGTTCACCACCATCGCGGATTCCGGTTCGTCGCTCCAGCCTGCAGCGCCTGCGAGGCCAAGGGCCAATACAACCAACAGTCGTTGCGTCACGTTCGATGCGCTCATCGCGTTGCCTCCTGCCTGACCACACGCCCCGATGGTCAGGGCGCCATGGTCTCCCGTGTGACTTCCCAGCCACCTTCAACGCCACCGGGCAGCATCTGCCCGCGATCCTCACCGACCTCGGCATCGATCAGATGATTGAGCTTGTCGTTCATTGCCAGTAGCAGGTCGCCGTTGCGACGGCGATCCATTGCCAGGTTGTTCACCTCGTTCGGATCGGCATGCACGTCGAACAGTTCGACATCGTTCAGCGCGAACAGCTCCTCGAGGGAGGTTGGCCGGTTGTGCTGCTTGGGCGCGAAGTACCGCGCAAACACGTAGCGGCCATCGAACACGGCGCGCACCGCCCCACGCTTCATCATGTCGGGGACGATGCCGGCATTTCTGAGCTCGTTCGGCTTTCCGCCTTTTTTGATGTGCTCCACCGCTTTCAGCAGGAAATCACCGTCCACGTAAGCAAACATGTTGTAGTTGAACAGCGCGCCCGGTCGCAGCGCGTCGATGGCGGCGGTGTCCGGAGCGGTGAGCAGCGACGAGAAGTCCTTGCCCGGCAGGCCGTCGACTATCCGAGCCTGCTGCGCTTTGGATACGCCCGTCAGCGACACGAGCGTGGGTGCCAGATCCACGTGCGAAGTCACCGCACGGCACTGCCGTCGGCCGGAGTAAGCCGGGTGTACGACGATCAGTGGAACGTGGTTCTGCTCCCGGTAGGCGACCGCCCCTTTTGCGTGAAGCTGGTGAGCGCCATCCATGTCTCCGTGGTCGGCGGTCAAGACGATGATGGTTCGATCTGCCTGGCCGGAGGCTTCCAGCTCGTCCAGAACCGACTCGATGTTGCGATCGACGTCCCGCAGGCAGTTCAGGTAGTAGTTGTGCCGCCGTCGCCAGCGCACGTCCTCGTTGGGAATGTTGCCTACCAGCGCGTCGTGAGACCGCAGGAAGTCCACGTGCGCGGCTGGGCGCCCCGGTGCGTCGAGCGACCGATCGTGGGTCGCCGGCAGGTCGAACTTCCACTGCTGGGCGTACAACGGGTCCAGCGGCTCGGGAGCGACGTGCGTCAGCCCGGCCTGGGCTTGCACGCGCACCCCCGGTGCGTCTGTGTCGTAGAACATGACGTCGTGCGGGTTGACGAGGTTCACCGCGAGGAACCAGGGTTTCTGCTCGGCGGCAAGCTCCCGCCCCTTGCCCCGGAGCCAGCTGCCTGCCATGGCTGCAATGATCCCATCGTGGAGATACCCGCCCTGGTGATGGGCGATGATGTCGCCGATGCCGAAATAGTCCGAAAATCCGTAGGCCTCCATCTCCTGAGTGAAGATGCGAGTGGGCGTGCCGAGGTGGTTGACCGTTTCGAACTCCTTGGTGAGGTGCCACTTGCCTTTGTACGCGGTGTAGTAACCCGCGTCGCGCAGCAGGTCCCCGACGGTACGCAGGTCGGTAGACATGCTGTCGACCCACGGAAAGTTGGTGTTGTCAAACATCCGCGTCTGCTGGATATGTCTGCCGGTGTAGATCACCGACCGTGACGGTGTGCAGACGCACGAGTTGATGCGGTGATTGAGGAATTCCGTGCCGCGGGCGAGCAGACGCTCGTGGCCCGGCAACCGGTAACCCTGCGGCAGTTCACCTGGCCGGAAGAAGCGCTCCTGATCGGTAAGCAGGAACAGGATGTTGTACCCCGAGGCTGGGCGGGCCCCGTTCGGGGCGGCACCCGATGTCGGGCTGGCATGCGTCGCGCGTGATGCAAGACCCATGGCGGCTGCTCCGACGGCGCCGGCCACCAGGAAGTCACGTCGAGAAAAGGAACCTTCGTTTTGCGGCTTATCGCTCATTGGTCTGCTCCGTCAGCGGACCATCAGCGTAGGAGAAGCGCTGCGGGGCGTACTTGCCATTTCGTGCCTCGATGCAGCGCCTGAACGCCATCCTTCGTCCGCTGAGCCCCCCGCGGTCAGGCCAGGAAGGTGGCAGGGGGTGGTGTAAGGGGGCCTCGGTCACCTGTTTGTCAGCGGTCATCCCGGGGACCACCCGTCCGACGAAACCACCTATCGCCCGCAATGGAAACTGTGACGGGGTTCCCGATTGCGCCCGCACGAAGCGATACGCTACCTCAGGTTAGCGGCAAGAACGCCCGCGCATCGAGCGCCCGAACGGAGCAAGCGCTCGATCCTGCGTCCGAATCGGGGATGGAGCCCCATGCCCACCAGAACGCCGAATACGATTTTGGCCGGAAGCGTACCCGCCTCCGGCATCGCACGATTGGCGCTGCCTCAGCGATTGCTGCTGGTCGCCTATCTGGGTGTCGCACTTTGGTACCTGTCGTGGCGGCCGTCGAGTTTCAATCCGGACGACCTGGTTTTCTCGTGGTTGGTCTACGTGGCGGAGGTGTTCGGCTTCGTATGCTCCGCCCTCTATATCATCATGTGCTGGAGTCTGAAGCAGAGGATCGCGCCACAGGTTCCGCCCGGCGTGACCAGTGACGTCTTCGTGCCGACCATCAACGAATCGGTGGACATCGTCCGACGGACGCTCATGTCGGCGTTGCGCATGGCGCATGTCGGCGAGGTCTGGTTGCTGGACGACGGCAATCGACAAGAGATGCGTCACCTCGCGGACCAGCTCGGCTGCCGGTACGTCTCACGCTCGGACAACAGCCATGCCAAGGCCGGCAATCTGAACAATGCGCTCGCGCAGTGCAGCGCGGACTACATTGCTATCTTCGACGCCGACCACGCGCCGATGCCGAACTTCCTCGCCGAAACGCTTGGATTCATGAGCGACGCGCGGGTCGCATTCGTACAGACACCGCAGGATTTCTACAATCTGGACTCGTTCCAGTATCGCCAGGACCCCCATGCGCGAGCCATCTGGAGCGAGCAGCTGCTGTTCTTTCGGATCATCCAGCCCGGCAAGGACCGAATGAACGCCTCGTTCTTCTGCGGGAGCTGCGCAGTCGTGCGGCGAACCGCGATCGACTCGATTGGCGGCTTTGCGACCGGTACCGTGACCGAGGACATCCACACTTCCCTGCGGTTGCACAAGGATGGCTGGAAGTCGGTGTTCTACGGCCGTTCGCTGGCCTTCGGGATCGCGCCGGCTACCGCCAAGGCTTTTCTCAAGCAACGCCTGCGTTGGGGTCAGGGCGCCATGCAGACCTGGCGCATGGAAGGCGTGCTGACGGCACGCGGGCTGACTCTGGAGCAGCGACTGTCGTACCTCGCAACCTTGATCGCCTATTTCGAGGGCTGGCAACGCGCCATCCTCTTCATGGCGCCGGTGGCCGTACTCCTGTTCGGCATCATGCCGATCGCAGCGGTCGACTACGAGTTCCTCAAACGCTTCATCCCGTACTTTGTACTCAGCTACTGGGCGTTCGAGGAGACCAGCCGCGGTTACGGTGGCCGATTGCTTAACGAGCAGTTTCTTATGATCCGGTTCGGCGTGTTCATCGCAGCCACGTTCGCACTGTTCATGCGCAATCTCGAGTTCGTGGTGACCCCGAAGGGTATGGGCGAGCGCGAGGCCACCCTGCGCCTTCTGTGGCCGCAGTGGCTGGTACTGGCGCTCAGCCTCGGCGCCGTGCCCATTGGTGTTCTGCGTTACTGGCAGAGCGGCCATTTGCCATTCGATGCGCTGGTTGCGAACGTGGTCTGGGCAGGAATCATCGCCATAATCGCCGTTTCCGCGATCCGTCACGCGCTGCGGGTCGCATCGTACCGCCGGCGCGAGTACCGCTTTCCGCTTACGATGCCGTTTCGTGTCCACGGGCCCGAGAGCGACAGCCTGATGCTGGTGAAGGACTTGTCCCCAGCTGGCTGCCGACTGTGGGGGACCGGCGTCGCCGCGTATCGGTCCGGCGATACCCTGAGCGGCGAACTCCTGCTGCCCGACGGGCGCGTGCCGGTCCAGGCGACCGTGCGCGCCATTGTCCAAGGCGATTCGGACGATCGTGCACCCGGCACACAGGCTCGTATCGCCTCCGCCGGCTGCGAGTTCGTCTGGGAGTCGCCGGAACGACGTACCGCCCTCGAGCTGTTCCTCTACGGGTCGGATCTGCAATGGCGCTTCAACGGCATGGCCGAACGCACGCCGACACCGATCGAGCGGATCTCCAGGCACGTCGCGCGCGCAGCGCGCCAGCTCCGGCAGGACGAGCCGCCGCCGGCGCTGAATGACTGGCGTCCGCTTGTCTTTCGACGGCCTGCATCCCTTGGCGAGAGCAGCGTCGGGTTCATTTCGGTACCCACCGCGCCGAACGGTGAGCGCAGGCTCGTAACGCTCAATCAGTTCCGCAACGGCTCGGAGGTGGACGGCGACGAGGTCACCGCAGCCGGTCCGCGGCATCTCGAGGGCCGACTGTTCACGGCGGAACCCGGTACGCAGATGGACTCGGCAAACCTGTACTGGTACCGATTGACCGCATGAACAGGTCAACACGCCTGGTGACGATGTTGCTCTGCGTCGTGGCGCCGCTCGTGCCGTTGCGCGCGGAGGATACGCTGCTGCTCGTCGGCGCTGAGGGCTCCGCGGCGGACTTCTACACCTATGCCGGAGCCATCGTACCCGGTCCTGGCCGCAAGGACGGCCGGGGCTGGTTCCAGCGCTACTGGGGAGAGCGCTTTGGCTACGAGTACGAAAACGGCGGACAGACCGTCGAGGCGCGCGTCTGGGGGGCGGAAGTCGCACTCGGCTACGGAATCCCCACCGGCGGTGGCTGGCGGTCAGTCTCGCTCGGATTACGACACACGGACACTGAACTCGAGCCTGACGACCGGGGCGCGTCGGCCCGTGGTAGCCAGTTCAGCGCCAAGCTCCAGCTGGAAGGCGAGACCGAGTTTCGCCCGGGCTGGCGCATCGGCGCGATCGGTTCCTATACGTTCGTGCAGCAGCAGTATTGGGGTCGCGTCCGGGTGACCCGCCGGTTGATCGAGCAATTGTCCGTCGGCTTCGAGGCCGTCGCCAACGGCAATGACGAATCCCGCTCCGTCGCGGGTGGACTGCTGCTCACCCTGCAACCGGCCGGGGCCTCGTGGTCGGCTGGCTTCAAAGCAGGCTATCGCGAACAGGACGATTCTGGCGGTGCCTACGGCGGCCTCGAGCTTTCCCGCGCGCTCTGACCTTCACATTGGCGCTCCGCACGATGGCATCCGAGTCCCCGACGGACGCGATCGAGCACGACACCACCGGCCGGCGCGTTCTGAGCCGCCCTCAGCCCGGGATGCGGAGCACGACCTCCGTACCCCGCACCGCGCGGTGCGGGACCTGGACCGCCCTTCGCACGTCGAGCCGCGCACCGATGAGTTCCGCGCGCCGCACCATGTTGCGCAGCCCGCGACCCTGCGTCGAGGCGGCGCCGTCGGAGAGGCCGCACCCATCGTCGGCAATGGTGACCAGCACGTCGTTGCCCTGCGCCTCGGCACGCAGGCTCACGATCGAGGCGCCGGCATGCTTGATCACGTTGGTGATCGCCTCCTGCACGATCCGCATCACCTGGAGGATCAGGTCCGGCGTCCAGCGCGGACTCACCGGCAGCTCGGGCACGTCCCAGCGCATCTGCAGGGAGGCGGCCGCGAGCTGACTCTGCAACCGGTTGCGCAGCATGCCCAGGGCGACGTTCAGATCGCCGTCCTCTCCCTCCAGCGAGTCGATCATGAGGCGCAGGTCGATCAGCGCGTTCTCGAGCGTCTCGCGCAGCGGCGGGTCGGCGGAGGGGGAGTCGCGAAGGCGCGACAGCGACGCGACCAGATGCCCGCCGACGCCGTCGTGCATGTCGCGCATGATCCGCTCCCGCTCCCGTGCCAGCGCCCACTGCTGCTCGAGGGCGGCCAGCCGCGCGTGGTTCTGCTGCAGCTCCGCCGACTTCTCGGCCACGCGGGTCTCCAGCGTATCCGCCCACTGCTCGGAGGCATCCAGCGCGGCGACGAACCGCCGCAACATCAGGGCGCCGACCACCACGAGGATGAGCGGCGTGGCGTAGTAGAGGTAGCGGGCGCCGATGGCGCTGGATACGCCCGCCGCGGACAGCCAGCTCATCTGCCCGAACACCACGAGCACCGCACCGGCATAGAGCAGGAGGAAGAGATCCGGATCCCGCGTCGCGACGTACCGGCGAACCAGGTGCGCCAGCACGAACGGGCCGATCAGCATCTGAAGCCCGGGACTGACGGCGCGCAGGTAGGGCACCAGCGCCGGCGCCAGGAGCGCCGCGAGCAGCGTCGCGATCACGCCGAACAGCGCGCAAGCGACGATCAGCCGATCGAGCACCGGCCTGACCGAGCCGACGAATCGCAGTCCGAACAGGAAAGCGCTGGCGCAGAAGCCGGTCGAGGCGATCGTCTGGCCGGCGACGATCCAGTAGCCGGGCACGACCGGCTCCACCACCAGCGACAGAAAGCTGAGCAGCGACCAGCAGCCGCTGACCGCGGCCATCCAGCGGTAGACGGTATCGCGCGGGCGCAACCAGGCGAGCAAGCCGATGACGGCGGTCATGCTGATGGAGCCCGCCAGGAAGAGCCAGAGCAGATCGACCTGCACGAAGTAGCGCCGCGCGAACGCAGGCGCGAGAACTTCGTCGGGCCCGATGAGCACGGCGTCCAGAAAACCGCGGCCCGCCGGATAGCTCCCCACTTGGACCTCGAAGGTGTTCGCGCCCGGTCGCAACAGCCCGTTGGGGATGCGGAAGTACAGCGGCCGGTTGGTGAGTCGTGACGGATAGGGCGCGATGGCGCCGCTGCCGCCGACCAGCTCGCCGTTCAGGTAGAGATGCGCGTTCTGCTCGACCCGCGGGATCAGCACCGCCCAGAGCCGGTTGGGCGGAACCTGCAGGTCCAGGGCAAAGCGATACCAGCCTTCGCCGCCAGGGAACCGCCCGCGCCAGTCGTGCGGTAGCGTCACGGCTCGGCCGCTCGCTTCATCGGGCCCTTGGAGCAGTTCCGCCTGCTGCACGTAGAGCGCCTGCTCCTCGGGCGGCAGCACGCTGCCGGCGTCGATGATCCACCAGATGATGGCCGCGGTGACCGGCAGCAGCACGATGATCGCCAGCGGCGTCTGGCGGCGCGATCGCACCGCGTCGACCGCCGGCTGTGTTCGTTCGGTCGTTGCGTTCATCGGATCCGCCGGCCGCATCAGCGGTGCAGGTCGATGAGGCCGAGCTGCGTGGCTTCGAAGATCGCCGCGCTGCGGGAGCGCACCGAGAGCTTCCGGTAGATCTGCTTCACATGCGACGTCACCGTGTGGAACGACATGCCCAGCAGGTCGGCGATCTCGGCGTTCGTGTAGCCGCGTGACACGAGTTCCAGCACCTCGATCTCGCGCGGCGTGAGATGCGGGGCATCGGCGGGGCGGGGCGCGCGTTGCTGGGTCTGATGGAAGCGCTTCAGGATGCGCCGCGCGATCACCGGCGTGATCGGCGACCCGCCGGCCAGCAGATCGAGAATCGCTTCGGCTATCGCGTGGGGCTCCGCGTCTTTCAGCAGGTAGCCGGCGGCGCCTGCCTCGATCGCGCTCATGACGTGCCGCTCGTCGCCGAAGACGGTGATCACGAGTGTTTCCGGCGCAGGCTCGGCGGCGGCCGCCGCTCGGATGAGCGCCTCGCCGGACCCGTCGGGCAGGCCGAGATCGACGAGCACGACGGCCGGGCCGGACGACAGGGCACGCAACCCGCCCGCCAGCGTGCCGACGCTCGCCAGGACCGAGAGCGCCGGGTGGGCGCGGACCGCCGCCTCCAGCGCACGCCGCGTCTCGGGTTCGTCTTCCACGATCAGCACCGACGCCATGCTCGCTCCCGATCGGACCATGCGCGGCATTGTACCCGCAGCAGCCGCAGCTGACGGTCTCCCTAGTTCGCGCGATACACCGGATTTCCAGGCACGCGGATACTGATGCGAACCGGAAGGGACCCGTGCGCCACCCTGTGTTGATCCAGATCCTGTCGCTGCTCTGCTGCGCCGCCCTAGCCGCGCCCGCCTGGCCTGCCCGGATGGACGACGCGAGGGTCCAGGCACCGCCCGGCACGGTCCTGCCCGATCGCCGCACCCCCTACTTCGCGGTCGATTCGCGGCTCGCGGTCGGGAACAAGGGCGAGGAGGTCCTCGATGTCGCCGTGGACCCGGTCTGCGGACAACCTGCCTGGGTGTTCGACCACGCCGACCTGGTCGTTCACCGGAGCCGCTTCGGGGCCGCGCAGTTCGTGAGCGTGCCGACCTCCGGCTGTACCGCGTGCGAACCGCTGGTGCTGCGCTGGTATCACGAGCCGACCGGTCACCTCGCATTTTCCGTCAACGTCCACCGCCGCCTGGAGATCGTGTCATGCTCAGCAGACCAGCAACCCCGCCACTGATCCGAGCGCGCCTCCTGTCGGCGCTCCTCTCGGCCGGCCTCATGACCGGCGGGGCGGCACACGCGGTCAACCCGGAGTTCCAGGACTTCTTCTTCGACGTCTGCGCGAACCCCACTGGCACGCTCGCCGGCCGCTGCGCGGAAACCCCGGGTGGCGCTGGCAACGTGTCGGGGGACAGCGAGTCCTCGCTGAACCCCAGCCAGACCCTGAGCAGCGCCAACGCGTCCCGGAGCAACGCCCGTGCGCGTGCCCGGCTGGTGCGCGAGCGCGCCGAACGGGAGCCCGAAACGGCCGCATCCGATCGCCTGGAGCTCGGGCCGTTCAGCCTGCTGATCAACGGCCGGCTGATCAGAGAGGAGTTCGATCGCCAGGTCGCCGTGGACAGTGAGCGCGGGCACGACCTCGACACCCGCGGGCTGCAGGTCGGCTTCGACTACCGGCTGTCGGAGCGGTGGCTGCTCGGCGCCTGGCTGGCATGGGAAACGTCGTCGCTGGACTTCGTCGCGGAGCAGGCCGGCGGGAACTTCACCCCGGCCCGGTCCGCCGGCGCCGTGGAGCAGGACGCCATCGGGGCCACCGTCTTCGGGAGCGGCCGCCTCGGTACCGACGGCTACCTGGACCTGAGCGCCGGACTGCTCGACAGCGACTACGAGATCGAGCGCAATTCGGTGTTCCAGGAGAGCACCCGCAACGTTCCGCAAACCGACGTGCGTACCCGGGGGGAGACCGACGGCCGCGAGTATTGGGCCGCCGCCGTCATCGGCTACGGCCTGCACCGGGGGGGCTGGAACTTCAACCCCTACGCAGGCGCGGTCTACAGCCGCACGCGCGTCGACGGCTACCGGGAACTGGATCTGAACGGCTCGGGGCTCGCCATGGCGTTCGACGGCATGACCTCGAAGAGTCTGCTCGCGCAGGCGGGCGTGCGCGTCAGCCTGGCGGTATCGCGGCCGGGCTACGTACTGATCCCGCAGTTCGGCATCGAGTACCTGCGCGAACTGGAGTCCGATGGCCCCTCGACGACCGCTGGATTCCAGCTCGATGCCGCCGGCAACCTGTTGCGCCTGACCGGCGACGACCGCGACGAGGGTTTCTTCGACATCGGCGCCGGGCTGGTCCTGCTGCTGCCCAACGGCTGGATGCCCTACATCGAATACCAGACCACGCAAGGCTACCGGGACCTCGACCGGCAGCGCATCGCCATCGGACTCAGGGTGGAACTATGAACCCATCGCGACGGAATGCTCCGCGCCTCGCACTGACCGGACTGCTGGGCGCCGCCTGGCTCATGGGCTGCCAGGCCGTCGCGCCGGTGCTCGGCTCGCTCGCCACTGCCTTCGCGCAGGACCTGCTGGCCGCGGCGTCGGTGAATTACAGTCCCCGCTACGCGCTGCAGGTGGAAGAACTGCTGACCCTGCTCGCGCGTCACGCGTCCGGGTTGGACCTGCAACCGCAGCTGGCACAATCCGGCTACCAGCCACCATCGCCCGACTACGCCCGGAGCCAGCCCGGCTACGGCGGCTACGGCGGCTATGGACAACCCGGCTACGGACAGCCCGGGTATGGACAGCCCGGGTATGGGCAACCCGGCTACGGACAGCCCGATTACGGACAACCCGGCTACGGACAGCCTGGCTACGGGCAACCCGGGTATGGGCAGACTGGCTATGGACAGACGGGCGCCGGATCCCAGGACCCCTACGCCCGACCCGGACCGACGGCGCCGCAACCGGGCGGGTATGGTGGCTATCCGGGTGCTTCGCCCACCTACGGCACACGCGGCATCGGCCCCCCGGTGGAACCCCTCGCGATGGGCCTGGCGCTGGTCGCCCAGCGAGCCGGCTCCGACCGGCTCGAGACCATCGCCGACGGCGACACGCTCCGCGACGGACGCGGCGATCCGCGCCGCGGCGACCGGTTAAAGGTTCAGTTCGAGGCGAACTGCACCTGCTACGTCTACATCATCGGCATCGACGCCACCGGCTTCGTGGCCCAGATCTTTCCGGACCCGCAGGGCACGGCCGGTAACCCGGTCACGCCGGGCGCCCGTCTCGTCCTGCCCGAAGGCACCCAATGGTGGGCGCTCGACGACAACCGCGGCGTCGAGCAGATCTTCTTCGTCGCAGCCAGGACGGCGCGACCGGACATCGAGGCGTCGATCGCCGCCCTGGCCACCCAGCCGCGGCAGCTTCAGGTCGCGACGCCGCAGCCGGTGCGCGAGCCGGCCGCGATGCCGCCGACCCGTGGTCTCGTTCGCGTGGACATGGCCGAGCCGGTCGCCGCGCCCCAAGCCCCGCAGAGCGCGCCGCCCATCGTGCTGACGCAGTTCACCGCGCCGCCCGAGGCGCAGGACCTGATCGTCACCCGCTGGTTCCATCACCAGTGACGGGGTCCCTGCTGCCATGAGCGGGCATCCGGGGGCGCGGTGCGGGAGCTTAATGGCGGCCTGCTTGCTCGTGGCCTGCGGGGCCATCCCGGGCGCGGCCGCGTCCGTGACCGCGGACGATCTCCTGGTGGTCGACTGCGCGCTGCCCGGGCAGATCCGCCAGCTCGGTCGCTCGACCACCTACGTGGCGCCGCGTCAACCGGTGAGAACCACGGCCGCCGACTGCCGCGAGCGTGGCGGCGAGTACGTGGTGCCGGGGCGCGCCGATCTCGGCAGCGCGCTGGTGGTCTGGATGCCGCAGGCCCAGGCCGGCGACGCCGAGGCCCAGACCATGGTCGGCGAGCTGTTCGAGCGCGGCAGGGGCATCGAGCCGGACTACGAGGCCGCGGCGCTGTGGTACCGGCGCGCCGCCGACCAGGGGTTCGCGCGGGCCCAGGTGAACCTCGGCAACCTGTTCGAGCGGGGCCTCGGCGTGCCCCGCGATCCGCTCCAGGCGCTGGCCTGGTACCGCCGCGCCGCAGGACTCCCCGACGCGGTCGAACTGGAATCGGTGCCGGACGTGGCCCCGCTGCTCGCGGACCGCGACCGCCGGATCGAGGCGCTGTCGGGGCAGATCCGGCAGCTCGAGGCGGAGTCGGCCGCGCTGCGCGCCGAGCTGGAGGCCGCCCGCGCCGCCCTGGAGGCAGCCGAATCCCGCGCGGACCGCGCGGACGCCGGATCCGCAGCCGCCGACGCGCTGCGCGTGGAACTCACCCGTTCGACCGCGCTGCTCCGGGAGCGCGATGCGGCACTGACCGCGCAGCGCGAAGCCGCGGCGGCATTGCTGGCCGAGCTGCAGGCGGCGCGTCCCGGCCCCGCCGCGGACACGACCGCGACCGCGGGCACGACGGCGGCTGAAGCCGGCGCGAGTGATCCCGGGTCGGCGGGACTCCTGGCGGGCCCGGAAATCTCCATCATCGAGCCGCGGACGACCGGCACCCGCGGGCTGGTAAGGATCGACGTCGCAGCCGCGGCCGCATCCCAGCAACTGGTGGGCCGGGTCCACGCGCCGGCGGGGCTCCTCACCCTGACGGTGAACGGCACGCCGGTCACGCCCAACGCCGCGGGTGTGTTCTCGACCCCTATGCCGGTCGGGTCGGTGCGCACCGCCGTACACGTGCTGGCCATCGACCAGCAGGGCAAGCGCGCAGACCTCGAGCTCGAACTGGCGCCGGCAGCGGCCGTCAATCCCTCCGCCGTGGCGGCCGCGCCGATCATCCGTGGCGGATATCACGCGCTGCTGATCGCGAACAACGCCTACCGGCACCTGCCGAATCTGAACTCCCCGATTCCCGACGTCGAGCGCATCGACCGGATATTGCGGGAGCAATACGGCTTCAGTACCCGCGTGCTGCACAACGCCACCCGCTACGACACGCTGTCCGCCCTGAACGAACTGCGGGCGCGCCTCACGCCCGACGACAACCTGCTGATCTACTACGCAGGGCACGGGGAACTCGACCAGGACAACATGCGCGGCCACTGGCTGCCGGTCGACGCGGAGTCGGACAGCACCGCCAACTGGCTGTCCAACGTGGACGTGACCGACATCCTCAACGTCATCCGGGCGCGCCAGGTACTGCTGGTGGTGGACTCCTGCTACTCGGGCACCCTGACGCGCTCGAGCCTGACCCGCCTCGAAACCGGCCTGACGCCCGAGGAACAGGCCACCTGGCTGCATCTCATGGCGACCAAGCGGGCGCGGGTCGTGCTGACCTCCGGCGGGCTCGCGCCGGTGCTGGACTTCGGCGGCGGCGTCCACTCGGTGTTCGCGCGGGCATTCATCGAGGCGCTCGAGACCAACGAGGATCTGCTGCTCGGCCGCAGTCTCTACCAGGCCGTGGCGGCGCGCGTCGCCCATGCCGCCGCCGGCTACGACTTCGAGCAGATTCCCCAGTACGCACCCATTTCCCGAGCCGGCCACGAGTCCGGCGACTTCATCCTGCAACCGAGGAGGCCAAAGCATGTCCAGTAACGCGAGCGGTGCCACGTCGATGACAGGCCTGCGACCCTTGGGTCGCCGCACCAGCTCCCGGCAACCCAAGGCGCTCATCGCCGCCGGGCTGCTCGCGACGGCACTCGGCCTCCTGGCGGCGACGCCATTCCACCCCGCGATCGGCGCGGTCCGGGAGAGCGCGCCGCGCGAGGCCACCTGGCTCAGGGCTCAGGGGTACGACGCGCCGACGGCCGCGGCCGAACTGGCCCGCTCAGGCATCGACCTGCCGCTCGCCGTCGCGCGCGTGCTGGCGGCCGCCGACTACGTTCCCGAAGACATCGACCGGGTGTTGACGGCCCGTTACCGGCTGGCCCGCACCGAAGCGATCGAGACGGTGCGGCGCGCGCTCTTCGAGCACGGCGAGATCGCCGGAACCGCACCGCTGCGCCGGACCCTGTGCTACGCGTCCGATGGCCGCCTGCTCGCCTGTCCGGTGGCCGAATCGACCGCGCCCACGTCGTCTGACCCGGCCGTGGCCGCGCTCGCCCGGCAGGTCGATCTGATCGCGGCGGCCGCCCACGACACGATCGCCCGGCAGCAGTTCCGCATCCGCGACCTCGAGCGGGTTCAGGCGACCAGCCCGCCGCCGACCGCGGGCGGCAGCGTCACCGGCGACCGCATCGCGCTGGTAGGCGGCAGCGACCATCTGACGACGCACGGGGCGCGCCTCGACTTGACCGGCACCAGCCTGCACCAGACCGTGCAGCAGAATCACCTGATGGAGACCAAGGGCAGCCGCCACCTCACGGTGGGCAACGAGCACCGCATGCGCGCGGCGTCGCGGACGATCGTGGAATCGGGAACCGAGTTGCTGCTCAAATCCGGCGCCACGCTGGTGCTCGAGTCGGACATGCAGATCTCGCTCAAGGTCGGCGGCAACTTCATCACCATCGACAACACCGGTATCTGGCTGGTCGGCAACAGTATCCGCAACAACCAGGGCGGCAGCGCGGGTTCCATCGGTGCCGCGGCACCGTTGCGGCCCGACGTGCCGCTGCTGCCGGCGCCATGAGCCTGCGGACGAGCCTCGGCCAGTACGCATCGAGATAGAGTCGCCTTCTGACGCTGCGATTGATCCCGCCGGGTCGCAAGATGTTGCCCGACGATCGCGCAGAGCGGGGTTGGCAGCCTGCGTGAGCACAAGGCGGAGCCCCACGCTCACGTGAGCGTACGCTGCAACCTGCACTCGGCCCGGAAGTCGTAGTTCAGCCCTGGCACATCAGCGCAGTCGGGCCAGCGATCGGTCTCGACCCAGTAGGCGACGAGCCCGAGCCGTGCGCACAGGCGCACGAACCGCCGGTCGGCGATCAGCGCGCGGTTCGCCGCCACGAAGATCACCGCAGGCGCCCAGACACCTGCGCGCATTGGGGCGCCGGCTTCGAACAGGTGCGCGAACGATGCACGTTCCACGTAGTCGAATGCCTCGTCCGTCGCGCCCATCGCGTGCAGCTGGGCTAGGTCGGCGAGGGCCACCCGCCGATCGCGCGCGAACCTGACCGCCATGCGGTCGCGGTGCGCCTGCAGCATCTCGGGATGTGGCGCCCGTCGCCCTTGCTGCGCCGCGGCGAACGCCAGGAAACGCGCGTTCACATGACCGTGCCGACGGCTCGTGTCGATCAGCCTGTCAAGCCGTGCCCAAGCGCCGGCGTTGGCTGCATCGGCGATCGCTTCGGCTGCCAGCGCTTCGACCTCGGGCCAGTTGGCGAGGGCTTGATCCCACAGCGCGAGCGCCTCGGCGAGGCGGCCCACCTCGGCCAGGAACTGGCCGGCCAGGTTGAGTACCTCCGGGTTGTGTGGTGCGGCCGCCGTTTCCGCCGCGGCGGCCGTCAGGCCCGGGAAGCGGTCGCGGTCGGAACGCCGCAGGCAGACCACCCGGCGCATCGCCAGCTCCGCCCAGGCCGGCGCGAAGCTCGGCGCCGCGGCGTCGTGCCAGTGCGGCCAGCACTGCATGACGCGGGGTTCGAGGAGCAGCGTCTCCGCAGCGCAGATCACTTCACGGGTCGAGGGCCGCACTCCAAGTCCACCCAGCGGGAAGTCCGCGAGGTTCGCCAATGCCCCGGTCGACGAATGGGCCATGTCACCTTCAGGCGCGCAGGTAGTTTTCCGGCTGCAGTTCGTGGGTGAGCTGCCAGTAGGCTTCGAAGCTGAACGGCGAGTTGTTCACCACGTTGCCCTGGCTGTTCTTGTACCAGCTCTGCACGCCCGGGTGACCCCACGCGAGCGTGCGGCTGATCGCCTGAACCTGCTCGTTGTACGCGTCGTTGACGTCCTCGCGCACTTCGAAGGCGCGGATCCGCTCTCGGATCATATGCGCCAGGCAGTTCATCACGTAGTGCACCTGGCACTCGGTCTGATAGATGATGCCGCCGCCGTGGACGATGTTGGTATTCGGTCCGTACAGGCAGAACAGGTTCGGATAGTCGGGCACCGTGACGCCCTTGTACGCGCGCGGATAGTCGCCCCAGCGCTCCGCGAGCGACGTGCCGGAGCGCCCGACCACTTCCATCGGCCACAGGAACAGGTTCGACTTGAAGCCGGTGGCCACCACGATCGCATCGACTTCGTGCAGCCGGCCGTCCACGGTCGCCACGCCCTGTGGCGTGATGCGCGCGATGCCCGTGGTGACCAGCTCGACGTTGTCGCGCGCGATGGTCGGGTACCAGTTGTTGTCGACGATGAGCCGCTTGCCGAACACGGGGAAGTCCGGCGTGCACACGGGCGCCAGGTCCTGGCGGTTGCCGAGCTGTTCGCGGATGTAGGCTTCGAGGGACGCGCGCAGGCCTTCGTTGACTTCGTTGAGTGATCGCTCGGGCGTCGGCCAGGCCGGGTCGGCGACCACTGCCGGCCAGGTCCGGTCGGCGAAACCGAAAATGGTGCGCGCACGGTGCCACTCGCCGTAGTAGGGGATGTGGTTCAGCGCCCAGATCAGGCCTTTCTCCACCGGCCGGTAGTAGTCGCGGTTCGGCGACACCCAGTGCGGCGTGCGCTGGAAGACGCTCACGTGCGCGGCGATCGCCGCGGTTTTCGGCAGGAGCTGGACCGCGCTGCAGCCGGTGCCGATCACCGCGACCCGCTTGCCGGCCAGGTCGACGTCGTGACGCCAGCGCGCCGAATGGAACAGCGGGCCGGCGAACGTCTCGAGCCCCTCGATATCGGGCATGTTCGGCCGGTTGAGCTGGCCGACCGCACTGATGACGGCATTGGCCGACAGTGTCTCGCGCCGGCCCGCTGCGTTCGTCACCTCGACGTACCAGCGGTGTTCGTCGCTCTGGTAACGCATGCGCTCGACGTTGGTACTCAGGCGCAGCGAGTCGCGCAGTCCGAACTTGTCGGTGCAGTGCTCGAAGTACGCCTGCAGTTCGTCGCGCTTCGAGAAATAGCCCGACCAGTTCGGATTGCGCTCGAACGAGTACGAATAGAAATGATTCGGAGTGTCCACGCCGCAGTCGGGGTAGGTGTTCTCGTACCACGTGCCGCCCACCGCGGGATTCTTGTCGAGCATGGTGAACGGAATGCCCGCGTCCTTGAGTTTCTTCGCCGCACAGATGCCGGACATGCCCGCACCGATCACGATGACGCTGAAGTCCGCGACCGCCGACCCCGCGAGCGCGGCCTGCAGCGGCTCCCGCCACTGCGCATCGCGGTCGACGAAGCCGGTCTCCTCCATCAGCATCTTCGCGAATTCGGCGCCCACCGGTTCCGCGACCGAAAAAGACATCCGCTCGATCATCTGCTCAAGGGTGGGCGGTGGCGGCAGCGCCGGCTGCTCGTCGCGCACGCGCGTGAGTACCTCGAATGCACCGGCCCGGATCTCTGCCGCGATCTCCTCCGAATAACCGCCGGAATCGTCCGGGAACAGACTGCCCTCGGGTGCGACGATCGGCGCCGGCTGGTAGCGTGGCGACAGCCAGCGCGGATCCCCGGTCAGGTGCTCCAGCACCATCAGGATCGTGGGCAGGTTGACGTCCTCGAGCGCCTGGCGCAGGTCTGCGTCGTTGCCCGGAATGGTGATTCTCGGCATGGTCTCCCCCTGTCGTTTACTGCCGGCACATCCCGGCTTGTAGCGCGCCCGGCGCATGGTGTCCGTATGCCCGAACGCCGCGCAGTCCGCAAGCCCACCCTGCCAAGATGGCAGTGCTCGAATGGGAAGAAGTCGACGATCGCGTCGTCGTTCGCAGATCCGGCCTGTTCTCGTCGACACAGGTGCAGGAAGCGCTGTTCCCCGATGGTGTTCCTGAGCGGCGATCGCTCGAGGAGCTGAAGGAGGGCATTCGCAAGCACCTCAGGAAGCGGTATGCGGGCGGTTGATACGAACGTATTGGTTCGGCTCATCGCGAGGGACGACGCCAGGCAATTGCATGCGGCCGAAGCGTTCGTATCGAACGGCGCCTGGGTATCGCCATTGGTACTGGCTGAGACGACCTGGGTGCTCGATTCGGTCTATTCCCGTTCGGCCAGACAGATCGCGACCGCGGTGGAAGTGCTGCTCAATCATCAGCAGTTGGCGAAGCTGGATTGGTCGGACAGCAGCCATTCGATGGCGTCAGCCACTTCATGTGATTCGCCCAGCCGGTTCATGGCGCTGTGGCGGGCCAGGATCTTCTCGAACAGCGTGGGTTCGGCCTCGACATAGGGGTCGACCATTTCCGAATGGCAGTAGCCGGGACAGAGCGCATTCACCCTTATGCCCTGGCCGGCGTAGTCGATGGCGGTGGTCCGGGTCAGGCCGATGACGCCGTGTTTGCTCGCCGAATAGGCCGCATGACCGATGTCGCTGCCGGAGAGGCCGGCGATCGACGCGATATTCACGATCGTGCCGCCGCCGCTGGCGAGCAGCGCCGGAATCTCGAACTTCATGCTCATGAACACGGCGTTGAGGTTGGTGTTGATCGTGGCGCACCAGTCCTCTTCGCGGATGTCGGCGACTGCAGTGAACACCGGGCCCGCGATACCAGCGTTATTGACCGCGCCGTCGAGTCGTGCGAACCGCGCGATCGTGATGGCCACCATCGCCTCGACGTCGGCGCGGGCGGTGACGTCGGACCTGATGAAAAGTCCGTCGCCGCCCGCGGCGGCGATCCGGTCGAGAACTGCCTGACCCTGTTCCTGCCGGCGTCCGGTGATGGCGACCCTGGCGCCTTGTGCCGCCAGGGAAACCGCCAGGGTGGCACCCAGTCCGGAGGTGGCGCCGGTAATCAGGACGACCTTGTTCTCGATGCTGGTCATGGAATGGTCCCCGTCAACAGGCCAACGCAAGCGTTACAAAGGTTCCTTGTCCCGCGCGCACACGTGGGTGACTGTCGGAATGCCGTGCCTGGCCGCTCAAGCCTCCTTCAACGGTGGCTCCAGGAACGGACCGAGATCCATCATCACGTCGCTTCGGACTCTCTCGACGAAGACAGCGTCGTCCGGGTGACCCCAGCTCTCGTTGAAGCGCTGATCGCCGGTGTTCAGGCGATAGCCGAGGAAGATCAATGCGTCCGGGCCGATCGGGTGATGGAATCGATCACTGCCCCGTTCGATCAGCTCCCGGAATTTTTCCGAAACCAGGGATGGCGGTGCGTCTCCCTGCGACGCGAATCCGAAGAGCGCCATCATGCGCCGGCCGCTGGGATAGGCGAAATCCGGGTTCGGCCGTGGCAATTCCGTGGTCGCCATCGGGGTGTGGATGATACCCGGCGCAACCACGTACACCTTCACGCCGAACGGATACATCTCCTGAGCCAGGCTATGGCTGAGTCCGTCGAGCGCGTGCTTGGAACTCGCGTAGGCACCCGACGCGCCGGTCGCGATTTTACCGGCTACAGAGCTGACGTTGATGATCGTGCCGCAACGGCGCGCCCGCATCGACGGAACGACCGCCTTGCAGCAGCGCACCACGCCGAAGAAGTTGGTGTTCATCACTTCTTCGAACCTGCCCAGTTCCTCGTCTTCCACCGCGTTGTAGCTCAGGATACCCGCGTTGTTGATCAGCACGTCGACGTCGCCGACACCTGCGAAGACGCTTTTCACCGACGCCGTATCGTTTACGTCGAGCGCGTGGACGGACAAGTGGAGCCCCTCGCGTCTGGCGATCGCGCCGAGGTCCGAGGCCGCAGGCCTGCGCATCGTGGCAATCACTTCGTGACCTGCCCGGGCCAGGTGCAGTGCCGCGTCGTAACCGATTCCCTTGCTGGTGCCCGTGATCAGAACTCGGGACATTGCGAGTATCTCCTTGCTGTAGGGTGATCAGACGCAGCGAGGGCGCGCGTCATTCGAGCAGTTCCTGCACGCGCTGCAGGCAGCCGTGATCGCGCATGGCCGCAAACGAACGCTGAGCGCCCACCTCCCAGAGGCTTTTGTTTCGCGCGCCCGCGGATCGGTCGGCATCGATGGCAGCCGCAGGATCGGTGCGGAACACGTTGTCGTCGGCGAACAGTCCGTAGAGTTTCGGCGTCCGCATGGAAAGCGTCGGGGCGAGGTCGCGGAAGAACCGGACTTCCTTGAGGTAAGCGCCTGAGGACTCGGCGTTCTGCCGATTCGCCTCGATCGAGTGGGGGAACCTCAATACCAGCGAAGCGGGCGCCGCCGGGGCAAGTGCGGCGTACCGGATATGGTGGGGCTTGTAGGCGTCAGCGAGGTTGCCGCCTTCGAGGAACGTGACCCGATAGTCGGCGACATTGGCGCCGAGAATTCCCGAGAGCAACGCCAGCCAGACCTCGTCGATCGACCGCGGGAATCCAGCCGTCATGGCGCGCCGCCTCGTGGCGCTGAGCAGGATGTCGATCGTGGGCGCCTGGAGGTTCCCGGGCCATGGTCCGCACACGACGGTTTGCCGATGATTTACCGATGGTCTTGACCACGCCGCAGCGTCAGCGCCATTATCGCGCCAACCCGGAACCGCTTCAGAGCGGCACGAGAACGCTGAAACAGCTATGCGAGGAGCGGCGGGCCCGGCGCATCGAAACCCGTAGCGATCTGCCGCTCGCCGTCGACACCAGTGTTGTCGCCGCCGCGCTGTTCGATGAGCCGCAACGACTCGATTCGTCCGAGGCGCTGGACGGTGCCGAGGCGCACACGCCCGATCTGCTCGACCACGAACTCGTCAGCATCGCGTTGCAGAAGCAGCGCGCGGGACTGGGTGATGCGGTGCGGGATTCCTGAGCCAGGCGGCCCACGCGATTGCACCCGTCATGCCGGGTCCGTAACCTGTCGCCCTTCACGCAAGCGACCGGGAGGTACCCGATGACCACCGTGAAGGCGTTCATCGAACGGCACTATCGTCATTTCAACGCAGCCGTCGTGGTCGACGCGGCGCAAGGCTACGCCGCGCACCTGGCAGGGGGCGGGCGGATGATGGTGACGCTCGCCGGTGCCATGAGCACGGCCGAACTCGGGCTCTCGCTCGCCGAGATGATCCGCCGCGACAAGGTGCACGCCATCTCCTGCACCGGCGCGAATCTCGAGGAGGACCTCTTCAACCTGGTGGCGCACGATCACTACGTGCGGGTGCCGAACTACCGGTCGCTGACCGTCGCGGACGAGGAAGCGCTGCTCGCGCGGCACCTGAACCGCGTGACGGATACCTGCATCCCCGAGGAAGAAGCGATCCGCCGCATCGAGCAGGTGATCCTCGACGAATGGCAGGCGGCAGATCGTGCCGGCGAGCGCTTTTTTCCGCACGAGTTCATGTACCGCGTGCTGCGCTCCGGCCGGCTCGCGCACCACTTCCAGATCGATCCCGCCGATTCCTGGCTGGTCGCGGCCTGCGAGAAGAACCTGCCGATCATCGTGCCGGGCTGGGAGGATTCCACGCTCGGCAACATCTTCGCCGCGCACGTGATCAAGGGCGACATCGGCAACGTGCACACGGTGCGGACCGGTATCGAGTACATGATCGAACTCTCTGCGTGGTACCGTCGGGTGACCGCGGATTCGACCGTCGGCTTCTTCCAGATCGGCGGCGGCATCGCCGGCGATTTCCCGATCTGCGTGGTGCCCATGCTGGCGCAGGACCTGCTCATGCAGGACATCCCGCTCTGGGCGTACTTCTGCCAGATCAGCGATTCGACGACCAGCTACGGTTCCTACTCCGGCGCGGTGCCGAACGAAAAGATCACCTGGGGCAAGCTCGGCGCCGCGACTCCGAGCTACATCATCGAGTCGGACGCCACCATCGTGGCGCCGCTGATCTTCGCCTGGCTGCTGGACCTCTGATGGACACGACTAAAGACCCGCTGCCACCGTGGAGCGCCGCCGATGCGCAGGCGCTCTACGCCATGGACGTCTGGGCGGATGGCTTCTTCTTCGTCAACGCGGCGGGCAACGTCGCCGCGCGGCCGCTGCACGACTCGAAACTCGCCATCGATCTCACCGCGGTGATCGAGGCGGCGAAGGCGGAGGGTGCCACGCTGCCGCTGCTGATCCGCTTCCAGGACGTGCTCGAGGCGCGAGTCAAACGCCTGAACGAGGCGTTTGCCGGCGCCATCGCTGCGGCAAGCTACGGAAGTCGTTACCAGGGCGTGTACCCGATCAAGGTGAACCAGCTGCATGAAGTGGTCGAGGAAGTGCTGGAGGCCGGTGCGCCGTACGACCTCGGCCTCGAGTGCGGCTCGAAGCCGGAGCTGGTCGCGGCGCTGTCGCTGATCGGAACCGACCGGCTGCTCATCTGCAACGGCGTGAAGGATCACGTCATGC
The DNA here is from genome assembly GCA_019634925.1 of Pseudomonadales bacterium. Taxonomy (GTDB): domain Bacteria; phylum Pseudomonadota; class Gammaproteobacteria; order Pseudomonadales; family Azotimanducaceae; genus UBA7803. The sequence continues at coordinate 390,512 of JAHCAL010000001.1, forward strand.
TCTCGCTGATGCTGAACGCACAGCAGCTGGGCCAGCAGGTGCTGCCGGTGATCGAGAAGTACTCCGAATACGACCAGCTCATGATCCTCGGCGACCAGCGCCAGGTCGTGCCGCGCCTTGCGGTGCGGGTGAAGCTCGCGACGCGCGGTTCCGGCCGCTGGTTCGAGTCGGGCGGTTCGCGTTCCAAGTTCGGGCTCACCGTTCCCGAACTGGTGCGGCTGGTCAAGGACCTGGAGCGGCGTGGCAGCGCCGAACGCCTCGAGCTGCTGCACTTTCACCTCGGCAGCCAGATCTCGGACATCCAGGTGCTGAAGAGCGCGGTCAAGGAGATGACCCAGATATACGCCGACCTGCGCCAGCGCGGCGTGGGCGTGCGTTACCTGGATGTGGGCGGCGGGCTCGGCGTGAACTACGGCGGCGACTACGGCAGCGCGGAATCGGCCATCAACTACGGGCTGACCGAGTATGCGAACGCGGTGGTCTACGCGGTGCAGGAGATCTGCGACGCGCGCGGCGTGCCGGAGCCGGTGCTGCTCTCGGAGAGCGGCCGTGCGATCACCGCTCATCACTCGGTGCTGGTGGTGCCGGTGCTCGGCGTGCATCGGCCGGACGCGCCGTATCCGGTCGAGGCCGGGCCGGAACCTGCGCCCGTGGTGACCAGGCTGCAGACGACGCTCGAGGAATCGCGCGAGGCATCGGGACTCGGCGCGTTGCTCGAGGCGTTCCACGACGCGCAGGAAGCGCGCGAGGAAGCCGAGCAGCTGTTGCGGCTCGGCTATCTCGACGTCGAGTCCTTCGCGCAGGCGGAAAGCCTGTACTGGAGCAGCTGCCGGGCGGTGCTGTCACGTCTGCAGGCGCTCGACCTGCACCCGCCGCCGCAGGAGCAGCTGCAGCTCGAGGATCTGCTGACCGACGTCTACCTGTGCGATTTTTCGGTGTTCCACTCGATCATCGACCACTGGGCGATCGGCCAGATGTTTCCGGTCATGCCGCTGCACCGGCTGACCGAACCGCCGCGCCAGCGCGCGCAGGTGGTGGATCTCACCTGCGACTCGGACGGCAAGGTCAGCCAGTACGTGCGCGCCAATGGCTCGTCGGAGTGGCTGCCGCTGCATCGCTTCACGGCGGGCGAGCCTTACTACCTCGGCTTTTTCCTGGTCGGGGCGTACCAGGAAATCCTCGGCGACTCGCACAACCTGTTCGGCCGCGTGGCGGAAGTGCACGTCTACGGCAGCGCCGACGAGCCGGAGAATTTCTGGATCGAAAAGGTGATCCCCGGCATCACCGTGCGCGACATGCTGGCGCAGGTGCAGTACTTTCCCAACGAGCTCAACCGGCGCATGTCCGAGATGGTCAAGCGCAAGATCGAGAGCGGTGCGGTAAAGCCGAATGAAGGCATGCGGATCCTCAACCAGTACATGCGCGTGTTCGACGAGAACACCTATTGCGACATCAAGGTGCTGCATCGTGACTGACGCACGGACGGTCCGGCTCGCGGTGGTGCAGATGGCCATGGCGGAAGAGCCATCGGTGAACGACGAATGTGCCGAGCGGCTGATCCGGGAAGCCGCGGCTGCCGGTGCGGAACTGGTCGTGCTGCCGGAGCTGTTCCGGTTCTGGTATTTCTGCCAGCGCGAGGACTATGCGAAGTTCGATCTGGCAGAACCGGTGCCCGGTCCCTCCACCGAGCGGTTTGCGGCGCTGGCCCGCGAACTCGGCGTCGCGCTGGTGCTGTCGCTGTTCGAAGAACGCGCCGCGGGCCTCTATCACAATACCGCGGCGGTCCTCGATGCCGACGGCCGGTACGTCGGCAAGTACCGCAAGATGCACATCCCCGACGATCCGCGCTATTACGAGAAGTTCTACTTCACGCCCGGCGATCTCGGTTTCCGGGTGTTCGACGTGGCGGGCCTGCGACTCGGCGTGCTGGTCTGCTGGGACCAGTGGTACCCGGAGGCGGCCCGGCTGACCGCGCTCATGGGTGCGGACGTGCTCGTCTATCCCACCGCCATCGGTTGGCACCCGGAAGAGCGGGATGAAGCCGGCGCGGCGCAGCGCGAAGCCTGGGAGACCATCCAGCGCAGCCACGCCATCGCCAACGGCTGCTATGTGGCGGCGGCCAACCGGTTCGGCTTCGAACCCGAACCGGGCGGGCCGGGCGGGCTCGAGTTCTGGGGCAGCAGTTTCTTGTTCGGCCCGGATGGCGTGCCGCTGGCACGTGCAGGCTCGGACGGAGAAGCCGTGCTGCTGGTCGACGTGGATCGGGCGCGCATGCGCCGGCAGCGCCAGGGCTGGCCGTTCCTGCGCGACCGGCGCATCGACGCCTATGGGGCGCTCGATCGGCGCTTTATCGATTGAACCGGGTGGCGAGCCGGGCCGAATTCAGTTGGCGAGGTCGAGGAATGCCCGAGTGTGCCGCGCGACCTCGTCGGCAAAGTCCGGTTCGAGGTGGATGTGGTGCGGCCCCGTCATCTCCACGACCGTGAGCGCGGGATGATGTGCCTGGCGGCGTTCCACCTCGCCGCGGTACCAGCGGTCACCTTCGCGGGCGACCAGCAGGAGCGCGGGCGAAGTGCTGCGCCGCATCAGTTCGTCGATCTGCTCGGTCGGGATGCGCAACGGCGTGGGGAAGCGGATGCGCGGATCGGTACGCCAGGTATAGCCACCGTCGACCACCTTGTGACCGCGCTCGACCAGTTCGCGTGCGGCCGCAGCCGACTGGTCGGTCGCCTGGGTGACGCGTTCGACCATGTCTTCGAGCGTCTGGTAGATCGGCGGCCGGCGGTCGGATGCTTCCAGCATGCGCAGCACGGCTGCGCGGTTCGAGTCGACGCGTTCGGCGACCGTGGCGCCGCCGGTCGCGACGAAACCGTCGATCAGCACCGCCCGCAGCACCCGTTCGGGAAACAGGCCAGCCAGTTCGCTCGCGATCCCGGCGCCCATGGAGTGGCCGATCACGTTGAACTGCTTCCAGCCGAGCTGGTCGGCGACCGCGAGCACGTCCTGGATGTTCGCGAGCGGGTGGTAGTGCATGCCCGCCGGGCGGTGCGCGGACCAGCCGTGTCCCGCGAAATCGAGCGCAATCAGGTTGAGCTCGGGCAACTGCGGCGCGAGCCGGTTGAACGAGTTGGCGTTGTCGAGCCAGCCGTGCAGGGCGAACGTCGGCGTGCCGGACGGGTCGCCCCACTGGCGTGCGGCCAGGGTCAGGCCGAACGCGTCGAACGCACGCTCCAGGGGGGCGTCCGGACGCCGGCCGACGCTGGTCAGTCGCGCGCAACCCTGCGTCATGGTGGTCTCCCGGTGCAAAAGCGCGCGATTCTACCCGTCGCCTCACATGGGATTCCACCCGCCGGTCGTGGGGCTGCGTGGATGGACTGTCGGACACGCTTGGGGCAGTCGCCTTTCGACACTGGTGGATATATTCTTGCGCTCGACGTTCCTTTGGACGTCCGGAGATATTGATGCGCGTTTCCCTTACATCCCGGCAGGCGGCGTTCCAACGCGAGGTCGAGCGTTTCCTCGCCGACGCTCTGCCGCCGACGGTTGCGGACAAGGTTGAACGGGGCGAGGGCGTCGATCGCGCCGAACTCTCGGCATGGACCCGAATCCTCGACGAACGCGGCTGGGCAGCGCCGCACTGGCCGGTCGAACATGGCGGCACCGGCTGGTCGCTGGTCGAGCGGCACCTGTTCGACATGGCCTGCCGCGCGGCGCACGCACCGGCCCTGTCGGGGTTCGGCCTCAATATGGTGGGTCCCGCCATCATCCGTTATGGCACGGCGGAACAGCAGGCCCGCTTCCTGCCGGCGACGCGGCGCGGCGACCTGTGGTGGTGCCAGGGCTACTCCGAGCCGCAGGCGGGTTCGGATCTCGCGTCGCTGCGTACCCGAGCCGAACGCGTCGGCGACGAGTACGTGGTCAACGGCCAGAAGATCTGGACCAGCGCCGCCGAGAGCGCCGACTGGATCTTCTGCCTGGTGCGCACCAACCCGGACGTGCAGGCGCAGCGTGGCATCAGCTTCCTGCTGATCGACATGGCGAATCCCGGCATCACGGTCGAGCCGCTCATCGCCTTCAATGGCAAGCGCCTGTGGAACCAGGTCTTCTTCACGGACGTCACGGTGCCGGTCGGCAACCGGCTCGGCGAGGAGGACCGCGGCTGGAGCGTGGCCAAGAGCCTGCTGGGCGACGAGCGCCTGATGGTCTCGCGGGTGGCCGAGAACAGCCGCCTGCTGGCGCGCCTGCGGGAGCTCGCCGGTACCGCGCCCGACGGTGCGCAACCGGTCGGCGCGAGCCACGCCATGCAGCGGAAGATCGCAGAGCTCGACATCCGGCTGCGCGCGCTCGAGACCACGAGCCTGCGGCTGCTCACCACCGTCGACGAGGGTCGCCAGGTGGGCGCGGAGCCCTCGATGCTGAAGCTGCGCGGCAGCACGCTCGTGCAGGCGTTCGACGAGCTCCTGTTCGAGACGGCCGGCTACTGGGGCCTGGCGCAGGACGGTGGCGGTGCTACGCCGCCGGTCGGACCTCGTGACCTCGAATACGTCGCATCCGGCATGTTCCACCACCGGGGCTATACCATTGCCGGCGGCTCGAGCGAGATCCAGCGCAACATCATCGCGAAGGAAGTGCTCGGGCTGTGAGCGTCGCGCGGTTCGGTCAGTGCGGATCGCGCGCCGTTGCGGGTGCGTGGCATGCCTCGCCGTGCACCCTCGTGATGCTAGTGTGCAGCGCGCTGCTCGCGGCCTGCGGGCCGGTCGTCGATCGCGACGCGCTCGCCGACCGCACCATCCGGTTCGCCACGTACCAGCCGCTCATCACGTTCGACCCTCACCTGTCACCCACGGGCCCTACCGCCAGCACGTACCTGTCGCCGGTGTACGACGGCCTGACCGCCCCGCACCCCGACAACCCGTACGACGTGCTGCCGGCGCTCGCGACCGAATGGCGCTGGCTCGACGACCGCACCCTGGAGTTCAGGCTGCGCGAAGGCGTGCGGTTCGTGGACGGTGAGCCATTCAATGCGGATGCGGCGAAGCGCAATCTCGAGCGGATGCTCGCGCTCAATGGGCCGCGCCGGAACACCATGCGCAGCATCCGCGAAGTGAGCGCGACAGGGCCGTACACGCTGCGGATCGCGCTGTACGACCCCGACCCTACGCTGCTGCGCAATCTGTCCACGGCGCCGGGCCTGATGGTGAGTCCCGCGGCATTCGACCACGCCGCGCTGGACCTGAATCCGGTCGGCACCGGCCCCTGGATCTATGACGCAGCGGCGTCCGCACCGGGCGACTACTACCGCTTCCGGGTCAATCCGGATTATTTCGATCCACCCGGCGAGGATTTTGGCGAACTCGAAGTGATCGTGCTGGCGGATGGCCGCACGCGCCTGTTCAGCGTGATCTCCGGGCAGGCGGACATCGCGATCATCGGGCCACCGGAGGCGGACCACGCGAAGCGGCTGGGGCTCGAGCTGGCGCGGCGCGCCAATCGCTGGATGGGCATGACGATCCTCGATCGCCGCGGCGAACTGGTTCCTGAACTGGCTGACGTGCGGGTGCGCCAGGCGCTCGCCTTCGCGGTGGACCGGCAGGCCATCGCGGATGCGGTCTACTTCGGCTATGCGAGCCCGGCGGTACAGCCGATGGCGCCGGGGCTCGGATACGTTCCTGAGCTCGATGACTACTATCGATACGATCCGGAGCGTGCCCGGGCGTTGCTGCGCGAGGCGGGCGTCGAGGGATTCAGCTTCGAAGTACCGGTCGGTTCGGCCGGCAGCCCGGACTACGAGGCGATCCAGCACTACCTGCGCCAGGTCGGCATCGACATGCGCCTGGTGGTGATGGAGTCCGGCGCCTATACCGCGGCGGCCATGGCGCGCACGTTCCCGGTCAATACCATCGGGTATCCGAACTACGACCCTGATTCAAGGCACCTCGCGATCTGGCATACCCAGTCGGCCTTCAACCCGTTCCGCATCGAAAGCGCGCGCATCAACGAGCTGGCGGACGAAGCACGTTTCAGCCTCGACCCGGAACTGCGCGCTCGCAATTACCGCGAGTACTTCGACATTCTCGGGCGCGAGGTGTATTCGGTGGTCTACCTGCACGTGGACGATCTCGCCGTCTACGACGACCGCAAGCTGCAGGGCGTCAGACTCGGCGCCTACATCGATCCGGCGCTGCGTGATATCCGTCTGCGGCGTACCACGGATTGTCCGGACGGGAGTGCGGCATGCTGAGACTGATCGTGTCGCGGATCGTCGGGCTGGTGCCGCTGCTGCTGATAGTGTCGATCCTGACCTTCGGCATGCTGCACCTGGTGCCGGGCGACGTCCGGGAGCGGATTCTCGGCTTCGAAGCCACCCCCGAGCAGTACGAGGCGCTCGGCCGGCAGCTCGGCCTCGACCAGCCGTTCCTGGTGCAGTACGGCCGCTGGCTCGGCCGGGCGCTGCAGGGCGATCTCGGCACCTCGTATTTCAACAGCCAGAAGGTCACGGACGCCGTGCTGGGCGCGTTGCCCGTCACGCTCTCGCTCACCTTCGGCGGCATGCTGGTCGCGCTCGCGATCGGCGTGCCGGCCGGTGTCTGGGCGGGGCTCAATCGAGGCGGGCGGGTGGACCGGATCGCCATGTTCATGGCCACGGTCGGCCAGGCGCTGCCCAATTTCTGGATCGCCATGCTGCTGCTGATACCGTTCGCGATCTGGTGGCAGCTGGTGCCCGCGACCGGCTTCACGTCGCCTGCCGAGAGCATCGGCGACTGGCTGCGCAGCATCCTGCTCGCCTGTATCGCGCTCGGCACGTCGGCGAGCGCCGCGCTCGCACGGCAGACCCGCGGTGCGATGATCGACGTACTGCAGCGCGACTTCATCAGGACGGCGCGCGCCAAGGGTCTGTCGCGGACGTCGATTACCTACAAACATGCGCTGAAGAACGCGGCGGTGCCGGTCATCACCACGATCGGCTTCCAGGTGAACGCACTCCTTTCCGGCGCGCTGATCGTCGAACAGGTGTTCGGCCTGCGCGGCGTGGGCTCGCTGGTCATCGAGTCGGTGCGCACGCAGAACATTCCCATGGTGCAGGGCGTGGTGATCCTCGGCACGCTGGTGATCGTCTCGGTGAACGTGCTGGTCGACATCGCCTACGGCTGGGTCAATCCGCGGGTGCGCGCGTCGTGAGCAGGGCAGCGACCGGCGTGGCTGCCGAGGATACCAACGCGCAGGCACCGCTCACCGGATTCGCGCGCACCTGGCGGGCATTCCTGCAGCACCGGCTCGCGGTAATCGCGGCGGGTTACCTGCTGGTGCTCGCGTGCGTGGCGATCTTCGGCCAGGCGCTGCTGGTGCACGATCCCCTGGCGGTGGATCTCGCGCGGACGTTCGAAGCGCCCTCCGCCGAGCACTGGCTCGGGACGGACCATCTGGGCCGCAGCACGCTGGGCCGCCTGGTCGTGGCGACCTCAGTCGCCATGCAGGCCGCCTGCCTCGGCGTCGGCATCGCGATCGTGCTCGGCGCGCCGCTCGGCCTGCTGTCCGGCTACTTCGGCGGCTGGTGGGACCGGATCGGCATGCGCCTCGTCGAGGCGATCGTCGCGCTGCCGGCATTGCTCGTTCCGATCGCGATTCTGGCGATACTCGGGCCCAGTCTCACCAATGCGATGATCGCGCTCGGCATTGCCAACTCCACCGCGTTCTTCCGGCTCATGCGCGGTGCGGCGCTGGAGGTGCGCGAGGAGCTCTACGTCGACGCGGCGCGGGTGAGCGGTTCCGGCAACGTGCGCATCGTGTTCCGGCACGTGCTGCCGAACGTGACCGGACCGTTGATCGTGCAGACGACGCTCGCGTTCTCGTACGTCCTGCTCGCGGAAGCCGGGCTGTCGTTCATCGGGCTCGGGGTGCAGCCGCCGGAAAGCAGCTGGGGCGTGATGCTGGCGACCGCGCAGCGCTACGTGCAGCAGCAGCCGTTCCTGGCGGTCCCGCCTGGGCTCATGATCATGTTCACGGTGCTGGCCTTCAATCTGCTGGGCGACGGTGTGCGCGATGCGCTTTCGCGAGCAGGCGGGGTGGTGCGTGCGGCAAGCAACCCGGGGCGCGTACCGGGAGCCGGTGCGACCCGGGCATCCGCGGCTGCGGGCAGCGTTGCGACGGCCACGGTCGGCGAACAGCCGGCGTCTGGCCCGTCTGTACCGCAGGCCCTGCTGTCGGTGACCGGTCTCGAGATCCGGTTCCGCGGCGCCCGCGGCGGCGAACTCGCCGTAGTGAGCGACGTGTCGTTCGACGTACCGGCCGGCCGCACGATCGGTCTGGTCGGCGAGTCGGGCTGCGGCAAGTCGGTGACCGCGATGTCGATCCTCGGGCTGCTCGGTGACAGTGGGCGCATCGCGGCGGGTTCGATTCGCCTCGCTGGCCAGGAACTGGTCGGGCTGCCGGAATCCGCGCTGAACGGCATTCGTGGCGCCAGCATCGGCATGATCTTCCAGGAGCCGATGACGAGCCTCAATCCCGCCTATACGGTCGGCAACCAGATCGCGGAAGTGCTGGTGCGCCATGCGGGGCTCGGCCGTGCCGCCGCGGCGGCGCGCGCCGTGGAACTGCTCGATCACGTCGGCATTCCCGGCGCGCGCCAGCGCGCGGCCTGCTATCCGCACGAATTCTCAGGCGGCATGGCGCAGCGGGCCATGATCGCCATGGCGATCGCCTGCGAACCGAAGCTGCTGATCGCGGACGAACCGACTACCGCGCTCGACGTGACGATCCAGGAACAGGTCCTCGACCTGCTGAGCGGTCTGCAGGAGCAGAACGGCATGTCGATCCTGCTGATCACCCACGACCTCGGCGTGGTGGCGGACATGTGCGACGAAGCGGTGGTGATGTATGCCGGCAATGTGGTGGAACAGGGACGGGTGGATGACGTGCTGCTCGATCCGCGGCACCCCTATACCGCTGGTCTGCTCGCCTCAATGCCACAAAACCTGCCCCAGAACCGGCCGCAGAGCCGGCCACGGCACCACGATCGTTCCGGCCGGCTGACCCAGATTCCCGGCCGCGTGCCGCCGGCCTGGGCGTGGCCGGCAGGGTGCCGGTTCCATCCCCGGTGTCCGTACGCGACCGAGGTCTGCCGGCAGGCTGTGCCGCAGATGGTGGCGGCGGACGACCGTCGCATCGCGTGTGTGCGCGCCGGCGAGATCGACCCGGTCGCGGGATGGCGCGCATGAGCGTGCTGCTCGACGTCGCCGACCTGCACGTGCACTTCACCTTGCGGCGCGGTCTGTTCGGCCAGGAGAAGGTCATCGTGCGGGCGGTGAACGGCGTGTCGTTCATGCTGCAGCCGGGCGAGACGCTCGGCATCGTCGGCGAATCGGGATCCGGCAAGTCGACGCTCGGCCGCGCGCTCCTGCGGCTCGTGCCGGCGACGTCCGGCAACATGCGTCTCGACGGTCGGGAGATCACGAAGCTGCGCGGACGCATGCTCGAGTTCCGGCGCGACGTGCAGGTCGTGTTCCAGGATCCATACTCGTCGCTCAATCCGGCGATGGTCGTCGCCGACATCATCGGCGAGCCGCTCACGCTGCATCACGGTATGCGCGGCGCGGCGCGCGACGCGCGGGTCGGCGATCTGCTGGAGCAGGTCGGTCTCGGGCGCCACCAGCTCGAGCGGTATCCCTCGGAGTTCTCCGGCGGGCAGCGCCAGCGCCTGGCGATCGCGCGGGCGCTCGCGTCCGAGCCGCGCGTGATCGTCTGCGACGAGGCGGTGAGCGCGCTCGACGTCTCCACCCAGAGCCAGGTCATCAACCTGCTCGAGGACCTGCAGGCGCAGACTCGGGTTGCGTACCTGTTCATCGCGCACGATCTCGCCGTCGTGCGGCACATCAGCCATCGGACCGGCGTCATGTATCTCGGGCGGATGATGGAACTCGGGCCGACCGAGCGGCTGTTCGAGGCGCCGGCGCATCCGTATACCCGCAAACTCCTCGATGCCGTGCCGGTGCTCGATCCGGCGGTACAGAAACGCCGCAAGGCGGCACGGCGCAATCTACCGGTGGTGGAACTGCCCACGCCGACGCGGCTGCCGGCGGGGTGCGTCTTCCACACCCGCTGCCCGCACGTGATGGACGTCTGCCGGCACGAGGTGCCCGAGCCTGTGCCGGTGCAGGGCGGCGGCTGGGTAGCCTGCCATCTGCAGAGCAGCGGTCCGAAGCTCGCCGGCCGCCCGCTCGACGCGCTGGGGTGACGGCGCGCGCCGTATCGGCCCATAATCGGGCGGTCTGAGGGGGAGGATCCGATGGCCATTCCGGCACCTGAAACCGGTTACGTCCTGTACGGCGGGGAGCTCAGTTACTTCACCCGCAAGCTCGAAGCGGCCATGATCTTCTACGGTGCGCCGTTCGAGCGCCGTGACAAGGACCCGGACATCGCGCCCGAGATCGAAGCGCGTGCCGGCACCCATCAGATTCCGGTGCTGCATACGCCGGAGAACTGGATGATCGCCGACACCACGCCGATGATGCGTATGCTGGACGGGCGGTTTCCGTCGCGGCGCATGTTCCCTGAAGGCCCCACGGGCATCCTGGTGCAGATCGTCGAGGAGTTCTTCGACGAATGGGTGGCGCGCACCATGGTGCACTACCGCTGGCATTACCCGGACAGCGCGCTGTTCGCCTCGCTCAGGATCGCGCGTGGCCATGCCGAGATCGCCGAGCGAGTGCGCGGCTGGGGTCCGCGGGCGTGCCGGGCCACGGGCACCGAGTCGCCGCATCAGCAGGCGCAGGCGGAACTCGAGTACCGGCGCATGCTCGATGCGATGGAAGCGCAGTTCGCCGAGACCCGCTACCTGATGGGCGACCGGCCGACCGCGGTTGATTGCATCGTGCTGGGTGGATTGCGCGCACATACCTGGATGGATCCGGATCCCAAGCGTGTGGTGGCGGGTTACCCGAAAGTGATCGAGTGGTGCGAACGGGCGGCCGATCGCTGGGACGGGACGGGCGAACTGCCGAGTTTCCCGGAGTCCACCGGGTTCGGCCGCGTGGTGCTCGCGGAAATGGCAGGCAGCTACCGGTCATTCGTGCTGGCCAACGGCGCAGCCATGGCAGCCGGTGCGAAGGCCTGCACGGCGGAAGTATACGGCGAGCCGGTGAGTTTCCTGGTGCGGCCGTATCCGGAACGGTCGCGGCGCATGATCGCGGATGCGATCGACGGCACCTGTTCGGCGGTCGAGCAGCGCCGGGTGCACGACTGGCTCGTGGGCCTCGGGCTCGACGAGTGTTTTTCCGGCGGGAGCGGGCAATGAGCAATACCACGCGCGAACTCGAATCGGACTGCGCCGTCCAGGATGGCCTCGAAGCACTGGAACTGGTGCTGCAGCCGCGGGAGAAGGACCTCGGCGGTTTTTCGGTGCGGCGCCTGCTGCCCACCGCGCGGCGCAGGATGGTAGGCCCGTGGATCTTCTTCGACCACATGGGGCCCGCCGACTTTCCCGCGGGCAGCGGCATCAACGTGCGCCCGCATCCGCACATCAATCTCGCGACGGTCACTTACCTGTTCGAAGGCGAGATCCTGCATCGAGACTCGCTCGGCAGCGTGCAGCCGATCCGGCCGGGCGACATCAACCTCATGGTCGCCGGGCGCGGCATCGTACACTCGGAGCGCGAACGGCCGGAGGTGACCGCAGTCCGGCATCGACTGCACGGCCTGCAATTGTGGCTCGCACTGCCGGAAGCCGACGAGGAGGTCGAGCCGGCGTTTCATCACTATCCCGGCGCGAGCATTCCCGCGGTGGACGTCGCGGGGGTGCCGGTTCGGGTCATGATGGGTGCGGCGTTCGGCGTGACGTCGCCCGTGCGTACGTTCGCGGATACGCTCTATGTCGAGGCACATCTGCGTGCCGGGCAGGCGCTCGCGCTGCCGACGGCCGAGGAGCGTGCCGTCTACGTGGCGCAGGGCACGCTCAGCGTCGGCGCGGCTGCGATTCCCGAGCATGCGCTCGCGGTCCTGCGCGACGTGCCGGGGGTCGTCGTGCGGGCCGAGACGGAGACGCGTATAGCGCTCATCGGCGGCGCGCGGCTTGGCCTGCGCCACGTGGACTGGAATTTCGTATCGAGCCGCGCGGAGCGCATCGACCAGGCGCGGCGCGACTGGCAGGACGGGCGTTTTCCGAAGGTGCCCGGCGACGAACAGGAGTTCATTCCGTTGCCGGACTGACCGGTATTGCCGCAGGAGGGGGAGCATGACCATGCGTATCGAACCGATCGACGCCACGCTCGGCGCCGTGGTGACCGGCGTGAACCTGGCGAGTCTCGACGACGCGACGTGGGCCGCCGTGCACGCTGCATTCCTCGAGTACGGGGTGCTGGTGTTCCCCGCGCAGCATCTCGATGCATCGGCGCAGGCAGCGTTCGCGCGCCGGTTCGGCGAAGTCGAGCAGCTTTCACCGAAAGGCGAGACGCCCACCTTTGCCATTGCCAACATCAAGCCGGACGGCAGTCTCGCGCAGCCATCGGACGAGCAGTACAAGATCCTGAAGGGCAACGAGGGCTGGCATACCGACAGCACGTACATGCCGCTGGCCTCGAAGGTCGCCATGCTGTCAGCCGTGGTGGTGCCGCCCGAAGGCGGCGAAACCGAGTTCGCGGACATGCGCGCGGCGTGGGATGCGCTCGATGCGAAGACACAGGCGTTCCTGGAGGGGCGCTCGGCGTTTCACTCGCTGTACTACTCGCAGTCGCGCGCGGGCTTCGCGCATCGCACCGATCACCAGTATGGGTTTCACGACAAGGGCGCGCCGCTGCGGCCGGTCGTCAAGGTGCATCCGGAGACCGGCCGCCGCAGCATCTACACGGGCCGCCACGCACACGACCTCACCGGCATGGCGCCCGAGGAGTCCGAGCGTTTCCTCGACGAGCTGCTGGAATCGGCCTGCCAGCCGCCGCGCGTGTACCGGCACACCTGGTCCGTCGGCGACCTCGTCGTGTGGGACAACCGCTGCCTGATGCATCGCGCGTGTCCGTACGATCCGAAGTACCCGCGGCATCTTCGCGGCAGCCGGGTTTCGGGCGACCCGGCCAGCGAACTCGCGCCGACCTATGCCGATCCCCGCGCCGCCGGCTACCGCCCGTCGGCCAGCAACCGCTGAGTGAGACGACAGTTGGGGTCGGAGTAAAAATTCCCCGGGGCCAGGTTCTCCCTGATACGGGGCGCTTGGCGCCCCGTATCAGGGAGAACCTGGCCCCGGGGAATTTTTACTCCGACCCCAACTGTCCCGCTTGCAGCAGCCGCGCGAAGTTCTCTTCCATGGGATAGCGGCCGGACGACCAGCCGAGCCGCACCAGCACCGCATCCGCGGATGGCACCACCATCACCACCTGGCTGCGGTTGCCCATCATGGCGTAGGCGTCCGCGGGCAGCGCCGCCCAGCGCAGTGCATCGCCCCCGGCATTCAGCCAGAACTGGTAGCCGTAGCGCGGATCGTTGCTGCTGCCGTTGGGTGCGATTGCACGGTCGACCCAATCCGGCGCGAGCAGCGTGTCGCCGGCGAACCCGCCGCGGTTCAGCATCAGTAGTCCGAGCCGCGCCCAGTCACGGGCGGTCGCGTAAATGTAGGAACTGCCGACGAACACGCCGCTCGGATCCGGCTCGAAGTACGTGTGCCGCATGCCGAGCGGTTCGAGCAGTTCGCGCGCGAAGAAGTCGATCTGTGCCTGCGCGCCGCCGAGCCGGTCGTGAACGAACCGCGCCAGCAGGTTGGTGGTGCCAGACGAATAGTAGAAGTGCGCGCCCGGACGATGCGCCGGCGTGCTCAGCATGGCTATGTCCGAAGCGCTCGCGACCTGGAACAGGATGCGCGTCGAGTCGCTGCCCGGCGCGTACGTCTCGTCCCAGTTGAGCCCCGAGGTCATCTGCAGCATATCCACGAGTCGGATAGCGCGACGGTCGTCACCCGCCCAGGCGGGGAACAACGGGCCCTCGTCGAACGTGCGCTCGTCGGCCGGCAGCCGTCCCAGGTGCTGCATCCGGCCGACCATGATCGCCGTGACGCTCTTGCCCATGGACCAGCCGAGCAGCGGCGTCTCGGCGCCGAAGCGGTCCGCGTACGCTTCGGCGACAATCCCGCCGCCCCGCACCATGAGCAGTGCACGTGTTTCGAGTCCGGCGGCGTTGTCCTGCTGAAGAATCGACTCAGCGACGGCCTGGATCGCGGGCTCGACGTCTCCCGTCAGATCCCCGCGCGGCCAGGGCAGCGCAGAGGTCGCGTGGCCAGCCGCACGTCCCGGTGCGACGAGCCGGTCGAGCGTTGCGAGGTCCCCGATATCGAGACTGCACCCGATGCCCGGCCGCCAGGTCGCGGAAGCGGGCGCCATTCCGAACAGGCGCGCGGAGGCACGATTGTCGGCGAAGTCGAGTTCGATGCGGCGGTTCAGGGCCGAGTAGCTCGCCAGATCCTCGATGATGCGCGCCTCGTCGAGCCCGCTGATGAACCGTCCCGAGCACGCGAGCTTGGCGGCCATGCCGGTCGCCACCGAGAGCGCGTCCGGCAGCCGCCACAACGGGAAGCCGAGCCACGCCGGCGATTGCCAGGTGGCCGTCGCGAGCAGCACGACGGGGATCGCGAACAGGGCGGCCCGCTTGCTCATCGGGACACCATCATCGCTGATGACCCACCCCGCCCGAGGCGGGTTGGCGTCACGATGACCTCCATTCGAATGCGAAGTACTGACATTACAGACTCTCCACGCTCATTCTGCGCCCGCAGTTTGCACGGCTGCATCGCACCCGCTCCGGACGAACTCTGCCGCGAGCCGGCGCTCGCCGTCGATCGTGACTTCGATTCGGTACGTGCCGTCGTGACGATTTGCCTTCAGCAACTCAAGGCCCATGCCGCCGACGACCCGACCCTGGCGGGCGCCGAACCGGACGTTCCGTTCGCCCACACACTCGCGACAGTCGAGGCGCGCGGCGGAGTGGGTCCACAGCCAGCCCATCCGGAGGCGCGAGTGAGACTCGAGGTCCGGCCGGTCGACTATGAACGTAATGCCGATCCGCCGGGCGTTGCAAGGTACCGGGGCCGGACCGGGTGGATCCTCGGGTGTCATGAAGTATCGATCGAACCTCAGGCGGCCCGTCAGGACGTCGCGCACGTAGGCGTTGTAGTCCTCGAACTCGGCTGGCCGCATCGCGTACCGGACCAGTAGCTGTGGATGCAGACCTTCCTCCGCCATGCTTGGCAGGGGCCCGACGGAGAGGGCGGTCAGTATCAGCGTCACCCGCCGGAGCCCTTGGAACCGTGTCCGACTCAGCCCGAAACGCTCGGCCAGGCGCAACTGCGGCTTCATGGCACGTCTTCACCTCCGGGCCCATCGGGATACGTCACCCGATCCTCCGCGATCCGTTCGCCGATGATCAGGAAGACGAACGGCTCGACGCCGCGATTCTCGAGGTGATGCGCGATGGCCTGGCTCGCGGGGAAGCAGACGTAGGCGCCGGCCTCGAGCCGGTGCTGCTCATTGCCGAGATGCAGCACCGCGGTACCGGAGAGGGCGTAGAGGTGCTCCTCCTCGTGCGAGTGCCAGTGCGCCGGTCCGGTGTTGCACCCGGGAGGCAGTTCCATGAGACCGACCCCGACGCGCGCCGCGCCGCCCACGTCGCTCAGCGCACGGCCACGGATCTCGCGTTCTGTGCCTGCGTACCAGGTCTCCAGGGGTACCGCCTGCGGATCGAGCGGACGTTTGCGCGGCTCCATCGGGTTCTCCGCAAGCTTGCGTAGTCAGGGATGGTACGACTGTTGGCCGTCGAGGGTAGTTCAGTACTGCTTGACCGCCAAATCTTAACGGTAATAAGATCGGGATGGTTCAAGCCGGCCGGATGCGACTCCTACATGGCGCCCACCCCGCGCAGCCACCTCATCGCGTACTCCGTGCCGTTCCTCTGCATGTGGTTCATGCACGGACCCGTGGTGGGCATCCTGCCGGCGATCTACGCCGAGTACTTCGGCATCAGCCTGGTCACCACCGGTACGGTCCTGCTGATCTCGCGGTGGTTCGACGCGGCCACCGATCCGCTGATCGGCATCCTGTCGGACCGCACGCGCTCCCCGCTCGGCAGGCGCAAACCATGGATCATCGCGGGCAGCCTGCTCTCGATGGTCTCGGTCTATTTCCTGTTCATCCCGCCGTCCGAGCCGAGCGTGGTCTATTACGCCGCGTGGTCCATGCTGCTGTTCCTGGCCTGGACCATGAACGAAATCCCGTATTCCGCGTGGGGCACGGAAATCTCGCGCGGTTACGTCGACCGCACGCGCACGTTCACCTACCGCGCGTTCTTCCGCGAGACCGGCTCGATCCTGTTCCTCGTGACCCCACTCCTGATGTTCTACCTGGGCTATGCAGATTCCACCAGGATGACCCCGGACGTGATCGAGGTGGTCGCCTACGCGATCATCGTCACGCTGCCCATCTCGGTCGCGATCGCGGTGATCTGGGCTCCGGTCGGCAAGGAGGTGGCCACCGCGCAGCGCCTCTCGCTCACCGACCTGAAGGAATCGTTGCGCGTCAATCGCCCGTTCCGCATGTTCCTGCCCGTCTACATCGTCGCCGGGATTGCGGTCGGCATGTACGGCGCCATGTCATTTCTGTTCGTCGATTCCTACCTGCGGATCGGCGACAAGTTCTCGTACATCATGGCGACCAGCCTGGTCGGGGCGCTGCTTTCGTATCCGGTCTGGCTGAAAGTGGTGCGTCGCTTCGGCAAGCATCGCAGCTGGGCGGTAAGCAACGTCGCGTTCGCGCTCGGTATCATCCCGATCACGCTCATTCAACCGGGTCCCGAGGCATTCGTGCCCTACCTCGCACTGTACCTGTTCGGCAGCCTGGCACAGGGCGCAGGCTCGATCGTGCCGCCGTCCATTCTGGCCGACGTCATCGACTACGACATCATGAAGACCGGCACCAACCGGGCCGGGAGTTACCTGTCACTCACCACGCTGCTGTTCAAGCTCAACATCGCGATCGGCTCGGCGCTCGCGTTCTACCTGATCGCGCTGTTCGGCTACGAGGTCGGCGCCGCGGAACAGACCGCGTCCGGGGCGCTCGGCATGATCATCACGGCGCAGCTCATTCCGGCGGCGTGTTTCCTCATCACGGGGATTGCGATCTGGTTCTTCCCGATCGGCGAACGGCGCGCTGGAATCATCCGCCGCCGGATCGAGTCGCTGGCAGCACGGGCGGAACGCGACGGAAAGTCGATCCCGGGACTGCAGCCGATCGCGCGCTGAGGTTCGCGCCAGTCCGGACTTTTTCATGAATGGTCCGGGCTAGGGCACCCGGCCGAATCCGAGCAGCCGGTCGATGCGCCCCAGCACGTAGCGGAACGTGCGCACCGGAGCCGGGAAGTTGCCCTTGTTGCCCTCGATGGTGGTGAGGATGCCGTCCACCGATTCGTAGACCAGCCCGATGTGGCCGGCCCGGCTGTCCGGCTGGCCGCGCCACCAGACGACGATGTCACCGGGAGCAGGCGCTTCCGTCGCTGCGTCGTAGAGCCAGCCGCGCCCGCGGAAGTCATCGCGGATGGCGCGTGCGCCGAGGCTGTACCGGAACGGTATTCCGCCCGGTGCGTGCGTGAAGCACCAGCTGACGAATCCTGCGCACCACTCGGCCGGAGGTGGCGTGAGCCCGTTCAGGTACTTGGCGACCCAGGGCCCGTCGTTGTTGCGGCCGAGTTCGCGCGCGCCAGCACGCATCTCGTCGACCGCGGCGGTGAGGGCAGCGCGACCGGTGGTCGAGCCACCGCTCGGCAGCGCGGCGAGCATCGCTGCGTCGGATCGTGGTGGGGGTGACTGGTTGCGCAGTGCCCACCAGGTCAGCGGCCCGACGACACCGTCCACCACCAGTGGCTCGCCGCGTGGGTCCAGGTGTTGCGCCTGAAAGGCTTCGACAGCGCGCCTGACTTCGCGATCGAAATCCGTCGTGGCTTCCGCAATGTAGCCGCGCTCGACGAGCAGTTGCGACAGCAACTGTACCGATGGGCCGCTGGCACCTGACCGCAGTATTTCCGCCACTACCCGCGCTCTTCCGGTGGGGTCGGTTTGACGCCGGCGATGATCCAGTGATCGCCGTGGCAGGACGCGCCGCCCGCACCGGTCGAGCGGAAGTCCGCGATCGTTTCGTCCACGCCGCTTTCGAATATGTCGATCCGGTAGTCCGCGGAGCGGAGTTCCGCGATCCGATCGAGCGCGTCGTCCAGCGTGGCGCAGGTGTAGATCACGATTCGGCTCATGCCCGGCGGACTCCAGGAGTGCCGTTTCAGTATTCGCCACCGCGTTGGGCAAGTCCTTATGAATGCCTTATATTTTTCTGGAGTCATGCCCTGCCGGAGGTTGTGTTGGCAGTCGACTTTCGATTCGGCAGCTGGGAAGTCGACGTGAAGGCGCGCGAGATGCGCAATGCGGCGCGTACCGTGCGGCTCGAGCGCAAGGCGATGGGCGTGCTCGCCGAGATCGCCCGCGTCGCACCAGAAGTCATGACCAGTGAAGAACTCCTCGAGCGCGTATGGCCCGACGTGATCGTCGGTGAAAGCGCGCTCTATCGGGTCGTCGCGGTGTTGCGCAAGGAGCTTGGCGACGACTCGCGCAATCCCACGTACATCGAGTCGATCCCGCGCACCGGTTATCGCCTGATCGTCCCGGTGGAAGCGGGCGCACAACTCGCCGACGTGGGTCCCGAACGACCGCCACCCGCGCGACGGGAGCTCGGCCGGATTCCGGTCTGGATCGATTACGTATCGCGCCGCAGCCGATCGGCCCTGCCGGCGTTCGCTTCCGACGTGGGGCGTTATCTCGGCTGGACCTGCGGCGCTTTCCGGATCATCCGCAACCTGCCCGAGTCCGGGGGCGCCGCGCTCTGGTACGTCATGCTGGATATCGAACGCAGCGCCACTCGACTGCTGATCCGCTGGGAACTCCAGCGCGGCGAACGGCAGGAACTCATCAGCAGCGGCGAGCACGCCGAGCCCGTGGACGGCTACCAGGTGCGTTATGCGCGCATCGCCGAGCTGGTCGCCGAAGCGGTCTCGCAGGCCATCGCCCGGCAACGCCGGACGGACTGGCATGACGGCCGGCTCGACGCGGAGCCCAGCTACTGGGACATGGTGCTGCTGGGCGACGCCTACCGCTCCATGGACCCGCAGCAGATCCGGGCGCGCGAAAACCTTCTGGTGCGAGCAATCGAAGGCTGGCCCGATCTCGCGCCGGCGCACGCGGCCTACGCAAACCTGATGTCGTGGAAGCTCGTCAACGGCGTATGCGAAGACCCACGCGCGACGCTGGACGCGATGCGCGAGCACGCGGTCGCCGCGATGGACCTGGATGCCCAGGATCCGTATGTGCTTTCGCGCTGCGGCGCCGCGTTCAGTCGAACGGGTACGCACGACGAGGGCGTAGAGCTGTGCCGGCGCGCATTCGCACTGGCGCCGTCGACGGTCGCGCGCGATGCGCTCGCCATGGCACTGTGCTTCGCCGGTGCGCCGGAAGAAGCGATCGACCACTATCGCGAGCTGCTGCAGACCATGCCCGCCGGGCATGCTTTCCAGTACGGCAAGCTGGCGGTGGCGCTGGCCCAGTGCGGCCGGCTCAACGAAGCGCTCGGCCATGCGGAACGGGCAGTCGTGCACTTCCCGAAGGATTACTTCTGCTGGGCCCTGACCGCCAACCTCAAGGCCCAGCTCGGCGATCCAGCAGGGGCGCGCAGCGCGTTCCAGCGGGCCCGCGAACTCATGCCGGCGCTGGCGCCGGACACCTTCGCCACGGGCGTGGCGCGCACCTATGGCCGGACGCCGGCGCAACGCGAATGGCTGACCGCCGGATTCGCGTTGCTCGAGCCATCGCCGTCATAGGGTCGCGCACACCCCGGCCATGATGGTGAAATCCTCGCCATTCCCCGTGGCACGCTGGCGGATCCTGGCCACGCGCATCTCCACCTCGTCGCATGCGTAGACGAAATCCTGTGCCTCGATCTCCTTGCGCTGTTCGTGGATTGCCCGTTCGGCGGCGAGATGTCCGGCGCGGATACAGCAGCGCATGGCTCGCTCGACCTGCTCGGGGTGGCTCATGAACATCCTGATGTTGTGCCGCACCGTATCGTAGTAGCCCTTGTTGCGGGCGATCTCGACACACTCGTCGGTGAACGGCATGGTGGCGCCCGAGCCGAAGGCGGCCCAGAACTTGGCGGTGAGGACTTCGTAGAACTTGTCTTCGGACATGGTCTGGCTCCATGGGGTTGCGCGACCATGTTGCAGCAGGAACCACGCTCGAGTCCTTATGCAAGCCTTATGGATGAAGTGCCTCGATCGAACCCGGAGGCAGCCCTCGATCGGGCGAACGGACCCGATCAGTCGGCCCGGATGGTCATCCGCATGTGAATGTCTTCGGGCTCCAGCTCGAGCAGGGCAGGCAGAGGGTCGTCTGTGGGCTCGAAGCCCAGCCCCAGGTAAAACTCCACCGTGCTCCGGGTCGGCGTGGCGGTTACGTACAGCGCCGTTGCTTCCTGCGCACGGGCGTATGCGAACAGCGCCTCGGCGAGCCGGCGCCCGATCCCCCGGCCCCGATATGGATTACTGACGTGGAGCAGCGCGAATTGCCCGGTACCGGGCGCAACGTTCGGGCGATAGCCACAGAACCCGATCAGGACATCACCATCGAATGCGCCCCAGAGCGCGCAGTCGTCCTGCAGGAACGGTGCCCATTCCCGCAGGATCGCCGGGAATGACCATGGCTCGGCGAGCCAGTCCACGGCGACCAGCTCGAGTTCGCGGCCGTGCTGGCGATAGGCCTGAGTGATCCGCTCCGAGCGGTCCACTTGGGCAAACCGCGCCTGTTCGGAGCGATGCATCCTGCGATACGTGATCATCGGGTCGCGGTGTGTCGTCGGTGCAAGGTATCCGAGCGGCATCATGCGTCGAAGCGCGATCGGACGAAAGCCCTCGAGCCGCCGGGAAAGACACTTTGACTCGCGCACCGCGCAGATAGAAGAATGGCTGCGACAGCTGCAAATCGAAGCAACCGGGGAGAACGAGATGGCCTACCGTCCGAAACGCATGAAATTCGGAATTTTCCTGGCACCTTTCCACCGCGTCGGCGAGAACCCGACCCTCGCGCTCCGACGCGACATGCGGCTCATCGAGCTGCTCGACGACCTCGGCTACGACGAGGCCTGGATCGGCGAGCACCACAGCTTCGGCCGGGAGATCATCGCCGACCCCGTGGTGTTCATGGCGGCCGCTGCCGAGCGCACCCGGCGGATCAGGCTCGGCACGGGCGTGCTGAGCCTGCCATACCACCACCCGTTGATGGTGGCCGACCGCATGGTGCAGCTCGACCACATGACCGAAGGCCGGGTGATGCTGGGCGTCGGCCCCGGCGCGCTCACCTCGGATGCGCACATGATGGGTATTCCCACTGTGGAGCAACGCCGCCGCATGGGCGAGTCGCTGGACGCCATAATGCAGCTGCTGCGCCGCGACGGGCTGGTGACGATGAAGACCGACTGGTTCGAGCTGAAGGACGCGCAGCTGCATCTCGCGAGCTACTCCGACCCGCACCTGCCGGTGGCCGTGGCGGCGTCGTTCACACCCGCCGGCCCGATGGCGGCAGGCAAGCACGGCGTCGGGCTGCTTTCCGTCGCCGGTGTCGACAACGCCGGGTTCGAGCGCACATGGGGCTGGGCCGAGGAGGCTGCTGCCGAATCCGGCCGGACGATCTCGCGTGACAACTGGAAGGTCGTCGTGCCAATCCACGTCTCCGACTCGCGCAAGCAGGCGCTCGCGGAGTTGCAGGACGGATACGCGCTGCGCGCCTATGCCGGCGACGCCAGGAACCCGGGCGCCGCAGGCCCCGGGCTCTTCGGCGGCGCGGGCGGGCTCGAGGCGCAGGCCGAGAACGGCACCGCGCTGATCGGCTCGCCGGACGACGTTGCACAGGCCATCGAACGCATCATCGAGCGTTCGGGCGGTATCGGCGGGATCCTGGGGCTCGCGCACGAATGGGCGAGCACGGCAGCCACCAATCGCAGTTACGAACTCTTCGCCCGCTACGTCGCGCCGCGCTTCCAGGGGCAGCTCGAGCCTATCTACCAGAGCCGCGACTGGGTGGAAGAACACATGCGCGAAGTCTTCGGCGCCACCCCCGCCGCGATGGCGAAGGCCTTCACCGACGCCGGCAAGGAACTGCCTCCTGCCATGGTGGAAGCACAGCGCCAGCGCGAGGCGCGCAGAAAGGCCAAGGCCGCGGGCAAGAAAGACGAGTAGAGCCTCGACACTCAGGGAGAAGATCGGACGATGAAGGATTTCAATGGCAAGGTGGCGGTCGTCACCGGCGGCGGCACGGGGATGGGCCGCGAACTGGTGCGTCAGCTCGCCGCGGAGGGCGCCAGTGTCGCCACCTGCGACGTATTCCCCGAAAACATGGCCGAGACCAGGCGGATCTGCGAGGCGGACGGCCTGCTGCAGGGCGTGCGCATCACCACACACGTTGCCGATGTCGCGGACGAAGCGCAGATGGTCCGCTTCGCCGAGGAGGTGGCGCGCGACCACCAGACCGACAAGATACACCTGCTCTTCAACAACGCCGGTATCGGCGGCGGCGCGAGCTTCGTGAACGCGCCGCGCGAAGAGTGGGACCGCGTGTTCAACATCTGCTGGAACGGTGTATATCTCAGCTGCCGCGCATTCATGCCGATGCTGCTGCGCGCGGAGGAAGGCGCGGTGGTGAATACCTCCAGCGCGAACGGGTTCTGGGCTGCGCTGATGCCCAACGTCACGCACACCGCCTACAGCGCGGCGAAGTTTGCCGTGAAAGGCTTCACCGAAGCGCTGATCACCGACTTCCGCAACAATGCGCCGCACCTGAAGGCGCACATCGTGATGCCGGGCGGCGTCGGCACGCCGATCGGACTCAATTCGCGGCGCGTGCTCCTGGGTGACGTGCCCCTGACCGGGCGGGAAATGTCCGAGATGCGCAAGCGTTTCGCGGCCATGGGTGTTCCCGGCGCCGCGGAGATGAACGAGCAGCAGCTGCTCGATGCGCAGAAGGAGATGATCAAGCGTTTCGAGACCCTGGCGCCGACGACGGCGGCGGGCGCCGCGAAGATCATCCTCGACGGGGTGAAAGCCGACCGGTGGCGGATCCTTGTGGGCGAGGATGTCACACGGCTGGACCAGCGGGTGCGGCGCAATCCGGAAGCGGCCTACGATGTAGATTTTGCGGCCTATGCGCCGTTCGGGGAGGACGAACTCGGCGACGCCTGATGATACGCCCGGACCTGCTGCGGACCTATCCGCCCGAGTGTCCGGAGGTGGCGATTTCCAGGTCCCTGCGAATGGTGCGGCCTGCGAGCAGGAAGTGGGCGGCCGCCCAGGAATATCCGGCGGTGGCAATCAGGATCGCATAGCGCAGCGATTCTCCGCCGAAAGGGCCGCTCAGCAGATCGCTAAGTACACCGACGGCGAGCGGACCGAGGCCGAGGCCGACGATATTGACGACGAACAGCAGTACCGCTGACGCCATGGCCCGCATGTGCATCGGGGCGAGGTTCTGTATGGTCCCCAGCGCCGGCCCGAGCCACAGTGCATTGAGCAGGTTCGGGACGATCAGAACGGCGATCGCGAGGTAAGGCTGATCCAGCAGTACCGCGATGAAGAAGAACGGAAACGCGACCATAACACCGCCCGCGGGCAGCCAGGCGTATATGCGTCGATCCCAGCTCGCCAGACGGTCGGCTATTGCGCCACCGAGCACGGTTCCGGCTGCACTTGCCACACCGAGCACCAGGCCGAAGTAGGTCGCGGTTTCGGCGATGCCGAGGCCGTGGGTGCGAATGAAAAACGCTGGCAGCCACTGGGCGAGGCCGAATCCGACGAAGGCAGTCAGTGCGCCGGCCAGCGCCAGGTGTGCCATGGTGCGATTGCGCACGAGCGTGCGGAGGGTCTCACCCAGCGGCGGCTGCGACAGGGGAGCCGATGCGGGGTCGGACATCCCGCGAACAGGCTCCCGCACCGTGAGACGGAAGACGATGGCCAGCAGGATTCCCGGTACCCCGACCAGAAAGAAGGCCATTCGCCAGCCGTAGAACTCGGCGATCCAGCCGCCGGTCAGAAGCCCGAGAATGCTGCCGATCGGAATGCCCAGCGCGTAGATCGAGAGGGCAGATGCACGCTGCTGCGGCGGATAATGGTCCGCGATAAGCGAGTGAGCCGGCGGCGTGCAGCCCGCCTCGCCCACCCCGACACCGATGCGGGCCACGAGCATCTGCACGAAGTTCTGTGCCATACCGCAGACGGCAGTCATGCCGCTCCACATGACGAGCGCAATCGAAATGATGTTGACCCGATTCGACCGGTCCGCGAGTCGCGCGATTGGAATGCCCAGTACCGTATAGAAAACCGCGAAGGCCAGACCGGTCATGAGCCCGATCTGTGTATCGGACAGGCCGAGGTCGGCCTTGATGGGCTCGGTCAGGATCGTCACGATCTGGCGATCCAGAACGTTGAACACGTTCACGATGACCAGCATCGTCAGCACATACGTCCTGTGATTCAGCGCTTGCAGCGGCAGTATCGCGGCGCCAGGGGCGTTGAGCATGGTTCGTAGGTCCCTCGGCGAGTAGGCAGCGCCATGCGACGGCAGCGGCCGTCAATCGTCGACGATGTTGGCGAGCCGATAGCTGTGCTTGACGACCTCCGTGACGACGCTGAGGTGGGAATCCAGCACGCCCTTGAGGGCGAGAACCCTTGCATTGAAGATCTCGAACACCGCATCCAGACTCGGGCCCATCATGACGAGCGAGATATCCGCACTTCCGGATACCTGGGCCATGTATTCGATCTCGTCGATTTTTTTGAGCTGTTCCACCACCTTTTCGATGCTGGCGGGTGCGACGATGAGCCTGGCAAAGACTGTCGCCGTGCGGCCTACCTTGATTGGATTGACGAGGGTCGTGATCCGGATGGATCGCGCGCTGGTCATCTTTTTCAGGCGGTGTCGGATAGCGCCTTCGGTGACTCCCAGGCGCTCCGAGACGCTACGGTTGCTGATGCGCGCGTTTGGCGTGATCAGATCCACGATCTCCTGCTCGAGTTCGTCCAGAGGCTCCTTCACCTGTCGATCCTCGCGTAGCTGAGTCTGTATCTGTCGACTTTGAGCACGGTCAATGTTTCCACCCGCTCGATGCCGTCGATCGATGCGATGGTCGACCTCAGGAAGTCCGCGTAGTGGTTCTGGTCGCGCATCGCCAACCGGACGCATATCTCGGGCCGTCCCGCGCACAGGATGATGTTCTTCGCTTCGTCGCATTTGCTGAGTCGCCTCGCTACCTTCGCCGCACAACCGTGCGCCACGTAGACGTCGAGGTGCACCGGAAAGTGAGCGCCCTCCGTTTCGAAGTCCTTTCGCACGGTGACCTTGATGACGCCTTCTTCCGTCAGGGTCGCGATGCGCCGTCCGATCGTGCTCTGTGAGGCGCCCAGACTCGTGGCGAGTGCCTTGGCCGACGCCAGCGGATCCTTGATCAGTTCCTGGATCAGTTGCAGGTCGAGTTCACTCAAGCCGTTCGTCATTGTGTGCCCTTGCGGTTATCCCGGCGTGCCGACTATAGCGGTACGGTGCATGCGCTCATTTTCCAGACGAAGTCAGCCACCTTCAATGTGCGCTCGCCGGATTCGTGCGAATTAGGTCACGCAGGTATTGGCCTTCATCGATCGCAACCATGTTCTGATCTGCCAGCACGGCCCACGGGTTGCTGGTACGGAAGTTCAGGAATCCGAGTCCGTCAGGGCCGGCACGGAACCTGTAGATCGTGCCCTCGTCGATAGCCAATGCTGCACCCGGGGTGAGCTGCCGTCGACCGAGCAGCATTGATCCCGAAACGACGAAAATGATCTCGTCTTCTGTATGGTAGTGACGGGGGACTTCGAATCCTGCGGGTAGATCGGTTCGATGAAACCACAATTCGCAGGTCGGGTAATCTGATCCGGCGAACAGCGTGTGGATGACGCCCTGGTCATCCGTGCCCTTCGGCGCGTTCCCGTGGGTGATCACATGGACGTGGCCGCCCGCCCGAGCAGCCACGTCGGGCCGATCCCCCGCTCGGAAGAAGTGCAGTATCACTGCGGGCGCCTGTGCCGCGACATCCAGGACCGCGCCGCGCTCGACGATCACGAGCCCCTGCTCGCCAAGCGTTTCCTGGCCGGCCCGCGCAGCACCCCGCCAGACGTAGAGCAGGCGATCAACGGCGGATTCCACCAGGCTGATCGATGCCCCTTCGGCCAGCTCATGCGCCCACAGATGAATGGGGCTGTCCGTGGTCGTGACGATCGGCCGACTGAGCGCATCCCCAGCCACGATGCCAAGACGCCCGGGGAAGGGGACCGCATTCCGTTCCGGGGACTCGACGATCAACACACGACCCACGCGCCGGCTCCCGGGTCAACGCGCCATGATGTATTGCAGCCTGCCCCCCCACGTGCGTGGCGGCGCCCAGAATGCAATGCTTCCGCCAATGGCAACCACCGGATTCAGGAACTCCACGTAGTCTTCGTCGGTCAGATTGTCGACGAAGCCGGAGAGTCTCCAGCGCTTGTCGGCGCTCAGCCAGTCGACGCGAAGGTTGTGGAGCGAAAAGCCATCCATGCGACCCCAGGGATCGTCGAAGACGTCGTGGTGTTGCTGATCCGTATAGGAATACTCATAGCGCGGCGTGAGCGAGCCGCGGCCCTGAAATTCGAGCGCGTACTGCAGGCCTAGTGAGGCCTTGAAGTCGGGCGCTCGCTGCAACTGGGTGCCGGACACGTCCTGGAGGACGTTGCCCCGGGTTGCATTGAGTGTTTCGAAATCTATGTACTCCGAGTGCTGCGCCAGCAGGCCACCGTCGAGTTCGAACCCTCCGAACAGCGCACGCACCTCGAGTTCCAGGCCATAGACCTCCGCCTCCGCGGCGTTCAGGATCACGGCGGTGTTCTGCACGAACTTTCGCACCTGGATGTCCGAGTAGTCGTAATAGAATCCCGCGGCGACTACGTGCAGGCGACCGTCCAGGAACTGCCCTTTCATCCCTGCCTCATACGCCCAGAGGATTTCGGGATCGTAGCTGCCGCCGCATTCGGTCACACTGAAGCCGCCTGCCTTGAACCCTTTCGACACCGTGCCGTAGAGCATCACGGTCTCCGTCAGATCGAAATCCAGCGTGCCCCTACCAGTCACTTCGCTCCAGGTTCTGTCCTGCTCCACGCCAGGACAGTTCGCGGTCGGCTGAAAATTGGAGGCATGACGCTGCACCGCCTCTTTTTCATCCTGGGTGTAACGCAATCCGCTGGTGAGTCGGAGCCGGTCGTTAACGTGGTACGTTGCCTGGCCGAATGCCGCGAGGCTTCTGACCTCCTGGGCGAGCGTGAACTCGAAGAATGCATGCTCCGCCAGCGCGCCCGTAGAGATCCTCGGTATCGGTGCGAGCGCGCCGGCAGCCGCCAGCAGCGGCGTGATGGTTTCCAGCGTGAAACTGGCGACACCGTCACCGTCGTCGTCGTAGAAGTACAGCCCGGTGATCCAGTCCAGGTTGCCGTCGAAGGCGACGCCGGACAGGTTGAACTCCTGCGACATCTCGTCCGCCGACTCGGTGTAGCCCGGTCGGTAAAGCTGGAACGGAATCTCGGTGCCATCGATGTCCATTCTGACCCGGCGCTTCGATTCCCGGTACGACGTGATCGATTTTAGCGTGAGATCCTGGGCGATATCCCAGGTCAGCGTTCCGCTCACGCCCCAGGTGCGGTTCATGTCTTCCGGGTCGAATGCGTTGTACACACAACCACTGTCGTCGAAGCACGACCGTGCGCCGAACGCTTGTGTAATGTTGAGTGGCGCGCCGGGGATCGACTCGACGAACGAAACCGAGCGACTGCCGTCGCGTTGCGCCCAATCCGCTCGCAGGACTGCCTCGAGATTCTCGGATGGCGTTAGCAGGAAGGCGATGTCGGCGGAATTTTCCTCCTTGTCGTCCACGCGACCATTGGTGGCCCGATTGCGTCGGTAGCCATCGCGCTCTTCGTAGGTGTAGGTCGCCCGCACCGCCAGCAGATCGTCGACCAATCCCGTCGTACCGGACAATTGCACGAGACTTCGGGATTCTGATCCGTAGATCGCACTGACGGAACCGCTCGGGTCGAATTCCGGCAGCTTCCTGATGAAGTTGATGCTGCCGCCAATTGAATTGCGACCGTACAACGTACCCTGCGGTCCGCGCAGCACCTCGATGCGCTCGAGATCGTGCAGCGTGGAGGCATTCGCGAACGGATGCCCGAGAACGATACCGTCGACGTACATGGACACACCGGTATCTCCGCCGACCCCGGTATTGTCGGTACCGATTCCGCGCAGGTTGATCGCGACGCCGGCCGGTGCTTCCTGATACGTCATGCTGGGCACGAACTGCTCAAGCCTGCGTGGATCGAACAGTTGACGATTCACAATCGTGTCTGCCGAGAACGCACTCACCGAGAGCGGCGTCCTCATGAGCGCCGTCTCCCTTTTCTCCGCGGTCACCACGATTTCCTCGATCGCCATCGGGCGAGTGTCTGTCGCCAGTGCCACTGCTGTGGCGAGCAGGCCTGTTAGTGCAAAGCCCCCATTCCATACACGCATGATCCTTCTCCCCCGGTTGACAGGCGCACTATCTAACCAGGTTCGCTACAAAGTCAAGGTACATGTTACGTAAAACATTAATATTGCGTATAAGATGATGGTATGCGTAAATTATGGGCGAGATCGATGACGCTTTCGCGTCGCCTGACATTCTGGAGGTTGCAATGGATGATCTGTTTTCCGAATACGAAGTGATCGACGTGGATACCCACGTCACCGAGCCCGCTGATCTGTGGACTTCACGGGTGCCGGAGAAGTGGCGAAACCGCGTGCCGCACATCGAGCGTGTGGACGGCAAGGAAATCTGGGTGACCGACGGGAAGCCCGGGCTCGCGCCAGGTCAGACCTCGATGGCCGGGTTCGATGGAACCCCGCCTGACGAGTTTCCCTCGACCTATGCCGACATCCCGTCCAGCGCCTTTGATGCGAAGGCGCGCCTCCAGCATATGGACGAGGAAGGCATCTACGCCCAGGTGCTGTATCCGAATGTTGGCGGCTTCGGGTCGCAGAATTTTCTCGGGATCGATGAACCTGCGCTCAAGCTGGCATGTGTGCGTGCCTACAATGACTTCCTGGCCGAGTGGGCCAGCGCGGACCCGAAGCGTCTTCTGCCGGTCGCTGCACTGCCTTTCTGGGATGTCGCGGAATCGGTGAAAGAGATCGAGCGATGCGCAGCGCTGAATCACCGGTCGATTCTGTTTCCCAGCCAACCACAGGACTTCGGCCAGCCGGAACTCTCGAATCCTTACTGGGATCCGATCTGGGGTCTTGCGCAGGAGTTGTCGCTGCCGATCAGTTTCCACCTCGGCGGGCAAGCTTTCCTGGGCGTCAAGGAGGGCGAGTTCTTCTCGAGTCTGGGCACCATGGGATTGAAGGCAAAGTTCGTCCAGGTATCCGCGCTGGCGATGATCGGCAATGCGATCGGCGTGAGCGAACTCATCTGCGGCGGCGTCTGCCACCGCTTTCCTTCGCTGAACTTCGTATCGGTCGAAAGCGGCGCCGGCTGGGTGCCCATGCTGGTCGAAGCCCTCGACTGGCAATGGCATAACTCGGGCGCGGCCAAGGAGCATCCGGAGTTCGACCTGCTCCCGAGCGAGTACTTCCGACGGCAGGTGTACGCCTGCTTCTGGTTCGAGCGCGCCCTGCTCGGCGCGACCGCCGAGCTGTTTCCCGACAACCTGATGTACGAAACGGATTTCCCACACCCCACGTCGATGTCGCCGGGCCCGGCAACCATTGCCCAGCGTCCGCGGGACTATGCAACACAGGCGCTCCAGGGGCTCCCAAAGGACGTTGTGCGCAAGCTGCTGCATGGTAATGCGGCACGCGTTTACGGGGTGAAGTAGCGGCCTCAGTTCGTTTCAGGTTGAGGACAATCGATATGTACGATCTACTGATCGAGAATGCCCGTGTCTGTGACGGCACGGGTCGCGCGAGCTTTCAGGGTAGCGTGGCCGTACGGGACGGCCAGATCGTCGCGGTCTCTGACAAGCCGAGAAGCGGTGAAGCGGCACGTCGCAGGATCGACGCCGAGGGCCAGGTGGTGGCCCCGGGCTTCATCGATCCGCATACCCACTACGATGCGCAGGTCGCCTGGGATCCACTGCTTACCTGCTCACCGTGGCACGGCGTCACGACGGTGATGATGGGCAACTGCGGTGTTGGCGTAGCGCCGTTGCAGCCGTCGATGCGCGATGCGGCGATGGCAGACCTGGTCAATGTCGAAGCCATTCCGCTGGATGTGATGCAGAAAGGGATAGACTGGTGCTGGGAGTCGTTCCCGGAGTATCTCGACTTCATCCAGTCGCGCGGGGTTGGCATCAACGTCGCATCGATGGTTCCGCTCACGCCATTGAGGCAGTTCGTGATGGCGGATGCGAGCCTCGAGCGTGCTGCAAACGCGGACGAAATCACCACGATGACCCGGATCTTCCGCGAGGCAGTCCGGGCTGGCGCGTTCGGCTGGAGTGCTACGTTCCTCGACAATCATGTCGGCTACCGGGGCCGCCCCATCGCTTGCCGCAATGCGAGCCCGGAGGAACTGCGTGCGCTCTGCACCGTGATGCGCGAGGAAAGGCGCGGGGTCATCGAGGTCGCCATCAATCAGCCTAGGTTGGGGTCAGTGTCGGACGAAGGATTCGAGCTGCTGTCCCGACTGGTCAACGACAGTCGCCGCCCCGTCACCTACCTCGTACTGATCAACAGCCCAGATGATCCGCTCTCCTACCGGAGCGCAGTGGATCGCTTGAAGCCCATTCTGGGATGGGACCGGTGCGTTCCCCAGATCACGGCGAAGCCATTGAGCGTTCAGTTTGACCTGCGCACGCCGTTTCCGCTGGGGATTGTCAAAGCCTTTCATCGGGTCCTCAACCGGCCACACGAGGAGCAACTGGCGCTGTATCGGGATCCCGCCTTCCGAAGCGAGGTCCGCAGCGGCATCGCAGAACAGACTGTGTTTTCGGGCCTGTTCGATCGTATCCGGCCCCTGCTGGCCACCAACGACGCAGTACAGGCCCTTGCCGACACCAAGCAGTCCATTGCTGAGATCGCGCGCACCCGGCAGGCAGATCCAGTGGATACCTGGTTCGAAATCGCGATAGAGGGTGACCTCGAAGTCGTGTTCGACTTCAAGGCAGCCAACTTCGAGCCGGAAGGCGTGCGGAACCTGCTGCGCGATGGCCGATTCCTGGTCGGGCTCTCCGACGGCGGCGCGCATCTCTCGCAGCTCTGCGATGCCGGCTACGCCACGTACCTGCTGGGTCGGTGGGTGCGCGAAGTGCCTACCTTGTCGCTCGAGGAAGCGGTGCGCAACCTGACGTCCATACCCGCGGACTTCTTCGGCATCGCACGCCGTGGCCGGCTGCTCCCCGGGCACCATGCGGACCTCGTGGTATTCGACCCGGATACCGTTCACGCCGAAACGCCTGATCTGGTCGGGGACCTTCCGGGCGGGGCGAAACGGCTGGTGGCGCGCGCCCGTGGTGTCGCGGCGACCATCGTCGCAGGCAATGTGTTGTACCGCGATGGTCAATACGAAGGGGGGCTGCCCGGCTCGGTGCTGCGCAGCGGCGATACCTGATTGGCGACACCAGCAGTGATTCACCAATTGATTGATTGCACCAGACGGGGTGGTTGAAATGTTCGACAAGTCTTCACCTCAGCGCTCCAGTCTCGGCTTCGACCCGGATGCGCTGCGCGAGAAATACCGGCGCGAGCGTGACAAGAGGATCCGCCCGGACGCGGAAGATCAGTACGTCGAGGTAGCAGGGAAGTTCCAGCACTTCATAGACGATCCGTACGTCGATCCAGATTTTCACAGGGAGCCGGTCGTCGAGGCGATCGACGTCGCGATCGTGGGCGGCGGATTCAGTGGCATGCTCGCGGCAGCACGGCTGCGGGAATCGGGCGTTACCGACGTCCGCATCATCGAATCCGGCGGGGATTTCGGGGGCACCTGGTACTGGAACCGCTACCCGGGTGCTCAGTGCGACATCGACTCGTACTGCTATCTACCGCTGCTCGAGGAGCTCGGCTACATCCCCAAGGAGAAGTATTCATTCGCCCCGGAGATTTTCGAGCACTCGCAGAGAATCGGCAAAGCACTGGATCTCTACAGCCTCGCGTATTTTCGCACCCAGGTGACCGAGTTGCGCTGGCACGTAAACGATGCGCGCTGGATCGTGTCGACCGATCGCGGCGACTCGATAAGGGCCCGGTTCGTGATCCAGGCGACCGGCCCTGCGAGCCGGCCCAAGCTGCCGGGCATTCCCGGGATCGAGTGCTTTGCCGGCCATACCTTTCATACCAGCCGCTGGGACTATGCGTACACGGGTGGTGACCACAACGGCAACCTGACCGGCCTCTCGGACAAGCGGGTCGCTTTGATCGGCACCGGCGCGACCGCAGTTCAGTGCGTCCCGCATGTCGGGGCGTCCGCGAAGCAGTTGTACGTGTTCCAGCGCACGCCATCGTCCGTGGACCTCCGCCGCAATTGCCCGACCGACCCAGCGTGGGCGAACAGCCTGCAGCCCGGCTGGCAGCGCGCGCGGCGGGAGAACTTCAACGACATTATGACGGGCAAACCATTCGAGATAGACCTCGTCAGCGACGGCTGGACCGACATCGCCCGCAACATGCAGGACCTGCTGGCGAACACCGCGCGGTTGGACCAGAACGCGGAGGAAGCGGAGCGTCTCGCGGAGATCGCCGACTTCCAGAAGATGAACAGCGTGCGCGCGCGGGTGGACAGCATCGTCGAGGACCCCCGCGTGGCGGAGGCGTTGAAGCCCTGGTATCGGCAGTTCTGCAAGCGGCCCACGTTCAACGACGAGTACCTGGCGACCTTCAACAGACCCGGCGTCGAACTGGTCGACGTGTCGGAATCTCACGGCGTCGAGCGCATCACCGAGAACGCCGTGATCGCCAACGGTGTTGCATACGAGGTGGACTGCATCATCTTCGCGACCGGTTTCGAGATCACCACATCGCCGCGCCGGCGGGTGGGCTTCGACATCCTGGGGCGAGACGGCCAATCGTTGTTCGATCACTGGAAGGGTGGACTAAAGACCCTGCATGGCTTCTCGAGCCACGGATTCCCGAACTGGTTCTTCATCGGGATCTCCCAGAACGGAATATCGGTGAATATGACCGCCATGTTCGACGATCAGGCCAGGCACATTTCATACATCATCAACGAGGTGATCTCCCGTGGCGCGCGTTGCGTGGAAGTCACCGCGGAAGCGGAACAGAAGTGGGTGGCCGAGATCCGTCGGCTGGCAATCTACAACCGCGGGTTTCTCGAGGCCTGTACCCCTGGCTACTACAACAACGAAGGGCTGCTCGACAAGGCGGAGGCGCCGATATCCTCGGAGAGCTATGCGCCGGGGGTTAACGAATTCAATGCGCTGCTGGCCAGTTGGCGTGCGAGCGGAACTCTGGACGGGATGGTATTGAGCTAGGCGCCTGGGTGGATGGGGATCCAACCCGCAGAATCGGCGGCCTTGTATGGCAGGCAGGAAAATGGAGGTTGCAGTGCCGTTCAGTTCGCTCGTTTTGCGCATGCTCGTGATGATCCTGGCCCTGGCGGTATGTTCAGATCACCTGCTGGCAAAAGCTTCCACCCGCGAAGGTGTCTACACAGCGGAGCAGGCACAGGCAGGTGCCACGCTCTACGTCAATTCCTGCATTGAATGCCATGGCGCCACGCTACGTGGCAGCGAAGCCGGCCCGGCGCTGACGGGTGCTGCCTTCTGGGACAAGTGGGAGGGGCAGGCGCTCGGCGTCCTGTACCAGCTCACGGCCAGCACCATGCCCGTGAACGATCCCGATGGCTTCAGTGCGGAGGAGTACGCCGCCGTTGTTGCCTTCATGCTGCAGCAGAATGGCCTGCCCGCGGGCAGCACGGCACTGGTCGCTTCGGCCGCCGCACTGACGCCCATTACCCTGCAGGCGTCTGCGGAACCGGTCCGAGTTGCTTCGGTGGCAAGCGGGACATCGAGTTCGCAACGTCGCGTCGATGCGGAATGGTTGAGCTACCACGGCACCGAAGCCTCATTGCGCTATACGCCCCTGGGCCAGATCGACAGGAACAACGTAGAGCGCTTGGACGTTGCCTGGCGCTGGTTCAGCGCCAACCACGGCCCGCAACCGGAATTCAACTATCAAGCCACGCCCTTGATGGTGGATGGTGTGCTCTATACCACCGCGGGCAGGCGCCGCGATGTCGTGGCCATCGATCCGGTTACCGGCGAAACTCTGTGGATGTATCGCCTCGATGAAGGAGCGCGTCGTGGGCCACGCGTGAACTCCGGGCGCGGCCTGGCCTTGTGGCGCAACGAAGAAGCCACACGTCTCATTCTCATCACGCCCGGCTACCAGATGCTGGCCATCGACCCCGAGACGCAGCGGCCTGATCCGACCTTCGGCGTGAACGGCATTGTGGATCTGCGCCTGGAACTGGAGGAACGCTTCGAGATTGATCCAGCCAGCATTGCGGTTGGCAGCACCTCGCCGGCCATGATCGTCGGCGATGTCATCGTGGTGGGTGCCGCTTTCCCTTCCGGCGCGGCTCCGGCATCTCCCCAGGAGGCAGCAGGCAACATCCGAGGTTACGACGTGCATACCGGCACGCTCCTGTGGAAATTCCACACGATTCCCCAGGGCGACGAGTTCGGCGTGGAAACCTGGCACAACAACAGCAATGCCTTCACCGGCAGCGCGGGTGCATGGTCCACGCTGTCCGCGGACATCGAGCAGGGCATCGTCTATGTGCCGGTGGAAGCAGCCACCGGCGACGTGTACGGCGGTCATCGCCCCGGCGACAACCTGTTCTCGCAGAGCCTGGTGGCCCTCGATGCACGCACTGGCGAGCGCGTGTGGCATTACCAGATGGTGCATCACGATGTGTGGGACTACGACCCACCCACGGGGCCCATCCTGGCCGATCTCGTGGTGGAGGGCAGGGAGATCCCGGCCGCGATCCAGGTCACCAAGATGGGTTTCGTCTTTACCTTCAATCGCCTGACGGGCGAACCGGTATGGCCTATCGAGGAGCGAGCGGTACCACAGGGCAGCGTACCGGGTGAACGGCTCTCGGCGACCCAACCCTTTCCCACGCGGCCAGCGCCTTTCGAGATGCAGGGTATCAGCGCAGACAACCTGATCGATTTCACGCCTGAATTACGTCGCAATGCCCTGGCCTTGCTGAAAAACTACACGTGGGGCCCCTTGTATACGGCACCTTCGCTGGTCGATGAGAATAACCGCGGCACCCTCTTCATGCCCGGTGTCGGGGGAGGTGCCAACTGGCAGGGTGCTGCCTTCGATCCCGAAACCAACATCATCTACATTCCTTCGACCTCGCTTCCGATGGGTATCGGCCTGGTGAAGAATCCTCCCAATACGGCCTTCGATTACGCCATGGCGCCGGATTCATTCGTGGTACACGGGCCCGATGGCCTGCCACTGATCAAGCCACCCTACGGGCGCATCACGGCCATCGACATGAACCGCGGGGAACACCTGTGGATGATGGCGAATGCCGCAACACCGGAGGAGATCCGCACCCATCCCCGTCTGCGCGGCGTCGAAATCCCCGAACGCACTGGCCATGGTGAGCGAGGGGCCCTGCTGGTGACCAAAAGCCTGCTGTTTGCCGGCGAAGGTGCCGCGCTCTACGGCGGGCAGACCGGCGGTGGGCGCATGTTCCGGGCCCATGACAAGCTGACGGGAGAAATCCTGGCCGAGCTGGAATTGCCGGCCAAGCAGACCGGTCTACCAATGAGCTACGCCATCGACGGCATCCAGTACATCGTGGTGCCAATCGGGGACACCGGGCACCCAGGGGAACTGGTTGCCTTGCGGGTGCGGCGCTAGCAGGTCGGCGCGACCCGACGCATCGTACTGAACGTTGCGACCATCAGCAGCGCGATCACATTTATTGACATGGTCACATACGCAATCTGATCCACTCGGAGAACCCCGACGATGCCACGCATTTTCATGAGCGCGCTGGCCGCGCTCGCCACTGCTGTTCTGTTGGTCGCACCGGGCGCTTTCGCTGCAGACGTACGCCTGAACCGGACTATCGAGACCCTCTCTGCCGGTAAGCCGGTGTTCGGGGTCTTCCTGGGCAATTTCTCGCTGGCGAGCGCACGCGGCCTGGCGCGCTCGGAGCTCGATTTCATCTTCATCGACATGGAGCACGCACCATTCAATGTCGAGACGCTGCAGACCTTCCTCGTCGGCATGACCGACAAGGCGCGCATGCTGGAGAACGGCCACGGTCAGATGGCCGTGACACCGCTGGTACGCATCCCGATGAACGGCCGCGAGAGCCTGCAATGGCAGGTGAAACAGGTGCTCGACGCGGGCGCGTTCGGGATCGTGTTTCCGTACGTCGAGACCCGCGCGGAGGCGGAACTTGCGATCCGGTCGATGCGCTATCCGCAGCGGCGCGGGGATCCGGCCATCGAGCCGGCCGGCCTGCGCGGGGCCGGCCCCTTGATCGCAACCTGGTTCTGGGGCGTGCCGGATTACCTGGAGCGCGCGGATGTCTGGCCCCTCGACCCGCGCGGCGAATTGCTGGCGGTGATCCAGATCGAGTCGCGGCGCGGTGTCGAGAACATCGAGGAGATCGCCGCCGTGCCGGGCATCGGGGCGATCTTCGTGGGGCCGGGGGACCTCTCGCTGTCCTACGGCAACCTCGGCTCGCTGGATGACCCGGAGATCGCGGCAGCAATGCGCAAGGTACTCGGCGTCTGCAAGGCGCGGAACATTCCCTGTGGAATCATCGCGGGCCAGGAGTCGGTCGAGGACTACCTCGCAGAGGGTTACAGCTTCGTGACCGTCGGACTCTGGGACGATGCAGGCTTCTCGGACCAACCGGCGACCGCGCTCGGTATCGGCCGGCGAGCGGCGGGTCGCGACTGAGAGGGTCGGGATAAATGGGGTCAGAGTAAAAATTCCTGCGCGCGCAGGAATTTTTACTCTGACCCCATTCTATCGGCACCTCATCCTGCGTAGATGCGCCGCGCCGTCGCCCGGAACAACGGGTCTCCTCATGATTTCACCGCCTGAAACGCTTCGGGGTGTTGTGCACCCGCGTCGCCGATTTCATCCCAAACGGCTTTCGAGTGGACCCAGATATGGCGGATGACCCGCAGCGACTCGCCATCTTCTGATATCAACCCTGCTGGCACAAACGTACGTGATTCGTCGTTCGGGCACGGCAAGGTGGAGCCGCAGACCCGGCAGAACCGACTCTGCCAGTCCGCGCCGGGCTTCTGCCAGGTTGCGATGTGCTCCTGGCCCCGGACTCGTCGAAAGGCCTCGTTCTGGACGACGACGGCGATGCCGTTGCTGCCCGTGAATCGACGACAGATCGAGCAGTGACAGACGAAGGCGCAGCAGTTGGCTGCCC
Source organism: Pseudomonadales bacterium (assembly GCA_019634925.1). Lineage (GTDB taxonomy): Bacteria > Pseudomonadota > Gammaproteobacteria > Pseudomonadales > Azotimanducaceae > UBA7803. The sequence continues at coordinate 428,104 of JAHCAL010000001.1, forward strand.
AGAAGAAGATGGTCAAGCGGTTCGAGACGCTGGCGCCGACCACGGCGGCGGGTGCTGCGAAGATTATCCTGGATGGGGTGAAGGCCGACCGGTGGCGGATCCTCGTGGGCGAGGATGTCACGCGGCTGGACAGACAGGTGCGGCGCAATCCTGAGGCGGGCTACGACTTCGATTTTGCGACGTATGCGCCGTTCCGGGAGGGTGAACTCGGCGTGGCCGATTGACACGCAGTATGAGGCGCACGCCTCACTGGGTCTGGAAGACCGCTGCCAGCAGTTCCGCACGCCAGAGCCGGCCCCCAATCTCCGGTAGCGCGGAGGGCGATGCCGTACCGATCGCGGCCAGTCCTCCTGAACACCCGGTCCGCGCCGCACAACGCGGTATAGAAGGATGGGTGCTGGTGGAGTTTTCCATCGATGGGCTCGGGCGCGTGGTCGACCCGGTATTCCTGGAAGTACCTCCCTCGCCCCGCCCTTAGATTCGAACGTTCTTTCGGCCGGGTTGCGCCCTGCCCGGGATGGTGCTAAAAAACCAACACAGTGCTAAAAACGTAGCACGCCACGGCCGGGACCGGTCAGCATGAACGCCCGCAGTGTCACGGATCGCATCTCGAAGGAGCGCCCCCACGTCCACCTCTCGCGCCGCGAACGGCAGATCATGGACGTCCTCTACGCGCACACCGAGGCGTCCGCCGCAGATGTACAGACCGCGCTGCCGAGCGCGCCCAGCTATTCGGCGGTGCGAGCGCTCCTGCAGAAACTGGTGGACAAGGGCCACGTGGCCTATCGCCAGGACGGCGCGCGCTACCTCTACCGTCCGCATCTGAACAAAGGCCAGGCGAGCCGCAATGCGTTCCGCCGGTTGATCGATACCTTCTTCGACGGATCGCCTGGTGCTGCAGTGGTCAATCTGCTGGGCGAGGCGGGCGGCCAACTGAGCCAGGAAGACGTCGCGAAAATCGAAGCGGAACTCGAGCGATTGCGTATGCGGGCGGGAAAATCCGGACGCAAGCATGAACCCCGCTGACCCAGGCCAGGTCGTTTCGCTCGTGCAGCTCGGGCAATTGCTCGCGCTGAGCCTGGCAGCGCCGTTGCTCGCGGGACGTGTATTCCGCTCGAGCCCACGTTCGCGGCGCGCATTCGTTCTCGGTGTTGCGCTGATACTCCTGATCCTTCCGGTCACGTGGTTCGGCTCCGAGTTAGTCATCGTCGTGCCGATGGTCGAGCCCCTGGTCTGGATTCCCGAGATCACTCTGCCGGTATGGGTGCCGCTCGCTCTGCTGGGCGGGGGCGTGTTGTGGGCGCTCCGGGTCGCAGCCGGCATGCTGATCGCGCAACGCAGGCTTCTCGCGCTGCCGGTCTGCACCGATGGACGGATGAATCTTGCCTTGCGTGCCAAGGCGAGCGCGCTCGCGTTGCCTGAGGTGCCCGCGTTACGCCTCTCGACCGACGAAGGCCCGGCCGCTGGAACCCTGCGCCGGCCGTTCATTGTGCTGCCGTTCGGCGCGCTGAGTTGGGACGATCGGACACTCGGCGCCGTGCTTGCGCATGAACTCGTCCACGTCGAGCGGCGTGACGACCAATGGCTGCTGCTGGCCCGGATGGTGGTAGCGCTCTACTGGTGGCTGCCGTGGCTCCGCGGGCTGGAGCGCCACTGGCGCGAAGCGATGGAGGAGAGCTGCGACGATCGAGCGAGCCAGTTCAGCCATGATCCGCTCGCGTACCTGCGTGCGGTGGTACGGGTCGCCGGCGAGCGCAGGACGAGCGGCCGGCCGCGCGCCGCAGTCGGCATGGCCGATAGGCCCGGTGCGCACCTCGCGTTCCGTGTGCGCCGGTTTGCGGGACCGCGCATTGCGGAACTCGACTTCAACCGGGTGTACTGGACCGTCCTGCTGCTGCTTCTGCTGGTCACGATGGTGCCGGCGATCCGACCCGGCCCGATTCCGGAGCGGGTCCCGAGCAGATTGGACTGGATAGGTCTGTTTGAAGACGAGGTGACCGGACGGCCACCGAGCGTTGACGTGATTATTGCAGCCCACGGATCGGATCCATCGCTGGCGGCTCGATTTGCGACCCCGCGACGGCTGGAGGCACCGTTGTATCCCGGGCGCGCCCTGCACCGGGGCGTCGAAGGGTCGGTGACTGTCGGGTTCGATCTGGCCGCGGACGGCACGCCTGTGCGCCTGCGGGTATTGAGCGGCGGCACCGCGGAACTCGAACGGGCCGCGCTGCAGGCCGCTGCGCGTGCACGATTCAAACCGCTGCACGCAGTCGATGCACGACCCACGTTCGCGCGGAACGAGCGGTACATGCGCAACAGTCCGCGCGGCGACGGCGTCCTGCATTTTCACTTTCGTCTGAATGACTCGCCGGCCGCTGCGATCGAGCTCCAACTGTGACGGAGGTTTCGAATCATGATCCATGCAATGCCACTGCCCAGACTCGTCGGCTCAGCGCTGATGGGCGCTCCCGTCACCGCGTTGCTGTTTCTGCTGATGACCCTGCTGATCCGTGGCAACGACCTGGCGGTAGAGCCCGCCAAGCCCATCCGACTCGCGGACTTCGTGCGGCTGATCGAGGAGATCCCACCGGTGACAAAGCCGACGCCGATCCGTCCTCCGATGCCGGAGCCCGAGCCGGTCACCCGCGTGGAACCGATCCGGCACCAGACCGGCGGCGACCCGATCAACATTGGGCCGGGGAAATTCGACTTCCCAACGCCCGGGCCGATCTCCGGTCGCGCAGACGGCGATGCCGTGCCGATCGTGACCAGTCCGCCCGAATACCCGGCCCGCGCCATACAACGCGGCATCGAAGGTTGGGTGCTGGTGGAATTCTCCATCGACCGGCTCGGACGTGTGGTCGACCCTCGCGTGGTGGATGCGCAGCCGCACGGCATCTTCGAACGCGCGGCGATGCAGGCAGTCGAGCGGTACCGATACAAGCCGCGGTTGGTCAACGGCGAGGCGCAGGTGGTGAGCGGTGTGCGGCAGCGGATTGCGTTCGAGTTGCAGAAGTGAGCGGCGCGCGCCGTCAGCGTTGGCTGCTGGTGTACAGCCAGTCGGCGGACGGCTCAGACGGCTGTTGACGTTGATCGACCACAGAACCGCAGTCGAACCGATCAGACCGAACAGGACCAGAAGCGCTTGCTCGACCGGGCCAAGCATCGACCCGAAGTTCTGCGGGCTCAGCCCGAAGAGCGCGAACGTGGATGCGAAGAGCACGATGAAGTTCATGCCGATGACAAGGAACAGCGCCGGTGGGACCGGCACCGATGAGGTCACGGTGCCGATTCTGCGGAACTTGGGGCCGGCTGGGAATCGGGACATCGTTGGCTCCGGCGAACGCAGATAGCTTGGCGGACTGTATCCAGCGCCAGAGCAATGCTTTTGCAGAACAGCTGAACACCAGCCCGAGAAAACTACTCGGCTATCGAACCCCGAGAGAGGTCCTGTGCCGATACTGGTCGATGTTGCACTTCAAGGTTGATATCAAGCAGAGCTGGCACTCAATGGTGAGCGCACCCCCGGTATATCGGTTGGCGCAATTGGTCGGATGTCTGCGATCGGCAGCGTAAGCAACGCCTGGGTTCGACCGGAACCCAATACAAACTCAACCTCTACGGCCACATCATCGTAGACTTCTACCACAGCGCCAATGTCGCCGGCCCGCAGACCATGGTCGGGAATATCGACCGCTAGAACTACGGTATCGAGCATGTTGTACGACATGTTCACACTCCTGGGTACGCCGTCACGAAGCGCGGAACAGTATCGCCTCGGCTGACGATCCACACGATCCCCGCTCCGAGCATGGAAGCGAATCTGCTCCTCCAGCTCCTGTCAGAGATCTTGCGAGAATCCGAGCTCAGAAAAGAAGTCGCTTTGAATCGCCCGACAGGGTGACTTGCAGAGAGCAAGTGGTCACGAATCTTCTCGGGTGCGATCGTTGCTGAGTCGGCCTCTGGAAGCTGCATCAATGTTCCTGAGCCGTCGAACGCCGGAGTTGAGCGGCGGCGTGACCACGTGCCCGGCGCGCCGCGTGTGCACAATGAAGTGACGCACATGCGGCGCGCACGCGACGCCGTATGACCCGCTTGAGCGCAATGTTAGACCACTCATGTCATTGAGAAACTCTCTCCAGAACCTCCACTCGCTTGGCGACAGTATGTGGAGCGTCATCAAAAGAAATCCGTGTCTGATACAACCGACGGCCACAAGTCGGCGATACGCCCTCCATCGTGTAGAGACGCACATGCCTGCCGATCTTCTGGCCCGGCTCCTGTAGACGATCGAACCTTATGTCTGCGCATGTCCCGCCTTGCAACGCTTCGTAATCTCGGAGTGCCTTGGAAAATCCCGGAGCATTCTGGAATGCTCTGGCGTTCGCATCCATATCCAGCATCTGCCTTCCCATCTCCGAATCGGGTGAAACTGGAATACTTGTGGCGCCGGACTGACAGCCCGCAAGAGCCAATGTTGCAGAAAAAAGAGCCGTGGATATGAAGTAGCGCATAGTCGCAGCATAACGTCGCGCATCAGTGGCGGAGCAAAGTGGAGGCAAATTTGCGGAAGAAAAACTGATCACACTTTGATCCGTCCACTGCATGCACAGTGTTAGACGGCCGTCCGTTGGAGAATCTCATAACAAAGCTCCTCTACCGGCCTATTGGAATCTAGCCGAATAATCGGGCACCTCAGCTCCAGCATCCAGCGTTCATGAAGGTCGAAGCTACGTATCGGGGCCTTGGCGTAATCGTAGCTACCAGCCCACTCCATGAACTTCAAGTGCTGTTCATGCATCTCTGCCCCAGGCTGGATTCGCGGCCCGTACCGCTCCCGCTCCCGCTCAGCAATTCGAGCCATCCGAATAGCCGGATCAAGATAGAGGAACAAAGCCAGGGTGAAGTGATGCAACAATGGATCGCCCCAGCTGCAGATCGAGCCAGACAGCACCCAACTCGCCACCCCGTTGATGTCGCGTTCGATCATCGAAACGCGCTCGGCTGGGTTGCGCTTTTGCGTGAACGGGGGGTCGGTTTCATGCCAGTAGTATGAGTCCGTATCGAGATGGAGCCCGCCAATCATCTGTGCGAGATGCGCACCTAACGTAGACGTCCCCGAACCAGAAGCACCAAAGATATGAACGCGATGAGCCATACTCGGCCGTCTAACTTATTGTTGAACTGAGGTCTGTATGACTCGTTTAAGCGCGCGCACGCATAACCTGTTTGCCATGATCCCGCAAACCAAGCCGCGTCACCTCGCCCACCATCAATTCCCGCCGACCGCCTCTATCGGCACCACCCGAATCACCTGCACAGCATTCGCGCGCACCGCGTCCTCCGAATAGACCATCGGAAAACTCCCCTCGGTCGCCCATCCCTCCAGCAGATTTCCGTAGAACGGCGACCGCGGATCCCCCGATTGCCCCGGCGCGTTCGTCATCCGCGCCGCGTCCCAGTTGCCGACGTCGAGCACCATTCGGAACGATGCCCCGCTGGTCACGTCGAAGTTCGTGTCACCGAACGTCGTGTTGTTCACCGTGTTGGTCGTGCCGCCACGTGGATAGTCCGGTAGCGCCATCTGCCGGGCGAGTTCTGCCGGTGCGCGCCCGGCCAGCGGATGCGCGAACCGTATCCGGTGCACGTCGCCCCACTTCCACTGCGACGTATCGGTGCCGTGTGCGGTACGCACGGCTTCCCACGCTGAGGCGAGCGCGGTGAGCGCGGCCTCCTGCCCGAGTGGGTACTGCATGGCCTCGAGAATCGTGAGCGAGTCGAGTGGCTTCAGGTCGGTAGCGGCCTCCGGCGCGAGTGATGCGGCGATCAACGGCGGCAGGTCGCGGTAGAACCACTGCACGAACAGCAACGCCTCGCCGGAGCCCGGCCGCAGGTCATGGTCCCACGCCTTGAGCCAGGCAAGTGGCTCGGCGGCATCGCCTTCCACCGACGCCGGCATCCGTGCGAGCGCCTCCCGCGCAAGCACCGAAACGTAGTCGCGCTGCAGCGCGAGCGAATCATCGAACGTATGGCGCGGCTGGCCCTCCAGCACCTCCCACAGCCGTTTGTAACGCCACGGCGCGGACCACTCGAAGCCCACCCGGCGTTCGTCGATCGGGTAGTCCGCCGGCAGGTTCATGCTGTTCGCCGTGCCGGTGAAGCCGCGCTCGGGATTGAACTCAACCGGCAGCGCGTCCATGTCGAAATAGCCGTCCCATTCGAATCGGCCATCACCGGGCACCGGCAGCAGCCCGTCCCAGTTGGTGCGGCGTGGAAAGAGACCACCCGGTTTGTAGCCGATGTTGCCATCGATGTCGGCGTAGACCTGGTTCTCGGCCGGGGCGCCCCAGCGGTTCATGGCGGCGAGGAATTCGCGCCAGTTCTGCGCGCGCATGTATTCCACGCTGCCGAAGTAGGGCGCCATGCCGGGTTCCAGCCAGGCGGCGCGCACGGCGTACGCACGGGCGGCCGTTTCGTGCACCACCGGGCCGTGCCGCGTGAAGCGCAGGCGCGCCGTACGTGGCGCCTCACCGCGTACGGCGATCGTCTCCTGCACCTCGTGAAACGGTTCGGCGCGGCCCCGGTAACGGTAGCCGTTGGTTTCCTTCTGATAGACATACAGGTCTTCCTGGTCGATCGCGAAGATGGTGAGGCCGAACGCGATGGTGCCGTTGTGGCCGATGGAGATGCCCGGCAGCGAAGGCTCGCCGGCGCCGATCGCGTTGAGCCCCGGTGCGACCAGGTGCGCGACGTAGCGCAGCGAAGGTACGCTGTGCGCGCGGTGCGGATCGTTGGCGAGGATCGGCCGGCCGGTATCCGTGCGGGTGGGTGCCACCACCCAGTTGTTGCTGCCGAGCGCGCGGTCGACGTCGTCGGCAGCGACCCGTGCGATCAGTTCGGCGCGCAGCGCTTCGGCCGCGCTCATATCGGTCAGCTGTACCGTGTCGAATCGCACCGGCGCCTTGGCGAGGTGATAGCGGTCGAGCACCTCGGCGGGAATGCTGCACGGATCGAGTCCTTCGGGGATGCGCGCTTCCCATTCGGGTTCGAGCACCTTCCACAGCCTTGTGACCGGCATGCCGTGCCTGCAGGCGAGGCGTGCACGGTCGACTTCGGCGGTCACGTTGCGCCACAGGCCGTGGCTGCGGATGCGCACCACGTCCTCGGGCGCCCATTCGGCAGGCGTGTAGTCGAGCAGGCCGAATTCGGCTGGCAGCAGCTCGGGCTGCGTGCGCGTGAGCGCGACGAACGCGTTGATGCCGTCGGTGAACGCCGTGGCGATCGCCTTGGCATCCGAGCCGTAGGCGAGCCACTCGCGGTACATGTCGCCGCGATACAAGAAGAGGCGCGCGGCGGTGTCCTGCTCGACGTAGGCCGGGCCGAACGCCTCGGCGAGCTGGCCGAGGCCCCGGCGCCGCCAGGTATCGATCTGCCAGAGCCGGTCGCGTGCGGCGTTGAAACCCTGCACGAAGAAAGCGTCGTAGTGGGTGCCGGCGTAGATGTGCGGCACGCCCCACTGATCGATCACGATCTCGGCCGGCGCCTCGAGCCCATCGACTTCGTAGGTGATGGTCTCCGGAGGGGGGAGGGGTGCGGTGGGCGCGTCTGCGGCGAAGGATGCGTGGCCGACGCCGAGCGCCATCAGGATCAGCCAGGCCGACCACACAGGTCGTCCGATGGCGGTCCCGGCCGCCTGCGTGGGGTCAGGGCTCGGCACCGTCATCGGCTCTCCTGTTGCGTGGCGACCTGTCAGCGGATCAATCGGTCCAGGACAGCGCGCCGCCGGTCTGGTATTCGGTGACGCGGGTCTCGAAGAAGTTCTTCTCCTTCTTGAGGTCCATGATCTCCGACATCCACGGGAACGGATTCTTGACCCCGGGGAACTGCTCGGTCAGGCCGATCTGCGCGAGCCGGCGGTTCGCGATGAACTGCAGGTACTCGGCCATCATGTTGGCGTTCATGCCGAGGATGCCGCGCGGCATGGTGTCGCGCGCGTATTCGATCTCGAGCTGGGTGCCTTCCAGGATCATCTGCCGCGCGATGCGCTGGGTCTCGTCGTCCCACAGGTGCGGGTTTTCCATCTTGATCTGGTTGATCACGTCGATGCCGAAGTTCACGTGCATCGACTCGTCGCGCAGGATGTACTGGAACTGTTCCGCCGTGCCGGTCATCTTGTTGCGCCGGCCCATGGAAAGGATCTGCGTGAAGCCGCAGTAGAAGAAGATGCCTTCCAGCACGCAGTAGTAGGCGATCAGGTTCTTCAGCAGCGCCTTGTCCGTTTCCGGGGTGCCGGTGTTGAAGGTCGGGTCGGAGACTTCCTTCGTGTACTTGAGTGCCCAGGACGCCTTGCGCGCGACCGCCGGGACCTCGTGGTACATGTTGAAGATCTCGCCTTCGTCCATGCCGAGCGACTCGATCACGTACTGGTAGGCGTGGGTGTGGATCGCCTCCTCGAACGCCTGGCGCAGCAGGTACTGGCGGCATTCGGGGTTGGTGATCAGCCGGTAGATGGCGAGCACCAGGTTGTTGGCCACCAGCGAGTCGGCGGTGGAGAAGAAGCCGAGGCTGCGCTTGACGATCACGCGCTCGTCGTCGGTGAGTCCGCCTTCGGCCTTCCACGTGGCGATGTCCGCGGTCATGTTCACTTCCTGCGGCATCCAGTGGTTGGCGCAGCCGTCGAGGTACTTCTGCCACGCCCAGTCGTACTTGAACGGCACCAACTGATTGAGGTCGGCGCGGCAGTTGATCATGCGCTTCTTGTCGACGGTGACGCGCTGGTACTCCTCGGCGGGTCCGTCGCCGATCATCGGCGCGTCCAGTCCGGCGAGCGCAACCTCGGCCTGGTGCATGACCTCCTGCCGGGTGGCGGTCGATGTGACCGAAGGTTCGGCCACCGTGATCGGCTCCGCGAGGGCGGCCGCGGCCGGGGTCGCGGAGGCGTTGACCGGTTCGGGCGCACGCTGCGGCGCCGGTTCGGCAACAGCAGCCGTTACCGTCGGCGTGTGGAGCGCGGGGGCCGCCGGCGCGACCTGTGCCGACTCGGCTTGTTCAGCTCGCGGTACCGGCGTGCGCTTCGCGGCCGGCAGCCTGTCGTCGTCTTCGTAATCGTCCCAGCTCAGCATCATGCTGCTCCTTGTCCTGTCCGCGCGCTCACTGGCACGCTTCGCAATCCGGGTCGTCGATCGAGCACGCCAGCGGTACTTCGGCCGCGCTCCGTCCGTTCAGGTCGTCGAATCCGCCTGCCGCGGGCGTGGTCGGCGCAGAAGGCGCGGCCGCCACGGCGTTCAGCCGGCTGCCTTCCACCGTCGACTTCTCGGCGCTGGTGGCGCCGAGCGCGCGCAGGTAGTAGGTGGTCTTGAGGCCGCGCAGCCACGCCATCCGGTAAGTGATGTCGAGCTTCTTGCCGGAAGCACCGGCGATGTACAGGTTCAGCGATTGCGCCTGGTCGATCCATTTCTGCCGACGGCTTGCCGCATCCACCAGCCAGCGCGGCTCCACTTCGAACGCGGTGGCGTAGAGCTGCTTCAGTTCCTCGGGCACCCGCTGGATCGACTTCAGGCTGCCGTCGAAGTACTTCAGGTCGTTGACCATCACCTTGTCCCACAGGCCGAGACGCTTGAGGTCGTGCACCATGAACGGATTCACCACGGTGAACTCGCCGGAGAGGTTCGATTTCACGTACAGGTTCTGGTAGGTCGGCTCGATCGACTGCGAAACACCGGTGATGTTGGCGATGGTCGCGGTCGGCGCGATCGCCATCACGTTGGAATTGCGCATGCCGTGGATCTGCACCTTGCTGCGCAGTTTCTCCCAGTCGAGCGTCGCGGTGTGGTCGACGTCGAGGTACTGCTCGCCGCGCTCCTGGCGCAGCAGCTTGAGCGAATCGATCGGCAGGATGCCGCGGCTCCAGAGCGAGCCGGAGTAGCTCGGATACGCACCGCGCTCCTTGGCGAGCTTGCTGGAGGCCTCGATTGCGAAATAGCTGATCGCTTCCATGGAGCGGTCGGCGAACTCGACTGCGGCGTCGCTGCCGTACGGCAGACGCAGGCGGTAGAGCGCATCCTGGAAGCCCATGATGCCGAGGCCCACCGGGCGGTGGCGCATGTTGGAGGTGCGTGCCTGCGGCACCGAGTAGTAGTTGATGTCGATCACGTTGTCGAGCATGCGCACGGCGGTGCGCACGGTTTTCTTCAGCTTCTTCATGTCGAGCTCGCCGTCGACCACGTGCTGGGCGAGGTTGACCGAGCCGAGGTTGCAGACCGCCACTTCCTCGCGCGAAGTGTTGAGCGTGATCTCGGTGCACAGGTTCGACGAGTGCACGACGCCCACGTGCTGCTGCGGCGAGCGCAGGTTGCACGGATCCTTGAACGTGATCCACGGGTGGCCGGTCTCGAACAGCATCGAGAGCATCTTGCGCCACAGGTCCTGGGCACGGACGCGCTTGAAGAGCTTCAGTTCGCCGGTGCGGGTCTGTTCCTCGTACTCCTGGTAACGCTTCTCGAACGCGCGACCGAACAGATCGTGCAGGTCCTTGGCGTCGCTCGGCGAAAAGAGCGTCCACTCGCCGTCCTCGAACACGCGCTTCATGAACAGGTCCGGAATCCAGTTCGCGGTGTTCATGTCGTGGGTGCGGCGACGGTCGTCGCCCGTGTTCTTGCGCAGCTCGAGGAATTCCTCGATGTCGAGGTGCCAGGTCTCGAGGTAGGAGCAGACCGCGCCCTTGCGCTTGCCGCCCTGGTTGACGGCCACGGCGGTGTCGTTGACCACCTTGAGGAACGGCACCACGCCCTGCGACTTGCCGTTGGTGCCCTTGATGTACGAGCCGAGCGCGCGTACCGGGGTCCAGTCGTTGCCGAGTCCGCCCGCCCACTTGGAGAGCATGGCGTTGTCCTTGATCGCGCCGTAGATGCCTTCGAGGTCGTCCGGCACCGTGGTGAGGAAGCACGACGACAGCTGTGGGCGCAGCGTGCCGGAGTTGAACAGCGTCGGCGTCGACGACATGTAGTCGAACGACGAGAGCAGGTCGTAGAACTCGATGGCACGCGCGTTCGGGTGGTCCTCCTCGGCGGCGAGGCCCATGGCGACGCGCATGAAGAAGACCTGTGGCAGTTCGAAACGCACGCCATCGGAGTGGATGAAGTAACGGTCGTACAGCGTCTGCAGGCCGAGGTAGGTGAACTCCTGGTCGCGCTCGGGCTTCAGCGCCGCGCCGAGCTCGTCGAGGTCGAATCCGCCGAGCTGCGGGGCGAGCAGTTCGAGTTCGATGCCACGCCGGACGAAGGCCTTGAACGCAGCCGCGTACACGGTCGCCATCTCGGACTGGGTCGCGTGGTAGCCCTTGTTCGCGTTGACGCCGAGGAAGCGCAGCGCTTCGCTGCGCAAATCGTCCATCAGCAGGCGCGCGGTGACGTAGGTGTAGTTCGGCTCTTCCTCGACCAGCGTGCGAGCGGTGATCACGAGCGAGGTCGCGACGTCCCGCTCGGAGATGCCGTCGTACATGTTGTTCATCGCTTCGCGCAGCACACGCTCCGCGTCGACGTCGTTCAGTCCCGAGCAGGCTTCCGTCACCAGCTGGCGGATGCGTGCGACGTCGAGCGGTGCACGGGTGCCGTCGGCGGCGACCACGTTGATCGTGGTGCGCGGGGCCTCCTGCGGAGCCTGTTCTGCGCGGCGCTGCGCACGGGCGCGGGCGCGTTCCTCGCGGTACAGCACGTAGTCGCGGGCGACCTTGTGCTCGCCCGAACGCATGAGCGCGAGTTCCACCTGGTCCTGGATGTCCTCGATATGGATGGTGCCGCCAGACGGGAACCGGCGCCGGAAGGTGGTGGAGACCTGGTCGGTCAGTTCCTCGACGAGTTCGCGGATGCGCGGCGAGGCGGCCGCGCTGCCGCCTTCCACCGCGAGGAAGGCCTTGGACATGGCGACCGCGATCTTGTCGTCGGTATAGGGCACGACCGTGCCGTTGCGCTTGATGACCTTTAGCTGGCCCGGCGCCGTGGCGGCGATCGAGGCGGGCAACGGGGTGGCGGTCGCGGCGGCTGGCTGGATGGTCTCGGCGCTGTCGCTGCTGGTGAAGTCCCTGGCGTCGGTGTGCATGGTCTCGTCTAACCCCCGTGAATCAATATGTGAAGGCGGTACCGGGTGTGCGCCCGTTACGGCCGGAATCGGTCCTGCTGGTGGTGCGGCCGCGGCTGCAGATTGCGCGGATGCGGACGCAGCGGGACGGTCTCTTGCCGTCACGTCCTGACACAACACCTAGTGGTTGCCGGTTCCCTGCCGCGCGCGCCGTTCCGGGCAGGGTGGTCCTGCCGGACGAACCGTCGTCTGCATGAAGTATGCGGTCCGTTGTCCGATCCATCGGTCCAGGATTCCTGGCTCGGCGCTTGCGTAATACTGCCATTACGCGGTCGGAAACCTACAAGATGTAGGGGTAGGCGGCCGCGGAGGCACAAGATAAGCCCCTGTCCGGGTTTATGCAAGGCGCAGGCTGTGGATAACCGGGAACAGCCTGTGGACGATCCGCACGGCTCGTCAGGCTGCCTTGCAGTTCCTCTGCTATGCCTCCGCAAGACTACCGGCGGCCGGGTGAGCGCGTGCTCGCGCGCCGTCGACCACCACTATATATTGTGGTCCGCGAACGACCGCGCGGACCACCGGAGGGGACTCATGCAGGGGCGGATTCTGGCGATCGACCAGGGCACATCGAGCTCGCGCGCCATCGTGTTCGGCCTGGACGGCCAGGTGCACGGGGTCGGTCAGGAGCCGTTCGACATGATCTTCCCGGCGGACGGCTGGGTGGAGCAGGACCCTGAGGTGCTCTGGCGCACGACCCTCGCCGCCGCGCGCGGCGCGCTCGCGGCGGCCGGCGTCACGGCCGGGGCCATCGACGCGATCGGCATCACCAACCAGCGCGAGACGACGCTCGTCTGGGAGCGCGACACCGGCCGTTGCGTGCACAACGCCATCGTCTGGCAGGACCGGCGCACGGCTGAGCGCTGCCAGACCATGCGTGCGGAGGGCCTGCAGGATCTCGTCGCCGCGCGGACCGGCCTCGTGATCGACCCGTACTTTTCGGCCACCAAGCTCGCCTGGCTGCTCGATACCCGACCGGGGCTGCGCGCGCGTGCCGCGCGCGGTGAACTCTGCTTCGGCACCGTGGACACGTTCCTGATCTGGCGTTTGACCGGGGGTGCAGTGCACGCGACCGATGCGACCAACGCGTCGCGCACGCTGCTCTACGACATCCACCGGCAGGCCTGGTGCGAGGAACTGCTCGACTACTTCGACATTCCGCGCGCCATGCTGCCCGAGGTGCGCGACAGCGCCGCGAACTACGGTGGCGCAGAGGCGCAGTGGCTCGGTGCGGTGCTGCCGATCCTCGGTGTGGCGGGCGACCAGCAGGCTTCGCTCATCGGCCAGGCCTGCGTGGCGCCGGGGATGAGCAAGAGCACCTACGGTACCGGCTGTTTCGTCATGACCCATACGGGTACGGCGCCAGTGCGTTCCACGCAGCAGCTGCTGTCGACGGTCGCCTACCGGATCGGCGGCGTGCCGAGCTTCGCGCTCGAAGGCAGCATCTTCTCCGGCGGGATCGCGGTTAAGTGGCTGCGCGACCGGGTCGGGCTCATCGCCACGGCGGCGGAGACCGAGACCGCGGCGCGCCGCACCGGACCGGATACCCGCGGTGTCTACCTGGTGCCCGCGTTCACCGGGCTCGGTGCGCCACACTGGCAGCCCGATGCGCGTGGCGTGCTGACCGGGCTCACGCTCGACAGCGATCGCGATCAGATCATCACCGCGACCCTGGCGAGCGTCGGCTACCAGACCGCGGACCTGCTCGCCGCGATGGCGCGCGACGGGGCCCCCGTGCACCGGTTGCGGGTCGACGGCGGCATGGTGGTCAACGACTGGCTGTGCCAGTTCCTGGCCGACGTGCTCGACTGCCCGGTGGAGCGGCCACGCACCACCGAGACCACGGCGCTCGGCGCGGCGGCGCTGGCGGCACTCGGCGGCGGGCTGGTCGGCGATCTCGACGCCGCGGTGCGGCTCTGGCACCTCGACCGGGAATTTCGTCCGGCGATGGCGGGGGACGAGCGCGATCGCCTGCTCGCCGGCTGGCATCGCGCGGTGGCGCGCGCGCTCTGACGCAGGCGTGGCGGCGCACGTGCTGTGCGCCGGTTCTCGCAAAGGCCGTGCCGTAGCCTCGTTGTGCGGCGCCGAGCGGGTGACCTCATGCCGATGATGGGTTAAGGTTTCGTATGCGGTCCGCAGAGAATCACCCAGCTTGAATCGCCGACGTTTCGCCAGGCAGCCGGTTTCCGTTTCCGCGCTCGTGCACCCGGCGAAAGGCCGGTCTTGGCTGTGCGGAATCCGCGATTTCTGCCAGCAGGGCATGATGCTGACCGGCAGCGGGACGACCCGCTCGCTCGCCGCGGTCGGCGCCGATCCGCGTCCCGGTGATCAGCTCGCCGTTCACTTCTCCGTCCCGTCGCCAACCGGTACACGCCACTTCCGTGTGCAGGCCAAGATCGCGCGCATGCTGGAGGACGGCAAAGGCGTGGGCGTGATGTTCGATCCGGCGCTGCCCGCGCCGGCATTCGAAGCGCTGCTCGACTACGCGCGCGCCACTGGCCTGGCGGCGCCACCGGCGCCGCGGCAATCGACAGAGGCGCCTCCGGCGCCGCGGCAACCGACAGAGGCGCCACCGGCGCCGCAGCAACCGAGAGAGGCGCCACCGGCGCCGGAGCCGGCCAAGGAAGTAAGGGAGACGCCGGCGATTGCGCCGGGTGGAGCATCGGTCGAGCGGCTGGCGACGCCACCGAAATCAGCTGCTGCGCCGCAGACCGTGGCATCGCCGGCCGCGCCGCAGGGAAGCGCTGTGCCGCAACCGGCCGAGGTTCAGGAAATGCCGGCGGCAGCGGCCGCAGCATCAGCGGCTGCAGCGCCCGCTGCCGCCGAAGCGGCAGAGCCTGCACTCGGCGATGATCTTGGCATCCCGCTCGAATTCCTGCGCGATGGCCGGCTGCCGGAGGCGCAGGCCGGGCAGGCGCGCGCCCTGATCCGGAGCATCCTCGAGCCCGGCCTGCGCACCATCGCCATCCAGTTCGTCGAGATCGCCACCCGCGAATTCCTGGCCAGTGCACGCGACGCCGCGAGCAACGCGCTGCACCTGCTGTATCTCGGCGCGCTCGATCAGCTCGAGAAACGCGGCGATCTGGTTGCCGATACCTTCCTGAACCGGGTGATCGAGGAGATCGAACGCCCGACCGCGCTCGAGGAAGTGCTCGAGAAGCGCCGGCGCCGGCAGACCGGCGGTGGACGCGAACTGCGGATCGTCGACGAGGCGCAGTTCGAGGACTGGCTCGCAGTCGTGGACATCATCACCAAGGCCGAGGAGCGGCACGGTCCCGCGCTGCTCGAGCTGCGCGCGCGGCTCGGCCTGGTTGCGCGATCTTGGGCGCACAAGGAAGCGATCCCGGTCGGTCCGGCGATCATCGCGTGGGCGTTCGCCGATACGCTGAAGGACGAGAATCTGCGCCGCAACGTGGTGCCGGAAGCGTACCGCTATTTCGAACAGGCGTTCACACGCAACCTCGGGGCGCTCTACGAGCGGCTCTCCGAGGCGCTCGAGACGAGCGGCCTGTTCCCCACCACGAGCAGCCTGCGCGAAGCCCTGCGCCGCGCCCAGACGCCGCGCCCCGCGCCCCCCCGCCCCAGTCCAGGACCCGGTGTGACTCCGGGTATGGGACCAGGCGCTGGCCCCGCGTCAGGACCGGAAGCCTACCAGGCGATGGAGAACTGGGTGCGCGAGGCGGTGATGGCCGCCGACGGGATACGCAGCGTGGGCGGCGCCACGTTCGATCCGTACGCGGCGGCCGTACCACGCAACGCCCAGGCGTATCGCGCGGTACGCAACCTGCTCGGTGCCACGCGCCGACGCGAGGCGACGGGCAGTCCGCCACCTCCGCCGGAACAGGTCTACACACGCGACGAGATCCTCGAAGCGCTGGCCGCGGTCGAGCAGGAAGTGGGCGACGCGCCGCCTTCGCCGGGTTTCCTGAAGAGCCGCCTGGCGGATGTGCTCAGGAGCCGTCACGGTGGCGCGAAACAGTTCGATCCCGAGGATCTCGAGAACCTGAGCGTGATGGAGACACTGGTCGACTCCCTCGAGGCCGACCGCTACATCACCGAAGGCGCGCGCGGCTGGATCCGCCGGCTCGAGCTCACGCTGAACAAGCTCGCCGCGAGGGATCGCGCCTTCCTGGATGCGGACGGCAGCCAGGCGGCCCACGGCGCGGTCACGCTGCTCAACCACCTCGCGCGGCTCGGCAGCGGGTCCGATACGCGCGAAGGTATCGAGCGCGACATCGGCCGTCAGGTGGACGAGCTGCTGCAGCGGCTGGTGCGTGAATACGACCGCAATCCGGAAGTACTGGGCGACGTGGTCGACGAACTCGACCCACTGGTCGACAAGCAGGCGCGCAGCTTCCGCGGCAACCTGGAACGCACCGTGCGTGCGTCGGAAGGCAAACAGAAACTCGATCGCGCGCGCCGCGCCGTGCTGAAGGAACTCGCCAGACGGCTCGCCGGCCAGGATGTACCAGAGCTCCTGCTGCAGTTGGTCAATCCCGGCTGGCGGAACCTGCTGGTGCACACGCACCTGCGCCGGGGTGTCGAGAGCACCGAGTGGACCGACCAGCTCGCCATCCTCGACCAGCTGCAGGGCCAGCTGCAGGGCACGATCGGCCGCGAGACGCCAGGATACGTCGAGCCGGAAACCCTGCTGAAGCGCGTCGTGCAGGGGCTCAACAGCATTTCCTTCGACCCGGCGCGGCGTACTCCGCTGGTGATGGCCCTGTCCGCAGCGCTGGTGGGCGACGCCGCGGGCGTGCGCGCACCCATTCGGCGCGCACCGGTCGAGGCGTCGGATATCGCGAAGGCAGTGGGTCTCGAGGGTCTCGAGCGCGCGCGCGAACCCGAACCCGACATCGACGACGAACGCGAACGGGTCGCGTGGTCGCGGGCGCTGGCGCGGGCGCGGCGCATCGAAGTCGGCGAGTGGATCGCGACCACCGATGCGGACGGTCGCCCGCTGATCCTGTCGGTGGCGTTCCTCGGCGACGATTTCGACTCGTTCGTCCTGGTCAACCGCAAGGGCGTGCGAGTGCGCGAGCTGACCCTGAAGGAGATGGCGGACGGCATCCATGCCGGGCAGATCACGCTGCTCGACGACTTCGACCTGCCGCTCATGGAGCGCGCCTCGCAACGCATGCTCGAGAGCATGCACAGCCGGCTCGCGTTCCAGGCATCGCACGACGAACTCACCACGCTGATCAACCGGCGCGAATTCGAACGTCGCGTCGAAAATTCCGTACAGGCCGCACGTACGCGCGGCGAGCAGCATGCACTGCTCTATGTCGACCTAGACCAGTTCAAGATCATCAACAACACGAGCGGCCACACGGCGGGCGACGAACTCCTGAAGCGGCTCGCCACGATGCTGAGCACCCGGCTCGCCGCCGACAACGTCCAGATCGCGCGCCTCGGTGGCGACGAGTTCGGCGTTCTCGCGGAAAGCACACCGCCGGCGGAGGCGCGCGTGCTTGCCCGGCGCCTGCTCGACGACGTCCGCGAGTTCGCGTTCGAATGGGAAGGGCGGTCCTACAACCTGTCGGCCAGCATCGGTCTCGTGCTGATCGACCAGGCCACCGAGTCGGTGGACCTGGCCATGCAGCACGCCGACGAAGCCTGCTACGCGGCCAAGGATGCCGGCCGCAACCGGGTGCAGGAATACGCCGTGGCCGACGCGGCGATCCAGAGCCGGCACGGCATCATGGAGTGGGTCACCCAACTCGACCGGGCGATCGCGGAGGACCGGCTGATCCTCAACTGCCAGCGCATCATGCCGCTCGACCCGGCACGCGGGCACGAGGCGCATTACGAAATCCTGCTCACCATGGCCAACGAACAGGGCCAGATCATGCCGCCGGCGGAATTCATCCTGGCGGCGGAGACCTACCAGCGCATGGGCACTGTCGACCGCTGGGTGATCCAGCGGGTGCTCGAGTGGATGGCGGACCACCGCGATGCGCTCGAGGATTTCGGCGGCTTCTCGATCAACGTGTCCGGGCACTCGATCAACGAGGAGACGTTCCCTGACTTCGTGTTGGAGCAGTTCGTGCGCACGCAGGCGCCGACCGGCAAGGTCTGCTTCGAGATCACCGAAACGGCGGCGATCACCAACCTCGAGAACGCGCGCGAATTCATGAACCGGATGAAGATCATCGGCTGCCGCTTCTCGCTCGACGATTTCGGTACCGGTGTCTCGTCGTATTCCTACCTGCGCAACCTGCCGGTGGACTTCGTCAAGATCGACGGGGTATTCGTCCGCGACGTGGCGAGCGACGATGACGACTACGCGGTCGTGCGCTCGATCAACGAGATCGGTCATTATCTCGGCAAACAGACCATCGCCGAATGCGTGGAGTCGGCCGAAGTGCTGGCGCGCCTGGAAGACATCGGCGTGGACTTCGCGCAGGGTTTCCACCTCGGCAAGCCGGGCCGGCTCGAGGATCTCGTCATCTGACCGTCCTGGCGCGCGGGCGCCGGCCGCGGGCCGCACGCCGTTCGATCAGGTCAGCAGGAACTCGAGCAACGCCTTCTGGGTGTGCAGCCGGTTGCCGGCCTCCTGCCAGACCACCGAGCGCGGATCGTCGAGCAGCGTGGGACTGACTTCCTCGCCGCGGTGTGCGGGCAGGCAATGCATGAACAGTACTTCGGGGCGCGCGTGCTCCAGCAGCGCTTCGTTGACCTGGTAGGGCTGGAACACGGCGCGGCGGCGTTGCGCTTCCTCTTCGTGACCCATCGACGACCAGACGTCGGTCACCACCAGGTCGGCGTTCTCGACCGCTTCGCGCGGTGACTCGGCCAGCACCACGTCGTTGCCCGTCGCGACCAGCCGCGCATCCGGCGTATAGCCGGGCGGACAGGCGATGCGCAGCCGAAACCCCCACTGGCGCGCGGCTTCGATGTAGGAATTGCACATGTTGTAGCCGTCGCCGACGAAGGCCACGGTGCGTCCTGCGATCGAGCCGCGCAACTCCTGGTACGTCTGCATGTCGGCCAGCAGCTGGCACGGGTGGAAGCGCGAGGTCATGGCGTTGATCACCGGCACGCTCGCGCTGGCGGCGAACCGTTCCACCTCTTCGTGGAGACTCGTGCGGATGACGACCGCGTCGACCATCTCCGAGAGCACCCGGGCCGTGTCCTCGATCGGCTCGCCGCGGCCGAGCTGCGAGTCCGCGCGGCCGAGCACGATCGCGTTGCCACCGAGCTGGGCCATGCCCGCTTCGAAGGCGACCCGCGTGCGCGTGCTGTTCAGCTGGAAGATCATGGCGATCGAGCGTCCGAGCAGGGTCTGGTCGGCCGCGCCGGCCGCGCGCAGGCGCTTCAGCTCGATCGCCCGATCGATCAGGTAGCGAAGCTCGTCCGGGGTGCAGTCGCCGAGCGTCAGGAAATCGCGCTTGGTCGACCCGGTGGTCCGACTGGGGTCCTGCCCTGCCATGCGTGCTGCCATGCGTGCGCGGTCGCTCCGGGAAGCCCTCAGGCTTCGATCAGTCCGACGATCCGCTCGACGACGAGGTCCGCTTCCGCATCGCTCATGGTGAGCGGCGGCAGGAGCCGGATGACGTTGTCGCGCGTGACGTTGAGCAGGATCCCGGCTGCGAGGCCCTCGTTGACCAGGGCAGCGCACGGGTCGGCGAGTTCGATGCCGAGCATCAGCCCGCACCCGCGGATGTCCCGGACCCGGTTGTTGCCCGCGAGGCGCGTGCGGAAAGCCTCGAGCATGCGCGCGCCGAGCACCCCGGCGCGTTCGATCAGGCCGTCATCGACGAGTGCGTCGAGCACGGCATTGGCCGCGGCACAGACCAGCGGATTGCCGCCGAACGTCGAGCCGTGATTGCCGGGTCCGAATACCGTGGCGGCGGTGCCGCGTGCGAGGCACGCGCCGATCGGCACGCCATTGCCGAGACCCTTGGCGGTGGTGACGACGTCGGGCATCACGTCGGTGTGCTGATAGGCAAAGAACCGGCCGGTGCGGCCGTTGCCGGTCTGGACTTCGTCCAGCATGAGCAGCCAGCCCTGCGCGTCGCAGATCGCGCGCAGGCGTGCGAGGTAGTCCGCAGCCGGGACGGCGATGCCGCCCTCACCCTGCACCGGCTCGACCAGGATCGCGACCACTTCGCCCGCGTTCTGCGCGATCTTCTCCACCGCCTCCACGTCGTTGAACGGCGCGCGCAGGAAGCCGGTGAGCAGCGGCTCGAAACCGGCCTGTACCTTGCGGTTGCCGGTCGCGGTCAGGGTGGCCATGGTGCGGCCGTGGAAGCTGCTCTCCATGACGATGATGGACGGCCGCGAGAATCCGCGCGCATGTCCATACAGGCGGGCGATCTTGATCGCGGCCTCGTTCGCCTCGGCGCCGGAGTTGCCGAAGAACACTTTCTCCATGCCGGAGAGTTCGCACAGGCGGGTTGCGAGACGTTCCTGCTCGGGAATCTCGTAGAGGTTCGACGTGTGCAGGAGCATCCCGGCCTGATCGGCGATCGCGCGCGTGACGCGCGGATGGGCGTGGCCGAGGCCGCACACGGCAATGCCGGAAAGCGCGTCGAGATAACGCTTGCCGGCGGTGTCTTCCACCCAGCTGCCGTTGCCGCGCGCGAACGCGACGGGGAGCCGTTTGTAGGTATCCATCAGATGGGTCATGTGCGCTCACCTTCCCGTGGCGGCCGTCGCCCAGGCAGTCGGGCCTTGCGTGCGCGGCGATCCCGCGCAATCGGCTGCCTGGTCGCCGGGTACCGGTACGCAGGATCCCAAAACGACAACAGGCAGCGGGAGCTGCCTGGAAAAAGAGCGGATGCTACTGGACGCCGGGACCGAGATCAATTCATTCCGGATGGCCCCGCGGCACCCGTTCGGGCCGCGTCGAGCGCATGGGCGAGGCGTTGCAGCCCTTGTTCGAGCAGGCTGCGCGGGCACGCGAAGTTGAACCGGACGAAGCCCGGTCCGCCGAAAGCGGCACCGTCGGAAAGCCCGAGCCCGTGCTGCTCGAAGAACGCGCCGGGTTGTTCGAGGCCGAGATCACGCACGTCGAGCCAGGCCAGGTATGTCGCTTCGACCGGCGTCATGCGAGCGCCGGCGACGGCCCTGACGCGCGCGTGGTTCCGGCGCAGGTAGTCGAGCAGCGCCGGTACCCACGGGCCGGTGTCTTCGAGTGCTGCCTGGGTGGCGGCGTAGGCGAGTGGCCCGGGGTGCGAGACGAGCCCCGCCTGCGCGCGCACGAACGCGTTGCGCAGCGTCGGATCGGGAATCACCGCGACGGCGCAGGAAAGCCCCGGGATGTTGTAGGTCTTGGTGATCGCGTACAGGCTGATGCTGGCGGCGGCGATCTCGGGGCCGAGGCTCGCGATGGGGACGTGCCGCGCGTCGGGATCGAGGATGAGATTGCAGTGGATCTCGTCCGAACACACCACCAGCCGGTGGCGCAGCGCGAGGTCCGCGAGCGCCTGGAGTTCCGCCCTGGTGTAGGCCCGTCCGGTCGGGTTTTGCGGATTGCTGAGCAGCAGCAGGCGCGCGCCGGGCCGCAGCGCGGCTTCCAGGGCGTCGAAATCCATCACCCAGCGGTCGCCGTCGCGGCAGAGCGGCACCTGGATGCCCGCCTGCCCGGCGTTCGCCGGCACGTCGAGGAACGGGTAGTAGACCGGGGTCGGGATCACGATCGCGCCGCCGGGTTCGGCGACCGCCCGGGCTGCCAGGTTGAAGCCCGGGACCACGCCCGGCAGCCAGACCAGCCACGGTTCCGGCACGCGCCAGCCGTAGTGGCGCTCGAGCCAGGCCCGAAAGGCATCGACCAGCGGTGCGGGGGTACGCGTATAGCCGACGATCGGATGTTCCAGCCGGCGCGCGATCGCCGCCTGGATGAACGCCGGCATCGCGAAATCCATGTCGGCCACCCAGAACGGCAGCACGTCGCGCCCGGCGTAGCGTTCCCACTTGGTACTGAACGTGCCGCGCCGGTCGATGACCGTGTCGAACGGAGTGGTTTCGGCGTTTATCCGGGTTACCATGCGCGCCTGGAGTCCAATCATTCGATGCGGAGTTTCGCATGAGCGACGACATTCTCGACACCATCAAGGATCAGATCGAGAGCAATCCCATCCTGCTGTACATGAAGGGCACGCCAGCGGCGCCGCAGTGCGGGTTCTCCGCCCAGACGGTGCGCTGCCTGATGGCGTGCGGCCAGCGCTTCGCCTACGTCGACATCCTCGCGCACCCGGAGATCCGTGCGACCCTGCCGGGCTATGCGAACTGGCCGACCTTCCCGCAGCTCTACGTCGAGGGCGAACTGATCGGCGGCTGCGACATCGTCACCGAGATGTTCGAGTCCGGCGAACTGAAGCCGCTGATCGACGCGGCCGCCGAACGGGCCGAGAGCGCCTGAACCTGCGCGATCAACGCGGCCAGTTGTTCACGATCGCGCAGAACAGCTCGGCGGTGCGTTCGGCGTCGTAGAGCGCGCTGTGCGCCTGCTCCGGGTCGAACGGAATGTCGGCCCGGCTGCACGCCTCCCGCAGGACAGTGTGACCATACGCGACGGCCGCGAGCGAAGCGGTGTCGATGCTGGTGAACGGATGAAACGGACTGCGCTTCGCGCGGGTTCGTTCGATGGCCTGGTTCAGGAACTGCTGATCGAATGCTGCGTTGTGTGCCACGAGTATGGCGCGATGGCAGCCGGCGCGGCGCATGGCGGCGCGTACATGGCGGAACAGTTCGAGCAGCGCCGCACCTTCCTCCACCGCGTCACGGGCGGGATCGAGCGGGTCGATGCCGGTGAATTTCAGCGCCGCGGCGCTCGACTCGCCGCCGGGGAACGGTCGGACCGCCCGGTGCCAGCGGTCCGCGACCGCCAGGCGGCCGTCTTCGAACTGCAGGTGCACGGCGGCGATCTCGAGGATCGGATTCGCGCGCGGATTGAACCCGCCCGTTTCGAGATCCAGGACGACCGGCAGGTAGCCGCGGAAGCGCTGCGCCATCGGATACGCGGTCATCGGTCGGGGGTCGTTCCCTGCGGTCGGTCCGGGCACGATAGCACAGGCCCGGGCGGGTCCGCGCAGTGCTGGCCGGCGCAGTGCCGGCCGGTACATTGCCCGCGGGTATGGCGCCGGCGGTCGGTGAATCCGGTACCCGCCCGGAGTACCATGCGCCGCGCGACGGCCTGGCGGGATGGTCCGGCGGTATGGTCCGGCGGTATGGCCCGGCGGGCCGGTGCGGCGAGCCTGTACGGCGAGCCAGGAGTGACGTTCGTCACGGAATTGGCCGGACCGCATCGCTAGCCTCGGCAGCATAAATGGTGTGATCGTACGGCATGCGCCGAAGCCCCGTGCCGGGCTCGGCGGGTGGCCGATATACGGAGCAGGGCATGGGTACCTTTCAGGTGCTGTTCAGCGGAGACCTGGCGCGCGGCGCGGACCAGGCGACGGTGCTCGACCGCCTGGCGGAGGCGCTCGGCGTCGACCGCAACAAGGCGCGCCAGCTGTTCCAGGGGCGTACCGTGGTCATCCGCAGCAACCTCTCGGAGCGTGACGCGCTCGACCTGCAGCACCGGCTGTTCGACCTCGGGGCGGTCTGCCGGGTCAAGGACACGGCGCAGCCCTATCGCGCAGGCCCACCGGCCATGCTCGACCACGACGTGGCGCGCATGGAACCGAAGCGCGAGGAGATCCTGCGCGAAATCACCGCGGCGTACGTGGAATGCCCGAGCTGCGCACACGTGCAGCTCGACACGAGCCACTGTGCGCGCTGCGGCGTAGACATGCTGAAGGCGGCCGCGCGCAGGCGCCGCGAAGACCTCCTGATCGAGCAGCAGCTGCGCGAACTGCGCGCTCGGCGCACCGAACAGATCCGCACCGGGGTACTCGCGTCCGACGGCCCGCCGCTGGTCCGGCCGGGCGACTTCCGGGCGCGGCGTCGTTCCGGCCAGCCACACTGACCGGCGTGTGACGACCCCGGCGCGGCAGGACGCGGCGCAGTACGACCCCTCACCCATCGGCGTCTTCGATTCGGGGGTGGGCGGACTCACCGTACTGCACGCGCTGCGCCGCACCCTGCCCGGCGAATCGTTCCTCTACCTCGGCGACACGGCGCGCCTGCCGTACGGCACCAAGAGCGCAGCCACCGTGCAGCGCTATGCACTGCAGGCTGCACGCATCCTGGTCGATCGGGGCGTGAAGGCGCTGGTGATCGCCTGCAATACCGCGTCGGCGGTGGCGCTCGAGGCGCTTGCCGCCCACTACGCGCCGTTGCCCGTATTCGGCGTGGTCGGGCCCGGTGCGGTGGCGGCCGCCGCGACGGGCAGTCGGCGCGTGGTGGTGCTCGGTACCGAGAGCACCATCAGCGGCGGCGCCTATCAGCGCGCGCTGCTGGCGCTGCGCCCGACGCTCGCGGTGTACGGGCGCGCATGCCCGCTGCTGGTCGCGTTGGCCGAGGAAGGGCGCCATACCGGCCCGATCGTCGACCTGGTGGTACGTGACTACCTGGCGGGCGTTCTGGCGGGTGTAGTCGAGCCGGCGGGTGCCGGCGCGCCACATACCGCGGAAGATGGCGCCACGGTGCTGCTCGGCTGCACGCACTTCCCGGTGTTCCGACGCGCGATCGTGGCTGCGCTCGGCACCGCGGCCGCATACGTGCCCATCGTCGATTCCGCCGCGACCACCGCCGCCGCGGTCGCCGCGGAGTTCGCGGCCGGTCGGGTGCGCGGCGTACCGCCGCAAGGACCGGCGCCGCGCATCACGCTCATCGCGACCGATGGCGCGGCCCGGTTCCAGCGCATCGGGCACTTTTTCCTCGATGAGCCCATCGACGCGGTGCAGCTCGTCGATCTCTGAGTGCGAGCCTCTGGCTCGCACGAGTGCGCGCCGCGCGCGCAGAGCCGGGTGGCTCAGTCCTCCGCCTTGTCCGGATATTCGCAGAGGTCCTCGATCGGGCAGGCACCGCAGCGCGGCTTGCGCGCCACGCAGACGTAGCGCCCGTGCAGGATCAGCCAGTGGTGCGCGTCCTTGCGGAACTCGGAGGGCGTCAGCCGCACCAGTCGGTCCTCCACTTCCCGCACCGTCTTGCCCGGTGCGAGTCCGGTCCGGTTCGCCACCCGGAAAATGTGTGTGTCGACCGCGATGGTCGGCTGCCCGAACGCCGTGTTCAGGACCACGTTGGCGGTCTTGCGCCCGACCCCTGGCAGCGCCTCCAGGGCCTTGCGGTCCTCGGGGACTTCGCCGCCGTAGTCGCGCAGCAGGATCTCGCAGGTCCGGATCACGTTCACCGCCTTGGTATTGAACAGCCCGATGTGGCGGATGAACGGTTTGAGGCCTTCCACGCCGAGGGCGAGCAGCGCCGCGGGCGTGTTGGCGACGGCGTACAGGCGCTCGGTCGCCTTGTTGACGCTCACGTCGGTCGCCTGTGCCGATAGGATCACCGCGACCAGCAGTTCGAATGGCGTGTCGTAGTACAGCTCCGTGGTCGGCGCGGGGTTGGCCTCGCGCAGGCGGCCGTAGATGCGGGTGCGAATGGTCCGGTTCATCGGCGGAGTCTCGTGCGGATGGCGTGGCCGGCGCCGAGCAGCAGCCCGGCGACGATGAATGCGCCCGGCGGCAGGCTGACCAGCAGGAGGCCCGCGTCGAGGCCGGGCAGGTCGATACGCCAGCCGGCGGCAGCGGGTCCGAACAGCAGTTCCATGCCGGCGAACAGCGTGCCGTGCCCGAGCGCCTCGCGCAGCGCGCCGAGCACGAGCAGCGCGAGCGCGAAGCCGGCCGCGGTGCCGAGCGCGTCGAGCAGCGCGAGCCCGGGCGGCTGGCGGCTGGCGAACGCTTCGGCGCGGGCGAGGATCATGCAGTTGGTGACGATGATCTGCACGAACAGGGCGATACGCAGGTACAGGTCGAAGGCATAGGCTTCGAGCAGCAGCACCGCACAGGTGGTGAACGTGGCGATGATCAGCACGTAGGCCGGCAATCGCGCGAAGTCCGGTATCCAGCGGCGCAGGCAGGACACGGCCAGGTTGGCACCGATCAGCACCATGGCGCTCGAGAGGGCGAGTGCTACGCTGTTCACCACGGACGTGGTGACCGCGAGCAGCGGGCACAGGCCGAGCAGCTGGGTCCAGGCGGGGTTGCGGGCCAGCACTCCGGCGCGAAGCGTCGCGGCGGCACCACCTGCCGCCACACCGGCAGCCGCGCCGACGGGCGGTGCCACGGCCTGTTCGCGGCGTGCGCTCACGGTACGCACGCCGCGGCTGCGGCCCCGTCCGCAGCCATGCTGGGCGATTGCGTCGGCGCGTCGGCCAGCGCACGTCCGATGCTGCGCGTCAGCGCACGGGTGGTGATGGTGGCGCCGCTGATCGTGTCGAGGTTCGCGGCGTCGGCGCCACGGCCATGGAAGCCGGTCAGCCAGCCGTGTTGCGGGTCGTTCAGAAAGTCGGCGATGCCCGGCGTTTCCTGGTGCGCGGTGACCAGCACCCGCTGGATGAGCGGGGTACCTGCCGTTGCGTCGAACACGAGCATCCATTGGATCGGACCGCCGTAGCCGGCCGCGCTGCCGCGCAGCAGCGCGTGCCCGTCGCCGAGGAACCAGGTATCGCCGGTCCAGCAGCCGGGTGGCGCGGTGTCGGCATCGAGGAGCCGCGCCACGGCCTGGTGTTCGAGCCGGGCGCGCGCGTCGGCGATGTGGGGCGCGGTGAGTTCGACCGTCGCAGCGAGCAGCGTCGCGCAGCCTGCCGTGATCGCGAGGAATGCCGCGAGCGGGCGCAGCCAGGCCGCGACGGCGCCGGTCGCGCCAGGCCGCTCCGTGCTACCTGGCGGTTCGTTCACGTCAGCCATGCAGGCGCACTCTGGCCGGTCGATCGAGCCATGCCGAGCAGCCGTTCGCGAGCAGGATGGCGAACGCGAGGCCGTCCGGGTAGGCGCCGAAGCTGCGGATGGAAAACGCGATGATGCCGATCAGGCAGCCGAACAGCAGCTGGCCGCGCGCGCTCGCCGGGTGGGTGACCGGGTCGGTCGCGAAGAACCAGGCGGCGAGCATGGTGCCGCCGGAGAACCAGTGGAACAGCGGCGAGCCGAGGCTCGAGGAACTGCCCTGGTCGTAGCCGGCGAGCGCCAGCACGCCCAGTGTGCCGAGCAGCGCGGCCGGAATGCGCCAGGCCAAGAGGCGCATCCGGGCCAGCGCGAGCCCGCCGGCGAGGAAGGCGAGGTTCAGCCATTGCTCCGGGTGGCCACCGAGCGCGCCGAAGCCGTTCGCCGCGGTCCAGACGTCGGCAACGGTCTGACCCTCGCGGTACTTGAACGTGGTCAGCGCCGTGGCGCCGCTCAGGCCGTCGATTGCGGCCGGCCACGTGGCGAGCGCGCCCGGGAACGACACGAGCACGACGGCGTAGCCGACCACGGCCGGGTTGAACGGGTTGTTGCCGAGGCCACCGTACAGGTGCTTGCCGAGCCCGAGTCCGGCCGCGATCGCGAGTGCCACGACGTGCCACGGTGTGCCGGGCGGCAGGGCCAGGGCCAGCAGCGCCGCGGTGACCAGCGCGCTGCCGTCGCGCAGCACGGGCGCGACGGGAACGCCGCGTGCCCGCGCCGCACCCGCCTCGACGAGCGCCGCCGCGGCGAGCGCGATCACCAGGTTGGCCAGGTAACCCGGGCCGTAGAAATGGCTCGCGACCACGAACCCCGGCACCAGCGCGGCCAGCACCCGGAGCATGATCGCGCGCGGGGTCAGCGTTGCCATGGCCGTCCCGCGGCGCGCGTGAGCCGCTCGCGGCGCCGCGCATCGCGGTCGCGGGCGCGCTCGGCGAGGCGTAGCTCGCGGCGGTCGTATGCAGCACGCGCGCGCTCTGCTTCCGCTGCCTTGTCGCTGGCGGCGGCGAGTGCCTGGCGGCCGCGCGTGAACCGGGTGAGCAGGTCGATGTTGCTCGGACACACCTGGTTGCACAGGCCGCACTCGATGCAACGGTCGAGTCCGTGCGCGGCTGCGTTCGACCAGTCTTCCGTGCGCGCGTACCAGAGCAGTTCCTGCGGCGCGAGCGTTTCGGGGCAGACCGGCGCACACAGGCCGCAGCGGATGCACGGTTCTTCGGGCGCCTCGGGTGTGTGCCGGCGCGGCCGCGCCATGATCCGTACCGGCCGCGGGTCGACCACCTCGGGTCGCGGTACCAGCGCGATGCAGTCGACCGGGCAGGGTGCGATGCACAGCTCGCACCCGGTGCACAGGTCCGCCACCACCGTATGCATGAACTGCGGCGCGCCGACGATCGCGTCGACCGGGCAGGCCGGTACGCAGAGATAGCAGCCGATGCAGCGGCGCTCATCGATCACCGCGAGCGGCGCGGCGAGTGCCACGGGCGGCGCGGCGGCCGGCCGGCCGAGCAGGTTCGCCAGCGCGGCGACGGTTTCGGCACCGCCCGGCGGGCAGAGGTCGATGGCGGCACCGCCCGCGACCGCCTCGGCGTAGGGGCGGCAACCCGGGTAGCCGCACTGCGCGCACTGGGTCTGCGGCAGCAGCGCGTCGATCGCGTCGACGACGCTGTCGCGATCCGGCGGAAAGCGCCGGTCCGCCCAGGCGAGCGCGAGCCCGGCCATGGCGCCGATGCCGCCGAGCACCGTGAGCAGGGTCAGCGCCGCGGCCACTCAGCCCGCCATGCCGGCGAAACCGACGAAGCCGAGCGAGAGGATCCCGGCCGTCACCAGCGCGATCGGCGCGCCGCGAAACGAGGTCGGCACGCTCGCGTGTTCGAGCCGCTCGCGCAGCGCGGCGAACAGCAGCAGGACCAGCGCGAAGCCTGCGGCCGCGCCGCAGCTGTACACCAGCGTGGCCAGGAAAGTGAGCTCCTGGCCGACCGCCAGCAGCGCGACGGCGAGTACCGCGCAGTTGGACGTGATCAGTGGCAGGTAGATGCCGAGCACCTCGTATAGCAGCGGATGCGCGCTGCGGATGACGCGCTCGGTGAACTGCACCACGCTCGCGATGACGGTGATGAACACGATGATGCGCAGGAACACGAGATCCAGGGGCACCAGCAGGAAGTGGTACAGCACGTGTGACAGGGCGGCCGACAGCGCGAGCACGAAGGCGGTGGCGAGCCCCATGGCGAGCGCGGGCGGATAACGGCTGCTCACGCCCATGAACGGGCACAGGCCGAGGAATTGCACGAGGACGAAGTTGTTGACCAACAGGGCGCCGATGAGGATCAGGCCGAGTTCGCCCATGGCCGGTCAGCGCACGATCATGCCCGGCCGTGCGCCGGGATCCGGCGCGAGCAGGAAGATCTCCTCGCCCCCGGGACCGGCGGCCAGCACCATGCCTTCGGACACCCCGAATTTCATCTTGCGCGGCGCGAGATTGGCGACCACGACGGTCATGCGCCCGACCAGCTGGTCCGGCTGGTAGGCGCTGCGGATACCGGCGAATACCTGCCGGCGGCTATCGCCGAGGTCGAGGGTCAGGCGCAGCAGTCGATCCGCCCCGTCCACTGTCTCCGCAGCCACGATCGCGGCGACGCGCAGCTCGACTTTCAGGAAGTCGTCGATGGAAATGGTCGGCGTGGCCGGAGCCGCGGGTTGTTGTCCGGCCGCTTCGGCTGCACTTGACGCTACCGCTTCAGCGGGCGTTTCCGCTGCATTTGACACGCCCGCTTCCGTGCGCGAGTCGGCCAGCAGCTGCTCCACGTCGGCCATGTCCATGCGTGCGACCAGCGGCTTGAACGGGTTGATGCGGTGTTCGGTCAAGGGCGTGTCGAGATCGCGCCAGGTGAACGGCGCGACGGCGAGGAACGCCTCGCTCGCTTCCGCCATGGCCGGCAGGATCGGCTTCAGGTAGATCATCAGGATTCGGAACAGCTCGAGCCCCTGGGTGCAGACGGCCTGCACGTCGGCGCTGCGCGCCGGGTCCCTGGCCAGCGTCCACGGCGCCTGCTCGGCGATGTACTGGTTGGCGAGGTCGGCGAGCGCGGTGATCTCGCGCACCGCGCGTGCGGTGTCACCGCGCTCGTAACGCTCGGCGATCGCGTCCGCCGCGGCCACGCAGCGGGCGCGCAGTTCGGGATCGGGCAGCGCGTCCGCCAGCCTGCCGTCGAACTGGCGCGTGATGAAGCCGGCGCAGCGGCTCGCGATGTTGACGATCTTGCCGACCAGGTCGGCGTTCACCCGCGCGACGAAGTCCTCGAGGTTGATGTCGATGTCGTCGATCGTGCCGTTCAGCTTGGCCGCGAAGTAGTAGCGCAGGTACTCGGGGCGCAGGTGCTTCAGGTACGTGCCGGCGTTTATGAACGTGCCGCGCGACTTCGACATCTTGGTGCCGTCGACTGTGATGAAGCCGTGCGTGTGGATACGTGTCGGCGTGCGGAAGCCGGCGCCGTCGAGCATGGCCGGCCAGAACAGCGCGTGGAAGTTGACGATGTCCTTGCCGATGAAGTGGTGCACCTCGGCGTCGGCGCCCGGGGCCCAGTAGTCGTCGAAACCGGTGTCGTTCGCGCCCGGCGCGGCGTGTTCGGCGAGGTAGTTGCGGAAGCTCGCCATGTAACCGATCGGGGCGTCGAGCCAGACATAGAAGTACTTGTCGGTGGTGCCGGGGATCAGGAACCCGAAGTACGGCGCGTCGCGCGAGATGTCCCAGGGCTTCAAACCCGCGTCGAGCCACTCGTTCAGCTTGTTGGCGACTTCGGGCTGGACGGTGCCGGAACCGAGCCAGGCGCGCAGGAAGTCCGCGTACTGCGGCAGATCGAAGAAGTAGTGGTCCGACGCACGCAGCACCGGTGTCGCACCGGAGATGAGCGAGCGCGGCGCGCCGAGCTCGGTGGCGTCGTAGGTGGCTCCGCACGCCTCGCAGTTGTCGCCGTACTGATCCGCGGTGCCACAGCGCGGGCAGTTGCCCTTCACGAAGCGGTCGGCGAGGAACATCTCCCGCGCCGGGTCGTAGAGCTGCTCGACCGCGCGAGTGAAGATCAGGCCGCGGTCCTTCAGGCGCGTGAAGATGAGTTCGGCGAGCGCCTTGTTTTCCGGCGAGTGGGTCGAGTAGTAGTTGTCGTGCTCGACCAGGAATCCGCGGAAGTCGCTCGCATGCTCGAGCCGTATGCGCTCGATCAGCTGTTCGGCCGGCACGCCCTCCTGCTCGGCCTTCAGCATCGTCGCCGTGCCATGGGTGTCGTCGGCGCAGACGTAGGTCACCGCATGGCCGCGCAGGCGCTGGAAACGCACCCAGATGTCGGTCTGGATGTGTTCGAGCAGGTGCCCCAGGTGGATCGAGCCGTTGGCGTTCGGCAGGGCGCTGGTGACGAGAATGCGACGTGTCATGGTTCGAGTCTGGGGTGGTCCGGACAGAGCGCGCGTGCGATGTCGGCGAACGTGCCGCGCGCCGGAAAAGCGCGACTATACCCAGATCCTGCCGACATTGCGCGGCGTCGGGCCAGGCTGCGGCCGGTTCAGGCGGGGGCCGGCCCCGCGACCTGCAGACGATGAATGCGCCGCGGCGCATCGCCGTGATCGTGCACGGCGAAGTGCAGCAGGCAGCGGTTGTCCCACAGTACCAGGTCGCCCGGCCGCCAGCTGTGCCGGGCCTGGAATTCGGGCCGTGCGCCATGCTGGAACAGGTACTCCAGGAGCCCCGCGCTTTCCTCCCGGGTCCAGCCGACGAAACGGCGCGTGAATGCGCGGCACACGTACAGCGCCCTTTGTCCGGTCTCGTCGTGGGTGCGCACCACCGGATGTTCGGCGCGCGGCGCCTGGCCGGGATCGGCCCCGTACTGGCCCGCCAGGCCTTCGGCGGAGTGCACCGCGCGCAGCCCGTCGACCACCCGGCGCAGGCCCTCGGAGAGCTCCGCATAGGCCAGCGCCTGGTTGGCGAACGCCGTGTCCCCGCCGATACCCGGGGTCTCGAGCGCATAGAGCATGGTGAGCTTCGGCGGCGCCCGGTTGTAGGTCATGTCGGAATGCCAGTGCTGGTTGATGTCCCTGGCCTTGCCGGGATTCTTCAGTTCGATGAGGTCGGGGTAGGCCTTCATGCCGGCATAGGGGTGCCGCACCAGTTCGCCCCAGCGTTGCCCGAAGGCGAGCTGCTCCTGTGGCGTGAGGGTCTGGCCGCGCAACGCGAGCACTTGATGTTCCTGGAACAGCGCTCGGATGTCCGCAAATTCCGCCTCACCCAGGCGGCGCACGTCGACGCCGTCGATGATGGCGCCGAGCGGGGCGCTCATCCGTTGTACGCGCATGTCGTTCGCCCCCGTGTCTCGGCGCGGCCTGACCCGGCACTATACCGGAATCGGCCCGTCCGCTCGCCCGCGCAGCGGGGCAGAGTGCGCGCGGCAGGGGTGTTTTGCGGCCACGGCGACGGTAAAGTGTGCCGCCCGGCGCGGCCGGCGATCGCGACCATCAGGGACCACGGACCATGCAGCAGCTCGACGTTTCCCGGGTCGGACCGGAGGAAATCGATTCCCTCGGCCACCTCAACGTGCGGTTCTACCTCGCGCGGATGGACCGGGCGAGCCGCAAACTGCTCGGTGCGCTCGGTTTGACCGAAGCGGCACTCGACCGGCGCCATGCCGTGCTGCGCCGGGTCGACACCTACTCGCGCTTCCGGCGCGAACAGTTCGCGGGCGCCGAACTCACCGTGCACGGCGGCATCCTCGGCTGCGCCGCTGACCAGGTGCGGTGCTACTTCGAGATCCGCAATCCGGCCAGGAACGAACTCGCCGCGCATTTCGTCACCGGCACGGTGCTCGGTGACCGCACCAGCCGGCAGCCCCTCGAGTTGCCGGCATCGGTCCGCCAGGTCAACGAGCAGTACGGGGTGCAGATCCCCGACTATGCGCAGCCGCGCTCCCTGTCGCTGGATCCGCCGCGCACCGACGTGCCGTTCGAAGCGCTCATGGCGGAAATCGGCGAACCGGCCGAATTCGGCATGACCGGCCGTCGCGAAGGGGTGATCGAGGCGGAAGACTGCGGCCCGGACGGCGTGCTGCGCGACGACGTGGACCTGATGTTCGCGATGTTCCGGCGTCAGGTGACGGCGGCCGATGCGAAGTCGTTCGGTCCGCCGGTGCTCTACACCGACGAAGGTCACCGGTTCGGGTGGGCCATGCTCGAGACCCGCAACGTGGAACTCGGCCGCCCGCGCGCGGGCGATGCGATCGTCTGGCTCGGCGCGGACGTCGCCATCGCCGAGAAGTCCCGCCAGTCGCGCCGCTGGGCGTTCGTGAAGGCGACCGGCGAGCTGCTCAGCATTCACGACTCGGTGGGCGTGGCCATGGATCTGGACGCGCGCCGCGCGATCGCGATTCCGCGTTCCGTTCGCGGTGCCATGGAAGGCCACTACCTGCCGCGCTATGCCTGAGGGCCCTCTGGCGCCAGGGTCGCGCGGGCCTCTGCCGGGAAAAGCGCGCCTGTTGCGACATCTCCCCTATAATGCGCGGCCGTCGACCGCGGCCAATCCCTGGCGCCGTGCGCCGCGACCGGTCATGCGAGAGCCATCATGAAGATCGAACAGTTTCCGGACCCGTACCTGGGGACGCCGTGGCAGGCGCTCGGCGCGCGCATCCTGTCCTCCGGCACGCAGGTCTCGGTCACGCTCGGCTACCCGGCGCAGGGGCTGGTCCCGCGCCTCGAGCGGGATCTCGCCGCATTCCTCGGCGTCGAGCGGGTCGAGCTGGACCTCAGGTTCCGTGCCCCGGAAGGGCGCGTGCCCGGTCCGATCCGCAACATCATCGCGGTGGCGTCGGGGAAGGGCGGCGTGGGCAAGTCCACCACGGCGGTGAACCTCGCGCTCGCGCTCGAGCGCGAGGGGGCGCGGGTCGGCCTGCTCGACGCGGACATCTACGGGCCGAGCCAGGGCATGATGCTCGGCGTGCCGGATGGACGCCGCCCGGAGGTCAAGGACGGCAAGTTCTTCGTGCCGATCAAGGCACACGGCATCCAGGCGATGTCGATGAGTTTCCTCGTCACCGAGAGCACGCCCATGGTCTGGCGCGGGCCGATGGTGTCCGGTGCGCTGCAGCAGCTGCTCGGCCAGACGCTCTGGGACGACCTCGACTACCTGATCGTCGACATGCCGCCGGGGACCGGTGACATCCAGCTCACGCTCTCGCAGAAGGTCCCGGTCGCCGGGGCCGTGATCGTCACCACCCCGCAGGACATCGCGCTGCTCGACGCACGCAAGGGCATCGAGATGTTCCGCAAGGTGGATATCCCGGTGCTCGGCGTGGTCGAGAACATGGCGACGTTCTGCTGCCCGAACTGCGGTCACGAGACCGCCATTTTCGGCAGCGGCGGCGGCGAGCGGATCGCCCGCGAGTTCGGCACCGCGCTGCTCGGACGGCTGCCGCTCGACCTGCGCATCCGCGAGGAAGCCGACGGCGGCACGCCGACCGTGGCGCGCGACCCGGAAGGCGCGATCGCGGCGCTCTACCGCGACGCCGCCCGCCACATGGCGGCCGAGTTGTGGGGCATGCGCGCCGGCGCACGCGGCAGCGGCGACCGCCTCGAGATCAGCATGACCGACGACTGACGCGTACTGACCTGCACTGACCCGCCCACTGGTATCCGGGAACCCGAGCGATGACCATCAAATCCGACCGCTGGATCCGCGAACAGGCCGCGCGCGGCATGATCGAACCGTACGAGCCGGGCCAGGTCCGCCACGTCGGCGAACGGCGCGTGATCTCCTACGGCACCTCGAGCTACGGCTACGACGTGCGCTGTTCGACGACCTTCAAGGTGTTCACCAACATCAATTCGGCGACCGTGGACCCGAAGGCGTTCGACGAGCGCAGCTTCGTGGACGTGGAAGGCGACGTCTGCATCATCCCGCCGAACTCGTTCGCGCTGGCGAGCACGGTCGAGTACTTCCGCATACCGGAGGACGTGCTGGTGGTCTGCGTCGGCAAGTCGACCTACGCGCGCTGCGGCATCATCGTGAACGTGACCCCGCTGGAGCCGGAGTGGGAGGGCCACGTGACGCTCGAGTTCTCGAACACCACCACGCTGCCGGCCAAGATCTACGCCAACGAGGGCGTGGCGCAGATGCTGTTCTTCCAGTCGGACGAACGCTGCGAGGTGAGTTACCGCGACCGCGGCGGCAAGTACCAGGGCCAGCGCGGCGTGACGTTGCCGCGCGCCTGAGCACGGCGCGGAGAGCGCCGCCGCTTCGCAGTGGTATTGCCCGACCGCGCGCTCAACCGATGACGCGTTCGCCCGGTCCGGCGCTCGCCCCGGCGGCCGCCACCCGGCCGATCACGGTGGGCGTCTCGCCCGCCTTGCTGAGCGTCGCGAGCGTCACGTCGAGCGTTGCCGGCGGCACCGCCAGCACGTAGCCAATCCCGCAGTTGAAGGTGCGCAGCATCTCGTCCTCGGCGATGTTGCCGGCCTGCTGCAGCCAGGCGAACACGTCCGGACGGTTCCAGCTGGTCAGGTCCACCACCCCGACCAGACTTTTGTCGGGGAACATGCGTGGCAGGTTCTCCAGCAGGCCGCCGCCGGTGATGTGCGCCATGCCGTGCACGGGGTGTTCCTCGAGCAGGGCCAGCACGCTGCGTGCATAGATGCGCGTGGGTGCGAGCAGCGCGTCGAGCAGCTTGTCGTCCACGGTGGTGCCGGTGGTCTCGATCAGGCGGCGCACCAGCGAGTAGCCATTGGAGTGCGGGCCGGAACTGGCCAGTCCGACCAGCACGTCGCCCGCACCGAGCTGCGCACCGTTGACGATCCGGTCGCGCTCGACGACCCCGATGCAGAAGCCGGCCAGGTCGTAGTCGCCGGCCGAGTAGAAACCCGGCATCTCGGCGGTCTCGCCGCCGACCAGGGCGCAGCCGGCGATCTCGCAGCCGCGCGCGATGCCCTTGATGACCCGCTCGGCGACGTCGACGTCGAGCCGGCCGGTGGCGTAGTAATCCAGGAACAGGAACGGCTCCGCGCCGGTCACCAGGACGTCGTTCACGCACATGGCGACCAGGTCCTGGCCGACGTCGTCGTGGCGGTCGTGGTCGATCGCGAGCTTGAGCTTGGTCCCGACCCCGTCAGTGCCGGTCACCAGGACCGGATGCCGGTAGCGGGTGGGGAGGCTCGCCAGGGCGGCGAAGCCGCCGAGTCCGGAGAGCAGTTCCGGCCGGTGGGTTGCCTTGCAGGCGGGGCCGATGCGGCGGACCAGTTCGTTGCCGGCGTCGATGTCCACGCCGGCGTCGCGGTAGGTAAGACCCTTGCTCAAGACCCGGTTCCATGCCAGTGCGGGGCCGGCCAGTCTACCAGACCTCCCGGGGCGAATTGGGTAAACTTGCCCGGCTTTTCAGTGGGGTGAAGTGGTGCCGTCGAAGCCGTCGATGCGGTCGCGCAGGCTGTGCGCAGGGATGCTGGCAGCCGTCTGCCTGTGCGCGGTGCAGGCCCAGGCGGCCGACCCGGGCTGGCTGTACCAGGCCGAGGTGCCAGTCGCCGACCAGTCGGCGGTCGCGCGCCAGGCAGGTGGTCGCGCGGGGCTCGCCATGGTGCTCACCCGGCTGACCGGCCTCGTCGCGCTGCCGCCGAGCACGCCGGTGAACCAGGCGCTCGCCAATCCGGATCGTTACTACACCCAGTTCGGCTATGCGGCCGGCCCGGACGGCCCGCGCCTCGTGCTGCAGTTCAGCCCGCCCGCACTGCTCGCGCTCATGCGCGAGGCGTCGCTGCCGATCTGGCCCACGGCGCGACCGCCGCTCGGGCTCTGGCTGATCGTCGACGACGGTGGTCTCGCGCGCCTGGCCGACGGGTCGGCCGAGGATCCCGTCGGCGCAGCGGCGCTGATGCGCGCCCGCGCGCGCGGCGTCGAACTCAGGTTCGCAGCGCCCCTGGCCCCTGCGGCGGAGCAGCCGGAGACGCCTCTGCCGGCCGGCGCCGAGGCAGCCGCGGCCGCGGGAACGCCCACGACCGTGGACGCCGGCGCAGCCGGGCGGATGATCACGCTGGGCGAGCCCGACCCGCGCGCGATCGAAATCGACGCCTGGCTCGACGCGGCCGATTTCGCGGCGCTGCGCGCCGGGTCGGCCCCGCTCGACGCGCCGATCCTGGTGGTGGCGCGTCTTGCGCCGGCCGGGTCCGGGCGCTGGCGCGCACCGGTCGAACTCCATTGGCCGGACGCCGCGCAGACGGGACCAGCCTTGGCCGCGCCGAGCGGGCGCGGTACGCCCGAACCGGAGAGGGCGCCGGTCATCACGGATGGATCGGCGCCTGCCGGCGCATTGGGCGTCGCGCCCGACCTGCCGGCCGAACCGGAACGCTTCGAACTCGTATCCGACACCGCCGAGGGTGTGGCGGGCGCCGTGGTAGACGCTCTGGTCGAGCGCCTGCTCGCGCGCTACCAGGTCGCCGCAGGCGGCGTGGAAACGCGCGCGGTGGCGGTGGCAGGCCTTGCGCGGGCGCACGACTACGGCGCCGTGCTGCAGCTCTTCGGTCGGCTCGAGATCATCGATGACGTCGCGGTCGTGGCCGTGCGCGGCGACCGGGTGGAGTTCGCGCTCGCCACCGTCGCCGGGCTCGACCAGCTGCAGGCGCTGCTGACCCGTGACGGGCGGCTGGCCGTGGACCCGGAGCGCCCACCCGGCGCCGTCCTGGAACTGCGCTGGCAGGGGCCGTGACCCGATGACCCTGGCGATTTTGCCCAATGCGATCACCGTGGTACGCATCCTGCTGGTGCTGCCCACGGCATGGCTCCTGTGGCAGACCCGCTACGTCGAGGCGCTCGTGCTGATGGCCATCGCCGGCGCGTCGGACGCCGTCGACGGCTGGCTCGCGCGCCGGCTCGGCGCCGTGAGCCACCTTGGTGCGGCACTCGATCCGGTTGCCGACAAGCTGCTGGTGGCGGTGCTGTTCGTCGTGTTCGCCGTGCAGGGGCACCTGCCGCTCTGGCTGGTCCTGGTCGTGCTCGGTCGCGATCTGTTCATCATGTCCGGGGCAGCCGCGTACCGGCTGCTGTTCGGCCGCATCGAGTTCGCGCCGACGTTGATCAGCAAGGCGAACACCGCGGTGCAGATCTCGGTTCTGCTGATGATGCTGTTCCACCTGTGCGGTTTCGGGGTGC
Source organism: Pseudomonadales bacterium (assembly GCA_019634925.1). Lineage (GTDB taxonomy): Bacteria > Pseudomonadota > Gammaproteobacteria > Pseudomonadales > Azotimanducaceae > UBA7803. The sequence continues at coordinate 466,228 of JAHCAL010000001.1, forward strand.
TGAGCGAATGGATGGGCGCACTGCTCGATCCGTGGAGCTTCTACCTGCTTGCCGTACTCGCCGTGACCTCGGGCGCCGACTACGGGTTGACCTGGAGCCTGCGCGCCGTCCGCGAATCCCGCGCCCGGCGCGCCGAAGACCGTCATGCCCGATAGCATCGCCGGCACGCGCGGCCGGCAGCTGGTGCTGGCCTTTCCGCTCGACAGCCGCTATCGGTTCGAGGATTTCGTGACCGGCGCGAACGGCGAGCCGGTGGCCGCGCTGCAGCGGCTCCGCACGCGCCCGGCGGGCTTTCGCGCCTGCCTGCTGGTCGGCACGCCGGGCGCCGGCAAGACCCACCTGCTGCAGGCGACCTGCCGGCTGCACGGTGCGCTGCCCGGCGGCGTGATCTATCTGCCGCTGGCCGATTCCGCCGTCACGCCCGCGGCGCTCGAAGGGCTCGAACGCTGCGACCTGGTCGCGCTCGACGACCTCGACGCCTGGCTCGGCGACCCGGAGCGCGAGCGCGCGCTGCTCGCGCTCTACCAGGGGCTGCTCGCGCGCGGCGGGGTCCTGCTCGCGTCGGCCGCGCAGGCGCCGGCGGCGATGACCGGCCATTATCCGGACCTGCTGTCGCGCCTGCGGTCGTTCACCGTGTATGCGCTGGCGCCGCTCGACGACGCCGGCAAGGCCGTGGTCCTGCGCCGGCTCGCGGCCGAACGCGGGCTGGAACTCGCGCAGCCGGTGCTCGACTACTGGCTCACCCGCGGGCCACGCGGGCTCGATGCCCTGATCGCGCAGTTCGAGCGGCTCGACGTGGCGGCCATGGCCGCGCAGCGGCGGATCACCGTGCCGCTGCTGAAGGCGGAACTCGCCCTGTGAAACACCTGCTCTGCACCGGCGGCGGCACCGCGGGTCATGTGATTCCCGCCATTCCGGTGATCGAACAGGCGCTCGCACGGGGCGTGCGGGTCAGCTTCGTCGGCAGCACCAGCGGGCTGGAGGCGCGCCTGCTGGCCGGCCTGCCGGTGGAATACCACGGCATCGCGTCGGGCAAGCTGCGCCGTTACCTCTCGTTCGAGAACCTGCTGGACGTGTTCCGGGTGCTGGCCGGCATCTGGCAGGCGCTGTGGCTGCTGCGCCGGCTCGCGCCCGACGTGGTGTTCTCGAAAGGCGGCTTCGTGAGTTTTCCGGTGGTGTTCGCCGCCTGGATCTGGCGGATCCCGGTGGTGGCGCACGAGAGCGACCTGTCGCCCGGGCTCGCCAACCGCCTCTCGCTGCCGTTCGTGCGCACGCTGGCGGTGACGTTTCCGGTGACGGCGGTCGTGCACTTCAAGGGCCGGATCGTGGTCTCGGGCACGCCGCTGCGGCCCGGGCTGCTGGCGGGCGATGCGGCGCGCGGGCGGGCGCTGCTCGGCGCGCCGTCCGACCGTCCGGTCCTGCTCGTGACCGGCGGCAGCCTCGGCGCCGCGGCGCTGAACCGGGCCGTGGTCGATGCGCTGCCGGCGCTGCTCGAGACGTTCGTGGTGGCGCATGTCTGCGGCCCCGGCAAGATCCCGGACGTGCAGGTGCCCGGCTACCACCCGTTCGAGTACGTGAGCGACGGCTGGGGCGATCTGCTCGCCGCCGCGGACCTGGTGGTGTCGCGCGCGGGCGCCAACACGCTGTTCGAACTCCTGGCGCTCGGCAAGGCGACGCTGCTGGTGCCGCTGTCGCGCAAGGCAAGCCGCGGTGATCAGATCGAGAACGCGGCGTATGCCGAGCAGCGCGGGCTCTGCCGGGTGCTGCAGGAAGATGCGCTCGATGGCGCAAGCCTCGCGCGTGCCATCAGCGAGACCTGGGGCGCGCGACCGGCGCTCCTGGCGGCGCTGGCCGGGTTCGAGGTGCCCGATGCCGCCGGCGTTCTGTTCTACGAACTCGAGCGTACTGCGCGCGGCGCGGTGGGCGATGCTTGATCAGTCAGGTAACGCCGGCCGCATGCCCAGACGCTCGAGTCGACGAGCATCACTGATCGGCCCGCATTTCCTCGAGATCGCCGTGCCACCGGAGCTTCCCGCGGAAGCCGCGCAGCCGCTCCTGACGCTTCAATTCCAGGAGCGTCTTCGGCCCGAGCTACACGGCTTCCCGTTTGGACCTGGCGCCAGTGGCCTTGATGGCATCCGCCATCAGTCTGTCGTCGATGACTATGTTCGTTCGCATACTGAGTGGCGCTGCGTATGTCGGGCTCTGAGCATACACATCCCGAATGGTTACTGGTAAGCGCCCCGCGGCTTGTCGAGCAGTTCGATCCGCGCGAGCCGCCCGTTCTCGAAGCGCAGCAGGCGGCGGAACTGGTTCAATCCGGGCTGGTAGGTCCATTCGTCGACGTCGATCCACACCCCTTCGATCACGGGTTCGATGCGGCTGTATTCGAACAGCGGCGGCCCGCAGCGTTCGAAGACCTCGAATTGCGTGAGTCCGGGTGACACCAGGTGGCCGCTGCAGCGCAGGTTGGCGGCCGCCGGTTCGGCAAGGCACACAACGGCCAGGGTGGCGACGAGCGCGAGCGATCGGTGCAACGTAGTCCGGGACATGGCAGTTCCCCGAGTGTGGCGATGGCGGCAGGCTGCATGTTCCGGTCCCCCGGCTGAACAACCGGTGAACGGATCCGCAATGGGTCTACCGCGTGCGCTCACCAGTGCGCGGGCAGCCGCGTCACGCCGCGCAGCGTGATGGTCTGTTTCCAGTCGGGCGTGACGGGATCATCCAGCTCCAGGCCGGGGAGGCGTTCGAACAGCGCGGCCAGCGCTTCGCGGGCCTCGATGCGCGCGAGCTGCGCGCCGAGGCACAGGTGGATGCCGCCGCCGAACGAGAGCGGCCTGATCCGCTCGCGGGTGATGTCGAGCCGCTCCGGGTCCGTGAACGTGGCCGGGTCCCGGTTTGCGCCGCCGAGCATCGCGATCACCGTGCGCCCCTTCGGCAGCGGCACGCCGGAGATGTCGGCGTCTTCGAGCGCGTTCCGGGCGGTCAGCTGCACGGAGCTGTCGTAACGCAGGAATTCCTCCACCGCGTTGTCCATGCGTGACAGGTCGCCGCGCAGCAGGTCCAGCTGATCGCGGTTGCGGTAGAGCGCGATCAGGGCGTTGCCGAGCAGGTTCACCGTGGTTTCGTGACCTGCCGCGAACAGCAGGCCGATGTTGGCGGTCAGCTCCTCGCGGGTGAGCCGGCCGTGTTCGGTCTCGGACTGCACGAGCGCGGTGGTGAAGTCGTCGCGTGGGTTGCGCCGCCGGTCCTCGCACAAGGCGTCGAAGTAGGCCTGGGTTTCCAGCGTGCTGCGATTCGCCTCGGCGAGTTCCGCGTCGGTCATCGGGGTCGGGTCGATCAGGCGCCCGGAGATGCGGGTGCCCTTCACGAACTCGGCCTGGTCCGACTCGGGGATGCCGAGCATCTCGCAGATCACGATCACCGGCAGCGGGTGGGTGAACAGGCTCTTGAGATCCCCGGCGCTTCGGTCGGCGAAGGTGTCGATCAGGTCGTGCGCGATCCGCCGGATGCGCGGGCGCAGGGCTTCCACCCGGCGTGCGTCGAACGCCTTGACCACGAGGCCGCGCAGGCGCGTGTGGTCGGGCGGGTTCTTGAGGAGCATGGTGCGCATCAGGTTGGCGACCGCGGGATTGGCGAGCTGGGCGTTGCGCTCCGCCTCGGACAATCCGGAGAAATTGTCGTGCCCGAGGCGCCGGTCGCGCAGCGCGGTCTGCACGTCCGCGTAGCGGGAGAGGATCACCAGGTTCGCGTCCGGCAGTTCGAGCACGGGCGCCGCCTCGCGCAGCTGCCGGTACATGGGGTAGGGGTCGGCGATGTTCGCGGGCGTGAAGATGGTGTCGAAGCTGAATGCGGCCATGGCGTACTCCGGTGCGCGAAGGCGGTACCGGTAGATTACACTCCCGCGCGGGTCGGGACAGTCGGGGAGAATCCGGATGCGTCAGTCGAATCGTTTGCATGCTGCTGCGCTGGTTGTTGCGCTGGCCGTCGGGATGTCGGTGCTCGTCGTGCCGACTGCGGCGCGCCCGGCGGCGCCGGCGGAGGCGGATGCCGTGCTCGCACGGCTGGCGGAACGCATCAGCCGGGGTGGCCCGACGGAGAGCCTGCTGTTCTATCCGCAGGCGGAACGGCGCGTCGTGTTCGGTCACATCGACCGGCTCTACCCGACCCGCACCGTCACGGCCGGCGCGGCCGTGTATCCGCTGACCGACCGGCTCCGTGACTTCGGCGGCCTGCGTTACGAGCTCGACGGCCGGACGCATGCGCTCGCCGACTTCCTCGCCATGCCCGAAGCGATCGGCCTGCTGGTCGTCAAGGACGGCGACGTGCTGCTGGAGCACTACGCGCCGGGCAACGACCGGGACTCGCGCTGGATCTCCTTCTCGGTCACCAAGTCGGTGACGTCCCTGCTCATCGGCGCGGCCATCGCGGACGGTTACATCGCGAGCGTCGACGAGCCGGTGGCCCACTACCTGCCGCGCCTGCGCGGCACGCCGTACGAGGCCGCGACCGTGCGCGACGTGCTCAACATGGCCTCCGGCGTGGCGTGGAACGAAGACTACGCGGACCCGGCGTCGGACGTCGCTCGGGCAGGCGGCGCCAACGGACTCGGCCTCGTGTCGTACCTGGCTGGCCTGCCGCGACTCAGCGAACCGGGCGCGACGTTCAACTACAACACCGGCGAGACCAACCTCGCGGGCGAGATCCTGCGTGCCGCGATCGGCAACAACGCGGCGACCTATCTCACGCACCGCATCTGGCAGCCGTTCGGCATGGAGCGCGATGCCACCTGGCTGATCGACGGCGCCGGCGGGGTGGAGACCGGTGGCTGCTGCATCAGCGCGACGCTGCGTGACTTCGCGCGCCTCGGCATCTTTGCGATGCGCGACGGCGTGCTGGCCGACGGTACGCGCGTGCTGCCCGAGGGATGGATGACCGAATCGACCCGGCCGTCGGCGGGCAATCCGGGCTATGGCTATCTGTGGTGGCTGATGGGCGACGGGTCGTACAGCGCGCGCGGCATCTTCGGCCAGCAGATCTACGTCGATCCGGCCGCCAGGCTGGTCATCGCCGCACACAGCAACGCGCCGACGGCGACCGGTAGCGACTACGCACGGCACCTGAACGCGGTGACGCAGGCGTTGCGCGCGCACGTACGCTGATGGCCGGCGCTGGTCCGGCCTGGTGAAGCTGCACGAGGACGAGTTCGATATCGACGCGGCACTCGTCGGCGAGCTGATCCGGCGACGGTTCCCCGGGCTCGCTGATCTGCCGCTGCGCCCGGTCGAGTCCATGGGTACGGTGAACGCGCTTTTTCGCATCGGCGACGATCTCTGCGCGCGTCTGCCGCGCCAGCCGGCCGGCGTGAAGAGCCTCGAGCGCGAGGCGTGGACCTTGCCGCGGCTGGCCGGGCAGGTAGGGCTCAGGATTCCAAGGCTGGTGGAAGCCATACCCGCGGACGATGCGTATCCGCACCCCTGGCTGCTCTGCAACTGGATTCCGGGGGAGCAGTACGCGCCGGCGCTGCTCGATGATGAAGTGGTGGCCGCCAGGGATCTGGCGGGGTTCGTCGCAGGGTTGCGCGCACTCGATCCAACCGGCGCGCCGCGTGCCGGCCGGGCGCCGCTGGCGCAGCTCGATGCGATCACGCGCGCCGCGATCGCGGCGCTGGCCGGAGACTTCGACGTCGCTGCGTTGCAGGCGGCATGGTCGCGTGCGCTGGAGGCGCCAGCGTGGGACGGCGCACGGGTGTGGATTCATGCGGATCTGCTGCCCCCGAACCTGCTGGTTCGGGACGGGCGGCTGACGGCGGTGCTCGATTTCGGCAGCGCGGGCGCCGGTGACCCGGCGGCCGACGTGATCGCCGCGTGGAGCGTATTCGGCGCGACGGGCCGGGCGGCGTATCGCGCGGCGCTCGCCGTCGACGACGTCACCTGGCAGCGCGCCCGCGGCTATGCGCTGCACCAGGCGCTGCTGATCGTTCCATACTATCGCCACAGCAACCCGGGCTTCGCGGAACTGGCAGTGCGGACCATCGGGGAAATACTCGCGGAGGACAAGGCATGACAGGCAAATTCACGGCAACGCTCGCGCTGATCGGCTGGCTCATTGCGGGCTCGCCGGCGGGGATCGCCTCGGAGGAGGAAACCGGACACCAGGGCGGTTTCGACGAATCCACCATCGTGCTCGCGCTTCAGTTGCGCGGCGTGGGCGAACTGCGCTTCGGCGAGCGATTCGAGTGGGTGCTGGAGGCCGCGCCGCCGGCCGAGGTGCGGCGCGGCGAGGGGATCCGGCAAGGGGGCGTCGCGATCCGCTCGGCGAGCGGCGCCGTCCGCCACGCGTTGCCCGAGCCACCGGGCTACAGCCGGGCCGAGATCGGTCCGGCCTGCACGGTCATCCGGGTGCAGCGCTATGCGGTGATCCGCTGCATGCGCGACTACGTCTTCGACCTGGTTTCCGGCGCCGCGCCGGTGCCGCTCGACGTCCAGTTCAGTGACCGTGTGGCACCGCCCGACTGGCTGCTGACAATGCCGCTGCCCTGGTGGCGCGATAGCGGATATGCATTACGCGGCACGGATCTGCTCGTGCTGAACTACGGGTGGGTGAACTACGGATCCGGGGTCGAATCCACGGAGATCCTGCGTGGCCCGGCATTGCTCGAACTCGGGACCGGGCGCCTCGCGGTCGGGTACGTCGGGGACGGTGCCGAAGCGCGCCCCTACGAGGCGGAATCCGATCCGCGCGAGCCGAACGTGATCATGCTGGAGGATGTCGTCGCCGACCGCTCCGCGGCCGGCCGGCGCACGATCACGGTGCTCACCCGCTTCGACAGCTGCGCGGGCGCGCACTGCCGCAGCGACGTGGACCCATCCTATGCGCAGCAGGTGCCGGTCACGTTCACGTTCGACTAGCGCCCGGGACTGTCCCCTGCAGCCAGGCCGCCCAGCGTGCCTGGGCCGCCGCATCCGCTGGGCCCGAGTCGCGCAGCATTTCCACCTGCCTCGAAAACGCGTCGGTGAACGGGGCGGGCCGCGCGTCCCACCAGGCACGCACGCCGGGAAACGAGATCCACCAGCGCAGCGTGCTCGACCAGCGTGCCCAGACCTCGTCCGGCATGTCGCCCGATTCACTCTGCAGGTAGATGAACTCGAAGGCACCGAACATCTCGTAGAACACCCAGGTGAACTGGACGCGCTGGGCCTGGCTCATGCGATCCGGGTGCAGCACGCCTTCGAGCAGGATCTCCGAGAACGCCGGATCGTGGCTCATGCTCGACTGGAACTCGGAGATCCGCCCCAGCGCGACGGCATAGGCCTGCATGCGCTGCGCGCGGGTGTTCTGCCGGATCTGGCGTGCCAGGTAGACGAGTGAGACGACGACCACCAGGCCGCCGACGAACTCGCCGAGATTGCCGAGCGCTTCGAGATTCATCCGATGCCTCCCTGTCGATGCGTCGCCCGGTGCGCGGCCGCGATCAGTTCAGTATTCCCTCCGCGATCAGTCGGGCGAACGCCTCGTCGGCCCGCCCGAGCAGTTCCTGCACCACGTACGGGTTGTGCTCGCCGAGGATCGGCGCACGCTCGAGTACGAGTTCGTGGCCGACCCAGCGCGCCGCCTCGCGGTCGATGACGATATCCACGTCGGGCGCTTCGGGCTGGCGCACCGCCTGGTAGTGGGTGGGCAGCTGCGGATCCCGTTCCAGCATGTCGCGCAGGTGCTCCACCGGCGCGGCGGCGATACCGGCCTCCTGCAGCAGATCGGCCATGGCCCACTTGTCGCGCGTGCGGGTCCACTCGCGCAGGATCGCATCGAGCGCGTCTTCGTTGGCCTTGCGCGCCGCGTGGCTTGCGAACCGCGGGTCGGTCGCCAGCTCCGGGCGCGCGATCGCATGGCAGAGCGCCGACCACTGCACGTCGCCCGCCACCGCGATGGCGATCCATGCGTCCAGGCCGAGGTCGGCTTCCGCCAGTGCGGGATAGATCCCGTGCGGACAGTAGTTCGGGCTCCGGTTCGCGTTGCGCGGCGGCTGCACGCCGCTCGCCCGGTAGGCCATCCACTCGCAGCCGAGCAGCGCGAGCAGGCTCGAGAGCTGGGTGAGGTGCAGCTCCTGGCCGGCACCGGTCGTCGCGCGCTGGCGCACGGCGGCCAGGATGGTCGCGACCAGCAGGTGCGGCGAGGTGAAGTCCGGATACGCGACGCCGATGCCGCGCGGCCGCTCGCCGGGAAACCCGGTCAGCATGTTGAACCCGGACGCCGCCATCAGGATGTTGCCGGTGCTGGGATGCCGCGCCCAGGGCCCGCTGCGGTGCGCGCCGGGCAGGTTGAGCAGGATCACGTCCGGCCGGATCGCGCGCAGGTCCGCATAGCCGAGCCCCATGCGCCCCATCACGCCGGGGCGGAAGTTGTTCACCACCACGTCCGCGGTTGCGATCAGTTCCTTCACGAGCGCGATGCCGTCCGGCCGGCCGAGATCGACCGTGAACGACTTCTTGCCGGCGTTGACGGAATTGAACAGTCCGCCGAGATCGGTGTGCGGCTTGCCGTCCGGGCCGGCCTGCCCGCGCATGGAATCCGGCCGCTCCGCCGATTCCACGCGGATCACCTCGGCGCCGAAACTCGCGAGCAGGCGCGTGCCGATCGGCGCGGCGAGCACCCAGCCGAAGTCGACCACACGCAATCCGGCGAGCGCGCCATCGGGCGGCCGCGATGCAGGTGACGCAGGTGTACGCGGTACGGCACGCGGCAGCGCGTCGAGCAAAGCCTGGTCCTCGCCGAGCAGCGGCGCACGGCGAAACGTCACGCCGTCAGCGATGGCGTCGACGGGCGAGCGCACGTAGCCGAGTCGCACGCCGAGCGTTTCGTGCTCGAGCTCGAAGAACTGCCCGTTCAGCCGGTACTGGGGCTCGCGTTCCAGATCGGGGAAGTCGAGCACCGGCAGGCAGATGATGTCGGCCTCGAGCGCGCCGGCGACGAATTCGTCGCGGGTCAGCGCTGCCGCGAGTGCCAGGGTCAGCGCGGTGACCGGGTTGTCCTTGCGCGGCGCGTCGAGCCGGGCCCAGTCCCAGTCGTCGGGCGTCAGGGTGTGGGGAACGCCGACCCGGTCGGCCCAGGCCAGGAATCCGCGCATCCGGTCCGGCCTGACCAGCAGGCTCACGTACTTGCCGTCGCGGCAGGCGAGCGCGGCCGACAGGCCCGGGCGCCGCGGGATGCGCCGCTGCCAGGCCCACTGCGCCGGCCACGCGGTCTGCATCACGGCGAGCGCGGTCGCTTCCTGCAGCGAGAGGTCGATGTGCACGCCCTGGCCGCGGCCGCTGCCGAAGTCGCGCTGATGCAGGGCGATGGTGATCGCCGATGCCGCGGCGAGCCCGGCCATGATGTACGAAGGATGCGCGCCACCCTGCATGGGGATGCCTGCCGGATCACCGGAGACCTGGATCAGCCCGCCGGCCGCACCCGCCACCAGGTCGTTGGCCTTGCGGTCGCGCCATGGCGTGTATAGCCCGAACGGCGTGACAGAGCACTGCACGAGTCCAGGACGGATCGCGCGCAGCGCCGCGTGGCCGAGCCCCAGCGCGTCGAGCCGCCCGGGCGGTTCGGTGTCGAGCAGCACGTCGGCGGTCGCGACGAGGTCGAGAAACCGCGCGCGGTCCGCGGGCGTATCGAGATCCAGCACGACGGAACGCTTGTTGGTATCCAGGTACAGGTGCGCGAACGCCCGCTCGACACCGGGCTTGTCAGCAAGGAAGGGTGCTTCATGGCGGGCCGGCGCGCCGCCCGGCGGCTCGACCAGGATCACTTCCGCACCGAGGTCCGCCAGCACGCGCCCGGCCAGCGTCGCCGAGCGGTCGGTGCGTTCGAGCACACGCACGCCGGCCAGTGCCTGGCTCACGCGAATGCCTCGTTCACCAGACCTGCCCGCTCACGCCAGCGGAACGACGACGATGCCGGTCATCGCGGTGGCGCCGTCCTCGAGCGTGGCATCGATCGCGAACACGACACGATCCGCTTCAACGGTGGTCACCCGTGCGTGCGGGTGCATCACCCGATCCGCATAGACCGGCGACTTCCAGCGGACATCGAAACACGCGCCGTGCAGCAGCGCGTGGTGCCCGACCCGGGCGAGGATCGGTTCGAGCGCGAACGCCAGCACGTGCGAACCGCCGGCGATCGGCTGGGCGAGGCCGGCGCGCCGCGCGAGCTCGGGGTCGGAGTGAATCGGGTTGTCCGGTTTGCTGGTATCGCGCGCGGCCATGAGCGCGAGGCTCACGGTGACGGGATAACCGCCGAGTTCCTCGCCCGGCGTGAGTGCGGCGAGCTCTGCACGGCACGGATTGTCGGCGGCGACGGACCAGTCGGGCTGCGGCGCCGGGACGTCATCGGGCGCACGGCCCTCGACGCCGTCCGCGAGGCCGTCCTGAACCTTGTACGAGAGCAGGCCCGTGGTCAGGTTGGTCGCGACGCGTTCGCCTGCCGCATTGAACGTCGTGCTGCTGGTGGTGCCGTAGCGGCGCGCCTTATGGACGTGGCGGCCCTCGGAGGCGCCGCGTACCGTGAACGCGTCGTCGCGCCGCAGCGGCCGGTGGATGGTGAAGCGTTCGCGCACCCAAACACCCCCCGCAACACCGCCCGCGCCGCCGGGAATTTCCTGCCGACGCGCCGGATCACGCGGCTGGGTGGAGAGCAGGAACAGCGTCATCCCGGTGAGCATGTCGGGCGGCACCAGGCCCTCGGCTGCGAGCGCGCGGGTCTCGGCGCCCCATTCACCCATGCCTTCGGCGGCGCCGTCGAGCTTGTCGGCGCGGATGGGGCCTTTCGAATCGTGCAGTGGTCGGGGCCAGGATTCTCGCATGTTTGTTTCCCGTCTCCGAGTTCGGTTTGAGCGGTTGTCAGCGTCGCACAAACAACAGTCCCGGGCTCGTGTGCACACCCGTTTCAGAGCGACCGCTGCGTAGGCAAACACAATGCGGCAGCGGAATCAATGTCAGCTCAGATGCCAGTTCGGTGCCGCGCGAATGGGATGCCTCCACATACCAGGCCCGGGTGAGTAGACGAAGGTGCTCACCGAGGATGATCTATGGACGCAGTCGGCTTAATCTGATTCCGTTGGAGATCTGGGGGAGTAGGGTGCTGCCATGAGACGAACGATTTCCGGGTTCAGTGACTTCGCGGTCAGATGGGTCGTGGTCGCCGCGGTTCTGGTGTCCATGAACGGCTGCGGTGGTGGTAGTGGAGGTGGTGCCGGTGCGCCGGACGCTACGCCGAATCGGGCGCCTGCCGCGCAGGCCGGGCCCGATCAGCAGGTTCGCGACGGAGCACAGGTGACGCTCGATGGTTCGGCGAGTACCGATCCCGATGGTGCAATCGTCGGCTACAGGTGGACCCAGACATCAGGAACGTCTGTCGCACTGTCGGCTGCGAACGCCAGTGTCACGCGTTTCGCGGCACCGAATCGTTCCGTTCTCCTTGGCAATGAGGTTCTGGAGTTCAGGCTAACGGTCACTGACGATAGGGGTGCTGCGTCTACCGATACCGTTGCCATCACGGTTGTGCCGGAAAACGACGATCCGATTTCCGACGCGGGCGGCTATGATACCGTCGCGACCGGCTTTGACGCGCCACTCGATGGTACGGCCAGTCGCGATCCAGACGGCGCAATCGTCAGCTACCTGTGGGAGCAGGTCGCCGGGCCGCCTGTGCTTCTCTCGGGTGCGGATTCTGTGGTCGCGAGGTACGTCGCCCCTGCGACGGCCGCCGCGCTGCGCTTTCAACTGCGCGTGACCGACGATGAGGGAGCGAGCCACACGGACACTTTGGACGTTGACGTGTTCGAAGGCACTACGCTTCAGGCGGAACTGGGCCCTGTCGTTGGCGCTTCAGTGGAAATGTATGACATTACGCGACTGGATCAAGGGCCGCTGTACTCGACGACGACTCGCGATGATCCTGATGTTGGTCACGCAGGCGCGTTCTTCGTGCCAGTGCCCCTGTTGGCGCCGAGCGACACCTATCTTTTCATCGTAGCCGGTGGGGTCGATCTCGATTCCAATGACGATGGACACCGCGATGCGCCGGTGCCGGTCGCCGGTAGGTTACGCGCGATCTACACCGAGCAGGATCTGCGCACCCAACCGGTCAGCCGGATCAATGCGCTTACCACGGCGGCCACCATGCTCAGTCGGTACATGCTCGCCTCGGAGTACAGTACGACAGAGATCCAAGGTAATCTCCGGTATCTCGCGCAGACCTTGCTGAGACGCGATCAGGACTCCTCGGGCGGAATCGATCGCAGTGATCTGGCCGCGTTTCGTCCATCGCGAACCACGGCCGACGTATGGCGCCCGACGCAGATCTTTGGGCTCCGGGACGCGTTGCTGACAGGAACGCATGGGCGTGACGTCACGCCGCTCAGAGAGACGTTCATCGAAATCGATGAGTTCGGCGGACGCAGGATTGCGACGGATGGTACTTTCGCGTTCATCGCCGACGGCGATATTCGGATACTCGATCTGACCAATCGGGCCGCGCCGGTATTGATCGGAACGATACGTACGCCCGGAGAAGCTACGGACGTACATCTCGACGGGTCTACGCTTTACATCGCCGACCAGGTCGATGGACTGCATCTTTGGGACGTGTCCGACCCTCGGGCGCCACAACAACTCGGGACATTCGATACTCCGGGTGTTGCGGGAAAAGTAGTGGTCATGAACTCGCGTGCTTTCGTGGCCGACCTGTTCCACGGCGTCCACGAGATTGACGTGACTGATCCGACGCAACCTGCTTTGGTGCAGACCATCTGGCAACCCGGAATGTGGGCGAGGGACGTAGCGGTCGACGGGGCTAGGCTGGCGATCGCTGACGCTACCTCCGGCCTTGTGCTTGCGGATCTGAACGTTTTTCCGGCGACAATCGTGACCCTTCCGCTGCCGGGGCCGAACGTTGTGGCAATTCGTAACGATCTGGCAGTCGCGATCGCGAATCCGAGAAATGGTGATCCGAACGAGCTTCGCACGTTCAGTGTCGCTGATGTTTCCAATCCCGCACCGATTGGCACGCTTCCCATTCAGAATGTCATTGTGAACGCACTACTCCTACGGGACGATTCGGTCTACGCCGCAACCACGCATTACGGCGTATTGTCGTTCGACATTGCCAATCCGGAATCCCCAACAGCAGGCGCTGCGCATCGCTCGCGGACGCCCAATGAAATCAGGGATCTCGTGTCACTCGATAGTTCGATACTGGGGGTGGCCGAGAGCAGGCCGGGTATCCTCGAACTCTTGCCGGTGAGCGATCCCGATCCCCGGATTGTGGGCATCGCACGGGTCCCGCTTCTCGGAACGAGCGTTCGTCGCCCGATTGCGATGGCTCCGGATGACTCGCTCGTTGCAGTTCAGTATTCCGGGGGCGTGCTCATTTATGGCCTCAGTGACCCACGCCACCCCAGGCTGGAGTCCAGCATCATGGTTGTTGGAGGGGTGGACGACCTCGTCATCGGTAATGGAGTGCTTTACGTGACCGGTTCCGAGGGCTTGTCGGTGTTTGACATCCGCGACCCGCGTGCACCCGTGGAAATGACGAGCATTGGCGGAAGCGGTCGTGCTCTTACTCTGGTTGGCGACCGCCTGATTCACTGTGAAGACGGGAATACGGTTCTGCTCAACGTGTCAACGCCTGGAAATCCAGTTGAACTCGGAAGACTCGAGATTGCACATCCGAGTGCGGTCGCAGCGCTCTCGAATACGGTATACGTCGGTCACAGCCAAGGAGTCGACGTGATCGACGTAATCGAACCCGCACGGCCGGTGCGCGTTCGGACGCTCCCGCTGGGGAATGTTCGTTCGGTCGCGGTTGGGAATGGCAGGCTCGCAGTAACACTCCACGATCAGCAGGCCCTGCCTTCTGAGGAGCGAGTGCATCTTTTCGATGTTGCGACGCCTGCTATGCCCTTGCTTTTGTCCTCGAGACCAGGGTCGGTGGCGCATAGCGTTCTTGTGGGCGACCTTTGGATCCAAGCCAGAATCCGCGATGGGTTTGTCGTAGAAGATCTGACTGATCCCGGGGATCCGCAGGTGATCGACCTCGTTCGCACTCCCGAGAGCGCCATTGATGTCGCGGTCGGCCGGGATTTCGTGGCACTGGGGGACGCCGCGATGGGCCCGTACGTCATTCGCGCGCCGAAACGCGCCGCGAATTCTGGCGTTCTGGCCTGGTGAGTTCGCGAGGTAGCTTTCTGGAGCCGCTCTGGGCGTTCTCCGTCGGTGCGGTTACTGCAATGGCTGCACGTGCGACGAAAGCGTTGCTGTTGTTTTCTGCGCAAGCGGCATGGGGGTGGGAGCCGGAATGCGCCGAAGGCTATCCGACGTTTCGTACTGAACCTCCAGAGATCAGGATTGAAAAGGATGGATCAGGAAATGTGGATATCTTCATTCGGCGCGAGCATGAGAACCTGCAGGTCTCCTGGTTGACTCTGTATATCGAGGTACAGACGGCTGTTGGGGCGCGCGAAATAGAAGTTCCGATGGCGTTCTATCGCGAGGGCGACGATGTAGTGACCGGGGTGTTCGCTAGATCGGTTGAAGGCATCACCAAGTATCACTTGTCAGTGAAATACTCAGATCACGACTGTGGCCCGAGAATCAGTGCCGATTTCACTCCATAGCCGAGTGGAGTTTCTGCGGCCGCCCGCAGCCGGCGATCGACAGAGGCGCCGCGGCGCGACCGCGCCATCACAGGGAGAAGGGGTGCCGAGCCGTAGTCCGATGGCGATTCGTGAGCGGTTTAACCGCAGCAGCGTAGAATCCGAGTCAGCCGCAATGGCCCATGAAAATATCCATCACCAGATGGGCCGACGGGCATTCTACTCAAGGTCGCGTGTGGCCGAGCGAACATTCGGGGCAGCGGAAGAGGCTGTCATAAGCGCATATCGCGATGGTTCGAGATGATCGGTCGACTTCTCGCATGTGGGATGGTTGTTCTTACTTTGGGTTGCGCGCACCGACTGGAGCCGGAAACTGAGTCCGGAGATATCTTGTTCACTAGCTCGCTGTCGGGAGGTATGAACGAAGAATTCTCGATCGTGGGTGGCGTAGGCAGGGTCTCAGTCGGTATTGATGATGGTGGATCAGGCTACCCACCTTCGGCAGTATTCGATATGGAGGACGTTTTTGATGACGGTCCTTCAGTCGAGTTTGCCCGAGTGGAGATCGGCGCCAAGTGCGGTGGTGCCCCCGATTTTCTGATCGAATTCAGAACCAGGTCGTTCCCCGACAAAGTCCTCCCTCAATATTTCAGCACTTCAAGACCATCCTGTATTCGCATTTATTTCTATGGGCACAGTGAGAATGGGCGGTTTCAATTGCTCGAACGGTTTGTTGTGAGAGTTGTAAGGTAGGTAGTGCTTGATGCTGCATTCTTCGAGCCAAGCCTCTACCGACGCTTCGTGTATTGACTCGTCAAGGCTTTTAGAAGAATGAAGATCTGTCGAACGTTGGTGTGGATTGGAAGCGCTCTTTTGATAGGCGCATCTTGCGTCAGCGCACCGGATTCGTCGACGCATGCGGTCTTCAGAGAACTAATAGAGCTCGATAATCCGCTCAACCTGCAGTATCACTATCTCGAATTGTCGAGGGACGTAAGGGATGCTTTGGGCGCATGGATGGGAAAGGAGTACCCCGAAACCTCCAGCATCGAAGTGGTCAACTATGGCGAAGCGTTCTTCTCAGCTGGTCCGAGGGCGGTCATCCCGTCGTTTCAGCATCAGTTCACAGCAAACTATCCGAGCGGACCGTTGGTGCTGCTGAAGATCCCAAGAGAGACAATCGCTGGTTTGCTCTACCTCTTGGTCTTGTTTGCGAGCGATGGAGAAGACAGTTGTGCGTTCCTTGCACCTGTCGAGGCCGTTTACTGGTATTCGGTCCACGAGATAAGAGAAGGCTTCTTACACGAAGCCAGGGTCTTCGGAGATGTGCCGTGTTCAAGGTTGGACGAAGTATCAGTCGCCGAGTTTGAGGAGCGCTTGATTCTGCGTGAGGAACCCGCTGAGGCCGGGAATGCCGAAGATCGAAGATAGGACTGAGGGCTAGCATCGGGCGATCGTCGGCGATCTACTGCCATACTTCACACGCCCGCACGCGGCCACCTCGGCCGGCGGAGTGAACTACACGTACGATGCCAACGGCAACCAGGTGAGCGGTACCAACGGCCGCGCGGTGAGCTACGCGGTGCACAACAAGCCGGTGTCGATGAGCCGCAGCGGCGCCAGCGTCACCATCGACTACGGCCCGAACCGGGAACGGTTCCGGCGCATCTACGTGCAGGGCGGATCGACCACCACCACGCACTACGTGGGGAGCATCGAAAAGGTCTGGCGCCCGGGCGGCGTGATCCAGGTCAAGCGGTACCTGGACGGCGAGCTGATCGAGACGATTCAGGCCAGCACCCGCACGGTCGAGTACCTGCTCACCGATCATTTGGGCTCGGTGGACGTGGTGGTCAACGCGGCCGGCAGCATCGCGCAGTCGATGGCGTTCGATCCGTTCGGACGGCGCCGGAGCCCGACCAACTACGCGGCGCTCGCCGACAGTGCCATCTGGAGCTTCGACACCACCCGCACCACGCGCGGGGACACGTTCCAGGAGCTAGGAGAGTCTGCCCGCGAGTTCTGAGTCAGCTTGTCGATAGCCGGAGCAGCATCTGTGCCGCGCTCAGGATGTCGATGTTGCGGTAACGGCCAAGTGTCAGCAGATCCGCATCGCTGGAGACAATGGCTTCGACTTGTGCCTCGAGCGCGCAGGCGATCACGTGGTCGTCGTCGGGATCGCGTACGATGGCAGGATGTTCGGTGGGCCTGACGAGCTGCGCGAGCGCGAGATAGTCACCGAGCATCTCGTTGACGGAGCTGCCGACCTCGGTGATGCGTTTGGCGAACTTGGCACGCGCCAGCACGTCCTCGAGTTCGGCGATCAAGGCGGCGCTCGTGAAGAGCATGACAGTCTCGCGCCGCGCGGCGTCGAGGATCGTTCGCGGGTTCCCGCCCCACAGAAACGCCGATACGATGATATTGGTGTCGGCGACGGCGCGGATCATTGCGCCTTGCGGACGCGCCGCTCTGCGCGAGCGGCCTCGATCTCCGCGGCGATCTCTTCCTCGGTGAGCGCGGGTTCGAGCTGTGCCAGCTTGTCCATGGTCGAGAACAGCCGCTCGATGCGCTGCTCGCGCATGGCGTCGCGCAGGAGCGCGGCGAGCGCTTCCGGGCGTAGCAGACCAGCCTGGCGCGCCTGTTGGGCGAGATCATCCGGCAGTGTGATGGTGACTTCGGTCATTTCGAAGGTCTCGATCGATCAATGGACACGCGGACCTCGGTAGTGCTGTATCGGCACGCCTTCGAGCGCGTTCATGGCGTGTACTCCTCTGATCTCGAATCCTACCAGCGGTTCGGCCGGACTTCGAACTGAAGGCACGGCAGATTCGCGCAGCCCCTTGATCTCGGCTGATTGGGCGCCAGAACCTCACGCGTGTCACGCCTGGTGCGCGTGTACGGCTACGACCAGCACGCCCGCCCGTTCCAGGCGTTCGATCGGGGTGGTGCCTGTGCACTCCCCCGGCGATGGCGCCCCGGTTGTGACCCACCCGCGTTTGGGTACCATACGCGCCCCGGCGGCACCGAACCGCCAGTACTGGGGCAGCCGATGTACAAGATCAGAACGTTCAACTCGATCGCCGTCCGCGGGCTCGAGCGCTTCTCGCGCCAGGAGTTCGAGGTCAGCAGCGACGCGCAGGATCCGCACGCCATACTGCTGCGCAGCCACAAGCTGACCCCGGCCGATCTGAATCCCAGCCTGCGTGCGGTCGCGCGCGCCGGCGCCGGCGTCAACAACGTCCCGGTCGAGGCCTGCACCGAGGCCGGCGTCGTCGTCTTCAACACGCCGGGCGCCAACGCCAACTCGGTCAAGGAGCTGGTACTGGCCGCATTGCTGCTCGCGTCGCGCGACGTGGTGGGCGGCATCGAGTACGTGCGTTCGCTCGGTGACGTGCACGACGAAGCCGAACTCAACCGGCTGATCGAGGCGGAGAAGAAACGCTTCGCGGGCCGCGAGCTCGCCGGCCGCTCGCTCGGCGTGGTCGGGCTTGGCGCGATCGGTTCGCTGGTCGCGCGCGCGGCGCTGGATCTCGGCATGGAGGTGCTCGGCTTCGACCCGGCGATCTCGGTCGACGCGGCGTGGCGGCTGCCCTCGGAAGTGCGCCGCATGGAGAATCTACCGAGCCTCTTCGCGCGCGCCGACTACGTGACCCTGCACGTCCCGCTGCTGCCGGAGACCGAAGGCATGATCAACGAGGCCACGCTGCGCGCGTTCCGGCCGGGCAGCGTGCTGCTCAACTTCGCCCGCCAGCCGATCGTGGACGCGGTGGCGCTGAAGGCAGCACTCGACGATGGCCGGGTCGGCCGGTACGTGGCGGATTTCCCGGTACCGGAGCTCACCCTGCATCCGCGCGTGCTGCTGACGCCGCACCTCGGCGCGAGTACCGAGGAAGCCGAAGAAAACTGTGCCGTGATGGCCGCGGACCAGCTGGTCCAGTTCCTGAAGACCGGCAACATCCGCAACTCGGTGAACTTCCCGGCGGTGAGCCTGGAGCCCGCCGGCGGCTATCGCATCGCGGTCACCAACCGCAACGTGCCGGGGATCCTGAACAAGGTCACCTCGGTGCTCGCCGACCGGCAGATCAACGTGGTCGACATGATCAACAAGAGCCGCGGCGACGTGGCCTACAACCTGATCGACGTGGCGCACGAGGTCGACTCGGCGACGATCGAGGCGATCCGTCGCACCGACTGCGTGATGAACGTGCGGGAGTTCAGCATCTGATGGGTCCGCTGCCCTGCGGCATCGGGACATCGCAGGTTGCTTTGACCTGCGCCTGTTCCGTTGCCTGATCAGTCGGCACGTGGTCGGGCGTCGTCGGCCGCGTTCAACGCCTGCTCGAACAGCGCCAGCGCCGCATCGGTGAACCGCCACATGTTGGCTTCGCGGTCCGCGCTGCCGGTCTGCACGGTGACCGACATGGTCACCGGTCCGGTCACCGCCAGCACGCTGGTGCCGGCCGGGTGGCCGTAACGCGCACCCGTCGGTCCGGCCGCACCGAGCTCCGCGACACCCCAGGTCGCGTCCAGCTGGGCGCGCGCCCGTTCGGCGAAGCGTCGCACCATCGGTTCGGACAGGGGTGCCAGGCCCTCCACGTCGGCGGCCGTCATCCGGAGCAGTTCGCGGCGCGATGCGAGGGTGTAGACCACGCTGCCGCCGACGAAGTAGGCGGAGGCGCCCGGCACCGCGAGCAGCGACGCGGCGATCAGTCCGCCAGTGGAGGATTCCGCGACCGCGACGGTTTCGCCGCGCGCGGTCAGCGCCGCCGCCAGCGCGGTTACGCGCGCGTTCACCAGGTTCATGCCATGCCTCGCCGCGGTCGTGAAATTCCCGCTATGCTCGCGTGTCCCGACCGCAACGCCAATACCCGACCGGAGAACGAATCGAATGCTGCTCGAAGGCATCACCGTGCTGGACCTGACCCGTGTGGTCGCGGGGCCGGCCTGTACACGCACGCTGGCGGACCTCGGTGCCGAGGTCATCAAGATCGAGCCGCCGGAAGGCGATCTGCTGCGTGGCGGCGTGCCGAAGGTGGGTGGCGTGGCGGTCGGCTTTGCCCAGCAGAACGTGGGCAAGCGGCTCCTTTCGATCGACCTGGCGCAGGCGCGCGGCCGCGACCTGGTGCGTGCGCTGGCCGCGCAGGCCGACGTGCTGGTCGAGAACTACCGGCCGGGCGTCGCGGCGCGTCTCGGCATCGGCTACGAGGACATCCGCGCGATCCGGCCGGACATCATCTACTGCTCGATCAGCGGTTACGGACAGTCGGGCCCGGCGGCGGGCCGGCGTGCCTATGCGCCGGTGATCCATGCCGAGCTCGGCCTGATCGAACTCGGCGCGCGGGAACGCGGCATGGACCCGCTGCCGGAACCGGTCTCGCACGTCGACTTCGCCGCCGGCGCGCAGGCGGCGAGCGCGATTCTCGCGGCCCTTGTGGGGCGGCTGCGGGGCGGCGGCGGGCAGCATGTCGACGTGTCGATGGCGGAAACCATGCTGGCGGTCAACGAGTTCACGGCCGTGGAGGTGAACGGCGGCTTCGGCGACGAGATCAGTCCGTTC
The DNA here is from genome assembly GCA_019634925.1 of Pseudomonadales bacterium. Classification (GTDB taxonomy): domain Bacteria; phylum Pseudomonadota; class Gammaproteobacteria; order Pseudomonadales; family Azotimanducaceae; genus UBA7803. Next base: position 486,426 of record JAHCAL010000001.1, read on the forward strand.
CGGCCGGGTCGCGCCGCGCTGCTGCGATTCGGCGACGGCACCTGGGTGCAGGTGCCCGGTAACCCTACCACGTGGGTGTTCGGCGTCGCGCGTGCGCTCGGCAAGGAGGCGGAGCTCGAGGCCCGCGGCTGGCTCACGCCCCGGGAAACCCAGGGCAAGGAATCGGAGATCAACGCCCTCATGCAGAGCTGGGCGGCGGCATACGATTCGGTCGCGGCGTTCGAGTCGGCGCTCGATTCGGCGCGCATTCCGCTCGGCACGGTGAAGGCGCTTGCGAGCGTGCCGGACGAGCCGTGGGCGCAGCAGCGCGGCGTGTTCGTGGACGTGGAGCTCAACGGCGCGCGGGCCCGGGTGCCGCGTTCGCCGTTCCGTTTTTCCGCGACGGAGGTCGGGCCGCGCGCGGGCGCCGGCCTGCAGGGCGCGGACAATCGCGCGGTCCTGCGCGAGCGCCTGGGGTTGGACGATACGGCGCTGGCCGAACTCGAAGCGTCAGGCGTGCTGGTCAGTCGCTGACGCGCCGAACCGGTAGCCGCGCCGCGCCTGGCGCAGCCGGAAGCGCAGGGGCGAGAGCAGGTCCACGAGATCGGGACTCAGCGGTGGCGCGTCGCCGGTGATGAGGGCGCTGACGAGCGCGGCGCTGAAATGACTGCTCACGTTGCCCATCGAGCCGTGACCGGTACTGACGTACAGCGGTGCCAGCGGGCGTCCGTCGGCATCGTAGAGAGGGCCGGCGACGGCATTGCGGTCGGAGCTCGTGACCCGGGTGCCGCGGGCACGCTCGAACCACTTGTGGTCCTGATCGCCGAGTTGCGCGAGGTTGGCGGCGGTCGCGCGTTCCGGCGACCAGGGGCGGTATTCGTAGGTCGCGCCCAAGGTGAGCCGGCCGGCCGCGGGCGCGAGATAGCCGTTGCCGACCACGGGAGCGCGCGGCAGGGCGCCGGTCGTCACGGCGTCGAGTTGCCCGTGCACGGCGGCGAGTTCCAGGTAACGGGCCGGGGCGCACGCGCGGATCGCGGCGCCGCACGCGAGGATCATCGGAGCGTCGTCGTCGGGTGGCGCGTCCGGCAACGGGATGGCGCGATCGATCAGCTCGATGTTCGGATGGTCGAGGAGCGCGCGGCAGAGCGTCGGCGTCGTGACCACGCCGGCATCCGCGAACCATAGTCCGCCGCCGGTCACCGGCCAGCCGACCCGCGCGCGCGCCTGCTCCGCCGTCAGCGCCTCGAGCCAGCCACCGCTATCGCCCCAGGTCGCCGCGATCGCCGCCAACCGCGCCGGAATCCGATTGGGGTCAGAGTCACAGTTGGGGTCGGAGTCAATTTTGGGGTCGGAGTCAGGGGCGTTTCGCCGCGGGCCCGGTCCCTCGAGCTGGAGTACGCCGGTCGGCGTGAAGCCGTCGAAGCGCGCGGCGAAAGCGGCCGCGAACAGGTAGGCGTGGCAGCGCAGGCGACCGGCCGGACCGGGGTCGGCCAGCAGGCGCCCGTGTAGAACCGTGGTCGGCATGTGCGAGCCGGGAAGCGGCTCGTTCGGGCCCATGGGCGCGGGACGGGCGCTCCCCGGCGGGTGAGGGTCGTGGACCGTCACGGCGATGCCCGCTTCGGCGAGCTGCCGCGCGACGCTCGCCCCGGCAAGGCCGGCGCCGAATACGGTGGCGCGGCGCGGGGGCGAGGATGCCGGGCAGCCCTCTGCTGCGAATACACCGGTCAGGCTTTCCCGTTTGTGCGGCCGCTGGTCCACCCGGCGCATCTGGAAGCCCACGTCGGCCAGCGCCCGGCGGACTCTACCCGCGGCCGTGAACGTCGCGACAGTGGTGCCCGGCGCCGAGAGAGCGGCGATCGGCTCGAAACAGGCGCTAGACCAGAGCGCCGGATTGCGATCCGGCGCGAAGCCGTCGAGGAACCACGCATCGAGCGGCGCGCGTTGCAGCGCGGCCAGTTCGACAAGTCCCGCGGCCGCGTCGCCCCAGAAGACCGACAGGCGGACGCGCCCGCCTGCGAGATGGCGCTGGTGCCAGCCGGCGAGGGGCGGCGGATAGACCCGCGCCAGTTCGGCGTACAGGGGGTGGGATTTGGCGCGGCGTGTCGCGAGGCGGCGGAAGTCGTCCGGGGCGATGGGCGCGTGTTCGAACGACCAGAAGTGCAGGCGCGCGCCCGCCGCCAGGCAGGCCGCGGCGGCGACCACGAAATTGAGGCCGGAGCCGAAGCCGAGCTCGCCGACCCGGAACGTGGGCAGGCGCTGCGCGCGGGCTGCGAAGTCGCTTGGGGTCAGAAAGACCCGCGCGACCTCGGCGGCGCCGTCCGGCGCGTGATAGATGTCGCCGAAGTCGAGGGAGTAGGGCTGGTCGTCGCGCCAGGCGAGCCGGGCGGTGGCGAGCACCGGTCCGGCCATCAGGGCGCGCGCGGCCGCGCGGGGTCGCGGATCCAATCGCTCCAGCTGCCGGGGTACAGGATCGGTTCGGGCAGGCCGGCGATGCGCATCGCCAGGATGTTGTGTGCGGCGGTCACGCCCGAACCGCAGTAGCAGATCGTCTCCGGGCCGTGTCCGGCGAACCGTTCGGCGAGTTGCACGGGGGCGCGGAAGCGCCCGTCCGGCGTGAGGTTCTCCTGGAACGGCAGGCAGACGGCCCCGGGAATGTGCCCGGCGACCGGGTCGATGGGTTCCTCGCGGCCTTCGAACCGGGGCCGGGCGCGGGCGTCGACCAGATCGGCGCTGTCGAGGCGGGCGAGCAGCGTGGTGGCGTCGATTTCGCGGGTGAGCGGCGGGCGGATGCTGAAATTCCCGGGGGCGGTCGGGGGGCTCGTGGCGGTCAGTTCGCCCTGCCAGGCTTTGAATCCGCCGTCCAGGACGGCGACCGCGCGGTGACCCAGGCGTCGGATGCACCACCAGGCCCGTGCTGCGAACGGCCCGCCGGCATCGTCGTAGGTGACGATCTGGTCGGTGTCGTCGATGCCCCATTCGCGCAGGCGAGCGGCGAGGCGGGCGTCGTCCGGCAGCGGGTGGCGGCCGCCGGCGCCGGGCGGGGCGGCGAAATCCGTGTCCACGTTGGCGTATACGGCGCCCGGCAGATGGCCTTCGGCGTAGGCACGGGCGCCGAAGGCGTGGTCGTCGAGGCGCGCGCGGCAGTCCAGGATGCGGACCGGAGCCTCCGCGGCGAGCAGGGCGGCCAGGTCGGCTGGCGCTATGAGGGTGGTATGCATGGGGTCAGAGCAAAAGCTGGATCTGGGGTTGGAGTGAAATTTTAGGCTGGGGTCGGAGTAAAAGTGGGCCAAGATTCTAGCTATCGGGCAAGAAATCACCCCACTTTTACTCCGACCCCAGCCTAAAATTTCACTCCAACCCCAGATCCAGCTTTTACTCTGACCCCATCCCCTCATATGGCCTTTTCGGGGGGTTGTTGTCAGAATGCGTCGGTTCGTACCGTCCGGGGCACCGCCCCGTTGAGGAGATCTCTGCCTGTGAATGCCCTGCTCGATTGGTTGAGCCATGGTCTTGTCAATGCATCCGTGACTCAGCTGGTGGTCTTCACGCTCGTGATGACCCATATCACGATCGTCGGCGTAACCGTCTATCTGCACCGCCATTCGGCCCACCGCGCGGTCGATCTGCACCCGGTGCTCCAGCACTTCTTCCGGTTCTGGCTGTGGCTGACCACGGGCATGATCACCAAGGAGTGGACCGCCATCCACCGCAAGCACCACGCCACCTGCGAAACCCCGGACGACCCGCACAGCCCGCAGATCCAGGGAATCCGCAAGATCTTCTGGCAGGGCGCCGAGGTCTACCGCGAAGCTGCCGTGCCCGAGACGCTGAAGCGCTTCGGCGCCGGTACGCCGGACGACTGGCTCGAGCGGCACATCTACACGCCCTACAACTTCATCGGCGTCAGCCTGATGCTGGTCATCGACCTGGTGCTGTTTGGCGCCATCGGCCTCACCATCTGGGCCGTGCAGATGCTCTGGATCCCGGTGCTGGCCGCGGGTGTGATCAACGGCATCGGCCACTTCTGGGGCTACCGGAACTTCGAGTGCCCGGACGCTGCACGCAACATCTCGCCCTGGGGCATCCTGATCGGCGGCGAGGAACTGCACAACAACCACCACACCTATCCGAACTCGGCCAAGCTCTCGCAGAAGCCCTGGGAATTCGACATCGGCTGGTTGTGGATCCGTCTTTTCCAGTCCGTCGGCCTCGCCAAACCGCGCAGCACCGGGCCGGTGGTCGAGAAGGTCCCCGGCAAGACCACCCTCGACATCGATACCGCGTGGGCGGTGCTGAACGACCGCTTCCGGATCATGGCGACTTACGCCGAGAACGTGGTGACGCCCCTGGTCGAACAGGAGCTCGCCCGCGCAGGCAACGTCACCCGCGGCATGGTGCGCGGTGCGCGGCGCCTGCTCTGCCGAGAGGAATCGCTGGTCGATGCCGAGCAGCGTGACCGGCGCACGGCGCTCCTGGAGGAGAACCCCGCGCTGCAGGAGGTCTACGATTTCAGGCAGCGTCTGCAGGCGGTCTGGGCCAAGCGCGGCGGCAACGCCGAAGAACTGGTCCGGGAACTCCGGCAATGGTGCGCCGACGCCGAGGCGAGCGGCATCCAGGCGCTGAAGGACTTCGTGCGCGAACTCAAGTCTTACTCGGTGCCGCGCCTCGCGCGCGGCTGAGCCCGGCTACATCCGCTCCACGGTCTCGATGCCGAGCAGGCCGAGACCGAGGCGCAGCGTATCCCCCGTGCGTGCGCAGAGCCGCAGGCGGCTCGCCCGCACACCCGCGTCGGCATTCAGGATCGGGCACGCCTCGTAGAACCGCATGAACGCGGTCGAGAGTTCGTACAGGTAACCGCACAGCAGGTGCGGGCAACCATCCTCGGCCACCTGTTCGACGATTTCCTGGAATCGCACCAGCAGCACGGCGAGCTGACGCTCCGCGCGTTCGTCGATCGCGGGACGCACCGGCAGGGTCTCCGGCGTCACTTCGCCGCGCCGGAAGATGCTCTGGATCCGGGTGCAGGCGTACTGCAGGTACGGCGCCGTATTGCCTTCGAAGGCGAGCATCTGGTTCCAGTCGAACACGTAGTCACTCGCGCGGTTCTTCGACAGGTCCGCGTATTTCACCGCGCCGATCCCGACCGCCCTCGCGACCGCCCGGCGTTCGTCCTCCGGCAGCTCCGGATTCTTGCCGGCGACCAGGGCAAGCGCGCGGGCCTCGGCCTCGTCGAGGAGTTCCGCGAGCTTGACCACTTCGCCGGCACGCGTGCGGAACGGCCTGCCGTCGGTGCCGAGCATCGCGCCAAACGGCATGTGTTCGAGCCGCGTCGTGGGGTTCGCGAACCCGGCGCGGCGCGCGACCGCGAAGATCTGGCGGAAGTGCAGCGCCTGGCGCGCGTCGGTCAGGTACAGCACCCGGTCCGCGGCGAGCGTGCGCGACCGGTAGCGCACGGCGGCGAGATCGGTTGTGGCGTACAGGTAACCGCCGTCGGACTTCTGCACGATCACCGGCAGCGGCTCGCCGTCCTTGCCCTTGAACTCGTCGAGGAACACGCAGGTGGCGCCATCCGATGCCGTCGCGAGACCCTGTCGATCGAGCTCCGCGACGATATCGGCGAGCGCGTCGTTGTAGGCGCTTTCCGCGTACACGTCGGCGGGCGAGAGCGTCACCCCCAGCCGGTCGTAGATCGCCTGGCAGTGCGCGAGCGAGACGTCGATGAATCGCTGCCATGCTTCGCGTGCGTGTGCGTCGCCCTGTTGCAGCCTGACCACCGTCTCGCGGCTGCGCGCGGCGAACGCCGGGTCGTCGTCGAAACGGGCCTTGGCGGCGCGATAGAACTGCTCGAGGTCCGCCAGTTCCGCTGAATTGGCGCCGGTCTCGTCCAGGTAGGTGAGCAACATGCCGAACTGGGTGCCCCAGTCGCCGACGTGGTTCTGGCGAATGACCGTGTGGCCGAGGGCTGCGAGCAGGCGCGCCAGCGCGTCGCCGATGATCGTGCTGCGCAGGTGACCGACGTGCATCTCCTTCGCGAGGTTGGGGCTCGAGTAGTCGACGACGATCCGCTCGGGATGTGCGGTCGTCGCGAGCAGCGGCATGCTGCCGATCGTCTCGGCGAGAAAGTCCACTTTCAGGGTCAGGTTGATGAAGCCGGGTCCGGCAATCTCCGGCGGTTCGACGAGGTCGTCGATCGCCACCCGGGCGAGCACCTGTTCCGCGAGCGCACGCGGGTTGCCGCGCATCCGCTTCGCGGCCGGCATGATGCCGTTGACCTGGTAGTCGCCGAATTCGGGCCGGCCGGCGGGCTGTACGTTCGCCGGGACTGCTTCGCCGAGCACGGCCGCGAGCGCCGCCTCGAAGCGTTCCGTGAGCAGGGCGCGCACGTTCACGTGGGTGCGTCCCCGCGGCTCAGGAGCGCTCGACCGGGACGACGTCTTCCGCCTGCGGCCCCTTGTCGCGCACCGTCACCACGAAGCTCACCGTCTGGCCGTCCTGCAGCATCGGCCGGCGCCGCTCGTCGCCTTCGCCGGTCATCCGGATCGAACGCTGGTGGACGAAGATCTCGTCGCCCGATTCACGGATGACGAAGCCGAATCCCTTGGTGCGGTTGAACCACTTCACGGTGCCCTGTTCGCGTGGGCCGGCCGGCACCGGTTCGCCACGCTCACGGCCTGGTTCAGGCAGGTCGCGGCGCGATTCCGGACGCTCGCGGCGCGGTTCGGCACCCTCGCGACGCGGTTCCTGGCGTTCGCGGCGGGGCGCTTCGCTCCGGGCGGTACGGGCGTCGGCTGCGGGACGACTGCTGGCCGGCTGCCGGGTCGTGCGCGCGCCATCCTGCGTGCGCGGACGGGTCACTTCCGAGGCGGGGCCCAGCGGCGCGGCCGTGGCGGCCCTGGCCGGAGCGCGGCCGGCGAGCCGCAGGTTGACGAGCCCCGACACGAAAAGTGCCAGGGCGGCGGTGACCAGCAGGGCGAAGTAGTTGCCTGGCCACAGCCGTGTGGTGAGTTCGGTGACGAGTGCGGCGAAGAACAGGGCGCTGGCCGCGGCGATGATGATGGTGCGCATGAGGAGTGGGCGTCCGGTCAAAAGCGCCGATCATAACCAACCGGGCGGCAGGCTGCGAACGTCGCGTGCGTGTTCCGTTCAGGGCAGCCGCACGATCCGCTGGATCAGCACCGGCGTCTCCGGCACGCCGGCCATGCCCCCGGCGATGTGGGTGTTCACCAGTTCGATCCCGGTCACCACGTCCATGCCGTCCACCACCCGCCCGAAGACCGTGTAGCCCGGTCGGCCGGGCGCGGGATCGAGGTGCGCGTTGTCGTTCACGTTGATGAAGAACTGGCTGTCCGCCGAGTCCGGCGGGTCGAGCCGCGCCATGGCGAGCGTGCCGCGCAGGTTGCGCAGCCCGTTGGCCGATTCGTTGCGCACCTGGCGCGGCGGTTCCCGGTAGCCGAGCGCGCGGTCGTAGCCGCCGGTCTGGATCATGAAGTTGGCGATCACGCGGTGGAAGATCAGACCCTCGTAGAAGCCGCTGTCCACGAGGTCCAGGAAATTGGCGACCGTCTCGGGTGCGCGCACCGGATCGAGCACGACGTCGATGTCGCCGAGCGTGGTCGTGATACGAACGCGCGGGGCGTCGGGTTCGGCCGCGCCGGATACGGTGGGCCCGAGCAGGGCGCAGAGGCTGATGAAGAGCAGGGCAAAGTGTCGTGTCATGACGGTTGGCTCAATCTTCGGTCGATCGCAGCACCTCGACGTACGCACGAACCGTGGCCGCGAGGCCCATGTCGAGCGCGTCGCTGATCAGCGCGTGGCCGATCGAGACCTCGGCGATGCCCGGAATCTGGCGGAACAGGCGCAGGTTGTGCAGATCGAGGTCGTGCCCGGCGTTCACGCCGAGGCCGATGGCCGCGGCATGCGCGGCCGCGGCCCGATAGCGCTCGAACAGCGCGAGCGTGGCGGGGTGTTCGAGGCCGTGGTGCAGGGCGTGCTCGGCGAACGGACCGGTGTAGAGCTCGATGCGATCCGCGCCGCACTCGCGCGCACGGCTGATCGCGTCCGGATCCGGGTCCATGAAGAGGCTCACGCGGGCGCCGGCCTGCCGGTAGCGCGCGATCGTCGTGGTGAGTTGCCGCGTGTCGTCGGTGAGATCCCAGCCGTGATCGGAGGTGAGCTGCGCGTCGCTGTCCGGCACCAGGGTGACCTGGTGCGGTCTCGCGCCGTCCACCAGCGCGTCGAAGCCGGGGTAGCCGTTGTCGCGCGGGCCGGCGTACGGATTGCCCTCGATGTTGAACTCGATCTCTGGGAAGTCCTCGAGCAGCGCGGCGAGCGCGGTGACGTCGTCCGGCCGGATGTGGCGCTGGTCGGGGCGCGGGTGCACGGTGATGCCGCGCGCGCCGGCCGCGATCACGGTTCGGGCCGCGCGGGTCACGCTCGGGATCTGGCCGAGCCGCGAATTGCGCAGCAGGGCGACCTTGTTGAGATTCACGCTGAGGACGGTCATGGCGCCTTGACTCAGTTCCACGCGCTGCGACGCGGGCGTGCCTTGATCAGCACGCCGAGCAGGAGCCCGAGCAGGACGAGCCCGGCGCCCTGCAGCAGCCAGCGGCGGGTCGCACCGGCGCGCAGGCTCTGCAGTTCCAGGGCAAGGATCTCCACTTCCTGGCGCAGCTGCGCGTTCAGCTCGGTCAGACGCTGATTCGTGGTCTCGAGGTCGGTGCGATCCTGGCGCGTGGTGCGCAACGCCTCGATCTCCGCGCGCAGCGCGTCGATCCGCTCGGCGAGCGCGGCGTTGTCGGTGGTCGTCACGCGCACGGCGGGGGCGCGTTCCGGCGCGGAAACGCTGCGGGGCATGCTGGCCGGCGGTGCGGTGGGCGTGAACAGCGGGGTATCCGCGGCGGTCTCCTGGGCGTGCAGGGGGGCGGCGCAACAGAGTGCCGCCAGCATCAGGGAGGCCGCACGAACCCGTACCGCTGCGGCGTTCAAGGCCGCCCCTCGTCTACCGGTGCCGTCGCGGTGTGGTCCTCGTCGAGGAAGCCTTTCCGGGCCAGGTAGACCATGGTGATGATCACGTAGAGCAGGGTGAGCGCGAAGCCTCCGAACAGTTTGTAGCTGACCCAGAACTCCATGGAGAAGTTGTACGCCACCAACAGGTTCAGCACGCCGGCCAGGAAGAAGCCGCAGGCCCAGCCGAAGTTGAGCCGCACCCAGACTTCGTCCACCAGGCTCAGCTGCTTGCCGAGCAGTTGCTGCAGCAGGTTGCGCTTGCCGATGAAATGACTGCCCACCAGCGATCCGGCCAGCAGCCAGTTGACGATGGTCGGCTTCCACTGGATGAAGAGTTCGTTGCGAAACAGCAGGGTCAGCGCGCCGAACAGGATGCTCGCCCAGAACGTCAGCTTGAGTTCCCGCGACAGCGGGCGGCGCAGCGCGAGCAGGATGCCGACCTGCAGGGTGACCGCGAGCATCAGCGCGCCGGTCGCGTAGTAGATGTCGCTCGCGAAGAACACCGCGACGAAGACGACGATCGGCAGGAGATCGATCAGCTGGTTCATGTGGGGCGGTCGACGCGTCCGCTGCGGCGTTGGGCGAGCATCATAAAGAATCGGATGCCGTCTGTAATGACGGGGTCGGGTGTGCCGCGGCCGGCAGCGGCGCTCGCCCGGGCCACGCCTGCCGGGTGCGGCGTCGTGCCGGTCGGCGCCTTCAGCCCGCCTGGCGGACCGGCGGTGCGCTTTCGGTGGCCCGCTCGATGGCCTCGAGGAACAGGTCGCGCAGGGAGAGGATGCCGAGCACCTTGCCCTCCTCGACCACCGGGAGGTGGCGGAAGCGGTGCTCGCGCATCAGGTCGATGCAGTGGTGGACGGTATCGGTGGTGGTGACCCGGATGACTTCACGGGTCATGATCTCTGAGACCCGGGTGCGTTTCGACGTGCGGTGGTCGAGGATCACCTTGCGGACGTAGTCGCGCTCCGAGACGATGCCGACGAGGTAGCCCTCGATCATGACCAGCAGCGCGCCGACATTGTGATCGTGCATCATCTGCAAGGCGTCGAAGACCGAGGCGAGCGGATCGATCCAGTAGGCTTCGCGACCCTTGTCGGTCAGGATGTCGGCGACCGTTCTCATGTTCCCCTCCGGTATATCCGCGCCCCCATGGCGTGTCCGGCCTCCCCAGGCCATGTCAATTCATATTGACGTCAATGGAGAATAACACTTTCCCGCTCCGGGTCCATGATTCCGTTCGGCGAGTCCGTTCGGCGAGTCCGTTCGGCGCATCCGGTCGCGCTTCGTCACCATTCGGGAGCGACGTTCGTGTAGACTGCCGCCGCAAGCCAAGTCTCCAATGCCCGCCGAGCGCCGTGAGCCAGTTTCTCAGCATCCATCCCACCCACCCGCAGCAGCGACTGCTCGCGCGCGCCGTCGAAATCGTCGCGGCGGGGGGGCTCGTCGTGTACCCGACCGAGACGACCTACGCGCTCGGCTGCCACATCGGTGACAAGGCGGCGCTCGACCGGATCCGCCAGATCCGTCGGCTGGAGGACAACCATCACTTCACGCTGGCCTGCCGCGATCTCTCCGAGATTGCCGTGTACGCTCGTGTCAGCAACAGCAACTTCCGGCTTATCAAACAGTTGACGCCGGGTCCTTACACATTCCTGCTTCCCGCCACGCGCGAGACGCCGCGTCGGCTGGTCCATCCGAAGCGCAAGACCATCGGTCTGCGCGTGCCCGACCACCCGATCGCCCAGGCCCTGCTCGGCGCGCTCGGCGAACCGATGATGACCACGACCATGCGGCTCCCGGGCGACGCGCTGCCGCTCACCGACCCGGAGGAAATCCGCGACCGGGTCGGCGCTGCGGTCGATGTCATCCTGGACGGCGGCACGTGCGGCGTACTGCCCACGACGGTGATCGACCTGACCGGCGACGCGCCCGAACTGGTGCGCCCGGGGTTGGGTGAGTTTGGCTGATCGCGCACCTATAATGGCGCGCGTCGCAGCTTCCAAGGGACTGCTTTGAGCAGTAATGATTCGAGTCGGCGCGTGCTCTCCGGCATGCGCCCCACCGGCCGCCTGCACCTCGGGCATCTGAACGGGGTGCTGAAGAACTGGGTGCGCCTGCAGCACGAGTACGAGTGTTTCTTCTTCGTGGCCGACTGGCACGCGCTCACCACCGACTACGAGAACGCCCACAACATCCGTCAGTACGCGTTCGACACGGTGGTCGACTGGCTGGCGGCCGGCATCAATCCGGGGGCGGCCACACTGTTCGTCCAGTCGCAGGTGCCGGAGCACGCCGAACTGCACCTGCTGCTCTCGATGATCACCCCGCTCAGCTGGCTCGAGCGCGTGCCGAGCTTCAAGGACCAGCAGGCGAAACTGAACGACCGGGACCTGTCGACCTACGGCTTTCTCGGCTACCCGCTGCTGCAGTCGGCGGACATCCTGATCTACCGGGCCGGCAACGTCCCGGTCGGCGCCGACCAGGTCGCGCACGTCGAGCTGACCCGCGAGGTGGCGCGCCGGTTCAATCACCTGTACGGCCGTGAGCCGGACTTCGAGGCGCACGCGGAAGCGGCCATCACGCGCATGGGGAAGAAGAACTCGCGCATGTATACGACGCTGCGCCGCCGCTACCAGGAAGCCGGCGACGCGGAGGCGCTCGAGCGCGCCCGCGCGCTGCTGCAGGAGCAGCAGAACCTCTCGATCGGCGACCGTGAGCGGCTGTTCGGCTATCTCGAAGGCGGCGGACGCATCATCCTGCCGGAGCCCCAGGCGCTCTTGACCCGCGAAGCGCGGGTGCCGGGACTCGATGGCGAGAAGATGTCGAAGTCCTACAACAACACCATCGCGCTGCGCGAAGCGCCGGAGGTGGTGGAGGCGAAGATCCGCACCATGATGACCGACCCGGCGCGGGTGCGGCGTACCGACCCGGGCGACCCGGCCAAGTGTCCGGTGTTCGCGCTGCACGAGATCTATACGGACGAGCCGACCCGCGCGCGCCTGGCCGACGGTTGCCGCACCGCCGGCATCGGCTGCATCGACTGCAAACGTCCGCTCATCGAGGCGATCAACGCGGAACAGCAGGTGATGCGGGAACGCGCCGCACCCTTCGAGGCCGACCCGGACCTGGTCGAGTCGATCCTGGTGGAAGGCGCCGAGCGCGCCCGCGACGCTGCCCGCGAGACCCTCGACGAGGTCCGCACCGCGATGGGTGTCTCCTACAAGTGAGGCCGCAGATGAGGACCTGTCCATGATGCCGAGCGAGCGGCCACGCCTGCACCTGGTCCGGGAGAGCGAGCAGGAGATCGTCGCGCTCGTGCGCGGCGAGACCGTGCGCGAACTGCCGACCGACCTGTACATCCCGCCGGAAGCGCTGGAGGTGTTCCTCGAGACCTTCGAGGGGCCGCTCGATCTGCTGCTGTACCTGATCCGGCGCGAGAATCTCGACATCCTCGAGATCCGCGTCGCCGAGATCACCGAACAGTACATGGCCTACATCGAGCTCATGCACAGCATGCAGCTCGAGCTGGCCGGCGAATACCTGGTCATGGCCGCGATGCTGGCCGAGATCAAGTCGCGCATGCTGCTGCCGCGGCCTGCCGGGCACGACGTCGAGGAGGACGACCCGCGCGCGGAGCTGATCCGCCGCCTGCAGGAGTACGAGCAGATCAAGACCGCCGCCGAGCAGCTGAACGAGCTGCCGCGCATGGAACGGGACCTGTTCCCGGCGCGCGCAGCGCGCCCGGAGCTGGCCAGAGTCCGCGTCGAGCCGGACGTCGACCTGCGCGAACTGCTGCTGGCGCTCGCCCAGGTCCTGCGGCGCGCCGACCTGTACCAGCATCATTCGGTCCAGCTCGAGCCGCTCAGCGTCCGGGAGCGCATGAGCAACATCCTCGCGACGGTCAACGCAACGCATGACTTCATCGCGTTCAACGCCCTGTTCCGCCCCGAGGAGGGTCGCATGGGCGTGGTGGTGACCTTTCTCGCCATGCTCGAGCTGTTGCGCGAGCAGCTGATCGAGTTCGTACAGAGCGAAGCGTTCGCACCGATCTACGTGCGCGCAGGACGGCAGTGACCCGCATGGAAACCGCGATCGACCCCCAGAAGCTGAAACAGATCCTCGAGGCCGCGCTGTTCGCGGCGGAAGAGCCGCTCTCCGTCGACCGCATGACCCGGTTGTTCGCGCACGGTGAACTCGACTCGGAGGAAGGCCGCGCGCTGATCCGCGCCACGCTCGACACGCTCGCCGCGGAAGCAGAAGGGCGTGGCTACGAACTGAGCCGGGTGGCGTCCGGCTACCGCTACCAGGTGCGCCAGGAATATGCCGAATGGGTCGGCCGGTTGTGGGAAGAGAAGCCGCCGCGATACTCGCGCGCGCTGCTCGAAACCCTCGCGCTGATCGCCTACAAGCAGCCGGTGACCCGCGGCGACATCGAGGAACTGCGCGGCGTCGCGGTCAGCCAGAACATCATGCGCACGCTCATCGAACGCGACTGGATCCGCGTGGTGGGCCAGCGCGAGGTGCCCGGCCGGCCGTCGCTGTACGGCACCACGCGGGCGTTCCTCGACTACTTCAACCTGAAGAGCCTCGACCAGCTGCCGTCGCTGCCGGAGATCCGCTCGCTGATCGAGCCCCTGGTGATCGAGGAGGCGGTGCCGGAGGCGCGTGAACTGCCGTCGATCGACGACCCTGAAGCCACCGCCGACGGCTGGGACGAACTGGACGCCGAGGCCACCGGCGACGACCCGGCGGACGATTCTGCGGACGATCCGGCGGACGACGACGCAGGGCAGACACGCCTCGCGCAGGTCGTGGTGCTGCCGCAACCGCAGCGCCAATGAAACGTGCACCGCGCAGCGCCGCGGAGCCCGGCGCCGGCGACAAGCTGCAGAAAGTCCTCGCCGATCTCGGCTACGGCTCGCGCCGCACGCTGGAGGAGTGGATCGCCGCCGGCCGGGTCAGTGTCAACGGCGCGCCGGCACACGTGGGGCAGCGTGTCACGGCCGCCGACCGCATCCAGGTCGACGGACAGCCGGTACGCACGGCCCGCCGCGAGGAAGCGCGGGTGCTGGTCTACAACAAGCCGAGTGGCGTGATCTGCACCCGCAGCGATCCGGAAGGACGCCCCACGGTATTCGACGACCTGCCGAAGCTCGCCAGTGGCCGCTGGATCGCGGTGGGGCGGCTCGACTTCATGAGCGCGGGCCTGCTGCTGATCACCAACGACGGCGCGCTCGCCAACCGCATGATGCACCCCTCGACCGGGCTCGACCGGGAGTACGCCGTGCGCGTCAACGGCAAGCTCTCCGATGCGGAGCTGAAGCGCCTCTGCCAGGGTGTCGAGGTCGATGGCGAGCAGCTGCGTTTCAGCGACATCCGTTACTACAACGGTTCCGGTTCCAATCACTGGTACCACGTCGTGCTGATGGAGGGCCGCAATCGTGAGGTGCGCCGCCTGTTCGAAGCGGTGGGCCTGGTGGTGAGCCGCCTGAAGCGTGTGCGTTACGGGCCGGTGTTTCTCTCCTCGACGCTGCGCAGCGGCCGCTGGGTCGAGCTCGGCGAGCAGGACCTGGCAGCCCTGTACCGGCTGCTGCGACTGCCGGCGCCGCGCCCCGCGCAGGGACGCCGCAGCCGCCAGGACCGTGAGCAGCGCTCGCTCCTGCTGCCCTATCCGTCCCTCTGAGTCGTTCCAGCGTGCACCGCCACCCGCGCCAGGGGGTTCTCAGGTCGTTGTGATACGTTATAACATCTAGATCGAGAATTCGGACGACCTGGTCGAGGACTCATGATGGCAGCAGCGTACGAATCCCCCGCCGTGCAGGAGCTCGCAACGGCGGTGCACGATGTCTTGCCGGTACGCGCCGTGGATACCGACGACCTCCTCGAACTCGTGGCGATCCACGATCCCGACGTCGAGCTGGTTGCTCTCATGCGAACCCTGCCCGCCGACGTGGCCGGGTTCGCGGGCGCGCTCCTGGAACAGCGCATTCGCCTCGAGGAAACGCTCGATGTCCCGTGCGATCGGGCGGTCGCCGAACTCGACCGGCGCATCGGATCCCCGTGCCGGGGGCTCCCTGGCCGCGCGGCATGGCTCGACGACGTGGGCGCGCTCGTCGAGGTCTTTGCCGAACTGTTCGGTGCGCCGCGTGTCGGCTTGCGTGTCATGACCCTGTCCGGGCCGATGTGCCCGCGCTTTCACGTGGACCGGATCCCGGTGCGGTTGCTGACCACTTACGCGGGGCCGGGCACGGAGTGGTTGTGCGACCGGGACGTGACCCGCGAGCGCCTCGGCCCCGGCGCGGCGGGCAAGCCCGACGAGTCGTCCGGACTCCTGCGGCCCGGGGCGCGAATCCGGCGCCTGCCGGCCGGTGCGGTCGCGCTGTTCAAGGGCAGTGCCTGGGACACCGGTCAGCTCGGCGGCGTGGTGCATCGTTCACCCCATGCAGTGGGCGGACGCCTGCTGGTCAGCATGGATCCGCTGGCCGCATGAACGGGCGCATCTGGCTCGCGCTGCTGCTGCTGGTGCCGTGCCTTGGTGCCGCGACGCCGCCGGTCGATCCCGCGGTGCGCACGCTCTATTGGGAGGATCTCATGCCCCCCGGCTGGGAGCCTGCCGAGATCGACTACAGCCGGTTCTTCATGGACCTGGATGACGCCGAGGCGGATGACGACCAGCTGGAGGACCCGAAGGCCCTGCAGGAGGTCGACGCGCCGGTGATCGGCGCCCTGCATGGCATCCGGGCGCGCATCCCGGGATACCTCGTGCCGGTGTCCATGAACGTGTCGCGGGTAGAAGAGGTTCTGCTGGTTCCATACTTTGGCGCGTGCATCCACCTGCCGCCGCCGCCCTCCAACCAGGTCGTACTCATCGAGTTGCCGAAGCCGATGTCGCTGGACCAGCTCTGGGAGATGGGTCCGGTCTGGATGACCGGTGAACTGCAGGTCGCGAGCCGCACGACCGAGATGGCCCATGCGGGCTACGCGATGCGCGCCGAGCGAGTCGAGATCTATCAGCCCGAGGAATGAGTGCGAGCCGATGGCTCGCCAGGCGCGCTAGTCGCGCGCACGAGTGCGAGCCCGTGGCTCGCCAGGCGCGCTAGTCGCGCGCACGAGTGCGAGCCCCAGTCCACTCCCGCGCATCGAACGCCTGTCCGTTCTCGTGCGCCGAGTCGTCCGAGAACAGGTACAGGTGGATGTCCATCCGGGTCTCCGGCGTATCGACCCCCGCGGGGTTCTCGCCGGGATACGCCGCCGCCCGCATGGCCGTGCGGGTCGCGCCTGGATTCAGGCTGTTGAAGCGGATCCGCCCGGTGTGTTCGTACTCGTCGGCGAATATCTGCATGAGCCCCTCGAGCGCGAACTTGGAGACCGCGTACGCACCCCAGTAGGCACGCGCCTTCCGGCCGACGCTCGACGAGGTCAGGACCACCGAGGCGCGCGGGCTCATCTGTAACGCGGGCAACAGCGTCCGGGTCAGCAGGAACGGTGCGAACGCATTCACCCGCATGACCTGGTTCCAGGCGCTGGTCGGGTAGTGGGCGAGCGGCGCCTTGGGGCCGAGCAGCGAGGCGTTGTGCAGGATCCCGTCGAGGCGCCCGTAGGCTTCCGCGACCGCCTCGAGCAGGGCTTCGGCGCTCGTGTCGTCGAGCAGTTCGAGGTCGCAGGGCACGATGACGGGACTCGTCTGTGTATTGGCGGTGATCCAGTCGGAGACGGTCTCGAGTTTGCCGCGGGTGCGGCCGAGCAGCAGCACGTCGGCGCCGTACAGGGCGAACGTCTGCGCCGCCACGCGGCCGATGCCGTCGCCGGCACCGGTCACCAGGATGACCTTGCCGGCCAGGCAGTCCGGCGCGGGCTGGTAGCGCCAATGCACGCGCGCCGCGTCGAGCGCCGGCCAGCCGGGCCGGGGCGCGGTTGCTTCAGGGTTTGACGGCATGGAGCAGGTAGTTCACGTCGACGTCGTCGCACAGGGTGCAGGTGCGGGTGAACGGATTGTAGCGCATGCCCACGATCTCCCGGACCAGGAGGCCCGCGCGGCGCACGCCGTCGGCCAGTTCGTGCGGCTTGATGAACTTCGCGTATTCGTGGGTGCCGCGCGGCAGCAGGCCGAGCACGTACTCGGCGCCGACGATGGCTAGTGCGTAGGCTTTCGGATTCCGGTTGATCGTCGAGAAGAAGAGCTGCGCGCCGGGCGCGGCCAGGTCGGCGCACGCCTGGATCGTGCCGGCGAAGTCCGGCACGTGTTCGAGCATCTCGAGGCAGGTGACGGTGTGGAACGCACCCGGCCGCGTCCGGGCGAGTTCCTCGGCCGTGCTGGCGAGGTACTCGAGGCGGGTGCCGGTCTCGAGGGCGTGCAGGCGCGCGACCTCGAGCGGCGCGCCGGCCATGTCGATGCCGGTCACCGTGGCGCCGGCGCGCGCCATGCTCTCGCTCAGGATGCCGCCGCCGCAGCCGACGTCGAGCACGGGGCCCGCGGCGAAGTCCGCGTGGCGGCGGATGTAGTCGAGCCGCACCGGATTGATGTCGTGCAGGGGCCGGAAGTCGCCCTCCGGATCCCACCAGCGGCTGGCGAGCGCCTCGAACTTGGCGATCTCGCGCGGATCGACGTTGGCTTCGGTGGTCATGTCCCTCGCGCCATCCGGTTGCAGTCGGGCGCGATGCGTGCGCGCCAGTACTCGGTGCGCTCGCCGAGCGCCTGTTCGTCGATGGTGGTGAGCGCGCCGTCCACGAGCAGCGCCCGGCCGGCCACCCAGACGTGGCTCACCGCGCTGCCCGCGGCGGTGTGGACCAGTTGCGCCAGCGGGTCGTAGACCGGCTGGAAGCGCGGCGCCGACAGGTCGACCGCGACCAGGTCGGCGGACTTGCCGGCTTCGAGCGAACCGGTCACGGCGTCCAGCCCGAGTGCGCGCGCGCCGCCGAGGGTCGCCATCTCGAGTGCGCGGATTTCGGGCAGGCGCGCGGCGTCGCCCGCGGTCACCTTGGCCAAGAGGCTCGCGAGGCGCGCCTCCTGGAACAGGTCGAGGCTGTTGTTGGAAGCGGCACCGTCGCTGCCGAGGGCGACGTTGACGCCGGCGGCGAGGAGCTCGCCGACCGGACAGATACCGCTCGCGAGCTTGAGGTTCGAGTGCGGACAGTGCACGACGTGCACGCCGTTCCGTGCCAGGAGGTCGATCTCCGCGGCGGTCAGCTGGGTCGCGTGCACGGCCTGCAGCCGCGGCGAGAGCAGGCCGATGCGCTCGAACAGCTCGATCCACGACGCGCCGTGGTTCGTGCGCGCCGCGGCGACCTCGGCCGCGGTCTCGTGCAGGTGAATGTGCACGTTGGCGTCGAGTTCCTCGGAGTACATGAGGATCTTCTCGAGGTGCTCGCGCGTGACGCTGTAGGGCGCATGCGGACCGAACGCCACCTTGACCCGCGCGTCGTCGCGGTAGGCGTCGTGCAGGCGCAGGCCGCGGTGCAGGGCCGCATCCGCGTTCTCGCTCCACACGTTGGCGAAGTCGATCACCGGAAACGCCACCTGGCAGCGCAGGCCGGCCTCGCGGGCCGCGGCGGCGACGGTTTCCGGAAAGAAGTACATGTCGGAGAAGCAGGTGGTGCCGGAGCGGATCATCTCCGCCATGGCGAGCCGCGTGCCGTCGTGGACGAACGATTCGCTGACGTGGCGTGCCTCGAGCGGCCAGATGTGTTCGTTCAACCAGGTTTCCAGCGGCGCATCCTCGGACACGCCGCGCAGGAGGGCCATCGCGGCGTGGCCGTGGGCATTGACGAGGCCGGGCATCAGCACGTGTGAATCGAGCACGATGCGCCGCGCCGGGGCGTAGTCCGCATCGAGCGCCGCGACGGTTGCGACGGCCGCGATGTCGGTGCCGGTGATCGCGACGCCGGCCCGCTCCAGCAGGCGCGCGCCGGGCGCCATCGGCACGACCCAGCGGGCTTCGACGATCAGGTCGCAGGGTTGTCTGGACATGGCGAAATTATAGCCGCGGCGCGTCGCAAAAACGTCATGATCGGGCGGCCGTTCTGCTAAAATGCCGGACTTTTCCGACGACACCTGTCTATGTCCGAAACGGGTTCAGACCAGGGCCGGGAGATTCTCCCGGTCAACATCGAGGACGAGCTGCGTCAGTCCTACCTCGACTACGCCATGAGCGTGATCGTGGGCCGCGCGCTGCCTGACGTACGTGACGGGCTGAAGCCCGTGCACCGCCGCGTCCTGTTCGCCATGAGCGAGCTCAACAACACGTTCAACCGGCCCTACGTCAAGTCGGCGCGGGTCGTCGGCGACGTGATCGGCAAGTACCACCCGCACGGCGACGTAGCCGTGTACGACACCGTGGTGCGCATGGCGCAGGACTTTTCCATGCGCTACACGCTGGTGGACGGGCAGGGCAACTTCGGCTCGATCGACGGCGATCCGCCGGCGGCGATGCGTTACACCGAAGTGCGCATGGACCGCATCGCGGCGGATCTGCTCGCCGACCTCGACAAGGAGACCGTCGATTTCGTGCCGAACTACGACGGCACGCTCAGCATGCCGGAGGTGATGCCGACCCGGGTGCCGAACCTGCTGGTCAACGGCAGCTCGGGTATCGCCGTCGGCATGGCGACCAACATTCCACCGCACAACCTGCGAGAGGTGATCGACGGCTGCCTCGCGCTGCTCGACGACCCGTCGATCGGCATCGACGGGCTGATGGAGCACATCACGGGCCCGGACTTTCCGACCGCGGCGATCATCAGCGGCCGCGCCGGCATCGTCGAAGCCTACCGCACCGGCCGCGGCCGGATCTTCGTGCGTGCGCGCGCCGAGGTGATCTCCGACGAGAAGTCCGGCAAGGACACCATCATCATCACGGAGATTCCCTACCAGCTGAACAAGTCGCGACTGATCGAGCGCATCGCCGAGCTGGTCAAGGAAAAGAAGATCGAAGGCATCACCGAGCTGCGCGACGAGTCCGACAAGGACGGCCTGCGCGTCGTGATCGAATTGCGCCGTGGCGACTCCGGCGAAGTCGTGCTCAACAATCTGTACGCCCAGACCCAGCTGCAGTCGGTCTATGGCATCAACTGCGTGGCGCTGGTCAACGGGCAGCCACGGGTGCTGAACCTGAAGCAGATGCTGGAGGCCTTCGTCCAGCACCGCCGCGAGGTGGTGACGCGGCGCAGCATCTACCTGCTGCGGCGGGCGCGCCAGCGCGGTCACATCGTCGAAGGCCAGGCAGTCGCGCTCGCCAACATCGACGAAGTGATCGAGCTCATCAAGCGCTCGCCCGGTGCGGCCGAGGCGCGCGCCGCGCTCATGGGCCGCGGCTGGGCCTCGACGGGTGTGCAGGCCCTGCTCGCGCGCGCGGGCAGCGACGCGTGCCGGCCGGAAGGGCTCGACGAAGCGTTCGGATTCCGCGACGGACTCTACTACCTCTCCGAGGAACAGGCCCAGGCGATCCTCGAACTGCGCCTGCAGCGCCTGACCGCGCTCGAGCAGGACAAGCTGCTCGAGGACTATCAGGGCATCCTCGACGAGATCGCCGACCTGCAGGACATCCTGGCGTCCGAGACGCGCCTGCTCGCGGTGATCCGCGAGGAACTCACCACGATCCGCGACACCTACGGGGACGAGCGGCGCACCGAGATCCTGAGTTCGCACGAAGATCTCTCGATGGAGGATCTCATCAACGAGGAAGACCTCGTGGTGACGATCTCGAACCAGGGCTACGCGAAGACCCAGCCGCTCGACAGCTACCAGGCGCAGCGCCGCGGCGGCCGCGGCAAGGCGGCGCTGTCGGTCAAGGACGAGGATTTCGTCTCGCACCTGCTGGTGGCCAACAGTCACGACACGCTGCTGTGTTTCAGCGACCACGGCAAGGTCTACTGGATCAAGGTCTACATGATTCCGCAGGCCGGGCGCGGCGCGAAGGGCCGGCCGCTGGTCAACATGCTGCCGCTTGCGCCCGAAGAGCGGGTGACCGCGGTGCTGCCGATCCGCGAGTATCGTGACGATCTATTCGTTTTCATGGCGACCGCCAACGGCACGGTCAAGAAGACCCCGCTCGAGCAGTTCTCGCGCCCGCGCACCGCCGGGCTCATCGCACTCGAACTGGAGGAAGGCAACACGCTGGTCGGCGCCGCGCTGACCGACGGCCATTCCGACGTGCTGCTCGTCACCAGCGGCGGCAAGGCGGTCCGGTTCGCGGAATCGGACGTTCGGGCCATGGGCCGGACCGCGCGCGGTGTGCGCGGCGTGCGCCTGGTCGCGCGGCAGCGCGTGATCGCGCTGATCATTCCGGAGGCCGACGGATTCGTGCTGACGGCGAGCGCGAACGGCTATGGCAAACGCACGCCGGCCGGCGAGTTTCCACGCAAGGGCCGCGGCACCCAGGGCGTGATCGCCATGCAGGCGAGCGCGCGCAACGGCGACCTGGTCGGCGCGGTGCAGGTGCATGCAGGCGATCAGATCATGCTGATCAGCGATCTCGGCACGCTGGTGCGCACCAAGGCCGACGAGGTATCCGTGCTGGGGCGCAACACGCAGGGCGTGAAGCTGATCGACCTGCGCGGCGAGGAACGGTTGACCAGCGTGCAGCGCATCGTCGAATCGGACGGCGAAGACGACAACGGACAGGATGGGACGGACGAAGGTGAGCGGGACGATGAGCCGCGTACATAATTTCTCGGCGGGGCCGGCGGCGCTGCCGCTCGAGGTGCTGGAACACGCCCGCGCCGAAATGCTCGACTACCGCGGGTCGGGCATGTCGGTCATGGAGATGAGCCACCGCAGCAAGGAGTTCATCGGCATCGCGGAAAAGGCGGAAGCCGATCTGATCGAACTGCTCGGGATCCCGTCCGACTACAAGGTGCTGTTCCTGCAGGGCGGCGCGACCCTGCAGTTCGCCATGGTGCCGCTCAACCTGCTGGGCGAGCGTACCAGGGCCGATTACCTGAACACCGGCGCCTGGTCCACCAAGGCGATCGAGGAGGCGGCGCGCTTCTGCGAGGTCAACGTGGTGGCGAGCGGCGAGGCGGGGCGGTTCACCGACGTTCCCGCGGAATCCCTCTGGCGACGCAGCCGCGACGCCGCCTACCTGCACGTCTGCTCCAATGAGACCATCGGCGGCGTGCAGTTGCACGACTTCCCCGCTGCCGACGTGCCGCTGGTGGCCGACATGTCGTCGGATATCCTGTCCCGTCCGGTGGACGTCAGCCGGTTCGGGCTGATCTACGCCGGCGCGCAGAAGAACATCGGCCCGGCCGGCCTCACCGTCGTGATCGTGCGCCGCGACCTCATCGGCCGTGCGCGCAAGGGCACGCCGAGCATGCTGGACTACGCCGTCCATGCCGAAGCCGACTCCATGTCGAATACCCCGCCGACCTACGCGTGGTACCTGGCCGGTCTCGTGTTCGAATGGCTGAAGGCGCGCGGCGGGCTCGCCGGGATCGCCGCGATCAACGCACGCAAGGCGGGCAAGCTCTACGCAGCGCTCGACAACAGCAACTTCTACCGCACGCCGGTCGCGCCCGGCTGCAGGTCGCTCATGAACGTGCCGTTCACGCTTGCCGATCCGGCGCTCGATGCGGCGTTCCTGAAAGGCGCCGAGGCGCGCGGACTCACCAATCTCAAGGGTCATCGCAGCGTCGGCGGCATGCGTGCGAGCCTGTACAACGCCGTGCCCGAAGCAGCCGTGGATGCCCTCGTCGAGTATCTGCAGGTGTTCGAGCGTGAGCACGGGTAAACCGCCCCCGGAGTCCCTCGCCGCGGTCCGAGAGCGCATCGACGCGATCGACCGCGAAATCCATCGGCTGCTGAACGAGCGCGCGCGCTGCGCGCTGGAAGTCGCCGAGATCAAGCTCGCCGAACCCGGCGACGAGCCACCGGTGTTCTATCGTCCCGAGCGCGAGGCGCAGATCCTCGCGCGGGTGAAGGCCGAGAACACCGGGCCGCTCTCCGATCGGGACGTGGCGCGCCTGTTCCGCGAGATCATCTCGTGCTGCCTCAATCTCGAGCAGCCGCTCACCATCGCCTACCTGGGGCCGCCCGGCACCTATACCGAATCCGCCGCGGTCACCCAGTTCGGCCATTTCGCGCGCACGCGTGCGATGGGGTCGATCGACGAGGTGTTTCGCGAAGTGGAGTCCGGGTCGGTGCACTACGGCGTGGTCCCGGTGGAGAACAGCACCGAGGGCATGGTCAACCATACCCTCGACTGTTTCATGGATTCTCCGGTGCTGGTGTGCGCCGAGGTCGAACTGCCGATCCACCATGCCTTCATGGTGAGCGCGACACATACCGACCAGCCGCTCACCGAGATCATCTCGCACGCGCAGTCGCTCGCGCAGTGCCGCGGCTGGCTCGACGCGCACCATCCGGGCGTGCAGCGCACGTCGGTCAACAGCAATGCGGAAGCCGCGCGCCTGGTGGCCGCGCGTGACGACGCCGCCGCGATCGCCGGCGAGATGGCGGCGGAGCGCTACGGGCTCAAGGTGCTGGCGCGCAGCATCGAGGACCACCCGGACAACAAGACCCGGTTCCTCGTGATCGGCCGCCAGCGGGTCGGCCCGAGCGGGCGCGACAAGACGTCGATCCTGGTCTCCACGCGCAACGAACCCGGCGCGCTGTACCGGGTGCTGGAACCGTTCCACCGGCACGGCATCAGCCTGACCCGCATCGAGACCCGGCCCGCCAAGTCGGGCAACTGGTCGTACGTATTCTTCATCGACTTCGACGGGCACCAGAGCGAGCCCCGCATCGAAGCCGTGCTCGACGAGGTACGCAAGGTGGCAATGGAAGTCCGCTCGCTCGGCTCGTATCCGCAGGCGGTGGTATGACGACGCGACACATCAACCCGAACATCACCGGGCTCTCGCCGTACCGGCCCGGCAAGCCGGTCGACGAACTCACCCGCGAGCTCGGCATCACCGACGTCATCAAGCTCGCCAGCAACGAGAACCCGCGCGGGCCCGGTGCGGCCGTGCTCGAAGCGATCCGGGGTGCGTCCGGCAACCTGTCGCGCTACCCGGACGGCAACGGGTTCGTGCTGAAACAGGCGCTGGCGCGGCAGCTCGGCGTCGGCGCCGAGCAGATCACGCTCGGCAACGGTTCCAACGACGTGCTCGACCTGGTCGCCCGCATGGCGATCGCGCCCGGCGCGTCCGGCGTCATCGCGGACCACGCGTTCGTGGTCTACAACCTGGCGATCACCATCGCCGGCGGCCGGGTGGTGAAGGTCCCGGCGCGGGATTTCGGGGCGGATCTCGACGCGATGCGCGCGGCCGTCACGCCGGATACAGCGGTGGTGTTCCTCGCCAACCCGAACAACCCGACCGGCACCTGGGTGCCCGAGGCGGAACTCGTGCGGTTTCTCGACGCCCTGCCGCCACACGTCTGGATGGTGCTGGACGAGGCGTACTTCGAGTACGTGGACGTCGCCGGGTACCCGGATGGCGTCAAGCTGCTCGCGCGTTATCCGAACCTGATCGTCACCCGCACGTTCTCCAAGATCCACGGCCTCGCGGCGCTGCGGGTCGGCTACGCGGTCAGCTCGCCCGAGGCGGCGGACCTGATGAACCGCGTGCGCCAGCCATTCAACGTCAACACGCTCGGCCTCGCGGCGGCGACCGCGGCACTCGGTGACACCGCGTACGTGACCGAGAGCCGGGCGCTGAACAAGGCCGGGCTCGCCGCGCTCACCGCCGGGCTCGAGCAGCTCGGGCTGCGCTACATTCCCTCGGTCGGCAACTTCGTCGCCTTCGAGCCGGGCCGCGACGCCATGGCGGTCTACCAGGCGCTGCTGCGCGAAGGAGTCATCGTGCGGCCCATCGCGGAATACGGTCTCGCCGGTCACCTGCGGGTGACCGTCGGGCTGCCGGGGGAGAACCAGCGGTTCCTGCAGGCCCTGTCGCGCGTCCTCGAATGAAACGACTGGTCGTCGTCGGCACGGGGCTCATCGGCGGCTCGTTCGCGCGGGCGGCCCGCCAGGCGCGACTCTTCGACGAGATCCTCGGCGTCGAGCCGGACGCCGCGCGGGCGGCGACCGCGGTCGCGGCCGGCATCGTCGACCGGATCGTGGACACCGTGCCCGCCGCGGCCGATGCCGTCCTGCTGGCGGTTCCCAGCGACCTGATCGACGGATGGGTGGTACGACTTGCCGATCACGCGGGGATCGTGTTCGACGCCGGCAGCGTCAAGGGCGCCGTGCTCGACCGGGTCCGCGCGACGCTCGGCCGGATCCCGCCGCGGTTCGTCCCCTGCCACCCGATCGCGGGCAGCGAGCAGAGCGGTCCTGCGGCGGCGAGCGCCGAACTCTTCGCCGGGCACGAGGCGATCCTGACCGCCACCGCCGAGACCGCGGCCGCGGCGGTCGACGCCGTCGCCGGCTGGTGGCGTGCGGTCGGCGCCCGGGTGACGTTTCTGGATCCGGACGAGCACGACCGCATCCTGGCGCTGACCAGCCATCTGCCGCATCTGGTCGCGTTCGCCTACCTGCAGCAGGTCACGCCCGCGCATCTCGAACACGCCGCCGGCGGGTTCCGCGACTTCAGTCGGATCGCCGCGTCCGACCCGGCCATGTGGGCGCCGATCTTCACGCTGAACGGCGCGGCCGTGCTCGGTGCGCTCGACGGGCTCCAGGCCGAACTCGACCGGCTGCGCGCGCTCATCGAACGGGACGATCGTGCCGGGCTCGGCCGCCTGATCGAGGATTCCCGCACCCGGCGCCGGGCGTTCGTTCCGCCCGGCGACCGATCGGCCGCGGGATCCATACCGGTGATCACCATCGACGGGCCGAGCGGATCCGGCAAGGGCACGGTGGCGAGCCTGCTGGCGCGGCGCCTCGGCTGGCACCTGCTCGACAGCGGCGCCCTGTACCGGATCGTCGCCGCGGTGGCGCGCGAACGCGGGGTGCCGCTCGACGACGCGCAGGCGCTGGCCGCACTTGCGCGCGGCCTCGAGATCGTCTTCGCGGACGAGCGGGTGTTCGTCGACGGCGCCGACCTGACCCGAACGATCCGCACCGAGGAATCGAGCCAGGGCGCGTCCCAGGTCGCGGTGCTGCAACCGGTGCGGGACGCGATCCTGGACCTGCAGCGCGCGCAGTGCCGGCCGCCCGGGCTGGTCGCCGACGGGCGCGACATGGGCACGGTGGTCTTCCCGGATGCGCCGCTCAAGGTGTTCCTCGACGCGTCCGCCGAGGTGCGTGCGGAGCGCCGATATAATCAATTGAAAAACAATGGCTTAAGTGTTAGCCTCGCCGCCCTTCTCGCGAACATCCGGGAACGTGATGAGCGGGACAGGAGGCGTGCCGTGGCGCCGCTTCGGCCGGCGGAGGACTCGGTGCTGATCGACAGCACGGAGCTTTCCATCGACGAAGTGCTCGGCCGCGTGCTCGAAGCAGCACGCGTGCGGGGACTCGTCGCGCGCACATGACATAAACCGACCGGCCCGGCCCGCGCACGACGGCGCAGCCCTGCCGTCACCAACCTACGGAGAATGCACGCCCGCTTCCGTTCCGGCAGCACCGGCGTGGCAACACTATGAGCGAAAGTTTTGCGGATCTTTTTGAAGAGAGCCTGCGCACCATCGAGATGGCGCCCGGCTCCATCGTCACGGGCACCGTCGTCGACATCGGCAGCGACTGGGTCGTCGTACATGCCGGGCTGAAGTCCGAGGGTGTGATCCCGAAGAGCCAGTTCCTGAACGATCGGGGCGAGTTCAACCTCGCGATCGGCGACCAGGTACAGGTCGCGATGGAAGTCGTCGACGACGGCTGGGGCGAGACGCGCCTCTCCCGCGAAAAGGCCAAGCGGGCCGAAACCTGGATCATGCTCGAAGCCGCGTTCGACAAGAACGAAGTCATCAAGGGCCAGATCAACGGCAAGGTGAAAGGCGGCTTCACGGTCGACATCAACGAGATCCGCGCGTTCCTGCCGGGTTCGCTGGTCGACATCCGGCCGCTGCGCGAGACCGCACACCTCGAAGGCAAGCCGCTCGAGTTCAAGGTCATCAAGCTCGACCAGAAGCGCAACAACGTGGTGGTGTCCCGACGCGCCGTGCTGGAACAGGAAAACAGCGTCGAGCGCGAACAACTGCTCGGCTCGCTGCAGGAAGGCCAGGTGGTCAAGGGCATCGTCAAGAACCTCACCGACTACGGTGCGTTCGTGGATCTCGGCGGCGTCGACGGCCTGCTGCACATCACCGACATGGCCTGGCGCCGCATCCGCCACCCGAGCGAGATGGTCAACGTCGGCGACGAGGTGAACGTCAAGATCCTCAAGTTCGACCGCGAGAAGAACCGCGTCAGCCTCGGCATGAAGCAGCTGGGCGACGATCCGTGGGTCAACATCACGCGGCGTTACCCGGAAGGCTCGCGCGTGCTGGCCACGGTCACCAACCTCACCGACTACGGCTGCTTCGCCGAGATCGAAGAGGGCGTGGAAGGCCTGGTGCACGTCTCCGAGATGGACTGGACCAACAAGAACATCCACCCGTCGAAAGTCGTCTCGGTGGGCGACCAGGTGGAAGTCATGGTGCTCGACATCGACGAGGAGCGTCGCCGCATCTCGCTCGGCATCAAGCAGTGCCGGCCGAACCCGTGGGACGAGTTCAGCATCCATCACGCCAAGGGCGAGCGAATCTCGGGCAAGATCAAGTCGATCACCGACTTCGGAATCTTCATCGGGCTCGACGGCGGCATCGACGGCCTGGTGCACCTGTCGGACATCTCCTGGAACGAACCCGGCGAAGTCGCGGTACGCCGCTACAGCAAGGGCGAGGAGATCGAGACGGTCATCCTGTCGGTCGACCCGGAGCGCGAGCGCATCTCGCTCGGCGTCAAGCAGCTCGATCAGGATCCGTTCTCCGATTACACGGCCGTCAATGACCGCGGCAGCGTGGTGACCGGCGTCGTGGCCGAAGTCGAGCCGAAGGAAGCCGTGATCCGCCTCGCGGGCGACGTCATGGGCATCCTGAAGGCTTCCGAGATCAGCCAGGATCGGGTCGAGGACGCGCGCAACGTGCTGAAGGTCGGCGAAGAAGTCGAGGTCAAGATCATCAGCGTCGATCGCAAGAACCGTACGATCGGCCTGTCGATCAAGTCCAAGGACGTCGACGACGAGCGCGCCGCGGTGCGCGAGCACCGACGCCAGGAGAGCGACCGTCCGAGCCCGACGACGCTCGGCGACCTGATCAAGGCGCAGATGGATCAGGGCAGGGACTGATGTCCGGGCCCGCCCGAATCACCCGCGATCCCGTGGGAACCCGGACGGGCCACCCGCCGCAGGCCGCTGCGCGTGCAGCGGCTGCTGCTCCGGCAGCGGATGCGGTGTATCCATACCCGGTGGGGTGTTCATGACCAAGTCCGAACTCATCGAGCTGATTGCCGCTCAGCAGTCCCAGCTCTCGATCAAGGATGTCGAACTGGCGGTCAAGACGATCATCGAGCAGATGGCGGAAACGCTGGCTGCCGGCGAGCGCATCGAGATCCGCGGTTTCGGCAGCTTCTCGCTCCACTACCGGGCGCCGCGTATCGGCCGCAACCCCAAGACCGGTGAGTCGGTCGGCCTGGCCGGCAAGTACGTGCCGCATTTCAAACCCGGCAAGGAACTGCGCGACCGGGTGAACCTCCTCCTGCAGCAGTCCGCGCCGTCTGGCGGTCGCCCTGCCGGCGCCTGCGAAGCGTCTCACGGCGAGTCCTTCGACGAGTCCTACGACGGGTCCGACGAGGACTGACGGGCGATGACCCTGCTCGCCCGCCTGACCTGGGTCCTCATCGGCGTGCTGCTCTTCTGCTTCGCGGTCCTGGCGGTCAACCAGGAAGCCGTGGCCCTGCGTTTCCTCGCCTGGCGCACACCCGAAATCAGCCTCTTCTGGTGGCTGCTGCTCGCCTTCGTGGTCGGGCTCGTGGTGGGCGGAACCAGCATCGGTCTCGTGTCGATCCGGCATCGCCTGCACGAACGCACGCTCGCGCGGCAGCTCGCGGCCAGCCAGCAGGAACTCGTGCGCCTGAAGACGTCGACGGCTGACGTTTCGCACTGATCGATTCCTTCGGGAGCGCCGGCCAGGCGCCCACATGCGCCGAACCCCGTGCGCGCTAGCCTGACCTTCCACAAACCAACCAGGTGGAAGGAGTTCACATGATCAAGGGATTCAGGGTCGCGCTGCTGTGGCTCGGACTTTCGTTCGCCGGCTTCGTGTTCGCCGACGGCAAGGCCATGGAGACGGTCAACGTCAACAAGGCCGATGCCGAGACCATTGCCCGTGTCCTGACGGGCATCGGTGACGCCAAGGCCCAGGCGATCGTGCGCTACCGCGAGGAGCACGGTGAGTTCGTCGACGTGTACGAGCTCGCGAACGTGAAGGGCGTGGGCGAGCGCACGGTCGAGCTCAACGAGGGGCGTATCGTCCTCAAGGACTGAGCCGGCGACGCCGCCCGCGCACGGGCGTCGGACCTCCGGCGGTGCCGATCCGCCGGGGGCCCGACGCGGCGCGCCCGAACGCGTAACATGGACGTTCCGCCTTCGGGTTCGTTGCCTATCGCATGCTCCGCGCCGCCGCACCGCTGTTCCTCATGACCGGCTTCCTCGGCGCCGCCGCGGTCGGGTTCCTGTTGCTCGCACTCGCCCGGCTGCAGAGCCGCAAGACCGCACTCGGCGCGGATCCGGTGCTCGTCCTGCCGGTGGTCGCCTGCCTCGCCTGGGTTGCGCTCGCCGGCGCGACCATGCCGTGGGTCATCCTCGGCGCACTGCTGTCCGTGGCGGTCGGGGCGATGCTGAGGACACCCAAGGCGGCGCACGCTGGAACGGCCGCGCGATCGACCGATGCGCCGGCCGCGCGCGCCGGCATCGAATGCCTCGCGTTCTGCCTGGGCGCACAGGTGCTCGCGGTCGGAATACCCGGCTGGCCGGGCGACTTCACCTGGCTGCTGGCCGGGACCGTGGTGGGCTGGCTGGTGTTCGTCTGGCCGCCGGCCGCACTCGACCCCGGCCCGGGCGGGCGCGCCATGGCCCGCGCACTCGCGCTCGCGGCGGCGCTGCCGGTCTGGTGGTTCGATGTCCTGCCGGCCGCGGCGGTCGCGATCCTGCTGGCGGGAATCTGGACCGATGCCGGCTATACTGCGGCCATTCGCCTGCGCGCCGGTCCCGGGTCCGCCAGCCCCTGGAACGTGCTCGCGGCAAGACGGGGAAGGTCATGGATGCTCGTGGTCTGCATGGTGCTCTGTGTCGGCTGGCAGGTGCCGCTCGCCTGGGTCGCCCTGCGGCTCGATCCGACCGGCTGGTTGCTGGTGCCACTGGCGGCTGCCCCCTACGCCCTGCTCGTCCTGCGCGCGCGGAGTGCCGCGCATGATCCGGTCGGCGCCGATCCCGCCCTTTGAGTGGCTTCCCCGGCACGCAGCCTGGATCCTCGCCCTGCTGCTGCTGGCCGGTTGCCGGGCCACACCGCCCAGCCCGCAGATCCCTGTGGGGTTCGACCTCTCCGGCGCGTGGCGCCTGGTGGCGGCCGAGAGCGACACGCCGCCGACCATTCACGTCCTGCGGGCGCGCGGCGGCATGCTGCACCTGGTGGTGCAGGACTTCCCCATCCTGCGCGCGCAGCGCATGATCATCGAACAGGACCGCGAATCGATGGGGCTCTCGTTTGACGGGGGCGAATATCGGGACGTCTCCTGGGGTACCCGCAAGCGCGGCCTGTGGGAAATCCAGGCCGGCTGGCTCGAAGGCGACCTGGTGGTCCTGTCACGGGCCAGCGACGCCGACGCGCGCGAGACGTTCCGGCTCGCGCCGGACGGGCAGCGCCTGGTGGTGCGCGTCGACGTCCGTTCGGGCAGTGAACGGCTCGCGCTGACCCGGACGTTTGCGCGCGACTGACCTGGCTACGACCCGGGGCGCACACGAGTGCGGGCCCAAGGCTCGCCCAGGCGAACGAGTTCCCTTCGTTCGGGTCGAACCGGACGACGCACCATGGACGCGTACCATGCAACGATGCAGGGGCAGGCGAGGGTGCTGATGCAGCCGCGCCGATTCAATCCGCCGCGGCGCGCGCTGCGCCGGGGTGCAGGCGCGCTGCTGCTCGCCGTGCTGGCCGGATGCGCGACCATCGACCCGTCCGCGCCGCGTTACGACCCGGCCCTGATCTCCGGCGAACGGCTGTTCGACGCGCCGCTCGATCCGGCGCGTGTGCCACACGTCGACATCGTGAGCCCCAACCCGGCGATGCAGGCGTTCGTTGCGACGCACGTAACCGATGCGCGTCTGTCGGTGACGCGCCTGCGGCGGCTGCTGCAGGGGCTGCTCGAGGAGGGATTCTTCAATCACCGGTACGACCCGCTGGTGACGCTGACCGCGCAGGAAGCATTCCAAGCACGCAGCGGCAACTGCCTGTCGTACACCAACATGTTCATCGCGCTCGCCCGCGAGGCCGGGCTCGACGCCGTCTACCAGGTGGTCGACATTCCGCCGACCTGGGACGCGGACGCCGGGTTCCTGATCCGCTACACGCATATCAACGTGCTGCTGCGCGGCGTGCGGATCGAGCGCGCGCCCGGCGAGATCGTGACGGTCGACTTCAACGACGTGCTGCCCGACCCCGAGCATCCGCGCCGGCCGGTCTCGGACGACTACGCCGCCTCGCTCTACTACGCGAACCACGCGGTCGAATTCCTGCGCCGCAACGAGCTGGCGGACGCCTTCGCGTATCTGCGGCGCGCGATCGAACTCGAGCCCGGCAATCCGGACCTGTGGGTCAACCTGGCCGCGCTGTACGGCCGGCGCGACGACATCCGCTCGGCGATCGAAGCGTACGAAGTGGCGCTCCAGATCGACCCCCGCAACCGCGCGGCACTCGCGGGCCTTGCCCGCAGCCACACCCTGACCGGCGAGACCGCGCTGGCGGCCCGCTACGAGGCGCGCGTACGCGACTACCTGGAGTCCAATGCCTACTACCACCTCGCGCTCGCCCAGGCCGCGCTCGAGCGGGCCGAGCCCGACCGGGCGCTCGAATCCATCGACCGCGCCATCCGCCTCAAGCGCCGCAGCGGGCGCCTGCACTTCGTCAAGGGCCTGATCCACGAGCGCCTCGGCGACCTCGACGCGGCGCGCGAGAGTTTCCGCACGGCACGCCGGCTCGGCATCAGCAATCCGGCGAAACTGGAGCACATGGACCGGGCCGGGCGGCAGGACGCGCGTCCCGCGGACGGCGCGGGGCGGGCGGGGGAAGCGCAAGGCGTGGATGCGCTGGCGGCCCAGGGGATCCTGCCCGCGGGGTTGAATTTGGGCGGGTCGCCGTTAAACTAGCGCGCTCCTTCCGCCTTAGCTCAGTTGGTAGAGCAGCTGACTGTTAATCAGCGGGTCGCTGGTTCGAGCCCAGCAGGCGGAGCCAACCAAAACAGCCACTTAGCGTGCGCCCTGGTTCCGGGGCAAACCACCGAGTCAGCACATAGTCAGCAGCTCGCGTTAGTTACCCCATAAGCGCGCGCTATGGGCATCGCTGGTCTCACAGTGCTCGCAACCCTCCCTGTCGCGCCGCGTCCACCGTAGAACCGGGTTCCCCCTCACATACCTACTGGCGACCCCTCGATCGCCGCCGGTCCGGCCGCGCAGGGGCCCGCTTCAGCGAGAACACCGGGGCGTGCACCGTGGGTGCGATTGAGCAGGGTTGCAGCCATCGACGCACATGGTGACGGGCTGTTCGCGCACACTCGTATCGCCACGACGGACGCACCGCGGAATGCGATCGCTATCCAAGGATCACTCCGATAAGAGCGACCAAACCCGTCAGCGCCCCAATCACCCCAGTGATTGCTGCCGAGAACCTAAAGAACCTCTCCGAGCGCTCTTTGCGTTCGCGACGCACGCGCGAACGCAGGTCTTCAAGGCCGCGGCGGCTAAGTTTGTAGAAAGCGGGCTGCCCGGTGCGTTCCAGGGGTGGACCGCACTCCCAGAATTCGTTGGAGTCGAGTGCGTCGAGCGGAGCCGGAGGGAGCGGCACGAGCAACTTGTGAGCATGCTCTATCCAATAATCTGACTCCAGCCTCTCGATCTCCAAATCTCGTATGCGCCGGGCTTCCAGCTCGATTTGAGCATGCTCAAGCGATGGCCCAGGGTACTTGTTCCCCGTCGCCCCGGGCGCGGCTCGAACTACAGCGCGATACTCGCGCCGTAGTCGCATCAATTCAGCCCGATACGCTAGCCAGTTCAATGAGCCACTCCGCAGCAGCGCTCAGAGCGTACTTCACGGGAGCGGTGTGCGCGACCTTTCGCAGGCTCCCCAAGTCGCGCGGGGCCCAGCAGGGGTCGAGCTACCCACTCAGCCCGTACGGTAGTGGCGGTGAAGGGTCGATCGCCGCCTGTCTCACAGCACAGGGGCTCCGCTTCATCGAGAGCATGGGGGCGCATGCGGGGGTGTGCGTCTCGTAGCGTTGGTCCTCCTCAGGGTCCCAGCTTCACCGCCCCAACGCTGGGCTGTCACTGGCTGTGCCACGCTCGGTATGAGGTGCTCTGGGCCATGCTACTATTACTTTGTTGTCCGGCGGCGGCTGGAATCTGCACCAACAAGCAGGAGTCTCGCATGCGCTTGAAATTCTTCCATGTCCGCGTAT
Organism: Pseudomonadales bacterium; assembly: GCA_019634925.1. Classification (GTDB taxonomy): domain Bacteria; phylum Pseudomonadota; class Gammaproteobacteria; order Pseudomonadales; family Azotimanducaceae; genus UBA7803. The sequence continues at coordinate 519,992 of JAHCAL010000001.1, forward strand.
TCCGCAACGTCATCGACTCCGGCCGCATCGAAGTTGCAGACAGTACATGCATTGTTGGAAAGAACGAGGCCGGCAAGTCCTCAGTCATCGAAGCGTTGCATCGCCTAAACCCGGCGAAGCCTTGTCCGCTTGATTTGCTCGACGAATACCCGCGCTGGCTCAAGAAACAGCACGAGATATCTGGAGAGATCGAACACGCGGTTCCGATCACTGCGGAGTTCGTTCTCTCGGACGACGAATTGGCGACGTTGCATGGCAAGTTCGGTGATGGGGTGCTGAGCTCTCCGACGTTGACGGCATTTCGGAAGTACACTGGCGACTTGCAGATCCAGTTGCGGATTGATGATGCGCGCTTCGTAAAGTGGTTCAGTGATCAGCACGTTGACACACGATTGCTTGGCACAAAGTTGGTCAATGCCAACAATGCACAGCAACTCTTGGAGATGCTCACGGCAGTTGCGACTGAGAAAAGCGATAGTGACGAACCGACGCCGGAAGCGCAGGCGGCGAAGCTGGCCATGGTCGAATTGGAAACGGTACTGGGTAAATCCAAGACGCTCGCCGCAGCCCTCGACAGGCTACTGCGCCCACTAATCCCAAAGACGTTCTACTTTAGCCAGTACTCCCAGCTGCGCGGGCGCTACAACCTCGCGGATGAGGTAATACCTGCTTTGAACAATCCTTCGACTGACGAAGAGATTCAAGCAGCTGCCGATTTCCTGAAACTGGCGAAGGTCGCGCCAACCAATGTCGAGACTTGGGACTTCGAGCAGTCGAACGCCGAATTGGAAGCGATCTCCAGCCTCCTTACCAGAATGGTGAGGGCTAACTGGAAGCAGAATCAGCACTTGAAGCTGGCCGTCAAGATCGAACCCGAGCGGCAGCCTGACGGGAAGACAGAACGCTATCTTCAATTCCGAGTCGAGGATACCCGGCACGATTTCAGCAACCGCCTTGATCGTCGCTCCACGGGCTTTAGGTGGTTTGTGTCATTCATGGCTTCCTTTTTTGAGTTCCAAAAGGACAAGAACCTGATCTTACTGTTGGATGAGCCTGGGCTAAGTCTGCACGCACGGGCGCAGAAGGATCTTCTCGATGCCATCGACACGAACCTGACTGGCGGAAGGCAGGTCATCTACACGACCCACTCGCCATTCATGGTGAGGACAGAATCGTTGGGTCGGGTGCGCATCGTTGAAGACAAAGGACCGGATCTCGGCGCAGTGGCGACAAACGACGCCGGTACCACGTCCGACCCCGACACACTGTTCCCACTTCAGGCAGCACTAGGCTACGACATCGCGCAGAACCTGTTCATTGGCAACCGCAACATCCTGCTCGAAGGCACGTCGGATTTCATCTTCTTGGAGGCCTTCTCTTCGCACCTTGGCTCGCTTGGTCGCGCCACATTTCCGACGAACTGCCGGCTATTGCCCGCAGGCGGAGCCACGAATATACCGACGTTCATTGCCTTGCTAGGTGGTAAGTTGGACATCGTGGTGATGCTCGACGGAAATGCCCAGCGCCAGCGCATCGACGCGGCTATCGCACAGGGGCGGCTCAAGGCCAGCAACGTTCTCAGTGTCGAGCAGTTCTGCCAGGTCAAGGGAGCCGACATTGAAGACCTATTCGATCCTGGCGAGTATCTGGCTATCTACAACGAGGCCATGAAGCAGTCGCTCCAGGTGAGCGAGCTCAAGGGCGAGGATCGCATTGTCAAACGGATCGAACGCGTAGCCGGCGAGTTCGACCATGGTCGGGTGGCGGCGCACTTCCTGGCTCATCAGCATGAGATATTTCCAAAGCTCTCTGCCGAGACACTCAAGCGCTTTGAAGATGCAATTGCGTCACTGGTTAAGGCCCTGCCGCCAGCACCGTAAGCTGGCCTCTTTGTTCCTCAACGCTTGCCTTGGGTGAATCGTCGTCCCAGCCACCGTACGCGCGGCGGTGGCACGGCGTCCCTGGGCGCTTCCCGTTGTTGGCGAACCGGTTGCTCGTGTTCGCTTCGCTCGTCGCAACCTTGCGCTGTGTATTGGAAATGACCTTGAGCCTCAGCGGAGTTGGACGCCGACCCCAAACATATCCTCAAACACATACCCCGCGGTCCAGCAGGCGCTGCATTCGACCGTGCAATATTCTCGTCTAGCGGCCGGTGTACGCGTCACCTTGATTTTCACTCGCTTCGGTCCCCCCGACGAGGGACGCTAAGAGCGCATCGCCTGTGTGCGGTACCCGCGTCGAACCGGAGCGGTGCGCTCCTGCGCGCGGGCTACTCCCGAGCGTGAGAATCTTCCCCGATACGGCGCGAAAATTCCCCAAAACGAACTCTAACTACATGAGCAAATGGAGATTTTATCAGGTTTTGATTGATGACAAGATGCGCTCATCGATGCAGGGAGTGGAGCCATGTCAAACGTCATAAGACTCAATCCGAGAATCATCCGACGAGCAGCTTTGGAGCAAAAGCAGGTTGCTCGCTATGGAGTCACAGCGTGGGCGGCTCTTTCGAAGCAGCACAGAAAGATACCCGCATTAGAGCGCGAGAGGCTAGCGAAGCAGATCGAAAAGGAACTTGGTGCAGCTGGAATCTCTCATGCGAAAGCCGCAGATCTAGCTGGGTTCACTGATGGAGGCAAAGCGGTTTACCGATTGACCCTTCCTGAGGGGGCATCCCCAGCGACCCGGCGGCTTCGAGCACATGCCCGAGACTATGCGCGCCTTCTGCAAGCTATTGCGCAAAGTACGGGGGAAAGCCTCCAAGCTCTAGCCCATCGAGTGTGCTTGGGTACCTCATTGCATCCGCGTTTTCGCGATGGTGTTTCCGAAATTGAGAGCCTGGAAGCCAAGCTTCAGGAGATGGCTGACGAACTCAATGATCGACTTGATCTGATGGCCACTTTTAGGGCGATCGCTCAGGCTCGGCGCGAGCAATTCGACCGCGGTGGATGGAAACGATGGCCCATGTTCGATTTGGACCCGGAGGAGTACGCCGAATGCGAAATGGAGCGCCTAGTTCAGGCGGAGTCGGCGCGTCTAGCGGACCTTTCGAATGCGTACTATGACCCACATTTCGAAGCGAGGAGCTTTCCCCACCTTACGGAAGTTGATCTGTTCGGTGCGCTTGAGTATTTGCCTTGTGCCTTCTTGGGGTTCCGATTCGACCGTCTGGAGTTTCGAGCGCGGGAAACCGCTGCCGATGTTGGATCCAAAAGAGGGCGTGCCTTGGAGGAAGACTTCCGGAAGTCGCTACTGGCTGCATACGCCGAAATCGATATGTCTGATTGGAGCTCTTTTGGACCCAAAGCACTGAATGAAGCCGAGCTGCATCGAGGAACCTGGCTGGTTCTGTACCCTGATCGTGATCTGCAAGCGATCGTTCCTGTGTTAACTAGCTGCGAGCAGGAATGGGGTGCTACCTGGATCCCAGTACAGGCCGAACGACTCCTGAGATTGAGAGATGTCGAAATCATCAGCCATCGTTCGGCGTCAATTGAAGAGCGAATTGCTGAATCGATCAATGACAATCTGTACGAGCTGTTGACCAGCAGTGGAAAGCGATTACGGCGGCACCCTTATCTAGCGTCGTCGCGACATCTTCGTAGCCTGGCTCGACGCTTTCGTGCGGGGGACAGCATGGAGGAGTCAGCTAGCCATGAGTGATACGGGTCACGGCTCAATGAGCTCTGTCGTCTTGACTCATCATGCGATTAAGCGAATTCGCCAGCGTGGGATTAGCGGATTCGATCTGGAGTTGGCAATGCGATTCGGCGAGCGCATTGGCAATAGCGTGGTTATGACTGGAAGGTCCCTCGCTCAGCATCGTGCGGACCTAAAACGGCAACTACAGCATTTGGATAAGCTCCAGGGATTATGCGTCGTATTCGACAACGATACGGTGATTACTGCGTACAAGATCACGCGCGGAACCGGAAGTGCGCGGGCGGCATCTCGAAGACTAGGTAGGAGTTAGGCATGACGATCAAGGAACAGAAGCTTCAGGAAGTGTTGCGGCGAGACCGCACGGGGTTTCTCATTGATATACATAACGCCCTCCTCGGGATCGGGCTTTCGTTCACTGCCTCCAAGGGAAGTGAAACATTGCTGTATGGATTTCGGCATAGTGGTGATCGATGCGAAATCGCTGCCACGAGGGTGCCCGGTCCAACGGTGTTCTCCTTTCCGACGACGTTTTGGGAGCCGAGACTACAGGTTCTGAGTCGATTGCGGGAGAACTTCCAGAGAACCGAGTTGCTCTCTGTGGCAGGTCCATTTTCATCCAGTCAGTATTCCAGTGAGCAGGTTCGAGTTACGGCAGCGACGGCCCCGCGAATCATTACATTGATTGAGCGCGAGCTATGTGCGGTGATGAAGGAAACCAGGCGTTCGGTTTGAGCTCATCCCGAACTCTCGATCTTGGGAGCATCTTGCCTGTATAGAACAGTCTATCGGTGTCCTGCCTGAATAAGCGAGTGATTGGGGATCCTGATTTGTCAACCAGAATGCAAAGCTGAGGCTGTTGGATCAATGTCATAACTCACTCTTGCTCGGATACTGCATTCAGGATGGCGACTGAGGTGTCCAAGAGACCGCGGGAAGTCCAGGAATAGATTGAACGTGCCGATAGAACCCGGGTCGCGCGGTTCGTTCCCCGGGCTAGTGTCGTTACCATGGGTGGTCGCTTGGGAAAGAGGAGCACAGTATGAGGATGGCGGCCGCGCTAGATGAGGCACTTGCTGAGGGTGGGTATACGATTGTAGAGGAGTTCCTTTTGTCGGGCCGGGCGCCAACCCATGTGCCCATTCCGAGGTTCTTGTTCGACTCGCGTGTAGGCATTTACCTCAATCATGTAACGAACCGTGCTGGCCCTTGGAGGCACCAGGCCGCGGCTCTTGAGGCCTTTGGAGCCGGGAACAATGTAGTGGTTTCGACCGGCACTGCATCAGGCAAGAGCCTTATTTTTCAGGGCGCTGCTTTCCATCAATTGCTGCTAGACCCTCGCGCGAAGGCCGTGGTCTTCTACCCGCTCAAAGCGTTGGCTGCTGACCAGTACCTGTCTTGGAACAAGGCCGCGGCGGCGATGGAACTTCCGAAAACCTTTGTTGGGCGCATCGATGGCTCGGTGCCGACGAAGGAGCGAGAGGCGATCCTCGCGAGTTCCCGCGTGCTGTTGATGACGCCGGACGTCTTCCATGCATGGCTCATGTCTCGGTTGGCAAGTCCCGAGATAAAGGAATTCCTTCGCGAATTGAAACTCATAGTTCTGGACGAGGCACATACCCTAGAAGGAGTTTTTGGCAGCAATTTTGCCTTCCTTTTCCGACGACTTGTTGCGGCACGCAACGCGGTGATTCCGGTCGCGGAGCGGCAAGAACAGTTGCGAGCGATTGCGGCCACCGCAACGATATCTGAAGCAGCTGGCCACCTCTCTGCCCTTACCGGGATGGAATTCCAGGAGGTCGATGCAAGCATGGATGGCTCTCCTCAGGCTGATCGACGCTGCGTGCACTTAGCGGCACCCGCCGGGAAAGAGATGGCCATGGCCGGTGATCTGCAAGCCCGCCTTCTAAAGTCTGCTTCCCAAGGTGGTTTCGTCACCTTCGTGGATTCCCGCAAGGCAGTTGAGATGTTAGCTATGGCAAGCAACAAGGGCGCATTGAGAGACCTTGTTGGTAACCCTGCCGTTCTTCCCTACCGCGCAGGCTACGATGCGGAGGATCGCCAAGCGATTGAATCGCGATTGAAGTCGGGTGAATTGAAAGGCGTCGTATCAACCTCAGCTCTAGAGCTCGGCATAGACATCCCCCACCTTCAAGTGGGTATCAACATTGGGGCTCCCCTAACGCGCAAGAACTATCGGCAGCGCCTCGGCCGGGTAGGACGCCGTGACTCAGGCGCATTCGTGATCATTGGAGAACCAAATGCGTTCACGCGCTATGGTACGAGTTTCCGACAGTACCACGATCTCTCCGTCGAGCCTTCGTACCTCTATCTGGACAATCGCTTCATGCAGTACGCGCATGCGCGGTGCCTAGTGGATGAACTTGAGGCTGCGGGTTCCAAGGACAGGTCAGAGCTCCCCACTCGAGTGAAGTGGCCTGATGGGTTCGGCGCGGTTTTCGAATCCGCTCGACCGGGGAACGATCGCCCGCGTGAGTTCGATGCGATAGCTATGCTGGGTGGCGACGTGCCCCAACTGAACTACCCCCTGCGGAATGTTGGTGAAGTGAATTTCGCAATTGCGCAAGGGGATCAGGTCGAAGCCATGGGGGATGCGTCGCTTTCCCAAGCGATCCGGGAGTGCTACCCGGGAGCGACCTACTTTCACATGGGGCGGCCTTACAAGGTACAGTCTTGGGTCACCAGCGGATTCAGACCTCAGATAAAGGTCAAGTATGCTCCTGGTGCTATCGCTACGCGGCCTCGCGTTTCCACATGGATCAATGCCGGGCTCACGGGTAGTGATGTTATTAATGGACACTTCAGAACCAGCGCGCTGGGTTTGCTGACTGAATGCCAGATGCTAATTACGGAGAGGGTTGAGGGCTACGCTGAGGGCGATGGCGAGTACCGTCCATATAACGAGCTTCAGCAGAAGAACCCTAGCCTACGCCCGCGGATGCGCCAGTTTCGCACTACGGGAGTGCTGCTGGCGGTGGACGCTACGTGGTTCCGGGAGGCTGCGAACAAGAGATTTTTTGCCGAAAGGCTGACCGAGATTTTCTGTCGCGAATACAGTGTGTTGCCGCAGGACGTCGGTTCTGCATCTACTAACGTCGCTGTAAACACCGTTGATGGTCATAAGCCGAGATCGGACTGCATTGTGCTGTTTGACCAAACTTATGGCAGCCTTAGGCTTACCGAGCGAGTCTACTCTGAATTCAAGCACCTTCTGCGGCGAATGGAAGTTGCCGTGGATTCCGAGCGTGGCGGAGACGCGGCGTACTACGGAGATTTCTTGACGAAACTGGGCGAGTTCTACGATAGCTTGAAGTCCCTTGATCCTTTTGATTTGTCGTCCACTGCCGAGGAGCCGCGAGGCATCATTCGCGTCTTTTCGCCTGGTTCTACGGTTGGTTATCGTGAAGAAGGCGTCTTGTTCACCGCCGTGGAGGTGGTCGCGCCAACCATCATGCCAGCCGATCGCGAGCTCTGGTATCAGGTCAGGTGTCCACCAAAAGGCCCTGGGGCCGCTCCTGCGAAGCGTTGGATCAACTCCCAGTTCCTAGAGCCATCCGCGGATCATGGCGAGTGGTCGTATTCGCTGTGGAATCCGGACACCGACGAGTATGTCGAAAGGGACTGAGGTCAGGGGGCGCGTTCGAATCGTCCCGGGGAGTCAGGTCCCTAAACTCGGAACTAGCCCCAAGACTGATTCTCATGCGGTATCGGTAGGTTTCGCATTGACTCGAGAATCGCGCGAGCATCGGGCGAAGGCGCAATGCACATGGTTCGATATGAGTCCAGCCAGGGGAGCCAAATCCCGATCGACCTCAGCACCGAGCCAGCCACCGCGTCCGGTTGGCCATGCGAGCCACCCTCACGCCTCGACTTGAGTCTGTGCTGCTGCACCGCGCACGACGCAAGTGCGAAGCGCGCAGTTTAGGTGCACGATGCGCGCACCCGTCAGGCACCTCGCAAGGCCAAGCGACTGATTTGCTTCGCCTTTGCTTCGTGTCAGAAATTTGGCGTGTCATTTGCTATCCCCTCTCTCAACCGTCGCAACGCGACGGCAGACAGTCGATCGGTAACGTAGCACAGCGGTGAGACTAGAACGTCTTGCGTCTTGTGAGCGTATGGACGCCATGGGTGCCCGCGCCAAAGGAGAGAATGATGAGCTTCAAGATTCGAATAACACAGGAGCCTGACCGGACGCACCGCTTGGGAAGCGGCCTGCTCGTGATCGCGCTGAGTGCAGCGATGGCCTGTATGCCAGCAGCAGCCGAAGGCCCGCCAAAGAGCATCCCAAAGAGCATCAAGGGTGCCGCGGCCTCAGCGAAGGTCACCCATCATCTGAGGTCCACGCCTGAGACGACCAACCTGGGCGGATTCATCATCGATTCCCCCTCCGTGCTCGACATCAAGTCGGGAGACGTCGTCCGCGTGGACGTCATCAACCAGTCGGGCGCCACAAACGCGACCTACGATCCGGTCACGTACTTCGGCGCCTTCGGCGTCGAGCCCTGGGAGGTGCTCCCGGATGCTATCGACTTCTGGAACAGTCTCCCGACGAAGGTCCGCTACGGGCCCCACATCCTGACGGGCCCGATCTACATCGAGGGTGCGGAGCCAGGCGATACAATCGAGCTCCAGATCCTCGACGTGTACCAGCGCGTGCCGTACGGGCTGAACAACACGGCGCCGCAGGGCGGTGTGCTGAGCACAACCTATCCGGGCTACCGCCCGGGCGACGAGCCGCTCGACATCGAGCCGGTTCCCCCCGGCGCGCCGGCCGGCGTCTTCCCGGACGTTCGGCAGCATCTCTACCGCACCGCGAAGGTGAAAGGCGTGGACGTGGCGCTCTTCTCGGACAATATCCACGTGCCGCTGCGCCCCTTCTTCGGCGTCATGGGCGTGGCGCCGCCGACCGGCCAGTTCATCGGCAACACTGAGGACTCGCCGCCGCCGGCCACCGGCGTCCAGAGCTCGACACAGCCCTGGAACTTCGGCGGGAACATCGATAGCCACGTCCTTCGCAAGGGGGCCAAGGTCTACTTCCCGGTGTTCCAGTCGGGCGCGCAATTCTTCTTCGGCGATACCCACTCGGTGCAGGGAGATGGCGAAGTCAGCGGTACGGCCCTCGAGCATTCGCTCGCAGGCGTCTTCAGGTTCGTGCTCCACAAGAACACGGGCCAGGAGTGGCCGTGGGCCGAGAATGAGGACCACTACATCCTGATGGGCTTCCACTGGGATCTCGATCGGGCGATGCGCAACGCCACGATCGAGACTATCAAGTTCCTCAACCAGAAGATGGGCTTGACCGACGCGAAGGCCTTCTCCCTGGCGAGCATCGGCGTCGACTTCGTCAACAGCGAAGTCGTTGACCGGACCCAGGTCGTCTCGGCCTTCGTTCCGAAGCGGTACTTTCTGGAGAGACCGGCTTCGGTGGTACGCGCCCCGGAGTAGGGTGCCAGGTGCCTTAACCTAATGGCGGAGGCCGGGGTTGGATCTACCAGCCCCGGCCTCTGCGGCAGGATGAATTCATGAAGCGCCCCGACCTCTCAAAGCACGTGATCCTGTGTACCCTGTCCTTGTTGGCGATGGCCTGCAGCACGGCGCAGTCCCGCCCGGTCACCTCGCCTTCGAACGAGTCGGAGGCCGGCTCGACGATCAAGATCGCCGTCGTTCCGTTCGGTCTCGCCACGGGGACCAGCACCCCTCCCTACGACGTCGCCGAGATCATTCGCACGGATCTCGAGACGCGCAGCGACCTCACAACGATCGCAGTCGCCGATCTGCCGGCCAGGCCGACCCGCCTGCGCGAGGTGGATTTCGAGACCTGGCGCAGCGCGGAGGCAAAGTACCTCGTCGTCGGTCTCGTGGCCGGTGTGCACGACGGAGGTCACGAGGTCGAGTTCTGGCTCATCGATCCCCGAAAAGAGACGACGCTGGTCGGCTACATGATACCCAGCGCACCCGATGCGCTCGCGGTGACGGCTCACCAGATCGCGGATCTCATCCTTGAGAAGCTGGACCGGCGCGACGCGGCGGACACTCCCCGGGTCGCCCGAGCGCCGAGCGCGACGGACGAAAAGGGAAGTCCGACTCCGTACGTAAGCTCCCCCGTCGAGTAGACAGTTCGAAACTGGAGTTCCGGGTCGCGAGCACGAGCTCACGGTCGCTCCCATTGAAGCGCTAGTTGTAGGCATTCTGATCAGGTTTGCCAGGCTGGATGTGGCGGGGTTAGATGCCCTGCTGTTTGCACCAGTCCGTGAACACCTGACTCGTCAGCTCAGGGCCGGGCGCAGTTGGAGAAGAAGATCCCTCGTCATAATCCCAAGGCCGCCCATGGCCGCCATCCGTATCCGCTGTCGGTCATGCTGCGGATTCATTGCGTGTAGCTGTTTTATGACCTCGGCGATCCGGCGATGGAGGATATGCTCTACGAGATCGACTCTGTGCTCCGGTTCGTCGGATTGAAGATCACAGGCCCCTTCTTGACTCGAGGGCTCCCATCATCGAAAACAGCGCCAACACCTCCGGCGACGCTGGCAACGCCGAGGATCAGGCTTCCCTTGAATACTCTGCCACCAACCCAAGCGAGGGCTGCAGAAGTAAAGGCCGCGCCACTTCTCTCGTACCAGTTGGTATCTGACAGCGGTGCTCGCGAACGCTTGAACTCATCAACTGCTCTCGTAGCCATCGCCGCGGCCTTCGCGCCGCCTCTTTTGGCAGCTCGCCGCAACACCGAGGACGTCTGCAGAGCAACCTGCCTCGCGCGCTGGAGCGATGCAGAAGGTTCGATATGCGTCCACGATGGGGAGCCAAATCCCGATCGACCTCAGCGACGAGCCAGTCACGGCGTCCGGTTCGCGTTGCGAGCACCTGTCGGCTGCTCGCAAGACGCGAATCCGTGGTGCTCAGCTGCCCGCCGCCCCTCGCCAGTGATAGTGGTAGTACACCACTGGAATCACCAGCAGCGTCAGCACCGTCGAGACCAGGAGACCGAAGATCAGCGAAACCGCGAGGCCGCTGAAGATCGGGTCGTCGAGAATGAAGAAGCCGCCCATCATGGCCGCCGCCGCGGTCAGTGCGATCGGCCGGGCGCGCACTGCCGCGGCGCTGATGGTGGCGGCCTGCAGCGGTTTGCCTTCGTCGACTTCCTGCTGGATGAAGTCCACCAGCAGGATCGAGTTGCGCACGATGATGCCGGCCAGCGCGATCATGCCGATCATGGACGGCGCGGTGAACTGCTGACCGAGCAGCGCGTGGCCCGGCATGATGCCGATCAGGGTGAGCGGGATCGGCGCCATGATGATCAGCGGTACGCCGTATGAGCGGAACTGGCCCACTACCAGCAGGTAGATGAGGATGAGTCCGACCGCATACGCCGCGCCCATGTCGCGGAACGTCTCGTAGGTGACCTGCCACTCGCCGTCCCACTTCATCGACCACGCGTAGGGGTTGTCCGGTGCGGCGGTGAAGAACTGCCGGATCGGCGCGCCGTCGATCGGCGTGTCACGCAAGGCCGACGCGATGGCGAACAGGCCGTAGAGCGGGCTGTCGGTGCCGCCGGCGACGTCGCCGGTGACGTAGACCACCGGCAGCAGGTCCTTGTGGAAGATGGTCTGCTCGCGGGTCGTTTCGCGGATCTCCACGATTTCCGAGAGCGGCACCAGTGCGCCGGATTCCGCGCGCACGCGCAGCGCGCGCAGCCGTTCGCGGTCGGCCTGGTCGGCGTCGGGCAACTGTACGCGCACCGGGATCGGCAGGCGCGCGTGGCTGTCGTGCATGAAGGTCATGTCCTCGCCGGCGAGGGCGGCCGCCACGTCGCGGGTCACCGCGTCCTGGGTGACGCCCAGCTTGGCGGCCCGGGCGCGGTCGACCGCCACGATCAGCCGGGTCTGCGGCGCCTCGATGCTGTCGTCCACGTCCACCACGTGGGGAGTGGCCTCGAACACCGCGCGCACCTGGCGCGCGACGTCCATCTGGCGCGAGTAGTCGAGGCCGTAGATCTCCGCGACCAGAGGCGCCATCACCGGTGGTCCCGGCGGTACTTCCACCATCGTCACGGAGGCGTGGTGGGCGCGGCCGATCGCGGCCAGGTCGCCGCGCACGGCCAGTGCGATGTCGTGGGACTTGCGGCTGCGGTGCGCCTTGTCCACCAGGTTGACCTGGATGTCGCCCTGGTGGGGCAGGCTGCGCAGGTAGTACTGGCGCACCAGGCCGTTGAAATTGATCGGCGCGGACGTGCCCGCGTACAGCTGGTAGTCCTGGACTTCCGGGACCGTTTCCAGGTGATCGGCGAGCGCCTGGAGGACCCGGTGGGTATCTTCCAGCGGCGTGCCCTCGGGCATGTCGACGAGCACCTGGAACTCGCTCTTGTTGTCGAACGGCAGCATCTTCATCACCACCGCACCGACGCCGGCCAGGGCCACCGAGCCGAGGATCAACACGATCAATACCGCGAGCAGCCCCCAGCGGTGGCCGGCGCCCGCCGATTCGCGCAGAAACGGCGTCATGATGCGCGCGAAGAAGGCATGCAGCCGGTCCTCGCCCGCGGGAGCGTGGTGGGCCGCCTCGTGCGCGAACACGCGCGCGAACACGCGCCGGTACAGCCACGGCGTGAACATGAAGGCGACCGCGAGCGAAATCAGCATGCCGGTGGACGCGTTGATCGGTATCGGGCGCATGTACGGGCCCATGAGCCCGGTGACGAACGCCATGGGCAGCAGCGCCGCGATGACCGTGAAGGTGGCGAGGATGGTCGGCCCGCCGACCTCGTCCACGGCGCGCGGGATCGCCTCGGTCAGCGAGCGGGCGCCCAGCTGGATGTGACGGTGGATGTTCTCCACCACCACGATGGCGTCGTCGACGAGGATTCCGATGGAAAAGATCAGCGCGAACAGCGACACCCGGTTCAGGGTGAAGCCCCACGCCCAGGACGCGAACAGGGTGATCGCGAGCGTGACGATCACCGCGGCGCCGACCACGCCGGCCTCGCGTCGGCCGAGGGTGACGAGCACCAGGATCACCACCGACAGGGTGGCGAAGATCAGCTTCTGGATGAGCGTCGCCGCCTTGTCCGCGGCCGTGGCGCCGTAGTTGCGGGTGATGGTCGCCTCGACGCCGTCCGGGAAGTGGACGCCGCGGAGCTGCCCGAAGCGCTCGATGACGGCCTGGGCGACGGTCACGGCGTTCTCGCCGGGTTTCTTCGACACGGAGATGGTCACCGCGGGGTAACGCCCGGCGCTGACCGGATGGGCGTCGGCACCCGCGGGCCCGACGCCGAAACTGACGTAGCGGCCCGGCCGGGCCGGGCCGGGCCGCACGGTCGCGACGTCGCGCAGCAGGATCGGCGCGCCGTCGCGCACGCCGACCACCAGGTCGGCGACTTCCTCCGGGGTGGACAGGAACGTGCCGGCCTGCACCAGCACCGAGCGGCCGTCCTTCACCAGCGCGCCGGCATCGCTCGAGGCATTTGCCGCAGAGAGCGCGCGCCGCAGGTCGTCGAGCGCGAGCTGGTAACCGGCCAGCCGTTCCGGATCGAAGTCGACGCGTACCACGCGGTCGGGGCCGCCCAGCGTCTCGATGTCGCGCGTGCCGGGGACACGCTGCAGCTCGGCCTCGAGCGTGCGCGCGACGCGCAGCAGGTCGGTCGCGGTGATGTCCGGGTCCTGGCTCCAGAGCGTCGCCGCCACCACGGACACGTCGTCGATGCCCTTGGGCTTGATCAGCGGCTGCGCGACGCCGACGTTGGCCGGCAGCCAGTCGAGATTGGAGAAGAAGGCGTTGTACAGCCGCACGATGGCCTCGGTGCGGCGCTCGCCCACCTCGAACTGCACGGTGAGCGTCGCCATCCCCGGGGTCGAGGCCGAGTAGACGTGCTCCACCCCTTCGAGCTCGGCGACGATCTGCTCCGCCGGCGTGGCAACCAGCGACTCGACCTCGGCCGCGGTCGCGCCGGGGAAAGCGATGAACACGTTGGCGAACGTGACGTCGATCTGCGGCTCTTCCTCGCGCGGTGTGACCAGCACGGCGAAGAGGCCGAGCAGCAGCCCGGTGATGGCGAGCAGCGGTGTGATCTCGGTGGTGAGAAAGGCGCTGGCGATGCGCCCGGAAATGCCGAGCCGCCCGGCGGCGGGTTCGCTCACGACGCGTCCCCGCCCGGCGTCTGCTGCTTGTAGGCGATCCCTGCTTCGATCGGGTCGACCGCGACCCGGTCGCCCGGAGCCAGGCCGGCCAGCACGGGCACGCGTCCGTCGCGGGTCGGTGTGCCGACCCGCAGGTGGCGCAGGCTCACCCGTTCGCCCGCGTCTACGATGTATGCCGCCGTCAGTTCGCCGCGCCGGACCAGTGCGCGTTCGGGAATCAACACACGCGTCTCCTCGCCGCTGACGAAGGCGACCTTGGCCAGGGTGCCCGGGTATACGCCGTGATCGCCTTCGGGCAGGTTCACCAGCACCCGGAAGGTATGCGTGGTGGCGTCGGCCCGGGGTGGAATGCGCAAGGCGTCGGCGGCGATCGAGCCGTCGTCGGGCAGCAGGATACGCGCCTGGGCGTGGCGTCGTAGCGGCCCGATGTGCTGCTGCGGAATGTCGACCACCACGCGCAGGTGTTCGAGCGACAGGCCGGTCATGAGCGGCGAGCCCGCTGCCACCGTTTCGCCGAGCCGGACATGGCGTTCCACCACGGTACCGGCGTACGGCGCGCGGATCTCGGTGTAGCCGAGGTTTTCCTCGGCCTCGGCCAGGGCGGCGCGGGTGGAATCCACGCGGGCGCGTGCCGAGTCGAGGTCGGCGGTGGCGCGGTCCATGTCCGCGCGGGACACCAGCTGCCGCTCGAAGATGCCGCGGGTACGGTCGTAGGCGACCTGGGCCTCGGCGAGCCGCGCACGCGCCTCCGCCACCGCGCCGCGCGCGGCTTCCACGCGGGCGCGCTGTTCCGTGTCGGTCAGGCGGACGATGAGTTCGCCCTTGGGGACGAAGTCGCCGACGTCGAAGGGCAGCGCGGTCACGCGGCCGCCGGTCTGCGCGGCGACCGTGGATTCATTGACGGCCTCGACGATGCCGTCGAACAGGGTCTCCCGCGGTACGGCTGCCTGGGTGGCCTCGACCGTCGCCAGGCTGCCGCCGGCTGCCGCCAGCACGCGCGTTGCGGGCGCCTCGCCGCCGCAGCCGGCGAGCAGCAGCGCGCTCAGCATGGCCGCCGCGGCGCGCGGCCCGGCATGCTGCCGGCGAGCCGTCATGAGCGGGTGCCGTCGCCGAATGCCGGTCCGGGCCGTACGCCGAGCCTGGCCAGGATCGTCGCCAGCGGGCAGAAACCCGTGAACGAAGACTGCAGCAGGTTGGCGCCGACGAATGCGGTGAGCCAGAGCCAGTACATGCTGTGCAACTGGGACAGCAGCAGCGAGACCAGCACCATGGCGCCGGCCACCCGGACCACCCAGCGGTCGATGTTGCCTGCGCCGTCCGTCGACTTCGTGTTCATGGAATCATCTCCTGCCTCGCGGCGAATGTTTCGGCTCGGGTCTGCGTCCGGACGGCGCACGGCAGAAGTGGTTCTGCAGGACGCCGATCACGTCCATGGCGGGCCCTTCGGCTACCCGGTAGTACACCGTCTGGGCCTGCCGCCGGGTGCGGACCAGGCCGTCGTGCCGCAGCACCTTGAGATGCTGCGAGAGCGCCGACTGGGACATCGGTATGTGCTCGTTCAGCGCGCCTACCGAGAGTTCGCCCCCATCCAGTACGCACAGAATCTGCAGCCGTACCGGATTGGCCAGCGCGCGCAGCAGTTTCGCCGCGGCATCGACGTGTTCGGTCAGCGCATCAGGCTCGGACTTCCGCAGCGGAGCCGCCATACGTAATATCGCCTATGTCTAATTAAGAGGAATCTAAACTAACGTAGCCAGCGTAAGGCAAAGTCCCTGCCGGGACAAGGACGGCAACATGGCCAGGGTCATCGTGCTGGGCGCCGGCATCGCCGGCATGCCCGCGGCATACGATCTGAAGAAGCTTCTGGGTGCCGGGCACACGGTCACCCTCATCGGCACAACGGAACACTTCCAGTTCACGCCATCTAACCCCTGGGTGGCGGTCGGCTGGCGCAAGCCGGACCAGGTCAAGGTACCCATCCGGCCGAGCGTCGAGCGGAAAGGCATCGAGTTCATTGCCCAGGCGGTGCAGTCCGTCGATCCGGAGCAGAACCGGGTGACGCTGGCCGACGGGCGCGGGCTCGAGTACGACTACCTGGTGATCGCGACCGGCCCGGCGCTCGCATTCGACGAGATTCCCGGCTTCGGTCCGGACGCCTTCAGCCACAGCATCTGCACGACCCCCCACGCTGAGCGTGCCGGGGCGGCGTATCGTGCATTCCTGCTGAACCCCGGCCCGGTGGTGGTCGGCGCCGTCCAGGGAGCGAGCTGCTTTGGCCCGGCCTACGAGTTCGCCATGATCCTGGACGCCGATCTGCGCAAGCGACGACTTCGGGACCGGGTGCCGATCACGTTCGTCACCAGCGAGCCATACATCGGGCACATGGGACTCGGCGGTGTCGGTGATTCGAAGGGTCTGCTCGAGTCGGAGCTGCGGCAGCGTCACATCAAGTGGATCACCAATGCCAGAGTGAGCGAGATGACGGCGGACACGGTCAAGGTTGCCGAGCACGACGAGCGCGGCCAGCCGCTGCGCGAGCACGACCTGCCGAGCCGCTACACCATGTTCATTCCCGCGTTCCGCGGCGTGCCCGCGGTGGCGGGCGCGAAGGCGCTGTGCAATCCCCGCGGCTTCGTGGTCATCGACGAGTTCCAGCGCAACCCCACGCATCAGAACGTTTACTCGGCCGGCGTGTGTGTGGCCATTCCGCCGGTGGAAGCGACACCGGTACCCACCGGCGCGCCCAAGACCGGCTACATGATCGAATCCATGGTCACCGCCATCGCGCACAACATTCACGACGAGCTCGCCGGCAAGGCGCCGTCCCACCGGGCTACCTGGAACGCCATCTGCCTCGCCGATCTGGGCGACGACGGTGTGGCCTTCGTGGCGCTGCCGCAGATTCCGCCGCGTAACGTCACCTGGGCGAAACAGGGCAAGTGGGTGCACCTGGCCAAGATCGCGTTCGAGAAGTACTTCATGCGCAAGATGAAGACCGGCAGTACCGAGCCGGTCTACGAGAAGTACGTGTTGAAGGCGCTCGGTATCCTGCGTCTGAAGAGCGGTGACCACGCGGAGGATCATCCGGCATGAACGATCTTTGGTGGTGGGTGCTCGTGTTCGCCGGCGCCGGCGGCGCAACCGACAGGCTGGCGCCGACGCGATGAATACCGGCGGCATCATCCGTGCTTGTCCCCATTGCGGCAGGAACAACCGGATTCCCGCCCGCCACCTCGCCAGCAGCGGTCGCTGTGGTGCCTGCCGGCAGACGCTGCCGCCGCTTGCGGCGCCGCTCGACGTCGACGCGGCGCAGTTCGACGAGATCGTGCGCGAAGCTGCCGTGCCGGTCCTCGTGGACTTCTGGGCATCCTGGTGTGGCCCCTGCAAGATGGCCGCGCCCGAGGTGGCAAAGACGGCGGTGACGCTTGCCGGACGGGCGCTGGTGCTCAAGGTGGATACCGAGTCCAACCCGGGGCTCTCGGCCCGTTACGGCGTGCGCAGCATTCCTTTCTTCATGGTGTTTCGTGATGGCGCGGCGCAATGGCAGCAGGCGGGCGTGCTCCGCGCGCCTGACCTGACCCGCGCGGTGCTCGCGGCGGCATGAGTGAAGGGACCCGGCGCGGTGATCTCGAGCCGGATGTCGCTCGGCCGATGCTGCGCCACAGATAGGGTCAGTTGTGCGCGAGCTCGATCGCGTCGCGCAGCTTGTCCTTGCCGAAGAAGATCGCGTCGCCGACGTAGAACGTCGGCGAGCCGAAGGTACCGCGGGCGACCGACGCTTCGGTCGTGTCGATCAGTCGCTGTTTGACCGCCGGATCCGCCATGCCCGCGACGATTTCCCCGGTGGGCAGCCCAGCAGCGTCGAGCACGCGGGCGATCAGATCGTCTTCGTCCATCTTGAGCGCCTGCTCCCACATCGCTGCGTACATGGCGTCGATGTATTGGTGGTAGTACGGCTGCGTGCGGGCAAAGGTCGCGCCGCGCATCATCTTGAGCGTGTTCACCGGAAAATGCGGATTCGGTACCTGCGGGCTGATGCCGTGCGCGCGGCAGAAACGTTCCGTCTCGATGCGCTGGTAGTCCGGCTTGTTGCGGATGCCCTGCAGGGATACGGCAGGGGAGACGTTGTTGGTGGCCTTGAACACGCCGCCGAGCAGGATCGGTACGTACTCGAATGCGATACCGGTCCGTGCGCCGACGGCGGGAATCACCTTGTGTACGAGGTAGGCGTTCGGACTGCCGAAGTCGTAATGGAATTCGATCTTCATGGCGGATGATCCTGAAGTGGTTTGTCTGTCGGCGTATCCCTGCGCGCTCAATGGTTCCACCACGCGCGGTCGGAGAACGACCGGAGGTCGATCTCGTGTGTCCAGGTGGAGCGATGCTGCCGGGCCAGGTGCAGATAGGTCTCGGCGATGAGTTCGGGTTGCATCAGTCCGTCCGCCCGGCCGCGCGTGTCGCGCAGCGCCTGGAAGCGCTCGGGGCCGAGCAGCTTGCCGAGGGTGTCGGGCGCGTCCACCGCGCCGTCGATGACGATGTGCACGACGTGTACCCCTTGTGGGCCGAACTCGGCGTTCAACGACTGACACAGCATGCGCCGACCGCCCATGGCGGCCGCGTGAGAATGCTGGCCGGCGTTGCCGCGCATCGAGGCGGTGGAGGAGGTGACGAGTAGCGTGCCGCCGCCGCGCGCCGCCATGGCCGGGCACAGCGCCGTTGCCAGGCGGAACAGGCCGAACGTGGCCATGCGCCAGCCCGTCTCGAAGGCCTTGTAGCGGGTCTCCAGCAGGGCCCGGTCACCGATCTGCGCGCCGAGATTGTAGACCGCGACCTCGATGGGGCCGATCTCCGCCTCGACCGCGGCGACACGTTCCTCGATGCTGTTTTCCTCCACGGCGTTCAGCAGGTAGCCGGAAGCACGTCCGCCGCCCTGTCGTATCTCCGCGACTAGGCGGTCGAGACCTTCCTGGTCGCTGCGCCGGCAGAGTACCGCGTGGTAACCCTCCCGCGCGAAACGCTTGCCCACTGTGCCGCCGATACCGGCGCCAGCACCCAAGACGAGACAGACTGACTTCGACATTTTATATAGTTGCATAATAAGACCAAAGTAAGTTGCATCATAAGACGGCTAAACTAGAATGCAAGCATGAAGCTGAAATCGTTCGAGCATTTCAACTGTTCGCTGGCGCAAACCCTCTCGGTGATCGGCGAACACTGGACGCTCCTCATCGTGCGGGATGCGTTCTTCGGGCTGCGCCGGTTCGACCAGTTCCAGAAGAGTCTCGGCATCGCGCGCAACGTGCTGAGCGATCGCCTGAAGAAACTCGTGCAGGCGGGCGTGCTGGACAAATCCGAAGGCCCCGGCCACCCCGAGTACCGGCTCACGGAGAAAGGTCTGGCGCTGCAGCCGATCCTGATCGCCATGACCCAGTGGGGTGACACCTATCTGCCGAGCCCGACGGGCAGGCGACTCACGTTCGTAGACAGGCGCGATGGCAAGGCCATCCGGCCGGTCGGCGTGCAGGCGGCGGACGGGCGCTCACTGCGGCCCAGGGAGATCAGGGCGAGGCCTGGCCCGGGGTTGCGTCACAAGGGTCAGTTCGACCGATCGGTGCCGCTCGAGGCGATCGAGCGTGGCGGTGGCGGTTCGGGTGACGTACGCTGAACCCGGGCACGCCGCCGAACGACATCCGGGAGCGGGAAATGGATACCAGGACTGCAGCATGGAACGCCGTGATGACCGCGGTGCCGGGAGAGCAGAAACTCGAGATCCCGGCCGCGGCGATCGAAGGCCGCTTGCCGCCCGAACTCGCGGGCGGGCGGCATCTGCAGAACGGACCCGGCTGGACACGGATCGGTGAGCGCCTTGCGCACCCGTTCGACGGTCACGGGTTCGTGCGGGCCCTCGAGTTCACCGATGACGGCGGCGTCCGGTTCCGCTCGCGATATGTCGAGACGCCAGCGTTCCTCGCCGAGCGTACGGCCGGCAGACTGGTCTACAAGGGGCTCGGGACCAATGTCAGCGACTCGCCGCTGCGCAACCTGCGCGCAGCGGGCATGCGCAACGTATCGAACACCACCATTCAGCCATGGGCCGGCCGGTTGATCTCGGGCTGGGAGGGCGGGCGCCCCTACGCGCTCGATGCCGAAACCCTCGCGACCCTGGGCGAAGAGACGTTCAACGGCGCGTTGCCGGACGCCGCCTTCCTCGCACACATGCGCATCGACACGGCGGCCGATCGCCTGATCGGCTGCAACGTCTACCGGGAGTCGCCGTCCCGGTTCGTGTTCCGCGAGTTCGACGCATCGGGCAACGAAGTGGCCGAGCGCGAGGTACGCATTCCCGGCATGCACTTCGAGCACGACTTCGTCGTCACGCCGCGCTGGTACGTGCTGGCAGGCAATCCGATGAAGGCGAGCCTGCCGAAGTTCGCCAAGGCGATGCTGGGAATGGGATCGCTGATCGAGGCATTGCACACGGATGCGTCGAAACCGGGCGAGCTGTACCTGGTTCCGCGCGGGCGGCCCGGCCCGGTGCGCACCGTCCGGCTACCGCAGCGTGCGTTCGTCATTCATTTCGCGAATGCCTACGACCTCGACGACGCGACCTGCGTGGTGGAGATGTGTGCGTTCGAATCGTTCGAATTCGGCGAGGAATTCGGTTTCCAGGGCCCGCGTCGGCCGCTCGACCCGGAACTGCCCGATCGCCGGCCCTCGTTCCAGCGCCTGTACCGCGCGACCGTCCGGGACGATCGCGATGCCGCGGAATGGGAGCAGCTCTCGGACTACGGCATGGACTTCCCGCGCGTGCACCCGGCCCGGGAAGGACGTGCCGCGCCGGCGATCTACGCGGCGGCGCGCAGCGACCGGGTCAAGTCCGATCCGTTCGACGCATTGGCCCGGGTCGATACGGTCGACCGGGCACGCCCCACCGACGTCTGGTGCGCGCCCGAGGGCCAGTTCGTGGGTGAACCGGTGTTCGCTCCGCGACCCGGTGCCAGCGAGCTGGACGACGGCTGGGTCGTCGCCGTGGTTTACGACGGCGTATCGCTCGCGTCGCGGTTCTGCGTGTTCGAGGCGTCGGCGTTGTCCAACGGCCCGGTCGCGGTCGTGCCGTTGCCGCTGCAGCCATACGGGTTCCACGGTTTCTGGGAGGGCGCGGCAGCTTGACGCGTCCGGTTTTCGCAGTTTGAGGAGAAGTGAACGATGGCAACGAGAAAGGCAGCCCCGGCAATCGACATAGGCATCAGCAAGACCGATCGTGAAAAGATCGTCCGAGGTCTCTCTGCGCTGCTGGCCGACAGCTACACGCTCTACCTGATGACCCACAACTTCCACTGGAACGTCAAAGGCCCCCAGTTCAACAGCCTGCACGCCATGTTCATGACCCAGTACACGGAGCAGTGGACGGCACTGGACCAGATCGCCGAGCGCATCCGCGCGCTGGGTCATCCGGCGCCCGGCACCTACAAGGAGTTCGTGCGGCTCGCGTCCATCAAGGAAGTCGAGGGTGTGCCGTCCGCCAATGACATGGTGCGCCATCTCGTGGCGGCCCAGGAAGCGACCGCACGTACCGCGCGCGCGCTCTTCCCGGTCGTCGACGCTGCGAACGACCAGCCCACCGCGGATCTCCTGACGCAGCGACTCGAAGTGCACGAGAAGACCGCCTGGATGCTGCGCAGCCTGCTCGAGGAATGACGGCGCGCCAGGCGCGACAAAACCGGATTGCTTGACGGTTTTGTCGGCTTGACGCAACCTGCCAGGGCTCGCGGACCGTTCCGGTCGATGGAAGCGCTGGGGGGAACATGCTCGATGAACTGTTCGGGTTGAAAGGCGAGGTCGCCGTGGTCACGGGTGCGGGGCGCGGTATCGGCGAGGGGATAGCGAAAGTGCTGGCCGGCGCCGGCGCCGCCGTCGTCTGTGCCGCACGCCGCACGGACGAGATTGACCGGGTCGCTGCCGAGATCGTAGAGGCCGGCGGCCGAGCGATCGCCGTGACCACCGACGTGACGGATCCCGCCGCGCTCGAGCGACTCGCCCGGGCCGCCATCGATGGCTTCGGCCGGCTCGACATCTGGGTCAACAACGCCGGCGGTTCGCCGCTGCAGATGCCGCTCACGCAGCTGCCGAGGTCGGAGTGGGATGCCACGCTCGCGCTCAATCTCACGGCCATCTGGGAATCGAGCCGGATCGCCGCGGGTCTGATGGAGGACGGCGGGCGCATCGTCAACATCTCCTCGCTCGCAGCGGAGACCGTCATCCCGGGCAGCGGCCACTACGGCGCGGCGAAGGCAGGCGTGAACATGCTGACCCGCGTATTCGCGCAGGAGCTGGGTCCGCGGATCCGCGTGAACTGCATCATGCCCGGCGCGGTGCCGACCGAGATCATGATGAAGGCCATGAAGCTCACCGATGCTGACCTGCCGCGGCTCGAGAAGATGCTGCGGCTGCCGGCCGGGCGCCTGGGTACGCCCCGGGATCTCGGCGCGACGACCCTCTACCTCTGCTCGCGCGCGTCGGAATGGGTCACCGGCCAGTGTCTGCGAATATCCGGAGGCGGTTGAGCCGGCGGTGAAGCACCGGCCCGTGTGCGCCTGGATGGGCTACGGCTGATAGCGGTTGCCGTAGGTCGGATCCTCCTGCACCAGGGCGCGCTGCGCGCCGCGCGCGTCGTCGACCCGGCGCGGCTGTTCGTCCAGCACCATCACGGGCCGTGCTGCCAGGTCGTAGGGCGGCCATTCCGGGATGCGCGGGTTGTTCGGATTGCCGCTGCGCGCGAAGGCGATCCACGTGTCGGCCATGATGTCGGCGACACGCTGCTGGGCCTCGCCGATGCCGGACATGCTTTCCGAATACGCCACGTTGTCGAACACGAAACCGATCTCGAGTGCGTGGGGTGAACGCCAGCGTCCTCCGTCCACGGGCGTGTCCCAGTCGAACAGGTAAAGCCAGGTCGGCGCGCCGCCCTGGGCGACGCGCCGTTCCGCGAGCGTCACGTGCCCGGCAAGCCAACGCGCGTCGGAGGTCGCCTCGAAGTAGATGTCGGCCGGATCGGAATCCGGCTGCAGCGCGCGGTAGCCGGCGATGATGGCCGGCACGTCCCGGTCCGGATACGCCTGCCGCAATGCCGCCTCGAGGGTCTCCCAGGTCAGATCGAACACGGCGGGATTCATCGCGCCGGCGAACAGGGAGTTCTCGGTACGGTTGGTGCCGAGCATGAGCGGTACGCCTGCACCAGGCGGTGCGGCATCCGGTTCGAAGGGGTGCCGGGTCAGCAGCCGTCCGTCGATCGACGGCGCTCCGCCGGCGCCGGTGCCGGGCAGCGCCGCCTGGATGGTCTCTGCGGGCAGCGTCCGGATGTCGGCGATGCTGTCGCCGGTCAGGCCGAGCTTCTCGACCAGCTGATCCGCCGCGGCCTGTGCGCCCGCCTGTTCGGGAAAGCGGAGCATCGCGCCGGACTGGATGGCCGCGCGGTGGAAGAGCCCCTGCGCGCGTTCGGTCGCCATGAGCGTCGAGACCTTCGCGCCGCCGCCGGACTCGCCGAAGATCAGCACGTTGCCGGGGTCGCCGCCAAAGTTGGCGACGTTGTCGCGCACCCACTCCAGTGCCTGGATCATGTCGAGCACGCCGGCGACCGCGGCGTCCTCGAAGCCTGGCCCGTAGTGGCCGAGCGCGAGATAGCCGAATACGTTCAGACGATGATTGACCGTGACCACCACGACGTCGCCGCGCCGGGCGAGCCGGGTGCCGTCGTAGGCGCGTGAAGCGCCGTCGCCGGAGGTGAACCCGCCGCCGTGGAACCAGACCATCACCGGCCGCTTGCCGCCGTCGCCCGTGGCCGGCGTCCAGACATTCAGGAACAGGCAGTCCTCGCCATAGGACACGGGTGGGTCGGGCCGCCAGGACGTGAACAGGCCGCCCGGATTGGCAGTTGGCGTCTGCGGGCAGGAAGCGCCGAACCGGCTCGCGTCCGCGGGTTCGGACCACGATGCCGGCAGAGCGGGCGCGGCGAAACGGGTGGTGGCGGTGTCGGCGCCGTAGCGGATGCCCTTGAAGGCCAGGACATCACCGTCGCGGGCGCCGCGTACCGGGCCGTGCGCCGTGTTGGCAACGGGTTGTTCGGCCGACCGCGGGACTGTGTCCGCCTCCCTCTCGGCCGCCGGGGAAGCCTGATCAGTCGTACCCGAATCGAGGCCGCAGCCCGCAAGGCTGAGGCCGATCGACAACAGTCCAGGCAACGCGAACCGTAAAACACGCTGACGCGGCATTCCGTTCCCCCCCATCACTGACTGGATGCTGCGGGCGATGATAACAGAGCGTCGACGCCTGGCGTCGAGTCGAAAGCTGGGCGCCGGGGACTTGGCGCGTCAGCTGCGATCGGGGAGCGCCCCGGTGCCCGCGGGGCGCGAATCGATTGTGAGCGCGAAGCGCACGAGGGCGTCGACTATGGGGACATCCAGGACGCTGTGGTGGTCGATACGCCCATCGGCGCGCACCCAGCAGACCCAGCATTCGGTCGAATCCTGCCGAGGATGGTCCAGCGCCATCGAGAATGCCCTGGTGATGCTCCGTTCAGGGTCGAGGATCACGGGTACCGAGCGGAGCCAGTCAGGCAGCAGAGTGATGTCTTCGGTCGCTGCGACAGGGTCGTCTGGCAATCCGTTCAGGACGATGGCGAACGGCAAGGGTACGCAGAGGTCCTGCAACGGATTGGCCCGCTCCTCGTCGGATCGGTGACTTTGCGCGAATCGGCGCAGTCGCGGAACGAACGCGAGCAGCGCACCGGTTGCGCCGAGCCAGGATTGCAGCTCGAGTTCGCCGATCGTGGAAAGCGCGACGAAATTCGGTGCCATCGGGGCAACTGAGTCGGCCATGTGGAAATCATGGAAGCCGGCGTTGTTCCACCATAGTCCGACGCGCCCCTGTGTTCCTGACCGGACGACGACTTTTCCGTGACTTCGGTGGCCGCGCTCATGTGCGGATGGTGGCGCCGAGTGCTTCGATGGCCCGTGCCATGACCGGCACCGGCCGGTCGATTTCGAACTGCGCGAGCAGGTCGCGCAGTGTCGTGGCGTGTGCGCTGCCACCTGCCGCCAGGCGCGTGAGGACGCTGAGTTCATCCAGCCGGGATCCCGTGCGCCGGCTGGCGGCCAAGGCGTCGAGCAGTGCCCGCTGGGAAGCGCCTCGTCCCCGCCTTCCAGACTTGGCGATGATCGCGGCGCGCGCCATGTGGATTCGCGGCAGTCGCAGGTCTTCCCCCGTCCGCGCCACCAGCGCGGCGGCTTCTTCGATCAGTGCGCCGGCCTCGAGGATGTTGCCGACGTCCGTCAGGCACTCGCCGAGAATCGTCAGGATCAGCGAGCGCGACAGCACCGTTCCACTCGAATCGTGGCGCACGAGACCCTCGCGGATCAGTGCGATGCCATCTTCGTGTCGTCCATCTCGGAACTGCAGGAAGCCCAGCGTACAGAGACCCCAGGTAGTGAGATCGTGGAAGCCGTTCTTCCGGGTGATCGTGAGCATCTGTTCCGTCGCCTCGAGCGCCGGCAGGTCGTCCTCGACCATGAGGTGGAACATTGCCGTGAAAAAGTGCCATACGGATGCGGCATGGGGATGCTGTTCGGATTCGATCAGGCGAGCGACGCGCAAGAGCAGATCGCGCGCCGCGAGCATGCGCCCGAAGTGCAGTTCGAGCTGCGCAAGATATTGAGGCACAGTGATGACGGCGCGCGCCCAGGAACTCCAGGAGAGACTGTCGTTGACGTGCTCTTCGACCAGCCGGCCCGCCTCCTGAAAGTCGTCGTAGGCGTCGCGCAGGTTGCCTCGAAATATCCGTTGCTCGCCGCGCAGCATCAGCGCCCGCATCCTGGCGCCGGGATCTGCGCATGCATCGGCAGCCAAAAACAGTTCCGGATACCAGCTGTCCGCCGCGATGAGCTGCCCGCGCATGCCGAGGTAGTTGACCATGCCCTGGACAGCGGCAAATCGACGCTCCGGGTCGGCCACCCGTTCCGACAGGGTGAGCGCGCGCTCGTGCGCGTGCCTCACGACCGGATTCACGTAGCCGATGGCGGCGATCGCGGCATGTCCGAGGCCGAGTTGTAGGTCGAGTTCGAGGTGGTCGCGTTGTGGTGAAGGCGAAACGACCACGATCAGTTCGAGCCCGTGTTCGAACTGACGGAATGCTTCGGCGTAGCTGTGTGCGGCGATCGACCGATGGGCCGCCATCAGGTAGCTCGCCGCGGCCGCATCTGCGGCACCGGATTGTTCGTGGTGCAGTGCGATCTGTGCCGGCGGGGCCTCCCGCTGCGCCAGGCGTTGCGCGAAGCGAGCGTGCAGAGTGCGCCTGCGCTCGATGGTCAACCGCGCATACAGTGCGTCGCGCACCAGCGCGTGATTGAATCGCAGCGTCGCTGGCGTGGCGAGTCCGGCGGTCGTCAGGGCGTAGCTGGAGCGCAGCACGTTCCGGCATAGTTCTTCGGCGCGGTCGAGGGGTATGCCTGCTACCACTGCCAGATCCTGAAGCTCGAAGCGTTCGCCCATGACACTTGCTGCTTCGAGCAGCTCCAGCGCCGCAGCAGGCAACGATGTCAACTGCAGATTGAACAGGCGTTCCAGCGTCTCCGGAAAAGCGATCAACGGAAACGGGTTCGGTGCTTCCTCGCTGGCCAGCGCCTGCGTGAGCCAGTCCTTGAGCCACACCATGAACAAGGGCAGGCCTTGCGTTCGCTCGTGAACCGCGTCGCCGAACGCGGTCGCGACGCTCGGGTCGAAGCGTAGATTCAGGAATTCCAGGGTTTCGTCGCGGGAGAGCCTCCGCAGCTCGAGCTCCGAGACGCCCGGTCGCCCGAGTTGCGTCGCGAGAAACTGTCGCAGGGCGCCATTGCTGTCGAGGTACAAGGGCGGTCTGAAGGTCAGAACCATCATCACCCGGAACGAGCCGGCTTCCTGGAGCAGGAAGCGAATCGCAGCCAGACTGGATGCATCGCACCATTGCAGGTCCTCCAGCGCGATCACGACCGACCGGGTGGAAGCCAAGTGTGCGAGCAGGCGCGACAGCTCGAGCAGCAGCATCTGCTGGTTCGCTGCGGCTGGTGCCAGGGGCCCTTTGTTGTCGTCGTAGAGGGTCGGGAAGTGCTGGAGCCAGGACGGCGCGAGCTGTTGCAGTATCTGTCTGGGCTCAGCCTGCCCGTGCCGCGTCACGAGCGCGAACAGTGCCATGTCCAGCGGCGCAAACGCCTGCAGCTCGTTCTCCGCGGCACAGTATCCTGAACCAACCAGGGCGCCAGCACTCTCCGCCTGCGCAAGAAATCTGCGCAGCAGTCGCGTCTTGCCGATTCCGGCCTCGCCCGACACCAGGACGAGCGCAGGCTGGCCGGTATCGGTCTGCCGCAGCGCGGTCCCGAGCACATCGAGCGCAGATTGGCGGCCGACGAAGTCGTCCGGTGGCGCAACGTCGTAGCGCACGTCGCCGATGAAGCGGAAGCCCCGGCGATGCACGGTCGCCACATACCGAGGGCTGCGCGGATCGTCGCCGAGAGCGCTGCGCAGCTCCTGCACCCTCTTGGCGACGGCCGCGTCCGTGACCACGGTCCGGGGCCAGACCCTTGCGACGAGTTGATCCTTCGTTACCAGGTCGCCCGGGCGTTCGAGCAGTGCGTCGAGCACACGGAGTGCGCGCAGGGTGATATCCACGGGGGAACCGTCGCGGTACAGCCGCAGCGCGTCGCGATCGAGTTTGAACGGTCCGAAACCGATTGTGGCTGGCTGATGCATCAGGGGCCTCGCACGTGGAGTCTCGGTCGCGCGACCCGGAGGGTCAATAGCCCCAGAACAGTGCATCCGGACCGCGGCGCTCGCGAGCGCAGGGGCCGGCGCTGCGCAGGGGAATGCCGAAGTCATAGTTATGTCGCGCCAAGGTCATGTTAAGGGCACCTTCAGGCCTTAGGTTGGCTGCGACCGTGTGTGTCACGCACCAACGAGGAAGGGCTCATGTGTACCAGGAGATTCGGTCGGGCCGGTCTGACGTTCGCAATCGTCGCTCTGATTGCGTGCGGCATGATCCCCCAGGCTGCGCTGGCAAGCTGGTTCATCGGCGGCGGCATCGGTGAAAGCAAGGTCACCGATTACCGCTGCACCGATTGCCCGCCGATCACTTCGGTCGACGATACCGACACGGCGCTCGCCCTGTTCAGCGGCTACACGTTCTACAGCTACTTCGGGGCGGCGCTCGAGTACGTGGACCTCGGCGAACTGAACGCGCGGGGTCCGGCGCCGGTCACGGACAGGAACGAGCACTCCGGCTGGAGCATCCTGGCTCTCACCAGTTATCCGATCGGTGAACGCTTCGAGGTCTACGCCAAGGCCGGGATCTTCCTGTGGGATCAGAAGGTCAGCTATCAGGACCCGGGTTTCGGCGGTGACAAGAGTTTCGACGGAACGGATGCCACTTTCGGTGCCGGCTTCGGCGTCTACTTCGGACCGCGCAATGCGTTCGGTGTGCAGCTGGAATGGCGCAGGTTCAAGGACGTCGGCACCAACGATCCCGAGTTCGGACACAAGAGCGACATCGACCTGGCGATGGTGAACTTCGTCTACCGGTTTCCTGAATGAGCGAAAACACTGAAAGGGAGGGCGCCGGATGAATTGCCACTTCCGCGGCAAAGCGAAACGGCTTCGTCATGGCATCGTCTACCTGACGGCCGCACTGGCGGCGACAGTTCCAGGACCGGCGGACGCGGACTGTCAGCCGGATCCGCCCGCTTCCGGCGCGACGGTCACCTGCGCGGACACGGACAGCGATGGTTTCCGCGTCACCGCGCCAGGGTTCTCGGACCTCGTTGTGCGGGTGTTGCCGGGTGCGACCATCTCTGCGGCGGGCAACGTTCCGCTTTCCCTGCGTGGCAACGATCATCGCCTGGTGAACGAGGGATCCATCATCGCCGGTCTGACGGCCGGCGGGGCACCGTTGAACGCAGTTTT
This sequence comes from Pseudomonadales bacterium, assembly GCA_019634925.1. Taxonomy (GTDB): domain Bacteria; phylum Pseudomonadota; class Gammaproteobacteria; order Pseudomonadales; family Azotimanducaceae; genus UBA7803. The sequence goes on from JAHCAL010000001.1 coordinate 548,785, forward strand.
CGTTCAGCTGGGCTCCAACTTCACGCTCGACAATTCAGGCCTGATTCGCGCGGGCGAAGGTGCTACGTCGTTCGGCGGCGCTGCGTTGAATCTGTCCAGCGTCAATGGAGCGAGTCTTCGCAACGACGCGACAGGCGTCATCGAGCACTTCGCTGGCAATGCCGTTTCGTTCCAGGCCGATTCCGGCAACGGTGGCGGACAACCGATCCTGTTTGCGTTCGACAATGCTGGGACGATCATCAGCCGGTCCGAGAGCGTGCACGGCTGGGGAATCGGGTTCAACACCCAGCCGGCATTGAACGCAGGGGGCGTCGTCGACGTCCGGATCGTGAACTCGGGGCGGATCGAGGCGGGGCGCGAAGGCATCCGCAACAGCTTCGGTACCGCCGGTGTGAGCGCGGGCGGGCGCTCGTTCGAGCTGATCAACACCGGCGAGATCGTCAGTCGGAGTGTTTCATCCACGACGCCGTACAGTGCTGTCGAGTTACTGAGAGGCAATACGTCTGCCGTCGAGACGATTCGAATCGACAATGCGGGTCTGATCGAAGGTCGAAGAGCCACGCTCCTGTTCGCAGAGCATGTAGAGGTCTACAACCGCAGTGCAGGCGTATTGCGATCGGGTCTCGGCGCGACGCCCGGCGGCGTCACCAATACGCTGCAGTTCGGCCTGGGCACAGCCGATTCTGGAACGGTCCGGATCATCAACGACGGTCTGATCGAGAACGCAAGTTCGGTGAGCGGCGTCAATGTCGCGATCTCCTGGCAATCCCCGCAGTCGGTCGAAATCGTCAATCGCGGCACGATTGCCACGCCCGCCACCGGGCTCAATACCTACGCCATTCGCGGTTCGACTTCGGCCATCCGGGGGGCGTTTTCCCTGGTGAACGAAGGATTGATCAGCGTTGCGGGCACATCGGATGCCATCGAGGTTTTCGCCTCGACCGCGGCAATCGACAATTCTGGAACAATACGGACGGCCGGATCGGTGGCGCTGACCATCGGTACGCAGGACGCGGCGACGCTCGCAGCGCCGCTGCTCTTCAATCGCTCCACCGGTCGGATCGAGGGAAGCGTCAACATCAGCATGAGCCACGGCGACCAGGTGGCTACCGTCATCAATGACGGCACCATCGTCGGGTCGTTGAATGTCGGTGGATTCGATGTCACGCGTATCGACCTGACCAACCGCGGTACGGTCGAGGGGTCCGTCAATCTGGGGAGCGCAGACGACATTCTGCGCTGGATCGGCGACGGTCGACTTGCCGCTTCGGCTGCGACCACCGGCGCCCGGATCAGCGGCGGCCTGGGCCGGGACCGGCTGATCCTGCAGCCATCTGCAAGCGGCATCCTGCTCGAGAACGCCCTGCTGATCGAGGGATTCGAGGACCTCGAGATCGCCGGTGCTGGCCGGGTGACGCTGGAGCGCACGATCGATCTGCGCGTGGGCGATGCCGGCGACCGGGGCACGTTCGAGGTGATCGGCGGGGAGCTCTATTTCGCCCCCGGACTCCTTGCCGGCGTGGCCTTTGCGAACGGGGACGTGGGACCTGGCGGTGCGTTGCGCGGCGCCGGGTCGGTAGGCGGCAATCTGTTGGTACGCGGTCTGCTCGGCCCTGAAGGAGGCACTGGTGTCCTGCGGGTCAGCGGCAACTTCACGCTCGACGATACCGGCGTGCTCGAGATCGAGTTCGACGGAACCAGCGCCGGGCGGGTAGAGGTCACGGGCTCTGCGACGGTCGCGGGGACGCTGCGCCTCACGGTACCCGCCGATCTCGATGGCGCCTTCGACTTCGTCATCCTGACCGCGACCGGAGGTGTCGTCGGCACGTTCTCCGACGTCGAGATCCCGGACAACGTGAGCGCTGCGGACATTCTGTTCGAGCCTAACCGCATCCGGGTTGCGTTGACCGCGGCGCCGGTCCCGGACCCGGATCCCGACCCCGACCCCGACCCCGACCCAGACCCAGACCCAGACCCAGACCCCGACCCCGACCCAGACCCCGACCCGGATCCAGACCCGGGTCCCGACCCTGATCCCGGCACCGATCCGGGCACGGGAACGGGCGGCGGGACGGGCACTGGAACCAGCCCGAGCCGGGTGCGACAGTTGCAGGTCGCCGCGCCGCTCAGCGTCGCGCAGCAGACCGCGGCCGCCATCGCGGACCTCACGCAGCGACGCCTGCACAGCAACGGACCGGTCAGCTGCGGCCCCGGCGGCAGTCTGACGCACGAGTGGACGCCGGGTCTGGCGGTCGCGGACGAGGCTCCGGATCGTTGCCGCGCCGCGCTCGACTGGACCGACGGGCTTGCCCTGGTCGGCGCGCTCGCCGCGGTGACGGCGGGCGGGGAATTCGACCGGGAACATCTCGCGATGGCCGCGCAACCGCTGTTCAGCAACGGCGAAAGCCAGGGGTCCGTCAATCTCGCCGCCAGCGATCGCTGGACCGCCTATCTCGGCGGCGGTTACGACCGGGGACGCTTCAGTCGCTCGGCGGGTTCCACAGGCTTCGAGTACACGGGCGTCAACCTGCTGTTCGGGCTCGACTACTTCCTGACTCCCCGCCTGGTGCTCGGCGGCGGCGTCAGCTACTCGGTCGCCGATGCGGACTACCGCGGCGGTGGCCAGCTCGAGAGCGACAGCCGTGGCGGGGTGGTGTATCTCGGCTGGGCGGACCGCAGCGGCTACTACGCGAGCGGGACGCTGACCTACGGCACGTCCGACCACGACCAGTGGCGCTTCATCGATCCGGATGACCCCGGCGCCGGACGCGCCGAATCCAGTACCGACAGCCGACAGCGCGGCCTCGCCCTCGCGTTCGGTCGCGACGTCTCGCTCGGCCGCCAGGTGTTCGGCGCATTCGCGCGGTTCAACGCCAGCCGGGTGAACACGGACGGGTACCAGGAGTACGGGATCGCGGATCCGGACGAACTGTTCGAAGCGGCCGGCAACGAGCGCGACTCCCGCGTGGGCGTGCTGGGTGCGCGCTGGGCCTGGCAGTCGCCGCAGCCCTGGGGACACTGGGCGGTCCAGGTTCGCGGCTCGTACGAACGTGAGTTCGAGGATTCGGCGAGCCGGATCCGGGTGAGTGAGTCCACGGGTGTCGGTGCGCCGATCGTGGCCGAACTGAACGAACCCGATACCGAGTGGGGCCGCCTGGGTGCTTCGCTCGTGTTCGTCGTCCGGCCGACGACCGTGATCGGCCTTTCCTGGGACACGGTGGTGCGGCATGACGATCAGCGCATCGGTACCGCGACGCTCGGCGCGCGGATGCGGTTCTGAGGGGGTACCACGATGCAACGGATCATCAGCGGAAACGCTCTGCAACTGGGTCGAATGAGCGCAATGACGGGGCTGCTGCTCGTGGGCGGGCTGGGCGCCCTCTCGGGTTGCGCGACCTTCGCGCCCGCGTCCACCCAGACCCTGCTCGCGGAAATCATCGAGATGAACGGCGAGGTTCAGGACCTCGGCAGTGAGTCCGTGCCGGATGACGTGCTGGCGCGTGCAAGCGAGATCGAAGCCGAAGCACGCGCGATCGGAGCCGCATCTACCGCTGCCAGCCAGGCCAACGCAATCGGTCAACAGGATCGCGAACGAATCGGAATGCTGGTCGAAAGCGACCCACGTCGCAGTATCCGGCAGACGGCCGGGGATGTCATGGGCATGCTCCAGTCCATCGATCTGATCAATGAACGGCTGGAATACCTCGTGTTGGACGGCAGGCCCGCGGAAGAGCTTGCGCAGGAGGGGCTCAGGCGGAGCGTCGGGATGATCGGCCAGTTGGCGGCTTCTTTCGTGGGCGGGCCGTTCGCGCCGGTCATCAACATCGCGGCGCTGGGGCTGGGCGCGTTGTTCGCGGAGGCGTTCGATGACACCAGCGAACGGATCGAGCGCTACACGGACCAGCGGGAAATGAACACGATATTCCTCGTGCAGCAGGCCGAGCTTCTCGCCCGGATCACACCCGACGAGTCACGGCAAACGACGGCGTTCGTGAACACCCTTTCCGAGGACGCCCGCAGAGCCTACTACGCGGAGCTCGCGCGGCTCGAATCCGAGGACCTGGCGAATCTCGGGCAAGGCCGCGCGCCGCCGATCGAAGTGATGCCGACCACACCCGAAGAGGCTGCAGCGCTCGCGGTTCGCAACGCCGCGCGTGCCAGTGAACTGCAGCGCAATATGCGGGACGACCTGGCGGGTTTCTATGTTGCGCCGACGGACGAGCAGATGGACGAAGCGTTGATGGGGATGGATCGCAGTGGCCCGAACGTCGCGATGGCGCGCGCGACGCTCGAGCGTCAGGCCATGGCCGATGCGTTCATCCGGACCCGCCAGTATCTGAACGAAATCTATGCCGATGTCTGGTGGACCAGCCGCTTCTTCGAGCGGCAGATGGAAGCACTCGCGGCGGTTCGCGATCGGCCGACGATGGTGGCGCGAGACGATCCGCAGCGCCCGGGTGAAACGGTCATGATTCCCGCAACGAGCGCACTGGTGCAGGACGAGCGCCGGATGGTGGCCTTGCACGGGGAGATGACCGCCATTCATGACCAGTACGTTGGCGCCGCGGCGTGCCTGGGTGTTCAGTGAGATTGCGCATGCGAAGTCGTGGCATCGTTGGCGATACGCCCACTTTCCGCCACGACTTCGTAAAGCCAGCCCAGTAGCTCGACTGCCGTGACCTTGACCCCCTGGCTGGTGCGCCACCAGCCCGCGGGATCCACGTCACGATCAGGCACCGCGAGCGTGCCGACCGCCCACCCGTCACCGAACACCTTGCGATAGACCGCGAGGCTGCGCCGCGCATGGGCTCCCAACGACACCACATTGACGGATTCGTGGCCCATTCCATTGGCAGCCAGCCAGTCACGCACGGCAACTGCGCTCGCCCAGGTGCGGTTGCGCAGGGCAGCGTCCGCTGGCGCTGCAGCCACGCGCGCCGGGTCCATCCCCATGCGCACGAGCGTTGCCGCCGTGAGCGCCGCGTGGGAGCCGTATTCGCTCAGGAATGCGCCCCGTTCGATCGGCCCGCCGCTCGTGATGAGCAGCTGGTAGCCGCCGCGTTTGAACTCTTCGATCGTGTATGCCACTGCATAATCCGGCAACCATCCCTCGACGACCAGCACGCTCGTCGCCACCGGTCGTGAGATCGCGAGGAACTCGTGCGCGTTGCGGCCGGCCCAGGTCAGGCCGCATGCCCCGGTCACCAGCAGCAGGAGCCAGGTCCGCCAGGTCGGCAGCATCACACGTGCAGGGCGGAACCAGCGGCCGCGCCGTTCGGCTTGTGCCCCGTCCCTGCCCGGCGGTGTCAGGTTGCCTGGATCACTGCGCAATTGAACGAACCGGGGAGATCATCGATCCGCCCTTCGCATGAGTGTGTGCACGACACCGTACTCGCGGCCGCCGTCGAGCGCAAAGAGTTCGGCGCAGGCCATGAAGAACATGCGCCAGCGCTGCAGCCAGATCGCTGCGTCCGCCGCACCGTAGGTGTCGGCGCAGATCGAGAGCACGCGGGTGCGATCGGCGTCGAGCCGGGCGAGCCAGTCGTTGCACGTGCGCGCATAGTGCGTGCCGTCGACCCACCAGCGCTGCTGAACCGTCACCTGGTCGGGGAAGTGGGTGAACTGGTCCTCGCGGGGCATGATGCCGCCGGTGAAGAAGTAGCGCTCCATCCAGCCGTCACCGGCGCTATAGGGATAGCCGTAGCGGCGGTGGCAGAACACGTGGGTGAAGAGTCGCCCGTCCGCATTCAGCCAGCCGCAGACCTTGGCGAGCAGCGCCGCGTAGTTGCGCATGTGCTCGAACATCTCGACGGACAGGATCCGGTCGAAGCGCGCGTCGGTGTCCCACTCGGCCACGTTGGCCGTCACCACCTCGAGGTTCTGGAAACCGCGGGCCGCGGCGCGGGCCTCGATATGGGCGCGCTGGGTCGCGGAATTGGAGACCGCCGTGATCCGCGCCTGCGGGTACTGCTCGGCGAGCCAGAGGCTGAGCGAGCCCCAGCCGCAGCCGAGGTCCAGCACCTTCATGCCGTCCGCGACGCCCGCGCGTTCGCAGGTCAGCGCGAGCATGGCTTCCTCGGCCTGCGCGAGGCCGGTCGTCGGCGTGTCGTACCAGGCGCAGCTGTACTTGAGTCGCGGCCCGAGCACGGTCTCGAAAAACACACTCGGCACTTCGTAGTGCTGAACGTTGGCATCCGTGGTACCGACGGCGATGGGGCCCGTGCAGAGACTTGCGAGGAAACCGGCTTGCCCACGTGCGCCGGCGCTGCGTTGTTCGCGCAGGCGCGCGCGGATCAGCTGCCGCATGCCGAGCCGGGCCAGGCGGTCAGGTACATAGCCGCGTTCGCAGAGTTGCGCCAGATCGATCACGGCGCGAACACGGTGTTTGTGCCCGCCACGCCGCTCACGGGTGATTGCAGGCGGCTGCCTGGCTTCTCCAGGAGCAACTGCACGTCGCCGATGGATCGCTCGGTGAACCCGCCCGCGGAGTAGGCCAGGTAGAACCGCCACAGCCGCTGCATGACCCGGTCGTAGCCCATGGCGAGCAGCGCGTCGGCGCGGGCGTCCACCCGCGCCTGCCAGTCCATGAGCGTACGCGCGTAGTGATCGCCGATGTCTTCCAGGTGCCGGATACGGAGGCTCGTGCGGCGCCGGATCGCGTCGAGCATGACGCTGACCGACGGCAGGCATCCGCCCGGAAAGACGAAGCGCTTGATGAAGTCCACCGAGCGCCGGTAGGACTCGTAGCGCTGATCCTCGATGGTGATGGACTGGATGAGCGCCATGCCGTCGTCGGCGAGCAGGTCGTCGACCCGTTCGAAGTAGCGGTCGAACCAGCGGTCGCCGACCGCTTCGATCATCTCGATGGAGACCAGCCGGTCGTAACGGCCGGTCAGTTCGCGGTAGTCCTGGAACAATATCGTGACCCGATCATCGAGCCCGGCGGCCCGGACCCGGGCCTGCGCATAATCGTATTGCGCGCGCGAAATGGTCGTGGTGGTTACCCGGCAGCCAAACCGGCTCGCGGCGTGGACGGCCAGCCCGCCCCAGCCGGTTCCGATCTCCAGCAGGTGTACGTCGGGGGTGAGTCCGAGCTTGGTGCAGATCACGTCGAGCTTGTGTCGCTGGGCGGCCTCGAGGTCCGCGCTGGCGTCGGGATAGATGGCTGCCGAGTACAGCATCGTCGGGTCGAGCATGACTTCGAAGAAATCGTTGCCGAGGTCGTAGTGGGCCGAGATGTTCGCTCGACTCCCCGTGAGCGAGTTCTCCCGACGCCGGTGGAACCACGCGTACAGGGGCTGGCCGATCAGCGCGAGGCCGCCGTCCATCCGGTCGAGCGTGTCGCGATTGCGCACGAGAATACGCACCAGGTCGACCAGGTTGCTCGCGTCCCAGAGGCCGAGGAAGTAGCTCTGTCCAGCACCCGTGCTGCCGCCGAGGCCGGTGTAGGCGTAGAAGTCGAGGTCGTGTACCCGCACCGTGACGCGCGGCCCTGGATTGTCGCGCGCGCCGAGCGTCCGTGTCCCGCGCGGATCCGTCAGTTCGATGACGCCCCACCCGATGTCTGCGAGCGCGGCGAGCAGGCGGCGGCGGATGCCGAGCACCATGCGATCGGGTACGCGCTCGAACCAGCCGCGGCGGGCGGACGCGAGGATGCTGTCAGACATTCTGTTCTCCTGCCATGTTGGTCGCCGGCTTCGGGTGATAGCGCGCGCCGCGCAGCCACAATCGGAGTGCCTGCCAGTAGATCGCGCCGATGACCCGGAACGTCATCGGTGGAAAGGCGAGCAACAGACGCGTCAGGTGCCGGGTGGTGAGTGATCTGCGGTCGAGCGTCATGCGGGCGACGAAGACCGATCGTTCTCCCTGCATGTTCTCCTTGATGACCTCGAGGCGTCGATCGTCGATGACGAAACGGAACCGGTAGCGCATGTCCATCGGCAGAAATGGTGACACGTGGAACGCCTTGTCCAGTTCGAAGGTCCATGATCCGGCGCCGCCGCGACAGTCGAGCGCGTACAGATGTCGCTCGTTCCACGGCGTATTCGAAACTTCGAGCAGGATCGCCATCAGTTCGTGAGCACCGCGTGAATGGCCGGCCGCGGCTCCGGGTGCGGCGGGATCGCTGTCGTACAGCAGGTAGAACGTGACCGGATTGAACGCGTAGCCGAAACAACGTGGATGGCAGACCAGGTGCACCGGGCCGGGCGGGCGGAAGCCCAGCCGGTCGGCCACCGCGCTCCGGGCGGATTCGGCCAGATCCATGCTGCCGTCGAGGTGATCGCGGCGCCGGAAGCTGCCCAGGTTGGCGCGGTCGAGGCTCCAGAGCGGATGCGCCGCGAATGCGCCGGGCAGGTCGTCGAGGTCGAGTTCGAGCATCCGTACGCGATAGTCGAACGCGTGCCGGAACGGTGCGTTGCGCACGTGCCAGACCCGTCCCGTGCAGTACGCGTGCCGGTGGGTGGACGGCGCGGATGACGTCGCCGACCCGGCAGCCGCGGCTACCATTGCACACCCAACCTGCGTGCCACCTCGACCCCCGACAGGCAGCCGTCCTCGTGGAAACCATAGCGCCAATAGGCGCCGCAATACCAGGTTCGGCGCACGCCGTCGATCTGCGGGCGGCGTGCCTGCGCGGCGATGGCCGGTGCGTCGAAGACCGGATGCGCGTAGGTCATCCTGGCGAGCACTCGTGCGGGGTCGATCGCACCGGTCTGATTCAGCGTCACCAGTAGCGGCGACGGGGTGTCGATGTGCTGCAGTCGGTTCATCCAGTAGGTCACCGTGGCGGCCTGCGCGTCTGCGGTCGGATTGCGGTAGTTCCACGACGCCCAGGCAACCTTCGTGCGCGGCATGATCGAGGCGTCGGTATGCAGGACGACGTCGTTGTCCTGGTAACCGATGGCGCCGAGGATCGCACGCTCGTGCTCGCTCGGGTCCTCGAGCAGGGCGAGCGCCTGGTCGCTGTGGCAGGCGAGCACGACCGCGTCATAGTGCTCTGTGCCGACATCGCTGCGCACCGTCACACCGGTGGACTCGCGGCGGATGCCGAGCACCGGGCTCCCGAGGCGCGGCGCCCGTGGCAGTTGCGCGATCAGCGCATCCACGTAGCGCTGCGAGCCGCCGCGCACGACATACCACTGCGGCCGGTCGGCGAGGGAAAGCAGGCCGTGATTGCGGAAGAACTCGATGATCCGTCGGGCCGGGAATGCATGCAGCGCCGCCGTCGGTACCGACCAGATGGCCGCGGCCATGGGCAGCAGGTAGCTCTCGACGAACGCGCGGCCATGGCGCGCATCGGCAAGGTATTGCGCGAGCGTGGGTCCCGGTCCGTGCAGGGTGAGCAGGCGCGGCGCCTGCCGGTTGAAGCGCAGGATGTCGCCGAGCATCGCCCAGAAGTCCGCCTGCAGGACGTTGGCAGGCCGCGCGAGGAGACCCGTCAGGGTGCCGCCGTTGTACTCGATCCCGGTGGCCGCGTTCGATACCGAGAAGCTCATGTCGGTCGGTACGCCGGTGATGCCGAGTGCGGCGAGCAGGCGGGTGAAGGTCGGATAGTTGCGATCGTTGTAGACGATGAACCCGGTGTCGACGTCGACCTCGTGGCCGCCCAGGCGGAGCCGATGGGTGTGGGTATGCCCGCCCGCCCGCACGGCGCGCTCGAATACGGTCACGTCGAAACGGCGCGCGAGCAGCCAGGCGGCGGACAGACCGGCGATCCCGGTCCCGATGACGGCGATGCGGCTGCCGGGCGGGCAATGGTCGTGATGTTCCGGGTGCACTGGCGCTCCTGTAGCTGCGTCGAGTCTCGGTAACGGCCGTGAACCTGACGTGAAACGTGCCTTGCCCGGTCCGCCCCTTCCATCTGAGAACTGGGTAACAGATGGAAACGCCCGGCATGGACTGGAGTCGTATCCGTACGCAGACTCCGCAGGTTCGGCTCGTTCCCCGAGACCCGAGGGGTGCCATGGATTCGCACAACACAGAACGTTCGGCGGGAAGCCGTCTCGCCATCGAACTCGGTACCCCGGTGCAGGTCGACGCCCCGCGGGTCAACGGCCGCTTCCGGGCGGAACTCGTAGGCCTCGTGCCGGGCGCATGCGTGATCCTGACCCACCCGTCGGTCCAGTACGCGACCGGCGACAGCATCACGATCCGCTATATCCACCAGGGGGCGGTTTACGGGTTTCGTACGGACGTGCGTGCGATTGTCAGCCACCCCGTCAAGCTCCTGATCGTCGGTTATCCGCAGGCCGTAGAGGAACAGAATCTGCGCCAGTCTCCGCGCCTCGAATGCACATTGCCCTGCCGGGTCGCGGTTTCCGGGGGCGAGCCGCAGTCGGGTCTCCTGCGCGACATCAGCCGGGACGGCTGCCGGATCCTGCTGACCCGCGATGGAGCGACGCAGCTCGAGGTGGAGCAGGGCGCGCGCGTGACGTTGTCGTTCTGGATCCCGCCGCAGGAACAGGTGTTCGAAGTGCCGGGCGACGTACGCCGGTTTGCGGCCGACGGGCGCAATCTGCAGCTCGGTATCGCCTTCGAGGTGCCGGCCGAGGAAGCCTACGATGCGGTGCGGGTGTTGCTCGATCCGATGGGACGCGACTGATTCGGCCCGCGCCACCAGTGCGGCGCGCGCATGCCGTGCCTGCTCGAGCGCCTCAGCCCGCCGAACAGCTCGCCCCACCCAGCACGCAGAACTTCGCACAATGCGGATGGTTCAGCGCGACCGGGACGAGGGAACCCGCGAGGTCGGAGCCGAGTTCGAAGCGTGGATCGTATGCGATCAGCGTGCAGGCGAGCACCACCGGCGCGGTGGCGCCGTTGCGCTTGACTACCATGCGTGAACTCGCGCACATGACCGATTCCGGCTGCTTGCCGAGAATGCCCCAGCAGGCCTCGGTGATCTCGGGCACGTCCGCGCGCTCGTCCATTTCCGGGAACAGCACCAGCTGCGCCGGGTCGTGCGCGTCCACCGCGATCCCGTGCGTGCGGAACAGGGTGGCGTAGCCTGCCCGCAGGGCGTCCTCCGGCTCGTTCCAGCGGGCGCGCCCCGCGACGTGGAGCGTGAAACCGTTGACCGCAAGCCATTCGAGCCCTTTCAGCATCGGCGCCCATGACCGCCGGCCACGTTCGGACTCGTGCAACTCGCGCGTGTAGTGATCGACCGATACGCGGATCGTGAGACGCGGGCCGTGGGCATCGCGCAGCGCGAAGAGCGGCACGGCCAGCTTCATCATCGGCCGCATCGCGTTGGTGAGCACGAGCGCCTCGAAGCCGGCCGCGAGCGCATCCTGCAGCATGTCGATGATGTCGGGATTCATGAACGGCTCGCCGCCGGTGAAGCCGATCGTGCGTGGCGGTCGGGGCAGTGCGGCGGCGTCGGCAAGGAAGCGTACCACCTCGGCGCGCGCGAGCCACGTGAGCCGGTCGTTGCGCGGACTCGATTCGATGTAGCAGGTGGCGCAGGTCAGGTTGCAGAGCGTCCCGGTATTGAACCAAAGCGTGTCGAGTGCGGTGGGCGCGACCGTTGCGCGCGGCTGGCCATCGAGCGTCACGCGCGGGTCGTTGAACTTGCCGACGGGCAGGCGCGCGATCAGCGGGTCGAGCGTGTGGGCCGCCTGCCCTGTTGCCGTCGATTCCTGCTCCATGTGCGTCAGTCCCCGGCGGTCTCTTCCTGCACGGGCGTGGCTGGGGCTTCGAGGAACAGCAGCGCCGGATCCACGTGATGGCGGATCACGCCGAGTTCGCGCAGCTGATCCACCAGGGTCTGCCAGCGCTCGAGCGTCATGCCACCGAGCACGTCGAGGCCCTCGGGCCTGATCAGCGGCGCCTGCGCCGCCGCGCTCTCCGCGAACGTCTGCGCGTCCATGGCCCTGTTGACTTCGGCCATCGCCCGATTGGTCGGCGCGGGGTCCGCGAGATAGGACTCCCAGCCCGCCCGCACTGCCGCGACCATGCGTTCCACCTGGTCGGGGGAGCCTTCGATCAGGGCCCGGGTCGTGGCGAGTACGGTCGTGTAGGGGTTGTACCCGCTATCTGCCACCAGGAAGGTCTGGACGTCCAGTCCGGCACGCCGGGCGGTGAGCGGTTCGCTCGTGAAGAAACACTGCTGGGAGACGCGCGGGTCGTTCTGGAAATTGCCGATCCCGCCGAGGTAGGGCGCAGTGCGGACCTTCAGCGGGCCGTACTTGCGGGTGAGGTACTGTGCATAGGGCAGCCCGGCCTGCCACAGGAGCGTGCCGTCGCTCCGCAGCAGGGCCTCGAGGCTCTCGAAGCCGCGCGCGCGGTGCGCCATGATCGCCTGCGGATTGGTCTGGTAGGTCGCGAACACGGCGACCACGTTGCCCGCGCCGCGTTCGTGGGAGATCACCAGTTCATCCGCGGAAACGATCGCGAAGTCGGTGCGGCCCGCGCCGACCACCTGGATCGTCGGCGTGCCGGAGCCGCCTTCGATGATCTCCACGTCGAGGCCTTGCGCGGCGTAATGGCCGTGCACCGCGGCGGCGTAGAAACCGCCGAACTGCGGCTCCGCCTTCCAGTTGAGGGCGAGGCGAACACGATCGGGGGCGGTCGCCTCTGCGAGCACGGTCACGCTTGCCGCGCAGAGGACCAGGGTCAGCATCAGTCGGTTCATCGGGCGCTCCTCGTGTACGGCCGGCCGCGCATCAGGATGCGGCTCAAGAGGTCGATGGAGAGCACCAGCACGAGCGCCAGGATGCTCGAGGCCAGTACGCCGCAGAACACCAGGTCCACCCGCTGCTGGGTACGCGCGGAGTCGATCAGGCTGCCGAGTCCGCCGCCGGCGATGAACTCGCCGACGATGGCGCCGATCGTGGCAAGGCCGACCGAGATGCGCAAGCCGGCGAGGATATACGGAATCGCCGACGGGATCTGCAGCCGCGTGATGGTCTTCCAGCGTGACGGTTTGTACAGACCGAACATCTCGCGCAGCAGCGGGTCGGTCTCCTCGAGACCGGTCAGCGTGTTGGCGAGAATCGGGAACAGGGAGACGATGAACGCGGAGGCGCGCACGGTGGTATCCCCGAACCCGAACCAGATCACCAGCAGCGGGGCGATGGCGACGATCGGCACGGTCTGGAAGAACACGCAGAACGGCAGGATCGCCCGGCGCAGCACGGGAATCAGGAAGAAGCCGATGGCGAGCGAAACCCCGACCGCGAAGCTCGCGCCGAGTCCCCAGAGTATCGAAGCGAGCGTGGCCAGGGTTGCTGCCTGGAGGTCGTCGCGCAGTTCGACGGCGGTAACCCAGATGTCACTCGGCGCGGGCAGCAGGTAGTCGGCGATCCAGCCGCGTGCTACTACCACCTCCCACACGGCGAGCAGCACGAAAAGGAAGATCCAGGCGGGCAGGCGCTCGCGGAGCCGCGCGATCATGCGCTCTGGCCCAGTTCGAGCGCATGGAAGCGCGCGGAGAACGCGCGCACGTGCCGCGTGAACGGCTCGGCGAGTTTCAGGTCCTGATCGCGCGTGCCGAGCGCGATGCGCTCGTCCGCGTTGATCTGCCCGCCGGTATCCAGCAGCAGCACGCGGTCCCCGAGGTAGACCGCCTCCGAGATCGAGTGGGTCACGAAGATGTACTGCAGGTCGAGCGTGCCGCGCAGTTCGAGCAGCAGGTCCTCGAGCCGGAACCGGGTGCGTTCATCGAGCGCGGCGAACGGCTCGTCCAGCAGCAGCACGCGCGGGCGCGTCACCAGCGCGCGGGCGAGCGCCACACGCATCTGCATGCCGCCGGAAAGCTCGCGCGGAAAGTGCTGCAGCCGCTCGCCGAGCCCGAGCCGTTCGAGCAGTTCGACGCTTTCGTCAGGCAGATTCCGGTGCCGCGCGGACAACTCGAGTGGCAGCCGAACGTTCTCGAGGCTCGTCCGCCACGGCACCAGCCGCGGTTCCTGGAAGACGTAGGAGAAATGTCCGGTCAGCTCCGGATCGATCTCGAGCACGCCGCCGGTTGGCGCCTCGATGCCCATCAGGAGGCGCAGCAGTGTGGTCTTGCCGCATCCGGATGGACCGAGCAGGGCCACGCACTCGCCGCGCGGAACGTCGAACGTCAGTCCGTTCAGGACGTCACGCGCCTGGCCGGGAAAGCGCTTGACCAGGCCACGCGCACTGATGGCGGCTCGCATGATGCCGGGCTGCTCCGCGTCAGTCAGCCGCTGCGCGGCTCTGCGCCAGGTCTGCCACCACGTCGTAGTGGAAGCGCACGAAACGGTGCAGTTCACTCTCGAGGATACGCTCCTGGTCGCTGTGCGCGCCGAAGCCTTTCGGGCCGTCCTCGATGTCGATCGCCGGCCCGATTCCGTAGCACTGGATGCCGCGTGCGCGCAGGTACGCCATGTCGGTCGCGCCGGTGCTCATCGTCGGCAGCGTGGTGGCGGCATAATGTTTCGTGACGTTCGACTCGATGGCCGCGAAGGCCTCGGTGTCGAGCCGCGAAGTGCCTGCCGGGCGGATGTTGCGCGGCGCCCACGCGACCTCGATCGCCGGGTCGTTGATCACTTCACGCACGGACTCGAGAAAGGCTTCCGGATCCTCGGTCGGCTCGAGCCGGGTGTCGAGCATGGCCTTTGCCTCCGACGGGATCACATTGATCCGGTAGCCGCCCTGGAAGATGGTTGGCGAGATCGACGAGCGCAGCATGGATGCGTGGCGCGGCTCGTGCTGACGGAAGTGTTCGTCCGCTGCCTGTCGGACCGCCGGGTCCGGGTGCAGCACAGCCATGTAGCGCGCCGCCGTCTCCGGTTCCGAGATCGTGGCCAGGCGCTCGAAGTAGGCACGCGTGGTTTCGTTCATGCGAGTCGGGATGCGCCACTGGCCGATGGCCGCCACCGCGGCGGAGAGGTGTACCAGCGCGTTCTCGGTGAGCGGCACCGAACCATGCCCGGCCGGTCCGCGTGCGGTCAGCTCGATCGCGCGCGGGATCTTCTCCATGGTCTGGACACTCGCGTAGCGGACCTGGCCGCCCTGCCGGGTGACGCCGCCGCCTTCGGCCAGGCAGAACTCCGCATCGATCGTGTCGAAGTGGTTCTCGACCATGAATTCGATGCCGATCCGGGTCGCGCCTTCCTCGCCGGCCTCGGCCAGGAAGATCACGTCGCGGTCGAGCGGTATGGCGAGGCGTTTGAGGGTCAGCATGATCATGAGTGCCGCGACCACGTTGTCCTTGTCGTCCACCGAGCCCCGGCCGTAGACGTAGCCGTCTTCACGCGTCGCGCTGAACGGACCGTGGCGCCACTTCGACAGGTCGACGTTGACCGTGTCGGTGTGGGCCATGATCAGCAGCGGCCGTTTGCTGCCATTGCCGGGCAGTCGGGCGACCACGTTCGGGCGGTGCGCCTCGAGGTAGAACGTCTGGACCGGGATGCCTTCACGTTCCAGCACTTCGACCAGGTAGTCCGCTGCTTCCTTCTCGCGGCCGGGCGGGTCGCTGGTGTCCAAGCGGAGCAGGGCGAGGAAGTGCTCGAGAGTCTCGCCTTCCAGCGCCGACCAGTCGGGCGCCTGGGCAGCCCAGCCAGGAACGCCAGGCGCGGCGAGCGCGGCCATGAGTACGGCACCCAGGAGTTTTCGCATGATCGGGTCGATTCCGGAGCGGTTGAGGTTCGGTGCGTCGTCCGCCGGAACGGTATTCGGTCGGGCTGTCTCGCGCAACCGCCGTCGAGCGCAGGTCGAGGGCCGTACCGGCGTGGTTCTTCTTGAATTCAAAAAGTTAATGACGTATAGATTGGTGGGTTCCCGACTGCCGCACGGCACGCGAACACCTTGACGGTGCACACCCACATTCGAACAGCAGCAGGAGCAGAGAGTGGAATCCGTAATCGAAATCGCCGAGTCGGTCCGACGGGGCGAACGGACCGCGACCGAGGTGCTGCGGCAGACGTTCGAGCGCCTGCAGCGGCTGAACGGACCGATCAATGCGTTCGTGATCCTGGACGAAGCGGGTGCACTCGAGATCGCCGGTGAACTCGACCGGCGTATCGCGCGTGGCGAAGATCCGGGGCCGCTCGCCGGGGTACCGTTCGGGGTAAAGGATCTCGAGGACTGCCGTGGCATGCAGACCACCCAGGGCTCGGTCTTCCTGCTCGACACGCCGCCGGCCGCGGAGGATTCGCCGCACGTGGAGCGGCTGCGTGCCGCAGGCGCGGTACCGATCGGCAAGACCGCGGCGTCCGAGTTCGGCATGGACGGGGCGACCTACACCAGGGCGTATGGCGTCACGCGCAATCCCTGGAATCTCGCCATGACCCCGGGTGGGTCGAGCGGCGGCTCCTCTGCGGCCGTCGCCGCGGGCATCGTCCCGTTTGCGACCTCGACCGACGGTGGTGGATCGACGCGGGAGCCGGCGGCCTTCACCAGTCTGATCGGGCTCAAGCCGAGCCATGGGCGTATTCCCAAGAACGGCGGTTTCTCGAACTGGTCCGTTCACGGTGTGCTGACCCGCACCGTTGCGGATACGGCCCGCTGCCTCGACGTCACGGCCGGCCCTGACGACCGTGACCGGCAGTCCCTGCCGCCGGTCAGTTATCGCTACGAGGACGTCATCGAGACCCTCGACGTCCGCGGCCTGCGCGCGGTCTTTTCGCCCGATCACGGTTATGCGGTCGTGGATCCCGAGGTGATCGAGATCGCCCGTGCGGCTGCGCGCCGGCTCATTGCGGCGGCAGGCCTCGAGTACGTCGACGAACTCTTCCATCCCACCAACGTGCTGCGCGACTGGGGCGCGATCGGCATGGCGAACATCGAGGCCGAATTCACCGAGAAAGGCATGCTGCCGGATCGTTTCGACGACCTCGCCCCGAAGACCCAATGGCTGCTGAAGCGCCTGCGCGAGCGCATGTCGGGGGTCAACCTCAAGGAAAGCTGGAATCGCATCTACCAGCTCGAACGGGACGCAGCGAAATTCTTCCGGCGCAACGACCTGCTCATGAGCCCGGCAACGGCCTGTCCGCCCTATCCGGCGGACCAGGTGGGTGTCGAGGTGATCGACGGTCGCGATGCTTCAGAGTCGGGCGTCGAGCCGTTCGGCATGCTGGCGAATGTCTGCTGGAACCCGTCGATCTCGATTCCGGCCGGGCTGACGAAGAGCGGGCTGCCGGTCGGGCTGCAGATCACCGTGCGCAGGCATCGCGACGACATTGCCCTGCGGCTCGCGCGCATCTGGGAGCGGACGCAGCCGTGGCGCTATCCCTGGGGCGACGCGGACTGAGCTGCCGCTTCGAACGCGTGTTCGCTGACCAGCACCCGCACCCGGGCGCTGACGTTTTCGAGCGAATCGGCCCGAACACGGGCGCCCTCCGGGGTCTCGTAGCAGTTCGCGCGCGCGTCGGCGCTCGTGAACCACTGCTCGACGACGGCATCGTACGGACTACCGGGGTCCAGCAGGTTGAAGGTATGCCTGGTGAGACCCGGCAGCGTGGCCGCCAGCGGGCGATGGCGGTTCAGCCACCAGTCTGCGAACTCGTCACGGGAAAGGTTGCTGCTGCGAGTCAGAAAGATCATCGCCTTGAACACGTCGGGTCTCCTGCCTGGCGATCAGCGAGTGTCTTCTGGTGGGACGTAGACCCAGTTGCCTTGCTTGGTGAGGACGTCCGCCACCTCGGTGACCATCTTGTCGATCAGGCGACGATTGGGATTCCTGACGTGTCCGTCAGCGATGATCGTGGCGAGACCGTGAAACGTCGCCCAGATTGTCATCGACATCGGGAAGTCATGAAAACTGTTCGTGGATGAGAACTTGCCTGCCATGCCATCGCGTGCATCGGCGATGCGGGAAACGCTGGACCGGAAGCACTCGTCCTCTGCGGCGATGAGCTCTGGATAAGCATAGCGGTCCGAGAAGACGAAGCGGTGCATCAACTGGTGCAACGCCCGCTCCTCGATGGCGAAGGTGAGATAGATTCTGCCGCGAACGCGGATCCAGGAGTGGAGGTCGGTGGCCTTCCGCTCCTCTCGGCGATAGAGCTCCGTGATGTGGCGGAAGCCCAGCGCAGCGACGGCGGCCAGCAGCGCTTCCTTGCTCGGGAAGATATGGTAGACGGCCGGTGCGGAAACCCCCAGTTCACGGGCCACTCGGGCAAGCGTCAGTTCGTCGAGTGAACTTTCGTGCAGCACCTTGAGCGCCGCGTCGAGTACGTCTTCGCGGGATATGCCCTTGTGATAGGGCTCCTTGGCCTTGCCTCTGGGTGCGGACAGCGTCATGGCACCTGCTCATCCAGATGAATTCGGGCAATTCTAGCCCATGGCGACTGCACATGCATGACGCGTACTTCCAACGGGTCCGTTGCGTTGTGATCCACGCAGTGCCCGCCGCGTCACGCCCGTCACCTGATCGGCAGTTCGGTGCGGCGCATCACCGTGCGCAGCGCGAAGCTCGAGGTCACCCGGGCGACGCCGGGCAGGCGTGTGAGCGTCCGGCTGTGGATACGCTCGTAGTCGCGCGCATCCGCCACGACGATCCGGATGAGGTAGTCGAACGTCCCCGACATCAGGAAACACTCCATGACTTCGGGAACGTCGCGAATCGCGGCCTCGAACGCCTCGAGGTCGCGCTGCTGCTGGCTCGCGAGCGTGAGCTGCACGAACACGTCGTCCGGGTAGCCCGCCTCGCGCTGGTCCACGATGGCGACGTAGCCGGCGATCAGCCCGCACTGCTCGAGCCGACGCACCCTGCGCAGGCACGCGGATTCCGAGAGGCACACGCGCTCGGCCAGCACGTGATTGGGCAACTGCCCGTCGCGCTGCAGTTCGCGCAGGATTGCGCGGTCGATCCGGTCCAGAGCGCGGTTATCTTGCGTCATCGCGCGATACTCGGACGGAAACCGGCGTCACCGGGCCTTTGCGGCGCGAATCCGCAAATCTCGGTCGTGTCGTGGCCGATAGGATGGTCTCGCTCGCACAACGGAAGGATTCGGTCAGGATCATGCGCATTGGTGTTCCCCGGGAGATCAAGGTCCATGAGTACCGCGTCGGCCTTACGCCCGCGGCCGTCGCGGAATTGACCGCGGCGGGACACGAAGTTGTCGTCGAACGGGGCGCGGGCGCCGGCATTGGCTTTGTTGACGAGGCATACGCGCGTTCCGGCGCCGTGCTCGGCGATGTCGGGGCCGCGTTTGCGGCCGACCTGATCGTCAAGGTCAAGGAACCGCAGCCATCCGAATACGGTCGGCTCCGCGCGGGTCAGGTGCTGTTCACCTATCTCCACCTGGCCGCCGACCGGCGCCTTGCCGAAGCCCTGCTCGAATCCGGCGTCACCGCGATTGCCTACGAGACCGTCACCGCGCCGGACGGCAGCCTGCCGCTGCTGCAGCCGATGAGCGAAATCGCGGGTCGACTGTCCATCCAGGCAGGCGCGACGGCGCTGCAGAAGGCCAACGGCGGCAGCGGCGTGCTCTTGGGTGGCGTCCCTGGCGTCGCGCCTGGACGGGTGGTCATCGTCGGTGGTGGCGTTGCAGGGACCAACGCGGCGCAGATGGCGGCTGGGCTGCACGCCGACGTCACGGTGCTGGACCGCTCGCTGCCAAGGCTCCGCTGGCTCGACGAACACTTTCAGGGCCGGGTCAAGGTTCTGCTCGCCGACGCTGCGACGCTCGGTACGGCGGTCGCGTCCGCCGACCTGCTGGTAGGTGCGGTGCTGGTGCCTGGTGCTGCTGCGCCGCGCCTGGTGACGCGCGCGATGCTCGCTGCGATGGCGCCTGCAAGCGCGGCGGTCGACATTTCGATCGACCAGGGCGGCTGTTTCGAGACGAGCCGACCCACCACCCATGACGCGCCGACCTATGTCGATGAGGGCGTCGTCCACTACTGCGTGGCCAACATGCCTGGCGCGGTTGCGCGAACCGCCACGCTTGCGCTCTGCGGCGTGACGCTGCCGTTCGTCCGCAAACTGGCGGATGCGGGATGGCGCGCAGCCTTGGACGAGGATCCGCATTTCGGGCGCGGGCTCAACGTCCATGGTGGCAGGATCCATCACCCGGTGGTTGCGCGTTCGCTCGATCTCCCATCGTTCGATTCCGTCGGTATGGATGCTTCCAACGCGGCTCTGAGCTGAGCTGAAGTTGACTTGCGTAATAATCCTAATGCCAATAAGATCGGTTCGACTAGGGGCCTTTTTCAAACATCAGTGTTCGGGGGCTTAGATGATCAGCAAGAAAGGTTCGATGTCCGGTCGGCGCGGTTCCGGCGCGGCGGCCGGTGGATGGAAGGGAAGCGCCTGCGCTGCGCTCCTGGTTGCGGTGGGTTCCGTGCAGGCGGCGGAAACCCGTATCGTCGAGGAGATCGTGGTCACCGCGCAGAAGCGCTCGGAATCCCTCCAGGAGGTTCCGGTCGCGGTCACGGCGCTGACCGAGCAGTCCTTGAAGGACATGGGCGCCGTCGCGTTCATGGACTACGCCAGGTTCCTGCCGTCGCTCTCGATGCTGACGCGCGGGGACGGCAATTCGACGATGCAGGTCCGCGGCATTTCCCCGCCGGGATTCGGCACCCAGGCGACCACTGCAGTCTATTTCGATGAGACCCCGGTCGGCTCCCAGTTCGGCCAGCCCGACGTACCCGTGGTCGACATCGAGCGGGTCGAACTGCTGCGCGGACCGCAGGGCACGCTGTACGGCGAAGGCTCGATCGGCGGTACGCTCAGGATCATCAGCAACAAGCCCGACGTGGATGCCTTCACGCTCTCGGCTTCCGGCGAGGGTTCCCGCACGGCATCCGGTGACGTCAACTACGCCGGCTCCGGTGTGATCAACATTCCGATCACTGACAAGGTGGCCTTCCGCGCCTCCGCTTCCTACCGGGAGATGGGCGGCTGGATCGACAGCGCGGGGCGCCGGGTGGTGCCGCCCGAAGTGGCCGGGCGGTTTGCCCTGTCGAATCTCGACGATATCAATTCCCGGCGCATCTATGGCGGCCGGGCGGCGCTGCGGTTCCTGCCGACCGAGCGCCTGACCATCGACCTCGCGACCATGTACACCGTGATCGACAGCGACGACGTGGACGTCGACATCAACGTGGCGAGCAATCTGTCCCCGGGCTTCCAGCCGAACGTCACGCTGGCGGGCAAGTACAAGTCGGACTTCGCGGTGAAGAACTGGCGCGATGACGAGTTCATGGACACGAGCCTCACGATCATCTATGACCTCGACTGGGCCGAAATCACCTCGGCGACCGCGTTCTTCAAGCGCGACCTTGACGAGAACGCCGAGCAGCCGGGGTTTGCGTTCTTCGACGATGCCAACAGCTGGTCGATCTACCTGCAGAAGGACGAATACATCTCCCACGAGACACGCATCGCCTCGCAGTCGGACAGCAAGCTGCAGTGGATCGCCGGCGTGTTCTATCGCGATCGTGACGTGGAGGCCTTCAGCGACTTCTACACGACCTACATCTACGACATGGTCGGCGACGGGCTCTACTTCGGGAATCCGATCCCGGCGCTGCCGAACCAGCTGCAGCTGCTCAGCATCTTCACGCTGCCCTCGGAGACGACGTTCGAGCACATCGCCGGATTCGGCTCGCTGACCTACAGCATCACCGAGCAGCTGGACGTGACGGTTGGCCTGCGCTACTTCAAGGAAAAGCAGACTTCCGACGCACAGTCCCGGATCATGAACTTCGCCGCCATCCCGGGCCTGGTCGAGGATGCCGTCGACAATGGCACACCGCTGGTGCCGATCTTCACGCCTGGTACGCGCAACAACTTCGATACCGACGATGATGGCTACACGCCGCGGTTCAACGTGACCTATCGCGTCAGCGACGACTGGATGGTCTACGGCACCGTCGCCAAGGGTTTCCGTGCCGGCGGGGTCAACCGCAACCCGGCCACCAACCGTGTTACCGGCGAACCGCTCCCGGACCGCCAGGGCTTCGGGTCGGACAGCATCTGGAACTACGAGATCGGATCGAAGAACACGCTGCTCGAGAACCGCCTGGTACTGAATACCGCCATCTACTTCATCGAGTGGGAGGACATCCAGGTTCCCGGCGTGATCGACGGAGTCCAGCAGCGCTGGGTGACGAACGCCGGCAAGGCGGAAAGCAAGGGCGCCGAGCTCGAGTTCGTCTCCAGCGTCACCGATCGGCTGTCATTGAGCGGTTCCGTGAGCTACACGGACGCTGCGCTGTCGGAAGCGGCAATCGGCCAGCCGTCCGGTACGAAGCTGCCGCAGGTGGCGGACTGGAAGTATGCGCTGGCTGCTCAGTACGAGTTTCCGCTGCCGAATGGACTTTCGGCGCGGCTGCGCGCGGACTATTCGTTCATGGACGAACAGCCGCAGCTGCTGAGCCGGACCTCGCCGATGAACGACAGTTACGAGCTGGTGAACCTGAAGGCCGTGATCCAGGACGAAGAGTGGACCGTCGAGCTGTTCGTGGACAATGCTACGAACGAATATGCGTCGCTCGGCATCGACTCTGGCTACCTCGGCAACTACCGCAACCGTCCGCGGACGGCCGGTCTGCGGGTCAGTGCCAACCTGCGCTGATTCGCGCCGCGCACAGGACAGGACCGGCATGAGTGAACGCGCGATAGATGCAGTCCTGTCCAGCCTCGGTCCGCTGACACCGGTGGCCGGCGAGTCGGTCAGCTGGCGTCTCGAGGACCGGATGGCGCACTACGGTGTGCCGGGTGTGAGCATCGCCGTGATCGACCAGGGGGCCATCGCCTGGTCGATCGGTCGCGGTCACCTGGATGCGGCTCGCTCCTGGCAGGTCGATGCCGACACGGTCTTCCAGGCAGCATCGATGAGCAAGCCGGTCGCGGCGCTCGCGATGCTGCGGGAAGTCGAAGCAGGCGTTTTCGATCTCGATGCCCCCATCAATGACTACCTGTCGTCCTGGCAGGTCCCCGAGAACGAACTGACCCGTCGCGCCCCCGTCACCCTGCGGCGCATCCTGAGCCACACTGCGGGGCTGACCGTTTGGGGATTCGGCGGCTATGCCGAAGGTGAGCCGCTGCCGACCCTGCCGCAGGTACTGTCCGGTCTGCCGCCGGCGAACTCCCCGCCGGTGTTCGTCGACGTGCTGCCCGGAACGATCGAGCGGTATTCGGGTGGTGGCACCACCATCGCCCAGTTGGCGCTGCAGGAACACCACGATCGGCCCTATGCGGACATCCTGGCGGAGCGGATACTCGGGCCGCTCGCCATGCACGACAGTACGTTTGCGCAGCCGTTGCCGGCCGCCTTCGCTTCCCGTGCCGCGCGCGGACATCACTGGGGCGGCGCCACGGTGGCGGGACGCTGGCATACCTATCCCGAACAGGCGGCGGCGGGGCTCTGGACGACGAGCGGCGACTACGCGCGTTTTCTGGTCGGGCTGCAAGCGGCCTACCTGGGCCGCGCCGGCAGTCTCATCACCCGGGAGACCTGCGGCCAGCTTGCGACGATACCGCCCGGCGGGCGCAGCTTCGGCCTCGGGCCCAAGATCATCGGTCACGGCCGGGCGCGGCGCTTTCAGCATGGCGGGTCGAATGCAGGTTACATCTGTGGATCCAACGCTTTCCTCGACGGCAGCCGGGGCGTCGTCGTGCTGACCAACAGCGATTCCGGCGCCGGGCTCGCCGAAGAGATCATCCTGGCAGTCGCGCGCGTTTACCAATGGCCGGACTACGCGCGGGCACCCAGGGTGCGCCGGCGGCTCTCGGCGGATGAGGCTGCCCGCTACGCCGGCCGGTATGCCATGGCGGCCGGATCGCCTTATCCGATGCTCGAGATCCGGGCTGACGGCGGCGAGCTGATCTACCAGCTGGGTACGATGGCCCCCCGGCCGGTCTACGCCGAAACCGCCACTCGGTTCTTCAGCCCGGAGAGCCTGTACGACACCGAGTTCAGCCTCGACGGACGCGGCACGGCGACTGCGATCGGTGTGCTCGACGGCGATCGCGTCATACTGAGCGGGACGCGGATGGAATAGGGTATGGCGGGCGCAGGATTTCGCGAGATACGACTCGACGACTACCGGCCGCCGGCGTTCCTGGTGGACGACGTCGCGCTCGAGTTCGTGCTCGACCCCGAGCGTACGTGCGTGACTTCGCGCCTCAGGGTCCGGCGCGCAGCACATACCGATCCCACCGCACCACTGGTACTCGACGGCAACACGCTCGAACTCGAATCGATCCGGGTAGACGGAGAACTGCTCGGCAACAACCAGTACACCGAGCGCCCCGGAAAGCTGGAGATCGTGGTACCGGGCGCGGCCTGCGAAGTCGAGATCAGCACCGTGATCCGGCCGTCCGCAAATCACAGCGGCGAGGGCATGTTCGTCCTGAACGGACAGATCGCCACGCAGTGCGAAGCGGAAGGGTTTCGCCGCCTGACGTATTTCCCGGATCGCCCGGACGTGCTGGCGACCTATACCGTGCGCCTGGTCGCCGATCGCGCGCGCTATCCCGTACTGCTCTCGAACGGGCACCTGACGGCGAGCGGCTCGGGCGAAGACGGCACACACTGGGCGGTCTGGCACGACCCGCATCCGAAACCGTCGTACATCTTCGCCGTGATGGCGGGAGCCTGGGCGAAGCTCGAGGACACCTACGTGACCGGTTCCGGTCGACGCGTTGCCCTCGGAATCTTTGCCGACCCGCCGCTGATCGATCAGTGCCAGTTCGCCATGGGCGCGCTCAAGCGCGCGTTGCGGTGGGAAGAAGAGACCTTCGGTCTCGAGTATGACCTCGACTGCTATCACATCGTGGCACTGAGCGACTACATCGGCGCGATGGAGAACAAGGGACTGAATCTGTTCGACTCGCAGGGCATCGTCGCCGATCCGCAGACCACCACCGACGAAGACTACCTGCTGATCGAACGGATCCTGGCGCACGAGGTGTTCCACAACTGGACCGGCAACCGGGTGACCTGTCGGGACTGGTTTCAGCTCAGCATCAAGGAAGGTCTCACTCGGTTTCGCGACCAGCTGTTCGCGCAGGACATGGGGCTCCCGGACTACAAGCGCATCGACCAGGTCAAGGCGCTGCGCCGCAACCAGTTCCCGGAGGACGTCGGACCCGCGGCGCATCCGGTGCAGCCGAAAGCCTATCTCGAGATCAAGAATTTCTATACCGCGACCATCTACGAAAAGGGTGCGGAAGTGGTCCGCATGCTGTTCCACCTGCTCGGACGCGAGACGTTCATTCGCGGGGTGCGGCACTACCTCGACACCAACGATTACCAGGCCGTGACCAAGGATGCGTTCCTGGCGTCCATGGAGGCCACCAGCGGATACGATCTCGGGCGATTCCGCACGTGGTACGACCAGGCCGGCCGGCCGGTCGTCGAGGCATCCGGGCGCTACGATGCCGCGCAGTCGGTTTACGAGTTGACGCTGACCCAGCGCAATGGGCTCGCGGACGTGCAGCCCTCGGCCGGCACGGTGCCGTATCCGATCCCTGTTGCGTTCGGCCTGGTGGGTCGCTCGGGTCGACCGGTTGCGGCGCAACTCGAGGGTACGCAGGCGCACGTCCTCGATTTCGACGGCGCGCAGCGCGTGTTCCGGCTGGAGAACATCGACGAACCGGTGGTTCCCTCGCTGTTCCGCGGATTCTCTGCGCCTGTGACCTACCAGAGCGGCCTCGCCCAGGCCGATCTCGCGCACCTGATGGTCTTCGATACCGATGCCTTTAACCGCTGGGACGCCGCGCAGCAGCTCGGTATCGCCGTGATCCGCGCCCTGGCCGCGGACTGGCGGGCGGGACGCCCGCTCGAGCTGCCCGAAGTCTATCGGCGTGCCTACGCCGCTGTCCTGGAGGACCGGAACCTCGATCGCGCGGTGCTGGGCGAGATACTCAGGATTCCCGACGAGCCGGCGCTCAGCGACGGATTGCCGCAGATCGACCTGGACGCGCACGTGGCGGCCCGTCGTTTCGTGTGTCAGAGCCTTGCGGCGGCATGTCGCGAAACTCTGCTTGCCGCTTATCAGAATGCCGTGCCGCAGGGGCCCTACGTACTCGATGCGCACGAAATCGGACGTCGCCGCTTCCGTAACTCCTGCCTCGAAATGCTCGTCCAGCTCGAGCAGGCAGAGGAACTGGAACTCGCCCTCCGGCAGGTGACGTCGGCCGACAACATGACCGACTGCTTCGAGGCCCTCGCCGTGCTCTGCCAGGTGGCCTGCCCGCAGCGTGAGGCGGCGCTTCGCTGGTTCTACGAGCGTTGGCGCGCCTATCCACGCGTCATCGACAAATGGTTCCTGGTCCAGGCGCTGTCCCGCACCGCTGATGCGGTCGACCGGTTCGAGCAGCTCGACGCGCATCCGGACATGGATCCGATGAACGCGCCGCGTGCGTGGGCCTTCTATGGCAGCTTCTTCCGCCAGAATCGTGTGGCGTTCCATGACCCGAGCGGGCGCGGCTACGACCTGCTGGTCAAGCGCCTCCTGTTCATCGACCGCTACAAGCCCGGCGCCTCGATGCGGCTGATGCCACAGATCCTGCAGTGGCGGCGCTACGACCCGCCGCGCCAGGCGCTGATGAAGGCGGCGCTCGAACGGGTCGCGGCGCACGAAGGGATCTCGCGGGGACTCTATGAGAACGTCTCGCGTGCGCTGGGTATCGCAACCGAGGTCGCGCCGACATGACCGATCTGCCCGAAGCACAGCGTAGGACACCGGCCGGCAAGCTGCGTGCGCGCGGCGCCGGGATCCCGTTCGACGGCGAGCCCGGTGCGTGGAACGCGATCACCGACGTACCGGGGGTCGAGGTCGGCTACTGCACGCTGATCGAGGGTGATGGTCCGCTGGTGGTCGGCACGGGGCCGATCCGCACCGGCGTGACGGCGATCCTGCCACTCGGCCTCGCGCGCGGCGCTTCGGCCGTGTGGGCCGGCGTGTCGAGCCTGAACGGTTACGGTGAAATGACCGCGTTTCCGTGGGTGGACGAGGCCGGCCGCTGCGAAGGGCCGATCACGCTGACCAACACCCACTCCGTCGGCGTCGCCCGCGACGCCACGATCAAGTGGCTGGTCGCGCGGCCGACCGCGCGGGATCGCGATGACGCGCAGTTCTGGCTGCCGGTGGCGGCGGAAACCTACGACGGCGAGCTGAACGACATCAACGGGCATCACGTGCGCGACGAACACGTGATTCGGGCCATCGAGTCCGCTCGCGGCGGACGCATCGAAGAAGGCAGCGTCGGCGGCGGTACCGGCATGCGCTGTTACCAGTTCAAGGCAGGCTCGGGCACTGCGTCGCGCGCACTCGACATTGCCGGCGAACGCTATCACGTCGGCGCGTTCGTCCAGGCCAACTTCGGCCGGCGTTACATGTGCACGGTTGCCGGCATACCGCTCGGCCGCCACTTCCCGCCGCCGGAAGAGCAGCGTGCGACCCAGGAGACCGGGTCGATCATCGTCATCGTCGCGACCGACGCGCCGCTGCTGCCGCATCAGCTGCGTCGTGTGGCGCGTCGTCCGGCTCTGGCGATGGCGCGCTCCGGAGGTGTCTCGGCACATTATTCGGGCGACCTGTTCCTGGCGTTCACGACCCGCAACGCAGAGGCGGTGCAGGAGGCGCGCAGGGTGACCCGGCTCGACTATCTGCCGGATCAGCTGCTCACGCCGATCTTCGAGGCGACCATCCAGGCCACCGACGAGGCGATCGTCAACTCGTTCGTCGGCACGGCGGCGATGCGGGGCAAGGACGACCACCTGATCGAGGCATTTCCGGTCGAACGGGCGCGCGAAATCCTGCGCCATCACGGACGACTGGTGTTCTAGGAGTTCATCGTGCGATTGACCGTAGAGATCGAGGACTGGCCGCTCGAGCGCCCGTTCCGTATCGCCTATCACACGTTCGAGTCGAGCCGGCTGATCAGGGTCGAGCTGCGCGATGGCGACCTGGTCGGGCGTGGCGAAGGCGGTGAACATCCGCAGCTCGAGCCGCTCGAGGCCGGGCGCGCGGCGATCGTGGCGCTCGCCCCGCGCATCGAGGCCGGGCTCGGCACTGCCGAGCTGCTCGAGCTCATGGGCCGCGGTCCGGCGCGCAACGCGCTCGATTGCGCGCTGTGGGATCTCGCCTGCAAACGCGCGAACCGGCGGCTCTGGGAGCTCGAGGGGCTGCCCGCGCCCCGGCCGATGCGCACCGCGTACACGATCGGCATCGCGCCGCTTCCGGAGATGATCGAGGACGCGCTCGCGATGCGGGACTACACCCTGCTCAAGCTGAAGGTGGATGGTTCGTCCGGATTCGAGGTGCTCGAGGCGATCGCGGCGGCCCGGCCCGATGCCGAATTCATCATCGATGCGAACGAGGGGTGGGCGCCGTCGCAGCTCGAAGCATTCATCGCGCGGATTGCCGACTACCCGGTGCGGCTCATCGAGCAGCCCCTCGCGAAGCATGCGGACCACGCGCTGGAGGCGATCGATTCGCCGATTCCGCTCGCGGCCGACGAGTCCTTCCACGGTCTGCCGGACGTCACCCGGCTCGCCGACCGCTACGATGTGATCAACATCAAGCTCGACAAGATCGGCGGGCTCACCGAGGCGCTGCTCGCGGCGCGGGCCGCGCGTGCTCAGGGACTCGGCGTCATGATCGGCTGCAACAACGCGACGTCGCTCGGCATTGCGCCGGCGTGGTGCGTGGGCCTGCTCTGTGAATACGCCGACCTCGACTCGCCGTTACTGCTGGCGCGTGACCGGACCCCGCCGCTCGAGTACCGCAATGGCCTCGTCGCGGCGCCCGACCGGGATCTCTGGGGATGAACGATGCGGGGCCGAATGCGTCCGGAGCCGAGCGGATCCACGTCTTCACGGCGGGCGGGACGATCGACAAGATCTATTTCGACGCGGCCAGCGAATACGCGGTCGGTGCGTCCGTGGTCGGCGAACTCCTGCGCTCGGCCCGGGTGACCGCGGATTACCAGGTGACCGAACTGCTCCGCAAGGACAGCCTCGAGCTCACCGACGCGGACCGGGACACGATTCGTGACGCCGTGCTGGCGAGCGACAGCAGCCGGATCGTCATCACCCACGGCACCGATACCATGGCCGAGACCGCGCAGCGGCTCGCCGGGATCGCAGGGCGCGTGATCGTGCTGACTGGCGCGTTCGCCCCGGCCCGGTTTGCCACCAGCGACGCAGTATTCAACGTCGGCATGGCGTTCGCCGCGGTGCAGACGTTGCCGCCCGGCGTGTACATCGCCATGAACGGGCAGGTATTCGACGGTCTGGCGGTACGCAAGGACCGCGCAGCCATGCGGTTCGTACCCAGATGAGCGGGACACCTGCGAATCTCGACGCGCTCTGGATGCCGTACACGGCCAACCGGGCGTTCAAGGCGGCGCCGCGGATGATCGTGGGCGCGGACGGCTGCCACTACCTGACCGCCGATGGTCGCCGTGTGTTCGACAGCCTGTCAGGTCTCTGGTGCTGCGGCGCCGGACACAACCGTCCGGAGATCCTCGACGCGGTGGCGCGTCAACTCGGCAGTCTCGACTTCGCGCCCGGGTTCCAGTTCGGTCATCCGCTCGCGTTCGAATTGGCCGAACGGATCGCGCGCCTCATGCCTCCCGGTCTCGATCGGGTGTTCTTCACCAATTCCGGCTCCGAGGCGGCGGATACTTCGCTCAAGCTCGCGCGTGCCTACTGGCGTGCGTGCGGGCGGCCCGGCAAGACCCGCCTGATCGGCCGGGTCAAGGGTTACCACGGGGTCAACTTCGGCGGCACGAGCCTCGGGGGCATCGGCGCCAACCGCAAGCTGTTCGGCCCGCTCGTGGACGCCGATCACCTGCCCGCGACACAGGTGCCCGGGGAAGTGTTCCGGCGCGGCATGCCGGAGACCGGCGCGTACCTGGCCGATCGGCTGGAGGAACTGGTCGCATTGCATGACGCGTCCAACATCGCGGCCGTCATCGTCGAACCCATGTCGGGGTCGGGCGGCGTGGTGGTGCCGCCGCGCGGCTATCTCGCGCGGCTGCGCGAGATCTGCACCCGACACGACATCCTGCTCATCTTCGATGAAGTGATCACCGGGTTCGGACGGATGGGCGCGGCCACCGGCGCCGCCGCGTTCGGCGTGGTCCCGGACATCATCAACGTCGCGAAGCAGCTGACCAACGGGGCCGTGCCGATGGGCGCGGTGGTTGCGTCGCGCGCGATCCACGACGCGTTCATGGCTGCGCCGGCCGCGGAACACACGATCGAGTTTCCCCACGGTTACACGTATTCGGGGCACCCGGTGGCCTGCGCCGCCGGGCTCGCCGCGCTCGACATCTTCGAGCGGGAAGGACTCGCCGATCGTGCCGCCGCGCTCGCGCCGCACTTCGAGGCGGCCCTGCACGCGTGCCGCGATGCGCCGAACGTCGTCGACATCCGCAACTTCGGCCTGGCCGGCGCCATCCAGCTCGCGGCGCGCGACGGCGACCCGACGGTACGGCCCTACCAGATCGGCCGGCGCATGTGGGAGCAGGGCTCTTACGTGCGCTGGGGCGGCGACACGCTGCAGTTCGGGCCACCGTTCGTCGCGGCACCGGCTGACATCACGCACCTGTTCGAGGTGCTGCTCGGCGTCCTGCGCACGACACCTTGACCGGATCTCCACGAACGGAGCAGACCGACATCATGTATCCAGACGACAGCCATCGATCCGCCGCGCTCTTCGCGCGTGCACGCAAGGTCCTGCCGGGCGGGAACAGCCGGCACGGCGTGTTCCTGAGCCCGTTCCCGGCGTATGCCGTCAGTGCGTCCGGTTGTCGCGTGGTCGATGCGGACGGCGTCGAGCGGATCGACTGTGTCAACAACTGGTCCTCGCTCATCCACGGGCACTGCAATCCCGCCGTCGTGGAAGCGGTGCGTGCGCAGGCCGGCCGCCTGATGGCGGTGGGTATGCCCACCGAGGCGGAGATCGAACTCGCGGAGCTGCTGGTCGAGCGGCTTCCGGGCGTGGACCAAGTACGGTTTTCGAACTCCGGCTCCGAGGCAGTCCTGTTCGCGCTGCGCGCTGCGCGTGCTTTCACGGGGCGCGCGAAGATCGCCAAGGTGGAAGGTGCCTATCACGGCAACATCGACGCGGTGGAAGTGAGCGTGGCGCCGCCGGCGTCGCGCTGGGGCGACGCCCATGCGCCCGCGCCGGTACCGGCGACCGACGGCATTCCGCCGGGCGTCCTCGAGGATACCGTGGTGCTGCCGTTCAACGACGTTCAGTCGTCGGAGGCGCTGCTCCGCGAACACGGCGCCGAGCTGGCGGCCGTGGTGCTCGATCCGGTGGTCTCGCGCATGGGGCTGGTGGCCGCGACGCCCGAGTACCTGCGGATGGTGCGTCGTGTGACGCAGGAACTCGGCATCCTGCTGGTATTCGACGAGGTCTTTTCGTTCCGGCTCGGTTATCACGGCATCCAGGGCGAAGTCGGCGTGATCCCGGACCTGACCGCGCTCGGCAAGATCATCGGTGGCGGCCTGCCGGTCGGCGCGACCGGCGGCCGTGCCGACGTCATGGCCGTGTTCGACCAGACCCTGCCGCCGCTCAAGGTCGAGCACGGCGGAACCTACAACGCGAATCCGATGACCATGGTGGCCGGCCTCGCGTGCATGCGCCAGATGACACCGGACGCCTACCAGCGGATCGCCGCGCTCGGCGACCGGCTGCGTGCGGGCCTGCGCCGGGCGCTGGACGATACCGGGGTCGTAGGGCAGGTGCGTGGCCAGGGGTCGCTGGCCGCGATCGGTTTCACGGGCGAGCCGGCAACCGGCTACCGCAGTCTCGGCTACCGCGAGGAAGAGCGGCGCAAGGCCGGGATCCTGCATCGCCACCTGATGAACCACGGCGTGCAGATCGTCCCGTACGGTATGTTCATCCTGTCGACGCCGATGACGGAGGCGGACATCGACTTCATCGTCCTGCAGGTCCGCGGCGGACTCGAACGGGTCCGTTGACGCATACGTCAGCGGCGGGCGGACCCGTGGTGCCGCCACCAGTCGGCGAGCCGCGCGATGCCGGCCTCGAGCGTTTCCGGCCGGACCGCGAAGCACCAGCGCAGCCAGCCCTCACCCTCCGGACCGAACGCGGCGCCCGGCGCGAGGCCGAGCCCGGCCTCGGTGACCAGCCGCCGCGCCAGCGCCACCGAATCGGTGTATCCGGGCAGGCGGAAGAAGACATACATGCCGCCGGCCGGGCAGGGCGCTTCGACGCCGTCCAGTTCGCGCAGCGCGGCAATCAACCGATCCCGGCGCGCAGTGAGTTCGGCGCGCAGCGCCTCGACGGCAGGCTCACCGTCGCGTATGGCGGCAAGCCCGCCGGCCTGGACGAAGTCCGGCGCGCACGATGTGTTGTACTCCACCAGCTTGCCGAGATCCGTTTCGAGCGACGGCGGCGCGGCGATCCAGCCGAGTCGCCAGCCGGTCATGAGCCAGGCCTTGGAGAAACTGTTCACCCCGATCACGCGGTCGTCCGGCTCCGCGGCGGCGAGAATGGACGGCGCCCGATCGACGGCGGGGTCCAGCACGAGACGTTCGTAGACGTCGTCGCCGAGCAGCCAGACGCCGAGGCGCCGGCAATGGTCGAGCAGCGTGTCGCGGGCGGTCGGATCGAGCATCCAGCCGGTCGGATTGGCCGGCGAGTTGACCAGAACGAGCCGCGTCGCGGGAGTGATCGAGTCGATCAATCGATCCAGGTCGAGTGTCCAGGCGTCCACCCCCGGGGTCAGGCCGACCCGCACCACCTCGGCGCCGAGGATGCGCGGAATCTCGACGAGGTTGGGCCAGACCGGGCTGACCGCGACGACGCGATCACCCGGGTCGAGCAGTGCCTGCATGGAGATCATCAGCGCCGAAATCCCGGCACTGGTGACGGTGATTCGATCCTGGCCGACCGGTCGGCCATGCAGGCGCGTGAGGTAGTCCGCGAGCGCGCTGCGCAGGTCGGCGTTGCCATTGTTGTGGGTATAGAACGTACGGCCGCCGGCAAGCGCTGCGATCGCGGCGTCGCGAATGTAGGCCGGCGTGGTCGCATCGCTCTCGCCGAACCAGAAGCGCATGACGTCGGTGCGACCGAAGCCGGCGTTGGCGACTTCGCGCACCTTCGATGCGGCGAGTGCGGTGACCGCGGCGCGTGCCCGGGGATGGTTGTCCGGCCCGCTGTTCATGCGCATCCCCTGGGCGTCCTGGTGCGGAACGGGCGCGGTCGGTCAGGCACGCACATAGGTCGTCTTCATCTGGGTATAGAACTCCACGGCAGCGCCACCCTGTTCGCGCGGTCCGTAGCTCGATCCACGGGTCCCGCCGAATGGAACATGATAGTCCACCCCCGCGGTCGGCAGGTTCACCATGACCATGCCGACGCGGACTTCCCGACGGAACCGCCGCACGGCGGCAAGCGACTGCGACACGATTCCCGCCGACAGGCCGAACGGCGTTGCGTTCGCGACTTCGATGGCCTCGTCGAGGCCGGCGACCCGGATCACGCTGGCCACCGGTCCGAAGATCTCCTGCTGGTTCAGCGGCATCCCCGGCGTGGTTTCGGTGAAAAGAGTGGGCTCGAGATAGTGACCGGGTCGCGCGGTGCGCGGCCTTCGGCCACCTGCCACCAGGCGGGCGCCCGCCGCGCGACCGGCTTCCACCGCGGCGATGCTGCGCTCGAGTTGCGCCTGTGAAACCTGTGGTCCGATCTGCGCGCCCGGATCGCGTGCATCGCCGACGGCGAGCTGCGCGACGCGCTGCGTGAGAGCTGCCACGAACGTGTCGTGGATCGCATCCTCGACGATCAGGCGGCTCGACGCCGTGCAGCGCTGACCGCAGGAATAGTAGGCGCCGTCGAGTGCCACCTCGACCGCCCGCTCGAGATCCGCATCCGCCATGATCACCAGCGGGTTCTTCCCGCCCATTTCCAGCTGCACGCGTGCCTGACGGGCGAGCGTGGCAAGCGCGACGGCGGCGCCCGCGGCCTGCGAGCCGGTGAACGACACGCCGCTCACGTCCGGGTGCGCCGCGAGCGCGCTGCCTGCGGCGGCTTCGCCGAAGACGAGATTGAACACGCCGGCGGGTACGCCTGCGGCGTCGACGATCTCCGCCAGGGTCGCCGCGACCAGCGGGCTCAGCGTGGAGGGCTTGAGTACGACCGTGTTGCCGAACGCGAGCGCCGGGGCGCTCTTCCAGGCCGGGATCGCGATCGGGAAATTCCAGGGAGTGATGAGCCCGAACACGCCGACCGGTTCGCGGTGCACCTCGATCTCGACGCCCGGGCGGACCGAGTCCAGGGTCTGGCCGTGCCGGCGCAGGGCTTCCGCGCCGAAGTAGCGGAAGACGCGCCCGGCCCGGGTCACCTCGCCGATCGCCTCGGACCGGAGCTTGCCTTCCTCGCGGGCGAGCATGTCGCCGATTTCCTCGCGCCGGGCCAGCAGCGCCGTCCCGACCCGGTCGAGACAGTCGCCACGTTCCTCGGGGGTGCGCGCGCGCCACGCCGGAAACGCCGCCCGGGCCGCGCTGACGGCGGCGTCGATCTCGACCGACGTGCCATGCGGTACCCGCGCGACGCGATCATGCAGGTCGGAAGGGTTTTCCCGCTCCGCCCAGGCGCCTCCGGTGACGAACGCACCGTCAATGTAGTGGTGGACTTCGCGAATCATGAGTGGCTGCCCCCGAGCAGACCGCGTCGGGCGAGGTTGTGCATCAGGGCGCTGACCCCGCGCTGCCAGGCCGGGGCGCTCGCGCAATGGACGACGCGGTTCTCGAGCGTTCCGAGGCGTGAAGACGTGATGCGGACCCGGTCCCCGACGTGGTGCGTGAAGCCCATGCCCGGGGCGTCCCGGTCCTGGACCGGTGCGAACGGCGTGCCGAGAAACAGCACGAAGCCGTCCGGGTACCGGTGATCCGGGTTGTACACCTGTGCGACCAGGTCCAATGGGTCGCGGCTGATCGCGGTCAGATCACCGCGCTCGTCGAGCGCGAAGCCGTCCGTGCCTTCGATCCGGAGCCTGAGGGTAGCGGTGCGCACGTCGTCCATCGTGAACGCATCGTCGAACAGGCGTATGAACGGGCCGAGCGCGCAGGACGCGTTGTTGTCCTTGGCCTTGCCGAGCAGCAGGGCGCTGCGCCCTTCGAAGTCGCGCAGGTTCATGTCGTTGCCGAGGGTTGCCCCACGCGGGCGGCCACGGCCGTCACATACCAGGACCACTTCGGGCTCCGAATTGCTCCAGAGGCTGTCGGCGCGCACGCCGATGGGTTGGCCATGCCCGACCGCCGACAGCACGGGCGCCTTCGTGAATACTTCGGCGTCGGGGCCGATCGCGACTTCGAGGTACTGTGACCAGGATCCATCTTCGATCAGTGCGGACTTGAGCGCCTGGGCTGCGGCCGAGCCGGGGCGGATGTTCGCGAGGTCGGCGCCGATCCGGCGGGCGAGTGCCGTCCGGATCCGCTCGGCGAGCGACGCATCTCCGCGCGCACGCTCCTCGATGACCCGTTCGATCGCGGACCGGGCGAACGTGACGCCCGCGGCCTTGATGCACTGCAGATCCACGGGCGGGAGCAGGGTGGCACGCTCGCCGAGGCCCAGGGTTCGAGCATCGTCCGGGTCGATCCGGCCGACCTCGTCGCCGGCCACCGCCGTTCCCGGCTCCGCGCGATTCAGGACGTCGGCGGTGGTCGGGGCAGTCGCCGAAAGGTCGAACATGCGTCCGTTGCGGACCAGCACGGGCAACGGTCCGTCGCCGAGATCGACGCGGCCCAGCAGTGTCGCCGCGTGCAGGTCATCGGGCAGCCAGTTCAATTCGATGGTCTCCTCGATGGCAGCCGCGTTGCTGCCGCGGGTTCGCGCAGCACTGCAGCCGCTCAGATTGTCCGGTCGAGCACCACGCCGAGAATCGCTTCGTAGAGCGGCCGGAAGTCCTGTCCGGTGAAATTGATGGTTCCGGTGATCGTCGCGCGCAGGTTCGGGATGTACTGCATGAACGAACCCCAGTGCCCGCCGTGTCCCCAGAGCGACTGCATGGTGGCGGGCTCACCCGGCGCCGATTCGCGCCGGATGCCGATCCCGAGCCCGTAGTGATGGTTCGGCGTCGCCACCGGAACCAGCATGCGGTCGAGGGTCGTGTGCGCCACGAGCTCGCCGCGGAACAGGCCGAGCAGGAAGCGTTCGAGGTCGGCGAGCGTCGACACGTGTCCGCCGGCAGCCCAATCGAGGCAGCCGTTGATGGCGAGCGCGTCCCAATCGCCCGAATAACAGTGCGACAGGCTGCTGCGCGGCGCCTCGTGGCCTTCGAGCCAGGTGTCGGTCATGCCGAGCGGTTCGAGGATGTGCTCACGGCACTGGGCGGCGTAGCTCGTGCCGGTGACGATTTCGAGCATGCGCCCGAGCAGCACGTAGCCGGTGTCGGAATACACGTGCCGTTCGCCGACCGCACCCACCGGCTCCGCATGATCGACCGCCCACTGGAGGATTTCCTGCGGCTCGCGAAACCGCAGGGGGTCGCTGCGGATCTCCTGCGACCAGGCCGGGGTCAGGGCGAAATCCCAGAGCCCGGCGGTGTGATTGAGCAGGTGCTCGAGAGTGATGCGGCGGCTGTCCGGGTGCAGCCGGTCCAGCAGTGCCGGTTCGAAGTAGGGAACCAGCGTATCGCCGAGCGACAGCGTACCGCGCTCCACGAGTCGCATGACCAGTACTGCCGTGAAGACCTTCGACATGCTGGCGATGCGGAAGCCGTCGTCGATCGTGATGGGTCGTTCGGACCCCCTGCCGAAAGCGCCCGCGGCGCCGCGGAACCGGATGCCCTGCAGTGGCGCATGCACGCCGAGCAACACGCCGGTATCGTGCCGCGCGGATACGGTTTCCAGCAGGGCCGCAAATCTTTCGTCGTGACGGGTCATGCTGTGCCGGGCTCCAGTGACGTGGCGCGTGGCTGGCGATTGGCGCCGCGCTGATTCTGTTGGGGTTTCCCGCTTCAATCCTAATAGCATTAAGATTGTTGTTCAACGAAAATCTGGCTCGTGCCAGCCACCGGATGCACGCACGCTCGCCGGGCTTTCGGCCACGTCGGGGACCGGTCGGGCAGGCGTTGACAGGGGCGTGGGCGCCCAATACCGTGCCCGGCCTGCCCCCGGGGAACCGGGCCGACGTGCGTCGAGGGTTTATGAGCGTGTGGCTGTCCGGCGTGGGGCCGGCATTCTGGGCGACCGTATCGACGTTCGCGGTCATCTTCCTCGCCGAACTCGGCGACAAGTCGCAGCTGGTCTGCATGACGCTCGCGGCGCGCCACCGCCGGGTGCCGGTGCTGATCGGCGCCGTCGCAGCATTCGTCCTGCTGAACGGTCTGGCGGTGGTGTTCGGCGTCGGCCTCGCGAAGTGGATTCCGGAGCGGATCCTCGCGATCGCGGTCGCGATCCTGTTCGCCGTGTTCGGCGTGCTTGCCCTGCTCGCGCGCGAAGCGGATCCCGATGCGGCGCCCGCGGCCTGGAGCCGCGGCGGTATCGTGGCAGCCACCTTTTCGATGATCGTGCTGGCCGAGATGGGCGACAAGACCCAGATCGCGGTAGCGGGCCTGGCGGCGACCCTCGCGCCGGTTGCGGTATGGCTCGGTGCGACGCTGGCACTGGCCGCGACGTCTGCGCTCGGCGTATGGGTCGGCTCGCGCCTGCTCCAGGTCATGCCGCTGCACCGCTTGCATCAGCTGTCCGGGGTGCTGTTCCTGGCGCTCGCCGCGCTCGCGCTCACGCGTGTGTTCTGAACCGGTCGAGCCCCTGCCGACCCGCGCCTCAGAGCACGTCGAAGATCCAGCTGAACTTGAGCGCGAGCTCCCGGCGTTTCTCCATCGGGCCGATGATGGTCTCGTCGTCCACCTCGTTGTAGACCAGGAACAGGCCCGCATTGGCGCTCTGCAGCCACGAGAAGCGCAGGTTGGTCGCAAAGAGGTCGGTACGGTCGTCGTACTGGATCAGCGCCTGCAGCAGCATCCGCGGCGTGAGCGAATAGGACAGCCGCATCCGCCCGACGTTGATCTCCACGTCGCCGTTCTCCACGGGCAGGTCGAGCCGGTTGTAGACCCAGGACAGCTCCGAGGTGAACGCGTCGCCCCAGCGATAGCGGAGCGTCGGGGTCAGGTTGACCCTGTCGCCGCCGAAGAAGCCCCCGATCCGGGACTGCAGGTTCAGCGACAGCGGTGCGCCCTGGTTGGTGATGAACACCAGCTGGGCTTCCTGCTCGTCGTATTCGCCGACCGGAACGGTCACGCCGCGCACGATCTCGAAGGGCTCGCGCACGTATTCGTAGACCAGGTTCAGGCCGGTGTGCACCTCGAGGCCGGAGCGCCACTCCCAGTGGTTGTCGATGTGGATGAACCCGCTCTCGTACAGGCCGTCGGTGCCCCAGAAGCCGCGGTACACGACGTGTGGACGCAGTTCATGGAAGCCCATCAGGTCGTCCGGCCGTATGCGGCGCAGAATGGTGAACTCGCCCTTCTGGTAGTCGCGCCGACGCAGAAAGCCGACCTCGGGATTGAAGTTCCTGCCGACTTCGGTGAATCCCACGCTGTTGCTCCACGCGGCCGAGTTGTACTGGCCGATGAGCGAAAATGCATGGTCGTCGCCGCGTCGCCCCGGGGTCTCGCTCTTCGCGACATAGCCGCGCACGATGCCGTCGCGGCCGATGCCGAGACGCCCGTCGACGGCGTAGGTCCGGTTGTAGTCGTTGTCGGCCCGGCCGCTGATCGAGCCGTCGCCCTTGCGTTCCACGACGATCGCGCCGATGGCCGACCGATTGGGCAGTTCCTGGTTGATCCGCGCGACCGTGAAGTCGTTGCGTGGCGCAACCCCGTCGAGACTTTCGGTGCGCATGCGCAGCAGGCCGAGATTGGTGCTTTCGCCCGCCTTGCCGGAAACCCGTGCGCCACCCTCGATGGGCTGTGGTGCGCCGTTGCCGGCGATGCCGATACGGCGGCTGAAGAACAGCTCGACCTCCTGCGGCGTGCCGACCGTGAACTGCCCGGCGTTCTCGAGGAAAAACGGGCGCTTCTCCGGGAAGAACAGGTTGAACCGGTCGAGATTGACCTGCAGGTCGTCGACTTCGACCTGCGCGAAGTCGGTGTTGTAGGTGAGGTCGAGCGTCAGGCTCGGGGTCAGGGAGTACTTGACGTCGACGCCCGCCTCGCGGTCGTACTCGGTGCCGGTGAGTGCGCCACCGCGCTGGGCGCGGCCAAGGACGTAGGGCACCACCTGCAGGTTGCGCTGGGCTGGCAGGGCTAGTCCCTGGACCCGGCCCGCGCGGGAGACACGGTACAGGTTGTATTGCCGCGGCAGCGGTGCCCAGTACGCGACTTCGTTGTTGCGGCGGATGTTGCGCTGGAAATTGATCCCCCACACGGGGGTCTCGGCCGCGTTGAAGCGCAGCGATCGGAACGGAATGCGCATCTCCGCGCTCCAGCCGTAGTCGCCGGTGCGTGCGCGCACCGACCAGCTGGTATCCCATTGCAGGTTGAAGCCACCGCCCGCGGTGTTGTTCTGGCTCTCACCCTCGCGGGTGACCTGGCCGTCGTACTCGATCCCCACCGGATTGGTGCCGAACACGAAGCCGTTCTGGCCGTCGCGGAAGGTGTCGATGATGACCTGGAAGCTGTCGCTCTCGTCCAGCGACGAGTCGCGCCGGCTGTCCGCGACGATGATGCCGCTCGGCAGGTCGTCGTAGCAGACCACGCCGATGTACAGGGCGTCCTCGGTATAGCCGATGAAGACCTCGGTGCGCTGGCTGGCGGGCTGGCCTTCGAACGGGCGCACCTGCCAGAACTCGGATGCCGGTACCATGCCGGCCCACGCGGGGTCGCCGAGTACGCTCCCGTCGAGTTCCGGTGAACTGACGAGCCGGTGCGCGCGCGCAACCGGCGGCTCGGCCGGCGCCGCTGGTCGGGTGCGCGGCTCGCCGGTGAGCGGCCCGGTGGCTGCCGGATCCGGCGCCGCGGGGTCGATGGTCGCTGCCGCGAAAGCCTGCCCGCACACCAGCAGTGCGAGCCACGCGGCCTGGCGGACCAGGCCGGGTCGAGACCCGTGTCTTGTCATCCGATGAATCCCCCTTCGAGCCAATCCCGATCAGTCGATGCGCCCGATCCAGGTCTGCCTGGCGAATGCGGCGAGCGCCCCGCTGTCGTCGAACAGCGCCGTGCCGGCGAAGTGTTTGCGGCCCTCGATCTCGAGGCGCCACCCGGTCACCACCAGGTCCTGTGCGGCCGGTACCGGGCGCAGGACGCGCGCGGTCATCCGGCCGAGCAACCCGGTGCGGATGCCCGCCGCCATGTAGGCGAACTGGCCGGGACAGTCGAGCGCGGTCCAGACGATCGCCTCGGGCAGCAGGCCGTCCGGTCCGGCCAGGGCCGGGTGCGGGCGCCATGCCGCGGCCACTCCGTCGAATCCGGCGACCGGTGCGGCGTAGACGTGCAGGCCGAGTTCAGGGGCCACGTCCGCGCCGCAGCAGGCGCATACCGGGTGAAACCCGGTGCCGCCCGGTATGAGCGGATTCACGTCCCGATGGAACGACGGGGAGGCCGGCCGGGCCGCCAGCGCTGCTGCGAACGTGGGTGGCTCGGGGACCTTCAGTCGCAGGGTGGTGCGCTCGGCTTCCGCGATCAACGTGTCGCCGAGCGTCATCCGCACGTGGTCGGCGTCGGGCCGCTCGATGGACATGGCGGTATCGAGTGGAATCGGCGCACGGAGGGTCACCTCGATCGCGGCGTCGGCGACCGGCACGGCAGGCGCCCGGAAGCGGGCCGCGACCGCGCCGGCGACGTAGCCGCCGTTACCGGAATTCGGAGGTCCGCGAAAGCGGGCGGGAATGACGATCGTTTCGGACACCAGCGGATCCCTGCAGGCGAAACGCCGCATTCTAGCGGGGCTCGCGAGTGGGCAACAAACGCATGAGCGGAGGGCCTGGTTGCGTCGTCCGGTTCAGGCGCCGAGCCGGAACAGCGGTCGCAGCCGGGTGCCCAGCACGCTGCCGGCGAACGCCGCGGCGAACCAGAGCCACCCGTGCAGGCTCGACGACGCGACCCCGCTGAAATACGCGCCGATGTTGCAGCCGTAGGCGAGTCGCGCGCCGTAGCCGAGCATGAGTCCGCCGACGATCGATGCGAGTACGTGGGGGAGTGGTACCCGCAGGGTCGGTGCGAACCGCCCGGCGCAGCCGGCGGCGACCAGGGCGCCGAGCACGATGCCGAAGTTCATCACCGACGTGACGTCGGCGAGCACGCTCGCCCGAAGGGCGGCGGCCAGGTCGGGCCGCTGCCAGTACGGCCAGGCGGCGACGTCGATCCCGGCGAACGCGGCGAGCTTGGAGCCCCACAGGGTGAAGGCGCCGGTGATGCCCCAGGGTCGACCGGCCAGCAGCAGCGTGGCGAGCTGTACGCCGGCAAGCGCGAGCGCGCCGGCTACGAGTGCCCACGGGCCGCGCAGCCATGAGCCATGACCTGCGCGGATGCTCACTGCCATGCCGTGCCGGCTGTGTTCGAGGACCCGGGTCGCGCCCCAGATCGCGGCGAACAACGCGAGACTCAGCACCATGGCGCCCGCGAGGCCGAACGACCCGAGCAGCGTGACCGGCGGCAGCGCTGGCGCGGCCTGCCAGAACGGCGCGTGCCATGCGCCGAGCACTGATCCGGCGATGAACGCCGCCAGCGTGATCACCATGCGGCTGCTGCCGCCGCCGGCAGTGAACAGCGTGCCCGAGGCGCAGCCGCCGCCGAGTTGCATGCCGACGCCGAACACGAACGCGCCGGCAAGCAGCGCGACGCCGAGCGGTGCCACCGCGCCGCGCAGCGCCTGGCCGGCGAGCTCGCCCTGCGCCAGGAGCGGCAGGAACAGCACGACCGTTGCCGCGAGCATCACCATCTGCGCGCGCAGGCCGGCGCCGCGCCGTTCGGTCACGAATTCGCGCCACGCCCAGGTGAAGCCGAACGCGGCATGGTAGAGGATCGCGCCTGCACCGAGACCGACCGTGAACAGCGCGGCCTGGCGGATGCCATGGGTGACGGCGAGGTGCGTGCCGAGGAGGATGGCGAGGATCGAGCCGACGGCCGTGGCATTCAAGGCGCTTGGTTTCCGGAAGGCGCGGTCGGGCGAGTATAGTCGCTGGCGCTGGTGTTGGTGTTGGTGTTGGTGTTGGTGTTGGTGTTGGGGCCGGCAGTCAGGCAACTGGCGCCGGCCAGCTGGGTGAACTCGGCAAGGCGGGGAGACTGTCGTGGAACACAACGCTTCGATCGATGCGATCGCGCAGGTCATTCAACTCGCGGTCGCGCCGGTATTCCTGCTCACCGGCATCGCGGGCATCCTCGCCGTGCTCTCGACGCGCCTCGGCCGGATCACCGATCGTGCGCGCCTGCTGGAGCGGCGCATGTCGCAACTCGAGGGCGATGCGGAGCGGATGCTGCTGCACCGGGAGACCAACCTCCTGTGGCGCCGCATCCGCATGGTCAACTGGGCGATCCGGCTTTCGGTCGGTGCGGCGCTGCTGATCTGTCTCGTGGTGATGACCCTGTTCGTCGGCGACTACGCGGTCTTCGACTACGCAGTCTTCGACCCGGGGCTAGCCATCGCGATCCTGTTCGTCTGCGCGATGGTGCTGATGGTACTCGGCCTGTTGCTGCTGCTGCTCGAGGTATCGATCTCGACGCGCAACATGCGCCAGGGCCTCGAGCACCTGCTCGAGGAGTCCCGCAGGTCCTGAGCTGCGGGTCAGCGCTCGACGAACGCGCGCTCGATCACGTAGTGCCCGGGCGCGCCGCTCCGGTATTCCTCGAAGCCGCGCGCATCGAGGATCGCGCAGGTGTCCTTCAGCATGGCCGGGCTGCCGCACAGCATGAAGCGGTCGTCCGCGACGGACAGCGGCGGAAGCTCGAGGTCCGCGAACAGTTTGCCGCTCTCGATCAGGTCGGTCAGGCGGCCCTGGTTGCGGAACGGCTCGCGCGTCACGGTCGGATAGTAGAGCAGCTTTTCGCGGATCACTTCGCCGAAGTATTCGTTCTGCGGCAGCTGGCGCGTGATGACCTCGCGATAGGCGAGGTCGGACACAGAGCGCGAGCCATGCGCCAGGATCACCTTGTCGAAGCGCTCGTAGATCTCCGGATCCTTGATGATGCTGAGAAACGGCGCGAGCCCGGTGCCCGTGGACAGCAGGTAAAGGTTGCGGCCCGGGAGCAGGTGGTCGAGCACGAGCGTGCCGGTCGGCTTGCGGCTCACGAGCACCTGGTCGCCGGCCTTGATCTGCTGCAGGCGCGAGGTGAGCGGGCCGTCGGGCACCTTGATGCTGAAGAACTCGAGTTCTTCCTCGTAGTTCGCGCTCGCCATGCTGTATGCGCGCAGCAGCGGCCGGTCGTCGACTTCGAGGCCGATCATGGTGAAGTGGCCGTTCTTGAAGCGGAACGCCGGGTCGCGGGTCACGCGGAAACTGAACAGGTGGTCGGTCCAGTGGTGCACGCTGGTGACCGTTTCGCGATTGAGGCTGGACATGGCGTGTATGGCTCCCGCGACGGGTTGCGATGGCGCGCATCCTGGGTCATGTCTGTTAATCGGTAAAATGGTTTATTCTGATATGATTAAGCGGAATGTCCGATATGCGGATATACCGATGTATCGGTGTTCCGTCGCCCGGTAGCAGCGGCTCTGGAGGCCACCTTTCATGCGCTATTCGTTCCGGCAGCTCGAAGTCTTCC
The DNA here is from genome assembly GCA_019634925.1 of Pseudomonadales bacterium. Classification (GTDB taxonomy): domain Bacteria; phylum Pseudomonadota; class Gammaproteobacteria; order Pseudomonadales; family Azotimanducaceae; genus UBA7803. The sequence goes on from JAHCAL010000001.1 coordinate 592,391, forward strand.
TCGCTGCCGCGCGAGTCGAAAACCTGAGCCGCGCCGCGGAGCGCCTCGCGATGTCGCAGTCGGCAGCCAGCGGCGCCCTGCGCGACCTCGAGGAGCAGTTCGACGTTCAGCTGTTCGATCGGATCGGCAAGCGGCTGCAGCTGAACGCGCTCGGCCGCGCCCTGCAGCCCCGGGCCGAAGCGCTGCTCGCCCAGGCCAGGGAACTCGAGCGCGCACTCGAACGGCACGAGGACCTCGGGCTCATCAAGGTGGGCGCCACGCTCACCATCGGCAACTACCTGGCCGTGGAGCTGATTGCAAGGTTCCTTAAGGAACAGCCCGACGCCGCGGTCACGCTCGAAGTCGGCAATACGGCGCAGATCGCGGCGGCCGTTCGGGCGTTCGAACTCGACGTCGGGCTGATCGAGGGCGAACTGCACGACAGCGAACTGGAAGTGACCACCTGGCGCGAGGACGAACTGGTGGTGTTCTGTGCGCCGGGCCACCCGCTGGCGCGGCGCCGACGGCTTTCCGACCGGGATCTGCGGGCGGCGACGTGGATTCTGCGAGAGCAGGGTTCCGGCACGCGGCAGGCGTTCGATCGGGCCATGCACGGGCTGTTGCCGGAACTCCACGTCCTGCTCGAGCTGCAGCACACCGAGGCCATCAAGCGGGCGGTGGAGGCGGAGCTCGGCCTCGGCTGCCTGTCACGCATCGCGCTCGCCGACGAGTTCGCGCGGCGCCGTCTGGTGCCGCTGGAAGTGCCGGGCCGGAGTCTGGCGCGGCGGTTTTACTTCATCCTGCACCGCGCCAAATACCGCGGTACCGGGCTCGAGCGCTGGCTCGCCCTGTGCCGTCGGGCGCGCTGACCCGATTCGGGGGCCGATCCAGGCTGCGTGCCTGGACGGCGCAGCGCGGGTATCGTTGGCCGTCGGCCGGGCATACCGGCGGAGGAAGGATGCGGGTCATCGACTCGGCGGCAGCGTGATCGGGTCTCGCGCCTGCGAAGCGGGCCATGGCCTGTTGAAGCGGGCCATGATCTCGGCCGTGCCCTGTTCCCAATGCTCCCGACCGAACGCCTTGTAGGTCTGGAAGGGGTTGCAGTACTCGCGCATCCGGAAAACCTTGCCGTCCCGGTTGGTGACCAGCGAAAAGTAGCGCTGGGTATATTGCCCGCCGTGGATGGTCGGGCCGCCGCCGTGCGTCTCGACGATCACCGTATCCGCGTCCTTGGTGGGGTAGACGCCCACCGGCGTAGTGGAGAATTCCTGGACCGTGGCGAGCAGGAACTCGAAGAACCGGCTGACCGCTGCGAAGCCGATGAACACCACCGGCGTTTCGAACATCGGCCCCTCCCAGATCGCGTCCTCGTGGATCGCGTCCGGCCAGATGGCCCGCTGTTCTTCCAGCGTCGTCTTCACGCCGCCGAAGGCATCGCCGATGGTCTTTCTGCTCATGTGCTGTTCCTGTGCGCCGTGGTCGGCGATAAATATAACGCGTTATGTGCTGTTCGTCGCAAGCAATCGCCCGTTCGACCGCGGCGTGACGCTGACGAGCTCCTGACAAGGAGCACGACTCAACGCAGCACGCCGCCGTCCTCCGCCCGGCGCACTTCCTCCTCGGTCATTCCCAGCCAGTCACGCAGTACCGCCGCGTTGTCCTCGCCGATCAGGCGCGTGCGGCGGTATTCGTCGCAGGGTGTGTGCTCGAAATGCAGCGGCAGGCGGTCGGCGTAAGTTCGACCGAGCGGCAGGCCGGGCTCGTCGATGGGCCGAAAGTACCCCCTCGCATGCAGTTGCGGATCGCGTTCGGTCAGATCGATGCCGTCCTGCACCAGGCCCGCGGGCACACCCGCTGCCTGGCAGCGGATCATGAGAGCGGCGGCATCCTGGGTTCGCGTCCAGTCCGCCACGCGTGTATCGAGCCAGTCGGTTTGCGCGCGACCTGTGGCCGTCGCGAGCGCCGGATCCGCGGTCCATTCCGGGTTGCCCATGAGCGCGGCCAGCGTTTGCCAGTGAGCGTCGGTCAGGCAGGCGATGGCCATCCAGCGCTCACCGACCACCCCTTCGCCCTGGGGCAGGCAGGGGTAGACCCCATGTGGCGCTGCGGTGTCGTACGGCAGGCGGTTGGCGGTGGGCTTCGCGGCGCGGCCGTTGGCGAACAGGTCGAGCAGCGCCGGGCCGAGAAAGTTCACGCCCACCTCGAACTGCGAGATGTCGACCTGCTGGCCGCGGCCGCTCCGCCGCCGTGCTTCGAGTGCCGCCAGGATCGCCACCGCGCCGTGCAGGCCGGCCTGATGGTCGTTGTACGAGAAGCCGATGCCGATGTCCTCGCGACCGGGTACGCCCGTCACGTGCGTGAGCCCCGAAAGCGCGTGAATGGTCGGCGCATAGGTGACGAACTTCGACCACGGCCCGTCGCGACCCATACCGGACATCTGCACGTAGATCACGTTCGGGTTGGTCGGACTCACGTCCGCGTAGCCCACACCCCAGCGGTCCAGCACGCCCACCGCGAAGTTGTCGATCACCACGTCCGCCTGCTCGCAGAGCTGGCGGCAGATCGCCTGAGCCTCGGGGTTGCGCATGTCGAGTGCCAGTGCGCGCTTGTTGCGATTCCACATCACGTAGTACGGCGCGTCGGGACCCTGGCCCGGCGGCGCGCGCTCGAGCGAATTGACCTTGACCACGTCGGCGCCCATATCGGCGAGGATCCGGGTCGCGTACGGTCCGGCCAGCACGTGGGTGAAGTCGAGTATCCGCAGGCTTTCCAGTGGCCGGCTCATCGATGTGCTTCCCAGCCGAGCGTTGCCAGGATCGACGCCTCGGTAGGGGTCTCTGCTGCTGATATGTCCGGCGCGCGCAGGTGCCACGGCGTTTCCGAAAAACGATAGGGCGCACCGGGCCCGTTCACGCTGCGGCCGGCCACCTGGTAGTCAGTCCACCACCCGCGCGCCGCGAGTTGCGGATTCGTCGCCAGCCGCTCGATCGGCAGGACCCAGCCGTACGGCGCGTGACGCGACTGCGCCTCGAAAAAGAGTGCTTCGGGATCCTGCGCTGCGACCCACTCGCGCATGACTTCGATCATGCGCCCGACGTAGAGCGGCAGGTTCTCCGGGCCCTGGTAACGTTCGTCGAGCAGGTCCTGGTGAGCGTCGTGTTCGATCAGCCAGGCGAGCTGCGCGTCGAAGTCCGGCATCGGCGTCGCCATGATGGCGCCGCCCTGTGCCGGCATGACGGTGAACGCCATCGACCAGTGTGTACCGCCCTGGCGCGGCAGCACGCGGCCCCGGCCCATCTGTTCGCCGTACCACGCGAGCATCAGCACCTGCTCGAGGGCGGCGGTGATGCACTCGTGCACCGGCACGTCGACCCGCTGGCCTGCGCCGGCGGTGCGGGCGTGGTGCAGGGCGCTCAGTGCGGCGATTGCGGCGTACGTTCCGGAGACCATGAAGTTCAGGTCGCCGAAGGTCTTGAGCGGCGGTGTATCCGGCGTGCCGGTGGTGGCGACGGCGCCGCCGAGTGCCCCGGCCACGAGGTCGGGCGCCTGCCAGTCGCGCCAAGGTCCGTCGGGCCCGAACGACGAGACCGCGACGTGTACGAGTGTCGGGCGCGCGGCGCGCGCGGCCGCGATGTCCAGCAGGTCGACCCCGAACGCGCCGTCGCAGGTCAGAATTACGTCGGCCCGGCCGGCCAGCCTGCCGAGCAAAACGCGCGCGTCCGGGTCGGCCCGGTCGACCACGCAGTGGCGCCGGCTGGAGGCGAAGTACGCGTACCAGAGCGATCCGCCGTCGGGTTCGGTGTGTGGTCCACGGAGCCGGAGGCGATCGCCGTCCGGCGGCTCCGGGCGCACCACGTCCGCGCCGAGATCGGCGAGCAGCTTGGCGCCGTAGATGGCGCGCTCGTCGGTGAAATCGAGCACACGAATACCCTGCAACGGACCCGGCATCGGATGGCGCTCCCTGGTCAGGCCGACATGGCGGTGCGCGGTACGATCGACCACGGCCGCACCCGTTGCGGCCGGATGCGGACGATCAGCCGTGCGGCGGGTGGGCGCTCCGCGCCGAGCCCTGCGAGCATCGCCACGGCGGCGTCGGGCGCGAGATAGCGATGCACGATCGCAGCGAGGATCGCACCGTCCGGGTCCGCGCCGAGTTCCGCTAGACCTTCGATGGCCACGCCGCGATAGGGCATGGTGCGGGTGTCGACGATGAACGAGATGCGTGGATCGCGCTTGAGGTTCTTCGCCTTGTTGCGCCCGGCGGGCGTCGCGACGACCAGGTCGTCGCCCGCGAACCCGTACCAGGTCGCCGACGTAATGGGGTGCCCGTCGGCGCGCAGCGTCGAGATGACACAGGGCGTGCGCTCGGATTCGAGAAACGCGCGGACGTCGCCCGGCAGTTCGACGAAGTTCGGATCCTTCACAGGCCCCCCTCGAGGTTCGGCGCGTCGATGCCCCACGCGCTCGACCGGGATCATTGCACGGGCGACGGGTCGGAGCCACCCGCGGTGGGCCGCCGCGCCCGGCGCCGTGACATCGCCCGTGCGATCTGGATAATGCGCCGCTCTTCCGGGGAGGTCCGATGTTCCGAAACCTGCGTCTATATCGCCTGCAGAGCCCGTGGCCCGAATCCGAGGAGGCGCTTGGCGCGCGCCTGGCGGAGGACGCGTTCACGCCCTGCGGGCCGTTCACCGAACAGACCGCCGGCTGGGAGGCACCTACCGGCGCCGATTCCGATCCGCTGGCGCGCCGGGTGGGCGGTTGCGACCTGATGACCCTGCGCCTGCAGTCGCGACTGCTGCCCGTGGCGGCGATCAACGAGGTACTGCCCGGCCGCATGGCGGAGTTTCAGGGACGCATGGGACGCGAACCGTCGCGCAAGGAGAAGCGCCAGTTGCGCGATGAGGTCTACGGCGAACTGCTGCCCAAGGCTCTGCTGAAATCGCAGCGCCTGCGCGGCTTTCACATGGCTTCCGAGCAGGTCGTGGCGGTCGATGCGGCGACGCCGGCGCGTGCGGAGCTGTTCCTCGACAAATTGCGTACTGCGCTCGGCACGTTGCAGGTCCGCCCGCTGACGTTTCGCCAACCCATGGTCGGGTTGCTCACGCGTACGCTGCTCGGCGAGGGCGCGCGTGAGCTGCGCGCGGGCCGCGAGTGCCGCATGCAGGACCCTGCTTCCGCGAAGTCGTCGGTGCAGTGGCTCGACATGGATCTCGCCGACGGCAACGCACAGAAACTGATCCGCGACGGCCTGCGGCTCGAGCGCCTCGGCGTCGAGTTCGACGACGTGCTGGCCTGCGTGATCGACCAGGATGCGGTGCTGCGCAAGATCCGCCTGCCCGGCGCCGACGCGGCCGAGATCGGCGACGAAGATCCGCTCGCGCGACTCGATACCGATTTCGTCATGCTGACCGGCGCGGTACGGCGTCTGCTCGAAACGCTGAAGAAGGCGCTGGGTGGCTATGAGGTCTAGCGCGTGGATCCACGCAGCGCGGCGATGATCGCGTTGTATCTGCTGCTCGGTGCCGTTCTGGCAGTCTTCGTCGGGCCGCCTGTCGTGCGGCGCCTGAAGCATCGTGGGTTGCCGGAGGTCGTACCCAGGCAGCATGACTTCGGCAAGCGACGGGTCACGTTCCGATTGGCGCTGAAGCTCCTCGAAGAACGCGGTGCGCGGGTGCTCGTCGAAACGGGTACCGCCCGCCACGGGCTCGAAAAACCCAGGAGCGACGGCGCCAGCACGATCGTATTCGGCGCCTGGGCGCATCGGCACGGGGCGAAACTGCATTCAGTGGATCTGTCGCCGGACGCCATCGAAGCGTCGCGCATGGCCGTGCTCGAGCACGAGCTTGCCGATGCCGTTGCCCTGTATGTGTCGGATTCCATCGAGTTTCTCCGGTCATTCGGGGAGCCGGTCGATTTTCTTTACCTCGACAGCTACGACTACAGCAGGACCGATGCGGAGATTCAGCGTCGGAGCCAGGCGCATCATCTGCAGGAGTTTCGCGCGATCGAAGATCGGCTCCACGACCGCAGCGTCGTACTGATCGACGATTGCCGGTTGGCGGGCGGCGGCAAAGGCAAGCTCGTGGTCGACTACATGCGGTCGAAGGGCTGGACCGTGGTCAAGAGTGCCTACCAGGTCCTGCTCGCGAAGCAGTGAGCCGCTGTCGGCCTACTGGTGGGTGCCCGATGCGATGTCGTCAGCTGCCGTAGTTGGCCCAGTCGTCTGTCATGACCGTGCCGCCGGTGGTCGACTCCATCTCGGAAACGTTCGGGACCACCAGGAGTTCGACGTAGTAGGGCAAGCCCGCCGGTGACGGGTCACCGACCGCCGGCTTGACCAGGCGTACCCGGACGATGCGGCCCTGCCGGAGCCGGTACTGGAAGTTCTGTTCGACCACGCCGGTTTCGTGATGGGGGTGAAACAGGAGCAGCGAGAGGTCGATGTTCCTGTTGGTCCGTGCGGCATCGAACAGCCATGGCGTGCTCTTGCCCACCCGCAGCACGAATCGCGCAGGATGCCAGACCCGGTGTCCTGTGTTCTGGCTGCTGCCATGTGCGCCTTGCTGGCCGGTATCCAGGGCCACCGAGAATTCCATGCACTCGAGCGCTGCGCTGACGTCGAATCCGCCCTGGATCGCACGCGTGTTGTCTTCGCCGAACAGAACCGGGGCATCGTCGCCAGCCGCCCGGATGAGCAGGTAGGCGTGGCCTGAGGGGCTCGGATTATTGGCGCTGCTTGCGCCACTGCCGCTCCAGGCACTGCTGGTGAACTGCTGGGGTACGGCGGGCGCGGCCGCGACGCCGAGTACCCGGTACTCCGGCACCACTGTGCCGGTCATTCGGTTGGAGAGGTTGGTCATGGTGAGCGGGCCGGAGCGGGCCTGCGCGGGCAGTTGCACGCGCACCTCGGACGGTGACGCGCTGATCTGTGGAAGGTCCTGACCGGCGAGCTGGACGGCCACCATCGGCAGGCTGGCGCCGACCGGTGCGCGTATCACCAGCACCGTGCCGGCCGGCGCATCGTTGGCCGGTACGAGTGTGGTGCCCGACCAGTTGATGCCTTCGGTGCGTGCCGATGCCGGGCCGGCGGGGAGCAGCAGCGCGGCAAGCAGCCATGCAGTCGTGAGCAGGACTGCCGGTTTCGCCGGAGTCCCAGGGCGAAGATGTACGTCGTTCGGCATGGTCAGGACCCTCCGGGCGCTGCGCTGTCCGGAGCCGACTATGCGCGCGGTCCGATTCCGCGCCTATCCCGCGTTCTAGGGGCTGCACCTATCGATGTCCCGGGCCGGAGTGGCACACTGTGCCCACCAGTTTTCGGGGACGCGCCATGTCGGAATCCATCGAAACTCTCGACTTCGACCCTGACGCCCTGCGCGACAGGTACCGCCGGGAACGCGACAAGCGGCTGCGCGCCGACGGTAACCAGCAGTACCTCGAGATCGCCGGGGAGTTTGCCCACTACATCGACGATCCCTACGTCGACCGGCCGATCGCGCGCGCGCCACTCGACGACCTGACCGAGGTGATCGTCATCGGCGGCGGCTTCGGAGGGCTGATCGCCGGCGCGCGGCTGCGCCAGGCAGGCGTGGAGAGCCTGCGAATCATCGAGAAAGGCGGCGACTTCGGCGGCACCTGGTACTGGAACCGTTATCCGGGTGCGGCCTGCGACACGGAAGCCTACATCTACCTGCCGCTCTGCGAGGAAGTCGGCTACATGCCGAAGGCCAAGTACGCCACGGCGCCGGAGATCCTCGAGCACAGTCGGCGCATCGCGCGGAAGTTCGACCTGTACCGTAATGCCTGCCTGCAGACCGAAGTCAACGGCGTCGACTGGGACGACCGGGAGAGCTGTTGGGTGGTGCGGACCAATCGCCAGGACGCCATGCGTGCCCGGTTCCTGATCCTGTGCAACGGTCCACTCAATCGCCCGAAGCTGCCTGGCATCCCCGGCATCACGGAATACCGGGGTCACACGTTTCACACCAGCCGCTGGGACTACGCATACACGGGCGGCGGCCCCGACGGCAACCTCGACAGGCTGGCGGACAGGCGGGTCGCGATCATCGGTACCGGCGCAACGGCCGTGCAGTGTGTGCCGCACCTCGGCGCTGCCGCGAAAGAGCTGTTCGTGTTCCAGCGCACGCCCTCGTCGGTCGACGTCCGTGACAACCGTCCGACCGACCCGGCGTGGGCGGCGAGCCTCGAACCGGGCTGGCAGCGCGCGCGCATGGAGAACTTCAACACGCTCACGTCCGGCGGCGTGATCGAGGAGGACCTGGTCAAGGACGGCTGGACCGAGATCATCCGCAACCTCATCTCGATGGCCAACTTTCGTGGGAAGAACATCGACCGCGCGCAAGTGCCGAAACTCATGGAGCTCGCGGATTTCCGCAAAATGAACCAGATCCGCGCGCGTGTCGATTCCATCGTGCGTGATCCGCGCACCGCCGAGGCGCTCAAGCCGTGGTATCGGCAGTTCTGCAAGCGGCCGTGTTTCCACGACGACTACCTCCCGACCTTCAACCGGCCGAACGTGCACCTGATCGATACCGAGGGACGCGGTGTTACGCGCATCACGGCGGACGGCGTCGTCGCGAATGGGATCGAGTATCCGGTCGACTGCATCATCTTCGCCTCGGGCTTCGAGGTCGGCACCGACTTCAGCCGCCGGGCCGGCTACGACGTGGTCGGCCGCGACGGCCTCACGCTGAGCGGCAAGTGGGCCGATGGTGTGCGCAGCCTGCACGGGGTGTTCGTGCACGGCTTTCCGAATCTCATGCTGATGAGCAATTCGCAGGCGGCCGCCACCACCAATTTTCCGCACGCCATGGACGAAGCGGCACGGCACATGGCTTACGTGGTCGACAGATGCAGGGAGGAGCAGATCGCGACCGTCGAGGCGACCCGGGAGGCCGAGGATGCCTGGGTGGAGGAGATCATCTCGGTCAGCCGCTTCAACGAGGATTTCCTCGCGTCGTGCACGCCCGGTTACTACAACAACGAAGGCCAGCCGAATCGCCGCAGCATCCAGAACGGGAGCTACGGCAAGGGGCCCAATCCCTACTTCCGGCGGATCAGGGAATGGCGCGAGGCGGGCTCGATGGCCGGGCTCGAGTGTCGGCGCGTGAGCGGCCAGGCGTTCAGCGCAGGGGCCGGAACGCCGTCCTGATGTCCGCGGCCAGGAGCTCCGGCTGCTCGAGTGCGGCGAAGTGCCCGCCGCGCGGAGGATGGCTCCAGTGCACCAGGTTGAACGTCCGCTCGACCCAGACCCGCGGCGGCGCGGCGAGTTCGCCCGGGAAGTTGGCGACCGCGGTCGGCACGTTCACCCGCTCGGGCCACGGCCGACCGTCGTAGTGCCGGCTCTCGTAGTACATGCGCACCGATGATGTGATGGTGCGCGTGAACCAGTAGATGCTGATGTTGGTGAGCAGGTGGTCCCTGGATACCGCCTCTTCGGGATTGCCGGAATGCTGGGTCCACTTGTGGAACTTCTCGGCGATCCAGGCCGCGAGACCCGCGGGCGAATCGTTCAGCCCGTAGCCGAGCGTCTGCGGCTTGGTGCCCTGGATGTGCTGGTAGCCGACTTCCCCGTCCATGTACGCCGTGCGTTCCTCGAGTCGCCGGCGCTCCGTATCGGTCACGCCGGCCATCGGGTCTTCCTTCGGCGGGCGCACGAAGACCAGGTTCAGATGGATGCCCTTGAGTTCCTCCGCCGCGAGCGCCCCGAGCCAGGTCGTGACGGCCGCCCCCACGTCGCCGCCCTGCGCGAACCAGCGTCGGTAGCCGAGCGTCGCCATGAGCGAGCGGAAGAGCTCGGCGCACGCGCGCGGCTGGAAGCCCGGCCGGGTCGGCGCGCGCGAGAACCCATAGCCGGGAATCGACGGGCAGACGACATGGAATGCGTCCTGCGGATCGGCGCCGAAGCGCTCCGGCTGGGTGAGCCGCTCGATGATCTGCTCGAACTCCGCGACCGAGCCCGGCCAGCCGTGGGTGATGAGCAGGGGCTCTGCGTGGTCGTGGGTCGAGCGCTGGTGGATGCAGTGCACGAGGTGGTCGCCGAGCGGCACGAGCAACTGCGGGAACCGGTTGAGCGCCGCCTCGCGGGCGCGCCAGTCGAAACCGTGTCGCCAGTAGTCGCACAGGTCCTTGAGGTAGCCGCTGTCGGTGCCGTAGACCCAGGGGTCGCCGACCTGGTCCGGCCAGCGGGTACGGTCGAGCCGTTCTTGCAGGTCGGCGATGTCCGTGTCGGGTATGGCGATGCGAAAGTTCTGCACGGCGCGTTCTCCTGGTGACATCGATGGTTGGGGGCAGGCGGAATCGGGCTTCGAACGCACTCGCTCAAGCCCGAAGCCGCCCGCGCAGTTTCGCGAGTAGTCCGTGCGCGGCGACGAGCGCACGATCCACGGCATTCCGCTCGAGTCCGGCGGTCACGGTCTCGTAGTGTTCCGCTGCGTCCGGCACCGCGAACCGGGCAGCGAGCGGCAGATAGCGGTAGTGGGCATTGGCCAGCGCGATGACGAATGCCGCGTCCGAGTCGGTCTGCCTGCGCCAGGCGGTACCGACTTCCACCAGCACCTCCCCGGGCAGCGCGGCGAATACGAACGGTCCGATGATCAGCGTCTGCACGGGCAGTTCGATCGTGCGCGGGACATGCCCGGCGCGGCGCCCGATCAGCCCCAGGTAGTGGCAGCAGGCGATCATCAGCTGGCGCATGGCGGGTTCGCCGAGGTCGGCGGCGATCACGGCCGCCGAGGCCGCGGCCCACAGTGCACCGGGCGCGATCCTGGTCTCGAAGTCGTCACCGAGCGCGCCGGCGAGGACCCGTCGGGCCGCTTGCAGGCGCGCCTGCGCGGACACATCGTCCAGTTCGCCGCCTGCGGCGCGGACCTCGATGCGCGTCATGGCGGCGGCCGTGAACGGATGCGTAGCCGGCGCCGCGTCACGCACCACTGAACATACCGTCCCGGCCAGCGCCTCGGCCATGATGTCGGTATCTGCGGTGGTGCCACCGCAGTAGCCGCGCGGATCGAGTGCATCCCGGTTCTGGCTGGTGGCCGGGATCACGTCGCCTTCGGTGGTGTTGAAGAACAGCGCGCACGGTACGCCGAGCGTCCGCTCGATGCGGGCCTGTGCGCGGCCCGGGAAATCGCCGCTGATGCCGAGGCTGTCCCAGCCGAGCGTGACGGGATGGCAGCCTGCGCCGAACAGCACCGCGGCCGGCTGCCCGTCGACGGCGCGATCCAGCACGACCACCGGCACCCGTGGGTCGACGGTGTTGGGCCGCCCGCGCGTCCACCGGTTGCAGAGGAGATCGAAGCGGCCGATGCCGGTGCGCATGCGCACGGCCTGGATGTCCCTCATGGCGGCGCTGCCTGCGTCGATCATCGCCTCGATCAGTGCGGGGATCCATGCGGCGATACCTGGCGCGGTGCCGCCCGGATCCCATGGCACCGGCGCGGAGTGGGTGTGCGAGGCGCAGATACATATCTGCGCGGGATCGAGACCGGTGCGGACCGCGATTCCGTCTCGTACCCGCTCACCGAGCGGTTCGGGAATGCAGATCAGGTCCGCCGTGATCAGCAGGATCCGGCCGGCGGTGCGGTCGAGGTCGTCGCCGTATTCGAGGTACAGGGCCTTGGTGAAGATCCGGTCCAGCACGCCCGTGCTCGGCGTCTGGCGCTGGCCGTAGCCGCCCTGCAGTACCGGCCAGGCGGGGGTTGTGTCGCGCCGGGCGGTGCCGGCGCGCAGCGCGCCGCACCCTGCGTTGGTGTCCGGTGTCATCGATCGGATGCTCCGTCGGCGTTGGTCCGGCGCGGCAGGGTGCAGGCCGCCTGCCACAGCGCACGCACCGTTGCCGCGTCCGGCGCGCTTTCGTTGACGATGGAATAGCCGAGCCGCTCCCCCCGTACGTAGTCGGGCAGGATCGCGAAGGTGCGGCGGAAGTCGTCCTCGGACAGGCCGAGCTCGGCCGGGTGGCAGACGATCCGGCTGCGCACCAGGAGGTCCTGCACGGCGTCCGGCGAATTGCCCTGCAACCGGCTCATGACGAAGACGCCGAGTGCCACCAGTTCGCCGTGCAGCGGATGGGCGCCGGTCAGGTGTTCGTAGGCGTAGGCGAAGTAGTGTTCCGAGCCTTCCTCGAAGCACGAGTGACCGACACGATGGCACATGGCGCCGATCCGCTGGTAGGCGGAGGCGAGCCAGCGCACGGCGGTCGTGTCCACCGCGGCGACGGCGTCGGCGTGCGCGGCCAGTTCGCGCAGCAGCTGCAGGCCGAGCGCGGCCGCGTGTTCATCCCAGGCAGGGCCGTGACCCGCGCGGACGGCCGCGCGCCAGTCCCAGAGACCCGTGTGGCAGGAAAGCACGTCGCCGATCCCGGCCCGGTTCAGCCGCGCGGGCGCACTGCGAACCAGGTCGACGTCGAGGACCACCCGCTCGGCGAGCACCTTGCCCACGTAGCGCACCTTGCCGTCCCGGCGGACGCCGACCGCATCGGTGAAGGCCGCATCGACCGAGGTGATGGTCGGAATCTGCACCAGCGCCTTGCCGGTGCGCCACGCGACGAACTTGGCGGTGTCGAGCGCTGCGCCGCCGCCGAACCCCACCACGCAGCGGGTATCCGGTTCGCCGCGAAGCAGCCCCTCGAGGTGGTCGGCGTCCATGTCCTCGGCACGGATCAGGCGGGCCGGTGCGGGCAGCCGCGCGGCGAGCGCGGACCAGGGCGGATCGCTTGCGCAGAGCGTGAAGGATCCGAGGCCGGCGAGGACCGCCCCGGCCTCGGCTTCCTCGAGCGGAATGTAGTCCTGCGCCTCAGCGGACACGGTCGCGTACCTCGTCCGCGTGGCGCCGGATCTTGTCGAGTGCCTCCACCAGTTGGTTGGCATCGGCGCGTTCGCCGAGCAGCAACGTGTGCCGGAACCACAGCGTGTCTGCCGCCGCGGCGCGGCTGTGGGGTAGTGACATGGCACGGTAGTCGGGCCAGCCGGTGCGGTCGCGGTGCCGCGGTGCGAGCCCGTCCGGATCGGTGAACGCCGCGATCCGGTGAATGGGCGGATAGCTGACCGTCAGCGGCATGCCTTCCGCGACCAGCGCGTCGTGAACCACGTCGCGCGGCAGGCCGAATGCCTCGGCGTCGATCGCGACCACGTAGCAGTAGTGGCCCTGGCTGGTGGTGCGGGGATCGCGGTGCTGTGGACGCACGCCGGGAATGGCGGCGAGCGCCTCGTTCAGGTAGCGGGCGTTCGCGTTGCGTCGCGCGTTCTGCTGCGGAAAACGCGCAAGCTGGGCGCGCAGCACGGCAGCCTGCCATTCGGAGAGCCGGCAGTTGCCGCCGAGCACGAAGTGGCTGTAGAACCACTCGCCCGGGCGCCGCCCGCAGTCGGCGAACGAGCGGATGCGCCCCGCGAGTGCCTGGTCGCTCGAGACGATGGCGCCGCCTTCGCCTGCGGTCATGAGCTTCGACTGCTGGAACGAGAAGGTGCCCGCGGCGCCGAAGCTGCCGACCGGCCGGTCGCGCCAGCGCGACCCATGGGCGTGTGCGCAGTCCTCGATCAGCACCAGGTCGTGCCGCGCGCAGAGTTCGCCGAGCCGGTCGAGGTCGGCCGGATGTCCGGCGAGGTGTACTGCGACCACCGCGCGGGTACGCGTCCCGATCGCGGCCGCCACCGCGTCAGGATCGATGCAGAAGGTGGCCGGATCGATGTCCACCGGTACCGGGATGGCGTTCACCGCCGCGACCGCCGCTGCGGTGGCGAAGAACGTATAGTCGGGCACGATGACTTCGTCACCCGCGCCGATGCCCCCGGCGAGCAGGGCGACTTCGATGGCGTGCGACCCGTTGGTCACGGCCATGCACGAGCCGGTGGTGCAGAACGCCGCGAATTCCGCTTCGAACGCGGCGACCTGGGTGCCTTCGGTGGACCACCAGTGCCCGGAGTCGAGGACGCTCTGCAGGTTGCCGCGCTCGCGTGCGTCGGCGACGGGCCAGCCGGGCCAGGGTGCGGTGCGTACCGGCGTGCCGCCGTTCATCGCGAGTACCGCCATCAGGTCCTTCCCCCCTTCCGTCGCTTTCGTTGTGTCTGCCGGCCTGTCGCGTGCCGTCACGCGTCGCTGCCGATGCCGAACCAGCGCTCGAGCCCGCCGAAGCGTACCACGCGGAACTCCTCCGCTGCGGCGAGTCCATGCCGCGCGCCCGTGGCGCGCGCGCCGGCAACGATCATCGGTTCCAGCAATGGTCTGAGCGCACCGGCAGCGGCCGCCTCGGCGAGCGGCAATGTGTGGCCGCCCGTACGCGCCTGCAGGCAGAGCTGGTGCGCGTAGTGGCGCATCATGGTCGAATGCGCCAGTGCGGCCTCGACCTTGACGGTGAGCGTCGCGGAAATGTCGACCGGGGTCGTGACCTCGGTCAGCCGGCGGGCGAAGTACCAGCGCTCGTAAACCCCGTGGGGTGCCAGTCCTTCCCTGAAGTGCTCGGGATGGTGCTTGTCGAACTGCGCGGTCCAGTAGGTCTCGTCGACGGCCTGGGCGACCTTCACATGGTCCTGGTTGTCTTCGTGGTAAGCGCCGTACGGATCGAATGACAGCACCGCGTACGGCCGCAGCCTGCGCACGTGGTAGATGAAACGTTCGCGCAGAGCCACCTCGCTCGCGTCGCCGAGCCGGTCGGTCTGCCAGCCGAGTTCGATGATCTCGCTGATGCCGAGCAGCCGCGCCGCCGCATGCAGCTCGGTGGTGTTGGCGGCGATCGTGGCCTGCTCGTCGAGCCCTGCCGAGTCGTAGCGATCGTCGGTGACGCGCAGCAGCACGACGCGGGCGCCGCGATCGGCCATCAGCCGCAACGTACCGCCGCAGAACAGCGCGGCATCGTCGGCGTGCGGGACGATCACCAGGACCGTGTGCCCCTTGCCCGGGAGTGTGGATCGATCGGACGGCGCGGCAGGCATGGTCTTCTCCGGTGCAGGGTTGCGTTGGCCCCGTGCGGCGCGAGCGGCCAAGGATAGCGTCCGGCGGCGCCGGGCATCCATGCCCGGCCGAACGGGCCTCGCACGCTGGATTTCGGCCGGCGATTGTGATTCATTGAAACCCGTTTTAAGGCGCGCACCGACCGGTACGCCGCCGGGGGAAGGTTACGCAGGGAGATCCATGGCGGCTGTCCAGTTTCGACGAGCACGCGAGCGCGAGGGGCGTGTGCCTACCCGCACGCGGGTCTTTCAGGGTGTCGGCGCACTGCCGGACGTCTTCAAGGATTTTGCGATCAGGACGTTCCTGCTCCTGTACTACAACCAGGTTCTGGGGCTGCCGGCCTCGTACGTTTCGGTGGCCCTGTTCATCGCGCTGGTGATCGACGCGGTGACCGATCCGGTGGTCGGCTCGATCTCCGACAACTTCCATTCGAAGCTGGGCCGGCGCCATCCGTTCATGTATGCGGCCGCGCTGCCGCTCGGGCTTTCCATCTACCTGCTGTTCGCGCCGCCGGCGCTCGGTTCGGACTGGCTCCTGCTCGGCTGGCTGCTGTTCTTCGTGGTCGCGACGCGGGTCTGCATGACGTTCTTCCTGATCCCGTGGAACGCCCTGTTCGCCGAGTTCTCGGACGACTACCAGGAACGCAGCGCGATCGTCACCTACCGGTTCCTGATGGCCTGGATCGGCGGCATCGTCTTCTCGTTCTCGGTCTACACCTGGGTGTTTCCGACCACGGATGCGTATCCGCTCGGTCAGCTGAATCCGGACAGCTACCGGACCTTTGCGCTCGTGCTCGCGATGGCCATCATCGGAGCGGTGCTGTTCACCACGCATTTCACGCGCGACCAGATCCCGTATCTCATGCAGCCGGACGGCGTTCAGCGGCCGTTCCGGTTCCGCCAGGTGCTGGACGAGGTGCTGCTCGCGCTCGGCAATCGGGATTTCCGGGTGCTGTTCCTGGCGGTGCTGGCGAGTTCGGTCGTGCTCGGCACCCACGGCGCGTTCGAGATCTACATGCGCACCTACTTTTGGGGACTCGACACCGGCAGCATGCGCTGGCTGTCGCTCAGCTTCGTCGGCGCGTTGCTCGCCTTCCTGACCGTCCTGCCGCTGCAGGCCCGCTTCGACAAGAAGGTTCTGCTGGTGGGCTGCAGCATCGCGCTGCTGGTTGCCGGCGTGCTGCTGGTCGGGCTGCGCTTCCTCGGCATCCTGCCGGAGAACGGCGACCCGCTGCTGCTGCGGCTGCTGGTCGCGGACAGCATCATCCGCGCCTACCTCGGCACCACGGCGCTGGTGATGTTCGTCTCGATGGTGGCCGACACGCTCGACGTGCAGGAGCTGAACACGGGCCTGCGCCAGGAAGGCATCTTCAATTCCGCGATCGCGTTCTCGGCCAAGGCGACCTCGGGCATCGGGCTCCTGATCGCGGGCGTGCTGCTCGATGCGGTGATCGCGTTTCCGCGCGGCGTGCCGGTCGCAGAGGTGGATCCCGCTGCCGTGACGCGGCTCGGCGTGATGGACGGCTTCGTGGTACCGCTCTTCAATGTCGTCTGGATGGTGCTCGCGCTGCGCTACCGGATCACCCGCGCGCAGCATGCAGACGTCAGGATCGCGCTCGACCGCCGCCGGAAGGCGCCCGCCGCCGCGCAGGCTTAGGGGTCTCCTGACATTCGGCCGCTTCGGCGGCTTTCTTCATCCAGAAGCGCCAGAGCTTCTTCTGCATAGTGACCGCGCGCTCGCGCAGCCGGCCGGCGCTGCGTTCGGTCGCGAAGCCGCCGAGCGCGAGCGCGAAGCCGTAGTGCACGCGCAGTTCCAGTTCCTCGAGTGAGAGCTGGCCGGCGACCCATTCGAGGATACAGGCGAAGAACACGTGTCCCAGGTTGATCGCGAATGCGTTCGGCTCGGTCTCCGGCGCGAGATGGCCGGCTGCGATGGCCTGCTCGACCAGACCTTTCCAGATGGCGTGGCTGGTGCCGCTGAACATCGAGCGGAACTCGGTGCCGCCGTCGTTGTAGACCGAGAACAGCAGCGCCCGGTAGAAGCCGGGCGACGCCGCATACAGCGACGTGGCGATGGAGACCGCCTTGAACAGGCTTTCGAGTTCGTCCGCGTTGATCCGCTCGAGTTCGGCTCGGTAGATCTGCATCTCGGTCTCGAGGATGGCGATCATGATGGCCTGCTTCGAACCGAACAGGTTGTAGGGCGTCGCGATGCTCACGTCCGCCAGTTCGGCGAGTCCGCGCATGGAGAATCCCGCGGTACCGGACTGCTGCATGAGGGTGCGTGCGGCGTGCATGATCGCTTCGCGGCGCTGATGCTTGGCTTGTTCCCGAGTGGCCATGGATAGAATCTTCCCAGTGAGTATCCGGGTTCGCCCCCCGCGGACCCGTCAGGGCACTGCCCGGCGCAAGTTTGCGTCAATTCCGCGCGGACTTGAACCCAGGGGTGCCCGCATGTCCGTGAATCCAGCCGGGCAGTGAGGCCTGGGAGGGCATCCGCGGCGTTGCACGCACGTCCCCGGGCGGTCATAGTCGATCGGGTCATGCAGATCGCTTCGCAGTCCCTTGCTCGAAAATCCGGCCGGCTACGCCTCGCGTGCCGCGGTACCGCGTGTGTGGTCGCCGCGGCGCTGGTCGGGTCGGCCGGCCTGACCCACGGCGCGGAACTGGTTGCGCCATTCGTGCCGACCGTCATGGAGGACGTCGAGCTGATGCTGGAAGTCGCCGCGGTCGGGCCCGGCGACTACGTGATCGACCTGGGTTCGGGTGACGGTCGGATCGTGATCACGGCAGCGCTCCGCGGCGCGCTGGGTCATGGCATCGAGCTGGACCGCGAACTGGTCGAGCTGTCGCGGCGGCGGGCTCGCGAGGCCGAAGTGGAGGATCAGGCGGCGTTCCTGCAGCAGGACGTGTTCGAAGCCGATCTCGGCGCGGCCACGGTGGTCACGTTGTACCTGATGCCCGAGGTCAATGCGCGGCTGCGTCCGAAGCTCCTCGACGAACTGCGCCCCGGTACCCGCGTCGTATCCAACAGTTTCGATCTGGGTGACTGGGAGCCGGACCGGCACGTGGTCGGCCGCACCAGCGGTGGATTGTTCTACTGGGTCGTGCCGGCCCGGGTCGGGGGCGCCTGGCGGATGTCGCTGGCGGATGCGGCATTCGATGTGCAGATCGCCCAGCGCTTCCAGTTGGTCGAGGTGACCGGAACTGGTGGGCTGGATCTCCACGGCGGCGTTCTGAGCGGCGACCGGATCAGTTTTCGCGGCGTCGACGCGGGACGCCGCTATGCGTTCAGCGGCCGGGTGGACGGCGCGCGCATGGCCGGCGTGGTGCAGGTCCACGATGCCGGCGGCAGCTCCGTGCAGCGCTGGGAGGCGCGCCGGGTCGATGGGGCCGCACGCTGAAGCGGCGGCCGGGTTGAGCGTGACCCGGCGCGGGCGGCCGGTGCGAGCGGAGAGGAGGGCGACGACATGAACAGGCTCGGCTGGACCGGATGGCTGGTGTTCGCTGCCTGGAATGCGGTGGCGGCGGTCGCGAGCGCGGCGCCTGCTGCGCACGCCGCCGGGGCACGCTGGGCGTTCGTGGACGTCACTGTGGTCCCGATGACGACGCGGGCAACGATGTCCGGGCAGACGGTGCTGATCCAGGACGGACGCATCGTCGCCGTCGGCGCCGTGGACGCAACGTCCACGGACGGATACGCGGTGATCGAGGGGCAGGGTCGCTGGCTCATGCCCGGACTCGCTGAAATGCACGCGCACGTGCCGCCGCAACCGGATGCCGTGCAGGCGACCCTAGACGTGCTGCTGCTGTATCTCGCCAACGGGATCACTCTGGCACGCAGCATGCTCGGCGCACCGCATCACCTGGCGCTGCGCGAGCAGATCGCGCGCGGGGATCTGATCGCGCCGCGATTACTCACCTCGGGACCCTCGCTCAACGGCAACTCGGTCACGTCGCCCGAGACGGGTCGGGCGCTGGTCGCCGCGCAGCATGCGGCCGGCTACGACTTTCTCAAGATCCATCCGGGACTCGATCAGGCACGGTTCGAAGCCGTCGCCGATGCTGCGCGGCGCCTCGGCATGCCCTTCGCGGGCCACGTCGGTGAGGCCGTGGGCGTGCGTGCGGCATTCTCGGCAGGGCAAGCCACCATCGATCACCTGGACCAGTACCTGCCGGCACTGCTGCGCGATGGTTCGCCGCTCGCGGGTACCAGCGGTCAGTTCTTCGGCTGGAATCTCGCCGACGAGGTGGACGAGGCGAAGATCCTCGAACTCGCGGCAGCGACGCGGGCCGCCGGCGTGTGGAACGTGCCCACGCAGAGCCTGATCGAGCAGTTGCTGCTGGCGGAACGGAGCGCCGAAGCGCTGCTCGCGCGGCCGGAGATGCGCTATGTGGCGGCGGCGACCGCGCGGCAGTGGGCGGAGGCGAAAGCGAACGTGCTCGCGAATCCCGCGTATCGCCCGGAACTCGCCGCGCGCTTCGTCGCGGTGCGGCGTGCGCTGATCCGCGCATTGCATGACGCGGGCGCGGGCCTGCTGCTCGGCTCGGATGCTCCGCAGATCTTCAACGTGCCGGGCTTTTCGATACACGAGGAACTGCGCCTGCTGGTCGCTGCAGGGCTGGCACCATACGAAGCGCTGCGCACGGGCACCGTCAACGTCGCGGCGTTCCTGGGGGCGCCGGATGACTTCGGCCAGGTCGCGACGGGCCATCGCGCCGACCTCATCCTGCTCGAGGCCGACCCGCTGGTGGACGTAGCGAACGTGGAGCGCCGCGTCGGAGTCATGGTCGGTGGACACTGGTTGCCCGCGGCGACACTTGATGAGCGGCTCAACGAGCTGGCGAGCCGGCTCGCTGCGGCGGACGGGCGATGAGCGTGGCGCCGCGCGGACTGCCGACTCGGTTCGCCGACTGGCTCTGGCGCGAACCCGCGCCGGAGGATGCCTGGCATCGGCGCGGGACCTCACTGCTCCGGCTCGGCTTCGCGGTGGCGCGGGATCTCGCGAGCGGGCAACTCACGCTGCGCGCCATGAGCCTGGTCTACACGACCCTGCTCGCGCTGGTGCCGCTGCTCGCCATCAGTTTCTCGATCCTGAAGGGCTTCGGCGTTCACAACCAGATCGAGCCATTCCTCGAGGCCGCGCTCGAACCGCTCGGTGAACGCGCCGGCGAGATCACCACGCAGATCATCCAGTTCGTCGACAACATGCAGGTCGGGGTGCTCGGTTTCGTCGGCTTCGTGCTGCTCTTCTACACCGTCATGTCGTTGATGCAGAAGATCGAATCCGCATTCAACGAAGTCTGGCAGGTGACCCGGGAGCGCAGTATGGCCGAGCGGTTCCGGGACTACCTGAGTGTGATCGTGGTGGGACCGGTGCTGATATTCACGTCGCTCGGCATCACCGCGAGTTTCTTCGCGACCCAGTTCGTCCAGGAACTGCTGCTGATCGGCCCGGTGGGCAGGCTGGTCGAGATTGCCGGGCGGCTCGTGCCCGTCGCGATGGTCGTCGCGGCATTCACGTTCGTGTATGCATACGTGCCGAACACCCGCGTACGGTTCCTGCCTGCGCTGGCCGGCGGGGTGGTGGCGGGGCTCCTGTGGAACATGCTTGGGATCGGTTTCGCCGCGTTCATCGCGTCGGCGACCCGCTACACGGCGATCTACTCCGGGTTCGCCACGCCGATCTTCTTCATGATCTGGCTCTACCTGGGCTGGCTCGTGCTGCTGCTCGGGGCGAGCATCGCGTTCTATCGCCAGCACCCCGAGTATCTGCGCGGCCGGCGGCAGGCGGCGAGTCTCAGTTTCGCGGAGCGCGAACAGATCGCGCTGCACGCCCTGCTGTCCATTGGCGAGCGCTTCTACGGGGATCGACCGGCGGCCTCGGTGGAAGATCTGACCACCGAACTGCAGGTGCCGACCGACGTGGTGGAGCACCTGCTCGACGTCCTGACGGACGACGGCCTGATCGCGCCGACCGATCAGCAGCCACCGCGGTTCCTGCCAGGCTGCCCGTGGGAACAGGCAACGCTCGCGCGGGCCATGAATGCCGTGCGGCGCGCCCGGTTCGGGTCGCGGCGGGCGCGGGTGACGGGTACGGCGGGGCGCCAGCAGGCCCGGCTGCCGGGTGCTGTGTCCGGCGCTGGCGGGTACCGGGAACGGCCGCGGGTTCGCATGGCCGTGCAGGCGCTCGACGGGATCGCGGCCGGAGCGTTCGGCGGCATGACGCTCAAGGAATTCGCGACGGGGCCGGCATTCCCGGATCCGGCGGCGGCCGGATGCAATGACGAAAAGGAAGATGTGCCATGAATACGGAAGTCGAGGATCCCGTCTACCGCTCCTTCGAACTGGCCGCGGAACGCGTGGGTGATCTTGTAGAGCCGGTTTACGCGCGCTACTTCGCGCGTGATCCGGAGGCTGCGGCCCTGATGTCGCACATGGATCCGTTGACGCGGGGGCGCATGCTCGAGGAAGTCGTGCGGTTGCTCATGACCGGCGACTACACGGCGGAAAAAGGCTATCTGGATTTTGAAGTGAAGAACCACGCCGGCGCCTACCACGTGCTTGCGCACATGTACGGAGAGTTGCTGGAGTCCGTGCGCGATACGGTGCGCGACGGGATCGGCGCGGACTGGGATGTGGGCTGTGCTGCCGCATGGGATGCCCGGCTGAAGAGCCTGCTCGCCGAAATCGCGAACCGGTCCGGAGGATGATTGGGGTCGGAGTCAGGGCGAGACTTGGGGTCAGAGTAAAAAATCTGAAGATCCAGGGGTCAGAGGACTCTGACCCCTGGATCTTCAGATTCTTTACTCTGACCCCAACCGTCAGCGCGGGTGCACGCGCACCGGCAGGTCGGCGATGCCCCGAATGAAGTTGTTCGGCACGCGCACGACTTCGCCGACCACTTCCACTCTGCGGAAGCGTTTCTGGATCTCCTCCCAGAGCACCCGCAGCTGCAGTTCGGCGAGCCGATTGCCCATGCAGCGGTGAATGCCGAAGCCGAACGAGACGTGGCTGCGCGCGTTCGGCCGGTCGATGATCAGTCGGTCGGCAGCGGGAAAGATCTCCTCGTCCCGGTTCGCCGACAGGTACCACATGATGACCTTGTCGCCCTTGCGGATGGCTTTGCCGCCCAGTTCGGTGTCGTGGAACGCGGTCCGCCGCATGTGGATCACCGGTGTCTGCCAGCGGATCATCTCGGAGACCATGTTCGGAATCAGCCCCGGCTGTTCCTCGAGCTTCCGATACTCGTCCGGGAACTGATTGAGCGCGAGCAATCCGCCGCTGATGGAATTGCGCGTCGTGTCGTTACCGCCGACGATCAGGAGCATGATGTTGCCGAGGAATTCCGTCGGGCGCGACAGCATGTCCCGCGTCGATGGGCCATGCGCGAGCATCGAGATCAGGTCATTGCCGGGCGGCCGGTTCGCGCGTTCGTGCCACAGGGCGGCGAACGTGTTGGCGCACTCGGCGAATTCGCGGGCGCGCACCTCCACCGGCAGTCCTGCTTCGCCCATGATCTGCGGCGACGACGTCGTGATATCCGACCAGTGCGTGAGCTTGCGCCGGTCCGCGTAGGGAAAATCGAACAGCGTGGCGAGCATGCGCGCGGTCAGTTCGACCGATACCAGGTCCACCCAGTTGAATGTCTCGCCGACCGGCAGATTGTCGAGAATGTCGGCGGCGCGTTCACGGATCAGTGGCTCGAACAGCGCGAGATTGGTCGGCGCCACGGACGGCGCCACGGTCTTGCGCTGCTCGTCGTGCCGGGGCGGATCCATGGCGATGAAGTTGTCGAGCTGGACCTCGGGCTCCACGTCGCGATCCGCGATCGTGATGCCGCCGATCTCCGACGAATAGATCTCGTGGTGGCCGTCGACGAACTTCACGTCGTGGAATCGGGTCACCGACCAATACGGGCCGTTGGCGCTGGCCGGGCAGTAGTGCACCGGGTCCTCGCGGCGCAGGCGGGCAAAGAGCGGCAGCGCCGTGTCGGTGCCGTAATACTCGGCCTTGCTGACGTCGATCTCCGCGAGTGGAATCGAGTATGGGTCCGGCGCCTCCGCGGACACCGCCCGGCTGCGCGCGGCGCGATCTGCAATGGTATTCATCTGGCAGTTCCCTCTCCCTGAATGTCGCCCCCGATCATACGCCCGGGGCCAGGCAGCAGGTAGCGCGGGCGCCCGTACCCGCACCCGGCGTGCTAACCTTCCCGGCTGCGAACGAAGCGAGGGGATGGGTGTGTCTGCACGATCGGCGGTCCGGCGCTGCGGCATCGCGCTCGCTCTGCTCGCGGTAGTCGGCTGTGTTCCGGCCCAGGCGGAATCCGGCTCGAGCCGCGAGGGTGCGGCCGCCGTCCTCATGGCCGATCTTGTGCCCGACCTGGCGATCGTCGGCGCGCGCGTATTCGATACGGATGCCGGGTTCGTCCCGGATCGGATCGTCCTCGTCCGCGGCGAGCGCATCGCGGCGGTGCTGACCGACCCGGCAACGGTGCCGGAAGGCGCCACACGTGTGGACGGAACCGGCCGCTACCTGATCCCGGGCCTCTGGGATGCGCATGTCCACTACGGCTTCACGCCGGGGCTCGACCATGTGACGCTCGGCCGGCTGTTCCTGGTCAACGGCATCACCAGCGTACGCGACACGGGGGGGCACCTGATCGCGCTGGCGGATGCCCGCGCTGCCGCGGCGCGGCCCGGTGCCGCCGCACCACGGCTGTTCGTGGCCGGCCCCCTGCTCGACGACACGAATCGGGTATACGCCGGCGCCGCGCCGGGATTCCCCGACATTGCCGCGGGAGTCGACACGCCCGCCGCGGCCGCGCGCGAGGTGGACGCGCTGGCCGCTCGCGGCGTGGATCTGCTCAAGACCTACGAGCTGGTGACCCCCGCGGTATTCCGTACGCTGCTCGCGCGAGCCGCGCAGCACGGCCTGCCGGTGACCGCCCACGTGCCGCTCGCCATGGACGGCCTCGAGGTCGCAGGCTCGGGGATCCGCGGGATGGAGCACCTGCGCAATCTCGAACTCGCCTGCGCGCGCGAACACGCGCGGTTGCTCGAGGCGCGACTCGAAGCGCTCGCCAATCCCGAAGGGCTGCCGGGTCACGAACTGCGCCGGCGGATCCACGCCGAACAACGGGCCGCGGCATTCGCAACCGAGGATCCGGCGCGCTGTGCGGAGGTGATCGCCGCGCTTGCGCGGCATCGGGTGTTCCAGAGCCCGACGCTCACCATCACGTCTGGGGATGCCGCCAGGCTGTTCGCGGACCCGGCGTGGCGCGCCACGTTCGACTACCTGCCGCACGCGGTGGGTTCGGCCTGGCACACGACCGCAGCGGAACGCCTCGAGGCGCCGCCCACGCCCCTCGCGGTCGCCCATACGCGCTGGGCGATGGCGATGATCCCGCGGCTGCACGCCGCGGGCGTGCCGATCATGGCGGGCACCGATACGCCGATCGGGCTGCTGACGCCCGGCTTCAGCCTGCACGAGGAACTGCGGATGCTGGCCGAAGCCGGGCTGCCGCTCCGTGACGTGCTGCTGGCCGCCACCGTACGCCCAGCCGAGTTCCTCGGGTTGGAAGGCCAGCTCGGCAGCATCGCGCCCGGTCAGTTCGCCGACCTGGTGCTGCTCGACGCCGACCCGCTGGCCGACATCCGCAATACGCGCCGCGTACATGCGGTCGTCCGTGGCGGCGTGCTGTTCGACCGTGCCGCACTCGACGGACTGCGTGCCGAATTGCTGCGTGCGGGCGCCGCGCCATGAATGCGGGCACCCCCGGTGCGGTGTCGAACCGCCCGCTGCAGTGGTACCTGGCGGGCACGGCGTTCTTTCTCATTCCGGGCGGCATCCAGCAGGTGCTGTTCCCGTGGCTCGTGGCCGTGTATCTGATGGAGTCCCCTGCGCGCGTGGGGCTCGCGCAGATGGCGAGCCAGCTGCCGATGGTGCTCCTGATACTCTGGGGCGGACTGATCGGCGACCGGCTCGACCAGCGCCGGCTGCTGATCCTCCTGCAGTGCGCGATGATCTTGCCGCCATTGCTCATGGCCGTGGTCGTGCAGGCGGACCTGCTGGCCTACCAGATTCTGATCGTGTGGGCGCTTGTCGGCGGCTCGTTCGGCGCATTCGCGCAGCCGGCGCGGGACGCGCTCCTGAACCGGGTGGCGGGCCACGACATCCAGCGCGTGGTCACGCTCGCCGTGGGGGTCCAGTTCGGAGTGCAGATCGTGGGCTTCGGCATCGGCTCGGTCGCCGAATGGAGCGGACCGGTGCCGCTGCTGGTGACCCAGGCGGCCCTGCTCGGCGTCGCCGCGCTCGCGACCGCACGCATTCCGCCGCTGCCGCCGGCGCCCGCCCGCGTGCGCGCGTCGGCCCTGCGCGAGATCGCCGAAGGACTCGCCATCGTCTGGCGCTCGGACACCATCCGGCCGGCGGTCCTGATGACGTTTGCCGTTGGCGTGTTCTTCGCCGGCACCTACATGGTGATCCTGCCGCTCATGGTGCGGGACATCTATGCAGGCAGTGCCGGCGGCATCGCGCTGGTGTTCGCGGCCAACATGCTCGGTACCTGCACCACGATCTTCTTCCTCATGCGCCGCGGCGGGCTCGCGCGGCCCGGCCGCGCCATGCTGATCGGCAGCAGCATCAGTGTATGCATCCTTTCCATTCTCATGCTGGAACTGTCGTTGTGGGCCTTCTATCTGGTGGTGTACCTGTGGGGCCTTTGCGGCGGGATCAGCATGACCATGTCGCGCGCGATCGTGCAGGAAGCGTCGCCCGAATCCCATCGCGCCCGCGTGCTCTCGGTCTACTCGCTCGGCATGATGGGCGGGATGCCGTTCGGTTCACTGCTGCTCGGCTGGTGCGTCGGCGCGTTCGGCGCCCGCCAGGCGCTGCTCGTGCCGGTGCTCGGCATGCTGTGTGTCGTGGTGCTGCTGCTCGCGCGCTCGCGGCTGTGGCACGTGCGCCGGGCGGCAGTCGAGGTGGCGCCTGCGCCGCCGGCTGGTTAGATTGGTGGCTTCGCGCTGAACCTGTGCCGGCTCGCGCCCCAGAAACCTCGCAATCCGATCCCGGAGCCAATCGATGACCCTACTGAACCTGACCAACGACCAGCTGCTCGCCACCACCCGCGCGGTGCGCAAACGCCTCGACTTCGATCGTCCGGTGCCGCGCGACGTGCTCGAGGACTGCATGCACTACGCGCTGCAGGCGCCGAGCGGCTCCAACGCGCAGGGCTGGCACTTCGTGTTCGTCGCGGACGCTGCCAAGCGCAAGGCGATCGCCGACCTCTACCGTGAAGCGTTCGCAGGCTATGCGAAGAGCCCGATGTCGGCCGCGGCGCAGCATGCGGACGATCCCGCCATGGCGGGAACCCAGGCGCGCGTCATGGACTCCGCCCAGTTCCTTGCCGACAACCTGCACCGCGCGCCGGTATTCTTCATTCCGTGTCACGCCGGCCGGGTCGACGCCATTGCCGGCGAAGGCGCCAACGTGGCGCATGCGAGCACGTTCGGATCGATCATCCCCGCGGCCTGGAGCTTCATGCTCGCGGCTCGCGCGCGCGGGCTCGGCACCTGCTGGACGACCCTGCATCTGATGCACGAGCGCAAGGTCGCCGAGATCATCGGCATTCCCTACGAGCAGGTGACCCAGATCGCGCTGATCCCGGTCGCGTACACGAAAGGCACGGAATTCCGCGAGGCGCGGCGCTTGCCGATGCACGACGTCCTGCATTTCGACCGCTGGTAAGCGCCCGCACGGCGCTGATTGAGGGGAGCGACGTTCATGTCCGAATTCATCCGCTATGAGGTCGAGGACGGGATCGGGACGATCACCATCGACCGCGCCGCAAAGCGCAATGCCATGACCTACGCGATGCTCGGTGCGTTCATCGAGACGTTGCGGCGTGCCGGCGAGGATGCCGATACACGGGTGCTGATCCTGACCGGCGTGCCGGGTGCGTTCTGCGCCGGGACCGACCTCGCCGATCTCGCCACGATTCCGGGCGGCCAGCGTGGGCTGCGCGGTGCCGCCGAGGAACGCGGCCGCTGGTGGCCGATCGTCGAATGTCCGAAACCCGTGATCGGCGCCATCGACGGACCCGCCTACGGGATGGGCGCGGAGTTCACGTCGCAGTGTGACATCCGCATCGCGACGCCCAATGCGCGCTTCGCCTGGAACTTCGCGCATCGCGGCCTGGTGCCGGACACGGGTGCCGGCAGCTGGCTCCTGCCGCGGCTCATCGGTCCCGCGCGCGCGCTCAGGCTGCTGTACACGGGCGAACCCCTGTCCGCCGAGGACGCGCTCGCGATCGGGTACCTGGATCAGCTGGTTGCGCCGGAGGTGCTTCAGGACAAGGCCCGCGAACTCGCCGGTGCGATCCAGCGCGGCTCGCCGTTCTCCCACGCGCGCATCAAGGCGCTGGTCTACGAAGGCCTTGGTGCCCCGGTCGACGCGCACATGGAACGGCACACCCGGGCGCTGGCCGAGTGTTTCCGCAGCGCGGATCACCAGGAGGGGGTCGCCGCGTTCCTCGAGCGGCGTGAGGCGCGGTTCACCGGAAAGTAGACCACGCCGGGGCTCCCTGCCAGGGTCTCCGTAGTTTCCCGCATGGTCGCGGGACCGAACTGCTGCGAGCGTGGGTCCTGTTGCTGGTTGCCCGCAGGCCGGTGTCAGGGTCGCGGAACCGGTGTGCTCCTGGTGCCGCACGGAGGCTTCGATGATGCACAAACTGTTGGCCGGTACGGCCCTGCTCGGCGCACTGCTGCTCGGTGCCTGTGCGACGACCCCGCGTGTCGACGTCGCGCAGGATCCGGAAGCGGATTTCGCGCGCTACACGACGTTCACGTTCCACACACCGCTCGGTACCGACCGGGACACCGGTACACGTACGATCCTGAGCCAGCAGCTGCAGAGCCTGACCCGGGCGGAACTCGAGGCGCGCGGCTATCGCTACGTCGCGGCGGATGCCGACCTCGAACTCGACTTCTTCGTCGAGACCCGCGAGCGCATCGAAAGCGTGCCCGATCCGCGCTACGACATGCACTACGGATACTGGCGCTATCCGTGGAGCGTGTGGGGCGGCTACCCGCCGGAGCGAATCCGCCAGTACACGGTTGGCACGCTGCACGTCGACGTGGTGGATGTCGCCCGCCGGCAACTGGTCTGGGAGGCCATTGCCGAAGGACGGGTACGCGGCGACCTCTCCTACGAACAGGACGATGTGCGCAAAGCGATTGCCGAGATGTTCGAGGGGTTTCCGCGCCGATCGGTGACGGGCCCGGGCTAGCGTGCGCCAGTGGCGCACGCTAGCCCGGCGGAGGATCGCTTTCCTCAGCGGCGTTGGCCAACTTCACGCCGGCCGCCTGCAGGGAGGGTCGGCCGTGCGCTGCCCGCAGGATGTTCTCGCCCATCTGCGTCACGGTGGCGCTTGTGCAGGCGTGATTGTCGAAGAATTCCGGGAAGACGCCGGAGCGGTCCATCACGTCAGACATCTGTTGCTCGACGGCGCTGGCCATGTCGCTTGCGGACATCTCGCTCGTGCGCCGTTGTTCTCCGCGATCGGCCGCCTTCATCTGCTCGAGGGCGCTGGCCATCTGGGCCGTCAGCAGATCGTCTTCGTAGCCGGGATAAAGGCCGGCGAAGCGTGCATCGATCCTTCGCGTGACGGTTTCCGGATCGGACCTGGCCTCGAAGATCCCGGTGACTGGATTCAGCTCCGACCGATGGTTCACGCGGGTCTGCTCGGCAAGCGTTGCCCACGACTCGACCTGGGCTGCGCAACGTTCGCTGAAAAGGTCCGCGTAGTGGATGAACAGGAAGCGGAAATCCGTCGTATCGGCATATCGTCGGGCACCACCATGAATGTAGCCGGTGCTTGCCGAGTCCACACCGAAATCCCCGTCGAAAATGCGCCGCGCGAGCGCCGGCCGTCGATACTGCGCCCAGTAGCGATCGAGCCTGTACACGATTCCCGGCTGGCGACCCGATGCGACGGCGTGCCCTGCCCTGTAGTCGGCACTGCGGCGCAATGACTCTCCGGAGATCGCGGCGTTTTCCGCCTGCAGCCCCGCCAGGGTCAGGCGCGGATTGCGGGCGGGATCGTTGTTGATCCGCTGCGCCTCGCTCACGATCTGTGCTGGCTTGAGGGACAGGGTGCCTCCGCGCAGGACAAAGCGGAAGGCGATGATGTGTGGATCCAACTTGTCCGTTACCGCCATGCCGTAGGGGATCGCGTCGCGATAGTAGTGGGCGGACGTGACCCATTCGCTGTCCGGGCAGGTCGACAGGAAGGTCCGCAGGATACGATTCAGATCCGCCACGAAGGCCGGATCGGGCGCTATCCCTGCGAGCGGCACCAGTGTCCGGTTCGGGTCGGACGGTGTGTGCTGCAGGTATAGCGTCACCGCATTCATGTTGCCGGCGCCGCATCGATAGCCCGCGCCGGACTGCTCTGCCTGGGGCGAATGGACCGTAAATTCGGGCGCGGTGGCGATCAGCGGGCCCATGAGGTGTTCACGCGCGGTCCGCAGAGCGGCCGGATCATCGGCGGCCCGGATGCTCGCCGGAAGGATCAACAGCAGACAAAGGAACATGGATGCGGACAGACGATTCATGACGACCTCCGAATTTGCGCAGCCGCCGAAGGCGCATATGTCCGATGCCGGGGTGCGGCAGGAGTGATGGACGCGCGCGCCAGAGGATAGGTGTTTCGCGGTATCCATGCCACGGTTTTGCCCTGTGTCTGCTTTCGACCAGCGCTCACGCGGTTGCGCCAAGACCACCCGTAGCTGACTTGTATTGGCACATCTAATGTCATAACCTCGACTGCCGGAGGGGCGCGCCGCTCTGCTCGCGGACCTGTCCGTGCGATGCCGTCAACGGGAGCGCTGCAAGCCGATGAAACACGACAAGCAGGTCGAAATCCTCTCCGAACTCATGCGCCAGATCGATGCGAAGACGAACATCGATGCAGGAGTGAGATACCGGATGCCGACGGCCAGCTACTGCGATCGGGACATCGCGGCGCGTGAACGGGAGGTGCTGTTCCGCGACTATCCGCAACTGATCGGCCTGTCCGGAGATCTGGCCGAACCTGGCGCCTATTTCACCCTCGCCGATTTCGGCGTGCCGATTCTTTCGGTGCGCGGCCAGGACGGGAGGTTTCGTGCGTTCCTCAATGCCTGTCGCCACCGTGGTGTGCGCGTGGCGGGCGAGGAGCGCGGCGTCGCGGCACGGTTTTCCTGCCCCTTTCATGCCTGGACGTACTCGAACCAGGGCGAGTTGACGGCGATTCCGCAGGAGGCGCAATTCGGCAGCATCGACAAGCAGTGTCACGGATTGATCGGCCTGCCGGCCGAAGAGCGCGACGGTCTGCTCTGGGTTCACCCGAACAGGGACGGGGTGCTCGATCTGGATGCCCAGCTCGGCGCGCTCGGCGAGGAGATCGCACTCGGCCGCTATGGCGACCTGGTATACGCAGGCGAGAGCGTGCTCGACAAACGTCTCAACTGGAAACTTGCGAACGATACCTTCGGCGAGACCTGGCACTTCCAGAAGCTGCACGCGAAGACCCTGGGCCGTCTGTTCTATGGCGACAACCTCGCGTACGAGACGTTCGGCCGCAATCACCGGTTCGTCTTCGCCAGCCGCATGATCGATCAGTTGCGTGACCGGCCGAAGACCGAGTGGCGCCTCAAGCAGGCGGCGAACCTGCTCTACTATCTGTTTCCCAACGTGCAATTCAACGTCGGGCTCGGTGGCAACGTCTCACTGATCCGCATTTATCCGCATCCGGAGGATCCCGGTCGTTCGATAACACGGGTCGGTCACTACTTCACGCGCGAGACCATGGCGCTGATGGAGCAGGCGGACGCGAATTTCGATGTGGTCACGCCCGAGACGGTTTACGAGCGCGATCCCGAGCGGCCGCGCGTGGCGTCGCTCTCCGCCGCAAAGGAATTGTTCATCAGTACGATCGAGCAGGAGGACTACCTCATGGGCGAGTCGACGCAGCGCTCGGTCGAGAGCGGGTTGCTGCCCGAGATCCTGTTCGGCCGCAACGAGCCCGCTCTGCACCATTTTCACCGTACCTTTGCCGACGTGCTGCAGATCGCCGGTCCGCAACGGGTCGAATGACCGTGGGCAGCCCTGGGTACCGTGGCTGGTACGCGGGGCTTGGCGAGGCCTGCCCGCTCAGGCAGCCCGCGACCGCGGCGTGTATCGCACCGGCATCGTCTTGATGCTGTTCAGGAAGTTGGTGCGGATGCGCGTGACCGGTCCGTCCACGCGGATATCCGGGTAACGCGCGAGCAGTTCCTCGAACAGCACCCGCGGCTCCAGTTCGCGCAACGCAGCGCGTGTAGATCGCGGATGTACCCAGTGGATGATCGCGTCGATAGCACGCGGGATCAGGGTGGTGTCATCGAGCAACATCTGCCGTTCAGTGGGATGCTTCGGCAGCGCCGGGTACCGGCCGGAATTCGAGTTTCGTCTTGTCCCATGCCCGCGGCCGAAGTGGCGGGGGTAGACTTGAAAAAAGTATGTAGTTACTTAAATATGTTCCCGGACCCGTCTGGAGGGGAATGACGTTGAGCAATGGTTCGCCAGTCGTCTGGCAAGGCCCGCTTGCCGTCCCGTTCGGGGCGCCGCAGTCGGTGGATGATGGTGACGCGTTGCCTGCCAGTCTCATCGGTGGCAAAGGCAGAAGCCTGGCGGAGATGAGCCGTATGGGGCTTCCGGTGCCGCCGGGATTCACCATCGTCGCTCCGGTCTGTGCCGATTATCTTCGCTCGGGGTGGTCCGACCGGTTGCAGGAGGCTCTGGACGACCAGATCCGACTGCTGGAGCGTGTCTCGGGCCGGCGCCTGGGAGACAGGCATGACCCGCTCTTCGTCAGCGTCCGATCCGGAAGCGCGGTGTCGATGCCGGGCATGATGGATACGTTGCTCAACCTGGGCCTCAATGACACCACGGCTGACTGGTTGCGGCATCACGGCGACCCTCTGCTGGCGCCCGACTGCCTGCGCACGTTGCAGCGGACCTGGCAGAGCGCGACCGGGGCCCGAGACATCCCCGACGACCCGCACCTGCAGATCCGACTGGCCGTAGAAGCGGTCTTCCGTTCTTGGATCGGTGACCGAGCTAAGGCGTATCGGCGTATCGAGAACATACCGGAAAGTCTGGGTACCGCCGTGACGGTGCAGGCCATGGTGTTCGGCAACCTCGACTCGAACTCCTGCACCGGCGTCGTGTTCAGCCGCAATCCGGCCAGCGGGTCTCCGGGACTCTACGGCGATGTCCTATTCGGCGCCCAAGGCGAGGCCGTGGTTTCCGGGGAACATCAGACGCAGAGCGTAGATGTGCTCGGTCGCCGATTGCCCACCGTTGCCGTGGCGCTCGCAAAGCATGTGGAGTCTCTCGAGCGTGCGTATCGCGATCTGGTCGAGGTCGAGTTCACGGTCGAGTCCGGCAGGCTGTGGATCTTGCAGTCACGGATCGGCAAGCGAAGCCCGGTGGCAGGCGTACGTATCGCCGTCGATATGGCCGAAGATGCGGCCATCGGTTTGTCACCCGCCGAGGCAGTCGATCGGGCAGGGCGCCTGCTCGACCAGTTGCCGGTGTTGCGGACCGGAGGGCAAAGCGCGACACCCGTCGCGGTCGGGTTGGGGGCTTCTCCGGGCATCGCTTCCGGGCATCTCGAGGTGACTGTGGATGCCGCCATCAAACGTGCCGAAACCGGTGCGCCGGTCATTCTGGCAAGACCGGAAACCTCGCCTGCAGACATCGAGGGAATCGCTGCGGCTGCGGGCATCCTCACGGCGCGCGGCGGTTTGGCCAGTCACGCGGCCGTAGTCGCGCGTGGCTGGGGCAAACCTTCCGTCGTGGGGTTGGCTGAGCTGGAGTTTCACGCTGGGCATGTCGCGTTGGCTGGCCGCAGATTTCCGATCGGCA
Organism: Pseudomonadales bacterium; assembly: GCA_019634925.1. Taxonomy (GTDB): domain Bacteria; phylum Pseudomonadota; class Gammaproteobacteria; order Pseudomonadales; family Azotimanducaceae; genus UBA7803. The sequence continues at coordinate 625,286 of JAHCAL010000001.1, forward strand.
CGTTGCTCACCATTGATGGCGCAACGGGGGAGGTATTCACCGAGGCGTTCGATGTCGCGGCAGTCGAAACACCGGAGATACGCAAGCTTCGACGCTGGCGGGACACGAGCGGCGGAGAGCCTTCCGACGGAGTGCCCGGTGGCATGGAGGCGATCGACTTCACCGACGATGAGCTGCTGCAGTTGCTGTTGCTGAAGGGGCTGGCGACGCTCGAGATGATCGCAGACGTTCTTGGTATGGACACCGATGCTGCTGCCACGAGGCTGTCGGCGCTCGCGCCTGCGCTCGATCGCAGCAGGCCGAAGTTCATTCGGTTGAACGACAAGGGCCTGGCGGCGGCTGCCGCCACGATCCACGCCGCAACAGCGCGCTTCGGCGCCAATACGTTCGGCGACATGTTGGATTCTTTCCACGATATCAATGCAGCGTTCAAGGCCCTGGTGACCCGCTGGCAGGTTCGTGAGTTGGATGGTCTGCGGAGCCCCAACGACCACAGCGATGCGGAATACGACGCCACCATCGTGCGAGGGATTCAGGAGACGGATCGTGCGCTGAGGCGTTGGCTGTCGACTTACCCATGCGTTGAGCTGTTCGGCGTGTACCTGCGCCGGCTGAACCGGTCGCTCGTGGCACTGCTCGGTGGCGATCACCGGTACCTGGCTTCGCCGCGTATCGATAGTTACCACAACGTCTGGTTCGAGCTGCACGAGGCCCTCATCCGCCTGGCCGGTAGGACTCGGACAGACGAGTACGAAAACGAGTAGTTTCGCCGCTCTTGCTTTTCGCCCTATGAGTAAGTCACTATTTACTTAACACGCGTATTGCTGTTGGGCGTGCGGGGCGTTCGGCCGGTTGAAAGGGGAGAGACGATCATGAAGTCGAGGGCAGCTTTCGCTCTTGCGGTGCCGTTGCTGATCGGGCTGGTGCCGCCTGCATTGGCGGAAATCGAGGAGATCCTGGTCACCGCGACGAAACGGCAGGCGACGAATCTCGAGACGCCGGCTTCGATCACGGCCTTCAGCCAGGATCAACTGACCATCCGGCAGATCGCCAACATCATGGATCTTCAGGTTTCGGCGCCCAACGTTGAAGTCGGCAACTTCAATGGCACCCAGTTCGTCACCATCCGAGGCGTCGGATTCTCTACCTTCACGCACGTCGCGGATCCGACCATCGCCGTTCACGTCGACGGGGTGTATCAGCCACGCGTGGGCAGTCTGCTCGGTGCATATGAAGATCTGGCATCGGTCGAAGTGCTACGGGGGCCGCAGGGAACCCTGTATGGGCGTGGCGCCACGGGTGGTACCGTCAACGTGAACACCGCTGCGCCGACCGACACCTTCGAGGGTGAAGCAAGTGTCATTGCCGGGAATTACGATCGATTAGGAGGCAAGGGCTTCGTCTCGGGTCCGATCAGCGATCAACTTCAATACCGTCTGTTCGCGCTCTACGACGACCAGCAGGAAGGATTCGAGAAGAATGTTTTGCCTGGGGGCCGCGACGGAGAAGCGACCCGAAGCCGTGCGGCGAGGGCGTCACTGCGTTATCTCCCGACCGGGCATCTGACGGCGGATCTCAAGTTGTCCTATGACAAGCGCGATGGGTCGTACATCGCATCCGCCATCACACCGCCGCAGGATGTCCTGTGGCCCATCTACACTGATGCGCCATTCGACCTTCGGCCGCATCGCATGGCCCTGGATGGAGAGAATCGCGACGAGCGAACCGATACCTCGGCAACCCTCACGCTCACCTGGGAGGCAGGCGATGCCACGACGGTCCGGTCAATCACCGGGCTGCTTCGCAACGAGTTCCGCCAGATCGTCGATGGCGACGGCACCGGCGTCTTCGCCAATAATCAGGACACCAAGTTCGAAAGCACCACGTGGTCGCAGGAAGTCAATGTCAATACGATGCAGCTGGACGACCGGCTTGACGTGCTGGTCGGCGTCTACGCCTCCGACGACGACTTCGATTTCACCAATGAGCTGCCGCTCCCCTTCATTACCTGGCCCCTGCCGGAGGGTACCGAGATACCAGGACTCGGAACCGTGCCGTTCTTCCTGCGGATAGACTTCCAACAGGAGACCAGGTCGTACGCGGCGTTCGTCGACTCGACCTACCACCTGACGGACCGATTGCGAGCCTATGGTGGGCTGCGCTGGAGCCGCGACGAACGCAAGCTGGAGAATCAGCAGTTCCAGGTCGTGCCGCTGTGCGGATTCGGATTGCCCATCGACCGCCAGAACAAGTCGTGGTCGGACGTCTCGCCGCGAGTCGGGGTTCAGTTCGACTTCCGTGACAACGTCGTCGGCTACGCCCAGTTCCAGCAGGGCTTCAAGCCAGGCGGCTTCAACGGCAACCTGTGTGGGGACGACTTTGACCAAGAGGAGGTCAACTCCTTTGAGATCGGCCTGAAGGCGCGGGTGCTCGAAGACCGTGTGTCGTTAAGTGCGTCGGTTTTCCACTACGATTACACCGACATCCAGGTTTCCCAGATCACCGACCTGCAGGTGAACATAGAGAACGCCAGCGAAGCGACGGTGTATGGTGCCGAGCTCGAGTTGTCCGCCCGCCTTACCCCAGCGCTGAGCGTGGATGCGGCGCTCGCGTTGCTGTCTGCCGAGTATGGGGATTACGTCTCGTGCGATGCGATGGCATTCCCGGGCAACTGTTCGGGCGGCGTTGTCGTCCTAGAGAACGTAAAAGGCAACCCGCTGACTCGAGCACCCGAGCGCACCTTCAACTTGGGTCTCCAGTACTCGGCGCCAGTGGCGAACTTCGGACAACTGATGTTGCGTGCGGACGGATACTGGAGTTCGAAGGTCTATTTCAGCCACTTCGAGGACCCGAACGAGAGTCAGGGCGCATATCAGGTGTTCAATCTGTCGGCTGAATTCGCGCCGGCCAATTCCCGTCTGCTGTTGCGGGCCTTCGTGAAGAACCTTTCCGACGAGGAATATCTGATCGGGACGCTCGCTTACGGCAACACGTCGTTCAATCAGTCGGGAATCTGGGCGCCGCCCAGAACTTATGGAGCTGCCGTCTCGTTTGCTTTCTGAGCGTCTACCTGCCGGACGTTCTCTCGAACATGGGCAACATGAGTTCCGCCAGCTGACGTCCGGCCTCGGCATTGTCGAAGGGAGCGTTGCGGAAATGGGCATCGGCGACCATGAAGAATGCCACCGCGGTGCCCACGCTGGCCATGAATCTCGGGTCGAGCCTGGCGCCGCGGGCGCCTTTGGGAAGGGAGACCCGGGTCCGCTCGGCCCACATGTCCAGAACCGGCATGACGCGCCGAACGTAGAAGTCGCGGCCGTAGTCGCCACTGCCGAACAGCGCGAGCCCGAGCAGGGGAAAGATTGTTTCCATCTCGCGCATGAAGGCACTTCCGGTCCTGGTGAGCAGTTCCATCTGGGTCTCGGCGCTGGTGGCGGCGGAAATCTCGCGGCCGAGGTGGTGGTACTCGGTCATCCAGCGCTCGAGCGGCTCGATGACCGCGGCGTCGAAAAGTTCTTCCTTGGATGCGAAGTGCCGGTAGATGAGTGCTTCGTTGATGCCGGCTTCGGCCGCGATGTCTTTGGTGCGGGCTCCGGAGAACCCATGATCGACGAACACCGTGCGAGCGGCGTCGAGGATCGATTCGCGCCGCTCGTCGGAGCTGATGCGGGTTTGAGCCTTGCGGTTCGGCGTTGCTTTGGTCTGTCTCGACCTGGGATGGGGCGTCGACTTCTGCGCGCGCGCCTTGGGTTTGGCGCTGAGCTTGCGGCTCTGTCGCGTCTGCTCCGGCATCTTGTGGGTCTTGTCGATGTGAAGGGCCCAGTGTAACGCAGTTGAGAAACCGTGGATATTTACTCACGACCTGCACAAGCTTGACGCGCTTTCATAAAACGAGTAAGTAGTTACTTAAATAAGTTTTGGAAGGACCTCATGCCGCCGACGATCGTTTCTCCGGATGACCACCTGCAGTGTCCCCCGCACGTCTGGCAGCAACGCCTGCCAGCCCGGCTGCGGTCTGCTGGTCCTCGCATCGAACGTTTGAGAGGACACGCGTTCGACGTGGGCGGCGGTGATTTCCGCTTCCGGGAAGATCCTGAGGGGAGCGTCGGTGATGTCTGGCATTACGATGGCAAACTCACGCCGATCGTGAAGATCGCAGCGGCCGCAGGCTTTTCTCCGAGATCCAAGCTCCGCCTCGAACCGACTACCTTCGAGGAGATCCGAAGCGGATGCTACGATCCAAAAGCGCGTATCGAGGATATGGACACTGCGGGGATACTCGCCTCGGTGAACTATCCGAACATGTTCGTTAAGTTTGCCGGCGAGCAGTTCAGCTTCGCCGAGGACAAGGCGCTGGCACAGGCGTGCATCAGGGCATACAACGACTATGTCATCGAGGAGTGGTGCGCGGGTTCTCAGGGCCGCCTCGTGCCGATGGGGCTGGTTCCACTGTGGGACATCGGCCTCGCGGTAGCCGAGGCCGAACGGTTGGCCGCTCTGGGTTTCCATTCGATTTCGTTCGTTGAGGCTCCCCATCGATCAGGGCTGCCATCCGTGTCTTCCAAGTACTGGGATCCTTTTTTTCAGGTTTGCGCGGACGCCGGTATGGTGCTGTCGGTGCATATCGGCACGTCGCCCATGCAACTGGCCGCCAAGGATGCCCCCGCCGCGGTTCCTCACGTCGGTGCTTCGTTGTACGTCATGCATACCCTGCTCGAGTACCTGTTCTCGGCCGTGTTCGTCCGCATTCCGAAACTCAAGGTCTGCTTTGCCGAGTCGCAGCTGGGACTGGTACCGTACGTACTCGAACGAGCGGATTTCATCTGGGAAGAGATCGTCATCGACGGTACCGCGACTGTCGACAAGAAGTCGATACCGGAGCGGCCGTCGCATTACTTCCGGCAGAACTGCTGGGTGGCGTTTTTCCGCGATCCCGTAGGTCTCACAATGGCCGACCGCATCGGTGTCGACCGTATTCTGTTCGAGACCGATTACCCCCACTTGGATACCGAGTGGCCAAATTGCCAGACGGCGGCGGAGGAGATGCTGGCCGCACTACCGCCTGACAGCGCGCGCAAGATCATGCACGAAAATGCTGCAGCCCTTTTCAACATCGAGGCTGTCGCATGAGCGTGGAACGAGATCCCTCCGAGCAGCTGCCCCCGCACCGGTTCGACGACTTAGACGAGAGACTCCATGCGCCGCCGGTACCCGCACCAGCGCGCTGGCAGGAAAACCTGTTCTTCGTGGCGTGGGACTTGGACGGAGGCCATGGATTTCTGATCCATACCAAACGCTGGCCCGCAAAAGGTGATCACGAAGCGCATCTGGTGGTGTATGTGGGTGGCGCGCCTGTCTCGGCGATCCTGCATCGCCCGACCCGCGCGGCGCAGCTGGTCGAGCAAGAGATTCCGGAATTGTCCGCGGTGCCCGAGAGTCCCTGGTCGAAGTGGCGAATTCAGGCGCGCTTCGATGGTGCTCCTGGCGAGGGTCCGCACGGATTTCTTGCTTTTGCGCCGGGAGGGCCAACGCCCGCCGCCATCGATGTAGTGCTCGAGAGCGACCTGCCTCCGGCGGATTTCAATCAAGCGTTGGCGCAGCTTTCGGAATCGCTGGCTCACGACGGGAAGGGCTCGTGGACTTCCGCCCAGGCACATTACGAGCAAGGTGGTCGTTGGCGCGGCACATTGACGGTAGGAAACCGGACCATCACGACGCAGGGTCTGTTCGTTCGGGACCACTCGTGGGGTGAGCGTGTGGAATCGAATTTCGACTCCGGAGTGTTCTGGACCGCATCGAGCCTCGATAGCGGGCGAGTATTCTGCAATGCGATCGGTTTTCCTCGGCCAGAAGGTACGATCGGAACGGGCATACTGGTATCCGAGCGCGGCGCATTCGTCACCAGGGATGTCTCGGCGGCGTTTTCGCCGAGACCGGGATTGCGTTGCTACGATCAGAGCACAGTCCACTACGGCTTCCGCGAGCCGCTGACGCTCCAGGCACGTACGCGCGTCCACGTGCCGAAATACCTGCCTGGCTCGGGCGCCAGGCGTTACGACAACAATGCGATCTCCTACGTGACGATGGCCGGAAAAACGGGAATGGGATGCCTCGAGTGGGCAGGTGTGCTGGAAGCGTCCCAGGCCGCCGATCTGGATCGAGCAATGGTAGAAGCGACACCATAGGAACACCGGACTGATTGCCATGCCCCAGCGTACCGAGATGCTGCACGATGAGCCGTCGATCCGATTTCCACTCTACACGCGCTCGAATGCGGCGGAGGTCATGGGGGATCCGGTTTCGCCGCTGGGCTGGAGCCTCATCTGGCGCGGGGCATTCGAACCGGGCAGCAAGGCTGGTTACGTCGCCCTCGGCGGATTCGAGCCTCACGAGTTTACCGAGAGCGGTGAGGTGTACGGGATCTTCGGCGGATATTTCTACCTGAATCTCTCGGCGATGTTCATTCTGGCCGAGCGGATGGTGCCGGGGGGCGCGGTTCGGCTGGCACAGGCTTTCGACGGAGGTGCGGGATTGCCCGCGCTGTCTGCGGAGCCCTGGCACACCAATGCAGCCTGTTCGTCGCGATTGGCGGCCACCCAGCGTCGTATCCTGGCCGGTGACGTGCCGGAAGATCTCCACGCTCTGCATCACGAATCGCTGGCGCTGCGCGCCGAGCGCCCGCACCTAGTATCACTTCGACCAGCCCAGCTGATCGAACGCATAAGCGCCGTGCTTCCTTACATCGAGCGGGCCGGACAGCATCACGTGTACGTGGGCCAGGCCGGGATGATCGCGATGGGGCACCTCAGCCAGTTGCTCAGCGAGCTCGGCAGGACGAACGACATGGCCCAACTGTGCGCTGGGATCGGCGACGTGGAGTCGGCGGATATCGCCCGCCAGCTGTGGCAGATCAGTCGTTTGGTGCGTGGTGGCCAAGCGTCGGAGTCGGTCGTGAAGCAGCACTTCGACGGCTTCATCTTCGACCATGGCTGCCGGGCCACCAACGAATGGGACCTGATTTCCGAAACATTCGAAACGGCTCCGGATACCGCCATGAAGCTGATCGAGGCGATGTCGAAGCAGGGCGACGCCGCGGATCCCGCATTGGCGCAGGAACGGAACACCCGAAAGCGTCAAGAGCTGATTGCGCAGATCCGCGCATCGGTACGCGGGGAACGGGGAGATGCGGTGATCGCCGCCGCAGATGCGGTCGCAGCCTGGTTTATTGCCAGAGAGCGGTCAAAGAATCTGTGCGTGCGCCTGGTGCACGAGGTGCGGATGTGTTGTGAAACGCTTGCGGGGACTGCGCTGGCATCCGGAGCATTGGCTCAGGCGAAACACCTTTACATGCTGCATCGCGATGAACTGGAGCGTTTTGCCACAGATCCGACGGTCTTTACGAATATTCTCGCGGAGCGGTATCGGAGCTTCGTGGCTACGCGTGACTATGAGCCGCCGTTCATCGTGTACCGGCAATGCCCGCCGCCGGCGGATTGGCCGCTTCGCGCGGCCGCCATACCACTTGAGCGAACAGAAGACGCGGTGCTTCGCGGAGTTGCCTGCTCACCGGGCCGCGTTACCGGGACCGCGAGAATCGTGCTCGATCCCTCGGAATCAGGGCTTCTCGAGCCCGGTGACATCCTGGTCACCAGACGAACCAATCCCAGCTGGACACCGCTGTTTCTTATCGCCGGCGGCGTCGTCACGGAGTTCGGGCTCTTCAACAGCCACGCGAGCATCGTTTCAAGAGAACTCGGTATTCCATGCGTCGCTTCGGTTGCGGATGTGTTGGACCGGGTTCGCGACGGAGAAATGGTGACCATCGATGGTGACACCGGCGAGGTGCACCTGCACTAAGGCATCATCGACTGCGCGTCACAGGAGCACTCGTGCCGGCAGCTCGACCAAGTGCCGCGCACTCGAATATGGCTCGCGATAGCTATCCGCTCAGGCAGCCCGCGACCGCGGCGTGTACCGCACCGGCATCGTCTTGATGCTGTTCAGGAAGTTGGTGCGGATGCGTGTGACCGGTCCGTCCACGCGGATATCCGGGTAACGCGCGAGCAGTTCCTCGAACAGCACCTGCAGCTGCAGTTCGGCGAGCCGCCAGCCGATGCAGAGATGCTGGCCATAACCGAACGACAGGTGCCGGGGCCCCTCACGGGTCACGTTGAATGTGAACGGGTCGGCCCACTTCTCCTCGTCGCGGTTGCCGGACATGTACCAGAGTGCCAGCTTGTCGCCGGCCCGGATGGTGACCCCGCGCAGGGTGTAGTCGGCGAGCGCGGTGCGGCGCATGTAGATCACCGGATGCACCCAGCGGATGATCTCGTCCACGGCCCGCGGGATCAGGGTCGGATCGTCGAGCAGTTTCTGCCGCTCCGCGGGATACTCCGACAGCGCCTGAATGCCGCCCGAGATCGAGTTGCGCGTCGTCTCGTTGCCCGCGACCACCAGCAGCACGAACGCCGACAGGTAGTCGGGCACGCTCATCGGTTCGCCGTCGAGGCGCGTGTTGACGAGCATGCTGATCAGGTCGTTGCCGGGCTGGGCCTGCCGTTCCTGGTAGAGCTTGAGCGCATAGCCGGCGAGTTCCATGAAAGCGGCGATGATCTGCTCGCGCGGCAGGGCGAGGTCCGGGTCTTCGCCGCCGATGATCAGGTTGGACCACTGGAACAGCTTGTGCCGGTCGGCCTGCTGTACGTCGAACAGCTCGGCCAGCATCTGGATCGGCAGCTCCGCCGCCACGCTCGAGACGAACTCGCAGTGCGATTGCGCGCCGATCCCGTCGAGGATGACGCGTGCGCGTTCGCGGATGCGCGGCACCAGCGCGTCGAGGGTCTGCGGGGTGAAGCCCGGTGCAACCATGCGCCGGTGCTGGTTGTGCTCCGGCGGGTCCATGGTGATCATGCTGCGCCCGCCTTCGAAGGCGGACAGCTCGGCCGCGGGTTCGTCCGACCGGCCGAGCTCCCGCGCGCGGTTCGCGATCATCGCCGGGTCGGGCAGCGTGATGCCGCCGTGCCGTCCGTCGGAGCTGAACAGCTTCGGCAGTTTGGAGATTTCCTGGATGTCGTCGTACTTCGTGATCGACCAGAAACCGGGCCCGCCCCAGGGTTCCGGGCACCACGCGACCGGCTCCTCGGCACGCAGCCGGGTGAAGATCCGGTGGGCGATGGCCGGATCCTGGAACGGATCGGGAAATGAGAGTGACAGCCGTTCCTGTTCGCTCACCGGCATGGCCTGGCCTCCGCTGACATTGGCATTGCTGCTGGATGGATGCCGTCTTGATAGACCCCGCCGTGGTGCGCGTCAAGCGGCCGGCTCGCCGGTGACCTGGTCACCGTGCCGCGCCTGGTCGGGCGCGGGGCCGACGGACGCATGACTCGCTGGTCTGACGTCTGGCAGAAGGTCGGCCTGCGGATAATCAACGGCCTTGCCCGCAGCGTGCCCGTCGACCACGAGCTGATCGCCTACGGCGATTCGCCGCGCCATTATCTGGACTGGTATCGAGATCCGGTCCCCGGCATGCGGCCCACCGTGTTGTTCTTCTACGGCGGCAACTGGCAGAGCGGGCGGCGCCAGGACTACCGGTTCGTCGCGGATACCCTGATGACCATGGGGTCCGACGTGGTGGTGCCGGATTACCGGTTGTATCCCCACGTGCGTTTCGCCGACATCCTGCTGGATGCCCGGATGGCCGTCGAAGCGGTGCTCGCTCGCCTCGCGCCGGAGCATCAACTCATCCTGATGGGTCACTCGGCCGGCGCGCAGCTGGGCGCGCTGCTGACGCTCGATGCCGCGTTGCTGTCCGATCCTGGGCGAATAGCTGGTTTCATCGGTCTGGCCGGCCCGTACGACTTCTATCCCTTCACCGAGGATGCCCACTGGGAGTTGTTCGGGCCCGAGCCCGGTTACCCCGCATCACAGCCGGTGAACTTCGTCCGCGCGGACGCCCCGCCACTGTTCCTGTTGCATGGCGCCGATGACACTCGGGTACGGCGCGGTCACTCGAAAAGCCTGATGGAGAAGCAGCAGGCCGTGGGCGGCAGAGCCGAACGGCGGGTCTATCCGGGCATGGGTCATGTGGACCTGGTGCTGGCGTTCTCGCGCCTGCACCGCCGTGGTAATCCGGTGGTGCAGGACGTGGCCGCCATCATCGGGTCCCTGGGTGCGGCTGCCGGTACACCGCAGCGGGGTCCCGCCGGCAGCCGCTGAGACCGGACGCCTGGTCCGCATCCGGCATGTTCGGATGCGCGCGCCGCGATGGCGCAACCTGCGCCTCCGGCGCCCACCACGATGATGTCGAGCACGAACGTTCCCCCGTCGCCGTTTGACACATCTGATGCCATGCCGGCGGTGGCCGGGGAATCTGCCCCGGCTGCCTCAGAACAGGTCGTTGAGCGCGCGCGCGGCGCGCGCGATGTGGCCGTCATCGCGCGCGGCACAGGCGCGGTCGATCACGATCGCGGTCTGACCGTTCTCGGCGGTGAGCGATGCGAGCGGCTGGGCGCGCACGAACAGCCCGGTGGGCGAGCGATACACGATGTGGCGCGCATCTGAATCCATGGCGTGGTAGACGGACGCACCGAACACGCTGTCGACGAGCCACGTGGCGCCGCGCAGGCGGAACGGGTCCAGCACGACCTCGGGTGCTATCTCGTGAGCCAGGCGCGGGCGCGTGTTTTCGTGCTCGACGTCGCGGTAACGCCCGGAAAGGCGGTCGATGCGATACAACGGATCGGCACCGAGCAGCGTGGCGATCGGCCGCCATTTCAGGAATGCGGCATCGAGGCGCCATTCGTCGCCATAGAGGAGGTACTCCTCGGCAATGCAGAGATCGCCGTGCGACAACCTGGCCCGGAACGTCTGCGGCGCCACCGGCTCGAAGTAGAGTTCCGCGATGGGCAACTCGTCGGTGAAGCGGTCATAGATGTGGAACGGCGCGATCACGACGAGTGCGACGCCGGCGGCGACGGCCAGTATGCCGGCCGTTCTCAGCAGTCTGAAGACGCGACGCAGCATGGGTCGGGCCGGGTTGCTCGGTTGATCGGGGTGAGCATTAGAGGAATCGATGGCGAACGGGTTCCCGGCACGAGACCGGCGTGCACATCAAGTCGCTGGCGGTTTCAGCCAGGCCTGGATCCCACGCTCGAGTGCGCGCGACGGTTTGCCGAGCGCGGCGGTGCTGAGCTCGCGCAGCCGTTCGAGCGACAGCGGTGGTCCTTGCAGCAGGGGTGTCGCGACCGCGTCGAGTCCGCCCTTGCCGGCCCGTTCTAGCTCCCTGTCGAGCGCCCGGAACAGCAGAACGGCGCGCGCGGTATTGGCGCCACTGGAGGGGGAGGTCAAGCGGCCTTCGTCGCGTTCGGCCCAGTCCTCAAGGCGCCTGAGCGAGCGCAGGAACCGCGACCGGCTGATCGTGCCGCTGCGGCGCAGGATTTCCAGACTGTAGTACTCGGCCAGGCCCTCCACGATCCAGTCGTTGCCGGGTCGCGCAACGCTGGTGGTCGCGACGTGCACCAGTTCGTGCAGGAGCGTGCTGGTGCCGTTGCCGCTGATGAGCGGGCGGTCGGAGTGCATGTAGAACGAGCCGGGTCCGGAGAGGCCGCCGCGCCACATGGGGTCGCCGGCGTTCACCAGCAGCACGCGCGGCGGAAAGCCGGGGAAGACTTCGGTGAGTGTCGGCAGCGTCCAGCGCAGGAAGGCCATGATGTCCTGACTGCGCAGGCGCTCGTCCAGTGGCCCCGCGACCACGACGCTGCGGTCCGCGATGCGGTCGCGGCGGATGCTGAGGCGCCCGGCCGCCATCCAGCCGGTCGGCCGCACGAAGCGACGGTCGCCGGCCGGCAGTTGCACGGTGTCTGCGCCACTGCCGTAGCGGGTTTCGAAGCTCCAGCCCTTCGGCCCGTCGAAACCGAGCGAGGGGATCGACACTTCGCGCGCACGGGTGCTGACGCGCGCCGAGGGGAACAGGTGGTCGAGGCGCATGATGACCCAGTCGTCGGTCATGCGGGCATCGAACCCCTTGCCGCGCCGGCGCTCGACGCGCACCCGGTAGTCGAGGCGCCCGCCTGCTTCTGGCACCTCCCAGCGCACGCGATCGCCGGTTCGCGTGATCCGCCCGTCACCGCGGAAATCGAAGTTGCGCGCTTCGGGGGCGGTGAAGTCGAGCCATTCGAGCTCGCCGGCGGTCTGGCGCACGGTCATCGATGCGTGCGCGAGCCCGGTCCCGGGTTCGAAGCGGGCGTGGTAGTGGATGTGATACGAACCGAGCTCCACCGGGTCGAAGGTCATGGCGGCCGCGACCGGTGGTGGGAGCAGCGCGCCGAGCGCACAACACAGGGTGACGAGCAGGCGTGTGGACACGTTCGGATCCTGTCTGACAGCGCCGGGGGCCGCAGCGGCCGTGGACCGGGCATCGGATCTGCCAGTGTAGCGTGTCAGCGCCCCGGACGAACCGGGCGGCCACGGCGCGTTGGACGTTGCGCGCCGGCGCTGGTGGGCCTTAGTGCCGAACCCTCCGGGGCGGCCACGGCGGCCAGGAAGCGGCGATACCGCGGATCGGCGCGCAGCGCGGCGAATGCCGGGTCCATGCGAACCCGGATGGCGCTGAACATCGAATGGGTCGCGGCGATCTGGTCCAGCAGGGCGAAGGCGCCGTCGTCGTCGCCGGCCGCCGCGAACGCCTGTGCCAGCATCCACTGGTTCGCATTGGGCGGCGGCGCCACGCGCAGCATGTGTTTCAGCACCGCGGTGTCGGCCGGTTCGTCACGCGCGAGCGTTTCCAGGAGCGCAACGTAGTCGGCGACCTGGGACCCGGCCATGCCGACTAGCTCCGCGCCGAGACGCGCAGCGGCAACGGCGTCGCGGGCCGCGACGGCGTCGAGCAGCAGCGTGACCGCGGCTGGAAAACGGCGATCCCCGCCGAGTGCGACGATCACCTCTGCCTCGTGGCGGCCGGCGGCGAAATCGCCGGCAGCGCGCAGCGCGGTCAGGTACGCGAAGCGCGGCCAGTCGTGGCCGGGGTCGGCCCGGATGCCGGTACGCGCGAGCTCCAGTGCGCGGTCGGTGTCGGCCACGCCGAGTGCCGCGAAGGCCGCGTTGCCGAGCGAGACCGGATCGGTCGGATCGGCGGCGATGGCCCGTTCCCAGAGCGCCATCGCGGCGGTCCATTGCCACGCGAAGCCGGCATCCTTTGCCTGCAGGGCCAGGGTGAGCGCGTGGTCGGGCGCCGCCGCTTCCGCGCGTGCGGTGAGCCGGCGCATCTCCTCGAGTGCCTGCGCGTCGGATACGCCGAGCATCCGGTTCTGGTAGGCGTTGTGCAGCAGCCAGAGCGCCGGGATGAAGTCGGGGTCGAGCGCGAGTGCGCGCTGGACGTGTTCGACTACCGGCGCCCAGCCGCCGGCGAATGCGCGGTCGCGCAGGCTGCGCGCGATCAGGTACTGCTCGTAGGCGGCGATGCGCGCCGGTGTACTTGGCAGATCGGGCCCCGCTCCCGGTATCTGTGCCTGCAGCGCACCCGCGATCCGCTGCGCGACGTCGGTCTGGATCGCGAAGATGTCCGCGAAGGTGCGGTCGTAGGTATGTGACCAGAGGCGCACCCCGGTGGCGCCCTCGATGAGGTGCGCGTTGATCCGTACCGCGCCGCCCGCGTAGCGGATGCTGCCCTCGACGATGTTGGCCACGCCGAGTTCAGCGGCGATCACCGGAATCGGCTTGTCGGTATCCACGTACTGCGCGACCGACGTGCGCGCGATCACCCGGATGCCGGTGCGGCGGGCGATCTCGTTCAGGATCTCTTCGTGAATGCCGGTGGCGAAGTAGCCGTGTTCGGGATCCGGCGACAGGTTGGCGAACGGCAGCACCGCCAGCGTGGCGGTCTTTACAGGAACGCTGGCGGCGCCGGCGTCAGGGCGCGCCGCGCGCGGCGCCGGCATCGCGGATGCCTGGATCACACCGTCCGCACCCTCGAGCCGCGCCACGAACTGGTAACCGTGACCGTGCACGGTGCGGATCACCTGCGCGCCCTCCGCATCGTCGTGCACGGCACGGCGCGCCTTCATGATCGCGCGCGCCAGCACCGACTCGGTGACCACGACCCCGGGCCAGACGGCCTCGATGAGCTCGTCCTTGGATACCGCGCGGTCGCGGTGCTGGGCGAGATAGAGCAGGAGGTCGAGTACCTTGCGCTGGACGTCGACCCGCCGGCCGCTCTCACGCAGCTCGCGGCGCGCGTCGTCGAGCAGGAAGTTGCCGAAGCGGTAACGCCCCGCCGTGCGGAGCGGTTCGTTCGAGGTCATGGCGACCGCCGCAGGTCATGAAATGGTCAGAAAGAGTTCACGGCTGGATCATGAACGGGCGGGAGTCTACGCGCACACTGCGCCCCGTGCCAGTCGCAGCCCGGATCGTGGACCAGCTCTCGATCGCGGTGCGGGCCCGGCAGGCGGAAAGGAGGTGTGCAGTGAGCGAAGTGAATCTGATCGACCGGCTCGGCGGACGCCGCATGGTGTCGCGCATCGCGGAGGAACTCTGTGTCGAGATGCTGCTGGACGACCGGCTTTCCGAACCCTGTCGGGGCATGTCGCTCTCGGCGATGGTTCGTACCCACCGCTGCATGCTGGTCGGCCTGCTCGCCGGCGCCGCATCCGGGCCGGCGGCGTCGGACCACCCCGCTGCTGGCCCGGATGCGGCGCCGATGCTGGCCGACCCGGCAGCCCGCGCACGTGCCGCCGCGACGTTGAGTGCTGTGGTCGACCTGCTGCGCAATGCGCTGCACGAAGCGGGTGTGGACCCGGAACTTTCGGCACAGGTGGTGGCGCGAATCGTTCGATGTCGGCAGGAGATCAAGGAATGAACACCCGGCAATTGATCGTCCCGGTCTGGGATTCGATGATCATGGTCGCGGCCGTCGGCGGCGTCATGGGCTGCATGTGGAGCCTCGCGTTCGCCGCGCTGCTCGCGTCGGTCAGCATCGCCAACCGCATCCGCCACGGGCGGTTCATGTGGCCGCCGCATCCGTTCGGGCAGCGACCGCAGCGGAGCGGTACACGCAGTGATTGAGCGTGGCCGAGTTGCCGTTCGGCTCACGCTCGCCAGTAGAATCGCGAGAACAGCACGAGGACCGTGAGGAGTTCGAGCCGCCCGAGCAGCATGGCCGCGGCGAGCAGCCATTTGGCCGCGTCGGGCAGGGTGGCGAAATTGCCGGCCGGCCCGATGACCGGCCCTAGACCAGGACCCACATTGGTCACGGCCGTCGCCGCACCGGACAGGGCGGTAACGAGGTCCAGTCCCAGAGCAGCCAGTGCCAATGCCACCACGATCACCGTCGCGCCGACCGCGAAGACAAATGCGACGAGCCCCGCCACGATGTCGTCGTCCAGTCTGCGTCCGTTCAACTTGACCACGAACACGCCGCGTGGGTGTACCAGTCTACGCACCTGAAGGCTCAGGAATTTCAGTCCGATCTGCAGACGGAACACCTTGATCGAGCCGCTGGTCGACCCCGAACAGCCGCCCGTGAACATCAGGAAGAAGAACAGCGCGACGAAGAAACTGCCCCACTGGGTGTAGTCAGTACTCGCGAAACCCGTGGTCGAGACCACCGACACGACGTTGAACGCGACCTGGGTGAGCGCGTCGAACGTCGTCCGGTCACTCGACCGGGTGAGCAGGAGCGTCGCCAGGGCAACGACCGCGACGAGCCCCGCCGCGTAGGCGCGCACCTGCTCGTCCCGCAGGAGGGGCCGGACGCCCTGGCGCAGCATGTGGAAATACACCATGAACGGCAGGCTGCCGGCGATCATGAACATGCAGCCCACCCAGAGGATGGCGGGACTCCCGAACTTGCCCATGGATGCGTCGGATGTCGAGTAGCCACCCGTCGATACGGTCGTCATGGCGTGATTGACGGCGTCGAAGGGGCCCATGCCTGCCAGCCAGTAGGCAAACGCGCACAGGACCCCGAGCCCGGTATAGATCAGTCCGACGGTCTTTGCGATATCCCGGGTGTGCGGCAGGGCCTTGTCGCTCCAGTCGGACGATTCGGAGCGGAACAGTCGCATGCCGCCGACCCCGACCAGGGGCAGGATCGCGATCGCCATCAGCATAAAGCCGAGGCCGCCGAGCCATTGCAGCAGGGAGCGCCACAGCAGGATGGCCGGAGACATCCCATCGAGCCCGGTCAGCACGGTCGAGCCGGTGGTGGTGATGCCGGACATCGACTCGAACACCGCGTCCGTCCAGGAGACGTGCTCGTGCAGGGCGATCGGCACCGCGCCCGCGCAAGACGCGACGATCCAGACCAGGGTGGTGATCAGGAATGCCTGGCGCGGATGGATGGTGAGCTGCGTGCCCCGGCCGAACGCGAGCAGCAGCAGCGCCAGGCCGCAGACCAGGGCGCTCGAGGTCAGGAACGGCCGCCAGTCATGTTCGGCGCTCCAGGCGCCCACGAGGGCCGGGATCAGCATGAGATCGCCCACGGTCAGCAGCACTATGCCAATCACATAGACGATCGGGGCCAGGTTCACCGGAAAGGTCCACGGCCGGTGCGGCGGGGTGGGCATTGTAACCCGGCCGCGCCGGCAATGCGCGGCGTGCGGATGGCCGGCGGGATGCAACCCCGGAAGCGCTGTGTCATCCTTGCGGCCCCCAGCGTCTTTGCACAACCACTCAGGAGGTACCAGCGCAATGACCGACCAGCTCAAATTCTACATCGACGGCAAGTGGGTCGATCCGGCAGGCAAGGGCACGCTCGACGTGATCAATCCCGCGACCGAGGAATCGATCGGCAAGATCGCGATGGGCAACGCCGAGGACGTCAATCGTGCGGTTGCGGCGGCGAAGAAGGCGTTCGAGACCTTCTCCCGGACCACCAAGGCGGAGCGCATCGCGCTCCTCGAGCGCATCATCGAGGTCTACAAGAAGTATCTGCCCGAACTCGGCCGAACCATCTCCGAGGAGATGGGGGCGCCGCTCAAGCTAGCCGGTGCCGCGCAGGCGCCGTCCGGACTCGGCCACTTCATGACGACGCTTGACGTACTGAAGAAGTACGAGTTCGAAGAAGACATCGGCACCAGCCACATCATCCGCGAACCAGTGGGCGTCTGCGGGTTCATCACGCCCTGGAACTGGCCGATCAACCAGATCGCCTGCAAGGTCGCGCCCGCGCTCGCCGTCGGCTGCACCATGGTGCTGAAGCCGTCCGAGGTTGCGCCGTTCAACGCCATCGTGTTTACCAAGATCCTGGACGAGGCCGGCGTGCCGCCGGGCGTGTTCAACCTGATCAACGGCGACGGTCCGACGGTCGGTAGCGCGCTCTCGAGCCATCCGGACGTGGACATGATGTCGTTCACCGGTTCGACCCGCGCCGGCATCGAGGTGGCGAAGAATGCCGCCGCGACGGTCAAGCGCGTGGCCCAGGAACTGGGCGGCAAATCGGCCAACATCATCCTGGACGACGCGGCGTTCCCGCAGGTGGTCGCGCGCGACATGTTCGGCATGTGCATGAACTCGGGTCAGTCTTGCAACGCGCCGACCCGCATGCTGGTGCCGAAATCGCGTATGGACGAAGCCGCCGCGATCGCCAAGGCCGCCGCCGCCCAGATCAAGGTGGGTGATCCGAAAGCGGACGACACGGTGATCGGTCCGGTGGTGTCCGGCGTGCAGTTCGAGAAGATCCAGAAGCTGATCCAGAAGGGCATCGACGAAGGCGCGAAGCTCGAGATCGGCGGCGTGGGTCGTCCCGACGGCCTGAACCGCGGCTACTACGTCAAGCCGACCGTGTTCTCGCATGTCACCAACGACATGACCATCGCGCGCGAGGAAATCTTCGGCCCCGTGCTGTCGCTGATCGGCTACGAGGACGAAGAGGACGCCATCCGCATGGCCAACGATACCGTCTACGGCCTGTCCGGGTACGTATCGTCCGGCGATCCGGAGCGTGCGAAGCGGGTGGCGCGCCGGTTGCGTACCGGCAACGTGCACCTGAACGGCGCGCCGGTCGACAACAAGGCTCCGTTCGGCGGCTACAAGCAGTCCGGCAACGGTCGAGAGTGGGGCATCTACGGTCTCGAGGAATTCCTCGAGGTGAAAGCCATCATGGGCTACAACGCCGCCTGACCCCGCGCCTGGTCCGCGATTCTGGCTGCCGGGCCGAACCCGGCCCGGCAGCTCGCTTCAACCACGCAACCGGCGTGCGAGTTCCGCTACCTGGTCCAGCTTCGGAAGGACCTTCTCGCGCCCGGCGTCGGGCAGGGTGAACACCAGTTCGTCGAAGCCCTGCTCGATCCGCCCGCGCAGCTGGCCTTCGTCGTACGGCGCGCCGAACAGCGCGAGGTCCAGGTCCTCGATGCGCCGGCCGCGTGCTTCGAGTGCCCCCCGCATCCGCTCGAGGTTGCCCGACCCGAGCCCGCCGATCGGCATCCAGCCGTCGGCGTACTCGGCCACCCGGTCGAATACCCATTTCGAGTTGGCGCCGATCCAGATCGGCGGGCCGCCGGCCTGCACGGGCTTCGGGTACGACCAGATCGGGTCGAAGTCGACGAACTCGCCGTGGAACTCGGCGGTTTCGTTCTGCCAGATGGCCTTCATCGCCAGCACCTTCTCGCGCACCACCTTCCAGCGATCGCGGTAGTCGGCGCCGTGGTTCTGCATCTCTTCGCGGTTCCAGCCGGCACCGATCCCGAAGATGAAGCGCCCGTTCGAGATCAGGTCGAGCGAGGCGACTTCCTTGGCGAGTGTGATCGGGTCGCGCTCGATGACCAGGCAGATGCCGGTGCCGAGCCGGATGCGCCGGGTGACCGCGGCGCAGGCGCCGAGCGCGACGAAAGGATCGTGGGTATGCCAGTACATGCGCGGCAGGTCGCCGCCGCCCGGGAACGGCGTCGTCCGCGCAGCGGGGATATGCGTGTGTTCGGGGAAGAACAGGCTGTCGAGGCCACGCTCTTCAACCGCCTGCGCCAGTTCGACCGGCTGGATCGAATAGTCCGTGGGAAAGATGGTCACGCCGAAGCGTGGCTCGGCCGAAAATGCCATGGTTGTCCCTCTCCTTTTCGTACAGGTGAGCTTAACCGCTGCCGGGTGGCGATGCAGCCGCGTGGGCCGCGCCGCGCAGCGCGGTCAGCCTGGCAGGCGTCCGCTGACCAGCAGGTGCCGGTCGCTGACCGGCTCGATGCGGAATCCGGTGAGTCCGGCTGCGCGCAGTTGTGCATGCACTTCGTCCACCGTGAAGGCCGCCAGCAGCGAGTGGTAGAAGTCGGTGCGCAGCACGGCGGGCTCGTCGGCCGCGTACCGGTCGACGAGCGCCCGTGCGGCGTCCGGTGAGGCGGCCCGGAACAGGTCCATGACCACGACCCGGCAGCCCGGCCTGCCGGCGTGGCGGACGGTGTTCCAGAGCACGCCCGGATCGGGCAGATGATGCAGCAGGCTGTTGCTGACGATTAGCCCGTAGTGCCTGGCCCGCACACGGTCGGGGGCCGGCAGGCGCGCCTCGATCAGCCGGATACGTGCGGCGCGCGCGGCCGGTTCACGGGCCAGGCGTTGCCGCGCGCAGGTGAGCATGGCCCGTGAACCGTCGAGCGCGTCGATCCGGGCCAGCGGGTAGCGGCGGGCGAGTCGCGCGCAGATGTCGGCCGGGCCGCAGCCGAGGTCCAGTGCCGTTCCGGTCAGCGGGGCGCCGCCCAGGGCACGCTCGACGTGGGCCACGAAAGCGGCATTGGGCCCGGCGAAATCGGCCCCCGCGTAGGCGGCGGCCTGCGCCGGGTCGTCCATCAGTTCCGGCTCCGGGATCCGCGCGATCACGTCACGAAACGGGCTGCCACCGGATCCACGTCGACCGATACGGTGACCTCGTGCTGGCCGCCGCCGAAGATGAACCCGCTGACCGGGCTGACGTCGCCGTAGTCGCGGCCCCAGGCGACCGTGACGTGCTCGAGGTTCGGGATCAGGTTGTTGGTCGGGTCGAAATCCACCCAGCCGAGCTCCGGGCACCAGACCGAGAGCCACGCGTGGGATTCGTCGGCGCCGGTCAACCTGGGCTGGCCGGGCGGCGGCCGGGTCAGCAGGTAGCCACTGACGTAGCGCGCCGGCAGGCCGAGCGCGCGCAGGCAGGCGATCTGCAGGTGCGCGAAGTCCTGGCATACGCCGCGCCGCTGGCGCAGCACGTCGAGCGCCGGGGTGTAGATGTCGGTGACCCCACCCTGATAGGCGAACTGCTGGTAGATGCGCGACGTCAGCGCCATGGTCGCGGCAAGGAGCGGACGGCCCGGCTCGAAGCTCTCGAGCGCGAAGTCGCGAATCTCCGGGTGCAGGCGGATGAACGGCGACTCGAAGCAGTACTGGCAGGCGGCCAGTGCTTCGGTCTGCGTAGGATTGCGCAGGCTCCGCGCGACCACCTCCCAGGCCGGGCTGAAGTCCAGCATGATGTTCATGCCGGGCAGCACCTCCACCTGCGAGGCGCTGGTGACGACGAGTTCGCTGTGCGCGCCCTGCACGGTTGCGAACTCGACCACGTTGCCGTAGTAGTCCACCCAGTCGCGCTGCACCGTCGGATGCGGAACGATGCTGAGCCGCGACTCGAGCACGTTCTGCCGCGTACAGCGTCGCGGCCGCAGTTTCAGCAGCTGGTGCGAGATGGTGACCGGCCACTCGTAGCGGAACCGGGTCTCGTGGCGAACCTCATACAGCATGGTCGGCCGTGTCCTTCAGGACGTTGCCGGTCACGCGGTGACCGGTGGAATGGCTGAAGTAGGTCTGGCTGATCAGGTCGGTCAGGGTGTCGAGTCCCTGCTCGCAGCGGTTCAGCAGCCGGTTCAGGTGTGTGCGCCGGCCGTTTCGGCTGGTCACGCCGGCCAGCTTGTCGACGTCCGCGAGCGTGATCTCGGTATGCATCCCGATCAGGATGCGCTGCTTGCGGGACAGGTGCCCGTCCAGTTCTTCGAGCGGCATGACCGCCATGTGGTTCTTCATCTCGCCGAGCTGGAATACCAGTGAACGCGGATTGGTATCGTCGGCCAGCACCAGGTCGAGTACGGCCGGCAGCTGCGGCTCGGTCTTGTAGCGTGACCGGTAGGTGATCAGGCTGTCGGCGAGTTCCAGCTGCATGCCGAGCACGCCCGGATCGAGCGGGTCGACGCGGATGAGCAGTTCGCGCATGACCCGGATGATGTAGCGCGCGCGCTCCAGGCGGCGGCCGAGGTCCAGGAAGCGCCATCCGTAGCCGCGGGTCATGTTCTCGTGAATGAGCCCGTTCACGGCCGACTGCGCTTCCGTCAGGTCGTTCAGCACGGCGACGGCATCGTTCACGGTGTGGCCGCGCCAGCGCAGCCGCGGCATCGCGGTGAGGCGCTCGATGATGCGCCAGGCATCGGCCGACAGCCGCTCGCGTACCTGGTCGGCGGTGCGCGCGACGTTGGCCAGCACGTTGGCGAGGCTGTCCGGGCTCTCCGGATCGAACAGCACGTTCCAGATCTCGTGTTCGACACCGCGATAGCCCGCGGCGATCACGCGTCGCGAGTGGCGCGCCGAGACCTGGCCGAGCGACACCATGAGCCCGGTGAGTATGTTGAGCGCGACCGGCACGTTGCCGAACGCGGCCTCGCCGGAAAGATGCAGGAACAGGCTGCGGAACAGGCGCACGTTGCCTTCGGCGCGCTCGAAGTAGCGGCCGAGCCAGAACAGGTCGTCGGCCGTCTTGCTCGGCAGGTCGCGGTCGCTCCGCTTCAGCGTGGCGGCGCGCAGCGGCTTCAGCAGGGTTTCCGGTTCGATCGGCTCACGTGAGAGTACCCACGCGTCCTTGCTGACCGGGACGCCGGTGCCGAGATCGACGCCGGAGACCTTGACCAGCGCGCCGGGCATCACCTGGTAGCCGTTCGCGGTCGCGGCCACGTAGACCCGGATGACCATGGGCACCGCACGCAGCGTTCCCTCGGCGGAGAGGCAGGGTACCGTGGACGTGTTGATGCGCTCGATGCCGACGTAGTCCTGCGGATGCATCGCAAGGGCCGCCTCAAGCGCGGCGCGATCGGGCAGATCCTGATCGGAGGCCGCGAATTCGGCGGCGCCGGCAGAGAGCAGGTGGCGCGCCGTGAAGGCGTGCCGCAGGCTGAGCGTGCCCGTGTTCGCGAGCACGTGCTCGCGTGCCGCCGGATCGCCGCACCACCAGGTCGCGACGCCGGGTACTCGAAGCGGTTCGCCGAGCAGCTGCTCGCACAGCGCGGGCATGAGCGACTGCAGCGCCAGGCTCTCGGCGATGCCGCTGCCGATGGCGTTGGCGACGAGCACGTTGCCCGTACGTGCCGCGTGGAGCAGGCCGGCGATGCCCATGCCGGGTGGGGCGCGCAGTTCCAGCGGATCGCTGTGCTCCGAGGCAATCCGCCGGATGATCAGGTCGACCCGCTCCAGCCCCTCCAGGGTCTTCAGGAACACACGGCTGTCGCGCACGGTGAGGTCAGCGCTTTCGACCACGGGATAGCCGAGGTAGCGGCCGATCAGCGCGTGCTCGAAATAATCCTGCTGGATCGGCCCGCCGGTCAGCACGACCGAGCGGTGCTGATCGCCGAGCGCGGCGAAGTGATCGGCGAAACTGCGGAAGAACCCGGCCAGGCGGTGCAGGTTGTACGCGTTGAACTGCTCGGGGATGCTGCGCGAGGTGACGATCCGGTTTTCGAGCGCGTAGCCGATGCCGGCCGGTGACTCGGTGCGTTGGCTCAGCACCCACCAGGTGCCGTCCGGCGCGCGGCCGAGGTCGAAGGCGAGGAACTGCAGAAATTCGCCGTCGCGCACCTTGTAGCCGCACGAGTTGGGCATGAACTCCGGATTGGCGAATACCATCGGTGCCGGTATGGCGCCGCTCTTCAGCAGCTGCTGCGGCCCGTACAGGTCCGCCGTGATGGCGTTCAGCAGGCGTGCACGCTGGACCAAGCCGTCCGCGAGCCCCTGCCAGTCCTCGGGTTCGATGAGCAGCGGGAAGACGTCGAGGTGCCACGGGCGCTTGCTGTTGCCGTCCGCGGCGATGTACGCCACGTCGTGTTCGCGTAACAGGCCCTCGGCCGTATTGCCCGCGCTGTCACGGAGATCGCGGCCCATGGCGGCGAAGTCGCGCAGGAGCGCCTGCCAGACCTGCCTGGGCTGGCCGTCCGGCCCCATGAGTTCGTCGTAATGGCCGGGGAGCGGCCGATAACCGGCGAGCAGTTCGTCGATCCCGTCCCCGCTCGGCAGCGGTGTGCTCATTGCCAGCGCAGATCCAGCGTCCAGGGATGTTCCCGACGCGGCTCCGGTGCGGGTTCGGGAAAGCGGCCGTCGGAGTGGCCGAACGGCTGGAATCGGGCGAGCCGCCGGCTCTCGGCCGCATTGGCATTGACCGGGAACTGCTCGAAGTTGCGCCCGCCCGGATGCGCGACGTGATACGTGCAGCCGGCCACGGCGCGCCCGTTCCAGGTGTCGTACAGATCGAATACCAGCGGGGCGTCGACCGGGATCGTGGGATGCAGGCTCGCCGCGGGCTGCCAGGCGCGAAACCGCACGCCGCCCACGTATTCTCCGGGCACCCCGGTGCCGGTCATAGGCACCTGGCGCTGGTTGCACAGCACGCGGTAACGCTCCGCGTTGAAGCGCGCGACCCGGACCTGCATACGCTCGAGCGAAGAATCCACGTAGCGCACGGTGCCGCCCGCGGCGCCTTCCTCGCCCATCACGTGCCACGGCTCGAGCGCCTGGCGCAGCTCCAGCTCGACGCCGGCGTACTCGATCGCGCCGTAGCGGGGGAAGCGGAATTCGAAGTGCGGGGCGAACCAGTGCGGCTCGAAGGCGTAGCCGTCCGCGTTCAGGTCGGCGATGACGTCGCAGAGATCCTGCCAGACGTGATGGGGCAGCATGAACCGGTCGTGCAGGGCGGTGCCCCAGCGCGCGAGCGCGCGGCGGTTCGGCTGGCGCCAGAAGCGCGCCACCAGGCTCACCAGCAGCAGCTGCTGCACGAGGCTCATCCGCGCGTGCGGGGGCATCTCGAACGCCCGGAATTCCACGAGCCCGAGGCGCCCGGTACTGCTATCGGGTGAATACAGCTTGTCGATGCAGATCTCCGCGCGGTGCGTGTTGCCGGTCACGTCGATCAGCAGGTTGCGGAAGATCCGGTCGACGAGCCAGGGCGGCACCGTCTGCCCGCTGGTGGGGTCCGGCACCTGCCGGAAGGCCAGTTCCAGTTCGTAGAGGCTGTCCATGCGCGCCTCGTCGACACGCGGCGCCTGGCTGGTCGGGCCTATGAACAGCCCCGAGAACAGGTACGACAGGGACGGATGCTGCTGCCAGTAGGCCACCAGGCTCCGCAGCAGGTCGGGACGGCGCAGGAACGGGCTGTCGACCGGGTTCGGTCCGCCGAGCACCACGTGGTTGCCGCCGCCGGTCCCGGTGTGCCGGCCGTCGAGCATGAACTTCTGGGTGTCGAGCCGCGCAGCGCGGGCTTCCTCGTAAAGCGTGGTGGTGATCTCGACCATCTCCTCCCAGCTCGCGGCGGGATGGATGTTCACCTCGATCACCCCGGGGTCGGGCGTGACCTTGATCAGGTTGATCCGCGGATCGGGCGGTGGCAGATAGCCCTCGAGGCGCACCAGCAGCCCGAGGTCGCGCGCGGTGTCTTCCACGGTCGCGAGCAGCTCGAGGTAGTCCGCGGCCGAGGCGACCGGGGGCATGAACACGTACAGCACGCCGTCGCGGGTCTCGAAGGACATGGCGGTGCGCACCGGTCCTTCGCCCGGTCGTGGCTGGCCGAGCCGGAAATCGTCAGGTGGCGCGATCGGCGCGTCGCTGCCGGCCGCGGCGAACACCGCCTGGTCGCGATGGCGGGGCGGCAGCTCGCCGGCAGGATCGAACGGATCGCGTGGATGGACGTGTGGATACGCGACCGCGCCGACATGTGGCAGGGCGCCGAGCCGGAGTCGGAAGCCGACCGGCGAGTCGCCCGGAATCAGGTACAACCTGCCGCTGCGGGTACGCCATACCTCGGTCATCCAGCGCGGCGCTGCGGGCTTCGCCTGCCAGCGCTGGACCGGCAGGACGTAGCCGCGCGGCTGGCCGAGCCCGCGCTCGAATACACGCGCGAGGCGTGCGCGGGCGAGCGGGTCGTCGAGCTGGTTGGTCTCCGGGGTGAGGTTGTCCGGCAGGCGCTGCTCCTCGGCGAGGAAGTGCCAGGGATCCTCGTAGGCGGGCAGCACGGCGGCCTCGGCAACGCCGAGATTGCGCGCGACGGCGCGTGCGAGTCGTTCGGCGTCGGCCGGCGCGGCCGGCTCGGGCGGTGCTTCGAGCGCGATGAACTGCAGGTCGCGGCAGATCGGTTCGCCGTCGCGGCGCCAGAGCAGGGTCAGCGCCCAGCGCGGCAACTGCTCGCCCGGATACCACTTGCCCTGGCCGAAATGCAGCACCCCGCCGGGTGCGAAGCGCCGGGCCAGGCGGTTGATCAGGTCGGTCGCCATGCGCAGCTTGTGCGGCCCCATGGCGGTGGTGTTCCACTCGTCGCCGTCCGGGTAGTCGATGGCCACGAAGGTCGGCTCGCCGCCCACGGTCAGGCGCACATCCGCAGCTTTCAGTTCGGCTTCCACCTGTCGGCCCAGCCGGTCGATGTCGCGCCAGGCGTCGTCCGTGTAGGGCTTTGTGACGCGCGGTGTTTCGTGGATGCGCTCGACCGACATGTCGAAATCGAACGTGGTCTCCGCCTTTTCCACGAGTCCCGCGATCGGGGCGGCGGTCGAGGGGTGGGGCGTGGCCGCGAGGGGGATGTGACCTTCGCCGGCGAACAGCCCCGACGTCGGGTCCATGCCGACCCAGCCGGCGCCGGGCAGATAGGCTTCGGTCCAGGCATGCAGATCGGTGAAGTCCACCTCGGTGCCGGACGGGCCGTCGAGCGACTTCTGGTCGGCCTTGAGCTGGACCAGGTAGCCGGAGACGAAGCGTGCCGCGATCCCGAAATGACGCAGGATCTGCACGAGCAGCCAGGCCGTGTCGCGGCACGAGCCCTTGCCGCGGGTCAGGGTTTGCTCGGGCGTCTGCACACCGGGTTCCATCCGGATGATGTACTCGATGTCATCGGCCAGGCGCTGGTTCAGATCGACCAGGAAGTCGACCATGCCCTGGCGCGCAGGCTCCCCGTATGCGGCCAGCCAGTCGCGGAGCTTCGGACCCATCGGATCCACGACGAGATAGGGCTCGAGGTCGGTGCGGGCAAGTGCGTCGTACTTGAACGGGTACTGTTGCGCCGACTCCTCGAGGAAGAAATCGAACGGGTTGAACACCGCCATCTCGGCGACCAGGTCCACGCGCACGGTGAACGCGTCGACCTTGTCCGGGAACACCGCGCGCGCCTGGAAATTGCCGAACGGATCCTGCTGCCAGTTCAGAAAATGCCCGGCCGGCTCGATGTGCAGGGCATAGCTCACGACCGGCGTGCGGCTGTGCGGTGCAGGACGCAGGCGGATGATCTGTGGCCCCAGGGTGACCCGGCGATCGTAGCGGTAACGGGTCTCGTGGCGCAGCGCGACGCGGATGGACATGAAGGGTTCCCGACTGGAAACCCAATGTAGGGCGGCCTTGGTTGCATTGCAACACAACGCCCGGCACCGCGCTGGCGCGCGCCGTTCGCGCACCCAGCGGCACCCTCAGTCGTAGCCGATGAGCACCAGGCGGTCCTCGAGCTCGTTGCGGGGTGCCCCGGAACGCGGCACGGCCTCCGCCAGGATCGCCTCGCAGCGCGCGAGCGCGGTCTCGAATCCGGCGCGCGTGGCGCCCGCTCGCACCGAGGCCACGAACTCCCCGACCACGGCGTCCCACGCGGCGTCCGGGACACGCGCGTGGACGCCGCGGTCGGCGATGATCTCCACGTAGTGCTCGGCTTCCGACACGAACAGCAGCACGCCCGTGGCGTCCCGCGTCGCATGCAGACCAAGGGCCAGGAACTGCCGCCGCGCCATGCCCGAGGCACGCCATTCGCGGACCCGGCGCGGGATCAGCCGGAACTGGATCGGCGGCAGGCTGAAGACCAGTGCCAGCAGGCAGAACGTGGCCAGTTGCACGGCGACGGTCACGCCCGCGCTCCAGGGCGCGAACAGCGCAAGGCTCGGCACGGCGAGCGCCGCGAGTGCGGCCCAGAGCACCGGGATGTAGCGGTAGTCGTCGCTGCGCGCCGCGAGCACGGTGACCAGCTCCGCATCGGTATGCCGTTCGAGTTCGGTGATGCGCGCGGCGATGGCGCGCTGTTCGGCTGCCGTGACCAGCGCCATCACCAGCCTCCGGACGCGCCGCCACCGCCGAAGCTGCCGCCCCGGCCGCCGAATCCACCGCCACCGCCACCGCCGCCGCTGCGGCTGCCGGACGAGCCGCGCAGGCCGCCGAGTGCGGTCCCCGCCAGCACGGCGTGGCCGAGCCGGGCGCTGCGATGCCGGCCGGAGAAACTGTTCACGAGGATGAAGACCACCAGCAGCCAGAACACCAGCCCGCCGATCCGTTCCTCGAGCGACGGCGCGGCGGGCTCGGGCGCGAACTCCAGCGTACCGTCGAGCAGTCCGACGATCGCGCGTGCGCCGGCCACGATTCCGGCCGCGAAGTCGCCGCGCCGGAAGTGCGGCAGGATGTGGGTCTGGATGATGTCCCAGGCGGCGGCATCGGTCAGCGTACCTTCGAGCCCGTAGCCGACCTCGATGCGGATCTGGCGCTCCGCAGCTGCGACGATCAGCAGCACGCCATCGTCGACGCCGGCGCGTCCGATACCCCAGTGGCGGCCGAGCTGGTAGCCATAGTCCTCGATCGACTGTCCGGCCAGGCTGGCGACGGTCACGACGACGATCTGCTGTCCGGTGGCGGCTTCGTGCGCGGCAAGCAGGGTGGTCAGCTCGGCACGGGGTGCGGCCGGAAGCATGCCGGCGCCGTCGACGACGCGGCCGGTGAGCGCCGGGAACGCCGGCGCGCCAGCCGCGGGCAACGCGACCGGGAACAGGAGCAGGAGCCCGACGAGGGTACGCACCCGAAGCATGCGCATGGCGTTCAGAACTCGACCTGCGGCGCCTCCTCGGCGCCGGCGCGGGCCTCGAACGCGTCGCGCACCGCCAGGTCACGGTACAGCACCGAGTGCCAGATGCGTCCCGGGAAGGTGCGCAGTTCGGTGTTGTAGCGCTGTACGGCCTGGATGTAGTCGCGGCGCGCGACCGCGATGCGGTTCTCGGTGCCCTCGAGCTGTGACTGCAGGGCGAGGAAGTTCTGGTTCGACTTGAGATCGGGGTAGCGCTCGACGACCACCAGCAGCCGCGCGAGCGCACCCGACAGTGCAGCCTGATTCTGTTCGAACGCCTGCAGCGCGGCAGGATCGTCGACGATCCCCGGCCCCACCTGCATCTGGCCGACCCGAGCCCGGGCCTCCACGACCGCCTGCAGGGTCTCGCGCTCCTGCGCGGCGAAACCGCGTACCGTTTCGACCAGGTTGGGCACGAGGTCGGCGCGGCGCTGGTACTGGTTTTCGACCTGCGCCCAGGCGGCCTTCACGCCTTCGTCGTAGGTCGGAATCGTGTTGATGCCACATCCGCCGAGCCCGAGCAGCGCGGCGGTTGCCAGCAGCAGGTGCGCGCCCGCCGCCCGGCCGCCCCGCCGCGTCGTGCCCTGTACCGAATCGCTCACCGAACCCTGTACCATCGGCGTCTCCGGTTGCATTCGCGGCACTATGCGGCGCCGTGGCAGCACACGCAACCGGGCTGGATCCAACCGGCGGGAGCGCCAGACATGCAGCATGCCGACATCCTCGCGCGCAACGGCCTCGGTCCCGACGAACTGTCGGGCGGACCGCTCGTCGTGCGCACGCCGGTCGACGGCAGCGTACTCGGGCGGATCGCGGTGCACGACGAGGCGGCGCTCGAAGCGATGATCGCGACGGCCGCGCGTGCGTTCCGCGTGTGGCGCGAGGTGCCGGCGCCGCGCCGTGGCGAACTCGTGCGCATGCTCGGCGAGGAACTGCGCGCGGCCAAGACCGAGCTCGGCGCGCTGGTCTCGCTCGAGAGCGGCAAGATCCTGCAGGAAGGGCAGGGCGAAGTGCAGGAGATGATCGACATCTGCGACTTCGCCGTGGGCCTCTCGCGGCAGTTGTACGGGCTGACCATCGCCTCCGAACGCCCCGGCCACACCATGCGTGAAACCTGGCATCCGGCCGGTGTCTGCGCCGTGATCAGCGCGTTCAACTTCCCGGTCGCCGTCTGGTGCTGGAACGCGGCGCTCGCGCTGGTATGCGGTGATCCGGTCATCTGGAAACCGTCCGAGAAAACCCCGCTCTCGGCGCTGGCCGTCCATAGGATTGTCGAGCGTGCGCTCGCCCGTTTCGGCGGTGCGCCGGCGGGCCTGGTGCAGCTCGCGCTCGGCGATGCCGCGATCGGCCGCGCGCTGGTCGCGAACCCCGCGCTCGCGGTGGTTTCGGCGACCGGCTCGACGCGCATGGGGCGGGCCGTGGCGCCGGTGGTCGCCGCGCGCTTCGGGCGCAGCATTCTCGAGCTCGGCGGCAACAACGCGATGGTGGTCGCACCATCGGCGGATCTCGACATGGCGTTGCGTGCGATCGTGTTCAGTGCGGTCGGCACGGCCGGGCAGCGCTGCACGACGTTGCGCCGGCTCATCGTTCACGAGGACGTCCACGACACGCTGGTGGCCCGGCTGCGCACCGTCTATGCGGGCCTCCCGGTCGGCAATCCGCTGGATCCCGACACGCTGGTAGGGCCGCTCATCGATGCGGCCGCGTTTCATGCCATGCAACGCGCGCTCGCAGCGGCCCGTGTCGACGGCGGCCGCGTGGCAGGCGGGGAGCGCGTGCTCGAGGCGCGCTGGCCGGAAGCCTGGTACGTGCGGCCGGCACTGGTGGAAATGCCGGCACAGACCGACGTGGTACGTGACGAGACGTTCGCGCCGATCCTCTACGTGCTGCGTTACCGCTCGTTCGACGAAGCCGTGGCGCTGCAGAACGACGTGCCGCAGGGGTTGTCGTCCAGCATCTTCTCCACCGACGTGCGCGAGACCGAGGCATTCCTCGCCGCCGGGGGTTCCGACTGCGGGATCGCCAACGTCAACATCGGCCCATCGGGCGCCGAGATCGGCGGCGCGTTCGGTGGCGAGAAGGATACCGGCGGCGGCCGCGAGTCCGGCTCGGACGCATGGAAGGGTTACATGCGCCGCCAGACCAGTACGATCAACTGGTCGCGCGCGCTGCCGCTCGCGCAGGGCATCCGGTTCGATTTCTGAAGCGGGGCGGTGTCCCGACCCCGCGGGAGCAGCAGCATGGCATTCGAGCGCGTCGCGGTTCTGGGGCTCGGCAAGGTCGGCACGCTCGCCGCGCGGCTCCTGCATCTAGCGGGATTCCAGGTCACTGCCTGGGATTCCCGCCGACCGCGCGAGACGCTGCCCTTCGAAGTGGTCGAGGCGGATCTCGCGCAGGACACGGCGCTCGCGCGCATCACGCACGCCGCCGATGCCGTGCTCTCGTGCCTGCCCTATCACCTCAACCGTCGGGTCGCGGAGGCCGCGCATGCAGGGGGACTGCACTACTTCGATCTGACCGAGGACGTGCCGACCACGCAGGCCATCCGGGCACTCGCGCGCACCGCGCGCGGGCTCATGGCGCCGCAGTGCGGGCTCGCGCCGGGGTTCGTCGGGATCGTCGGCGCCGCCCAGGCGGCAGCATTCGATCGCTGTCGTTCACTCCGGATGCGGGTCGGCGCGCTGCCGCAGCACCCGACCGGCCTCATGGGTTACGCGTTCAACTGGTCGCCGGAAGGCGTCGTCAACGAATACCTGAACGACTGCGAGGTCATCGAGGACGGGCAGCGCAAGACGGTCTCGTCGATGGAATGGCTGGAGACGCTGTATGTCGACGGCGTTCAGCTCGAAGCGTTCACCACGTCGGGCGGGCTCGGCACGATCTGCGAGACCTACCACGGCGTCATCGACAACGTCGACTACAAGACCATGCGTTACCCCGGCCACATGCGGCTCATGAACTTCTTCTTCCATGAGCTGCTGATGCGCGAACGCCGCGAACTGGCCGGCGCGATCCTGACCCACGCCAAGCCGCCGGTGGACGACGACATCGTGTACGTGCACGTCTCGGCGGAGGGCACGTGCGACGGGCGGCTCGAGCGGCGCGAGTTCGTGCGGGCATACCGGCCGTGCCGGCTCGATGGCGAGATGCAGCGCGCCATCGCCTGGACGACGTCAGCCTCGGTGGTGGCCGTGATCGAACTGGTGCGCGCGGGGCGACTGCCCCAGGCCGGGTTCCTGAAGCAGGAGGAGGTCCCGCTCGAGGGGTTTCTGGCAACTCCCACGGGCACGCTGTTCGAGGCGCCGGGCTGACGCCTCCGGAGCGTGCGCCCGGCGGTTATCCCACGCCGCGACGATAACTGAAACTCTATATCCATAGAATTCGATATAAGGTATTACATATCAAGGCGCGGCGCGTGATGCGTTTTCGCAGATCGACCGGATCCACGTCCGATGCAGGTGGGGATGCGGGTGGGTAAGCGTGCGGTTACGCGAGCGGGCAGTGGCACCGTTCCGCCCGGGGCCGCTCAGGCGGCGCCGGCGTCCAGGAACTGGTAGTCGGTCGGGTTCGGGCGGCGCGTGCGGTGCCAGAACTCGACCAGCGGATACGGCCAATTCTGGGTGACCCGGCCTTTCGTGTTCTTGTACCAGGTGGGGACGTTGGCCGCACCCCAGGCCATCTCCAGATTCTCGGCATCGATCGCCTGGTTGTAGGCGTCGTGCACGTCGCGGCGGCAGTCGAGTGCGGCATGCCCGCCTCTCAGCAGCAGGCCGATGCAGCCCAGGATGTAACGCACCTCGCACTCCGAGAAGAAGATGATGCTGCCGTTCGCCACGATATTGGTGTTCGGGCCGTAGCAGCAGAACAGGTTTGGAAACCCGGGGATGGTGATGCCGAGATACGCACGCGGATCGCCGTTCCAGTGCGCCTGCAGTTCCTTGCCGCTGCGTCCGTAGACACGCATCGGCCACAGGAACCGGCTCGCCTCGAACCCGGTGCCATAGATGATCACGTCGGCATCGTATGCGATACCGCTCTCGGTCACGACGCCGGTCGTGGTGATCTCGCGCACCGGTTCGTCGACCAGGTGCACGTTGTCGCGGCGCAGGGCGCGCATCCAGTTGCCGTTGTCTAGCAGGATCCGCTTGGCGCCGACCGGATATTTCGGCACCACCTTGCGGAACAGTTCGGTATCGCCTTCACAGAGTTCCGCGATCCAGTCGGTGAACATCTGCCGGACCTCGTCGTTCGCCGCGCTGATCGAGTGGTTCTGGCCGTTCCAGGCGGGATCCTTTCTCACAGCGTGCAGGAGCCCTTCCGCCGCGTTCCAGAACATCGAGAAGCGGTACCACTTCGCGTAGTAGGGCACATGGTTCAAGAGCCAGTGTTTTCCGGCCGGCACGTTGTCGTGATAGGTCGGCACCGGCGCCATCCACGGCGGCGTGCGCTGGAAAATTGTCACGTCGCCCGCCACCTTGGCGATCTCCGGGGCAAACTGGAACGCGCTCGCGCCGGTGCCGATGACCAGGATCCGCTTGCCGGTCAGGTCGTGTTCGTGCTGCCACTCGGTGGAGTGGAACGAGATGCCTTCGAAGCGCTCCCGCCCGGGCACGTCCGGCCACTTCGGCCGATTCAGTTGACCCACCGCGCTGATGACCGCATTTGTTTCGAGTTCCTCGCGGGTGCCGTCGCGACGTTCGAGCGTGAGGCGCCAGCGCCCGCCGCGTTCGTCGAAACGCGCTTCCTTCACCTCGGTGCCGAACCGGGTGTGCGCCTTGAGCCCGTAATCGCGCGCAGTCGCATCGAAGTAGTCGCGCAGCACCGGCTGTGGCGAGTAGTACTGCGGCCAGTCGGCTGGCCGGAAGCTGTACGAATAGATGTGGTTGGGGCTGTCGACCCGGCAGCCCGGATAGGTGTTCTGGTACCAGGTGCCGCCGACGTCCTCGTGGCGCTCGATGATCTCGAACGGAATCCCGGCCGCCTGCAGGCGGATGCCGGCGAGGATCCCGGACATGCCGGCCCCGATGATGGCGACCTTGAATCCCGCCCGCGCGGCGGCGGGCAGTTCGTCGAGCCCGACCGGCGCATAGGGATCCTCGCCGCTCAGCATGAGTTCCGCGTGCAGGAATTCGCCGTATTCGGGCGTGAGCGCCCGGTCGACGATGAAGTCCACCATCTCATTGACCAGCGCTTGCGAGGGCGGTGCCGGCAGACGCGCGCCGTCGCGCAGCGCGCAGAGCGCTTCGCGCGCGCGGGCGCGCACGGTGGCCTGGTCCTCGGGGCTGATGTTGCCCTGCTCGTCGCCGAAGAAGTTGATGACCGGCTTGATCGGTCCGCGCACGACGTTCGCGTCGCCGGTGATGTGCACCAGCGCGCACATCAGCGCCGGGATGTGCGCATCCTCGAGCGCGGCTTCGATCTCGGCGTCGGATGCCGTGATCGGCCTCAGATGATCGAGTCCGTGAATGGTCATGCCAGTTCTCCCCGCGCATCGGATCGGCGACTTTACCATGCGCTCCCGGACCCTGCCGCTGCCGGCCTGCCCGGGCAGGCTGGACTGACAGGATACAGCGGGCGATCATGCGCCGCGTTTGCCGCCGGGATGTACCGGGCGGACGCGGGAGGACGTTGCGATGAAGGATTTCGGTGGCCGCCTGGCCGTCATCACCGGCGCCGGCAGCGGAATGGGCCGCGAACTCGCCGTGCAGCTTGCCACGGCGGGCTGCAACCTGGGTCTCTGTGACATCACGCTGGCAGCGCTCGAGGAAACGCGCGCGCTGTGCGCGGCGGCGGGTCCGGCGGATCTGCGCGTAAGCATTCACCGCTGCGACGTCTCCGACGAGCAGCAGGTGCTCGCGTTCCGCGACGGCGTGGTCGCGCAGCACGACGCGGCGTGTGTACACCTGTTGTTCAACAATGCGGGCATCGGCGGCGGCGGGAGCTTCATCGTCGACGAGCGTGCCGAGTGGGAGCGCACGTTCGGCGTCTGCTGGTACGGCGTCTACTACTGCTCGCGCGCGTTCCTGCCGCTGGTGCTCGCCGCCCCGGAAGCGCATATCGTGAACACCTCGAGCGTCAACGGTTTCTGGGCGAGCCTCGGCCCTGCGACCCCGCACACGGCGTACAGCGCGGCCAAGTTCGCGGTGAAGGGGTTCACCGAGGCGCTGATCACCGATCTGCGGCTCAATGCGCCGCACGTCAGGGTTTCGCTGGTCATGCCCGGCCACATCGGCACCGGGATCGCGCTCAATACCGGCAAGATCCTGCGCGGCCGCGACGCCATGGGCATGAGCGCGGAAGAAGTCGCCCAGGCCCGCGCGCGCATGGCGGCGCGTGGACTGCCGGTCGACAATCTTCCCGACGACCACATCCGCGCCGCCATGCACCAGGCCGCGCTCGACTTCCGTGACAAGGCGCCGCTGACCGCGGCGCAGGCGGCGACCATCATCCTCGACGGCGTCAGGGAACAGCGCTGGCGCATCCTGGTCGGCGAAGACGCGAAGCGCCTCGACGCGATGGTGCGCACCGAGCCGGAACTGGCCTACGAACCGGACTTCACCGAACGCATGACCGCGCAGGGCGTGCTCGGTAATCTCGCCCGCAGCACCCAGGGTGCCGGCGACGGCGCCTGAGATCACCGGAGCCGGGCAAGCGGACAGCGGTGGAGAGCAACCCGACATGATCAGCAACCGATTCGACCAGTGGCGGCCGATCACGGAACCCGACGCGGCCATCGCGGCGGCACTCGAACACGCGCACATTCCGGCGCTGCTCGCCGCGCTCGTGCACCTCACCGGTGACCCGGGCCTGATCCGGGGCGCGATCCGCCCGTCGGCGGCGTTCTTCGGCGATCCGCAGGGTGGCATCAGCCCCGCACAGCAGGCCGAGGTCCGTGCCATGGCGCTGGACGTCCTGCGCGCGTACCGCGACGGCGGCTGCGCGCGGCCGCCGGCGCCCCCGCCGGAGCGGGTGCACGAACTGATGAGCTTCATGGTCGCGGACACCCTGCCCGAGCCGTACCTGGAATTCCTCCAGTCCGAACTCGCGCTGGAAGGCGAAGACCCGTACGGGCAACCGGCGCTGGGCGCGATTCCACGCGCGCGCCGGGCCGACTTCCGGGTGCTCGTCATCGGCGCCGGCATGTCGGGCATCCTGGCCGCGATCCGTCTGAAGGAAGCGGGTATCCCGTGCCTCGTGGTCGAGAAGAACCCGGACGTCGGCGGTACCTGGTTCGAGAACACCTATCCCGGCTGCCGGGTCGACAGTCCGAATCACACCTACTCCTACTCGTTCGAGCCTAACGACTGGCCGCAGCATTTCTCGGATCAGGCCACGCTGCTCGACTACTTCCGCCGTGTCGCGGACAAGTACCGGATCCGCGATATGGTGCGCTTCGGTACCGAAGTGGTTGCGGCGGCGTTCGACGAAGGCGCCGGCACCTGGCGGGTGACGGTGCGCCCGACGGATCGGGCGACCGGCGGTGCCGAGGAAGTGCTGGTCGTGAACGCGCTGATCAGCGCGGTTGGGCAGTTGAACCGGCCGCGGCTGCCGGACATCCCCGGGCGCGATACATTTCGCGGCGCGGCGTTCCATTCCGCGCAGTGGAACCACGCGACCCCGCTCGACGGCAAGCGCATCGCGGTGATCGGCACCGGCGCGAGTGCGTTCCAGTTCGTGCCCATCATTGCCGGGGAAGCCGCCGCAGTGACGGTGTTCCAGCGTACCCCGCCATGGATGAGCCCGACGCCGGACTACTTCAATCCGATCCCGGCCGGCAAGCACTGGCTGCTGAACCACGTGCCCTACTACGCGAAGTGGTACCGGCTGTGGATGTTCTGGCGCACGGCCGAAGGGCTGCTCGGCGCGGTGCGGCGCGACCTGACCTGGAACGACCAGTCGCGTTCGGTGAGCGCCCGCAACGACGACATGCGGCGGCTCCTGACCGCCTACATGGCGGATCTCTGCGGAGGCGACGCCGCGCTGCTCGAAAAGTGCATTCCGGATTATCCGGTCGGCGGCAAACGCATGCTGCGCGACGACGGCCGCTACCTGCGTTCACTGCGCCGTGACAACGTGGCGCTGGTGACGGCGCGGATCGCCGCGATCGAGCCGGAAGGCGTACGCACGACTGACGGCAAGCTCCACGAAGCGGACGTGCTGATCTACGGCACCGGCTTTCACGCGGACCGGTTCCTCTGGCCGATGCAGATCACCGGGCGTGGCGGCCGTGACCTGCAGGCGCACTGGAACGGCGACCCGCGCGCCTACCTCGGCATCACCATCCCGGGCTTTCCGAACCTGTTCTGCTGCTACGGCCCGAACACCAACATCGTGGTGAACGGCAGCATCGTGTTCTTCTCGGAGTGCGAGGTGCGCTACATTCTCGGCTGCATCGCGCTGCTGCTGGACGGCGGGCACCGTGCGCTCGACTGCCGCCCGGCGGTACACGACGCGTTCAACCAGTCGGTCGACGCCGCGAATGCGGAAATGGCCTGGGGTGCGCCCAACGTACAGAGCTGGTACAAGAACGAACGCGGCCGGGTGACCCAGAACTGGCCGTTCACCCTGCTGGAGTTCTGGCAGCGCACCCGCGTGCCGGACCCGGCCGACTACGAATTTTCCTGACGGGCGGGGATCAGCATGAGTTATCGAACGGACAACGTCTTCGCCAGGATCCTGCGTGGCGAACTGCCCGCGCACCGCGTGTACGAGGACGAGCACACGCTGGCCTTCATGGACATCATGCCGCAGGTGGACGGGCATACGCTGGTCATTCCGAAGTACCCGGCAGAAGACCTGTTCGACCTGCCGGCGGAGCACCTGCGCCACACCATCGAGACGACCCAGCGGGTCGCTCGGGCGGTACGCGAGGCGTTCGCGGCGGACGGCATCATGATCGCCCAGCTGTCCGGCGCGGCGGCCGGGCAGACGGTGTTTCACCTGCATTTCCACATCCTGCCGCGTTCGGCCGGCATCGACTTCCGCCTGCACGCGCGGGACATGGCGCCGGGCGCGGTGCTCGCCGAACACGCGCGGCGCATCCGCGACGTGCTCGCCGCCGGGCATTGATCGGGTTCCGCCGGGGAGCGATGCCGTGAAGGTCTTCATCAGCGTGGACATGGAAGGGATCTCCGGGCTCGTGCGCTGGGCGGACGTTGCCACCCGCGGCATCGACTACCCGCGCAATCGCCGGCTCATGACCGAGGACGTCAACGCCGCGGTGGAAGGGGCGCTCGCCGGTGGCGCGACCGAAGTGGTCGTAGAGGAGAACCACGGCGTCGAGGATCTCTGCAACCTGCTCATGGACGAGATCCACCCGGACTGCCGCGTGGTGCGCGGCGCGGGTCGGCCCGGTGCGACGACGATGGCGGCGCTGGATGCGAGCGTCGGCGTCGTGCTGCTGGTCGGCCACCACGGCCGCGCCGGATCGTTCCCTGGCATCATGGCGCATACGATCTCGTACGGCGGCTTCAAGCTGGTGCGCCTCGCCGGCGAGCCGATCGGCGAAGCGGACTTCTTCGCGCTGCGGGCCGGCGAACTCGGCGTGCCGGTGGGCATGATCAGCGGTGACCAGGTGGTCGCCGCCCAGGTGGCGGCGATCTGCCCGTGGGTCGAGCAGGCGATCGTCAAGGAAGCGCTCGGCAACCAGGCGGGCAACTGCCTGGCGCCGGTCCGGGCGCGCGGCCTGATCGAGGCCGCGGCCCGGCGCGCGGTCGAGCGTGCGCGGGCCGGCGCACTCGGGCTCTACCGGGGGGTGGTGCCGCCGTACCACCTCGAGGTGGAGCTGCGCGACGCGATCGCTGACGACATGCGGCGCAACGTGACGTCACTCGCCGGGTTCAGCATCGTCGACGACCGCACCATCGCGGTCGAGGCGCCGGACATGGCGCTCGCGTTCCGGCGCGTGGCCTATCTCGGCTATGCCGACCGGCCCGGGGTGACGCGGCACTGAGGGTCTCGTCCGCGCGGGGCGGGTCGCCCGACCCGGTGTACGATGCCGCGTTGCGCCGCGCGCCCTTCGGTTCGCTCAGCGCCCCGTCTTGTCGATCAGCGACTTCGGATCAGGCGCCTGCTGCAGGACCACATCGGCGTTGGTCCTGCCGAGCGCGGCGTTCTCCGCGATCCGCTCCAGCATCGCATCACCCCCGAGTTTCTTGACCATGCCGCGCGCGAGCGCGGTGATCCGGTAGTCCTCGGGCATCGGCGGCGTGCGCTTCTCGCGACGCTCGAGTGCCGCGTCGATGAGCGGCTGCAGGCGCGCGAGCTTGGCGGCGCGGAGCTTCGCGTCGCGTTCCTGGAATTCGGGCATGACCTCGCGGCCGAACAGCTCGATGGCCTCCATGATGTGCTCGTGGCGGTTGTTGCCGGCCTGCATCACGAAGATGAGCTGATCGACGCCGACCGCCTCGTAGCGGCGCAGGAACTGGCGCAGCTGTTCGGGGGTGCCGACGGCGCCGCGCAGTCCCGACGACTGCCCATCCTTGATCTTGTTGCCGAGCGCGAGACGCTCTGCCACGGCGGCTTCCGGGTCGAAGCCGCGTTCGGCGCGCTTTTTCTGGAAGTCGTGCCACAGGTTGTCGGCGCCGGGCGCGAACTCGCCGAAGGCCGTGTAGTAGGCGAGCGAGTAGCCGAAGAAGTTGCCGCCTTCGAGACCGCGGCGGATCGCTTCGGCTTCGTCCCTGTGCACCATCATGGGCGACACGCAGGCTACCTGGGGGTCGATCCGCAGGCCTATCGGCACGCAGTACGCGAGTTGCTCCTCGTAGGCCTCCACCCAGCCGCGGGCTTCCTCCGGGTCGATGAAGGAGAAGGTCAGCGCGCCGAGCCCTTCCTTGGCCGCCATGACGATGGTCTCGCGCCGGGAACAGGCGACCCACAGCGGCATGTGCGGCTGCTGCTTCGGCTTCGGCACGACGTTGCGCGGCGGCATCGTGATCCAGCGCCCGTCGACGCCGGTGAACGGCGTTTCCGTCATGCAGCGGATCACCGTTTCGAGGCCCTCGCGCCACTGTTCGCGCTTCTGCTCGACGGGGATGTTGAAGCCTTCGAGCTCCGCGCTGGTGGCTGCTTCGCCCGAGCCGAATTCCACGCGGCCGCCGGAGATCAGGTCGAGCGTGGCGAGGCGTTCGGCGACCCGCGCCGGATGGTTGAACTGCGGCGAGGTCTGGATGATCCCGTGGCCGAGGCGGATGTTGCGCGTGCGCTGGCTCGCGGCCGCCAGGAAGACTTCCGGCGCGCTCGAGTGACTGTACTCCTCGAGGAAATGGTGCTCGACCTCCCAGACATAATCGAAACCGACGCGGTCGGCGAGCTCGATCTGCGCCAGCGCGTCGTTCAGCAGTTTCTCTTCGGCGCCGCCGTCCCAGGGCCGCGGCAGCTGGTGCTCGTAGAACAACCCGAATTTCATGGATCCCCCTCGTGAAGGCCGTATAGAACGCGTTTCAACTCGATATCTTGTAGCGCAAATCGCGAGGCGGGTAAACGGCGCAGCGTCGGGCGCTCAGCCGAGGTCGAGGCCGTGACCGTTCAGGAGTGCGCGGATCCGTTCGGTGCCTTCGGAAACGTGAAAGACCTCGGCGTTCAGCCCATACGCGCGCGCCGCCGCGACATTCGCTTCGGCGTCGTCGATGAACAGCGCCTGCGCGGGGTCGATCGCGAGCCGCGACAGCGCCGCGGCGAAGTATTGCGGGCTCGGTTTGGCGTGCCCCAGGTCGCACGAATACAGCAGATGGTCGAACCGTTCCGCGTAGCCCAGCGTTGCCGACATGAACCGTGCCCGATGCGCCTGCTGGTTGGTCGCGAGCGCGACCGTGACACCCGCCGAACGCAGCTGCTCGACCAGGGCGAGCACGTCCGCGGACGGCTCGATCAGGGTCCAGATCCGCAACGCGTCTGCCACGGACGCGCGCACCTGCCAGCGCTGAAGCACCGGGGCAAGCGTGTCCGCGAAATCGACCGCACCGGTCGTGCAGGGCCGCTCCGCGGCGAACACCTCGCCGAGAAATTCCTCGACCCGCGCAGGGTCCTGGCACAGCGCCGCCAGCGAAGCGCGCCAGGCAGGCGCCGTGACCTGCACGACGCCGTCGGCGTCCAGCAGTACCGCGCGAATGTGCGTCATCGATCGTCCCAATCGGGTGGAGAGCGGGTGGAGAGCGGGTGGAAAGATAGTCGCTCAACTGCAGCTTCCGTGAACAGGGGTTCGACGAGCGGCAGATGGATTGCGTGTGCTTCGATGAAGTAGATGAACGGCGCGCTATCCAGAGCGACCGGACCGCTGCCGACGTCGGCGATCAATCCCACGCGTCGCGCTCTCGCTTGACGTGTTCGCCAGCAGCGACATCCCGCCACACTTCCTTGCCGAGTCCGCGAAGCTCCAGTAGCGACAGCGGTTCCGGTTGCGTCAGCGCAGCGCTCAGAATCTGGGTGACTTCCTGGGCCGTGGAGCGCCGGTGCCGCCTTGCCCGGGTGCACAGGCTCCGGTACAGCTTGTCGGGGAGGCTCTTTACGTTGAGAGTCGCCACGGCAGTTTCCAGAAAGTCTCCAAAGTGCCTCCAAAACGGAGGAACGCGGGCCGGATCCCGAGTTTCCGCGTGGCGAGGTGCGCAGTCAAACGATGAACCCACGCGAGCATGCAGCGGTCAGCCCGCCGTTTCGCCGGCACTCGTCCGGCCCGGTTCCGGGTAGACTTCGCGTTGCGGATCAGGCCGATCGCCTGCATGACCGCGAAACCAGCTTTCAGACGTTCCTTTTAGACTTTCAGGGGAGGCCAGCATGCATGAGGTCAAGGTAGGCGAGGACGTGCCGCTCGCCGCGGACGCGGTGTGGGCGGTGATCGGAGACTTCTCGGGGATCCGCAAGTGGGCAGGCGCTGTCGAGGCGGAGCGCACCGAGGTGACGGACAAGGGCAAGGTGCGCACCCTGACCATGCCCGGTGGGCGTTCGGTGGTCGAACTCCTGACCGACGAAGGTCCGCACCATTACACCTACACGCTCGATCGACCGGACATGGAAACCTACCTGAGCACGGTGTCCGTCGTGCCGGGCACTGCCGGGTCATCGCGCATCGAGCTGGTGGTGCGCTTTCAGCCGAAGGATCCCGCCGCGCTGGAAGCGACCACCGAGGGGCTCACCAAGTTCTGCCGGGGCAACATCAAGGCCATGAAGCGCGCGCTGGGCGTTGCCTGAGCGGGGCCCGCACGCGCGTCGGCGGGAGGCGGCGCTCAGTAGGCCGCCACCTGCGGCTCCCGGACGAAGATCTCGACGCGGCGATTGAGCGCGCGCCCCTCGGCATTGGCGTTGCTCGCGATCGGTTCGCGCGAGCCGCGGCCGTCGATGCTGATCCGGTTGCTGGCCACGCCGCGGGCAGCGAGATAGTCGCGTGTGCTCGCGGCCCGGTTGACCGACAGCGGATTGTTGATGGCGTCGGTACCCGTGCTGTCGGTGTGGCCGACGATCGACACCTGCGCGTCGGGGTTCTCCTGCAGGGTGGTCGCGAACTGGTCGAGGATCGGCCGCAGTTCCGGCTTGATCTCGTAGCGGCCGGTGTCGAAGGACACGTCGCTCGGGATGTCGAGCTTCAGCTGGTTGTCGGTGGTCTGGGTCACCGTGACCCCGGTCCCTTCGGTGGCCGCCTCCATCTGTTCCTTCTGACGCTGCATGCGCTTGGACCAGACGTTGCCGGCGATGGCGCCGCCCACGGCACCGATGGCGGCGCCGGTGGCGGTGTCCTCACGCGAGTCGCCGAGCACGGCGCCGAGCACGGCGCCGGCCGCGGCGCCGACCGCCGCACCCTTGGCCGTGTCCTGTTGGGTCTGGTCCATGCCAGCGCAGCCACCGAGCAGCAGCGCGGCCGCGACGACGAGAGCAATACGCGGGTCCTTCATCGGAGTTCTCCTGGCAGCTGTGATGGTCTGGATGGCGCCATCGTCGGGCGTCATCCCGGGCACTGCATCGACCGCGTTTCGCGGCACAAGTTGCATCCTCGAGGGCGCCTCACTCATCGTCGTCGGTTTCCCCGTCGTCCAGAAAACGGGCGCGTTCCTCGCGGTGAAACCCGTCGAAGATCTGCTGGTTGCGCGGCGCCGGCGGTTCGAAGAGGAAGCCCCGTGCGCCGTCGTGCGCGCCGCCGTCGACCCGCAGCGTCGTGCCGGTGATGTAGGCCGCCATGTCCGACAGCAGGAATACCACCGCCGCCGAGACCTCGGCCGCGGTTCCGAAGCGCCGCAGCGGCACCTGTCGGTCGACACTGCGCAGCGCCGCCTGGACGAACGCCGGATAGGCGTCGAGCCCCGCGGTCGCGACGAATCCCGGGACCACGCAGTTGACTCTGACCCCAGCGGTTGCCCATTCGACTGCGGCGGTGCGTGTCAGGTTGGCGAGCGCGGCGCCTGCGGCGCCCGCGTGGCCCATGCCCGGCAGCGCGCGGCCGGGATCCGCGCCGAGGTGCACGATGTTGCCGCCGCGCTCGGCCATGCACTGCACGTAGACTTCGCGTGCGGTCAGGAATGCGCTCGACAGGCTGTCGTCGAATGTGCTGCGCCAGGCGTCGAGGCTCAGGTCCTCGAGCAGTGCAGGAAATCGGTTCGACGCTGCGTTGACGAGTCCGTCGACGGGGCCGTGATCGTCCAGGATCGTCGCGACCAGATCGATCACTTCGCGTTCGTCGCTGAGTTCGAGCGTGTAGCAGCCGAGTACCTCGCCGCCGTCGGCCTCGATCTCGTCGGCGGTGCGCTCGAGTCGCTCGGCGGTACGCCCGGCCAGCACGATGCTCGCGCCCAGCGCGGCGAGTTCGTGGGCGATGCAGCGACCGAGTCCGCCGCCACCGCCGGTGACCAGGATGGTCTGGCCGTCGAACAGCCCCGGGCGGAAACCGGAACGATAGGTCATTGCGCCGCGCCTCGTGCGTCGCCAGGCGGTCCGCGAATATTGGGGTATAGGTCTCCCCGGCGCCAGATGGGATCGGGCGCGGCAGGGAGCGGGGCGGCGGGTGTTCGCCCATGGGCGGCGAAAATGCGAGAATGCCCGCTTTCGCAATCGGCGTGCGCGGGTGCTGCGGCCTCGCAGCGCGCGCAAACACTCGAGGTCTGTGACATGAGCAGGATCGGCTTCGGCGCGTTTCTCGCGCCCCATCACCCCATCGGCGAACATCCCACGCTGCAGCTGCGGCGTGACCTCGACCTGGTCGAGCACCTCGACCGGCTCGGCTACGACGAATTCTGGTGCGGCGAGCACCACTCGTCCGGCTGGGAGACGATCGCCTCGCCGGAGATGTTCCTCGCGGCTGCGGGTGAGCGGACCGGCCACATCCGGCTCGGTACCGGTGTGGTGTCGCTGCCGTATCACCACCCGTTCAACGTGGCGCAGCGCATGGTGCAGCTCGACCACATGACCCGCGGCCGGGCGATCTTCGGGACCGGTCCCGGCGCATTGCCGTCGGACGCGTACATGCTCGGCATCGATCCCATGGTGCAGCGCGACCGGCAGGACGAGGCGCTCGGCGTGATCCTGCGCCTGCTGCGCGGCGAGCCGCGGTTCTCCTACGAGTGTGAGTGGTTCACGTTGCGCGATGCGGCGCTGCAGCTGCTGCCGCTGCAGGAATCGCTGCCGGTCGTCGTCGCGTCCACGGTGAGCCCGTCGGGCATGACGCTGGCCGGCAAGTATGGCACCGGGGTGATCTCCATCGGCTCCAACTCCACCGCCGGCCTGCAGGCGCTGCCGACCCAGTGGAAGTTCGCCGAGGAAGCCGCGGCCCGCCACGGCCAGGCAGTCGACCGCGGCAACTGGCGCGTGCTCATGAGCTTCCACATCGCCGAGACACGCGAGCTCGCCCGTGCCCAGGCGCGCCACGGTCTGCAGCGCTGGCACAACGAATACACGGTGCAGACCCTGCAGCGCCCGGGCGCGGTGCACTTCGACAGCCCCGACGCCGCCATCGAGGCGTTCGCCGCGGAAGGCGGCGGTGCGGTGGTCGGCACGCCCGACGACCTCATCGCGGCGATCCGCAACCTGCAGTCTGTCACCGGCGGCTTCGGCACCGTGATCGGCTTCGCGCACGACTGGGCGAACCGGCAGGACACGTTCAACAGCTGGGAGATGGTGGCGCGCTACGTCATCCCCGAAGTGAACGGCATGCTCGGGGGGCTGCGCGAGTCGCAGCGGCACCTGATCGAGAACCGGGAATCGTTCGAGCGGGCCGGCCAGGCGGTCATGTCGAAGATCATGTCCCACGAAGGTGCGGTGAAGGCGATGCAGGAAGCCGCCACCGCCCAGCAGGCCATGCCCGGGCACCACGCGCCGGACCTGCGCGGCAAGAGCACGTCCGGCGGCTGACACCGACAACCAGGAGATACAGTGAGCAAGATCCAGGCAACCATCGCCACCAGCAAGGGCGACATCCACCTCACCCTGTTCGCGGACCAGGCACCGCTGACCGTGGCCAACTTCGTCAACCTGGCCC
The DNA here is from genome assembly GCA_019634925.1 of Pseudomonadales bacterium. Lineage (GTDB taxonomy): Bacteria > Pseudomonadota > Gammaproteobacteria > Pseudomonadales > Azotimanducaceae > UBA7803. The sequence goes on from JAHCAL010000001.1 coordinate 669,784, forward strand.
GGCGCGGTTTCTACGACGGGCTGAGGTTCCACCGCGTCATCAAGGACTTCATGATCCAGGGCGGCTGCCCGCTCGGCACCGGTACGGGCGGTCCCGGCTACCGGTTCAAGGACGAGTTCGACTCCTCGCTCCGCCACGACAAGCCGGGCCGCCTGTCGATGGCGAACGCGGGTCCGGGCACCAACGGATCGCAGTTCTTCATCACCCACGTCGCTACACCGTGGCTCGACGACGCGCATACGGTGTTCGGCGCGGTGGACGGTGCCTCCGATCAGGCGGTCGTCGATGCGATCGTGCAGGGCGACACCATCAGTGGCATCACGCTGACCGGCGACGTCGACGAACTGCTCGCGGCCCGGGCGGACGACGTCGCGAAGTGGAACGCGACGCTCGACAAGGGGAGGTGAGCGCGCATGGCCATCGATGAAGCCCGCGTCCGGGCGCTCGCCGCGCAGTACGAAGCGCTGAAGCAGCGCCAGGAGGTTTTGCTCGCGGAGCTCAATGCGCTGCAGCAGCAGATGGGCGAGATCATGCTGCAGATCATCGACGTCACCCGCGAGTAGCGGGACGCGCGGGGCCCGCTTCGTTCAGAGCATGAACGCGAGCAGCGAGGCGGTGCCGAGGAAGCTGAGAAAGCCGGTGACGTCGGTCACCGTGGTCAGGATGATCGACGAAGCCGTCGCCGGATCCTGGCCGAGCCGGGTGAGGCCGATGGGCACCAGCGCACCCGCGATGCCGGCCGCGATCATGGACATGATCATCGCCACGCCGATCACGAGGGCGAGGCCGATCGAGTCGCTCCAGATCAGCACGCCGACCCCGCAGGTGATCGCGAGCGCTACACCGTTCGCTGCGCCGACCATGAGTTCCTTGCTGAGCAGGCGGCGCCATTCGCGGATGCCGACTTCCTTCAGCGCCAGGCCCCGGATGGTCACCGCGAGCGACTGCGACCCGGCGTTGCCGGACTGCCCGGCGACCACCGGCAGCAGCACCGCCAGCGCGGTGAACTGACCGATCAGCGACTCGAACATCCCGACCACGGCCGCCGCCAGGAACGCCGTGAGCAGGTTGATGTGCAGCCACGGCAGGCGGCGGCGGATCGAGAACGAGATCGGCGACAGCGCGCGTTCGTCGGCGCTCACGCCCACCATCTTCTGCAGGTCCGCCGACGCCACGTGTTCGACGGCCTGGAGCAGGCTGTCGTGGCGCACCACGCCGACCAGCCGGTCGTTCTCGTCCACCACCGGGACCGAGTCCAGGCGGAACCGGTCGAGCACCTCGACCACTTCCTCGCGGCCGTCCAGGGCGCCGACGCGTCCCTGGGCCGGCTGCATCAGGTCGCGGATCCGTTCGTCGCGCTCGGCGAGCGCGAGATCCTGCATGCTGATCCGCCCGAGCAGCCGGTTGTCCTCGGATACCACGTAGAGCGAGCGAGCCGAACGGATGCCCGATTCGCGCAGGCGATCCAGGCATTCCGCGACGCTGAGCTCGGGGCGGAAGCCGAGTACGAACGAGTCCATCAGGCGGCCGGCGGTGCCGGTCGGGTACGCGAGCAGGCGGATGAATTCGTCGCGCATCGCCGGGTTCAGCGAGTCGAGCAGGCTGGTCCGGGCCTGTGCATCCAGGTTCGACAGCAACGCGATCGCGACCTTGGACGATGCGTATTCGAGAAGGTCGCGGCAGGCGGGCGCGTCGAGGGCCGCGAAGATCCGCGACGCGGCGGCCGGGCTCATGTATTCGAGTACGTGCGCCAGCTCGCGACCGGGCAGGCTGTCGAGACACGCGTCGAGTTCCGCCGCCGGCAGCCCGTCGAGCACGTGTGCCGCGGCGCCCGGGTGCCGGCGCAGGTACTCGGTCGCGATGAGCGGGTGCGAGCTCATCCCGGACGCCGGCCGGAGAGCAGGTCAGCGAGCGCGCTCGCCATGAAACGGATGTACGCCGCCGCGACGGTGGCGATGCCGTCGGTCAGACCCTGCTCGCGGCGCGAGGACTCGACTTCGGCCATCAGGCGCTGGCGCGACAGCGCGCCGAGCAGGTAGTTGTTGCCGTCGACCACCGGAAGGATGGCGTGCTTCAGCCACTCACGTGCGTCGGCGGCCGCCTTGAGCGACGTCTCCGCGCGCAGCGGCAGCACCACGATGGCGCAGTCCCGGAGCGTCGTGTGCTCGCTGCGTGCATTGAGGATTCGCGCGAAGTCGAGCACGCCGCGCAGGCGTCCCGCGGCATCCACGATCCAGACGGGCTCATCGGTCTGCTCCGCGTCGCGCCGCAGCAGGCGGACGGCGTCGCCGACGGTGACGCCGTCGCCGAGCCGCGGGACCGAGGGATTCGCGATCGCGCCCACGGTCCGCTCCGGATAGACCAGCAGTCGCTCCAGGTTGCGTTTGAGGCGCCGATCGCGCACCTCTGCAAGCACCTCGGCGCGGCGGCCGGGGTCGAGCTGCACGAGCAGGCTCATGGCGTCCTCCGTTGCCGCGCCGGACAGCCAGTCGGCGACGCGGGTCGAATCGGTCGCGTCCAGGACCATGCGGGCGCTCGTGCGGCCGAGCCGGGCGACGACGCCCGGTGCGAGTTCGCCGGGCAGGTCCGCGACCACGCGCAGCACCTCGGCGGCGGATGCGCGGGCGAGCAGCGCCGCGACTTCCTCGGGATGTTCGCGTGCGAAGGCGACGGTCAGGGCATCGGCGTCGGCCATGTTGGTCAGTCTTCCGCCAGGTCGACCGGCAGCCGCACCACGCGACCTTCCGCGAGTCGCGCGGCGGGTATCGAGACCAGGCCTTCCGGAGTCGCGAGCACCAGCCCCGTGCGATGGATCTCGACGACCAGGCCTTCGTCCTGGTCGATGCGCAGGCGCTCGCCCGTGCCGTAGCGGGCGAGCTCGGTCTGTGCGAGCAGGTTCGCGACGTAGCGGCGCGCGCCCAGCGCGAACGCAAGCGAAAGGCCACCTACCACGGCGGCCAGCACGATCATTGCCAGTTGCGTGATGAACGAGATGTCGATGCCGAGCTGCTGGAGCGCCGTGATGATGGCCACCACCAGGATCGCGGCCTGGACCGCGCGCGGCCCGAGCGCATCGGGCGTGCCGTGACCGGCCACGCCCGCGACCAGGTTGCGCGCCAGTACGCCGAGCGCGTTGCCGATGCCGAGGATGAACAGTGCGATGACCACGCGCGGTGCATAGGCCAGGGCCTGGTCGAGCCAGCTGGTCAACTGGCTGATGCCGAGCAGGCGAATGGCTTCGGTGATCGCGAGCGCCAGCACGATCCCATAGGCGAGCAGGCCGCTCGCGCGCTGGAACGCCGGGGAGAACAGCCCGCCGTGGCGGGAACCGGTGCGGCTCGCCAGCCGCTCGACCAGCGCCAGCGCATGGCGGACACCGCGCTCCGCCACCTTGCCGAGCACGAGGCCCAGGATCAGCACGAGCAGCGCCGCGATCTCGGGATATTGCTGCAGGGTTGCCATGGTGACTCCGTGCCGGACCGGACGCGGGCCGTTGCGACCGCCAGCGGGCTGCGGCAGTCGAAACGGACGCTCGAATGCTACTACAATCGCGCGCGTCGGACTGCCGCGCCCGGTCGACGCGGGCCGTATCGGGGACCCGCCATGTTTCGAGTGGACCGCCTGTTCCGCTATCCGGTGAAGAGCATGCTCGGCGAATCGGTCGAGCGCGCCGGGCTCACCCCGAACGGCATTCCCGGGGACCGGGCCTGGGCGCTCAAGGACGAGGTGCAGGGCGCGCTCACAGGCGCGAAACGCTTCCCGCTGCTCATGGGCATGGCGGCGGAGTTCCTGCTCGAGCCGGACGCAGCCCGGCCGTCCGCACCCGTGCGGATCCATGCGAGCGGCGGTGCCCGGCGCGACAGCGGCGACGGCGACGTCAATGCCTGGCTCAGCCGCGTGCTCGAGCACCCCGTGTCGCTCTGGCCCCTGCTCCCGGCTACCGCCGAAGCTCACTATCGGCGCGCCGCCGCGGCGCCGGATGCGGATATGGAGGCGGAACTGCGCGCCGTGTTCGCGCGCACGCCCGACGAGCCGCTGCCGGATCTTGCCAGTTTCCCACCCGAACTGTTCACCCACGCCTCGCCGCCGGGGACCTATTTCGACGCGTATCCGCTGCTGATCATGAGCCGCAGCGCGCTCGAAGCGCTCGGGGCACTGGCCCGTGCTGCCGGCTACGCGTCGAACTTCGACGTGCGCCGCTTCCGCCCCAACATACTCGTCGACGGGGCCGCGACCGGCTTCGTCGAAGATGCTTGGGTCGGGCGGCGGCTCCGGGTCGGCGGCGCGGTGCTCGAGGTTGCGATGGCGTGTCCGCGCTGCATCATGACCACGCACGGGTTCCTCGACCTGCCGCGCGATCCGAAGGTCATGCGCGCGCTGGTGCAACTGCACGGCGGCAATCTAGGCGTCTATGCGAGCGTGGTGGAGCCGGGCGCGATCGCGATCGGTGATTCGCTCGTGCCGACCTGAAAGATCGTTCAGCGAGCAGTACAAATGAGCGCTGGCCGCGCCGCGTGAAGACGCGTATAGTCCGCGCTCGAGTCAGGGGTTGCGCGGTCAGCGCCCCCTCCACGCTACCACCGGAATCCTCCGGCCTCGGCGATCGTTAAACCCGCTTCTCGCTTCTGACCGCTCGAGGGCAATCCCCTCGCAAGGCGAGTCTCCGTATACAGGAACAGATCCGATGTCATTCGAATCCCTCGGGCTCGAACCCGAGTTGCTGCGTGCCGTGGCTGCAAAAGGCTACACGACACCTACACCCATCCAGTCGGCGGCCATTCCGGCCGTCCTCGCCGGCCACGACGTGCTGGCCGGCGCCCAGACCGGCACCGGCAAGACCGCCGGCTTCGTGCTGCCCCTGCTGCAGCTGCTCGATGCACCGCGCGGCAGGGCGCCGCGCGTTCTGGTGCTGACTCCGACCCGCGAACTCGCCGCGCAGATCGCCGACAGCGTCGAGGACTACGGCGCCCACAAGAAACTGCGCTGCCGGGTGATCTTCGGCGGCGTCGGCGAGCGTCCGCAGATCGATGGCCTGCGCGCCGGTTGCGACGTGCTGATCGCCACACCCGGACGCCTCATCGATCTCTGCGAACAGCGGCATTGCGACCTCGGCAGCGTCCAGCATTTCGTGCTCGACGAAGCCGACCGGATGCTCGACATGGGCTTCATCCACGCGATCCGCCGGATCATCCGCATGCTGCCGCGCGAGCGCCAGAACCTGATGTTCTCGGCGACCTATTCGGAGGAGATCCGTGCGCTCGCGGCCGGGATGCTGAAGGACCCGGTCAGCGTCGAGGTCGCACCGCGCAATACCACCGCGGAACGGGTCGAACAGATCGCGTTCAAGGTGGTGAAGGAAGACAAGCGCCACCTGCTCGTGCACCTGTTCAGGAACGGTGCAGCGGGCGAAGGCCCCTGGTCGCAGGCGCTGGTCTTCACCCGGACCAAGCACGGCGCGAACCGCCTTACCGAGCAGCTGCAGGCTTCCGGTATCCGCGCCGCCGCGATCCACGGCAACAAGAGCCAGTCGGCGCGGGTGAAGGCGCTGTCGGAATTCCGCGAGGGTTCGATCACGGCGCTCGTAGCCACCGAGGTCGCCTCGCGCGGGCTCGACATCAAGGAGCTGCCCCAGGTCGTGAACTACGAGCTGCCGAACGTTCCCGAGGACTACGTACACCGCATCGGCCGCACGGCGCGGGCGGGCTCCACGGGTGCCGCCGTATCGCTTGTCGCGCCCGACGAGACGAGCCTGCTGCGCAACATCGAGCGGACCATGAACCAGCGGGTGCCGTTCGCACCGCTGCCAGCGTTCGAGGTGGTGGAAACACGCGCGCCAGCCGCACCGCGCAGGCAGGCGGTCGCGCCTGACCGGCAACGTGCCGCCAAGCCGTCCGACGGGCGTGCGGCGCAGGGCGGCGGACGCCGCGATGCGGGCCCGGGTTCGGCGGGTCGCACGAGTGCGAGCGCTCCCGGTGCGCGGGCCTCCGGTGGGCGTACGCCGCGCCGGGCCGCATACGTCCGCTGAGGAAAGGATTCCGATGTGGTGCGGGGCGCTGTCGCGCCCTGCGCAGCGCGTTCAGCGCAGTCGCACCGGCAGTACTTCGAAACCCCTGAAGAATGGCAGATCGCGTCGCCTGGCGGCACGGTCCGCCCGGTTGACCTGCGGGAATCGGGCCAGGAATGCGCCCATCCCTATACGGGCCTCGAGCCGCGCCAGCGGCGCACCTAGACAGACGTGAATACCGCTGCCGAAGCCGAGGTGCGGATTGTCTGCCCGCTCGATGTCGAACCGATGCGGGTCGGCGAACACGGCCGGGTCGTGATTGGCGGCAGCGAGCGAGAGCGTCAGCGTATCCCCTTGCGTGACGGGACAACCGCCGAGCGTGCCGTCGGTGTGCGCGATACGTGCGGTCTCGGTGATCGGGCAGTCGAACCGCAGCATCTCCTCGATCGCGGATTCGATCAGCGTTGGGCGCTGCTTCAGCTTCTCGAGCTCGGCCGGGGCGTCGAGCAGGGCGTTCAGGCCGTTGCCCATGAGGTCCGTGGTCGTGACGTTACCGGCCACCAGCAGTTGCGTGCACAGACTGATGATCTCGAGATCGGAGAGCCGGTCCGCCTCGTCGCGTGCGCGCACCATCGCCGAGATCAGGTCGTCGCCCGGCGCGCGGCGCCGCGTTTCGACCGTCTCCCTGAACAGTCGGCTCGCCGCTACGTAGGCGTCACGCAGCGCGCGGTGCGTGACGCCGTCGCGGTCCGGGTCGTAGCCGCGCAGGATGGCTTCGGACCAGCGCTTGAGGTCGTCCACGTGTTCACGGCCGATGCCCATCATCGCGGCGATGATGCGGGTCGGCAGCGGCCCGGCGTAGTCGGCGATGAAGTCGATTTCCGATTGGCCGGCCATGCGGTCGAGCAGTTCGGCCGCGACCTCGGCAACCGGTGCCGCCATCGCCTCGACCGCTTTCGGCGTGAACGCCTTGCTGAGCAGCAGGCGCAGACGCCGGTGATCGGGGTCGTCCGACAGCACCAGCGGTGGCGCGTAGGCGGTGTCTCCCGACCCCTCGTTCACGCCGGTGCCGGCAACCCGCCGCATGTAGGAACCCGCGCTCGCTTTCCTGGCATCCGCGCCGAAATCCCGTTGACGCAGGATCTGCCGGACGTGGCGGTAGCGAGTGACGACAAAGCGCCCGTAGTCCGCGTCGTGGTGGACCGGCCGTTCGTCGCGCAGCCGGTCGTAGACCGGGTGCGGATCGTCGCGAAACGCGGGGTCCCGGGCGGTGAGACCCGGGCCGGCCGGAAAATCCACGGTAGGTCTGGTCGGGGTCACGACGGTGCCGATGCCGCTTTGTTGCTGGAACCCGGCGGCGCTACATCCGGCAGCAGCGCCTGCAGGCGCCTGGCGAACTCCGGATCCTCGCCCCGCAGCAGGAGCGGCAGGAGCATCCGGAAGTCCGCGCGGCTCAGCCACTCGCGCATGTAGTCCTCCCAGGACGACCAGCGGCGCGCCTGCTTCGCGGACATGTGTGGTTCGTACAGCAGCAGGTAGGCCCGCTCGAAGAGCGAGATCAGCATGCTGAAGATGATGTACATGCGCTCGCGCTGCTGGTCGGTCAGCTCGGGCGTCTCCTCGGCGGAAAAAAGCTGCAGGTCCGGATTGTCGAGCGCGACCTTCAGGAAGTCCTGGTAGTTGTCGGAGAGCTGCAGGTAGACCGCTTCCTCCTCGTTGTCGCGCTCCTTGCGCTGCTCGTAGAGGAACACGAAGATCGCGAGCGGCAGGCCCACGGCGGTGACGACGTAGCTGGTGAGTTCCCAGAACTCGAGGCTCATGCCGGCTCCGGTGACGATGCGGTCGGCGCAGTATGCCAGACCGCCGGATGTCAGTGACCGGCGTTCGCGGCCGTCGCGCTGCCGGGCGGAGGCGCCATCGGCACGTCCGCCGGAACACGCGTCGCCAGTTCCTCGGCGATCCCGAGTTCCTCGATGAGGAAGCGCAGGCGCGCTTCCCCCGAGAGCGGTGTGCGCGCAACGCCGCCATTCTCGTCGAAGAAGATACGCTCGCCGCGCGCCGCGACGAGCACGCCACCGGGGCGCAGGACACGCGCGAACAGCTCGAAATTGAACGGGCTCCAGGCGCGGGTCTGTTCGTGGTAGCGGCGGAAGGCTGCTGCGTCGCCCGTCAGTGAATCGATCCGGCAGTCCATGCCTTCGAGCGTGAACGGGGAGCGCCAGCGCACCAGCCACGTGGCGCCGGCCGGCCGCGCGCGCACGCCCCAGGCCGGATGGTCCACGATGGTTTCCTCGAGCGGATCGAGGGCGAGCGGTTCGCCATGCTGGATGCAGGCGTCGACGAGCAGGATCTCGCTGCCCGACTCGACCGTCAGCGTGCCGTGATTGGGTGGCACGTCGGGTGCCACCAGCATCGTGGCGATACCGCGCGTGGCGGCGAATCCACAGTATTCGAGCAGGGCGCAGAGAGCGCCGTGGATGGCCCAGCAGGTACCGCCGGCGCCATGGGCCAGCCACGCATCCAGGAAATCGCTCGGGGTGTCACCGGGCAGCGGACCCGGATCGCCAGTGCGCAGATGCAGCAGTTTGCGCACGTTGTCGAAGGGGACCCGTCTGCACCAGGCGCCGTACAGCGCGGTCAAGCCGGCACGGTCGGGCGTGGGTGGCCGTGCGAAACCCAGCCGCTCGAGCACGCGCTCGGCCTGGCGCGGGGAAAGGGTCGTCGGCGCGTGGGGATCGGCCATGCGCGCAGGCTACCACCGGGCCGCCCTCGGAAACAGGGTCGGGTCGGCGCGCGGCGACGGGTGCGCATCAGCCGCGCGGCGTCACGGCCACCGCTGCGGTACCTCGCGAATCTGCGCCACGTCGTAGCCCTCACGGCCGAGCAGCGCGATGATCTCGGCATAGTCGGATTCCGGCATCGTGGGCGTGCGCGCCATGATCCAGACGTAGTCGCGCCGCTCGCGGCCGATTACCGTGTACCGGTACTCGGGATCGACAAACATGATCCGGTAGTCGGCCTTGATGGGCCAGACGAACTGCATCCCCCAGACCGCGTTGCTTGCCGTGTCGCGGACGAATCCGCGCGGGTGGTAGCGCTTTTCGCGTCCGTCGAACGCTCCGTCGCGGAAGGTGAAGGTCGTTGCGATGGTGCCGTCCGCGTCGAGCCGGTAGGTCTCGACGGCGTTGTGCGCGCGGCGCTCGAGCGCCGTCGGAATGTTGGCGATGACGTACCAGTCGCCCATGAAGCGTTCCAGATCGACCCGTTCCGCGAGGGTGAGCGGCGGATGGCGGGTGCCGGCGCAGCCGGACAGCACGAACAGGCTCATGAGGAGGACTCCGAGTGCGCCGCGAAGTGACGATGGCGATGTTGGATGCACGATGCCGGACCGGGTAGCAGCGGGTTGGCGAAGTATCCGACACCGGGCGTAAAGCGCGCGTGAACGCCCGATCAGGTGGCGATAGCCGCCGTTACGTCGTGTGCCGCTCGGCGCCCGACGCAGCGTTCCGGGAATCGTGTCCCGGAAGCATGGGTGTACCGGGCTCCTGTTCGATCCTGAGTGCGTTGTTGAAATACGCGATGGTGTGGTAGAAGCCGCAGGTCAGGAGCATCTCCAACAGCTGTGCGATGTTCCAGCGCTCGCCGATCGCCTGCCATAGCGAATCGTCGATGCCGTTCTGGTAGTGCAATGCATCGGCCAGTCGCAACAGCAACAGGTCGTCCTCGGACCAGAGCGCGCTGTCGGGGTATGCGGCCGCGGTATCTGCGATCTGCGCGGGGCTGAGTCGGGCCTTTGCAGCGAAGATGCTGACGTGCACACCCCACTCGTACGAGCATCGACAGTTCGCGCTGGTTCGCAGGATCAGGATTTCCCGATGCCTGAGCGAAATGGGGCTCTCCCGGTCGAGCACGCCGGAGTTGCCGAGCTTGCGCAAGGTGCGTTCCGAATGCGCCAGGGTCCGGAAAAGTCCGATGGGCCCTTCCGGGCCTTGGGGATAGCGCGACAGAATGTCCGCAATGGCAGGCGGCCATGGTTGGGCGAGCGGTGCGACGCGAGCTGCGTTCATGGTGGGGAGCCCTTTGCTACGCTAAGTGTAGCTAACTTATCATGCTACGTAATATGTAGCAAATGGTTGCGGAGGCGTGGTCAGCGTGCCGAGGTCGATTAGCGAACCGCCAGCGGGCAAGCGTGGGAAGGGTGGCCGCGCCGGGCGGAACGAGCGCCGTTTGGTGCCGGGAACACCGGTCGCAGGTTCGAGTACGGGCAGACCCCTCGTCGTATTGTTCGAACTCCTCGGCCAGCGGCTGGCGTTGCGCGTGCTGTGGGAGCTGCGCGAAGGTCGAATGACCTTCCGCATGCTGCAGGCGCGTTGTGACCAGCCTTCGCCCACCGTCCTGAACAAGCGCCTCGCGGAGCTGCGTGCCGCTGGAATCGTCGAGCATGAACCCGGAGCCGGTTACGGGGTGACCGCCCTTGGCGCCGGACTGCTCGCGGCGTTGCAGCCCCTTAACAAATGGGCGCACAAATGGGCGCACGAGTTGGCTGACGCTGCCGACGACCAGGACGGCAGTGCGGCATCACAGGCCGATGGGGGCTGAGGGCGGTACTGGCCCGTCAGTGGAGTTGGCGGAGAAACTCGAGCAGCAGCGCATTGGTAGCCTCCGGCCGCTCCTGCTGGGTCCAGTGTCCGCAGCCGGGCAGGATTTCGCATCGCGTGAGCCGCGGCAGGGTCTCGGCAAACCGGTCGATGGCGGGTCGGCCCCAGATGGTCGGGCCGTCACGGTCGCCGCCGATGAAGAGCGCAGGGATTTCGATGGGCCGATCGGCGAATGCCGCGAGGTCTTCCCAGTCCCGGTCCACGTTGCGGTACCGGCAGAGCGGGCCGAAGAACCCCGAGTATTCGAACTCGCGTGTATAGGTGTCGAGGTCCTGGTTGGTGAGCCAGGCCGGCATCGATTCGGGGAACACGAACTGGTCCTTCAACTGTTTGCCGCGCGGCACGATCGAGATGTTCGGGCCGTTGACCACGTCGCCGGAGGCGCACCAGTAGAAACCGAGCAGCCAGCGGCGCACGTCCTGTTCGATTTCCGCCTCTGCACGTCCCGGTTCCTGGAAGTACTCGACGTAGAACTCGTTTTCGCCGGCCATGGCGCGCATGCGCGCGAGCGGGCGCTGGCCGCGGCTCGGCGGCGAGTAGGGCACCGAGAGCCCTGCAACGCCGCGCAGCAGATCCGGACGCAGCAGCGCGGTATTCCAGGCGATCGGCGCGCCCCAGTCGTGTCCGACCAGGGTCACGTCGTCGCTGCCGAGTGCCGCGATGACGCCAACGACGTCGCTGACCATGCGCACCATGCGGTATTCGTCGACCGCGCGGGGTTTGGCCGAACGCCCGTAGCCGCGCACGTCCATCGCGACCGCCCGGTAGCCCGCGGCGGCAAGTGCCGGCAGCTGGTGGCGCCAGGAATACCAGGATTCCGGGAAGCCGTGCACCATGAGCACCACCGGTCCCGTGCCGCACTCGACCCAGTGGATGCGCGCGCCGCCGACGTCCGTGGTGCGGTGGGTGAGCGGGAAATCGCCGGAATTCGATACGGTCATGGAGAGGACTCCTGCGTGGATCGGGGCGGTTGGCTGCCGCGGCAGCGGTGGATTATGCACCAGGGTCCGTGGTTTGCCTGCGGGTCCGCCGCTCGGCCACAATCGGGCATCAACGGGGAGTCGCGGTCATGTCCAACCACGTCGCCGACAAGGTCATCATCGTCACCGGCGCGGCCGGCGGATTCGGCCGGCTGGTGAGTCGCAAGACCGCGGCCATGGGCGCACATCTCGTGTGTGCGGACATCGATGCGTCGGGACTCGACGAAACCCGCGCGATCATCGAGTCCAGCGGCGGGTCCGTCGCGACAAGGGTGACCGACGTGACCGGGCTTGCGGACATGCAGGCCCTGGCGGCCACGGCGCTCGAGCGGTTCGGCCGCATCGACGTGCTGGTGAACAACGCGGGGACCATGCCGCTCGCGTTCTATGCGGACCACGCCCGCGCGGCCGATGCCTGGGCGCGGTGCATCGACATCAACATCAAGGGCGTGCTGTACGGCATGCTGGCCGTGCACGATCAGATGATCGCGCAGGGCCGCGGGCACATCGTCAACCTGTCGTCGATCTACGGTAACTTCCCGGTGGTCGGCGCCGGCGTGTACGGCGCGACCAAGGCGGCGGTCAACATGCTGTCGGAAGCGCTGCGCATGGAATCCCAGGGGAAGATCAAGGTCACCATCGTCAAGCCGACTGGGGTGCCGGCGACCAATCTCGCCACGGGCATCATCAATCCGGCAGCGATCGTCGGTATTCTCGGCCACAACGCCGCGAGCTACGGACTCAAGATGCAGGCGCTGCAGGCGGGGCAGTTGCCCGCGCAGGATCTCGATCCGGACAGCATCAGCTACGTCGCGCTCGCGCCGGAATACCTGGCCGATCAGATCGTCTACGCGATCGACCAGCCGTGGGGTGTGTCGATCGGGGACATCACGGTACGCGCCTCTGGCGACGGCTACATGCTATGACGTTGACTCCGACCCCAACCTTGCCAACCTTGACTCCGACCCCAATCTGTCCGCGGGGCGTGGCGGTCAGCGCGCGAACGGCAGGATGCGTCGCAGCGCGTCGTCGCGGCGGATGTAGTGGTGGTAGAGGCCTGCGGCGGCGTGCAGGCCGATGAGCCAGTAGCCGACCGACGCGATGGTCTCGTGCAGCTCTTCGACCGTCTCTGCGAGCGTCTCGTTCGCCCCGACCAGCGCGGGCAGATCGGTGAACCAGAACGGAATGGTGGCGCCGCTCGCGCTCAGGATCAGCCAGCCCGCGAGCGGCATCACGATCATGAACGCGTATAGCACGAGGTGCAGCAGTCGTGCGCCGAGCGCCTGCCAGGCCGGCAGCGGCGGGTTGATGGCCGGACGTGGACCGATCAGGCGCGCGAGCAGGCGTATCCACACCAGTGCGAAGACCGTGAGCCCGAGCGTGAAGTGCCAGGCCTTGAGTGCCTCGCGCGGATCGCTGCCGCGCGGGTAGAACTCGCGCAGCTCCATGCATGCGTAGACGGCGATGATCAGGAGCAGCATCAGCCAGTGCAGGGCGATGGTCAGACGACTGTAGCGCTCGGATGCATCGTGCCCGTTCAAGTCTGGTTTCCTCATTGGTAGGGTTCGGCGCGCGCGTCCGCTGTTCGAGCGGCGCGGGCAGTCTACTGCCGCGTGTACGAGCGGTGCTAGGCTGTACTTCCACCTAACCGGAGCGACCATGAACTACACGCGCCTCACTCTCGACATCGAGCACCATGTCGCGCACCTCGAGCTCTCGCGCGGCGAGGAATACAACCGCATGCCGCCGGCCTTCTGGGAGGAGTTCCCTGCCGCCCTGGAAGCGGTCGACCGGCGCGGCGACGTGCGGGCCCTTGTGATCTCGTCGAGCGGCAAACATTTCAGCGCGGGCATGGACGTCTCCGCGTTCACGGGCACGCGCGCCCAGGACTGGGACCGGGGCCGCGCGGGCGAGATCGCGCGGCGCCACCTCGATCGGCTGCAGGGCGTGTTCACGCGCCTCGAGACCTTGCGGATGCCCGTGCTGGCCGCCATCCAGGGCGGTTGCGTGGGCGGCGGCGTCGATCTGGTGGCAGCCTGCGACGCGCGGTACTGCACGCGCGACGCGTTCTTCTGCATCCAGGAGATCAACATCGGCCTCGCGGCCGACGTCGGCACGCTGCAGCGGCTGCCGCGGCTCATCCCGGACGGACTCATGCGCGAGCTGGCGTACACCGGGCGCCGCATGGCTGCCGACGAGGCGCTGGCGCGCGGCCTGGTAAATGCGGTGTTCGACGATCAGGTCGCGCTGGTCGCGCACGTCATGGACCTCGCGCGGGAAATCGCGCGCAAGTCGCCGCTCGCGGTGATGAGCACCAAGCACCTGCTCAACTACGGGCGTGACCACAGCGTGGCGGATACGCTCGCCTACCAGCAGGTCTGGATGGGCGCGCTCGGCCAGGGCGAGGAGATCGCTACCTACTTCAGGGCCAAGGCGGCCGGCACGGAGCCCGAGTTTCGCGATCTGCCGCCACTCGATTGACGGCCGAGCAGCCGGCCTTCGCGCGTGCCGCGACCGCTGCTGGCGCTGCCTGCACGATTTATCGCGGCCAGGTACTTCCCGAAGGCTCCGCAATGTTGTTATAACACGTTCTGCCCGCTGTGGCGGCCGGTGCCGTCCGTCTGCTCCGTCCCGGAGCGCGATGGGTAGCGGGGGATATATCAGGGGAGTCCTAGCAGTATGAAGTCGAGATATCCGTTGCTCGCGGCCAGCCTCGTTGCTGGCGGCATGGGGTTTGGTGCGCCTGCGGCCATCGGTCAGCAGGTCATCGAGGAAGTGGTGGTTACGGGATCCTACATCCGGCGCGCGCCCGAGGACGCGCCGTCGCCGGTTCGCGTGCTCGGGCGAGAGGAGCTCGAGGCGAAAGGCCGGCCGCAGCTGGCCGACCTGGTCATGACGCTGCCGGCCGTCATCGGTTCGGAGAACGTCACGGCGCAGGAACAGAGCGTCGGCGGTGCCGGCGCAGGCAACATCAACATCCGCAACATGGGTCTGGCCTCGACCCTGGTACTGCTGGAAGGCAAGCGGCTGAACTCGGGCACGTCGACCTCGAACGTCGGTGAACAGTTCGTCGACATCAACCGGCTGCCGTTCATCATGATCGAGAACATCGAGATCCTGAAGGACGGCGCGTCGGCCCTGTACGGGTCGGACGCGGTGGCGGGGGTCGCCAACTTCAAGCTGCGCACGCGCTTCGAAGGCTTCGAGATCCAGGGTCTCTACCAGGACACGTTCAAGGGTCGCGACACCAACTTCGACAGCTACGGGCTGCCGGAGATCTACCGCGAGCCGCTGCGCGCGGTCGGCAAGGACGAAACCCGCGATACCGATATCGGTGCGATCTGGGGCTTCGGCAACGACCGCACCCACTTCGTGATCGGCATGAACTATTTCGAACGCGATCCGCTGGAAACGGCGGCGCGCGACTACGCCGTCGAAGACATCGTCGACGGTGCATCCGGCGGCCCGAGCCCGTTCAACCTGCCGCAGGACCAGTTCGCGGCGCTGTCGGTCGGTTCGCCGTTCGGTACGCTTGGCCCGTTCCCGACGCTGGCCTACGTCCAGGATCCGGCGTGTAACGCGCTCGGCTACTACCGTACCCGCAATTCGGGTCTGTGCAGCACCAAGACCGACCTGCTGTCGCGCGACATGTTCTCGCGCGAACGGCGCAAGCAGGCGCTGGCGTCCTGGACCCATGACCTCTCCGACAGCGTCGAGGCCTACGGCTACTTCGGGCTGTCCGAGAACTTCGTCGAGATCAATCAGTCGCCCTCGCTGCCGATCACCGCGCAGTCGCGCTACAGCGCGGCGAACCCGGGGCTGCGCCATCACGTGTACAACGGTATCGCGACGTTCCTCGCCACCGGCGGTACGGCGACCCCGTACGACGACGATATCGCCAACCGGCTGATTCCCGCGGGTCTTCCCGTGGTGCCGCTCGCCACCGAGGCGCAACTCTCCGCTGCGTTCGGCTTCCCGGTCACGCTGCCGAACTTCCTCGATCCGGTGGCCGTGCTCGATGCGTTGGGTCCGGTCACGTTCAACGGCGTGGTCCGGCCGAGCATCGTCAATCTCATGAACAACATGGGCGTGCCGGCGGACGTGAACGGCGACGGTGTAGTGTCTGCGGGTGAAATCTTCAAGGACCGTGCGTCGAGCCAGATCGAGCGCGAAACGCGCCTGTTCATGGCTGGTGCGCGCGGAGATCTGACCGACAGCTGGCAGTTCGACGCCTCGTTCAGCTTCAGCAAGGAAGAGGGCGTCACCACGTTCTACGACACGGTGAACGAACGCCTCGCCGACGCGCTGAACGGCTACATGGGACCGAACTGCAACCGCGGAACGTTCGAGAATCCGACCACCCCGGGTGACATTTCCCAGGGCTGCTACTGGTTCAACCCGTTCGGCAGTTCCATCCTCGAGCCGAACACCGTGATCGAGGATGGCTACGGCAACGAGCACACGCTCGGCAACGACGCGTTCTACGTGAGCCAGCTGTTCGGGCAGGGCATCGCGCGCGGTACCTCGGAACTGACCGTCATCGACGCGGTCGTGTCCACCAACGACTTCATGGGCTGGACGCTGCCGGGCGGCAACGTCGGGCTGGCCGTCGGTGCCCAGTACCGGAAGGAAAAGCGCAGCACGGGCGGTAACGAACTGGCCACCGATCCGACCTTCCCGTTCGCGTTCACGGGGCCGACCATCCCCTACAGCGCCGATCAGGACATCTACGCGCTCTTTACCGAACTGGCGCTTCCGGCGACCGACCGGCTCGAGGTCCAGGTGGCGCTGCGCTACGAGGACTACGGCGGCGACACCGGCAGTACGCTGGATCCCAAAGTGGCCGCACGCTGGCAGGCGCACGAGGACTGGGTCCTGCGCGCATCGTGGGGCACCTCGTTCCGCGGACCCTCGATTGCGCAGAAGTTCGGCCGCGGCACCGGCCTGCAGTTCATCAGCGCGCCGTCCGCGGCGGTGATCGCGGAGTACTTCCCGGGCGGCGCGAGCTTCGGTTCGGGCGTGTTCGGACGCATTCCGACATACGGCAATCCGGGACTCAAGCCGGAGGAGTCGGTGAACTACAACTTCGGCGCGATCTGGACGCCGACGGACAACTTCAGCGCCTCGCTCGACTATTTCATCTACCAGTACAAGAACATCATCATTCCGGAATCTGCGTCCGCCATGGCCAACGACTGCCAGATCAACTGGGGGTTGGCGGGCCGTCCGTCGCCGCAGCTGCCGGACGGATCGGTGAACCCGGCCTACCTGGCGATCGAGGCCTGCAACTTCAGGAACCTCGACGGCAATCCGGCGACCGCGGACATCCTGCTCGACAGCCAGGGCAATGCGCTGACCGTGAATCGTTCGTATACCAACGGCACCCGCATGTGGAGCTCCGGCCTCGATCTGCTCACCCGGTACTCGATGGATACCGAGTGGGGCGCATTCAGCGCGACGCTCGACCTGACCTGGTTCCTGGAGTACGACATCCGCCAGTCGATCACCCCGTTCGACACGCGTCTGAACCCGGGTGCCAAGATCGACCTGGTGGGTCTCAACTACACGGTGCTGATCGGCCGGCCGCTACCGGAGTTCAAGTCCACGCTGCTGCTCGACTGGGCGCGCAACCAGCACTATGCGGCGGTGTCGACCAACTTCGTGAGCGACGTGACCGAGCCCGAAGCGGTGCCTGAGCCGCTGCGTGTCAGCAGCCACACCACGGTGGATGCCTCGTACACGTACATGTTCACGGAGCGCAACGCGTCGGTGACGCTCGGCGCCGTGAACCTGTTCGATCGCGAGCCGCCGAAGGCGACCGGCTTCAACTCGTTCTCGAGCACCCTGCACGATCCGCGCGGCCGCCTCTGGTACGTGCGGGCCCGTTACGGGTTCTGATCGCGCCTGACCGCGCAGGACCTGCGGCGAGCCATCGCCGCAGGTTCCTCCTCACCTCACATCACGACCCGCCCTCACCACAGCTTCACCTTGGCCCAGCGGCGCTGCTGCCAGAGCACCGTGAGGATGCCTGCATTGAGCGCCCGGAAGGCGAACTGGTGCACGAGCCAGACGCCGATGAGCCCGTAGCCCAGGTGTACGCCGACCAGCCAGGCGCCGGGCAGCAGCACCAGGTACTGCGTCGCGAGGTTCACGTACATCACCCGCGCGACGTCGCCGGCGCCATACAGGAGGCTCGCGAACAGGTAGCCGATACCGTTGATGCCGATCATGATGCCGAGGATGCGGCACGGCCACGTGGCGATCTCGATGGCCGCCGGGTCGTGGATGAAGAGTCCGAGGATGAACTCCGGCGCGGCCCAGAACGGGATGCCGAGCACGACCATCGCGAGCGTGCCCACCTTGACCACGTCCCACGCCCAGCGGTTGGCGGCGGCCGGATCGCCGGCACCCATCGCCTGTCCCACCAGCGTCGCGCCCGCGAGACCCAGCCCCCAGGCTGGCAGGCCCACCGCGCCGATCAGGTTGACGAGCACGGTATAGCCTGCGACCTCCACCGTGCCGACCATGGCGACGATGCGGAACATTAGCGTCAGCGCGAGGTTCTCGAGGAACTGCTGCGTACCCGCGGGCAGCATCAGGCGGAACACCACGCCGAGCTGCGTGCGGATGGGGCCGCGCCAGTACCCGCCGGCCTCGCGATTGGCCGTCGCCGCGTGATAGATCGTTCCCACCAGCGCTGCCGCGAACGTGGCCATGCCCGCGCCCGCCACCCCGAAGGCCGGCAGCGGCCCCCAGCCGAACATCAGCAGGTAGTTGAGCGGCAGCTTGACGGCAGCCTGGACCAGCACCACGCGAAAATACAGGTGCGGCCGGTCGGTGGCGTTCCAGAAGCCCATGTAGGCGTTGTTCACGGTCAGGAACACGCCTGCCGCGAACGACCAGCGCAGGTACGTGGTGCCGGTCTCGCGCACAGCCGGATCGTCGCTGATCAACGCGAGCAGGTCCCCTGCGCGCCAGCCGAGCAGCAGGGCGCCGAGCGGCGCGAGCGCGACGACCAGCAGCAACGTGGTGCGCAGGAACCGTGCGAGATCGTCGCGTGTGCCTTCGCCGACCAGCCGCGCCGTGCTCGCCTGCACGGCGATGGACACGCCGCCGAACAGCGCGAGGTAGGCGAACGTCAGGAAGACCGAGATGCCGACCGCGGCGAGCGCCACGGTGCCGAAGAAGCCGACGAATACGATGTCGACCAGTTCGAGCAGCGTGTAGGTGGACATGCCGCCCATGATGGGCAGGCCGAGCCGGAGGATCCGGCGCGCGCGTGCGGCCGGCGGGAAGAAGCTCATGGGCGGCGCCGCAGGGGGGGTTGGGCTGCGGGCAAGCACCCGCAGCCCAATAGAGCTCAGCCGCCGAGGCGCGCCAGGAGCGGATCCAGAATGCCCCGGTACCAGGCCGCGATCAGGCCGGCGACGACCACCAGCAGGAACAGCCAGGTCTTCCAGGGGCGCTTCTTGTCCGCGAACGGATCGACCAGCGAGCGGCTCGATCCGGGCGGCAGCGCCGCGACGCCGGTCAGCGAGCCGCCGAACGGGATGTTGATGCGCGCGCGGGCGTTCACTGCCCAGCCGTTGGCGTCGAGCAGCGGGCCGAGATTGCGGCGCCGCAGGTTCATGAACGCGAGCAGCATCGAGGGCCCCGAGATCGCGAGCATGACCGCTGCGATCACCAGCGGGACCTGCCACCAGGCAAGCGCGAACAGCCCGGAGATCGCGGCGGTCAGCGCGGTCCCGATGGCCCCGACCGCGAGTCCAATGGCCGCGAAGATCCCGGCGAACTTGGCGATGTCGAACGCCGGTGGCGCCGCCTTGCCGGCTTCCGCGGTTGCCGCGGCTTCGGTGACACCCGCCTGCGCCTTGCTGTCCACGTCCTTGTCGCGCGACGCGGCGAAATTGCGGATCTGGTTCTCGATGAACGTGCCGACGCGCCGGTACGGCGACCAGAACGCCTGGCGGATGCTGACTGGCTGCTCGACGATTCTGACCACCGTCGCCTTCCAGTCGCGGCCGGCCCGGTCGTAGAACACGCCGTGGCGCCCCGGGACCATCAGTTCGTCGACCTCGCCGCCGGTCAGCGCCGCCGCGATGGTGATGGGTGCGCTGCCGGCGCGCTCGCAGGTGCAGTACACGAGATAGCATCCGCTGAACGGTGCCATGTTCGCGTGGGCGCCCATGTCGCTCACGCGCAGCACGAGTTCGCAGCTGCGCTGGTCGAGGTAGAGCGTGCCGGCCTGGAAGATGGCCTTCTGCCGGCCGCCGTAGAAATCGCTGAGCGTAACGAAGTTGCGCAACAGGGTGACCAGGTCGCGGTGGTAGCGCACCAGCCGCTCGACGGCGTCGATCGTCGCGGCGGACGTCTCTGCGCGCTGGTCCTCGGCGATGAGCGCCTCGATGCGCGCGTGGGTGTCGTTGCCGGTGATCGCGGCAAGGTGTGCCGGGTCCAGTTCGCACACCGCGGAGTCGGGGCGTTCACTCATCCACTTTCGATAGGGAGCGAGTTTCGCGGTGAGCGCCTGCCAGTCGGCCTGGGTCAGGCTGTCGCGCACGCCGAGCAGGGGTTTGACCACCGTGTCGGCAAGGGCGGCGAGTTCGGCCGCCCACGCCGGGTTGACGCCGCTGCCGAGCGGAAGTGCCCGGCCGGCCTCGACCCGGGCCAGCGGCAGGGCGCGAACCTCTGCATCGTCGCCGGCGATCGTGTGCGCGCCGATGGCTTCGTACGCGCTCGCCGGCGGATTCAATGCCTCCGCGGAGCGGGGATCGAAAGCGGCAAGCTGGCAGCGCGCGAAGAAGTCGTCGATTCTCGCCGCCACCGCATCGAGGGCGGCCGAAGCTGCGGCGGTTGTGTCGCCGAGCGGTAACAGTTCGGCCGCGGTGTCCTCACCGCGCTTGCGCCAGGCGAGGTATGCGGCGGCCTGCTCGAAGAAGGCCTTGGCCGTCTCGGAGGTCGCACCCGGTTCGCCGCTTCGGTCCGGCACACCACCCTGGGTATCGACGATCTCGCCGATCACCCGAGCGAGCAGGGGGTCGCCGGTCAGCGCCGCGGGCACCACGCCATCGCCATTGTTGTGGTCCGGCGAAAACAGGCGCGTCATGTCGGAAAAATCGTCGACCGAAAGGTTGGCGTCGGCCGGCTTCCCGAGGTAGCCGAGCACGTTCGTGGCCGCGGTCCTGAGCGTTGCGCCTTCCGGGTCGCTGGCGTCGATAGCATCGATCGACAGGTCGCCCCCGGCGAACAGCGTCTGTGGATCGCGGAGCATGCGGCAGGCCCAGCGCACCGCGGCCTGGATCTCGGGGACACGGATCTGGCCGTCGCCGTCGTTGTCCAGCAACTGGAGCGTACGGGCGTCGAACTCGAGACCGGTGGTCGGGCAGTTGAGCGCTGTCCACAGTTTGGGGTCGAGTTCGTCGAGGTGGCGCAGGTCGTCGGCGGACTCGAGGGCGACCTGGTCGAAGCCACCGCTGCGGAAGAAGCGCCAGCGATGCGCGCCCGTGGACTTGTCGTTATTCATTCTGCCGGATCCTCCCTGGCCGAGCCCGCCCGATCCGGCGCGGACCGGGGTGGCGACGGGAGGCATGATGCAGGGACCGGCCAGCCGGCCGCAATGGCCGCGGTCCGGGCGGCCGTTGGTCGTTGCCGGCCGTCGACGTACTGAGGGGCCCGGCGGTACGCGTCAGCCGGGGAGCGCAGACTCCGCGCCGTCCAGCATGTCCCGCGAGGACTGCAGGCGCTGCATGACGGTGGCAAGGCCGCGGTCGGAGACGCCGAGCGCCTCGGGATCGGCGACCGGCAGCGTGCGGTCGGGGGGTTCGATCAGGCCCTCGGCGGCGAGCAGGTCGCGTGCCAGGCGCAGGAACTGGAGCTGCATGTCGCTCGTGCCCGCATAGTCGGGCACCAGCTGGAATCGGATCGGTTCGGTCACGGACAGCGGCAGGTCCCAGCTCTCGAGCAGGGCCGCGGCGATCACCTCGCGCGGCAGCTGGAGGACGTGCTGATCGACGTGGGCGTGCGTGAGGTGCCGGTTGGCCTCCTGCAGGCGGCAGATCCGCTCGTAGTGCTGGGGAAAGACGTGCCCGATCACCAGGGTGCCGAAGTTGGCCAGCAGGCCGACCAGGTAGGCGTCACCCGGCGCCGGTGCGCCGGGCAGTCGACTGGCGCTCGCCAGGGCCTCCAGCGTGGAGGCGGTCAGCAGCGCCTCGAGCCAGAATGGCGGCGCGCCTGCTACCTGGGTCGCAGGCATGCGCAACGAGCCGGACAGCGAGATGCCGAGCGCCATGTTGAGCGCGGTACGGATCCCGAGCACTCGATTGATCGCGTCGCCTACGCCGCGCGCGGGTGAGCGAGGCGAATAGAACGCCGAATTGGCCCAGCCGACGATGCGCGCCGCGAGGCTCGGGTCCGATTCGACCACGACCACCACATCGCGCAGCTCGCAGTCCGGATCGGCCTGCAGCTCCATGATCTGGCGGACGTTCATGGGCAATGGCGGGATCTGCAGGGTCTCGTCGAGGCGCTGGCGGATGCGGCGCTCGGTGAACCGGGAGATCGTATTCTCGATCAGCTCGCGATCGGCACTGCGATCGCTCGGTGTCGGTGCGGCGGCAATGGCGGCGCAGAACGCCCCGATGCGGACGTTGCCCGTACAGCCCGGGAGTTCCTCGCCGCGGATGGCCACGTAGTCGTCGGGCAGACCGGTGGCTAGCGCGAGGCGCGGCGCCGCGAGCAGCGTTTCGTCGATGAAGACTGGCAGGCCCGGTTGTCCCGGTATCGCACTGATCGGTTCGGCCGTGACCCAGCTGCGCGGCTGCAGGCGACGCTTGGCGAGCGCATGCAGCTGTTCGATGTCGACCAGCGCGTCACCGGGTGAGAGCACCTGCACTTCGCCGCCCGCGTCGCCCATGATCTGGGCGTGTACGCGCTCCTCGGTCGGTGGCGCGGGATAGGGGACCAGGATCGGTGCCGCGCCTTCCGCGGAACTCGTGCGCATCGTAACGTCGCTCCGTCGCTGTTACTCGATGCGTCGAGTATATGTAACGGGGCGGCGGCGGAAGCCCTGCGCCTGGTGGCGCGTGCCCGGATCTGTGACGTGGGTCGGCTTCGGAGTGCGAATCAGTTCGCGAAATCGAGCGCGGCCCGGAACAGTGCGTGCGCGTCGGCTTCGGCGAGTGGCACGGGATTGCCGGCGGCGCTCGGATCCACTATCGCAAGCCGTCCCACCTGTGCTGCGTGCCGATCGTCCACGCCGAGCGCACGGAGCGAGGGCGGTACGTGCAGGGCAGCGCGCAGGTTCGCGAGGTGCGCCATGAATCCGTCGAACCCGCCGGCGAGACCCAGCCATCCAGTCAGCCGGACGATGCGCGACTCGATCGCGGGTCGATTGAAGTTCAGCACGTGCGGCATGACGATGGCGTTGGTCATGCCGTGGTGGGTGTCGTAGAGCGCGCCGATCGGATGCGCGAGCGCGTGCATCCCGCCGAGCCCCTTCTGGAACGCGGTGGCCCCCATCGCGGCGGCCGCCATCATGTGGCCGCGTGCTTCGAGGTCGGTACCGTCGGCCATGACCCGGGGAAGATTCTCGAACACGAGCCGGATGCCTTCGACGGCGATGCCGTCCGCGAGCGGGTGATAGCCGGGCGCGCAGTAGGCCTCGAGGCAGTGGGCCAGGGCATCCATGCCGGTACCCGCGGTCACGAACGGCGGCAGTCCGACGGTCAGCTCCGGATCGCAGATCACGATCCCGGGCAGCATGCGCGGATGGAAGATGATCTTCTTGCTGTGCGAGTCGGCATGGGTCAGCACGGCGGCGCGACCGACTTCGGATCCGGTACCGGCAGTGGTGGGTACCGCGACGATCGGCGCGATGCCGGGTTCGTTCGCACGGCGCCAGTCATCGCCGATGTCTTCGAAGTCCCAGACCGGCCGCGACTGCCCGCTCATGAACGCGATGAGCTTGCCGAGGTCGAGGGCGCTGCCGCCGCCGAACGCGACCACGCCGTCGTGTGCACCCGCGCGCCAGGCCGCGAGACCGGCCGCCAGGTTGGCCTCGATGGGATTGGCGCGGACCTCCCCGAAACAAGCCGTCGCGAGTCCGGCTGCGCCGAGCAGGTCCAGCGCGCGCCGGGTGATCGGCAGATCGCAGAGCACACGGTCGGTGACCAGCAGCGGCCGGTTCATCCCGAGCGCGCGGCAGGCGTCGGGGAGTTCGGCAATTCGGCCGCTGCCGAAGCGGATGCTGGTCGGGTAGTTCCAGTTCGCGTGCATGGTGTTCATGCTGCAGTCATATGTTGCAATCAGTAGCGTTCGAAGCCGCGATCGAGTTCCCAGTCGGTGATACGACGATCGTACTCGGCCTGCTCCCAGCGCGCGGCATGCACGTAGTGGTCGATGACGGCGTCACCGAACGCGGCGCGCAGCATGGCGGAGCCCGCGAGCCGTTCGGTTGCCTCGCGCAGGGTCATCGGAATCTCTGGCAGGGCGGCCGCCGCGTAGGCGTCGCCCGCGAACGGCGGCGGCAGTTCCAGCGCTTCCTCGATGCCCGCGAGCCCGGCGGCGATCAGTGCCGCGAACGCGAGGTGCGGATTCAGGTCGGCGCCGCCGATCCGGCATTCGCTGCGGATGGCCCGTGAACCCGCGCCGCACAGACGGAATCCGGCGGTCCGATTGTCGTCGGACCACACCACCCGGGTCGGTGCGAAGGTGCCGGTCTGCTGGAAGCGCTTGTAGGAGTTGACGTAGGGCGCGAGGAACCAGGTGTACTCGGGCGCGTACTTCAGTTGTCCGGCCATGAACTGCCGCATGAGGGGGCTCATGCCATGGGTCGCGGCGGGGTCGTGGAACATGGGTTTGCGCCCGGCGCGATCCCAGAGCGATGCGTGGATGTGGCAGGAGGAGCCGGCCAGTTCGTAGCGCCACTTGGCCATGAAGGTGACGCTGCGCTGGTGCTGGACGGCGATCTCCTTGATGCCCTGTTTCAGAACGGCGTGGTTGTCGGCCATGGTCAGCGCATCCGCGTAGCGGACGTTCAGTTCGTGCTGGCCGGGGCCCCACTCACCCTTGGTATTTTCGACCGGAATGCCGGCGCCGTGCAGGCCGTTGCGCATCGCGCGCAGCACGGACTCCTCCTTGCTGGTGGCGAGCAGGTAGTAGTCCTCGATGAACGGGTTGGCGACCTCGAGGTCGACGTAGCGGCGCGCACGCGCCGACGCGTATGTCTCGCGGAACAGATAGAACTCGAGTTCCGATGCGAGGAACGCGCGCAGCCTGCGATCCGCGAGACGCTGGCACTGCGCCTTCAGGATCGCGCGCGGACTGTGCGCGAGGTCGTGGCCGTGGTGATCCTGTACGTCGGCAAGGACCAGCACGGTCCGCTCGCGCCAGGGCAGCCAGCGCAGGGTCGCGAGATCCGGCTTCAGCACGAAATCGCCGTAGCCGCGCGTCCAGTTGGCGACGGCGTAGCCGGGGACCGGCTCCATGTCGATATCGTTCGCGAGCAGGTAGTCGCAGGCATGTGTCTCCGCCCAGGCGGATTCCACGAAGTGCTCGGCATGGAAGCTCTTGCCGAGCAGTCGGCCGAACATATCGACGAACGCAACGAGAACGGTGTCGACCAGCCCATCAGTGGTGGCGGATTTCAGCGCGTCGAGGGTGAGCAGGCCGTGCATCGTGGTGTTCCGTTCCGTCCCGTAGTGGATCGGCGCGCGTCGCGGTGCAGTCCGGCGCCGGATGTCCGGAAGACTACCAGCGCGGGCGCGGGCCGGATACGGGAACGGAAAGGCATGCGGCTGGCGGACCCGACGGCCCGCCAGCCGCGCCTGGTCAGAAGGCGAAGCGGATCCCGCCCTGGTAGATCTTTGCGTCGTCCGAGAACGATGCGTCCAGGGTGACGCCGATCATCGGGGTCAGGGAGTACACGCCGCCGATGCTGGCTGCCGTATCCGAGCCGCCGGCGTCGGTGTGCGTGAGGAAGCCATTGAGTTCCAGCGCCTCGGTCACCATGCTGCGCACGCCGACCTCTGCGAACCAGCCGTTGTCGGAGTCGCTGCCGAACGGCCGCACTTCAACGTCCGCGCGCGCCCAGCCGGCCCGCGCGACGAAGTCGGTGTTGCCGGTCAGCGACTGGTTGTAGCCGAGTCCCAGCCGGGACAGGTCTACCTCGAAGCGTCCCTTGGTGACCTCGGTGTAGCTGCCCACGATGTGCAGTTCGTTGCTGATGCGGAACGATCCGTCGAGGCCCCAGCCATCGAGGGTCGGGCCGTCGTCGATGTCCGCGCTGACATAGGCCAGGTCGACGTAGGTGTAGCCGGGCGATGCGGCCGTGGCGGTGAACGGCACGAGCGCTGCGGCCCCTGCCAGGCCGCCGATGAGAAGTTGCTTGCGCATGAGGATCCCCTTTTTGTTGGTGTGGCCCGTCTGACCGGGCCGCCACGGGGAAGTTCCACCGCCGCCCGACGCGTCAGCCGGCGGCCCGGTGCCAGCGGAATCCATCGCGAGCGCCGAATCGAACCCGGATCACCTTCTCGATCTCGAGCAGGATCAATACGGTCAGACCAACGAGAGTGATGGTGGCGAGGTCCAGCAGGCCGAGGGGACTGGTCCCGAACAACGTGTGCATGAACGGCGCATAGGTGAAGAGTGACTGCAGCACGATGACGAGCGCGACCGCGATCAGCACCGCCGGCGTGCCGCGGACACCGGCCAGCGTGAATGCCGGGTTCACAAGAAAGCGTACGCTGAACAGGTAGAACACCTCCATGGCGACCAGTGTGTTCACCGCGATCGTGCGCGCCTCCTCGAGCGATGCGCCGCGCTTGAGCGCGAGTTCGAACATCGCGAAGATGCCCACGACGAACAGGGCCGCGACCAGCAGGACCCGCCAGACCAGGAACCCGGACAGGATCGGCTCCCCGACCGGGCGGGGTGGGCGGCGCATGACACCGGTTTCGGTCGGTTCGAAGGCGAGTGCCAGTGCCAGCGCGACCGAACTGACCATGTTCACCCAGAGAATCTGGATCGGGGTGATCGGCAGTACCGTGCCGAGCATGATGGCCGCGATCAGCGCGCCGGACTCGCCGCCGTTCATCGGCAGCAGGAACATGATCGACTTCTTCAGGTTGTCGTATACCGTGCGACCTTCCTCGACCGCACGCTCGATGGAGGAGAAATTGTCGTCGGCCAGCACCATGTCGGCGGCCTCCTTGGCCGCCTCGGTACCCTTGATGCCCATGGCGATGCCGATGTCCGCCCGCTTGAGCGCCGGTGCGTCGTTGACGCCGTCGCCGGTCATCGCCACCACCTCGCCGTTGGCCTGCAGCGCCTCGACGATGCGCAGTTTGTGTTCGGGGCTCGAGCGTGCGAACACGTCGGTCCGGGCGACCAGTTCCCGCAGTTGAGCGGTATCGAGGTGCTCGAGTTCGGCGCCGGTGGTCGGCGCGCAATCGAGGCCGATGCCGAGCTGCCGGCCGATCGCGGCCGCAGTCCCGGCATGATCACCGGTGATCATCTTGACCCGGATGCCCGCGGCGCGGCATTGCGCGACGGCGGTGATGGCCTCGGGTCGGGGCGGATCGATGATGCCCACCAGGCCGAGCAGGGTAAGCCCGCGCTCGACGTCGGTGAAGGTGAGCGCGCGCAGGTCGGGCGCCACGGGCCGGAACGCCAGGGCCAACACCCGCTCTCCGCGTGCCGCGAGGCGGTCGATCGCGTTCGCCCAGAAGGCCCGGTCGAGCGGTCGCTTGCTGGTATCGCCCTGCTCAGCGTCACACATATCGAGCAGGCGCTCGGGTGCGCCTTTCACGAACAGCAGGCCATTGCCCGCGTGGTCGTGGTTGAGCGTGGCCATGAACCGATGTTCCGATTCGAACGGAATGAGGTCCGTCCGGGGCAGCGCCTTGTGTTCGACCGCGGCATCGAGTCCGGCCTTGATCGCGAGGGTCAGCAGCGCGCCTTCGGTGGGATCGCCCTCGAGGTGCCAGGCGTCGGCCTGTCGATGGAGCTCCGCGTCGTTGCACAGGAGCGCGGCGCGGGCGAGCAGATCGAGGTCCGGCCGGGAACCGGGGTCGACTTCGGACGCCCCGGCGATGAATGCCCCGCGCGGGACATAGCCGGTGCCTTCGACCCGGTACTCACCGAGCGGCGTGACCACGTGCTGCACCGTCATCTCGTTGCGGGTCAGCGTCCCGGTCTTGTCGGAGCAGATGACGGTGACGGAGCCGAGCGTCTCGACCACCGGCAGCCGGCGCATGATGGCGCTGCGCCGCGCCATGCGCTGCACCCCGATCGCGAGGGTGATCGTGAGGATCGCCGGCAGCCCCTCGGGTATCGCCGCCACGGCCAGGCTGACCGCCGCCATGAACATCTCGTCCCACGAGTAGTCGCGCACCAGTACGCCGAACGCAAACGTCAGGCCGGCGAAGACGAGGATCGCCGCGGTGATCCAGCGTGCGAAGACCGCCATTTTTCGGGTGAGCGGCGTTTCGAGCCGGCGCACGTTTGCCATGAGATGGCTGATGCGGCCGATTTCGGTCGAGTCGCCCGTCGCGACCACGACCGCGACCGCCTGGCCGCTGGTGACGAGGGTGCCGGAGAATGCCATGCCGGTACGGTCGCCAACGACCGCGTCGGGCGCGTTCGGCTCGGCCGCCTTGCTGACCGGTGTCGATTCGCCGGTCAGCGCGGCTTCCTCGACCTGGAGCGAGCGGGTCTCGATCAGGCGCAGGTCCGCCGGCACCTTGTCGCCGGATGCGAGCAGCACGATGTCGCCCGGCACCAGTTGCTCGGCGGGCAGTTCGCGCCGGCGGCCGTCGCGCCTGACCACGGCGTGTACCGACAGCATCCGGCTGATCGCATCGAGCGCGCGCTCGGCACGCCCCTCCTGCAGGAAACCGATCACCGAGTTGACCAGCGCGACGCCGAAGATCACCGCGGTGTCCAGCCAGTGTCCGAGCGCGGCGGTGACCGCCGCCGCGCAGAGCAGCACGTAGATGAGCACGTTGTGGAACTGGCGGGCGAAGCGGCGCAGGGGCCCGTGGCGACCGGGTGGCGCCAGCAGATTGGGCCCGGTTGCCGCGAGGCGCCGTTCGGCATCGGCCGGATCGAGCCCGCGCGGCGACGTATCCAGCGCCGCCAGTACGGCTGCGACCGGCAACGTGTGCCACTCGGCTTTTGGCGCCTCGGTGGTTTCGGGCGGTGGGTTGGAGCGATACGACATGCGGGACCCGTGACCGGAGCGATCGCATTGGAGCACGTGAGTACGGGGCGGACAACGCGGGGCTATAGGGCCGGTTCGATCGGACTGGTCTCGGCGCGGCGGGTGCGCCAGACTCGGGCGACGGGTGAGATTCGGGAGGGGCGCGATTGCGCATCGAGATCGACCGGGGCATTCGGGTGTTCGTCGATGTCGACGGCATGGGCTGGGTGCCGGGCCCCGGAGGGCTCGTCGAGCGACCCACGGTGCTGTTCCTGCACGGTGGCCCGGGACTAGACCACAGCGGCTTCAAGCTCGCGCTCGCCGCGCTGCGGGACGTCGCGCAGCTGGTCATGTACGACCACCGCGGCCAGGGACGCAGCGATCCACGCCCGCCGGCGGAGTGGGGGCTCGATACACTTGCGGACGACGTGGTGCGGCTGTGCGCGGTACTCGGCATCGAGCGGCCGATCGTGTTCGGACACTCCTTCGGCGGCTTCGTGGCGCAGCGCTACCTGGGCCGGCATCCCGACCATCCGGGCAAGGTCGTCCTGAGTTCGACGGCTGCGCGGACCGACGTGGACCGGATCGTCGCGCGCTTCCGGGAACTCGGCGGCGCTGCGGCAGGCGCAGCAGCGGAGGCGTTCTGGCGTACGCCGCATCCGGACCATGTGCCGGAATACCTGGCCCGCTGCCGGTCGCTCTATACCAGGTCCGATGCGGGACTTGCGGACCTGGACCTTGCGCAGGTTCGCCCGGAGGTCCTGCAACACTTCCTTGCCGGCGAGCAGTTCACGTTCGACCTCCGCGCGGACCTCGCCCGCGCGGCCTGCCCTGTGCTGGTACTCGCCGGGGAGCACGATCCGGTCTGCCCGATCGAGTCGGCACTGGAAATGGTCGCGGCGCTGCCGCCCGAGCGGGTGCGACTCGAGCGCTTCGCGCACAGCGGGCACGGCGTCTACCTCGACGAACCGGCGCGCGCCCTCGCCGTACTGCGCGAGTTCATCGTCGAGCGGTGAGCGCGCCTCGAGCGCGCCGCCGGTGCCGAGCCGCCGCGCGTCAGGTGCGGCGCATCATGCCTTCTTGCGCGACCGCCGCGCAGAGACGTCCGTCCGTGGCGTAAATGAAACCCTGGTTGAAGCCGCGCCCGTCCGCCGCCGCAGGTCCGCACTGATCGTACAGCAGCCAGTCCTCGCAGGCGGGCAGGCCGTAGAACCACATGGCGTGATCGAGGCTGGTGGTGCGGTGGGTCACGAGTGTCTGTCCGTGGCGCCGCAGCGCGTTGAAGAGCAGCGTGCTGTCCGATGCGAACGCCAGCGCACACTGCTGCATGCGTGGGTCGTGAGTCGCTTCGAGTTGCATGCGCATCCACAGGCGGATACCGGCGGTGTCGCGTCGCTGAGTCCACGGCGCCCAGTCGTCGGTGATTTCCACTTCGAGACCGGTGCCGAGGGTGAAGGGCAGGGCCGGGCGCTCCTGCCCTGCATGCCGGCGGCGCGCCGCCAGCGTTTCCGCTGGCGGCGCGTCGGGGGCATCCGGCTGGTGGGAGTCGCCGGCCTCCGGGTCCTTGAACGAGGCGGTGAGCTGGAAAACGGTCTGATCCTGCTGGATCGCGCGTACGTTGCGCGTCACGTAGCTGCCGCCGTCGCGCAACCGTTCGACCGCGTAGCGGATCGGTGTGGCGGGATTGCCGGTGCGCAGGAAGTAGGCGTGCAGCGAGTGCGCGAGACGCGGTTCCGGGACCGTGTGGAACGCGGCTGCGAGCGCCTGCCCGAGGAAGTGCCCGCCGTAGATGCGCAGCGGGCCGTAGTCGCGCGCCGCGCCGATGAAGTGATCCTGCGCCATGGGGTCGGGATCGACCGCGAGCAGCACATCCAGCGCGGTCGCGGGGTCGAACGGGGTGTCTGCCGCGGCCGCCGGACCGGCTGCTTCAGGTCTGTTCATGTCGTGACTCCTTCTTGATCGGTTGCCCGGTGGCCTACCAGCTGCCACGCTGTCGCCAGGCGCCGAGCGCAATCGATGCGGCGGTCAGTGCGCCGTAGACCGCCATGCCCACCGCGATGCTTGTGTAGACGAACCAGAGTGGCTGATCGAACAGCCGTACCCCGATCCACGCGCCGCCCACGCAGATCACGAAGCGCAGAATCGTCGCGATGACCGGCCAGGCGACGGTGCCTGCGCCCTGGGACGCAAAGTACAGCGAGAGCCCGAGGCCCTGGAACAGGAACACCGGTCCGACGATCGCGAGATACAGGGCGCCGGAACGCCAGGTCTCCGGGTCGCGCGTGAAGAGGTCGAGCCAGAGTCCGGGTGCGAGTGCGAGCAGTATTCCGACGGCGCCGGTGAGTACCGCGGCGGTGATTCCGCCGAGCCAGCCGATGTGTTCCGCCCGTGCGACGTTGCCGGCGCCCATGTTCACGCCGACCATGGAGGTCAGCGCCGCACCGATGCCGAAGATCATCGGCACCAGCAGGAACTCGAGGCGCGCGACGATGCCGTAGCCGGCGAGTGCCGCGACCCCGAAACCGCCGATCAGCACGTTGAGCAGGCCGATGGTCAGTACGACGAACACGGGCGAGAGCGCCGCCGGCAGGCCGACCCGGAAGATGTCCGCGAACAGGGCGCGACGCAGGCGCAACGCCGCCCTATGCAGGCGGACGGTTGCATCGGCGCGCACGAGGCGTACCACCAGGATCGCCGTGTTGAACAGCGCGACGGTGATCACCGCGACGGCCGCACCCGGCAGGCCGAGCGCCGGCAGGCCGAACCAGCCGAGGATCAGGGCGCCGGCCAGCGGCACCTGGATGGCGGAGCCCGCGATCATGAGCAGGGCGGGCAGACGCATGTTGCCGGTGCCGCGCACGACGGCGCTGAGCAGCGCCATGGTCCAGAGCGGCAGTGACCCCGCGAACAGGACCGCCCCGTACGCCGCGGCAGCCGCCGTGACGGATGCCGGCGCGCCGGTCTGCTCGAGCAACCAGGCGCCGGCCGCCTGGTAGAGCGCGAAGAACCCGATCCCCGCCAGCGCCGCGATGGCGAGCGCGTGCCAGACCAGCGCCTCCGCGCCCGCACGGTCGCCGCGTCCGAGTGCGCGGGCGACCGCGCTCGCGACCGCGCCGCCCAGCGCACCGTTCGCCAGCATCTGCATCAGCATGAGCGCCGGGAACATCAGCGCGATCGCGGCGAGCGGGTCCATGCCGAGCCGCGCGATGAACCAGACCTCCGCCATGCTCACAGCGGCCTGCACGAGGAACGCGAGCGCGTTCGGGCTCGCCATGCGCAGGAGCAGCGGCAGCGGCGGGGCCTCGAGGATCTGCCTGGTCAGCGGATGCTGGCCGGGCGGCCGTTGCGGCGCGGCCTCGGCAGCGATAAGGCCTTCTTCCGGGCCCGCTTCCCGTGTAACTACACGTTCACCGCCGGACGCTCGCACCTGCGTGTCCATTCGATCGTTCTCCGGGGGGTTACTGGACCAGTCTGCGCAACGTGCGCAGGGACGCTTCGAGTTCGAGCCAGGCTTCCGCGCCGATGAGCTTCAGCACCCTGGACTGCGCAGCGCGCCAGTAACGGCGTGCTTCGCGCAGCTTGCGCCGGCCGAGCGGCGTGATCGCGACCAGCCGTACCCGCGCGTCGTCGGGGTCCACGGGCCGCTCGACGTAGCCGGCCGCTTCGAGCGGCTTCAGGTTGCGGGTGAGCGTCGTGCGCTCCATGTACAGGCGATTGGCGAGATCCGACATCGGCAGCGGCCCGGCTGCTTCCAGGTAGCCGAGCATCGGATACTGCGCGCGCGTGAGTCCCGATGGACGCATCTCCTCGGCATACAGGCGGCTGACCGCGCGCGCGGTCTTCTGCAGATTGTTGCTGACGCAGTGCACCGGCTGGAGCAGGTCGGGCGCCTGCTTCGCCGGGTTCCTGTCCTGACTCGTCCTGTCGTGGCCGGTTTTCAAATGTGAGGTCCTGCGGGCGGTCGGCACGATGCTTGTAGATGCGTGTATATGCACGGTATCCCTGTGGCGCCTTGCGGTCAAGCTCGGCCGTTTGGCAGAATCACGCTCTTTTTCCCGGAAGGTGCGTTCTCATGGTCAACATCAGGCTGCCGGACGGTGCCGTGCGGCAGTTCGACGGCCCGGTCACCGGCCTCGACGTGGCCGCCGCGATATCTAAATCCCTCGCCAAGGCGGCACTCGCGATCCGCGTCGACGGCGTCCTGAAGGACATCTACCTGCCGATCGAGCGGGACGCGACCGTCGAGATCGTCACCCGTGACACCCAGGCTGGCCTGGACCTGCTGCGCCACGACGCGGCCCACGTGCTGGCGGAGGCGGTGAAGGAGCTCTTCCCGGAAACGCAGGTCACCATCGGCCCGACCATCGAGAACGGGTTCTATTACGATTTCGCGCGTCCCGAGCCATTCTCGCCCGACGACCTGGTGCGTATCGAGGCGCGTATGCGCGAGATCGTCAAGCGCGACGAGCCGATCCGCCGCGAGGTATGGGATCGCGACGAAGCGGTCGCGTTCTTCAAGGCGGCCGGCGAGCACTACAAGGCGGAGATCATCGCCGGCATTCCCGCGGGCGAGGAGGTGGGTCTCTACCGCCAGGGTGCGTTCATCGACCTGTGCAGGGGGCCGCACCTGCCGTCCACGGGGCGGCTCGGTACTGCGTTCAAGCTCATGTCGGTCGCCGGCGCCTACTGGCGCGGCAACTCGGACAACGAGATGCTGCAGCGCATCTATGGTACCGCCTGGGCGAACGACAAGGATCTCGAGGCGTATCTGCTGCGGCTCGAGGAGGCGGAAAAACGCGACCACCGGCGCCTCGGCCGCGAGATGGATCTGTTCCACCTGCAGGAGGAAGGCCCGGGCTCGGTGTTCTGGCATCCGAAAGGCTGGACCCTGTTCCAGACCATGATCGGCTACATGCGCCGCAAGCAGATCGCGGCGGGTTACCTCGAGGTCAACACGCCGGAAGTCCTGGACAGGTCGCTCTGGGTG
This sequence comes from Pseudomonadales bacterium, assembly GCA_019634925.1. Classification (GTDB taxonomy): domain Bacteria; phylum Pseudomonadota; class Gammaproteobacteria; order Pseudomonadales; family Azotimanducaceae; genus UBA7803. The sequence continues at coordinate 703,610 of JAHCAL010000001.1, forward strand.
CGGTCCGGCCACGTCGAGAAGTTCGGCGAGAACATGTACCTCACGCAGACGCCGGACGAGCGGGTGTTCGCGCTCAAGCCGATGAACTGCCCGGGCCACGTACAGATCTTCCGGCAGGGCATCCGGAGTTATCGAGACCTGCCGCTGTATCTCGCCGAGTTCGGCAAGGTGCACCGTTACGAACCGTCCGGCGCCCTCCACGGCATCATGCGGGTGCGCGCGTTCACGCAGGACGACGCGCACATCTTCTGTACCGAAGAGCAGATCACCGAGGAATGCGTGAAGGCGTCGCGCCTGATCCAGCAGATCTACCACGACTTCGGGTTCGACGACGTGGTGGTCAAGTTCTCGGACCGGCCGGAACGGCGGGTCGGCTCGGACGAGATCTGGGATCACGCCGAAGCGGCGCTCAAGGCGGCGCTCGCCGCCCTGCAGGTCGAATGGACGCTGAATCCCGGCGAAGGTGCGTTCTACGGCCCGAAGCTCGAGTTCGTGCTGCGCGACGCGATCGGCCGCGACTGGCAGTGCGGCACAGTGCAGGTCGACCTGAACCTGCCGGAGCGGCTCGGCGCCACCTACGTGGCGTCCGACGGCAGCCGGCGTCATCCGGTGATGATCCACCGCGCGCTGTTCGGCTCGCTGGAGCGGTTCTGCGGCATCCTGATCGAACACTTCGCCGGGCATTTCCCGCTCTGGCTCGCGCCGCTGCAGGTGGTGGTCGCCACCATCACCGACGACGCGGACGACTATGCCCGCGAGGTTCAGGACGCGGCGCGGCGGCTCGGCCTGCGCGTGGAGAGTGATCTGCGCAACGAGAAGATCTCGTACAAGGTGCGCGAACACAGCGTCACCAAGGTTCCGGTGCTGCTGGTGGTCGGCAAACGCGAGGCCGAGACGCGTACGGTTGCGATCCGCAGGCTCGGCGGCAAGGCGCAGGAAGTGCTGGGCCTCGACGAAGCGCTCGCCGCGCTCGCCGCGGAGGCGCGCTCGCCGCTGGATCGGGTCGCGTGACGGGTCGCACGCGATGACGGACGGTCTCGACCGGCTGGCCTTCGACAACCGGTTCACGCGGAGTCTCCCGGCTGACCCGGACACACGCAACGTGAGGCGGCAGGTGTCCGGCGCGATCTATTCACGGGTGACGCCGGCCACGGTCGTCCGCCCGGAGCTTGTCGCTGTCGCGCGTGAAGTGCTGGAACTGCTGGGGCTCGACCCCGAGGCCGCGGATCAGCCGGCGTTCGTCGAGACGTTCGCGGGCAATCGGCTGCTGCCCGGCATGGATGCACACGCCACCTGTTACGGCGGTCACCAGTTCGGCAACTGGGCCGGCCAGCTCGGCGACGGCCGCGCCATCAACCTGGGTGAAGTGCGCTGCCCTGACGGCGAACTGCGCATGCTGCAGCTGAAAGGCGCCGGTCCGACGCCATACTCGCGTACGGCCGACGGACTCGCGGTGCTGCGTTCGTCGGTGCGCGAGTTTCTCTGCAGCGAGGCGATGCATCATCTCGGCGTGCCCACCACACGGGCGCTCTCGCTCACGCTGACCGGCGAACAGGTGTTGCGCGACATGCTCTACGACGGCAATGCCGCGCTCGAACCGGGTGCGGTGGTCTGCCGCGTGGCGCCGTCGTTCCTGCGCTTCGGCCACTTCGAAATCCTGGCGGCGCGCGGCGAGAAGGCGCTGCTCCGTCGTCTGCTCGACTTCGCGATCGACGCGCATTTCCCGGACATCGCCGCAGCGCACCCCGCGGGCGGTCCGGCGGCCTATGCCAGCCTGTTCGAAACCGTGGCCGAACGCACCGCGAGCCTGGTCGCGGAATGGATGCGGGTCGGTTTCGTGCACGGCGTGATGAATACCGACAACATGTCGTTGCTGGGCCTCACCATCGACTACGGGCCGTACGGCTGGCTGGAAGACTACGACCCGGACTGGACCCCCAACACCACCGACGCCGAGGGACGCCGCTACCGCTTCGGCAATCAGCCGGCGGTGGCGCACTGGAACCTGCTGCAGCTGGCCAACGCGATCTATCCCGCGGTCGGCGATGCAGCGCCGCTGGAGGCGGCCCTGCGGGCGTTTCCCGATCGTTACCGGGCGCACTGGGAAACGCGGATGGCAGCCAAGCTCGGACTCGAGCGGTTCGAGCCCGCGACGGACGTGGCGCTCACCGACGGCCTGCACACCATGCTGCGGTCCACCGAGACCGACGTGACGATTTTCTTCCGGGCGCTTGCCGGTATCGATGCCGCGACGCAGCCCGAAGTGGCCCTGGCCGCGCTCCAGGACGCCTGGTACCGGCCCAAAGAACTGGTCGGCAGCGTGCTCGACGGGGTGCGCGGCTGGCTCGCTGAGTATCAGCGTCGATTGGCGGCCGACGGCCTGCCGGACGCGGAGCGGCGGGCGCGCATGAATGCGGCGAACCCGAAGTACGTTCTGCGCAACTACCTCGCCCAGCTCGCCATCGACGCAGCCGGGCAGGGCGACTACGGCATGATCCACGAGCTGCTCGAGACCCTGCGCAGCCCCTACGACGAGCAGCCGGCACGGGCCGCCTGGGCGGCACGCCGGCCGGACTGGGCCCGGTCGCGGGTCGGCTGCTCGATGCTGTCCTGCAGTTCCTGACCGGGCTTACGACAATCCGGTGAACGATCCGCGGAACGCGATCGCGGGTAGCGGCTTGCGCGGCGACGGCGTTTCCCGCTCGCGCAGCGGGGCCGGCAGGGCGTCGCGCGAACCCGGTCGGCCCACCGCGATGATCGCCCACAGCGCGTAACCTTCACCCAGCCCGAGCGCCCGGCTCGCGGCCTCGACGTCGAAGCCGCGCATGCCATGCGCGACGAGGCCCTGGTGATGGGCCTGCAGCGCCAGGCTCATCCATGCCGCACCCGCGTCGAAGGCATGGGTGGGCGCCGGCTGGCCGTTGCGTTCGAACGTGGTGCGCGAGGCGACCGCGATCAGCGCGCCGGCACGGTCGGCCCACTGGCGATTGCCTTCCACCAGCGTTTCCAGCAGCCCGGGCCACTCCGGCGTATCGCGCAGCGCGTAGACGAAACGCCAGGGCTGTTCGTTGAAGCAGGACGGCGCCCAGCGGGCCGCCTCGAGCAGCGTCAGGACTTCGTGCTCGGTCAGGCCGGCGCCGGAGAGCGCGCGTGGCGACCAGCGGCTGCGGAACTGGGGATGCAGGGCAGCGGCGCGTCCCTCGGCGGCGGGGTCGATGTCCGCGGTGGCGCGCAGGTTGGCGGCGTCGATGTCGGATACGTTCACGATGGACTCCTATGGCAGGTCGAATGCGAGCAGGTGGGCGTCGGCCACGGCTTCCAGTTCGAGTGCGTCCCCGTCGAGGATGCCGAGCGCGTCGCCCGGCCCGAGCGTCCGTTCCCGCACCTTCACCGTGCCTTCGATCACCTGGACCCAGCGCCGACGCGGTCCGCTCCGGGCCGGCAGTGCGGCCTGTACGCCGGCGTCGAGCCGCGCCGCATAGACGTCCGCATCCTGGTTGATGCGCACGCTGCCGTCGCGACCGTCGCCGGACGCCACCAGCCGCAACCGGCCCGCCAGTTCATCGGGCGCGAAGCCGACCTGCTGATACCCGGGCGGCAGATTGCGCGCGGCGGGCTCGATCCAGATCTGCAGCAGCCACACCGAGTCGGTGCTCGAGGCGTTGTACTCGCTGTGCCGGATCCCGGTGCCGGCGGACATGTGCTGCACGTCACCCGGCCGGATCACCGAACCGTTGCCAAGGCTGTCACGGTGCTCGAGCGCGCCGCTCAACACGTAGGTGATGATCTCCATGTCGCGGTGCGGGTGCGTGTCGAACCCGCCGCCTGGTGCGATGTGATCCTCGTTGATGACGCGCAGCGGTCCGAAGCCCATGTGGCGGGGATCGTGGTAGCTGCCGAAGCTGAAGCTGTGGCGGCTGTCCAGCCAGTCGATGCGGAAGCGGCCGCGTTCCTCGGAAGGTCGGTGGTACAGCATCGTGGGAGCCCTCCAGTCGAAGTTGCAGACCGCTGCAGGGTGCAATATATCTTTATGGGGAACAATACTCGTTCAGGTTAACTTATTATTCCTATTTAAGTAACATTTGGTGGATTCACGAGAGGGATCCGTATCGATGACTGATATCAAGGTCGAATCACTCACCAGGGTGCGTGCATTCGTGCAGGTCGTCGAGGAAGGCTCATTCGCCGGGGCCGCCCGCGCGCTCGGGGTCTCGCGCCCAGCGCTCACCCGCTACGTGGCGCAACTCGAAGCGGAACTCGGCGCGCAGCTCCTGCAGCGCAGCACGCGCCGCGTCAACCTGACCGGCACCGGGCGGGCGTTCTATCCGGCAGCGCAGCAATTGCTCGATGCGGCGGACGCGGCGGCAGCGGTAGTCGCGGAACGGGTCGCGCCGTTTACCGGGCGCCTGCGGGTCAATGCACCGATGACCTTCGGCACCCTGCACCTGGCCGCGGCAGCGGCGGCCTTTCTGCGCGGGAATCCCGGCGTGGAACTGGAGATGGTGCTGAACGACCGGTTCGTAGACGTGATCGCGGAAGGCTTCGATCTTTCGGTGCGCATCGCGGAGCCCGAGTACACGACCAGCCTGGTGACGCGCCCGCTGCTGCCGGCGGAGCGGGTCGTGTGCGCCGCGCCGGACTACCTGGCAGCGGCCCCGCCGCTGGAACGCCCGGCCGATCTCGCCCGGCACCGGGTGCTGTGCTACGGCTACCTGAGCGTGGGACCCCACTGGCGGCTGCTCGGGCCGGACGGTCCCGAGACCGTGACGGTCGCCGGCCCACTCTGGTCGAACAATGGGGAAGTCCTGCGGCACGCGGCGCTCGGCGGGCTCGGCATCGTGCAGCTGCCGACGTTCATCGTCGGGCCGGACCTCGCCGAGGGTCGCCTGGTGCCGGTGCTGGCGGGCTGGCGCGTGCCGGCGGTCACCATCCACGCGCTGTATCCGCGTCACCCGTACCTGAATCCGTGCGTCACCGCGTTCGTCGACTTCCTCGCGGAGTGGTTCCTCGCGCATCCGCCCGGTGGCGGGGCCGGGCCGCCTTAGCGGTCACGGGCGAGCCAAAGGCTCGCACTCGTGCGCGCATGCAGCGCGCCTGGGCGAGCCAACGGCTCGCACTCAGACCGCGTCGGCGACGTCGAGGCGAGCACGCAGCTCGCGCTTCAGGAACTTGCCGTTGGCGTTGCGCGGCAGCGGCTCGTTCACGAACCAGAGGTAGCGCGGCACCTTGTGCGCGGAGATCCGCTCGCGGCAGAACGCACGCAGTGCTTCGGCCGAGAGCGCCGCGTCCGGCTTGAGGTAGACCGCTGCGCCGACTTCCTCGCCGAGCCGGTCGTCGGGTACGCCGAACACCGTGGTCTCGGCGACCGCGGAGTGTTCGAAGATCGCACTCTCCACCTCGGCGCAGTAAACGTTCTCGCCGCCGCGCAGCACCATGTCCTTGGCCCGGTCGACGATGAAGATGAAGCCGTCCGTGTCGATGCGCGCGATGTCGCCGGTGTGCAACCAGCCGTCGGTGATCGTCTCGGCGGTCGCCTCCGGCCGGTTCAGGTAGCCCTTGATGACCGGCGCGCCCCTGACCCACAGCTCGCCCACGCTGCCGGGCGGCAGTTCGTTACCGTCCGCGTCGACGATGCGCGTTTCGAACGACGGCATGGCCGGGCCGCAGCTCGCCGGCTTGTCGACGAAGAAGTCCGCCGAAATGGACGTGATGATCCCGCAGGTCTCGGTCATGCCGTAGCCGGTGTTCGGCCGGGCGGTCTTGACGGTCTGGTCGATCTTGCCGACCAGGTCGGGCTGCAGCTGCGCGCCACCGCCGCCGACCGAGAGCAGCGACGACGTGTCGTACTTGTCGAAATCGGGGTGGGTGATGAGCTCGCGCGACATCACCGGTACGCCGGTCAGCGCCGTGATGCGCTCGCGCTCGACCAGCTTCAGGGCCTCGGTGGGATCCCACTTGTACATGAACACGAGCTTGCCGCCGTTCAGCGTGGCGCCGTGGCTGACGCAGTTGTTCGCGGTCACGTGGAACAGCGGTGTGGTCAGGAGCGCGGCGGTGGCCGGCGGCGGCGCGCCCGGCACCGGGATCGGAATGGTCCCGTTGCGCTGGCCGAGCGTGGCGATGCAGGTACCCCAGAACGCCATGTTCATGATGTTGGCCACGCAGCCGCGATGGGTCTGCTGCGCACCCTTGGGATGGCCGGTGGTGCCGGAGGTGTAGAAGATGCAGGCGTCGTCGTCGGGGTCGATCTGCACGTCCGGCAGCGTGCCGGGATTCGCGACCAGGTCGGACCAGGGCGTGACGCCCTCCGGCACCACGGGCAGCCGCACGCCGACCAGCTTCAGCGGCGGCAGTTCGTCGCGGTGCTCGAGCGCGCGGGCGAGCCGTTCCTGGTCGCAGATCATGATCTTCGGCTGCGAGTCGTTGAGCCCGTAGACCAGTTCCGGCCCGACCCACCACGCATTGACGCCGACGACCACCCCGCCCATGGCGATCACGGCCCAGTAGGCGAGCAGCCATTCCGGGTAGTTGCGCATGGCGATCGCCACGCGGTCGCCCTGGCGGACGCCGTTCGCGGCGAGCCAGCTCGCGATGGCGGCGACCTGGCGGTGTGCCTCGGCGAACGAGATGCGCGTGTCGTTGTAGACCAGGTATTCGCGCTCTCCGTGGGCGGACGACGCGAGCCAGACGTCGCGCAGGCTGTTCGGCGCGTTCCGGTAGGTATTGATGGGAATGCCGCGGACATCCACCTTGACGATTTCGAACTGCGCACCGGGTGCGGTCAGGGCCTCCCAGACTTCACGAAGCTCCGCGTACATCGACATCGAACGTCCCCCAATACTGATCCGGTTCACCTAGAATACGTGGCGCTGAAGAAGAACAACGCAACGGGCGGCAATCATGCGAGCGCGCATACTAATACAGGGTCTCGGGCGAGGGGAGTCGGCCGGGAACGCATCGTGCCGGTTTCCACGGGTGGCCCGCGGCCGATGCCTCGCGGTCCTCGCGACGCTCGCCTGCAGCGGGGCGCTGGGTGCCGCCGAGCCCGGCGAAGAATCGCGCGAGCGCGCCCAGGCCCTCGGCATCGAGTTGCCCGCCGCGGCAGCGGACCGCCGCGAGGGCAACGGACCTTTCCAGCGGCTGGTGATCGACAAGGTGATGCTGATCGACGGGCAGGGCAGCCCGCCGCGGGGCCCCGTGCGCATCGAAGTGGCCGGCGACCGCATCGTGTCGATCGGCCCGTCCGACGGCGCTGCGATTCCGTCCGGCGCCGAGGTGCTCGATGGCACGGGCCTCTACGCGCTGCCCGGATTCGTCGACGCGCACGCCCATCTCGGCACGCCGACCCAGGGGCTGGCTGGCCCGGTCACGCCGCCCGAGTACTTCTTCAAGCTCTGGCTCGGGCACGGCATCACCACCGTTCGTGAGGTCGGTGCCGGTATGGGGCTCGCGTGGACGCTCGGCCATAAACAGCGCAGCGAGCAGGGCCAGATCACCGCACCGCGCATGCTGGTCTACGCCATGTTTCCGGGGGCGACCATTCCGTACGACGCCGAGGCGCGGCGCTGGGTGCGGCTCGTGTTCAATCGCGGCGCCGACGGTGTGAAGCTGCGCGGGGCGACCCTCGAGGCCACCCGTGCCGTGATCGAGGAGGCGAGCCGGCTCGGCATGCGTACCGCCAACCATCACGACCAGACGTCGGTCTACCACGTGAATGCGCTCACCAGCGCACGGCTCGGCCTCAACTCGCTCGAGCACTGGTACGGCCTGCCCGAGGCGCTGTTCGAGGAGCGCACGATCCAGGCCTATCCCGCGGACCACAACCATTCGGACGAACAGGCCCGTTTCTCCGCGGCCGGCCGGCTGTGGCAGCAGGCCGCGGCGCCGGGTTCGGACCGCTGGAAGGCCGTGCGCGACGAGCTGATCGCGCTCGATCTCACCCTGGTGCCGACCTTTGCCGTCTACGAGGCGAACCGGGATCTCGGCGCCGCGCGCGATGCCGAGTGGCACGCGGCGTATACCTGGCCGGCGCTGTATCGGTTCTTCCAGCCCGACCCGCGCCTGCACGGCTCGTATCACTTCGACTGGACGACGGCGGACGAGATCGCCTGGCGGGAGAACTTCCGCCGCTGGATGCAGTTCGTCAACGACTACAAGAACGCCGGCGGCCGGGTCGCGGCCGGATCCGATGCCGGCTTCATCTACCGCATCCCCGGCTTCGGATTCGTGCGTGAACTGGAACTCCTGCAGGAGGCCGGCTTCCACCCGCTCGAGGTGATCCAGGCCGCCACGCTGAACGGCGCCGAGGTGCTGGGCCTCGCGGACCAGATCGGCTCGCTGCTGCCCGGCAAGAAAGCCGACATCGTGCTGGTCGGCGAGAATCCGCTCGCGAACTTCAAGGTGCTGTACGGGAACGGCCATGCCCGCCTGGATCCGCAGACGGGCCGGATGGAGCGGGTCGGCGGCGTACGCTATACGATCAAGGACGGCATCGTGTTCGACGCCACGGCGCTGCGTGCCGACGTGCGCGAAATGGTGCGGACGGCGCGCTGACCGACCCGGGTGCGTGGACTGCCCGCGAGGCGCTCGCGGCAGAGATTTGAAACGTGTTTAAATGTTTCGTTCACGGCCCGGGTCCATCGGCGGCGGACCCAGCGTCGCCAGGCCCAGGGACCGACCGGACACCGACTCAACCAGCCAGAAGGGGAGCAGCATGGACTTCGACATACCCAAGGACATTCAGGACCTGCTCGGTCGCCTCGACCGGTTCATCGAGGACGTCATCAAGCCGCTCGAGCAGCAGGACGACAACATCCGGTTCTTCGACCATCGGCGCGAAGACGCGCGTACCGACTGGCATCGCGGTGGCCTGCCGAACGAGGAGTGGGAGCAGCTCCTGCACAAGGCCAAGCGCCTGGCCGACGAGGCGGGCTTCTACCGCTATCCGCTCGCGAAGAAGTGGGGCGGCATGGACGGTACCAATCTCGGCATGGCGATCATCCGCGAACACCTGGCCGCGAAAGGTCTCGGGCTCCACAACGACCTGCAGAACGAACACTCCATCGTCGGCAACAACGTCGGCCTGCTGCTCATGCTCGAGTACGGTACCGACGAACAGAAAGCCGAATGGGTCGACGACCTGGCCGAGGGCCGGCGCGGCTTCGCGTTCGGCATCACCGAACCCAACCATGGGTCGGATGCCACCCACATGGAAACCCACGCGGTGCGCGACGGCGACGAGTGGGTGATCAACGGCGAGAAGACCTGGAACACGGGCATCCACAAGGCCCAGTACGACATGGTCATGGCGCGGACCAGCGGCAAGCCCGGCGACGGTGAGGGCATCACGGCGTTCCTGACCCCGATGAAGGCCGAGGGCGTCAAGATCGAGGAAATGCTCTGGACGTTCAACATGCCGACCGACCACGGCCGGGTGTCGTTCACCAACGTGCGTGTGCCGCATACCAACATCTTCGGCGGCGAGGGCCGCGGGTTGCAGGTCGTACAGCATTTCTTCAACGAAAACCGGATCCGCCAGGCGGCGTCGAGCCTGGGCGCCGCCCAGTACTGCATCAACGAGTCGGTGAAGTACGCGATGCAGCGCAAGCCGTTCGGCAAGCCGCTGTCGAGCAACCAGGGCATCCAGTTCCCGCTGGTCGAACTGCAGACGCAGTGCGAGATGCTGCGTGCGCTGATTCACAAGACCGCCTGGCTGATGGACAAGAACGGCGCGTTCTCGGTTTCGGACAAGGTCTCCATGTGCAACTACTGGGCGAACCGGCTGTGCTGCGAAGCGGCCGATCGTGCCATGCAGGTGCACGGCGGGCTCGGCTATTCGCGCCACAAGCCGTTCGAACACATCTACCGGCACCATCGCCGGTATCGCATCACCGAGGGTGCGGAAGAGATCCAGATGCGCCGTGTGGCCGGCTACATGTTCGGCTACATGAAGCAGCAGGCTCCCAAGGGCGTGAAGGTCGACTGACATGTCGACCGACACCGACGCGTTCGAGGAGAAGCTCGCGGCCATCCTGAAGCGCCGGATCCCGGGGTGCCGCGAGCTGTTGAAGGCCGAGCGGCTCTCGGGCGGCGCCAGCCAGGAGACCTACCGCCTGGTGATCGGCACCGATGCGGGCGAGCGGCGGCTGTGCATGCGCCGCGCGCCGGGCGGAATCTTCATTCCGGCCGAGCAGCGCATCAACCCGGGGCTCGCGACCGAGGCCCTGCTGATGCGCTGCGCGCGGGACGTCGGCGTGCCGGAGCCCGAGGTCCACTACGTACTCGAGCAGTCCGACGGCCTCGGCGAAGGCTTCGTCATGGAATGGCTGGAAGGCGAGGCGCTGGGTGCCCGGATCGTGCGTTCGCCCGAGTTCGAGGCCTTGCGGCCGCGGCTCGCGTACGAGTGCGGCAAGGTGCTGGCGCGCATCCACGGCATCGATCTCGAGGCCACCGGCCTCGCGAGTCGGCTGAAGGCCACCACGCCGGAAACCTACGTCAGGCAGACCTGGGAGCGCTACCAGGCCTTCCACACACCACAGCCGATGATCGACTTCGCGGGTCGCTGGCTGCTCGAGCACCTGCCGGACAATCCGCGCATGGCGCTCGTCCACAACGACTTCCGCAACGGCAACTTCATGGTGAATGCCGACGGGATCGTCGCGGTGCTCGACTGGGAAGTCGCGCACATCGGCGATCCGATGCGCGACCTCGGCTGGATCTGCACCAACTCCTGGCGCTTCGGCAACGCGGCCAAGCCGGTCGGCGGCTTCGGTGACTACGCCGACCTGTTCCGCGGCTACGAGGAAGTGAGTGGCCAGGCGGTCGATCCGGCCCAGGTGAAGTTCTGGGAGGTGTTCGGATCGTTCTGGTGGGCGATCGGCTGCCTCGGCATGGCCGAGCACTACCGGGTCGGACCCGACCAGACCGTGGAGCGGCCGGGGATCGGGCGGCGCTCGTCGGAGTGCCAGGTCGACTGCGCGAACCTGCTCATCCCGGGACCGGTGCGGCTGGTCGAGCCGCGCGACCTCAAAGCGAGCGACGACATGCCACGCATCGACGAGCTCCTGGTCTCGGTGCGCGACTTCCTGCGCGACGACGTGATGGCGGCCACCAGCGGACGCCTGAATTTCCTCTCGCGCGTGGCCGGCAACAGCCTCGACATCGTGCTGCGCGAACTCGAACGTGGCGATGCCTGTCGTGCGGACGAACTCGCGCGCCTGCAGGTCCTGTTCGGCAGCCGGGACGACCTGTCGACGCTGCGCTGGCGACTGACCCGGGGCCTGCGCGACGGTTCGATTCCGCTCGACATGCCGGGACTCGCCGAGCACCTGCGCATCACGGTGGTGAACCAGCTGGCGATCGACCAGCCGCGCTACCCGGGCCTGCAGACGGCGCTCGCCCCAAATGGCTGAACCGGGCGGCTGAGCATGGCGGCGCCCGGTCCGCCGCCTTCCGAGGCGGCGTCGACGCAGGATCCCGGGTCGACGATCGGTGGAGACGAAGCCTCGGTGCGTCTGCGCGATGCCCTGCTCGACGTGCCGGCCCTCACGCGAACCGGATGGTCCGCGGCGGGCCCGGTAACTCGCTGGCTCGTCGCGAGCCGGGCCGCGGTCCTTGCCCTCACCCTGTTCGCGTGCCTGTTCGGCGGCCTGCTGGCGCTGCCCTTTGACGTTGATGGGGATGTTGCCGGGGACGTTGATGCGTTCCTGCGATTCCTGCTGGTCACGATGGCGCTTCTGCTCGCCCACGCAACCAACAACCTGCTGAACGATCACGTCGACTTTCGAACCGGGCTCGATCGCGACAACTACTTCCGAGCCCGCTACGGCGCGCATCCGCTCGCGCAGGGGCTCATGGGCGTGCGTGCGCATCTCGGCCTGCTGCTCGCCACCGGCAGCGTCGCGTTGGCGCTCGCCGTCTTGATCTGTGTGCAGCTCGGCGGCGCGGCCTGGTGGTTGACACTCGCGGGTGGCTTCCTGCTGCTGTTCTATACCTGGCCCTTGAAGCACCTCGCGCTCGGTGAGCTTGCCGTGTTCCTGGTGTGGGGGCCGCTCATGTGCGGTGGCGTGTGCTGGGCAGTGGGCGGCACACTGTCCGGTGAACAGCTGCTGCTGGCGGCGCTCTACGGGCTCGGGCCGACCGTGGTCATCCTGGCCAAGCACACCGACAAGCTCGACGACGATGCGGCGCGCGGGGTGCGCACGCTGCCGGTACTGCTCGGCCCACGGGTCGCACGCTGGAGCTGGTGGGTCTGCGCATTGGTCCAGATCGGCGGCGCGCTGACGCTCGCAATCGTGGGCGGACGCCCCGGCTTGCTGCTCGTGCTCGCGACCCTGCCCCTGCTGGTCGTCGGCTTCCGGATGGCGGCGGCCCCGCGGCCCGACCGCTGCCCGACGACCTGGCCCGGTAACCTCTGGCCGCTCTGGTACACCGTGACGGCGTTCCGGTTCGCGCGCCGCGCGGGCCTTATGCTGTCGCTGGGCGTGCTGGCCGACTGGCTGGCGAATGGCGGGTGAACGGCTGGCACCGCTCACCGATCAGCCGGAGAACGTGATGCTGCAATCTATCGCTTTCGGCCGCCGCAGCCTGGCGGTCCTCCTGCTCGGGTGCCTCGCGGGGCCGCTCGCAGCCGCCGATCCCGGTCCGCTCCTGCATGGCTGCACGGCGCCGCTGCGTCCAGCGGACGATCGCAACGCGGTGGCCATGCAACGGTTCCTTGCCGAGGTCGACCAGTATCGGCAGTGCATCAGCGATTTCGTGGACACCAACTACGCGGCGGCCGACCGGCACCGCGATGCCGCGGCGGCGGCCGCGCTCGAATGGAACGGGTTCGTCCGCGACAGCCTGAACGCGCCGCAGGACTTTCCCTGGCCGCCGCGCGCCGCGCCCTGACTGGGCGCCCGGCTCGACAGGTTACCTGGCGGCCGTAGCATGTTGCGGCGGGCACGCCGATAATCCGGGGCGACGTTTGCGTGGAGACACGTCATGCAGCAGCTCTCGGCCCAGGACGCTTCGTTTCTCTACCTCGAGTCGCCGCACGCGCCGATGCACATCGGCGGGATCATGATCTACGACCCGAGCACGGTCGAAGGCGGTCGCCAACGATTCAAGGACATCCTCGGGTTCGTCGAGGACCGCCTGCACCTCGCGCGCACGTTCCGCCAGAAGCTGGTGCAGGTGCCGTTCAATCTCGACCATCCGTACTGGATCGAGGACAAGGACTTCGACCTCGAATACCACGTCCGGCACATCCGCCTGCCGGACCCGGGTGACTGGCGCCAGCTCTGCATCCAGGTTGCGCGGCTGCACGCCCGCCCGCTCGATCTCACCAAGCCGCTCTGGGAATTCACGGTGATCGAAGGCGTCGACGCGATTCCGGGGCTCCCAGCCGGCAGCTACGCCATCGTCAGCAAGGTGCATCACGCGGCGATCGACGGGGTGTCGGGCGTCGACCTGATCGAGGCACTGCATGGACTCGAGCCGTATCCGGAGCACGTGCCGCCGCCGACCCGCCCCTGGACCGGCGAAGTGGCACCGAACCCGCTGGAACTCATGGCCCGCGCGCAGTTCAAGGCGCTGACCCAGCCGCTGCGGTTTGCCGAAATGCTGGCGCGCGGCGTGCCGGCGTTCGGCCGCATGACAGAGGGGTTCGCGATGCGCCAGGTACAGCCGCCGGCCACGGTACCGCCGCGTACGCGATTCAATCGCACGGTCAGCGCGCACCGCGTCGTCGAAGCGCGCCAGTTCCCGCTCTCCGAGGTGCGCGAAATCAAGGGTCGGGTGGACGGCGCGACGGTGAACGACGTGGTGCTCGCGATCTGCGGCGGGGCGCTGCGCCACTACCTCGAGGCCAAGCGCGAACTGCCGGATGCCTCGCTCATCGCCATGGCGCCGGTATCGGTCCGCTCGAGCGGCGAGAAAGGCGCGCTCGGCAACCAGGTGTCGGGCATGCTGGTTTCGCTCGGCACCGATCAGGCCGAGCCGCTCGGCCGCCTCGCCGCGGTGCGCGCCTCGTCGGCTTCCTCCAAGGCCCTCTCCAACGCCGTGGGCGCCCGGCTGCTCACCGACTATTCCCAGTTCATCCCGTCGACGACCGCGGCGATGGCGGCCCGGCTGTACACCGAACTCGGCCTCGCCAACCAGATGAACCTGCCGTTCAACTGCGTGGTGACCAACGTGCCCGGCCCTCAGGTGCCGCTCTATTCGGCCGGTGCACGGCTGGTGACCCAGTACGGTCTCGGACCGGTCTACGACGGGATGGGTCTCATGTTCCCGGTGTTCAGCTACTGCGGGCATATCAATGTCGCGGTGAGCGCGTGCCGCGAGATGATGCCGGATCCGGAATTCTTCGCAGCCTGTCTGCAGGAGAGCTTCGAGGAGCTCAGGGCTTCGCGCGTCCCGGCCTGAGCAGGCCGCCGATGCTGGGGTCGAGTGTCGGCATGAGTCGCTTCTGGACCCTGGCGAGCATGCCGGGGACCACGTCCTCGGTGAAGTCTTCGAGTGCGAACGTGAGACGTAACAGCCCCGCTGCGTGGCCGATCCCGACGAGCTTCGTACTCCCGGTCAGCGGCGGCAGAGGCAGGTAGGTGCGGAACAGCGCCGCCACGTAGTTCGGCACGCCGAGAAACGACGCCCGCTTGGGCTGCAGGACGAACCAGCCGTTGACCACCGCGAGCTTTGCTTCGAGCTCGGCGATCGGAAAGCCGGCGATTTCGGTATGGATGATGAGCGCCTCGGCGCCGAGTTCGATGCGGTAGGGCAGTTCGAATCGCTTGAGCCAACGGTCGATCGCCGCCTGTCCGACCGCGATCTCGACGCTCGGTCCCGTGACTTCGATGCGCGCTGGCAGGCCGTGGATGAAGCGGACCCGTTCGGCGTGCCAGACCACCTGCTTCAGGTCCATCCACGCCGTCGCCAGTCCCGCGAATTCGAGCCGGGCGGACTCGAAGCGGTCCGGAAACGGCAGCCCGGAGGCCTTGGCCCAGTGCACCTTGACCGGCAGCTCGAAGTACGAGCTGACGAGCTGGTCGATGACGCTGGAGCCGGTGGTGGCGGTCATGCGTCCGAGTGTACTCCCGATCGCGCGGCGCGACGATCGGGAGTGGGGTGCCTCAGAAACGGTAGCCGAGGTTCACGCCGATGATCCAGGGGTCGATCTCGACCGTGCCGATGTCGACCGTCTCGTCCTCGAACCTGAGCTTGCCGTCGGTTTCGATGTTCATGTAGCGCAGGTCGGCGTTCAGGAACCAGTTGCCCTGCAGTTCCACGTCCACGCCGAGTACGACGGCGAAGCCCAGGGAATCGTCGAGCGAGAGCTTTGCGTCACTCAAGGGTCCGGTGGTGTCCTCGTCGAAGAACAGCGTGTAGTTTACTCCGACCCCGGCGTAGGGCTTGATCGGCGCGGTGGGCATGAAATGCCACACCACGCTGACGGTCGGCGGCAGATGCTTGGTCGATGCGACCTTCGGACCGTTCTCGAGCTTGATGTCGTGTTCGAACGGCAGCGCGGCCAGCACTTCGAGGCCGAGATTGCCGGTGAACATGTAGGTGCCGTTGAAGGTCAGCATCGTGTCGGCATCGACTTCGACGATGTCGCTGTTGTTCGATTTCGGCTCGATGTGGTGGGCGCCGACGCGCAGCAGCCAGCTGCCTGCTTCGTGGGCGAGCGCGGCACCGCTCGAGGTCGCGAACACGAGCGCGGCCGAGAGCAGCAGGGACTTCTTGGTTTGCATGATGGGCTATCCGTGACGTTTTTCGTGCGCGCTTTATACGCAGTGCCTGGACCGGGCTGAATAGTGGGATGTCGCGCCCGCCCCGGTGCGGGCGCTTGATCCGGATCAATGAGCGGATTGAGGGAAGGTGCGGGGCGTCGTGGCGACGCCCCGCGGGCAGCCCCGCGATGTTGGGGTCGGAGTCGGGGTCAGAGTAATCAGCGGGCGATGTTGATGATCTTGAGCTGGGTGAATTCCTTCAGGCCCTCTTCGCCGAGTTCGGTGCCGAGGCCGGACTGTTTGGCACCGCCGAACGGGATCCGCGGATCCAGCTCGGCGTGTTTGTTCACCCAGACGGTACCGGCGTCGAGCTTCTCCGCGAGCGCATAGGCGCGCGCCGGGTTCGCCGACCAGATCGAGCCGCCGAGGCCCCAGGGCGACGCGTTCGCGCGGGCGACCGCGTCCTCGGGGTCCTTGAACTTGATGACCGGCAGTACCGGGCCGAACTGCTCTTCGTCGACCAGGCGGGTGCCGTCGGTGATGTCGCGCACGATGGTCGGCCGGATGAAGTAGCCGGGCTGGTCGAGGCCCGTGCCCCCGGCGATCACCTTGCCGTGCTGCTTCGCGTCCTCGAGCAGTTCCTTTACCCGCTCGTACTGCATGCGGTTCTGCAGCGGCCCGAGCTGGGTGCCCTGCTGCAGGCCGTCGCCGACGATCGTGCGCTCGGCGATGGCGGCCAGCGCTTCGCACATCTCGTCGTAGATGGATTCGTGCACGTACAGCCGCTTCATGGCGATACAGACCTGGCCGCTGTTCTGGAACGCGCTCTGGAACAGTTTCGGGGCCGTTTCGGCCGGGTCGACGTCGTCGAGCACGATGCCGGCATCGTTGCCGCCGAGCTCGAGCGTGATGCGCTTCAGCAGTCCGGCGGCGCCGGCCATGACCTTGCTGCCGGTTGCGGTGGACCCGGTGAAGGACACCTTGCGCACGTCCGGATGCGCGGTCAGGGCCGCGCCGAGGTCGTTGACGTCGGTGATGATGTTGAGCACCCCTGCCGGAACGACGTCGCGGATCAGTTCGCCGAGACGCAGGTTGGTGAGCGGCGTGGTGGGCGCGGGTTTCAGCACCACGGTGTTGCCGGCGACCAGCGCGGGCGGAATCTTGAACGCCATCAGGATCATCGGGAAGTTCCACGGCACGATCGCGCCCACCACGCCGAGCGGCCTGCGGTGCGCCTCGACGCGCCGGGCGTCGTTTTCGTCGATCACCTCCACCGGCAGGTCGAGTGACGTGAAATAACGGAAGAACGCGGCGGTACCATAGATCTCGCCGATCGCATCGCCGAGCGGCTTGCCTTGTTCCTGGGTGAGCAGCTGGGCGAGTTCGTTCGCATTGGCCTGGATGACGTCGGCGATCGCGTTGACCACCTGCTTGCGCTCGCCGATGGGTCTTGCGCTCCAGGCGGGGAACGCTGCCTTGGCGGCGGCGACGGCCGAATTCAACTGAGCGGTGGATGCGCGCGGGCAGCTGGCGAGGACCCGCTCGTTGGCTGGGTTGATGACGTCCATCGTGGCGTCGCCCGGCACCAGTTCGCCGTTGATCAGCAGTCGGTAGTCGCTCATGGTGGGATTCCGTTTGCTCGTGGGAAAGAGCGCGAGATTAGCATAATCTTCATTTTTCGAGACGGAGGCGTCTTTCCAGACGGAGGCATGATGGCGCGATTGCTGTCGGTCCTGGTTGTCGCGCTGCTGCTCACGGCCTGCAGCCGGAGTCTGAGCGGCACCTACACGGACGAAGTGGGCTTCATGAGTTTTACTTTCGAACGCGACGGTCGGGTGGTGCAGTCGACGCTCGGCCTCGAGGTCGAGATGCGCTACCAGCGCGACGGCGACCGGATCGTGATCGAGAACGGCATGGGTGACTTCGTCTTCACCCGCGTCGATGCCGACACCCTCGAGGGGCCGCTCGGCATGCGCCTGCGCAGGAAGGAATGATGCGCGCCGCAAAAGGGTGGTGGATGGGCTGCACGGCGCAATCATGAAACCCGCTCGTTACACACCGCGCGAAATGCTCGAACGCCTGGTCGGGATGCCGACGGTATCGCGCGATTCGAACCTGACCCTGATCGCGTTCGTGCGTGACTATCTTGCCGCGCACGGGGTGGTCGCCAGGCTGGTGGACAGCGAGTGCGGCACCAAGGCGAACCTCTACGCCACGATCGGTCCGCAGGTCGAAGGTGGCGTGGTGCTGTCCGGACATACCGACGTGGTGCCCGTGGACGGCCAGGACTGGTCGACGGACCCGTTCACCCTGACCGAGCGCGACGGGCGCCTGTACGGGCGCGGTACCGCGGACATGAAGGCGTTCATCGCCATCGCCCTCGCGCTGGTGCCGGACATGCAGCGCCTGCGGCGGCCCGTTCACCTCGCGTTGAGTTACGACGAAGAGATCGGCTGCCTCGGCGCGCCGCGGCTGATCGACGCGTTGGTGCGTGACGTGCCGCGCCCCGCGGCGGTGATCGTCGGTGAACCCACCTCGATGCGGGTCGTCACCGCGCACAAGAGCATGTTCATCTTCGAGACCCACGTGCGCGGTTACGAGGTGCACTCGAGCATGCAGGATCAGGGCGTACCGGCCATCATGTATGCCGCCAGGCTGATCAGCTGGCTCGCCGACCGGCAGCGCGAGAACCGTGCGCGGGCGTGCCCCGACTGCCCGTTCGCACCGGCCTACTCGACCCTGCACTGTGGACTGATCCAGGGTGGCACCGCGCAGAACATCACTGCCCGGGACTGCCGGTTCGTCACGGACATCCGCACGCTGCCGGACGAGGATCCACTCGATTACTTCCGCGCGCTGGAGCGATTCGCGCGCGAGGAACTCGAGCCGGAGATGCGGGCGATCCACCCCGAGACCGGCATCGACTTCCGCATCCGCGCCGCAGTGCCCGGCTTCGCGGCAGGGGATACCGATCCCGCGGTGGCGCTCGTCAAGCAGCTGACCGGCCAGAACGCCACCGAAGTGGTGGCGTATGGCGCTGAGGCCGGGCAGTTCCACGCGGCCGGCCTGAGCGTCGTCGTGTGCGGACCGGGCAGCATCGAGCAGGCGCACCAGCCCGACGAATACCTGAGTATCGAACAGCTCGAAGCGGGCACCGCGTTCACCCGCCGGTTGATCGAACTGCTGTCGAGCTGAGCGGCCCCGCCGTTCAGGCGGCCTCGCGCCCTGGCCCGGCCAGCCAGGCTTCGAGTTCGTCGGCGCCGCCGATATGACGACCGTTGATGAACACCTGCGGCGTGGTCTTGCGGCCAGACAAAGCGAAGAGCTTCTGCACTTCCGGCGTATCGATCTCGTCGAACGGGTAGCCGGCCTCGACGAGCGCGTGCTTCGCCCGCTCGCAGTGTCCGCAGCCCTTGCGGGTCAGGAGCGCGACCGCGTCCGGGATGCGCGCCCGCGGGTTGATGCTGGCGAGCATGGTCTCGGGGTCGGAGACCTCGTAGGGGTCGCCCGGCTTCTGCGGCTCGACGAACAACTGCTCGATCACGCCGTCGCGCACCAGCATGGAATAGCGCCACGAACGCTTGCCGAAGCCGAGATCCTGTTTGTCGACCAGCATGCCCATGCCTTCGGTGAACTCGCCGTTCCCGTCCGGGATCACGGTGATGTTGCCGGCGTCCTGGGTCCGTTGCCATTCGCGCATCACGAACGCGTCGTTGACCGACATGCACACGATCTCGTCCACGCCGTTCGCGCGGAACACCGGGGCCAGCCGGTTATAGCCGGGCAGCTGGTTCGTCGAGCAGGTGGGCGTGAACGCGCCGGGCAGTGAGAATACGACCACCGTGCGTCCATCGAACAGTTCATGGGTGGTGACATCCTTCCAGCCGGTCTCGGTCCGGGTGCGGAAGGTGACCGCGGGAATACGATCGCCGATCTGACGGTGTTGCATGATCTGACCTCCTGGGTGCGGGCGGATGCCCATACGTCGATTCGGGGGCCAGTCTGAAGCGCGCCGATTGATAATTGAAATCGATTGTCATGATCGTTTCGATACTCATAGACTATTGATTAGCAAGGGAGGGGAGCGAGCAATCTTGCAGGAGCAGGGCACACCACGGTCAGGCGGATTCTGGTCCTATCTGCGTCATCGCGAAATCGACTACGTGCCGTCGCGCGCTTTGCGCTGGTGGCTGCTCGGCATCATCGTGCTCGGCTGGGCGGTCGAACAGTACGAAGGACTCAAGACCGGGCCGGTACTGGTTTACGTACTCGCCGAGTTCGACAAGACGTTGACCGACTGGGGCCACGTCGCGGCGCTCGCGGGGCTCGTCTACAGCGCCGGGGCGGTGCTGCTCAGTCGCGCCGCGGATCGCTTCGGACGCCGGCCGCTCATGATCTGGCCGGTATTCTGTTACGCGGTGATCTCCGCGTTCGGCGCCATGGCGCCGAGCTTCTACGCACTCGCGGCGCTCGCCATGGCGGGCAGCTTCCTCATGGCGGGCATGAATCCGGCGGTGCATGCCGCCTCGCGCGATCTGACGCCGCGCATGGGGCGCGCCATGGTGTACGCGTGGGTGTCGCTCGCGTTCACGATCGGGGCCCTGATGTCCACGCTGGTCGCGGCGCACACGTTGCCGGTGCTGCCCGGCTGGCGGCCGCAGTTCTGGATCGCCGCCGTGCTCGGCGCGGTGACCGCGCTCGTCATCTTCGTCTTCTACCGCGACCTATCGCCGCGCGTGCGCGGCCTAGTGCTCGAGACCGCCGCGCCCGCGGACGCAACAACACCTGGGGTCGGAGTCACTGTTGGGGTCGGAGTCACTGTTGGGGTCGGAGTCACATCTGGGGTCGGAGTCAGTGCCGGGGTCCCCGACGTTGCCGCGCGCGACCACTATCTCGACGGCAAGGCCGTCTACCGCAGCCCTCGGCTCTGGATCCTCTCGGGCACCATCGTCTTCTGGTCGCTCACCTACGTTACGGTGTCTGGCTACGTGCCGGTCTACCTGGCCCAGCACTACGGACTCGACCCGGCCGAAGCCGCCGGCGTCACGTCCTGGTTCTGGATCGTGTTCACCTGCAGTGTCTTTCTATCGGGTTGGCTGTCCGACCGGCTGCGGGTACGCAAGACCATCACGGCGTTCGGCGGCATCACCACGGGCACCTGTTTCCTGGTCGGCGCCAACCTGCCGATCGGTACACCGGAGGCAGTGCTTGCGGTCGTCTGGTCCGCGACCGGTTTTTTCGCCGGGTTCATCTACCCCGCCTGGTGCGCGCTCTATTCGGAGACCGCGGAGAGCATCAGCCCGCATGGCGTCGGCCGCGCGTTCGGCATCACGGCGACCCTGTCACCGCTGGCCGGCCTGACGCTCAACCTCGGCCTGCCGAGGGTGGTCGAGCAGTGGGGCTGGTCCGTGTGGATGACGTTCGCCGGCTGCTGCTGCCTGTGTGTCGCGGTGCTGGTCTCGTTCGGCCAGGGTCCCTGGTGGGTCAGCCGTCACGCGCGCGGTGCAGCCGCACGTGCGGCTGCATGAACCGGGTCGGCGACGCGCGCACCGTGCCGGCCGGCACCACCGAAGCCTCGCTCACGCGGCCCGCGCGCCGGTTTCCGCGGCGCGCTGCATACGTTCGCTGCGCCGCTCCAGGATACCGCGCAGCTGGGCGTGGCGCGCGGCGGTCAGCGGCCACGTCCAGCACAGCTGCAGGGCCGCCATGAGCGCTACGGTCGGCACGATCGCGTACAGCACGGCGAGCCACAGCAGTTCACCCGGCCCGTTCACCGCGCCGAGCGCCGTGTCGTAGCCGACCACCGCGAGCAACACCAGCGCGGTTCCGCCGACCGAAAGCGCCACCTTGGAAATGAACCCCAGTACCGCGAAATAGCTGCCGTTGCGCGCATCGCCGGTCTTCATGGTGTCGAGATCGATCACGTCGGCCATCATGGCGAGCGGCAGGTAGGCGAAGGCACCGAAACAGAAACCCTTCAGCGCGAACAGGAAGTAGAACGGCCAGATCTGCCCCGGTTCGAGCAGGAAGATGCCGACGTTGGTGCTGCAGACGAAGATGATCGCGCCGGAGAGCGAGCGATGTTTGCCGAACCGGCGCGCCAGGTGATTCCACAACGGAATCGCCGCCAGGCCCATGCCGAAATACACGAGGTAGAGCATGCCCGCCCGCGGTGCGCCGATGTAGTCCTGCATGAAGTACAGCGACAGCGCGTTGCGGAACGCTTCGCTGCCGTTGATCAGGACCTCGATGGTGATCAGCCGCAGGAACAGCTTGTTCCGGTACATGAGCGAGAGCGACTGCAGGAATCCGACCGTGCCTTCGCGTACGCTCGCCGGCGGCTCGGGGACGCGCCACAGCATCAGCACGATCAGTACGGGGAGCAGCACGAGCACAGGCCCCGTATAGGCGTTCAGGACCATGACGGCGGTTGCTTCATCGCCATGGACCAGCTCGACGAGCGCCGGGATCGCCGCCGCCCCGATGAGGCCGAGCAGCGTGAACACCTGGCGAACCGACACGATGCGTGTGCGGGTATGGTAGTCGCGCGACAGTTCGGCGCCCCATGCCGCGTAAGGTACCAGCACGAGAGTGGTGCCGAGCCGCAGGAATACGAACCAGAACGCGAGGTACAGGACGGTGCTGGCCTCGTGCGGATTCAGGATGAAGTACAGGGCGAGCGCGAGGAACGGGGTGCCGAGCGTGATCCAGCTCTTGCGCCGGCCCCAGCGAGTGCGCAGGCGGTCCGACAGGAATCCGACCGCCGGATCGGTGATCGCGTCGAAGATTGCGGCAAGGGTGATGATCAGGCCGACCGATGCGGTGGGAATGCCGATGTAGGTGGTGTAGGCGCGCGGCAGCCAGATGCCGAGCGGGTAGGAGAGCAGGGCGAGCGGCAGGCCGAGGGCGCCGTAGACCCAGATCCGCGATGCCCCGAGCGTCTGCATGCGTTATCGGTTCAGAGCCTGCAGATCGGCGAATAGCCCCGCGCCGCGCCGTAGCCGGCGACCCCCTGCCAGACGCGCAGCGTATTGCCGCCCAGGATCTTTTCGATGTCGGTTTCGGTGTAGCCGCGGCGCAGCAGCCCGGCAATCAGGTTCGGGTATGCCGAGACGTCCTTGAGCCCGGTCGGGAGGCTGTCGCCCACGCCGTCGTAGTCGGATCCGAGTCCGACGTGGTCGATGCCGGCCAGTGCGACGGCGCGGTCGATGTGATCGAGCACGTCGTCCACCGTCGCGAACGGGTAGGGATTCTGCTCGCGGTAGCGGACGCCGAACGTGGTGATCTCCGGATGATCCGGCTCGAGACCGCTCTGGGCCCGGAACCGCAGGAAAGCCGCCTGCTGGGCGTCGCTGTATTCCCGGGCGGTGCGGGTCAGGAAGCCCGATCCGAAATTGATCTGCACCACGCCGCCGTTCCTGCCGATCGCCTCGACCATGGCATCGTCCATGTTGCGATGGAAGCCCGGCGTGAAGTGCCGCAACGAAGAGTGGCTCGCGATGACCGGGGTGGCGCTGAGCTCGATCACCTGCCAGAACGCCTTGTCCGAAATGTGCGACACGTCGATCAGCATGCCGCGGTCGTTGAGTGCTTCGATCAGTTCGCGGCCGAACGGCGAGAGCCCGCCCCAGCGTTCGTTCAGGTCGTAGGACGAATCGGCGATGTGGTTGGCGCGCGAATGGGTGAGGCCGACGTAGACGATGCCCCGGTCGCGGTAGTGGTCGAGCCGGCCCAGGTCACCCGCGATCGGGCCGCCGTTCTCCATGCCCATGGGCAGAGCAATGCGCCCCGTGTCCCGGGCCCGCAGGACGTCCGCAGCACAGGTGGCCAGTGCGAACTTGTCCGGGTGCGTGCCGGCCAGGCGTTCGATTCGGTCGATCAGCTCGTCGGCCAGTGCCTGGGCGCCTCCCGCGGCATCGACGTCCGCAGGGATATAGATCGACATGAACGGCGCATCGAGACCGCCCACGACAGCACGCGGATAGTCGAAATCGCCGCCGGCCGTGGCGGCCGCGACGTCGTCGTCCGAGTTCTGCAGTCGGTACGGCACGTCGACGTGGGTATCGACGATCACGAAACGTTGCGCGAGGGCATGTGCGCGCGCCATCGGGTCGGGCGGCGGCTGCACGGTGCAGCCCACCGCTGCCAGCAGCACCGCCAGGACGGCGGTGCGGCTCAGGCGCGTGCCGCGCACGGACCGCACAGGCCGCGAATCTCGATCAGATGGTGAGCCATCCGGAAGTCATGATCGAGTGCGGTCCGCTCGATCTGGCGTTCGAGCTTGCGGTCCTCGAACTCGGTGACGTGCTTGCAGCTGTTGCAGACCAGGACCAGCCCGCCGTGCCCGGCGCTCTCGTGCTCACCATGCACGTGACGGTCGTGATGGTCGTGCACCTCGCACGCGGCGTAAGCCTGCAGTGCGTCGATACGATGGATCAGGCCGGCTTCGAGGAGGAACTCGAGCGCCCGGTAGACTGTTACCGGTGCCGCGTTCGCACGCTCGGCCTTCAGGCGGTCGAGCAGATCGTAGGCGCCGACCGGTGCGTCACGCTCGGCGATCAACGCGTACACCTGGCGGCGCAGCGGCGTGAAGGCGAGCCCTTTGGCTTCGCAAAGGCGCGCGGCGGATTGCAGTGTTCGGGCGCTCATGGCGAGTTATGTTCACACGAGCCGGACCGGGGAGACAAGTTTGCGGCGAGCGGCCTGCGGCGGTCGAGCCGGGGCGAACGAACTGCGGCGGACGCTTTGCGGCGTACCGAGCGGAACCAGGACGCGACGGTCAGGCCGCCGCGTCGCACACGCGGTTGCGGCCCGCGCGCTTGGCGTCGTAGAGGGCGCGGTCCGCGCGGATCAGCAGGTTGTCGAGACCCGCTTCGGGGGAGTGCAGTGTCGCGACGCCGATGCTGGTGGTGACCGAGAGCGGCGCACCGGCCGGGCGCGGGACGAGCAGGGACTCGATCGCTTCGCGCAGGCGTTCGGCGACCCGGGCGGCGCCAGCCGGATCGGTCTCGGGCAGCAGCAGCGCGAACTCCTCGCCGCCGAAGCGCGCGGCGACATCGCTCGAGCGTTTCACACCGAAGATGGTCCGCGCGACCGCGCGCAGGACCTGGTCGCCGGCGTCGTGGCCGAACGTATCGTTGATGATCTTGAAGTGGTCGAGGTCGAGCAGCGCGACGCTCAACGGGTGCCCGTGGCGGCGCGCGCGTTCGATCTCCTCGTGCAGGCGCTGCATGAAGTAGCGCCGGTTGGACAGCCCGGTCAGGGGATCGGTATGCGCGAGGGTCTCCATTTCCTGCTTCACACGCAGCAGTTCGTCCTCCGCCGCACGCCGTTCGGTGATGTCGCGCAGGACCAGCACGGTACAGGGTGTGCTGGTTCGGCCGGTCTCGAGCACCGTGCCGCGCACGTGATAGGTCCGCGAACCGACGGTGATCTCGCCGCTCTCGGCGCGCCCCGCGCAGACCTCGGCGAGCCCGTTGCCGGTCGCGAGCTCGACCAGGGATCGTCCGGTGATCGGAGCATCGCCGACCATGAGGCAGCGCCGCGCGGCCTGGTTCAGATCCAGGATCTGGCCCTGCCGATCGACGATCGCGATTCCGTCGCCGAGCTGCTCCACGACCTGGCGATGCAGCTGCGGAGGCGTTTCGAGCAGGCCGGTGCGCAGTACGCCGCGGTTCAGGATCCACGTACCGATGGCGAGGCCGAGCGGCGTCGGGTCGATGAACGGCACCGGGTTCCACGGCGACAGGTGCAGCAGGTTCAGGAGGACGATCGCGAGCGGGGCCTGGACGACGGCGGCCCGTGCCCGCGCCGTGCGCGGCGTATCGGGCAGTTCCAGGCGCAGCAGCAGGGTGGCCGCCAGGACCAGCGCGTAGGAGTACACCATGTGGACGCGGAACCACGGGCCATAGTCGATCGCGAGTCCCACGAATCCCGGCGTCGGCCGGAGCGTGACCGCGGCCCACAGCATGCCGTGCAGCTCGTTGGTCCAGGCCAGCAGGACGGTGACGCACGGGACCGCGACGAGCAGGGCCAGTTTCAGCGGCGCCATGGCCTGGCGGCCGCGGATATAGGTGGTGGCGAACATGAGCCAGGTCGCCGGCAGCAGGCCGATGGCCGGATATTGCAGCTTGGAGGCGAGGATCTTGAGCTCGAGGCTGGTGGTCAGCGAGCCGATGAGCTGGCCGAGCGACCAGAGCACCACGCAGCCGCCGAGCGCCGTGAGCGCTCGGGCGCCCGGCACCGGACCGCTCTGCCGGATCCGCACCAGCGTCGCGACCGCGAGTACGATCGCCACGAGCGAGGGGATCGACCAATAGGTAATCTGCAGCACGTCTTGTCCAGCTCCTTTGCTTGAGCGTAGTCCGGAATCCGGGTTCCGCCAGCACCGGGCTCCGGATCCGGGAGGCCCAGCGGCGCGTTCCGCTGGGCTACAATCGCCGCTTCGCAGTCGAGCTCGGGAATCCGGACCATGACCGTCATCAAGCAGGAAGACCTCATCCAGAGCGTCGCGGACGCGCTCCAGTTCATCTCCTACTACCACCCGGTGGACTTCATCCGCGCGATGCGCGAGGCGTGGGAGCGCGAGGAGTCGCCGGCCGCCAAGGCGGCGCTCACCCAGGTGCTCGTGAACTCGCGCATGTGCGCACTCGGCAAGCGGCCGATCTGCCAGGACACCGGGATCGTGATCGCATTCGTCGAAGTGGGCATGGACGTGCGCTGGGAAGGCACGCTCAGCGTCGACGACATGATCAACGAAGGCGTGCGCCGCGCCTATGCGCACCCGGACAACGTGCTGCGCGCCTCGGTGCTGGCGGATCCCGACGGTGCGCGTGCGAACACACGGGACAACACTCCGGCGGTGATCCATTACCGCCTGGTGCCGGGCGACAAGCTGCACGTCGAGGTGGCGGCCAAGGGCGGCGGCAGCGAGGCCAAGGCCAAGTTCGCCATGCTGAACCCTTCCGACTCGGTGGTGGACTGGGTGCTGTCCGTGGTGCCGCAGATGGGTGCCGGCTGGTGCCCGCCGGGCATCCTCGGCGTCGGTATCGGCGGAACGCCGGAAAAGGCCATGCTGCTCGCCAAGGAGTCGATGATGGCCCCGATCGACATCCACGAACTGAAGGCGCGCGGCCCGGCCAACCACCTGGAGGAGCTGCGCCTCGAGATCTTCGAGAAGGTCAACGCGCTCGGCATCGGCGCGCAGGGTCTCGGCGGGCTGACCACCGTCATGGACGTCAAGGTCAGTGAATACCCGACCCACGCCGCCAACAAGCCGGTGGCCGTGATCCCGAACTGCTCGGCCACCCGGCACGTGCACTTCACCCTGGACGGCTCCGGCCCCGCGCGCTTCGAGCCGCCGGACCTCGCGGAGTGGCCGGACATCGCATTCGAACTCGGCGACGACGTGCGGCGCGTGAACCTGGACACCCTGACGCCGGCCGAGGTACGCACCTGGAAATCCGGCGACACGCTGTTGCTCTCCGGCAGGCTCCTGACCGGCCGCGACGCGGCACACAAGAAACTCGTCGACCTGCTCGAGCGCGGCGAGCCGCTGCCGGTCGATTTCACCAACCGGCTCATCTACTACGTCGGCCCGGTCGACCCGGTGCGCGACGAGGTGGTCGGCCCGGCCGGCCCGACCACCGCGACCCGCATGGACAAGTTCACGCGCGCCATGCTCGAGCGCACCGGCCTGATCGGCATGGTGGGCAAGGCGGAGCGGGGCCCGGCCGCCATCGAGGCGATCCGCGACAGTCAGGCGGTCTACATGATCGCCGTGGGCGGCGCCGCCTACCTGGTCGCCAAGGCGATCACCGGTTCGAAACTGCTGGCGTTCCCGGAACTCGGCATGGAAGCCATCTACGAGTTCGAAGTGAAGGACATGCCGGTCACCGTGGCGGTCGATTCCACGGGTGAGTCGGTGCACCGGGAGGGGCCCAGGATCTGGTCGGCGAAGATGGCGGAGCGAATCGGCGTGCGCACGGTGTGAGGCATCCGGGGCGTGTGCAGGGAACGGGAGTGAACCAATGGTGATGCCTGTCAGATTGCCGGTCGAAGACTACCGACTGATTCGGGTGCGCCCGCTGACGCTCGGCATCGGTGCGGAGGTGGAAGGCATTGAACTCGGCAATCCGCTCGCGGCGGGGACAGTCGCCGAGATACGTCGGGCGCTGATCGACTGGAAGGTACTCTTTTTCCGCGGGCAGCACCTCGATCACGCCGCGCACGTGCGGTTCGCGCGCCGGTTCGGCGAACCGACCATCGGACACCCCGTGTTCGGACATGACCCGGTGTTTCCCGAGATCTACTCGGTCGCGAAGGAACGCACCGCCAACAGCCACCGTGACACCCGCGTGGTCACTCCATGGTACGGGTGGCATACCGACATCACCGCGGCGATCAATCCGCCGATGGCTTCGATCCTGCGCGGTGACGTGATCCCGCCATACGGCGGCGATACGTGCTGGACCGACCTCGGCGCGGCCTGCCGCGGCCTGTCCGAGCCGCTGCGGCGGTTCGTCGAGGGATTGCGCGGCGTACATCGGTTCAGCGCGCCGCCAGCCAGAGTGGCCGGTGGAGACGCCTATGCGGAGAGTCTGCGCAGCCGCGTCATGGCCAGCGAGCATCCGCTGGTGACCGTTCATCCGGAATCGGGTGAGCGGATTCTGTTTGCCAACCCCGGCTTCCTGCGGTCGATCGTCGGACTCGCGCCACGTGAAGGAGAGAAGATCCTCGAACTGCTCTGGGAACAGATCATCCGGCCCGAATACACGGTGCGCTTCAGGTGGAGCCCTGGCGACGTCGCGTTCTGGGACAATCGATCGACTGCCCACCTGGCACCCAGTGACATCTTCGACACCGAGTACGACCGTCAGCTCTACCGGGTCACCCTGCTGGGCGAGATTCCGGTCGGGGTCGATGGCAGGCCCTCGCAGGCACTCGAAGGCGCGCCCATTCTGCCGGTCGAGGCCGAGTTGGCTCGACGGGCCTGATCAGCCCGCCGCCGCCCGCCGGGCTGCGGCCGCACCGGCGATGCGTCCGAAGACGATTGCGTTGGCGATGGAGTTGCCGCCGCCTATGTAGCGCTCGCCGAGCACGCCACCGGTGGTTTCGCCGGCAGCGAACAGGCCCGCTACGGGCTGGTCGTTCGTATCCAGCACGCGTGCATCCGTGTCGATGCGGATGCCGGTGGACGTCAGGCAGATGATCGCCGGCAGGATCTCCACCGCATGGAACGGCGCCACCGCGATCGGCCGCAGGTCCGCGGCGTCCTTGAAGAACTCGCTGTCGCGCCCGCGCCGGACATCCTCGTTGTAACGTGCCACGGTAGCGGCGAGCGCGCCGGGCCGGATGCCGCAACGCCGCGCCAACTCCTCGAGAGTTGCGGCGGCGATCACCTTGCCCGTGCGGATCTGCGCGTCGAGCTCTTCGGCCACCCAGTTGAGGGGCAGCGCGCCGGATGCGAATGCATCCGCATACGCGGGCGCCGGCCGTGCGCTGCGCTTTGCGTCGGCGTCGAATATCGCGAAGCAGGTACCGCCGGTCTGCGCGCCGACCACGCCGGCCATGACCGCATATTCGGCGGTCTCGCGCACGAAGCGACGGCCCTCGCGGTTCACGTAGACCAGCCAGCCAGGCACGAATACCTCCAGAACTTTCCTGAAGTCCGGTGTGGTCAGGAGCAGGCCGCGGTCGTGGCCGACGATGTCGGCGCCTGCATCACTGGCCAGTATGATCCCGTCACCGACGCAGTGCGGGCTGCCGATGTACCAATTGGCCGCGCCGTGCCGGGCGGCCTCGGGGTAGTGCGTCCGCAGCATGCCGGGGCTGGCGCCGAACCCGCCGGTAGTCAGCACCACCGCCGCGGATCTGACGTCTGCGCCTGCCGACCGGATGCCATACACCTGCCGTCGCTGGTCCTGCAGCAGTCGTTCCACGCGATGCCGGGTGACCACCTCGATGGGCGAGCCGATTACTGCACGCTCGAGCGCACCAGCGATCGCCGCGCCATTGCCATGCGCGGCGTGGCCGCGCGCGACGCTCTCCACGCCGGACCGGTAGAGGTCTTCCGGCCGGAACTCGACGCCGAGTTCCATGAGCCAGTGGAGTCCGGCGGCGGCTTCGTCGCAGAGCCTGCGTGCCAGAGACGCCTCGACCCGATACTGGTTCAGGGTCATGTAGTACTCGAACATCGCATCGGCCGTATCGTCGACGATGCCGGCGTCGGCCTGCACCCTGGTGCCTGCCGCGTAGTAGACACCGCCGGACAGGGCGGTCGATCCGCCGAGCCTGGCATCGGCTTCGACCAGCATGACCGATGCGCCCGCTTGCGCGGCGGTGATCGCGGCTGCCATGCCCGCGCCACCACCGCCGACCACGATCACGTCGACATCCCGCTCCGTTGTGTTCAATGCGTCGATCCCCGCTGCCTGAAGTTGATTGTTGTGCGGCTGGTCAGCCCGGCAGAAGCTCGAAGACGCGGTATTCCACGGCGCCGGGCCGCAGGCGCCCTTCGCCAACGGCCAGCCGATGGTTGAGCCAGCGGTAGTCCGGATGACCGGTCTCGAAGCGCAGCTGGGTGACGAAATACGCGTCGCCGAACTCGGTCGCACCGCGCTCGGCGAACGCGCGCCCGATCGTGGCGTTCTGCTCGAGGAGCCCGAGGTACTGCACGTAGATGTTGGCGCCGTCGTGCGTGGTGAGCACCAGCCGCACGTCGACACGGCCGTAGCCGTGCGGGTCGATGACGACCCAGTCGGCGCCGCTCGCCTGCACTTTGCCGTGCAGTCTGGCGCCTTCGAAGTGTCCGCCGGTTACGTTCGCGACGACCCGGTTCCCGGTGCCGCCGTCGCCCACGGGGAGGTTGGTACCGATCGTGGCGGTGAGCAGCATCATGGGTTCGAGGCGCATGGGTCGGATTCTCCCCGTTTGGTTTCGGGAGCAGAGTCTATGCGCAGGCCGTGCAGCCGGCGAATCCGGTGTGCGGGAACCGGCTCGCATGCAGGTGTCGCGACGCAGCCGTGCGCCAGGCGTGACCGGCGTTACCTCCGGTAGGTGAGCACCTCGCTGCGGGCCAGGTTGGCCTCGATGTCGCTGCGTTCTCGCCATACCGGCCGCAGCTCCTTGGCCGAGTACAGCGACAGCTGATCGCCGTTGTGCGTCGAGTCCGTTGCGCTCGCATTGCCGTAGGACACTATTGCGCGGGCCTGGACAGGCTCCGAGAACTCCACGACGAGGACCAGTGAGTCACCCGCGAAGGCCTTGAACCCGCCTTCTTCGGCAGGCAGAAAGTTGGTGACGCGGAATGATCCGAGGGAGCCCGCCGCACCATTGGCCGGAAGGTCGACGCCGCCATCCCAGCGCAGCCGGTAGACGTCCCCGTAAGCCACATCCAGCCGATCATGGGCCTCGAGCATCTGCGCGGCGACGGAGTCCAGGAGGCTTGCGGCATGTTCGTGGTCGCGCAGCCCATAGGGCGTGCTCAACGGCTGATCGCGATCCCAGTCCACCCGGAACGCCGTGCTGGCTGACTCGTCAGTGCCGAATCCCATCTGCTCCGCCCAGGCGACGAAGAGCACGGCGCCGCGACTGTCGGTATCGGTGCTGCGATCCCAGGCCTGCAGAACGTCCAGCGCCGCCTGTGCGCGCGCCGTGCCGTGACGCGCCACGGCCTCCCCGAGGTCTGCGAGCACCCGGTCGGCGAGTTCGAGGTGGGTGGAGTGCTTGTAGGCTTCGACGTCGGCGAAGGTCAGCGTGGGTCGCTCGGTCAGCATTTCGATGGAACGTTGCGCGCGCAGACTGATTCGGGAAGGCGAGAGGACCTGCGGATAGTCCTGCGGATGAATGCTGAACGGAACCGTTGCCGACCAGGGCGGGTCATTGGCGTTCTGCAGCCAGCCGCTGGATGGATTGGCAAGCTGCGGCAATTCCTCGAATGCCAGCGTGTCATCCCACAGCGTTGCCGCCGAGTCCCCTGGGACGATGCCGCGCCAGAATTCCGAATCGCCGCTGGTGCGGCGTGGAATCATGCCGTTGGCGACGTAGTAGATATCGCCGTGCCGGTCGGCATACAGGAGGTTGCTCTTCGGCATCTGCAGATTTGCCACCACGGCCCGGAATTCGTCGAGCGAGCGGCTGCGGCCCATGCGCCACAGCTGTTCGAGCTGATGCGACTGGCGGTAGTCGGCCAGGCGAACCGCGAGCGCCTTGCCGTTCCGTTCGGCGAGGACGGGGCCGTGCACCGACCACTTGATCTCGATCGGGCGGTCTTCGATGGTGCCATCGTCATTGCGGACTCGAATGATTCGATCGAAACGCTCGAACGGCCGGGAGCCATCGTCCCAGCGATAACCAACGTCATTCAGGGACAGCTCGTAGAGGTCGACACTATCCAGTGTGTTCACGGTACCGGAGTAGCCCATGTGGTCGTTGAAGCCGCCGCCGACACCGGGCAGCCCGATCTGCATGCCTCCATAAAAGTTGTTGGCCGGCGTCCATGCCTGGATTTCCATGACGCGGAACAATCCGCCGTGGCCGAGTTCGCCCCAGGGAATATGCGGATTCGCCACCAGCATCGCATTGCCGGTGGCGGACTTCGATGGAGCGATCGCCCAGGCGTTCGACGCGCGGCTCTGCCATTCCGCGGTGGTGCTTTGCATGCTGGCGAATGCGAACGGCAGTACGCCGGCTCGTTGCTGGTGAGCGAACAGATCGACCACCGTGACCGGCAGGACCACGCGCTGCTCCGCCGGCACCCGATCCTGGTGACGGGCGGCAAAGTCGTTGACGCCCGCGACGAACGCTTCCAGCAGGCGCATGAAGTCGGGGTCCTGCAGCGCGACCCAGCTCTGTGCCCGCTCGACGATGCGTAGCTGGTGTACCTGGATATCCGATTGGATGTGCGCCGCGCCCCAGTACTCGGCGGCACGCCCCCTGGCCTGGCCGTAAAGGCGCAGCAGGATCTCCGGATTGTTGTGCATCTGCGTCCATCCGAGGCCGTAGTAGAGGCTCTCGTCGTCGGTGGCGAAAATGTGCGGAACGCCCCAGGTGTCCCAGAGAATCTCGAGTTTCCCCTCCGAGGGTTGTGTCGAGGAAGTACAGGCGCTGGCCAGGCACGCGCATAACAGCAGGATGTACGCCCGCGCTGCCGGAAGTGGCCGTCGTCTGTTTCCGCTCATGTCTGATCCTGCGTTGGAGGCGTGGAAATCACCGGGGCGACGGATTGCATGGCATCGATCACCAGATCCTGCAGATCCCAGTTGTCGAACTCGCTCAGCCCCAGCCGCACCACCACGAGATCGTGGGACGGCACCATGACCACGTGCTGCTGCTGGTGTCCGAGCATGGCGAACACGTCGTGGGGCAATCGCGGCCAGCGCCGCACGTCGGGGTCGGCGCCACTGTTGAGCCAGATCTGGTAACCGTACGAGAGCGCGGGAGGTGCTTGCGGTGTCGGCGTCAGGGTCTGTTGCACCCAGCCCTCGGGAAGGATCCGGCGACCGTTCCAGACGCCATCGCGCAGGTACAGGAGCCCGAAACGTGCATAGTCCCGTGCGCTGGCGAACACCAGTGAACCACCGATGAAGTGGCCGAGTCCGTCCACCTCGAGCACGGCGGTGCGCATGCCGAGCGGGTCGAACAGCGCGCGGCGCGGAAACGCGAAACGCTCGGGCATGGAGTGCCCGGCAGCCTCGGCGACGATGCGACCGAGGATGTTCGACGTGCCGGTGGAGTATTGCCAGTGGGTGGCAGGCGTCGCGACCAGGGGCTTGGCGGCAGCGAAACCAGCCAGGTCACCACTGGCAAACATCAGGGTGATGTCCGAACGAATCTTCGTATAGTTCTCGTCGAACTCGAGGCCGCTGCGCATGCGCAGCAGATCTTCCAGGGTGATGCGCGCACGCGGGTCGCTCATCCCTTGCCATTCGGCGATCGGCGCGGGGGCGGAAGTGTCGAGGCGACCTTGCCCGACAAGGATTCCGACCAGTGCGCCGATGACGGTCTTGGCCATGGAATTGGAGAGATGGCCGGTATGCGGGCCGAACCCCTCCGCATAGCGTTCGGCGACGATCCGGTCCTGATGCACGACGACGACCGCTCGGGTGTTGCGCGGCCTTTCCGGATCCGGCTCGCTGAATGCGCGCGTCATGGCATCGGCAAGACGGGATGCGTCGACTCCGGGCGGCAGGTCGCCTGGCACCACCACTTCACCCGCTGGCCAGCGCTCGTCGCCAGCGGGCAGCGGCAGTGCGTCCAGACCGATGCCCTGCGAACGCAGTTCTGCAAGCGTGATGCCCTGATCCGGTGTGCAGCCGATGCCGGTTCGGTATATCGCGGTGTGCGGCCAGAGGCCGAACAGGGTGGCGCGTGCCGCCTTCGAGTCGTGATCCACTTCGACCCGGGCAAGCGCCAGGAACCGGCCAGGACTGGTCAGCCGTTCCAGCTCCTGGCTGCGTACCCAATGCTCATCGCGGCCGGCCGCGAACACCGAACTGCACACCAGCCTGGCTGCACCGCCCGTATATACGCTCGCTGCCGGAGCCAGGACGACGATATAACCGTACGTGGCGGCAGCGGCGAGCAGGACAACGAGCAGCAGGCGGACGATGGATCTCACAACGTCCTGGCGATGATTTCTTTCATGATCTCGTTGCTGCCGCCGTAGATCTTCGAGATTCTTGCGTCGAGCCACATGTTGGCGATCGGGTAGTCGAGCATGTAGCCGTAGCCCCCGTGGAGCTGAACGCATTCATCGACGATGGCGCACTGCTGCTCGGTGGACCACCACTTGAGCATGGCCGCGGTCTGCGCATCCAGTTGCCCATTCATGAAATCCCGGATGCAGCGGTCGAGAAACACCCGCAGGACCGTCGCTTCGGTGCTGGCTTCCGCCAGCTTGAACCGGGAGTTCTGAAAGTCGATTACGCGCTGGCCGAATGCCTTGCGCTGCTTGACGTATTCGATGGTCAGTTCCAGCGCGCGCTCGATGAATACCACCGCCCCCACGCCGGTCATCAGGCGTTCTTCCACCAGGCGATCCATGAGCTGGCCGAATCCGCGGCCCTCGGTGCCGCCCAGCAGGGCGGATACCGGTACCCGAACGTCGTCAAAAAACAGCTCCGCCGTGTCGGCGGAATGTTGCCCCAGTTTTTCCAGGTGCCGGCCACGGCGGAAGCCCACAGCCCCCGCAGTCTCGAAGAGTATCAGGCTGATCTTGCGGTCGTCCGGGGCAGGGCCGGTTTTGGCCGCCAGTACGATGACATCCGCCATATGGCCGTGGCTGATGAAGGTCTTCTGGCCGTTGATCACGTACTCGTCGCCGTCCCGACGGGCCCGCGTACCGATCGCCTGGAGGTCGCTGCCTGCGCCTGGCTCGGTCATGCCGATTGCGCCGACCATTTCGCCCGTCGCCATCCTGGGCAGCAGCGTTGCCTTCTGCTGTTCGGTGCCGTAGCACGCCACATACGGCGCGACCACATCGTTGTGCAGCGAGAGCATCGGAGCGACCACGCCCGCGCGCACCTGCTCCTCCATCAGGACGATGCTGTACAGCGTGTCGCCGCCGCCACCGCTATACTCGGCGGGTATCGTGGGGCAGAGCAGGCCCAGTTCGCCGGCCCGATTCCAGATGCCGCGCGGAACCTGGCCAGCTTCGGCCCAGTCGCCCTGGTGCGGGGCGCACTCGGACGTGAAGAAACGCCGCGCCGTCCGCCGGAACATTTCATGTTCCTCGGTGTAAGGCAGGCCGATGGCGTCGCTCATGGTTCGTGTCTCCTCAGAGTGTCCGGCCTATGAGCTCTTTCATGATTTCGTTGGTGCCGCCCGCGATACGCGCCAGCCGTTGGTCCGCGTAGCGGCGTGCGATCGGATACTCGGTCATGTAGCCGTAGCCGCCGTGGAGCTGCAGGCATTCGTCGAGTACCTCGTAGACCCGTTGCGAAGACCACCACTTGGCCATCGCTCCCTGTACCGTGTCGAATCGACCGTCGATGAATGCGTCGATGCAGTGCTCGAGAAAATTGCGTGCCAGCACGGCCTTGGTCTTGCACTCGGCCAGTTTGAATCGTGTGTTCTGCAGGTCGATCAGTCGTTGACCGAAGACCTTGCGTTCACGGGTGTACGAGACGGTCTCTTCGATCGCGGATTCCATGTTGGCCACGGATGACATGGACATGATCAGTCGTTCTTCAGGCAGGCGCAGCATGAGCTGCTGGAAGCCCTTGCCTTCGACGCCGCCCAGCAGGTTGCGGCGCGGAATGCGGACGTCCTCGAAGAACAGCTCCACGGAGTCCTGTGCCTTGCACCCTACCTTGCGAAGTTTGCGACCGCGGGTGAATCCTTCGGCGCCTTCGGTCTCGAGCAAAAGGAGACTGATGCCCTTGGCGCCCTGTGCGGGATCGGTCTTCGCCGCCACGCAGATGAGGTCGGCGACGTGTCCGTTGCTGATGAATACTTTCTGACCGTTCAAGACGTAGCTGTCACCATCAGCGATCGCCGTGGTCCGTATCGCTTGCAGATCGCTACCGCCGCCAGGCTCGGTCATGGCGATTGCGGCGACGATCTCGCCTCGCGCCATGCGGGGCAGGTATCGGGCTTTCTGATCATCGGTGCCGTACAGCTCGATGTACGGCGCGATGATGTCGCTGTGCAGGTAGAACGTGAGCTCACTTGCCTGGGCTCGCGTCTGTTCCTCGATGACCACCAGGCAGTGGTACAGATCGCCGCCGCCACCTCCGTATTCGGTCGCGGTCTTGGTGCAGAGGAACCCCAATTCGCCCGCCCGTCGCCAGATCTCGCGCGGGACGTGTCCTTCCTTGCGGAAGTCGTTCCAGTGCGGGGCGATCTCGGTCTCGATGAAGCGGCGCACCGAGGTGCGGAAAGTCTCGTGGCCGTCGGTATAGTGCGGCGAGCGGATCATGCGGCTGGCTCCAGGTTGCGGCCCGGTCGGAGACCCGGGTCGTTCAGGGCTGGCGGGCGGGTGTGTCTTGCGACCGGGGTTCCACGGCGCGTAGTGCAAAGTCGATCGCGCGACGTTTCAGCTCCTGTGGTGTGATCTCGCCCTCGCTGTGATACCAGTGGCAGATCCAGTTCAGTGCCCCGAACATGAACGCTGCAGTGGTCTTTGGATCGATCGTCGCGATCGACCCGTCCTCCATGCCTTCCCGCAATATGGTGCGCAGCAGGCTGTCGATCCGACGTCGACCGGCCACACACTGGTCGTAGGAGGCTTTTTCGAGGGGCTTGATGTCCGTCAGGACCAGGCAGGCGCCGAAATCGTCGATCAGCATGTCCACGTATCGGTCGATGAATGCGATCAGCTGCTCGCGGCCGGACCCGACCCTGCCGCGCATCGACTCGTCGTCGGTGATCGAGGCGATCGCGTGCACGTGGATTTCGAAAAGTATCTCTTCCTTGCTGTTGAAGTAGTGATACAGGGTCGCCTTGTTGAGGTTGAACTCCTTGGCGATGTCGGCGAGCGATGTCTGGAAGTAGCCGCGCTGCGCGAAGGCCCGCGACGCGGCCTTGAGGACCGCATATCGCTTGAGCCGATGCTGTTCGGTGCGGTCCAGCCCGACATTGCGCCAGGGGGCTTCGGATTCTGTAGCCAATGTTTCGCGTCCTGCTGCTGACTTGACTTTTCTTACCCTGGTCTAAAACATACAACCCATCGGTTGGCTAAGCAACTATTCATTCGAACGAGGGGTTCTGCACATGGCGCTTTTTCCGGAGATCCGTACTCTGGGCGACGTTCCGCGGTACCACGCGCGCACCCGCGGGGCGGAGACCGCCCTGGTGTTCGGGGAGCGTGAGGTCAGTTACCGGGACTGGTACGCGCGCTGCACGCGCGTCGCGCGTGGTCTCCAGGCGGCTGGTGTAGGCCGCGGCGGGCGGGTTGGGTTCATCGGCAGGAACAGCGACGCGTACTTCGAGGTCCTGTTCGGCGGCGCCATGGCGGGGGCGGTCATGGTTCCCGTCAACTGGCGACTCGCGCCGGCCGAGGTCGAGTACATCGTCAACGACTCGGGCATCGAGGTGTTGTTCGTCGACGTGGAGCACGCCGGTCTCGTAGAGCGCTGCGAGGCGGCGCTCCCCTCCGTGCGGCTGATCGTTGCGTGGGGCGGAGCGCACGCGCGCTGGCCGGGCTATGACGCCTGGCTCGAGGCTCAGGCGGCGCATGATCCGGAACTCGAGTGCGACCCGGCGGACCCGGTTCTGCAGATCTACACGAGCGGTACCACCGGGCACCCGAAGGGTGTACAGCTGCCGCATCGAGCGTTCTATGCGCTCGAAGCCGCGCGGCTGCAAAGCGAAAACCCAGACGACCCGATGTGGGAGTGGAACGTCTGGGGGCCGGACGACGTCAGCCTGGTGAACATGCCGTGCTTCCACATAAGCGGGACCGGCTGGGGCATCCTGGGCCTTTACAATGGCGCGTGCAACGTTGTGCTGCCCCAGTTCGACGCCGGCGCTGTGCTCGACGCGATCGCCCGCTACAAGGTGACCAAGCTGGTAGTCGTGCCGACGGGAATCCAGATGATGCTGGATCACCCTGCATGTCCCGCCACCGATTTCTCGTCGCTGTCGTACTTCTGCTACGGCGCATCGCCGATTCCCCTGGACCTGCTCAAGCGCGCGGTGCAGACGTTCGAGTGTGGGTTCGTGCAGATGTATGGCCTCACCGAGACAGGTGGGGCGGCGACCTTTCTGCCCGCGGCGGATCACGATCTCGCGGGTAACGTGCGCATGCGCTCCGCTGGGCGGCCGGCTGCCGGGGTCGCTGTGAAGATTGTCGACGCGCAGGGCCGGGACCTGCCGTGCGGCGAGACCGGCGAGATCTGCATCCGCACGCCGGCGCTGATGCTGGGCTACTGGAACAAGCCCGAGGCAACCGCCGAAACGATGACTGACGACGGCTGGTTTCGATCCGGAGACGCCGGTTATGTCGACCCGGACGGCTACGTGTACATTCAGGATCGTTACAAGGACATGATCGTGTCTGGCGGCGTCAACATCTACCCAGCGGAAATAGAGAGCGCGATCTACGGCCACCCGGACATCACCGAGGTCGCGGTCATCGGCGTTCCGGATGACAAGTGGGGCGAGGCCGTGATGGCCATCGTGGTACCCAAGCAGGGCAGCGGGCTGTCGGAGGAAGACGTGGTGGCGTACACCCGCGCGCGCATCGCTGGCTACAAGGTGCCCAAGGCAGTGGCGTTCATCGGTGCCCTGCCACGCAATGCGTCCGGCAAGGTCCTGAAGACAGAGCTGCGCAAGCCGTATTGGGCCGGCCGCGAACGCCAGGTCAACTGACGTTCGCGTCGGCCCGGTTCGCGCGATGCGACCGGAACTTCAGTGAAAGCGGGTCGGGTAGGCGTGAATCACGTCCGGCCCATAGACAGGCCCGTCGTGT
Source organism: Pseudomonadales bacterium (assembly GCA_019634925.1). Classification (GTDB taxonomy): domain Bacteria; phylum Pseudomonadota; class Gammaproteobacteria; order Pseudomonadales; family Azotimanducaceae; genus UBA7803. The sequence goes on from JAHCAL010000001.1 coordinate 742,733, forward strand.
CGCCACCCGGTCATCACGTGACGGCCGCACAAGCGGGCGAACCGCGGCGGATGTGCATCGAGAATCTCCTGGGTCACGTCCTCGCGCAGCGGATGCCGGGGCCAGAGGTACGGCCGGCTGAAAATCGAGCCGATCGACAGACGTAGTCCCGGCACGCGGCGGCGGAATGCGCCGTGCCACGTATTGCCGTGCCAGCAGATGATGGATCCGGCAGGCGCCTCCACGGCGATCGCCTGTTCGACCCCTTCGCCGGGCATGGGATGCCGACACAGCAGATGGCTGCCTGGTACGTATGCGAGCGAGCCGGTCTCCTTCGTGTAGTCACTCAGCGTCCAGGTGATGTTGGCGAACTCGGCGAACGGGTGAAACGGCCCGGGCAGCAGCTGGGAGTCGCTGTGCAGCGGCAGCACCAGGTCCGAGCCCGGTATCAGTTCGTCGTGCGGGCCTTTGCAGAGCGCCGAGTTGGCGTGCACGATCGAGCTTTCACCGAGCAGGTAGTCGAGCAGCGTCACCGCGGCGGGCTGGTACAGCATCTCCTGGAAAACGGGATCCTCGAGGATCAGGTAGTGGTAGTCGCCGAGAATCTGGTTGCGATGGGTTTCGCCGGTTTCGAAATCCGGTGCACGGCCGTCGCGCTGCTCGATGAAGCGAATGGTCGCCGATCGCAGGCGTTCGATGAATTCCGGTGTGGCTGCCTTCTCGGGTGGTACCACGGTGAGGCCGTGCGTTTCGAGTTCGGCGATATTGTCCTCCAGCCGGTACCTGCGGATGTCGTTCCAGATCCGTTCGCGGGGCCCTCCCGCGGCCGCAGGTGAGCCGGTGGATCGCGCGGCCGTTCCCGCTGCCGTCCGTTTCGCCAGTTCCTTGGAAGCGCTGCCCATGATGGTCTCCTCTGATGGGCGCCGACTGCAATGGCTCGCTCCGCCACTGCAGTCGCGCCGTTGCTCCGCTATAGCCTGACGTTCAGCTCGAGGCCGTAGGCCCGGCCGAAGTTGATCGATCGGGTGAGGTACAGACCGCCAAGCACCGTCACGCCGCCTCCGAGTACGGTTTCGTCCGTGAGGTTCTGGCCCCAGGCGTAAAGCGCCCACTTGCCATCGGCCTGCTCGAGCCCGATACGGCCGTTGTACAGGGTGTAGTCCTCGATCTTCAGTACGGCGCTGTTGTTGGCGTCGGTGTAGTAGTCACCGCGATGGTCCGCGTCCAGGGCAATTCTGAAATTGACCCCGGCCAGCGCGGGAATCGCGCGCGTAAAGTCCCCGCCGAAGCTCCCCGATACGCTCGGTGCACCGGCGAGATCATTGCCGCCGAAGTCGGTTCCCGGGCCGCCGCCGAGAGGAAAGCTCTCGTACTGGGCGTCCAGCACGCCGATGTTGCCGAACAGGTTCAATCCCTCGACCGGAGTCGCCCAGACGAGTTCGAGCTCGACGCCCTTGGACTCGGCGCTCGCAGCATTGCTCACGAGAAACGAAACGCCGGAATTCACTTGCTCCTGTTTGTCCTTGAAGTCGTAGTAGAAAGCCGCGACGGTGGTCAGTAGCGTGCCGTCCAGCCAGGCGCCTTTGAAGCCGACTTCATACGCGTCGAGCGTCTCGGGTTCGAAGCTCAATTCCGGTGCGACCCCCGGCGTGAACGCGAACGGAGGCGATATGACGTCGGACTGGAAGCCGCCGGCCTTGTAGCCTCGCGCGTATCGAAGGTAGGCAACCTGATCGTTGCCGAACGCATAGGACAGGCTGATGTCCCCGGTCATGGCCGTGTCTTCGTAACGGTCCGAGAAACCGTTGGGGAAGCCGGCCAGCGTAAAGGGAAGCGAGAACAGGCCGATCAGCACCGAGTTGGGCGGCGCTGCGATGACCGTTGGACCCTGCGAGTAGAACAGCTTCTTCTCTTCGTCGGTATAACGAAGCCCCGCCTGGAGAATAAGTCGCTCGGTCAGGTCGTAGGTACCCGAAACGAACGCCGACCAGCTTTCGCTGGTGATCTTGTTGTTGGTGACTGCTTCTTCGCGGTAGGTCGGCGGCAGCGGCACCGAGAAGCCGAGCACCGGCGGGAGGATGGCGGTCGGGAAGCCGGGCCCGACCGAAATGTGGTAGTCGTTGGTGTCTTCCTCGTGATCGAAGTACGCGCCGACGATCCAGGAAAAGCGGTCGCCTTCCGGAGAAGTGAGGCGCACCTCCTGACTGAACCGTTCGATCGCTTCCGCGCGCCCAGTGTCGAAGCCATCCAGCGGACCGCCGTCGTTGTCGAACAGCTGGTCCGAATCCTGCTCGCGCCACGCGGTGATGCCGGTGAGGGTGTAGCCGCCGAGGTCATAGTCGATCTTGGCCGAGTAGCCCTTCACCTCGCGATACAGGAACCCGAGCCGATCCTGATTCACCGCACGATCCGTCCCGTTCTGGGGCGGTACGGTACTGAACGGCGGGAACGGCAGGATGTTTCCATCCGGGGTGCGCAGCGTCTCGGAAACGCCGCCGTTCTCGTCCTGCTTGTAGTAGTCGGCACGCAGCTCGATATCCAGTTTCTCCGCGGGCGTCCAAATGGCCATGATGCGGCCACCCCAGTTGTCGGTGTCGTTGACGTCCTTGTCGAGCGAACGATTCCTGATGTAGCCGTCGCGCTGGCGAGCGAATACGTTGGCACGTACCAGGAAGGTGTCTTCGACGATCGGGCCACTCAGCGTGCCCCGGGCTTCCAGCAGATTCCTGTTGCCATAACGCAGATTGCCTACGGCCTCGAACTCGTTGGTAGGACGCTGGGTGGTGACGTTGATGGTGCCGGCGATGGTGTTCTTGCCGTAGAGGGTCCCTTGGGGTCCTCGCAGCAGTTCGACCTGTGCCACATCGATGACACCGGTGTCGAACGAGCGGTCGCGGCCCATGAACACTTCGTCGACATTGACGCCCATGCTCGGCGCGAAGCCGGAACCAGCGCTCGACGAGGTGATACCGCGAATGGTGAACGACGAGGCGAACGAGTCGCCGGCCACGACATTCGGCAACTTCTGTCCGAGGTCCGTGAGGTAGTAGGTAGTGCGGTCCGTGAGGTAGTCGGCGTCCACCACCGAGACGGAAATCGGCACGTCTATCAGGCGTTGATCGCGCTTCTGGGCTGTCACGACGATCTCTTCGAGACTCATGGCCATCGGCGCGATCAGCATGCCGCATATCGCCATACCCGCTGCAATGGTCAGCCGCCGCGCGCTCGGTGCGCGCAAGGCTCGCTGGTTCGGTTCGCTCATGGATATCCCCCCTCAAAGCATGAATCGGCAGCCACAGTCGACCGGTTGGGTTACCAGCCAACCGGTAGGTTGGGAACGATAGTCCCAATTGCGGACCTTGTCCATGCGATTCGAAACCGGGATCCGGCGCTGCGCCCTTGTTGCTTGGACTGCTCATGGGATGGTAGTGTCAGCTCGCGATTGATTAATCTACTCGTGAGTTGAGTCCCGTCGGGACTCCGCGAACCGGGGCATGGCGGGAGGAAGTTCATGGAAATCGGGGACTGGAAGTCGACGGCAGGGATGACCGAGGTCTATCGTCAGGCGCGCCACTTCGGGCTGGAGCCCAACATCGCCGAACTCGAGGCTTTCGGCTTCACGGTCATCGACCCGGAGCGCACCGGGGCGCCGCCGGGGTTTGCGCAGCGGCTGCTGGACGCGGTCCAGCGTGTGTCCCGCCAGGAAGACGAGTCGGCCGTGGACCTGAACAAGCATGCCGACAAGCCGGCATTCGGACGTCAGCTCTTCCACCTGCTGGCGCGTGATCCGGTCTTCGTGGAAGCGGCAATGAACCCGGTCGTCCGCACCATGGGCTCCTACATGCTTGGCGTGAGCATGCGGCTGTTCAGCATGGTTGCGTTCATCAAGGAAGGCGCGGCACGACCGACGCACATGCATACAGACTCGGTCGGCGTGCCGACGCCGTTGCCCTTTTACGGAAGCGTCTGCAACGTCAGCTGGATTCTTTCCGATTACACCGAGCAGAACGGCACGTTGTGCATGGTGCCCGGCAGTCACCGGTACTGCCGCCATCCGACCGAGTTCGAGCAGCCGAGGTTCATGGGGGGACCCATGGACGATGCCATGGCGGTGCCAGTGCTGGCCAAACCCGGTTCGCTTGCGGTATTCACGGGCAACACCTGGCACGGGACCTATCCCAAGACCACGGACTCGACCCGGATCCATATTGCCACCGCGTTCTGTCGCAACTACGTCAATCCGGCTGAAAACTACGACGACCTGCCTGATGCGGTCGTCGCGGAACATGGGCCGGAGTTCGCGCGCCTGATCGGCCGCAAGGCCTGGCAGGGATATCGGGCGGAAGGGCCGAAGCTCGAGAACATGGCGCTGGTGCGCCCGGCATACCAGTCCGTCTACGGTTAGGGGGAAATCATGGCTGAGAAGATCGAATTCGCGAGCCCCGAATGGCTTGCGGCTCTGGAGCGTCTGGTTCGCGAGTACACCGCGAAGGCGGGAGCAGGTGTCGAACTGAGCCTGTGCGAAGTGTTTACCGGTGTGCCGGCGCATCTTGACAAGAACGGCAACGGAATCATTGCATGGTACTGCCGCATCAAGGGCGGCGAGGTCGAGTTCGAAGAGGGCGAGATTCCCGAGGCCGACATCAAGACCGTGACGGATTATCAGTTCATCCTGCCGTTCGCCCGGTTGAAGATCGACCCTGGCAACATGGCCGATTATGAAGTGAAGCTCGCCGAAGGCGCCAAGGCCGGCAAGATCGACCGGCGCGGAGATCGTTCGAAAGTACCTCCGGCATTCTATGGCATGCACAACGATCTCGCCGAGATCACCAGATAAACAGGGAGATCCCGACCATGGCCTGGCAACACATCATTTACGAAAAGCCCGAGCCCCATATTGCACGCATATGGTTGAACCGCCCGGACACTGCCAATGCGCAGGACACGCAGTTTCTCTATGAGTTGAACGACGCGATGGATCAGGCGGCTCGTGAAGACGACGTCCGGGTCATCGTCATGGCCGCCAAGGGCAAGCACTTCTCCTCCGGTCACGACGTGCGTGAGCGTGATCACCATGACAACCAGGAGCATTGGAAGCCCATCGGCAACTCCAACCAGCATCGACGGGCCGGAGCCGAGGGCCGGATGTCGCGGGAGGAGGAGTTATACACGGGCTTCTCCGAGCGCTGGCGCAATCTGCCGAAGCCGACGATCGCCGCGGTACATGGCAAGTGTGTGTCCGGCGGATTGCTGCTCTGTTGGCCCTGCGACCTGATCGTTGCCAGCGACGACGCGCAGTTCCAGGAAGTGACCGTGGCCATGGGCATTGCCGGTGTCGAGTGGTTCGCGCACCCGTGGGAAATGGGCGCGCGGAAGGCGAAGGAAATGCTGCTGACCGGCGAGCCGATCGGCGCCGAGGAAGCCCGTCAACTCGGCATGGTCAATCGTGTGGTGCCGCGGGACCGCCTCGAGGCGGAAACGCTCGACCTGGCCCGAAAGATTGCGTCTCAGCCGACCTTTGCAACCAAGATGGTGAAGATGGCCGTCAACGCGGCCCAGGATGCCCAGGGTCGGCATTCGGCGTTCCAGACGGCGTTTGCGCTGCACCATCTCGCGCACAGCCATTGGATGGAGGTCTACGGTCTGCCCGTGGATCCGTCGGGCATTCACGGCAGCGTCAAGAAAAGCTACGCGGAAGGCGACGAGCCGTTCAGGGCGCGGCAGAACGCCCGGAACAGTCAGTAGTCCGGTGCTCGGTCTCGCGTCTCCAGGGGCGCCAGTGCGACTCCTGGTTGGGTTGGCGCTGGCAGTGCTCAGTGGTGTGCTGGCCTGGGCGGCTGGTCCGCCGCTGGAGCTCTGGCCGCTCATCTTCGTCGCGTTCGTACCGATGGCCTGGGCGCAGCATCGCGTCGTCCCGCATGGCTTCGCTCCGGTGGTTCCCGCGCTGGCCATCTGCACGTTCCTGGTGACCCAGCTCACCCCGGGCCTGATCCAGGGCGACGTCGCCTGGTACTACCACAGCTACCCGATCTTCGTGGGAGCGGTGATCGTGCTGCTCAGTTGGCCGGGACGCCACTTCCACATGCGCACTGGTTATCGTTGGCTCACGCTGTCGTTTCCGCTTGCCTGGGTGGCCGTGGACGCGAGTCGGGTCTTCACCGGGCACGAGACCCTGGGCGGGACCTGGGGTATGCCTGTCTATGGCTTGTACGAGCAGGCCTGGCTGCTGCAGCCGCTGTCCCTGGTCGGGATATTCGGGCTGCAGCTGCTGGTCCTGATGATCAACTTTGCCGTGGCGCACATCCTGATCGCAGCCGCCGATCGAAGGAAGGCGACCGAGCAGGGGGTCGCAAAGGCGGAGTGGCGACCGGCGGTCAGATCGGCTTCCGCGGTGGCCGTGGCCGCCTTGGTATGGGTGGTCGTCTCGGTCGCTCAGTATGGCGCAGCGCCGGACCCCGAGCGGATGCTCCGGGTTGCGACAGTGCAGGCCAACACCACGCATGATCCGGAGGTGGAACTGCAGCGCCTCATGGATGGCACTCGTGAAGCCGCCGCAAGGGGGGCGCAGCTCGTGGTCTGGCGGGAAGGGGGGCTGAAGTTCGACCCGCAGCGCGAGCGGACCGAGGAGTTGCGAGCGCTCGCGGCGGAAACCGCAGCGTACCTCGCGATCGGATTCGGGATCACCGAGGAAAGCGGACTGCGCCGCAACGAGGCCGTGGTGCTCGCGCCTGACGGTCAGTTCTTCGGCCCCTACGGCAAGGATCATCCGGGCAGATTTGCCGGCGATCACAGTGACACCGGTGGAGAGTACAAGGTGTACGACACCACGCTGGGGCGTATCGCAACCATCATCTGCTACGATCTCGACTTCACCGATACGGCGCGCGAGATGGTCCGGCGTGGCGCCGACTTCATTGCGGTCCCGTCCAACGACCCGCCCGCCATAGCCCGCACGCACTACACGCACCTGGTCTATCGAGCCATAGAAAATCGTGTGTCGATGGCGAAGGCCGACGCGATGTCCGATGCGGCCATCATTGATTCCTACGGACGTATCCTCGATCGGATCGTGCATCCCTTTTCGGCAACAGAGGCGCGAATGGTCTCGGAAAATCTGACGCTGCCCACCGAGGTGCTGGTTGCGGACGTGCCCATGCGGCAGCACTCCACGTTCTATACCCGCTTCGGCGACTGGGCGGCGTGGCTTGCGATTCTTGGCGCGCTGGTCATCTACGGATGGCACGTCCGGCAGGCATTCAGAAGCGGGAGCCCGACGTGAACCGGACGAGCGGATCCGAGGCGGAGTTGGCCGGACAATCGCGCGTCAGGCTTGCCATCGACGGTCAGGTTGCGCGGATCGAGCTGAATCGACCCGAGTCGGGCAACGCCATCGATCTCGGCCTGGCGCGCGAACTGAAGCAGGCGCTGCACGAGTGCGAACGGCACTCAGGGCTCTGCGCGATCGTGATCACGGGCGCCGGTCGCCTGTTCTGCGCAGGCGGAGACCTCAAGGCCATACATGCGCAGGGCAGCAATGGACCCGCGTACGTCCGGGAGCTACTGGACCATCTCCACGAATGCATCTCCACGATCGCGCGGATCCCGACACCGGTCATTGCCGCGGTCAATGGCACGGCCGCCGGCGCGGGATTCGCACTCGCGTGTGCCTGCGATCTGCTGGTCGCGACGCGAACCGCAAAATTCATCATGGCGTACACCCGCATTGGCCTGACGCCGGACGGATCTTCGACCTGGTACCTGCCGCGCCTTCTCGGTCTGCACCGCGCCATGGCGCTCACGTTGCTGAACGACGAAATCGACGCCGAGACCCTTCGTGACTGGGGCGTCATATTCGACGTCGTCGAGCCGGACCGGCTGGCGGAATGCGTCACGGCATTGACGGCACGGCTGGTGAGCGGCACACACGCCGCGTCCGGAGCGGCCAAGCGCCTGTTGCGGGAGTCCTCCGGAAGGTCGCTCGAGATTCAGATGAATGCGGAAGCAGACACGCTTTGCCTGGCCCTGTCGGGTGGCGAAGCCAGAGCGGGTCTGGAGTCTTTCCTCAACCGCGAACGCGATTGACGGCCGGGCTCACCCGCGCCTGGCGAGTTCGGCGGCCGCGCGAACCACTGCATCCTCGCGCCGGAAAACTCGCCGGAGTGCGCGGTGACCGATGCGCCATCCAGCCGATGTCCTGACGAACCGATCGACATACTCGCCCACCGTGCCCGGATCTTCGATCGGTCGGCTGCCAGCGTCGTCGGCCGGGGCCGAAGAATTGAACGTCACCAGGTAACAGATGCCACGCGCACGGTCGCTGCTCTCCACAGTGATCAGGCTGTTGGTGATCACGTGACGATAGGTCACGCCCAGAGAACCAAGGGCTACGATGGATGCGCGAATCGCGGCATGTCCGGAAAATGCCGGTGATCCGGGCACCTCGACGACGCCGTCCTCCGCAAAGCACTGGACGAATGCTTCCACGTCGCCCTGGTCTGCCGCGATGGCATAGGCGGTCTGCAGGCGGGCACACTGGTGCTCGATGAGCATGATTTCTTCGGGAGTAATCGGCGCGCTCCTGATACCTGCAATGGATGTGTTCGAGTTTACGTGGGTCCGAACCGGCTGGACAGATCCAGGTCTCCCTGCGCGGCGGCGCTCGACCGTCCTGCAGGACCTTGACGAAGCCCGCTTCTGGGTCGCGTCGCCGTACGGTAGAGTCCGGTATGCGACACTGCACGGCTATCGCACGACGTTGATCGGTCAGTCCGAAAGAGAGGACGCATGCTGACTCGCAAGGGTGGCTATCTGTTCCCACGCCGCGCGCCGGGCCCGACGGTGAGCCGTACCATCGAGCAGGAAGGCTGGGCCGTGTTGCCGGGCCTGCTCGATGCCGGCGAAGTTGCAGCACTGTCTTCAGAGGTCGAGGCGATCTACACAAGCCTGCCGGCCGACCGACGCAACCCGCGACTGTCCGCCGAAGAAGCCGACGACTTCCGCTACGAGATGCTGAACCGCTCCGCGCGCGCGCAGGCCACGGTCGCGCACCCGAAGTTGCTCGAGGTCATCGAGCCGCTGCTCGGCGAAGACTGCCACGTGATCGCGAACACCTGCTGGCGCAATCCGCCGCGACCCGCCAATCAGCACGGCGGCGGCGCCTGGCACATCGACGCCGGCCCGCATATCCCCCGGGATCCGTCCATTCCCTGGGACGAGCGCATCCCGTACCCGATCTTCGCCATCGGCGTGCACGTCTATCTGCGCGACTGTCCCGTGGACTGCGGACCGACCGGCGTCATTCCCGGCAGCCATCGCTCGGGGCAGCCGCCGCCCATGGACCGGCTGCACGATCCCGAACTCACCTGGCAGGGGCGCGCACCGGTGGTGCTCGAGGCGCGCGCGGGCGATGCGGCGTTGTTCGTATCCGATGTGTGGCACCGGCGCATGCCGTGCGGCCCGGGTGACACCGGACGCCTGTTCCTGCAGATCCACTACGGGCGCCGTGACCTCGCGCAGCGCCTGCGCACCACGGCCGAGGCCAATCAGCTGAGCGCTGACGCGATGACGCGCGCCCGCTCGCCGCGTGAACGGACGGTCATCGGGCTGCACCCGCCGTTCTTCTACGACGGCTGACGGTGACCGGCGAATGTTGCCTCCCGACCAATTCTGGTCCGATCCGCCTTGGCGCGGTGGGCGTCCGCCGTTCCGCTTGGGCCTGCAGCCAGTGGCGGAGTCGGCGTGGTTGCCCGATCCGATCTGTGATGACGAATATCAACGGAAATCGATGCTGATGGCGCAGGCGCGCCAGGCGGTGCTCGCCGATCTGCCGGAGCATATCGAGGCGGTGCGTGAGGGTGCCGAGTGGGTGCGTGATGCGCTGCTCGCGCGCGGTTATCCGGAGCGGGACCACGCGGAGCGGCATCCGCTCGCGCGTGCAGCGCTGCTGGTGCCCGACGACCTCTGTATCCTCGCGCCGGGGCCGGACGGCTACGTGCTGGTCGGCGCCTGCCTGTGCTCGCCGTCGTACTGGCGGCTCGCCGACAAGATCGGCAAACCGCTCGTGGGCATCCATGCGCCGGTCGAGGGTCTCGAGCAGGCGATCGGTCCGGCGATCGCCCGGTTCATGGACAACCTGCCGCCGGGGCGCGTGTTCGAGCGGCGCAACTGGAACATCCATCGTGATGCCGAGCGCTTCCACCAGGTGCCGGACGTCTGGGATCCGCGGCCCGGCCCGGCCGACTGCGCGGCGCTCTACGTGCGCAGCGAGCGGCAGACGCTGCGCAGGCTCGGCGGGAGCACGATCCTGTTTACCATCGGGGTGGGCATATATCCGCTCGCCGACATCCACGGCCATCCGACCGCGCGCGCAGACCTGCTTGCGGCCATCGCCGCGATGTCGCCCGCCGAGCGCCGCTCGTTCGGCTACCACCATCACGGCGACGCGCTGGTCGCGTATCTCGAAGGGGTGGAGGTCTGAATCACGAGGGGGCACGCCAGCATGACCGACCAACGATCTTTGCAGGGCTTCCGGCAGGTGATCCCGGTCCTGGCGCTCGCGGCGCTGCTCGCGTCGTCGCCTGGAACACGCGCACGGGCCGCTCCGGACGGACCCGCAGGCGCGCCCCCGGGCGCATCGGCCGCGCAGTGCTGCAGTTGTCGCGTACCTCGAGCGGTAGCGATCACGAACGATCAGGCGCTTCCGTGCACGTTCGACGTGCCCGAGGGCTGGCGTACGGAGATCGAAGCGGGCGGCCCGATGGGTGGTCTGCGCTTCCACATCGGGTTCGGCGGCGCACGTTATTCCGCCGCCGCCAGCTTCACGTGCCCCGCGGACGAGGGATGGCGGGAACTCGAGCGCCTGTTCATCGGTACGTTCCGGACCAACGAGGACAGCGAGTTCGGCGAAAACACGGCCGCGCGCTGAACGCCCCGGCGTCGGCTCGACGCCGGGGCGCGGACCATTCACGCCGCGACGTCGAGCCCATGACTACGGGCGCGCCCGGTGCCGGGTGCCGTTGCCTGCCGTGATGAAGACTCCCGTCGCGCTGCCCTCGACGTCGGCCGTATGCCAGACGCCGGGTTCGTTGATCGCGAACTCCCCCGCGCCGAGCACGACGCTCGCCGTTCGGCCGTCTGGCCATTCCTGGTGCAGGGTCATGCGCCCGGCGACGCAGATCACGACCTCGTGTCCTTCGGGATGCATCTCCCATGAGGTCCAGGGCGCATCGAAGGTAAACGCGCTCACCAGCCGGCCTTCGCCGCCGTCGGCGGCATGCCGCTCGCCGTAGGCCGCGTACCACGCGGGATCACCGGTAAATGCGGGCTCGGCCACGATCTGCGCGCCGAGCCCGAGGTGGAGCGGATGGGTGAACAGGTTTCCGGTGAGCATCGGTGTTCTCCTGTCAGGTGGGGTGTCAGGCGGGGTCGGAGCGCCGCGCGCGCATGTCGCGATAGGCCGCCGCGATCAGCGCGCGCAGTGCGTTCGTGTCCGTGTCATCCCCGGGGCGGATCTTCACGTGCCGCATGAACCGGCCGGTGCCGACCAGCAGGCCCGCGGGATCCCGCAGGCTGGTGCCGAGGAAGAAGCCGACGTTCAGATGCGCGCTGAACACGTTCACATAGGCGAACGCCAGGTCGCCGACACAGGCCGTGGCGTGGCCGTCGTGCATGACCTCGGTCACGTCCGGCCCGGCGCGGCGCAGCTCGTCGAACCAGCGGCGTGCCAATGCGCCGAGTTCACCGGGCCGTTCGGCGAGCCAGTGCTCGACGTCCGGATGCCGGGTCCGCGCGTCTTCGAGGGGGAACAGCCGTGTGTCTGCCATCCGTTTCGATGCGCCTGTTTGCGCCCGCCTGTTTCAACGGGCGGTCATCGCCCCGTCGATCACCAGTTCGCTGCCGTTCACGTAGCGCGACTCGTCGGAGGCGAGGAAGAGTATCCCCGCGGCGATGTCCGCCGGCAGCCCTGCATATCCCACCGGCACGCCCGCGGCGGCGAGCGCGTTGGGATCGATCGCGTTGGCGCCCTCGGGTATCGCGAGCGTCTGCGAGCGCATCGCGCCGGTCGCCTCCTGTGGAATCTTCTGCCAGATCGCCGTGTCGATGATGCCCGGGTGCACCGAGTTCACCCGCACGTTCATGTTCGCGGCCGCGCATTCGAGCGCGACCGCCTTGGTGAACAGGCGTACGGCCCCCTTGGTCGCGCAGTAACCGGCGAGACCGGGCGCACCGCGCAGTCCCGCGACCGAGGAGATGTTGATGACCGAACCACCGCCGGACGCGGCGATCAGCGGGATCGCGTGCTTGACGCCGAAGAACACGCCGTCGACGTTGATGGCCTGCTGGCGCGACCAGTCGGCGTGGCTCATCTCGAAGATCGAGCCGCCGATGCCGATGCCCGCGTTGTTGACCAGGATGTGCAACGCACCCTGTTCGGCACGGATCGCAGCGACGATTTCGTGCCAGCGCGCTTCGCTGGTCACGTCGTGCGCGTGGCTGACCGCGGTGCCACCGCCGCGGCGCACGAGGTCGACCGTCTCGGCCAGTCCGGCCGCATCGATGTCGGTGACCACGACGGTCGCGCCTTCGGCGGCTAGGGTGATGGCGGCGCCACGGCCGATGCCGCTGCTGGCCCCCGTGATGAGCGCAATGCGGCCCTGTACCCGTCCGGTCATCCTGTTTCTCCCTTCTGGTGGATATCGATCATCGGGTGTTCCGCAGGGTGCGCCGGCTGATTGCGGGCCGCGCGCTCGGCGAGCGTACGGAAGTGGATCCGGTCGGGCGACGTCGCGCCACCCGTCATGACGAAACTCATGGCCTCGTCCATCGTCCAGTCGGTCGGTACCGTGTCGCGCACGGGCACGATCTCGATGTACCCGGAGGTCGGGTTCGGCGACGTGGGTACGTAGACCGCGGCGAGGTCCTCGCCGGTGTCCGCGTCCTGGATCACGCGCGTCACGAAGCCCACGGCTTTCATCTCGGACGTGGGGAAGCTGATCAGTACCACGCGCTGCACGCCGGCGGGCTTTTCCTTGATCGCGGCGAGGAAGCGCTTGGTGCCTCCATAGATGGCCGCGACGAGCGGCACGTTGAGCACCAGTCGCTCCATCAGGTGGATGATGCGCTGGCCGATCACGTTGCTCGCGAACCAGCCGATGGCGCACAGCACGACGATGGTCAGGATCGCGGCGAGTGCCGACTGGAAGGCAGGTTGCAGAAGGAACTCGGCTGCGTTGGGCAGTTCGACCTTCACATTGCGCGCGAGCGTGTTGACCCAGGGCGTGCCGATCCGGGAAAGCTGGGTGAAGATGAAGTTGAACACCAGCCACGTGACCCAGAGCGGCGCGACGGTGAGGATGCCGAGGATCAGGTAGCGCGGCGTGCGCTTGACGCGTTTCTCGGTTTCCGGGGTCATTGCCTGCCTGTGCCCGCTTTCGAGTGGCCGCGGAGGTGTGCGGTGCGGGTGAGTGTAGCAGCGCCGCCGGCGGTAAATCTGCCTTGCCGGAGGGGAGGGCCCGCGGGGTGCAGAGCCAGGTCTGGGCGGCGCGCGGGCTTCTGCCGGGCCGTTCGAACGCCTACCATCGCCGGACAGCACCGTCCGGCACGCGGTGCCGGTACAGGAGCCAGATCCATGAACATCGCCTCGAATTCCGCCTACGTGGCGCTCACCGCGACCTACCAGCGTCTGCACCGTTTCGAACACCTGGGCTCGATCGCCGGCTGGGACCAGGCCGCGAACATGCCGCCGGGCGGCAATCCGGCACGCGCGGCGGCGCTCGCCGAACTCGCCGGCCTCCTGCACCGCATGCGTACCGATCCGGAACTCGCCCGGCAGATCGAGGCCGCCGAAGGCGAGCCACTCGACGATCTCGAGCGCGCCAACCTGCGCGAGATCCGCCGCGACTGGCGTGCAGCCAACGCGCTGCCGGAGGATCTCGTGCAGCGGCGCACGCTCGCCAGGTCCCGCTGCGAGCACGCGTGGCGCACGCAGCGCCCGGCCAACGACTGGGTGGGTTTCCTCGGTAACTTCCGCGAGGTGCTCGACCTTTCCCGGGAAACTGCCGAGCGCCTGTCCGACGCCACCGGCCTCGCGCCGTACGACGCGCTGGTGGACCAGTACGAACCGGGCATGACCGGGGCCGAACTCGACCGGATCTTCGGCGACCTGCGCGGGTGGCTGCCGGGGCTCATCCGTACCGCGCGTGAGCGGCAGGCCACGGAACCGGTCGTTCAGCCGGTCGGACCGTTTCCGGTCGCCGCCCAGCGCGCGCTCTGCGAACGGGTGATGCGCGCGCTCGGGTTCGACTTCGAACGTGGCCGGCTCGACGTCAGCACACACCCGTTCTGCGGCGGCGTGCCGGAAGACGTCCGCATCACCACCCGGTTCGACGCGGCGGATTTCCTGAAGAGCCTCATGGGCACCATCCACGAGACCGGCCACGCGCGCTACGAACAGAACCTGCCGCGCGACCTGCTCGGCCAGCCGGTCGCCGCCGCACGGTCGATGGCGATCCACGAGAGCCAGAGCCTCGCCTTCGAGATGCAGCTCGGCCGGCATCCCGGCTTCGCGGCCTGGCTCGCCCCGTTCCTCGCGGAGGCATTCGGTGCGCAGCCGGCGTTCGAGCCGGCGAACCTGCATCGCCTGATGACCCGCGTAGAGCCCGGCTACATCCGGGTCGACGCCGACGAGGCGACGTATCCCGCGCACGTCATGCTGCGCTACGAGATCGAACGCGCGCTGATCGGGCGGGAACTCGAAGCCGAGGACATTCCCGCCGCCTGGGATCAACGCATGGCGACCCTGCTCGACATCGACACGCGCGGCAATTTCCGCGACGGCCCGCTGCAGGACGTGCACTGGCCGGAAGGCCTGTTCGGTTATTTCCCGTGCTACTCGCTCGGCGCGATGTATGCGGCGCAGTGGTTCGCCGCGATCCGGCGCGCGACGCCCGATCTCGACGCGCGCATCGCAGCCGGGGACTTCGCGCCGGTGTTCGACTGGCTCGGCGCCAACGTGTGGCGGCAGGGCAGTCGCTGGACCACGGCGGAACTCGCCCGGCGCGCCTCCGGCGGGCCGCTCGACCCGGCGCACTTCCGTGCGCATCTCGAAACGCGCTACCTCCATTGAGCGGCGTCGAACGGGGCCCGGCCACGAAAGCCCGCGCGCAGCGGTTATCACGCCCCGCCAAAACCCCTATGATCGCGCCAGGGCGGCGGCGGGCATGACGCGGTCCGTGCACCGGATCCAGGAGCGGGCAGTACAGAACGATGCATGAATCAGGGTCACGCGCTGCCGGCAGGCGAGGCCGGTCACGATGGCTCGTGGCCCTCGCGATCGTCGTCGTGGCGGTGGTCGCCTGGCGCTGGAGCGGCGACACGCCGGCCCCCGACGTGGCAGCCGCGCCGGCGGCGATGGCAGGTGTCGACATCGGCGACCGCCGTGGCGCGCTGGTCGACCAGGTGGTATTCGCGCAGGAATCCGACCTCGGCAAGGTCGCGGAGCTGATCGAGAGCGGCACCCACCAGCTGTTCGCCCAGGGTGTCAGCAACGCGACCGTGTTCCGGCGCATCCGGGATTCGCTCGGCATCCGTTACAGCAACGCATTCGGATCCTCGGCCGAGCTGACCCTGAACCCGGCCGGCCCGCGCTTCAACGACGGTCGCATCAACCCGTTCCACGTGCCGGCCATGCGCGAGGCGCTCAACTGGCTGGTGGATCGCCGCTACGTGGCGGAGGAACTTTATGGCGGGCTGGCGGTGCCGCGCACGCTCGCCATCAACACGGTGTTTCCCGACTACGCGCGGCTCGCCGAAGTGGCGCGCACGCTGGAGCTGCGTTACCAGCACGACCCCGAACGGGCCCGCGCGGCGATCGAGCGCGAGATGACCGCGCTGGGTGCTGCACGCGTCAACGGCACCTGGGTGCACGAAGGTGCGCCGGTCAGGATCAGCATCCTGATCAGGACCGACGACCAGCGCCGCCGCATCGGTGACTACGTCGGCAACCTGCTGGAAGGCCTCGGCTTCGAAGTCGAGCGGCTGTACCGCGCCGCCGACGAAGCCTCGCGCATCTGGATCGCGGGGGATCCGGCGGCTGGGCGCTGGCACATCTACACCGGTGGCTGGGTGTCGACGCTGATCCAGCGCGATCTCTCGGACAACTTCGCCTACTACTACACGCCGCTCGGCCGGCCGGAACCGCTCTGGCAGGTCTACCGGCCGGACCCGGAACTGCAGACGCTGGCCGAGCGGCTGCAGCGCGCCGACTATACGACCTGGGACGAACGCCAGGCGATGATGAGCCGCGCGCTCGAGCTTTCGATGACCGACTCCGTGCGGATCTGGCTGGTGGACGTCGTCAACGCGCAGCCGCACGCTGCCAACGTGGATCTCACTTCCGACCTCGCCGGCGGCTTCGGCGGCTCGGCGCTGTGGGCCTATACGCTGCGCTACACCGACCGGGTGGGCGGCAACGTGGTGGTCGCGCTGCCGACGCTGATCGCGGAGCCGTGGAACCCGGTGGCCGGCAGCAACTGGATCTTCGACCGGATGATCATGCGCGGGCTCACCGACGCCGTGGTGCTGCCGGACCCGTACACGGGACTCTTCTGGCCGCAGCGCATCGCGGCCGCCGAGGTCGCCGTGCAGGACGACCTGCCGGTGATCCAGACGCTCGACTGGCTGACGCTGGTGCGCGAGCGGGAGATCGTGGTGCCGGCCGACACCTGGATCGCCTGGGATGGCGCCGCAAGCCGCTGGATCAGCGTGGGCGAGCGGCATCCTGACGGTCTGACCGCGCGCACCCGGGTGACGGTGCGGTACGAGGACGACTTCCTGGAACACCGCTGGCACGACGGCACGCAGGTCTCGCTCGCCGACCTCGTCGTGCCCATGATCCTGGCGTTCGACCGCGCGGATCCCGAGAGCCGCCTGTACGACCCGGCCTTTCAGCTGGTGTTCGACGTGTTCATGCAGCACTTCAAGGGGATGCGGATCGTTTCCGAGGCTCCGCTGGTCGTGGAACTCTACAGCGACCAGGTCTATCCGGACGCGGAAGCGATCCTCGCCGCACGCGCGCCCGCGGTCGCGCCGTGGCATACGCTCGCGCTCGGCATGCTGGCGGAACGGCAGGGCGAACTCGCGTTCTCCTCGAACAAGGCCGACCGCAACGAGGTGGACTGGATGAGCTACATCGCGGGGCCGAGCCTTGCCATTCTCGCGCGCCACCTGAGCGAGGCGCGCGCGAGCGGGTTCGTGCCGTATGCGGAGGTCGCGGAACGTTATCTGCGCGAGGGCGAGGCGGCGGCGCGTTATGCGGCGCTCGGCGACTGGTATTCAGAGCGGCGCCACTTCTGGGTCGACAACGGCCCGTTCTACCTGCATTCGGTACACCCGGTGGAACGCAGCGTCGTGTTGCGCCGGTTCACGGACTTCCCCGACCGGGCCGACAAGTGGCTGCGCTTCGACCGGCCGCGCATCCCCGCGCTCGAGCTCGACGGGCCGATGATCGTGCGCTCCGACGAAGCGCCCGAGTTCGAACTCTGCATCACCTTCGACGACGCGCCGTATCCGGAGGCCGACATCGAACGCGCCGCGTACCTGCTGTTCGACGGCCGCGGCCGGCTGCGCCTGGAAGGCGAAGCCGAATCGGTGGGCGACGGCTGCTGGCGTATAGTGCTCGCGGCGGAGCAGATCGCCGCACTCGGCACCGGCGCCAATTCGCTGGAAGTCGCGGTCACCTCCGTGCGGGTATCGTTGCCGGCTTTTGCCACCCACGCGTTCGCGACCGTCGCTGCGCAAGCCGGGCAGGTAACGCAACCCGCGCAGGCAGCACAGGCCGCGACGACAGGACCCACACCATGAGCGAAGGCGCCGCACTGCCCTCCGGTCGTTCGGGGCGCCTGCGCGACCTGCGCCGCATCGTCCTGTTCACGCTGCTGCGGCTCGGCGGGCTGCTGCTGACGGTGACCATCGGCGTCTACCTGACCATCCTGATCGCCAACATGGGTGGCCAGGTCGACGAACTCAGGATCGTGCAGATCCGCAGCACAATTGCCGACGCGGTGCGTGCGAATCCCGCGTTCGCGGCCATGCCGCTCGACGAGCGCCAGGCGCTGGTGGAAGGGCAGGTGCAACAGGAGATCGTACGCCTGCGGCTCGACCAGCCGTTCATCCAGCGCAGTTTCGACTACCTGTGGCAGGCGATGCGGCTCGATCTCGGGCGGGCCGAGCAGATGCACAGCGACAGCGGCTCGCGTGAAGTGTCGGCAATCATCGTCGAGCGGCTCCCGGCGACGCTGCTCCTGTTCGGTACCGCCAACTTCCTGGTGTTCTTCACCTCGATCTTCGTCGCCCTGTACCTGTCGCGCCGCTACGGCAGCCTGCTCGATCGCATCGTGATCGCGCTGGCGCCGAGTTCGGCCGCGCCGGGCTGGTTCTACGGCATCTTCCTGATCCTGATCTTCGCGTTCATCTATCCATGGCTGCCGCCGGGCGGGATGGTGCAGGCGCCGCCGCCCGAGGACCGGCTCACCTATGCGTTGAGCGTCCTGCAGCACATGGTGCTGCCGGTCGGCGCGATGTTCCTGTCGTCGATCTTCATCTCGATCTATTCGTGGCGCACGTTCTTCCTCATTCACGCGAGCGAGGACTACGTGGAAATGGCGCGCGCCAAGGGTCTGCCGTCGTCGCAGATCGAACTGCGCTACGTGCTGCGCCCGACGTTGCCGCCGATCGTCACCAGCTTCGCGCTGATGCTGATCGGGCTCTGGGGTGGGGCGATCATCCTCGAGCAGGTGTTCAACTGGCCGGGGCTCGGCAGCCTCGCTTTCCGCGCGATCGGCTTCCGCGACACCCCGGTGATCATCGCCTCGGTGGTGATCTTCGCCTACCTGCTCGCGATCACCGTGTTCCTGCTCGACGTCATCTACGCGCTGCTCGACCCGCGCGTGAAACTGGGCGGAGGTGGCCGATGAGCGCGCTCGCGGACGGCCTCGTACAGCTGCGTCGGTATCCTTCGGCGGTCGCGGGCATCGCGATCATCGCGGCGTTGCTCGCCGTCGCCGCGTGGGCGGTGATCGCCATTCCGTACGGCTCGGCGCTCGAACTCTGGCGCGGCGGGGCGCAGTGGCAGCAGCACCCGGTGAACGCACGACCGGCCTGGGTGAACTGGTTCCGCGCGAGCTCGTTGCCGGCGACCCAGCGCGTGGCCTCAGATCCCGCGACGGTCGAGGTCGAGGAATACCCGGGCGCCCGGCGACTCGTCATTCCGATCGAGCTCGACTACGACCACCGCGAGTTTCCCTCCGAGCTCAACGTGTTCGTCGACGCCGCGTACCTGGAGCTGGAACCGTTCCTGCGCATGACCTGGCATACGCCGGACGGGCGCGCGATCCCGCTCGGCGGCAGGCGCGTCAGCCGCGACGAACGGATCTCGATATCACAGGACCTGGCGCTGGAACGCCGGCTCGGCGCGCTGCCGCATGTGGCGCTGTTCGCGGACCCGGCCGTAGAAGGTCGCCCGCGCGCGCTGCCGGGCCGCTATCGCCTGGAGATCGAAGCGGTGGTATTCGAGCCGGAGTCCACGCTCGGCGCCACGCTGGTCTCGTACGGCCGCGTGCACGGGCTCGCCGGCACCGACCACCAGCGCCGCGACCTGCTGGTGGCGCTGCTGTGGGGCACGCCGGTTGCGCTCGCGTTCGGGCTCATCGCCGCGGTCGGGACGACCCTCACGACCCTCTTCATCGCCGCGGCCGGTGTCTGGTTCGGCGGCTGGCTAGATGCGTTCATCCAGCGCATCACCGAAGTGAACATGATCCTGCCGGTACTGCCGATCCTCGTGATGGTGGGCACGCTCTATTCGACCAGCATCTGGCTCATGCTCGGCGTGGTGGTGGCGTTCGGGATCTTCAGCGCCAGCATCAAGATGTACCGGGCCATGCTGCTGCCGATCCGCGAGGCGCCCTACATCGAGGCGGCGCGCGCCTATGGTGTCGGCAACACGCGCATGATCCTGCGCTACATGATCCCGCGCATCCTGCCGGTGCTGATCCCGGGTTTCGTCACGCTGATTCCGAGTTTCGTCTTCCTGGAGGCATCGCTCGCCGTGCTCGGCCTCGGCGACCCGGAACTGCCGACCTGGGGCAAGGTCATGAACGACGCGCAGAGCGAGAGCGCGCTGTACCACGGCTACTACTACTGGGTGGTCGGTCCGGCGGTGCTGCTCATGCTGACCGGTCTCGGTTTCGCGATGCTCGGCTTCGCGCTCGACCGGATCTTCAATCCGCGACTCAGGATGATCTGACCGATGGCGCAACCGGCTACCGACAAGGCAGCAGACATCGACGGCGTCAAGGGTACGGCCACGATACCGCTTCTGCGCACCGAGAACCTGGTGCTGCACTACCGAACCGAGCGCGGCGCGGTGCGCGCCGTCGACGGCATCGACCTGACCCTCGCCGCCGGCGAGGCGATGGTGATCCTCGGCGAATCGGGTTGCGGCAAGTCGTCGCTGACCAAGGCGCTGCTGCGCATGCTGCCGCGCAACGTCGCCGCCTTTTCCGGGTCGGTCTGGTTCGAAGGGCGCGACATCATGACGCTCGACGAAGAGACGTTCCGGCGCGAAGTACGCTGGGTCGGCATCTCCATGGTCATGCAGGCCGCCATGAATGCGCTGAACCCGGTCGTACGCGTGGGCGACCAGGTGGCCGAGCCGCTGCGCGTGCATCGCGGCTGGTCGCGAGCGCGCGCGCTCGAGAAAGCCGCGGAGACCTTCGCGCTGGTCGGCCTGCCGGCCGACTTCCTGACCCGGTATCCGTTCGAGATGTCCGGCGGCATGCGTCAGCGCGCGGTGCTCGCCATGGCGCTGGTGACCGATCCGCGCCTGGTGATCCTGGACGAGCCGACCTCCGCGCTCGACGTGCTCACGCAAGCGAACATCATGAACGTGCTGAAGCGCATCAAGGCAGAACTCGGCACCAGCTTCATCCTGATCACCCACGACGTGGCGACGTCGAGCGAACTCGCGAACCGGGTCGCGCTCATGTACGGCGGCCAGCTGGTCGAGGTGGCCGACGCCGCCCATTTCTTCCGCACGCCGTCGCACCCGTATTCGGAACTGCTGATGGCGAGCGTGCCGCGGCTGCGCGACACGCACGAACCGGTGCACATCCCCGGCCAACCGCCGAACCTGCTCGACCTGCCGGCGGGCTGCCGCTTCGCCGACCGCTGCCCGAAACGGTTCGCGCGCTGCGCCGAGCCGCCGCCGCAGACGTTCGACGCGGCGGGCAACATGAGCCGCTGCTGGCTGGCGGACCCGGCCCACGGGAGCGGCGCGCGATGAACGTGCAGGCGTCCGTTACGCAGGCCGGTGCGCGGGAAGTGGTGCTCTCGGCCGAGGACCTGCACACCTGGTTCGAGCTCAAGCGCTGGGGCATGCTGCGCATCGGCCACGTACGCGCGGTGGACGGCGTCGACTTCGCGCTCGAACGCGGCGAGACGGTCGCGTTCGTCGGCGAGTCCGGCTGCGGCAAGAGTTCGCTCGCGCGCACGCTGCTCGGCCTGCACAAACCGACCCGCGGTCGGGTGATCTTCGAAGGGCAGGATCTCGGCGCGCTCGATGCGGCGGGCTGGCGCGCGCACCGTGCGCGGGTCGGTTACGTGCAGCAGGATCCATACGGGGCGCTCGCGCCGTTCATGGACGTGCGCCGCATCCTCGCCGAACCGCTGATCGTCAACGGCGTGAATGACGCAGCCGAGCGCGATCGACGTATCCGCGCGGCACTGGAGGAAGTGCGCCTGCTGCCGGTGGAGGAATTCCTCGGCAAGTTCCCGCACATGCTGAGCGGCGGCCAGCAGCAGCGCGTGGTGATCGCCCGCGCGCTGATCCTGGCGCCGACGCTCGTGATCGCGGACGAGCCGGTGTCGATGCTCGACGCATCGGTACGGGTCGAGATCCTGCGCCTGCTGCGTGACCTGCAGCGCGCGCGCAACCTGACGCTCGCGTTCATCACCCATGACCTGTCTACGGTGCGGTATTTCGCGGAGCGCATCTTCGTCATGTACGCCGGCCGCATCATCGAACAGGCATCGGTGGACGCGCTGCTGGATACGCCGCTGCATCCCTACACACGCGCGCTGCTGGCGGCGATTCCCGATCCGGATCCCGACAACGCGACGCACTACAAGGAGATTCCCGGCGGCGAGCCGCCGAGCCTGCTGTCGCCGCCGCCCGGCTGCCGCTTTCACCCGCGCTGCCCGGTCGCGATCGCCGGGCGCTGCGAGCGCGAGGATCCGCCGGAAACAACGCTTGCCGACGGCCACCGCGTGGCCTGCTGGCTGCACGTCGGCGGGGAGGGCGCGTGATCGCGCTCGGGCTCGCCCTGTTCGTGGCGGGTTTCGCCGCGCTGTTCGCGATGGTGATCGATATCTGGCCGGCGAGCTTCGTGCTCTCGCTAGGCGCTTATGTGGCGAGCTTCACGGGTGCGGCGCTTGCCGGTTTCGAACTGGCCGCGCGGCGGCGGTTCTGACTCTGACCCCAGACCTTTCTTCGGAGCTGATATGGAACTGATCCTCATCCGCCACGGCCTGCCCACCCGGGTGCAGAACACGGACGGCGCGCCCGCCGATCCGCCGCTCTCCGAAGTCGGCCGCGACCAGGCCGAGCGCATGGCCATGTGGATGCAGCGCGAGCGGGTCGACCGGCTCTATTCGAGCCCGATGCGGCGCGCGTTCGAAACCGCGCAGCCGCTCGGCCGTGAACTCGGGCTCGAGATCGAAGTGGAGCCGGGTGCCGCCGAGTACGACCAGCACTCCGACACCTACATTCCCGTCGAGCACCTGAAGGAGCTCGACTACGAACGCTGGCAGCGGCTCATGCGCGGCGAGATGGAAGCGGACTTCGATGCGTTCAGCCGCGTGGTGATCGAGACGCTCGAACGGCTCGTGGTCGAGAACCCGAGCCGGCGCGTGGCGGTGACCTGCCACGGCGGCGTCATCAACGTGTGGACCGCGCACGTGATCGGGTTCGCGCCACGGCTTTTTTTCAATCCCGACTACACCAGCATCAACCGCTTCATGTGCGCCCGCTCGGGCGAGCGCTCGGTGATCACGCTGAACGAGGCGGTGCACCTCAGGAATGTGCAGGGCTGAAGGAAATCAGCCCCCGGCCGCCGCCTGCAGCGCCTGCAATGCCTCGATTTCCTCGGTCGTGAGTTCGGTCGGCTCGCAACGCGGGTCGGTCTTCTGGATCGCGCGAGTCATGACCTGCGTCAGCGGAATCGGGTCACAGCCGTGGTCCTGTTCGCAGATCATGTCCCACTCGGGGCGCGCCTTGACGTGGCAGGCGAAGCAGTTGCCGCCGAAGCGGTTGACGACATCGGCGAAACCGCGGGCGCGGATCGTCGAGCCTTCCGCCGAGACGTCGAGCTCGAAGAATTCCCAGTCGCGGGTCGCCGGGCTGAATCCGGCCTCGCGCTTGACCATGACCTCGGTCGGGACGAGCTGCACTACCGAGCCCGGCGGGTAGACGCCGCCGGTGGGGGAGTTGGCGACCGCCAGGGTTGCCTCGAGGTTGCCGTCTAGGTTGTCCACGTAGAAACCGCGGACCGGCGTCATGTCGCGGATGCAGCCGAAGGTCTCGGCGCTGATCGGATCGGCCGGCGCTTCGGCATGCGCTGGGATGGCTAGGGCTGCGAAGGAAAACGCGAGCAGCAGGCGGGTGGCGGGCGTTCGCACGAGGGGCTCCTGATATTTATATTGTGCGCAATATGATTTGACACAAGCATCGTGTTGTCAACCCGATTCGCCCGATAGAATGACCGCTGATTCATTCGATGGTCCGCCCCACATGGCATCGCCGCCGCACCTGCACCTCAGCAACCAGCTCTGCCTTGCGCTCTATTCCGCGGGCAACGCCCTTTCCAGGGCATACCGGCCGATGCTCGAGCCGCTCGATCTCACGTATCCCCAGTACCTGGTCATGCTGGCGCTGTGGGAGGTGGACGGCGTTTCGGTTTCCGACATCTGCGAGCGCACGCGGCTCGATACGGGCACGGTCACGCCTTTGTTGAAACGACTCGCCGCCAAGGGCCTGCTGGTGCGGGCCCGGTCCGAAGAGGACGAACGGCGGCGGGTGATCTCGCTCACCGAAGCGGGGCGCGCGCTGCAGGCGCGGGCGGAGGATGTGCCGTTTCGGATGGCTTGTCTCGGGGTGCTGACGCCGGAGGAGGGGATCGAGCTCAAGCGGTTGGCGGAGACGTTGTACCGGAATCTGGCGCGGCTGGAGCAGGTGCGTGGGGCGGAGGGTAGTGATGTTCCGGGGTTGGCTGAGTAACCATATTTCGCTGAGCTGGGGCTATTCGGGGCTCGAGGTGAGTTATCTTTTCTCGCGATTGGGGAGCGGAAAGGCTGTTGACGGCGTTGGGAAAATTCAAGAGCCTGAGGTTTGAGCGCGAGTTATACCGACCTCTCGTAAACCAATTTATACGGGCGCATGTATAAATGAGTTATACAGACCTCCGTTCAATATCAAGTTAGGCATCACAAACAGCCTCACTTCACCGGCGTCACCAGACCATGATCACCTGTCACCTGCGCTATGTCATCGATGCGAGCAAGATCTCCGAGTTCGAGGAGTACTGCCGCATGTGGTTGAACCTAATCCCAAAGTTCGGTGGGGTACATCATGGCTATCTGCTCCCCTCAGAGGGGGCAAGCAACATTGCCCTAGGTTCGTTCTCATTCCAGTCTTTCGCGGAGTACGAGCAGTACCGTATCAAGTCGCTCCACGATCCAGAGTGCCAAGTAGCATTCAAGTTCGCCAGAGAAACGAAGTGCTTCCTGAGCTACGAGCGCACGTTCTTTAGGCCACTATTCCAGTGAGCCACTCTGTTCACAGCCCAGCAGCGCGAAATCGAGAAACAGTGATGCCTAACCCTTCCATCGAGCTGACGCGCCCCGGCAAGCCGGGTCACGCAGCTCATGTCAAACGTTAGGCCTCAGAGGGAACACAGCCTTGGCACGCACAAAGCGCTGGGAGTGGAAGAATGTTGCGAACGGCGTCTCTGAGGTCAGCCTGACCTCATGGAAGTACTTCGGGGACTTTGTCTATCAGGAGATGCTCGACTACGACGCGTATGTCTGGCGAGGTCATAGATGCTCGGACTGGAAGCTCGAATCAACGCTCGATCGTCTGGTACGTACAGCCAAGATCGCACCAACGAAGGCCCCTGGCTTCCGCAACAAGCACCTTGAGCAGTTCAAATACGCTGCCCGCGGCCGTCGTGGCCCCAATCCCCCCGTCCTTGAGGATGAGGACCATTGGTGGGCACTTGGGCAGCATCACGGCCTTGCAACTCCACTCCTTGATTGGACTACATCACCGTTCGTAGGCGCGTTCTTTTCCTTTATTGGCGAAGGGGCACCTCAAACCGTCCAACGCGCCATCTTCGCACTCCATCGGCCCACCGCAGAGCGTCGGGCACGCGAGAAACTCACGGCCGAGAACGCGAGGAGGCGTGACGAGTTGGCTGCGCTTGAGAAAGGGGGCAAGCCGATTGGCATCTTGCGGCAAGCGCAACTAGCTCCCTTGAGTCAAGCTGAACTCCGTTTCATCCGCCCGCTATCTGATGAGAACTCTCGGCTAGTAAGCCAGGGCGGTCTGTTCACCCGCGCACCGCCCGGAAAAGACCTTGAGTCATGGGTGCGCGAGTCTACGCCAACGGACCATAAAGGGGCGACGCTTATCAAGGTCTTGATTCCAAATCGAGATCGCGACCTCGCGCTACGCAATCTAAACAGGATGAACATCAATCACTTGTCGCTCTTTCCAGATCTATACGGTGCTTCCAAATTCTGCAATGTCTTCTCCGAAATTGACAAGTACTAGCCGAGAGCTGAGGCCTAACCCCTCCATCGAGCGGACGTCACAAAGACTGCTTCGCAGTCTTTGCGCCGCCGCTCATGTCGAACGTTAGGCGTCAGGCCGAAGTATTCGTGTAACCCGGATGAAAAAGCGCTCCATACCGTTAGATCAGTATCTGTATCACGATATCGAGGACGAGGAAGCGGCGGACCGGTATGTTCATGCGGCTCTACCTCTAATCGGGCGAGTAGTCGTCGAATTCAATGGGCTTGAACAGCTTCTCGACGCCGCTCTCTGTCAGATCATCAGCGACAGGACCGACCGGGAAGGCCTGATCGTCCTCAACAACTTGCAGTACGGTACCAAGCTAGAGCTCTTCAAACGATTCAGTGACGAGTTGCTTCGAATCACCTCCAAAGAGATCCAGGGATACGACAAGTTGTGTGCGGATCTACGAGAATGCGGCCGCCTTCGGAATCTTGTAGTTCACGCCGACTGGGAGAACACGGATCCAGAAGGCTTCACGTACGTTCGACTCAAGATATCCGCCAAAGGTATGGAGCAGGAGTACGTTCAGTTTTCGGAGACGTCCTTGTCGGCGATCGTTGCGCTGATTCGATCTTCTAAAGAGCATCTGGAAATGTTCTGGGAAAAGAGGCAGGAGGCGTTCTCGCCATGAGCTTTCCGTTGAGACGCCTAACAATGCAGGTGCAGCGGACCGCCAAAAGCGTCATCCTTTTTGCTTTCGCAAAAAGGCCGCCACTTCCGTCGGCCGCTGACCTGCGACGTTAGGCGCCTCTCCAGGGGATCAATGCATCCTTCAGACACATACCTGGATGAAATACGTCGACACTTGGAGGAGTCAGTTGCCTTCTGGGCCAACGGAAACAAAGCCGAACGCGAGAGATCGGTTGTTCGAGCATTCCTTCGGTGCCTCGGAGTCACCTTTACCGAGCCAGACGTACTGGCAAATCAGCCGGAGCCTGTCGATGTCGCGGCGCTTGACGCGCGGTTTCAAGTTACCGAGGTTCTCGATCTCGATCGGAAAAGGCACGAAGAGTACAGGCGAAGGCTCGAACGAGCCCAGGAAGCAGAATCACCCTCAGACCTGAGGGAGCCATGGACCAATCCCATGCCAATACACAGCAATGAACTGGTCCAGCGAGTCTCCGATAGACTAAGTGCTAAGGTTCCCCACCGCGACATAGATGCTCTCGTGTACCTCAATTTGCGCGACAGGTTCCTTTCTCCCGATTACCAAACGGCAGTTGGACTTTCGCTGTGCTCACTTGGATGGCGGTCCGTATCTGTGCTGGCTATCCCGTACGCGCTCGTCATGCACGCGCACGCAGACACGCCTTCACTTATTCTCGACAACGTTGGCGTTCTTCGGATGAAGTGGGGGAGACCGGATGGCTGGTTTGAGGCCGGCGCCTAACAATGCGCATGCAGTGGACGGCTCAAAGTGTCACGCGATTTGCTTTCGCAAATCGCCCGCCACTTTGCTCCGCCACTGATGCGCGACGTTAGGCGGCAGGGACACGTGGTGAGCAAGACTGAGAAGCAGCGCCGCATGGCGGTACGCCGCGATCTTGGCAATCGGCAGGTAGGCGCAAACGATTCAAGTACTGTCGCGCCTGGTCCGGAGTACCTAATTGCCCACGCCTGTTTCGCTTGCCAGCGCAGTTTCAAGACAGCGCCGCGCGATTCCGCGTGTATTTGTCCGGAGTGTGGCGGGCCGGCGTACGAAATGGGTCGATCCTTTCGCGCGCCGTCAAGTCCGACACGGAGCAATGGCGCAAGGTCAGTCCGCTGTTTCGCCTACGGCTTTCGCTTCTATAGTTACCGCTCTCATGATTGCGCGCCCTTGCCTGAACATTTATTTGGAGGTGAAACGTTTTGTTGCAGAGCATCCCGATCACCCATTTCGTATAGGGGAACTGCGCGATGACCTCATGCCGAAGTAAACGCGCGCTGCCGCCTAACAAGGGGATGCAGCTGACAATCAAAAGTGTCACGCCCTTTGCAGGAGCAAAGCGCGCGCCACTTTTGATTGCAGCTGATCCCCAGCGTTGTGCGGCTCGATATGACATTTAGCCAGGGGCCAATTTGACAATCTCAGAACTTGGTTCACTTGCCGAGATCATCGGTTCAATTGCTGTGCTCATCACGTTAGTGATTCTCGTGTTCCAGGTTCGAGGTGCTCGTTTAGAGCTCTCAAGCCAGATGACCCGGGAAATAAAGCGCGACAACAACGATGCCTTCCACCAGCTCATTCAGAGGCCAGATTTGGTCGACATCCATATTCGAGGCCAACGCGAATACAACAACCTATGCGAAGCCGAGAAAATTACTTGGCTCCTATGGCTGTTCACATGGATTAACCAAACGGAAGATGCTTGGATGGCTCGCAATCGTGGAATCCTGGATATGGAATGGGTAGATGCCTACATGGTGGGGGTCGCTCGTGTGCTTCGCAGTGATGGAGGGCGGATCGCCTGGCCAATACTCCGGGGCAATTTTGAAAGTCCCTTCACCGAGGCGCTGGAGAGGACGATTCGAGAAGGCGAAGAAACCTTTTTGGACGCTGTCCTGAGTTCTGACGAACTGAGTAAGTGAGATTTATCGATGATCCGCCGCCCAACAACGTGTTGCAGTGGACCGCTTATCTCGTCACGCCTTTCGCTGCCGCAAAAGCCGCGCCGAGATTGCGCGGCCACTGAACACGATCGTTGGGCGTCATGAGTAGCGTCGTGATCTCATCGAAGAAGAAGCGCGAACTTGACCTTCTCGTGACTTTTGCTAGAACGGCAAATCTCGACATCAGGGTAGTCGAGTCTGAAAGGGAGGCTCCTGATTTCATCCTCGATTTCGAGGGTCGCCGCATCGGTCTCGAAGTGACGGAGCTTTTTGTCGAGGGCGATGGCCGGGCGCTGCAGCCTCAAGCTCGAACGTCGATCGGAAATCGAATAGCGATGCGAGCTAGAAGTCGCTACGAACACCACGGTGGGAAACCGCTACATGTGAGCATCGGCCTAACGCTTGGTAACGAGCTGCGTAGCGTGAATCGTGACCAATTGGCCGAGGGTTTGGCGCAGTTTCTTCTGGCTCTCGACCCGCCGTTGGACGAGTTTGTATCGTGGCGGCCTTGCTACCACAATGACCCGCTGCCAGCGGAAGTGCACTACCTCCACATACTTGCCGTTCCTTCGTGGTCAATGGCTCATTGGTACGTTCCGGAGGCGGGGTGGGTAGCTCCGCTCGAGGAAGCGGCGCTTCAAGCCAAGGTACATGAGAAAGCGGCGAAACTTAGCGACTACCACCGGGCGGCTGCAGAGATATGGCTCCTCATCGCTGTGAAAGGATGGTCTGCCTCGCAGCTCTTCGAGATTCGTTCTGATCTCAGGCCAGAACGAGTTAGTTCACCGTTTGCAAGAACGTACTATTTCTCGGCCTTCGATGGCCGAGTGCTTCGTTTGGGGCCGAGCGCATGACGCCCAACAACCGGATGGAGCCGACGTGTCAAAGTGTCACCTTCCTTGCGTACGCAAGGAAAGCGCCACTTTGACACGCGGCTCATCCGGAGCGTTAGGCGTCACGTCCTAGGCCCTTCCGCAGTCAGGGAGAATCACCATCTCCACGTTGGACCAAATTCGCGATCTTGTGATAGCTGGCGAGGTGCGAGTATCCGAGCACGGCTATGACGAAATGGTCGAAGATGGCGTCCGCGTTAGAGACGTCATTGATGGGGTTGCGGAGTGCATTCTGGTGGAGGACTATCCTTCGTTCGGCAAAGGACCTTCTGTTCTTGTGCTTGAGCGGGATACCAACGGCGACCCCATTCATGTGGTCTGGGGAATCCCTCGGGGCCATTCGAGTCCTGCCGTCTTAGTGACCGCATATCGGCCTGACCCGGCTCGCTGGTCCGATGACTTCCTGGAGCGTCGCAGATGAGGAAACGTACCAAGTACATTCACGAAGGCAAATACGTCGCCGAGATTGATGTGGAGCTCATCGAGGCAGACGACGAGTGGGCACCGTACCTGTCGGTACAGGATGCAGAGAAGCTTGACGAGGTCCGCGATCTGCTCAGGATGGGAGACCTCAAGGCTGCCAGCCGACGGGCTCGAGTCTTCGAGCTCAAGCCGATCTCCCAATCGCGATGACGCCTAACACAGCGCATGCAGTGGACGGCCCAAAGTGTCACGCGATTTGCATTCGCAAATCGCCCGCCACTTTGCTCCGCCACTGATGCGCAGCGTTATGCGTCCCCTCAAGCGATGTCGTTGACCTGAAAGTGGTCGGCAAGAAGCACCGCAACGTTCTTGCCTCCGTGCTGGGCGGGCGTTCCGACGCCAACGTGCCCTTTTCAGATTTGATAGCCTTGCTCAAAGCGCTGGGCTTCTCAGAACGGATCAAGGGAGATCACCATATCCTCTGGAAGGATGACGTAGTTGAGATCGTCAATCTCCAGCCCAAAGGATCGAAGGCGAAGCCTTACCAAGTGAAACAGGTGCGAAACATTCTGCTGCGGTACAAGATGGGGTTTGACGATGAGTAGCCGATACGAAGTAATCATTTTCTGGAGCGACGATGACGAATCTTTCGTCGCAGAAGTGCCAGAATTGCCGGGTTGCATGGCTGACGGTCAGACGTATCAGGAAGCCGTAGCTAACGCTGAATCCGCAATGCAGGAATGGATTGAGACGGCAAACCGGCTCGGACGTACTGTTCCAGAACCGAAAGGGCGACTACGGTACGCATAACAACACGATGCAACCGAGCGAGGACGCACGCGGCTGACGCGTGCCGGTAGGCGGCACTAAATCGCAGCGTCAGAGAGGCAAATGTGAACCTTCGATCTTTTCTCGTCGTCGGCGCGCTGATGGGTGCCATGGTTTCGCTCGTTGGCTGTGCGTCGGGATCGACATTGGTAACAGGGACTACACGGGAAGCAATCCTGCCAGATGATGTCCAGATCTACCTGGAACCACCAAGGGAGTACGAAGTCATTGGTCTTGTTTCCGCTTCAAGCGATTCGGGACTCACTGATCAAGGATCTCAGGACTACGCGATAAGAGAATTGAAGAAGCGGGCCGCGAAGGTAGGTGCAAACGGCATAATCGTGACTGCGACCAATACTGTTCCTACAACATACAGCAACGCCAAGAACGTTGAAGGCAAAGCGATCTTCGTTCGGAATAGTCAGTAGTGAAGTCACCATGCAATACAATCTTGCGCTGCCGCCTGATAGCGCGCTAGTCAATCACTGTTATGTCCGGTGCTTCCGTTGGCAACTACCCCAGCGCATGCAGCGGGCGGCTTAAAGTGTCACGCGATTTGCTTTCGCAAATCGCCCGCCACTTTGCTCCGCCGCTGATGCGCGACGGCTATGCGGCCGTAGCACGATTCTTCGCTTGACCCTCAGTATCCGAACGGATACTGTTGCTTCGTGTATCAACTCAAGCAGACTGACACTTTCGCCTCCTGGTTGGCCGGACTACGTGACAATAGGGCGAAAGCGCGCATTGTTTCGAGACTGGAGTCAGTCCGTCTCGGCAACCTGGGTGATTGCAAGTCAGTGGGAGCGGGCATTCGAGAATTAAGGGTTCATATCGGGCCGGGTTGTCGAATTTACTTCAAGCAACGGAACAAAATCGTGATCGTTCTGTTGTGCGGGGGATCGAAATCCGAGCAGGCCAGAGATATAGAGCGAGCAAAACAGTTGGCGCTTGAGATCGAGGAGTAAAGATCATGGTAAAGGTTCGTGATTTCGATGCCAGCGAATTTCTCGATAACGAAGAAGTGATAGCCGAGTACCTGTCTGCCGCACTCGAGGATGAGAATCCAGATGTGTTTCTGACGGCGGTAGGCAATGTAGCCAAGGCGCGTGGAATGACTGCCATCGCCGAGAGTACAGGACTCGGTCGAGAGAGTTTGTACAAGGCGATGGCGCCTGGTGCGAAGCCTCGCTACGACACCATTCTGAAGGTCCTCCATAGTTTGGGCGTCAAACTCGTCGTATCCGCAGCATAACCAGCACATGCAACCGACCCGGATGGTTCCTACCGTTTAGTTGACACCCTGAGCTAACTGATCAGGAGTGTCGAAATGCCGAAGCCAGGGCCGAGGACGACGCACAAGTACAGCGATGATTTCAAGGCGACCGCGGTGCGGCTGAGCCAATTGCCCGGCGTAGAAGTGCAGGACGTCGCGGCGTCCCTTTACATCCACCCGTTCATGTTGTCTCGTTGGCGCCAGCCGGTGGTAGATCGCCATAGATGGACCAGGGCCATCCGCCGAACAAGTCCTGGCTGATGAACGCATCGGAGACCTTTGCACCATGCGCATAGCGCTAGCCGGCATCTCCCACGAAACCAATACCTACTGCCGCGGCCTCACCACCACCGCGGACTTCTACGTCCTGCGCGGCGAGCGCCTGCTCGCGACCACCGGCCAGGAATCCGACATCGGCGGTGCGGTATCCGCATGCCTCGCGCACGGCGCAGACCCGATCCCGATCCTCTACGCGTCCGCGCAACCCTCCGCGACCATCGAACAGGCGACCTACGCTGCCTTCCGCCGCGAGATCGTCGAAGGCCTCGCCCGCGCCGGTCCGCTCGACGGGGTAGTGCTCTGCCTTCACGGCGCCGGCGTGGTGGAAGGCATCGAGGACCTGGAAGCCGATCTCGCCCAAGCCGTGCGCACCGCTGTCGGGCCGGACGTGCCGATCGCCGCCTCCTTCGACCTGCACGGCAACGTGAGCCAGGCGATGGCCGACGCGCTCGACGGCGTGTTCGCCTGTCACCACTACCCGCACATCGACCTGCACGAGGTCGCCGCGGAAGCGGTCGCCTGCGTCGTCGGTGCCGGCGGCAAACGCACCGCGCGCACGATCCATGTCGAGCAGATCCCGATGCTGATGCCGACCACGACCACGTTCGAAGGTCCTGGCAAGCGCTGGCTCGAACACGTGCTCGCGGCCGAGAGCCTGCCAGGCGTGCTGGACGTCAGCTGGTTTCACGGTTTTCCCTACACCGACGTGGCGCATCCCGGCACGTCCATCGTGGTCACCACGCAGGCCGACGGCCCGCTGGCGCACCGCGTGGCGCGGGAGCTCGGCCGCGCACTCTGGGCGGAGCGTGAATCGTTTCGACCGACCAGCCTGGATGCCGATGCGGCGGTCGTCGCCGCCCAGGCCGCTGCCGCCCCTGCGGGTGCCGTGTTGCCGGTGGTGATCAACGAGACGTCGGACAACTGCGGCGGCGGTGCGCCGGGCGATGGCACGCACCTGTTGCGCGCCATGCTGGCCGCGCGGCTGGAAGGCGCCTGTTTCGGGTTCCTGGTCGATCGCGAGTCCGCCGCGGCCGCCCACGCTGCTGGTGTCGGCGCGACCATCGATCTTGCGCTCGGCGGGCGCTACGACGAACTGCACGGGGCGCCGCTCCCGGTGCGTGCCTACGTGAAGGCCCTGCATGACGGCCGCATCACGCTGCAGGCCATGTTCCGCGGCGCGCCGCTGAATCTCGGCCCGCTGGCGCGCCTGGTGGTCGACGGCATGGACGTCATCGTCGCTTCGCGGCGCAGCCAGACGTTCGATCCCGAGCCGTTTCTCGCGGTCGGCATCGACGTGCGGCGCTACCGGTACGTGGCGCTCAAATCGAGCAATCATTTCCGCGCCGGGTTCCGCGACATCGCCGGGACCATCGTCACGGCCGATCCGCCCGGGCTCACGACGCATCACATCGAGGTCTTCCCGCGCACGCGCGCGCGTGTTCCACTGTGGCCGATCGATCCGGCGGCCCGTTATGAATGAACCTGCAGGAGTCACGCCATGAGCCGAGTGTCCCCCGACGAAACCGCCGCATTCTTCGCCGAGGTCGCAGCCGCGAGCCAGAAGGCGGTCTGGTGCGCGCTCGCGACCGTCGACCGCAATGAGCCGCGCGTGCGGATGGTGCACCCCACGTGGGACGGCCAGGTGCTGTGGTTCGCCACCGGTGCGGAGTCGCCTAAGATCCACCAGATCCGCGCCAACCCGGTGGTGGACGTGCAGTACCAGGTCGCGCCACCCGACTTCGTCCACGTGCTCGTGCGCGGGCACGCCGAGCCGTGCCTCGACCCGGCCGATCGGCAGCGCGCGTGGGACGTCATCGACTACGACCTGACCGCGTTCGGCTTCAAGGGGCCGGACGACGAGGGCTTCATGCCGGTCAAGATCAGACCCGAGCGGGTGGAACTCTCGGAAATGTTCGGCAGCGCCAATCGGCGGGTCTGGCATGCCATGCAGGGGTGCTGAGCGGGTCCTGGGCTGGGTACGCGGGTTGCTCCGTGCAGCGGGGCCGGGCTACATTGTGGTCTGCTGACGTTGTCGGGAAGCCACGAAAGGGAGCGTGATGCCGGAAAGGACGCCCGAAGTCTCCAAGGCCGAGTACCAGGTGCTCGACGTTCTCTGGTCCGACGGGGAACTCGGGGTGAGGGAGATTCACGACCGCCTGGCCAACGATTGGGCCTACTCGACCACCAAGACCGTTGTCGACCGGATGGCGCGAAAAGGGCTGCTCGCCCGGTCGAACCAGCATGGCGTATACGTTTACGGTGCCGCGATCAGCCGTCCGGCAGGGCTCGCGCGCTGGTTCCGGTTCTTCACCCGGCAGGTGCTGGGCGTCGATACCGAAACAGCCGTCGCCATGTTCGGACAGAGCAACAAGATCGATGCCAACGAGCTTGCCGAACTGGAGCGCCTGGTGCAGCAACTGGATGATGCTGAAGACCAGGGCAGGCGGAACTGAACATGCTGGCGCATCAAGGCTGGATCCAGTGACGTAGGGAGGCTGACCGATGTCGGTGCCGCAGCTCGATTATCTGAGTGGGATCCTGATCCTCGATCTGCTGCATCGCCTGGTGTACGTCTCCGTATTGTTCGTGCCGATCTTTCTTGCCTGCCGAGTACTCGGCAGGCGCTTGCCATATCTGCAGATGACGCTCTGGGTGCTGCTCTTCGTTCGCGCGCTGCTCCCGGTCGACTATGCATTGCCAATCAGCCTGCGCGCTGGCCTTGCCCCGTTCTTCCCGGACCTGTTCGGCTATGTCGAATTCCGTCTGCGGCTGACCGGCTTCGGCTACTCCGTGTCCAGTCCGCCGGTCATTCACGCGTTGCCCTGGGTCACGTGGCAGATGCTGATCGTCGGTCTGTGGTTTGCGTGCCTGTCGGCGCTGCTGGGGCGTCACTTCACGGCCAGATTTCGCTACCGACGTATCGTCGCGCGGGGCAGCGACGTGCTGGAACGCAGCCTGCTCGATCGCGTCG
This sequence comes from Pseudomonadales bacterium, assembly GCA_019634925.1. Lineage (GTDB taxonomy): Bacteria > Pseudomonadota > Gammaproteobacteria > Pseudomonadales > Azotimanducaceae > UBA7803. The sequence continues at coordinate 777,877 of JAHCAL010000001.1, forward strand.
ACAGCTGGCGGAGCCTGTTGGGTATCGGCCGCCGGGTTAGATTGGTCTGTGGTCCCGATCGTGTGTCGCCGTTCACGATGGGTGTCCTGCGTCCCATCGTCTACCTGCCCAACCAGATGCGTTTGGCGGCTGCTCCTGGCCAGATCGATGCGATACTCGTTCACGAGCTTGCGCACGTGAAGCGTCTCGATGACCTATGGGTGCAGGTACAGGCTTGGGTCGTCGCGGGTCTCTGTCTGTTTCCACCGATATACTACGCTTCCCGTCAGCTCACTCGACAACGCGAGATCGTATGCGATCAGATTGCCGTGGCCCGCAGCGGCATGTCGCCCAGGGTCTACGGAGAGAGCCTGTTGAGGGTCGTCGGGGCCGGGGTCGAACCACGCCGACCGGTCGCGCTCCCGGCGCTCATGGGAGAAGCCGAGTTCTGTTCTGCCCGGATCGAGGCCGTAGGCGAAGCTGCGCGCGGCGGCGTTCGTGCTGTCTGGCTCAGCCTGCTGCTGGCAGTGTCCGGGGTCGTGTTTCTGATGCCGCTTGGCCCCCATGGGCAGGGGGCAACCGCGCAAGAACTGGTCATGCGCGAACGTGCCGCGCGCGTGCTTGGCGGCGATCTTCCGGCGTTCGCTCTGCCGATCGCGAATCCCGAGATCGGCCGGCGATTCCAGGCCATTCCGCGTTCGGAGCAGGTTTCCTATCGCTACCACACCGGGGTCGACCTGATCGCGCCGGTCGGAACCCCGGTCAGGGCGATTTCCGTGGGGATCGTGGAGAGGGTACGATCCAGCCCGCGTGATAGCCTGAGCGCCCGTACCGGCGGCTACATGACCATCCGTCACGGGCAGTACCTCGTGTACTACACCTATCTCGCGGATATCCGTGTGGGCCCCGGCGACCGCGTGGAGGTTGGCGAACTGCTTGCCTCACTTGGGCCGGTGCCGTTTTCACCGGAAGGCAAACCTTCGCACATGCACCTGGAGATCACGCGGAACGGCGTCAGCGTCGATCCCCTGCCGTTGCTCGGGCTGTCTTACTGAGCGCATCGCTCGATAGAACCAGGCGCGTACGACACGCCAGGCGACAGGGTCGCCTTCAAGTTGTTTACTATGCATGGTTTACAATGTAGTCTACCGGCTGCCCTGTAGTCTGAGGGGTGAGGGCAGGGCTCGCTGTATACCTCACTGCCAAGTGCCAACAGGACGCTGTGTCCCGTAACCGGTCACATCTCTGGGGAGAGAAGCAACCAATGGATATCACAACGGTAAGGGCCAGTCGTGCCCTGAGCCTCATGGTCGCATCGGCAGGAATTGCCAGCTTTGGAGCAGTTGCACAGGAGCCTGCGACGCAACGTGTCGCACTCGAGGAGATCGTCGTAACCGCGCAGAAGCGTGAAGAAAGCCTTCAGGAAGCGCCGATCTCCATATCCGTATTGTCGGGAGACGAGCTGCTCACTCGTGGAATCGGAAATCTGAAGGATCTGGCTGCAGGAGCCATCCCATCAGTGAGGTTTGCTCCGTTCTATGGCCGCGCGTCCGCGCCCGCATTATCGATGCGCGGCATCCAGTCTGGGGACGTGACTCAGATCAGCCGCGACCCGTCCTTCGGCATCTATATCGACGGTGTCTATCTTGGCCGGGTTCAGGGCCTTGGTACGGAAATGCTGGATGTCGAGCGAATGGAGGTTCTTCGTGGGCCCCAAGGTACCTTGTTCGGCCGCAATGCGGTCGGCGGGGCCCTCAACATCGTGTCGCGGCGACCCTCCGGTGAATTTGGCATTCGCCAGAGAGTCGGGCTGCAGAATTATGACGGGCGAGGAATTGCGACGCATCTGGACCTGCCGCGAATGGGCAATGTTGCCATCAAGCTCGATGGCCTGATCTCCGAGCGCGATGGTTGGGTCTCCAATCCATTGCCGGGACAGTGGGACTATCACCAGTACAAGAAGAATGGATTTCGAATTGGCGCCCTCTGGGAACCAACTGATCGATTCGACGCCTACTACAGCTACGACAACTCGCGGGATCGCAATACCAGCGGCTACCCGGTTTTGGGCAGCGAGTTGCCAAACGCATTCCCGAGGGCCGCTCTGGTGGAGCTTCAGGACGACAGGCAGACTCGGGCCCGAATGGGCGCGCCGCTTGATCCGAGCGTAGCGAAAGCCGAAGGACACGGGCTGAACCTTTCGTTTTCGTTGACCGAAAGCATCGAGATCCGCTCGATCACTGCGTATCGAGAACTCAGTCAGACTCAGCGTGACCAGTGGGCTGGCGCCAGTCGGCGTTTCGTACCGAACGGGGCAATAGGCCGCTATAGCCTCGCGGAGGTGAACCAGGACCAGTTCAGCCAGGAACTCCAGATCCTGGGGTCATCCGAGCGCTTCAGATATGTCGCAGGTCTGTTCTATTTCAAAGAAGAGGCTGACGATGCCGCAGTAGCGCCGTTCACGATGGTCTATAACGCCGATGGCTCCGCAGTTTCGCTCGGACCACCGGTCTCATTCGATAACCTAGGTAGCCAGCCAGGTGGGCGCTCCAGCATCAACGAGGCAACGTCGAAGGCAGTATTCGGTCAGGTGACCTGGACGCCGAACATCCTCGCGGATCGGCTCGATATCACAGCTGGCTTGCGCTACACGGAGGATTCCAAGGAAGGCGAGCTGCTGACGCCAAGCAGCATCAGCTACCGCTACGAGTCAGACCGCATGGACCCAGCTGTCACCCTGGCGTACAACTGGACCGATACGATCAACACCTATCTGCGCTGGGGCACGGCCTATCGTGCAGGCGGCGCCAACTCGCGATCTGCGACCTTTCGAACGTTTGGTGACGAAGAAGTAGAGACCTGGGAGGTTGGCTTCAAGTCCGAACTCTGGGATCGTCGCGCGCGTGTGAATCTTGCTGCCTTCTATACGGATTACACGGACCTGCAGTTCACGTTCCAGAACCCGGAGAATCCCTCCGCAACGGAAACCGTCAACACCAACGACAAGGTGGTCATCAAGGGTATCGACGCGGACCTGACCGTACTGTTGCTGCCTGAACTGACCGCCAACCTGAACTACGCGATGATACTCAGGGACCGACCGGATCAACTCAATCCCTTTACCGGAGCAACGGTGCCGACCAATGCGGGCTTCTCGCCGAAGCATGCTGCTTCCGTGTCGCTCGACTACGACTTCCGCCCGTTCAATCAGGGATTGGTCACCCTTCATTTGGATTCCAACTATTCCAGCGGATCCTACACGGCGTCTGATGAGCGCACCTCGTCCTATGTACTGGTGAACGCCCGTGCAACCCTTGGCGAGCTGAAGCTGGGGAGTCTTCCTGGAGAGTTCGAGGTGGCGCTTTGGGGCAGGAATCTCACCGACAAAGAGTACGATGTCTTCAACTATGAGGTGACTGGATCCTCGACGACGAATGGGATGATCTACTGGTACGGCGACCCGCGTACCTACGGCCTCGAACTGACCTTCCGCTACTGAGAACGCGCCTGGCGGCGGGGAGGGCATGAGCCACTCCCCGCCGGCACGCCGGCCATCGCGCCATCGATCCGCGACAGGGGGAACCATGCTCCGTTCATTCGAGCGCACCATGCGCCGTGCCTTGCTGCTGCTCTTCGCCTGGGTCATCGGCGTGCCGATGGCCCCGGGTTCGACCGCCGTCGTGCAGGCGAACCAGTCGGAATGCCTGTCACCCGGGCTGGATATCCTGCTGACCAACGACGATGGCTACGACACGCCGTGGATCGAAGCGCTGCATCGCGCATTCACGACCGCCGGCCACCGCGTGAAACGTATTGCTCCGAGCGAGAACTACAGCGGCGGATCCGCCGCACTCAGCATACGGCCGGTCTCGGTCGCGCGTGTGCCATCGGACGAGTTCACCGAGGTGTACGCGGTCGACGCGACCCCCGCGACGTCCGTGCTGCTGGGGGCCACGGCCCTGTTTGGCCCCGACACGTCGGTCGACCTGGTGATCTCGGGCATCAACGAAGGTGCCAATCTCGGCCCCGCGACCCCGATCTCGGGCACCGTGGGTGCAACCATCGTCGCCACACAGGTACTCGAGCCGGTGGTGCCCGCGATCGCGTTCAGCTCCAACCCGATCGGCGACGATCCGGGAAGTGCCGAAAGCCGCGCGCTGGGTGAACGCATCGCCGGGTTCGGCGTGCGGCTGGTGGAGGCCCTGCAGCGGTCGAGCTGTGCTACCGCATCGCCACTGTTGCCGCCGGGCATAGCGCTGAACGTGAACTACCCGGCGCTTGCGCCGGACGCGATCAGGGGTGTCCGCTGGGCGAGGCAAAGCACCCTGAAGTCATTTGGTCTCGGCTTTGCGCGGGTGGGCGAGGATCTCTACGCGCCGGTGTTCGAGCGCCAGGCGTCGGGTGCCAGTCGGCCAGACGGCGATACCGAGCTGTTCGCGCAAGGCTACGTGACCGTAGTCGCCCTCGACGGCGATTACTCGATCGCGCCGGATGCGTTGCCGGCGCTCGATGGCCTGAGTCCCTGATCCGCCGTCTGCGCCCGCGTCGGTTCGCAGACCTCGCTGACCAGCAACCGCTTCTCGTCGAGCGACTTCGTGGGATGCGATCCGCCTAGACTCTCCATGGCAGCGAGTTCCGCCTGTTCCGCCTCGCAGAGTGCGAGGCGCATCAGCCAGTCCCGTGCGGCGGCCTGTGCGGCCGGATCGTCGACGACCTCGCAGTCCCGGCGCAGCGTGTCGCGCGCGGTCGCCATGGCGGTCGAGCGGGCCGTGTCGTCCAGGTAACGGCGCGCCCCGCGGTATGGATCACGTGCCCACTGGAAGCGCAGTCGGCCGCCCTGGTCGCGATACACGGGCCAGTTGTCCTGCAGGATCTCGATGTCGCGCCGCGCCCAGCGGCAGCGCTCGGCACGCGGTGGCCGGAAGTCCTCGAGGGGTTCGCCGATGGTGAACGGGCCGAACTCGTCCACCCGCAGATTCGGCGGCGGATCAGCCGCGGGCAGCCCGCCCGGAACCGATCCCGACGGTACGGGCTCGAACAGCGCACCGCCCGGAATCGCCTCTGGCAGCCCTTCGACGGGCGCGGCCGGTGCAGTCGGCGCCGGCACGCCGAGATCGTTCAGCGTGAGCGGGATCGCGGTTTCCTCGGACAGTTCGAGCAGTGCGGTTTCCACCGGGTCCGGCGGCGGGGGTGGCGGCGAGTCGCTGAAGTGGATGACGCCGTTGGCGTCGGTCCAGGTATAGATCCCGCGCGCCGCGCCGTGCGCGGCCGGGACGAGCAGCATGGCGAGCAGAGCAATCAGGCAGGCAATGCGAGTCATCTGTGCCCGGCTGCTCCGCGCATGATTCAGTTGAGCACCGCGTAGCCACGATTGCGCAGACAGTTGCGCACGACCTGGTTGCGTTCCTGCACGCCGCCGGCCGCACCCCGCGCGCCGCCGAGCACGGCGCCGACGCCGGCGGAGCGCTTGGCGGTGTCGCTGTTGCCGGCCACTGCGCCGACCGCGCCACCCAGTACGGCGCCCGCCACCGCGCCGGTCGCCGCGTCGGCGCCGATGCCGACCTGCTCTCCATACTGGCGACAGTCGGCGAGATCGTTCTGGTAGCGCACCGGATCGACGCCGCGCATGTCGACGATCGGCTCGCCGCGATGCCGCCCGGCGCATCCGGCGAGCAGGGTGATGGCGAGGGCCGAGATGATGAATGCGCGGGTCATCGGGAATGCTCCTGGCAGGTTCGTGTGCGAACCCCGATTACCGCGCAAGTCCACTGAACCGGCGCTGAACGGCCGCGGGCGCTCGTGTTCATGATGTCGCACTCGCATGTTCCACCATGCCCTGGGCGACCGGGTCCCAGCCAAAGAGATCCTCGACGATGTTGTACAGCGCCGGCACCAGGAACAGGGTGATGAAGGTCGCGAACAGCACGCCATAGGCGAGGGAGACCGCCATTGGAATGACGAACGCGGTGGCCGGGCTCGCGGTCATCATCAGCGGCACGAGCCCGACGAACGTCGTCACGGAGGTCAGCATGATCGGCCGGAAACGGACGACGCCTGCATTGAGCACGGCATCGAGGATGTCGGTGCCCTGGCGGCGCTGGCGGTTGATGTAGTCGACCAGTACGAGGCTCGAGTTCACCACCACGCCCGAGAGCGCCACGATGCCGAGCATCGAGAAGAACACCAGCAGCTCGCCCATGACCCAATGGCCGAAGATCGCGCCGACGGCACCGAACGGGATGACGCTCATGATCACCAGCGGCTGCAGGTACGAGCGCAGCGGGACGGCAAGCAGGGCGTAGATGATGACCAGCGCGAGCAGGGCGGCGAATGCGAGCCCGGTCATCGCCTTCATGCGCTCTTCCTGTTCGCCGGACACGCCGATGTCGATGCCGCGGTACTTTTCCTTGAGACGCGGGATCACTTCGCGCTGGATGCTCGCGTTGACTTCCTCCGGGCTCACCTGTCCGCGGTCGACGTCGGCGGTGACGTTCACCACGCGGCGGCCGTCGATGCGGCGGATGCTGGAATAGCCGCGGTCCAGTTCGAACCGCGCCACGCTGTAGAACGGCACTTCGGAGCCGTCCGGGGTGCGGATGTACATGTCCTCGAGGTTGCCGATCGAGCGCCGTTCGTCCTCCGGATAACGCACCATCACCCGTACGTCGTCCTGGCCGCGCTGGACGCGCTGCGCCTCGACGCCGTAGAAGGCGTTGCGCGTCTGGCGTGCGAGGTCAGTCAGTGTCAGCCCCAGGTTACGGGCTTCCGGCAGCAGGGTCAGCTTCAGCTCCTGCTTGCCGGCGCGGAACGAATCGCTGATGTCGAATACCCCGCCGTAGCGCGAGAGCTCGGCGCGCAGCTCCGCGGCCGCCTCGCGCATGAGGTCCACGTCGCGTCCGGTGAGCTGGTAGTTGATCGGCTCGCCGGCCGACCAGGCGTCGGCGTTGAAGCTCAGGCTGATGGCGTCGGGAATGTCGGGGGTCAATTCGCGCCAGCGGGCGGCGACCGCCTTGGCGGACAGGTTGCCGCGTTCCCGGATCGGGCGCAGTTCCAGCACGACCTCGGCGAAATTGCTGCGCCCGCCGCCGAAACTCATGCCCGGGCCGCCGCGCTCGACCGATGTGCCGATGCTCGAGAGCACGTGGGTCACGATCGAGCCCTCTTCGGGGCTGCGCGCCGCGTCGAACTCGGCCTGCAGCACGCGGGCGGCGCGCTCGATCTCCTCCGCCGCGCGCAGGGTGACGTCCACCGATACGCCCTCCGGCAGTTCGAGCTGGGCGTACACCCGATCGCCCTCCACCGCAGGGAAGAAGCCGAACACCACCCGGCCGCTCGCGATCAGCGCGAGCGCGAGGATCAGAACGCCGAGGCCGATGGCGCCGGTCGCGTAGCGCCACTCGATGGCGAGCTTCAGCAGCGGCAGATAGCGCCGTTCCGCCACGCCCTGCAGCCAGCCGGACAGGCTTCCCTGCAGCCGGTTCCACCTGCGCGAGAAACCCTGGGTCGCCTCCTTGTGGTTCCGGTGCGCGAGGTGCGCGGGCAGGATCAGCTGCGACTCGATGATGCTGAAGACCAGCGCGATGATGACCACGTAGCCGATCGCGCCGAAGAAATCCGCCATGCGGCCAGGCACGATGATCAGCGGCAGGAAGGCGGCCATCGTGGTGAGCACGCCGAAGATGACCGGGATCGACACCTCGCGCGTGCCGTCGATGGCAGCCTGCACGGGCGGTTTACCCATCTGCTCGTGGCCATAGATGCGCTCGCCCACCACGATGGCGTCGTCGACGAGGATGCCGAGCACCAGGATGAAGCCCATCACGGTGACCGTGCTCATGGTCATCCCCGCGTAGGGGAATACGGCGATGGTGCCGAGCAGTGCGATGGGGATGCCGGCCGCGACCCACATGGCGAGCCGGAAACGCAGGAACAGCGCGAGGATGATGACGACCAGCAGGAGTCCGCTGAGCGCGGTGTTGGTCAGCACGTCGAGCCGCTCGACCAGCTGCGCCGATTCGTCGGTCCAGAGCGTCATGTCGAGCCCCGCGGGCAGGTCGGCCTGCTTTTCCGCGAAGTACGCCTTCACGTCGCGGGCGATCCGGATCGTGTCCTCCTGGCCGACCTGGTAGACCTTCACGACGACTGCGGGTTTGCCGTCGAAGCGTGCGCGCAGGTCGCCTTCCTCGAAGCCGTCACGGATGGTCGCGACCTCGCCGAGCAGCAGACGGGTGCCGTCCGTGCGGGTGAGCACGACGATGTTCTCGAACTCCTGGCCCCAGTAGGCCTGGCCCTTGGTGCGGATGAGTATCTCGCCGCCCTCAGTCCGGATGCTGCCGCCGGGCATGTCGAGCGAGGCGCTGCGGATCTTCTGCGCGATCTGTTCGAGCGTCAGGCCGTGCCGGCGGAGCGCTAGCTCCGATACTTCCACGGAGATCTCGTAGGGCCGCACGTAGGCGAGCGAGACCTGCGATACCCCGGAAATGGCGGCGATGTCGTCGCGGATTTCCTTGCCGACCTCCTTCAGGGTGCGCTCGTCGACGTCGCCCGAGAGCGCGATCTGCACGACCCCGCGCGTCGCGACGAGTTTCGAGACGATCGGTTTCTCGGTCTCGGCGGGCAGCGTGTTGATGCCGTCCACCCGGCTCTTGATCTCGTTCACCGACTGGTTGGTGTCGGCGTCGAGCGCGAGTTCCACCGCGACGTTGCAGGCGCCTTCGGACGCGGTGGTGCGGATCTTCTCGATGCCCTCGATACCCTCGATGGCTTCCTCGACGCGGATGCACACACCCTGCTCGGATTCCTCCGGGGCGGCGCCGAGGTAGGGCACGGTGACGTTGACCACCTGCAGGTTGATGTCGGGAAACTGTTCCTGCTGCAGCGTGAGCAGCGAGAGACCGCCGCCGACCAGCAGCACCGACATCAGCAGATTGGCGGCGACCGGGTTGCGCGTGAACCAGGCGATGGCAGCGTGCATGGGATCAGCCCGCCACTGCGCGGTCGTCGTCGATCGGGTTGACGATCATGCCGTCCACCACGGTCTGTACCGGCGAAACGCAGACCCGCTCGCCATTCGCGAGGCCGCCCTGGATGTAGACCTGGTCCTGGTGCAGGCGCAGCGGCGTGACGGCACGGAAGCGCAGCCGGTTCTCGGCGTCGACCACCAGCACCTGGTTGTCGTCGCGCAGCGCGATGCGCGGCAGGCGAACGATCTCGTCGGCGACCAGCCCTTCGATCTCGGCGGTGACGAACAGGCCCACGGTGAGTGGCACCGTCTGGTCTTCATTCGTAACGCGCGCCACCACGTGCACCATGCGGCTCGCGGTGTCGATCGCGGCCTCGGTACGCACGATTCGACCGCGCCATGTCAGTTGCTGGCCGGCATAGTCGGCGCGCAATGTGACTGCCGGCTGCTGTCCGGGCGGGAGTTCGCCGAGCGTGCCCATCGGTATGTCGAGGAACGCGAGCTGCCGGTCCGCGATCGGCAGGCGCACTTCTGCTTCGGCGCTGGCGTAGAGTGTCGCGACCGCGTTGCCGCGGCTCACGAACTGACCGATGTCCACCGCCTGCCGGCGCACCAGGCCCTTGAACGGCGCGACCAGGCGCGTGCGCGCGAGATCGCGTTCGGCCTGCTCGACACTCGCGCGCGCATCCAGCAGTGCAGCCTCGGCGACGCGCCAGGCGCGCTGCGCGTTCTCCATCGCGGAACGGCTCGCGAGCTGGCGTGACTCGAGGCTCTGCAGGCGCTCGTACTCGAACAGGCTGTGCTGCTGCTCGGCTTCGGCCCGGGTCAGCGCGGCGCGCGCGCGTTCGAGCGTCGAACGATAGTCGCGGTCCTCGATCCGGAGCAGTTCGTCGCCCGCCTCGAAGCTGCCGCCGTTGACCAGCGCGGGCGACTTCCAGACGACCCGGCCGGCGACCTCGGAGACCAGCTCCGATTCGGTGTTGGGGGCGACCGTACCCTGCGAATGCACGGTCAGTCGCACCGACTCCGGCGTGACGGTGAGAACCCGGACGGTGGTCGCTACCGGCTCGGGCCGGGATGGCTCGAGCTGCGGACTCGTGGCAAGCAGGGTGACGGCGCCGAAGATCGCGACCAGGACGATCAGGCCGGGGATGACGATGGTGCGGATCATGCGTGCGCGACCTTTGCTTGTCCTTGCGGGCCCGGTGTGCCGAGGGTGCCGCGATTGGCACTGCCGCGCGCACGGATTGCCGCGAATGCCCGGCGGGCGACGTCGCGGTTGAAGTTCGACAGGGTTTCGAACGCATCGCGGACCGCGTCCACGTTGCGGCTCGCAAGTGCGGCGTCGAGCCGGCGCGCGAATTCCTGATGGACGCCCGCGTCGAATTCGACATAGTCCTCGAGCGGCGCCATGCGCGGCGCGAACTGCACCACCAGGCGGTGGGCGATCATCTGGCAGACCAGGTTGCCGCTCGCTTCCATGATCGCGCCGACGAGTTCGAAGCGGGCGAGTGCATGGGCTGACCGGTCGCCCGCGGGTGCCAGCAGCGGCTTCACCCGCTCGCGGATCGCTGCGATCTGCGCGTCGCTCGCGCGCCGCACGGTCGACTCGGCCGCCAGCGTAATGAGCGCGGTCAGGACCTGCATGATCTCGTCGACCAGGTCCTCGTCCGGGAGTTCGCCGAGCGCCAGCAGGTGGCCGACCACGTCGAGACTCGCGGTCTGCACCGAGGCGACGCGCGCGCCGCCCTGGTGGATGCTGGCGAGACCGAGCTGTTCGAGTTTCTTCATCGCCTCGCGGACGGCGCCGCGGTTGGCGTCGAAGCGGACGGCGAGATCGCGCTCCGACGGGAGTCGCTCGCCGATGCGGTACTGGCCGACCAGGATGTCCCGGGTCAGGCTCTCCGCGATCTCCTCGTGTTTACGGGTGACGGGGGGTGTGGACATGGGGTGAGAAGGCTCCGGTACGCCGGCGCGCGATCCTGCGCCAGCCGGCAATGGTCAGACCAATATGGTCGGGGCATTGTACGGATGGCGAGCGCGATGTCCAGCGGGTGTTACCGCTGGTAACGAACTTGATGCCGATTCTGTGCGCCGGTTAACGCCGGTCGAACGCCGGTGCCTGGCGCCGGTGGATGATCCCGGAACTGGACCCCACGCCCTGGGTCACGTCCACCGTCAGACGGCTTCCTCCGCAGCCAGTGCGGCGCGCACTGCCGGGCGCGCCAGCATGCGATTCAGATGGTCCTGTACATGCGGATACGCCGCCGGGTCGAGCCGATGGGCAGGCAACCATTGGGTGAGTGTGAAGAGGTAACAGTCCGCGACGCTGTAGGCATCGCCCAGCACCCAGGGTCCCGCCAGCATTTCGTCCTCGATGAGCTGGAAGCAGTTCGCCATGACCTCTGGTGCATTGCGCCGAAGTTCCGCCCGCGCGGCGGGTTCGTCGGCCCAGCGCTCGGGGCGGCGCAGATGCGCGTGCGCAACGTGCACGGTGGCGCAGAGGTAGCTGTTGAATGCCTGCATCCTCGCGAACTCGAACGGGTCTTCGAGGGGTGCCAGTCGCGCGGCCGGGTAGCGCTGTGCCACGTAGGCGAGAATCGCGGGATTCTCGGAGATCACGCCGCGTTCAGTTGCGAGCGCAGGCACCCGACCCTTCGGATTGACACGCAGGTACTCGGGCGTGCGTTGTTCGGCGGCCCCGAAATCCACGTGCCGCAACTCGAAATCGGCGCCGGCTTCGCGCAGTGCGATGTGGGAAGCGCGCGAACACGCGCCGGGTGCGTAGTAGAGCGTCAGCATGTCGATTGACCAGGTGGCTCGAGATTCCAGCAACGATAGTTGCCCTGGCCGGTGATTTCCAAGGTCGGCCGCGCTCGGATATTCGGCAACGGCCCGCGTGTGGTGCAGCACGTTCCCCGTTTTGCACCAGGATGTCGCGACACGGCTATACCGCTCCCGCGGACGATCCGGCGAAATTCAATGTTTTTTGGGCTCGCCGTTGGTTTCCGTGACACCCCTCCAACCTGGCATCCAACTTGATATTACTGAATCGGCGAGCCGGTCAGCCGGAACGCAGTGGGCCCGGAGACGGGTCCCGAGCAATGAGTCCTGGCGAGTTGGCCACGACGCAGAATGCGGATGACGTAGCTGGAGTTTCCGGCCATCACCACCCAGTTGTTAGGAGAAAAGCCTTTGAACAGATTCACGAGTGCCACGCTCGCGACCACGCTCGCGACCACGCTCGTCGCCACCCTTGCGGCCCCTTTGCTTGCGTCCGCCGCGCCGCAACGCAGCTTCGTCCTGGAGGAGACCACCGTGGACGATGTCCACCGCGCTTTCGCGGCCGGCACACTCACCTGTGAACAGCTCGTCAGAGGTCACCTCAATCGCATCGAGGCGTACGAAAACAGTGGTCCGGCGCTCAACACCCTGATCTCGATTGCGCCGAACGCCATGGCGCAGGCAGTGGCGCTGGACAAGGCGTACCGCAAGAGCGGGCCCGTCGGAGCATTGCACTGCATACCGGTCATACTGAAGGACAACATCGATACCATCGACATGCCGACGACCGCTGGCTCGCAGACGCTCGCGGACGATCTGCCGATTTCCGATGCCTTCCTGACCACGCGGCTGCGTGAGGCGGGGGCCATCGTGCTCGCCAAGGGCAACCTTGACGAGTGGGCGCACGGCGGCGCAGGTGGTTACAGCTCCACGGGCGGCCGTACTTTCAACCCCTATGACCTCGGCTCGCCCAGCGGCTCGAGTGGCGGCCCTGCGGCAGCCGTCGCCGCCAACTTCGCCGTCCTGAGCGTCGGAACCGACACCTTGGGTTCCATTCGGGGCCCGGTGCAGACCAACCGGCTCGCCGGCGTGAAGCCGACCAGTGGTCTCGTCAGCGGCACGGGCGTCGTGCCGTTTTCGCTGACCTTCGACGCGGCAGGCCCGATGACCCGAACCGTGGCCGATTCGGCACGGCTCCTCAACGTGCTCGCCGGTGTCGATCCAGAAGATCCGCGAACGCTGGCGGCGGTCGGTCGGATCCCGGACGACTACACGGCTTTGCTGTCCACCGATGCACTCGTCGGCGTCCGCATCGGGGTCATTTCAACCTACTACAACGCCAACAACCCGGTCCTGGCGCGGGTACTCCAGGATCTCGAGGCAGCCGGGGCCGTCATCGTAAGAGGCATCGAAGCGCCCCAGTCGATCCGGAACCTGTCGAACCAGTTCTACCAGCTGATCTCCGAAACCGAGTTTGTCGCACAACTCGCGGACTACCTGTGGGCGCGACGGCCCGAGGCGATCGTCCGGTCCCATGCCGACGTCTACGCGGCCGCGCTTCGACCTGACTCCCTGATCGCCCCGCAGGTCCTGGTCCGGCTCGAGCGCGAGTCGACCCGCGGCACGCTAGCAGATCCTGCCTACCTCTCTGCCGTCGCGTTCGCGCCAGCGGAAATGCGTGCTGGAATCGACTTCATGCTCGCGGACAACGCTGTAGATGCCTTGCTGCATACCGGCGCCTCGCAGCTGGCAAACTTCTCCGGCTACCCATCCGTTGTGGTGCAGGCCGGTGTGGAAGCGAACGGCAACCCGGCTGCGATCCAGTTCCTCGGTGAGCCGTTCAGCGAAGAGCGGTTGCTCGCTTACGCGTACGCCTACGAGCAGGCCACCCGGCACCGGGTCCAGCCGGCGTTCACGCCGCCCCTGACGCTCAAGAACGCCAACGAGTGCCTCAAGGGTGGCTGGATGCGGTCCACTGCCCCGATCTTCGGCAACCAGGGGATGTGTGTGTCGTCGTTCGCGTCCAAGGGACGCTAAGCCTGTAAGGCTGTCGCCCGGTACCACGGCGCGGGTATCGGGCGACGCGTTTGTGGCGCCTGTGACAGTGGGGTGCCTGTGACAGTGGGGTGCCTGTGACAGTGGCGCGGCTTTGCGCGCCCGGCCAACGAGGCGCCGTTCAACGCCGGTCGAGGATGTTGCCCTTGTGCAGCAGCTGGCGGACGCGCTGGCGGCGCACCGCGGGCTTGTGCTCGACGAAGCTCTGGTCGAAAGCCGGTGCCTGGCGGCGATGGATCACTCCCATGGCCACCGGCAGCGGCGCGCGCAACGTCACCAGGAGCTGCGCCAGCACCGGGTTGGTCTCGTCGTGCACCAGGATGTCGGCCTCGGTCACGCCGTCGACGCCGAGCGTGACCGCCTCGAGCGCGAGTGTGCGCGGATTCAGCCGCAGGCCCTTGTCGCGCGCCTTGCCGTACACGAGCGGCTCGCCGTGGACGACGTGGATCTGGGTGTCGGCCGCGGTCTTCTTGGCCACCACGTCGTCGAATACGTCGGCGTTGTAGACGATGCAGTTCTGCAGGATCTCGACGAATGCCGCGCCGACGTGATTGCGTGCTTCGTTCAGGATGACCGGCAGGCCTTTCTGGTCGATGTCCACGGCGCGTGCGATGAATGTGGCACCCGCGCCGATCGCGAACAGGCCGGGCTGTACCGGTGTATCCAGCGATCCGTGCGGACTCGACGGGCTCTCCGTGCCGATCCGCGAGGTCGGCGAGTACTGGCCCTTGGTGAGGCCGTAGATCTCGTTGTTGAGCATCAGGATGTTGAGATTCACGTTGCGGCGCAGCGCGTGCAGCAGGTGATTGCCGCCGATCGAGAGTCCGTCGCCGTCACCGGTGATCACCCACACGTCGAGCGCAGGGTTCGCGAGTTTCACGCCCGTCGCGATGGCCGGCGCGCGGCCGTGGATGGTGTGGAAACCGTAGGTCTCGACGTAGTAGGGCAGCCGTGACGAACAGCCGATGCCGGAGACGAACACGGTGTTCGCGGGATCGGCCTTTGCGTCCGCCAGCGCGCGATGCACGGCCTTCAGGATCGAGTAATCCCCGCAGCCGGGGCACCAGCGGACCTCCTGGTCGGTCGCGTAGTCCTTGAACGTCAGTTCGCGTACCGCTTCGCTCATGGTCGAACCTCCTTCAGGCGCGGGCGCGCGTGCTGCTGGATGGCCTGGCGCACTTCCTGCACGGTAAACGGTTGGCCGGTCACCTTGTTGAGTTGCGCGACGCGTACCAGCAGGCGGTCGCGCAGCAGGGTGGCGAGTTGCCCGGTGTTGAGTTCGGGCACCAGCACCGTGTGGAACCGACCGAGCAGTTCGCCGAGGTTACCGGGCAGGGGATTCAGGTGGCGCAGATGGATCTGTGCAACGTCGAGGCCCGCGCGGATGCTCTCGAGTACTGCCTGGTGAAGGGTCCCGTAGGTCGAGCCCCAGGCAACCACCGCGAGTCCGCCCGGGCTGCCCTGCTCGATGACCTGGTCCGGGATGAAGTCGGCAACACTGGCGACCTTGGCGGCGCGCATGTCCGTCATCGCCTGATGGTTCGCGGCGTCGTAGGAGATGTTGCCGGTCTCGATGTCCTTCTCGATGCCGCCGACCCGGTACACGAAGCGCCGGTCGCCCGGCGCCGCCCAGACACGCCCGAGCGTGCTCGGATCACGCTGGAACACGCTGCCCTCGGTGTTCTCGGTCGGCTTCGTGCTGGCGATGGGCGGGTAGTGGTCGATGTCCGGGATCGGCCAGAGTTCCGACGCGTTGGCGATGTAGCCGTCGGTCAGCAGCATGACCGGGGTCATGTGGCGCAGCGCGATGCGCACCGCCTCGATGGTGGTGTCGAAGCAGTCACCGGGCGAACGGGTCGCCAGCACCGGGATCGGCGTGTCGCCGTTGCGCCCGTACACGGCCTGGTAGAGGTCCGACTGTTCGGTCTTGGTCGGCATCCCGGTGGAGGGGCCGGCCCGCTGCGAATTGACGATGATGAGCGGCAGCTCCGCCGCGACCGCGAGCCCCATGGCCTCGGTCTTGAGCGCGATCCCGGGGCCGGAACTCGAGGTGACGCCGAGCCGTCCTGCGTAGGATGCGCCGATCGCCGCGCAGATGGCGGCGATCTCGTCTTCCGCCTGGAAGGTCGAGACACCGGCGTCTTCGAGATCTGCCAGGTGGTGCAGGATCGACGAGGCGGGCGTGATCGGATACGAGCAGAACATCACCTGGGTGTCCGCCAGTTCGCCCGCCGCGAGCAGGCCGAGCGCCACACCCTCGGCGCCGGTGATGGTGCGGTATTCGGCGCGGGCGAGCGGCGCGGCCGGGGTCGGGTGCTGGGCGAGCACACGCGTGAGCTCGGCGGTTTCGCCATAGGCGTGCCCGGCGTTGAGCGCCGCCAGGTTGGCGTTGCGCAGCGCTTCGTTGGCGAACCGGCGCTCGATCCAGGCGACCGTGGGATCGCGCGGCTGGTCGAACATCCACAGCATGAGGCCGAGCGCCCAGAAATTCTTGCAGCGCTGCGAGTCCTTGGCGCCCATGCCGAACGGCTTGACCGCTTCCTCGGTGAGCCGCGAGATGTCGATGCGTACCACCTCGAAGGTGGCGAGGCTGCTGTCTTCCAGCGGATTGCGGTCGAGGTCGGCGCGCTTCAGGCGCTGCTCGGTGAACGCCTGTTCGTCTACCAGGATCAGCGCCCCGGGTTCGAGTTGCGGCAGGTTCACCACCAGCGCCGCGGGATTGAACGCGATCAGCACGTCGGGGGTGTCGCCGGGGCTCGTGATGCGTTCGCCGCCGAAGTGGATCTGGAACGCCGAGACGCCGTAGCGGGTCCCGGCCGGTGCACGGATTTCGGCCGGGAAGTCCGGCAGCGTGGCGAGATCGTTGCCGCCGAGCGCCGAGGCCATGGTGAACTGCTGGCCCTGCAGCTGGATGCCATCGCCGGAGTCGCCGGCGAACCGCACCACGTAGCTCAGTTTTCCTGATCTGCTCTCGGAACCCATATTCGCGACCTGCGCCTCGGCGTCGAAACAGCCGCGCATTGTACTGAAAGCGGATTCGCGAACGCACCCGTGTACGGGAATATCCATATGCCCGGTGCGGACCTTCAGTCCGCAGGAGTTCCCGCCCGTTCCAGGAACGGCTCGCGCGTGCGGTTGGCCAGCGCGACCAGCGACAGCATGACCGGCACCTCCACCAGCACGCCGACCACGGTGACCAGCGCCGCGCCGGAATTCAGGCCGAATAGCCCGATCGCTACGGCCACGGCGAGTTCGAAGAAATTCGACGTGCCGATCAGCGCGCACGGCGCCGCCACGTTGTGCGGCACCCGCCACGCCCAGGCGGTCGCATAGGCGAGCGCGAAGATGCCGTAGGACTGGATCAGCAGGGGCACGGCGATGAGCGCGATCAGGAGCGGGCGTTCGACGATCACGTGACCCTGGAAGCCGAACAGGAGGACCACGGTGGCGAGCAGTCCAAGCATCGAGAAAGGCTTCACCGCCGCGGTGAAGCGTGCCAAGCGGGCGCCGCCGCCACCGCGCCCGACCAGCGCGGCCCGGGTCATGGTACCCGCCACGAGCGGGATCACCACGTAGAGCACGACCGAGAGCAGCAGTGTTTCCCAGGGCACTTCCAGATCGGTGATGCCGAGCAGGAGTGCCACGATCGGCGCGAACGCGAACACCATGATGACGTCGTTCAGCGAGACCTGCACCAGGGTGTAGTTGGGGTCGCCGCGGGTCAGTTGCGACCACACGAACACCATCGCCGTGCAGGGCGCGGCGCCGAGCAGGATCAGGCCGGCAATGTACTGACCGGCGTCCTGCGGCGCGATCTGGTCGGCGAATACGATCTCGAAGAACAGCACGCCGAGTGCGGCCATGCTGAACGGTTTGACGAGCCAGTTCACGACCAGCGTGATGATGAGCCCCTTCGGCCGGCGATGGACGGTTCGCAGACTCGTGAAGTCGATGGCGACCATCATGGGGTAGACCATCGCCCAGATCAGGACTGCCACGAGCAGGTTGACGGACGCGTACTCCCACCCGGCCACGACCCTGAACGCGGTTGGAAACACATTGCCGAGCACGATGCCTGCGACGATGCAGAGCGCGACCCAGAGCGACAGGAAACGTTCAAACGTCGACACGGTCGGCGGACTCCGTTCGAGGTGTTGTGGTGGAGCCAGGCAGGGCGAGTGCCAGCAGCCAGCAGAGTGCCAGCATGCCGGCAGAACCGAGCAGCGTGTACAGCAATCCGCCCTGCTGGTAGAGCAGGCCGGAGAGCAGTGTGCCGGTGAATCGCCCGAGCGCGTTGGCGGCGTAGTAGAAGCCGACGTCCTCGGCCGCTTTCTCGCTGCCGGCGTAGGCCAGCACCAGGTAGGAATGCACGGACGAATTGACCGCGAAGAAGAAGCCGAACAGGAGCAGGCCGCCGATCACGATGGCTTCGAGCGCGGCCGATTCCAGTGCCACGGCGAGCGCGAGCACGGCCGGTATCAGCGCGAGCCCGGCGGACCAGGTGCGGGCGGCACGCACCTCGCTCGTGAGGCCATCGCGGCTACGGCGGACGATCCGTGGTGCCGCGGCCTGCACGACACCGTAACCGATGGTCCAGACTGCGAGGAACGTGCCGACCAGGGTGAACGACCAGCCGATCGAGTACAGGAATACCGGCAGTCCCACCACGAACCAGACGTCGCGCGCGCCGAACAGCATGACGCGTGCGGCGGCCAGCACGTTGATGCCGCGGTTCCTGGCGAACAGCTCGCGGGCGGAGCGCGACGCCTTGCCCTGCCCGAGGCGGGGCGGCAGCGAGAGGACTACGCCGGCGAGGATCAGGGCGAGCACGCCGGCCATGATCCACAACGACCATTGGAAGCCGAGCGTCTGCAGCAGGAACCCGCCGAGGAAGAAGCCGAGGCCTTTCATTGCGTTCTTGCTGCCGGTGAACCACGCGACCCACTGGAACAGCTGCCCCGCGGCTGCGCCGCCGGCGGCAGCCTGGGTGATCTTGATGGCCGACTTGCTGGCGGTCTTGGTCAGATCCTTGGCGATGCCGCAGATGCCCTGCGCGAGCACGACCCATGCGACCGAGAGCGCGGCAGCCCAGCCGGGATTCAACATCGCCAGCAGCAGGAACCCGGCGATCTGGGTGGCGAGACCGACGGTCAGCATGCGCGCAATGCCGAACCGGGTGGCGAGCCAGCCACCGATCAGGTTGGCCGGGACGCCGGCCGCTTCGTACAGCAGGAACAGGAAGGCGAGTGAGAGCGGCGAATAGCCGAGCTGGTGGAAGTGCAGCAGCACCAGCATGCGCAACGCGCCGTCGGTGAGCGTGAAGGCCCAGTAGGCTGCGGTGACGATGCCGTAGTTGCGCGCGGCGGCCTGCATCAGATGCCGGCCTGCTGCATGTGGCAGGCGAGGTCCACCATCCGGCAGGCGTAGCCCATCTCGTTGTCGTACCAGGCGTAGACCTTGAGCAGCGTGCCGTCGGTGACGAGCGTCGACGGCGCGTCGATTATTGCGCTGCGCGTATCGCGTGCGTAGTCGACGCTGACCAGCGGCCGTTCCTCGTAGCCGAGGATGCCGGCCAGGTCGCCCGCCGCGGCGGTCCGGAACAGCGCGTTCACGTCCGCTGCCGTGGTGGCGCGTTCGAGCTCGAACACGCAGTCGGTCAGCGAAGCGTTGAGCACCGGCGCGCGTACCGCGTGGCCGTCGAGCTTGCCGCGCAGTTCCGGGTAGATCAGCCCGATGGCGGTGGCGCTGCCGGTCGTGGTCGGCGCCAGGCTCAGCATGGCGCTGCGCGCCCGGCGCAGGTCCTTGTGCGGTGCGTCGACCACCAGGTTGGTATTGGTCGGATCGTGGATGGTGGTGATCTGGCCGTGCCGGATGCCGAGGTGTTCGTGCACCACCTTGACCACCGGCGCGAGGCAGTTGGTGGTGCACGAAGCCGCCGTGACGACGCGGTGACTTGCCGGGTCGTAGAGAGAGTGGTTCACGCCGACCACGATATTGAGGACCTCCGGGAATTTCACCGGCGCCGCGACGATCACGCGGCGCGCGCCGCGGTCGAGGTGTCCCTCCAGCGTGTCCGGGGTCAGGAATTTCCCGGTGCATTCGAGCACCAGGTCGACGCCGAGGTCGCCCCAGGGAATGTCGGCAGGTGCGGTATGGGCGCTGAAGGAGACCGGATGGCCATCGATGTGGAGCAGGTCGTCAGAAGTGGCCGCGATGTCCGCGCGCCAGCGGCCCTGCACGCTGTCGAAGGCGAGCAGGTGGGCGGTGGCGGCGGCGCCGCCCTTGATCTCGTTGACGTGTACGATCTCGAGGCGATTGTGCGCGCGGGGGTCGTCGGCGGGTCGTTCCGCGGCGCCGAGAGCTGCGCGCAGGGCGAGCCGACCGATGCGCCCCATGCCATTGATTCCGACTTTCATGAAGACACCTCTGCGGGTGGACAGCGTCCTGACGATCGGCGCAATATTACATGGAATGTTGAACTATTCATTGCAGCGCGACCGGCAGGGACTCTCCGATGGATCGCGATAGCGCCGTCGTCGGGCTGCAGTCGCTCGCCTCGGGACCCCGTCTCGACGTCTATCGGCTGCTGGTGCGCGCTGGTCCGGACGGACTGGTGGCCGGCGAGATCGCCGAGCGGCTCGGCCTGCCCGCGACCAACCTGTCGTTTCACCTGAAGACGCTCACCCACGCCGGCCTGCTGACCGTGACCCAGGAAGGTCGCTACCAGCGGTATCGCGCCGACATCGGCACGATGCTGGAACTGATCGGCTACCTGACCGAGGAGTGCTGCGGCGGGGAACCGGAGCGATGTCTCCCCGCACCGGTGGGCCGAATCCGGTAGACTGCCCGGTTCCTTCCCGGCCGGATTGACCCATCCCATGGCCCAGGCGCTCGCGCGTTTCGAAGTGGTTTCCGACTATCGCCCGGCCGGCGACCAGCCGGCCGCCATCGCAAGCCTGATCGAGGGGCTCGAAGCGGGGCTCTCGCACCAGACGCTGCTCGGCGTCACCGGCTCCGGCAAGACGTTCACCATCGCCAACGTCATCGAGGCCGTGCAGCGGCCGACGCTCGTGCTCGCGCCGAACAAGACGCTCGCGGCGCAGCTCTATGGGGAGTTCCGCGAGTTCTTTCCCAGGAATTCGGTGGAGTACTTTGTTTCCTACTACGACTACTACCAGCCGGAGGCGTACGTTCCGGCGTCGGACACGTACATCGAGAAAGATGCGTCGATCAATGCGCACATCGAGCAGATGCGTCTGTCGGCGACCAAGGCGCTGCTCGAGCGGCGCGACACCATCATCGTGGCGTCGGTGTCGGCCATCTACGGACTCGGCGATCCGCAGTCGTACCTGCGCATGGTGCTGCACCTGGACCGCGGGGACCGGGTCGATCAGCGCTACATCGTGACCCGGCTCGCAGAACTGCAGTACACGCGCAACGACCAGGTCTTCCAGCGCGGTACGTACCGGGTGCGCGGCGACGTGGTGGACATCTTTCCCGCCGAATCGGAGAAGGAAGCGGTGCGTGTGGAGCTGTTCGATGACGAGATCGAGCAGATCTCGCTGTTCGACCCGCTCACCGGCGAGATCCTGAACCGGCTGCCGCGCTACACGGTGTTTCCCAAGACCCACTACGTGACGCCGCGCGAACGCATCGTCGCGGTGCTCGACGACATCAAGGCGGAACTGAAGGAGCGGCTCGAGTGGCTGCACGCGCACAACAAGCTGGTCGAGGCGCAGCGGCTCGAGCAGCGCACCCGCTTCGATCTGGAGATGATCCGCGAACTCGGCTACTGCAACGGCATCGAGAACTACTCGCGCTACCTGTCCGGACGCGCGGCGGGCGAGCCGCCGCCGACGCTGTTCGACTACCTGCCGAAGGATGCGCTGATGGTGATCGACGAGAGTCACGTCACCGTGCCGCAGATCGGCGGCATGTACAAGGGCGACCGCTCGCGCAAGGAGACGCTGGTCGAGTTCGGGTTCCGGCTGCCGTCGGCGCTCGACAACCGGCCGCTGCGCTTCGACGAGTGGGAACGGCTCGCGCCGCAGGCGATCTTCGTGTCGGCGACCCCCGCTGACTACGAGGCGCGTATGTCCGGCCAGGTGGTCGAGCAGGTGGTGCGACCGACCGGGCTGGTCGACCCCGCGGTCGAGGTGCGTCCGGCGACGCGGCAGGTGGACGACCTCTTTGCGGAGATCGGTACGACCGTCGAGCGCGGCGAGCGGGTGCTGGTGACGACGTTGACCAAGCGCATGGCCGAGGATCTCACCGAATACCTGGACGAGCACGGCGTGCGGGTGCGATACCTGCACTCCGACATCGATACCGTTGAGCGGATGGAGATCATCCGGGATCTGCGTCTTGGCGAATTCGACGTGCTGGTCGGCATCAACCTGTTGCGCGAGGGGCTCGACATGCCCGAGGTCTCGCTGGTCGCGATCCTCGATGCGGACAAGGAGGGCTTCCTGCGTGCCGAGCGGTCGCTGATCCAGACCATCGGGCGGGCCGCGCGCAACGTGAACGGGCGCGCGATCCTGTACGCCGATCACATGACCGGGTCCATGCAGCGCGCGCTCGAGGAGACCGATCGGCGCCGCGCCAGGCAGATCGCGCATAACGCAGCGCACGGCATCACGCCCGAAACGGTGCGCAAGCAGATCGCGGACGTCATGGAAGGTGCACGCGCGCCGGCGCCCGGTGCGAGCCGCAAGGGCGCCCAGGCCGCCGGGCGCAAGGCGCGGGTGGAAGCGGAGGCGCCGACCGATCCGCGTGCGCTCGGCAAGTTCCTCGAGAAACTGGAGCAGCAGATGCTGGAACATGCACGCAACCTGGAATTCGAAGAAGCCGCGGCGACGCGCGACCGGATCCGCGCGATCCGGGCGGAGCGGCTGTTGGGGTCAGAGTAGAACCTCCGGGTTGCAGGGGTCGCGGGCCGTGGCCCGCGCCCCCTGCAACCCGGAGGTTTTACTCTGACCCCAACCATCTATCCCGATGATCACATCGCTGCTCTGGATCACCGTTGCACTGCTGATGGCAATTGGCCTGGCAGGCATCATCCTGCCCGGTCTGCCCGGCACGGCGCTGATCTTCGCGGGCATTCTGCTCGC
Organism: Pseudomonadales bacterium; assembly: GCA_019634925.1. Classification (GTDB taxonomy): domain Bacteria; phylum Pseudomonadota; class Gammaproteobacteria; order Pseudomonadales; family Azotimanducaceae; genus UBA7803. The sequence continues at coordinate 800,767 of JAHCAL010000001.1, forward strand.
AGCCTGGATCGATGACTTCGCCCGGATCGGCGTCTGGGCACTCGTCGTGACCGGCGTGCTCACGGTGGTGAGCCTGGTGTGCGACTACCTGGCTGCCGTGCTCGGTGCAAAGCGCCTGGGTGCGAGCCGCCAGGCTGTTGCCGGTGCCCTGATCGGGACTCTGCTCGGCGTTTTCACCGGGCTCTGGGGTCTGGTGTTCATGCCGCTGCTGGGTGCAGCGATCGGGGAGTACCTTGCGTTGCGCGATGTTGCCCGTGCAGGCCAGGTGGGTATTGCGACCTGGCTGGGGCTGCTCATCGGTACGGTCGTCAAGCTTGCGATCGCGTTCACGATGATCGGTATCTTCGCTGCAGCGCTGTGGCTGTAGGCGAATGGTTGGGGTCGGAGTAAAAATTCGAGCTAGGTTGGGGTCGGAGTAAACCATCGCGCAGGCGGGCCGCCTGCGCGATGGTTTACTCCGACCCCAACCTAGCTCGAATTTTTACTCCGACCCCACGTGTCCCGCCAGTTCTCGTAGAGCGAGTAGACGGCCGGGACCACCGCCAGGGTGAGCATGGTGGAACTCGCCATGCCGCCGATGACCGCTACCGCGAGCGGCGCGTTGGTATCGGCGCCGGCGCCGAACCCCAGCGCTGCCGGCGTCAGTGCCAGGATCACCGTCAGCGAGGTCATCAGCACCGGCCGCAGGCGGATCGGGCAGGCCTCACGCAGCGCTTCGTCGACGCCACGCCCGAGTCGGCGCAGCTGATTGGTCAGGTCCACCAGCAGGATGGAGTTCTTCGCCACCAGCCCGATCAGCAGCACCATGCCGATCATCGAAAAGACGTTGAGGCTCTTGCCCATGATCCACAGGCCGACCACCCCGCCGATGACGGCCAGCGGCTGGGCCACCATGACGATCAGCGGCTGCACCAGCGAATTGAACTGGCTCGCCAGCACCATGAAGACGAGAATGATCGCGAGCGCGAACGCAAACAACATGTCAATGACGGTACGTTCCAGTTCGCGCGCCTCGCCCAGCAGTTCGACCTGGTAGCCGGGCGGCAGCAGGTCCGCCGCGTACTCGTTGACGATCGCCATGCCCTCGCCGAGGGGCACCGCCGGCGTGACGTAGAAGTTGCCGGCGTACCTGAGGTTCAACCGGTCGATGATGGCGGCCCCGATGGTCGGCGTGATCTCCGCCACGCTGTCGAGCCGTACCAGTTCACCCCCACGGGCGCGCAGCATGATCCGATGCAGATCGTCCGGGTTGCGCAGGTCGCCGTCGCGCGCTTTCACGCGCACGTCGTAGCGATGGCCGTCGCCCGGCTTGTCGTTGTAGCGGGCGATGTCCAGGCCGCCGGCGAGCATGCTGACCGCAAAGGCCACGTCCTGGGCCGACAACCCGAGCGCCGCCGCGCGTGGGCGGTCGATATCCACTTCCACCTGGGGCAGGTCCAGTTGCAGGCTCAGGTCGACCGCCTGAAAACGGGGATCGACGATCATGCGCTCGAACAACGCCTGGGACAGCGCAGCCACCTCGGGCAGTTCCGGACCGACGACGGTGAACTGCAGCGGATCGCCGCGCTGCCCGCCGACCGGACTCTGCTCGGCGACGAATGCCCGCACACCGGGAATCTCGGCGAGTTCGCGGCGCATCCGCTGGATGAATTCCGCCTGGCTCACGTCGCGTTCGCTGCGCGGGACCAGCGTCACATAGGCGACCCCCTGGTTGACCTGTTGCGAGAAGCCGCCGCCAGACCCGCCAGCCGCCGCAAAGAAAGTCCTGACCTCGGAGTGCCGGTGCAGCGTTTCCTCGACCCGCCGCAAGGCCCGGTCCATGGAGTCGATGCTGCTGCCGAGCGGCGCGCGCAGCGCCACGATGAACCGGCTCTGATCCGTGCTCGGCATGAACTCTTTCGGTACCGCGGCGAAGAAATAGCCGCTCGACAGTACCGTGAGCACCGTGATCGCCACCACCCCCCAGCGGAACCGCAGGGCGAGATCGAGCACGTAGATGTAGGCGCGGTCGACCCACCCGAGGAAGCTGTCCAGCAGGTGATAGATGCGGCCGTGCTGCTGCTTCACCTCGAGGAAGCGCGAGCACAGCATCGGCGTCAGCGTTAGCGAGACGAACAGCGATACCAGGACGCCGATGGTCACCACCACCGCGAACGACTCGAAGAACCGCCCGATCATGCCCTGCATGAACACGACCGGCACGAAGATCGAGACGAGCGTGAGACTCGAGGCCACCACGGCGAAGACCACCTGGTTGGAACCCTCGCGCGCGGCGGTGAGGGGATCGGGGTCGATGTCCTCCCGGTGCCGGTAGATGTTCTCCAGCACCACGATCGCATCGTCCACCACGACCCCGATCAGCAGCAGGAGCGCGAGCAGCGTCATCTGGTTGAACGTATAGCCGAGGAAGTAGATCGCGGCGACGGCGCCGAGCAACGATACGGGTATCGCGGTCGCGATGATGATCGTGCTGCGGAAGCTGCGCAGGAAGAACCACACGACGAGCCCGGCCAGCACGGTGCCTTCCACCAGGTGCTGCTCGAGCGCCGCGACGATGTCGCGAATGATGTCGGCGTCGTTGACCGCGATCTCGATCTGCATCCCGGCCGGAAGTTGCGGGCGGATCTCCTCGGCGATGCGCCGCTCGACCGCTTCGATTACCGCCACGGTGTTGGCGTTGCTGATCTTGACGACGCCGAGCCCCACCGATGGCCGGCCCATGAAGCGCGCGACCTGGCGGAAGTCGGACAGCGCATCCACCACGACGGCGAAGTCGCCGAGCGTCACCGGCGCACCGTCGCGCCAGGTGACGATCATGCTCGCGAGCTCCGCGGTGCTGTGGAACTCGAGATCGAGCTGGATCAGCCGCTCCTGGTCTGCGCTCACCAGGAAGCCGCCGGGCGCCTGCAGGTGTTCGGCGCGGAAGGCCTGGCTGATGTCCTGCGCGGTCACGCCGAGCGCGGCCATGCGGTCCAGGTCTACCTCGACCCGGATGGTGCGTTTGCGGCCGCCGCCGAACTGGATCTGCCCGACGCCGTCGATGGTCTCGAGGCGTTTCTTGACCACGTTCTCGGCGTACTGATTGAGCTGCTGCAAGGTGCGATCGCCGGTGAGCGAGAGCCACATGACCGGGGACGCGCCGACCTCGATCTTGCCGACGATCGGCGGATCCGCGTCGTCGGGCAGCAGGCGCAGCGTCTGGTTGACCTTGGCCTGGACCTCGTTGAATGCCACGTCGACGTCTTTTTCCAGATGGAACTGCAGCCGGACGATCGAGACGCCGGGCGATGAAGACGAGGCGATGTTGTCGATGCCGGGGACGCTGTTGACCGCATTCTCGATCACGTTGGTGATGCTGGTGTCGACCACCTCCGGATCCGCGCCGGGCAGCACCGTCGTGATCGAGATCATCGGCAGGTCGACCTGCGGGTACTGATCGACGCCGATGTCGCGGTAGGCGATCAGGCCGAACAGCACGATCAGCGCGCTCAACATGAACGCGAAGATGTGTCGGTCGATGGATATGCCGGGCAGCGACATCGGTGGTCTCCCGCGCTCTTTGTGCCTGGTCAGTCCGGCGCGCTGTCGCGCGCTCGAACCGCGGTTCCGTCGGTCAGGAAGCCTGCACCCTCGGTGGCGACCGTCTCGCCGGCTGCGAGGCCATCGATGATCTCCGCCCAGCCGTCGCGGCGTACGCCGGTGCGCACGGAGCGCTGGTGCGCGATGCCGTCCGTGACGACGTACACCACGTCGCCCGCCGGGCGCTGGATCACGGCTGCTTCGGGCACCACGAGCCCGTCGTCACGGCGTTCGACCACCACGCGACCGCGAACGCTGGCGCCCGGCATCCAGTTGCCGGGATTCTCGAGTTCCACGATGGCCTCGATCGCGCTGCTGCCGGTGCCTACCATCGGGCGGATCTCGTTGACGTTCGCGCGGACCGGCGCGGTGTCGAGGGTGGGCAGGGTCAGTTCCACCGCCTGGCCGGCACGGATGCGCCCGGCGAGCGTCTCCGGAAACGGCAGGTAGGCGCGCAGCCGGTCGTGCGCGACCACCTCGAACATCGCCTGACCCGGCGTGACGAAATCCCCGACGGACACCAGCTTGGCCTGCACGATGCCGGTGATCGGGCTCTCGACGCGGGCCTTCGCGAGGGCACGCTCCGACTCGCGGGCGCGCGCGGTGGCCTCGGTGACCTGCGCGCGCAGCGCGCGCGCCTGTGCGACGGCGTCGTCCAGCATGCTCTGCGCGACCGACTGCTCGCGGGACAACTGCTGCAGGCGCTGTACGGTGCGTTCCTGGTTCTCGAGCAGAACTTCCAGGCGAGCCACGGTGGCGCGCGCGGATTCGACGGCCAGGCGCTGCGCTTCATCGTCGAGGACCGCGAGAATGACGCCCTGTTCGACGCGGTCGCCCGCATCGACGGAGATCGAGCGCACCTGGCCCGTGGTCTCGGCGGCTACGGCCGGAATGCGCGGTGCCTCGAGGCGCCCGAGGCTCTGTTCGATCACTTCCACGGGTTGCGCGGTGACGAGGGCGGTCAGCACCGGCACGGTCCTTGTCGGAGCCGGCGCGACGGATGCCTCGTCCGGGTCGCCGCAACCGGAAAGCGTCGCGAGGAGCAGCAGTGCTCCAAGGCCGGCTCGATGCCGCAGGCAGAGGTTCATCGCGACGCGCTACCAGCCGGTCGGCCCGGCCGGAACCGGATCGGCATGCGCCGGATGCCGGAGATGAAGTTCGAAGCGAGCCACTCGGGTTCGCCGACCAGTTCGACGTCGTGGAGCCGCGCAAGAATCTCGCGGAACATGCAGTCGATCTCGACCCGCGCAATGTGCTGGCCGAGGCAGACGTGGGCGCCGGCGCCGAATGCGATGTGTGCATTGGGACTGCGGTGGATGTCGAGGCGCGCCGGATCAGGAAACTGGCGTTCGTCGTGGTTGGCGGCACCGAAGTAGCGTACCACCTTGTCGCCGGCACGGATCCGCTGCCCGGCGAGTTCGGTATCGATGGTCGCCGTGCGGCGCATGTAGATCACCGGGCTCACGACACGCAGCAGTTCCTCGCGGGCGCCGGGAATGAGCTCGGGGCGTGCGCGCAGTTCGGCGAGGACGTCGGGCTGGCCGAGCAGCCTCTGCAGGCCGCCGGCCACCAGGTTGCGGGTGGTGTCACCGCCGGCGTCGATCAGCAGCATGAAAAACAGCTGGAAGTCCATTTCGTCGAGACGACGTCCGTCGACCTCGGCGTGCACGATCTGGCTGCCGAGGTCGTTGCCCGGGTGGGCGAGCTTGTCGCGATACACGCCCTGGGCGTACTGGAACATCTGCATCACCGCGCCGAGCTTGGCACCTTCCGGCAGGGCTTCGTCCGCGGTGTGGATGATCTCGGTCAGTTCGTAGAGCTTGCGTCCGTCGTCGCGGGGAATGCCCACCAGTTCGGCGATCACGAACGACGGCAGCTCACCGGCGACCGCGGATACGAAGTCGCACTCGCCGGCTTCGATCACCGCATCCACGATCTCGCGGGCGAGCGCGCCGACCCGCGGGGCCAGCGCCTGCGCCGGACCCTGGGTGAACTCGCGGCTGATGATCCTGCGAAACTGCGTATGCGCCGGCGGGTCCATCATCAGCATCATCTTGTGGTCGCCGAATGCGAGGCCGGAGCCTGGCGCGGGGTCGGCGATCATGATGGTCGGCTCGGACGACCAGGTCTTCGGATCCCGGCCGATGTCGGCCACCTCGCGGTAGCGGGTCACCGCCCAGAAGCCGGGGCCGTTCGGCTCTTCGTGCCAGAAGACCGGCGCGTGGTCGCGCAGCCACCGGTACTGTTCGTGCGGATGGCCGTGCGCGAACGTGGCCGGGTCGAGCAGATCGATGTGCATGGTGCGGCGCTCGGTTCAGGTGTCCGGCCGGCGTGCCGGATCGGTGGCCTGCGAAGCGAGCCACGGCGCATCGTATCCGGTAGAACGCGTTTCATGCCAGTCCGTGGTTCCGCGGACGTCTCCGTTTGGCCGGTAGGCTTCCAACATTCGCTGCCGATCAAGATGGCGATCAAGGTGGATAGAAGCGCTCGAACGGATACGTCGATCCGGCGAGCCGTTCGCGACAGAACGCCATGATCCGGGCCCGCTCCGGGCGGGAGGCTTCGTTCTGCCGGTCGAGGGTGCCGAGCTTCAGGAATGCGCCCGCCGAAAGCCCCTGCAGCATGGACGGCGGCGACATCTCGAAGACTTCTTCGTTGGCCTTCATGTAGTCGAATCCGGATTTCCGGACCACCGCGTCACGTTCGGTAGACGCGAGTTCGACGCCGAGCAACGCGGCAATCCGATCGACGATGCGGGGCAGGTCCGCGAGCATCTCCTCGTAGTGCACGAACAGTACGTTGTCGTGCGCCTGCGCCAGGCGCCACCAGCTCTCGACATTCTCGGGCCATGCGCGCCACCACATGCGATCGCTGAGGTACCAGTCGAGCAGCCATTCGCGCGAGGGCGCGAGCGGCCCGGCCAGCAGGCGGACGAAGTCGACGATGCTCTCGAAGCAGGCCACCGGGTGGCGGGTGACGTAGACGTAGCGGGCATCCGGCGAGAACCTCAACCGGTCCGCGGGCATGTGGGTCTTGATCAGGCGCCAGCGTTCGACGCCAAGACGAGGTGCGTCCTGCAGCGGCACGCCGAACGTGGCTTCGAGCCAGGGACTCGTTGCATACAGGTGGCCGTGGCCACCATCGCCGAAGTCCCCGTGGCCGCGCAGCATGGTCTCGTAGACCAGCTGCTGCATCCACGTGGTACCGCATTTCATCTGCGTGGCGACGAACACGTCGCCCGGGTCGGGCACGAACTGCATCGCTGCCGCGAGACTCGCCGGACTGGTGCCGGTGGACGGTGCGCCCAGTCCGTCGTATTCGACGGTCGGCAGCCGGTCCGGCAGCCGGGCGAGGAGCCCGACGATCGGCGCGAGCCTGCGTCCGCGCGCAAAGATGCGCCGCTTGAGTGCGGCGCGTTCTTTCGCGGGCCTGCCGTAGTAGCGGTTGCCGGTGGTCTCGGCCGCCGTTCGCCGCAGAGCGATGACAAATGCCGCCACGCCCGAGAGCAGCAGCACGAGCGCGGTGATGGTGAGTGGCAATAGGATGGTCATCGCGCATCCTCCCGATTGGCGTGGGCGATCATCTGGTGTTCAGCGGAAGTTCAGTTCCAGCCGCTACGCTGGGTCCTCCGGACAGAATAGAGGAGAACGATCGATGCGGAAGTCGAACCCCGGCAGGCTCGCGGTTTTCGTGGTGGCGCTGCTCGGTGCCGCGGCCGTCCACGCCGACGACATCGAAGGTGTCATCGAGTGGGTCGATCCGGACGCACGGACCCTTTCGGTGCAGGGCATCACGATCTACACCACGAGCGACACCGACTATGACGACGGACTGCGTCATTTCGGCGATCTGCGGGTCGGCCAGAAGGTCGAAGTCGACTTCGAATATCGCAACGGCCGGCATGTCGCCGAAGAAATAGAACTGGATGACTGACCGGGCGGAGGTGGATCGCGCCACGTCGGTACCCCCGTGGTTCAATCGGGTCGCGCCGCCGCCCGGTGCTTGCGCCCGCGATAGGCAGGGTCGATCAGCAGTTGCGGATGGCGCCCATCCACGTAGCCCATGAAGCCCGGTTCGATGACGTCGTAGCCGAGCAGTTCCTGGACTCGCGTGCTGTACTGCTGCGCGATGGCCGGTGGCACCGCGAGTGACATGTTCTCGAGCTGCCGCAGCCAAGGCATGCAGTACTGCGGCGTGACGGCGAGGCGGGAGCCGGTCGAGGTATTGCCGCCACCGCGGTGCACGAGGTTGCCGGCGAACACCAGTACCGACCCCGCGGGCATGAGCGCCTGAATGCTCTCGCCCGGCGCGGGGCGGCGCGTCTCGTCCCACCGATGGCTGCCGGGGACCAGTTCGGTCGCACCATTGGTCGTTGTGAAGTCGTCGAAGGCCCAGATGGTGCTGATGCCGTAGGGTGCTCTTGGCCGGGTGAATGCCGGGTGGCCGAACGCGCCGGCGGCATCGTCGATGTGCCAGCTCTGCGGCGTCTCGCCCGGATGTATGTCGATCGCGAGCAGTGCCGAGAGCAGGTAGTGGCGGTCGAGGAATGCATCGACGATCTCGAGCACCGCCGGATGCTCGACGAGTTCGGCGGCCGAGGGCGCTTTCGCCAGCACCGCGTAGACCCGCTCGCTGTGAAACCCCTCGAAGTCGTTGCGGCCCGGGTAACGGCCCTGCAGCCACGGGTCGAGTTCCGCACGGATCCGGGTCACCGATGCGGACGGCAGGGCGCCCTCGATGATCGTGAAGCCCTGTTCCCTGATGCGATCGATATGCTCTTGCATGGCGCGTGTTTCCCGGGGAGTTGCTGTTTCGCGCGACCCTCAGGCGGCAGCCGGGGCGGCGTCGCGGAACGTCACCTGGCGCAGCAGTTCCCAGTAGCTGGTCGGGAACCGCACGCCGGCATAGAACCCTTTCGCTTCCAGCAGTCGATGCAACCGGCGCAACCGGTAGATGGGAACTGATGCGAGCAGGTGATGTTCCAGGTGATAGTTCACCTGGTGCGGGCAGAACACCAGCCGGGCGAGCCACCCTGCGCGCAACGTGCGTGTGTTGCGGCGCGGGTCGGTGTCGTACAGGTCCGGCACGGCGCCATGTTCCGCGACCTGACGGATGCGGCTGATCAGCGGGTTCGCGAAGATGAACGCGGTCACCCACAACAGGTAGAGCCACGGGGTGCCGGCCAGGGCCATGATGCCGAGCATGAGTGCGTTCACGGCGCCGCCGCGGAGCAGGCTGGCACGCGATTCCGGGGACAGCGTGCGCAGATTGGCGAAGCCGCGACCGATTCCACGCAGCGTCCTGAGCCCGGTTCGGCCCGATAGATCGCGCAGAAGCTTGCGCCGCAGGCGTGCACGCGTGATCGGGTAATCGCGGTAGTTCGGCAGGTCGGGGTCGTCGTGGGTGCCTGCAAGACGGTGATGGTGCAGATGGCCGCGCATGTAGGCGCGCACGTTGTTGAAAGTCGGTGGTGCGACCAGCCAGTCGCCGACCAGTTCGTTCAGCCGCTGGGTCCGGAACAGCGACCGATGACCGCATTCGTGGACGAGCACGCCAAATCCGAGCTGGCGGCCGCCGAGCAGCCAGACGGCGAGCAGGATGGTGACGGGGTTGGGCCAATGCGCGGCGACCGCGAAGATCGCGACCACGATCGCCCACTGGCAGACGACCAGCCACGCGCCGCGCAGGTCGCTGCTGGCGGTCACCGACTGGAATTCTTCGGGAGTCAGGATCTCGCGCAGGTTCATGGTGTGCTCCGTCTGCCCGGCTGCCGTACGCCGGCGTGTGTCGGTTTGTTCATCCGCCTGCCGCAAGCTGCGGAATCGGCAGTGCGTGGGTCGGTTCGTTGAAGGCGCCGGTCCAGACCGCCTTGCCGAGCGTCTCGTATTCGGTCATGGCGGCCCAGAGCGCGGCGCGGGATGCGGTGTCCACGAACTCGGTCGGCAGCAGGGGGTCCTTGGCGAGTCGATGGATGGCCTCGCCGCCGAGCCGAAAGCTCTCGAGCCGCGCGTCCGCGACCGGCAACCGCGCGAGCCTCGCGGCGCTGGTCCGGAGGCGCTCGAGTGCCTCGACATAGCCGTCATCGAGCGCGGCCGGATGCCAGGCGCGATACCACTGCGCTGTTGCGTTGCCTTGCGGACGGGCTGCGGCCAGCAGGGTCTCCGGGGTCAGGCCGATCCCGCTGCCGAGCGCGCGCAGCGCGTCGAGATCGAGCGCGAGGTTGTCGGGGCGTGCGTAGAGGCCAGGACGCACCTCGCGGAAGCCTAGTGCCTCGAGCGCCCAGGTGTTGCCGGGCAGATCGCCCTGCGGGTGCGCGAGCAGCCAGGTTCCTGGTTGCCAGTCGCGCACGCGAGTCTCGCCGAGGCGCCAGCGTTCGACGAAGTCGTTCAGGGCATCGGCACGGGTGGCGAGGCGATAGCGGCCGCGGGACGGGCTCTCGATCAGACCGCGCCCCATCAGCCTCGACAGGGTGACGCGGACCGTGTTCTCCGTGAGCCCGAAGAGTTCGCCCGCGCTGATGAGCGAGCGGGCCGAGTGACCTCGACGGCCGGCGGCGCGCAGCAGGTCGAGCAGGGTGTCGCTGGGCCTTGAGCGGGAGAGTCCCATCGTCCGAGTCCAGGTCCGGTATTACGGCAGGGCGCTACCATTCGTTGTGATCGTAATATTACGTTACTCTGGTGGTCAAGCACTCTATCTGTAATTGTGGGTCGGGCCGTCCTGGCCGCTCGGGGTCGTCAGGGCGTCGACCGGGAGTGGTTTTTACTCTGACCCCAAATGTACTCTGACCCGGTTTTGACTCTGACCCCAATTGTTCGACCCCAATTGTCGGGAGGCGTGGGTATGGCGGTGCGGATCTGGATGGTCGCGTTGATCGTGGCGGCGGGGTGGGTGCCCGTGGCACTCGCGGAGGAACTGGCGGGGTGGCCGATCGGGCCGCGCATCGTGCCGCCGCCGGCCGCGGCGAGCGAGCCGCTGCATGGCGCCATCGCGGCGGCGCCCGCACCGGACGTCGCTGCGCGGCGTGCGGGGGCGCCGCAGGACGCGGACGGCTGGCGCGCGATCATCGCTGCACGGGACAGCGCGCGCACCCAGCCGCTCGACAGGCTCGGCAGCGACTTCGGCGTGCGCATCGCGCGTGACGCCGTGGCGGGTGTGCCGGTTCATCGAATCGATCCACTCACGCCCCTGCCGGCGCACGCGGCGCACCTGTTCGTATATCTGCACGGTGGCGCGTACGTGTATGGCGCCGGCGACGCGGGCGTGTACGAGGCCGCACTGATCGCGGGGCGGCTCGGCATCCCGGTCGTTTCGGTGGACTACCGCATGCCGCCCGAGCACCCGTTCCCGGCGGCGGTGGAGGATTCGGTCGCGGTCTACCGCGCACTGCTCGAGAACCACCGGGCCGGCGCCCTCGCCATCGGCGGCACGTCCGCCGGCGCGGGCCTTGCGCTCGCGACCGTACACGCGCTGCGCGCCCAGGCGTTGCCGTTTCCGGGCGCCATCTACGCGGGTACGCCGTGGGCCGATCTCACCCGTACCGGCGACACGCTGTACACGCTGGAAGGCATCGACCGCGCGTTGGTCAGTTATGACGGTGTGCTCGCGGCTGCCGCGCGCCTTTACGCGGGTGACGTGCCGCTCGACGATCCGCTGCTGTCGCCGGTCAACGGCGACTTTTCCGGGTTTCCGCCGACCTACCTGGTCACCGGGACGCGAGACCTGTTCCTGAGCGACACCGCGCGCGTGCACCGCATGCTGCGCCGCGCCGGCGTGCCCGCCGACCTCGTCGTGTTCGAAGGCCTGTCGCACGCGGAGTACCTGCAGGACCTGAACGCGCCCGAGTCGATCGAAACCTACGCCGAACTCGGGGCGTTCCTGGAGACACACCTCAGATAGCAGGCTTGGCCGTTGCCGTTGCCGTTGCCGTTGCCGTTGCCGTTGCCGCTGCGCGTCGCAGCCCCATGTACTGCAGGTCCGCGAACAGGGCTACGGCGACCGCCTGGCCGATCACGAAGCCATAGCCGAGCGCCGTGGGCGTCACGATCCGGCTGACCAGCAGCAGTGCGCTGGCCACGACCCAGGCGAGATTCAGCGCGATGATCAGCGGAATCACGCTGGCCGGTACCGAATCGCGCCGCGCGGTGAGCCCAAGCAGGAGCAGGAAGGGCACCATGATGATGGCCGCCCACCAGAGCAGCCCGGCGGGCAGGCCGAAGAGCGGTGCGAGGAATCCACTTGCGGACAGCAGGAGCAGCGCCGTCGCGCCGCTGCCCACGATGTCGATGAGCAGCGCGCCGCGCAGGAACGGGGAAATCGTCGTCATGTCAGCCTCCGGATCTTCAGGTTTACGGCGCAGGGCCCGGCGGGCCTGCCGGCGTACTGTCCACCGCGTGATCTGCCTGGTCGATTACGTCGGAGGTAACGGAACCGCGCGTGGGCGATTGCCGACGCGCTCAGTTGCCGACCCGAAGAGGAAGGGACGTGGTGATCAGCAGGTCGGGCGCGTCCTCGGTCACGCCGACGCCGATCGAGAAGTCGAAGGTTCGGGCACGGAGGGAACTGTAGGAGGCGCCGATGCTGAGGATTCCTGTGGTCGCGCGTGACCCCTGGATCGTAGCCCCGTCGAGCCGCGCTGCCTCGGTGAACCGATGGTCGTAGGCGAAGCTCAGGGAGCTGCCCAGGTTCAATGCCAGCGCGAGTCCGAGGTTGAAGCCGTAGCTGTCGCCGGGTCGGTAGCGCCCGATGTCCGATCCGGTTGCGAGGTTGTGGGTATAGCTCAGGCCGCCGAAGAACGCGGCCGGGTCGGCCACCGTGACCGCGGTCAGGCTGGCGCCGACGCTCTGGTGTCCACTGCCGAGCGTCAGCTCGCCCGGCGCTGCGTCGAGCGGATTCGAACCGGTGTCGAGCTTCCAGTGCAGGCTGGCGAGCAGATCCGGCCAGGCACCCTTGCCGCGCAGCACCTGGCGGCTCAATTCGAGTTCGATGTCGCCGAGGCCGAAGTCGTAGGCCGCGGTTTCGCGGCTTTCGGCCTGGACGATCCTGCGCTCCTGGTAAGCCGCCGGTACCCGCACCGAGGCCTGCATATCCCACGGCAGCCCGAGCCTTGCGGTCGCAGAGACCTCGGTGAAGGCGTGCCGCACCCGCTCCGAGACGATGTCGCCGACGATCAGGATCGGCAGGATCGTGAACCCGTCGATCACGATGCGGTCGCTCGACGTGTTGAGGTGGCGCAGTGACAGATCGATGTCCAGCGCGCCGGGCGGCAGCAGCAGTCCCCCGCGCTCCAGCAGCTGGCGCTGGAAGGCGCCGCGAATCAGGCGTTCCTGTTCGCGTGGGTCGGCCAGCAGCGCCGCAACCTCGGTGGTACCGGTATCCGCGCGCGCGCTGTTGGCGACTGTCGCGCTGTCGGGACGCGTGGCTTCGAGTGCGGCGATCCGTGCTTCGAGAGCGACGATACGGGCTTCCAGGTCGGCGATGAGCGTGTCGCTCGGCGTGTCTGCCTGCGCGATGCAGACATGCGCGAGACAGCAAAGCAGCGACGCGCACAGGCCGAGCGACCGCAGACCCGGAGTGCGGCCGGTCGGTGTCATCTGCGCCCCGCCGGCAGTGCGCCGGCGCCCCGCGTGATGCGGAACACGTAATCGAGCGCGGGGATACCGAGCGCGAGCACGTGTTCGGGGACCTGTTGAGCGCCATCGAAGGTCGCGTCCGCTTCGCTCGAGATTACCAGCCCGATGCGACTGCGCCAGAGTTCGAGAAAGCGCCGCTCCGGGATCGAGAGGTTGCCGAATGCCGGGTCGCCGATGACGACCCGACCCGCCAGGTGGCCATGGAACACGACGAAATGATCGAGTCCGCGGATCCGTACCGGCAGGATCACCGGGCCGGCCGCCCGCGCCAGGTCCGCGATGGCCAGCCCACCGTAACCCTGCGCGGTAAAGCCGACCGCCTCGGCGAAGCGTTTCAGGTCGAGCAGCGAGAAGCCGCCGCGTGCCCGTACCTGTTCGGGATCGGTGTTCGCGAGGATGCTGGCCGCGATGGCCGCCTCGGAGTAGGGCGCGGCGTAGGTATGGGTCAGGATGGTGCTGAGTGCGGCGGCGCCGCAGCTGATGTCCCAGCCCTGCCGGACCAGGTTCCGGTCGCGGATCTCGAGCAGCGACTGGATCGATACGCCCACGGGTCGGTCACCCAGTCTGACCCGCAGATCGGCTGCCTGTGCCGTGCCTGCGATCGTGACTGTGGCCGTGGCTGTGGACAGGGCCGCGGCCGCCAGGGCAACCCGCCACATCGAAACCGTCCGTGCGCCCGTCACCAGACGCTCACCGCCTTGCCGGCAGGGCGTCAGTGGCGCGCAGGAGGCCATTCTGCTGAACCAGCGACCCTACCGATGAGTCGATGTTGATGTTGAGGTTGAGCAGCACGGCGACCTGGGATTCGATCGCATTGATGTTCACCAGCGCGCGCAGTTGCTGCTGGGCGCCGTCTCCGAGCAGGAGCGTGTGCGCCTGGCCCGGTGCCACGAGTTCCAGGGTCCCGGATCCGCGCAGCGCGCGGCCTTGGCTGCCGGCGTGCGCGAATTCGAATTCGAGCAGTTCGCGTGCGTCGGTCTGGGTGCCGGCCGTGATCCGGTCCAGCGTGTCCTCGTCCAGTGGAAACGGCCCGTCCGCGAGCGCGGCCGAGGCGGCCAGCACACTCGCCAGCAGGGCCGCCCTGGTCATGGAATGGTTGCCCGGCATGGTGACTCCCTCCTCCTCCATGGGCGCTCTCGCCGCGGACCCACCGAAGGGTGGTCCGCGACGGAGCGGCCGGCCCTCAGAAGTTCTGTATCACCACGTTGCGCTGGGTCAGGCTGGCCGGCGTGCTCGCCGCGCCGTCGGCCCGGGTGCGCGCCACGTTCACGCCGTTCGAGACGAGGCTGCCGACGGCGTTGACCGCATTGACCGCGGCGAGGTTCGACTGGGCGCCCGATGCCAGCGTGAGGGTCCGGCCGTTGACCAGCTCGAGACTCGAGTCGTCGATCACCACGTATTCCGCCTGGACGCCCTGGAGGTCCAGCGCGCCATGCCGCTCCCTGTGCAGCGACTCGTCATGCGTGATATCGGTCTGGTAGGTGCTGTTGTCGTCGGCGGTGGCCACACAGGTGCCCAGCTTCGAGTAGCAGACGGAGCCGATCGCATCGATCGAAATCGGTGGTGTGTCGACGCTGAGTTCGACCGCGCCTTCGTTCTCGATGGTGCTGATCAGCTGGCCATTGGCGTGCATGGTCCCGAATGGGCGTGGCAGGTTGATGGTCCCGTTCACGCCGACGTCGGTCTCGAAGCGGGAGCTTGCCGAGATGCCGAAGTCGATGGAGGCCGCGTCGACATCGATCCCGACCCGCCCGGCGACGCCGACGCCGAGGCCGAGGTTCACGCTCTGCCCGAGCAGCTGGTGATTGGTTTCCACGTTAACCTCGCTGACGAGATCGATGGTGTCGAGGTTGCGCGTCGTCGTGGCGAGTCCCGATACCTCCAGTTCATTGGCTTCGCGCCGATAGCCGTCGAGCGTCGCGGCGCGGGTCGACTGCGACTGCATCACCAGGTTGGACTGGTCCACGGCCATGTCGGCCATCGCGTCACCAGCGAACTGCGCGTCCCATACGTTGGCACCCTGCGCGACCAGCGAGGCGGTTGTATTCACGATGTTGACGCCGCGGGCGCCCGACTGCGCATCGCTGTCGAGCGTCAGCGAATCGTCGTTCTCGATCCGGGCCTCGGAAGCGTTCGCGACCGCGACGCCGCCTGCAGCCGATCCGGCCGGGCCGCCCGGACCGTGTGGATCCATGGCGCTGCCTGCCGTGACGCCACCCAGCTGTTCGTCCGTGAGCGGCGTCAGATCCGCGTGCGCGGCGCCCCCGGCCACGAACAAGAGCGCAGTGGTCAGCAGGAATGAGTTGATCTTCATGTCGTCCTCCCGATGGAAACGTTCCCCCGTAGCGCTGGCAGTATTCTTGCCGATTGGTTGGCGTGTAAATAATCAATTCCGGCTAGAATCCGATCGTCCTAGTCCGATCAGGGTAATCCGATCTGGCTAGTCCGATCAGACTAGCGCGCAAACGGAGTGACCGACGATGCCCATGCAGATCCTCGTCGTGGACGACCACCCGCTGTTCCGCGCGGGCATCGCGACGGTGCTCGAGCGGCTCGATGCCGAAGTGCGCGTGGTGGAGTGCCCGTCGTGCGAGGATGCGCTCGCCTGGCTCGCGAACGCGCCGGTTCCGGATCTCCTGCTGCTCGACCTGGGGCTGCCCGGCATGGATGGTCTGCAGGGTCTCGCTCGGCTGCGCGAGACGGCGCCCTCCATGCCGGTGGTCGTGCTTTCCGCAAGCGAGGACACGAGCAGGATCAGGCAGGCGTTCGCAGGCGGCGCCGCAGGTTATATTCCCAAGTCGGCAGGCAGCGAGCTGATCCGGAACGCGCTGCGGCTGGTGCTGGATGGCGGCAGGTACGTGCCGCCGAATCTCGTGGATTCGGTGGTGCCGCGCGCCGCGCCATCCGGTTCGGGCAATCCAGCCAGCCTGACGCCGCGACAGCACGAGGTGCTCGTGCTCCTGGTGCGCGGCCTCAGCAACAAGGAGATCGCGACGCATCTCGACCTGGCCGAGAACACCGTGCGGGTCCACGTGGCGGCCATTCTCCGGCTGCTCGGCGCGCGCAATCGTACCGAAGCCGGATACGCCGCCGTGCGCCACGGGTTGATCACCGGTTGAGCGGCGCCGCCCGCAGCAGGTGGCTCGCGAGGCTGCGCAGCCGTGCGGCCGAGACCGGTTTGTGCAGGACCTCGAAACCACGCTCCCGCAGTTCGGCCACGCGTTCGATCGCGGTGTCGCCCGTGACGATGATGGCGGGCACCGGGCCATAGCGCGCGCGCAACTGCTCGGCGGCCTCGGCGCCGTTCAGGTCGGGCGCGAGGTGGTAGTCGGTCAGGATCAGGTCCGGCCGCTGCCCGTGTTCCTCGAGCTTCCGGAACGCCGCATCGCAGGACTCGGCCAGGGTCACGACACACTGCCAGGACTCGACGGTGGCGCGCATGGCTTCGCGGACGGCCTCGTCGTTCTCGATCACCAGGACCCGGATGTTCGCGAGCAGATCGAGCGCAGGTGCATGCGGCGTCGCGAGGGCTGGCTGCGGTGCCTCGGCCGGAACTTCGATGCGGAAGGTCGTCCCGCGCCCGGGCTCGGATTGCAGCGTGAGTTCGTGGTCCAGCACGGCGCCCAGCCGGCGCACGATCGCGAGTCCGAGCCCGAGTCCGTGGCGACGATCGCGCTGTGGATTCCCCACCTGGTAGAACTCGTCGAACACGCGCGCCAGCTGGTCGGCGGTCATGCCCGGCCCGGTGTCGTGTACCTCGATGCGGATCGCGCCGCCGCGGCGTCGGCAGCCGACCAGGATGCTGCCGGGCGCCGCGTGGTGCAGCGCGTTCGCCAGCACGTTCAGCAGGATGCGCGTGAGCATGATGGCATCGCTGGTGACCCAGGCGGAAGTCTGCACCAGCCTCAGTTCGACGCCTTTCTCGGCGGCCTCCGGTTCGAGCTCGGCAACCAGGTTGGCCAGCAGGGTTCCGAGTGGGAACGTCGTCAGGACCGGCTGCGTCACGCCGGCGTCGAGCCGGGAGATATCGAGCAGGGCGTCGAGCAGGTCGCGCAGCGAGCTGGTCGAGAGCTGGATGTTGCCGATCAGGCCGCGCAGGTCCGGGTCGGTCGTCCTGGCATCGAGCGCGTCCACGAAGAGCCCCAGTGCGTGTAGGGGTTGGCGCAGGTCATGGCTCGCCGCGGCCAGGAACTGCGACTTCACCGCATCCGCGCGTTCGGCGCGCTCCTTTTCGACGATGAGATCCTGCACCAGCTGGCGATTGGCGAGCTGCAGCCGGATCTGCTCGCGGATGCGCCGGTTGCCGATGCGTACCGATGCGATGTTGATCGCGACGAACAGCACCGCGAGGATCGCGATCAGTCGGAAGACCGGATCCTCGAACGATACCAGGCGACCGATCAGCGGCACCCCGGTCAGTACGGCGAAGCCGGCGTAGGCGGGAACGCTGTAGGAGAGTCCGGGCATGGCGCCTGCCACGAATCCGCACAGGAGCGTTGCATAGAAGAACGTCAGGATCAGGTTGTCGCTGGTGAGCGCGAGTGCAGGCAGCCCCCAGACGAGTCCGTTGATCCACACGGCCGCGACCTGGAAGCGACCCCAGCGGGCCAGCGCCGCGGCCGCGGGCGGCCTCAGCCGGAACGCGACCATGGAGGCGACGCGCAGCAGGACGATCGAGTTGATGGCGATGAACCAGGCGATCAGCCAGGCGGTCGGAACGGTGTCGCGGAACATCCAGGCCGTGAAGGACGAGCCCGTCACGCCGATCGCGAGCGACATGATCCAGGTATGCTGATAGAGCATCCTGACGAGTTCTGCTTCGACCGGTCCTGCGGACGGCAGGGTGTTCTGCATGCGCGCTCCCCGCGGAACCCCGGTTCAGGACGGCAGTTGGGATGGTAGCAGGAGTCGGCGCTGTGCAACCGGCCCAGTCGGCACCTTCCGATTACCCGGCAGGTAATGGCGCGGCGGTCCCGGCGGCGCTATCGTCGCGCGCATGAGCAGTTCGTCACAGGCCCTGGCAGGTTCCCGCACGCTCCCCGTCGGTCAGCTGATTCGCGCCTGGCGTGCCCGGCGCCGACTGAGTCAGCTGGAGCTCGCGTGCGAGGCCGGGATCTCGCAGCGCCATCTCAGCTTCGTCGAGAGTGGCCGCTCGGCGCCATCGCGCGAC
This sequence comes from Pseudomonadales bacterium, assembly GCA_019634925.1. Classification (GTDB taxonomy): domain Bacteria; phylum Pseudomonadota; class Gammaproteobacteria; order Pseudomonadales; family Azotimanducaceae; genus UBA7803. The sequence continues at coordinate 819,145 of JAHCAL010000001.1, forward strand.
ATGCTGCTGCGGCTCGCCGAGCGCCTGGACGTGCCGTTGCGCGAACGCAATGCCTGGCTGCTCGCCGGTGGCTTCGCGCCGATGTACTCGGAACACGCACTCGATGCGCCGGATCTCGATGCGGCGCGGCAGGCGGTCGAAACCGTGCTGAAGGCGCACGAGCCGAATCCCGCGATTGCCGTGAACCGCTGCTGGGAGCTGGTCCTGGCGAATGCGCCCGCGGCCATGCTGTTCGCGCCGGTGCGCGACCCGGCGCTGCTCGCTCCGCCCCTGAACGTGCTGCGCGTCAGCCTGCATCCGCAGGGGCTCGCCTGGGCGATCCGGAACTTCGCGGCCTGGCGCGGGCACGTGCTGGAGCGGCTGCGGCGCCAGGTTGCCGCGACCCAGGACCCGCGGCTCGAAGCGCTCCTCGAGGAACTCGCCGGCTATCCCGCGCCGCCATGTCGGCTCGGTGAGCCGCGCACTGCGGGGGACTGGCATACAACCGCCATTGCCGTGCCGCTCGAGTTCGACTTCGGCGACGGCGTCCTCGCGTTCATCGGTACCGTTACGGTATTCGGCACGCCGGTCGACGTGACGCTTTCCGAACTCGCGGTGGAATCGTTCTTTCCGGCCGACCGGCAGACGGCCGAACGGCTGCGGGCGCTCGCGCTCACGCGCTGACGATCGCGCGCCCGCGTTTTGCCGCCGCCGCTCGAGCGGCGTACCCTAGCTCGCATGGTCGAAGAAGCCGCCACGCCGCCCGGCGATCTACGCCACCTCGAAACGCCGCTGCGCGCCGACGTGCGTCTGCTCGGGCGCCTGCTCGGCGAAGTCATCGCGGCCGATCGGGGCGATGCGTTCCTGGCCCGGGTCGAGGCGGTCCGAGCGCTTGCCAAGGATGCGCGGGCCGGGGTCGCTGACGGTTGGGCGCGGCTCAGCGAGTTCCTCGCCGGTATTCCGGCCGAGGAGATGGTGGCGGTGGCGCGCGCCTTCAACCAGTTCCTGAACCTCGCGAACATCGCCGAACAGCACCATCTGACGCGGCCGCATCGCGACCGCGCGGTCGTGATCGAACTGCCCGACGATCCCCGGCTGCCGCAGACGCTTGCCGCGCTCGACATCGAGCTGGTCCTGACCGCGCATCCGACCGAGGTGCTGCGCCGGACCATGATCCGGAAATACGACGCCATAGCGGTGGCGCTGGCGGACCACGACCGCATCGCGGCGGTGGATCCGGAGGGGCCGGATGCCGCCTTGCTCGACCTCGGGCGCCTCATCGCCGAGGCCTGGCATACCGACGAGATCCGCCAGGAGCGCCCGACGCCGCAGGACGAGGCGCGGTGGGGCTTCGCGGTGGTCGAGCATTCCCTGTGGCATGCGCTGCCGGCGTTCATGCGCGAATTCGACACCGCGCTCGAGCGGCGTGGACTCGAACGGCTGCCGATCGACGCGGCGCCCGTCCGGTTCGCCACCTGGATGGGCGGTGACCGCGACGGCAATCCGAACGTGACGGCGACGGTCACCCGCGAGGTGCTCATGCTCGGGCGCTGGATGGCGGCGGACCTCTTCCTGCGTGATGTCGAGGCGCTGCAGACGTCGCTCTCGATGCGTGCGTGTTCGGCGGAACTCGCGGCGCGGGTCGGTACGACGCGCGAACCCTATCGCGCCCTGCTGCGCGAGGTGCGCGAGCGGCTGGTGCGGACGCGCACCTGGGCGGCCGCGCTCGATCCGGCGCCGCCGAAGCAGGCCGGCGAGGTGTACCTGTCCACGGCCGAGCTCTTCGAGCCGCTGGCGCTCTGCCATCGCTCGCTGGTGGGGTGCGGCATGGCGTCCATCGCCGCGGGGCCGCTGCTCGACACGCTGCGCCGGGTCGCGGCATTCGGCGTTCACCTGGTACGGCTCGACGTGCGGCAGGACGCCGCGCGGCACACGCTGGTATTCGATGAACTGACGCGCCATCTCGGGATCGGACCGGATGGCAGCGGCTATACCGACTGGCCGGAACCGGAGCGCCAGCGTTTCCTGCTCGCCGAACTCGCGAGCCGGCGCCCGCTGTTTCCGGCGCACTGGCCGGTGAGCGGGGCCAGCGCCGAGGTGCTGGCTACCTGCCGGGTGGTCGCCGAGGGCGAGGGTGCGGGCATCGCGCAGTACGTGATCTCGATGGCGAGTGCGCCGAGCGACGTGCTGGCCGTGATCCTGCTATTGCGCGAATGCGGGCTCGGGCGCGCGCTGCCGATCGTCCCGCTGTTCGAGACGCTCGATGCGCTCGACGGTGCGCCGGCCTGCATCGATGCACTGCTCGCGGTGCCGTGGTACCGCGGCTACGCGAATGGCTACCAGCAGGTCATGATCGGCTATTCGGATTCCGCAAAGGACGCCGGCCAGTTGGCCGCGGCGTGGGCCCAGTACCGCGCGCAGGAGAAACTGGTGCGTGTGGCCGCGCATCACGGCGTCCGGCTCGCACTGTTCCACGGCCGTGGTGGCGCGGTTGGCCGCGGCGGTGGGCCTGCTCAGGCCGCGATCCGCTCGCAGCCGCCGGGGTCGGTGGCCGGGACGCTGCGCGTGACCGAGCAGGGCGAGATGATCCGCTGGAAGCTCGGGTTGCCGGCGCTCGCCCAGCAGACGCTGCGCCGCTACGTGACCGCGACGCTCGAGGCGACGCTTGCGCCGCCACCGGAACCCTTGCCCGCCTGGCGCGAGGCGATGACCGACATGGCCGGCGATGCGCTCGGCGCGTACCGCTCCCTGGTCCGCGACGATCCCGCGTTCGTCGATCTGTTTCGAGCGCTGACGCCGGAGCAGGAACTCGGCATCCTGGCACTCGGCAGCCGGCCGGCGCGCCGCCAGGCGGTACCCGGTATCGGCAGTCTGCGGGCGATTCCTTGGGTGTTCGCCTGGACACAGGTGCGCCTGATGCTCCCGGCCTGGCTCGGCACGGACAGCGCGCTCGGCGAAGCGCGTGCGGCGGGACGCGAAGGCCGCCTGCACGACATGCTCGACTGGCCGTTCTTCCGCATGCAGATGGACATGCTGGAGATGGTGGTCGCGAAGGCCGATCCGGTGCTGGTGCGCTACTATGCGCGGCGCATGACCGATGCCGGCCAGCAGGCGGCGGTGGCGGCGCTCTGCGCGCGGCTCGAGGGGCTTTGCGAGGATCTACTGGCGATCACTGGCGCGGACCGCCTGCTCGCGCACGACCCGGAACTCGCGGAGTCGCTGCAGGTACGCAATACCTATCTGGACCCTTTGCATCTGCTGCAGGCAGAACTGCTGCACCGGCGACGCCGCGATGAAGGCGATCGCGCCGCGGTGGAGCGGGGCCTTCAGGTCACCATGGCCGGCATTGCGAGCGGTCTGCGCAACACCGGC
>JAHCAL010000010.1 GCA_019634925.1 Pseudomonadales bacterium
ACTCCGACCCCAGCGGCCATGGATCGCGGGTGAAAGCGACGGCAAAGATGTACCCCACGCTCGCGAGCGCGCCGGTCAGTCCGACCATCCGCGCGCGCATCGTCGTTGCCCTCAGCGTCAGTACGCCGAAACCGACATAGGCGACGAGACCCGCGAGCTTCGCGCCGAGCCACCCCGAGACCGGCGACAACCCGTACTGGAGCGCCATCGTCACGCCGAGCAGGAGCAGCAGGGTATCCACCACGTGCGGCGCGATCCGCACGATCTTCAGCCGCCGCGCAGGCGCGTCCACGAACGCCCACCAGGCCCTCAGCAGAAATCCGGCGACCGTGAGGTAGGCCAGGGCAACGTGCATGTGCTTCAGCATGTGGAATCACCACCCGGTCGATTAATATCGTTTCGCAGCTGCGCGTATGCGCTTCGCGAAGACACCACCCAGAATATGTCATTCGTGCCCTGAACGGCATCCGCAATCCAGCCAGGAGCCCCGTCATCGAAACCCGCCCGGCAACATCCGTCGACCTGCTGATCGACCAGGCGCTGCGTCCTGTCGCGGACCTGGTCTCCGGACTCATCTTTTACGCGGTCCCGATTCTCGGCACCGACGTGCCCCTGATCGTGCTCTGGCTCGTCGCCGGCGGCGTCTTCTTCACCGTCTACCTCGGTTTCGTCAACCTGCGTGGCTTCGGGCATGCACTGGCGGTCGTCTCGGGGCGCTACGCGCGCGACGACGATCCGGGCGACATCTCCCAGTTCCAGGCCCTGACCGCCGCGGTCTCCGGCACGGTCGGCATCGGCAATATCGCCGGCGTCGCAGTGGCGATCTCGCTCGGCGGACCGGGTGCGACGTTCTGGATCATCGTCGCCGGCATCCTCGGCATGTCGACCAAGTTCGCCGAGTGCACGCTAGGCGTCCTGTACCGTACCCGGCACGCCGACGGCACCATCTCCGGCGGACCGATGCGCTACCTGACGCGCGGGCTCGCCGAGCTCGGCTGGCACCGCACCGGCCGGGCGCTCGGGGCGTTCTACGCCGGCGCGATGGTGGTCGGCTGCCTCGGCATCGGCAACATGTTCCAGTCCAACCAGGCGACCGCGATCTTCATCGAAGTGACCGGCGGCACGACGAGCCCATTCGCGGGCCATGCGTGGCTGATCGGCTGCGCACTCGCGCTGGCGGTCGCGCTGGTGATCGTCGGCGGGATCCGCTCGATCGCGCGCACCACCGCAAGGCTGGTCCCGTTCATGGCGATCCTCTACGTCGTTTCGGCACTGGTCATCATCGGCCTGAACGCGGAACGGCTGCCCGCGGCACTCGGCGCCATCTGGCACGGCGCCTTCGCGCCCGAAGGCATCGCCGGCGGCATCCTCGGCGTCATGATCATCGGCTTCCGGCGCGCCGTGTTCTCCAACGAAGCCGGCATCGGCTCCGCCGCGATCGCGCACGCCGCCGCGCGCACCCGCGAGCCGGTGAGCGAGGGCTTCGTCGCCCTGCTCGAACCCTTCATCGACACGGTGGTGATCTGCACGCTGACGGCGCTGGTGATCATCGTCACGGTCTACGAGCCCGGCCTGGCCGGCGCCGGCGTCAACGGCATCGAGCTGACCACCCGGGCCTTCGCGAGCACGCTGTCCTGGTCGACGATCCCGCTCGCCGTCGCGGCCATCCTGTTCGCATTCTCGACGATGATCACGTGGTCGTACTACGGTCAGCAGGCCTTTCAGTATCTGGCGGGCGATCACCCGGCTGCCGTCTTCGCCTTCAAGGCGGCATTCCTCGGCTTCGTCGTCCTCGGCGCAGCCGTCCAGCTCGGCGCGCTCGTGGACCTGTCCGACGCGCTCGTCTTCGTGGTCGCGATCCCGAACCTGATCGGACTCTACCTGCTGGCACCGCGCATCCGCCGCGAACTCGCCGCCTACGAGGCGCGCATCGGGCGCGGAAGGTGATTCCGCTATAATCGGCCGACCCATCCGCCACGGACACCCATTCATGCAGGGCCCGACTTCCCACGTCTACTTCTCGCAGCGCCTGCGCCTGCACTATGTCGACTGGGGCAATCCCGACGCGCCCACATTGCTGCTCGTGCACGGCGGTCGCGATCACTGCCGCAACTGGGACTGGGTCGCCGAGGCGCTGCGCCACGACTACCACATCATTGCGCCCGACCTGCGCGGCCACGGCGATTCGCAGTGGATGATCGGCGGCAGCTACAACCAGGTCGACTACGTCTACGACGTCGCCCAGCTCCTGCGCCAGATCGACCGCAACCCGGTCACCATCATCGGCCACTCGCTCGGCGGTTCGATTTCGCTGCTCTACACCGGGCTATTTCCCGAGAACGTGCGCAAGCTGATCGCCATCGAAGGCATGGGGCCCTCGCCTGCCATGGTCCGCGAACGCATGGAGCAGCCGGTCGAAGACCGCCTGCGGACCTGGGTCGACGACCTGCGCAGGCTCTCCGGCCGCACACCGCGCCGCTATGCGTCGCTCGAGGAAGCCTACGAACGGATGCAGACCGAAAACCCGCATCTCTCCGAAGCCCAGGCCCGGCACCTCACCATTCACGGCAGCAATCAGAACGAGGACGGCACGTACAGCTGGAAGTTCGACAACTACGTGCGGGTGTTTCCACCGGCCGGACTCGAAATCGCCCAGCAGTATCGTCTGTTCAATCGCATCACCTGCCCGACCCTGCTGGTCCGCGGCACGGAATCATGGGCTTCCGATCCAGCGGTCGACGGCCGCGCCAGCCATTTCCGCGACGTTCGCGTGGCGAACATCGAACGTGCCGGCCACTGGGTCCACCACGACCAGCTGGAGCGGTTCCTCGCCATCACCCGCGACTTCCTGCGCGACTGAACAACGGCGCCATGAGCACGCGCGCCGAACTCCTGCACGCTTCGCCCTGGCGCGGCGTGTTCTACGTGACCGGCGGTGGCGCGCTGCTGCTCGCGGACCTGCTGACCACGCCCGGCGCTTCCGCCACGGTACTCGAGGTCCAGGTGCCCTATGCCGAGCCGGCGCTCGCCGGGCTGCTCGGCCGCAAGCCCGAACAGGCCTGTTCCGCACCGACCGCGCGCGCGATGGCCATGACCGCGTTTCAGCGTGCACGAGCCCTGGCCGCCCAGGGTGCCGCACCGCCCGATGCACCATTGTTCGGCCTCGCCTGTACGGCGAGCCTCGCGACCGGACGGCCGAAGCGCGGGGCACACCGGGCACACGTCGCGCTGCAGACCGCGTCGGCCACCTACGATGCCGAGATCGCCTTCGACGGCGATCGCGAGACCGAGGAGCGCGAACTCCTGGACATCCTCTGGCACGCTCTGGCGCAGACCCTCGAGCTGCCGCTCGAAGTCCCGCTCGGCGTGCGCCCGATGGTTGCCCACACACGTGCCCAGCAGCACTGGCGCGAACTGATTCTCGGCGAGCTGCGGGCGGTCGCGAGCAAGCCGCACGACGGGCGACTGCTCCTGCCCGGCGCGTTCAATCCGCTGCACGGCGCGCACGAGCGCATGCTCGCGATCGCGGAACGGAAGACCGGGTTCACCGGCGCGTTCGAGCTGTCCATCGTCAACGTGGACAAGCCCCTGCTCGACTACACCGAGATCGATCAGCGCCTGCGGCAGTTCACGCGGCCGGTGTGGCTGACCCGCCTGCCGACCTTCATCGAGAAAGCGCGGCAGTTCCCCGGCACGACCTTCGTGGTGGGGGTGGATACCCTGGCGCGCATCATCGAAGCCCGCTACTACGGCGGCGCGGCGGAACGCGCCCGCGCGCTCGATGAACTGGTCGAGCTGGATTGTCGTTTCGTGGTCTTCGGCCGACTGCAGGAAGGCCGGTTCACGACGCTCGAGGACCTGATCCTGCCGGAGCCCATCGCGGCGCGCAGTCTCGGCGTGACCGAAGCGGAATTCAGCGACCCGATATCCTCGACCGACCTGCGCCGACGCCGCTGACCTGCACGGGCGTCCGCGACCCACCGGCCCTGGCGAGCGATGCCGCCGGATCAGCCCCGGTCCGCGGCCAGGTCGTCCATCCGGACGAGCGTCCGCCAGCGCCCGCTCTTGAACCGCCAGATCAGCATGGCGCCTTTGAGCAGGTAATCACCGACCAGTGCGCCGTAGACCCAGACGACCGGCAGCTGCAGCCAGGTGAAGAGCGCCGCGAGTCCGCAGCGCATGCCGATCAGGCTCGCGAAACTCGCGACCAGCGGAAACCGGGTATCGCCCGCCCCGCGCAGCGAGCCGCCGATCGCGAAGTCGACCGCCATCAGCGGCATCATGGAGCCGAGCAGGTAGATGAACTGCACCGTATAGCGAACGGTGAGCGGCTCGTCACCGAGGAAGAACACGGCGAGCGGCTCGGCGAACACGATCACCAGGAGTCCCAGGGACCCCATCGCCAGGATCGCGAGTCCCATCGAGCGCCACCCACTGCGCGTCGCGCCTTCGTGATCGTTCGCACCGAGATGCTGACCGACCAGGGTCGATCCGGCGATCGAGAAGCCGAACCCGACGGTCATGCACACCATCAGCAGGTTGACGCCGATGTTGTACGCGGCGAACGCCTCCGTGCCGTAGAAGTTGCCGATCAGCATCAGGAAGATGAAGAACCCGATCTGGAACACGCCCTGCTCGACGGCCGCGGGATAGCCGATGTCGAGCAGGCGCTTCAGCCGCGCCCGCCGCCACCAGCCGCCGCGGGCGTGCTTCACCCGGAACTTGTTCTTGACCCAGAGCGCCACCAGGACCGCGCCGCCGACCGAGAAGGCGAGCCCGGCCGCGACCGCCGCGCCCGCCACGCCCATGGCCGGAAAGCCCCAGTGCCCGAACACGAACACGTACAGCAGCGGGAGATTGATGACATTCACACCGATGCTGATCCAGAGCGGAGACCACGCGTCACCGGACGCGCGCAATGCCGCACTCAGGATGAAATTCACGGCGAACGCGAGCTGGAACACCGAGAGCCAGCGGATGTTGTCCTGCGCCATGTCGAGCGTCTGCTCGTCCAGCCCGAACACACCCGCCACGTTGCGCGCGAACACGAGCCCGAGCACGGACGAAAACAGCGCGAGACCGCCGCACAACACCATCGATGCCATGGTCACGCGGCTCGCCTCTTCGTAGTCGCGTGCACCCCAGGCGCGCGCGACCAGGGCCGTGGTGCCGGCGCTCACCGCCATCAGGATGGCCTGCATGGCGAAGAACACGCGTTGACCGGCGCCGACCGCCGCCAGGGCCTGGGCGCCGAGTTCGCCGATGAACTTGGTCTGCACCATGCCGACCACGGTGAACGAGAGATTGCCCAGGATGGAGGGGAATGCGAGCTGCCAGATGCCCGGCCGATCGGATCCGTCCGCGTCGCTGTCCGTCGTACCGTCGACCGTGGCCACTGCCGTGCGTTACCTCTGGCTGACTGCTACCATCCGCCGCTGATCGCGCGGCGTCGTGCGGCGTTTCGAATATTCTGTCGCTGCTCCGCCGCTGCCTTTACCACAGTGACGCTGTGCCACGGGGGCCAAGAGGCCACGAGGATCAACGGGTCACGGGGCTTTACGCCCCGCCGTTCCGGCCGACACCGGTTCCGCGGGCACCAACCAGGGAAACACCATGACCAAGTACACCGATATCGCCGTCGACGTCGCTGCGCACGTAATGACCGTCGAGATCCGCCGCCCGCCGAACAACTTCTTCGACCACTCGCTGATCCGCCAGATCGCGGACGCCTTCGCCGAAGCGGACGCGGACCCGGACTGCCGGGCGATCGTGCTGGCGGCACAGGGCAAGAACTTCTGCGCCGGCGCAAACTTCGGCACCGGCCGGGACGATACTTCCGGCAGCGCGGATTTTACCGAGGAAGGGTTCCGCAACACTACCGGAATTCTGTATCGCGAAGCCGCACGGCTGTTCGGCAACGAGAAGCCCGTCGTCGGCGCGATCCAGGGCGCGGCCATCGGGGGCGGACTCGGGCTTGCGCTGGTGCCGGACTTCCGCGTCGCATGCCCGGAGGCGCGCTTCGCCGCCAATTTCGTCAAGCTCGGTATTCACCAGGGCTTCGGCCTATCGATTTCGTTGCCGCGGGTGATCGGCCAGCAGGCAGCCAGCATGATGCTGCTCACCGGGCGCCGTCTGACCGGCGAAGAAGCCCTCTCACTGGGACTGGTCGACGTCCTGGTGCCGCAGGAACAACTGCGCGCCGAGGCGCATCGGCTCGCCAGCGAAATCGCCGAGAACGCACCGCTCGCGGTCAAGTCCGTGCGGGCCACCCTGCGCGGCGAACTCGCGGCGGCCGTCGCGAAGGCGACCGAGCACGAACTCAAGGAACAGCAGTGGCTGCGTGCCACCGAAGACGCGCAGGAAGGCATCCGCTCCGTGGCGGAGCGTCGCCCCGGTCGCTTCCACGCACGCTGACCGATCCAGCCGCCGGCCTCTGGGACCCGCCACGGGCCGGCATGCCGGCGCTACAGCCATTCAGCATCATCAACGAGAAGCAGAGGAGTCGACTATGCAACTTGGCAAACTCGGGGTCTGGTACTTCCTGGACGGCATGCCGGCCAAGGCCGCCGCCGAAGCGGCGCGCCGGATCGAAGGTCTCGGCTACAGCGCGCTGTGGATTCCGGAGACCGTCGGCCGCGACCCGTTCGTGCACGCATCCTGGCTGCTCGCCAACACCGAGCGACTCGTCGTCGCGACCGGCATTGCCAACATCTATCACCGCGAGCCCGGCGTCATGATGGCCGCGCAGAAGACGCTGGCGGAACAGTCCGGCAACCGCTTCCTGCTCGGCATGGGCGTCTCCCACAAGCCGATGGTGGAAGGCGTGCGCGGTCTCGAATACGGCGCGCCGGTTCCGACCATGCGCAGCTACCTCGAGAAAATGGCGGCCAGCCCGTACAACGCCGTGCCGCCGAGCGAGGCTCCGCCGACCGTGATCGCAGCGCTGGGGCCGCAGATGCTCAAGCTGGCACGCAACCTGTGCACCGGCGCGCACCCGTACTTTTCCTCGCCCGAGCACACGAAGATGGCCCGCGAGGTGCTCGGCCCGGACAAGTGGCTGTGCGTCGAACAGAAGGTCGTACTGGAAGCCGACGCCACCAAGGCACGCGCACTTGCCCGGCCGGTCGCTTCGATCTACCTCGGCCTGCCCAACTACCGCAACAACTGGCTGCGTATGGGACTCACCGAAGCGGACCTCGAGAACGGTGGCAGTGACCGGTTCATCGACGCCACCTTCGCCTGGGGCACGGTCGACCAGATCAAGGCGCGCATCCAGGCCCACTTCGACGCCGGTGCGAGCCACGTCTGCATCCAGCCGGTGAACACCAACGGCAAGTTCGGCGACCTGCACTGGGCCGCGCTCGAGGCACTCGCGGCATGAGCGGGTTCGCCGGTCGGGTGGTGCTCGTCACCGGCGCGGCCGGCGCGCTCGGGCAGGCGGCGACTGCGTACTTCGCCGCAAACGGCGCGCGCCTCGCGCTGCTCGACGTCGTCGCCATCGAGGGTCCGCACTTCACGCGGACCTGCGACCTGACCGATGCCGCGCAGTGCCGCGCCGTGGTTGCCGAAGTGGTCGCGGCACTCGGCCCGGTCGACGTGCTGGTCAATATCGCCGGCGGTTTCGCCATGGGCGAGGCCGTGCACGAAACCACGCCGGAAACCTGGGATTTCCTGATGGGACTGAATGCCCACTCCGTGCTCAACATGGCGCGTGCCGTGGTGCCGGTGATGCTCGAAACCGGCCGCGGCCGGATCGTGAACATCGGTGCCGGCGCCGGCCAGCACGGCGCCGCGCGCATGGGCGCCTACAGCGCGTCGAAAAGCGTGGTGATCCGGCTGACCGAGGCGATGGCGGGCGAACTCAAGACCCGCGGTATCAACGTGAACTGCGTGCTGCCGAGCATCATCGACACGCCGCGCAACCGGGCCGACATGCCCGCTGCCGACTACTCGACCTGGGTCACGCCGGCTGCGCTCGCGCGGGTGATCGGCTTCCTGGCGTCCGACGACGCCGCGCCGATCCATGGCGCGGCGCTCCCCGTTTCGGGTCTTGTCTGAGGAAACAACCGATGAAATTTTCCACCGCACTCGCGACCGTGACATTGGTGTCGGCCGCATTCCTTGCCGGTTGCGGCAAGGACGAATCGGCCGCCGACAAGGCCATCGAGGGCACCAAGGACGCGCTGGATCTGCGTGAATACGAGCAGCTGAAGGATGCCGCCGAGGACGCCCGCGACGCGCTCGAAGACGCCGCGGACCGGGTCAGCGAGCAGGTCGAGGCCACCCGCGACTAAAGCCGCGTACGCTGGACGTCAGCGCTCGGCGGGGCGGCGCGAGAACCTCGGCCGCCATACCGCCAGCACGATGTTGGCGACGGATACCGCGATGAGCACCCACAGGCCGCCCCACTCGGTCCGCAGCACCGCCTCGAGCCGCGCCGGATCGCTCTGACCGGCGGCCGCCTGCGCGGTGAGTTCGGCCGCGCGGCTGGCGGTCGCGCTGATGGTGATCAGCGTGCCTTCGAACATCGCGAGCCCGAGCAGGACTTTCATCCAGACCCAGCCGGCGTCCATGTAGGCGCGCGTGCCGGCGATCGCGAGCAGTCCGCTGATGAGCACCACCAGCAGCGAGGGCACCAGCAGCCACTTCGAGATCATCGCGATGCCGTGCCGGGTGCCTGCGTAAGCCGCCAGGGAATCGGTGGGTGCCGTGGCCACCAGCACGACACACGTCGCGAGCGCGCCCAACACACCGACCGCGCCGAGCTGATGCAGGAACCTGACAAGCTGTCGATACATCTCGGTGGCCGTGGCCCGCCGCGCTCAGTAGCGGCGCAACTCCGGCGGCTCGCCCGTGGTGCCCCGGGTGATGCCGGCATAGCGCGAATGGCGGCCGGACGTCTTCGGAAACTTGCGCGAGAGTTCCGGCCCGGCCGCGGTCAGCCCGCCGTCGACGACGATCTTCTCGCCGGTCACGAAACGCGCGTCGTCACTCGCGAGGAACAGCGCTACCCCGGCGATGTGCTCGCCGCTGCCGTGCTCGGGCCATGGCTGCGCCACCCGGAACCTGGCTTCCAGTTCATCCATCGAGCCACCCGCCGCCGCCAGCGGCGTCGCGATGAAACCGGGACAGATCGCGTTGACCCGGATCCGGTCCGCGGCGAGTTCCACGGCCGCGCCCATGGTCATGTTGACGACGGCCGCCTTGGCGGACGAATAGGCGAGCGGGCCGGCATCGCCGGAGAGCCCGGCAATGGAGGCGGTATTGATGATCGAGCCGCCCCGCCCCTGCGCGCGCATGATGCGCGCCGCGTGCTTGATGCCGAGGAACACCCCACGGACCAGCACGCCGAACGTATAGTCCCAGTCCGCCACCGTGGTTTCGGTCAGGGGGCCGATCGCGCCGCCCACGCCGGCATTGTTGAACACCACGTCGAGCCCGCCGAACGCATCGACGGCGCAGCGGAGCATCGACTCCACGTCGGCTTCCTGGGCGACGTCGGTGCGGATGAACCGGACCCGTTCGGCATGACCGCGCGCCGTGGCCTCGGCGACGGTCGCGGCCCCGGTGGTCGCATTGAAATCGGCGACGACCACGTTCGCGCCCTCGTCGAGGAAGCGCAGCACGGTCGCGCGGCCCATGCCGCTCGCGCCGCCGGTCACGACGGCGGTGCGGCCGTGCAGGCGTCCGGCGCGGTTCAGACCTGCACCCAGCCGTTCGGCGTGCGGCACGACGTCACGGACGCCTCCTCGGAGGTACCGTCGGCCAGCGTGACGCGCTGCGTGGTCGTGTAGCACTCGGCCGCCATCGCCACCTCGACCTGCCGCGTTCCGGCCGCGGCAGGCGGGCCAGGGTCAGGCTGCTTGGCAGCCTGCTTCGGCGCCGGCTTCTGTACCGGCTTCTGTAACGGCTTTTGGGCCGCAGGCGGGGCCGCCGCGCGAACACTCTCGGCAACCGGCACCGGTTCGATTGCCACTCCGTCGAGGTAGCCCTTCCCGATCGGCCCCTCGCCGACCAGGTACCAGTCGGTCTGCTGCACCCGCGCGATGGCGTTGATGCGATCGCCCTGGCGAAGCTCGGCCACCGGGGTGTACTGCGCCCCGGGGCCGCTCAGGATCGACGCAACATCCACACGCACACGATAGGGCTCACCCACCGCATCCAGTATCGGAGCGGTGAGTTCGACGGTTTCCTCGACCGTCACGGCGGTCGCGGCGGGCGGCCGCGGCTCGGCGGGCATCGACTGCACCTCGCCGCGCGCGCCGGATTCCGGGTTTTCCCAGACCTGGGGCTCACCGGTGCGGATGGCGCGCTCGCGCGCTTCGGAGGCCTGCTCGAGGTCCTCGCGCGTCATGCGGGCAACGAATTCCTCGGAGAAACTGCCGACGACCGAATCGGTGAGATTCCGGCACCAGGCATCCGGGGTCGATCCGCAGAATCGATCGGTCGCGCTGGTCACCGCGGCCTGCGGCACCATGGCGCGTATGGACTCGACGGTACCGCCGCGCACTTCGCGACTCAGGCGATCCAGGAACCCGCTGGCCGAGTGGACGTCCGGCGCCCAGAGCGCCAAGGAGGCAACGAACGACGTGACGACCAGAAGAAAGCTGGCTCCGGTGGGTGTCGACGGTGGCCGCGGAAGAGGCATGGCCTGGGTCCCCAGTGACAGGTTTGCGCCCCGATGTTATGCCCCGCTAGGCGCAAACACCATACGCGGTTCGGTGGCGCAGATCACGCCCGACACGAGCGCCGGGCGCTGCTGCAAGGGCTACGCTTCGATACCTCGATCCAGGCCCGCCATACGCCTGCGGACCTCCGAGATCGGCGCGCCGTCGCTGCGGGTGCGCCTGGCGAATCCATTCGCCTTCCAGGGCTTGCAGAGCAGGCAACCGGCGCGACGGTTCTTCGGGCGTCTGCGTTTGTGATGAGCCATGACCACTGCTCCGGCGGCGGTGCTGCCCGGTCGGGCACCAGCCGCGCATGATCGGACAATCCCGCCGGCGCATCCAGCGATCGGGCAACGCCGCTTCGGGGCCCGACCGGATGCCTGGCCGGTCGCGAGGCCTCGCGCAATCGGCCGGCATCACGACGACTGAATCGGCCCCGCACTCTGCAGATCGCGCTCGAATCCGTTGCGCGTGCAATAGGTCCGGATCTGCGTGCGCCGCAGCTCGCCCAGCCGCACGGTCTCTTCCACGTCGAGCATGTACGGGCATTCCTCGCTCTGCAGCCGGCGCGGATTGACCACCTGCACGGATCCGGCGAGTGGCGCGCGCTCCCATGCGTAGCCGTCGAGCGCCTCCTGGACCTTGGCCATCAGCGCGACCTGGTCTGCGCAGCCCTCGGCGAGACACGCGTCGAAGCGGGCACGGTTGGATACGTACGCGAGCAAGGCACCCGCGATCTGCGTGTCGCGATACGCGGTCACCGAGGCCGGCACCTCGAGCCCGGCCAGGATCGCATGCTCGTCGAGCGGCGGCGGCGCGGGGTTCACATCGGGCTCAGCCGGACCCGGGTCGGGCTCGGAACCGGCCGCCGGCACGGCGTCGGTCGCGCCAGCTTCCGCATCCGACCCGGCGCGCGCGCCTGCGGTTTGCGCCCGCTCGGTCGCCGGATCGGGTTCCACCGCAGCCGGCGGCGCAGACACGATGCCCGTCGGGCTGCCGCCCCCGTCCACCCCGCCCAGGACATACCAGCCGACCGCGGCACCGGCGCCCAGGACGGCCAGCACGAGCGCGACGAGGCCGCGGCCGGGTGACGCCCGGCGCGATTCCGCCGCCGGGGCATCACGCCTGCGCACCACGGTGGCGTCCGGATCCGGCGCGCCGGCATCCGGGTCAGCCGACTCGATGAGGGCCCGGAACGCGGCCGCGCTCTGCGGCCGCGCCGCCGGATCGAGCGCGAGCCCCTGGTCGATCGCGCGCAGCAGCTGCTGGCTGTAGCGTCCCGCACCGGCGACCGACGCCGGGACGTGTTCGGCACCCTGCTGGCGCGCGATGGCGTCGGTCGGCTTGCTGCCGGCGATCACCCGGTAGAGCGTACCGGCCAGGGCATAGAGGTCGGTCCAGGGGCCCTGGCGACCGCTGGCGCCGTACTGCTCGAACGGCGAATAGCCCGCGGTGATGATGCTGGTCAGCGCCGTGGTCGCGCCCTGGCCGTGCGCGCGGCTCGCGCCGAAGTCGAGCAGCACCGGGGTGCCGTCACCGCGGATGAAGATGTTGTCGGGCTTGATGTCACGGTGCAGCAGTCCCTTGTCGTGAACCTTCTCGAGGCCTTCGAGCAGCGGCAGCAGGATGCGCCCGACCAGCGTCTGCTCCGGAACGCCGTTCGGGTAACGGCCGACCCAGGCTTCCAGGTTGTCGCCTTCCTCGTAGTCCATGACCAGATAGGCGGTGCCGTTGGCCTCGAGGAATCGCGCGACCGCCACGATATTGGGGTGGCGGAACAGCGCGAGCGTACGCGCCTCGTCGACGAACCGCGTGAGTCCCCACTCGAACATCTCGCGGTCCGCCTCGGTCCGCGGCCGCACGACCAGATCGTCGCCCCGCTCCGCGAACTGCCTGGGCAGGTATTCCTTGATCGCCACGTCGCGCTGCAGGCGCACGTCATGGCCGCGATAGGTGATGCCGAAACCGCCCTGGCCGAGTACGCGGGTAATGCGGTAGTCGTCGAGCTGGTAGTCGAGCGGCAGCGCCATGCCCTGCGGATCCGCCATGCTCAGGCGACCGCTCGCAAGCTGCAGGCACCCGCCGCGATCGAACCGGTCACCGGGAGGCGCCCGCTTCCTTCGTCAGCACGTGCTCGAGCGAGACGATCGCGCTGCGCAGGCGCTGGTACTCCTCTTCGTTCATCGCGCCCTGTTCGTAGGCAGCCTTGAGGTCGATCAGCTGCTGACCGAACGACACCGACCCGAGGTCGATGTTGGTCGTCGGGTTACCGTTCCAGCACCCGGCCATCGGGACCAGCGCCGCCACGAGCACCAACGCCTTGAACATGTCATACCCTCCCGGAACGTCCATTGGAAACACCTCGACGCGAACTCAGGTCCGGTCCGCGCCCTGGGCCATCACCCATTCGAGCGCGGGCGCGCGCCGCTGCCAGTCGGTCGCCCGCTCGAAGGCCAGCGCGACCCGCAATGCCATCGCCTCGTCGAACGCGCGCGCGTAGATCATGAGGCCGATCGGCAGCCCGGTACGCGTGAAACCGCACGGAACCGAAACCGCACACAGGTTGAGCAGATTACCCACGAAACAGTTGCGCAGGTAGCCGCCGGCGAAACGCATGTACGTCGCGAAGTCGGTATCCACCTCGGCGACCGGTGCCGCCGGCCACATGCAGGTCGGCGCGAGGATGACGTCCACCCGGTCGAACACCCGGTCGGCGGCGCGCCGCAGCGGCGCCAGCGCATCGAGCGCGCGGCGGTAATCGACTGCCGGGACCGCGCCGCCGGGCTGCATCCGCTGATACACCACCGGGTCGATTTCACCGGGCCGCCCGAGCAGCCGCGACTCGTTGACCGCGTAACCCTCGACCAGGGAAATCACGCTCGGTCGGGCCATCACTTCGGCCGCCGGCGTGAAGTCGATGCCCGCAACGCGGGCACCGAGGTCGGCGAAGACCGCACCGCTCGCGCGGACCGCGCGCTCGACCTCCGGATCGAGCGCTTCGAACAGGAGCCCTTCGCCGAACGCGATGCGCAGCCCCTCGACGCCGTCGTGGAGCGTGCGCCTCACGTCGACCGGCGCGACGCCCAGGGTGGCCGGATCGGCCGGGTCCGGGCCCTGCAGCGCGTCGAACACGAGCGCGAGGTCAGCGACGCTGCGGCCGAGCGGACCGATCGAATCCAGGGTGCTGCTCAGCGGATGGACGCCGGCACGACTGACCCGGCCGACAGTGGTCTTGAGCCCCGCGATGCCGCACAGCGCCGCTGGCGTGCGCACGGAGCACGCCGTGTCGGTTCCGGTCGCGACGGGCGCAAGGCCGGCCGCGACGGCGACCGCGGACCCGCTGCTCGAACCACCGGGCACCCGGTGCTCGCGAGACCAGGGATTGTGCGGCGTGCCGTGGCTGTGATTGATGCCGACCGAACCGAACGCGAACTCGACCGTATTGGTCTTGCCGAGCAGGATCATGCCCGCCGCCGCCAGGCGCGCCGTAACGGTCGCATCCTGCCCCGCCACGTTGCCTTCGAGGGTGCGCGATCCCGCGGTGGTGGGCAGCCCCGCGACGTCGAACAGGTCCTTGGCGACATACGGAACACCATGCAGCGGTCCGCGGTACTGGCCCGCGCGGATCTCGAGTTCCGCCGCCTCCGCCGCGGCCAGGGCCCGCTCCGGTGTGACCAGGCGGAACGCGTTGAGCGTGGGATCAAGTGCCTGGATACGGCGCAGCAGGTGATCGCACAGGCCGACCGGCGACAGCGCGCCGGTGCGGATGCGTTCCGCGAGATCGCTTGCCGTGAGCCGGTGCAGGTCGTTCATAGGCCATCCCATCGCAGCGCATCGCGGTCGACGGCGATTCTACTGCGCCGCCCGATCGGGGGAACCCTCGCACGGGATCGCGTACCATCCCCCGTGACCCTGCCGGGCAGAGACTGGAAACGGAGGAAGTCATGGCCTACAACCGCAACCAGGCTCGGGCATTGTGCACCGATACGGAATACGCCCAGTTCGAGGCCACGCTGGCCGACCACATAGAGCAGCACAGCGAGGCCCAACTGCTCTCCCGGATCAGGCGGCTGCGCACGCTGCGCGACAAGTACCGGGATCTCTACAAGCGCCAACGACTGGCGACGCGGGCCCGCACGGGCAGCAAGAAGGGCGGCAGTGCGGAGGTCAATGCGCGCACGGAAAAGAAGGCCCGGCTGTTCGAAGAGGCGATCAGGCGGCTCACCGATCGCATGGCTTACCTCGAGCGTCGCAGCCGCAGCCAAGCGCTCGCGGCAGCCCGCGCGGAAGCGCAGGCACGCGCACGCGCGGCAGCCGCGGCACGCGCCGCCGCCCGGGCAACACGCAAGGCCGCCCAACGCCCGACCACGACGCGCACCGGCGGCGCCGGCTTCACGAGCCGCGGCGCTGCGACTGCCGACCGCAAGCGAACCCTGCAGAAGACCCGGGCGAAGAGTGTCCAGGCGCACGTCCGGGCACGCGGCAAACGCGCCCAGGCGCGGCGCGATTCGCGACGCTGACCCGGCGATGGCCGAGATGCCGGTCGACAGCGACCACAGCTATACGGCGCGGGCATTCGACGGCCTGGACTGTTCCGGCGCCATGATCGCCCGATCGACTTTCGAGGACTGCGCGTTTCGCAACTGCCGCTTCGACGAGGCGACCTTCGAGCGCTGTCGCTTCGCCGAATGCACGTTCGTCGAATGCAATCTGAGCCTGATGCGCGTGCCGGGCACGCGCTTCTCCGACGTCGTGTTCGAAGACTGCAAGCTGGTCGGTGTCGACTGGACCCGGGCGGACTGGCCACGCATCGCGCTGCGCGCGCCGCTCGCCTTTCGCAGCTGCATCCTGACCGATACGTCGTTCCACGGCCTGCAGCTGCCGGAACTCGTCATGGAACACTGCCGCGCCCACGAGGTCGACTTTCGCGACGGAAACTTCGCGCGGGCGAGGTTCTGCTTCAGCGAACTGACCGGCAGCCTGTTCAATCGCACCGACCTCTCGGGCGCGGACTTCACCGACGCGACCGACTACGAGATCGACCTGACCGCCAACCGGGTCGAGGACGCGGTGTTCTCGAGCCTCGAAGCCGTGCGCCTGCTGCGCCACCTGGGCATTCGCCTGGTGGACTGAACCGGCCGGATCGCGACCTCGGCACCCGCGGCGGCGCAGCCGGACGAGACCCGGGATCGATACCGCGGGCGGCGACCGCCTAACACGTGTCCGCACAAATCCTCTGGAATTCCGGCCGCGCCGGGCTTACCTTCCCGCAGGTTCCAGGGGGCACGCCATGACACTCGAGAACATCTACTACGTCGGCCAGACCATCGCCGTCGGTGCAATCCTCGCGACGCTCGGCGCGGTGTACTGGCAGGTCCGGCAGAACAATCAGATCGCCCGCGCAACCTTGACGCAGAGCACCTGGCTGCAGAGCACCCAGATGCATGCTGCCCTCTACGATACCCCCGAAAAGGCGGAGCTCATGCACCGGGCCCTGTTCGCGACCGGACCGCTCAGCGACGTCGAACGACTGCGGATCGGAACCTGCATCGCCGTCGCACTCGGTACGCATGAGGCAGCTTTCAACCTGCGCCGGCGCGGCATGATCGAGGAAGCGGCCTACCGGTCCTGCGAAGAAGTCACCCGGCGCTATCTGTTGAGTCCGATCGTTCGCCGCTGGTGGGCACGCAATCGTGATTCCGGGCGCGACGCGGCATTCGTGGCCCTGCTCGATGGCTTCGTCGCAAAGATCGATGCGGCCGCGCCGGGACGTTCAACGCCCGTCACACCGGCGTCGTGACGCTGCAGGCAGGCCCGCCCCGGTAGCCGCGCGGCTGCCCGGCGGACGGCCCCTGCCTTTCGGGATTCGACAGCGGCGGATACCACTCTCCGGAATTTCCGGCTTGCCGCGCGCACCGATCCCGCGCTAACGTGCACCCAAACGGCAGCACCGCTGTCGATTCGGGGGGAAGCGCACGGTGAACATCGACCAATCTGCGGATTCGGCAACCTTTTCGGCCACGCGCCGGCATTTCATCCTCGGATCCGGCGCCGGTCTGATGGCGCTCGGTGCGGCGCGCGCAGGCGCTGTTGCCGCACCGGCCGGTGGCGCGGCGAGCGTGGACTGGCGCGACGATCCATTCTTCGGACCGGCCGTGATCGACATCGACGAACGTCGTGAATCGCCCGCACCGCATCGATTCGTGCACGGCCAGTTCGCCGGAACCGACACCCGCTTCCTCGTGGCACTGCCCGATCGCGACAGTTGGGACGGCCGCTTCATCCAGTTCCTGCAGGGGGGCCTCGGCGGCAACGAGTACACGGGCTACGGACGCGGCAACCACGGTCTCGCCTTCGCGCAGGGCGGCTACTACGTGGAATCCAACCAGGGCCACATCGGCAACGATCTCTCCGGCCTCAAGGGCGACAACACGATCCTGAACTGGCGGGCGAGCGCACAGGCGGCACGTTTCGCGCGCCTGCTGGCCGAAGCCCACTACGGGCGCGCACCGAGCTTCGGCTACGTATTCGGCGGTTCCGGCGGCGGTATGCGCTCGATCGACTGCATCGAGAACGCTCCGACGATCTGGGCGGGTGCGGTGCCGTTCATGATCAACCGCAACGGCCTGACCAACTTCAACTGGTCGGTGGGGGCCTGGGCCAGTGCGGTGCTGGCCGCACGGCTGCCGGCACTCGCGGACGCCGCCCTGAAGGGGGGCGACACGTTCTCCGTGCTCGAGACCGATGCGGAGCGCGCCGCGTTGACCACTCTCTACAACGCCGGCTATCCGCGCCGCGCCGAAGACCAGTTGGGGCCGAACCCGCTGTGGATCCTCGGCATGCAGCGAGCCCTCGCGGCCGACCCGCGCTATTTCCTCGAGTTCTGGACCGAGCCGGGCTATGCGGGCAAGGACGGGGCTCCGGAGGTCGCCGCGCTGCTGCTCGATACCGAGGCCGAGGTGGAAGACGTGCTCGACGGCCGCCGCGTGGCCGCCGAACTCGCCACCGACACCGCATCGGAGCTGTCCGGCGCGATGCGCGCGGCGTTCGCCGGCGACGCACCCGCCGCGATCCGGATCCGCACGCCCGACGGGGCACGCCAGTACCTCGGCGCCAGCCTGGTCTTCACGAGCGGCGCGGCTTCCGGACGACGGGTCCTGTGTACCGGTCTCGCCGGCGGCGCGCTCACGGCGTCGCTCGACGTGGCGGCATTCGCCGGGGTGCAACCCGGCGATCGCCTGCAGATCAACAACCGGGCGCTGCTCGCCTTCATGTTCCTGCACCGCCATGCGGTCGACCGCCGTTACCCCGGGATGCGCCAGTTCTTCGACGGGGACCGACCGCGCTACCGGCAGCGACCGGCCGATTTCGACGCGGTGCACCTGCCGACCGGGCGCTTCGCCGGCAAGATGATCCTGCTGCAGCACCTGCTCGACCGCGAGGCGCTGCCCACCTCGGCCGACCCGTACATCGCCGACGTGCGGGGCCACCTCGGCGACCGCGTGGACCAGGCGTTCCGCGTCTGGTGGATCGACAATGCCCAGCACGGCGTTCCGCTGGATCAGCGCAACCGCTACATCGACTTTCGCGGCTGCTACTCACAGGCGCTGGCGGACGTGATCGACTGGGTCGAGACCGGCCAGGAACCGCCCGCCTCCACCCCACATACGCTGGATGCCGGCACCCAGGTGGTGTTGCCCGACACGGCGGCCGAGCGCCGCGGCATCCAGCCGACGGTCCGGCTCATGGCCAACGGCAAGGCTTCGGCGCAGGTTCGGATCGGGGAGCCGGTGCGCCTCACCGCCCGTATCGAGGTACCGCACGGGGCCGGCGCGCTGGAGTCGGTTGCGTTCGATCTCGACGGATCCGGCGCCTTCGCGACTGCGTGGCCGGTGTCCGGCGCGGACCCGACCGCCGCAACGGCGGAACTCGAGCACGTCTTCACCGAAGCCGGGGAGCACGTGGTCACGGTCGAGGCAGCCTCGGGCCGCGCCGGCCGCCACCGCGGATACCCGGCGGTGAATCTCGCCCGGGTCACCGTTGCGGTGACCGCCTGAGCGCGAGCCTCTGGCTCGCCAGGCGCGCTACTCGCGCGCACGAGCGTTCAGAAGCGGCGCGTTTCGAGCGTCCGCTCCGCGCCCTGCACCAGGTCGCGGAAGATCTCCGCCGCCGGCCGCACCGCGCGGATCATGCCGATGCCCTGTCCGGCGAAACCTGGATTCACGTCGCCGCGCCGATCGCGGTTCGCGGCGGCCATGACCGGGCCCGCGACCATGCCCTGGTAGGGCATCGGCAGCGGATCACGGTCTTCGCGTACCCAGTAGTCGGTCCACTTGCTGCGGATGATGCGCGCCGGCTTGCCGGTCACCGTACGTGAGACCACGGTGCCTTCCTCGGTCGCGTCGACGATCGCCTGTTTCTGGAAGTCGAAGATGTTCGCTTCTTCGGAGGCGAGAAACGCCGAGCCGATCCAGACCCCTTCGGCCCCGAGCATGAAGGCGGCCGCCACCCCGCGGCCGTCGACGATGCCGCCGGCACCGAGCACCGGGGTGTCACCCACGGCGTCGACCACCTGCGGGATCAGCGCCATGGTACCGATCGGCGAATTGTGGCCGCCGCCGTCGTGGCCCTGCGCGACGATGATGTCGAGCCCGGAGGACTTGACCTGGATGGCGTGGCGCACCGCACCCACGACCGCCATGACCCGCGTGCCGTTGGCGCGCAGCCGCTCCATCCACGGGCCCGGGTTGCCGAGGCCCGATGCGTAGACCGGCACCCGTTCCTCGATCACCACTTCCATCTGGGCATCGAAGAACTCCGCGGTGAAGGTCGCGGGTTCGTCCGGATCGCGCGCCTGGCGCAATTGCGCCGGGTCGACCGGGGCGAGCCCTTCGCGGACCATGAAGTCGCGCGCAAACGCCTGCAGGTCCGGCAACTGTTCGGCCGGTGTCGGGCCCTCGGCACGCAGCTCGGCCGCGCGGCGCACCGAAGCCGGCAACAGCGTGTCGACGCCGAACGGCTTGTCGGTGAGTTCCCGGGTGCGGCGGATCCACGCACGCAGCTGCTTCGGCCCGCAGGCCGCGGCACCGAGCACGCCGAGGCCGCCGGCATTGGACACCGCGGCCACCAGCTCCGGGCCGCTGGCGCCGCCCATGCCGGCCAGCACGATGGGATACTCGATGCCGAGAATGTCGCAGACACGGGTATGCAGGCTCATTTCAGTTCCTCGAATTGACCGTAGCGACCGCGGAAGAAGAGCAGCGGCGGACTGTCGGGGCGGAGCACGGCGAGATCGCGTACCCGGCCCACCGCGATGGTGTGATCGCCCGCATCGTGCTCCTGCTCGAGTTCGCAGTCGATGTACGCCAGCACGCCGTCGATGACCGGCGAGCCGGTGACGCCCGGACGCCAGACGAGCTCGGCGAACTTGTCGATGCCGGACCGCGCGAAGAGTTCGCATACCGGCTTCTGGTCGGCTGCCAGGATATTGATGCAGAAGCTGCCGGAATCACGGAGCCTCGGCCAGCTGGTGCTGGTTTTCGCCGGAAACAGCGCGATCAGCGGCGGGTCGAGCGAGAGCGAGGAGAACGACTGCGCCGCAAACCCGGCCGGCTGGCCGTCCAGGCATCCGGTCGCCACCACCACCCCGCTGCCGAACTGGCCGAGCGTGCCGCGGAACTGCCGCGCGTCGAACGCGCTCATCGGGCTTCGCCCTCGGCATCGGTGCCCGGCCCGAGCAGCGCGAGTCCGCCTTCCGTCTGCGGCCCGAGCAGCCCGGCCCGCGTGTAGATCGAGAGCTTGTCGCGCGTGTCGGCGATGTCGAGGTTGCGCATGGTGAGCTGGCCGATCCGGTCCTGCGCGCTGAACGCCCCGGCACCGCGCTCCATGGTGAGCCGCTCGGGATGATAGGTGAGGTTCGGACTGGTCGTATCGAGCAACGAATAGTCGTTGCCCCGGCGCAGCTCCAAGGTCACCTCGCCGGTCACCGCGCGCGCGATCCAGCGCTGGGCGCTCTCGCGCAGCATCACGCACTGGGGATCGAACCAGCGGCCCTGGTACAGGAGCCGGCCGATCCGCAGCCCGTTCATCCGGTACTGCTCGATGGTGTCCTCGTTGTGGATGGCCGTGACCAGCCGTTCGTAGGCGATGTGCAGCAGCGCCATGCCGGGCGCCTCGTAGATGCCCCGGCTCTTGGCTTCGATGATGCGGTTCTCGATCTGGTCGCACATGCCGAGCCCATGGCGCCCGCCGATCGCATTGGCGCGCAGGAACAGCGCGAGCGGGTCGGCGAACGTCTCGCCATTGAGCGCGACCGGCTGGCCCTCCTCGAACCGGACCGACACCGTCTCGCGCGGCACGCTCACGTCGTCGCGCCAGAATGCCACCCCCATGATCGGCTGGACGATGCCGATGCCCTTGTCGAGGAACTCGAGCTCCTTCGCCTCGTGGGTCGCCCCGAGCAGGTTCGAGTCGGTGGAGTAGGCCTTCTCCACGCTCATCTTGTACTCGAAACCGTTGGCGATCAGGTATTCGGACATCTCCTTGCGGCCGCCGAGCTCGTCGATGAAGCGCGGGTCGAGCCACGGCTTGTAGATGCGCAGGTTCGGATTGGCGAGCAGGCCGTAGCGGTAGAACCGCTCGATGTCGTTGCCCTTGTAGGTGCTGCCGTCGCCCCAGACGTTGACCCCGTCCTCGCGCATTGCGAGCACCAGCATGGTGCCGGTCACGGCCCGGCCGAGCGGGGTCGTGTTGAAGTAGGTGGCCCCCGCGGTCGAGATGTGGAACGCGCCGCACTGGATCGCGGTGATGCCTTCCGCGACCAGCTGCGGCCGGCACTCGACCAGCCGCGCGCGTTCGGCGCCGTAGGCGAGCGCCTTGCGCGGGATCTCCGCGTAGTCGGTCTCGTCCGGCTGGCCGAGATTCGCGGTGTAGGCGTAGGGGATCGCGCCGCGCGCGCGCATCCAGTGCACGGCCACGCTCGTGTCGAGACCGCCGGAAAAGGCAATACCGACGCGTTCGCCGACGGGAAGGGACTCGAGGATGTTCGCGGCCATTCGGGGGTTCCTGGCGAAAAAAGCGCCACATTATGGCGATCCGGCCGCCCGGACAAAACCTCCCCGGGCGCCCGCACACGACCGCTGCCGGGGCAGCGCCGTGATCCGGCGCACTCGCCATCGCGCGGCGTTGCTCTACAATCCGGGCTCGCACGTCTGCAGGAGTGACCCGGTGGCCGATCTCGACGCCTTTCGTTCCGAAGTCCGCGCATGGCTCGATGCCAACTGTCCGCCGGAAATGCGCACGCCGATGCCGGAGCACGAAACCGTCTGGGGCGGGCGCCGCGAGCGGTTCGTCAATCCGGCCTCGCGGCGCTGGCTCGAGTGCATGGCCGAGCGCGGCTGGACCTGTCCGACCTGGCCGAAGGAATACGGCGGCGGCGGACTCTCGGCAGCGGAAAACAAGGTGCTGCAGGAGGAGCTCCGGCGCATCAACGCACGCCCGGCGCTGAACAGCTTCGGCATCTGGATGCTCGGGCCCGCGCTGCTCGAGTACGCGAGCCACGAGCAGAAACTCGAACACCTGCCGAAGATCGTCCGTGGCGAAATCCGCTGGTGCCAGGGCTATTCCGAACCGGGCTCGGGATCCGACCTCGCCGGCCTGCGCACGCGCGCCGAGGACCACGGCGACTACTTCCTCGTCAACGGCTCGAAGATCTGGACCTCCTACGCCGACGAGGCGGACTGGATCTTCTGCCTGGTGCGCACGGACCCTGACGCGCCCAAGCACCAGGGCATCAGCTTCGTGCTGTTCGACATGGCGTCGCCGGGCGTCAGCACCAGCCCGATCCGCCTGATCAGCGGCTCGTCGCCCTTCTGCCAGACCTTCTTCGACAACGTCAAGGTGCCGAAGGCCAACCTGGTCGGCAACCTGAACGAGGGCTGGACCATCGCCAAGCGCCTTCTGCAGCACGAACGGCAGATGGTCGCCGGCATCGGCGGCGTATCCGCCCTCGGCAGCGCGGGACGCAAACTCGAGGACACCGCCCGCGAGTACGTCGGCGAGCAGGACGGACGCATCGCCGATCCGGCCCTGCGCAGCCGCGTCGTCGCGCACCGCCAGAACGACCTCGCCTTCCAGCTGACGCTCGCACGTGCGGCGGAAGAGGCACGCGCCGGGCAGAGCGACGGCAACCTGGCCAGCATGTTCAAGTACTACGGGACCGAGCAGAACAAGCGCAAGTTCGAACTGCTGCTCGAGACCATGGGCACCCGCGCGCTCGGCTGGGAAGGCCATGGTTTCGAGGACCGGGAGCTCGGCACCACCCGGCAGTGGCTGCGCTCCAAGGCGAACTCGATCGAAGGCGGCACCTCCGAAGTGCAGCTCAACGTGATCGCCAAACGCGTGCTCGGTCTGCCGGACTGAGCTTGCGCTAGCAAAGGAGACCCCCATGGAATTCCTGGTGATCCTGGCCGTCGTAGCGATCCTCCTGATCTGGGTCGTGGCGATCTACAACAAGCTGGTCGCACTCAAGAATCGGTTTCAGAATGCGTTCGCGCAGATCGACGTGCAGCTGAAACGGCGCTACGACCTGATTCCGAACCTCGTGGAGACCGTCAAGGCGTACCTGACCCACGAACGCGAGACGCTCGAGGCGGTCATCCGGGCGCGCAACACCGCCGTGTCCGCGGCCCAGGCCGCGGCCGCGAGCCCCGGTGATCCCGGGGCCATGCAGGCCCTCTCGGGCGCCGAGGGCGCGCTCGGCGGTGCGATGATCCGTCTGAACGCCGTGATGGAGGCGTATCCCGACCTCAAGGCCAACCAGAACATCAGTCAGCTGACCGAGGAACTGACCAGCACCGAGAACCGCATCGCATTCGCGCGGCAGAGCTACAACGACCAGGTGATGACCTACAACACCTACCGACAGTCGTTCCCGCCGGTGGTGTTCGCTGGGCTGTTCGGTCACGGTAGCGATGCCGGGTTGCTCGAGTTCCAGGACCGCGAGGCGATCCAGACCGCACCGCGGGTGTCGTTCTCCTGAGCACCGCGGACGCCTGAGCCGTGGATTTCTTCGGCGCACAGGACCTGGCGCGCCGGCGCACCTGGATCCTGGCGGGCCTGTTCGCCGCCGCCGTCACGAGCCTCGTGGTGCTGACCAACCTGCTGGTCGCCGTCGTGTATGCCTGGACGATGGGCTTCGGCCAGGCCGATCCGCTCGACCCGACCGGCACCCTCGCCCGGCTGCCGGCACGATACTGGTTCTGGATCACCTTCCTGGTGGTCGGCACCGTCGGGCTCGCCTGCCTGTACAAGTACCTGTGGCTGCGCGGTGGCGGGCGCACCATTGCCGAAGCACTGGGCGGACGCCTGGTGCCGACCGACACCGCCGATCCGCTCGAGCGGCGGCTCCTGAACGTGGTCGAGGAAATGGCGATCGCCTCGGGCCTGCCGGTGCCCCCGGTCTACATCGTGCCGGAACCCGGGATCAATGCCTTCGCGGCCGGGCTCGGCTTCGCCGACGCGGTGATCGGCGTCAACCAGGGCACCCTGGAACTGCTCGACCGGGACGAGTTGCAGGGGGTCATCGGACACGAGTTCAGTCACCTGCTGAACGGCGACAGCCGCCTGAATCTGCGCCTGCTGGCACTCCTGCACGGAATCCTGTTCATCGGGCTGGTCGGGCACGGCCTGCTGCGCGGCACCGCTTCCGCGGCCGGGCGCTCGCGCCGAACCGGCGGCGCCGGCCGGGCCGGCAGCGCAGGGCTTCCGCTGCTCGTGCTGGGCCTCGGCCTGCTCGTCATCGGCTACGCCGGCACACTGTTCGGCAAGCTGATCAAGGCGGCCGTGAGCCGGCAGCGCGAGTACCTGGCCGACGCGGCCGCGGTCCAGTTCACGCGCAATCCCGGGGGCATCGCCGGCGCACTCAAGAAGATCGGCGGACACTCGGTCGGATCCTACATGCGCGGCGCAGCGGCGGCGGAAGCGAGCCACATCTTCTTCGGACCGGTCGCGCGCGCCTGGCTTGGCGGATTGACCGCGACGCACCCGCCGCTCGAGCGACGCATCCGTGCGCTCGATCCGCGCTGGGACGGGCGCTATCCCGCACCGGACCCGGTGGCGATCCGGCGCGCCGCGGCCGCCGAATCAGCAGGTGCAGCCGCCGGCGCGGCGGGCATGGCCGCCGCGGGGCTCGCGTCCGCGGTCGCCGGTGCCGCGGTAGCAGGGCCTGTCGACGCAGCCGGATCGATCCGCACGGACGGAATCGTCGCAGCCGTCGGCCGACTCGACGACGCCGCACTCGGAGCAGCCGTCCGGCTCATAGACGGCCTGCCCGCGCCCCTGTACGACGCCGCGCACGACGCCTGGAGCAGCCGTGCGCTGCTGTTCGCCATGGTCATGCAACCGGACCGCGCGGCGGAACAGGTCCGGCACCTCGAGACGCAGGGGGAACCCGGACTCGCGCTCGCCGCCGGCCGGCTGCTGCCGTTCGTCGCGCCGCTCGACGAAGCGCAACGGCTGGTGCTCGTGGAACTCGCCATGCCGGCCCTGAAATCACTCTCGCCGGCCCAGTACCGGCGTTTCGCCGCATGCCTGGTCGAACTGATCCGCGCCGATAGGCGCATCGATCTCTTCGAGTGGGTGCTGCATCGCCTGCTGGTGCGGGACCTCGGATCCCACTTCGAGCCGAAGAGCGAGCGGCCGGCGGTGTCCGCGGCGCAAGGCGATCCCGCCCGGGCGACGGCGGAACTGCTCGCGGCGCTGGCGCGCGAACAGGACCCCGCCGGGGCAGCGGCCGCGTTCGGGACGGGCGCCACCCAGGCAGGGATCGGCATCGCGTATGATCCCCGCCCGGACCCGGACTTCCGCCGTCTGAACGCCGCGCTCGCCGTGCTTCGGGCGCTGCCCGCGCTGCAGAAGCCGCGCATCATCAAGGCATGCGCGACCACAGTACTGGCGGATGGCCAGGTCGGCGCGCGGCAGGGCGCGCTCCTGCAGGGCATCGCGGCCGCGCTGGACTGCCCGCTGCCTCCGTCCATCTACCCGGTGCCTGCTGGCGCCTGAGCGTCTGCACGGCAGGGAAACTTCCGGTTTACTGGTCACCATCAGGGTCTAGAATGAGCCCCCTTTCCTGGCGCGGACCCGATGGCCGAACTCACCTACCAGCTGACCGATGACCAGCCGCAGCAGCTGGCGGCGGTGGACCTCGGCTCCAACAGCTTCCATATGCTGGTCGTGCAGGTCAGCGGCGGGCGCGTCCAGATCCTGGACAAGCTCAAGGAAATGGTGCGCCTCGCGGAAGGCCTCGATGCGCGCGACGACCTGCAGGAGCCGGTCATGCAGCGCGCCCTGGATTGCCTGGAACGCTTTGGCCAGCGGCTACGCGAGCTGCCGCCGCGCAACGTACGCGTGGTGGGAACCAATACCCTGCGCCGCGCGAACAACGCCGCCGACTTCATCCGGCGCGCCGAGGCTGCGCTCGGGCACACGGTCGAGATCATTCCGGGCCGCGAAGAAGCCCGGCTCATCTATCTCGGCGTGAGCCACGCGCTCGAGGACGACCACGACCGCCGGCTGGTCATCGACATCGGCGGCGGCAGCACGGAGCTCATCCTCGGGCGTCGCTTCAAGCCGGAACTCATGGAAAGCCTGTTCATGGGTTGTGTCGGCGTCTCGCGCACCTACTTCGCCGACGGCCGGATCCGTTCCGCCCAGTTCCAGGAAGCCGTCAACCATGCGCGCCAGGAACTCGAGCCGATCGAGCGCGCCTACAGCGAGCGCGGCTGGGATACCGTGGTCGGTGCGTCCGGGACGATTCTCGCCACCCAGGAAGTGCTGCGCGCCATGGGGCTCGAGCAGAGCCACATCACCCTGGCCGGACTCGAGGAGATCCGGCGCGCGATCCTGGCCGCGAAAAGCCTGGATTCGCTCAGCCTGCCAGGGCTGCCCGCCGAGCGTGCCGCCGTCTTCCCGGGCGGGATCGCCATCCTCTACGCGATCTTCGACCGGCTCGGCATCGACCGGATGCAGGCAAGCAGCGGGGCCCTGCGCGAAGGGGTGATCCATGATCTGCTCGGCCGGGCGCAGCATCAGGACGTGCGCGAAAGCACGGTGCGGGACCTGATGGCGCGTTATCACGTCGACGACAAGCACGCGCGCCGCGTACGCGAGACAGCGCTCGGGCTCCTGGCCCAGGTCGCCGATGCGTGGCAGCTGACCGATCCGAACGAACGACTGCTGCTCTCCTGGGCGGCCGAGCTGCACGAGATCGGTATGGACATCGCGCACACCCAGTACCACAAGCACGGCGGCTACCTGCTGCAGCACATGGACATGCCCGGTTTCTCAAGCTGGGACCAGCAGCAGATGGCGGCACTGGTGCGCGCGCACCGACGCAAGTTTCCGATTGCCGAGCCGATGTTCAACGGCGCCGACAGCACCCGGATGATCCGGCTCGCGGTGCTGCTCAGGCTCGCGACGGTGCTGCACCGCAACCGCGTGTCGCGCCCGCTGCCGCACGCGGCATTCAAGGTGCTCGGCCGCAATCAACTGTGCCTCACCCTGCCCGAGAGCTGGCTGCGGCGCCACCCGCTGACCCGCCTCGACCTGCAGCAGGAAGCCGCCTACCTGACCGCGGCCGACGTAGAGCTGCTGATCAGCAACTGCTGAGCGCCCAGCGCGGTCAGCGGCCGCCCGCCAGGTCCGCCAGCAACGTCTCCTGGGCGCTCTGACGCCGGTCCTCGGAAACCGAAACCTGCCGATAGCTGCCGTCCGGCTGCAGCTCCCAGGCCTGCGCATTGTCCGCGAGGTAGAGCGCGATCTCCGCCCTGATGCGCCGCGCGAGCGCGTCGTCCAGCACGGGAAAACAGGTTTCCACGCGGCTGAAGAAGTTGCGGCCCATCCAGTCGGCGCTCGACAGGTAAACACCGGGATCGCGGTTCTCGAAGATGAATACCCGCGTGTGTTCGAGAAACCGGCCGACGATCGAGCGCACCCGGATCCGGTCGGAAACGCCGGCGAGTCCGGGCCGGAGCGCACAGACGCCCCGCACGACCAGGTCGATCTCGACGCCCGCGCCCGAGGCGCGGTACAGGGCGGCAATGATCTGCGGTTCGATCAGCGCATTCATCTTGGCCGTGATGCGCGCCGGGCGGCCCTCGCGGGCGGCCCGGATCTCCTGCTCGATGGAGTCGAGTACCCAGCGATGCAGCGTGAACGGCGCCTGCAGGACGGTGCGCAGGTTGGTATTGCGGCCGAGCGAGGTCAGCTGCTGGAACAGGCGCTGCACGTCGAGCGCGATGGTGTGATTGCAGGTGAACAGCCCGTAGTCGGTGTACAGGCGCGTCGTGCCGGTATGGTAGTTCCCGGTGCCGAGGTGCACGTAGCGCTTCAGGTTGCGCCCCTCGCGCCGGATCACCATCGACATCTTGGCGTGGGTCTTGTGGCCGACCACGCCGTACACGACCTGCGCGCCGGCTTTCTGCAGGTGGTTGGCCAGGCCGATGTTGGCCTCTTCGTCGAAACGCGCCCGGAGTTCGATGACCACGAGGACTTCCTTTCCGTTGGCCGCCGCGCGGGTCAGCGCGTCGACGACCGACGAGTCCGTGCCGGTCCGGTACAGCGTCTGCCGGATCGCCATGACGTCCGGATCGACCGCGGCCTGGCGCAGGAAATCCAGGAACGGCGCGAATGACTGGAACGGGTGATGCAGCAGGAGATCGCCGCGCCGGATCACCTCGAACATGTTGCCGGCGTCGCCGATCCGCGCGGGCACGCTCGGCGCAAAGGGGGGAAACTTGAGTTCCGGCCGGTCGACCAGATCCGGCAGTGCCGCGAGGCGCACCAGGTTCACCGGCCCGTCGCAGCGGTATACCTCGCCCGCCGCGACCCGGCATTGCACGGCCAGGAACGCCGCCAGGTCGTCCGGACAGTCGTCGGCCAGCTCGAGGCGCACCGCGTCGCCATAGCGTCGCGAGGGCAGTTCACCCTGCAATGCCCGGAGCAGGTCGTCGGCCTCTTCCTCGTCGACGAACAGGTCGCTGTTGCGGGTCACCCTGAACTGATAGCAGCCGAGCGTGCTCATGCCGGGAAACAGCTCGTCGATGAACGCCTCGATGATCGACGACAGCAGCACCAGTTCGTACGAAGCCTGTGCGCTCGACTCCGGCAGTTCGACCAGCCGCGGCAGGGCGCGCGGCGCCTGGACGATGGCCTTGCTCAACTCGCGACCGAACGCGTCCTCGCCCTCGATGTCGACGATGAACGCCAGGTTCTTGTTGATCGGCTGCGGGAACGGGTGCGCCGGATCGAGCGCGATCGGGCTCAGGATGGGCGCGAGTTCCCGGTGGAAATAGCGTTTCAGCCAGTGCCGCTGGCGGGTGTTCCACTGGCCCGGCGCGAGCAGCCGGATCCCGTGCCGATCCAGGCGCGGCAGCAGTTCCTCGTTCAGCACCCGGTACTGCTCGGCGACGAGCGTGTGGGCGGTCTCGCTGATCCGCTGCAGCTGTTCGGCCGGGCTCAGGCCGTCCGGCCCGCGCTGACTGGCGCCGAATGCCGCCTGCTGCTTGAGGCCGGCTACGCGGATCTCGAAGAATTCGTCGAGATTCGAGCTCGCGATGCACAGGAAGCGCAACCGCTCGAGCAGCGGCAGGCGTTCGTCCTGCGCCTGCGCCAGCACGCGCCGGTTGAACTCGAGCAGTGACAGCTCCCGGTTGATGAAGAGCGCAGGATGGGTGAGCTCGGGCTGGTTCATGACTACAATGCGTCCGTCCGGGGGGCAAACTTCCGTCGGTGCGCGCACAGGCACACGAGAACTCCCGAAACTCTACCACGCAGGCATTGCGATTCCATGACAAGCGAGCGCGACCGGCTGTTCAGGGACCCCGACCGTCAGCTGGTCGACTTCGCGTTCGATGCGTCCGTCGTCGCGGTGTTCCCCGACATGATCCGCCGCTCGGTACCGGGCTACGAGACCGTCATTCCGATGACCGGGCTGCTCGCCGCGCGTCACGTACAGGCGCTCGGCCGGCCCGGCCGCAGGATCTACGATCTCGGCTGTTCGCTCGGCGCGACCGCGCTCGCGGTGTGCCGCCAGCTGGACGGATTCGACGCGCCCGTAGTGGGCGTCGACAGCGCCCCGGCCATGATCGCGGCGGCGCGCACGACGGTCACCGATCCGCGGATCCGCTTCGTCGAGGCAGATGTGCGCGATTGCGCGCTCGACGAAGCCGGGGTCGTGATCCTGAACTACGTGCTGCAGTTCATTCCGCCCGCCGACCGCCGTGATCTGCTCGCGCGGGTTCGCGCCGCCCTCGGCGACGACGGCCTTCTGATCGTGTCCGGCAAGCTCGGCTTCGAGGACCCCGCGGAACAGGCGTTCTTCGAGGCGGCCCACCTCGACTTCAAACGCGCCAACGGCTACAGCGAGCTCGAGATCAGCGGCAAACGCAGCGCGCTCGAGCGCGTGATGATCGTGGAGACCGAGGCACGGCACCGCGAGTTGTTCGCGACCGCGGGTTTCGCGCTCACCCGGAAGTGGTACCAATGCCTGAACTGGGCCTCGTTCCTGGCCTGGCCGCGTGCACCGGGCTGACGGGGCCCGCGTGACGACATCCGACTCGAACGCCTGGACGCCGCTGTTCGATGCGCTGCCGGACTGGCGCGCATCAGCTGCCGAACTCGCGGCGACGTTCGAAACACGCCTCGCGGACGGTGGACACGGGCATCTCGTGCGCTGGCGCGCCGCGATCGAGCGCCTGCCCGCGTTGGTGCCCGAGGCCGTCGAGTTCGCGGATACGGTGACGGTGCGGGGCACGATCGACGAAGCGGGGCGGCTCGTGCTGGCCGAGTCACTCGACGCCCTGCACCCGTGGCGCAAGGGTCCATTCGAGTTCTTCGGCGTCCGCATCGACACCGAGTGGCGTTCGGACTGGAAGTGGCGCCGCGTCGCGCCGCACGTCGGCCGGCTCGATGGACTCAGGATCCTCGACGTCGGCTGCGGCAACGGCTATTTCGGCTGGCGCATGCTCGCCGCCGGCGCGCGGCTGGTCGTCGGCATCGACCCGACACACCTTTACTGCATGCAGCACCGCGCCATCAACCGCTACGTGCGCAGCACCTGCAACTGGGTCCTGCCGCTGCGTTTCGAGGAACTGCCCCGCGCCCTGTTCGATGCGGTGTTCAGCATGGGCGTGATCTATCACCGCCGCGACCCCCTCGAACACGTACGGCACCTCTTCGACTGTCTCACTCCCGGCGGTCGCGTCGTGCTCGAGTCACTGGTGGTCACCGGGGGTCCGGACCTGGTCGGCGCCGAGCGTTACGCACGGATGCGCAACGTCCACGTCGTGCCAGCCGTCACCTCGCTGACCCGCTGGCTCCGCGAGGCGGGGTTCATCGACGTGGCAGTCGTCGACGTCACCCGCACGACCACCGGCGAACAGCGCAGCACGCCCTGGATGCGCTTCGAATCGCTGGCCGCGGCACTCGATCCAGCGGATCCCACGCGTACCGTGGAAGGCCTGCCGGCACCGGTACGCGCCATCGTGCTCGCGCGCAAACCCGGTTAAACTCCCCCGCATGTGGTGCAACCGCCCGCAACGGGGCCGTACAGCATGATCTTCGGCCTGCTGCCGGTGAACTTCCGTTTTCGCGGCAAGGTCGGCCGCCTGACGGACATCTATCGCTGTTTCCTGGATCACCCGGGCGTGGGACTGCATCCGACCCAGATCGCCCGGCATACCGGGATCAGCTTCGCGGAGGTCAACGTCCGGCTGCAGCGCACGCCGGAGCTCTTCGTCAAGCTGCCGAAGCGCGCCGACGGTATCACGCGCTACCGCCTCACCAGCTCCACCGCGGCGCAGAGCCAGGATGACGTCGAAGCGTTCCTCGCGAGCGCGGCGCGCAAGGAGACCCTGGTGCTCTATTCGGTCGGCGCCATGATCCTCTGCCTGCTGCTCATCATCGTGATCCTGATCGGCCCGGCCGTCTGACGCCATGCCCGAGCAGCTGACCGCCGAAGCGCGCGCACTCGTCCAACGGGCACAGGACTTCGCGACCCGCGAACTCATCGCGCGCGCCGGTGCACCCGCGTCCGTCGCGCGCCCCGAAGTGGTCGCCGCGGCGCGGGCCGCCGGTTTCTTCGGCATGACCCAGCCCCGCGAGTATGGCGGCACGGCTGCATCGACGCTCACCCTGACGCTGGTCCGCGAGACCCTCGCGGCCAACAACGCCCCCTTCCAGGACGCGGTGTTCGGGCCCGGGCCCGGGGTACTCGCCGGGGTCGGCGAGCCGCTTGCGACCAGTCATCTGGCGCCGCTCCTGGCCGGGCGGAAGCGCGCCGGCTTCGGCATCACCGAACCCGACGATGCCCCGGCGCCGACCCGCGCCCGGATCGACGGCGACTGGCTGGTGATCGACGGCCAGAAGTCCTACGTCACCGGCGGCGCCGATGCCGATTTCATCAATACGCTGGTACAGATCGACGGCCAGGGCCCTGCGCTGGTGGTGATCGACACCGACCTGCCCGGGGTCCGGCTCACCCGCCGCTTCAGCTCGATCGACGGCAGCCACCACGCCGCCTTCGCGTTCGACGCCGTGCGGGTGCCGGCCACGCACGTGATCGGCAAGCCCGGCGAAGGCATGCCCCGGGCCATGCGCCAGATCGGCGACACCCGGCTGCTCATTGCCGCGCAGTGTGTCGGCCTCATGCGCTGGACCATCGACTACCTGACCGGTCATCTGGCGGCACCGGATCGCAGCGGCCGGCCGCGCGGTGACAAGGAAGGCGTGCGGCTGCGTTATGCGGACCTGCGCATCCACGCGTTCGCCGCACGCAGCATGCTGTACCGGACCGCACGCCTCGCCGATGCCGGCGAGAACGTGGTCAACGAGGCGATCGCGTGCAAGGTCTACGCCTCCGAGCAGGTCGGCCAGGTGGTCGACACCGCGATCCAGCTCGTCGGCGGGAACGCGTTGACCGATGATCACCCGCTCTCGATACTCTACCGGCGCGTCCGCAGTCTGCGCCTTGCCGAGGGCGGCAGCGACGTACTGCGGCTCAACCTCGCGCGCGGCATTCTCGATCTCAACAAGGGACGGATATGATGAAGGGGCTTCGGCATTCTCCGCTGCTGCGGCTGGCAGTACTGGTCGTGCTCGGTAGCGCGCTCGCCGGCTGCATGGGCATGAAACTGACCGCTCAGGGCGCCCGGGTGGCGCAGGCCGCGCCCAACGAGGTGGGTGCCTGCGAACTGGTCGGCAAGGTCACTTCGAGCATTCCGAGCAGGACGCTGAATCGCCTGTCGCCGGGCAAGGTCCGCGAGCAGCTGATCGTGCTGGCGCGCAACGAGGCGCCCGGACTCGGTGGCGACACCGTGGTGCCCGCGGGGCCCGTGTTCGAAGGCACCCAGGAATTCAACGTGTTTCGCTGTCGTTGAGCCCGGACGGTTCGCGCTTGCCGCCGTGCCGCTCGCGCGCGGCGTCGCGCGCTTCCGGCGATTTCTTCAGCATCACGTAGACCGATCCCGTTCCGCCCTGGCGCGCGATCGCGCTGTGGAAGGCGATCACTTCCGGGACCTGGGTCAGCCAGTGCGCCACGTAGCTCTTGATCCGTCCCGGGGTCGGACTCCGCTCGCCGCGTCCGTGGGAAACGAGCACCGTGCGCCAACCGCGGCCGAGCGCGCGGTTCAGGAACTCGAACAGTGCGACCCGCGCCTCGCGCACCGTGTGCCGGTGCAGGTCGAGCTCTCCCTCGATCGCGTAATGCCCCGCCTTGAGCCTGCGGAACACCGCGTGCTGCACGCCGTCCTTCTTCCACTCGAGGATTTCCCGCGGGTGCAGCAGCGGCACCTCGCCGAGGGTCAGGTAGTTCGGATCGACCCGCGGCTTGCGTTCCCCCAGCGCGGCCTCGCGGCGTTCGAGCTGCGCCGGCGACGCGACGGGCGGCGTGGGCGCGTGGGCGACCCGCTTCTGCGGCAGCGGCGCCACATCGGCCATCGCATCGCGAAAACTGTCTTCTTCGCTCATGACCCGTTCGACCTCTGGCGTCCGCCCGGTTCCCCGGACGGCGCGCCGGCAACCCTACAACGGAATTCCCGGGTAACGCGCCGACCGGCTGCCCGCGAGCGGTAAGTTGTCGGCCGCGTGATAGGTGAAGACCGCCGAGAGCTTGACCGCGCCGGTCGTATTGCGACCTGCGGCGTGGAGTGTCCGGCAGTGGAACAGCAGCACGTCGCCGCCGGCGAGTTCGACGGTCCGCGCGGTGGCGATGAGGTCCTGATTCTCCTCGAGGTCCGAGCGCAGGAACTTGGCTTCGTCCAGCCGTTCGGGTGCAAAGGTCATCCGATGCGTGCCCGGGATGACCGCGAGCGCGCCGTTCTCGGCGGTTTCCGGTCCGAGCGCAAGCCAGACCGACACCAGTTCCGGACGCGCGAACGACCAGTACCGCACGTCCTGGTGCCAGAGCGTCACGCTGCTGAAGCCCGGCGCCTTGGTCATGACACAGTTGTGATGGCATTGCGAGAGACAGACGTCCCCGGTATCCATCACCGCGGCAAGCCATGCGCCGAGGTCCGGTCCGGTCGCGAACGTGCGCAGCGCGGCGAACCGGGAGTAGGCATGCAGCAGGCGGCGCGGCGTGTCGCCGCCGGGCGCGTCACGATCCCGGGGAGCGCCCGGGTACCCCACGTCCGCCTCATACTCCGCGGGACCGAGCACCGGGTCGAGCGCGCCGCGTACTTCGGCCGCGAGCGCATCGCAGAACGCCGGCGCACAGAATCCCGGCAGCACCAGGTAGCCCTGCTCCACGAACACCCGGGCACCCGCCGCGAGTTCCGCGCGGGTCCAGCGTTCGCTGACCGGTCGAGCGTTCGACACGATGTGCCTTCCTTCGCGCCCGCCGTCAGCGCATCTGTGCCCGGATGGCCTTCAGCATCTTCTCGCCATACGGCGGGCGCAGCCCGGCGAGCTCCGCCACGTTGATCCGCGTCTGGGTGAAGACGGCCTTGGCATGGCTGAAGGTCCGGAAGCCGTCGTAGCCATGATACGCACCCATGCCGGACGGCCCGACACCACCGAACGGCAGGTCCTCCTGGGCCACGTGCATCACCACGTCGTTCACCGTCACGCCACCGGACGTGGTACGGGTCAGGACCGTGCGTTCTTCCCCCGCGTCCTTGCCGAAGTAGTACAGGCCGAGCGGCCGGGGACGCCGGTTCACGTAATCCAGTACCTCGTCGATCGAGGCATACCCCTTGATCGGCAGGATCGGGCCGAAGATCTCGTCCTGCATCACCGCGAGGTCGTCGTCCGGGTCCACGATCAGGGTGGGCGGGATCTTGTGATGCGGCTGCTGGCGGAAATCCTCGTTGGCGGGGTTGATCTCGACGACCCGCGCACCGCGCGCGCGGGCCCCTTCGACATAGCCGTTCAGCCGGTCGAAATGCCGCTGGTTGATCACGGACGTATAGTCCGGGTTGTCGAGCAGGGTCGGATACATCCGGCCCACCGCACGTTCGGCCGAAGCAACGAAGTCGTCGACGCGCTCGCGCGGCACGAACACGTAATCGGGGGCCAGGCAGATCTGGCCGGCATTCAGCAGCTTGCCGGTCATGATCGAGTCCACGGCCGGCTGCATGTCCACCGAGCGCCCGACGACGACCGGCGACTTGCCGCCGAGTTCGAGCGTCAGCGGCACCAGATTGTCGGCCGCTGCGCGCATCACGTGGCGCGCCACCGAAGTCGCGCCGGTGAACAGCAGGTGATCGAACGGCAGGCTCGCGAAATCGGCACCCGTCTGCGCACCACCGGTCACGACCGCGATCTCGAGCGGATCGAACGCGGTCGGGAAGATCTCGGCGAGCACCGCGGACGTCGCGGCCGTGTACTCGGAGGGTTTGATCATGCAGCGGTTGCCCGCCGCCAGGATGCCGGCGAGCGGCGTGAACGTGAGGTTGACCGGGAAGTTCCACGGACTGATCACGCCAACGACCCCGAGCGGCTGAAACTCGACCCGCGCCTTCGCGCCGAGCAGATTCAGCGGAAACGGACCCACCTTGCGTTTCTCCGGCCGCATCCAGCGCTCGAGATGCCGCGCTGCATGGCGCAGCGGACCGACCGAGGCCGCGACGTCGGTGAACAGCGACTGGTGTTCGCTGCGATGCCCGAAGTCCTCGGTCATCGCCTCCACGAGACGACGCTCGTGCGTCTTCAACAGGCCGATCGCGCGTTCCAGCCGATCCCGGCGTACGGCCGCGGTCACGACGCCCTCGCGCAGGTACGCTTCGCGCTGCGCCTCGAGGCAGGCGAGCATGTCGGCCCGGCTCATGTCGTTCATGCGTCTGCTCCCCCGGCGACAGCCGGCCGTGCCTCGGTCCGTTCCTCGGTCAATGTCCGTTCGATCAGGGGCGATCCGTTGACGGTCACCGCGAGCCGCCCGTTACTCGCCCAGTAGCGGGCCTCGATGTAGTGGTGTTCCTCCCACTCGAGCTCCACGTTGGTCCACACATATTGCGGCTCGCGGTCGGACGGCTCCCGGCGCTTGCGCAGGCACCGGTCCAGATAGAGTTCGAGCGCCCCGTCGTCCGTCACGCGGATCTCGAACGGGCGGCGGCGGTGTTCGAATGGGATGCGCTGCATCACGCGGGACCTTCCCGGCTGCTGCCGACTGGTGAATGGCTGGGTGTTGTGGCTATGCTTGCGCAAATGCCAGCAGGCGTCCACACCCGGCGCCGCGCGACCAGGGATGTGCCGCCGTGCAACCGTCTTCCCGCGACCCGAAAAAGGCCGCGACGCCTGTAACCGCGACGGCGACAGCACCCGCATCAGGGGCGCCTGCATCAGGGGCGCCTGCATCGGGCCAGACGCTGTTCGCGCGGGTGCTGCGCGCGCACGACGTGGTGACGCTCGCATTCGGCGCGATGATCGGCTGGAGCTGGGTCCTTCTGACCGGCTACTGGGTCGAGACAGCGGGCTCGCTCGGTACCGTGCTGGCCTTCCTCGCCGGGGGGCTGGTCATCGCCCTGATCGGTCTCACCTACAGCGAACTGGCGGCCGCCATGCCGCAGGCCGGCGGCGAACACGTCTACACGCTGCGCGCGCTGGGCCCGCGCTGGTCGTTCGTCTGCACGTGGGCGCTGCTCATGGCCTACGTCAATGTCTGCCTGTTCGAGGCCGTCGCCCTGCCCACCGCGATCGAATACCTGTTCCCCGAGATACGCCTCGGCACGCTCTGGCAGGTGTTCGGCGCGGATGTCGACCTCGGCTTCGTACTGATCGGTGCCGGCAGCGCGGTGCTGATGACCCTGGTCAACCTGCTCGGCATCCGCACCGCCGCGCGCATACAAAGCGTCGCGACGGTCCTGATCCTGTTCTCGGGCCTGATGCTGCTGGCCGGTGCAGTCTCGTTCGGCGAAACCGCGCGCGCCGAGCCGTGGATCGCCACCCCCG
This sequence comes from Pseudomonadales bacterium, assembly GCA_019634925.1. Classification (GTDB taxonomy): domain Bacteria; phylum Pseudomonadota; class Gammaproteobacteria; order Pseudomonadales; family Azotimanducaceae; genus UBA7803. The sequence goes on from JAHCAL010000010.1 coordinate 37,110, forward strand.
CGACCGGGATCCTGATCGTGCTGATCATGGTACCGACGCTGCTCGTGGGCTTCGACGTGATTCCGCAGTCCGCCGAGGAAATCGACCTGCCGCCGAACCGCATCGGCCGGCTCCTGATCGTCTCGGTGGGACTCGCGGTTGCCTGGTACGGCCTCGTGTCCTGGTCGGTCGCGGTGGCCCTGGACGATGCCGCGCTCGCGGATACACGCATGGCGACCGGCGATGCCGCCAGCACGCTGTGGGGACATCCGGTCGCCGGCAAGCTGCTGGTGCTCGGCGGGATCGCCGGGATCCTGACCAGCTGGAACGCGTTCATCATCGGTGGCAGTCGCGTGCTGTACGCACTCGCCCACTCGGGTCAGGCCCCTGCCGTGTTCGGACTGCTGCACCCCAAACACCGCACGCCGTGGGTCGGCGTTCTCGCGATCGGTGTACTGTCCTGCTTCGCACCGCTGTTCGGCCGAACGGTGCTGGTGTGGATGGTGAATGCCGGCAGCTTCGCCACCATGGTCGCGTACCTGTTCGTACCGATCGCGTTCCTGGTGCTGCGCAGCCGCGAGCCGGGAATGCCGCGCCCGTTCCGCATCGCCTGGCCGCGCACCGTCGGGGTCAGCGCCGTGGTACTCGCGATCGCGCTCCTGCTGGCGTTCCTGCCGGGCAGTCCGGCGGCGCTCGCCTGGCCGTACGAGTGGGGCATGATCCTCGCCTGGGCGGTACTCGGACTCGTCCTGTTCGCCTGCTACCGGCCACGTGGCGATGGCGCCTTGCGTCAACCGCGTGCGGACGGGACGCATTCCTGATGCAATCCCGACGTTGCGCGACCGGCAACCGTCCGATGCAGCCGTTTTTTTTCACCGACTGGACACTCATACAGTACCTGCGCCCGAGGGCGATCAGTAGACTTGTCCGCCTGTTTTTACCTTTCCGGCACGCCATGCACCCGATGTTCCCGAGCCTCGAGCGACACCCGTGCGCCAGGCCCGTCCTGCTCGTCCTCATGATCTGCGCGGGTGCCGGTCTGTCCGCTTGCGCCACCACCGAAGGCCAGCAGCAGCTGACGGACCAGGTTTCCGGACTGACCGAGCGGCTCGCCGCCGTGCAGGACGAACTCGCCCGGACCCAGGCGGCACTCGAGGCTCGCGAAGCGGCCAGCCGCGGCGAAAGCGCGACGCTCGCCGAAGGACTCGCCGGGCTCGAACAACGCCTCGAAGCACTGCCGGCCAACCTGCTGGCGCTCTGCCCGACGCCGGCCCCACAGGTCATCCGCGAGGCGTGTGAGCCGGTGGTCGAGATCCGCACGGTACCCGTCACCGGCGACAAGATCGTGGTCGGCGAGGTGGAGCGGGTGATCATCGAACCGCCGGGCGCGGCCATCGTGGCGCGGGTCGATACCGGCGCGGATTCGAGTTCATTGCACGCCGAGGAGATGGTCGAGTTCGAACGCGACGGCCGGCGCTGGGTCCGCTTCAACGTCAAGCTCGAAGACACCGTGGCGACCATCGAGCGGCCCATCAAGCGTCGCGTACGCGTCCTGCAGCAGGCCGATCCTGCCGGTTCGCGCCGCCCCGTCGTCGACTTGCGGGTGCGCCTCGGCAACGTCGTGGAAACCGTGGATTTCACGCTCGCGGACCGCTCCCACATGAACCACGAGATGCTACTCGGCCGCAACTTCCTGACCGACGTCGCGCTGGTCGACGTCGGCAAACAGTTCGTGCAGCCGCCTGCGCAGCCGCCACAGGACCAGTAACCGAACATGCCACAACGCGGTCCGCTGATCTTCATCGTCGTGCTGCTCCTGGTCGCGGGCATCGGCACCGCGTGGTACCGACACACGACCTATCGCATTCCGCTGCTGCCGGGTGTCCAGCAGACCGTCTGGCAGGTCGAAGCACGCGTCGAGTACCTCGCCCAGGGCGGCGCCACCCAGGCGTTCCTGACCCTGCCGCCGGACCAGTCCGGGTTCCGCGTGGTCGGCGAAGCCGGGGCCTCGCCCGGCTTCGGTTTCGATCTCAACACGCGCGACACGCAGCGCCAGGCACACTGGACCAAACGCTTCGCGCAGGGCGAACAGATCCTGTTCTACAAGCTCGACCTGGTCCGCGATCCGGGCTACGAGGTGCTGCCGGATCCACCACCGCCACCGGATACGCCGGTCTGGGAAGAACCCTACCAGACGGCCGCCCTGCAACTGCTCCAGTCGGTCATGCCGATCTCTGCCGATGCGCGTTCGCTCGCCCGCCAGCTGACCCAGGAGCTGACCGCTGCGCGCCAGAGCCAGAACGTAGCGCTGCTGCTCGAGCGTTATCGGCCCGCGACGCTGATGACCACGCTCCTGAACGCAGCCGGCATCCCCGCCCGCTCCGTGCAGGTGCTCGAGCTCGAGGACGGCCGCCGCAGGCAGGATCTGCGCGAGTTCGTGCAGTTCTGGCAGGACGATGCCTGGCACCTGGTGGACCCGGGCGGCACCAGTCCGGATCCCGCAAGACTGCTGCTCTGGCAGACCACCACGCCCTCGGTGCTCGAGGTGCTCGGCGGTTCGCGCAGCCGGGTCACCTTCAGCATGATCAGCCAGATCCGGCCCGCGGCCGCGCTCACCAACGAGCAGGCGCCCGGCTTCGACCTGTCCCTGTACAGCCTGCCGATCGCCGAGCAGGGCATGTTCAAGCTCATCATGCTGCTGCCGGTCGGCGCACTGGTGGTGGCGCTCATGCGGATCCTGGTGGGGCTCAAGACCTCCGGCACCTTCATGCCGGTGCTGATCGCGCTGGCGTTCCTGCAGACGAACCTGTTGCCCGGGCTCACCAGCTTCATCCTGGTGGTCGCCATCGGCCTGCTGATCCGTTCGTACCTGTCGGCGCTCAACCTGCTGCTGGTGGCGCGCATCGCCACGCTGGTGGTGCTGGTCATCGGGATCATCTCGATCGTGAGCGTCATCAGTTACCGGCTTGGGCTCATGGCCGGGCTTACCATCACGTTCTTCCCGATGATCATCCTGGCGTGGACCATCGAACGGATGTCCATCACCTGGGAGGAAGAAGGCCCGAAGGAGGTCGTGGTCCAGGGCGGCGGCAGCCTGCTGGTCGCGACACTCGCGTTCCTGGTCATGGACCAGGCGATCGTGCGGCATCTGGCCTTCAACTTCCCGGAGCTGCACCTGTGCGTACTGGCCTGCATCCTGATGCTCGGCCGCTACACCGGCTACCGGCTCATGGAACTGCGCAGGTTCGCGGTCTTCAATCGATGAGCGACCGCTGGATCTCGCCGCTGAAGCTGCGCCAGCTCGGCATCATGGGCATGAACCGGCGCAATATCGGCTACATCGGCCGCTATAACCCGCGCAACCGCTATCCGCTGGTCGACAACAAGCTGAAGACCAAGGTGGTCGCGCAGCGCGCGCGCCTGCGGGTACCCGACCTGCTGCACGTGGTGGAAACCCAGCATGAGATCGAAGGCATCCAGGCGCAGATCCGGGATCTGTCGGAGTTCGTGATCAAGCCCGCCCAGGGCAGCGGCGGCAAGGGCATCCTCGTGATCATCGACCGGGACGGCGATCTGTACGTCAAGAGCAGCGGCGCGCGGCTCACGCTGCAGGACATCAAGCGGCACGTCACCAACATCCTGAGCGGCCTGCACTCGCTCGGCGGCCGACCCGATGTGGTGATCATCGAAAGCCTGGTCAAGATCAGCCCGTACTTTTCCGCGATCAGCTACGAGGGCGTACCGGACATCCGGGTGATCGTCTTCAAGGGCTACCCCGTGATGGGCATGCTCAGGCTCGCGACCCACGCGTCCGACGGCAAGGCCAACCTGCACCAGGGTGCCGTAGGCGTCGGCGTCGACATCGCCACCGGCCGCAGCGTGGCCGCGGTGCAGAACAACCGGCTGGTCACCCACCATCCTGACACGGGCACCAGTCTGCAGGATCTCGTGGTGCCGGACTGGCGCACCATGCTGCTGCTCGCCGCGCGCTGCTACGAGGTCACCGGTCTCGGCTATCTCGGCTGCGACATCGTGGTCGACGCGACGCGCGGGCCGCTGCTGCTCGAACTGAACGCGCGCCCGGGGCTCAGCATCCAGATCGCGAACAACCAGGGGCTGCTGCCGCGCCTGCGCCACGTCGAGGGTCTCGAGGACTACTACCTGACCGTCGAGGACCGGGTGGAATACGCGATGGCCAATTTCCGCCACTTTCCCGACCAGGCGCCGGCCGCCGAACCGGTGCCGCTGACCGAGGAATACCCATGATCGTGATCAACGCGCGCATCACCGCCGATCCGGAGACGATCCGCACCCTGCAGCCGGCCATCGCCGCCATGGAAACCGCGAGCCGCGCCGAGCCCGGCTGCGAGGACTACTGCTTCAGCGTGGAACTGAACGATCCCGGCGTGCTGCGGATCACCGAACGCTGGCGCGACATGGCGGCGCTGATCGCTCATTTCGCGACGCCGCACATGACCAGATTCGGTGCGGCGCTCGGCGCCCACCCGCCGAAGTCCGTCGAAGCGCGCTGCTACGAGGCGAACGAGGTTCCGCTGCCCGGGCGCTGACGCGGCTCGATCAGCCAGTCGAGGATCCGCGCGTTCTCCTCGACCGGATATACGTGGCTCAGATCCTCTATCTCGCGGTACACGACCGCGGCGCCGGCCGCGGTCAGGGCGTCCCGCGCGAGGCGCGCCACGTCGACCGGAAACATCCAGTCGCGCACGCCGTGCACCAGGTAGACCGGCAGGCCGCGGAGCCGGTCGGCGCCGGCCGCCTCGAGCAGCAGCGGATGGAACGTGCCGCAGGCCGGCGCCAGGTGCGTGAACGGCGCATCGGCGGCGAGCCCGGCAATCCAGCTGTACGTCGCGCCATCCGACATGCCGGTGAGCAGCAGCCGCGCGCGGTCGATCGGCCAGCGTGCGTCGATCGCCTCGATCATCGCGCGGATCGCGGCCGCATCCCGATCGTCCTCCATGAGCGGCCAGGTGGCGCCGAGCGATGTCGGCGCGAGCAGCATGCAGCCGGCGCTGCGGGCGTCGCGCAGCCAGGACCAGAGGAAGCCGCGGCCATGCCCCGAGCCGCCGTGCAGGGCGACCACCAGCGGGAGCGGCACACCAGGCTCGGCATGTTCGGGCACATACAGCGAGAAGCCGCCGCGCTGGTCGGGCGCGTTGTCCGCATGCATGACGCCGCGATCCGGGATACCCGCGGATTCGGCCAGCCGCGCGGCGAGCGCCGCGTCGCCACGCGCGTGTTCGTTCAGGAAGAATCGGCTCACCGGCGGCAGCATGGCAGCGACCGGGTAAAGCGCTTCCAGGGCGCGCCAGTGCTGGCCGAGCGCACGGTATGCCGCCATCAGCGGCTGCGCGTGGGTCGGCGCCGCCGCGAAACGCTCGATGCCAGTCAGCGCTCGCGTGGCACTCTCCGCCACGCAGCGACGGAAGTCCTCGAGTCCCGCCGGCCAGTCCTGCGCCTCGAACGCGGCGAGCGCAGCCGCGAGCGGCGCGCCGAGCGCGTCGACCTCCGCAGCCAGTGCCTCGAGCAGGGTCGGTTCGAGGTAACGCCCGGCGCGGCCGAGTCCCTCGACACCGCGCAGCAGCACCGGGATCAGCAGGGTGACTGCTTCGAGCAACGCGTCGGGCTGCGCGGCGGCAGGCTCGCCGGCTCCCGGTAGATGTGCGTCAGCCATCCTGCCGAGCCTCCGGCTGATCGTCCTGGACCACCGCCACGGGCCGCGAGTAAGGGAACACCTCGGGCGCATCGGGGGTGGATTCGAGATACAGGGACCGGCTCGGGAACGCGAAGCTTGCGCCTGCCTGCGCGACGATGGACTTGATCTCGAGGGCCAGGCGTTCCTTGATCTCGAGCCACTCGCCCCACACGGTGGTGCGCGTGAAGCAGTACAGCAGGATGTCGATCGAGCTGTCCGAGAAGGCATCGATCCGGACGAACGTCGACACCTCCGACGGGTGCGCAAACTCGTCGTGCTCGTGGATGTACTGCTCGATGCGATCGCGGATCTCGCGCAACTGCTCGATGCTGGTACGGTGCTCGACGCCGATGATCCAGCGGATCCGGCGATGGGTCATGCGGCTGAAGTTGGTCATCGCGCTGTCCGCGAGCCGCGCGTTCGGCACGAACACGGGAGCCCGGTCGAAACGCCGCACCGTGGTGGTGCGGAACCCGATCTGTTCCACGGTGCCCTCGACCACGCCGTCGACGAGTATCCAGTCGCCGACGTTGAAGCGCCGCTCGCCGATCACGAAGAGCCCTGCGATCAGGTTCTTGAACAGGTCCTGGGCGCCGAGCGCCACCGCGACCCCGAACAGCCCGAGCCCGGCGATGATCGGACCCACCGCGATGCCCCAGAGCTCGAGGATGGTGGCCGCACCCAGCACCACGAACGCGACCCGTGCGGCCTTGACGACCCAGTCCACCATGGCGCGGGTGAAGAAGGCCTGCGCCTTCAGCAGCACGTGGCCGACCGGGCCGGTGACCCGGAAAAATGCCCAGAACAGCGTGAACGCGACCAGCGAGCGGTTCACGTTGTAGAAGAACGCGTTCGCGGCCTCGTCGACCTCCAGCACGCTGGTCGCGAAGAACACGCCCATCACGATCGGCACGAAACGGATCGGGGCGGTCAGCGCGTCGAGGATCGAATCGTCGATGTCGGTGCGGGTGCGGTCGGTGGCGCGCCGCAGCGCCTTCATCACGAACCGGGTGAACAGGTTGCGCAGCCAGAGGAAGATGCCGAGGATCACGAGCGCGATCAGCGTGTCGGCGATCTGGATGCCGAAAATGCCCTGCTGCCAGACCTCGACCACCAGATCCCAGAAGTCCCGCATGCTCGCTATCTGCAAACCCTGCCTCCATATCGAATGCGTTGGCGCCGGGGGGCGCCTGCGGAACCATAACATCCCACGCCGCCCGGGGGGACCTCGATACGGCCCGATTGGTCACGGCGTCCGCCATCGACTATTGTCTCGGCTACCCTGGCGGGCGGCGCGGCAATACGGAGCGGCAGCAGATCAGATGAACGACGAATCCAGCCTCGCGCACCTGCGCGCCGAGCCCTACTACCTGCCGCTCGCCGACGAGATCGAGGTGTTTCGCGCCGCCTACGAGGCACGCCTGCCGGTCCTGCTGAAAGGCCCGACCGGCTGCGGCAAGACCCGGTTCGTCGAACACATGGCCTGGCGCCTGTACCGGGCCGAGCGCCCGCATTCGCTCGACATTCCCCTGCTGACGATCGCCTGCCACGAGGACCTCACGGCCACCGACATGGTGGGCCGCTTCCTGCTGCAGGGCGATTCGACCGTGTGGCGCGACGGTCCGCTGACCCGGGCGGCGCGCAGCGGCGCGATCTGCTATCTCGACGAGGTCGTGGAGGCCCGCAAGGACACCACGGTGCTGATCCACTCGCTCACCGACCACCGGCGCCTGCTGCCGATCGAGAAGACCGGCGAACTGCTCGCCGCGCACCGGGACTTCCTGCTGGTCATGTCCTACAACCCCGGCTACCAGAGCGTGCTGAAGGATCTGAAGCCGAGCACACGGCAGCGCTTCGTCAGCCTGACGTTCGACTACCCGGACCGTGCGCGCGAGACCGAGATCATTGCGCACGAGTCGGCCGTGGAACCGGCCCTGGCCGAGCGCCTGGCCGCCATCGGCGAAAAGGTCCGCAACCTGCGCGAACACGGCTTCGAGGAAGGTGTCAGCACGCGGCTCCTGGTCTACACCGGGCAGTTGGTCGTGCAGGGCGTGACGCCGCGCCGGGCCGCCGAGATCGCCATCACCCACGCGGTGAGCGACGACCCGACCGTGCAGGGCGCGATCCGCGACATCGTCGACGCGCTCCTGCCCTGACGCGCGCGTGATCGAACTCGCCGACGTCGAGGCACGGCTCGGGCTCTTTGCCGAAGGCATCGCCGGGCGCTATTTCCACATCGCGCCGTCGAGCGAGTTCGCCGGCCGCCGCGCCCGCCTCGAGCCGGACGAGAGCGCGGTCACCGGCGCCACGCTGTACCTGCCGGCGCACCTCGACTATCCCGACCCGGCCGGCTACCGCGTGCTGGCCCTGCAGCAGCTCGCCCAGCTCGAATTCGGCACGTTCCGCTTCCACCTCGATACGCTGCGCGCGCAACGGCCCGGTCCGGCGCCGCAGGGGATCGATTGGACGCGCGCGGCGCTGCCCGGGCCGCGGGCGAGCGACTACGAACGCCTGCTGGCCTGCTTCGACACGCCCGCGCTCGCGAGCCACCTGTTCGGGCTGTGTGAGCGGGCTCGCCTCGACGCGCTGATCGTGCGCGCCTATCCGGGCATCCGGGGCCACCTGCGCCGTTATCACGACCACCTCCTGGCGCGGGATCCGCCGCGGCCGGTCGCCGACCTGGCGAGCGCGCTGCACGGCCTCGACTGCATCGGCCTCGGGCTCGATCCCGCCCTGCTCGCGCTGCTCGACCTCCACGACCTGCTGCGCCCCTGCCTGCCGGTGCTCGCGACGCTCGTACGCACGCCCGGCGACGTCTACCAGTCGGCCGGCGCCTGCATCGACCTGTATTGTCTGCTCGAAGGCGCGTTCCCGCGCCGGCGCGGCGACGTGCCACTGCCGCTCCCCGAGGAACTCGACGGGCCTGCCGCCTGGATGCAGCGGGAAGCACGGCTCGACGACTGGAAGGATTCGCTCGAGGCGCTCGACCGGCACCTCGAGGCGCTGGAGCTCATGGCGTCCGACGAAGCAGTGGCCGCGGCCGCCGACGGCCTCAGCGACGGCGAAGCACGCCCGGAAGACGTACGCCTCGCCGCCGTGCAGCAGGAACGCGACGTGCTCGCGCGCCGGGTCGACATGGAACGCGCGGCCATCCGCGACGCGCTCGGCCGCGAACAGCCCGACGCGCGCAGCTTCCGCTACGACGAGTGGGACTACCTGGCGCGCGCCTACCGGCCACGCTGGTGCCGGCTGTTCGAACTGCGCCTCGCAGCGGACGCTGGCAGCGACCTCGCCGACCTGCAGACGGTCATGCGCCGCCACCGGCCGCCCGTGCAGCGCCAGATGGAACTGATCCGCCCGCTCGGCTACCAGCGCGTGTCGAGGGTGAACGACGGCGACGAGCTCGACTTCAACGCCGTGATCCAGGCCCGCCAGGACCTGCGCGCCGGCCAGTCACCGGACGAGCGGGTCTACAGCCGGCGCGAGCGGGTCCACCGCGACGTCAGCGCGGTGTTCCTCGTCGACCTGTCGGCCTCCACCGACGATCCGGTGGATCCACCCGCGCCGGAGCCGTGTCCGGACGACGACGATGAAAACCCCAACCTGCGCGACCCTTACGAAGCCGCGACGGCGAGCAGCCCTGTGGCGGAACCGCGCCGGATCATCGACGTGCAGCGCGAGGCCATGCTGGTCATGGCGGCGGCGCTGGAAGGGCTCGGCGACAGCTACGGCATCTACGGGTTTTCCGGGTACGGGCGCGACTGCGTGGAGGTGTTCGTCGCCAAGGAACCGGGCGAGCGCTTCAGTCGCGCCACCCTCGCCGCGATCGCCGGGATGAAGCCGCACCGCAGCACGCGCATGGGTCCGGCGATCCGCCACGGGACGCGGAAACTCATCGAGTCGGGCAGCGCCCTGAAAGTGCTGCTGATCCTGAGCGACGGGTTTCCGCAGGACACCGACTACGGCCCCGAGCGGGGCAACCACACCTACGGGCTGGAAGATACCGCGAAGGCACTGCAGGAGGCGCAGGAGAAAGGCGTCGAGACGTTCTGCCTGACCGTCGACCGCTCGGGTCACGATTACCTGCGGCAGATGTGCCCGGACAAACGCTACGCGGTGATCGAGGACATCGAGGATCTCCCCGAAGCGGTGTCGAAGGTGTACCGGGCGCTCACCGCCTGACAGCGCGGCGCGACGTCATCCAGTACCGGAAGAAGGGGGTAAGGAGCTGCGCCCGGCCCGCCCGCGCGCCGCTGGTGCGCCCGGGCGAGCCCAGCCACCAGGCTCGCTCAGTCGTCGCCCGCCATGCCGAACAGCTGCAGCAGCGACAGGAACAGGTTGTAGATCGACACGTACAGGCCGACCGTGGCGAGGATGTAGTTGGTCTCGCCGCCGTGGATGATCGCGCTGGTCTGCCACAGGATCATGGCACTCGCGAACAGCACGACCGCGGCCGAAATCGTGCCGTGGAATGCCGACAGGTCGAAGATCAGGCTGGCGAGGATCGAACCCAGGATCACGAAGAAGCCGACCACCAGGAACCCGCTCAGGAAGCTGAAGTCCTTGCGGCTCACGAGCGCATAGGCCGACAGCCCGACGAACGCAGCGGCGGTCGAGCCGAGCGCGGACGCGACCAGGGCCGGCCCGTTGGCGAGGCTCAGGTAGAAGCCGAGGATCGGCCCGAGCGTGAAGCCCATGAAACCGGTGAGCGCGAACACCATCACCAGGCCGAGCGAGCTGTTGGCGGTCTTGTGCACGGCGAACAGCAGCGCGAAGAAACCGATCAGCGTGACGATCGGGCCTAGGTAGGGCGCACCGAGCGCCATGGCGAGCATGGCCATCAGCGCGCTGAAGCCGAGCGTCATGCCGAGCAGCATGTAGGTGTTGCGCAGGACCCTGCTGACTTCGACACCGGCCTGCGACCCCTGCAGCGAACCGGGCACGGCATCCGCGGTGCGAGCGGCGATTGCGGCAGTTCTCAGGTTCTGTTCAGCCATCATGCCTCCTTAGGGCTACGGTCGTGCCGACATGTAACGTTATATAGGGAAGACCGCCGCCGATTTCAACCATGCACCGCGCGGCGTCCGACCACCGTCTAGCGCCGCGCGACGCCGAGTTCCGCGAGTTTCGCCGCCATGTCCTCGGCAGACGACGCGGGCCGGACGTTCCGGTCGATCGCGGCAACCCGCCCGTCCACGTCGATGTACACCGTGTGCCGGCTCGCGAAACCCATCGGGTTCAGCACGCCGAACGCCCGCGCGACGTCGCGGGACGGGTCGGAAAGCAGCGGGAAATCGGCGCCGGTCGACTCGGCGAAGCGCGTATTGTCCTCGAGCGGGTCGACGCTCGCCATGAAATAGCTGACGTCGAACGCACGGATCAGGTCGCCGTTCTCGGCGAGCGACTTGCATTCGATCGTGCAGCCGCTGGTGAACGCGCGCGGGAACCAGGCGACCACCACCGCCTGCCGGCCGACGAAATCGGCCAACCGGTAGGTCTTGCCGTCGCTCGCGGCCAGTTCGAAATCCGGGGCCGGATCGCCGACCTCGAGCGCGAACGCCGGAGTTACCCAGGCGAACGCCGCCGCGAGCACGACGGAGCCCCTGATCGACCGAAGCCACTGTCCCATGATCGCCTCCTGCGCAGGCCGCGCGGTTTCCCGACCCATGGTAGTCTCCGCGCGCGGCCGTGAAAACGCCGTCGACGCCGGGCGCGCCGGCGCACGCTTGCGGCCAGCACGCACGCTTGCGGCCAACATAGGGGCCTGGCGCCGGGGGAGAGCTTGAGCGAGCCGATCACGACACCGCAGCCGGACGGCCCGACACGCCCGTGGGGCGCGTTCCGCTACCGCGACTACCGGATCCTCTGGGGCGCCATGGTCATGGCCACCCTGGTGGTGTGGATCCGCATCCTCGCGACCGCCCAGTGGCTGCTCGACGAGACCGGCTCCGCGCTCATGGTCGGTGCGATCGGGGTCGTCCAGCTTGTGGTACAGATCCCGGCGCTGCTTTGGGGCGGCACGCTCGCCGACCGGGTCGATCGCAAGCGCCTGATGGCGCTGGCCAACGGTACCACCTGCGCGGCGCTGCTCGCCCTGGGCCTGCTGAACGCCGCCGGCCTGCTCACCCCACTCATGGTCTACGCCGGCATCGCGCTGACCGCGGCGTCGCAGATGCTCGCGAGCCCGGCGCGCTCGGCGCTGGTGCCTGCGGTCGTGCCGGAAAAGCACCTGCTGCTCGCCGCGTCCACGGACACCGCCTCGCAGAACGCGGCCGCCATCGCCGGCCCCCTGCTGTTCGCGGTCATCGCGGTCAGTGCGGGCCTCACCACCGCGTTCCTCGTCGGTGCCGCCATCGCGCTGCCCGCGGCGCTCCTGCCCGGGCTGATCCGCGCCGATGGCCGCGCCAGCGGCCACGATCCGGCACACGCCCGGCGTTCGACCTTCGCCCAGACCCGCGAGGGCTTCGGCTACGTGGCGCGCCACCCGATCCTGCCGGGCCTGTTCCTGCTCGACACCGGCATCACGGTCGCCTCGTTCTACCGGGAGATCCTGCCGGTGCTGGCGCTCGGTCTGTTTGCCGGCGGCGCCAGCGCAACCGGCCTGCTCGGCGCCGCGAACTCCGCCGGCGCGATCCTCGGCTCGTTCGTCGCGCTGTTCCTGGTCGGCTACCGTGCCAAGGGGATGCTGGTGCTGTATGCGTCGCTCGCCTACGGCTTCGTCCTGTTCGGCTTCGGCACCGCGAACTCGCTCTGGCTCGGCACCCTCATGATCGCCCTGCTCGGCGCGGCGGACGCGGTCACCGTCGCCGTGCGCCAGACCACGGTGATGCTGACCACCCCGGACCACATGCGCGGCCGCGCGTTCGCGCTCATGATCGTCGCGGCGCAGACCGCCAACAACGTCGGCACGATCTGGGTCGGCGCCTGGGCCGCCGCCATCGGCGCCGGCAACACCATGGTGCTCGGCGGCGCGATCTCGGTGGCCGCGACGCTGCTCATCTGGCGGTTCTGGAAACCGATCCGCGAGTACCGCTCGCCCTGAGCGGGTCGCCCTGGGCGGGTCGCCCTGGGCGGGGCGACAGGCGCGCGCGGTTCCGGCATGCTCCATCGCATTGCCAAGAATCAATGGCCAGGAATCAGTGGCCAAAAAGTCAATTGCCACTAACGGAAGGGGGTCGAACCGGCATGAAGCGCAACCGACTGGGCAGGAGCGGCATCGTCGTCTCGGAAATCTGCATGGGGACCATGACGTTCGGCACGTTCGCCGACGAACGCACCGCCTTCGAGATCCTGGACCGCTCGTTCGACGCCGGGATCGATTTCTACGATACCGCCGAGAACTACCCGGTGCCGCCCGACCCGTCGTATGCGGGGCGTACCGAGGAGATCCTCGGCCGCTGGATGAAGACCAAGCCGCGCGACGCGCTGATCATCGCGACCAAGGTGTCCGGACCCAGCCACGGCTGGATCAAGGCCGCCGTGCGCGCCGGCATGACCACGCTCGACCGGCACAACATCGTCCGCGCGGTGGAGGGGAGCCTCACGCGGCTGCAGACCGACTACATCGACCTGTACCAGACCCACTGGCCCGATCACGGCGCGCGCTACGAGGACATCCTCGAGGCGCTGGACGACCTGGTGCGCGCCGGCAAGGTCCGCATCATCGGCTGCAGCAACGAGACCACCTGGGGCCTGACCCGCAGCCTCGCCGTCGCGGAAGCGAACGGCTTTGCCCGCTACGAGACGATCCAGAACAACTTCAGCCTGAACAACCGCCGCTTCGAGGACGAGCTGGCGCAGGCCTGCCGGCAGGAGCAGGTCAGCCTGATCCCGTATTCGCCGCTCGGCGGCGGCGTGCTGTCCGGCAAGTACAACGACGGCAACTGGCCGGCGGGCGCGCGCTTCACCGGCTACCGCAGCGCCGACGCGCGCCAGGCCGCCATGGTGAAGCGGTTCGTCAACGAGAAGACGCTGGCGTCCACCGAGCGCTTCCGTGACATCGCGGCCGCTGCGGGCATCCCGCTCGTGACGCTCGCGACCGCGTGGAGCAAGCAGCACGACTTCGTGGCCTCGACCATCGTCGGCGCGACCACACCGGACCAGCTGCCCGACATCTTCGCGGCGGCGGACCTTACCCTGGATCGGGAGGTGATGAAGCAGATCGACGCGGTGACGCGCGAGATCCTGTATCCGATGGGGTGAGCGGGCGCTTGCGGCGGGTGCCGCGCGGCGGGGAGCGCCAAGGAAGGTATGGTAGCTACGGTTGGGCTCGAACCAACGACCTCAGCATTATGAATGCCGCGCTCTAACCAGCTGAGCTACGTAGCCACACGAGGGTCGCGGATTTTCCGGGTGGGGTTGGGGGTTGTCAAGCCAATGGCCACCGGCGCCATGTGGGAATGAGGCCCCGCTTTGCCGCTGAGTGTTTGGACAACTTTTCTCAGTTCCATCTGCCACTTCCACGTCTGCTACTTCCAGATTCAAGTCAAATCCCCGCAAACGAAAGGAGCGTATGCGCCCAAAATCGGGATAATGTGCGCAAGGGCCCATGAGATCTTCGCTTCTGAATTGGCCACGCGTGAACCACGGGTCAACTCCAACTCCAGTCTCGGTGAACCCGGGCTGGGGGCGCCTCGCCAACGCCCTGCGCGCAGCAGTCTTAATCGCTCTCTTTCACCCGCTGACCCGTAAGGCCATAATTCCGACCGCCGTACGAAATCAGACTGCGTTCGGACATTCGATCGAACCTCTCCTGCGTCGGCCTGCCCGGACCCCTGCATCCGTACCACGAGCAATCGGGGAAAAACTAAGTTCCCATTCCTATCCTCAATTCGCCTAGAACGTATCAAATGTGATGTAGCAGCCTGAGGATTCCGGCCTAAGTTCAAGTTGATACACCGGTACAGGATCAATCGAACCAACGTCCGAACCGGGCCTCATAAATTGCAATCGGACGAGACCGCCTTCGCGTTTGATGCTAGCTACTGACTTATCGACCCTGACATCTGTAAAGCTCTCACTCCATACGATCTCGTTCGCGCGCACGAGCTGAAGTTCTACTTTCCAATCTTGATCGCTCAAAATTGCAAACTCCACTCCAGGCGCATAGGACCCTGGTGAATTCCTGAACTCGACGGCTAGCTCTTCCGAAAAGCGAACGCGGTATCGAATGGGGTAATCATCGCCCCAATAGAACGACTCCCCGGGTCGACCTGAATCCAATACCTCGACGTCGAAGCTAGTATCCGGATACAGGTACACAAAATCATACGGGCCGACGACAAACGGATGAGCAAAGGCATATAGAGCCAGGCAGCCTATGCAAGCTATCAGTAGTATCTTCACGCTAATGACCAAAGTACCGAGCCGGTACAGGAAGGTTCGACCCAGGGTACTGGGTCCGCGAAAAATCGCTCACAAACTGCCCTCCAGTCGCCAATACCAACCCGACCGCATAAGAGTTGGAGTTATACGTATGCCCATTCAGAGGCTTCAGACCGTAGTCCAGTTTCCCGCTACTGTTTGCAACAAAGTAGTTATGGGCGGCCTGCAGTCGGCGAGCGTACTCAGCAGGACTGACGCCACTGGGAGGTGCGATTTCGGAAACTACATGATTGCGCGATGGCTCATCGCTATCGCGACGCCTATCGGCCACTAAGAATCCCCCAACAAGATGCGAGCCCTTGCCCGACCACCAATCCGGATCACCCCCTACATTCGACTCTACGGCCAGGTGTCCAAACTCCCGTATCGTCCATGTCGCTCCCACCCCGCCGCCAGTAAACGTGACCAGTGCGTGTCCGGTGAGATAGAACCTACCTAAGTGCCGCTCCCTTGCCGCTACCCGTTCCCCCCTCCGATCTGCCTTGTCGACATCTTCCTTGGTTATCTCGTACTCGAACTTCGTGCCGTCTATCTCTATCGGCACCGTGAATCCAACAAGCGCATCGATGTTCGGCGTCGTTATCCAGATTGAACCAGAGGCGAAGTCACCAAAGCCCCATTGGACAAAGACGTTTCCCGAGATTCCGTCCGATATCTTCGGGCCTACTACTACGACCTCTTCGATGATACCTGGACCACCGCCTTCTCCCATGAACCCACTCGGATCCGCAAAACTCAACGGACTGTTGAACACATACGCATAGCGGTTGTAGCTCTGGCTGAACCACGGCGCCTGCACGATCGAGTCGGGGGAGACGAACCGCCCGATGCGCGGGTCGAACACCCGTCCGTTCATGTGGATGAACCCGGTGCGGTTCAGGTGCTCGTGGTCGGTGAACCCGCGCGAGCCGCGGCTGTCCTGCCAGGAACGCAGGGCGTTGAGCCCTGTGGCGGAGAGATCCGCGTTCCAGGTGGTCGCGCGGCGACCGCCGAACGGATCGAAGCTCGTTTTCTGTTGCACTGTTCCGGAACTGTTGGTGATCGCGTCCACCGAGCCGAGATGGTCGCGGTGCACGTACTCGTAGTACCAGGCTTCCCAGACCCCGTCGCTCGCCCGCCGCTGGCGGACCGCCCGTACCGCGGCGGTGATCTGGACCCGCAGGACCTGCGAGTACGTCGAACCGGCCGGAGTCAGCACGTACTCAAAATCTCCACCCAGGTACAGCACCCGGCGCGTCCGTGTGGTGCCCGACTCATCCCAGCTCTCGAGGCTCTGCACCCGCTGGTCGTCGGTGTCGTACCAGAACTGGTCACGGGCCACGATCGTGGCGGTGTTGGGGCCCACATGGATCTGGGTGACGTTGTTGCGGGCGTCGTAGGTGAGCCAGGTGCTCGGACCCGAAGCCGCCGCGTACTGGGTGAGGTTGCCGTTGTTGTCGTAGCTGAGCGTGTTCGAGGTCCCGCCGATGGTGGCGCTCAGCAGCCGGTGCGGGCCCGAGTAGGTGTACCCGGTGACGTTCAGGTCGCCGGCGACGTTGCTGGTCTTGCTGGTCAGGTTGCCAGTGGCGCTGTAGGCGAACGTGAGCGTGCGGCTCGCGCCCACCGTGGTCGCCTGCTGCGTCAGGCGCTCCAGCGCGTCGTAGCTGAACGTATCGACGTAGTCGTCGCCCGTGGTCACGGTATTGCGCTTGTCGATCCGCCGGTACAGGGTGCTGTTGCTGCGCCACACCGTTTCCAGGTCCTGGATCGATCTTGGGGTCGCCGTGGTGCCGGTCTGGGTGCTGGTCAGCCGCCCGCTCGCGGCATCGAACCCGCGGATCGTGCGGAACGCGTTGTTGTGGAACCGTTCCTCGGTCGCGCTCCCGAACGGGTCGGTGGACTCGAACCGGTGCAGGACCGTGCCGCTGCGGCTCACCTGGCTCAGGTGGCCCTGGGCCGTGTAGGCATACTCCACCGCGAACGTGCCGGTCGGGTAGGTCTGGGTGGCGAGCCGGCCGGCGGCATCGTAGGTAAAACTGCGCGTATAGCTGCTGTCCCACACCCCGCCCGCCAGATCACTGGTGACGATGCTGTCGAGCCGCCCGTACGCGCTCTCGTAATGATAGGTCTCGGTGAACCCCGTCCGGGAACGGCTGCCGAGCGCGCCCTTGGCGTACGCGGGATCCCAGGTCCAGGTGTTCACCACCCCGCCCTGATCGGTGCGGCTGGTCAGGCGGCCGAGCAGGTCGTAGACGTATGCGCTGGTCTGGCTCCTGGCATCGGTGGTGGACGTGAGTTCGCCCAGCGCGTTGAACGCGAACTGCGTGGTCCCCGTGTTCGGCTCGACGATCTGGGTCCGGTTGCCGGCCAGGTCGTAGCTCAGGGTCGCCACCGTGGTGCCGCCCACGGTGACCGTGGCGAGGTCCCCGTGCGAGGTGTAGGTATAGGCGGTCGTGACCGCCGAGCCCGTACCGTACGCATCGATGGTGGAGGTGAGCTGGCCCAGCACGTTGAAGATCGAGCGCTTCGCGCGGGTCACGTCGGCAACACCGGGGGTTTTTACCGTCTCGGTCACCGTGACCGTCACGCTGCCGGTCGCGCCCGAGAACGCCGTGGTCGTGAACCCGCCGTCGGGGCGGTCTTCCTGGGTCACCCGGTTGCGGGTGTCATACGTGTACCACGTGCAGTTGCTCCCTGCACCGGAACAGGACAGTGGCGTGGTGCCAAAATAGGGCCGCGTCACGTACTGCACCCGGCCCCGGGTGTCGTACACGGTACGCTGCCGGTGCGAGCCGTCGCTCGACCGCAGCGCCTCCACTTCCGTCAGCAACGGCCGGCCGAGGATGTCGAGATAGGTCACCCGGGTCGGGGCGACCTGGGTGCTGCCGTTCACGAACGTCGCGGTGACTTTGACCGCCACCTCCGCATGCCCCGCGTTCGTGCAGTCGGTCAGGTCGCAGCGCTCGTAGGCCACCAGCGACTCGGTGCCGTCCGGCGCGGTCTCGCGCACTACTCGCCCAAAGCGGTCGTACTCGATGTCCGTGGTGCGACCGTTCGCATCGGTCACGCTGTCCGGCTGGCCGAACCGGTGGTCG
>JAHCAL010000011.1 GCA_019634925.1 Pseudomonadales bacterium
GAGAAGCCTTCGTTGACACCCCGCTTCAGGAACTCAGGGTTCAGTTCGAGCGACGTGGCCACCTCGCGGACGCGCTTCATGAAGGCCACGGCGCTCTCGGGCTCGGCGCCGCGCGCGGCCTTGTGATGATCGACCGCCGCCTTCAGGAACTCCATGTTGCTGACGCCCGGGATCTCCACCGGGTACTGGAATGCCAGGAACAGGCCCTCGTGCGCGCGCTCGTGCGGCGCGAGTTCGGTCAGATCGCGGCCGCGGAAGTGGATCGTGCCCGACGTGATCTCGTAACCCGGCCGACCTGCGAGGACATTGGCGAGCGTGCTCTTGCCCGAGCCGTTCGGACCCATGATCGCGTGCACCTGACCCGCCTCGATCGCGAGATCCAGGCCGCGCAGGATCTCCTGTCCGGCGATCCGGACGTGGAGTGCTTGGATTTCGAGCAGGCTCATCCCACGGCTCCCTCGAGGCTGACCTCGAGCAGCTTGCCGGCTTCCACCGCAAACTCCATGGGCAGCTCGCGGAACACGGCCCGGCAGAACCCATTGACGATCATGCTCACCGCCTTCTCCGGATCGATGCCGCGCTGCTGACAGAGGAACAGCTGCTCCTCGCTCACCTTCGAGGTGCTCGCCTCGTGTTCGACGATGGCGCTGGCAGAGCGATTCTCGATGTAGGGGAAAGTATGTGCGCCGCAGGCACCGCCGATGAGCAGGGAGTCGCACTGCGTGTAGTTGCGTGCGCCATGGGCGGTCGGCGAAGTGCGTACCAGCCCGCGGTAGGTGTTCTGGCTGCGACCCGCGCTGATGCCCTTGGATACGATCGTGCTGCGCGTGTTGCGACCGATGTGGATCATCTTGGTGCCGGTGTCGGCCTGCTGGAAATTGTTGGTGAGTGCGACGGAGTAGAACTCGCCGACGCTGTCGTTGCCGCGCAGCACCACGCTCGGATATTTCCAGGTGATCGCCGAGCCGGTCTCGACCTGCGTCCAGGAGATCTTGGCGCGATCGCCGAGACAGACACCGCGCTTGGTCACGAAGTTGTAGATGCCACCCTTGCCGTCCTTGTCGCCCGGATACCAGTTCTGGACCGTGGAGTACTTGATCTCGGCGTCCTCGAGCGCGACGAGCTCGACCACTGCGGCGTGCAGCTGGTTCTCGTCGCGCATCGGCGCGGTGCAGCCCTCGAGGTAACTCACATAGGCGCCGCGTTCGGCAATGATCAGGGTGCGTTCGAACTGGCCCGTGTTGCGCGCATTGATGCGGAAGTAGGTGGAGAGCTCCATGGGGCAGCGCACGCCTGCCGGGACGTAGACGAACGAGCCGTCGCTGAACACGGCTGAGTTGAGTGCTGCATAGTAGTTGTCCGACACCGGGACCACCGAGCCGAGATATCTGCGCACCAGTTCGGGATGGGTGTGCACGGCTTCGGAGATGGCGCAGAAGATCACGCCGGCGTCCGCAAGCTTGTCCTTGAAGGTCGTGGCGATCGATACACTGTCGAATACGGCATCCACGGCCACCGGAGGCCGTGCCGGCGTATCGCCTTCGAGCGCTTCGTCGGCTGCGACTGCACCCGCGGAGGCGGCGCCTGCGGACGGCTGCACCACACCCGCCAGGAGCGCCTGTTCATGCAGGGGAATGCCGAGCTTCGCGTAGGTGCGCAGCAGTTCGGGGTCCACTTCATCGAGCGAACGCGGGCCATCCGCCTGCGACTTCGGCGCCGAATAATAGGAAATCGCCTGGAAATCGATGGGCGGGAAGTGCACGTGCGCCCACTCGGGCGGTGTCATCGCCTGCCAGCGCCGGAACGCGTCGAGGCGCCACTCGGTCAACCAGGCGGGCTCGCCCTTGCGCGCCGAGATGAACCGGACGACATCCTCGTCCAGGCCCGGTGGCAGGGTATCGGATTCGATGTCGGTGACGAAGCCGGCGCTGTATTCACGGCGCACCAGCATGTCCACGGTGGAATCGGTCACGGCCTTGCTGCTCGTCGTGGTTCGCGGGCCGGCATTTTAACCGGGTGCTCCGCGGCAATACCAGAGTAATTTAGTAGGGTATTGGCTGACGGGTGGCGCACCGCACGGGTAACATGCCGCTCTTTGCCGCGGAATGTCGATCGTTCATGCCCAAACTGGAGCGCCTGCCCGACCCCAATGTCTACAAGGCTTACGGCATCTACCTCATGGAAACCAGGCACCGGCTGATCCGCCGGCTGCGCAAGGCGTACCAGCCGTCGGTCCATGGCCACAAGACCTGGAATGCGAGTTTCCTGCTGATGGACTACCTGATCCACGAGCCCCTGCCACGCAAGTGCCGGGTTCTGGAAGTTGGTTGCGGCTGGGGTCCGGGCTCGATCTTCTGTGCCAGTCGCTTCAAGGCCGAAGTGACCGCGCTCGACATCGACAAGGAGGTCTTTCCGTTCCTCGACGTGCTCGCGGCGCTGAACGGTGTCGAGGTGGCCCATCTCACGTCACGCTTCGAACGGCTGAGCACGGAGCAGCTCGGCCGTTTCGACGTGATCATCGGTTCGGACATCTGCTTCTGGGAGAGCCTGGTCAAGCCGCTCAACCGGCTCGTGACCCGCGCGTTCGACGCCGGGGTCACGCGCGTGGTGCTCACCGATCCGGGGCGTCCGACGTTCTACGAGTTCTGCGATCTCGCGCGCAAGCGGCATGCCGTCGAACTGCAGGAGTGGTATGCGACCGAACCGGAGTATTTTGCCGGGGAGGTGGTCGACATCAGGCCGGCATGAGCCGCGAGACGGGCGGCCGGACGAACGCAGGCCCGTAAAGCGTCAGGACTTCTGCTGCAGAAAGACCTTCAGCTGATCGCCCATGGTGGAGCACGCGGACGAGCGCACCGGTGCGATGAAGGGCAGGGGCACGATCACCGCGGGCATGTAGCTGGTGCCCACGGCGTCGGAACTGATCTTGCCTGCGGAAGTACCGCTGCGCACGTCCCAGATCGACGCTTCGTAGGACGAGTCGTTCTCCCAGGTCAGGAATCCGAAGCAGCCGGCACCCGCCGGGGAGGCGGTGCAGGTCAGCGATCCCGCCTGTTCGGTGCGCCGCGTGGCGCCGTCGATCCACACCACGTAGCGCAGACCGAGTTCGCTCATGCGGGCGGCCAGCGGCGCCGATCCGATCAGGCGCGGCAGGTCGCGCGCGTTGACCGGCGCGGTGCGCGGCTCGAACCAGGGGAACATGGCGTCCAGGAAGGTCTGTTCGCCGATGACGTTCAGCTTGTCGCGCCCGTTGCCGACGCTCTTGCTGACGCAGGAGACGAAATCGAGTTCGGTCTCGGCGTTGGAAGGGCGCGACCGGCGCCCCAGCACCACGATGGAGTCGGTCGGCAGGATCCCGGTGTTGGTCTCGCGGATCTCCTGCACCGTCGACGTGACGCAACCGCCGAGAATCGTCAGGGCGCCGGCCACCAACCCGCCGCAAACCAATCGGATCGGGAAAGGCGTCATGATCGGGCTCCCTGCTGCGCGGTCAGCCACGTCTGCACCGCTGGAATCTGATGGAACTGTACGATGAAAAAGGCCATGGCGTCACGGCAGGCGGCGAGCGCGGCGGCTTGCAGGGCCGGCTCCTGCCCCTGCATGCCGCCGAAGTTGCGCGCGTTGGATTGACCGTAGGCGGTCAACGGCCATTCGGCGACCAGCGTGCCGTTGCGGTCGAGCAGCTGGAACCGGTAGCGGATCCAGACTTCGAAGTACTCGGTGCGGGTCTGATCCGGGGTGGAGAACTGCAGTTCTTCGATGGCCGGCACCAGCACGCCGTCGACGGCGGCGTCGCCGATGGGCGTGCCCTCGAGCACCGTCATGCGGTCGAACATGCCGGTGAGCAGGCTGCGGAACAGTGGTTCCTGGGCGCTGCCCAGTTCGATCTGCCACTCCCGGCCGGACTCGAGCTTCTCCGTGTGCGCCCAGGTCTTGAGGGCCTCGTTCAACTCGACACCCATGGCGAGCGGAATGCGTTCGACGAGCGGGACCGGAAACTGTTGCGGCACGCTGACCCTGGCGGTGCCGCATCCTGTCAGCCACAGGCATACCACCACCAGCCAAGCCGTCGTTCGCCACACGGGTTCTGTCACTCCGGGCACCACCTTTGTCCAGCCGAGCCTACTGCAATTCCGAGAGGCCCACAAAAGTTCCGTCGTTGCGCCAGGCGAGCTCGCGCATCAGGGCCGCGAAGCGGTACACGCGTTCGTTGGGCCGGTCGAGGAATACCGGAAAGGCGACCGCGTGGATGCGCATGCGCCGGCGGCCGCTCTCGTCGGCCGCGTTGATGCGGTCGACCGTCCGGATCACGGTCTCGATGGAACGGCCGGTGAAATCGTCGCCGAACACGTAGATGCTGACGAGCTTCTCGGGATCGTAAAACGCGCGGATCGCCGCTTCGATACCTTCCACCGGGCTCGAGTTGCTGAACGCGTTCCAGCTGCGCAGCCGGGTGACGATCGCTTCGCGACGGCTCGGCGAGTCGGGGATCCACTGGTCGCGGTACTGGCTGAACATGTAGTCACCCATGTCGTTCATGATCTGGATGCCCCTGACGGTCGGATAGATGGCGAGCGTCTCTTCGACCTTGCGCAGCACGGCCGGCCAGGCGACGTTGAACATACTGCCCGAGGTGTCGATGACAAAAATGATGTACTCGCTATCCACGGCAATGCCGCCGACCAGACCGGTGTCGCGGCGGAAATCCGCCCCGAGCAGGCGCTGCATCTCGTCGGTGAGGGTCTGGCGCGCCGCGGCGAGCTGCTGGCTCGCGGTCAGGCTTTCTTCCTGCAGCGCCGTGGTGGTCGCGTAGCGCCCGCGAATCGTGCTGAGTTCGCGCTCAAGCGCGGCGAGTGCCTGCAGGCGCTGTTCCAGCTGGGCGCTGGCATCCTCCACCTGGCGACGCAGCTCGGCGATCCGGCCGCGAATCTCGAACAGCGCCTGCTCGCGCTCGACGATCTTGCCGGCGAGGTCGAGCTGGCTCTTCTCGAGCAGGACCGGCTCGACCGTCTTGGTGATCATGAGCAGCAGGATGATCGCCCCAAAACCACAGCAGATCACGTCGAGGAAGGAGACGCTGAACTCCTCGATGCCGCGGCGCTCCCGGCGCCGGCTCACGGCCAGTCCCTCGACGGCGAGACGAACGAGCCGCTGGAGATGCGCGCGATGTTCCAGTAGGCCGCCGCAGCCAGCGGATCGCCTTCCATGGGGAACAGGATCACGTTGATCGGTACCTGGCTCGGCAGGCGGGTGACCGCTTCGCTGAACAGTTTCAGGCGATCGCGGCCGCTGATGGTCGCGGCGCGCGGCTCGCGCTCGCCCTGGGTCGGCAGCGAGTCGATGATCAGGTAGACGTTGTCGGGTGGCGGCGACAGCGCGTTGATGGCGCTGACCAGGTTGATCAGGCTGGTACCCTTGTCCGGGACGGTCCGGCGCAGTTCGGCGAGGCCCGCCTCGAGTTCGCGGCCGTCGGCGAGCGGGACCCATTCGTCCTGGCGGTTCGGCACCAGCGAGCGTGCCTCGGTATTGAAGCCGTAGACCTGGAAGTGCGCGTCGAGCGGCAGCTGGGCGGCCAGCCATTCCACCGTGCGCACCGCGCGCTGCCACTTCGGCGCCGCGCGGCGCCGGTCCTCGGGCATGTTGCGGCGCCGGATGACGTTGACGATCCGTTCGTCGAGCATGCTGGCCGAACTATCCACGGCGATCAGCACGTGGCGCCCGCCGACCTTCATACCGGTCAGGTACTGACGATCGCCGTCGCCCGTAAAGCTGCGGATGCGCCCGCCGTCGCTGGCGGCTTCCATTGCACGCAGGCGCTCGATTTCGCGTTCGCGGGTCTCGAGATCGCTCTTCAGTGCTTCGATGCTCTCGATCCGGGCGAGCGTTTCCGCCTCGAGCTCGCTGAAGTCCTGGCGCCGGCGTTCGATGCTCGTGCTGGTCGAGATCAGCCGGGCATCCGTCTCGGCCACGCGCCGGTTGAGCGCTTCGAGGCGTTCGAGCAGCTCGAACAGGTCGCGTTCGCCGTTCTGCACCTGGTAGTCGAGCAGGCGCACCTCGGCGAGGCGGTCGCGGTTCACATTGCGGGTTTCCTGTTCGGTCGCGTGGTTGATGATGAGGTAGATGAGGACGACCGCGCCGAAGCCGCACGACATGACGTCGAGAAAGGACAGCGAGAAGACGTTGAAGCGCCTCCGGCGAGCCACGGTCTCACGGCTCCACGTGGATCAGTACGAATTCGCGCCCTGCCGCATCGATGCGGTCGCCGACCTCGAGGACGGTATCGCGGGTCACCGGCGCACCGTTCAGCCTGAGGCCTTCCGCGGCCTGGAGCAGCACGATGGCGCCGTGGCGCGCGACCGCAAAGGGTCCACGGCCGGCCTCGAGCGGCAGCGCTCTGGTGCCGGCGAGCGCATGGGTCGGCAGGGTCGGTCGCATGGGTTCACCGTCGCGCACCCGCCGCGGATCCGCTGGCGCCTGGTCGGTAGCGCCGCTCGCGACGGGCTCAGGTGTAGGCTTGGCCCGGGCGGGCAGCCGGGTCACGAGCCGGAGATTGCCGTCCGCCGGCGCGATGCGCTCGAGGTGTGCGGCGCAACCGGCGGGCAGGGCATCGTCCGGCAGAACGCGCGCCTGCAGGCCGGATTCCTCCAGAGTACGCAGGAGTCCCGGCAGCGCAGCCGCGCGTGGCGTCAGGATCACGGACGCGTGCCGCGGCAATGGGCCGGTCAGCTGCCGGAAACGCGGCATGCCTTTCTCTTCGAGCGCGGCCCGGCCGAGTTCGATGCGGCGCGTGTGGTCGCCCTGGGTGAGCTCGAATACCAGGTCACCGGCCGCGCCGCCGCGCCAGATCACATCGAAAACCTGATCGTAGAGCTGCTGCTCGGTGGCGGCCGCGTGGAGCGGGTCGAAGCGGGTCTCGCGGATGAACCGATCGGCCACCACGTCGATCCAGCCCTCGACGAGTCGCGCCAGGCCGCACTCGGACACTTCCTCCACGCCGGCCCGTGCGACCTCATCGTCCGTGGTGAGCGCGGTCACCACCGCCCGCTGCAGCAGGACGTCGATATGCCACGCGCGGGCGCCGACGGGGATGCGGCTCGCCGCGGCCACCGCGCTGTCCACAAAGCCGCTCACGCGGATTCCGGCCTCCTCGAGGATGCCGAGCAGGATCCCCAGCTGCTCGGTACCGAAAATGGCCGGCACGGCGAGCACCACGGCGTCGTCGACGTGGGTCGCGAGCTCGCAGAGGTGCAGGTAGACCAGGTCGGCATGATTGCGTGCGCGTGGTCCGGGCACCGCCAGCGGATCGGCGCTCATGCGCGTGAAATAGTGCTGGTTGGTCTGGCGCGGGTGCACGCGGGCGAGCCGCAGGGCACGTTCGCCGAAGTCGATCCTGCCGTCGACCACCACCGCGATGCCGGGCGCCCGGTGCACGGCCCGGCCGTCGCGGAACAGCGTCAGGTCCGCGTCGTTCAGTTCGAGGATCGTGGTCATGCCTCGCGCACCTGGAGATGCCGGAGCAGGCGCCGGTCGGCATACGACTTGACGTCGAGAACCAGGCGCTCCTGGAGCAGCTGGACCTGGTGCAGGAGGAACATGATCACGATGCTGATCACGAGGGCCACGAAGGTCGAGTTGAACGCGACACCGAGGCTCGCGGTGACCCCGGCGATGTCGCCCTCGACGGCACGATAGGCCTGGCCGAGCGCGTCGCCGATGCCGCGCACCGTGCCGATGAATCCGATCGACGGAATCGCCCAGGCGATGTAGCGCACCATCGAGAGTTCACTGTCGAGCCGGTCCGACTCCGCCTCGCAGAGACTGTGCACGGCCTCGGACACGTCCTGCACGTTGCGTGTGGACGCGAAGCGCTGCAGCGCGGTGAGCAGCGTACGCGGCAGCAGGGCGTCGCGGGTTTCCTCCGGCAGTGCCTCGATGGCGCGGGTGTATTCGCGCGTGTCCTCGGGCAGTACGCTCATGCCCTCGCTGATCGGGATCACGTCGAGGTCGAGCAGCTGGCGTTCACGCAGGGCGAGCCGTCCCTTGAAACCCATGATCGCCATGGCCCACAACATCAGCACGAAGCACGCTTCCTGTTCATAGTCGCGCAGCACCACGTAGAGCGAGCGTTCCTGCACGAACGGCTCGCCGCGGGCCGCGAGTTCCGCCTGTTCGGCCAGAATCGCGTCGGCATTGGGCCGGATCAGGGTGATGTACACGAGGTGCACCAGCGCGACGGCGAGCACGAGCGCGGCAGCCTGGTAGAGGAATTCGAAGGGCAGTTGGCGTTTCACTGTTTGCTGGCTCTGTTCGGAGATACGGAGTTCTGTGAGGTGTGCTCGAGGCTCAGATGTCGACGGGGAATGAGACCGTGAAGTCCTCGGATATCTCCTCGCTCGGCACGAAAACGTCGGCACCCGGCCGGGCCGGCGCACTGCGGCCGGTGGTGTCATCCGAACCAGCAGGCGCTGGCGCATCCGCTGACTCGTCGGCGGTCGGATTGACGAGTCCGCCGGCGGGTGCCGGGTCGGCCGGCGCTGGGTCGGCTCGCGCTGGGGCGGCGGCCAGAATGATCCCGGGCGTCGCCAGCCACGCCGCTCCGAGCGTGAGCAGCCAGCCGACGCGGCGCATTCGCCGGAAGGCGCGGGCAAGCGGGTGCGCTGTCGGTCGCGGCGCCGGCGCGGATGCAGTCGCGTGCGGTGAGCGGTTCATGTCGACGACTCCCTTTGGTACGCGTGGTGCCCGGACTACGGTGCTTCGGCGGTCCGGGCGATCCGGAACCCGACGTCCTGGCGTGCGCCGTTGCCGTAGTCCCGGAAAGACAGGCGCAGCTCGGTGATGGTTCCGTGCATCCAGCTCGAGCCCCGGATCACCCGGTACTGGCCGGCCGTCGGTCCCTCCGGATCCTTGACCGGATCCGGACCTGGAATCTCGTGATAGTCGTTGACCCACTCGGCCACGTTACCCGACAGATCGTGGAGGCCGATCGGGCTCGCTGCAAAGGTTGCGACCGGGGCCGACACGATGTGGTTGTCGTTGTACCCGAAGATGATGCGGCCGAGCAGGTTGGCGGCCGAACGGTCCGCGTAGTTGCCGTGCCGGTCCGGCGGCGGCAGGTTCGCACCCCAGGGGAAGCGCAGGTTCTCGACCTCCACGGCGCCGACCTGGCGCGCCGCCCACTCCCATTCGGCCTCCGTCGGCAGCCGATAGCCCGTTGCGGTCCGGTCGATCCCGATCACCTTGCCGAACTCCGTGCGGTAGAAGCGCGGCAGGTTCTCCTGTTCGGACAGCCAGTTGCAATAGAGCGCTGCCTCCTCCCAGGTGATGTTGGCGACCGGCTGGTCGTCGCCGTTCAGGGAATGATCCTGGAACGATCCGGAATCGTGCCCGGGTGCGAAGCGGCGGAACTCGGCGTTGGTCACCTCGCGCCGCCCGAGATAGAACATGCGCGTGAGATTCACTTCGCGCAGCGTTTCGTTGGCGCGGCGACCCGGCTCCCGGCGTGACGAGCCCATGGTGAAAGGGCCCGGTCGCAGCAGGGTCAGCCGTTGCCCCGCTCGGGTCGTGATCTCGGGGGTCAAGGCGGCCATGCGCGCGTCCTCGAGGGTGAGCAGACGAACCCGCAGTTCCTGGCTGATGCCCTCGCGCGGCGTGATCACCGTGCTGTAGCCCGCGTAGCCGGGCGCGCGTACCTCGATGGTCTGTCGACCGGTCGGCAACGCGATGGTCTGGTTGGCGGAGCCCGCCGGGCGGCCGTTGACGAACAGTTCCGCTTCGGCCGGCTCCGCGCGGATCACCAGGGACCCCTGCAGGCGCTCGAGCGCGAGCGTCACCGTGCGTTCGTCTCCCGACGCGAGCCGCACGTTGCTGGTGGCCGATCCGTAGCCGGCACTGAACGCCTGGACCCGGTACGCGACGCCGGACTGAACCGCGATGTCGAGCGGTGCTTCGCCCTGGTACTGGCCGTTCAGCGTCACCCCGGCCCCGGCCGGGGTGGTCCGGATGCGCAACAGTCCGTCCGCGCGTTCCAGCGTGATCTCGGGCAGATCGATCTGCTCCAGCGCGGCGACCAGGATCCGTTGCCGGTGCGCCTTGTGGCCGGGGGCGCGCACCTGCAGTTCGTGCTCACCGGTCGGGACCTCGACGGTCGCAGGGGTGGTCAGGCCGGTCGGATCGTCGTCCAGCAGGATCTCGGCGCCGGGCGGAATGCTGCGCACGTTGACTTCCGCCCAGTCGGGCACCAGTTCGCCGAGCACGGTCTGCGCTTGCTCCATGCCCGTGATGTCCGCCTCGACGGTCAGCGGCTGGTAGCGCGGCAGGTCGAAACGCACGGCGACCGGACCCGCTTCGAGCGGAACGTCGGCGAGCGGGGTGGTGCCGAGCATGCGCTCGCCGAGCACCACGTCCGCGCCCGGTGGTGTCGACTCGAATGTCACGCGTCCGGGCAGGCGCGCGAGTACGAAGCGGTGGGTCTGGTTGCGGGCGTCCTCGACCACGAGTTCGGCGGCGAACGGCGCGTGGCCTTGCGCGCTCGCGGTCAGTTCGTAACGGCCCGGGCGCATCAGCCAGACGTCGCCGAACGGAACGGCGATCCCTCCGGCGACGTGCGCGCGCGCGGTGCCCGGATCGAACTCGAGGCGTACGGCGCTGGCCGTGAACAGGAACCAGAACACCAGCGCCACCACGAGCCCGATCAGCGCGAGCGCTGCGCGCAGCGGGTTCAGGCGACGCCCGGCATCCCGGGCCTCGGGCTGGGGCCGGTAAGCCACCGCGCGGATCACGACGCCGGCGTCGTCGCGCTGCGGCGCCTCCCGGTTGCCGTCCGGCGCGCTCACAACGATTCGACGCAGCGGATGTCGACCGGCGCCATGTCGGGCCGCACCAGGATCTGCTCGCGGACGTCCCGGCACCCGTCGCGGCTGCCGACCACGGTGTAAGCGCCCGGGCGCAGCGTGAGCTGCTTTTCGTCGAACGTACCGAGCGGGCCGACGCTCGACAGCGTCACCTGGGTGCGCCCGTCGGAGCGCAGCAGCACGGCCACGGGACGGGCGTAGGTATCCAGCAGCGCGCGGACCTCGACGATGCGCCGGTCGAGCGTGGCCCCGCGCGGGTCGAGTCGCTCCGCGTCGGCGAGCGTGTTGCGCGCAGCTTCGAACTGCCGCTCGGACGAAAGCCGGTCCGGCGCTGCCAGGATTGTGTCGAGCGCCTCGGTCGCCTCGCGCCGGGCGCGCGCCGCGCTGCGTCCGGCGATGGCGAATTGGAGATTGGCGTCGACCGCGAGCGCTTCCGCATAGCGTGCTTCGGCGTCCGCCCAGCGTTCTTCGGCCACGGCGCGCTCGGCGGCGAGGCGGATCCGGTCGAGCCGGGAGAGTTCCGCCTCGCGGCGGATCTGTTCGAGTCCACCCTGCGCCGAAGCATTGCCCGGGTCGATGGCGAGCGCGTCGCGAAAGGCCGTGCGCGCCTCGTCGTAACGGCCGGCGTCGAGGTGCGCGAAGCCTGCCGAGACGAGCCTGCGCAGGCGGGCGTCAGCGGCACCGGCCGTCACCCGGGCGATCGCCTCGGCCAGGCCGCTCGTTGCCGCATCGAGCGACTCGACCGCGCGCAGCGTGGCGAGGGCAGCCGGCCAGTCTTCGGCCAGTTCCTGATTGCGCGCGGTGCGCAGGCGCTCGTTGATCTCGGGCAGCAATGCCGCCCGGGCCGCGCCGGCCGTCACGCGCGGATCCTCCGGCGCGATGGCCGCCGCAGCGGCGAAGGCGGCCGCCGCGCGCTCGGCATTGCGCGCCAGAAGCGCCGCTGCGCCATCCGTCACGGCCTGCTCGAGCCGCGTTCGGCCCTCATCGAGCAGGGCTTCGAGTTGCTCGGCAGCGGCCTCGTAGCCTGCTACGGCAGCCGGGAATCGTTCACGCAGGAAATCCTCGTCGGCGGTCGCCGCGAGTGTGCGCGCCGCGGCGAGCTGCTCGCCGCCCCAGTTGCCGACCTGCAACTCCTGTTCGAGCCTGAGTTCGAGTTCCACGAACCGGCTGAGTGCAGCCTGCGCAGCGGCACGCGCCTGTTCGCGCTGGAGTTGCTCGAAGGGAGGGATCTCGTTCAAGACGGCCTGTGTCGCTCGGCCGGTTGACGTCGACGCGGCGGCGGCAGACGCGTCCGTACCCGCTGCGTCCGCGTCCCGCGGGCCTTCCCGTAGCGCTTGCGGCGAGCCTTCAGTCGGCATCGGTTGTGTTGCCTGCGGCGCAGGCGGTTCGAGCCAGGCCGGGATCACGAAAAAGACCGCGCCGAGCAGGAGCACCCCGGCCACCAGCCCCGCGACGGCGAAGCGGTCGCGGCGGCGCGCGGCGCCGCCTGCGCCGCCTGCGCCGGAAGACTGCGACGTGGCGGGCGCTGCGTGGGACAAGGGAACCCGGGTCGCGCGGATCGGCTCGAAATTGTCGGTCATGTTCCGGGCAAGGGCGGGGGTGGCAGATCGAGATCTTCGAAATACAGGTTGCGCAGGATACCGCGCAGTTCCCGGTATTGCTCCTCGACGGTGCCCTGCAGGCGAACGATCTGGTTTTCGAGTTCCAGGGTATGCGGAACGACCTCGGCTTCCGCAGCCGCACCGACTTCCTGCAGGGCTTCCCCGTGCATCTCGGCCTCGGCGCGCTTGGCGATCGCGCTCTTCAGGGTCACGGCGCCGCCGATGATGCTGACGAGTCCACCGACGTCCACGGCCGGGTTGTCACTCTCGACCATGGCAGCGACCCCACCCACCATCGCGACGGTGCCGCCGATCGCGCGGGCGCGGGCCTGGGCACGCAGCTCCTTGTAGGCGATCGCTTCCTCGTAGGTTGCGCGGCGCCAGTTCTGGTAGGGCGGATAGAGCGCGCGATGGTAATTTTCGTAGTACTCGTCGAGGGTATCGATAAACAGGTACTCGCGGTCGCGCACGCGCCGCACCCGCGCGAGCATGGGATCGGACTCTGCGGGCAGGCGCAGCAGCTGCAGCTGTCCGGCAGGGGTTTCACGCAGGTAGTCGCCGAACGCGTCCGGCGCGAAGTCGCGCGCGAAACGCATTTCCGCGGTTGCGCGGATATCCGCGATCTGCGCCGGCGTCAGCGACTCGCGGAACGCCAGCATGTCGTCGGCGAGAGCCTTGTAGACGGCCTGGAACGGGTCGATGGACTGGGGCACGATCGGATCGTAGGCGTACTTGCTGGCCAGTGATTCGTACGTTTTCGAGAACCACTGGCGGCCCGTCGCATCGGTGACGGTGAGCTCGAGCGTCAGCTGTTCGCCCGTGGAATGCAGGATGCGGCCGTTCACCACCACGTCGACGGCGTGGGTCGCGACGGGAACGACGCGCACCGCGCCCCAGTTGCCGGTGCTCTGCAGCAGGTTCTTGGCGAAATACGGAAAGTAGTTGGCCTCGGCGCGACGCACCTCGGGCTGGATCAGCTGCTCGACCTGTTCGTCGTAATTCTCCGGGACGTTGGCGTCGAACACGGCCACGCCCACGTCGAGCAGCAGCTGCTCGTCGATGACCTCCGCGCTCTGCTGCGGCGGCGTCATGTCGACGCTGCGTACCTCGCGAGAGACGCAGCCGGCCGTCGCCAGGAGCAGCAGCGCGCACAGCGCCGGCGCCGCGGGTAGCCCGGCGGCCCTGATGTTCGCGATCCCCATCGGCTCAGATGCCCTTGTAGCGCCGGTACTCGTCCCAGAGTTTCTCGCGCAGTTCCGGATCCGCTTCCTGCATCGCGGCCTCGCGCAACTGGCGAGCGATGATGTCGTCGTCGCGTGCGGCGACCGGTATGTCGTCCGGCACCGTGCCTGCGGTCGGCATCGGTGCGGGCGGCGCCGTGCGGTTCTGCGGCATGCCGGGCATGCTGCGCGCAATGTCACCACCCGCTGCGCCCGTGCCGCTCGCGTCGGGGCGTCCGCCGCCGCCGGTAGTCGGGTTCACAGTGGGCTCGCCGGCTGCGCCCTGACCCGGGAGCGAGCCGGCGGTCTCGTTCGCGCGCGCGCGGATCACGGCGCGCTCGGCCAGGATCTCGCCGTCGAGTCCCTCGAGCGCAGCGTCGAGCACGCCGTCACGCCCGCTGCCCGCCGCGCCGGCGCCGTCCGTGCCGGCGGGTCCGGCTGTGCCGCCGGCACCGCCGGGCTGTCCGGGTACCTCATTGCTGGTCACCCAGCCGTCGTCGCCCGGCTGTGCGGCGCCCGGCTCGGTCCCGCTCTCGCCCGTTCCTTCGGTCGCCGTCGTTCCCGACCCTGCAGTTTCGGACCCCGTTTCCGAACCCGATTCCGAACCGGGCTGGGCATCGGTGGCTTCGCCGGACTGGCCGGCCGTGGTCGTGCCGGGTGCGCCCGGTGCCCCGGGTGACCCGGGTGGCATGGGCCCGCCGGGTAACCCCGGCAGCCCTGGCAGCCCGGGCAATCCCGGCAGTCCGCTGTCGGGCATTCCACCGGGCATTCCACCGGGAAGGGGGAGCGACGGACCGGACGGTATCGAAGCACCAGTTGGCGACGACGGCCCGGGTTGGCCGGATCCCGGCGGCGAAGGCTGGCCCATCGGCGGCTGGGACGGCTGCCCCGACGGTGCGCCGGGTGGCTGGCTCGGGCCAGGCATCCCGCCGCTGGGGGGAGGCATCCCGCTCGGCGGCATGCTCGGCGGCATGGAGGAGGGTGGTGGTGACTGCTGGCTGCTGGAACAGCCGCCGAGCGCGAGGGTGGCGCCGACCACGAACGTCCCGAGCAGGGCTGGCGTGCTTCTGACGCGTCTGATGCGTGTGTTCATGACTGCTGCGATCTCAATGTTTTACCAGTTCCGCTGGTGCGGTTTCGGTCGCGGGCTCTGCCTGCTCCTCGGCAGGCTCGGCCCGGTAGGGAAATTCGTGCCGGTAGGTGTGCAGCGCGCGCGCGACCGGTACTCCGTCGACCAGCGCCGGTCGATAACGTGCCACGCGCAGGCTGCGCCGGACCCGCAGGTCCATCACCCCGGGCGGCTCGGACGCGATGGTCGCCAGGTTCCTGACCTGGCCGGTCTCGGTCACCTCGTAGGCTACTTCGACGAAGCCGGTCGCGGACGCGGTGCCGGGGCCGCCGCGGTTGCTGCGTGGCGTGCCGGGATCCGGGAAGTACAGCAGCTTCGGATCCGCGAAGTAGGTCGGCGCATCCGCACCCGGGACCGCGCCGAGCAGTTCGTACGCGTGTGCATAGAGGGGATTGGCGCGCCTGGGTTTGTCGAACAGGAGATACCAGTCGGCGAGATCGAGGACCGCTTCGACCAGCGCAATGGGTTCGGGGTTCTCGGCCTCCTGCTCGATCCGGACGATCTGCTGCAGCGCCTGTTCGCCCGCCGGGAAGTTGTTCAGCACCATCGGCTGCTGCATCTGCACGGTGGGGGTCGAGCCGGCGGGCGACTCGCTGTTGGCACTGTAGACGGCGGGAAAGCGTTCCAGACGGTAGGTACGGGCGAGCCCCCGCAAAGCGGGCACCGCGGCGCGGCTGTCGAGCTTGTCGTGGTGCCCGAGAATCCGGGTGGCCTGTGCGTAGAGTTCACGCGCGGCGAACGGGTTGCCGAGCGCCACGTACCAGTCGGCCAGGCGGTACAGCGCCGGGAGCAGCGATTCGTCGGAACCGGAGGCATTGGTCGACGCGATGTGGAAGGCGTACTCCTCCCGGCTGTTGGCTTCCTGCAACTGGCCGAGCGCGCGCAAGGCATCGGCTTCGCGATAGACGATCTCGACCTGCTCAGGCGACTTGAGTCCGCCATTGACGCGCGTCAGGTGGATCGCCTGCTGGTAATAGCCGATGGCCTCGGCATGCTCGCCCTGGCCCATGTGGGCGTCGCCGAGCAGTGTGTATGGACGGATCAGTGCCCCGTCATAGCGGTGCTGGCTCTGATCCTCCAGAGCTGCCACGTGCGCTTCGAGCCAGCGCTCGGCCGGCTCGAACTCGCCGGCTTCGATCTGCGCGGCGACCATGCCGAGCGGGTCGGCGGGGGTATCCAGCGCGTCTTCGATGGTCGCCATACTCGCGGTGGCGGTGGCGGTGGCGGTGGCGGTGGTGGTGGCAGTGGCAGCCGTGTCGTCCGGGGCAGCGGGAAGCGCGGGCTGCTCGACGTCTTCGGCCTGTGACTCGACCTCGGCGAATGCGCCCCAGGCGAGACCGAGCAGCAGCGCAGGGAGCAGCAGGCGGGTCACAGGAATTCGCCGGACTGGCAGCATGGAAACCCGACCCTCGGCAAGCATTGACGACTCAGATGGTGCTGACCAACGGTTGGACCATGGAAGGTCGCATGCGTTCGAGTGTGGTTGGGCGTTTAGGGCAAGTCAAGGCGCCCGGCAGGCGCGGTCCGGCATGTTGCTGGCACGCGCCCCGGGCATTCGCTAGTATCGCCGCCCGATGAGCGAGATCCCCGATGCCGCGCCCGCGCCTGGCCCCAACCCCCCGGAAACCATCGACGGTACAGTCGATGCGAGCGGGCTGGTCTGCCCCGAACCCCTGATGCTGGTCCGCAACCGGGTGCGCGAAATGGCGCGCGGGCAGGTGCTCCACGTCGTCGCGACGGACCCGTCGACCCGGCGCGACTTCACCGACTTCTGTCGGTTCATGGGCCACGGGCTGCTGGCCGAACGGCAGGGCGACGGGCGCTTCGAATTCTGGATCCGCAAAGGCTGATCGTGGTCTCCGCCGGCGGCCCGCAGGGTTCCCATCCGCCGCCGGACCGTTACTTCGCGTACGGATCGAACATGGATCCGGCCCGCGTCAGGCAACGCGGTCTGCACGTCCGGCGTGCCGAACCGGCGCGTCTCGACGGCTTCGACCTCGAGTTCAGGAAGCGTGGTCACGAGCACCCGCGGGCAGGTCACGCCAACATCGCCTGGGCGCGCGGGCAGCGCGTCGAAGGCGTGCTCTACACGCTGGAAGGCCCGGAAGAAATCCGCAAGATGGACCATTTCGAACGCGCACCGGTGAACTACTCGCGCGAGATCGTCGTGGTGGAGACTGGCGACGGTCCGCTCGCCGCCTGGACCTATTTCGCGAACCCGGCCGTGCTCGCCGACGGCCTGCTGCCGCCACGGGCCTACCTCGACCACCTCCGCGCCGGTGCTGCCTTTCTTTCCGCAGCCTGGTTGGCGCGTCTCGAGACCTGGCCGTGCCTCGAGCCGTCCGGTCGGGAGCGCTGAGGCGCGCCGATGGACCACCGGGAGATCACACGCCGGTTCAACGGGTCGGCCGGCCGCGCGTTCGACGTGCGCCTGATCGGCGGTGCCGCCGAGCCGCTGTACCTGCCGGCGCGCGACGGTTGCCCGGCCGAAATCCACTACACGCGGGACTACGCGCAGAGCGCGCTGCACGAACTCGCCCACTGGTGTATCGCCGGGGCGCGGCGCAGAGCGCTCACCGACTACGGGTACTGGTACCAGCCGCCGCCGCGCAGTCCCGTTGACCAGGCGCGGTTCTTCGCTGCCGAAGTCAGGACACAGGGGCTCGAGTTTCTGCTTGCCAGCGTCGCGGGCGTGCGTTTCCATGTCAGCGTCGACGACCCGGGCAGCGAGCCGGGCGGATTTCTCGAGTGCGTGCAGGCCGCGGCGGCGGATTGGCTCGGCCGCGGGTTCACGGTTCGTACCGCCGCGGTGTTCGCGGCGCTGGATCCGGCGTGGTGGGGCACGCTGGAAACCATGCGTCAGAGCGGCCTGGCGCCTTGCGGTGACCGGCGTTCGGCATCGGCCAGATGAGCGAGCCCGTCGACGTCGTCGTGATCGGTGCCGGCGTGGTGGGCCTCGCCTGTGCGCGGGCGCTGGCCCTCGCCGGGCGGGAGGTCCTGGTCCTGGAGCGCCACGACCGGATCGGCAGCGAGACCAGCTCGCGCAACTCCGAAGTCATTCACGCCGGCATCTATTATCCGAGCGGAAGTCTGAAGGCGCGCCTGTGTGTGGCCGGTAAGCAGATGCTGTATGCCTACTGCGAAGCGGCCGGTGTACTGCACCGGCGCTGCGGCAAACTGATCGTCGCGACGGATGCGACCCAGCTGCCGGTGCTGCGCGACTATCAGGCCCAGGCGCTCGGCAACGGCGCCGGCGCCCTGCAGTGGCTCGACCGCGCCGGGGTCGTCGCATTGGAGCCGGCGGTCGATGCGGTCGCCGCCGTGTTCTCGCCGACCACCGGCATCGTCGACTCACATGGCTTCATGCTCGCGCTGCAGGCGGACCTCGAAGCCGCCGGCGGGGTGGTGGTCTGCAACACCGCCGTAGTGCGCCTGGGCCGCCGCCCGGGCGGGATCGCCGTGTACACCGACACGTTCGAGCTCGACGCCACCTGGGTCGTCAACTGCGCGGGGCTCGGGGCGCCGGGTGTTGCGCGGCAGCTCGTTCCCGACGTACCGATCGGCCGCTACGCACGCGGACGGTACTATGCCTACCAGGGTCCCGCGCCGTTCGAGCGGCTGGTTTACCCGGTTGCGGAGCCGGGCGGGCTCGGCGTGCACGTCACCCTCGATCTGGCGGGTCAGGTCCGCTTCGGGCCGGACGTGGAGTGGATCGATGCGGTCGACTACACGTTCGACGATTCGCGCCGGGACGACTTCGTCGCCGCGATCGCACGCTATTTCCCGGCGGTGGATTCGGCGCGTGTCGTGCCTGCCTACACCGGCATCCGGCCGAAGCTCGCCGGACCGGATGCACCGGCGGCGGATTTCAGGATCGACGGCCCGGCCGAGCACGGCGTCGCGGGGCTGGTGAACCTGCTCGGGATCGAGTCACCGGGCCTGACCGCCTCGCTCGCCATCGCGCAGTACGTCGAGACATTGCTCGACCTGCGACCATGCTGAGCTTTGCGCTGCTGATCAACCCGGTGGCCGGATCGGGCGGCGTACTGGCGCTGAAAGGCAGCGACGATCGCGCGGCACTGGCTGCCGCTGGCGCGGACGGCCTGGCCGGCCGGGGTGCCGCCCGTGCGGCGCGCGCCCTCGCAGCGATGGGTCCGGCAGTGCACGGGGTCGAATGGCTCGCCTGGGGCGGGGCGATGGGCGCGGACGTACTGCAGGCAGCCGGCATCGCGGCGCGGGTGGTCGGTACGCCGGGCGCGCCGACCACCCGCGCGGACACGGTCGCGGCTGCACGCGCGCTGGCCGCCGCGGGTGCGGATCTGCTGGTCTTCTGCGGCGGCGACGGCACGGCACGGGACGTGCTGGAAGCGATCGGCCTCGGGCTGCCCGTGCTCGGCATACCGGCGGGGGTCAAGATGCACTCCGGCGTATTCGCCACCACGCCCGAGGCGGCCGGCGCGATCCTGGTCCGGCTGGTCGAAGGCGGGCTGGTGCGCGCGGCCCGCGCGGACGTGCGCGATCTCGACGAAGCGGCGCTCGGGCACGGTGAAGTGCGCCCGCGGTTCCATGGCGAGCTCCGTGTGCCGGAGCAGGGCGCGTTCCTGCAGCACACCAAGGAAAGCGGCCGCGAGAACGAGGCGCTCGCGCTCGACGAGATCGTCGCCGAACTGACCGAGCGCATCGGCGCAGAACCCGGTGTCTACATCCTTGGCCCCGGCAGCACGCTGGCGGCGGTGAAACGTGCGCTCGGGATGCAGCCGACCCTGATCGGCATCGACGTCTTCGCCGATGGTCGCCAGGCTGGAACAGATGTCGACGCCCGCTGGCTCGAGTCCTGGCTCGACGATCATCCGGGCCGGGCGCCCGTGCTGGTGCTGAGCTTCACCCGCCAGCAGGGTTTCCTGCTCGGGCGCGGCAACCTGCAGCTGACGCCCGCGGTGCTCAGGCGGATCGGTCGCGATCGGCTGTGGGTGATCGGAACGCGCTCCAAACTCATGACGCTCGAGGGTCGCCCGTTGCTGATCGACACCGACGATCCGGCGTTGGACCAGGCCTGGTCGGGGCTCATCGAGGTCATCACCGGCTATGACGACCGGCTCTGGTACCGGATCGCCGGCGAAGGAGAAGCCTGACGGCCGGTGCCCGGTGCCCGGCGCGCAGAACGCGCGCGGAGCTGCGGCCTACTGACGGTAGTTCGCGAGGAAGTGTCCGAGCCGCTGCAGACCGGCTTCGAGATCCTCGACGCGCGGCAGGAACACGATCCGGAAGTGATCGGGCTCCGGCCAGTTGAAGCCGCTCCCATGCACGATGAGGATCTTTTCCTGCCTCAGCAGGTCGAGCGCGAAACGCTCGTCGTCGCGGATGTCGAATCGTCGCACGTCGAGCTTGGGGAACAGGTACAGCGCACCGCGCGGCTTGACGCAGGAAATGCCCGGAATCTCGTTCAAGAGCTGCCAGGCGAGATTGCGCTGTTCGTACAGGCGGCCGCCGGGGACGATGAACTCCTGGATGCTCTGGTAGCCGCCGAGTGCGGTCTGCACCGCATGCTGGGTCGGTACGTTCGCGCACAGGCGCATCGACGCCAGGATGTCGAGACCTTCGATGTAGTCGGCCGCGCGGTGTTTCGCGCCGCTCACCACCATCCAGCCGGTCCGGAACCCGGCAACCCGGTAGGTCTTGGAAAGGCCGTTCAGCGTGACGAACAGGATGTCGTCCGCGAGCGCGGCGAGCGGGGTGTGCCGCGCACCGTCGTAGAGGATCTTGTCGTAGATCTCGTCGGCGAATACCACCAGGTCGTTCTGCCGTGCGATCTCGACGATCCCGGCCAGGAGCTCGCGGCTGTACACCGCACCGGTCGGGTTGTTCGGATTGATGACGACGATGGCACGCGTCCGCGGCGCGACCTTGGCGCGGATGTCGTCCAGATCGGGATACCAGTCGGCCTGCTCGTCGCAGCGGTAGTGCACCGGACGGCCGCCGCACAGGTTGATCGCCGCGGTCCAGAGCGGGTAGTCCGGTGCCGGGACCAGCACTTCGTCGCCATTGTTGAGCAGACCCTGCAGCGACATGACGACCAGTTCCGACACGCCGTTGCCGATGTAGATGTCATCGATCTCGACGTTGCCGATTTGCAGCGACTGGCAGTACTGCATGATCGCCTTGCGCGCGGGGAAGAGCCCCTTCGAGTCGCAGTAGCCCTGTGCGGTCGGCAGGTTGCGGATCACGTCGACCAGGATTTCCTCGGGCGCCTCGAAGCCGAACGGCGCGGGATTGCCGATGTTGAGCTTGAGTATCCGGTGGCCTTCCTCCTCCATCCGGTCCGCTTCCTTCAGCACCGGGCCACGGATGTCGTAGCAGACGTTGTCGAGCTTGTGGGACTTGCGGATCTCCCGCGTGAGCGTGTTGGGCATCTCGACGACCGTGGCGATTGATGGTTCGGATTGCATGGAAGTATGGACCAGGTTCGGGAATATGGCTGGGCGGCGGACACCGGCGCGCATGGTAGCTGCAGGGGTGCCGTCCGGGGAAGCGCTCGGGACGGCCGCCTGGCCTTCTCTCTAAAAGCCGGCCGCCTGGCCTTCTCTCTAAAAGCCGGCCGCCTGGCCTTCTTTGCGATGATCCGACCCGGCGATGTAGCCGTCGTCGGTGCGCAGGATCAGCTGGGCGCCGCCGAATACGTGCTCGAGGGACTCGTAACGCACACTGTGACCACGGGCGCGCAAACCCTGCGCGACGGCCTCCGGAAAGCCCGGCTCGAGTCCTACGCTGTAGTCCGGGTAGAGATGCCAGCGAGGCGCGTCGCTCGCCGCCTGGGGATTCTGGCCGTGATCGAAGATGCGGGTCACCATCTGGACGTGACCCTGGTGCTGCATGTGCGCACCCATCACGCCGAATGCCAGGCACGGCCGCCCGCCGCGGGTCACGAACCCCGGAATGATCGTATGGAACGGGCGCTTGCCCGGGCCCACGCGGTTCGGGTGGGCAGGGTCGAGCGAGAAGCCGTGGCCGCGGTTCTGCATGGCGATGCCGGTGCCGGGAATCACGATGCCGGAGCCAAAGCCCTGGTAGTTCGACTGGATGAACGAAACCATCATGCCGTCCGCGTCGGCGGCGGCGAGGTACACGGTGTCGTGCCCGACCGGCAACGGTGCCGGCGGCACCGGCGCGGCCGTGTTGCCGATCGCGCCGGCCGCGCGGGCCAGCATGACGGGATCGAGCAGGGCGTCGACGCCGACCCGCATCGCGGCGGGGTCGGCGATGTGGTCGAACGCGGCCCGGATCGCGCGCTTCATCGCTTCCAGTTGAACGTGGATCCATTGCACCGTATCCACGGGGGCGACCGCGCAGTGTTCGAGGATCCCGAGCGCGACCAGCGCCGCGAGACCCTGGCCGTTGGGCGGCAGCTCGTGCAGCACCACGTCCCGATAAGCCTGCCCGAGCGGGACGACCCAGTCCGCCCGATGCCCCTCGAGGTCCTCCCGGGTCATGGCGCCGCCCGCAGCCCGTGCGGCGCTGACCATGCGGTCGGCCAGTTCACCGCGGTAGAACGCTGCGCCGTTCGACTCGGCGATGAGCTCGAGCGATCGCGCGAGGTCCGGGCGGCGAAACCGGGTGCCGGCGGCGGGGGCTGGCAGGAAGTGTTCGGCGAAGCCGGGAAAATCCCGGTAGGTTTCGCTCGCGCGGCGCCAGTAGTAAGCGGTCTTGGGGCCGACCTGGAAACCGTTCGCCGCGTAGTCGATCGCGCGGTCGAACAGGCGCGCGAACGGCAGCCGGCCGAACCGTTCGGACAGCGCGACCCAGGCGCTCACGCCGCCGGGCACGGTCACCGCATCCCAGCCGAGTGCGGGCATCACGGCGCGCCCTGCGAAGCGTTCCGGCGTCCAGGCCGCCGGTGCGCGCCCCGATGCATTCAGACCCGTGAGCGCGGTGCCGTCCCACACCTGGCAGAACGCGTCGCTGCCGAGGCCGGTGTTGTTGGGTTCGACCACCGTCAGCGTGATGGCCGCGGCCAGTGCTGCGTCGACCGCGTTGCCGCCGAGGCGCAGCGCCTCGAGACCGGCCTGGACCGCGAGCGGTTGCGATGTGGCGACCACGTTCGCGGCGCAGACCGGGGCGCGGCGCGAGGCGTACGGCTGTTCCCAGTGCATCTCCATGGGTTGATGGATCCAGGTTCGGGTGTCACGAATGATCGAGGCGTTCGCTGCATGCTAGCCGGATTGCCGCGGCTCGGGAAATCTCCTAACGTTGCCGGGCGTTGCGATTCATGGGCGGATTACAGGAGGAGGGGGCGTGCATCCCGGGATCATCGCGGCCGAGGCGCCGGACAAGATCGCTTACGTCATGGCCGAGACCGGCTACACGGTCACTTACGCGGATCTCGAACGGACCTCGAACCAGGGTGCGCACCTGTTCCGTTCGCTCGGCCTCGTGCGCGGCGATCACATCGCGATCCTGCTCGAAAATCATCCGCGTTTCCTGCAGATCTGCTGGGCCGCGCAACGCGCCGGGCTCTACTACACGGCGATCAGCTGGCGGCTGCAGCAGGCGGAGGTCGAGTACATCGTCAACAACTGCGAAGCGAAGGTCTTCATCACCTCGCACGCCCGCGAAGCGGTGGTCCGGCCGCTGAACGACCGCATGCCCCACGTCGTCCAGCGCTACATGCTCGACGGCGTGATCGAAGGCTACGCATCCTGGGAGGAGGCCGTTGCCGGAGCGCCGGTGCACCCGATCGCCGACCAGGCGGAAGGCCAGTCGATGCTCTATTCGTCCGGCACCACCGGGTATCCGAAAGGCGTCAAGCGCCCGCTGCCCGAAGAGCCGTTCGGCGAGGTGCCAGGGCTCGCCGTGCTGGGTGCCCTGTACGGTGCCGATCGCAATTCGATCTACCTGTCGCCGGCGCCGCTCTACCACGCGGCGCCGCTGGGCTTCACCATGACCTGCCTGCGCCAGGGCACCCAGGTCGTGGTCATGGAGCATTTCGAGCCGGAGGCTGCGCTGCGGTTCATCGAGCAGTACCGGGTCACCCACAGCCAGTGGGTGCCGACCATGTTCGTACGCATGCTGAAGCTCCCCGAAGAGGTCCGGACCCGCTACGACCTGTCGAGCCTGCGCTGCGCCATCCATGCCGCGGCGCCGTGTCCGATTCCCATCAAGGAACAGATGATCGAGTGGTGGGGCCCGGTGCTCTACGAGTACTACGCCGGTACCGAGGGTAACGGCTTCGTGCAGCTGAACAGCACGGAGTGGCTCGCGCACCGTGGTTCCGTCGGCCGGCCGCTGAACTGCGAGATCCACATCTGCGACGACGACGGCAACGAGGTGCCGACCGGGGAATCGGGCACGATCTTCTTCGGCGGCGGGGGGCAGTTCGAGTATCACAACGATCCGGCCAAGACCGCGGGGTCACGCCATCCGCGCGGCTGGACGACGCTCGGCGACGTCGGCTATCTCGATGCCGACGGGTACCTGTACCTGACCGACCGCAAACACTTCATGATCATTTCCGGCGGGGTGAACATCTATCCGCAGGAAGCGGAGAACGTGCTCATTACCCATCCGGCCGTGCTCGACGTGGCGGTGTTCGGCGTCCCGAACGAGGAGTTCGGCGAAGAGGTCAAGGCGGTCGTGCAGCCGCGCGACATGGCGGCCGCCGGACCAGAGCTCGCCCAGGAGCTGATCGCGTATTGCCGGGCGCAGCTGTCGCACATCAAGTGCCCGCGTTCGGTCGATTTCCGTACCGAGCTGCCGCGGCATCCGACCGGCAAGCTCTACAAGCGGCTCCTGAAGGACGAGTACTGGCAGCGGGCCTGATCAGGCCCTGGTTCAGCGCGTGGGGCGGCGTAGGTGCCGCCCGGGTCAGCGGTTCTGCAGGAGGTTGGCGGGCGCGTACTGGTCGGTCAGGATGCGCGCATCGGGGTCCCAGTCCTGGCGGGTATCCATGAGCGGCAGGATTTCATCGAAGCGTACGCCGTAGGGCTTCAGACGATCGGCGAGCGCGGCCGCGCGGCGCTCGAGCTCGGCGGAGTCGGGCAGCGGCGCGAGGCTCGCGATGATCACCCGGTTGCCGCTGTCATTGGGCTTCATGTTGTAAAACGGCTCGAAGACACTCGCATAGGTTGCTGATTCATAGGCATAGAGATCGCTGATGGAGAACGTATTGGCGGCCAGTACGCCACCTTCGGCGAGCAGTCCGCGCACTTCCTCGAGGAACTCGCGGGTCATCAGGTGTTCGGGAATGTACTCGCTCGTGAAGGCGTCGAGCATGATCAGGTCATAGCGGTCACCGCGTTGTGCGGCGCGCTTCACGAACACCCGGCCGTCCTGGGGCACCACGTTCACCCGCTCGCTCGGCGCGAAGCCGAAGTGTTCGCGCGCTACCCGCACGACCGCCGGATCGATCTCGATCACGTCCTGGCGGGCCGCCGGGAGCAGTTCGTCGAGGGCGAGCGGCAGCGTACCGCCGCCGAGGCCGATCATGAGGATGCGCCGCGGTTCGGGATTGAGCAGCAGGCTCGCCATCATCATGCGGGTGTAGGGGAACAGCATGACCTTCGGGCGGCGACGGTCCAGGCAGGACTGGTTGCGCTGGTCGCGGCGCACGTTGAACTGCATGCAGATGATCGAGCCGCGCTGGTCGACCAGGATCGTGCTGTACACCGAACGTTCCTGGTGCACGATGCGCGCCTGCGCGGACGATGGCGCAATTGCGCCCACTACGCCCACTATGCCCACTACGCCCACCATGCCGACCGCGGCATGCCAGGCGGCCCGCCATGGCAACGGATGCCTGCCGCGACGTGGCCGCTGGATCGCGGTTGGTTTCATGGAGGTTTCCGACAATGCCTGCGGTGGGGCGTTCAATGCCGCACCCTCGCTCGGCGGGCCGCGAGTCCGGCCACGGCCGCGCAGGCGAGCAGGCAGCCTGTCAACGTGACCAGGATGGTCTGCATCTCGAACCAGAGCACGAGGTAGAACGAGGTCGCCAGCGTGCCGAGCGCGCTGCCGAGCGTCGAGACGAAATACAAGACGCCCGCCACCTGGCCGGCGTGCTCGGTGCTGACGACCAGCAGCCGGACGGAGTATGGCGATATCATGCCGAGGATCACCGTTGGCACGATGAACAGGATCGAAGACGCGGCAAGCGAACCGTAACGCGGGTCCTCGATCCGGTCGAACACCCAGCGCATCGCGTCCTCGCTGAAATGCACGAGCGGGTAGAGGCAGATCGCGGCACCGAGAAAGATCAGGGCGAACCGCCCGAGCGACGGGCGATGCAGCGACAGGCGCCCGCCGATCAGGTAACCGATGGACAGCGACAGCATGAACACCGTGATGATGCTGCCCCAGACGTAGATGCTGCTGCCGAAGTAGGGCGCCATGAGCCGCCCGCCGAGGAGTTCGACCGACATGATCGAGAAACCTGCGGTGAAGGCCAGAACGTAGACGATCGGTGCGGTGGACATGCCGGAACTGCCGTGGCGGGATCGGGTGGGCGGGGAGTGTACAAACGGATATATGCTTTGAACAACTCTCAGGTTGTTCTGCTTATTCATCTTCGGTCTAATTGCGCACCCGAAAATCTGCCCGGAACACCCGCC
Source organism: Pseudomonadales bacterium (assembly GCA_019634925.1). GTDB lineage: Bacteria > Pseudomonadota > Gammaproteobacteria > Pseudomonadales > Azotimanducaceae > UBA7803. Next base: position 26,401 of record JAHCAL010000011.1, read on the forward strand.
TTGACGCCACTCACGCACCTGCAGCGGCTCGAAGCCGAAAGCATCTTCATCATGCGCGAAGTGCTCGCGGAGAGCGAGAACCCGGTCATGCTGTATTCGATCGGCAAGGACTCGTCGGTGATGCTGCACCTGGCCATGAAGGCCTTCCACCCGGCGCGGCCGCCGTTCCCGCTCCTGCACGTGGACACGACGTGGAAATTCCGCGAGATGATCGAGTTTCGCGACAACCTGGCCCGCGACCTCGGTCTCGACCTGATCGTGCACATCAACCGGGAAGGCGTCGAACAGGGCATCGGCCCGTTCAGCCACGGTTCGCAGGTGCACACCGACGTCATGAAGACCCAGGCACTCAAGCAGGCGCTCGACCGCTACGGCTTCGACGCCGCATTCGGCGGTGCACGCCGCGACGAGGAAAAGTCGCGCGCCAAGGAACGGGTGTTCTCGTTCCGCGATGCGCAGCACCGCTGGGACCCGAAGAACCAGCGACCGGAGCTCTGGCACCTGTACAACGGCCGCGTGCGCAAGGGCGAGAGCATCCGGGTCTTTCCGCTGTCGAACTGGACCGAGCTCGACATCTGGCAATACATCTACCAGGAGAACATCCCCATCGTTCCCCTGTACTTCGCGAAGGAACGCCCGGTGGTGGAACGCAACGGCATGCTGATCATGGTCGACGACGAGCGTATGCCACTGCGCGAGGATGAACGGCCCGAACCGCGCATGGTGCGGTTCCGTACCCTGGGCTGTTATCCGCTCACGGGGGCCGTCGAGAGCACCGCGGCCGACCTGCCCTCGATCATCGAGGAGATGCTGGTCTCCCGCACGTCGGAGCGGCAGGGACGGGCGATCGATCACGATGCCTCCGCGTCGATGGAAAAGAAGAAGCAGGAGGGCTACTTCTGATGGCCGCGACGATCGAAGCCTATCTGCGCGAGCAGGCCGCCAAGACCACGCTGCGGTTCCTGACCTGCGGCAGCGTCGACGACGGCAAGAGCACGCTCATCGGCCGGCTGCTGTACGACTCCAAGCTGATTTTCGAGGATCAGCTCGCGGCACTGGAAGCGGATTCGAAACGGCTCGGCACCCAGGGCGAGGCGATCGATCTCGCGCTCCTGGTCGACGGCCTGGCCGCCGAACGCGAGCAGGGTATCACCATCGACGTGGCGTACCGGTTCTTCGCGACGGACCGGCGCAAATTCGTCGTTGCCGACACGCCCGGGCACGAGCAGTACACACGCAACATGGCAACCGGCGCATCCAATGCGGACGTGGCCGTGATCCTGGTGGACGCGCGCAAGGGTGTGCTGACCCAGACGCGCCGCCACAGTTACATCGTCTCGTTGTTCGGCATCCGCAACGTGGTGCTCGCGGTGAACAAGATGGATCTCGTCGACTACGGCGAGACGGTGTTCCGCGAAATCGTGGACGACTACGCCAACTTTGCGCGTGCGCTCGGTGACCTCGACATTCACGCGATACCCATGTCCGCGCTGAAAGGCGACAACGTGACGCATCGCAGCACCGCGATGGACTGGTATCGGGGGCCGACGCTGCTCGAGCACCTGGAGACGGTTCAGGTGGATCACGACCTGGCCGCGCGACCGTTCCGTCTGCCCGTGCAGTGGGTCAACCGGCCCAACCTGGACTTTCGCGGCTTCGCCGGAACCGTGACGAGCGGCCAGGTGCGACCCGGGGATGCGGTCCGGGTGCTGCCGTCGGGACGTGAATCCACGGTGACGCGGATCGTCACGCTGGACGGTGATCTCGCCGAAGCGCAGCCCGGCCAGGCGATCACCCTGGTGCTGGCCGACGAGATCGACATCAGCCGGGGCGACGTGATCGTCGCTGCCGCGGCGCCGCCGCAGGTGAGCGATCAGCTCGCCGTCCACCTGCTGTGGATGAGCGACCAGGCCATGTATCCCGGCCGCCAGTACTACCTGAAGACCGGCACACGCACGGTGCCGTGCGTCGTGACCGAGCTCAAACACACGGTCAACGTCAACACCATGGAGACCCAGCCCGCGAAATCGCTCGGTCTGAACGAAGTGGGTGTGGCGAACGTGAGCCTGGGGCAGCGCCTCGCGTTCGAACCGTTCAGGGAGAATCGGGAACTCGGCAGTTTCATCCTGATCGACCGGCAGACCAACGCGACGGTAGGCGCGGGGTTGTTCGACTTTGCGCTGCGCCGCGCGGACAACATCGTCTGGCAGGCGCTCGCGGTGGACAAGGCCCATCGCGCCGCCCTCAAGCACCAGCAGCCGTGCGTGATCTGGCTGACCGGATTATCCGGTTCCGGCAAGTCGACCATCGCCAACCTGCTCGAGAGCCGCCTGCACGATCTCGGCCGCCATACCTACCTGCTCGACGGTGACAACGTGCGCCACGGGCTGAACCGGGATCTGGGTTTCACCGAGGCGGATCGTGTCGAGAACATCCGGCGGGTCGGCGAAACGGCCAAACTCATGGTGGATGCGGGCCTGATCACGATCGTCTCGTTCATATCACCGTTCCGCAGCGAGCGGCGCATGGTGCGCGGACTGCTCGAGGCCGGCGAGTTCATCGAGGTATTCGTGGACACGCCGCTCGAGGTGTGTGAGGCGCGCGACCCCAAAGGGCTTTATCGCCGCGCCCGTGCCGGCGAGATCGCGAACTTCACCGGGATCAGCTCGGACTACGAACCGCCGGAGCAACCGGAACTGCACATCCAGACGGTTGCGTGCACGCCCGAGCAGGGTGCGGAGCGCATCATGCAGGCGCTCGCCGAACGAGGGATCATTCCAGGCTTCTGATCCGGAGCGCCGAACGTGTGTCCCGGCGCGCCGGACTACCGCGCCGGGGCCCGTTCCGGCAAGGATTCGGTCGGCGCACCGGCCTCGCGCCACGCGCGGTAGCCGCCCCCGACGTGACAGACGTTCGGGAGTCCCATCTCCTGTACGGTGCGCGTGGTCAACGCCGAGCGCCAGCCGCTCTGGCAATAGAACACGAACGTCTTGCCGGGCGCGAAGACATCCTTGTAGTACGGGCTATCCGGATCGATCCAGAACTCGATCATGCCGCGTGGCGCGTGGAATGCGCCGGGAATGCGCCCTTCGCGCTCGAGTTCGCGGATGTCCCGCAGGTCGACGAACAGCACGTCCGCGCGACCCAGCAGCGCGCGGGCCGCGTCGACATCGAGCGTGCGGATCTCGCGTTCGGCCTCCTCGAGCAGTGCCTGGTAGCCTTTTTTCAATGTCACGCTGGTTCCTCCCTTGGCCTCGCCTGTTGGCCTCGCATGTCGGCCTCGCATGTTGGCCTCGCATCAATGATCAATGCCCTGCACCGGACCGGTCGCGGTGCCGTGGTTCGGGCACCCGGAGCGCGACCATTAGACCACCGGCGACGAGGAAGGCAACGGAGACCAGGAACAGGCTCGGGTAGCCGTACGCGTGGGCGATGATGCCGCCCGCGAGTGGACCGATGGTGCCGGCCAGTTCGGCAGCCGTGTTGGCGATCGCGAGCCGCATGGGCAGGTCGTCCCGGTGGCCGAATTCGAGGGTCAGGTTCATCGACGCGTTCTGGAATCCCTGGACCGCGGCGCCGATGCCGACGAAGACCAGCGTGGTGAAGGCAAGTCCGTCCGACACCAGCAGGAGCAGGGTCGCCGCGACCCACAGGGCGATGCTGGCGAGGTAGACCAGGCGAAACCCGTACCGGTCACCCAGCAGTCCCCAGAGCAGGTTCGAGAAGGTGCCCGCCAGGGTGAACGCCATGGTCAGGAGTCCGAGGCTCGCGCCCGTGAGCGTCATCGTCATGCCCGCGTAGAGCACGTAGAACGGCAGTGCCATACGTCCCATGGTGGCCAGCGCGCGAGCGACGAAGTACCGGGTGAAGGCCGGGTCGTCGCGGAGCAGGGCGGGAATGCCGGCGAGGCCATCGGTCAGCCGGCGCGGCGGGCGCACGCTCGGCGGCTCGGGTTCGCGGGTGAACGAGAGCGCCGCGAGGCCCGTCATGGTCAGGACGAATGCCAGCATGAAGGTCCAGGAATAGCCCGCGGCGTCGGGATTCTCGCCGAGGAACAGGTGGCCGCCTGCGAGCGCCACACCGGCCGAGATGATGCCGGCGAGGAAATTGCGCAAGCCGGTGAGCCGTCCGCGCTTGGAAACCGGAATGACCTTCGACATCAGGAAGTTGAAGATCACCCCCTGCATGCCCTGCGAGAGTCCGAAGAGGGTCAGCCAGACGAACATGGCCCAGAGCGCCCACGGCGGGTCCAGCACCAGCCCCGTCACGGCCATTCCCAGGATGGAGATGCGCATGGCCGCACCGGTGCTGAGTCCGATCGGCAGGACCCGTTTGCGGTGTTCGATCATGTTGGCGCCGAAGAACGGCGTCAGGGTCATACCGAGTGCCTGCAGTGCCAGCGCGACCCCGACCGCGATATCCGAGCCCGACAGCAACAGGATGTACGCCGGCAGGAAGGTCGGCGCATTGACCAGCCGGAACCCGGTCTGGCCGAGCATGCCGTGCACGAGGTGCACCATGAAGTTGCGCGTGAGATGCCGGCGGATCTCGAGCTGGTAGCGGCGCTCGGCGCGGCGTTCGCCCGGGGTGTCGTTCACGTATCGAATCCCGCGCGCGGTTCGTCAGATTTGCGCCAGGCAGGGCACCCGGGCGCCCGGGCAGCGTGGCCATGCGTCAGGCTCAAACAGAAAAAGCCGTTCAATTTCAGAATGTTGCGTTCACTTCCCAATCTGGCACGAAAGCTGAAAGCGGGAAACGGGTAGCGCCCAGGGGCGCCGCCCGAACTTTCAATCTGCCGGAGCCTGTCATGCAGCACCGTGGCGAAGTCTACCGCGAGCAGTTCACCCGGGTCCCGGACCTGCTGCACGTCGCCATTCCGCGTCGGGAAATCATCGCCGCGATGCATGCCCGCGGCGACGAAGCGGCGCTCGACGATCTGTGCGCGGCGGTCGCTGTGGTGGCTGACCTGATCGGCATGGCACAGCAACTCGCCGGCTGAACGCCCGCGCGGGTCACCGACCGCGCCGGCACAGCCGACCGCGCGCCGACCCCGCCTCAGCGTCCCTGCCAGTTCGGCTTGCGTTTCTCGGCAAACGCGCGCGGTCCTTCCACGAAATCGGCGCTCTGTACCATGGCCTTGACCGAATCGTAGGGCGCACTCATGGCCTCCTT
>JAHCAL010000012.1 GCA_019634925.1 Pseudomonadales bacterium
AGCGGTGGTGCTGGCGGGGACGGCCTTGTCGCTGGGGCTGTGGCCGGGGCCGGCGGTAAAGGTGCAGCCGGCCGACGTGGCGGCCGAGGGGGCGGTGCCCCTGGGTCCCGGGCCCACGCGCCGGGGCCACTCGCACGAACCGTAGGACGCCAGACGCTTGTGCTAGCGTGCAAAGGGGCTAGGCACGTGTCGCAATCCAGCGCCATCTTGCATGACGATCGAAACTCTCTGGGCCCATGCGCGCAGTTCGACCCGGACGGCTTCTGCGCGCCATCGCGGCACGTTCCACGACTTCCACTTCGGCGAGTACCGCGCGTAATTCGCCTGTGCGATCGTCTTCACGATCGACACCACGTCCGGGTCGTAAGTGATGACGCGCACAGCCAGATCGCCGGATGGGAACTCCTTGATCGAGACCCAACGGCCCGAAATCGTCACGATCTCCTCAGGCAACCGCTCCTTGGGTGCTTCGGTGCTTGCGGCTGTGGCCGGTGCAGAGGGAGCCGCAGGCGGCACGGCCTCCTGCTGTGCCGGTGGCTTCGGCCAAAGCCAAGCCTTGGCCTGCAGGTCGTGCAGTACGGCGCTACGCACCGCCGCGGGCTCGAACCCCTCAGGCGTGAAGGCGCGCAAGTCGATCTCTAAGGCCGCCAGCCCCTGACGCGCGAACTGGTCGACCTTGAAGAGGTCGCAGAAGGATGAGTACGCCACCTCGATGGCGATGGTGAGACCCTCCTCCGTGTGGCCGAGAAGATCAGGCCGGACATCCTGCACGCTACGCTCCACCTCGATTCGGGCGAGCTTCAGGTCCGCCGACGGCGCCGAACTGAGCTCCAGGCCCAGGTGCCCGGCTACCGTGGAGTCCATTGGCACCATCAGCCCACCAGCCTCCAGGATGACCTGCTTGGCATACCGATGCAGCAGCGACTCGTGGCTGACGTCGCACGGCTCGCGGCCGGACGCGTGGGCGAAGTGGTGCTCACGCACGGTGCCCTGGCGCGCAATGAGCGGCTCGTTGCATGCCACGCACCGGCACTGGCAGGCCAGGCCTCGTGGGACCTCGCTCACGAAAACCAAGCGATCAGAGGAGTCAAGACCGAACAGAGAGGACATGTGTTGCTCCTGTGAAGGCAAGAACGGCGAGGAACTCAGTCTTCGCCGTCGGCAGGCGGCAAACCACCCGCCAACCCCCTCTGAACCGGTACAAAGGAGGTCATGCGAGATCTGTTGAACTGCCTACAGGACTGGTTGACTGGGAACAGAGCCGATGGAAGCGCCTACTCGCTCTTTTGCGCGCTGGCGAGTGAAACCCTGAAGCGCGCTGACAGTCCGGATCCCGGTCAGCGGGAGTTCGACGCCGAGGCCCTAGCTCCAGCGGCCGGTGGGCCGGCCGACTTCGAGTCCGCCAAGCGCTGGATCGACCGTGCGAAGCTGGAGCGATTCGTCGAGGCCCGGCGCCCTCTGATCGAGGAGCACTTCCGTTCCGCCAGCCATACCCAAGCCCTGCGAGTC
>JAHCAL010000002.1 GCA_019634925.1 Pseudomonadales bacterium
CCCCAACTGTCCCATCAGCCGCAGCACCTCGCGCCCGAACCAGTCCGGGAAGGCATCCGCCTCGCTCGCGTCCAGACCGATAAGCGCCTGCAGCGTCGCCCCGCCCACGCCGAAGCCGATCGCCGTCGCCGCGATCAGCAGCACGACCCGGCGCGCCGCGCGCTCCGGCTCCGCCTCGTCGCCGAGGCGTGCCGCGAGCAAGCGGATCAGCTCCGCAAACCGCTGCGCGACCTGGCTCGACGGCCCGGCGCCTTCGTTCAGTTCACTGCCCGCGACGCTGAGCCAGGCGAGCAGCTTCACGTGACCGCCCGCCGACAGCGTCTCGAACAGATGCCGCACCACGGCCGGTCCATCGCCGTCTCCGCGCGCCTGCAGCGCCGCCAGGATATCGACCAGCAACCGGTCGGTCATGTGCGCCACCAGCGCCTGGCGCATGCCCGCCGTACTGCCGAAATGGTGCAGGACCGTCGCATGGCTCATGCCTGCCGCGGCCGCCACGTCGACCAGATTGAGCCCGTCGACCCCGTGCTCGCGCAGGCGCCGCTCGGCGGCCGACAGGATCTCGGCTCGTGCCTGCTCGGGGGTACGCCGACGCCTACCGGCCAAAACCGCCCCCCCGGCGCGAATGCAGCGCCCGTCCCCGTCCCGGATTGTCGATCAGTATTGACATTATTGTTGATAGAGCTACGCTAACATAGTCACGATTATTGGTGATGACGCCATGACTGCGAACCCTGCCGATCGGAATCCTTTCGCCCTGCGCCCCCGGGACGCCTGGGTGGCGCTGCAAGCGCTGCTCGCGAACCCGGAAGAAACCGAACACGTCTTCACCATCGTCCGCGCGCTGTCCGGCAAGACGCTGCTGCGCGGCTACAACCGCTTTACCGCCACGCCGACCGGGCGCCGCATCCTCGCCGAGGAACGCAACCTCCTCACCGTGCTGTCAGATCGCGAGGCGCTCGGCAGGCTGCCCGAAGGCAGCCTCGGCCGGCACTACCTCGACTTCGTCGAAAGCGAGCAACTGAGCGCGGACGGCCTCGTTGACGCCAGCGCCCGCGAACAGTTGCCACTGCACCCCGGGCTCGCGCGTTACGCCGAACGGCTGCGCGACATGCACGATCTGTGGCACGTCACGTGCGGGTACGGCCGCGACGTCTCCGGCGAAGCCTGCCTGCTCGCCTTCACCGTGGCGCAGACCCGCAACCCCGGTCTCGCCCTGATCGTCGTGGCAGGTACCGCCAAGATCGCCCGCGAGTCCGGCGACCGGCGCATCTTCCGGGCCGCCTGGGCGGCATTCCGCGCCGGCCGCCGCGCCGCCTGGTTGCCGGCCGCGGACTGGGAACGCCTGCTCGGACAGCCGCTGGACGCGGTCCGCGCCGAACTCGGCGTCGGCGAACCGGAGGTCTACCCGGCACTGCGCGGCCGCCTCGCGACCGCCTGACCACGTGAGGCTCCGGGTCGCCAGGCGCGCCAATGGCGTGCACGGCGGCCAGTCAGCTACCGGTCGACGTATAGCGACGCACGCCGAACCGCCAGAACCCGAACGCGAGCGCGAGGAACACGAACCCGGCCAGCGGCGCCGCGATCTGGAACGCGCGACCGGTCCCGAGCGGATCGTCGATCCCGAAGATCGCGATCGCCGGGAGGTAGCTGATGCAGCCGAGCGGCACCACGTATGTGAAGAAGCGCCGGAACCATGGCCGATAGATGGCGAGCGGGTACTGCGCGGTTTCCGTCCCACCGTAGGTGAGCGTATTCATGAGTTCCAGCGACTCGGTGGTCCAGAACGCGAGCGTCGCCTGGATCATGAAGAGCGCATAGAAGAACGCGACCGCAGACAGGAACGCCGCGATCAGCAGCGCCACGCGCCACGCCTGCCAGTCGATGTCGAGCACCCAGATCGCCCAGCCGAGCACGAGCAACCCCTGCAGCAGCCGACCGATCCGATGCAGCTGCAGCTCGTGTCCCGCAAGCTGCAAAACCGTCGACCGCGGCCGCAGCAACAGGCGATCGAACGCGCCAGTCCGGACGAATTCGCGCCCGAACACGTCGAAGCCGCGACCGAGCGCCTCGCACGTCGCGAACGCCGCATTGACCAGGCCATACAGGAACGCGACCTGCGCGAGTCGCCACTCGCCGAGCTGACCAAAACGCTCGAACAGCGCCCAGATACCGATCGCCTCCACCCCCGAAGCGACGAACGTACCGAACGCCATCAGCAGGAACGAGACACGGTACTGCAGCTGCGCGCGCACCGACTGCGCGATCATGCGCAGGTAGAGGGTGAACGCATCGGCCACCTCAGCCACCCTGCACCACCAGGCGGCGCCGCGCCACGCCGAGCAGCCACACGCCCAATACGCCGATCAGGGCCGTCCAGCCGGCCTGCATGGCAAGCTCGACCAGGCCGTCACCCGGCGTGATATGGCCGCTGTAGAGCCGGAACGGCACGTCCGCGATACCGCGGAACGGTTGCCAGAACAGCACCGGCTGCAACCACTCCGGGAACAGCGGCAGCGGAATCACGAGTCCGGAGAACACCGGGACCACCCCGAGCATCAGCCGGTTGAAGCCTTCCCCGGACACGGTCCAGAGCAGGCTCACGTGCAGCACCATGGTGATGGCCGTGCTGAGCAGCAGCGTGAATACGAGCGAGACCAGGAACAGCGCGCCGCCGGCCAGGCTCGCCGGCGGCGGCAGGGCCCACTCGGCGAGCCCGATCAGCGGCAGGCCGAAGAACGCGAACAGCACCATCGGCACCATGCGCAGGAACGTGGGCGCGGCGCGGAACGCGAGCGTGCGCGCGAACCAGAAGGCATAGAGATCGAGCGGGCGCAGCAGTTCATAGGCCACACCTCCGCTGCGGATATGCCCGGCGATCTCGGCGTCGACGTTCCACGGCAGGAGCTGCAGCAACGCCTGCCCGAGCCAGACGTAGACGAGTATCTGGCTCACGTTCATCGGCGCCGGCGCGGTCGCGGACTCGAGAAAGGCGAGCAGCACCATCACCTTGATCAGCCCCCAGAACACCTGGGTCGCGAACCCCGCGAGAGCCGCCGCACGATACTGCAGAAGCATCCGCACGCGCGCCGCGACGATCGCGCGGTACGGACGCAGACGCTGGCCGGACCGGCTATGCACGCTCACGACCGGACTCCTGCTCACTCTGGCATTTCCACGGCGGGGCGAAGCGCGCCATCATACCCCCGACCGGCGCGCGCGTGCCGGGACCCGCCGCCAGAACCATGATCGAGACCCAATGATCCGGGACCATTGATCCAGGGCGCCGGCGCCCGCAGACTCCGGGGCTCACGATCCGGAGGCTTGCGCGAACATGATCGATCTCACCCGCAGCGGCGACGTCTTCACCCTCACCATGAACGCCGGCGAGAACCGCTGGAACACGGCTTTCGTGCGCGCCTTCGCGCGCGCCCTCGACGAGGTGGAGGCGAGCACCGGTGCGGCCGCGCTGGTGACCGCGTCCGCGAGCAACAAGTTCTTCTCCAACGGGCTCGACCTCGACTGGGTGCGCGATCCCGCCGCGCACCCCGACGCCGGGCCGCGCGATCCGTTCGGCGACGAGTTCATGAAGCTGATGGCGCGCGTCATCACGTTCCCGATACCGACCATCGCCGCCGTGAACGGCCACGCGTTCGGCGCGGGCTTCATGCTGGCACTGTGCCACGATCTGCGCTTCATGCGTGCGGACCGCGGTTTCCTGTGCGCCAACGAGATGCAGCTTGGGCTCGCCATCCCCGAGCCGGAACTCGCCCTGTTCCGGCACAAGCTGCCGCTCCACGTATTCTTCGAGACCGTGCAGCTCGCGCGCCGCTGGACCGGATCGGACGCCCACGCGGCCGGCATCGTGCACGCGACCGCCGGATTCGACGACCTGCCGGCCGCCGCCCACCACAAGGCTGCCGAGCTCGCGCCGCTCGGTGCCAACCGGGCGCTCTACCGCGGCCAGAAGGAGCGGCTGTACGGCGAAAACGCCGCCATCTCCGGCCCACACGGCGCGGCCTACATGCTGCGCAACCTGGCGCTGTACCAGCACTGACCCACGCTTTGCAGGACCATGGAGACCGGCCGATGTCCGAGAACACGACCGACACGCGCGCGCGGGACACGACGACCGAAACCTTTGGTGACTTCCTGACCATCGAGCGGCGCGGCCGCGTGACCGTGGTCACCATCGACCGCGGCGACGGGCTGAACGCGCTCTCGACCGCTCTGATGCGCGACCTGACGGCCGTCGCGGCACGCATCGCCACGGACAGCTTCAGCTCCGCGATCGTGCTGACCGGCCAGCCGGCGTTCTCCGCCGGGGCCGACCTGAAGGAACGCGCCGCCGCACGCGATCGCCGCCCCACCCTGGTCGAGCGCCGCGAGGCGCTCAAGGTCGGCCCCGACCTCTGTGCCGCCTGGGAGCGCCTCGAGCAGATCACCATCGCCGCGGTGGAACGGTTCTGCATCGGTGGCGGGGTCGCGCTCGCAATCGCCTGCGACCATCGTATCGCCGGCGCCTCCGCGCATTTCCGGCTGCCGGAGGTGCCGCTTGGCATGAACATGAGCTGGCAGAGCAATCCACGCACCGTCGCTCTGCTCGGCCCCTCCCGCGCCAAACGCTTCACCATCCTCGGCGAGAAGCTCGATGCCGCTGCCGCGCAGGCGTGGGGACTGGTCGACGACATGGTACCCGACGGCCAGGCGCTGGACGCGGCGCTCGCGCTGGCGGAGCGCTATGCGGCCATGCCGCCGCTGCCGCTGCGGATGACCAAGCAGGCGATCAACGCGACGGTCGCCGCACTCCATTACGCCACCAGCTACATGGACCGCGACCAGTTCCTGCTGGCCTCGCTCTCCGAGGATCAGCGCGAAGGCGTGCGGGCATTCCTCGAGAAACGCACCCCGGAGTTCAAGGGGGACTGAGCGTCAGCCGGTCGATTCGGCCGGCGCCTGGTAGAGCGCGGCGACCAGTTCCTCGATCGGCGGATGGCTCACCATCAGGTCGCGCACCGCGTACCCGCCCGTGATGGCGGCCACGAAGGCGGGCACCGCTTCGCGCACGCCGAATACGACCCGCGCACCGTCCCGCTCGAGTACCCGGGCGGCATGAGCAGGTGCGAGCGCGGGCGGTTCCGCGAAATCCACCACCACGCGCCGTTCGTCGCTGCGCAGATCGTCGAGCGTGCCGTCGCGCAGCAGGCGGCCGTGGTTGATCAGCATGACGCGCGAGCACAGCGCCTCGATGTCGTCCATGTCGTGGGTCGTCAGCAGCACCGTGGTGCCCCGTTCCCGGTTCTGTCGGCGGACGAACGCACGCAGCGCGAGTTTGGAGACGGCGTCGAGGCCGATGCTCGGCTCGTCGAGGAACAGGAGCGGTGGTCGATGCAGAAGCGACGCGGCGACGTCGCAGCGCATGCGCTGGCCCAGGCTCAGCTGCCGGACGGGGGTATCCAGCAGTTCCGAGATGTCGAGCAGTGCGATCAGTTCGTCGATCGTCTCGACATAGTGCACCGGATCCACCCGATAGATGTCGCGCAGCAGTTGGAACGACTCGATCACCGGCAGATCCCACCAGAGTTGGGTGCGCTGCCCGAACACCACGCCGATCCGCGCCACGTGCCGGGTCCGGTCGCGCCACGGTACGAGCCCGCCGATCTCGCAGCGCCCGCCGGACGGCGTGAGAATGCCGGACAGGATCTTGATGGTGGTCGACTTGCCGGCGCCATTGGGACCGATGTAACCGACCAGTTCACCGGCCGCGATCTCGAAGGAGACCCCCTCGAGCGCACGGATCTCCCGGTAGCGACGGTGCACCAGGCCGCGCACGGCTCCGAGCAGGCCGGGACGCCGCTCGGCCACCAGGAAGCGTTTCTCGAGGTTCTCCGCGAGGATCATCATTCGCCTGCGCGTTCGAAGTCGAAACACTCCGTATCGATCGATTGTTGCATGGCCGCCGAGTAACGGTTGCCGGCGATCGCCTCCGGCGCGAACAGCTCGCCAAGTCGCGCAACGGTCGCAGCCGGGATCGCGCGCTCGAGCGCCCGGAAGTTCTGTGCCAGGTGATCGATCCGGGTGGTTCCCGGGATCGCCACCACGTGCTCACCCTGGGCGAGCACCCAGCCGAGCGCGAGTTCGGGAATGCTGCAGCCAAGTTCCACCGCGATCTGCCGCGTGGCCTCGAGCCTGGCCAGGTTCTTCGGATAGTTGTCCGGAGCGAAGCGTGGCATGCCCCGGCGCAGATCCCCCTCGTGAAAGGTCTCCGGACGCAGCGCCGCATCGGCGAAGAATCCCCGCCCGACCGGGCTGAACGCGACGAACGTGACCCCGAGTTCGGCGCACGCGTCGAGCACGCCGAGTTCCGGGTTGCGCGTCCAGAGCGAGTACTCCGACTGCATGGCCGCGATCGGATGCACGGCAGCGGCCCGGCGCAGTGTCGCGGCCGACATCTCCGAGAGCCCGATGTGCCGGATCTTGCCCGCCGCCACCAGGTCCGCCAGCGCCCCAACGGAATCCTCGATCGGCACCTTCCGGTCGAGACGGTGCATGTAGTACAGATCGATGACATCCGTCCCGAGCCGGCGCAGGCTGGCTTCGCACTGGGCCTTCAGGTGCTCCGGACGACCGTCGAGCACCCGTTTGCCGTCGCGCATGCCCATCACGCACTTGCTCGCAAGGAAGATATTCGCGCGGCGAGGGCCAAGCGCCCGACCAAGTAGCGTCTCGTTACCGCCGAGTCCGTAGATGGTCGCGGTATCGAAAAAGTCATAGCCGAGATCGAGCGCGTGCCGGAACAGGTCGATCGCGCTATCCTCCGGCAGCGCAGGGCCGTAGGCGTGGCTGACGTTCATGCAGCCGAGACCGATGGCATGAATGCGGGCATCGCCCAGTCGGCGCCGTTCGAGCATGACCACTTCTCCCTGCGTCCCGTCGTGGAGGACGGGAGTGTATGCGCCGGCCGCGCGTTCCGCCAACGGGCGCGCCCAGCGCCCGTCCAACTATCGGAGGAGCCCGACCCTTGATCGTCATCACACCATTCTACGCGGCCCTGCTCGGACTGCTGTTCATCGCGCTCAGCGTGCGCACGCTGCGCCTGCGCCGGGCGCTGCGGATCGCGGTGGGCGACGGCGGCAGCGACGCGATGCTCCGCGCGATGCGCGTGCACGCCAATTTCGCGGAGTACGTGCCGCTCACGCTGGTGCTGATCATCATGGTCGAGGTCGGCGACACAGCGGCCTGGTTGGTGCACGGGCTCTGCGGCGCCCTTCTGCTCGGCCGCGCCATCCACGCCTGGGGGCTCAGCCGCCCACGCGAGGACTTCCGCTTCCGGGTGGCCGGCATGAGCCTGACCTTCACCGCGCTGGGCGGCGCAGCGCTCGTCCTGCTGTTCGGATACCTGTAGACGGCCGCCCCAACCGGGCGGGGCCCCGTGGATCGGAACGTCAGACGATGCGCGAGTCGTGCCTGCCCCAGTAGCTGTCCTTGATCAGCCGCTTGTACAGCTTGCCCGTGGGCAGCCGTGGCAACGCTTCGAGGAAGTCGACGCTCTTCGGACATTTGTAGCGAGCCAGGCGCTCCTGCGCGAAAGCCAGCAGCTCCTCCGCCAGCGAGTCGTCGGGGAGCACGCCAGGCACCGGCTGCACCACCGCTTTGACCGCCTCGCCCATTACCTCGTCGGGGACGCCGACGACGGCCACGTCGGCGACCTTCGGGTGCATGATCAGCTGGTCCTCGATCTCCTGGGGATAGATGTTGACCCCACCGGAAATGATCATGAAGGTGGCCCGGTCGGTCAGGTAGAGGAACCCGTCGTCGTCCAGGTAGCCGACGTCACCCAGCGCCGTCCAGTTGGGATGCTGCGGATGCTGCGCAGACCGGGTCTGGGCTGCGTCGCGGTGGTACTGAAACGGCATCACCGGCAGTTCGAAATACACGAGACCGGGCGTGCCGTTGGGCACCTCGGCACCCGACTCGTCGCAGATGTGCAGCGTGCCGAGAATGGGTCGCCCCACGGTGCCGGGGTGGCCGAGCCACTCGTCGGGCGAGCAGTGGGTCAGGCCGTTCATTTCAGTGCCGCCGTAGTATTCGTAGAGGATCGGGCCCCACCACTCGAACATCTGTTCCTTGACCCCGCGCGGACACGGTGCCGCCGCGTGGATTGCGACCCGGTGCGACGTCAGGTCGAACGCGGTGCGCTGTTCGCGAGGCAGCTTCAGCATGCGGCTGAACATCGTGGGAACCCACTGACTGTGCGTGACGCGGTAGTCCTGGATCGCTCTGAGGGCGGCGGATTCGTCGAAGTGCGGCATCATGACCACCGTGCCCCCGAGCACCTGCGTCGCCATGCTGAACCCGAGCGGCGAGGAGTGATACAGCGGTGCCGGCGAGAGATACACCGTGTGTTCGTCGAAGCCCCACAACGCACGCTGGAGCATGCTGACCGGACCTGAACCTGCGTGGATCTTTTCGCCCGAGAGCGGACGCACGATCCCCTTCGGTCGACCGGTGGTGCCGGAACTGTAGAGCATGAACTGACCGGCCGGCTCGTCCGCGAGCGGCACGGCCGGGTAACGCGTGATGGCGTCGGCATAGTCCATGAATCCCTCGACCGCCCCGTCCACCATCAGCCGCGTTTCGCAGCGCGCGGCATGTGCCGACAGTTCGCGCGCCACGTCGGCGAGCCGATTCGAAGCGACCAGGACCCGTGCCTCACAATTGTCGAGAATGTAGCCCGCTTCGTCGGCGGTCAGGTAGCGGTTGATGGTCGTCAGGTACAGGCCCGAGCGCAACGCTGCCCACATGACCTCGAAATAGCGCAGGTTGTTCTCGAGGAACACCGCCACGTGATCGCCGGGACGCAGTCCGCGATCCCACATGAGTTGTGCGAGCTGGTTGGATCGGTCGTCCAGCATCCGGTAGGTCACGACCTCCCCGCTGGCGGAATTCACCGCTGCCGCCTTGTCCGGGAACTCCCGGGCCCACTTGCCTGGATACATCGTGCCTCCTCACTTCCTGCCAGTTGGGCTTGGTACAACCCGGACTGCTATTGATCGCGCCGGGCAGCTTACAACATGAGCTGCCGGCCCGGACCCTCACGGGAACGCATCATGCGCTATACCCAATTGATGGTGTTTTCTGAATCGAGCAGGCCGGTTACCGGCGTGGTGGGCACCTTCGCCGAAAACGGCACTTTCGCGCGGGACGCCATGATCCCCTCGGAGTTTCGCAAACCCTGCATGCTGACCAGCTGGCCGGAGAACTCGACAGGACGCTGTATCACCCACAGCACGCCTTCCGCGACCACCTCGCATGGCTCCCAGTTGTCGCGCGGAAACCCAGGCGTATTGGCCACGAACCCTTCCGACGCTATCGGCATGTCGATCCTGAAACAGTTGACGGCGATGGCCTCGTGTTGGATCTGATTCGCCACGTCCACGGTCAGGCGTTCGAGGGCAGCCTTGGATACGCCATAGGACAGCTGCCCGGGCTGCGGATAGAGCGCAGCTACGGATGAAATGTTGACGATGCTTCCAGCGCCCCTGGCACGGAAGATCGGGACACATTCGCGTATCGCGATCATGGGCGCCCTCAGATTCACGTCCATGACCCGTTCGTGGCGCTTCATGTCGACGAACAGATCGCCCATCAAGTTGAGCGCCGCGTTGTTCACGAGAATATCCAGGCCGCCGAAATGGCTGTTCGCCCGCCGCACCATTTCACCGACCTGTTCAGGGTCGGCGAGATCCACCTGAATCCCCAGCGATTCGACCCCCTGGTCGATCACCCGCTCGACGGTGTCTTCCAGGGTCCCTGGAATGCGCTGCGGATTGTTCCTGGTCACACGGTCCGCGCACGCGACATGACAGCCCGCACGGGCCAACGCTTCGGCGATCGCGGCGCCGATGCCGCGGCTTGCGCCGGTAACCAAGGCCACCTTGTTCTTCAGGTCCATGGAATGCTCGTCCTCGCTCTAAATCTGCGTCGTGACTGAACCGTATGCCTCGAGTGGCATACGCTGCCGGCAGAACGCTCGCCGTGACCGGTACTGTCTACGGCTGGCTATGTGTGGCAATACATGGTCAAGCCTGGCCGAGCAGTACCGCGACCTTTCGCTCGAGCAGCGCCGCGCGATTGACCTTGTCCGGGAGGGATGCACCACCATCTACCACCAGGTCGATTCCGGTGATGAAGGCGGACCGGTCGGATGCCAGAAACAAAGCCGCCTCTGCAATGTCCTCGGGCCGACCCTTACGCTTGAGCGCCTGCCAGTCCAGCAACGTGTCGACCGATACCGCGATCACCTGCTCGACCAGTTCCGGAGGAATTCCGCTGCCCGAAGTGGATTCCGCGAATATGTCGGTCGGGATCGCTCCCGGCGAAATGGTATTGACCCGGATGTTGTGCTCGGCGAACTCGATCGCCAATGACCTGGACAGCGCCACGACGCCGGCCTTCGCTGCGCGGTACTCCGGAAGACCATATCCGGCGCAGCTGGCCGCGATCGATGCGGTGCTGATGATGGAACCGCCACCATGCCGCGCCATGTACCGGGCGGCATACTTGGCGCCGAGCATCGGGCCGAGCAGGTCAACGGACATGACCGCCTCGAAGTGGTGAAAATCATTCTCGCAGAAGGCATGTGCCGCGGTGGAACCGGCAACGCCCGCGTTGTTGAACATCACATCGAGCCTGCCGAACCGATCCGTCGCAAAATCGATCAGCGCCTGGACTTCCGCCGCCACCGAGACATCGGTCATCCGGAACGCCGAATCGGCGCCCAGTCTGGCGACGACCTGTCTGCCTTTCTCTTCCTGAATGTCGGCGACGACGACCTTGGCACCTTCGGCAACGAAAAGCGCCGCAGTCGCCCGACCGATTCCGGATGCGCCGCCGGTTACGATCGCGACCTTGTCCTGGAGTTGTCTTGCCATTCTCAACCTTGCAGGCCTTGCTGTAGCGCCCATAGCTGTTGCGCGCATACGAAAGATGACGATCACGAGATGGTAGGTTGCAGGCATACCGGGCGGTACTCGCATTCGTCCAGCCGAACGAATCGACATGCAGCCGACTAGTTCGTTGACCTGCAACGTGAATCTCGCGGGGAGCCTGCCGCCCACCGCGCGCATCAGGACCCGATGGCTCAGGTTCCGATGGGGTCACGGGGCGCCTGGACCGATGCCACGGCAATATGAGGCGCGACGCCCGCGCACGGT
Source organism: Pseudomonadales bacterium (assembly GCA_019634925.1). GTDB lineage: Bacteria > Pseudomonadota > Gammaproteobacteria > Pseudomonadales > Azotimanducaceae > UBA7803. Next base: position 11,217 of record JAHCAL010000002.1, read on the forward strand.
ACCGGGCAGCAGGAACTTCCGTCGCCGTTTCAAACAGGTACGTGACCGTCGCGGATGCCACGAAGCACCGGAAAGGCGAGTACCAAAGTGATCCCCCGTCTCATATCGTAACGTGGCACTCCACCAGAGCGGGGCGCCCGTCACTTCGTGCGGGGATTGGACATGAACAGACCGGAATCAGAACCAATATGGAAATCGCCGGCAAAGTAGCAGTCATCACTGGTGCCGGGTCGGGGATCGGCCGGTCGCTGGCCGTTCGCTTTGCGGCCAATGGCGTGCGCGCCGTGATATGCACGGATCTGAACGCAGCCGGCGCAACTGAAACCGCACTCGCCATCGGTGCCAGCGCCTCCGCCGAAGCGCTGGACGTAGCCGATGAACGTGCAATCGAGGCACTGGTTGCACGCGTGGAGCAGCGCTTCGGCGGTATCGACATCTTCGTATCGAATGCTGGGTACGGGGGGACCGTGGGATTGGAATCGCCCACGTCGGAATGGCAGCAGATGATGAACGTGCATACCTGGTCACACCTTGCTGCAGCTCGGGCCGTCATCCCGGGCATGATCTCCCGCGGGGGCGGTTATCTGCTGAATACCTCATCGGCTGCCGGCCTGCTTTCCCTGTTCGACACCGGTGGCGGATACGCGGTTTCCAAGCATGCTGCCGTCGCCCTCGCCGAATGGCTGTCGATCAATTACCTGGACCAGGGCATCGGCGTCTCGGTGTTATGCCCCCAGGCCGTGCGAACCAATGCACTCAACTACATGAACGCCCCGAACCAGCAGGTCGACTTCGAGCAGGTAGCTGGTGATGGCATTCTCGAGCCGGACTACGTCGCTGACCTCTGCATCGAAGCGATCGCCGAAGGCCGCTTCATGGTGCTCCCGCACGAAGAAGTGGGAATCTACTTTCAACGCAAGGCCGAAAACTACGGCCGCTGGCTGTCCGGTATGCGCCGCATGCGCAGCCGCTTGCGGGCGGTGCCCAGCAACCGATAGGACCCCGTCCGGAATGACCGACGCCCTTCGGCAACGCCCGGGCGACCACCGCCGAAGGGGGACGCACTCACCCTCTTCCTGCCTTTTCCTCAACTGATCCAAGGGACATACGATGTCTGAGCAGAAACCCCAATCCTACTACGATGCCATCAAGCGCAAGTTCGCGGAGGAACGGGACCGGCGCCTTGCGTACCGGCCGGATGGCACGGCCCAGTTCACGTCCGACTTCGAGGGCGCGCTCAGTCGTTATGCGATCGACCCTTTCGCGGGCGTATCGACGCCACGCGCACCCATCGACGACCAGGTCGAAGTCCTGATCATCGGTGGCGGATTCTCCGCCCTGCTGACATCGGCACGGCTGCGCGAGAAAGGAATCGAGAGCATCAGGATCGTCGAACGCGGCGGCGACGTGGGAGGCACCTGGTACTGGAATCGCTACCCCGGCGTCGCGTGCGACGTGCTTTCCTACGACTATCTGCCGTTGCTGGACGAGATGGACTACATGCCGGGCAGGCAGTATGCCCGTGGCCCGGAGATCTTCGCACACTGCCAGGCGATTGCCGAGAAGTACGGCCTCTACGAGAAAGCGATCTTCAACACCACCATCACGTCGACCACCTGGAACGCCGAAGATCAGCTGTGGCACCTCACGTCCGACCGGGGCGACCGTATGCGTGCGCAGTTCGTGATCTGCGCCAACGGCACGCTGTCCAAACCCAAGCTGCCCAGGATCTCGGGCATGGAAACCTTTGCCGGACATTCGTTTCATACGTCCCGCTGGGACTATGGCTACACGGGACAGAGCCTGGAGAAGCTCCATGACAAGGTCGTGGGGATCATCGGTACCGGCGCGACCGCTGTACAGGCGATCCCGGAGCTCGGCAGAGCCGCGAAGGAACTGTTCATCTTCCAGCGCACCCCGTCCTCGATCGACATCCGCGAAGACGGGCCGACCGATCCGGAGTGGGAACGCTCGCTCGGGAAGGGCTGGCAGGCCAGGCGCCGCGAAGAAACCATCGCCAATTCGGAGATGCCCCTGCTGCAGCGCGTCCTGATGGGCCAGGTACCGACTGCCAGTGCACCCGTCGACGACGGAAGCTGGGCCCTGGAGCAGGCGAAGCTCGCGAAGATGTCACGCGAGGAGCGTCTGCGAATCCAGGAGAACGCCAACATCGATTACATGATGGGCATACATCGGCGCATCGAAAGCATCGTCAAGGACCAGGCGACCGCGGACGCTCTCAAACCCTGGTACATGTTCATGTGCAAGCGGCCGTGCTTCAGCGACGACTATCTGCCGACCTTCAATCGTCCGAACGTGCACCTGATCGACACCCATGGCGAGGGCATAACCCTGATTACGCCGGAAGGCCCAAGGTTCAGGGGCGTCAGTTATCCAGTAGACCTGCTGATCTACGCCACCGGCTTCGAAGTCCAGAAGACCGGCACCTACAATCGCATCGTCGGCCGGAACGGGCTGGACATCAACGACAAGTACTCGACCGGAATCCGCACCCTGTTCGGCATCCACAGCCTCGGTTACCCGAATCTCTTCGTGATGGGCGGCTACCAGGCGAGCTTCCAGTTCAATCTGACCGACATGCTGCAGACGCAGGGAGACCACATAGCCGAATGCATCGACTACGTCCGTCGCGCTGGCCATCGAACGATCGAGCCAACCGAGGAGGCGGAAGAACACTGGGTGCAGGAAGTTATCCGATTCCGGGGAAAGACGAGCTGGAATCAGGACTGCACCCCCGGATACTACAATTTCGAAGGCGAATCGAACCGACGCCAGGACGGCAACTACAACGGCACGTTTCGCAGCTACGTTCAGCACATGATCGCAGCGCGAGCGCGTATGGCCGAGACCTACACGCTCGCCTGAGAGGAATGCCGTCAGAAGTGGTAACTCGCGCGCAAGTACGTCGTGCGCGGACGAGTGACGAATGCGTTGTACGTACTAGTTCCGAAGGAACTCGTCAGCGCTACGTCACTCACCAGCGTGAGCGGTTGCTCGTCGGTGAGATTCTGCACAAGCAACGCGAGTTCCCAGCTTTGGGCCTGCAGAGCCAGCCGGAGGTTCATGCGCGTCGTCGCGTCGATCTCGCCATTCGGATCGAGATTGACGTGCACATTTTGCTCGCCCTGGTAGCTGACATCGAAGTTCGACTGCAGGGTCAGGCCGGCGGGAAGCGCTGTGACGTGCCTGAGGCTCAGGATTCCGGACAGTTCCGGCGTGTACCAGCCGGACTTGCCGCTGTAATCACAGAGGGGGATGCCATTGACGACGTCGCCATCCGGCACCTGGCCGGCGTAGCAGTTGCCATTGCGGAAATCCTTGTATTCGTGGTCGAGGTAGGCCAATCCGAAGTTCATGGCGAGCGACTCGGTCATCGCCCAGCGACCGTCGAGCTCTATCCCCTGCACCACGGTTTCCTTCGCATTGCCGACGGTGAAGCCGAGGCCCCCGTCGAACTGGGAGGTCTGCAGGTTGTCGTATTCCGTTCGGTACAGCGCCACGTTCAATTCGGTTGCGCCGTTGAAGAAAGTCGACTTGGCGCCGACCTCGAACGTGGTCGCTTCTTCGTCCCGGAACTCGAAATAACTCGGCGAGTTGGCGCGAGCGTCGAATCCGCCCGCCTTGAATCCGGTGCTGTAGGTTCCATACAACATCGTGTCGTCGGTTGCGTCCCACACCAGGTTGATCAGCGGCGTGAACACGGCTTCGCTGCGACTTGCCGCAATCGAATGGCCGCCGGCCTGTTCGCTGGCGATGCCAAGGGCAGACCAGATGATCGGCACTACCGGACTCGAGGTGACGGCACCCGAGGCGGAATCCAGGATATTCACCTCCCGGAAACCCTTCTTGTCTTCCCAGGTATAGCGACCGCCGACCGCCAGGTGGGTCCTGTCGCCGAAATGCCAGGTCGCTTGCGCGAACACGGCCGCCAGGTCGGAATCACCCTGGAAGTCACGCGCAACCTCGGAACCCAGGATCGGGCCCGCCGGGGGCAGCAGCGCGCTGAGAACGCTGTTCGCAGGAAAAATCAGGCGGTCGTAGTAGCGCAATTCACTGGTCTGATAGAACACACCCGCGATCCAATCGATCGTGCCCCCGGTCGGTGAGGCGACACGTAGCTCCTGGGAGAACTGCTCGTAGTTCTCGCCGCCGCCGCCGAGGAACATGGGCGCGCCCACCCAGTCGCCATCGTAGATTTCATCGAACTCGTAGCTCAGAAATGCCGAGATCGCGGTGACCGTCAGCTCCCCGACGCTCAGATCGACGTTGAGGGTGACGTTCCGGACCTCATTGTTGCTGAGCTCACGGCCATCGGTCTGGCGCCGGTTGTCCTCGTCATGCTCGAGCGCACCGGGATACCCGACGACGCCCAGAATCTGGGCGAAATTCAATCCCTGGAATGGACCGGCAACCGCCGAGTCGTCCTTTACGATCTCGACGGGTCGACCGACGTTGTCGAACTCGGCCCACTCGGCCTTCAGATCCACACGAAGGTCGTCGCTGGCGTCCCAGCGCAGGGACAGGCGCACCGCCGACTCGTCCCGCTCGACTTCATCCTGGCCCTTGAACGTGTTCTTCATCCAGCCATCTTCATCGAGCTGCCTGGCGGCAAGCCGCCCGGAGAGCCGCTCGGAAATGGGACCCGAGATGACACCCGTATACTCGGCGGCACCGCCGTCGGCGGAATAATTGATCGAAGCCTGGCCTTCCAGCACATCCGTTGGAGCGGCAGTGGTCAGGTTCAGCGCTCCGGCTATACTGTTCTTGCCGAACAGAATACTCTGCGGACCACGCAGTACCTCGACGCGTTCGAGGTCCAGAAACGGCAATCGCAGCAACTGCGACCGGCCGTAGTGGATACCGTCCACATAGGTTCCCACCGACTGCTCGAAAGCGGGATTGTTGCCCGATCCAATTCCTCGGATGAGCACCTGCGTGCTGAGACCGGTCTCCGTCATCGACAGGTTCGGTACGAAAGCCTGCAGGTCATCGATCTTGAAGATCGCGTTCTCCGTCATCTTCTCGCCGGAAACCGTCGAGATCGAAATCGGAACGTCCTGAAGGCTCTCCGCTCGCTTCTGCGCGGTGACGATGATCTCCTCGAGAACGCGCGTCGGCGCCTCACCAGCCTGGACCGGCGAACCTGCGAGAACGGCACCGCAGAAGAGGACAGGCGTGAGTCTCGGAACCATCGGATACATAGGCGCAGTTCTCCCGGCGTTCACCAGTTGTTGCTGAGAAATCGAGGCTCAACCTCGAGGGCGCCGGAACTATATGACGCTTCAGGTCACACTAATACTCGCCTTCTCCATGGAGCGGCATCGCCGCTTTGCCTCGCTAACTGAATGTTCTGACGAGAATTTCTCGAGACTCGCCGCAGCAGAAGCTGAACCGAAGCTGGAAATTCCTCATATCGGGGCACCGTACTGCCGCGCTGAAGCGTTCACTCCTTTGTCTATGAACGGCTGTCGGCAGCGCGTGAGCATGCCGCAGAGATCCCGATATCCAGGTCCCGTCTCGAAAAGTGTGCTTCGAAACATGAGGTTCCGACGGAAGCTCTCCACGGGCCTCGCCAGAAAACGAACGATAAAGCCATATATATCATGATGTTCGGAACGCCGATGCCGATCAGGGGTCGCGAGAAACACGAGTAGCAAAGTGAAATATCGCCTCATATAGTGGAATCGCACGACACGACAGCATCGCAGCCGGACCCACCCTCCACCCCTTGCGCCCTCCACCCCATGCACCGAGGGAAACCGCGGCGCGCTGTCCGCTTTCGTACATCGTCAGCATCGATGGAGCCCCAGGACGCATGAGTTCAGATCCTGTTAACAATTCGACCACCGCACCGCAACCTGATCCGCTGAACTCGCTCGAGTTCGATCTCTCTGCTCTGCGCCGGAAATATCGCGAGGAGCGCGACAGACGATTGCGTGAGGATGGCGAGAACCAGTTCATCCATACCACGGGCGAATTCAGCCGTTTCAAGGACTTCGACCCCTACGCGAAACGAATGCCGCGGGATCGACTGACGATCGAAACGGAGATACTGATCCTGGGTGGCGGATTCGCGGGACTGTCCGTCGCCGGCCGATTGATCGAAGCCGGCTTCCATGACATCCGCCTGGTCGACAACGCCGGTGATTTCGGCGGCACCTGGTACTGGAATCGATACCCGGGCGCGCAATGCGACATCGACGCCTACTGCTATCTGCCGCTGCTCGAAGAAACCGGATACATGCCACGGGAGAAGTATTCCTTCGCACCGGAGATCCAGGCGCACGCCCGGCGTATCGCCGGGCATTACGGCTTGTACGAGAAGGCCATTTTTCACACATCCGTCACCGCCATGAACTGGGACGAGGATCATCTGGTCTGGAACGTCACCACCGATCGAGGCGATGACGTCAGGGCTCGCTGCATCGTCTGTGGCTCGGGGCCTGGAACGACGCCGAAGCTTCCCGGGATTCCCGGCATCGACGCGTTTCAGGGGCATTCGTTTCACACGAGCAGATGGGATTTCGACTACACCGGCGGGGACAACCAGGGAAATCTGTTCAAACTCGCTGACAAGCGCGTTGCCGTGATCGGCACAGGGGCATCGGCCATTCAGATCGTTCCGCACGTGGGAAGGCACGCGAAGCACCTCTACGTGTTCCAACGCACGCCCTCAGCCCTCAACCCGCGAGGCAACGTACCGACCGATCCTGATTGGGCTGGATCGCTGGCGCCGGGCTGGCAGCGGACGCGTCAACGAAACTTCAACGACGTCGTTGCAGGCCTTCCGTTCGATGTCGACCTGGTGAACGACGGTTGGACAGACATGTTTCGCACGCTGCAGAACTCGCTGCTTGCAGGCAATGCTGCCGTTGTCGGCCAGACACCCGAGCAGCTTGCACTGTTGTCCGAGATAGTCGATGCAAGGAAGCAGAACACGGTTCGGGACCGGATCGACGCCATCGTGAAAGACCCCCAGACCGCAGAAGCCCTGAAGCCATGGTATCGGACATTCTGCAAGCGACCCTGCTTCAACGACGAATATCTCCCCACTTTCAATCGACCGAACGTGACCCTGGTCGATACAAGCGGCCGTCCTGGCATCGAGCGGATCACCTCCGGAGGGATCACCGCCAACGGCGTCGAGTACCCCGTGGATTGCATCATCTTCGCGACCGGTTTCGAATTCAGCAGCGATTACCGCCATCGCATGCCATTCGCGGTCAACGGGCGCGGCGGTCGCTCGTTGTTCGACCTCTGGGCCAATGGCCGAAGGACGCTGCACGGCCACTCCACCCACGGTGTGCCGAACTGGTTCTTCATCGGCAATTCGCAGGTTGGTCTCTCGGTCAACTACACATCGATGCTGGATGACCAGGCGCGCCTGATAGGCTATATCCTTACCCAAATGCGCGAACGCGGCGCCAGGGTGGTCGAGGCGACTGCCGACGGCGAGGCGAACTGGGTCGCGGAGATTCGCGACAAGGCCGCGGGCGCCAGCCTGTTCCTGGAGGAATGCACGCCCGGCTATTTCAACAACGAAGGCCAGGTAAAGAACGCCCGCGCCACGCTGACCGGCGACAGTTATGCACCGGGCGTCAATGCCTTCAATGCATTGGTCTCCGCATGGATCGAACACGGGAACTGTGAAGGCCTGGCCTTCAAATGATTCCAGGCACACATCAAGCGAACCGTTCAGGCATGAGAAGAAAGGCCAAACAGACCCGCTCCATCGTCACCACCAATGCGATCCTGATGGCCGCAGCGGAGGTTCTCGAGGATTACGGCTACAACCGTGCGACTACAGACCGGATTGCCGAACGCGCCGGCGTCAGCATCGGCTCGGTCTATCAGTATTTCGGAAACAAGCTGGAATTGTTCGAGCGGGTATTCGACAGACAATCCGACCTGATCGTCAACGGACTGCAGAACTACACCATAGACGAAACGATTTCTCCTTCCGCCAATCTGCAGAAGCTCCTCGATATCAGCCAGGGCAACATGACGCCAGGGCAGTTCCGCGAACTGGGGCGCATTCCGGAACTGAAGGGCCGAATCGCTCACGTATCGGAGGTGGTGCTATCAGCCATCGCAGAATTCGTCGGCCATTTTCATCCGCAACTCCCCGACAAGGAGCGCAGGATCAAGGCGGAACTGATCGGCGCCAGCGCACAGAGTCTCGGCCTGATACGGCGCGATAAGAAACACCACGCCGCCTTGTTGAAGGAGTTTTACGTCATGATCAACAAGTACATTCTGAACTAGTCGACATATCGACGCTCCCTCGGGAGCCACGATCCGTCCATCGCAATCCGAGGTGAACATGGGAAGAGCAGCAGGAAAGGTGGCGATCGTTACCGGCGCCGCCAATGGACTGGGTGCCGCGTCGGCAAGAGCGCTGCATGCCGAAGGGGCCGCGGTGGTCGTCGCGGACATCGACACGAACGCCGGTACGGCTCTGGTCGAATCGCTTGGAAAGAACGCACTGTTCCTGAAGCTGGACGTCAGCCAGGAGCAGCAGTGGATCGACGTCATGGCGGCCACCCTCGAGCGTTTCGGGAAACTCGACGTTCTGGTCAACAACGCAGGAGTGGTCGTCATGGCGACCATCGAGGACACGACGCTCGAACAGCTGAAGTTCGTGCAGAGCGTAAACATCGACGGCCCGTTTCTGGGTTGCAAGCACGCCCTGCCGGCCATGACCCGATCCGGCGGCGGCTCCATCATCAACATATCCTCGATAGCAGCGATGGTCGGCACGCCGCCTTTTGCCGCGTACAGCGCCAGCAAGGGAGCGGTACGCTCGATTACCCAGACTGTCGCAGCACACTGCAAGATGCGCAGGAACGGTATTCGCTGCAACTCCATCCATCCGGGCAGCATGGAGACGGATATGACGGCGTCCCTGCTACAGTTGGGCGCGACGTCTCCGCTTGCCGTCGAGCTCATGCTCGAGATGGGCAGCGAGGTCGATCGCTATGGGAAGCCCGAGGACGTAGCCGCAGCCGTTGTCTACCTCGCCTCGGACGAGTCGAACTACGTCAGTGGCAGCATGCTCGTGATCGACGATGCTGCTACCGCGGTATAGGACTCGGCGCATTCAAACCACCGTAGGGGCAACCGAATGCAGAAGCCATTGCCACTCGAACCCGTGCAGGCGCAGCCAGAGCACTACCATCTGCCGCCTGATAAGCGTCTCGCCGGGAATCCCCGCCAGACCGTCTGGATGCAGTACCAGGACCCGCACGGAAAGTTCTTCGTGGGCATCTGGGAAAGCGAGCCAGGCAAGTGGTCGGTAGACTACACGGAAGAGGAGTACTTCCAGGTCGAGGCTGGCTCCAGTGTCGTCACGGACACATCCGGTAGCGCGATCACGGTCAGCGCCGGTAGCAGCATGGTGATCCCGCGCGGGTTCCGCGGTACCTGGGAGGTGCTCGAGACCACCCGCAAACGCTTCGTCATCTACGAGCCGGGCGACAACTGAGCGACCATCCGCAGTCTCCAGGGGAAGACGATATGCCAGCCGACATCTCGCCGCTCGACGCGGCCCAGCGCGCAGCCAAACCGGCCACCGCCGCGACGCGCGCGGTCCAGGCGCACGTGCGGGCGAGCCTGCCATTCGAGGATCGGCGCAGCTTCGAGAGCGCGCGACGCGGTTTCATCGCAACACTCGAACCGCTCACCATCCCGCACGCACGCAGCCCGCACCCGGTCTACGATCTGTCCCGCATGGGCTTCCTCGAGGGCGACGCACCGGACACCGTGAATCCGAGCCTGTGGCGCCAGGCGCAGCTCAATGCCCAGTACAACGGCCTCTTCGAGGTGGTTCCCGGCATCTACCAGGTGCGCGCGTTCGACATCGCCAACATGACCCTGGTGCAGGGCGACACCGGCTGGATCGTGATCGACCCGCTGACCTCGAGCGAGGCATCGCGTGCCGCGCTCGATCTCGCGAACCAACACCTCGGCGCGCGTCCGGTCACCGGCGTCATCATCACGCACAGCCATGCCGACCACTTCGCCGGCGTACTGGGCGTGATCAGCGCTGCGGATGCAGCCGACGGCCGGATTCCGGTGATCGCGCCGGAAGGTTTCGTGAAGGAAGCGCTTTCGGAGAACGTCCTGGCTGGCAACGTGATGAACCGCCGCGCCACCTACATGTACGGCAACTTGCTAGCGCCCGGCCCGAGCGCCTTCGTGACCACGGGACTAGGTGCGGCGCTCTCCATGGGTACCACCGGATTCGTGGTACCGAACGACTTCGTGCGCGCGAGCGGCGAGACGCGGCGCATCGATGGCATCGACATCGAGTTCCAGCTGACTCCGGGCACCGAGGCGCCAGCCGAGATGGTGTTCTATTTTCCTCGATTCAAGGCGCTCTGCATGTCGGAGATCACCTCGCACCACCAGCACAACCTGTACACACCGCGCGGCGCCCAGGTACGCGATGCGCTGGCCTGGAGCGCGCAGATCCAGGAGTCGATCGACCGGTTCGGCGACCGGCTCGAAGTACATTTCGCGAGCCACCACTGGCCGACCTGGGGCCGCGCGGCGGCGCTCGAATACCTGGAGCAGCAGCGTGACCTCTACAAATTCATTCACGACCAGTCACTCAGGCTCGCCAATCACGGCTTCACCATGGACGAGATCGCCGAGCAGCTCCGCCTGCCCGACGCGCTCGGCCGGGAGTTCTCCAACCGCGGCTACTACGGCACGCTGAATCACGGCGCCAAGGCCGTCTACGTGAAGTACCTCGGCCACTTCGACGGCAACCCTGCACACCTGCATCCACATCCGCCGGTGGCGGCCGCAACACGCTATCTCGCGTTCATGGGCGGCGCGGACGCCGTGGTCGAGAAGGCGCGCGCGAGCTTCGCCGAGGCCGACTACCGCTGGGTCGCCGAGGTGCTGAACCACGTCATGATGGCCGACCCCACACATGCAGACGCACGCGCGCTGCTGGCGGACGCGTACGAGCAGCTCGGTTACCAGGCCGAATCGGCGCCCTGGCGCAACTTCTACCTGTGTGGCGCGCTCGAACTGCGCGAAGGTGTGCCAGCCAGTTCACCCGCCCGGGTACATCCCGGCATGGCCGACAACATGCCGCTCGAGGATCTGTTCAAGGCCATGGCGGTGCGCCTGAACGCCGAACGCGCTGACGGCATCCGGGTGTCGCTCGCGCTGACGCTGACCGCGCCGGACGAGGCCTGGCTGGTAACCGTCAATCGTTCGGTGCTGCACGCCTTTCCCGGGCGCACCGATGCGGATGCGGACGCGCGGCTCGCGCTCCCGGCCTATGCGTTCAAGCGCATGATGCTGGGGCTGGTCACGGCCACGGAGCTCGTCGAGCAGGGACAACTCGCGCTGGAGGGTGACCCTGCCGCGCTCGCGCGCTTCGCCGGCCTGTTCGATCAGTTCGAGCGGCGGTTTCCGATCGTGACGCCACGTCGCGTGACATGATGCCGGCTGGCGGCCTTTGCGGATCGCGGGCAAGCGTTTAGTATCTGCCCCGGGCACGCTATCTCGGGGGGAGACCATGCGGGTTGCCATTTCCTGCTTCGTGTTGATGGGGTCGTTGCTGGTGCTCGACGCGCCAACGGTCCAGGCGCAGCCCGGTGAGACGGCTGTCATCGAAGAAATCGTGGTCACCGCACGACGCCGCGAGGAAGGCGTGCAGTCCGTGCCGATTCCGGTCACGGCCGTGTCGGGAGACCAATTGCGCGAACGCGGTGCCCTGCAGATCAGGGACATCGAGCGCCTGACGCCCAACCTGGACTTCCAGGTCGCCGGTTCGTCGCGCAGTTCCGCGCAGGTCTTTCTGCGCGGCATCGGGCAGACCAACTGGTCCCCGCCGCAGGATCCCAAGGTCGGCGTCTACGTCGACGGCGTCTATCTCGGGCGGCCACAGGGATCGGTGTTCGACCTGCTGGACGTCGAGCGTGTCGAGGTGCTGCGCGGCCCGCAGGGAACGCTGTTCGGCCGCAATACTACCGCAGGCCTGGTTCACGTCATAAACAAGCGCCCGCATGACGCCTTCGAGGCGAGCGTCGAAGGCGGGATCGGCAACGACCAGCAGTACCGCCTGGCCGCCATCGTCAACGTTCCGCTCGCGGAGACGCTGGCGGCGCGCGTCGCCCTGCAGGGGCGACAAGCCGATGGCTACGTGCGCAATGCGGCCAGCGGTCGCGACTGGAACGACGAGGACCGCATTTCGGGGCGCGCGACCGTGCTGTGGACGCCTGCCGATACCCTGGACGTCCAGTTCGCCGTGGACGCGGAGCGGCAGCGCGAGCGCTCCGCACTCGGCCAGTGCGTCTGGGGCGGTCCGGCCACGGGACCGGAGAGTGCAGCCACAGGCGGACTGCCATTCATCGCCTACGTGTTCGGAGTCTTCGACGAGATCCGTGACACGTGCAATGCCACCGGGCGTTATCGCTCGACCGAGAACGATCCCGACCGCAGCCGTGTGGATGCGTTCGGCAGCGCCCTCACCGTCCGCTGGGAGACCGGCATCGGCGAACTCACGTCGATCACGGCGTATCGGGAAGTCACCCAACTGAACCAGTCGTGGGGCTGGGGAAGCGACACCGTGGGCACCGCGTCCTATCTCGAAGTGCTCGCCTACGACGACAGCGAACAGGACCAGTGGTCGCAGGAACTGCGCCTGGCCGGCAATGCCCTGGACGGGCGGCTCGCCTGGGTGGTCGGCGGCTACTGGTTCGAAGAGGAAGCGAGCATGCCGCTCGTGGTACCGTTGTTCCGCGGCGTCCCCATTCCGACGCCCGAACAGTCGCCGATCTTCTACGCGCCAACCCCGCCCGGCTTTCCGGCACCGACGTTCGGTGGACTCGCGCTCGCCACGCAGCTGTTCGGCAGCCGCGAGACCGATTTCATTTCGAAGAACTCTTCCTGGGCCGGATTCTTCGAGGGCACCTACGACATCACCGAGGCGCTCTCGGTCACCGCCGGCGCGCGCTACACGAAAGACGAACGCGACTTCGCGCGCACCCAGACACTGCTGGGCGGAACGCCGGATCCGACGCTCGTGTGCCCCGACGGCGGGCCGCCGCTGGATCTGCAGGGCCGCTGCGAGGTGTCGAAGTCGTTCGACGAACTGACCCCGCGGGTCATCCTTAGCTACGAGATCAGTGACGCAATGATGGTTTACGGCGGCTGGAGCAAGGGCTACTCCAGCGGCGGGTTCAACCAGGACGTACGCATGCGCCCCTACGAGCCCGAGGTTTCGAAGAACTGGGAAGCGGGTCTCAAGTCGACCTGGCTCGACCGGCGCCTGGTCTTCAACCTGACCGCCTTCCACAACACCTACGAGAACCAGCAGCTCACCGTTGGCCGACTCGTCGAAGGACAGCCAACCGCGGATCTGATCAACGCGCAGGAAGCCGCACTCTACGGGGCCGAGGCCGAGATCACGTTCATGCCGACACCGGATTGGCTCTTCACAGGTGCATTCGGATGGATCGACGGCGAGTACGACCAGTTCCTGGTACAGGACAACCTGGTCGACGAGAACTTCAATCCCATCATCGTGACACGGGATCTCTCCGACGCGGACATCATCCGCGGGCCGCCCTACACTCTCAGCGTCAGCGCCGCCTATACGGCAGCACTGGCCGGAGGTCACGAACTGGTCTCTCAAGTCGGCTGGTACCAGCGCGGCCGCATGTACAACACGCTCGAGACCTTCTCGATCTCGAAGCAGGAGGGATACGGTCTGCTGGATGCCCGGATCACGTGGCGCCTGCCGAACGGCCAGACGCGCGTCTCGTTGTGGGGCACCAACCTGCTGGACAAGGAATACTTCCAGACGGCGATCGATCTGTCCGGGGGCGGCCTCGGCACCGGTACGGTCACGAAGTACTGGGCGCAGCCACGCCGGTTCATGCTGGAGATCAGTCACGACTTGGCGCGCTGAGCGCCGCGTTACCACCGCAGGACGTCAGCCATGTCCGATTCCGCCGACGCTCGACAGACAGGTCCCGACGACGCTGCCCGCCGGCACTTCCAGAACCCGTATGCCGGTTATGCGTTCGCCCGCGAGCAACGGATCTTCCGGGATGCGCGCGGGCTCTGGTACGCCACGCGCTACGCGGATGTCGATGCCATTCTCAAGGACCGGCGTTTCGGCAAGAAGGCGCCGCCCGGCACGGAGCATCGACTGCCGATCCAGCAACGCATGGACCAGTCCGATCGGCTCGCGGTGCTCAACATCGATCCGCCGGATCACACGCGGATCCGCGGGCTCCTGACCAAGGCGTTCAGCGCCAGCCGCGTCGAAGCCATGCGTCCGGTGATCCGGGCGCTGGTGGAGTCCATCCTCGATCGCCATGCGGCGCGGGGACGGATGGAGATCATGCGCGACTACGCGTTCCCCATCCCGGCGACCATCATCAGCGATATGCTCGGCATTCCCGAGCGGGACCGCGACCGGTTCGCCAGCCTCTCGAACGCGATCATCGAGTTCGGCTCGGGTATTCCGCAGGGCGTCGACGAAGCGGCCTACCGGGAGCGCGCGCGCCAGGCCACCCGCGAGTTCGACGGTTACCTCACCGAGTTCCTGGATCAACGGCGCGCAGCTGGATCCGATACCGACGACCTGACCAACGCGCTCGTCCGGGCGGAAACCGAGGACGGTCGGCTCACCCGCGACGAGCTGATCCAGAACATCCGGCTGCTGTTCATGGCCGGGCACGAGACGACCGTGAACCTCATCGGCAACTCGCTCGTCGCGCTGTTCAGCCATCCCGACCAGCTGCAAGGCCTGCGCGCGGACCCCGCGCTGATGCCGCAGGCGGTCGAGGAGTTCCTGCGCTACGACTCCTCGGTGCAGCAGTTGCCGCGCGTCGCCCAGCAGGACCTCGAGATCGGCGGGCAGCAGATACTCGCGGGCGAAATGGTGATCTGCCTGCTCGGTTCCGCGAACCGCGACCCCGCGGTCTACGACACGCCGGACCGGCTCGACGTCACACGACCGTTCGTGCGCTCGAAGAGCTTCGGCGGCGGCATTCACTTCTGCCTCGGCGCGCAACTGGCGCGTCTCGAGACCGAGATCGCACTGGGCACCCTGCTGACCAGACTGCCGGGGCTCGAGATCAT
Organism: Pseudomonadales bacterium; assembly: GCA_019634925.1. Lineage (GTDB taxonomy): Bacteria > Pseudomonadota > Gammaproteobacteria > Pseudomonadales > Azotimanducaceae > UBA7803. The sequence continues at coordinate 26,352 of JAHCAL010000002.1, forward strand.
CAATCTGGCGGAAGTCCAATATCCCATGAATCCGTTCTTTCGCGGGCCGCTGGCGCTGGAGGCGCGCTGGCCAGCCTGACGGGCAACGTCAGACCCAAGAGCGGACGTCTGAAACGGACCAGACGGAAGCCCTGCCGCACCTGCGCGGTCATGGAAATCAGCGCTGCAAAGCTCTAACCTGCGTCCAGCACACCGGCAAGCAGATCAGCACGGAGACTCGCATGAGCGACCACGGCATCCCCGTTCGCCGCATGCCCTTCACGGTACCGGACGACGGCGCCTTCCATCCCCTCTACATCGCCGGCCACCCGGTGGCCTCGTACCAGATGACCGGACTCGGGCTCTACGTCGCACTCCTGGAGCCGTTCATCGTCAAATCCGTCCGGCGCGTGCTCGACTGCGTATCCGATCCTGCGCTCAGGGAAGCCGCCGACCGGTTCTGCCGCCAGGAGGCCCAGCACTACCAGCAGCACGAACGTTTCAACGCAATGGTGTTCGGCGCCGGCTACCCGGGGCTCCGGGAACGCTACGAGCTCTTGCGCACGGACTTCGACGGATTCCTCGCCGACCGCGACGACCGGTTCCGGATCGGTTTCGTCGAGGGATTCGAGGCCAATACCAGCCAGGGCGCGCTGCGTCTGCTCGGCTCCGGCGCCCTTCGGCATCCCAAGACCGACAAGGCGCTCGGCGCCCTGTGGGAGTGGCACATGCTCGAGGAGATCGAACACCGCAACGTGGCGTTCGACCTATACCAGCACCTCTTCGGTGGCTGGCTCTACCGCGCCCGCATGTGCTGGGTCGCACAACACCACATGGCCAGGTTCATCGACGACTGCACGGCGATCATGCTGCCGGTCGACGTCGCCCGGCACGGCCCGGCTTGTGCGTTGACCGCGGGTCAGCGCTTGCAGCGACTGCTCATGCGCATGGTCCCCCGAGTCAAGAGCATGCTGCCCCGGTACACACCGCACCGTTACCAGTTGCCCGACAGCGTGACGCAGCTCTCGGCGAAGCTCTCGGCCCAGGCGACGTCCGTTTCGTAACAGCGAATCGGCCTGCCACCCCTGATCCAGGAGAATTTCGTGGAAGTCGAGCTGCCACAGGTCGATGCGATGCTCGCAATTGCCGAGATCGCGGCGACCTTCGCCGGGTTCGCAGCGCTCGTCACGCTGTTCGCCCGGCGCCGTGTCGAAGGCTCCGGCGCCCATGATCTGCTGCGCCTGCGCCTGGTCATTACCGCGAGCGTAGTGGTCGCGATCACGGCACTGATCCCCGTCGCACTGACCGGCTATGGGCTCGGCGAAAGCCTGACGATGCGCCTCGCTGCCGGCATATTCCTGGTGCTCGTCTATCTTGCGATCGTGTCGTTCATCCGATCGTACCGCCCGGTACGGGGATCGTTTCCGCCGGACCGGCTTGCCGTCGGCGTCGCGGCGGTACTCGAACTCCTGGTACAGGCCGCCCTCATCCTGATCGTGCTCGACTGCCTGCCCGGTCGCCAGACGAGCCTCTACCTTTCGGCGCTGGTCGCAACCCTCGCGCAAGCCGCTTTCGTGTTCCTGCGGCTGGTCGAGTCGACTTTTCGCTCGATCGTCTTCCGCTGAGGCTCTGCGCTCGATCGAACTCGCCGTTGTGCCCCAATCCGGTGCGTGATCCCGTTCACGCCCATCGCCGCGACCTGCCGTTTCGCTGCTGGCAAGCCCGGCAATGGTGACCGCCGTCACGTTACTACATGAATCGGGCAACTATGTTTGCCGTGCGCTCGACAGGGACGTGAGAGAGGGGGCGATGGCGGCGCACAGGCTTTACCGCGAATTTCCACTGGGCTGTCGCCGATGAAGCTCCTGCTGGTCGAGGACGACCGCGGCGACGCACGGTTTCTGCGCGCCTGTCTCACGCGCAGCCAGGGTTCGCCGCCGGACCTGATCCACGAGGTCTGCCTGAATGACGCGCTCGCGGTACTCAAGGAACAGAGCTTCGACGTCGTCCTGCTCGACCTGAACCTGCCGGACGCCAGTGGCGAGGCCTGTGTGCGGGCCATCAAGCAGGTGAACCCGAACGTGCCCATCGTGGTGCTGAGCGGTGACGACAGCGAAGAATACGCCATCGGGATTCTGAACGAAGGCGTACAGGACTACCTGGTGAAGTGGGACGGAGAGGGCAAGGGCATCCTGCGCGCGATCCGTTACGCCATCGAGCGCAAGCGCACCGAACTGCGGCTCAATCATCTCGCCACCTACGACTCGCTCACCCAGATCCCGAACCGGCACTATTTCGTCGGCTATCTCGAGAAAGCCGTAAGCCGGGCCCGGCGACACGGCGCGATGCTGGGGCTGGTCTTTCTCGACCTCGACCGCTTCAAGGGCGTCAACGACACGCTCGGCCACCACTTCGGCGACAAGCTGCTGATCGCCGCCTCTGAACGCATCCGCAAGGCCGTACGCAACGGCGACGTGGTCGCACGCATGGGCGGTGACGAGTTCGCCGTGCTGCTCGAGCAGGTACCGGACATCCACGCGGCGGAGGCCGTGGCGCGCAAGCTCACCCACGTCCTGTCGGAACCCTATCTGCTCGACGGGCATCAGGTGAACACGTCGGTCAGCATCGGCGTGACCATCTTCCCGAACGATCGCGGCGATCCGGACACCCTGATCAAGAACGCCGACATCGCCATGTACCAGGCAAAGAATTCGGGTCGAAACGGCTTCAAGTTCTTCACCGAGAGCATGCACCGCGAGATCGTGCATCAGCACGCGATGGCACAGGACATGCGCCGCGCGCTCGACGACGGGGAGTTCTTTCTGCTCTATCAGCCGCAGTTCCGCCTCGACGGGGGGGGCATGTGCGGCGCGGAAGCGCTGATCCGCTGGCAGCGTCGTGACGGCCGAATGATGATGCCGAACGATTTCATCGGCATCGCCGAAGAGCTCGGCCAGATCATCCCGCTCGGTCGCTGGGTCGCCCAGACGGCGTTCCTGCAGAGCGTGGCGTGGCAGCAGGCCGGTTATCGGCCGGGACGGGTCGCCATCAACGTCTCGCCCCGGCAGATCCTGCACGTCACGTTCTGCGAGGAACTCGAACAGCTCATCAACAGGTATCGCATCGACCCGCAACTGATCGAGATCGAAGTCACCGAGAGCTGCCTGGTCCAGGACGTGCGCACGGCGCAGCGCGCACTCGACAATCTGAAGCACCTCGGATTCACGCTCGCCATCGACGACTTCGGCACGGGTCATTCCTGCCTCGACTACCTGCGCCGCTACCCCATCGATACGCTGAAGCTTGACCGCTCCTTCGTCCGCGACATTGGTGTCAACCGCCATGGGCCCGCCATTTGCCGCGCGATCCTGTCGATGGCGGAAAGTCTCGACATGGACACGGTGGCCGAAGGCATCGAAACGGAAGAACAGCTCGCATTCCTGTTGGAGCACGGCTGCCGGCGTGGCCAGGGGTACTACTTCAGCCGCCCGGTGTCCGCGGCGGACATTGCCGCGCGGCTGGAACTGGAGCTCGCAGCGACAGAACAGGAGATCAAGCATGGCTAACATCCCGGCCCAGGAGCTGCGCGTCATCGCCGACGCAATCCCGTATCCGGTCATCTACATCCTTGCCGACGGTTCCGTCGGCTTCACCAATCGCACGTTCCGGCGCGCCATGGGCGTGTCGCTGGAGCAGGCCGAGGGCAGCTCCGCCGAGGACGTGATGACGGCGGAAGAGAACGACAACGGCCGCGCGTCGTTTCTCGCGTGCCTGACCGAGGGACGCCGGGTAACCCGGGAGGGATTCGCGGCGGCACCGAGCGGGCCTGCGCGATATTGCCGCTACGTGTACGAACCGGTGCGCAATGGGAACGGCGAGGTCGAAGGTGTCTGCGTGACCGTGGTGGATCTCACCCACATCCGCAAGGCCGAGGAGGCACTGCGCGACAGCCACCGGGAACTGGAAAGGTCGAACCGCGATCTCGAGCAGTTCGCCTACGTCGCATCCCACGATCTCAAGGCCCCGCTGCGTTCGATCGAGGTTCTGGCCGGCTGGCTGAGCGAGGACCTGGCCGGCTACGCCGACGGCGACGTACAGGAAAACCTGGCGCTACTGAAGGCGCGGACGTCCCGGCTCAATCGGCTGCTCGACGATCTGCTCACCTACTCCCGAGCGGGGCGTCGGGTGGGCGAAGTGCGCGAGGTGGACGTCGGCGAACTGGTCGGCAGCATCTGGTCGATGATTGCGCCGCCGGGCTTCGAGCTCGCTGTTCCCGGTCCGCTGCCGGTCGTCACCACGTTCCCGGCGCCGCTCGAACAGATCTTCCGCAATCTCATGGGGAACGCCATCAAGCACCATCCCGGACCCGGGGGCCGGATCACGGTCACGGCCGAGAAGCGCGACGACCACTACGTATTCGCGGTGGGCGATGACGGCGGCGGAATCCCGGAGGAGTACCGAGAGCGAGTCTATCAGATGTTCCAGACGCTGCAGCCGCGCGACGAGGTCGAGGGCAGCGGCATGGGGCTCGCCATCGTGAGCCGGCTCGTCGAGTGGCAGCAGGGTCGGATCTGGCATGAGCCCGCGCAGCCCAACGGGACGGTATTCAGGTTCGAATGGAAGGCGCTCGGCGAAGCCACCGCAGATCGCCTCATGAAGGCGGCAGGTGAACAGAACCAGGTACGCGCAGCATGAACGGAGCACCCGTGAATATCCTACTCGTGGAAGACGACAGCATCGACTTCAAGGCGTTCGTGCGCGCCATGGAGAAACTGAAGATCGGCAACCCGGTCGTGCACGCCCGGGACGGCGTGGAGGGTCTCGAGAAACTACGCGCGATGCCGCGGCCGAACCTGGTGATCCTCGACATCAACATGCCGCGCATGAACGGCCTCGAGATGCTGCGCAAGATTCGCGAGGACGCCCGACTGCGCGACACGATCGTCTTCGTGCTCACCACCTCGAACGACGACGAGGACAAGTTCGAGGCCTACAACCTGAACGTCGCCGGCTACATGCTGAAGTCCGACATGGGCAACAGCTTCGTGCGGGCGGTATCGCTGGTGGACAACTACTGGAAGGTGGTGGAGTTTCCGCAGGCGCATGCTGCGCGTGCCTAGCATCTGACTGGGCACTCGAATCCATCTTCACGCATGACCACACTAGGTCATGGCGCAGACGTCTCGAACGCAACCACGAAGCCAGCGATGCGCCGGATCTCCATCCAGCCGCGGATGCCAGAGCAAGGATACGGTGAACTCAGGGATCGGTAGCGGCAACACGAAGCTGTACATGCCGGCGAACAGGCTTCCGGTATGCCGCTCATGAACGGTCGCAACCAGATCCGAGCTTCTTGCCAGCGCCAGCGCAGCGGAGAAACCACCAACGACAGTGGCAATCTCGCGCTTCAGCCCAAGTGCGGCCAGGGCATCGTCGACATGGCTCGTTTCGTTGTCTCTACGGGAAACGTGCACATGGGCAGCCGCGGCATAGCGGGTCAGGGTGACTCTACCCTTGCTCAGCCGATGTCCAGCCCTCACCACGCCGACGAAACGGTCTCGAAACAGCGCCTGCGCACGTACCTCCGGACCGATGGCCCCATCGATTACGCCCGTTTCCAGATCGACGGATCCATCCCGCAGCGGCCCACTCGTCTTGTCGAGCTTGTGCAGGAAGTGGAGACGAACACCCGGTGCTTCCTTCGCGATACGGGCCAGGAGTTTCGCACCGAAATTCTCGACAAACCCTTCGCTTGCGCGAACCGTGAACGTTCGGTCCAGCTCACCCAGGTCGAGCGTGTCCGCGGGGCGCAGTGCAGCTTCGGCCGCATGAACCAGCTGACTGACGGAATCGCGCAGCGCCATCGCCCTGGGCGACACGACCATGCCGCGCCCTGCGCGCACCAGCAGCGGATCACCGGTCACCTTTCGAAGCCGTGCGAGTGAACGGCTCATTGCCGACGGGCTGAGCCGCAGCCGCCGCGCAGCACGCGCAACGCTGCCCTCGGCCAGCAGGACATCCAGCGTGTAGAGCAGATTGAGATCCGGTCTGGCCACGGCGCCTCTCCCGCTACGGGTTGCCTATATAGAGCGTCACATGCACTTTTCGAATGCAAATCATGCGCCTTCCGCCATGTCATCTCAATCACTACCGTGATGACCGGGAGCCTGGACGATTCGCGTGCAGGCACGCATCGGAGTCGGAAACATGGGTCGCAACACGCTTGAAACATCCATCGAGGGAATCCGCGCGGCATGGGGACCGCTCAGTACCGAGGTAATCGCCGCCTGTCGGCGGCACCTGGAGAGTCTGCTCGACGCCTCTCCAACCGAGGACTGGTTGTCCGCGCTGCACGAGGACCAGCCATCCAGCAAGGAAATGTACCGGGACCAGGAACACGGATTTTTGCTCCTAGCACACTCGGAACACGCGGGTCTGTATCGGCCTCCGCACGATCACGGCAGGGGTTGGGTCATGTACGCCGTGCAGCGAGGTGAAATCGAGATGGGGTCCTATGCCCGAATCGAGGATGGCAATGGCGGTGTGAAGCTCGTCAAACGAAACGCCCCGCTCGTGCGCGCTGGCCAGGTCCAGGTCTATCTGCCCGGGGATATTCACGATACCCGGTGCCTGCGCGGGCCAGCGCTCCTGTACCGCCTCACTGACCGGGACCTGAAGAAGGAGGATAGCGAAGCGCACCGTATGACCCGGTATGTGGCGCGTGGTGACATCTGGACCGCAGATGCATCATGAACCTACAACGTGATGCGGCAGGTTCGAACCGGCTGACGCCGCGGCATGCGCCCGCCATCGCTTCAGTACTGGCGGCCATGGTGCTCGTGGTGCTGGATGCCGCCATCGTCCACGTAGCATTGCCTTCCGTCGCGCAATCGCTCCAGGTCACGCCGGCAATGTCCATCTGGGTCATTACCGCCTACCAATCAGCCCTCGTGATGGCATTGCTGCCATGTGCCGCGCTCGGCGAGAGCTTCGGCTACCGGAAGGTCTTCACGATCGGTGTGACGGTGTTCGTGGGCGCATCCGTGCTGTGCGCACTGTCGCCGTCGCTGCGGTGGCTGGTCGCGGCGCGCTTTCTACAGGGGTTGGGGGGAGCCGCCGTAATGGCGCTCGGGGTCGCGCTGCTGCGTACCGTGGTTCCCGATCGACGTCTCGACGCCGCCATAGGCTGGAACGCTCTCGCTGTCGCGCTTTCGTCCGCGGCAGGTCCGGCGATAGGCGCGGCGATTCTGTCAGGGGCCAGCTGGCCCTGGCTGTTCGCCATCAACCTTCCCCTGGGCATGTTTGTACTGCTCGCCAGTCGCGCGCTGCCGGACACCGCCGGCACAGCACGCCCGCTGGACCCGATCAGTGTCGCGCTCAATGCAGGTACATTTGCGGCCTTTGTCGTTGGCGCAACGCAGCTGATTGCGCAACCTGGGCTCGCTGTAGCGCTGATCATAGCGGCGGTAACCGCGCTGACGACTCTGATTCGAAGGGAGAGACCGAAGGAAGCACCTCTGATCCCGCTCGACCTGCTGGGCACCGACGCGTTCCGCATCTCCGTGGCTGCATCGATCCTGTGTTTTTCGGGTGTGGCCACCGGCATGGTGGCGTTGACGTTCCACCTGCAGCATGGGCTGGGCCAGAACGTCTGGATGACGGGACTCTATATGACGCCCTGGCCGGTGGCCGTGGCTGCCGCTGCTCCGCTCGCGGGACACCTCGCGCGCCAGGTATCAACCGCCTGGCTCTGCGCGGCGGGCGGCATCTGCCTGGCCATCGGTCTGGCCACTGCCGCGATCTGGCCGGTGCAGGCAAGCCTGCTGCCGCTCGCGCTGCTCACCATGCTGTGCGGGCTAGGATTCGGCTTCTTCCAGGTGCCCAACAACCAGAACATGTTCCTCTCGGCACCCCGCGAGCGAAGCGGCGCAGCAGGCGGCATGCAGGGCACCGCGCGGCTGACTGGCCAAACGGCTGGCGCGATTGTCATGACCCTGCTCTTCACTATCGTGCCTGTCCACGCAGCGCCCCGCATCGGCCTCGGTATCGCGGCTGGGCTCGCGTTGGCAGCGGGTCTCGTGAGCGTGCTGCGCGCCCCCGGCTTGAGGCCGCGCCCGCTGCCATGAAGCCCGCCTCGCGCCTACAATGGGATCGACGAACTCGACCGCAGATACAAGGACGCCCAGCTGGGCAGCCGGCGGCACTCGTGCACGAGGAGGATGGCAATGAACAACCTGAAAAGACGTGTCGCTTTCGTGACCGGCGCGGCGAGCGGGATCGGGCTCGGCATGACACGCGCATTCCTCGGTGCAGGCATGCGGGTGATGCTCGCCGACATCGAACGGCAGGCTCTCGATCGTGCCACTGTGGCTCTGCGCACGGAGCTGCCGCCGGATCGCGCCGACGACATCGCGGCGGTGGTGGTCGATGTCGCCGAGCGCCAGTCCGTGTTCGCGGCAGCGGAAGCAACCCTGGCTGCGTTCGGCAAAGTACACGTCGTCTGCAACAACGCCGGGGTCACCAGCGGCGGCCTGATCGAGGAGACGACCGAGGGCGACTGGCACTGGGTGGTCGGCGTGAACTTCCTCGGCGTCGTGCACGGCTGCCAGGCGTTCATCCCCCACATCAAGCGCCAGGGCGAAGGCGGACACGTGGTGAATACCGCGTCCATGGCCGGCGTGCTCGGCGCGATGCCCGCCTGGGCTCCGTACAACTCGACCAAATTCGCCGTGGTGGGCCTGACCGAGGTCATCCGCCAGGAGGGCCGTGAAGGCGGTTACGGCGCCTCGGTGCTGTGTCCCGGCGGGGTCGCCACCAATATCTATCGTGCGCCCCGAAACCGTTCCGAACGCTATGGCCCGCAACGCTCCACCGTGGCGCGCGATGTCACTGCCGAGGACATCGGCAAGGGACTCGATCCCGACGTGGTCGGCCGGCTCGTGCTGGAGGCGATCCTGGCCGATCGGTTGTTCGTCTTCACCGATCCGCGCATGCGCGGCCGGGTCGAGCGCCGGCATGCAAAGATGCTGGCGGACTTCGATTGGGCAGCCCGGTCCGATGCGCTCACCCGCGCGGGCGCGCCCGGCACCTGAGTCGCGCTTCAGATCGCCTCGGCCGCACGCAACCGCGCGAGTTCTGCCGCGTCGAGGCCGATCAGTTCACCCAGCACAAGATCGGTATCCGCCCCCAGTTCCGGCACGTCGGTCAGCGCTGGCGGGACCAGCTCGCGGAAGCGAAGCGCCGTGTGCATACGGGGTATCTCGCCCAGCTCCGGGTGCCGGCACCATTCCAGTGTGCCGCGCGCGTGCAGCTGCGGATCTTCGATCACGTCCTCGAGTGCGTTGACCGGGGCACAGATCACGCCATGCATCTGGGCCCGCGCGAAGATCTCGGCGCGGGTCAGGTTCTGTGACCAGGCACCGATCAGCGCATCCAGCGCCATCATGTTGCGGCATCGCTCGGCATTGGTGGCAAAGCGCGGCTGATCCGCAAGCGCGGGTTGCGCCATGGCCGCACAAAGCTTGCGGAAGTGGCCTTCTCGTATGCAGATGATCGCCACGTAGCCATCGGCGGCGGGATAGACGTTGTACGGCGCGAGTGCAAGGCCTGGATGCCGGTTGCCGACCCGCGGGCCCTGCCGCCGGCCCGCGACGAAGTACGACCCGAGTGCGGTGGCGAGCGTCGGGAATACACAGTCCTGCATCGAGATGTCGACCGTAGCACCCTGCCCGGTCCGCGCGCGCGCCAGCAGTGCCGTCACGATGCCCGCATAGAGATGGACGCCGCCGAGGAAGTCCGCGAACGTGGCCGCCGTCTTGAGCGGCGGGCCGTCGCCTTCCCCAGTGACGCTCATCACGCCGGTCATCGCCTGCAGCGTGATGTCCATGCCCAGGTAATCCCGGTACGGGCCGCTGTAGCCGTAACCGGTGGACGCCGCATAGATCAGCCGTGGATTGATCGCGCGCAGCGCATCCGCACCGATGTCGTACTTGTCCATGGTACCGGGCGCGAAGTTCTCCGACACCACGTCCACCTTCGTCACCAGCCTTTTCAGCAACGCCTGGCCTTCGGCTGCCTGGATGTTGAGCGTGATGCACGCTTTGTTGGTGTTGAGGAGCGCGAACGGATAGGCGGCCGACGTCGCCTGGCCGCGCGAGCGCAGCGTCTCGCCGATGCGCGACTCCACCTTGATGACCCGCGCCCCGGCCTGGGCCAGCAGAAACCCGCAGTACGGGCCGTTGTAGACCTGGCCGAAGTCCAGGACCGTGACGCCCGCCAGGGGCTGATCGTGCGTCGTGAGTTCCGAATCCGACATATACGCCTCCAGGGGACAGCCGCTTCAACGCAACGACGCGCCGAGAATGTCCCGCGCGATGATGTGCCGCTGCACTTCACTCGGCCCTTCGCCGATGCGGCGGATGCGCATCTCGCGGTACCAGCGTTCGAACGGAAAATCCTTGGTCACGCCGTAGCCGCCGAAGATCTGCATGCAGCGGTCCACCACCCGGCTGGCGCCTTCGGTCGCCACCAGCTTCGCCATCGCGGCCTGTTTGCGGAAGTCGGCGCCACGTTCTGCGCGTTCGGCAGCGGCGAGCGTCAGCCAGCGTGCGCTCTCGATGTCGATCTCGTTGTCGACCAGCATCCACTGGATCGCCTGGCGGCTCGACAGCGGTGCTCCGAACGTCTCGCGTTGCGGCGCGTACTCGACCGCCATCTCGTGGGCGAGGATCGCCACGCCGATACAGCCCGCTGCGTAGGGAATGCGCTGACGCGACAGGCGATCGTTGGCAATGGCGAACCCGCCGTTCAGTTTCCCCAGGATGTTCGCGTCAGGCACGCGCATGTTCTCGAACTGGAGCTCGGTGGCGTAGCGCGCCGCACGCAGCGTGTGCACGATGCGGCGGACGTGAAACCCGGGCGTGTCGGTGTCGACGATGAAACACGTCACCCCGCCGCGGCCCTTGCCGGCATCGGTGCGCGCGAACACCAGGCCGAAGTGCGCACGATCCGCTCCGGAAATGAAGATCTTGGATCCGTTGATGATCCAGTCGTCGCCGTCGCGCACCGCGCGTGTACGGATCGCGCGCGCCGGGTCGCTGCCGCCGGACGGTTCGGTCAGGCCGAAGAACCCGCGCTTCTCGCCGCGCAGCATCGGTTCCAGGTACCGTCGCTGCTGATCTTCGTTGGCCTCGAACAGCTGCGCGAGCCCGGCACCGCCGAACACACCGTAACAGGGCGCATACAGACCGGCGCGGTGCTGCGCCATTTCGATGGCGATCAGCGTACGGGTCGGCAGGTCGAGTTCCGGACCACCGTACTCGGGCGGAATGTCGAGACCATAAAGCCCCATCGCCTGCACCTTCGCCTTCAATCGCGCGAAGTCTTCCGCCGGCAGTTCGTCGGCATCGGGGTCGAGACCAGCCTCGAGCGGCACGATCTCCTCGCGCACGAAGCGCCGTACCATCGAAACCACCAGCTCCTGTTCGTCGGTCAGCGCAAGATTCATCTCTTCGTTACCTCGCGACTCCTTAGCTCGCCAACCCCGACGGCCCCGGCGACAGGCGCCCCAGTTCCGGCGACGGCGGGTTGTGTGTCGGGAGACGCCCATGATCCGCCCGGAAGGCCATCAGCAGCTCGAGGTGGCGCGTGTGGTAGGCGGTCGTGACTTCGAGACGGAAGCTGCACGCGCCCGGAATCGAAGCCGCCCGCGCTGCAACCTCCCCACGCAGCCCGAACAGCGTGCGCGCATCCGCGCGACCGATGTAGATCACCTGTCCGGACGCATCGGCCAGCTCGAATACACCGAGCTGGCCGGGCAACGCCGCGAGCGATTCGGGATCGATCGGGCGCCAGGGTCTGGTCGAACGGATGGCCATCGCGCCTCCCCCCGGATCGCGGTTACCTGTATTGCATATCCGTATGTTGCAGGATCAGGTCCCGGTCCACTTCGGCGCACGCTTCTCCGCGAACGCGAGCGGGCCCTCCTTCGCATCGTTGGAGCTGAAGACCTTGCGCTGCAGCGGCTCCTGCATCTTCCACAGCGAATCTTCGTCGATGCCCTGGGCCGCGGCGCGAACCAGCGCTTTCGAAGCGGCGACCGCAAGCGGCGCATTCTCGGCGATGCGTTCCGCCAGGCGGATGGCCGCGTTCAGCGTTTCACCGGGCTCGGTGACTTCGGTCACCATTCCGGCCGCAAACGCTTCCTCGGCGGTGATGGGCTCGCCGGTGAGCGCCATCTCCATCGCCTTGGCGAAGCCGACCCGGGCTGGCAGACGGAACACGCCGCCCGCAGCGGCGAAGAGGCCAACCTTCACTTCGCGGATGCCGATCTTCGCACCTTTGGCTGCGACCAGCAGGTCGCAGGTCAGCGCAATCTCGCAGCCGCCCGCCAAGGCAAACCCGTTGATGGCGCCGATCAGCGGCTTCGTACAACCGGAGCGCACGAAGGTGCCGAGCGGCCCGACGTCCTCGCCGCGGGAGAAGGCCTTGAGGTCCATGCCGGCGCAGAAGGCGCGGCCGTTGCCGGTGATGATCCCGGCGGTCAGCGAGTTGTCCGCATCGAGTTCCTTCACGGCATTGAGCAGGCCGTGGGAGAGAGCGCCGTTGATGGCGTTCATGGCATCGGGCCGGTTCAGCGTGATCACCATGATCCGGCCGCGGCGCTCGACCAGTACTGCGTTTTCGGTACCTTCGCTCATTGTCGACTCCGTCTGGGTTTGCGAAATGCTTCGAGGGCGGGATGTTGCCACAACTCGGCGTCGGAAGGATCACCCGCCTCCCGAGATCCAGGAAGCACTTGGAGCGGGGGACAAAAACAGATTGCTTGCACGCAACGACATCCCTCTGCCGTTTCGACCGAAACAACCCTTGGTTCGCGAGCTTGGCCCCACCCATCAGGTTTACCTCAGAGTTTCCATAGAGCACCCGAAGGACTCCAAGGCGTGTGTGGAGCGAGAGTTTGAGCGTGTTCTACCCGGGGAGAAGAGATCATGTGCCGATCGCGCCTCTGCCACGGCTTTCGTCTTGCGACAATTGCCATGATGGTCATCGCCTGTAGCAGCACACCTGCAGACCCGAAGAGCCTTTCGGAAATGAAGTGGCGCCAGGTCCGGCTTCTGGCTCTCGAATGCTATCGAGACAACGATGGCTATCGAGCGCTCTATGGTAGCGATGTCGTGTGGGGAGCCTGCAAACGTCGCGCACAAGCACTCTCGCGCTGAACGTTATCGGCACACGTTCGACCAGAGATAGCCCTGTTGCCAGAGCGATTGGCATCAGCGGCTATTCGATGCGTCCGGGTGAATGCTGACCGGATATAGCGGACTCAAAGCCATACAGCCCCTTGAGTTCATTTGTGCAATCTGGCCAGTTTCCGGATTCGACCCAGTACTCGCATAGCCCCAGGCGTCGGCAGAGACCCGGAAACCGCGGGTCCTCACGCAGGCATCGGGCAACAGGACTGAAAAGGTGGTGCAGTCCAAAGTCGCCGACCGACAGCCGGCCGCCTGCTTCGAAGAGATAGCGGTAGTCGGAGCGCTCCGCCATCGAATAGGCCTCTTCGTTCATTCCTACATCGCATGCGAATATCAGCAGTCGCAACGGAACGCTACCGCGGCGTTCGAGTTCCTTTTCCATTCGCGCCTCGAGTCGTCGACAATCGCGTGGCTGCCAATGGCGGATGTCTCCTGCATATCGGACCGCGCGCTCGGTCTCCGCGTTGCGTGGTCCGTATTGGCGGAGCAATCGGAGCAGTAGATCCACACGGCCCCAGTCACGAGACGCCGAGGCAAAGGCCAGCTGCGCGGCGTACAGATAGTCAAGGCCGGGCCAACGGAGCACGGCTTCATCCCAGACCTGCATCGCCTCCACGCGCCGCCCGGTGACCCAGAGCGCCGTCGCATACTGATGCACTCCCTGCGGCCAGAGCGGGTCAACTCGATGGCATTGCTCCAGATACACCAGGAACTCTTGGAGTCGACCGACTGTCCAGCGCCACCTCCCAGCCCAGAAGAGCGTAGTTGTATCGCTCGGCGCCACAGCGAGGGCTGATTCGATGAGCGCATCCCGCTCTGCGAAGTGTCCGCATACCGGCTGCACGATGCTCAGAGCCACCAACGCCGCACCGGACGATGGATCGAGTCGCAGCGCGGCATCGGCGGCTTCAACAGCCTGCACACGGCAGCCTCTAGCGCGCGCCGGATCTATTTCGACGTGCGAATCGATCGCACGGCTGACGGCCAAGGCCGCCCAGGCCCGGGCGAAAGTCGGCACTCGAGCAATGGCTCGCTCGAGCAGGACAGGGTCATTCGCGCCCAGCCATTGGGATGTGGACGACCTGGCCTGGAGGTACGCGTCAAAAGCCGAAGGGTCGATGGAACCCAGCTTGCCGGCGGAGGCAAACCTGACGCGCATGGCACTGGCAACTGCGGCGGCAACCTCGTCCTGGAGAGCAAAGACGTCGGTCAGCTCGTGCTCGAAAGTCTGATTCCAGAGCGTCGTCTGGGCACCACACTCCATCAACTGCGCGGATATCCGAATGCGTGAACCACTCTTACGCACCGAACCGTCCAGCACGTGTGTACAGCCAAGTACGGCTGCAACGTTTGCGGGAACCTTGTCGTTTGCCCGAAACTGGAAGCTCGAGGCCCGGCCCACGATTCGAAGGTCCGTCGTCGCAACGAGAGTTTGCAGAATCTCCTCGGAGATTCCGTCTGAGAAATAAACCAGATTCGGGTCTCCGGCGAGATTGTCGAATGGAAGCACCGCAAGCAAGGGGCTCGAAGTTCCGGCCGGTCCGGGTCGCAAGGCGGAGGAGACGCTCAATTCCGTGCAATCGGACCATTGTTCTCGTCGGGCAACTTGCGCAATAAGGCGATAACCGCGCCGAGGGATGGTCTCGATACACCGAGGCTGCTTCGGATGGTCGTGAAGCGCGCGTCGTAGGTGAGAGATTGCCTGATGGATCACACCGTCGCCGACGAGGGCGTTTCGCCAGACCCGATCGATGAGCTGATTCCTGGAAACGACGGCGGGGGCCACCTCGATCAGGCACAACAGGACATCCATGGTCTTTGGTTCGACACGAACTGCGCCGATAAGGCCAGCCTCCGGCAGGATTGATATTCCCGCGATCTCGTATGTCGATCTCGTGCTACCAGGTTCACTTCCGTATCGGGAGTTCAATGGCCGAACCTCCAACTGATTCTGCGTGGGAGAGCCAGGCAGCGAATTCCAAATCGCCTGCCTAGCTCTACCAAGCAGCTACTCCTCGTCAGCGCCCTCGTCAGCGCCCTCGTCAGCGGGTCGATCGCGCGGCGGCAATGCGTCGCGGAACACCTCGTAACGCTTCCACGCCGCCGGCGGCGGAGCATGACCTTCCCGCGGCGCATATTCGGACCATTGCTCGCGGCGCTGTGGGTGCAGGTAGCGCGGACAATTCGGGAAGACGCGATCCGTGCGCACACGTACCACGAGGACCGCGCCCGGGAAGGCCTCGAGGAGCGGGTCATCGGCGGACACCTCGGCCGTACCGTTCACCCGAACGCGCCGTCCCTGCTCGAAATCGATGAACAGCAGTCCAACGTTGCGGTTGATACACATGTTGCCGCAGGAACGGTACATGCCGTTGCCGTCGTAATCGGGGAATGCGAGCGTGCGTTCGTCGAGCACCCGCACGAATCCTGGCATGCCGCCCTTATAGGAGCAGTCGGGGCGTCCAGCCGCATCGGCCGTCGCCAGGAAGAACATCGAACTGCCCTCGATGAAGGTTCGATCGTCGTCCGTCAGGGCTTCGTGCACGGTAACGTCGAACAGCCGGTCGGCCAGGGCCCGCGTATCGCGCACGTCCTGCAGCTCGCGCATGCCTTCGTGGTACCAGTCGCTTCCGCTCATCCCGGCATGGCCCTCCGCAACCCTTGCGGTGGATTGTACCGCGCGGAAAGCCGGCGCGCGCTGCTCCGGCGCATCGGCGGGCCAGCCACGCGGCCGGCCGGCTCGATCCCACCCGGATGGGCTACCGGAAGTAGAGCCGCAGGCCGATCCCGTAGCTGGTGGATTCGTCACCGATGGAAGCGCCGGCGCTCACTGCGAACATGTCGGTGACGTTGTACACCATGCCGAGGTCGAGCGACGTCTCGTCGCTGTCGTCGATGTCGACATAGCCCATTCCGCCGTTCAGTTCGAACTGCGGGCTGAGCATCGCACGCACGCCTCCAAAGAGGCCCACGCCATTTTCCTCGAAGGGACCGACCTCGACACGCACCCAGGCGGCCTGGCCGACCAGATCGCCATCGGCGTCGAGGTCGTCGAAGTCGATCCGCGAGTATCCGCCTTCCACGTAAGTCCACTTCGGCCCCTGATCCGCGAGACGGGCGGCCGAGAGAACTCCCGCACCGAGCAGGACACCGGCGCGCCTGCACCACAACTGAAGGGCTTCGTTCATTTCGATTCTCCCCAGGAACCATTGTTTTCGAATCACAGCGTGTGTTCTGGAATCACCGCGTGCTTTCGACAGGCCGTTCGGGCTGCCGGGCGAAAGTCCAGGCAGTCGGATATCCCGATGCCAGGCGCACTGCGCGGAACCTATCGCGGCATGCGTGAACTGCCTATAGTCGAGTGCGGCGACAGAATCCCGAGGGAGACCCGGCCCGATGAGCGATGACAACCCGAATCTCCCGGCGTGGATCCGGGACCACCTGCGTCGTTACCTCGAGAGCAGCGGTGCCGATGGCCATATCTGGAAAGGTGTGCCGACCCTGCTGCCGACCACGCTCTGGCGCCGGTCCGGTTCCTGGCAGACGTTGCCGTTGGACTACGGCGAATACGCGCGGACCGCCACCGGCGGCGAGCGCAGACGCCTGTGCGCGCAGTTGCGCACGATCTGGCCGCGGTACGATGACTGCCAGGCCGCTACCGCCCGCGAGATACCGGTCGTCGTACTCGAACGGGGCTGAGCGGATCGAAGCGCATGCAGGACGGCCCGCACACGGTCCGCAGCCGGACAGTCACGTCCGCCGACACGCTGCCGCTCTGGCCGGTCGCACTGCTCGCGGGGTTGCTGCCGTTCCTGACCATCCACGTGAGTTACCTGGTCTCCGCGCTGGAAGGTCACGTGCGCTGGTGTGTTCCGTACTGGGAAGCCTGCACCAGCATCTCCCGGGCCGGCCGTTACGGGACCGCGTACTTCCTGTTCAAGGCGGGCATGATCCCCGCGGCCACGCTGCTTTTCGCGTTCTGGATACTCAACCGCCGGTGGCTGCGCAGTCTCGGGCTCGACGCCGGGCGCTCGCTGCCCTGGCTCGGCCTGGCGTCTTCGCTCGCCCTGCTCGCCTATACCATCGCGCTCGGTCACGCCGGGGACCTGTTCCACACGCTGCGCCGCATCGGCGTGGTCGGCTGGTTCGGGCTGACCTGGATCGCGCAGCTGCAGCTCTCCGCCGCCCTGGCCCGGCATGACCGGATGGGCCGTGCCGGCCGCCGACTGGTCGGCCTCTGTGTCGCCGCACTCGGGATCGGCATCCTGTCGCTGATCCTCGGGCTCCTCGTCCCCGCGCGCCACGACGGCCTGGAGGACACGTTCGAGTGGGTGCTCGCCGCATGCCTGAACGTCCACGCGTTCGCGATCGCCTGGCTGTGGCGGCAGAGCTGCTTCACTGCGACTACCGCGGCGGCGTGATCCGCGGGAAGCGCATGGTATGCTTCCGTCCGAACGCGCCCCGGTCGTCCACCCGCGTGCATGAACGGGCGTACCCACGAAGTCCCCACCGGCCGGAGCGGAGATGTCGGAAAGCACCACCCTCACACCGGGCGCTCAAGCGCCCCTCGACCAGGCGCGTATCGACAAGGACGCGCTGCGGCGCAAGTACCGCGAGGAGCGCGACAAGCGCCTGCGGCCCGACGGCAACGAGCAGTACCTGCGCCTCGCGGGCCAGCTCGCCCACTACCTCGACGATCCGTATACGCCGGTCGCGCCAAGGAAGCCCCTGACGGATCACGTCACGTTCACCTTCATCGGCGGCGGTTTCGCCGGGCTGATGACCGGTGCGCGGCTGGTCGAAGCCGGTGTTTCCGACGTGCGCATCATCGAAAAGGGCGGCGACTTCGGCGGGACCTGGTACTGGAACCGCTATCCGGGTGCGCAGTGCGATACCGCGTCGCTCATCTACATGCCGCTGCTCGAAGAGACCGGCTACATGCCGACCGAGAAATACGCGCATGCGCCGGAGATACTGGCACACTGCCAGCGCATAGGCCGGCACTACGGCCTCTACGACAACGCACTGTTCCATACCGAAGTGCGCGACCTCGAGTGGGACGAAGACCGGTGCATCTGGATCGTGCGCACCAACCGCGGTGACACGTTCACCACGCAGTTCCTCGGCATGGGTACCGGACCGCTGCACGTGCCGAAGCTGCCCGGCATTCCAGGCATCACCTCGTTCGAGGGTCATTCTTTCCACACCAGTCGATGGGACTACGCATACACCGGCGGCGATCCGTCCGGCGCATTGCTCGACAAGCTCGCCGACAAGCGGGTCGCGATCATCGGGACCGGTGCGACTGCGGTGCAGTGCGTGCCCCATCTCGCGCGTGCGTGCAAGGCCCTCTACGTCTTCCAGCGCACCCCGTCGTCGGTGGACGTGCGCGCCAACGCACCGATCGATCCGGAGTGGTTCGCCGGAATCGCCTCGCCCGGCTGGCAGCAGCGCTGGCTCGAGAACTTCACCGAGAACCAGGCCGGCGGCACCGCTGCGGAGGATCTGGTCCAGGACGGCTGGACCGACCTGTCACGCCGCATCCGCAGCCGGATCATGCAGCTGCCGGCCGACCAGCGCACGGTCCCGAACATGCTCGCCGCCTACGAGGATTCCGATTTCGAGAAGATGGAGGAGATCCGGGCCCGTGTCGATGCGATCGTCACGGACCGCGACACCGCGCAGAAACTCAAGGCCTGGTATCGCCAGCTCTGCAAGCGGCCCTGCTTCCACGACGCGTACCTGCAGGCATTCAACAGCCCAAACACGCACCTCATCGACACCGACGGCAAGGGGGTCGAGCGGATCACCCCGACCGGCGTGGTCGTGGCCGGCGTCGAGTATCCGGTGGACTGCATCATCTACGCCTCCGGGTTCGAGGTCGGAACCGACTACACGCGCCGCACCGGCTTCGACATGACCGGACGGGACGGTCGCAAGCTGTCGGAATACTGGGCGAACGGCATGCGGACGCTCCACGGCATCCACGTGCACGGCTTTCCCAACGCCTTCATCGTGCAGCCGACCCAGGGCGCCAACCTGATCTCCAACGTGCCGCACAACCTGACCGAAGCGGGCCGCACCATCGCCGCCGTCGTGCGCCACGCGCGCGACGCCGGCGCCCGGGCGGTCGAAGTGACCGAACAGGCGGAAGCGGACTGGATCGCGCTGCTGCTGACCGGCATGGGCCGCATGATCGGATCCCCGGACTGCACGCCGGGTTACTACAACAACGAGGGCCAGGACCCGGGCCCCAAAGCGCGCCTGAACGTCGGCTATCCGGCCGGCGCCACCGCGTACTTCCGCTACATCGATGCGTGGCGGAACGCGGGTGAGTTCGCCGGCCTCGAATTCCGGTGAGCGGGCAACCGTAGCCGGCTTCAACGATCGACCAGGAGGAGCATAACCATGTGTGACGAACACACCGAACAGGACAACGCACGATTCCTGGGCCACAAGGGTGGCATGACCCGCCGCCGGTTCGGCGCGGTCACAGCCAGCGCCGCACTCGCCCTCACCCTGCCGCGCGCGGCCAACGCAGTAGCGGTCATCGAGAACGACGTGCGCATTCCGACCCCGGACGGCATGGCGGATTGTTACTTCGTACATCCCGCCTCGGGCCGCCATCCGGGCGTCATCGTCTGGCCGGACATACTCGGCCTGCGGCCTGCATTCCGGCTGATGGGGAAACGCCTCGCCGAGGCCGGCTATGCCGTGCTGGTGGTCAATCCCTACTATCGCCGGATGGCCGCCCCTGTCGTGGCCGAAGGCGCGAGCTTCCAGGACCCGGCGACCCGGGAATTCCTGATGCCGCTCGCCATGTCGCTGACACCCGAGGTCCAGGTCACCGACGCGGTCGCGTTCGTCGAATTCCTGGATCAGCAGGCCGTGGTCGACACGAGCCGCAGGATCGGCACCACCGGCTACTGCATGGGCGGCCCTTACGTCATGCGCACCGCCGCCGCGCTACCGGCACGGGTCGGCGCGGGCGCGTCGTTCCACGGCTCGCGGCTCGTGGTCGACGGCGCGGACAGTCCACACCTGCTGATCCCGAACATGCGCGGCAGTTTCCTGTTCGCCATCGCCGAGAATGACGATCAGCGCGAACCGGAAGCCAAGGAAGTACTGCGCCAGGCATTCGAACAGGCCGGGCTGGCCGCCGAGATCGAAGTCTACCCGGGCGCCATGCACGGCTGGTGCGCGCTCGACTCGCACCTCTACAACCCCGAGCAGGCGGAGCGCGCGTGGAGCCGGCTGCTCGCGTTGTTCGCGCAGGCGCTCGCCTGAAGGTCCTGCCGCGTGTTCGAACTGGCAAATGACTCGCTCGTGGTCGAGGTGCTCGACCCGGACTTGGATCGCGCCCGTTTCGGGGTACGGTACTGCACCGGTGGATACGTCTTCCAGGTCCACGACCGCACACACGGCGCGCTCATGTCCGGGCCGACCTGGCCTGATGAATTCAACTGGTTCGACGGCCAGGGCATACCCGATGCCTTCAATCTCGGCCCGCTGACCTCGCGAACCACGCCCGGCGAGGCGCTGGTCATCGGCATCGGCGTCTGCGACCTGAACGCGCGGCAGGTCCGCACGTTCTGCGAATGGCATGTGGCGCGCCGACCGGGCGGGATCGCGTTCACCACGGCGCAGCAGTACGAGGGACGGTCGTTCACCCTCGTGCGTGACGTTTCGCTCAACGGCCGCACGCTGCGCTCGCGTACGACGCTCGCCAACGACGGCCGCGGCGAGGTCCCGGTCCGCTGGTTCCCGCATCCGTTCTATCCGCAGCCTCGCACCGACGAACTGCTGTGGGTCAACATCCCGCTGCACTGGCGCGACGGCGCAGGCTACACGCGCTGCGGCAATGGTTTCATCGCGCGGACCGGGTGGCCCTGGACCGACGGGCACTACCTGCCGCTCGACCACGACGCCACCATGCCACTGGTGCTGGTACAGCGGCATCCGAAACTCGGCCTCGTGACGGCCGCATGCAGCTACGTGCCGGACTTCTTTCCGATCTGGGGCAATCGCACGACCTTCTCCTGGGAGCCGTTCCTGGAACGCACGGTCGCCGCCGGCCAGACCCTCGACTGGTGGATCGACTACACCTTCTGACCCTGTGACCCGGATCACATTCCGCCCGTATTCACCGGTGGCGGACATTCAAGACCGGCAGTCGTTCGGCCGATAAACCATGCAGAGCCCCGGGCATGGACCGGTCCCGCCCTGCTCCCGGGGGCGTACCTCAATCGGATCGAGGTGAACTTGACGAGCACAGGCTCCGCGCCACGCATGCGGCGGACCCGGCGCATCCTGCTACTGCTGCTGCTGCCGGTGGTGGGCTTTCCCGCCCTGGTCGCCGTTCCGATCAGCGAGCGCTGGGCCGCATTCCGTGCGCTGGAACAGGCCGTTCCCGGGTTCGTGGAGCAGGACACACTGAGCCGGGTACAGCACGCCCTGCAACGGGAACGGCTGGCCGCGCTGATGGCGCTCAGCGGGCCATCGCCGGAACGCCAGACATCCCTCGCCAGCCGGCTCGAGGAGACCGACGCGGCCATCGCCGACTGGTACAGCCTGCCGGTACACGCCGATCCGACGCCGGACATCTCGACCTATGGCGTGCGGCTCGTCGGACGGTTCGCCGCACTCGATGGGCTGCGCACGCAGGTCGCGCAGTCGCGCATCGACCCGGCGACCGCGCTTCGGACTTACAGCGCACTCATCGAAGACATCCTTGTCCATCTCGAACGGGCCGCCACGCACGCGGACCATCCGGCCGTCGCGCGTGCGCGCTCGAGCCACGCCGCCTTCCTCGCGCTCAAGGAATCCCACGCCCGGGTCGGCGCGCACCTGCTGGTTCGACAAAACCATCGCAATCCGGACGAATCAGGGCCCGGCGCACCCGAACCCGAGCCGTTCGTCGCGCTTGCCACCGAACTGGAATTCAACGAACAGCGTTTCACGCTGCTCGCAAGCGCAGCGAGTCTCACGATCCACGGTACGCTTGCGGCCGAACCCGCGGTCCGCGCCCTGCGGGACGTCCTCGCCCGGCTGGTCGAGGCACCGACGACGACCCGCTTGCCGGAGATCGACCCCGAAGCCGTGCTCGAAAGCTTCCGGGCGGCCGAACTGCTGCGTACCGACCGGCGCGCCGGGCTCGTCGACCGGCTCCTCGACGACACGTGGTGGGACGCCGCGTGGTTCACGGCCTGGGCCGGCGTGCTCGGCCTCGCCAACCTGCTCTGCCTGATCCTCGGCTTCCGGATGATGGAACGCTGGGCCTGCAAGCTCGCGATCGAGCGGGACGAAGCCGAACGGCTCGCCTGGATCGCGCAGCACACCCAGAAGATGGCCATCGTCGCGAACATGGACGGCCGCATCGACTGGGTGAACGACGGCTTCACGCGCATGACCGGCTACGGTCTCGCCGACGTGCGGGGCCGGGACCCGGGAGAACTGCTCACGGCATCGTCGCACGACCAGTCGACCGTGCGGCAGGTCACCGACGCCATCGCCCGGCACACGGACGTCGAAGTCGAGCTGCAGATGCAGAACCGCGACGGGCGCCCGTTCTGGGTGCGTCTCGAGGTCCGCGTGCTGCACGGCCTGGACCAGCAGGTGCGCGGGTTCATCGCCCTCGGCACCGACATCACGTGGCAGAAGGACTACGAGGCGGCGCTGCACCTGGTCGAACAGCAGCTGCGCGAAAGCGAGAGCCGGCTGAAGCGCGCCATGAGCGGGTCTTCTGACGGATACTGGGATCTCGACCTCGCACGCAACGAACTGTACGTCTCACCCCGCTTCGCCGAACTGCTCGGTCACGACTCGCGGGCAGTGACCGGGACGCTGCGCCCCGACGATGACTTCATGCGCACCATGGTGCACCCGGACGACCTCGGCGCCATACAGGCCGCGCACGCGGCCCACCTCGCCTACGCGACACCTTACGACGTGACGGCGCGCCTGAAACGCCGCGACGGCAGCTACCGGTGGTTCCGGATCCGGGCGGCGACCGAATACGCAACGGACGCCCGGCCGCTGCGCCTGTCCGGCGTGGTCACCGACGTGAACGAACTGAAGGAAATCCAGGGCGAACTGGAGTGGCGCGCGCTGCACGACCCGCTCACCGGGCTCGCCAACCGGCAGAACTTCCTCGCCCGCCTGCAGGCCCACCCGGGCGGTGAACGGCGCGGGGACGCAGGCCTGCGCGCGATCCTGTCCATGGACTTCGACCGGTTCAAACTCATCAACGACGTGCACGGACATCAGGTCGGCGACGAGCTCCTGTGCGCGATCGGCAAGCGCCTGCGCACCATGGTGCGCGAGCAGGATCTGATCGCACGCTTCGGGGGCGACGAGTTCATCATCCTGCTGGTCGATGCGGGCAGCGCCGAGGCGGTCCGCCAGGTCACCGCACGCATTTCCGACGCGCTGGCGCAACCCCACGTGCTGGGAAACGGAATCGAACTGACCTGCACCGCAAGCATCGGCGTGATCGTGCTGGAGCCCTCGGAGGACCGACCGGCGGACCTGATCCTGCGCGACGCCGACGCCGCCATGTATCAGGCGAAAAACGAAGCCAAGGGCAGCTACCGTTTCTTCGACCGCGAGCTGCGCAGCCAGATGAACCGCAAGGCGCGCCTGGAAGCCGACCTGCGCCGCGCCGAGCCGGAGCGCGATTTCCGCCTGCTCTATCAGCCGATCATCGACCTGCGCACCGGTCGGATCGCAGGCTTCGAAGCGCTCCTGCGCTGGCAGCGCGAGGGCCGGGAACCCATCGAGCCCGCCGTGTTCATCCCGATGGCGGAGGATACCGGGCTGATCGTCGGGATCGGCGCATGGGTCTTCGAGCGCGCCTGCCGGGATCTGACCGGCTGGCGTACGGCGGATCCAGCGGCATCGGAGCTGACCCTGTCGATCAACGTGTCGCGGCGCGAGCTGATCGAGCCGGAATACGCCACCCGACTCGTGGACACGGTGCGGCGGGCCGGGCTCGAGTGCCGGGACATCACGCTCGAACTCACCGAGACCGCGCTGGTCGACGAACGCTTCGACCTGCGTCCGCTGGCACGCGAGCTTCGCGACCGCGGCTTCCGGCTGGCCATGGACGACTTCGGAACGGGCCAGTCGTCGCTCAACAGCCTGGTCGATCTGCCGATCCACACCTTGAAGGTCGACAAGCGGTTCGTGCGCAACATGGGCAGCGGGCAGACGTCCATCGCCGTGGTGCACGCGGTCGTGACGCTGGCCGCACACCTCGGGCTCGACGTCGTGGCGGAAGGCATCGAGAGCGCCATCGAGGTCGGTGCGCTGCAATCGATGAACTGCCACTACGGCCAGGGCTACCACTTCGCGAAACCGGTACCCGCAAACGAAGCGCTTGCCATGGTCCTGGCGGACCGGTCGGCCGGTCCCGGCGCGGCAGGGACCGGCATCGCACCCACGTTCGGGACCCGACCCATCGCCGGGAGCGACGCCGCATGAACGTGATCGAACTGCAACGGCGCAGGGCCGAGGCCGCGGTGAAGAGCCTCAATACCCTGCCGGCACTGCCCGGGACGGCCGTCCGCCTGCTCGCCGAACTCGGGCCGTCCGGAGCCGACGCGCGGCGGCTCGCGGCACTCGTGAACCAGGACATGGGCCTCGCCGCCAAGGTGCTCCGGGTCGCGAACTCGCCGTTCTATGGCCAGTCACGATCGATCGACTCCGTGGAACGCGCGCTCGTCCTGCTGGGGCTCGACGTGGTCCGCAACATCGCCGTGGCATCGAGCCTGGACCCGCTGTTTCGTGGCGGGCAGATCGGCCCCGGATTCCACATGCGCGAGCTGTGGCGGCACTCGCTCGCCGTGGCACTGCTCGCCGATTCGATCGCACACCAGTTCCTGCCCGCGGCACGGCCCCAGGCCTTCATCGCGGGGCTCCTGCACGACATCGGCATCCTGGTCGCCGTGCACGTGCTGCCCAGCGAATTCCTGCAGCTCGTGGGTGACGTTGCGCAATACGTGGACGCGGACCGCACGCTGCTGGCCGAGCTCGAATTGCGCCATCTCGGCGCGACCCACGATGAGCTCGGTGCGGCGCTGCTCGAACACTGGCTGATTCCGGAGCCGTTGCTGCGCGTTGCCGCGAACCATCATCACACGTCGAGTGATGCCGGGTGCGCGCCGAGCGGCGCAGCGTCGACCGAAGATCCGCTGATCGCGCTGGTCGCACTGGCCGACCGCCTGAGCACGGAGGTCGGCCAGCCGATCGGCCTCGACGGCAGGCCGCCGACGCGACTCGCCGAGGCGTGTGCTGGGCTCGGGCTGGAGGATGCCGCCCTCACGAACCTCGTCGCCCTCGAGCAGGGCCGCATCGAGGCCCTGGCCACTCAGCTGTCCGGCTGACGAACGCCCGATCGCGTCAGCCGTTCCCCCGGCCGGTAGAGCCCGGCGGGTTCAGCACCGTGGCCAATGCCGCGACCGCGCCGCCGAGATTGCTCAGCTCCGCCGGGAGGATGAGGGTATTGCCTGCCTTCGCCAGGTTGCCGAACTGCAGCACGTATTGTTCCGCGATGCGCAGGCTGACCGCCTGTTCGCCACCCGGTGCACTGATGGCGGCCGCAATCCGTTCGATACCGAGCGCGGTTGCATCCGCGAGCATCTGGATCTCGCGCGCCTTGCCTTCGGCCTCGTTGATCTGCTTTTCCTTCTGCGCGATCGAGAGATTGATGATCTGGGTCTTCTCGCCCTCGGAGATGTTGATCTTCTCCTGGCGCTCGCCTTCGGATCGGGCCACCACCGCACGCCGTTCGCGCTCCGCGCGCATCTGCTGCTCGAGCGCGTCGGTAATGGTCTCGGGTACCACGATGTCGGCGATCTCGTAGCGCAATACCTTCACACCCCACGGCTGCGCCGCGTCGTCCAGCACCTCCACCACCTCCTCGTTGATCTTGGAGCGCTCCTCGAAGGTCTTGTCGAGTTCGATCTGGCCGATCACCGAGCGCAGCGTGGTCTGCGCGAGGCTGGTCGCGGCGAAGCGGTAGTCGGCGATCCCGTAGCTCGCCGCGTGCGGATCGACCACCTGCAGATACAGCACACCATCCACCCTGACGCTGATGTTGTCCTTGGTGATGCATTGCTGCTGCGGCACGTCGATCGCTTCTTCCTTCAGCGTCTGGCGGTACGCCACCCGGTCGATGAACGGAATCAGGATGTGAAACCCGGCGTCGAGTGTGCGCGAGTAACGTCCGAGCCGCTCCACGACGAACGCGGACCGCTGCGGCACGATCTGCGCGGTCTTGAACAGCGCGACGACGATGACCACGAGGATCAGCGTCGATATGACGGTCATGATGTTCACGCTTTCCATGGCGCCTCCTGGCAGTGCCGGCAGGTGGAACGGGGCACACCCCGCGGTGGGCGACGATCAGGCATCGTGCGGCGGCGCGCTCGCGACCTGCAGCACGAGCCCGCGCCGGCCGGTGATCCACGCGCGCTGTCCGGCGGCGATCGGGTCCGCGGACTCCGCGTTCCAGCGCGCGCCGCGGTAGCTGACCACTCCGGTGCCTTGCGCAAAATCGGTCTGCGCGGTCACGGGCGTGCCGGGCGTGAGTACTTCGACGCCTTCGTCCGCGTGTTCGGAACGGCCGCGGAACCAGCTGCTGACCCGCCGCCGTGCGACCACCACCAGCAGGATCGCGAGCGCCCCGAAGAGCACGATCTGCAGGTTGAGCGACAACGGTACGCCGACCAGCAGCAACACCCCGACCAGCACCGCCGCGATGCCGAAGAACATCGCGATGACGCCGGGCAGGACGAATTCGGCAAGGATCAGCAGCACACCGATGAGCAGCCAGATTGCCGCCGGCGAGACGCCCCAGTCGATGGTCATGTCAACGTTGCTCCGAACCTGTCAGTGTGCGGAATGTGTTGCAAGCCTCGGGATCGCCGGTCTCGAGCCCGATCCGGAGCCAGCGCTGACGATCCGCCGAGGCGCCGTGCGTGAACGTCTCCGGCACGACGTGGCGGCCGGCGCTGCGCTGCAGGCGGTCGTCGCCGATCGCCGCCGCGGCCGCCAGGCCCTCTTCGACATCGCCGGCTTCGAGCAGCGCATGTTCGTGCATGCGATTGGCGTGGTGCGCCCAGACACCGGCGTAACAGTCGGCCTGCAGTTCCATGGCGACCTGCAGGCGGTTGGCCCGGGCCGCGTCGCCGGCGCGTGCCTGCCGCGCACGCACGTCCGCCGCGGTGCCGACCAGCGTCTGCACGTGGTGGCCGACTTCATGGCCGATCACGTAGGCCTGCGCGAAATCGCCCGGCCCGCCCATGCGCGCGAGGTCCATGAAAAAACCCAGATCGAGATACAGCTTGCGATCCGCAGGACAGTAGAAAGGACCGGTCGCGGCAGTCGCAAAGCCGCAGGCGGAGTCGACGCTGTCCTCGAACACGACGAGCACCGGTGGCGCGTAGCGTGTCCCGCTGTTCTGGAAGACGGCGCTCCACACGTCCTCGGTGCTGCCGAGCACCGCGGCGACGAACGCCATCTCCTCGTCGGTGGCGGCGCTACGGCCCGCCCCGGCCGGGGCACCATCCGCCTGCACCGGCACGGATCCCGGACCGGACTGATCGTTCGCGCCACCGAGCAGGTTCAGCACCATTTCGGGACCGCCGATGAAAAACGCAACGATGAGCAGCAGGATCAGCCCGATCCCACCCCCCAGCGGCAGGCGTGCCCCGGCAGCCCGGCTGCCCGCCGCGCGCTGGCCACGCCGGTCCTCGACGTTGGCACTGCGTCGCAGCTTGCGCCAGCGCACGATCGACCGGCCGTCAGCCGCGCTGGTCGGGCAGCTGGTACCCGTCGGCCGCGAGCTTCGCGCGCACCACCTTCTTGTCCATCTTGCCGGTGGAGGTCAGCGGGATCGAATCGACGTAGAGGATGTCATCCGGCAACTGCCATTTGGCAAAGGTCGAGGCGCAGTGCGCGAGGATCGTCTCGCGCGCCACCTCCGCGCCGGGCTTCAGCACGACCAGCGCGACTGGCCGTTCGTCCCACTTAGGATGCGGCTGCGCCACCACACATGCCTGGGCCACGCCCGCGAGTGCCACGATGTGGTTCTCGAGGTCGACGCTCGAGATCCACTCGCCGCCGCTC
Source organism: Pseudomonadales bacterium (assembly GCA_019634925.1). Taxonomy (GTDB): domain Bacteria; phylum Pseudomonadota; class Gammaproteobacteria; order Pseudomonadales; family Azotimanducaceae; genus UBA7803. The sequence goes on from JAHCAL010000002.1 coordinate 54,713, forward strand.
TTGACCAGGTCCTTCGACCGGTCGCTGATGATGAGGTACTGCTCCGGATCGATCTTGCCCACGTCGCCGGTGATGAGCCAGCCGTCGTGGAACTTCTCCGGCTGCGGGTTGTTGTAGTAGGCCGAGCAGATCCACGGACCACGCACCAGGATCTCGCCCACGGTTTCGCCGTCGTGCGGCAGCCTGTTGAAGTTCTCGTCGAAGATCTCGACCTCGATACCCGGCATCACCTGGCCGGCCTTGGCGACGTTCTCGAACTGCTGGTCTTCGGTGAGCTTCAGCTGCGAGCGCTTCATGACCCGGCGCGACAGCGTGGCAAGCGGCGACGTCTCGGTCATGCCCCAGCCCTGCACCATCTCGACACCGAGGGTATCCCAGTACCAGCGGATCAGGGACGGCGGCGGGGCCGACCCGCCGCAGGTCAGGCGCGAGAGCTTCGACAGGTCGTACTTGCCGGGATTGGCCTCGTAGATCGCCTTGACGCCCTGCCAGATGGTCGGCACGCCGGCCGACACCGTCACTTCCTCGTCGACCAGCAGTTGGATCAGGCGCGCGGGATCCATGTACTTGAACGGCATCACCTGCTTGCAGCCGAGCATCAGTGCCGACCACGGCAGGCCCCAGCCCATGGCGTGGAACATCGGCACGATACCGAGCAGGCAGTCGGTCGCCGACAGGTTCATGCTGTCGGTCAGGCACTGGGTGAGCGTGTGCAGGTACTGCGAGCGATGCTCGTATTCGACGCCTTTCGGATTGCCGGTCGTGCCGCTGGTGTAGCAGAGCCCCAGCGGCGAGTTTTCGTCGATCTCTGGCCATGCGTACTGCGTCGGCTGGCCGGCGATGAACGCCTCGTAGTCGACCGGGTTCGGCAGGCCGGTATCCCAGGGGGCATCGTCAGCCTCGGACGCGACGATGATCCGCTCCACGCTCGGCATGCGGCCCTTCAGCTTCTCGAGCAGCGGCAGCGCATCTGCGTCGACGATGATCAGTCGATCCTGGGCGTGATCGATGATGTATTCGAGGTCGTGATCGGACAGGCGGATGTTGAGCGTATGCAGCACCGCGCCCATCCCGGCGCAGGCGTGGTAGGCCTCGAGGTGCCGCGAGCCGTTCCACATGAAGGTGCCGACCCGGTCGCCGACCGCAACACCGGCGGCGCGCAGCGCATGCGCCAGCTGGTGGGCGCGGTTGCGCGTCTCGAGCAGGGTCTGGCGCCGCGTGCCGTGCGCCGTGGCCGTGACGATCGCCTCATTGGGCGCAACCGTCGCGCCGCGATCCAGGATCTTCGACATCAACAGGGGCGTACGCTGCATTGCCATGTGCTGACCCTCCCAATAAGCTTGCCAACTTCGTGCGGCCGGGAGTGTAACATCCCGCGCGCCATGCGCACCCGCGCCCGTGCGCCATGCGCACCCGCGCCCGTGCGCCATGCGCACCCGCGACAGATCGGCCGTGCGCCGCGCGGCTCACAGCAACGGCAGGCGGATGACCACACTCGAAGACCATATGCTCGCCATTCCGCACGCGCGCGCCATCGGCATGACGCTCGTGCGGCACGATGCCGAGGGTTCCGTGGTGCGCGTTCCCTACGCCGAGCACCTGGTGGGCGATCCGGATACCGGCGTGATCCACGGCGGCGTACTGACTGCCCTCCTCGACAACACCTGCGGCATCGCCGTGCGTCCACCCGGCGGCGACGCCGAAGGCTACGCGATCGCGACGCTGGACCTGCGCATCGACTACATGGGTTCTGCCGAGCCGCACCGGGACATCTTCGCCGAAGCGGTCTGCTACAAGCGGACCCGCAACATTGCGTTCGTCCGCGCCAGCGCCTACCAGCATTCGCCAGACGAACCCATCGCGACATGTGTGGCCGCGTTCATGCTCGGGACTCGCAGCGAGCCGCGCCCGACGGAGCCTCCACCCGGCCCCGGACCGGCCGACCGGACCGTACCATGAAGATGCTCGCCGAACTGCGTGCCCAGGGGCGCGGGCAGGACATGCAGGCGGTGGTCGAACAGATCCCGTACGCGCGTTTTCTCGGCATCGAGGTGGACCGCAAGGGCACGGAGATCACCATCGTGATGCCGTTCCGCGAGCACCTGATCGGCAACGTCATGCTGCCGGCCATCCACGGCGGTGCCATTGGCGCCCTGCTCGAGATCACCGCCGTCATCCAGCTGCTGTACGACACAGCGTGCGAGCGGCTGCCCAAGACCATCGACCTATCGGTCGACTATCTCCGCTCCGGGCGCCCACAGCCGACCTACGGCCGCGCCATCGTCACCCGGCACGGGCGCCGGGTCGCCAACGTCCGTTCGGAAATCTGGCAGGAAGCGCGCGATCAGCCCATCGCCGTCAGTCACGGACACTTCCTGCTGACGCCGTTCTGAACCCTCTCAAGACCTCGCGAAAGCGCGCTCGCTCGCCAGGCGGCTGCGCACCGCGGCGATCTCGCGCCTGCGCCGTTCGTCATCCCAGCCGAGCAGATCGGCCATGGTCGCGGCGCAGGGCTCCACGAGATCCGCCGATTCGCCCGGCAGGTACCAGGCGGCACGCAGACGCCGGTACAGGACATCTTCGAGGGTTTCCGCGCCCTCGACCTCGACCGCCCAGCGCACCTCCTCCGCGAACACCGACGGCGCGATCGGTCGCGGCGCGTCGCCGAGTACCGCGAACGTCTCGCTGCCGTACAGCCGCACCAGGCGGTTGGCGACCGGTGCTGCGAGCTGGTAACGGGTGGCGATCTCCGCCCGGAGCGTCGGGATGTCCACCCGCTCGCCTCCCGGCAGCGGGGCGAGCGGTGCCGGCATCGTGACATCGCGGCCGAGTACCACACCGACCGCCGCGAGCGCCTGCTCGGCCATCCTGCGAAATCCGGTGAGCTTGCCGCCGGCGACGGTGACGAGCGGCCCGTCCTGCCAGATCTCGTCACGCCGCGACATCTCGCGCGGCGCCTTGCCCGGCTGGTGAATGAGCGGCCGCAACCCCGCCCAGGTCGCGAGTACGTCCGCGCGGGCGAGCCGACTGGCAGGAAAGTGCGCGTTGGCCGTTTCGAGCAGGTAGTCCACCTCCGCGGCCGCAACGGTCGGCCAGTGTTCGGGACCCGACCCATGCGGGGTATCGGTCGTACCGACGTAGGTGACCGCGTCGCGGGCGATGGCGAATACCGGCCGGCCGTCCGCGGCCGTCATCATGACCATGTTGCGCACAGGGAGTCGCTCGTGCGCGACGACCAGATGGACACCCTTGGACAGGAACAGGTGTTTGCCGGCGGCCGCCGTGCCGCGCCCGACGCCTTCGGCCGCATCCAGCAGGCGCTCCACCCACGGGCCCGCCGCGTTGACCACGACCCGCGCACCGAATGCGTGTGCCTGACCCGTGCGCCGGTCCCTGGCCGTCACCCGGCACCCGTCGCCGCGCCGTGCGACAGCCTCGACCTCGACGTGATTCACGATTGCGGCACCCGCGGCTGCCGCCGCACGCAACGTGCCCACCACCAGCCGCGCATCGTCGGCAAGGTATTCGCGGTACAGACAAGCCCGCGGACAGCGGGCCCGGTCGAGCGCGGGCTCCGCGGCCGCCAGGGCCGGCCCGACCAGGTTGTGATGGCGCTCAACGCGCGCGACCGCACCCAGGCGTTCGTAGAGGCCGATGCCGATCCGCAGTTTCCAGTACGTGGCGTAGCCAGTGGCGGGCACCAGCATCCAGCGCGGTTCCGTCAAGTGCGGCGCCATAGCCAGCAGGCTCTTGCGTTCGAGCGCGCCTTCACGCACCAGCGCGAAGTCGCCCATGGCGAGGTAGCGCAGGCCACCGTGGATCAGTTTGGTCGAGCGGCTCGACGTGCCGGCCGCGAAGTCATCGGCTTCGAGCAGCAGCGTGTCGAGGCCCGCGTGGGCGGCATGCCGGGCGACACCTGCCCCGGTGATGCCGCCGCCGATGACGATGACGTCGAACGGCCGCTCCGCCGAGCGTGCCGCAAGCACGGCGAGATCGTGCCGGCCGATGCGTGCCGTGCTGCCCGTGGCGCTCGATGGCCGATCGGTCACGTCAGAAGCGCCCCGACAGCGCCACGTGGAACGTCACGTCCGGCGCACTCCGGCTGCGCAGGTCCTCGACCACCCCGAGGTCGAGGCCGAGTCCACGCGGCAGGTTCAGCCGGCCCCCTAGCGTACCAAGGAGCGCGCCTCCCGCCACCTCGTCGAAAGGTGTGTCGATGAGTTTCGTATGCGCATCGAGCTGTGCGAGCAAAGTCAGCCAGGGTGTCACCGGGTACTGCAGGCCCGCATGACCGCTGTAGGCATGGGTCTCCTGCGCGTCGGGCAGCAGTCTGCCGCGCCCGAGCCGGCTCACGCCACCCATCAGGGTGAACTCGAGGCCGAGCGGCTCCAGCAGGGCGCGATCGGAGTAGTCGAGCCAGACCGACACGTCGGTGCCATCCGAGCCCGTCAGATCGCCTGCTTTGCCGGTGGGCAACTCGAGCGCCGTACGCAGCGCCAGGGCACGCGCTGGTCCATGCACCAGCCGATAACCGGCGCGGATGCTGGCATCGCCCGGCCCGTCGGACCCGGTCGATACATCGAGCCAGCGCCGTCCGGACAGCTGCAGGCGGTAGTCCAGGCGATTGCGTGGCACGCCGTCGCGACCCGAATCCGGTAGTCCGAACGTTTCGTGGAACCCGTCGATGACGCGATCCGTGGCACCGCCCCCATGCCGTACGAACGGCAGGTCGACGCCAAGTTCGAAGCGCTCGCCGAGCCCGGCGCGGAAACCCAGGGTGACGACCGTGGTCTCGCCGTCAAACGCGACGAAATCGCCGCCCAGCAGCTTGGCGGTGAAGTTGTTGGTGATCTCCGTGCGCAGGCCCCAGACCGGTGCGTCGGCAAGTGCACCACCCCCAGCGCGCGGCAGACCAAAGAGGCGGGCGACAGGCGACTGGTTGGCAACGGCGAGGGGCGCGTGGAAGCCGTACTCCGTCGCGCGGCTCGTGAGCGCCATACCGATCAACAGACCGACGGACACGCTCCAGAGCAGTGCGCGGAACACGCGGGGCCGCAGACACGACGAACGGTTCAATTGATGCTCCGCGTTTCATGCTGCCAGAACGGCTTGCGCAGATCGGTCTTCAATATCTTGTCCGGACCGCTCTTCGGCAGCTCCTCGGCTCGGACCTCGATCGACTTGGGACACTCGTAACCGGCAAGCTGGGTACGGCAGTGCGCAAGCAGCGCGTCCGCGTCGATCGTGGTGCCCGGTCGCGGCACCACGATGGCATGCACGGCTTCGCCCCAGGCTTCGCTCGGTATACCGATCACGGCGCACTCGTGCACACCGGGATACTGGTAGATCACGTTCTCGACCGCAGCGGAATAGACGTTCTCGCCGCCGCTGATGATCATGTCCTTGACCCGGTCGACCAGGAACAGGAACCCGTCCGGGTCCAGGTAGCCCGCGTCACCGGTATGCATCCAGCCATTGCGCAGCGTGGTCGCCGTCAGTTCGGGTTGGCGCCAGTAGCCCTGCATGACCATGGGCCCGCGCACACACACTTCGCCCACCTGCCCCGGCGGCAACGGCCGGTCGTCCGCGTCCATCACCGCAACGTCGGCGTTGTAGACCGCCTGTCCGGCCGATCGGATGCGCCCGGCGTCCGGCCCTTCGAATACGTGGTAGCGCGGCCCCAGGGAGGTGGCGACCGGCGAGAGCTCGGTCATGCCGTAGGACTGCAGAAACGCGATGCCGGGAAACCGCTGCATGGCCTGGCGCAGGAGCGTCTCCGGCATCGGCGACGCGCCGTAGGTGAGCAGTTCCAGACTCGACAGGTCGTAGCGGTCGAGTTCGGGATACTGCAGCAGCGCATTCAGCATGGTGGGTACCACCACCGTCACGGTCACCCGGAAAGTCTGGATGGCTGCGAGAAACAGCGCCGGCTCGAAGCGCGGAATGGTGGCGTGGGTGCCGCCCGCCACCGTCGTCGTGAACACGCGCGACCCGCCGGCGACGTGAAACAGCGGCGAGACATGCAGGTGCACGCTGTGCTCGCGGATTCCGAGGTTGACCAGCGCGGTCATGGAGTTGGCCAGGAAGTTGCCGTGCGAGAGCATCACGCCCTTGGCACGACCGGTGGTGCCACCGGTGTAGAAAAGCGCGGCAAGGTCGTCGCCCCCGCGCTCTGCATCCGGCACCGGCGCCTGCGCCGCGAGCGCCGCTTCGTAGTCGATGAAATCGCCGGTCGGCACTCCCTCGGTCAGGATCACGGCGCCGAGTGCAGGGCATTGCGCGCGCAGCGCGGCGACTTCCGCGGTGTACGCCGGATCGACCAGCAGCACCCGTGCGCCGGCGTCGGTCAGGCAGTGGACTTTCTCAGGTGTGGCCCAGCGCACGTTGACCGGCACCATCACCGCACCGGCCCAGAGCGTCGCAAAGTAGAACTCCACGAACTGGGGCCCATTCGGCGCGAGCATCGCCACGCGATCACCGGGGCCGACCCCGAGCGACTGGAGCACGCCTGCCAGCCGTGCGACCCGATCGGCAAACTCGGCCCAGGTGCGCGCCACGCCATCCGCGAGCAGCGCCGGCCGCCCGGCATACAGTTGGACGGCGCGGTGGATTCCCTGGGTCAGACGCATCTCCGGCTCCGCAAAAAAGCGCACATTCTAGCCCGGTTGCGGCCGCCCACCCAGCCGGCTACCGTGCCCGCATGAATATCTGGGTGGACGCCGACGCCTGTCCGGTGGTGATTCGCGAGATCCTCTTCAAGGCCGCCGAGCGCACCGGCGTCGGTCTCACGCTGGTCGCGAACCAGGCGATCCGGATACCGCCCTCGCAATTCATTCGCCTGCGGATCGTACCGGGTGGTTTCGACGTGGCGGACACCGAGATAGTCGGCCAGGTCACCGGCGGCGACCTGGTGATCACCAGCGACATACCGCTCGCCGCCGACGTGATCGCGAAGGGCGCGGCGGCGCTCAGTCCGCGCGGCGAACTGTTCACCCCGGAGAACGTTCGAGCCCGGCTCAACATGCGGGACTTCCTCGACACGATGCGCTCGAGCGGCGTGCATACCGGCGGACCCGCACCGCTGACCACGAGCGACCGCAAGACCTTCGCCGATCAGCTCGACCGGCTGCTCGCGCGCCGGCCGCGCGCCTGACCGGCCGCGCGGCGTCGCGCTAGTCCGGGCTAGTCCGGGCTAGGCATCACCCAAAGCCGCGAGCGCGGTCGCCTTCGCCCAGCGGTAATCGGCCTTGCCGTTCGGCGCGCGCTGGACCCGCTCGACCAGCAGCACGGCCTTCGGCACCTTGTACCCGGCCAGGTGCTCGCGCGTGAACGCGAGCACGGCGTCCGGATCCGGCGCAGGTTCACCGCGCGCAGCGGCGATCGCCACGACCCGTTCGCCGAACCGGGAATCGGGTACACCCACCACCAGGCAGTCCGCGATATCCGGGTGCCGCTTGACCGCCTCCTCGACCTCCTCGGGAAAGACTTTTTCGCCCGCGGTATTGATGCAGACGCTGCCGCGGCCGAGCAGCGTGATGGTGCCGTCCATTTCCACCGTCGCGTAATCGCCGGGGAAGCTGTAACGGACCCCGTCGACTTCACGGAACGTCTCGGCGGATTTCTGCGGGTCCTTGAAGTAACCGAGCGGGACGAAGGCGCTCGTCGCGAGCCGGCCAATCTCGCCGGACCCCGGCGTGACGAAGCGACCGTCGTCGGTGATCACCCTGACCCCTTCATTCAACTGGAACCTGGCCGTGCCCGGTCGCGCCTCGCGCGTGGACACGGAGCTGCCCATGCCGCCCTCGCTCGAGCCCATCACGTCGGCGAGCACGACGTCGTGATGGCGCAGCAGGCCCGCCTTGGTCTCGGCGCTCCACATCACACCGCTCGACGTGATCTGCCTGAGTGACGTCAGGTCGTAAGGCGTGCCGCGCGCGGCCGCCGCGTCGAGGGCCTCGAGCAAAGGGCGTGCGAACGCATCGCCGACGATCACCAGGTCGCTGACCCGATGCTGCTCGACCAGCCCCCAGAGGAGATCGGGATCGAGGCCGAGCCGCGGAGTGGTCACCACCGTACCGCCGAGCGCGAGCGGCAGCATGCTGCCGAGCCACATGCCCGTGCCATGCATGAGCGGACATGCCGGGAGACTGACCGGCGGTGCCTCGACGCGCCGGACCAGGCCGGGCACGTCGGCGACCCGTTCCGGCGGCGGCAGGCCACGGGCCGCGGCGCCCATGGCCGTCAGGAACTGGCTGAACTGACCGCCGGGATACATGACCCCTTTCGGCATGCCGGTGGTGCCGCCGGTGTAAAGCATGTAGACGTCGCCAGGATCGCGCGGCATGCGCGGCAGCGGCGCACTCCGCGCGATGCTGCGCTCGTAGTCGATCGCGCCGTCGAGCAGGAGCTCGGTACCGTCGTCGACCTGGATCAGCAGCCTGAGTTTCGGCAGGCGCTTGCGGATCTCCCAGATCCGCATCGCGTAGCAGGCCTGGTAGACCACGGCCTCGGCATCGGCGTTGTCGAGCAGGTAGACCAGTTCGTCGGCCTTGTAGCGGTAGTTCACGTTGACCGGGCATCCGCGGATCTTGAACACCCCGTACTGGGCCTCGAGATACTCGTTGCAGTTGTGCAGGTACAACCCGACCTTGCTGTCGCGGCCGAGCCCATGGGCGGCGAGCACGCCGGCCAACCGCGCGGCGCGATCGTCGTACTCGCGCCAGCTGCGCACGACGCCGTTGCAGATCAACGCAGGGCGCGCCGGCACGGTGTCGGCAACTGCTTCCCAGACGTTCGCGAAATGGAAATCCATGCCTCCCTCCTCCAGTTGACCTCCGGTTGACCTCCGGCTGAAACGCCGCAACCGACGGCGCCGCGATTTCGACCCGCAAATGGGCAATCTCACCAACCCTCGCCCGGGTGCGGCCCCATCGTTCTCGGCGCGCCCTGATAATACCCTGTGTATTCAGCGTGTTGGAAAACAGGGATCGATTGGCACGACTCTTGTTAATAAAACCGTCGAGAACCTGCAACGACTACCGGATCACGACGATGTCATACGCCTTTCGCCTCTCCCGCGTCAGAACCCCCCGTTGCTCCCCTGGCGCCGCCGCACTGATCGTTACCGTGTTCCTGCTGTTCGGGCTCGCCGCCGAAGCGAGCCGCCCCATCGAGACGGGCACGGACCGGTCCTCGCGCGGCGCCCCCGCGTTCGTGATCGGCCACTGGCTGCCGGGGCGCTGAGCGCGGTCAGCACTGCAGCACGAGCCCGCACAGATCCTCGGTCAGCTCGTCGTCCGGGTCGGCCTCCCCACCGGCCAGCGCGCGAAAGTCGTCGGCCAGTGTCAGCAGCGCGCCATCGAACCGGTCCCGCTGCCGCGGCGTCAGGCTGTTGATCAGCCATGCCGACACCTCGGCCGCCAGCGCCCGGTTGGACGCCCACACCGCCGTCAATTCCTCACCCTGATAGGCTTCGCGCCGGTCCGACAGCGCGGCATAGGCTGCAGCGAAGGCCGCGCGGTCCTCGCGCTCGGCAAGCAGGCCGAGCAGGTCCGCCTGCCAGCGCGCCCGATAGGCGGCCCACAGCACGGTATCCGGCTGATAACGGAGCGACTGCCGGGTGAGAAAGGCGCGCTGATCGGCGGTCAGGCGCCCGGAGAACCGGCTGAAGCGGCTGGCCGTGTCTTTCTGCCAGGTACGCTGGCTCTGCGCGAGCGTCTGTCGTGCTTCCGCGCGCGCCAGACGCTCGTTGCTCTCGCGCAGCTTCCGGCCCAGCGCATCGACCTGGGCGTCCGACAGCGACGTCAGCAGGTCGACGGCCAGCGGGCGCGAGGCGCGTTCGATCTCGAGCGCCCAGTCGACGACCCGATTGACGATCGCCTCGATCTCGGTGGCGTCGGTACCGTCGGCCAGCGCCGCGGGCAACGCCTCGAGAAAATCGGCGTAGCGCGGCAGATGGTCGCGGCGGTGCCAGTCCCAGAGTTCCCGGACCTGGGCGTCGAAGCGACTGCGCTGCGCCTCGGTCATCGCGACGTAGTCGCTGACTGCCCAGCGGGCCAGCCGGTCGACGTTGTCGTAGGCGAGCCGTACCGCACAGCCGCTTGCCAGTAGCAGCAACACGACCAGCAGGAGCGCGCGCGGGGCGGAGGACCGGTCCGCTCGCGTCATCAGCGCGACGCCAGGAAATTGAGGATCCAGCGCGCCACGAGGGGGGCGTCGTCCTCCCGATCGAGCGACGCCATGCCGGCTTCGAAGCGTTCGGAGCCCAGCGTCTCGGCCCGCATCCGCAGCAGATCCGCCGCGTACGGCCGGGTGAACTCGGGGTGCCCCTGGAACGCGAGCACCCGGTCGCCCATCACGAAACCGGCGACCGGACAGCTGGCGCTGGCTGCGAATCCCCGGGCGCCGGCCGGCAGCCGCACGACCTGGTCCCGATGGCTCGAGATGAGCGCGAACGTCGCCGCGGCCGGCTCCATCCACGACTGCGGCGCGAGCACCCGGGTCTCGTGAATCCCGACGCACCAGCCGACCGCGGCCGGTGCGGTCTCACCGCCGAAGTGGTGCGCGAGCAGCTGGTGGCCGAAACAGATACCCACCACCTTGCGGCCCGCGTCGAGCGCCTGCCCGAGGAACGTGACCAGTGGCGGCAACCAGGGCAGGTCATCGTAGACGCTGTGCCGGCTGCCGGTGATGACGTACGCATCGCAGGCGTCGGGTTCCGGCAGCTCGCCGGCGCAGACCGCATAGTCCGAGAACCGCGGGATCCGGCCGGCACAGGCGGGCGGCAGGGCGGCCGGATCGCCGAGGGCTGCGCGGAACATGTCGGGATAATCACCATGACGGGTCTGGAACCGTTCCAGCACCGTGTCGGTGCGCAGGATGCCGATATGCATGCGATGAACCGTGTCGGGGGTGCCGTTCTGATCTGCGGATCTTGCGACAGTTCCACCGCGCCTGTCATGGTCCGTCGCCCCGGCCCGGTATCCACAGCGCTTGTGGATAAGTTTGAGGATAACTTGCGCGCTGCGCCTGCGGCCGAGTTGTCGAACCCGTGCCCGGGCATTCCTGTGCGGCGGAAGGCCGACACAAAAAATATTTAAAATCAATTAATTACGAATCCTATGTCAATGGTGAGGTTAGCCATGCGAGCCAATTCGCTTGCCCTGCAGGCAAATTGTGCCAGTGTGCATAACAAACGCTTCGGCCATCCGTTGTGACGTTAGTGCATGCTCACATCTGGGTGCCTGTAGCAGCGCGGCTCTGTCGCGCGTGTCGGCCGGACACCTTCGCCCGGCGCCCCTGCGAGCTGACTAGCGGCGCAACGCGTGGAGCGTATCCGAGGTGCTCGTGCGCGCGTGTAGCGCGCCGGGCGAGCCAGGGGCTCGCACTCAGACCGCGCCCGGGGGCGCACCCGCGAGCGCCTGCGCGACCTGGCACACCGACCCGGGGCGCGCGCGCGCATCGAACGCGAGGCAGCTTCGCAGGGCACGCCACTGGCCCTCGGTCACCCCCGGTGGTGGCGCCGGACGCATGCCCAGGCGCGCCGCTCGGTCGGCCGGGACGCCGCGGAACGGGTGTGCTCCGGTCAGTACGAGGTAGACGACGATTCCGAGCGCGAACAGGTCGTCCGCGCAGCAGGCGGGCTCGCCGGCCAGGCGCTGCGGACTCGCGTAGGAGGGGCTGATCGCCGCCCAGGCCGGCCCCGGCGCGTCGTCGTCCAGCAGACCCGGAGGCGTTCCCGGGCCCGCCTCCGCGAGACCGAAGTCGAGCAGCGTGACCGCATCGTCGACCCCCACCATGACGTTGCCTGGCTTCAGGTCCGCGTGCACCAGGCCACAGCCGTGCGTATGTGACAGGGCCGCACACAGGGTCAGGATGACCCGGTGCGCACGGCCCGGCGGGAGCCCGTGCGGATGGTCGCATAGCAGTTCGCCGAGGTCGCGCCCCGCGACGAGTTCCATCACGATGAACGGCCAGGGGCCGTCGCGCTCGAAGGCCACCATGCGAACGATGTTTGGATGCTCGAGCAGGCGCAGGCACCGCGCTTCGCGATGGAGCGCGGCAGCGGCGGCCGTCGCGTGGAGACGGACGGGATCCGGCAATTTGATCGCGACTTCCGCCGAACCCGTACCCGGCAGGATCCGCGCGCGATCGCGCGCGCGGAAGACGGTCCCCATGCCGCCGCCGAGCCGGGCGCCGAGCTCGAAACGCTGCTTCAGGATCTTCGGCAACGCCGGCGCCACGCGCACCGTCGACCCGTCCGTGTCGCGCACGACGGTCGGTTCGTCGAGTGGTCCGGGACACGGCTGGTGGCGGCCGATCGATTCCGGTGCGGCGGACATGGCGGCGCGCGGCTCCGTACGGGGCAGGTGTCCGGGAGCATAGGCCAGGACACGGGTTGCGGAACGGGACCCAACGCACACTCCACCCCGGACGCTTGCGGGGTCCGTCGCGCTCGCTGCATGCTCTCCCCTTTCCCGACGGCACGCAGAGCATGACACCGGAAACCGCGCGCGTACGACCCGACGAAGAGATGGACTGGGCGACGCTCGAACAGTGGCTGCGACCGCGCCTGCCCGTCGGCCACGCGCCGATGCAGGTTGCGCAATTCCCTGGCGGCAGCGCCAATCTCACCTACCTGGTCACATTCGGCACGGACGAGTACGTCGTGCGCCGCCCGCCGCTCGGGCCGGTGCCCCCCGGCGCTCACGACATGCGCCGCGAGTATCGCGTGCTCGCGCGCCTGAACGCAGTTTTTCCCAGGGCACCGCGCGTGCATCTCCTGTGCGAGGACGAAGCGGTGATCGGCGCGGTCTTCATCGTCGTGGAGCGGCGTACCGGTGTGGTCATCCGCGAAGCATTTCCGCCTGCGATGCTGGCCCACGAGCGACTCGCGGCGCGCACGAGCCTCGCGCTGGTGGACGCCATGGCCGAATTGCACAACGTCGATCCGGCGCGCTGCGGCCTCGCCGATCTCGGCCGGCCCGACGGCTTCGTAGAACGCCAGGTCACCGGCTGGCACAAGCGCTGGCAGCTTGCCCGCGATCGCGACGTGCCCCTGTTCGATGCCGTACACGCGCGACTCGCCGCCACCCTGCCGGCACCGCAGCGCGCCAGCATCCTGCACAACGACCTGAAGCTCGACAACTGCCAGTTCGACCCGCTGGATCCGGATCGGGTGACGTCGATCTTCGACTGGGACATGGCGACCCTGGGCGATCCGCTGATCGACCTCGGCACGCTGCTCGGCTACTGGCCCGAGCCGGGTGATCCAGTACCGCGTGCGGTGCGTCCGACCGGCGCCCAAGATCCGTTCCCCACCCGCGCCGCCATCGTCGAACGCTACGCCGGTCGCACCGGCCTCGACATGTCCACGATCGGGTGGTACGAAGCCTTCGCGCTCTGGAAGACCGCGGTCGTCGTGCAGCAGATCTACATCCGCTACCGGCGCGGGCAGACGCGCGACGAGCGTTTCGCCAACTACGCCGAGCGGGTACCCGTGCTGCTCGAGGCGGCCCGTGCGCTGGTCGACGCCTGATCGAAACTGCCGTCGCCGCAGCGGGCGAATCCAGCGCAGCGGGCAAGTTTGATCGACATTTGATCGATATTCGATCGACAAGGAAAAGGGAGAGGACATGTTCCAGCGTCTGCTGATCGCCAACCGCGGCGAGATCGCACTGCGCATCATGCGCGCGGCCGCGGACCTCGAGATCGGGACCGTCGCCGTATTCGCGCCGGAAGACGCGGCCGCCCTGCACGTGCGCCGCGCCGACCGCGCCGTGCCGCTCCACGCGCGTGGCGCACGCGCCTATCTCGACATCGACGGCATCGTCACCGCGGCCCTCGACAGCGGTTGCGACGCCGTGCACCCAGGCTACGGATTCCTTGCGGAGAACGCGGCGTTCGCCCGCCGCGTCACGGATGCCGGACTCACGTTCGTCGGGCCGCGCGCCGAACTGCTCGAACGCTTCGGCGACAAGACCCAGGCGCGCGCGCTGGCGGCGGCGTGCGGTGTGCCGGTCCTGGCAGGTTCCGAGGGCGCGACCAGCCTGGTCGAGGCAGAGGCATTCTTCCGGCGGCTGCCGGCCGGCGCGGGCATGGTCATCAAGGCCGTTGCCGGCGGCGGCGGCCGCGGCATGCGCGTGGTGCGCAACGCCGCCGAGATCGTGCCGGCCTGGGAACGCTGCGCGTCGGAAGCGCTCGCCGCGTTCGGCAGTGCGGCGCTATACGTCGAGCGCCTGGTCGAACGGGCCCGGCACCTCGAAGTGCAGGTGCTCGGCGACCAGGCGGGCAACGTCGCGCACCTGTGGGAGCGCGAGTGCACGCTGCAGCGCCGCCACCAGAAGCTGGTCGAGCTCGCACCGGCGCCGTCGCTCGATCCCGGGACCCGTGCGGCATTGATCGACGCCGCACTCGCCATCGCGCGTGCCGCCGGTTACGAAAACCTCGGCACCATGGAGTTCCTGCTGGACGACGCCGACCCGGCGCAGCCGTTGGTGTTCATCGAAGCCAACGCACGCCTGCAGGTCGAGCATACGGTCACCGAGGAAGTGACCGGCATCGACCTGGTGCGCGCGCAGCTGGAACTCGCCGCGGGTCGGTCGCTCGCGGAACTGGGGCTCGGAGAGCCGCCGACGCCGCGCGGGTGCGCGATCCAGGTCCGAGTCAACATGGAGACCATGCAGGAGGACGGCTCGACCCGTCCAGCCGCCGGAACACTCACCGCCTTCGACGTCCCGACCGGGCGCGGCGTACGGGTCGAGACGTTCGGCTACGCGGGATTCACCACGAGTCCGGCGTTCGATTCGCTGCTGGCCAAGGTCATCGTCCATGAGCCGACCGGCGACCTGGCCCGCACCCTGCGCCGCGTCGAGTGCGCGCTCGCCGAATTCCGGATCGAGGGCGTGGCCACCAACACCGCGTTCCTGCGTGCCCTGCTCAGCCATCCCGACGTGCTCGCGGACACCGTGCATACCCGTTTCGTGGAGGCCGAGACCGGCGAACTCACGCGCCGGGCGGCTGCATTCGCCGGATCGATGGAAGCCCCGGCGGCACTCCAGGCCGGCAGGCGGATCGACAGCGCGGACCCGCTCGCCGTGCTCCGGCTCGGGCGCGACGCAGAGCGTCCCGGGACCGCGCCGGCAGCAGAGCTGGCGCCCGGCCTGATTGCCGTCAATGCGCCCATGCAGGGCACCGTGGTCAGCGTGGAAGCCACCGAAGGCGCGCAGGTCGAGGCACGCCAGCTGCTCGTCGTCATGGAAGCCATGAAGATGGAGCACGTCATCGAAGCGCCCGTCGCGGGAACGGTACGTCGGCTGAACGCGGCGCCGGGCGACACGCTGTTCGAAGGCCATCGCCTGCTGGTCATCGAGCCCGGCGCCGGCACCGACGCCGCCCAGACGCGCCAGGAATCCATCGATCTCGACCGGATCCGCGCCGACCTCGCCGAGGTGCGCGCGCGGCACGCCTTCGGACTCGACGAGAACCGGCCCGAGGCGGTCGCACGGCGGCACGCGCGCGGCCATCGCACGGCCCGCGAGAACATCGCCGACCTGGTCGATCCCGGCAGCTTCGTCGAGTACGGGCCCCTGATGGTCGCCGCGCAGCGGCGCCGGCGTACGCTCCAGGACCTCATGGAGAAGACGTCCGGCGACGGCATGGTGGCCGGCATCGGCTGCGTGAACGGCGACCTGTTCGGCCGCGAGCACAGCCGCGTCATGGCGATGACCTATGACTACATGGTGCTCGCCGGTACGCAAGGCCACATGAATCGCCTGAAGAAGGACCGCCTGTTCCGGATCGCCGAGGAAAACCGGCTCCCCGTGGTCCTGCTGGCCGAGGGCGGCGGCGGCCGACCCGGCGACACCGACGGGACCGGCGTCGCCGGACTCGACTGTTATGCATTCAACTACTTCGCCCGCCTGTCCGGCCTGGCACCGCTGGTGGGCATCACCAACGGCTACTGCTTCGCCGGCAACGCGGCACTGCTCGGCTGCTGCGACGTGATCATCGCGACCGAGGGCTCGAACATCGGCATGGGCGGTCCGGCGATGGTGGAAGGCGGCGGGCTCGGCGTCTACCGACCGGACGAGATCGGCCCGCTCGACGTGCACGTCGAGAACGGCGTGGTGGACATCGCGGTGCCGGACGAGGCCGCCGCGGTGGCCGCCGCGAAACAGTACCTGGGTTACTTCCAGGGCCGGCTTGGCAGCTGGTCATGCGACGACCAGCGCACCCTGCGGCACCTCATTCCCGAGAATCGGCTGCGCGTCTACGAAGTGCGCCGCGTGATCGAGCACCTCGCCGACACCGGCTCGGTGCTGGAACTGCGGCGCGGCTACGGGCACGGCATGGTGACCGCACTCGCCCGCGTCGAAGGCCGGCCGATCGGCATACTCGCCAACAATCCGGCCCACCTGGGTGGCGCCATCGACAGCCCGGCAGCGGACAAGGCGGCGCGGTTCATCCAGCTGTGCGACGCGTTCGACATCCCGATGCTGTTCCTGTGCGACACGCCAGGCTTCATGGTCGGCCCCGAGGCCGAGAAGACCGCGCAGGTGCGCCGGTTCGCGCGCATGTTCGTCACCGCGGCGAACGTCAGCGTGCCGTTCTTCACGATCATCCTGCGCAAGGGTTATGGTCTCGGCGCGCAGGCCATGGCCGGCGGCAGCTTCAAGGTTCCCCTGTTCACCATTTCCTGGCCCACCGGCGAATTCGGCGGCATGGGCCTCGAAGGCGCGGTCAAGCTCGGCTACCGCAACGAACTCGAGGCGATCGCCGATCCAGCCGAGCGCAAGAAGACCTACGACGAGATGGTCGCGCGCATGTACGAACGAGGCAAGGCGGTGAGCATGGCAGCGGCGTTCGAGATCGACGAGGTGATCGACCCCGCCGATTCGCGCACCTGGATCATGGCCGCGCTCGAGAGCGCGCCGGTGCGCCCGCGGCTGGGCAAGAAGCGCCCGCACATCGACACCTGGTAGCGTCGACTCGAGGAAGATCGAACGTCGCTTCAGGCCTGGGGACGACGGCCGACCAGGCGCGCGAGCGCCGCCGATCGACCGTCCGGATCGGTAACGATCCCCTCGTCCAGCGCCTCGACATCGAGCCCCGGCAGCAGGGTCGCCAGCTCGCCGGGCGCGACGCGAAAGGCCGAGGTAGCCGGGCCGACGACCGACCGGTCGGTCTCGAGATGCACTTCGCAGACCAGGTAGCCGCCTGGGGTGAGCCGCCCCGGCAGCGCGCGCAGCAGGTCCCGATTGAGGTAACGGATCACCACGATCAGGTCGTAGCCGGCCCGCGCCGCGGGCAGCCCGGCGTCGAGGTCACATGTCATCCAGTCGATGTCGAGGCCCAGCTCAGCGGCACGCCGGCGTGCGAGCGCGAGCCCGGCGTCGGCAATGTCGACGGCATCGACCGCGAATCCAGCTGCGGCGAGCCAGAGCGCATTGCGTCCCGCGCCACAGGCGACATCCAATGCCCGTGGCACGGCCGGCGGAGTCCGTGCCCGCGTCGCCGCCATCACCCGCGGCGCCCATTCGGTCAGGATGTCGCTCGGGTGCTGGCGCGTCGCGTAGGCACCCTCCCGGTAACGCGCATTCCACCTGTCGCGGTCCTGGGTGCTCATCCGGGCGCCTCAGCCTGCATCCGCGGCGTGACTCTGCGCCAGGTCACGGTCACCTTGGGCGGTCGTTGCGGACTGCCGGTCCGCGGCATATAGTCGGCCCGTGTTCAGCGGGAAAGAAAGGAGGTGATCCATGTCTATCCGTTTTGCTCGTGAGGGCAATCAGTAAGACTGGTGCCCTGTAACGGGCTTGCGGAGGGGCCGGTCGAGAGACCGGCCCTTTTCATTTGCGCGGATCGTGCGTGCACGCCTCAGACCTGGCCGATCAGATCGCGGGCGACCCGTTCGAGCACCGCATAGCGGGTATCGAAACTCGGCAGGATCATGACCTGCCGGAGTCCGGCCGACGCGAGATCGCGCAGGCGTGCAAGCAGTGCGTCGCGCGTGCCGATCATGGCGCCGGCCTGCAGCACCTCCGGCGTCAGGAAACGCTCTTCCTCCTCGAGCACCCAGCAGTTGTGTCCGGCATGAATGCGCTGATGCCGGCGGGCTTCCGGATACCGCTCCAGCATCGCGCAATATTCGCCCCAGATGCCGCGCAGGATCCCGGGGGGCTGGTGGCCGAAGTTGCGCCACTGGTCGTAGGCGTAGTGCACGGTCGCCATGGCCATGGCACCGCACTCCGCCTTCACACGCGGCGAGTCCACGGCCTCACCTTCGTCGAGCACCACGATCGTGGTGAGTGCGGTGGTATGGAATGTGTCGCGATCAAGTGCCCGGCCGGCGCCCGCCGCGCCGCGCCGGATCTGTTCCCAGCGCGCCTGGAAGTGTGCCCCGCTGGCCGGCAGGCCAAGTACCGCGCCGTCGCCGAACCGTCCGGCGAGTCCGAGCGAACGCGGGCCGAAGCCCGAGACGTACAGCGGTATCGGGTCCGCGAAATTCACGAACCCGCGGTCCGGCATGATGTGGCGAATCGGCGTTCCCGGACTGCCCGGGGCGCCCGGCTGGAGCAGCGCCTCTTCACCGCGGATGAGCGGGCCCAGCGCCTCGAGGTAGTCGGCGAACGCGGCGATGCGCTGCGGCGGCTGGCCCATCACGCGCATGGCCGTGTTGCCCGCGCCGACACCGAAGAACGTCCGCCCCGGCGCCAGTACGTTGATGGTGGCGATCGCCGCGGCGTTGACCGGCGCCGGTCGCGTACCGGCCACCGCCACGCCGGTACCGAGGCGGATCCGCGACGTGCGCACGGCAGCCAGCGCGAGTGTCGCGTAGCAGTCCGACCAGAGCATCTGGCTGTCGGCCAGCCACGCGTGGCTGTAGCCCAGCGCTTCCGCACGCACCACGTAATCGATGTCGCCGATGTGCGAGGCGACGCAGACGCCGAACTCCATACCGCCCCCTACTTGCGGACTTCGTAGTAGTTGTTCATCGGATTGTCGAACTCGAGGCGCCTGAAGCGGGTGAATCCGACCGCTGCCGTCATGTCCCGGGCGACCGATTCGTTGAAGCCGAGTGTGCCGAGCCCCGCGCCGTCAGGCGCTGACAGGGCGCTCGACATGCAGACCATGATCGAGAAGCCGTACAGAAGTCCGGCGAGCGGATGCTGCTCAAGGTTCTCGCGGAACGTCGGAAAACTGCGGATGTCCTCGCACAGGAACGTACCGTCGGCGCGCAGCGAACGGAAGATCGCCTCTAGCAACGGTTGCGGATGCGGCGCATCGTGAATCACGTCGAAGGTGGTCACCAGGTCGAAGGTCGGCTCGACCGGCATGGGTTCCTCGCGCGGGTTGACGAAGCGGAGGTTCGGCGCATCGACGTGGGCGAGCCGGTCCCGGGCACGCGCCAGCGCGTGGTCGCTGATGTCGTAGCCGACGAAGGTCGAACGCGGAAACGCCGTCGCCATCGCGAGCGTCGCGACCCCGCCGCCGCAGCCGACGTCGGCCACGGCCGCGCCGCGCTCGAGCTTGTCGACTACGCCGTCCAGCAGGGGCAGCACCTTGGGTACGAGCGTGAACTCGTTGAAGTAACGCGTCATGCGTTCGATCCCGCTCGCGCAGCCCGGGCCGTGGTCGTCGTAGGCGAAGCCGAGCCCCGAGCGAAAACTCTCGACCAGGCCCGGCAGCGAGCCGAAGCTCGCCGTGGCGCTCTCGAAGCCCCCGCCGAAGTAGGCCGGATGGGTCGTGTCGACCAGCACCGCCACCGCCTCCGGGGAAAGGTAGAAGCGGTCGCTTTCGGCGTCGTGTTCGACCTGTCCCATGCAGGCCTGGTGCCGGAGCCACTCACGCAGCCAGCGCTCGTTAAGCCCGGTGTGTGCGGCGAGCTCGGCGCTGTCGGCCATGCGCAGTTCACGCAGCGCGCGATACAGGCCGAGCGAATCGCCGAGTGAGCTGATCGCGCAATTCAGGCCTGCCGCGATGCCACCGGTGACCCTGCCGAGAAAACGCTCGAGCTTGTCCCGGTCGATTTCCGTACGTGGCTGCATTGACCCTCCCCGATCGGTTTCATATGGCAGTGCGTGGAACGGCGGATGCTACGACGAACGGTCAGGACCCGCCACGCGTGGCTATCCGGGCCGGTGGCGCGAGCGATCTGGCTCCGGGCTGATGGCTTCCAGCTCACGCCTGCCGGTCTCCGGCAGCAGCAGCAGAACCAGTGCCGCCAGCACCGCGCCGAGCGAGATGAGCGGAATCAGCGTCGTGAGGTTGCCACCCTGCTGCTGCAACAGGCCGAGCAGCAGCAGGCCGAGCGCGGCGCCGAGCGTCTCGGTCAGAGCGAGCACGCCGGTCGAGGTCCCGCGGTGGGCGGTCGGAAACAGTTCCGAGGACAGCGCGCGAATGATCACGTTCGCACCCATTAGCGTGAAGACCAGCAGGGCCCACAGGACCGGCAGTGACCACGCCGGGCCGTGATAGAAACCCCAGGCGAGCGGCGGAAAGACCGCGAGGAATGCGAAACCCACGCGCCTGCGTCCGGTCCGGTCGGCGAGCCTCCCTGCAACCACGTTACCCACGACGCCGACGGCACCCGCCGCGACCACCATGAGGGCGAGCTGCCACGGCGCCCAGCCGTGATACTGCAGTACGAAATAGCCCGTGAAGCTGATCACGACCACGTGGCCGACCGACGACACCGAGGCAACCAGCGCCATGCAGGTCGCCCGCGCCGGTTGATCGCGAAAGAATCCGGAGAGCGGTGCCCACCAGGCGGCAAAACCCGCAAGTGCGATCCCGGTGCGGGCGGCGCGGTGCGCACTGAATCGACCAGTCTCCTGGATACCGCGCCGGAACAGCGGCAGCAGGAGCAACGGCAGCACGCCGAATGCATACAGGGTTCGCCAGCCCCACGGCAGGCTCTCGATCGCGGCGAAGGCCGCCGCACCGAGACCGTGCCCGACCGCCGAGACGGCCGCCAGCATACCGATGCCCCAGCCCCGCGCGGTCGCCGGCAGTTCCTCAGCGACGATCACGATCGAGACCGCCGAGGCGGTCAGCACGAAGGTGCGGGTCAGCATCTGGCAGGCCACGAACGTCGCTGCGCTCTGCGCGAACGCGGTGAGCAGCGTGCCCACGCTCATACCCACCAGCGCGATCAGGAACAGGCGCCGCCGCCCCAGCTGGTCGACGAATGGAATGATGAAGAACGCGGGCAACGCGCCGAGTCGGATCAGCATCTGGAAGAACCCGAGATCCGTCTCGGCGATCCCGAGATCCTCGACGATGTACTTCAGCGCATTGCCGAGCAGCGAGGTGTCGTAGTGTTCGAACAGGAGCGCGAACGACACGAAACCGAGCACCCGCAGGCCATGATCGCTGACCTCGCCCGGCACGCGTCCGAGCACGTGCGGCGGGATCCACCAGGGATTGCGCCGTCGGGCCGGCTCACCCACTGGCACACTCAGGCATGGTGATACAGGCTGCGCGATTCGAGTCGCTCGAGGATCGCATCGAGCGTCCGGCTGATCCGGGTGCAGTTACGGATCATCTCGATCCGGGGCCAGGTCGCCGCCTCGCCCTCCGCGATGAGGTAGCGGACTTCGTCCTCCGAGAGCACCGAGAGCAGTTTGCGCGGATCCCAGAAGCGCCGCCGCGGCAGGATGTTGATATCGGCCGTGTAGTCCTGGGTGACGAGCCCATAGAACATGCGCGTGGCCAGGTTCAGCGGGTAGACGTTCTTGGTGAATGCCATGGCGAGCGGGTAGGTCGCACGCAGCCATTCGCGGCTGGCGTTCTGGTTGATCTCCCACAGGCGCGCCAGCAGGTTGTCCTGCGATTGCGTGTCGCGCAGCGCCCAGAGCACCACCGGGTTGGTCTGGCTCGTGATGAAGTGATTGACGCCGTACAGGCGGCTCAGCCGCTTCGCCGGCAGATCGTCGGTGAGCGAACCGTCCACCCACTGGCGCGACGGAACGTACGGCTGGCGTTGCCCGAGCCGGTTCTTCGCAGCCAGCGTAACCGGTGGGAAGACACCGGGAATGGCGCAGGAGGCGAGCACGGCCTCGCGGATGTACACGTTCGGCGACGTGACCGCGTTCAGCAGCCGGGACTGCTGGTGCAGTTCCCGGGGCGACACGGTGATGTTGATGCGCCGCCCGGACAGCTCGAACGCTTCCTGAAACGTCAGGTCCGGGATCTGCCGCTCGACGAAGTCGCGCAGGTGATCGGCGCCGATGCGCCGGTTCCCCTTGAGCAGCTCGAGGTTGCTCTCCGCGACTTCCTCGAAGGTGTTGGCGAGCGTGCGTGCTTCGAAGACGGTCCTCAAGCCCGCCTCGTCGCGGGTACCGATGGTCGCCGCCATCAGCGAGCCCGCGCTCGAGCCGGACACCACGTTGGGCAGCAGGCCCTGCTCGAGCAGCGCCTTCAGAACGCCGAGGTGAAACGGACCGAGCGCACCGCCACCGGACAGCATCAGCGCGGTGCGGCCGAAACAGTGGCTCGCGCGCCGGAAGAACTCGAGCTTCTCGGGTAGCGGGATCTCCGCGTCGTCGACGTCGGCGACCATGTCCAGCGCGCCGGCGAGCTCGCCGATGTACGCGGTGACCAGATCCTTGGTCCCGAACTTGGCCTTGTTGTACAGCTTGGAGGACCCCATGCCGCCCATGTTTCCGTGGATGCCCTCGTTCAGGTAGTACAGCACCTGATGGGCATCGCCCGACCCCTTGAGGCTGCGGACCTCTTCCAGCCGGCGCCGGATCACCTTGTAGTCGTAACGTCGGCTCTCGTCGACGCGGCGCCACTGGGCCGCACCGGAACGCTCGTCGTGGGCGAGCGCCGCGGTTTTCCACTCGTCGTACGTACGCGCTTCCGAGAGCTTCGGCGCCCGAGCTGAATCCGACGGACGCACGACCTGCATCTGCATATGGCTTCCCCCCGAGACGGGATTTGTGTGCTGCACAATCAAGCCTAGCGCAACTTCGGGCAAGGCTCCATGACGTCCTGACCTGCCCGGCGACATACCGGTGCTCCGCCAGGCGCCAATGCCCGGTCAGGTCTCGTCGGGGGCAGGACCGAACAGCGCCTCGAGCCGCGCACGCGCGGCATCCGCCGCGCGCCGCGCGTCGCCTGCCGGGCCTCCAGAGGGACCTCCAGCCGGACCGAACCATTCGCAGAAATTCGCCGCGGTCCGGTCGTTCGGCGGCTCGGCCCGTCCTTCCGTGCACTGACCGGATACGCGCGAATCGAAATTGACGCACTGCCGGCAACAGTGGACGGCCTCCCCGCATGCGGCACAGAAGGCATGCCGGCTGATCGGCAATGCGACGTCCGCGAGAGACGCACCACAGTTCCAGCAGGCCAATGCGGGCTGCCCGGACATTTCGACCTCCACCGTGGACGGCACGCGGCGCCCGGCCCGGGACGCCCATGCCGGTTGGCCTTGCCGCTCGGGCGCTAAGTTGCCAGTATTGGGGACGCGTGGACAAGAGCGGATGCGCGCCCCGCGGGCGCGGCGCAGAGCGCCTACACGCGATTTTCACGTGACGGTCACTAGCGTCTGACGGAAGGCGGGAACACCCCGGGAGAACCATAGCGGACATGGTTGCGGCATTGTCGACAACGTCAAACCGCAGCCGGTCGAGGCACGGTCCGGAGGCGCGCTGCGCATGAACCGACCGGCGAACTCCCCCCCGACCGCACGCCGTCGGTCGGCGCGCTACTGGCTGCGGATGAGCGCGACCCTGCTGTTGTTCATGGCCGTCTGGCTCGTCTGGAGCGGCTACATGAAGCCGCTCCTCGTCTCGCTGGGCCTGCTGTCCTGCTGTATCGTCATACTGCTTTCGACACGCATGGGCGATCTCGAGGAGGAAACCGGCTGGCTCGGGGTGCTGCCGCGATTGCCCGCGTACTGGCTGTGGCTCGCCAGGGAAGTCGTCATTTCGAACTTCACCGTGGCGCGAATCATCCTGAGTCCACGTCTCGTGCTCGACCCCGTGATGGTGACTCTCGAGGCCGACGCGCAGGATCCGTTCGGTCAGGCCGTGCTCGGCAACAGCATCACGCTGACGCCAGGGACGCTCACCGTGGGTGTCGAAACCGGCAGGCTGCGCGTGCACTGCCTGACCCAGGCGGGCGCCGAGGAGTTGCTGCGCGGCGACATGAACCGGCGGGTCGCCGCGCTGACCCGGCGCTGAGCACCATGTACATCGTCGCATCGCTCGCCATCGTCATGACCATGTGCCTCGCGCTCACGCGGGCACTGCTCGGACCGACGGTCTACGACCGGGTCCTCGCCGTCAACATGTTCGGCACCAAGACGGTGCTCCTGCTCGCGGTCGTCGCGTTCCTGAACGGCAGGACCGACTTCCTGGACCTCGCCCTCGCTTATGCCCTGATCAATTTCATCGGCGTACTCGCGGTCCTGGTGTTCTTCCAGAGCAGCCGCGAGCGCGCCGCCGGCAAGCCCGGAGAGCAGCGCTGACATGGCAATCGTGCTGGATGCCCTGAGCTGGGCGATGCTGGTCGGTGGCGCACTGTTCGTGCTGATCGGCGGCATCGGCGCGCTGCGCATGCCGGACTTCTTTACCCGCATGCACGCTTCGAGCCTCACCGACTCGCTGGGACCGATGCTGGTCCTGGGTGGGCTGGCCCTGCAGTCCGGCTGGTCGCTCGAAACCGTGAAGGTCCTGGCCATCCTGCTGTTCCTGCTCATCACCGGCCCCACGGCGACCTACGCGCTCGGCCATGCGGCATCCGTCGCCGGACTCAAGGGGGGCACCCGCGAGTACCGCGCGTCCGACCCCCGGGAACCGCGCGCATGATCGTCGTCTTCAGCCTGTTCCTGCTCTCGCTGCTCGTGGTGACCGCCATCGCGATCGTCCGTTCGGAGAACCTGTTCTCCGCGGTGATGCTGAGCGGCATCTTCAGCCTGCTGATGGCGCTCAACTTCTTCATCCTCGACGCAGCCGACGTAGCACTCACCGAGGCGGCCGTCGGGGCCGGGGTGTCGACGGTCCTGCTGCTCGGTGCCCTGGCCCTGACGCCCACCGAGGAGCGGCGGCGCAAGCGCGAGCGCAAGGTGGCGGCGACGCTGGTCACCGTGACCATGATCTTTCTCGCGATCAGTTATGCAAGCTTCGATCAGCCGCGCATCGGCGACCCGGATGCACCCGTACACCGCCACGTCGCGCCCTGGTATCTCGAACAGACGCCCGAACTGATCGACATACCCAACGTCGTGACCGCCGTACTCGGCAGCTTCCGCGGCTACGACACCCTCGGCGAGGTATACGTGGTGCTCACCGCGGGCATCGGCGTGTTGTTCCTGCTCAGTGCCGGCCGCCCGGGCCTGCTGCCACACCGGCGCGAACCCCGCATCGAGTCGAGCCTCAAGAGCCACCTGATCCCGCACGTGGTGGGACGCGTGCTCATCCCTTTCATCGTCCTGTTCGGCCTCTACGTGCAGTTCCACGGTGAATACGGTCCTGGCGGAGGCTTCCAGGCCGGCGCGATCATTGCGGCGGGGATCATCCTGTTCGCGCTGCTCGAAGGCGAAGGCGCCGCACTGAAGGTGCTGCCGCCCCGGGTGCTGGTGGGACTCGCGATCGGCGGCGCGCTCCTGTACCTCCTGGTCGGCGTGGCGTGCATGCTGCTCGGCGGCAACTTCCTCGACTACTCGGTGCTTGCTGCCGACCCGGTCACCGGTCAACAGATCGGGATCATCCTGATCGAACTCGGCGTGGGTCTCGCGGTCACCGGCACCCTGCTGTCGATCTTCCATGCGTTCGCCGCCAGGGAGCAGTGAGCGATGGAAATCCTCGGCCTCTACAACTACTGGGTCTTCGGCGCGCTCCTGATGATCGGCTTCTTCGCGCTCATCGCGCGGCAGAACCTGGTCAAGAAGCTCCTCGGGCTGTCGATCTTCCAGTCCGCCGTGTTCCTGCTCTACATCAGTCTCGCCAAGGTCGAGGGCGGCACGGCACCCATCATTCTCGACCCCACCGCCGCGGAGATCTTCTCCAATCCGCTGCCGCAGGTACTGATCCTGACCGCGATCGTGGTGGGCATCTCGACGACCGCGCTCGGTCTCGCCATCGTGGTGCGCATCCGTGAGGCCTACGACACCATCGAGGACGACGAGATCCGCCGGCTGGATCGCCGATCGTGAGCCTCGAGGCACACATTCCGGCATTGCCGGTGATCGTGCCGTTGCTGGCGGCACCGATCGCCGCGTACCTGCGACCGCGCCACCTGGCCTGGGCAGCTGCAACGCTTGCGAGCATCGCTTCGTTCGCCATAGCCGTACTGCTCGCGCTGGCCACGCGGGACGGCTCTATCCACCGCTACGCCATGGGCGGCTGGCCGGCGCCGTTCGGCATCGAACTCGCCATCGACAGCCTGGGCGCCCTGGTCCTGCTCATCATCACCGGCGCATCGACCCTCGCGATCATCGCCGGTCGGGAAACGATCGAGCGGGACATCGAGCCCCATCGCCAGCCGCTGTTCTACGCTGCGTGGCTCATGGTGGTCGCCGGCCTCGCCGGCATCGCGATCACGGGCGATGCCTTCAACGTCTTCGTCTTCATGGAGATCTCGTCGCTCGCGACCTACGTCGTCATCGCCGCGGGCAGCGACCGGCAGGCCCTGACCGCGGTCTTCAAGTACCTGATCATGGGCACCATCGGCGCGACCTTCTACCTGATCGGCGTGGGCTTCGTGTACATGATGACCGGCACGCTCAACTTCGCCGACATGCAGGCGCGACTTGCCGATATTCCCTACGTCGCGCCGGTCCATCTGGCCGCGGCATTCATCATCGTCGGTCTCGCATTGAAGGCCGCGGTCTTCCCGCTGCACGCCTGGCTGCCCAATGCCTACGCGCACGCACCGCATGCGGTGACCGCCTTCATCGCCGCGTGCTCGACCAAGGTGACGATCCTGGTACTGCTGCGCTTCGACTTCGTCGTCTTCATGGGCAACATCGCCGAGCATGCCACCCAGTTCGCGCTGTTCGTGATGCCGCTCGCCCTGCTGGGCATCCTGTTCGGTTCCGGGGTCGCGATCTTCGAGACCAACGTCAAGCGCCTGCTCGGCTATTCGTCCATCGCGCAGCTAGGCTACATCCTGCTCGGTGCGAGCTTCGTCGATCGCGCCGGACTGTTGGCGAGTGTCCTGCACATCTTCAATCACGCACTGGCGAAAGGCGCCCTGTTCCTGGCCATCGTCGCGCTCGGGCACCACCTGACCCGCTTCGAGATCCGCGACCTGCACGGCATCGGACGCCGGATGCCCTGGACCCTGGGCGCATTCTCCATTGCCGCGCTGAGCCTGGTCGGCGTTCCCGGCACGGCCGGCTTCATCAGCAAGTGGTACCTGATCGTCGCGGCATTCGGTCAGGGCTCGCTCGGACTGGTGCTGGTCGGGGTGATCGTCGCGAGTTCGCTGATGGCGGTCGTCTATCTTTGGCGGATTCTCGAACCGGCCTGGTTCGCGGCCGCCGACCCGGTTGCCGCCGGCGCAGCGGATGACAAGCGGGTCGGCGAGGCGCCGGTCGGCGTCCTGGCGGTAGTGCTGCTTGCGGCTGCCCTCAACGTGTGGTTCGGCCTCGTGCCGGCGTTCCCGCTGGAGCTCGCCGGTCACGCGGCGGACGAACTGCTGAGGCACGTGCCATGAGCGTCGCGACCGCCGTCTGGATCCCGCTCGCGGGCGCCCTCCTGATCGCGCTAACCGGTCGCTGGCCGAACGTGCGCGAGACGATCACGATCCTGACGGCCATCACGCTCGCCGCGTTCGTCTACTCCGTGGGCGTCGAAGTCACCGCGGGCGGGCGCCCTACCGCCATGCTCGGCGAACTCCTGCCGGGCGTCTCGATCGGCTTCAAGGTGGAACCCCTCGGGCTCATGTTCGGGACCATCGCGTCCGGTCTCTGGATCGTGGCCTCGCTCTACTCGATCGGCTACATGCGCGGCAACAAGGAGCACCACCAGACACGCTTCTACGTGTGTTTCGCCATCGCCATTGCCGCGGCGCTCGGCATCGCGTTCTCGGCGAACCTCCTGACGCTGTTCCTGTTCTACGAGATCCTCACGATCTCGACCTATCCGCTGGTCGCGCACAAGGGCGACGCCAAGACCATCGCCGCCGCAAGGGTCTATCTCGGCATACTGCTCGCCACCTCCATCGGCCTGTTCCTGCCGGCGATCATCTGGACCTACCATGCAGCCGGCACGCTCGACTTCGTCCAGGGCGGCATCCTCGCCGGCGCAGTATCGGGACCGGCGCTGGGTTTCCTGCTCGCGCTGTACGTGTTCGGCGTGGGCAAGGCCGCAGTCATGCCCGTGCATCGCTGGCTGCCCGCAGCCATGGTCGCGCCGACACCGGTCAGCGCGCTTCTGCATGCGGTGGCGGTGGTCAAGGCCGGCGTGTTCACGATCGTCAAGGTCATCGTCTACACGTTCGGCATCGATCACCTGTTCGCGGAGCCGAGTTCAGCATGGCTCACCTACGCCGCCGCCTTCACGATCATCGCGGCGAGCATCGTGGCGCTGCGCCAGACCAATCTGAAGCGCATGCTCGCCTATTCGACGATCGGCCAGCTCTCCTACGTGGTGCTGGCAGCCGCCATCCTGAAGCCGCTTTCGGAGATCGGCGCGGCCGTGCACATCGTTGCGCACGCCTTCGGCAAGATCACCCTGTTCTTCGCCGCCGGCGCCATCTACACGGCATCCAAGAAGACCGAACTCCACGAACTGGCCGGCATCGCCCGACGCATGCCATGGACCATGACCGCGTTCACCATCGGCGCGCTCAGCATGATCGGCGTGCCGCCCACTGCGGGTTTCGTCTCGAAGTGGTACATCCTGGCCGGCGCCTTCCAGTCGGACAACTACTTCGCGATCTTCACGATCATCGTGAGCACCGTACTGAACGCGGCCTACTTCCTGCCGGTGATCTTCCTCGCCTGGCTGCAACCCGAGCAGACGCCGCAGAAGAAGGACCACGGCGAAGCGCCCCTTTTCATCGTCGTCGCGCTGACGACGACGGCCCTGCTGACGCTGGGACTGTTCTTCTTCAACCAGCCGCTGATCGATCTCGAGGCCCAGGTCGTGGGCCGGGGCGAGCGATGAGTGTCCGAGGCGAACCGGAGTTCCAGATGACCACGCCGCAAGACGATCACTGGCTGACGCGACCCACGACCATCCGCCGGTTGTGGACGGGCTTCGCCATCGTCCTCGCGCTGACCGTCCTGGCCGAGCTCGGCATCCACATCAAGGGGTATTTCGGGCTCGACGACTGGCTGGCCTTCGGCGCTGTGTTCGGATTCCTGGCCTGCGTCGCGATGGTACTCATCGCCAAGGTCCTGGGTCTGCTGCTGAAGCGACCCGACGACTTCTACCGGGACTGACGCAGCATGATCGAACTCCTGCCACCTGCCCTGATCCTGGTCGCGAGCGCGATGCTGACCGGCATCCTGCGCGGGCGAGCGCGCGACGCGGTGGTGCTCATGGCGCCCCTGCTCACGCTCTGGCTGATCTGGCGGGTGCCGGACGGTATCGTCCTGACCACCTACTTCCTCGACTATACGATCGAACCGCTGGAGGGCAGCCCGCTGCGCCGCCTGTTCGCGTCGATCTTCGCCTTCATGGCGTTCGCCGGCGCGCTGTTCGCGTTCCGCCAGGCGAAGTGGTACGAACTCGCGGCGGCGCAGGCCTACGCTGCAGGCGCGATCGGCGTCTCGTTCGCCGGCGACCTGATCACGCTGTTCCTGTTCTGGGAACTGATGGCGATCTTCTCCACCGTGGTCGTCTGGTGTGGCGGTGATGCGCGTGCCCGCGCTGCCGGCATCCGCTATGCGGCCATGCACCTGCTCGGTGGTGTCATCCTCAAGGTGGGTATCGAAGGCGTCATGGTCGACACCGGCTCGATCGAGGTACAGGCCCTGGTGCTCGACAATTTCAACACCTGGATGATCCTGGTCGGCGTACTCGTCAACGTCGCCGCACCACCGGTATCCGCCTGGCTGCCGGACGCCTATCCGACTTCGTCACCGACCGGCTCGGTATTCCTGTCCGCGTTCACGACCAAGACCGCTGTGCTCGCGCTGATCCTGCTGTTCCCCGGCGAGTCGGTGCTGATTCCGATCGGGCTGGTGATGATCTTCTACGGGATCATCTACGCACTGCTCGAGAACGACGTGCGCCGCATACTCGCGTATTCGATCGTGAACCAGGTGGGCTTCATGGTCTGCGCGGTCGGTATCGGCACGGAGACCGCCCTGAACGGCGCGGCCGCGCACGCGTTCGCGCACATCATCTACAAGGCGCTGCTGTTCATGAGCGCCGGCGCCGTGATCTACCAGACCGGCAAACACCTGTGCACCGATCTGGGCGGACTGTTCCGCACAATGCCGGTGACCGCGTTCTGCGGCATCATCGGTGCACTCGCGATCTCGAGTTTCCCGCTGACGTCGGGCTTCACCACCAAGACGCTCATTTCCCAGGCGGCGGTGGACGAAGGCCTGATGGCCGTATATTTCCTGCTGGCAGCTGCTTCGGCCGGCGTTTTCCTGCACGCGGGCATCAAGTTCCCGTGGTTCGTCTTCTTCCAGAAGGATTCCGGGCTGCGACCACCGGAAGCGCCGTGGAACATGCGCGCCGCGATGATCCTCATGGCGGCCGCCTGTATCCTGCTCGGCGTATTCCCGGCGCCGTTCTACGCGCTCCTGCCCTACGAAGTCACCTACGAGCCCTACACGGCCGGCAAGGTGCTCTTCTATCTGCAGCTGCTGCTGTTCTCCGGGCTCGCATTCTTCCTGATGCTGCCGTGGATGAAGCGCACGCTGACCATCACGCTCGACGTCGACTGGCTGTGGCGCGGACTTCTGCCTGCGTTGTGGCGCCGCGGCACCGCGGCCGCGGACGGCATCCGCGGCTGGCACGGTCGCACGCTGCAGCCCGGCCTCGCCGCGCTCGGCCGGCGCCTGGGCGCACCGCTCGGACCCGCCGGCATCATCGGCCGCTCCTGGCAGATCGGCTCCACCGCACTGTGGGTCGCCGTCCTGCTGATGGGCTACGTCCTGTTCTACGCCATCTGAGCCAGGCCGCCGTTATCGCTGCCGCCGTTATCGCTAGAGATACGGCGAAAACAGCCAGGCGATTCCGTCCGCGAGTCGGCGCAGCAACGGCCGCCCGTCGACTTCGGCAAGTGTGACCTCGCGCGACGTCGCCCTGACCGCCTCGATGTGGGCCCCGAGTTCGGATACCAGGGCGCGGTCGTAGACTTCGACCACCAGTTCGAAGTTGAGCCTGAGGCTCCGCTCGTCCAGGTTGGCGGACCCGATCTGCGCATAGTCGTCGTCGATCAGGAGCAGCTTGCTGTGTACGAACGGCGGAGGCTGGTAGTAGACCCGGACGCCGCGTTTCAGGTACTCCCACAATCCATGCCGGGTTGCGCGGTGCACGTACGGGAGGTTGTTCTGCCCGGGCAGCAGGACGGCGACGTCCACGCCGCGCAGCGCGGCGGCCTGCAGCGCACCCAGCAATTCGCGCGGCGGGAGGAAGTACGGCGTCATGATCGCCACCCGCCGCGCGGCGAGCCCGATACCGCCGATCAGGAGCGCGACCAGCCGGTCGAGGTCCTCGTCGGGGCCGTCGGCCACGACGCGGCACAGCGCATTGCCCGCGCCCGGTCGCGGAACGGGCAACTCGACCGGCGCCAGCGGCGCCGTGCGCGTCGCAAACTCCCAGTCATGGCGGAATACCGCGCACACCTGCGCCGCGATGGGTCCTTCGAGCCGGAAGTGCACGTCCACCACGCGCCGGCGATTGTCCAGACGCGCAGCCAGGTAGCGGTCACCGATGTTGATGCCCCCGGTGAAGACCACGTCATCGTCGACGAGCAGGATCTTGCGATGATTGCGCAGGTTGACGATGAACGCCGGCGGCAGCAGCCGTGGCGGCAGGAAGCGAGCGACCGGGACACCCTGCCGCCGCAACAGCCAGCGCGCGCGCGGAAAGGAGTAAAGCTCACCTGCGCCGTCGAGCAGGACACGCACGTCCACCCCACGCGCCACCGCGCGTCCGAGCGCAGCGGCGAATGCCTTGCCGGTCGCATCGCTGTCGAACAGGTATGTCGACAGGAAGACCCGTTCGCGCGCGGCATCGATCGCCGCGAGCATCGCCGGATAGGCCACCTCGCCGTTGTGCAGCACCTGCACCGAATTGCCGCCGAGCAGCGGCGCATCGGTGACCGCGGCGCCGAGCCGTGCGAGGGCTTCCATGCCGGGCGGTGGTGCCACGGGCGTCAGCGTCGCGCGCTCGGCCGGCAGGTGCGGTGGCCAAAGGCGGCTGGCGCGCCGCCGGACCCGATTGATCCCGAACAGGAGGTAGAAGACCGGACCGAACGCCGGAAAGAGCAGGCAGAGCGCGATCCAGCCAAAGGCGGCACGCGAGTGGCGCTTGTGCAGGACCGCGTGACCGGCAGCGAGCACGCCCGCCAGGCCGACGAGCAACGCCACCACGATACCGATCAGTTCGGCATCTGCGGCCAGGCTCATCGCGCGACCCGGACCAGTTCCTCCAGGTCCCCGGCGCGCGCGGCGACCACCGCCTCCCCGGCCGCAATCGCGTCGCGCGCCTTGTGGAAGTCCATCAGGGCGATACCGTCGAGCGCCGGTGAGAGTTCGATTTCCGGCGGATCGCCCGCGAGCCGGGCACGGGTAATGCGCTCCTGCATGATGTTGATCGACGCTGCGATCACGTCGAGCAGGCCAGGCTCGGCGGGCGTCTCGTCCTTGCCGAACTCGAGCCAGTCACCGACGAAGGTCTGCAGCCGCTCGAGGTAGCTGCGGGTTTCCTGCGTCGCGCGCGATCGCCTGCCGGATCCCTCGTCCGGTTGTGTTTCGGAACGACCGGCGCGCCGGTAGTGGAACGCGCCGAGGTCGACCGCAATCACGACGTCCGCGCCGAGCATCCGGCACAGCGTGACCGGTACCGGATCGACGAGTCCTCCGTCGACGAGCCAGGCGTCTTCGTGCCGGCGCGGCGGCATGAGGCCGGGCATGGCACAGGATGCGCGTACCGCCGCGATGATCGGTCCGTCGCGAAGCCAGACCGCACGGCCGCTGTCGAGATCGGTCGCGACCGCGGCATACGGCCGCTCGAGCGAACCGATGTCGCCTTCGGGGAGAATCTGCTCGATCGCCTGCATGACCCGATTGCCTTCGATCACGCCACCGGCAATGCGCGCGTCCAGCAGCTTCAGCACGTCGAGCCGGCTCAGGCTCAGGACCCACGCCTCGAGTTCGCCCAGTCGATCCCCGGCGTAAGCCGCCCCGACCAGCGAACCGATCGATGCACCGCTGACCACGTCGGGCATGATCCCGCGGGCCGCGAGCGCGTTCAGCACGCCGATGTGGGCCCAGCCGCGGGCCGCGCCGCCGCCGAGCGCTATGCCGATCCTAGCCCGCATCGGTTGGGCCGGCCGCCAGCCGGCGCGGCAGGTCGCCGCGCAGTTCGGCCACCACCGCGAGGCGGCAGGCCCGGTGCGCCGCCGCCCGATCCATCAGTCGGTCACGCACGCGCGGATCGACGTGGATGACCGAGTCCAGAGATTCCGCCGGGGTCAATGCCGCCGGGCAGCGCTCGAGGCCCGCGACGAGGTCCGTACTGCGCCCACCGAGCGCATGCCGCGCCGGCCAGTCGAGCCAGCGCGGGCCGGACACCTGCGGCGCCAGCCACTCGGCGATCCGCTCTCCGGCTACCCCCAAACCGGCGAGATAGGCGCGCACCGCCTCGGTTTCCGCGGCTGCATCCGCCGCTGCATCGCCCGCGGCAGGCGGCGCCTGCCGCACCAGCCCGTGCACGCCGAGCCTGCCTTCGTTCGCATAACGCTCGGCGCCGGCCAGCCAGATCAGCAGGCACGCACCCGCACACTCCGCCTTGGCGATGTCGGCGAAACACTCGCGCGGGCCGCCGCCCGATTCGAGACAGATGTTCGTGTCGACCGGCTCGAAGTCCCACACGCCATCCGCGCGCCGGGCATAGCGGTAGCTGGTCTCGGTGGTCGCCACGGCTGCACGCACCAGACGCCCGATCCGGATCGCCTCGCCGACATCGCCGCCAGGACTGTCGAGCTTGATGGTCCAGAGCGTCTCCGGGTCCTGCACCGCCGGCAGGTCCGGAGCGTTGACGAGCGCTGCCAGGCGCGCCGCGAAGCGCGCGGCGTCACCCGGTTCGATCACTCCGGTCAGCAGGAGCTGGCGGCCGCGACACTCGTCCTCGAGCACGACGAACTCGGCCGCGGACGCGGCCGTCGTGCACAGCCAGGTCGTGCAGAGCAGCATCGCACGGCGCGCGAGTCCGCGGTCCTGAATCGATCGCATCCGGTTGGCACCCAATTTTCGAACCTCGCATCTGCGCACGCCACCCGGCAGCGGCACGCGAACGCGCGTATGGTCCCACAGGGCTATGGAGGGGGAAACGCCTTCCCTCGATCGCACGCCACCCGCATCATGCCCCGATGCGCCACACGAAGAACCGAATCGGCACCCGAATCTGCAGTCGCCCGCCAAGTACACGCGCGGCAGCGCCATGGCTGCTCGCCCTGGCGCTGACCGCCACGGCCTGCGAGCGCGGCACCGGTGCTCCGGTCACCGCTGCACCCGCAACCGCTGCGGCGCCGGCCGGGCTGGTGGAACCGGCCACCGCGGCGGCCAGCGCAGAGGCGTCGGCGATGTACGCAGGCAGCGCCGTTTGTGGGACCTGCCATGCCGACCAGGCCGCCGCCTGGCGGACGTCGCACCACCATGCCGCCATGGCCGACCCCCGCCCCGACACGGTCGCCGGTGACTTCGCCGATGCCGCGTACGATGGCCCCGACGGCACCACCCGGTTCCATCTCCGGAACGACCGCTACCTGGTCGAGGCGATCGGTCCGGCCGGCAGCCCGGAAACCTACGAAGTCGCCCATACCTTCGGCATCGAGCCCTTGCAGCAGTACCTGCTGCCGACCGGCGACGGGCGCCTGCAGGCGCTCGGCGTCGCCTGGGACAACCGCCCCGCCACCGCCGGCGGTCAGCGCTGGATGCACCTGCACCCGGGCACGGCCATCGCGCCGGACGACGTGCTGCACTGGACCGCGCCGGCCAACAACTGGAACCACATGTGCGCCGACTGTCATGCCACCGGAGTGCGCAAGGGCTACGAAACGTCGACGCGGCGTTTCGCCACCACCTACGCCGAGGCGACCGTCGGCTGCGAAGCCTGTCACGGACCGGGATCCGCGCATGCCGCAGCGCCCGCGCGCGTCCGCACCACCCCACTCGATTCGCCAGCCACGGAACTCAATGCCTGCGCCCCCTGCCACAGCCGGCGCAGCGCGATCGCAGAGGGTTTCACGCCGGGGGCGAACTTCCTCGACCACTATCTGCCCGCACTGCTGGAGGCAGGGCTGTATCACGCCGACGGCCAGATACAGGACGAGGTGTTCGAGTACGGCTCGTTTCTGCAGAGTCGCATGCACGCCGCCGGCGTCACCTGCAGCGACTGTCACGACGCGCATTCGGCGCGGCTCGTGCTCGACGGCAACGCGGTGTGCACGCAATGTCACGCGCCTGCCGGCCAGGCACGTTTTCCGACGCTGCTGCGCAAGGACTATGACTCGCCCGAGCACCACTTCCATCGGCCCGGAACCGAGGCCGCAGCCTGCGTCTCCTGTCACATGCCGGCGCAGACCTACATGCAGGTCGACGACCGCCGCGACCATGCGTTCCGCGTGCCCCGGCCGGACCTGTCCGCGATGACCGGGGCGCCCGACGCCTGCCGCAGCTGCCATTCCGACCAAACGCCCGACTGGGCCGCCGCCGCGATCGCCGGTCGTTTCGACACCACGCGACCTGCACATTTCGGCGCCGTGTTCGCCGCAGCGCGCCGCGGGCGCTACGACGCCGAATTCGAACTGGCGGCCGTCGCCCGGGCGCCGACCCAGCCGGCCATCGTGCGCGGCACCGCCCTGTCGCTGATGGCCGGTTACACGCGCGGCGCTTCGGCCACGGCACTGCGCGAAGGCCTGCGTGACCCTTCGGGGCTGGTGCGGCTGGGCGCACTGGCCGGCAGTACGCGCTGGCCCCACGACGAGCGCTGGCGCCTGACCCGGCATCTGCTCACCGCGCCCGAACGCGCGGTCCGCATGGAAGCCGGGCGCCTGCTGGCGCCGCTCATGACCACGCTGCCGGCCTCGACGACCGCCGAACTCGCCGCCGCGCTCGCGGAATACCGGCAGTCGCTCGAACTGAATGCCGATCGGGCCGAAGCCCAGGCGGCGCGTGCGACCCTGCACATGGACCTGGGCGAGACCGGCATGGCGGAAGCTGCGCTGCACGAGGCCTTGCGCATCAATCCCTACTACCTGCCCGCACTCCTGAACCTTGCCGACCTCTACCGCGCCAGCGGCCGCGATGCAGCGGCCGAACCGCTGCTCGCGCGCGCCATCGAGGCCGTCCCGGATGCCGTCGAAGCCCGGACCGCGCGTGGCCTGTGGCAGGTGCGCCAGGGCCGGCTCGACGCGGCGCTCGCCGACCTGCAAGCGGCCTGGCGCACGGCACCCTGGCTCGCATCGAGCGCATACGTGTACGCGATCGCGCTGCACTCGGCCGGCGCCTCAGAGGAGGCGCTTCAGGTACTCGCGGCAGCACTCGAGGAGAACCCCGGGGAGCCGCGGCTGGTCCAGACCGCCTCCTCGATCGCGCGCGAAGCCGGTCGCACACCCTGACAGCGGCGATGTAAGTGACTCGTGGCCGGCGCAACCGCAGCCCGGGGAATGTTGTTATGATCCGCCCGTTCAGCCACGGCAGGGTCCTCGAACCATGCGAATCAGCCAAGCCTTTGCCACGCTAATCACCGTCGTTCTGGCCAGCGCCACTGCCGCCCCACAGGCTGCAACGAGTCCGGCGCCCGGCACCACGCCGACGTTCGTCTCCGAGTACCGGATCGGGATCGGCGACGAACTCGACGTACGCGTCTGGCGGAATCCCGACCTCAGCGTCACGGTACCGGTGCGGCCGGACGGCCGCATCTCCGTCCCGCTCGCCGGCGACCTCATGGTCGGCGACGAGACGCCGGAAGCGGTGGCAAAGCTCATCACCGAGCGGCTGGCCAACTACATCCGCGATCCGAACGTGACCGTGATCGTCGCGCGCATGGGTCCACGCTACCGGGTGCGGGTCACCGGCGCGGTGAATACGCCTTCCTCGCTCGAATACAGCCAGGGCATGACCGTCCTCGATGCCGTGCTCGAAGCCGGCGGGATCACCGAATTCGCCAATCCGGGGCGCGCGATGCTGTACCGCTCGACTGGCGAGTCGCTGCCCGTCGCGCTCGACCGCATCCTGCGGCGCGGTGACATGGCGACCAACTACCAGATCGGACCGGGCGACACCCTGACCGTACCCGAGCGCGCATTCTGATGCGGCGTCGAGCGCCAGGCCTCCGGCTCCTGTCAACAGCAGCGGCCACCTGCCTGCTCGCGGCGCCGACAGCGCGTGCGCTGGAACTGCAGGCCGAGCTGTTCCATCAGGCCGACTACACCACCAACACGGCACGGACCGAATCGGACCGCATCGAGGAGTGGATCAACGCGCCAGGGGTGAGCGTCGGCGCGCGCCAGGCCGGCGCCCAGCTGGAACTCGACGCGGCCTACCAGTACCAGCGCCGCATCTATCAGGAAGACCTGTTCGACGACGAGAACGTCACCGTCGGCCGCGCAGAGCTCCTGTGGCACGCACTGCCCAACCGGCTCGACTTCACCCTGCGCAATTCGCGCAGCGAGTCTACCGAACGCGCGCTAGACCCGTTGACCCAGGCGAACCGGCAGATCGTGACCACGACCGAGGCCGGCCCGACCCTTCGGTTTACGCCGCGCAGTGGCGACGAACTGCAGATCGGCTACCTGTACACCGACTATCGCGCCGACGCGACCGACACGGACAACATCCGCCACAACGGCTCGCTGCGCTACATTCTCGGCCTGTCCGCAAGCCGCTCGATGACCTTTGCGGTCGACCGTACCCGGGTGGATTTCGACAACGAACTCGCACCCGACCTCGATGACTGGACGGGGCTTGCGACCCTTGCCCAGGATGCCGATCGCCTGTCCTACTCGCTCGGAGGCGGCTACACCCGAATCGCCCGCTCGGACGGCCTCGACGACGTGACCGGCGCCATCGTCGACGCGATGGTGAGCTGGCAGTTCCAGGACACCACCCGCCTGGCGGTCTCGGCCGGCCGGCGGATCCGCGACAATTCGCAGAACATCGTCGGAGGCATTCCCGAATTCGGCGACGAGATCAACGAAAACACCGACCTGAACGAGGTATTCACCGAGGACCGCGCCGGCATCGAGCTCGCGCGCCGCTTCGGCAACAACCAGCTGAGCCTGCGGTGGAACCTGGAGCGTCAGGACTACGAGGACGCCTTGCGCGACAACGACCGGTGGCTGGTCGGCGTCGGGCTCGGGCGCAATCTGACGCCGCGCACGACGCTGACCGCGACGCTCGGCATGGGTCGCAGCGAATTCGCGGACGAGGGACGGGAATTCGACGAAGTGCGCGGCGCGTTGCTGGTCGCCTGGCAGTTCTCGCGCCGCTTCCGGCTCGACTGGGGCGCGCGCTACGAGGAGCGCGACGGCAATGACCCGAACGGGAATTTCGAGGAGTGGATCGGAACGGCTCGGCTCAGCTACGCGCTGATCGAGCCCCGCTGAAGCGCAGGTGCGCGGGCTGCGGCGCAGTCAGTTGACGCGCCGGATCACCTCGTTCGAGTACCCGCTCTCGAGACCATCGCCATCGAACGCAGTCATCGCGAAATAGTAGGAGCCTGACGGCAACTGGAACGAACGCTGGGTGGCTTCCTCGTTCCGGACCTCGACCATTTCGCTGTAATCGCGCGAACGCGTCCCGTAGTAGATGCGGAAACCGCCGAGTTCGTCGATCGGCGTCCCGTCGACCCGCGCTGCCGGCGGCTGCCAGCTGAGCGTGATGGTGCCGTTGACCCGCACGCTCAGCATCGCCATGGCGGTGCCGCCGGTGCCGCTGCAATTGAGCGTATAGGTCGTCTGCTGGGAAATCGGACCGACCGTGGCGCTACCCTGCGCCGGACGCGACCCGCTCCAGCCGCCGCTGGCCGAGCATCCCGTCGCATTGCTGCTGGTCCAGTTGAGCGTCGTCGAGCCGCCCTGGTTGACGATCGTAGTCTGCGAGGCCAGCGATACCTGTGGTGCCGGCGCAGGCCCAGGCGGGGGATTGCCACCGCCCGGCGGCGGCGGGATCGGGGTGGGTGGGTCGCGTACGATGGGTCCGCTGGTGCTGCTGCTGCCGCCACCACCGCCACACGCACCGAGTAGAGCGACGGTCGCGACGGCAAGGACTACCCGGGGGATCGAGGGGAGGCTGCGCTGCTTCATCATCTATAAACGACTTCCTTGCGTTTTGAGCCTGGGCGTTTTGAGCCTGGGCATTTTCCGATCGGGTGTCTGCCCGCGGCCTACGGCAATCGCACCACACCACGATCACCGCCCCATGGGTGTTCGGTCCGGAACGCCCACATACTGATGACCTGATTATCGAAACGACCTGGCGTGTGCAGCAAACGGAATCACGGACCGGGCACCCGCGTTGTGACGCGGTGATCGCTTCCTCGGTGACGTCTGGCACACGTGACGCCGGGACCGGCGTCGCTACCTGAAGACCTGCACCTTAGCGGGCACTCATGGACGTGTCGACGGCAGCTTCCGGAGGTCATCGGGATTGTCGGGCAATCCGCCGGAGGAGCGGGATCGGCCCCGGTGCCCATGTAAGAAAATTGTATTTTTCCGGACAAGGACATAGCCGACGAAGCTGATCTCCGGATCATTGGCGCACGCGATAGATTATTTTTTTCAGGGACTTGGCGACTGCGATCGATTCGGCCGGGCGTCGTCGCGGAGCGGCAGCGTCCAACCTCGCTGCGCGAGGTTGACGAGCCCGCTGGGACCCTGCCTCTACACCTTCGCCGCCACTGAAATGAAAACGGGCCCGATGGGCCCGTTTTCATTTCAGTTGGCGGAGAGGGTGGGATTCGAACCCACGATACCCGTGAAGGTATTCCTGATTTCGAGTCAGGCCGATTCAACCGCTCTCGCACCTCTCCGTATCCGGTAGCCCGTATAGCAGATGCTCACCCGGCGGCTGGGGACGCGTATTCTGGGAAAAGCCGCGGCCGATTTCCAGCGCAATCGACTTCGATCCAGCAGACACCCTCGTCCTGGGTCGCGAACTCGAGCGTACCGACCGATGCCCGCAGGCCCGCGAATACCCGCTCGAGGTGTTCCGCATGATTGTTCTGCTCGCTCACATGGCCAACTGCGACGCGGAGTTCGGGATGCGCGACCGCACCGAGAAATCCGGCAGCCTGGTCATTGGAGAGGTGGCCGAGGGCGCTGTCGATACGGCGCTTGACCGGTTCCGGATAGCGCCCGCGCCAGAGCATGTCCGCGTCGTAGTTGCTCTCCATGAAGAGGCCGTCCAGGTTCGAGTACTGCTCGACGACGAACGGCGTGACGTGTCCGAGGTCCGATACCACGCCGATCCGCACGCCGGCGTGCTCGAACACGAACTGGGTGGGCTCGCGGGCGTCGTGGGGAACGATCACCGGCCTGACCTCGACCGCACCGATTCTGAACGGCATGTGGCTGTCGAAGGCCGTGCCGGTCAGGCGTCCTTCCGCTGCGCGCAATGTGCCCCAGGATGCGTGAACCGGGATCCGGTACTTGTGCGCGAGCGCCGCGGCACCGCCGATGTGGTCGGAATGCTCATGGGTGACCAGGATGGCGGCAAGATCGCCGGGACGTACGTCGAGCCTGCGCAGGCGCGCTTCGGCCTGCTTCAGCGTAAAGCCGCAGTCGACCAGGATCAGCGTACCGCCCAGGTCGACGAGCGTGCCGTTGCCGCGGCTGCCGCTGCCGAGCGAGGCGAATCCGGTCAACTGGAGTACTCGCGCAGCAGCACCAGGACCTGCTGGCCGAACTCGCGGTCGAGCGCGCTGCCGTCGGCAGCCTGCGCGGTGACGACCTGGGAGCCGTCGGTCTGACTGCGGATCCGGATCTGCAGGTTCATGGTCTCCTTGCGGCCGAACGAGAACATCCGGCGCAGGAAGCCCTTGCGCTCGGGCTCGCCGACTTCGAGATCGGGAGAAATGCTGATCAGGTAGCTGCCCGCGGTCTCGTCGGCGTCGTCCACCTCGATGTTGGCGCGCGAAAGCGATTGGCCGATCGTGGCCCATGCCCGCGGATAGTCGACCAGCAGTCGCAGCACCGGGTCGCCTTCCGGGTCGCGGTCAAGGTAGGACTTCGCGCCGCTGCCGATGTCCTGCGCGACCATCGA
Source organism: Pseudomonadales bacterium (assembly GCA_019634925.1). Lineage (GTDB taxonomy): Bacteria > Pseudomonadota > Gammaproteobacteria > Pseudomonadales > Azotimanducaceae > UBA7803. Next base: position 96,120 of record JAHCAL010000002.1, read on the forward strand.
GACGGTCTGTTCGGCAACGCGCGCGGCGATGTACGCGCCGAGTTCGTTCAGCAGGTCCTGTTCGGCGGTCGCGAGATGCGAAGCGGTCGATTCCAGCGAGACCAGGTCGTCGGGCGCCGGTGGCGAGAACGCATCGTTCTCGTAGCGGATGTGGACTTCCGAGGTGCGCTCGCGCAGCCCGGGTTCGACGCGCAGCCGCACGCGGTCCCGCCCGCCGCTCATCTGGGCGGCGGCCTTCGCGTCGCGGATGGCGAGGCGGATCACGTCACGGTAAGGCTCTGCACCCACCGTCATCCAATCGGTGTCCAGCCGGCCTTCCGCCGGCAGCTCGCGCGCGAGCGGCACGCCGTTCTCGGCCAGAAACTGCTTCAGCTTCGGCCAGACGATGGTCGGATCTTCCGGAATGGCGAGCCAGCGCCGCTCCCCGAGCCGCTGGATGCGCACCTCGTCGCGACTGTCGGCGCCGTGGATCGCGTTCGGTCGCGGCGGCTTGGCGTCGTAATACTCGGGCCGCAAAGGTGTCGGAATCGCCGGGATCGGCGCCGTATCCTGCACCCGCGTAGCCACCAGCTCCCCGGGAATGACCAGCGGGGGATTCTCGACCGTCTCGAGGTATTCGCTGCGCCGATCGACGATGAATCCGCGCTCGCCCGTGATCCACGAACATCCGCCGACCAGGACCAGGAGCAGCATCCAGCCGAGCTTCCACATCAGAGCGCTCCAATCGTCTTCAGGCAGGCGCGCAGCGCGTCGCGATGCGCGGCGGACAATTCCAGCAGCGGCAGCCGTATGCCGCGGTCGATGCGGCCCATCTCGTAGAGCGCCCACTTGGTCGGCGACGGGCTGGTCTCCACGAACAGGATCCGGTGGACCGGCTGCAGGCGCTCGTCGAGTGCGATAGCGCGGTCGACCTCGCCGGCAAGCCAGGCAGAACAGAACTCCGCCATCATGCGCGGCAGGACGTTGGCGGTGACGGAGATGGTGCCGACCGCGCCGAGTTCCAGCATGCGCAGGGTCTGCGCGTCTTCCCCCGAGAGCACGCAGAAGGCATCCGGCACCCGGGCACGAATCTCCGCCACCCGGGTCGGGTCTCCACAGGCTTCCTTGATGCCGACGATCCGCGGCAGCTCGGCGAGCCGCGCCACCGTCTCGGGCTTCAGGTCACAGGCGGTACGGGCAGGCACGTTGTAGAGGACCAGCGGTACGTCAGTGACCGCCGCGATCGCCTTGTAGTGCTGGTAGAGCCCTTCCTGGGTCGGGCGGTTGTAGTAGGGCGTCACGAGCAGGCAGCCGTCGGCGCCGTAGCGGGCCGCTTCCTGGGTCTGGAAGATGGATTCGGCGGTGGAGTTGGAGCCCGTACCGGCAATGACGGGAATCCTGCGGGCCACGATCTCGATGGTGCGGCGGATCACCGCCATGTGTTCTTCCGTGTCGAGCGTCGCCGACTCGCCGGTGGTGCCCATCGGCACGATGCCGTGGGTACCCTCCGCCACGTGCCACTCGATCAGCCGCTCGAGTGCCGGCCAGTCGACCGCACCGTCCGGCTGCATGGGCGTCACGAGCGCGACGATGCTTCCACTAAACATGCTTCAAGGCGCCTGGACCGAAAAACGGCGCCATGGTACTTGAGGTCCTCGCGCGAATGCACGCCTCACGAACGCGTGCCGGCGCCTGTCGCTGGCACCTCGGCGGCCTGCCCGGCACGGGCTTCGACGAACGGCTCGGCGCCCGCCTCGGCAGTCATCGGCAATACCGTAGGCGCGTCCGGATCCTGGCGCGGCCAGGCGTTGTAGATCGCCTTGACGAGGGTGGCGAGCGGGATGGCGAAGAAGACGCCCCAGAAGCCCCAAAGCCCGCCGAACACCAGGATCGCCAGGATGATCGTGATCGGATGCAGGTCGTTGGCCTCGGAGAACAGCAGCGGGACCAGGACGTTGCCGTCGAGCGCCTGCAGGATCCCGTACGCGATCAGCACCCAGGCGGCGTCCCAGGTCCAGCCGAACTGGATCAGTGCGACCAGCGCGACCGGAAAGGTCGCGACCGCGGCCCCCACGAACGGGATCAGGACCGACAGTCCGACGATGACGCCGAGCAGGGCCGCATAGTTGAGCCCCATCAGCGTGAACACGACGAACGTGGTGGCGCCGACGATCAGGATCTCGATGAACTTGCCGCGCACGTAGTTGGCGAGCTGTCGGTTCATTTCGGTTCCGACCTGGGTCAGCATCAGGCGGTCCTTCGGCAGCAGCGAGCGGAACCCGGCCATCAGGCCGGCCCGGTCCTTGAGAAAGAAGAACACCGAAATGGGCACCAGCACCAGGTAGATCAGCAGGCCCACCACCGACGGCAGATTGGCCACCAGGTTTTCCAGCACCGTGCCGCTCAGGTTCCCGACGTGGTTCGTGGTGGATGCAATCCACTGGTCGACCTGCGCCTGGGTGACGAGATCGGGGAACCGCTCGGCAAGATCGCGGGTGACGTCGCGCAGCCGGTTCATGATCTGCGGGAGCGCCTCCACCATGGCGCGCAACTGCTGCCAGACGAGCGGCACGACCACGACCATCAGCGCGATCAGTCCTCCGACGAACAGCACGAACGTGAGGTAGACGGCGACCGGCTCGGGCACCCGCCAGCGCATCAGGCGCTTGACGAGGCCCTGCAGCAGGAACGCGAGCACGAGCCCGGTCAGGACCGGCGCGAGCACCTGCCCGAGCACGAACAGCACGAGGAATCCGGCGACGAGCAGGACCACCAGGTAGATGGCCTCCTCGTTGGAGAAGTGCCGGTTGACCCACCCGCTGATGACCTGCAGGAACTGCATCAGCCGGACTTCTTGCGCAACAGGTAGACGTACGTCTCGTCGCTCGTCGCCGATTCGAGCAGCACGTGACCACTCTGCCGTGCGAATACTTCGAAGTCCCGCACCGATCCCGGGTCGGTCGCCAGCACCCGCAGCAGGGCGCCGGGCCCGAGTTCATTGAGCGCCTTCTTGGCCTTCAGCAGCGGCATCGGGCAGTTCAGTCCGCGCACGTCGAGGACCACCGCCGGGTCGGCGCCGGCCTTGTCGTGTTCAGGGGTCATGGTCGCGCCAGAGTAGCGCGCAGGTCGGGCCTTCGCCAGCGCCAGACCGGGCGCGCGGGAACTATCGCTCTAGGGCCGCAGTCCATGCGGTATGATTCCCGGCATGCCGACCGATACCCGCCAGCATTCGAGGGGCGCCCGCCGACCCGCGCCGGAACCGTCCCTTCAGCAAACCCTGGGGCCGGGCCAATGGGCGCCGCGCATCCTGCTCACGCTGCTGCTGGCCGTGACGACTCCCGCGGCCGGCAACGTTGCCGACCAGCTGCCCGCGCTCGGTGACGCGTCTTCCAGCCTGATCTCGCCGGCCCTCGAGCGGGAGATCGGCCAGCAGTTCATGAAGCAGATCCGCGGCGCGCTGCCCACGGTGGACGATCCCATTCTGCGCTACTGGATCGAGGTACACCTGGCTGATCTCGCGCAGCATGCGCAGCTGCGCGACAGCAGTCTGCAGGTGGTCGTGATCGACAACCGCGACCTGAACGCCTTCGCAGCACCTGGCGGCGTGGTCGGCGTCAACCTGGGCCTTCTGCTGCAGGCCGAGGACGTACACGAATACTCATCGGTCATGGCGCACGAACTCGCCCACCTCTCGCAGCGGCACTTCGCGCGCGGCATCGAGGAACAGCGCGCCCAGAGCATACCGACCATCGCGTCGCTGCTGGCCGCGATCCTGGTGGGCGCCATGGGCGGCGCCGATGCCGGGCTCGCGGCCATCACCGCGGCGCAGGCCGCGGCCCAGTCCAGCCAGTTGCGCTACAGCCGGGGCCGCGAACAGGAAGCCGACCGGATCGGCCTCACGACCCTCATCCGGGCGGGCTACGATCCCAATGGCATGGCGCGCATGTTCGAACGCATGCAGCGGACCTACCGCTTCACCAGCCGGCCGCCCGAATTCCTGCTGACCCACCCGCTGTCGGAATCTCGCATCGCCGACGCTCGGCAAGGCGCCCAGGCGTACGACACCGCCCGATTCCCCGATCAGCCTGAATTCGGGATGATGCGTGCGCGGGCGCTGGTCCGCTACGCGGAGACGCCGCAGGCCGCGGTCGCCACGTTCGAGCGCGCGGTACGCGATGATCCCGACTCCGAGGTCGCGCGCTACGGCCTCGCCCTCGCGCTGTCGCGGGCCGAGGCGCACGGGCAGGCGATCGCGCTCGGCGATGCGCTGTTCTCCAGCAGCCCGGAGCGGATTCTGCCGCTCGCGAGCTACGCCGAGCTCCTCATCAATGCCGGGCAATATGCCCAGGCGGAGCGCCTGCTCGAGCGGGGCCTCGCGCTCAATCCGGACAACGCACCGCTCGGCATGCTGCACGCCAGGACGCTCACCAAGGCGCAGCGCTACGACGATGCCGTCGCCGCGCTGACGCGCCAGAGCATCCTGCGCAGCGAGGACATCGACGTGTGGTATCAACTCGCGGAGGTGTCGGGTCTGGCCGGCAATATCGTCGGCGTCCATCGCGCGCGAGCCGAGTTCTTCGCACTGCGCGGCGCCTACGAGCGCGCGATCCAGCACCTCGAATACGCGCGGCGGCTCGCGGACCGGACCGACTCCCCGCTGATCGCCCGCCTCGACCAGCGCCTCGACGATTTCCGCACCGCGTTACGCCAGGCGCGCTCCTGAGCGGGCCTGCATTCAGGCCCGGAAATCGAGCATCCGCTGCAGCGGTACCATGGCTCGACGCCCGATCTCGGGATCGACGTGGATCTCGTTCGCCGCCATGCCCGTCTCGTCGCGCAGGCTCCGCGCCAGCTGCTGCAACTCGTTCATGGCCATCCAGGGACAGTGCGCGCAACTCCTGCAGGTCGCGCCTTCGCCCGCGGTCGGCGCTTCGATGAAGCGTTTGTCGGGATTGCGCTGGCGCAGTTTGTGAAAGATGCCGCGGTCGGTCGCGACGATGAACAGCTTGTGCGGCAGTTCGCCAGCGGCCCGGATGATCTGCGAGGTCGATCCGACCGCGTCGGCGATCTCGATCACCGCAGCCGGCGACTCCGGATGCACGAGCACGCCTGCATCGGGGTACAGCGCCTTGAGATCGAACAGGGCCTTGGCCTTGAACTCCTCGTGCACCACACAGGCGCCGCTCCAGAGCAGCATGTCCGCGCCGGTCCGGGTCTGGATGTAATGACCGAGATGCCGGTCCGGCGCCCAAAGTATTTTCTCGCCGGCGGCGTGCAGCCGCTCGACGATCGGCAGCGCGACGCTGCTGGTCACCACCCAGTCCGACAACGCCTTGACCCGCGCGGACGTATTCGCATACACGACCACCTTGCGGTCCGGATGCTGCCGGCAGAACGCCTCGAACTCGTCCGGCGGACAGCCGAGATCGAGCGAACACTCGGCTTCGACCGTGGCCATGACCACACGCTTTTCCGGCGACAGGATCTTCGCCGTCTCGCCCATGAAGCGCACCCCCGCGACCACCAGCGTCGCGGCCGGGTGGCGCTGGCCGAAACGGGCCATCTCGAGCGAGTCCGCGACGAATCCACCGGTCTCCTCGGCGAGGTCCTGTACGTCGGCGTCCACGTAGTAGTGCGCGATCAGCACCGCATCACGCGCCGCGAGCAGTGCCTTGATCTCGTTGCGCAGTGCGACCTTCTCCATTGGATCCAGGTGCGCCGGATGGAACTGCGGCACCGTCTCCGGCGGCATCGAGTAGTCGGGCAGAACGATGGGCGTGCTCATCGAGGCGGTGATCCTGCTTTGGAAGGAGGCGTATACGATCTTCGGCAACACAGCCCGAGCCGGCGCCTCGTTTACTATATGCGCTTTCGAACCCGCGAATTCAACCTAGAGCGGAGCGCAGCAGAACACATAATGGGCCGGATCCTCTTCCTCGTCACGGAGGGCGAACGCGCGCACAACGACAATCACCTGCGCCTGCCTGCCGCTTTCCGGGACGCCGGCTGGGAGACGTTCGTCCACGGTCACGACACCCTGCAGCTCCGGGGTGGCACCGTCCTGGCAGCCGGACGCCCGGTCGCCGACCACGACCTGGTCTGGGTGCTCGGTCTCGGCCGCGCGGCGACCTTCTTCGACCGCATGCAGCTCCTGCACCGGGTACCGCAGGACCGCTTCGTCACGCGAATCGATGCGCTCATGTACCTGCACGCGAAATATGCGTGGTCCGAACGCATGCCGGAGACCCATGCGGACAACGATCCGGACCGGCTGTTCGATATCGTCGCCGGGGGCGGCGACTGGGTTGCAAAGCCGACTGCGGGCAGCTTCGGGCGCGACGTGGAACGGGTCTTCCCGGATCCAGCGGGCCATGCCGCGCTGGTGCGCCTGACCGGCGCAGCGGAGCGCCGCTACTGCCTGCTGCAGCGCTATGTGCCCGAGATCGAATCCGGTGAGAAGCGCACGCTGATCGCCGGCGAGCGGATCGTCGGAACCTACCTGCGACTGCCGGGCGCGGACTTTCGCGCCAACCTGAGCCGCGCCGGACGTGCCGAACCCACGGTGCTGACGGCGGCAGAGTCACGGCGCGTGGCGGCCGTGCATCGGGAGGTGCTCGCCGCGGGAATCGGCTTCGCGGCCATCGACATCGCGGGCCCCTACCTGATGGAGGTCAACCTGGCCAATCCGGGGGGACTCGGGACCCTCGAAGCGCTCTACGGGGAAGATCCGGCGCCGCGCGTCGTGGCGGCGTTCGCGCACCGTCGCTGACCGTCACCGGTCGCTCGGCGTGCACGCCGCTCAGTGGATCGCGGTGTCCGGTGGCCGCAGCGCCAGGAGCATCGAATGCAGGCGCTCGAGCGCATCCTGGCGCTCATCCAGCCGGTGCACCAGCGTCCGCACCAGTTCGTCGCGCCGGGGATGGTCGAGACGACGGCAGGTCTCGAGCGTGGCCTTCAGCCGCTCGATCTCACGCTCGAGCAGTTCCACGGCATCGTCGAGCCGCGTATTGATGGCATTGAGGCGTTCACGGCGGGGCGGTGTCTGGTCCACGTCGGTCCTGTCTGGGTTCGGGATTTTCGTCAACTCTGTTACCAGCATAGGCGATCTATCCGACCCTGGCAGCCAACCGGGTGGCCAACGTTCGAAACCCCAACGTGCATCACATGCCCCCGGCGACGCCGCTTGCGTTTATGCCGACCCCGCTTAGACTTCGGCCTCTGCGGCGAGTGTAGCGAGGCCCGGCAGCCGGCCTGATCGACGCGCCGGTGATGCACCAGTATAGGCCGACGGCGCGCAGTGTGCGGCTGCGCGACGCGCCGCTAGCCGTTAGCCGCAGCCGCTAGCCGTTAGCCGTTAGCCGTTAGCCGCAATAGGGCCGCGGCGGAGAAAGTTGAAGGAGGACACAATGGGCATGCTCGACGGCAAGGTGGCAATCGTGACGGGCGCAGGCGGCGGCATCGGCCGCGCGCACGCGCTGCTGCTGGCGAAGGAAGGCGCTGCGGTGGTGGTCAACGACCTCGGCGGCGCGCGCGACGGATCCGGCGCCTCGAGCTCGATGGCGGATGCCGTGGTGGCAGAGATCCGCGCCGCCGGCGGCAAGGCGGTCGCCAACTACGGTTCGGTCACCGACAAGGCCGCCGCCCAGGCGATGGTGGACCAGGCCGTGCGCGAATTCGGCAAGCTCGACATCCTGATCGCCAACGCCGGCATCCTGCGCGACAAGTCGTTCAAGAACATGGATGACGCCATGTGGGACGTGGTGCTCGAGGTTCACCTGCGCGGGACCTACCTCACCACCAAGGCCGCCTACGACCGCATGATCGAACAGGGCACCGGCGGCCGCATCATCATGACCAGCTCCACGTCCGGACTGCTCGGCAACTTCGGCCAGACCAACTACGGCGCGGCCAAGGCCGGCATCGCCGGCTTCATGCGCTGCCTGTGGCTGGAGGGACTGAAGTACGGGATCACCGTGAACGTGCTCGCACCCACGGCGATGTCGCGGATGACCGAGGACATCCTGCCGGATGCGGTGAAGGACCGGTTCCCGCCGGAAAATGTCTCCCCGGCCATCGTGTTTCTCTGCAGCGACGACGCGCGCGAGATCAGTGGCCGCCAGTGGCTGATCGGGGGCAACAACGTATCCCTGCTGTCGTGGCAGGTCACTTCGATCGCCGACCGCCCGCTCGAGGAAGGTCCGTGGGCGGTCGCCGAGATCGGCGAGAAGATCCTCGCGAGCAAGGCCGGCTGGCCGCCGGTCAATCCGCTGCGTGGCCTGTAACGCCACGGGAGCAACCGAACATGACCATCAAGGTGATCGGTGCCGGATTCGGCCGTACCGGTACGCTGTCCCTGAAACTCGCGCTCGAGCGGCTCGGGTTCGGCAAGTGCTACCACATGATGGAACTGTTCGGGCACCCGGACCACGTCGGACGGTGGCGCCAGGCCGGCCGCGGCGAGCGGGTGGACTGGGATGTCCTGTACGCGGGCTACCAGTCGACCGTCGACTGGCCGTCCTGCAACTTCTACGCGGAACACATGCGGCACTACCCTGATGCCAAGGTGATCCTGAGCGAACGCGATCCCGAGCGCTGGTACGAGAGCGTGATGAATACCATCTATCCCTCGAGCCGCGCGGTACGCGAGTCCGGCGACCCGGCCATGCAACCCTGGGCGGACATGGCCTGGGAACTCATCTGGGACGGCCTGTTCGGTGGTCGCATGGACGACAAGGCGCACGTCATCGAGGTCTATCGCAGACACAACCAGCGCGTTCGCGAGGTGGTCCCGGCCGAACGACTGCTGGTCTTCGAGGCAATCGAGGGCTGGGCGCCGCTCTGTGCGTTCCTCGGCTCCCCGGTTCCCGACGAACCGTATCCCAAGGTCAACACGACCGAGGAGTTCCACAACCGCCCGCCGCGCCGGTAACGGAGCGCACGGGTGCCCGCATCGGGCCAGATCGGCAGGCGCCGCGGCATGTGGTCGTCGCTCGCGTTCCGGGACTTCCGACTGCTCTGGTTGGGCAGCGTCGCCGCGAACTTCGCCATGCAGATGCAGATGGTGGCGCGCGGCTGGCTGATCTACGACATGACCGCATCAGCCATGGCGCTGACCTGGGTGATGCTCTCGTTCATGCTCCCGTCGGTGGTGTTCTCGCTCGCCGGCGGCCTGCTCGCCGACCGCTTGCACAAGCGCTCGGTGATGCTCGTCGCCCAATCGCTGAACGCGCTGGCCACGATCCTGCTCGCGATCATCGTCTTTACGGGAACGGTCACGTTCTGGGATTTCATCTACTTCGGGCTGTTCAACGGGACCGTGCTGGCACTCAGCATGCCCGCCCGGTCCGCCATCGGACCGGAGATCGTCGGTCGCGAGCATATGGTCAACGCCATGGCGCTGCAGAGCGCGACCTTCAACCTCTCGCGGATCATGGGTCCGGCGCTGGCCGGCGCGCTGATCGCGCTGTTCGCCGCCGGAGACACCGGCTCGCGGACCGGCGCGGGGATCGTCTTCTTCGTGATCGCCGGGCTCTACGTGGCTTCGGTCGTGTGTACCGCCCTGATGCGCCATCGCGCGCTGGCATCCTCGCGCGGCACCAGCGCGCTCGCGGACATCAAGGAAGGCTTCCGCTACATGCGCGACGAACGCCTCGTGCTGGGGCTCCTGGTGATGGGATTCGTACCGATGACCTTCGGCTTCTCGGTCACGTTCCTGATGCCTGCGTTCAATGCCGACGTGATTGGGGGCGGGCCGGAGGACCTCGGACTGCTCATGACCAGCGTCGGCGCCGGGGCGCTGCTCGGCTCGCTCGCGCTGGCGCGGGCAGGCGACATCGGTGGCAAGGGCCGGGTGCTGTTCATCGCGGGCTACCTGTGGGCATTCTGTGTCTGCGCCTTCGCGCTGTCCGGCACGCTGGTCGGCGCGCTCCTGTTCGGTGCCGCGAGCGGGCTCGCCGGTTCGGTGATGGGGTCGCTCAACATGAGCGTCATCCAGCTCGCGCTACCCGATGCCATTCGCGGTCGTGTCATGGCGATCATGATGATGGCGCACGGCTTCATGCCGATCGGCATCCTGCCGGTGAGCGCGATCGCCGAACGGATCGGCATCGATACGGCCCTGCTCGTCGCAGGCACCCTGCTTCTCGTGAGCGTCGCGGCGATCCGGCTCTGGATACCGGGGCTCGCGCGTATCGACACCGGGCACCGGAGCGTCTGACGGCAACCCTCGCCAGCGGGCTATCGCGGCCCCCGCGCGAGTCCCCGGGGCTCGTGCTCACTCCTCGGACGGCAGCTCCAGCGACAGCGCTTCGGATTCCGGATCGATGCCGAGGTTCGTGAACGCACGCACGCTGCCGTAGTCGATCGAGGCGAGCGGGTGACCGGTACCGGCATAGTTCTGCAGCGTCGCGACCTGCACCAGGTCCACGTAGTCGGTGGCATGCTCGCCGCGCTGAAAATCGAGATACGTTTCCGGGACCATGGCAATCTCTTCGGCGAAGCTCCACTTGCGCAGGATCCTGCTCCCGATCGGGCCATGGATCTCGCGGATCACCGCTTCCAGTGTGAAGCCGTCCCGCAGTATGCCCGGGTGCCGTTCGGCCCAGGTGAGCACGGGCAACACCCCGATGCTGTGCGTGAGTCCCGCGAGATAGCCGAGATCGGGGCGCAGCCGGGTGTAGCCCTTGGCAAGCAGGCCGCACATCGATCCGATGTCACTCGCCTGTTTCCAGGTGAGCCGGAGCTTGCGGTCGATGAAGTCCGAGGTGGCCTGAAACAGCTGCTGCATCGCCATGCCGAGCGCCAGGTTGGCCGCGGGGCGCAGCCCGATTCGGGTCAGCGCAAAGCTCAGAGTGTCGATCGGCGCGACCCCGCGATACAGCGGGGAATTGGCGATCCGGATGATGCGCGTGGTCAGTCCGGCATCGGTCGAGATGACTGCCGCCAGCCGGGTTGCGGTGACGTTTTCGTCGTCCGCGACATCACGGATCCGCAGCGCGAGTTCCGGCAGCGTGGGCAGTTCGAGCGCATCGGCCGAAAGTTCGTTGGCGATCTCTGTCTGGATCTGTTCGGCCAGTGACGACAAGGGAACCCCGGGACCGGATGACTCCATGACATTCTACGGCGCGAAGGGAGCAGCGTTCAGGGTCGGGCGCGCCGAATGTGACCGTGGCCACAAACGGCACACCCCAGAGCCCCGATCGCAGCGGCCCCGGCCGGTTTCGGCCCGGGCGCATGGACTTGTCACCGGTGCAGACCGGGACACTCGAGGCGGCGTACCATGGGCAGGTGGCGGCAGCCACGCCGCCTCGTCCGGTCGAACGGGAGGACGCTACCATGCAACGCTACTACTATCTGGCTTCGGACCTGGATCGTGTCGAGGAAGTCTCGCGCGCGCTGCGCGGGGCCGGGCTCGACCGGCATCAGTTGCACGTGATGAGCAGCGACGATGCTGCGGTAGACAGGCGTCCGGAGCTGAACGGGGTCGTCTCGCTCATGAAGCGCGACCTCGTGGCCTCCGGGCTGCGCGGGGCCCTCGTCGGGGCTGTCGCCGCCATGCTGTTGCTGCTCGCCGCCTGGCTGCTCGACGCGTTCGCGACGCCTGCGGGCGCCGCGATCACGCTGTTCGCGTCAGTGGCGACATTCGGGTTCTGCGTCTGGGAAGGCGGTTTCTACGGCATCCAGACGCACAACCGCAAGGTCGCTCGCTTTACGGATGCCCTGTCCCGCGGCCAGCACCTGCTGTTCGTCGACGTGGACCCGGACCAGGCAAGCACGCTCGAACGCGTCATGACGCAGTTTCCGGCGTTGCGCCCATCGGGAAGCACCCGCGGGGTGCCGCGCTGGCTGTTCGTCGGGCAGCGCGAGCTGCCACGGTTCCTGACCCAGACGATGCCCTAGCCCGGATTCGTCACCGATTGCCGGGTCGACCGCCCCGGCCCGGCGGGAAACGCCACCAGGCCGCTGCGACCAGCGCGCCGAACAGCGTATAGCCGAGGGTGAATACCCACGGCGGCGCGTCGTAGAACAGCACGCGCCGCACCCAGTATTCGACGAAGCCGTGCGAATAGCCGGCCTCGCCGGCCTGCGCACGCAGCCAGTCTTCGAGCGTCGTCAACGGACAGGTCGCTCCGAGCCAGGCTTCGAGCACCACGATTGCGATCGCTGCGAGATGTGCGGTGCGAAACCACCACCCATTCGCACCCGGCCAACGCAGCACGTTGCCGACGACGATCCAGGCCAAGCCTGCAATGACAAACAGGACCACGCCGAAGTGCAGCACCAGGATCGCGTCGGCCAGCATCCGCCACACCGGGCCCTCCATGCGTGGCTCGCTATCGGGCGAGTCGCTGGCGCACGCGCGCCGGATCGATCCCGGCCGCGCGCAGCGACCGCCCGGCCAGCCTGCGCACGCGCCGCAGCAGACCACGCACGGGCCCGGGTGGCGCTTCGCCGAGGGGAAGGTCGAAGGTCGCGAAGGCGGCGGTGAGCTCTTCCAGCTCCCCGGCGGTGAGCGAAAGCGTGAGCGCCGGCAGCTGTTCCGCAAGCTGTGCCGCGCTGCTTGCGCCGGCAATGGCGCCGGTCATGCCGGGCCAGGCGAGCACCCAGGCCAGGGCCACGGCCGCGGACGGTACGCCGTGGCGCGTGGCGATGGGACGCACGTGCAGATCGACGAGCCGGCGCGCGCGTGCGGCGGTGGCCGGCGGGACGCCGGGCGGCTCGATGCCCGCCAGGAGCCCCCAGGCCAGCGGCGAGTAGGCGAGTACGCCGACGGCGCGCTCCCGACACACCGGCAATACGTCGGCTGCGGCGCCGCGCCGCAGCAGGCTGAACTCCGGCTGGACACTCGCGAGTGGAACGTCGCCGAGCGCCGCCTGCGCCGCGCGGATCTCGTCGGGATTGAAATTCGACACGCCGATCGCTCGGATCCGACCTTCCCGGCGCAGCTCGAGGAGTGCACCCATGCTCTCGGCGATCGGCGTGTCGGGATCCCGGTGGTGGATCTGCAGCAGGTCGAGGTAGTCGACCCGCAGCCGCTGCAGGCTCTCCTCCACGTCGCGACGCAGCGACTCTGGCCGGGAATCACGCCGAACGGCACGACGCACCCCGTCGGCGCCGGTGAACTCGAACAGCACCCGGCCGCGGGCATCGGGCGCCCAGCGCAGTCCTGCCTTGCCGAGGATCTGGACGTGTTCGCGCGGGAATACCGCGAGCGCTTCACCGAGCAGGGTTTCCACGGCGCCGAAATCGTAGAGCGGTGCGGTGTCGATGCTGGTGAGTCCGTGGGCAACGACCTCGCGGACGAGTGCGATCCGCTCGCGCGGGTCGGTCCTGCGCCGACTCATCGAGCCGAACACGAGCGGTACGATCTCGAGGTCCGAGCGGCCGAGCCGCCGGCGCGAGAGCGCGGCGGCAGCGTGGGCATCGGAAGCCATGGCGGTTCAGCCCTCCAACACGGCCCGGTCGAGCGCGAGGAAGTCCTGCCAGACCGCATCCATCTGCGGCGCCCAGCGCTCGAGCACCGGGGAGCGCGCCGCGGCGTCGTCGAAGCCGCGCTCGAACCGCAGATAGTGGTACATGAACGCGGATACCCGCGCATTGACCACGCAATGCACCCAGACACGCCGGCCCGCGAACGCACGCATGACCCCGCAGAACGTCCGCAGGTCGTCCACGGTCGGGGCCTCGAAACGCACGGGGATGTGCACGTAGCACATGCCGAGGCCCGTGACCACGCTACCTTCGTCCGCGATCGCGTGATCCGATGACGGCATTGCGAGGTTGACCACGGCCGCGAACCCGGCCGCCGCGATGTCGGTGAACTGCTCGCGCCGCGGTTGCCCGGAGGTCCCGACGTCGGGGGTGAGCTGTACGTAGTTGGTGATCGCTGCAAGATCGTTCATGCCTTGCCTGCCTCGACTGACGCCGCGACGAAGCTTACGCCATGACGGCGCCGGTCGTCCTGAAGGCTCGTCATGCCGGCAATGAATCGTGGACGCGTCAGGCCGTTCGCCCGACAGTAGCACCCGTGGCTCTCACGGCCTGCAATCCCGCGTCGAGCCGGTACAACACGTCCGGACAACGTTCCTGGTTGTGCTGGCCGTCCGACCAGGCCACGGGCACGTAACCGTGCCGCTCGTAGAACCGGCGCGCCCCGAGGTTCTGCTGGAACGTGTAAAGCCGAATCGGCCTCGGCAGCGTGGCGTGAGCGTGGCCGAGCAGCAGCGAGCCAATTCCCCTGCCGGGGTACCCGGGCAGCAGGTACAGCTGATCGATCCAGCCGCCCGTCGCTTCCCGCGAAACCGCGAGCACGCCGACGATCCGATCGTCGACCCGGGCGACCGTGACGCCACCCGATGGGACCAGCTCTTCCTGCACCCAGCGCCGCACATCCTCGGGTAGATGCGCCGACGGGGCGAACGGCAGGTATGCGTGCCGCGACTCGATCAGAAGTTCCGCGACCGCCGGCGCATCGGCAGCCGTCGCGGGCGCGAGCATGACACGTGCTTCACGCACGCCGGGCGCACTGCGCAGGGTTCGCGACCTCCCCCCGCGCCACTCGGGTCTTCGCGAGGCCATGGGCAGCCGCGATCAGCCCGGGGATCTGCACGAGGTGAAAGACCCCGTTGTGGTCGAACGGCCAGACCAGGGTGAACGAGATCGAGCCGGTCGCCTGCACGACCGCGGCGACCGCGGTGATCACGAGCCCGGCGACGACCCAGGCCGATCGCCCGCCGTCGCCGCGCAGCCCGTTCCACCCGTAGGCCCAGATCGCAAACAGCACACCGGCCCCCTGCCATACCAGGATCACGGCAAAGACATCCGGGAAAAGCATCGCGGCGCCGAAACTCGCCAGGGCAAGCGCCCACACGAACGGCTGCACGCGCGCGCGCCACGCCGGAAGGCAATCCTCGAAGGTAGCCAGCACGATTGCGCCAATACCGGCTGCAAGCGCGAGATAGATGAACCCCCAGATCGATCCATCCAACCACTTCGGCAGATCGAGCGCATGCGCCAACGCGCCGAGCAACGCGGCCGTTGCGCTGAGGACGAATGCCCAGGACCAGATGCGCAGCGCGGGCCGGGCGACGGCGTGCGCCATCGTGTGGCGGGCGCAGAGCATGCAGATCACGGCAAGGAGCAGGTCGGTGGCCGCGGTCGTCAGCTCCGTCGGTGCGTCGAGCCGCAGCAGGTCGAGCATCATGTGCCGTCAGTCGTACGGCAACACGCTGGGCGGTCGCACCGGGAGACCGTCGATGCTCGTGGTACGCGTCTGGTACGTCGCGAGTCGCTGGGCCGGCTCGTCCTGTACGTGATATTGCCGCAGCGTCTGCCGTTCGCCCTCGAGCACCATGCGCGGCACGGCCCAGCCGCAGCTTTCCTGGGTGCTTTCCACCGCGATGTCGAAGATCTGCCGCACGCCGCGTTCGATAGTGAAATGCGCTGCCAGCGCCGCCCAGTCGTCGTCCTGGGGCAGCACCGGCCGGCCTCGCCCATAGATCCGGTAGATCAGTGGGGCCTTGTCGAAGGCGCAGAACATGATGCAGATCCGCCCGTCCGCGACCAGGTGTGCATGCGTCTCGTTGCCGGAGCCGCCATAGTCCAGGTACGCCACCCGACGCGGCCCCAGCACCCGGAAGCTGTCCATCCCCTTGGGGCTCAGGTTGATGCGTGCGCCTTCCGCTGCGGTCGCCACGAAAAACATCGGCTGGGCGCGCACCCACGCCGCCCGCTGATCACTCACATGGTCCAGAAAATCCGCCATCGCAGTCTCCGCTCCAGCAACCTCCGCCGGAGCAACCTGGCCACGATGGACCATGCTGTGTTCGTTGTCCATGTTCGACTCGCCAGCGGCTCGTCAACGGCCGGGACCGACATCGGCTCGTGCATAATGTGCAGCATGCCCCGCCACGGAACAGGCAGATGGATCTGACCCGCGCCGAATTCGCCAACGAGGCGTTCTACCTGGCGTTCGAATCGAAGGACTTCGCAGCCATGGACCACCTCTGGTCCGAGTCGCGCGAGGTCATCTGCATCCACCCCGGCTGGCCGGCCCTGATCGGCCGCGCGGCGGTCATGCAGAGCTGGAAATCGATCCTCGGCAATCCCGCACAGGGCGCGGTCAGCTTCTATGACGCCGAGGCCCGGCCGCTCGGCACGGGTGTCTGCGCAGTCGTGTGTTACGAACTCGCCGGCAATGCAACACTGATCGCCACCAACGTGTTCGTCGAGGAGAACGAACGCCTGCGGCTCGTCCTGCACCAATCCGGCTACTGCAGCAACCCGCCCCCGCCGCCACGCTGAACTGGCGGCCGCCGGCGCGTCCCAGAGCAAGGGAGTGCAAGGAAGTGCAAGGGAATGCGCGGCCGTGCGAGAATCCTGCCCATCGCGCATCGGGATCACGTATCGGGGAGGTATGACCATGATCCGGCTGCCACGCATCGAGGTTCCGCCCGTCGACTACGGTCCCGAAGAAGCGGCCATGGCCCAGTACCGTGCGGAAGGCACCGCGCGGGCGCTCGCGCTCGGCAACCGTGGCCCACTGCTATTCGATAGCGCTGGCAATCCCGATCCGGCGATCCTCGAGGCCTACCGCCGCCACGGCTTCTACGTCTTCGAGGGCGTGCTCGGCCAGGCGGAGCTCGACGAGATCGAGTCGGACGTCATCGACATGCTGGAGCGCGCACCCGTGCACAAGGGCGCGGACGTCGACCGGCAGGGCCGACCGGCGCTGGGTGTGGGTTGTCGGGCGGCCACGCTCAGCTGGGTGCGCCCGCTTTCCGATCCATTGGGCGGCACAGCCTTCGCCAACGGCCGGCATCCGGTGAAGATGGTCGAACCAAAAGCGCCCGCGGGTGCGCCCGAACACGTCGTCCAGCTCATCCTCGGTTCACTGCAGTTCTCCGATGCCTGCCTGCGCCTGTACGGCCATCCGGATCTGCTGCGGGTCGCCGCGGCGATCCACGGCGCGGACTTCACGCCGTTCAACGAAGCGGTCTGGATCAAACACCCGAGGCTCGGCGGGTCGGTCGCCTGGCACCAGGACGGCTGGACCCACTGGGCGTCCCCCGACCTCGACGGCGACACGCATGGATTCAACTTCATGGCGCAGCTTTACGGCTGCGACGCGACCAACGGTCTCTGGGTGGTGCCCGGTTCGCATCGACTCGGCAAGGTGGATATCGCGGCCCTGGTCGCGGCCGCCGGATCCGAGCGCCTGCCAGACGCGGTTCCCCTGGTCTGCGCGCCGGGGGACGTCGCGATCTGCAACCGGCAAGCCGTCCACGGCTCGTTCGCCAACACCGGCGACCGGCCCAGGGTCACCATCAACTTCGGCTTCCACCGCCGCACCTCCGTCCTCGGGGTGACCAGCGGCGGCGTACACAACCCGGTCTCGGTCTACGACGCCGAGCGCATCCGCGAGCGCTCGCGCCTGATCGCGCTGGCGATCGACGCGCGGCGGCAGCGGTTCCCGGCGGAACCGCCGTTTCGCTATGCGCCGTTCGCCGGGGCAGAAGCGGCCTGTCGCTGGACGCCGGCGGCACGCGCGGGGCTCAAGGACTACAACCTGCTCGATCTGGGTATCTGACGCGCCGGTCCCGGCCACGGCACCGATCGGGCACGCCGGCACAAGCTCGAGGCGCGTTTCACTTCGCTTTGACGGGGACCTGTGGCACCCTGCGCACCGCCTCGCCAGGGGCCAGGCCCGTCGGACGTGCAAATTTGCCTGCGATGCGCCACGCCCCACCGGATAGTGGCTGGAAATCAATAAGATAGAGGGTCGATCGGATTCCCACGGCGTCAGCGGCGCGAACGCGCCCGAATGCCGTGTCAGGTCCCGGAACCCCAAGGGAGAGAAACCTCATGAGAGTACCCGCTTGTCTCGGGCTCCTCGTGCTCGGCGGCGTTTCGACGCCCGCGCTCGCACAGGAGACCCAAAGTCCCCGCATGATCGAAGAAATCGTCGTAACCGCCACGCGGCGGGAAGAGTCCATGCAGGACGTGCCGATCGCAGTGACCGCGATCAGCGGCGCCCAGCTGGAACGGGCCGGCATCGCCGACCTCCGGGATCTGAAAACCATTTCGGCCAGTTTCAACATGAGTGCCTCGCAGACCGAATCGCAGGGCTCCAACCTGCGGCTGCGTGGTGTCGGCACCACCGGTAACAACATCGGTCTCGAGAGCGCCGTGGGCGTGTTCCTGGACGGCGTTTACCTGAGCCGCCCGGGCGTCGCGCTCGGCGACCTGTTCGACGTGGAGCAGATCGAAGTACTGCGCGGCCCCCAGGGCACGCTGTTCGGCCGCAACACCAGCGCGGGCGCACTCAACATCCTGACCCGGAAGCCGGACTTCGAACAGGCCGAACTCTGGGCCAATGCGACGGCGGGCAACTTCAGCGCCTACAACCTGCAGCTCGGCGGCAACCTGCCGGTCATCGACGACGAACTCGCGTTCCGGTTCGCCGGCGCCGCGCGCAAGCAGGACGGCTTCCTGAGCAGCGCGACCGGCGCCGAGAGCATGAACCGCGACCGCTACACGCTGCGCGGACAGATGTTGTGGGCATTCAGCGAAACGGCGGACCTGCGGGTAATCGCCGACTACGCCGATGCCGATGAGAACTGCTGCGATGCCGCGGTGATCTACGAATCGCCGATCGTCGGTGCCGGCGCGTACGCAGCGGCTGGCCTGCCCGCCAACGGCGGCGTCCCCAATGGCGGCGAGACGGCGTTCGACAACCGCAAGTCCAACGGCGCGCAGTTTGAGAATCCATTCGAACAGTGGGGTGTCTCGGCGGAACTCAACTGGGAGATGGGCGAAATATCCGGCACCTACATCGGCGCCTACCGCGACTTCACCGCCGATTCGGTACAGGACGACTTCGTCGGCATCGACGTCTACTCGGTTCGCCCACAGGAAGCCCAGGGCTGGAAGACGTTCGACGACATCCAGACCTGGACCCACGAGCTGCGCTTCACCGGCCAGTGGGGCAACCTGGACTGGCTCGTCGGCGCCTACTATTCCGACGAGAAGATCGTCGAGCAGCAGGGCCTCGGTCTTGGCGAGGACTACAGCCGCAACATCAGCGCGTCGGCATGGTACGGCGGCATTCTGCCCCTGTTCGGCGCGGGACTGGGTGCATTGTCGGACCTGACGCTGGCCACCGGCGGCACTTTCGGCGACGTGCTGGCGGCCGCGGACCCGGCACGGGCCTTCGCGGGCGGCGTGAGCTCCGCCACCGCCTTCGCCCAGAACAAGTACGAGCAGGACAGCCGGTCCTGGTCGATCTTCACGCACAACCGTCTCGCCCTAACCGATCGGTTCGACCTGGTGCTGGGCCTGCGCTACTCCGACGAGAAGAAGGATGGTTCGTTCCGGCAGTTCGCGGCCGAGAACAACGCCTGCCTCAACACGCTGGCCAACGGGGCCAGCCTCGTCGCCCAGGCACCCGGCGTCGCGACCGGCACGATCCAGCAGCTCACCGCCGCGTTCATGTGTTTCCCGTTTGCGACCCCGGCCGACACCGGCATCGCGATCCTGCCGGCCACGTTCGACGACACCTTCGAGGACGACGAGCTGATCTACACGGCGAGCGGCGTCTACGCGCTCACGGATTCTGCAACCGGCTACGTGACCTTCACCCATGGCTTCAAGTCCGGCGGGTTCAACCTGGATTCCACCGCCGCGGCCGGCGGCGCGGATCCGCGGTTCAACTCCGAAATCGTCGATGCCTGGGAAGTGGGCATCAAGTCCGAGCTCCTGGATCGCCGCCTGCGTGCCAACCTGGCGCTGTTCTCCATGGAAATGGAGGACTTCCAGGTGCTGGAATTCACCGGCGTACAGTTCGTGACGTTCAACGTGCCGAAAGCCGAAAGTGTCGGCGCGGAGCTCGAACTGGCGGCCGCGGTGTCCAACAATCTGGACGTGAACTTCGGTCTGACCTACGCGGACGCCGAGTATCCGAACAACTGCGCACCGGATACCGCGCCCGCCCAGGTCCGCGCACTGTGCGGCGGCCAACTGACCAACGCGCCCGAGTGGGTATCCACCATAGGCTTCAACTACGATGGGCTGATCGGCTCCAACCTCAGCTACTTCGTCTCCGGCAACGCGCGCTGGGAAGACGACCGGCGCACCAGCACCCAGTGGCGGGCCAGCCCGGCCCCGGATGCGGCGCGACTGCTCTATGACATTCAGGAAGACCATTGGAAGGTCAACCTGCGGATGGGCATCGGTGACGTCGCCGAGCGCTGGACCATCGAGGTCTGGGGAAACAACATCTTCGACGAGCAGACCCGCAACGTGACCGCCAACACCCCGCTGCGCAGCTTCGGGGTCAATGCATCGCGGATAGCGTTCATCGAAGCGCCTCGCACCTACGGCGTGACCTTCCGCACGCGCATGTAGGCGCGCTCGGCTCAGGTTGGTTCGAGCCAGAAGAAAAGGCCCGCGGAAACGCGGGCCTTTTTCTTTGGTGATTGCGTACCGGACCGACGCTTCGAGGCGCGCCGACCCTCAGCGTCGCTTCCACGGCGGGACGCCGTGCCAGTCGAACGGCTCGATGCCGGCTTCGGTAATCTGCCAGACACTCGCCTTCGCACCGCCGTCCTCGATGTCGAGGAAACCGATGGTCCCGTACTGCGTGTCGTAGTTGTGCGGATACGTCGCGGATCCCGGATTCACGCAGAGAATGCCGTTGACCTCGGCGATGCACTCGCGGTGCGTGTCACCAAACACGATCACGTCGGGCGTGCGCTCGGGGAAGAACCGATCGATCCAGCGGTCGAGCGTAAAGTTCGGCGGACGCTCCGGGACCGGAACGTAGTGCGTGAGACCTACCCAGAGGCCCTCGAGCTCGAGCAGCCAGGCATACTTCACGCGCGGATCCTCGGGCTGCACGGGCCGCCCGCCGCTGCCGTCCTCGCCATTGCCGCGCGCCGACACGACCGGGGCCAGCGCTTCGAGCTGATCGAGCACGTAGAACTCGTGCACGTCGCCTGCGTGCATGATCATGTCGACGCCGCGGAACGCATCGAACACCTGCGGCCAGAGTTCCCTGCGCGACTCGGGAATGTGTGTGTCGGCAATGAGTCCGATCCGCATCAGGCCAGAATCCGCCGGTATTGACACGCGATCCAGAACACCACCGGCTACACCTCCCGTACTGTCGATGCGCAGCCGCCACGGCCCGCAGCAGGGCAGATTACCCGAAACCTGCCGGGCCCACCGCCACGCCGATCGATCGCGAGACCCGGCACAAAGTCGAACAATCCGACCATACAGACTATATCCCCATGATTAATATGGAATTTTTCCGATAGACCGGGCTCCAACCAGAACAACACCAACAACAGGGAGAGCCATCATGGGTTCAGCTTCGAGACTGTTTTCCGCCTCGGTCCTCACCACGTCGCTCGCGTTTGGCGCTGGCACCGCAGCCGCCGCCGAGGATCACTGGGGTTATGCCGGCGCGTCCATCGGCAATGCCAAGGTAAAGATCCAGGACGATCTCAGGGTCAGCGAATGGGATACCGCCTGGAAAGTCTACGGCGGCTACATGTTCAACGAGAACATCGGCGCCGAGTTCACCTGGCACGACATGGGCAGCGTGCGTGACGGCGCGTTCCGCGTGACCGATCTCAACGGTGCAGCCGCTCAGGTGATCGGGGTGCTGCCGCTCGGGTCGTTCGACCTGTTCGGCAAGATCGGCTACATGTACTACGACGCCGAGTTCCAGGTCGGCACCAGTTCACCGACCCGCACCGGCTTCGAGCTCGCGGCCGGTTTCGGCGCACGCTACAACGTCGGCAACTTCGGCATCCGTGCGGAGGCCGAGGCTTTCGACGTCGGCTTCGCCGATCTGTACGTTCTCTCGATCGGCGCGCAGTACCGCTTCTGACCGGAAGCGGTCGCCGACCCGCGGGGATCACTCCGGTGATCCCCGCGACCCTCCATATCCCATGCGGCCCCCATTGATCGACCCACGATCCTGACCGACCATGCCCGGCGAACCCGGCAGGAGTCAGCATGCGAATCGTGTCCTGGAACGTAAACGGCCTCCGGGCCTGCGCGAAGAACGGTTTTCTCGCATTTCTCGAAAACTCGCACGCCGACGTGGTCGGGCTGCAGGAAGTGCGCGCCTTCCGGGAGCAGCTGCCCGAACCCGTGCGCGCACCCGCCGGCTGGCACGCTCACTTCAGTGCGGCGGAGCGGGCCGGCTACAGCGGTGTCGCGATCTACTCGAGAATCGAGCCCGACCAGGTCGATACGGCCCTGGGCGTGCCTGAGTACGATCGCGAAGGCCGCTTCATCGTGGCGCGTTTCGGGCGCTTGAGCGTCGCCAGCGTGTACTTCCCCAAGGGCAGCGGCAAGGAACGCGACAACAGCCGGGTCCCCTACAAACTGGGCTTCTACCGCACGGTGTTCGAGCGCATCGAGCAGCTCAAGAAGCGCGGGCCCGTACTCGTCATGGGCGACTACAACACCGCGCACGAACCCATCGACCTGGCGCGGCCGAAAACCAACGAAAAGTCGAGCGGCTTCCTGCCCGAGGAACGCGCGGAATTCTCGCGCTGGCTCGCCGCCGGCTGGGTGGACACCTTCCGCGCGCGCCACCCGGGTGCGGCGGGCCACTACACCTGGTGGCGCCAGTGGGGCGATGCGCGCGCCAAGAACGTCGGCTGGCGCATCGACTACGTGCTGGCGTCACCGTCCGCCGCACGTCGGGTCCGCAATGCGTTCATCTGGGACCAGGTATTCGGCTCGGACCACTGTCCCGTGGGCGTCGACCTCGACTGAGTGCGAGCCTCTGGCTCGCCTGGCGCGCGAGTCGCGCGCACGAGTGATGGTCAGTCGACCTGGACCGGGGGACGATTCTCGATCCCGCGGGTGATGTCCTGGTCGCTGAGCCGGAGCAGCCGTTCGTAGAGTCCGGGCGGATAACCGGTCATGTGCGGACCGGGCGCATCCGGTCCCGGCTGGGGCACGGCGCCACGCCCGTCCTCGAACGCCGCCGGCCGCTTGTAACGCACGAGTTCCTCCGCGCTGATTCCGGCAAGCGCCACGACTTCGGGGTCGATCCACGCTTCGGCGTTGACCGGCTCGGTCGAGTACGACAGTTCGAGGCAGAGATTCTCCGGCCCGGCGAAGTAGATCGACTGGCACATGCCGTGATCGAGCGGCCCGAGCACGGGCACCCCTTTCGCGCGCAGGCGGTCGCGCATCGCCAGGAGCTCGTCGTGGTCGCGCACCCTGAGTGCGACGTGCTGCATGGTGCCTGGCGCGCAGTTGCCACCCGAATTGCCGGCGTGGGTCCTGCCGATCTCGCGCGGAATGGCAGCGATGCCCGGATTCTGCACGAACGCAATGCAGCTCTCGTCATTCAGCCGGAGGAAGCCGTGCCAGGTATCGGGAACTCCGTGCATCCAGTACAGCGCGACCAGTTCCATACCGAGTACGTCGGTGCAGAACTCGATCTGCGCCTTCATGTTGCCGGTGGCGATGGCGAGGTGATGCAGACCCTGGATCCGGTTCATCGGCGATTACTCCGTCTGGTTGGCGAGGCTCTGCGCCCGGGTCGGCGTCGCGAGCACACGATCCATGTGCCGTATCGATCGGTTGAAGCAGGCGAGCAGTACGACCGACAGCACGAACACGGCACCGGCCGCCTCGAGCGCGACCGCGACGCTGAACCGGTCGGCGAGGTAGCCGATCGGGATCACGCCGAGCGGCATCAGCCCGTGCGACATCATGTCAATGCTCATGATACGCCCGCGCATGGTGCTGTCGACCTGCATCTGCAGCAGACCGCGGTTGAGCGACATGTTCCAGGCGGACACCAGGCCGACCAGCCCTACCAGCACCGCCGCCGTCACCACCCGCTCTGCCGACCCGAACGCAATCGTGAACACGCCCCAAGCGGTGCAGCTCGCGAGCAGCCAGCGGCCCTTGTTGCGCAGCTCGCCCATGCTGGCCAGCATCAGCGACCCCAGGATGGCGCCGAGGCCCATGCACGAGATCAGGAATCCGAGGTCGTCCGGGCCGCCGCCGAGCACTTCCTCGTTGAACGCCGGGAGCAGCGTATTCAGCGGCATGCCGAACAGGAACGGTACGATGGAAAGCAGGATGAGCGCCAGCACCGGCGGGTGCGCGCGCACGTAACGCAGCCCGTCGACGACATCGTGCAGGGGCGTCTTGCCGTCCGGCGCCTTCATCCGGCCGGGCTGGCTCACGCGCATCACCGTCAGCGCGGCGACCCCGTAGAGCAGCGCGATCACGCAGTACACCACGCCCACGCCGAACACCGATGACGTGTCGCCGGCCGCGAGCCATGCAATCAGGAGGCCCGCGACGGCGGGTCCCAGAATGCGCGACAGGTTCCAGCTCGTGGTATTGAGCGCCATGCCGGTGAAGATCAGCCGCTCCGGGATGAGTTCGGGAATGAACGCCTGCCGGGCCGGCATCGAGAGCGCGAGGATCGTGCCGTTCAGCACGCCCATGACGAGGAAATGCCACATCTCCACCCTGCCGGTGAAGATGACGGCGGCCATGACGATGGTCAGGATGCAATTGGTCGCCTGTGCCGTCGCGATGATGCGGCGTTTGGGCATCCGGTCGGCGACCACGCCGCCCCAGAGTGAAAACAGCGCCTGCGGCAGCATGAACGACAGGGTCACCCAGGCGAGATCGAGCGCCGAAGACGTCAACGCGTACACCAGCCAGCCGCGCGCCACGATCTGCATGTTCATGGCGAACTGCGACGCGAGACTGCCCATCCACAGCCAGCGGTAGTCCGGCACTTCGAGCGCCGTGAAGATGTCCCTGCCAGCCACCTTTACTCCGTGTTCCCGAGGTGCGTGCAAGCCTGCAAGTCTAGCACGCGTCCCTTCGGGCCTACCGAGGGTTCGCAACGCTTTTTCCGGTTTTACCGAGGTGCGCGCTGCGCCCACCATGCAATCGCCGCGGCCGAGGTGAACACATGGTCCTCCTGTCACATCTCCAGAAGCTCGAATCGGAAGCGATCCATATCATGCGGGAGGTGGCAGCCTGTTTCACGAAGCCCTGCATGTTCTATTCGATCGGCAAGGATTCGACGGTCATGCTGCACCTCGCGCGCAAGGCCTTCTGGCCCGGCCGGGTGCCGTTCACGCTCTTGCACATCGATACGACCTGGGAGTTCGCCGCGATGGCGCGCTTTCGCGACGCGCTGGTGGAACGCCTCGAGCTCGATCTCGAGGTGTACGTCAACGAGGAAGCCCTGGCAGCCGGTGTGCATCCGATCGAATCAGGCTCGGTGGTCTACAACGACCAGATGAAGACGATCGCGCTCAAACAGGCGCTCGACCGGTATCGCTTCGACGCCGCGCTCGGCGGGGCGCGCCGCGACGAAGAGAAATCACGCGCGAAGGAACGCGTCTTCTCGGTGCGCTCGGCGAACCACCAGTGGGACCCCAAGAACCAGCGCCCGGAACTATGGAAGCTCTTCAACACGCACCTGGGCGCCGGCGAGTCGGTACGGGTGTTCCCGCTTTCCAACTGGACCGAGATCGACATCTGGCTGTACATCATGCAGGAGAGAATCGATATCGTACCGCTCTACTTCGCCGCGCCCCGCGTGTCGTGGATCGACGACCGCAGCGGTCAGATCCTCGCGCTCGACGACGAGCGCATGCTGCCTTACCTCTCGAGCTCGGAGCACGCTTCGCTCGGGGAGCGCTGGATCCGTTTCCGGACGCTCGGCTGCTATCCGCAGACCGGCGCGGTGGAGAGCCGCGCGACCACGGTTCCGGCGATCCTCGCGGAAATGCTGGCGAGCCGTACCAGCGAGCGTCAGGGCCGCCTGCTCGACATCGATCAGGCATCGTCCATGGAGATCAAGAAACGCGAAGGCTATTTCTGATGACACCGACCCGTCGGGGTGCGCGCGCAGCGCTGCTCTCGCGCCACCGGAAAGGCACCGTGGTGGCACCCATCCTCCGCCGCTCGCTCGACATCGAGGTCTGCGAGACCGACGCGTTCGATACCGACCTGCTCGGAACCTTCACAGGCGAGATCGAGCGTGTCCTGTCGCCACGCGAATGTGCGGTCCGGAAGGCGACCCTCGCCTGCGCGCTGACCGGGCTCGATTTCGGGCTCGGCAGTGAAGGCACGTTCGGCGCCGGACCGCTCGGGTCGATCATCGCCTGGAACACCGAGCTGCTGGCCTGGCACGAGCCGCGCACCGGCATCACCGTGATCGGCAGTGCCGCCGGCCCGAGCGCCGCGCGCCGCGTGGCGGTCACCTCGACCGAAGCGGCCTGCGATCTGGTCGCCCGCTTTCCTGCGGGACAGGCGGCGATCGTTCGCACCTCGCGCGGGATCCGCAAAGGGCTCGTCGGTCCCGGGGCCGTTCGCGCGGCGCTCGAGGACTGGTTCGGAGCGCACCTGCACGAATCCGTGACGGTCGAGTACGACCTGCGTGCACAGCACTGCCCCGAGCGCCGGGAACGGATCGCGGATGCCGCGCGCGACCTGGTCCGCCGCCTGCAGTGCATCTGCCCGAGGTGCACCAGGCCGGATTTCTCTCCTGATCACATCGAGCCCGGCCTGCCCTGCCGGGACTGCGGCGCGCCGACCGGGCGCATTCTGCGCCGCACGGCGCGCTGCGGCGGTTGCGGTCACAAAGCGCCCTTTGCCGTCGAAGACACGTCTGCGGACCCGTTTCATTGCGAAAACTGCAATCCCTAGGTTGTACACAAGGGCTAGAATGGGCGCTACCCCGGCCACCCCGTCCGGGTCGATCCGTGTCCGACCCACTGCCATGCCCACGATCACCCGCGACATCGACGCCGCCGTTGAACGCCTGCGTGCCGGCGAACTCGTGGCCATTCCGACCGAAACCGTCTATGGACTTGCTGCCGACGCACGCAACCCTGCGGCGATCGCCAGGGTCTACGCACTCAAGCAGCGCCCCGCCAGCAACCCGCTCATCGTGCACGTGGCAGCGCCCGACTGGGTCGACGATTGGGCAGTCGAGATTCCGGACGCTGCACGCCGCCTGATGGCGGCATGCTGGCCCGGACCGCTCACGCTGGTGCTTGCCGCACGAGCAGATGTACCCGCGATCGTCACGGCAGGCCAGGATTCCGTCGCGATCCGCCAGCCCGACCACCCGCTCTGCCTGGAACTGCTGAACAGGTTCGGCCGCGCAGTGGTCGCACCGTCGGCCAACCGCTACATGTCGATCAGCCCGACCACGCCC
Source organism: Pseudomonadales bacterium (assembly GCA_019634925.1). Classification (GTDB taxonomy): domain Bacteria; phylum Pseudomonadota; class Gammaproteobacteria; order Pseudomonadales; family Azotimanducaceae; genus UBA7803. The sequence continues at coordinate 123,334 of JAHCAL010000002.1, forward strand.
GATCACGTCGTGCGCCAGTTTCCCGAGTCGGATCTGCTGATTCTCGACGGCGGACCCTGCGCGGTCGGGGTCGAATCGACCATCGTCAGCCTGCTGCCCGACGAACCGCCACGGCTGCTGCGCCCAGGCATGCTGGCGCGGGCCGCGGTCGAACGGATCCTCGGTTGTGTGCTTGCCGACGCACACGACACGTCGGTCCGCGTGCCCGGCCAGCACGAACGCCACTACGCGCCGGCGCTGCCGGCATGGCGCTTCACCGACATCGACGCCGACCGGCTGGCTGATCCGCGACTGGGCTGGCTGCTGTGCGGCCAGGGACTCGAGGTCGCCGGGCCCACGATCGATCTCGGCAATGATCCGGACGCATACGCGCGCCGGCTCTACGCAGCGCTCTATCGACTGGAGCACAGCGGCGTCGATGGAATCTGCGTCCAGTTGCCACCCGACACCGAGCCATGGCGCGCGATCCGCGACCGGCTGCAGCGTGCGACCCTGCCGATGCCCGAAGTCGCGCCAGGAGATCTCGAGCAACCGCGCTGAACACACCACACCATGCTGGGCGCGGACGCCGCCAGCTATCGATTCGCGTCGTCCGTCGGCGCATCCGGCAGCGGCGCGAGCGCTGCCGCCGCAAGCAGTTCGCGCGTATAGGGGTGTGCGGGTGCCGCGAAGATCTGCGCCGCCGGCCCCCGCTCGACCACCACGCCGTCCTTCATCACGATCAGGTCGTGCGCGAGCGCACGCACCACCTTCAGATCGTGGCTGATGAACAGGTACGCCAGCCGATGCCGCCGCTGCAGGTCGCGCAGCAGATCGACGATCTGCGCCTGCACCGACATGTCGAGTGCGGAGGTGGGTTCGTCCAGCACCACGAACCGCGGCCGCAGCACCATCGCGCGGGCGATGGCGATGCGTTGCCGTTGCCCACCGGAGAACTCGTGCGGATATCGGTCGAGGTGCGCGGCCTCTAACCCGACTTCCTCGAGCGCGGCCGCCACCCGCGCTTCGCGCTCGGCCGGCGCGAGCCGCGGCTCGTGCACCTTGAGCCCCTCCTCGACGATCTCCCGGATGGTGAGCCGCGGCGACAGGCTACCGTACGGATCCTGGAACACGATCTGCAGATCGCGCCGCAGCGGCTTCAGCGCGCGCCCGCGCAGGCCCTGCACGTCCGTCTCACCGGCGCGGATCTGGCCGCTCGAGCCGATGAGCCGCACGAGTGCGAGCCCGAGCGAGGTCTTTCCCGAACCGGATTCGCCCACCACGCCGAGGGTCTGCCCGGCGCGCACTTCGAGGTCGAGATCCGCGACCGCCGTGAACGAACCTTTCTTCGACAACCAGCCCTTGCCGATGGCGTAATGGACCGCCAGGCCGCGCGTGGACAGCACGACGTCGCCGCTGGCGTCGCTCGGCACCGGCTCGCCTTTCGGCTCGGCGGACAGCAGGTGGCGCGTATAGGCGTGGCGGGGTGTCGTGAAGATCTGTGCGACCTGCCCCTGCTCGACGATCTCGCCGGACTGCATCACGCAAACCCGGTCCGCCATGCGTTTCACCACCGCGAGGTCGTGCGAGATCAAGAGCAGCGCCATGCCGAGCTCGCGCTTGAGATCGCGCAGCAGGTCGAGGATGCGCGCCTGGATGGTCACGTCGAGCGCCGTGGTGGGTTCGTCGGCGATGAGCAGGCGCGGCTCGTTGGCCAGCGCCATCGCGATCATCACCCGCTGGCGCTGGCCGCCGGAGAGTTCGTGCGGATACGCGCCGAGCCGCCGCGCCGCGTCGGGCAGCCGCACCAGCTCGAGCAGTTCCAGCACCCGCGCACGCGCCTGCCGGCCGGTCAGGCCGCGGTGCACCATGAGGCTCTCGCCCACCTGCTGCTCGATGGTGTGCAGTGGATTGAGGGAGGTCATCGGCTCCTGGAAGATCATGCTCGCGGTCGCACCGCGCACGCCGAGCAGGGTCGCCCGCGGCGCGCCCACCAGTTCCTCGCCCAAAAGCCGGATCGAGCCGCGCGGATGCGACGCGTACGGATACGGCAGCAGTTGCAGGATCGACAGGGCGGTCGCCGACTTGCCGGAGCCGGACTCGCCGACCAGCGCGACCGTCTCGCCGTCGCGCACGTCGAAGCTGATCCCACGCACCGCCGGCTGGTCGCCGAACACCACGTGCAGGTCATGCACCTCGAGCAGGGTCTCGCCCATCTACCGGCTCCGCTGCGTGCGGCGCGGGTCGAGCGCGTCGCGCACCGCCTCGCCGATGAAGATGAGCAGGGTCAGGATCGTCGCCAGCGCGAAGAACGCGGTCAGGCCGAGCCAGGGGGCCTGCAGGTTGGCGCGCGCCTGTGCGAGCAGCCGGCCGAGCGACGGCGACGTCACCGGCAGGCCGAAGCCGAGGAAGTCGAGCGCGGTGAGTGTCGCGATCGACGCATTGAGGATGAACGGCAGGAACGTCAGCGTCGCCACCATCGCGTTCGGCAGCACGTGGCGCACCATGATCACCGGGTTCGACACGCCGAGTGCCCGCGCCGCGCGCACGAAGTCGAAGTTGCGCGCGCGCAGGAACTCCGCGCGTACTACTCCCACCAGCGCCATCCAGCTGAATGCACTCAGGATGGCCAGCAGCCAGTACACGTTCGGCTCCACCATGCTGGCCAGGATGATCAGCACGAACAGGATCGGCAGGCCCGACCAGATCTCCACGAACCGCTGGCCGAGCAGGTCCACCATGCCGCCGAAGTAACCCTGCAGCGATCCTACGAGAATGCCGATCACCGAACTCACTATCGTGAGCGTGAGCCCGAACAGCACCGACAGCCGGAACCCGTACAGCAGCTTCGCGAACACGTCGGTGCCCATGGCATCGGTGCCGAGCAGATGGCGCGCGCCCGGTGGCGCCGGCAGCGGCTGGTCGATCTCCCAGTCCACCGTATCGAAGCTGAACCGCACCGGCGGCCACAGCATCCAGCCGTCGGCTTCGATCAGTTCGATCACGTAAGGGTCGCGGTAGTTGGCCTCGGTCGGCAGCTCGCCGCCGAGTTCCTGTTCCGAGTAGCTGAACCACACCGGCAGGTACAGTTCACCGCCCTTCATGACCAGGATCGGCCGGTCGTTGGCGATGAACTCCGCGCCCAGCGCGATCACGAACAGCACCATGAACACGATGAACGACACATAGCCGCGCCGATTCGCCTTGAAGTTCCGCCAGCGGCGTGCGTTGACTGTATTCATCCGTCGCGCCGCTCGAAGTCGATGCGCGGATCGACCAATACGTAGGTGAGATCCCCGATCAGCTGCATGACGAGACCGAGCAGCGTGAAGGTGAACAGCGTGCCGAACAGGATCGGGTAGTCGCGCTTGATCACCGCTTCGTAGCCGAGCAGGCCGATGCCGTCGAGCGAGAAGATCACCTCGATCAGGAGTGCGCCGGTGAACAGGATGCCGACGAACGCCGCCGGGAAGCCGGCGATCACGATCAGCATGGCGTTGCGGAATACGTGGCCGTACAGCACGCGCCGCTCGGTCAGCCCCTTCGCGCGCGCGGTCAGTACGAACTGCTTCGAGAGCTCCTCCAGGAACGAATTCTTGGTCAGCATGGTGAGTGTTGCGAAGCCGCCGATGGTCAGCGCCGTGATCGGCAGCGTGAGGTGCCAGAAGTAGTCCTTGACCTTGCCCCAGGCGGACAACTCGTCGAAGTTCTCCGACACCAGGCCACGCAGCGGGAACCAGTCGAGGTAGGTCCCCCCGGCGAACAGCACGATCAGCAGCACGGCGAACAGGAAGCCGGGCACCGCGTAGGCGGTGAACACCACGCCGCTGGTCCAGACGTCGAAGCGCGAGCCATCGCGTACCGCCTTCGCGACACCGAGCGGAATCGAGATCGCATAGATGAACAGCAGCGACCAGAACCCGAGCGAGATCGACACCGGCAGCCGCTCGGCAACCAGTTCCACCACCGGCCGGTCCTGGAAGTAGCTGTTGCCGAAGTCGAGCCGCATGTAGTTCCAGATCATCAGTACGAAACGTTCGTGCGCCGGGCGGTCGAAGCCGAACTGCCGCTCGAGCTCCGCCACGAAGGCCGGATCGAGCCCGCTGCTGCCCGTATAACCGTCGCCGCCGGACGGTCCCATGCTGCCGGCATCCGAGATCGCCGCCGTGGTGGAACCCGCCAATCCGGCCGACTGGGCGAGCACCTGCTCGACCGGTCCGCCCGGCGCGAACTGCACGATCACGAAGTTGATCACCATGATCCCGAACAGGGTCGGGACGATCAGCAGCAGCCGGCGCAGGATATAGCGACCCATCAGCCGTCCTCCGCCCGACGCCCCGCCGCGACCCGCGCCGCCTTGCGTTCGTCCCACCACCAGGCGTCGTAGTAGATCGGCCGTGCGAGCGGCGCGTGATCAGGAATGCCGAACTTGTCCCACCAGGTCATCGCCATGTGGGTCCGCGACATGCCCGGGACGTAGTAGAAGTTCCACAGCAGGACACGGTCGATGGCGCGCGTCGCCGCGATCAGTTCGTCGTAGGTCTGCGCCCGGTAGACCGCTGCGATCAGCGCATCGACCGCCGGATCGCGCACGTGCGCCCAGTTGTAGCTGTAGGCCTGCTCGGCGGCAGCGCTGGAGAAGCTGTTGGAGAGCAGCAGGGTCGGCGTCACGTCCGGCTGGAACGCGATCGCGCCCGCGTCGAAATCCCCGGCACGCATGCGGTACAGCCAGTTCGACGTCTCCGGCGCGATCGCGTTCGCCGCGATGCCCACGCGCTTCAACGCCTGGATGTAGGGATACAGCGCGCCGACCAGGCCCGGCGAAACTACCACGAAGCGGATCTCGAACGGCTCGCCGGTCGCTGCATAGACCAGCACGCCGTCGCGGATGACCCAGCCGGCCGCCTCGAACAATGCCAGCGCCTCCTTGACGTTGTCGCGGTGCCAGCCGCCGCCCAGGTTGGGCGGTGGTTCGAACGGCCCGCCGAACACCCGTTCCGGGACCCGATCCCGCAACGGTTCGAGCAGCGCGAGTTCGAGCGCCGAGGGTTCGCCGGTGTGGGCCATCTCGGAGTTGTGGAAGAAGCTCAGGCCGTAGTCCCAGTAATCGAACGACATGCGACTGTTGACCCAGGGGAAGTCGTAGAGCAGCCACAACGCTTCGCGCACACGCACGTCCTGGAAGCGCGGCTGGCGCAGGTTCCAGAACACCGGCCACCATAGTCCGGCCGGGCGATCCATCTCGACCTTTTCGGTGCGGAAGAGACCGCGTCGGACGGCCGGGAAGTCGTATTCGCGCGCCCACCGGCTCGGATAGGTCTCCTCGCGCAGGTCGATGACGTTGCCCTTGATGGCCTCGAACTGGATGTTTTCGTCGCGGAAATAGTCGAACTTGACCGAGTCGAAGTTGTAGCGGCCCCGATTCACCGGCAGGTCGCGGCCCCAGTAATCCTCGACCCGCGTGTAGCGCACGTAGCGCCCCACCTTGAAGTCGCCGATCCGGTAAGGACCGCTACCGAGCGGCGGCTCGATGGTCGTGGCCGTGATGTCGCGCCCTTCCCAGTAGTGCCGGGGCAGCACCGGCACGTTGCCGAGCCGGATCGGCAGCACCGGATCGCCTTCGTTGCCCTTCGCGACCCAGTAGCGCACCTCGTGCGGACCGATCACCTCGATGCGGTCGAAGGCGCTCATCGGTGCACGGATGGTCGGGCCGGACTGGTGCCGGTAGACCTCGAAGCTGAACGCGAGGTCGTCCGCCGTGATCGGCCGCCCGTCGTGCCAGCGTGCTTCCGGGCGCAGCCGGAATCCGATCCAGCTGCCGTCGGGTGCCACGGCAACCGACTCGGCGAGGCGCCCGTAAAACGCGGTCGGCTCGTCCGCGGCACGTTCCAGCAGCTTGTCATAGAGGAGGTTCAGCGTGGTCCACCACTGCAGACCCTGCGCATCGCGCCCGCGGGCAGAGACGGGATTGAAGTTGTCCCACGTGCCCATCTCGGCGAGCCGCATCTCGCCCCCCTTGGGTGCCGCGGGATTGACGTAGCCGAAGTGTGGAAAATCGGCGGGGAGCGCCAGCGGCTTCAGGAACGCGTAGCCATGACGCCATTCGACCGGTTGAGCCTCCACCGCGGGCGACTCAGCTGCGGGCGACTCAGCCGCGGGCGCTCCGGCCGCGCGCGACTCGGCCGCCGGCGCTGCCAGGGCGCCAACGTCTGCGATTGCAACGGGGCAAGCTAGCAATGCATACATGGCGGACAACAACGCCAATGCGCTACGCACCATGAACTGCTCGACTCCCCTTCCTGCATTCCCGGGTCGAGCGTTGCAAATTAGCGGGCGCTGGTCAAACATCATCGGACCAATCGACTCACCGTCTACCGAGGGTCAGCCGCCGCCATGACGACCACGGATCTGAATGTCGAACGCAACGGCCACGTCGCCCTGGTGGAAATCTGCCGCCCGCCGGACAATCACTTCGACGTCGCGCTGATCGAAGCGCTCGCGGATACCTTCGAGGCGCTGGATCGGGATGCCGCCGTGCGTGCACTGGTGCTGGCCGCGCGCGGCAAGCATTTCTGCGCCGGCGCGAACTTCGCCGACCGCGGCCAGGCGCACGAGCGCGGCGCGCGCACGCTCGCCGGCGGCAACCCGCTGTACACGGCCGCGGTGCGACTGTTCGCGTGCAAGAAGCCGGTGGTCGGCGCCATCCAGGGTGCAGCGGTCGGCGGGGGCTTCGGGCTTGCCCTGGTGCCGGACTTCCGCGTGGTGGCGCCCGAGGCGCGCTTCACCGCGAATTTCGTCAAGCTCGGCTTCCATCCGGGGTTCGGTCTGACCCACACACTCCCGCGGCTGATCGGCCAGCAGCGCGCGAGTCTCATGTTCCTGACCGGTCGACGCATCGACGGCGCCACGGCACTCGAGTGGGGCCTCGCCGATCAGCTGGTGCCAATCGCCGATCTGCGTCCGGCCGCATTCGCGCTCGCCGAGGAGATCGCCGTCAACGCGCCGCTGGCGCTGCTGTCGGTGCGCGCCACGCTGCGCGACGGGCTGGCTGCCGCGGTACAGGCGCAGACGGATCATGAGTACGCTGAACAGTTCAGGCTCCAGCGGACCGAGGACCACCGCGAGGGCGTACGCGCGGTCGCCGAACGGCGCCCCGGCAATTTCGTCGGACGATGAACCTCGCCACCATCGGCGCAAGGGCGTTCGGATGAGTGCCCGGAAACCCGGCCCACACGCCCTGCTGTTCATCCTCATCACGATCTTCATCGACACACTCGGGTTCGGCATCATCATTCCCGTGCTGCCGAAGCTGATCGCCGAGCTCGGCGACGTTTCGGTCAGCCAGGCTGCCGGGTACGGCGGTGCGCTGATGTTCGTCTACGCGCTGATGCATTTCCTGTTCGCACCGGTGCTCGGCAACCTCTCGGACCGGTTCGGCAGACGACCCGTGCTGCTGCTGTCGCTCGCAACGCTCAGCGTCGACTACCTGATCATGGGTTTCGCGACCGGCATCGGTTGGCTGTTCCTCGGCAGGCTGCTCGCGGGCGCATCGGCCGCCACTTTCGCCACCGCCAATGCCTACATCGCCGACATCACCCCGGAATCGGAGCGCGCCGCCCGGTTCGGCCTGATCGGCGCCGCCTGGGGGGTCGGCTTCGTGGCCGGGCCGGCAATCGGCGGCCTGCTCGGCGAGATCGGACCGCGCGTGCCGTTCTTCGTGGCGGCCGGCCTCGCGCTGGTCAACGTGATCTACGGTCTGGTCGTACTGCCGGAAACGCTCCCCGCGGAACGGCGCCGGCCGTTCCGGCTGACGCGCGCCAATCCGCTGGGTGCGTATCGGGCGCTGCGACCTTATCCGCTCGTCATGACCCTGTCCGGCGCGCTCGTCCTCTATTTCATCGCCCACGACGTCAATCCCTCGACGTGGACCTATTACGTGATCCACAAGTTCGCCTGGTCCGAGGCGCAGGTGGGCCTCGGCCTCGCGGCGGTGGGTCTCGCGAGCGCCGTGGTCTCCGGCACGCTGGTCGGCCCGATCGTACGCCGGCTGGGCGAGACCCGCGCCGCGGCCGTCGGGCTCGCGCTGACCGCGACCAGTTTCTTCGGCTACGCCTTCGCAAGCGCCGGATGGATGCTGTTTCCCTGGATTGCCCTGGGCGCATTCATGGGACTCGTCATGCCCGCCCTGCGCGGCATGCTGTCACGGGCGGTCCCGGAGGATCAGCAGGGCGAGCTGCAGGGCGCGCTGTCGAGCCTGATGGGGCTGACCGCCATCGTCGCACCGCTCATGATGACCCAGGTGTTCCGTATCTTTTCCGCCGAGGATGCGCCGATCCAGTTTCCCGGCGCGAGCTTCGTGCTCGCGGGCCTGCTCACCCTCGCGGCACTCGTGATCGTGCTGCGGGCGGTCCGGCATCCGACGCGAAGCACGATCGGCGAGGCGCGTTGACGTGGAGCCGGGTAAACCGAGCCGTACCGCACTGGCCACCGCGTTCCTGCGCGCGCTGCACCGTGTCGTCGACGACGCGCCCCCGGTATTCGACGACAGCCATGCAGTCCACCTGCTGCCCGCGGTGCAGGCACGATTCCTCGAACGCCTCGCGCGCCTGCCGCGCAGCTGGACGGCCATCTACCGGCAACGCTACAACGGCCTGACCGGCATGCGGAGCCACGTCGTGGTGCGTGCCAGGTACGCGGAAGACGCGCTGGCCGGCGCCAGGCAGCGTGGAGCCATGCGTTACGTGGTGCTCGCCGCAGGCCTCGACACCTACGCGCTGCGCACGCGCGGGATGGCCGATGCTATGCCGGTCGTCGAGATCGATCACCCCGCGACCCAGACCTGGAAGCGCCAGCTGCTGGCCGGTCGCGGACTCGACGAGGCTGCCGTGCGGTGGGCACCGGTCGACTTCGAGCGCACCGGTATCGAGTCGGCATTGGGCCAGGAACCCTTGCACCAGTTCGTGTCCTGGCTCGGCACCACGTACTACCTGTCGCGTGAAGCGATCGCCGCCACGTTGAGCTCGCTCGCCCGCTGCTCGGCGCCCGGCTCCGAACTGGTTCTCGACTACTGGCGCGAGCCCCCGCTGTTCGATCCGGCCGCGGTGCTGCTATGGGGCACCCGGGTCGCAACGGCATTCCAGCGCGAGCCCATGCGCTCGTTTTTCACACCGGGGGCCATGGAAGCGCTGGTCGTCCGCTGCGGCTGGCACGTGCGCGAACACTGCGCGCCGTTGATTCAGGATGAACGCTATCTGACCGGGCGCCGCGACGGACTTTCGATCCCCTCGTTCGCCTACCTGCTGCACCTCGAACGCGGCACTACGGATCCCCTTGCCTGAACCCGCGCCGGGATTCAGAAGCTCGGCACCGTCGAGTAGGGTGTCAGCTGGAGCTCGTGGGTCCAGCAGGATCGGTCCTGGGTGTGCAGATAGTAGAAGGCATCGGCGATCGCGGCCGGATTCATGACGATCTCCGGGCGCTTGCGCGCAATCGGCAATGCTCGCGTACCGGGCGAATCGATCAGACCGTCGACGATCACGTTGGCCACGTGAATCCCGTGGCTAGAATATTCCTCGGTCAGCACCTGCGCGAGCGTGCGCATCATCACGCGCGGATAGTAGAGTGACTGCCCAGCCTGGCGTTTGCGGCCGCGCAAGGACGCGGCGTTGTTGGTGATGAGAAACGAGCCGCGGCCCTTTGCGCGCATCGCCGGCAGTGCCGTCCTTGCCACCAGGAACGGACCACGGCTCGCGATATGCTGCGCCGTGTCGAACATCTCCACCGGGATGTGTTCCAGCAGTTCCTGCCCGGGCGGCAGATCGCGTCCTTCGAGGTAACCGGCGTTCAGCACCACGACTTCCGGGTCGCCCACAGTCGCCCGGATGGTCGCGAACGCGTCTTCGATCGACGCCTGCGAGACGAGGTCGAGTTCGACGATCGAGCACGCCTGGCCCTGCGCGTGGATCGCGGCCTCGAGCGCTTGCGCGTTGCGCGCGGTCCGCGTGGTGAGCACCACGTGGAACCCCTCGCGCGCGAACTTCTGCGCAATGGCGCCGCCGACACCCCACCGGGCGTGGACCGGCACGTCCGCATCGTCGATGTCGTGACCGTGCGCGAGCCGCGTATTGCGGCCGTCCGACTGCCACTTGGAGGTCGCACCGATCACCACGGCGACCGGTCTGGTTTGCGCCATCATTCCCCCTCGACCCGTTGTGTCGTGATTGGATGCCGTCCGGCCTAGTAAGGCTCGACGACCGTTTCGTCCGCCTGGCGAGCGCCGATCCGTCTGCCCGCGGACTGGCCGACCCGACCGACCGGGTGATGCTCGAAGGCGGCCGCGAGGCCGGACACCGGCATGTTCCCGTAGATCGCCTCCGACCCGCTGCGGGATACCCGGTACGTCTCGTGCCAAATGCCCACGTCGCCGTTGTTGCGGATACCGCGATTGAATTCGCGCCACGCCGGCAGGTGGAGGTGCTCGGGAGCGCGTGAATAGGCTTCGAGGCACGCAAAGTCACGCCAGTACTGAAGCGAAAGCGAGGTTCGGCCGAACCAGTTATGAACACCGAGACAACCCAGTTCCGGGCGTAGGGCCAGTTCGCGCTGCATGGCCGGCATCGCCTTCAGCACCGGCAGCCAGCTGCGGATCCGCAGCGGTCGGTTGAAGCGCATGCCGATGAGAAACACGACGAACTCGTCGGCCGGAACGGCGGTGAAGCGTCCGGCATGGATCTGGGTCACGGCTGTTACCTCCGAACTCGGCACCGGCGCGGTCCGCGCAGCGTAGGTCGAGATCGGCGCGGCTACAAGTCCGAAGGGTCGAGGCGGTCAGATCCGGACGTCGTCCTTGCCGTTTGCCTACAATGCCCTGTGTGAACGCCAGGAGGATTCCCGCATGCTGGTCGCCAATGCAGCCCTCGTGCGTCGAGTCGACACTGCCGCCCGTGAATACCTCGTCGCACGCTATTCGGGGCCTGGGAACCCGATGGGAGCGGAGATCCTGCTGGACGACGGCTTGGTCGCGACCAGGGTGCCCTTCGCGCCGCGCAACCCCCTCATGAATCGCGCGACCGGTCTGGAGCACGTCGCGCAGATCGATCGCCTCGCCGACTTCTACGGCCCATCCGGCCAGTTATTCTGGGTGGAGACGACACCCTGCACGCCGATCCGGGTGCTGAACGCTCTGGCCGCATGCGGATTCCGGATCGAACAGCACGCATCGACGCTGTACGCGGCACCGCTGCCCACGAACGACCGCTCCACCGTCGACGCCGTGGTCGTCACGCCCGTCGAGCGGCAATCCCTGGACGAATTTCTGGACACCCTGAACGCAGGCTTCGGCCTGCCGCCGGCAGCGCTCGCCCAGCTACGGATCAACCAGGGTTTCTGGCTCGACGTGCCGAACTGGCACCTGTTCGTGGCGCGTCACCACGGCCGCGCGGCGGCGGCCGCCGTGCTGTCGATCCATGGCGAGATCGCCTACCTCGCGGCGGCGGCCACACTTCCAGGGTTCCGCAACCGCGGCCTGCAGACCGCGTTGATCGCGACCCGGATCGAGGTGGCGCGCGCGCTGGGCGCCACCATCGTGACCGGTCAGGCCGAGTGGGGCGGGACCAGCCAGGCGAACATGCAGCGCGCCGGGCTCTCGATCTCGCATCTGCGCACGATCTGGACGAACAGCCCCGAAGGCACTGCGGCCTGACCATGTCGCGGCCAAGCGCGTCCCGTCACTACCGGGACAACAGCCGCACGCACGCATTATGCAATGGCCCCCGACGCCAGCAATGCATCGGTCTCCGCGGCATCGAAGCCCGCGCCCGCGAGCACTTCCCGGGTGTGCTGCCCGGGCGCTGCCGCGGGTACCGGAACTTCCGGCGCGGTGCGACTGAAGCGCGGTGCCGGCGCGGCCTGCTTCAGGCCGTCGACTTCGACGAACGTCCCGCGCGCCTGGTTGTGCGGGTGCTCCACCGCCTCGGCGAACGGGAGAATCGGCGCGTAGCAGACGTCGCTGCCGAGCATGATCGTGTCCCACTCGTCGCGGGTCTTCGTTCTGAACACGGTGGTGAGCTTTTCCTTGAGCGCGGGCCAGTCGGCCCGCGCCATCTGCTTCGCCAGCGCCGGATCGTCCGCAAGACCGGTCTTCTCCAATAACAGGGCGTAGAACTGCGGCTCGATGGAGCCGATCGAGATGTACTTGCCGTCCCTGGTCTCGTAGCTGCCGTAGAAGTGGGCACCGCCGTCCAGCATGTTGGTGCCGCGTTCCGGGCGCCATTGCCCGGTCTGCATGCCCGGGAACAGGCCGTTCATCAGCAGTGCGGAACCGTCGGTCATCGCGGCGTCCACCACCTGGCCCTTGCCGGAGGTCGCGCGCTCCACCAGCGCCGCGGCGATGCCGAACGCCAGGAGCATCCCGCCGCCGCCGAAGTCGCCCACCAGGTTGAGCGGCGGCACCGGCTTGCCGCCCTCCTCACCGATCGCGTGCAGGGCGCCCGACAGCGAGATGTAGTTGATGTCGTGGCCGGCCGCTTGGGCCATGGTGCCGTGCTGACCCCAGCCGGTCATGCGTCCATAGACAAGGCGGGTGTTGCGGGCCAGACAGACGTCCGGCCCGAGACCGAGCCGCTCCATGACGCCAGGCCGGAAGCCCTCGATCAGCACGTCGGCGGTCTCGACAAGGCGCAGCACGGCTTCGATCCCCTGCGGGTGCTTCAGGTCGACGGCCACGCTCCGGCGGCCGCGGGCCAGGATGTCCTTGCCCGCCGGCCGTCCGGCGGATGCCGCGCGATCGATGCGGATCAGTTCGGCGCCCATGTCCGCGAGCATCATGCCGCAGAACGGCCCGGGGCCGATGCCTTGCAGCTCGATGACGCGGATGCCCTTCAACGGTCCCATACGATCCTCCTTGAGTTGTTGATGGTCACGCTCCCGCCCACGCGCACGCCGTACCGATACCCGTACCGGATCAGCCGTCGCGCACCGCCGTCGACATCATGAGAAAGCCGGTGAAGGCCGCGTTGTTGGGCGCGAGCGACGGGCTCACCCGGGCCTTCATGGCATCGATCGCCGCACGATAGCCGACGTAGAAGTCCCAGGACGGGCGCGGCCGGTAGACCAGCCCTTCGAGTTCGAACTGGCGGATGACGTTCTTCGTGGTGGTCGGCTTCACGAATACGTCGACCTGCGGCCGGTACTGGTACATGACGATGGTCGTGAGACTCCACTTGGCGAGTTGGCCCGCGTCGAGCACGTCCAGCACCTGCTCGAACCCACGCTGCTGATCGCCGTGCAGCAGTTGCCGGTAGCCCGAGGCAAGGTACTCACGATCACCGCGCGCGAGACCATTCACGTAATCGCGAAACTTCGGCTTCTCGAACAGGGACACCATCGAGGACCGCGTGACGATCTTCACGATGTCGTCGAGCACCTTGCCGCGTCTGCCGAAATTGGCTTCCGCAAGCGCTGTCTGCGCGAACGCCGAGAGTCGCTCGACGTTGTGTTTCCTACGCACGTGCTGCAGTTCCTCGCTGGCAAACCCTTCCGGGTAGCGCAACCTGAACAATGCTTCCGCCTCGGCGAGTTTTTCTGGATTCATTCGGGTCATGACTTGGCCGTCACCAGACTCTACCATGGGTCCGCGCTTCCGGCAGGACAGGAGTACATATGCGGTTCGTTCACTGGCTCTGCCTGCTCGTACTGGCCACACCCTGCCTCGTTCATGCCCAGTCGGATTCTCCGGAGGTGCTGTTTCGCGACGTCCGCGTCTTCGACGGCGTCGGGCCAGGGCTGTCCGCGCCGACCGACGTACTGGTACGCGGCAACCGCATCGCCCGCATCGCGCCCGGGCAGGTTGCTCCGGACGCACGCATCGTCGAGGGGAACGGTCGCACGCTGATGCCCGGCCTGATCGACGTGCACGTTCACATGACCTTTTCGTCCCTTGCCATGCTGCAACTGCTGGCACCGGACCTCACGCCCGAATCCGCCGAAGCCGCCGCGGCTCGGGAAGCGGAAGCCATGCTGCTGCGCGGCTTCACGTCGGTACGCGACATGGGCGGACCGGTATGGGGCCTAAAAGCAGGCATCGACGCCGGCAGGTACCGCGGTCCCCGCATCTGGCCCTCGGGCGCGGTGATCAGCCAGACTTCAGGGCACGGCGACTTCCGCCTGCCGAACGAGCCGTCCCGCCGTTTCACCGGGCAGGTCTCGCGCGCCGAGAAGCTCGGCGCCACCTTCATCGCCGACGGACGCGACGAAGTGTTGACGGCGACGCGCGAGAATCTCCGGTTCGGCGCGAGCCAGATCAAGCTGATGGCCGGCGGCGGTTCCAGTTCAGACTACGATCCGATCGACGTGACCCAGTACCTGCCCGAAGAGCTCGAAGCCGCCGTGGCCGCGGCTGAGGACTGGGGCACGTACGTTGCGGTCCACGCCTACACCCCTCGGGCCGTGCGGCGCGCGGTCGATGCCGGCGTGAAGAGTGTCGAGCACGGCCAGCTGCTGGACGAAGACACCATCCGCCTCCTGGCGCGGCGCGGGGTCTGGCTGTCGCTGCAGAACCTGCCACCGCCGCTGCCCGACGACCCGCCGGAGCGGCGCGCGAAGAAGGCCGAAGTAGCGGCCGGCTCCGACAACGCCTGGGCATGGGCGAAGAAGCACCGCGTCAAACTTGCCTGGGGCACCGACTTCCTGTTCCGGCCGCAGGAAAACGCGCAGCAGAACGCCTACATCCTGCGCCTGCGCAGCTGGTTCACTCCAGCGGAGATCCTGAAGCTGGTGACCCACGACAACGCGCAGCTACTCGCACTCTCTGGACTGCGCAATCCTTACCCGGGCGAACTCGGCGTCGTGCGCGAAGGCGCGCTCGCCGATCTCCTGCTGGTGAACGGCGACCCGCTCGCGAACCTCGAACTGCTGGCGGACCCGGTCACCGGATTCGCCGCGATCATGAAGAACGGCGTCCTCGCAAGATATTCGCTCTGAGCCCCGGCAGGCTCAGAAGAGAATCGTGACCCCGAGGATCGGACCCCCGAGGCGGGCGTCCACGCGCATGCCCCGCTCTCGATAGTCCACGTTGAGCTGCCGGTAGCCGCCGGAAATCCAGATGTGCGGCGAGACATCGGTATTTACCGTCGCGAGCCACTGCGTCGTGCGTTCCGAACCGACGCCGAAGCCGCCGTAGTCGCCGTAGAAGAGCACCGACCAGCCCTCTGCTATCCGGGCATTCACGCGGCCCGCGACGATCGGGTCCACGAAGTCTTCGGTCGGGGACCGCACGACGCCGAGCGCCGGTGCTGCGACCGAGCCGCGGATCCAGAACGCGCGCGCACCGGCCAGCAGGTCCAGCGAGAGATCAGGCTCATCGACCGCGCGATAGCCGCCGAGCAGCGTGAGCGAGGTCTGTTTCAGTTCGCCTTCCGCCGGCACCACCGGCACCCCGGGGATGGGGGTCGGCACGCGTCCGTCACGCGACGACGACGTATGGCTGAAATCTGCAACCGCGACGAACCGGTCCTGCCTGGCAAGCCCGGTCAGGAACAGCGCTGCATCGAGATCTTCCAGGAGCTCCCCGAATGACTTCGAAACCTCGAAGTCCGGCGCGCCGGTGAAAGGCCGGATCGTCCCGCCAAAACCCGTTGCCCAGACATACGGCGTGACCTGGAAAGCCCGGTCCACGTCGTGTGCGGTCCCTGCTCGCGCGGTGCCAGTCAGCAGGATTCCGATCAGCAGCCCGCCCAGGATGGCCCATACGTGTGGCATGAAAATGCTCCGTTCAGCGAGCAGCGAGGCGCTCGTCCAGCACCCGCCGGATTTCCGCGTGCGCCGCTTCGTCCAGCGAGAAGCGGCGGAACAGCCAGGCGCCGATCATGTAACAGACCAGCGGGAACAATCCGTACAGCGTCACCATGGCGACCTTGACCTGCATGGTCTGTTCCTGGTTGGGCACGAAGCCCGAAAACTCGAGCACGAAGCCGGTGAGCAGCAGCATCACGCCCATGGCGCTCTTGAACACGAAATTCCACGCCGCGAAGTACGAGCCTTCCTTGCGTTCGCCCGTGGTCAGTTCGTCGTAGTCGATCACGTCGCTCTGGATCGACGGCGCGATGGTGCCGCCGCAGCCGGCGGCGAGCCCGGCGAACACGGCAAATACCATGATGTAGGCGATCTTCACGGTCACGTCGTCCATGAACGCGAGCGCGAACATGGCGCCGAACGAGAACCCGGTCAGCAGCATCGAGAACATCCACAAACGGATCTTGCCGAACCGACGCGAGAGCGGGAGCCACATCGGCACCGAGAGGGTCGACGGGATCATGTAGCACAGGATGATCAGCGGCGCCCATTGCGGCGCCCCGATCACGTACTGGGCGATATAGAGCGTCAGCGCGCCGATCGCAGCACTCCCCACGTTCTCGATGAAGGTGACGATGATCAACAGGCGCGCGTGCGGGTTGCGCCACACGTCGGCAAATGCCTGGAACGGCTTTTCGTTGACGCGCCCCTGGTAATCGGGGCGCTCGCGCAGGCGGACGAAGGCGAACACCACCATGGCGAGCATCACCAGTGCCGCGACGATCGAGAGATCGAGCGCCAGCGCCCGTACCGCGGTGGCGCCCTGCTGCTCGGCCATGATCAGCAGGTAGAAGGAGTACAGGGCCAGGATCGACCCCAGCGTGTACGAGGCGTGGCGCAGACCGAACAGGCGGCTGCGCTCGTGATAGTTCGACGAGAGTTCGGCGCCGAGCGAGAGGTGCGGCACCAGGAACACGGTCATGGCCGAATAGAAACCAACGATGGCCACCGCCATCCAGGCGGTCAGGCTGCCGCCGGTGAGCGCCGCGGGGGGCGCGAACACCATGATGAACGTCGCGGCGATCGGCACCACGCTCGCCAGGATCCAGATCCGGCGCCGCCCGAACCGCGTGCGGGTCCGGTCCGAGAGGTAGCCGGCCAGCGGGTCGGACACCGCGTCCCAGATGCGCGATGCGCTGAAGATCAGCCCCATGACCGCCGGCGCGATGAGCAGCACGTCCGTCGCGAACTTCATGACGTACAGGCTGAGCATCAGCGACATGTAGCCGGCGCCGATGCCCGGGGCACCATAGGCGAACACCGTCCCCCACGAGACGCGGTCGTTCACGCCGGTACCGGGAGGCTGCTTCAAAGGGTGTACACCGTGACCCCAGGGAACCCTATCATGCGTTGCGGATCGTCAAACCGCCGTCAACGGGCAGTGCCACGCCGGTGGTGAAGCTGGCCGCGGGCAACGCAAGCGAAAGCGTCATCTGCGCGACCTCCTCCGGGTCCGCGTACCGCCTGAGTGCCACCCGGCGCCGCGCGAATTCCTGCTTGGCCTCGTCGGGAATGCCCGCGGTCATCCCGGTGTGGATCGGCCCCGGGCAGATGCAGTTGACCGTGATGCCCTCGCCGCCGAGTTCGACCGCGAGTGAACGGGTGAGCCCGATGACACCGGTCTTGGCCGCCGTGTACGGACTGCCGAACCGGGTGGCGCCGAGCCCCTCGGTGGACGCGATGTTGACGATCCGTGGATGCGCGGCGCGGCGCAGCCAGGGCAATGCCGCCCGGATCGTCCGGGTATGCGCGGTGAGCAGGATCGACAGCGTACGGTCCCACTTTTCCTCGAAGTCGTCGGCGTCGATCGGCGTAAAGAGCGAGATGCCGGCATTGTTCACCAGGATGTCGATACCGCCGAAATGCGCGGCGATCTCGCCGAACACCCGGTCGATGGCGGCGCGATCGCCGAGGTCCAGCGCCCAGCCCCGCACCGGCCGGCCGGCCGCTGCGATCTCGCCGACCACGCCTTCGAGCGCGCCTGCGTTGACATCTAGTGCCGCGACCTTGGCGCCCTCGTCGGCGAACAGTTTTGCCGTGGCGGCGCCCATGCCGCTGGCCGCACCAGTGACGATCGCCACCTTGCCCTCGATCGATCGTGACAGTTTCGTCAGTCTCACAGTCTGCCCTCCGCCAGGTCGTCGCCGTACAGCGCTCGGATGAATGGTTCGTAGTTGGGTCCGCGGCGCAAGTGGTGGCCGCCGTCGACCGAGAGGTTCACACCGGTAATCCAGCTGGCCTCCGGGCCGCACAGGAAACGCACCGCCCGGGCGATGTCGCCCGGCGTACCGGTCCGCGCGAGCGGCATGCAGTCCAGGTAATCGCGATGCACCGGCTCGGTCGCGAAGAGTCCAGCCGCGATCTCGGTGTCGACGAGCCCGGGACAGACGCTGTTGACGCGCACTCCGGCCGCACCGAGTTCGTCGGCGCTGGTGCGCACCAGCATGTCGATGGCGGCCTTGCTCGCGCAGTAGGCGTGCATGAACCGGTGCGTGCGCACGCCGGCGATCGAGGATATGGCGCAGAGCGCGCCGCCGTCAGCACTGCCGATGACCCGGCCGGCGTGTTTGAAGGTATAGAACGTCCCGGTCAGATTGGTCTGCATGATGCGCTGCCAGTCGGTGTCACCGGTCACCGTCAACGGCGCGAGATGTCCGGTCCCGGCATTGGCGACCGCGATGGTGAGCGGTGCCACGGCGTGCGCCGCTTCGACGACGGCCTGGACCTCCGCTTCGCGGGCGACGTCGGCGGCGTGCGCGACCACGTCGCCCAGTGCCGAGAGTTCCGCGATCGCACGATCGAGCTTCTCGCGCGACCGGCCCATGATCGTCACCCGCGCGCCGTCGGCCAGGAACGCGCGTGCGCAGGCGAGCCCGATGCCGCTGCCGCCGCCGGTGATCAGCGCATGGTGACCTTCGAGAACTCGACTCATTCGGACCTCCCCCGGTGGTTCGCACTATGCTGACCGTCGCAGTCTGCCGGGGGCATCGCCTCGGAACACCTGGTACGGGGCCGGCACACGCGCGGCACGGATGATATCGGATGTGCTTCCGGCCGGTCATCCGCTGTCTGGCTGCCGGCAGGCACGTGCCCACCGGTCTACCCGGCGGGACGCCTGGCGCGGCTCCGGCGGAATTTGCGCACGGTCCATTTGCTCCCGGTCCATTTGCTCCCGATCAATGTCTCCGGCTACCTTTGGCGCTTTACTATCGGCGGCCACCACAGCCGGCACGACGCCAGGGGCAGTACACCAGATGAATCAGAGCTATCAGTTCCACGACGACGACGTGATCGCGCCGGAGATCTACGGCCGCATCGGCCATCCGCACCAGGCCTTCGCCTGGCTGCGCGCCAACGACCCGCTCAGGCTGGTGCATCCCGAAGGCTTCCGGCCATTCTGGGTCGTGACGAAACACGCCGATATGGTCGAGATCGAGAAGCAGCCGGAGGTATTCGCGAGCGAGCCGCGCCCGATCCTCGGCCGCGAGGTCACCCGCCCCGAGATGCGCGCCGAGATCATCGCGCAGATCTTCCAGCGCCTGCAGGACTCGCCAAAGCTGCTGGAAGTGCTGGCGACCGCCGGCGAAGGCGGCCTGATCCGCTCGCTGGTGCAGATGGATCCGCCCGACCACACCAAGTATCGCGCGCTCGTACAGCCGTGGTTCAAGCCGTCCAACATCAAGCGGCTGGACGAACGGCTCACCGACATCATCCACACCATCCTCGACGACATGATGGGCGACGGCAGCGTACGCGAGCTCGACTTCGTGCAGGACGTCGCCGTCTGGCCGCCGCTCAAACTGATCACGGAACTGCTCGGTGTTCCCGAGGAAGACGAGTGGCGCATCCTGAAGCTCACCAACGAACTGTTCGCCGGCGACGACCCGGAGATGAAGCGGGTGGGCGAGGATCCGCTCTCGATCTTCGAGACCATCAAGGACCTGTACGCCTATTTCACCCGCCTGACCGAGGAACGGCGCGCCAGTCCGACCGAGGATCTCGCCTCGTACATCGCCAACGGCCGGATCGACGGCGAATACCTGCCGTACAAGGAGCTGATCTCCTACTACACCATCGTCGCGACCGCGGGTCATGAAACGACCCGTACCGCCATCTCGGGCGGACTGCACGCCCTGCTGACACACCCCGACCAGCTCGAGCTCCTGAGGGACAACATCCACGACGAAGAGCTGGTCAAGCTCGCCGTGGAGGAGATGATCCGCTGGACCACGCCGGTTGCCCAGTTCTCGCGCACCGCCATGCGCGATTACCAGCTGCGCGGCCGGAAGATCGCCAAGGGCGACACGGTCGGCCTCATGTACGCGTCCGCCAATTTCGACGAGGAGATCTTCGAGAACCCGTTCGAATTCCGCATCGACCGCAAGCCGAACCGGCACCTCGCCTTCGGCACCGGCCCGCACCAGTGCCTCGGGCTCCTGCTCGCGCGCATGGAGATGCGGATCTTCTTCGCGCAGTTCATCCCGCGCATCGAGCAGATCGAACTCGCGGGAACCGCCGAGCACCTGCGGGCGAGCTTCGTGCACGGCTTCAAGCACCTGCCGATCCGCTTCAGACTGAAGCCGGCGGCCTGACCGCGCGAGCCGTGCACCCGGCCCTGCAACCGCTCGCCGAGCGCCTGGTCACCTACCTGGCCGCGCACTGGCGCTTGCCGGTGTCGCTCAGGACCGTCGAGCAGATCCCGGGCGGCGCCTCGCGCGAGACGTACCGGGTGCGGGTCGAGGCGGCCGGCGAGATACGCGGTCTGATCGTCCGGCGCGACCCCAAGACCAGCCTGATCGACACCGAACGGGCACTCGAATACCGGACCTACGCCGCCGTGCACGCAGCCGGCTTTCCAGTCCCCGAACCCCTGATCCTCGAGGAAGATCCCCGCCACCTCGAGCGGCCGTTCTCGGTGATGGCCGAAATCCCCGGGTGCGAGACCAGCGTGGCCGCGCTGCGCGACCCCGCGCGCGCGGCGCTGCGCGAGACGGTCGGCCACAACATGTGGTCCCTGCTCGGCCGGCTCGCGGCGCTGGACGTCGACGCACTCGGACTCGACGCGTTCATGGAGAGACCGGCACACGCGGCCGCACGGGAACTCGACTACTGGGCCGGCGTGATCGAGCAGGATGCCCTGCATCCGCAGCCGGTTGCCGCCGCCACCGTGCGCTGGCTGCGCCGGCATCTGCCGCAGCCGTCTGGGCGACTCGTCCTGGTGCATGGGGACTACCGGACCGGCAACTTCCTCTATGCGCCGGACGGCGCCATCACCGGCGTACTCGACTGGGAGATGGCCCACATCGGCGATCCGCTCGAGGATCTCGCCTGGTCGCTGGATCCGCTCTGGGCCTGGCCCGAGCGCCACCTCGCGGGCGGGCTCCTGCCGCGCGAGGACGCGATCCGCACCTGGGAGGCGGCGAGCGGCATGCACGTGAACCGTGCCGCGTTCCGCTGGTGGCAGATCTTCGCCTCGCTGAAGGCACTGGCCATCTGGATCTCGTCGACCGAGGACTTCATGAACGGCGAGTCGAAGGAACCGATCCTCGCCATGGCGGGCTGGATCATGACCGACCGGCAGAACCGCATCCTGGTGGACCGCCTGCATCCGGCCGCACGCCACACGTACACGGAGCCGCCCGCATGATCCCGCAACCAGCACGGGCGCTCGCCGATCTCGCGGTGAAGCTGGCCCAGAGCATCGCACCGGAGGCCGGCTCGGCCTATGCCATGGCGAACACCGGCCTCATCAGCATGCTGTTGCTCGCGATGGCGCAGGACCAGGATCGGGCCGTCGCGAACCGTGTCGCCGACATCGAGGATCTCAAGGCGCTGTTCGCCGCGGCCGCCGCCGCGCATCCGGACGCGCCGCAGGCCGGACGGCGCGCGGCGTTCCAGACCGGCCCCCTGCCCGGTCTCAGGCTGTCGGAGCTCGATCCCTGGCACGCCGAAGGGCTGGCCGCACTGATCGAACTGCACGCCTGGGCGGACGCGAACGACCCGGCGCTGTCCCTGCGCATCTGGGATTTCCTGGTCAGCCACACCGAGCGTAACCGGTTCGATCTGCCGGGAGCCTGACTCACCATGCCGCGCTTGCGGACTGCCCCTACCGGACCGGGAGAATCGCGAAACGCACCCGGTGATTGCGCGCGGCGATCTCGTTCCACTCGCCGGCCGAGGTCACACTGGCCGGCGCATCCTCCAGTGGCTGCGAAGCATCGCGGTCCAGGGCTACCACTTCCACGTCGATGCCGGACTCGTTGACCAGCGGCGAGCGCAGGAGGTAACTCGCAAAGGAGGCCGACATGCGCTCCTCGACGAACGTCGACTGGTCGAATGGATGGCCGAGCAGCGCACAGCCGTCGAGCGCCGTGTCCGGGGCCGCGAGCCGGTACCCGCCCCCAGCCTCAGACGCCAGGCAGAACTCGCCGAGATGCGACTCGATGCGCACGGTGCCCCGGAATCCCGCGGCGACCAGCCGGCCGAGCAGCGCGTCGAGTTCCACCGCCCGGCGATCGTCGAACGCCGCTTCGTCATAGCCGACCCGCGGATCCTGGTTCAGCGCCCACTCGAGCGCGCCGATAAGCGCACCGGACCGGTCATCCGCTTCGGCCCGTTCGGCGTCGAGATCGTTGCGCCGCGCGGTGCGCAGTGCTTCGAGTTCACGGTCGCGACCGTCGAGCTGCGTGCCGAGCCGGGCCGTCTCTTCGCGCAGCGTCGCACGCTCCTGGAAAGAAAGCCCGTAGAGCAGCACGAGCACCAGGATCGGAATCGCGAGGAGCCAGCCGAGCCGCTGCGGTCGAGGCCCGGACGCTGCGTGCGCCGCACCCTCCGGCACGCCGGCCGGGGCGACGGTTGACGCCGCCGCCGGCGGGCGCTCACGGGCCAGGATCTCGTGGGCCACCTGGCGCGCGAATTCACGGTGCGCGCTCAGAATGTCCGAACGCAGCTGGAGGTGCTGCTCGCTCAGGACCTTGCGGATGACCGACTGAACCGATGCGCCGAGCGCCTGCTGATCGTAGTCGGGATCGGCTGCGTCGGCTGACTTGTCTGCCGAGTTGTAGGATGTCCGCTGGGGGTTTCGTTCCCCGGCGGCTGAACGTACCGCGCGTGGCACGACCGGATCGGCACCGGCCGCCTCCATCGCCTGGAACGGCTGCATTGCGTCACCCGCCGGTGCCGCGTCCGCTTCGACGAGTCCCAGCTTGCGCAGCATTTCCAGGAGCACGCCCGGCTGCACCTGTTTCGGCAGCACGCCGAGCGCCCCGAGCGCGCGCGCCTGGCTGACGTAGACCTCGCCTTCCTTGGCCGTGTACATCATCACCGGAATCGTCGCGGTACGCGGGTTGCTCTTGATCGCCACCACGGTCTCGAGACCGTCCATGCCCGGCATGGTGTGGTCCATGAAAATGGCGTCGACCAGATGGTGCTTCAGATAGTCGAGCGCTTCCTCACCGGATTCGGCGAAGTCGACGGCGATGTGGTATTGCTCGAGCAGCCGCTGGAGCGAGATCCGTGCGGATCGCGAATCATCGACTACCAGGGCACGCTTTGCGGTCAATTGCCGTCTCCCCCAATGAACTGCGGCGGGCGATGCGCGGCGCCAGGCGGCGCGTGGCACGGTGCACCGAAGCGGAAATACCAGACCTTCGGACCGGGCATGTCAAGTCGCGACGCGGCCCCGCGAACACATCCGGGCGCACATCCATGGACACCCCGACCGGCACGTGCAGATTAGCACCCCAGGGTTGTCTCCGAACTCGGCCACGCATACAATTCGCGCTCTTTTTTCGGGGTCGTTAGCTCAGCTGGTAGAGCACCGGGCTTTTAACCCGTTGGTCCTGGGTTCGAGCCCCAGACGACCCACCACTCCCATCCCCCTCTTCCGCTCTTCGCGGCAAGCCGTTCAGCGAGCGTATCGCGTCGGATCGTTCACGCCGGCAGCATGGAATCCCTCCCGACGCAGGCGGCAGCTGTCGCACCGCCCGCAGGCGGCACCGGTTGCATCCGGCTGATAGCAGGACATCGTGATCGAATAGTCCACGCCGAGCGCCAGCCCGCGCCGGATGATCTCGGCCTTGGAGAGATCGATCAGCGGTGTGTGCACGCGGAACCGGGCGCCTTCCACTCCCGCGCGCGTCGCCAGGTTGGCGAGCGCCTCGAACGCGGCGATGAATTCGGGGCGACAGTCGGGATATCCCGAGTAGTCGACGGCATTGACGCCGATGAACAGGTCGTTGACCCCGAGCACTTCCGCCCAGGCGAGTGCGAGTGCGAGGAACACGGTGTTCCGGGCGGGGACGTAGGTCACCGGAATGCCGCTCGTCGGCGCCTCCGGCACGTCGATCCCGGGATCGGTGAGCGCCGATCCACCGAACGCGGCGAGATCGATCGGCATGACCCGGTGCTCGGCCGCGCCGAACGCGCGCACCACCGCTCGTGCGGCTTCGAGTTCGGCAGCGTGCCGCTGACCGTAGGCGAACGACAGCGCGTGGCACACGAAGCCCTCTCCTCGGGCGATGGCGAGCACGGTAGCGGAATCCAGTCCGCCCGATACCAGCACCACCGCGCGCTTCATCGGCCCGGCTCGTTGCCCCACAGGATCTTGTGCAGCTGCACCTGGAAGCGCACCGGGAGGCGATCGGCGACGATCCAGTCGGCGAGCGTGCGTGCTTCGAGTGCCGGTGTCGCCGGCGAGAACAGGACCTCGCCGAAACGTTCGACCAGACCGCGCGAGTCGCACTGCAATCGCGCCCAGTCGTAGTCGTTGCGATCGAGAATCACGAACTTGACCTGATCGCCCGGCCCACAATGCGCCAGGTTCTCCCAGCGATTGCGCGCGACTTCGCCGGAACCGGGGGTCTTGATGTCGAGGATCTTCGCAACCCTGGGGTCGACCCCGGCGACGTCGAGTGCACCGCTGGTCTCGAGCGACACCACATGCCCACGATCGCTGAGCGCCCGCAGCAGCGGCAGCGCGCCGGGCTGCGCGAGCGGCTCACCGCCCGTCACGGTCACGTGGCGCACGCCGAAGGCGCTGACGGTTGCCACGATGTCGTCGAGTTCGCGCATTTCACCGCCGCTGAACGCGTACGCGGTGTCGCAATAGCCGCACCGCAACGGGCAGCCGGTCAGGCGCACGAACACGGTCGGAAGACCTGCGAACGTGGTCTCCCCCTGCAATGAAACGAAGATCTCGGTGATGCGCAGCCGCTCGGGCTGCGCAAGCGCGCTCGCCGTCACCGCAGTTCCGAGAGATAGGTCTGCGCGAGTGCGGCGGCGGAAGAGCCGGGATACTGGCTCACCGCCCTATTGAGAAACTCGCGGGCCCGGCCCACGTCACCGAGCCGGTGCTGGACCACGCCGAGCTTGTACAGCGAGTCCGGCACCTTCTGGCTGTCCGGATACAGGTTGAGCACCTGGGTGAAGGACTGGCGCGCGCGCTCGAGATCGTCCTGCGCGAGGTACAGTTCGCCGAGCCAGTAGAACGCATTGGACGTGAACGCACTGTTCGGATAGTCGGCGATGAAACGGTTGAACGCGGCCGTGGACTCCGGGAACCGGCGTTGCCGCATCTGTTCGAACGCAGACGAATAGGCTTCGCGCTCGCCCGGTGCGGCGCCCTGACCGGGTACCGGTTCGGCACCGGGTGCAGCGGGCCCTCCTGGCCCGGGAGCAGCGCCCGCTCCGGCCCCGGGTGCAGGCGGTGCGCCGCCACCGACCGGCGCCGGTGCACCGGATACCGCACCACCGCGCAAGGCCACCAGGCGGCCGTCCAGGTCCCGGTACTGGGTCTGCTGGTCGCGGGCAAGACGGTTGACCTCGTGCGTGAGTTCCTCGACGAGCCCGCGCAGTTCCTGTACTTCCTGCTGCAGGAGCTGGATCTGGTAGAAGAGTTCCGACGTCTGGCTAGACGGTCCGGTCGCTGCCGACGCGGGCGTGACACGCTGCGTGGTCGCGGTGCCAATGGCCGCGACCATCGGCGCTGACGACTCACCGCCAGACTGCAGCCCGCCCGCAGTGCGCGGATCCGCACCACCGTGCCAGGGATTGCCCTGTGCGATTCCGCCCTGCGCAGGGCTGCCGAATGGCTGCGTCGACGCGGACGCCGGCAGCCCGGACGGGCGGACCGGCGCCGTCGCGGCGCGCGCGGACCCGTCACGCGTGACGCCGACCGACTCCTCGACCGGCACGCCTGCCGCGGCGACCGGGAGCAGACCGAACACGAGGGCTGCGAGCGCTACGCCTGCCAGGACAGGCCGGCGTACGTACGCGGACGCTGCATGCTGCACCCGGCGCATGAGGCCCAGTCCTAGCGATACACCAGTACGGCGCGACGGTTGCGCGCCCAGGCTGCTTCGCCGGTACCCGGGTCGTCAGGCCGCTCTTCACCGTAGCTGACCGACTCGACCTGCCGCGAGGACACACCGGCCGCCGTCAGGAAGCTGCGGATCGCGTTCGCCCGCCGCTCGCCGAGCGCCAGGTTGTATTCGCGCGTGCCACGCTCGTCCGCGTGCCCTTCGACGACGATGGCCCGGTCAGGGTTCTCGCGCAGGATCATGGCGTGCATCTCGAGCGCGCGCAGGTCGCTCTGTTGCAGCTGGGAGCTGTCGAACTCGAAATAGAACACACGCGCCAGCGGCTCGTTGGTGCCGGGCACGAACGGATTGCCCTGGGCGTCGAATCCGAAGCGGGCACCGTCGGTCGTCGACGGGCCACGCGTGGTCTCCTGGCCGTCGTAGGGACCGACGCCTTCGGCCGGCTCCGCCTTGGAACCCCTGCTGGCGCACCCCGCGAGAACGAGCCCCGCGAACGCGATGAGGACGAAGCTGCGCAACCACTGGTTAGTCATTTACCCGCGTCTCCTTTTACTCTGCCTGACTTGCCTGACTTGCCTGACGAATGACCCTGAAACGAAACTGACCGAACGAACGCTGCCCGCTGCTCGACGTGCAACCGTCACCAGCCGCCACCGAGCGTGTCGAGATAGGGGGACCACGACGGCTCCCGGACGTCCCCCGAGGAGGATGGCAGCCGGTAGCGCACTCTGCCGTCGAGCGAAACGACGCCGAGTATACCTCTGCCGCGATCCTGCGTCGCATAGATCAGCATGGTGCCGTTCGGGGCGACCGAAGGCGACTCGTCGAGCGCGGTCTGGGTCAGCACCCGTACGTCGCCACGTTCGAGGTCCTGCCACGCCACGTGGTCGATGTTGTTGCGGCGGTGGATGAACACCATGTGTTTGCCGCCAGGCAGCAGTCGAGCACGTGTGTTGTAGTTGCCGGAGAACGTGAGCCGCTCGATCATGTTCGTGGCCAGTTCGAGCTGGTAGATCTGTGGGCGTCCGCCGCGATCGGAAGTGAAGATCACGTAGCGGCCGTCTTCCGACCAGCTCGGCTCGGTGTCGATCGCCGGATGCTGGGTCAGGCGCCGCAGGCGTCGATCGCGCAGATCCATGAGATAGATCTCCGGATTGCCGTCCCTGGACAGCACGAGCGCGATGCTGCGCCCGTCGGGCGAGAACACGGGCGAGCTGTTGATGCCGGTGAAATTGGTGATGAGCTCGCGGCGTCCGCTGAAGATGTCCTGCAGCACGATCGCCTGGCGACCGGTCTCGAACGACGTGTATGCGATCTGGCGCCCGTCCGGCGACCAGCTCGGCGACATCACCGGCTGCGGCGAGCTGAACAGGCTGCGCGATCGCTCGCCGTCGGAATCCGCGATCTCGATGCTGTACGTCGCGTTCGGCGAGCCGGCGTTGCGGGCCAGCACATAGAGAATCTTGGTCGAGAATGCCCCCCGGATGCCGGTGATCGCTTCGTAGACCTGATCCGATACCCGGTGCGCGATGTCACGCCACTGGCGGCGCGCACCCGTGACCTCGTTGGCGAGCATCTGCCGCTCGTTGACCACGTCGAACAGGTAGTAGCGCGTCACCGCGTTGCCGTTGGCGGCCGTGGCGACGGACCCGATCACCACGTACTCGACGCCGAGCACGCGCCAGTCACGCATGAAGACCTCGTTCGGCCGGCTGGGATAGGACAGCATGTTCGCCCGCGGCAACGCCGCGAACTGACCGCTGCGGGACAGATCGAACGAGATGATGTCGGACATCTGCTGCAGGTTGGCGAACTCGCCCGCCTGCGCGAACGGCACGATCGCGATGCGGGTCTGACGGTCGTAACCGGCGTCGATGATGATCGTATCCAGGCTTTCGGCAGCCTGCGCGCCGGCCACCAGGGCGCACTGCAATACGAGGCTGGCCCACGCAACGAGCAAGGTCTTCACCGCAACAGGTCCTCCGGTCGGAACAACAGGGTAAATCTTCGGAAATAGCGCTCGAACAGGTCGGACTCCCGCGGCACCTCGAAACGCCGTGCCGCCCGCACGGCTGCTTCCGCGGAGCGATCGAACGCGGCGTCGCCGCTCGAACGCACCACCGCGACGTTTACGACGTCGCCGGTCGGGACGAGTTCCACCAGCAGCGTGGTTTCCATCCGGTTGCGCGCCGAGGGCGGTCGCGACCAGTTGTTGACCACGGCCTGATAGATACCCATGCGATAGGACTGCGCGGCCGCCTCGCCGCCGGCATCGGTCGCCGCGTCGGCCTGCGACGAGAGCTGCACGGCCTCGTTCTCCAGCGCGTTGGCGAACGACGCATCGGACAGGGTGCGCAGCCGCTCCGCGCGCGCCTGCTCCTCGGCACGACGTTGTTCGTCGGCCCGACGCTGTTCCTCCGCCCGACGTTGTTCGTCGGCGCGCCGCTGTTCGTCGGCGCGCCGCTGTTCCGCGGCGCGGTCAGGCTGGGGACGTGTTTCCGGCTTGGGTTCCGGCTGCGGCTGCGGCCTCGGTTCGGGTTGTGGCTGCGGCTGCGGTCTGGGCGCAGGCTGCGGTGCCGGGCGCGGCGCGGGCGCGGGCGCCGCCGCGGCTGCCTGGGATTCCATCACGATCAGCGTCGACTGGATGATCTGCGGGCGGATCTCCCGGATCTCCGTGGGACCGGGCGACCAGCGCGCGACCAGGGCCGCGCCGGCCAGCGCGTGCACGGCGAGCGCCAGCACCAGCGGCAGTCGGTAGTCGCGGAAATCCGGCGCGGCGTACATGTCAGCCCTGCAGCGCCTTCGGCGGCTCGGTGATGAGGCCGACGCTCTTCGCGCCGGCCTTCTGCAGAACCGTCATCACGCCGACCACCGTGCCGTACTCGAGGGCGTGGTCCGCGCGGATGTAGACCGCCACGTCCGGGCGCGCGCCGATGATCTTGCCCGCCTGATCGCCGAGCGACTCCGGGGTCACCCGGGTGCCTTCGCTGTCGTTGCCGGTCATGCCGAGGTTCACGAAGATCGCGCCGTCCGCGCGCACCGACACCACCAGCGGGTCATCCTGCTGTTCCGGTACCGGCTCGGACGGCGCATCCGGCAGATCGACCAGCACGCCCTGGGTGAGCAACGGCGCCGTCGCCATGAAGATGACCAGCAGCACGAGCATGACGTCGATGTACGGCACGACGTTGATCTCGGACATGGGCCTGCGTCTGTCGGCCATGACGATCTCTCCTTGACCCTTGACCGGCCCGTCAGGCCTGCCGCGCGTGCGCCGCGCGATGCAGGATTCCGGTGAACTCGTCGCTGAAGGCCTCGTGGCGCTTCATCAGCGCCTCGACGCGCGCGGAAAAACGGTTGTAGGCGATGACGGCCGGGATCGCCGCGAAGAGCCCCATGGCGGTCGCGATCAGCGCCTCCGAAATACCCGGTGCCACCGAGGCGAGGGTCGCCTGGGTCATGTTGGCGAGGCTTCGGAACGAATTCATGATGCCCCATACCGTGCCGAACAGGCCGACGTAGGGACTGGTCGAGCCGACCGTCGCCAGGAACGCGAGGTGTGTTTCCAGGCGCTCCTCCTCGCGTGTCAGGGCGATGCGGGTCGCCCGCTGCACGCCCTGCATCACGGCGTCGGGATCGTCGCCGGCGGTCGCTGCCAGCCGCGTGTATTCCTTGAATCCGGACACGAACACGGTCTCGATGCCGGTCAGTGCATCCTCGCCCTCGAGTTCGTTGTAGAGCTCGCCGAGATCGATGCCCGACCAGAAATGTTCCTCGAAGTCTTCCACGTCCCGCTGCACCTGGCGCAGGTAGAACCAGCGCTGGAAGATCATGACCCAGGAGACGATCGAAGCCAGCACCAGCGAGAGCATGACCAGCTGCACCAGCAGGCTGGCTTCCGCGATGAGATGGAAGACGGAAAGTTGTTCGGGCAATTGGGATTCCTCAGTCCAGGTCGAGTCGGGGTTGTGGCGCGGCGCCGCCCGCCTCGCCCGGGAAGACACCGGCGGGCGGCCGGGGTTCCAGGCCGAAGTGCAGGTAGGCCTTCTCGGTCGCGACGCGTCCGCGCGGGGTACGCATCAGAAAGCCCTGCTGGATCAGGTACGGCTCCAGCACGTCCTCGATGGTGTCGCGCTCCTCGCTGATCGCCGCCGCGAGCGAGTCGACGCCCACCGGCCCGCCAGAGAACTTGTCGATGATCGTCTCGAGCAGGCGCCGGTCCATGGTGTCGAATCCTTCGCGATCCACGTTCAGCATGTTGAGCGCGTCGTCCGCCACGCGCCGGGTCACCACGCCGTCCGCGCGGACCTCGGCAAAGTCACGCACGCGCCGCAGCAGGCGGTTGGCGATGCGCGGGGTACCGCGCGAGCGCCGCGCGATCTCGGCGGCACCTTCCGGCTCCGCCCGGAGCGCGAGTTTCTGAGCGGAGCGCAGGACGATCTCGCCCAGCTCTTCGACCGAATAGAACTCGAGTCGTTGCACGATGCCGAACCGGTCGCGCAGCGGCGAGGTCAGGAGCCCGGCCCGGGTGGTCGCACCCACCAGCGTGAACTGCGGCAGATCCAGCTTGAGCGAGCGCGCCGCAGGGCCCTCGCCGATCAGGATGTCGATCTGATAGTCCTCCATCGCCGGGTAGAGGATCTCCTCCACGACCGGACTCAGCCGATGGATCTCGTCGACGAACAGCACGTCGCCCGGCTCGAGGTTGGTGAGCATGGCGGCGAGTTCCGCCGGACGCTCGAGGACCGGACCGGACGTCGACTTGATGGCCACGCCCATCTCGTTCGCGATGATGTGTGCGAGCGTGGTCTTGCCGAGACCCGGCGGCCCGAAGATCAGCGTGTGGTCGAGCGGCTCGCCGCGGGCGCGCGCCGCCCGGATGAAGATGTCCATCTGCTCCTTGACCGCCGTCTGCCCGATGTACTCGGCCAGCCGCACGGGCCGCAGCGCACGATCCAGGGTGTGGTCGGCCTGCTGGGCGACGCCGGCGACCAGGCGATCGGGTTCGATGCTCACGGGGCAGGCTCCGTCGTACGCGCGAGCTGACGCAACGCGGCCCGCACGATGTCCTCGGTGGACAGCGCCGCGTCGCGGTAAGTCTCAACCGTGCGCGCGGCCTCCGCCGGGCGGTAGCCGAGCGCGACCAGCGCGCGCTCGGCTTCCGCGAGCACCGCAGCGCGGCCCGCGGGAACGGCAACCGCCCCGGCAACAGGCACCCCGTCGAGCTTGCCGGAGAGTTCAACCAGCAGACGCTCCGCGGTCTTGCGGCCGATGCCGGGCACGCGCGTCAGCCGGGCGACGTCACGCGTCTGTACCGCAGCGGCGAGATCGGCCAGCGTGACGGACGAGATCAGGCTCAAGGCGAGCTTCGGGCCGACGCCGCTGATCCGGATCAGTGCGCGGAACAGGTCGCGCTCGCCGCGCGAGGCGAACCCGTACAGCTGCTGGGCGTCCTCGCGTACGACGAAGTGGGTATAGAAAACCACCGGCTGTTCGCGCGCCGGCAGCCGCGCCAGGGCGGTCTGGGTGATTTCGAGCTCGTAGGCGACGCCGCCCACCGCGATCAGTGCCACGTTGTCGGTGACTTCGACGAGCAGACCTTCGATTCGGCCGATCATGACGATGCGCTGGTGCTTCCCGGGACGAGGCGTGGCGTCAGGACGGCGGCAGCTTCACGCGTGCGTCGCCGCGGGCGCGCAAACCGCCCGCACCGGGTCGTGACGGGGTCGCGTCAAAGCGCGCAGTATTGACGTGACAGATCGCGATCGCAAGCGCGTCGGCCGCGTCGGCAGACGGCGCGCCCGGCAGGCGCAGCATGGCGCGAACCATGTGCTGCACCTGTTCCTTGGTCGCGCGCCCGGTGCCGACGACCGCGAGCTTCACCCGCCGCGCGGCGTACTCGGCCACCGGCAGGTCGCGCGCGACGACCGCGGCGATCGCCACACCACGCGCCTGTCCCAGCTTGAGCGCCGAAGACGGATTGCGGGCCAGGAACACTTCCTCGATCGCCACCTCGTCGGGGCGGTAGGCCTCGACGAGTTCGGCCACGCCCCGGTAGATGTCCGCGAGGCGCGCGACGAACGATGCACCGCCGGGTCGGATGCAGCCGCTCCCGACGTACACGATACCGCCCGACGATTGATCCACGATGCCGTAGCCGGTGGTCCGCGAACCCGGGTCGATCCCGAGGATACGCCGGCTCACAGGTGTCCGGCCCTCTCGGTTCATCTGCCGTGTCCGGCCAACCCGCGCCGTGCTCAGTCGCTCTTGCGGACGCGGATGTGCAGCTCGCGCAGCTGGTGTTCGTCGACGGCACTGGGCGCCTGGGTCAACGGACAGCTCGCGGTCTGGGTCTTCGGAAACGCGATCACGTCCCGGATTGCATGGGCGCCCGACATGAGCATGACCAGCCGGTCGAGCCCCAGCGCGATACCGCCGTGCGGGGGCGCGCCGTACTGCAGCGCGTCGAGCAGGAAACCGAACTTCACGCTCGCTTCCTGGCCGAGACCGAGGACCTCGAACACCGCGTTCTGCACGGCCTGGTCGTGGATCCGGAGCGAACCGCCGCCCAGTTCGTAACCGTTCAGCACGACGTCATACGCCGCCGCGTGCGCACCGACCGGGTCCGCGAGCAGCTCGGCCGCCGAACAGGTCGGCCGGGTGAACGGATGGTGGGCGGGCCCCAGCTTGCCGTCGCGACCACGTTCGAAGAGCGGCCATTCGACCACCCAGCAGGGTGCCCAGCCGGCGCGCAGCAGCCCGAGGTCGCGCGCCAGTTCGTTGCGCAGCGCGCCCATGGCATCCGCCACCACCTGGGATCTGTCCGCGCCGAAGAACACCACGTCGCCATCACGGGCGCCTGCGCGCTCGAGAATCGCGTGCACCGCGGCCTCGGGCAGGAATTTGACGATCGGCGACTGCAGCCCCTCGAGGCCCGCCGTCCGGTCGTTGACCTTGATGTAGGCGAGCCCGCGGGCGCCGAACCGCGCGACGAAGCCGGTGTAGTCGTCGATGACCTTGCGCGACAGCGAACCGCCACCCGGCGCGCGCAGCGCCACGACGCGCCCGTCCGGATCGTTCGCAGGCCCGTTGAAGACCTTGAATTCCACATCGCGCAGGAGGTCGGCGACGTCCACGAGTTCGAGCGGGTTCCTGAGATCCGGCTTGTCGCTGCCGAACCGGCGCATGGCCTCCGCGTAAGTCAGCACCGGAAATGCCGGGAGTTCCACGTCGAGCACCTCGCGGAACAACGCGCGCAGCATGCCCTCGGTCAACGCCTGGATGTCCGCCGCTTCGACGAACGAAGCCTCGATGTCGATCTGGGTGAACTCGGGTTGCCGGTCGTGGCGCAGATCCTCGTCCCGGTAGCAGCGCGCGATCTGATAGTAGCGGTCGAAGCCCGCGACCATGAGCAGCTGCTTGAACAGCTGCGGCGATTGCGGCAACGCGAAGAACTGTCCCGGGTGCGTGCGACTCGGCACCAGGTAGTCACGCGCGCCCTCAGGGGTCGCCTTGGTGAGCGTCGGCGTCTCGATATCCCAGAAGCCCTGCTCCTCGAGGTAACGGCGCACGACGCTGGTGATCCGGGCTCGCAGGCGCAGGCGCCCCTGCATCTCCGGGCGGCGCAGATCCAGGTAGCGGTACTTCAGCCGTACGTCCTCGCCGGCGTCCGAGTACTCGTCGAGCTGGAAAGGCGGCGTCTGGGCCGCGTTCAGTATCTCGAGCGTCTCGCCCAGCAATTCGATGGCGCCGGTCGTCATGTCCGGGTTGACGGTGCCGTCCGGCCGCGCACGCACGCGCCCGGTCATGCGCAGCACGTACTCGTTGCGCACCCGGTCAGCCGCGGCGAAGCTCGCTTCGGTATCCGGGTCGTAGACCACCTGGACGATGCCGGTACGGTCGCGGACGTCGAGGAAGATCACGCCGCCGTGATCGCGGCGCCGGTGCACCCACCCGCAGAGTTCCACCCGTTCACCGATCTGCGCGGTCCCGATCGTGCCGCAATAGTGAGTACGCATTGAGATTTCCTGTGTAGTGCCCGGACCGGCTGCGCGCCTCGTCGCCGCCCGGTGCCACCGGACGCACTTGGCCGTGAATCACTCGACGGCGGGCGCCTTCGGTGTGGGCGGGGCTGCCGATTCGCTGCCTTTTTCGCTGCCCTTCTTGGTGGAATTGCTCGTGGAACTGGCGCCGTCGGCACCTGCGCCGCCGTCTGTTCCCGCCGCCGATCCGGACGCAGCGTCGGCCGCGACATTGCGCTTCGCCCCGTTCTTGAAGTCGGTCTCGTACCAGCCGCCGCCCTTGAGCCGGAAGCCCGCGGCGCTGATCTTCTTCACCAGGCGTCCGGCATGGCAGGCAGGACACTCGGTGAGCGGCGCATCGCTGAACTTCTGAATGGTCTCGAACTCGTGGCCGCAGCCTTCGCAAACGTACTCGTAGATCGGCATCTCGCTCACCCGCTTCCGTTCTGTCGCGCGCCTGTCGCGCGTCCGTCGCGCGGCCCCCGTGCAGGCCGCTCGCAGCGGCGCGCATCATCCGAAAAATAGCAGCAAAAATACAGTGATTTTGCAGGTTTTTTGTTGCCTGACCCCAACCGATCAGCTATAAAGCGGCCACGTTGGGACACCGCGATGTGCAGGCGTTTCTCAATAGGAACAGGGCGAAACCCCGAAGTCCCGAGGACAGGTGCGGAATGGCCCCGTTGAAAATCAACTGCGAAGGGATACTGCAAATGGCAACGAAGAAAGCTCCGGCCGCAAAGAAAGCGCCCGCCAAGAAGGCTGCCGCTCCAGCAGCAAGCGCCGGGAAGAACGCGCCCGCGATCACTGCCAAGATGACCAAGACCGCGATCCTGAACGAGCTCGCCGAGCGCACCGCGCTCTCCCGCAAGCAGGTCGGCGCGGTACTCGAAGAACTCGAAGTCCTGATCGAACGCCACATCAAGAAGCGTGGCGTCGGCGAGTTCACGCTCCCGGGCCTGCTCAAGGTCCGTTCGGTCAAGCGTCCGGCGACCAAGAAGCGGACTGGCCGCAATCCCGCCACCGGCGAGGAAATCGTGATTCCGGCCAAGCCGGCCACGACCCGTGTCCGCGTGGTCGCACTGAAGCGTCTGAAGGAAATGGTCGGCTGAACCGCCGCACACCGGCCCTGCGGGTCGGTGGCCGGTGTCCGTACCGGCGCATTGTCCTAAGGAAAAGGCCCTCAGGAAAAGGTCCTCACGAAAAGGCCGACGGCCATGCCGATCGGCCTTTTTTTTACCAGAGCATTCTCTTGCAGAGCATTTGAGGGAGCGCGTTCATGCGGCAGAGCCAGCAGCTGATTCCGACACTCAAGGAAAATCCCGCCGATGCGGAGACCGCGAGCCACCGGCTCATGCTGCGCGCCGGACTGATTCGCCAGGTCGCGGCAGGCCTCTACACCTGGCTGCCGCTGGGATTGCGCGTCATCCGGCACATCGAGACGATCATTCGCGAGGAACTGAATCGCAGCGGTGCCCAGGAAGTGCTGATGCCCGTGGTACAGCCCGCCGAACTCTGGCAGGAGTCCGGACGCTGGGACAAGATGGGTCCGGAGATGCTGCGTATGCAGGACCGCCATGCACGGGATTTCTGCCTCGGCCCCACGCACGAGGAAGTCATCACCGATCTGTTCCGCAGGGAGGTGCACAGCTACCGCCAGCTGCCCTGCAATTTCTACCAGATCCAGACCAAGTTCCGTGACGAGATCCGACCGCGCTTCGGGGTGATGCGCGCACGGGAATTCACGATGAAGGACGGCTATTCGTTCCACATCGACCAGGCCAGCTTCGATGCGACGTACCGCGAAATGTACGACTGCTACAGCCGCATCCTTACCCGCATGGGACTCGAATTCCGCGCGGTAGAGGCGGACACCGGCAACATCGGCGGCGCGAACTCGCACGAATTCCACGTCCTGGCCGATTCGGGCGAAGACGTGATCGCCTACGCCACGCACGGCGACTACGCGGCAAACCTGGAGAAGGCCGAGGCGGCACCGCCCGGGCCGCGCCCGGCGCCGGGTCGCGCGCTCGACCGTGTCGCGACGCCGGGTATCGAGACGATCGCCGAGGTCGCCGCTTTCCTGGGCCTCGAAGCGCGCGCCTGCGTGAAGACACTGATCGTCGCCGGTACCGACGGGCCGGTGGCGCTGGTCCTCCGGGGCGACCACGAACTGAACCACGTCAAGGCCCAGCACCTCGCCGGCGTCGCGGTTCCGCTGCGGTTCGCCGAAGAGGCCGAAGTGATACGTGCGGTCGGTTGCCGACCCGGTTCCATCGGTCCGGTCGGGCTGGCGGTTCCGCTCTACGTGGATCGCGACGCGGCTGCACTGGCCGACTTCGCGTGCGGCGCGAATACCGACGGCGTCCACCTGATCGGGGTCAACTGGACGCGCGACCTGCCGCTCGATCCGGCGCAAATCGTCGATCTGCGCAACGTCGTGCCCGGCGATCCCGCACCCGGCGGACAGGGCGAACTCGCGTTCCTGCGCGGCATCGAAGTCGGTCACATCTTCCAGCTCGGCCGGGTCTACAGCGAACCGCTGGCCGCACGGGTACTCGACCAGAACGGCAGGTCGGTCGTACCACTGATGGGCTGCTACGGCATGGGCGTGACACGGCTGGTTGCGGCGGTCATCGAGCAGAACCACGACGCTGCGGGCATCGCGTGGCCGCCCCCGGTGGCGCCGTTCGACGTGCACATCATCGCACTGAACTACGGCAAATCCGCCGCCGTGCGCGACGCCGCGGACGACCTGCACGCCGCACTCGAGGCCCGGGGTCTGGCCGTGCTGCTCGACGACCGTGACGAACGCCCGGGCGTCAAGTTCGCGGACGCCGATCTGATCGGTATTCCCGAACGCGTGACCATCGGCGAACGCGGGCTCGCCGATGGCACGGTCGAGTACCGCCGCCGCAAGGATCCCGACTCGGTCGCGATCGCCCTCGACACCATCGCGGCGCACATCGCCGGGCCGCGCTGATCGCGCGCTGCTGACGTACCCGGTCCGGACTATTCCCCGGACCGCACGTCCGCCACCGGCAGGCCGACGCTTTCGGCGAGGCTTTCGTAGGTCTGTGGACCGACGAGCACCTCGTGCAGGTTGCCCGCGGGATCGATCACCAGCGTGGTCGGCAGCACGGCCGGGCGTGCTTGCGCCCAGCGCGCGCCCGGGTCATCGAGCAGGACCGGGAACTCGATCGCGAAGAGATCGACGAGCCGATCCATCGCGTCACCCGTCACACCATCGAAGTTGACGCCCAGAACGACGACCCCCGCCTCGGCGCCCGCGCGATGCAGCCGGTTGAGTTCGGGGATCTCCACCCGGCAGGGTGCGCACCATTCTGCCCAGTAGTTGATCACCAGCCACTGCCCCGCCCAGTCGCTCCAGCGCGCGGCGGATCCGTCCGCCAGGCGGACGTCCGGTTGACTGCACGCGGTACAGAGGCCCAGCACCAGCACCAGCAGATAGCGCACGGCGCCACGGAGCGGTAGGTTGCCGCCGGAATTCATCGATCCGTCTCCCTTCTCTTCGAAAGTGTCGTCGAAAGTGTTCTCGAAACCGTCGTCCAAGCGCCGCGGGCGCGGGCCACCGACGCGGAGTTGCTGCCCTGCACGGGGACCGCCATTATAGGTCGCATGAGCGAGATGACCCTATATCACAACCCGCGCTGCTCGAAGTCGCGTCAGGCACTGGCCTTGCTGAACGAGCGCGGCGCGACGCCGCGCATCGTGTTGTA
Organism: Pseudomonadales bacterium; assembly: GCA_019634925.1. Classification (GTDB taxonomy): domain Bacteria; phylum Pseudomonadota; class Gammaproteobacteria; order Pseudomonadales; family Azotimanducaceae; genus UBA7803. The sequence goes on from JAHCAL010000002.1 coordinate 161,239, forward strand.
CCTCGAGACGCCGCCCGACGCGGAGACATTGCGCAGCCTGCTCGGCAAGCTCGGCCTCGATGCGCGCGCGGTCCTGCGTACCGGCGAGCCCGAATACCGGGCGCTGCAACTCGACGATCCCGCTACCGACGAAGCGACGCTCATCGAAGCCCTGGCCGCACATCCGGCACTGCTCGAACGACCCATCGCCGTGCGTGGTGCGCGCGCCGTGATCGGTCGTCCACCCGAGCGCGTGCTCGAGCTGCTCTGAGCTGCCCGGCACGGCCCCAAGCGCCCGTTCACACCAACAGCACTCTGACATATGGATCCGTACATCCTGGTGCTCTACTACAGCCGCTCCGGCGGGACCGCCAACCTCGCGCGACACGTCGCGCGCGGCGCCCAGGCGCACGGCGGCTTCGCGGTGCGCGTGCGTACCGTGCCGCCGGTCGCGACCGAGGTCGAACGCACCCTGCCGCCCGTGCCGGACGACGGCGCCGTGTACTGCACGCGCGACGACCTGGCCGGCTGCAGCGGGCTGGCGCTCGGATCGCCAACCCGGTTCGGCAACATGGCCGCGCCGCTGAAGCACTTCCTCGACGGCACCGGCGATCTGTGGCTCGCCCACGCGCTGGTCGGCCGACCGGCAGCCGTATTCTGCTCGAGTGCCTCGCTGCACGGCGGCCAGGAATCGACGCTGCTCAGCATGCTGCTGCCGCTCCTGCATCACGGCATGCTGCTGGTCGGCCTGCCCTACAGCGAGTCGCGCCTGAACAGCACCCGCACTGGCGGTTCGCCATATGGTGCGAGTCATGTCGCCAGTCCGCCCGGCAACGCAACGCTCTCCGCGGACGAAAGCGCGCTGGCAGAGTCCCTCGGCCGCCGCCTGGCGGGGGTGGCGCATGCCTTGCGTATCGCCGAGGCAATGCCGACGGCGCCGGGGTCAGGTCGATGACCGGATCGACCAACGGGCGGACGAGCGAACCGGGCAACGGACCGCTGAAGGGCATCGTGCTCCTCGCGCTCATGCTGATCGGTTCACTCTTCGCACTGACCGGGCTGCGCCAGTTCTTCGTCGAGCCGCTCGCGAACCCGCTGCCGAACACCCTGTGGTTCGTGCTTCAGGTTGCGCCGCTGCTGGTGGTTCTGCCCGGCGTGCTGCGCGGCAGCGGGCGCGGCTTCTTCTATGCGATGCTGGCCGCCATGCTGTACTTCATTCATGGTGTCATGCAGGCCGCCACGCCCGGCCTGCGCACACTCGCGCTGTGGGAAGTGGGATTCTCCGTGGCGCTCATCGCCACCGGCTGGGTCGCCATGAAGCGGACCGGTGCGCCGCCTTCGCGCGGCGAATGATTACCGATGCGTGTATGACCGCTGGTCAGTGAATGACCGGAGGCAGGTCGTGGGGCTCTTCGGATTCGTCGTCGACGCTCTGCACCGCGTAGCGTCGCGTCGTGATCTCGCCGGCCACCACGTGCGGCAGCTCGCGCAGGAAGTCTTCCATGTGCTGGGTCTGGAAGTGCGCCATCAGCGCTTCCATGCTCTCCCATTCCTGGAACAGCAACAGGCTGTTCGGATCCGACAGGCCCACGTAGAAGTCGTAGGTGATGCAGCCCGGCTCGGCCTGGGTCGCCTCGGCCATGCGCCGCGCCATGTCGAGCGCCTGCTCACGGCAATCGGGGCGAATCGGAATCAGGCCATGAACGATGATCATGATGACACGCCGCCCTGCGGTGGATTCGGGCCCGCCATGACCCCCTCGGCCACCAGCACGGCGCCGATCTCGTCCATGATCGCCGGATCGTCGATGGTGGACGGCACCGGGTAGGCCCGACCGTCGATCATCTTGCGCAATACCTGCCGCAGGATCTTGCCCGAACGGGTCTTGGGCAGGCGCTTCACGACCACGGCGCGCCGGAAGTTCGCGAACGGCCCGACCGTCTCGCGCACGCTGCGCACCAGGTCCTGCTGCAGCGCGGCGCGCTCGACATTGACCCCATCCTTCAACACCAGGAGACCCAGGGGAACCTGGCCCTTGTCGGGATCCTCGATGCCGACCACCGCGCATTCGGCGACCGCCGGGTGCGCGGCGACCGCCTCTTCCATCTCGCCGCTCGAGAGCCGGTGACCTGCCACGTTGATGACGTCGTCCATGCGGCCCATGATGTAGACGTAACCGTCCGCGTCCCGGTAGCCCTCGTCACCGGTGAGGTAGAACCCGGGATACCGGCTCCAGTAGGACGCCTCGAAGCGCGCGTGATCGCCCCATACCGTCGGCAGCGAGCCGGGTGGCAGCGGACCTTTCAGTACCACCGCGCCGACCTGGCCGGGGCCGAGTTCGCTGCCGTCCTCGTTCAGGATCCGCAGGTCATAGCCGGGTACCGGCAACGTCGGCGAGCCGGCTCGTGTCTCGAGCAGCTCCACGCCGGCCATGTTCGCGCAGATCGACCAGCCGGTCTCGGTCTGCCACCAGTGATCGATCACCGGAATGCCGAGGTGTTCCTTCAGCCAGTGATAGGTCGGTGGGTCCAGCCGCTCACCGGCGACGAACTGGTAGCGCAGCGACGAGACGTCGTGACGCGCCTTCAGCCGGCAGTCCGGATCCTCCTTGCGGATCGCGCGAAACGCCGTGGGCGCGACGAAGAAACTCTTCACCCGATGCTGTTCGATCACCCGCCAGTAGGCGCCCGCGTCAGGTGTACGCACCGGCTTGCCTTCGTACAGGACGGTCGCGCAACCGCGGATGAGCGGCCCGTAGACGATGTAGCTGTGCCCGACCACCCAGCCGACGTCGGACGCCGCCCAGAACACGTCGTCCGGGCCGATGTCGTAGATCGCGTGCATGCTGTAGTTGAGCGCGACGGCATGACCGCCGTGGTCGCGTACGACACCTTTCGGTTTGCCGGTGGTGCCGGATGTGTACAGGATGTAGAGCGGATCGGTGGCGTCCACCTCGACCCAGCCCACCTCGGCTGCACCCGCTTCCCACTCATGCCAGTCGAGATAACCGCCGGCACGCAGATCCGCGGCACGCGCCTCGCGCTGCAGCACGACTACGTGCTCCGGCTTGTGATTGGCATGCGCGAGCGCCGCGTCGAGCAGCGGCTGGTACGGAATGACGTTGTCGAACTCGATGCCGCAGGACGCGGAGAGCACGACCCGCGGCGTGGCGTCGTCGATGCGGGTGGCGAGTTCCGGTGCCGCGAATCCACCGAAGACCACCGAATGCACGGCGCCGAGTCGCGCGCAGGCGAGCATCGCCATCACCGCCTCCGGCACCATCGGCATGTAGATGATGACCCGGTCTCCGCGGCCGACGCCCAGTCCGGCGAGCGCGCCGGCAACCCGCGCGACGCGCGCGGTCAGTTCGGCGTAGCTGTACGTGCGCACCTCACCCGTCGCCGGCGAGTCGTAGATCAGCCCGGGGCACGCGCCGCGCCCGGCGGCGACGTGCCGGTCGAGCGCGAGCCAGGCGGTATTGGTGCGGCCGCCGCGGAACCAGCGCCACGCGCCGTTCGGATCCCGGTCCAGGATCGAGCGCGGGGCGGTGAACCACGGCAACGCGCGGGCCTGCTCGGCCCAGAACCCTTCCGGGTCGCGCAGTGCCCGCTCGTATTCCGCCGCGTAGCCCATCGTCAGGCCGGAATCACCTGGCGCGCCTTGAGGTCGGCGATCTCGGCGGCGCTGAAGCCGCAGTTGGCGAGTACCTGTTCGGAATTCGCGCCGGGCACCGGGGCGCCGTGCGAGATCTTCGCCTCGGTGCGGGAGAAACGCGGCGCGGGCGCCGGCTGCATGATGCCGTCGACCTCGACGAACGTGCCACGGGCCTTGTTGTGCGGATGGTGCGGAGCCTCGAAGATCGAGAGCACCGGCGCAAAACAGACGTCCGTGCCCTCCATGATGGAGCACCACTCGGCCTGCGTGCGGGTCCTGAACACGCGGGCGAGTTCCTCCTTCAGGGCCGGCCACTGGGCCGGATCCATCTGCGGCGCGAACTTCGCCTTGTCCACGCCGGTCTTCTCGAGCAGCAGTGCATAGAACTGCGGCTCGATGGAGCCGATGCAGACGTGTTTGCCGTCGCTGGTCTCGTAGGTATCGTAGAAATGCGCACCGCCGTCGAGCAGGTTGGTCCCGCGCTGGTCCTTGAAGGCACCGGCAGCGCCCATGGTGAAGAACATCGCCATCAGGGCAGCCGCGCCATCCACCATGGCGGCGTCGACCACCTGGCCCTTGCCGGACTTCTGCGCCTCGAGCAGCGCACAGACGATGCCGAACGCGAGCAGCATGCCGCCGCCGCCGAAGTCGCCCACCAGGTTCAGCGGCGGTACCGGCCGCTCACCCTTGCGGCCGATGGCGTGCAGCGCACCGGAGAGGCCGATGTAGTTGATGTCGTGACCGGCCGCCTGGGCCATCGGGCCGTCCTGACCCCACCCGGTCATGCGTCCGTAGACGAGCCTCTGGTTGCGCGCCATGCAGGTCTCGGGACCGAGCCCGAGCCGCTCCGTCACACCCGGACGGAAACCTTCGAACAGCGCGTCCGCGGTGCTGACCAGGCGCAGCACCGTCTCGACGCCTTCGGGTTTCTTGAGGTCCACCGCGATTGAGTGTCGATTCCGAACCAGCACGTCCTTGCCGCGCCCACCCGGCGTACCCAGTCGATCGACGCGGATGACCTCGGCACCCATGTCCGACAGCATCATGCCGCAGAACGGCCCCGGGCCGATGCCGGCCAGTTCGATGATGCGATATCCTGCGAGTGGTCCCATGGTTCGTCTCCCCTGCGAGTGGTCATCGGTTCGCGCGAGCGCGTCAAAAAAAGAGCCCGGGAGTTTAGCCGGTCTGACCGGCCAATTCATCGGCGCAGCGCGATGTCAGGCCGCCGTGTCGCCGAACCGGCCCACCGATCCGGACGCAGTCCCGTCGGGCGCCGCACCGAACTGGATCCGCGAGAACCGTGCATAAAGCTCACTGTCGCGCACCAGGCTCGCGTGCGTGCCGCTCGCCACGAGTCGCCCGGCGTCGAGCACCAGGATGCGATCCGCCTGGCGCACGGTCGACAGGCGATGGGCGATGACCAGGATGGTACAGCGCCCCTTGAGGGCTTCGATGCTGTCGCGGATGTATTCCTCGCTCTCGGCATCGAGCGCGCTGGTGGCCTCGTCGAGCAGCAGCAGGCGCGGCCGCGTGAGCAGTGCCCGCGCGATCGCCAGACGCTGCTTCTGACCGCCGGACAGTCCCACCCCGCCCTCGCCGACCCGGGTATCGAGCCCGTCCGGCAGGGCATCGATGAAGCCGTCTGCGTGCGCCTGCCGAAGCGCGTCGCGCACGTCCGCTTCGGTGGCGTCGGGACGTCCGTAGCGGACGTTGTCGCGCAGGGTGCCCGCGAACAGCACCGACTCCTGGGGGACGTAACCGATCCGTCCGCGGACGTCGGCGAGCGCGAGCGAACGGAGGTCGCGATCGTCGAGCAGTACCGCGCCTGCTTCGGGATCGTGGAAACGCTGCACGAGGTCGAACAGCGTGCTCTTGCCGGCGCCGGAGGGCCCGACCAGCGCGACCATCTCGCCCGGCTCGACCACGAGACTCAAGCCGTCCAGGACCCGCTGTTGCGGCCGTGTGGGATAGCTGAACACCACGTCACGCAAGGCGAGCCGGCCGCACGCACCGTCCGGAATGACCGCGGGCGCGGCGGGTTCCGGCAGGATGGAGCGCGCCTGCAGCAGTTCCATCAGCCGCTCGGTGGCGCCGGCCGCGCGTTGCAGATCGCTGTAGACCTCGCTGATCGCGCCGACCGAGCCGGCCACGATGAACGCATAGAAGATGAAGGCCGCGAGTTCGCCCGGTGAGGTGGCGCCGCGCAGCACGTCGAGGCCGCCGATCCAGAGCATGGTCGCGATCGCGGCCATCACCAGCAGCATGACCAGCGCGATCAGGATCGCGCGGCTCGTCACCCGGCGCACCGCGACTGCGAACGCGCGCTCGACCCGCTCGCCGAACCGGGATTCGTCGATCGGCTCGTGGTTGAACGACTGCACGACCTTGATGTAGCGCAGCGACTCGCCCGCATAGCTGCCGACGTCGGCGATGGTGTCCTGGCTGCTGCGCGAAAGCCCGCGCACGCGGCGGCCGAACAGCACCACGGGCGCCACGACGAACGGGACGCTCGCGACCACCACGAGGGACAGCTTGGCATTGGTCACGAACAGCAGCACGATCCCGCCGAGGAACATGAGCGCATTGCGCAGCGCGATCGAGACGGACGATCCGATCACGGTCTGCAGCAGCGTGGTGTCCGTCGTGATCCGGGACTGGATCTCGGTCGGCTGGTTGACCTCGAAGAAGCCGGGATGCAGTCGAATGATATGCCGGAACACCGCGAAGCGGATGTCCGCCGCGACCCGTTCGCCGATCCAGGACACGTAGTAGAAACGCACGAAGGTGCCGACGGTCAGCGCGACCATGAGCAGGGCAAAGACCAGGATGGTCTGCTCGAGCATGGCGGCGCTGGCGCCGCCCGCGAGCCCCCGGTCGATCACCAGGCGCATGCCCTGGCCGATTGACAGCGTGACGCCGGCGGTGACCACGAGTGCGGCGCTGGCGAGGCCGACCTGCCGCAGGTACGGGCGCAGGAACGCAAGCGCTGGGCGCAGGCTCGTGAGTCTGCGCGAGGGCGGCCGGTTGAGTTCGTCGTCCATGGCGGCATTATCACACAGCGTTTGCATTCCCGAGGGGTTCTTGCTGAACTTCCCGGGCAAAGCGGAAGCGAGCGAATGAGCGAATACCTCGACTGCCTGGAACTCGAGACGGGGCCGGATCCCGTCGGCGCGGTCATCTGGATGCACGGCCTCGGCGCCGACGCGAACGACTTCGAACCGATCGTGCCGATGCTCGAACTGGCCCGACCTCTGCGGTTCGTGTTCCCGAACGCGCCGATCCGGCCGGTGACCATCAACGGCGGCGCGCGCATGCGCGCCTGGTACGACATCGATCCGCGCGCGCCGCTCGCCGGCGCCGCGGACATCCGCACGTCCGCGGCCCAGGTCGGCGAACTGATCCGCCGCGAAGAGGCCCGCGGCATCGCGGCCCGGCGCATCACGCTCGCCGGCTTTTCCCAGGGTGGTGTGATCGCCCTGCATCTCGGGCTGCGGCACCCGGATCGCCTGGCGGGAATCCTGGCGCTGTCGACCTACCTCCACGACCATGAGCGCCTGACCGAGGAAGTGAGCTTCGCGAGCGTCGACGTGCCGATCTTCATGGCGCACGGGCGGCTGGATCCCATGATCCCGATCACGCGGGCGATCACCGGCCGCGAGGTGCTGCTCGGACACAACTACCGGGTCGAATGGCACGAGTACGCGATGGGACACCAGGTGTGCCCGGAGGAGATCCGGGACATCGGCAACTGGCTCGATCGTGTCTATGCGAGCTGAAACGCGAGCTGAAACGCGAGCTGAAACGCGAGCTGAAATGCGACCCGATCTCCGGCGACCCGGTTCGTGCGCGGGCGCAGCGCCACTGCCAGGCATGTACGATTCACATCCACCGACGGAAAGACTGCAATGGGCCTGATCGAACTCTACGGGACGGCGCTCCTGGTCGTGTTCTGCCTCGTCACCCTGCTCTGGGCCATCAGCGTGCCGTTGAAGGACGCGAGCATCATCGACCTGCTCTGGGGGCCGCTGTTCGTCGCGATCGCCTGGGTGCTGCTCGCGCGTACCGGCACGATGGCGGCGAAGCCGTTCCTGGTGAGCTTGCTCGTCACACTGTGGGGTCTGCGCCTGGCGTTCCATCTGACCGCGCGCAACCTCGGCCACGGCGAGGACCGGCGCTATGCGCTCTGGCGCCAGCACGGCGGCGAGAACTGGTGGCTCAAGACGTACTATCGGATCTACCTGTTCCAGGGCGGCATCGCGCTGGTGGTCGCCACGCCGATCATCGCCGCGTTCCACCGGCCGGATACGTTCGGCGTGCTGGCCGCATTCGGCGTACTGGTCTGGGCGGCCGGTTTCGTGTTCGAAATGCTCGCCGACATCCAACTCGGCCGGTTCAAGAACGACCCGGCCAACCGCGGGCAGATCATGGATCGCGGCCTCTGGTCGCTCAGCCGGCACCCGAACTATTTCGGCGACGCCCTGCAGTGGTGGGGCCTCGGCCTGATCGCCCTGTCCGGCGCCACGTGGTGGGCCCTGATCGGACCGGTCGCGATGACCGCGGTATTCCTCGGGCTCAGCAACGATGTGCTGGAACGCGGCATGCGCAAGCGCCATCCGGGTTACGAAGCCTATATCGCCGCGACGCCCAAGTTCTTTCCGGCCCTGCGCCGGCCCCGCTGAGGCGCCGTCCGGCCGCAATCTGACCAATCAATCTGACCAATGCTCGGGACATCGCGCCCGATTTGGCCTAAAATCCGGCGCCTTCGTGCACCCGGTACCTGGCGTGACAAGCGTATTCATTGACGGCGAAGCCGGCACCACCGGCCTCGAGATCGCAGAGCGGCTCGCGTCGCGCACCGATCTCACGCTGCTGCGCATCGACCCGGCCGCACGCAAGGATCCCGCGGCACGGCGCCGGCTCCTCGAGTCAGCCGACGTCGCCATCCTCTGCCTGCCGGACGAAGCCGCCATCGAGGCCGTGCAGCTCGCCGGCGGACGCGGCCGCATCCTGGATGCGAGCACGGCGCACCGGACCGATGCCGCGTGGGTGTACGGGCTGCCGGAACTCGCACGCGACCAGCGCGCGCGCATCGCCGAAGCCCGCCTGGTCGCCAATCCGGGCTGTTATCCGCAGGGGTTCATCCTGCTGGTCCGCCCGCTCATCGAGGCAGGCATCCTGTCGGCCGATCAGCCGCTTGCCGTGCACGCGCTGTCCGGCTACTCGGGCGGCGGTCGCGGCATGATCGAGACGTACCGGGGCTTCGACGCGACCACCCGCGAACTCTGCAACACCCGCCCCTATGCGCTCGGCCTGCGCCACAAACACGTGCCCGAGATGCGCCTTTACAGCGGCACTCGGCAGGCGCCATTGTTCGCACCCAGCGTGGGTTACTTCATGCAGGGAATGCTGGTGCAGATTCCGCTGTTCGCGAGCCAGCTGGCCAGGCGCGCAACACCTTCCGAGGTCAGCGAACTGCTCGCCGCCCGATACGCGGGCGAACCGTTCGTCAAGGTGTTTCCGACCGGCGCCGACGCGGCACTCGAGTCCGGCTTCCTGCGGCCGACCGCGTGCAACGGCACGAACCGCCTGGAGCTCATGGTATTCGGCCACGACGAGCAGATGCTCCTGGTGGCGCGCTACGACAACCTCGGCAAGGGAGCATCCGGCGCGGCGATCCAGAACCTGAACCTCATGATCGGCGCGGACGAGAAGACCGGTCTCGAGGCATGACCCAGTGGGGCCCAGAGCGGGGCGCGGCACACAGAAGACTTGAATTCAACGGCAATCACCAGGACATTCACGACCCGTGACCGATCACCAGACCGACCAATCCGCACCGACCGACGCTGCCGGTAGCACACCGCCCGCGGACGCCCAGCCGACCGCAGTTGGCACCGCCCCCCAGGCCGACCCGGTGCAAGGCGTCGAGGACGACCCTGTGCAGGGCGTCGAGGACGACCCTGTGCAGGGCGTCGAGGACGACGCCGAGGCCGTTCTCGCCGTTGCGCCGACCGATGGCGAGCCGGACCGGGATCGCTTCGCCGAATTCGCGCTGCCGGAACCCCTGCTGCGCGCCATCGCGGATCTGGGCTTCGAATACTGCACGCCCATCCAGAGCGGCGTGCTGCCCTACAGCCTCGCCGACTACGACGTCACCGGCCAGGCCCAGACCGGCACCGGCAAGACCGCCGCCTTCCTGATCACGGTGCTGACCCGCCTGTGGGAAAACCCGGATCAGACCGCGCGCCCGCGCGGCACGCCGCGCGCGCTCTGCCTCGCGCCGACCCGGGAACTCGCCCTGCAGATCGAGAGCGATGCGATCGACCTGTCGCGCTACATGAACTTCGGCGTCGCCTGCGTGGTCGGCGGCATGGATTTTCAGAAGCAGCTCGACCGGATCAACGCGGGCCCACTGGACCTGCTCATCGCAACGCCCGGACGCCTGCTCGACTTCATCAACCGGCGCAACGTCAACCTGAAGCACGTCGAAGTCCTGGTGCTCGACGAGGCCGACCGGATGCTCGACATGGGCTTCATCCCGGACGTGCGTCGGATCGTCTATCAGACGCCGCACAAACGTACCCGGCAGACCCTGTTCTTCAGCGCCACCTTCAACGAGGACGTCATGCGCCTGGCCCGCTCCTGGACGCTCGCGCCGGAGCACGTGTCGATCACGCCGGAGACCGTCGCGACCGACACCGTCGAGCAGAAGTTCTGGCTGGTGAGCAGCACCGACAAGGCGAAGATCCTGCTCGAATTCCTGAATCGCGCGAAACCCGAGCGGGCGCTGGTGTTCGCCAACCGGCGCGACCAGACCCATCGGCTGGTGGCCTATCTCGAGAAGCGCGGCGTCAAGGTCGAGGCGCTCGCTGGCGACGTCCCGCAGCGCAAGCGCCTGTCGACGCTGCAGCGCTTCAAGGACGGTGACGTACCGCTCGTGGTCGCGACCGACGTCGCCGGGCGCGGCATCCACGTGGACGGCGTCAGCCACGTCATCAACTTCGATCTGCCGGAGGAAGCGGAAGACTACGTCCACCGGATCGGTCGTACGGGCCGCGCCGGCGCGGCCGGCATCAGCATCAGCTTCGTATCGGAAGACGATGCCTTCAATCTGCCGGCCATCGAGCAGTACATCGGCAACCGCATCAACTGCAACCAGCCGGACTTCTGAAGTCCGACCGAGGACCGGGAGGCGGCGTCACCTGCTCCCGGTCGTCACCCAACCATCGCCCAGCCGGACCAGCGTCAGTCAGCATGTCACGGGTCACACGCACCGCCGTCATCCAGCTTCGCACCACGCCCGACGTCGCGCACAACCTGGCACGGACGGGCGATCTGGTCGCGGCCGCGACGGCGGCCGGCGCAGAGGTCGTGCTCCTGCCGGAGGCATTTGCCTTCCTCGGCCCCGAATCGGAGCGCCAGGCCATGCTGGAGCCCCTGCCCGGCAGGCTCGAGCCCGGCACTTTCGCCGCCGGTCCGATCCTTTCGGCCTGTCAGGCGCTGGCACGCTCGAGCGGCTGTCATCTGGTGCTCGGCGGTTTCCATGAATGCGCACCGGAACCCGGCAAGAGCTTCAACACCTGCGTCCACCTCGACCCGGCGGGTACGCCGCGGGCCCTGTACCGCAAGATCCACCTGTTCGACATAGCACTCGCGGACGGCACCGTGCTGCGCGAATCCGCACGCACGCTCGCCGGCGATGCAGTGGTCACGACGGATCTGCCGTTCGGCAGGCTGGGGCTCAGCATCTGCTACGACATCCGGTTTCCGTACCTTTACCAGGCGCTGGTCGATGCCGGCGCGATCGCGCTCACCGCACCGTCCGCCTTCACGGCGACCACCGGTGCCGCACACTGGGAGGTCCTGCTCCGCGCCCGCGCCATCGAGTGCCAGGCGTACATGCTGGCGCCGGCGCAGCACGGGCACCACTGGGGCTCCCGGCACTCCTGGGGGCACTCGATGATCGTGGATCCGTGGGGCCGGATCGTCGCGGAGTGCGCGGACGGCGAAGGCTTCGCCATCGCCGACATCGACCCCGCCGAGGTCGCGCGTGTCCGTGCCGAGTTGCCGAGTCTCACCCACCGCCGCCCGATCCCGGGCGCCGCTGCCGAATCCTGAACACGCCATGGGTACCGTCAGCCGCAGCCTGGTCGTCCTCGCCGCCGTGATCGTGATCGCCGCGGGACTCAAGGCAGCCGCGGACCTGGTCGTCCCGTTCCTGCTCGCCACCTTCATCGCCACGATCGCCGCCACCCCGGTGTTCTGGCTGGAACGCCGTCGCGTGCCCGCGTGGCTCGCGATCATCCTGGTCATGGTCGGCATCGTGATCGTACTGATCGCGCTCGGTGCGCTGGTGGCGCAGTCCATTGGCGAATTCACGGCGCGGATTCCGTTCTACCAGGCGAGACTGACCGCCGTGCTGCTGCAGCTGGCCGGGTGGATCGAGTCGCTCGACCTCGGCATCACCGTCTCGCGGGAGCTGCTGCTCACCCAGTTCGACCCCGGCACGGCACTCTCGCTCGCCGGCAACCTGCTGCGCGGCTTCGGCAATGCGCTCAGCAACGGCTTCCTGATCCTCCTGACCGTGGTCTTCATCCTCGCCGAAGCGTCGAGCTTTCCGCGCAAGCTGCGCGCCATCCTGCGCAATCCGGAACGCGACCTGCCGTACTTCGCGAAGTTCGCGAGCGACATGAACCGCTACATCGCCATCAAGACCACGGTCAGCGCGGCAACCGGACTCGTCCTGTGGCTCGCGCTGTCGATCATCGGGGTGGATTTTCCCGTGCTCTGGGGCCTGCTCGCGTTCCTGCTCAACTACATTCCCAACATCGGCTCGATCATCGCGGCGCTGCCACCCGTGCTGCTGGCGCTGGTTCAGCTGGATGCACTCGCCGCGGTGATGACGGCCGGCTGCTACGTCGCGGTGAACATGATCATCGGCAACGTGATCGAGCCGCGCTTCATGGGCCGTGGGCTCGGGCTCTCCACGCTGGTGGTGTTCGCCTCCCTGATCTTCTGGGGCTGGATTCTCGGGCCGGTGGGCATGCTGCTCTCCGTTCCGCTCACCATGACCGCGAAGCTCGCGCTGGAAGCCAGCCCGTCGGGTGTCTGGCTCGCCTGCCTCCTGGGTCCCGCGGACGGCGACTGGCGTGAAGTCAAAGCTGGTACCAGCGATTCCGAAGTCACCCACGAGAGCGCAGCATGAGTCACGAGCGTGCCAACATCCGTCGCATGGCCGGCTATACGTGGGGCGAGCAGCCCGACGACGCCCGCACCATCAAGCTGAATACCAACGAAAACCCTTACCCGCCGGCGCCCGGCGTGCAGACCGCGCTGCGCGGGATCGACGTCGCGGTGCTGCGGACGTATCCCCAGCCCACCGCCGACCGCCTGCGCGACCGGCTTGCCGCGCTGCACGGGATCGACCGCGGCCAGCTCATCGTCACCCATGGCGGCGACGAAGCCCTGCGGCTCGCGATGACCACGTTCGTCGATCCCGGCGCGGCTTTCGGCATGGCTGACCCGAGCTATTCCCTCTACCCGGTACTGGCGGAAATCCAGGATGCGCGCATCGTGCGCATCCCGCTCGACGACGCATGGCAGCTGCCCGCGGACTGCGCGGCGCAGCTGAATGCCGCGCACGTGCGGCTCGCGTGTATCGTGAATCCGCACGCCCCGTCGGGCGTGCTGCTGGATCGAGGCACGATCGCGAGGCTGGCCGAGGGGTTTCACGGCGTGCTCCTGGTGGACGAGGCCTATGTCGACTTCGTCGATCCCGCACGCGGGCACGACCTGGTGCCGCTGGTGCACAGGTTCGACAACCTGCTGCTCCTGCGCACGTTCAGCAAGGGCTACAGCCTGGCCGGACTGCGCCTCGGTTACCTGATCGGTGCCGCGCCGCTCATCGAGCCCCTCGTGACCAAGACCCGCGACAGCTACAACATCGATGCCATCAGCCAGCTGCTCGGCGAAGCCGCCGTCGTCGAGCGTGCGTACGCCGAGGAGACCTGGCGTCGCGTGCGGGAAGATCGCGCACGCCTGCGTGCGGGCCTCGAACAGCTGGGCTTCGTCGCACCGGACTCGGAAACCAACTTCCTGCTGCCTCGTGTCCCGGCCGGCAGCCTGCTCTGCGCCGCCGAGCTCTACGCAGCCCTGAAGTCGCGCGGCATCCTGGTACGCCATTTCCCGGTACCGCCGCTGGCCGATGCCCTGCGCATCACGGTCGGCACCACCGAGCAGAACCAGCGGCTGCTGGATACCCTGCAACTGCTGCAGTCCGGATGATCCGCGCATGATCATCCACCTGACGGCCGCAGCGATCGCGGCGCTTCCCGAGCGCCGCCACCAGCATCAGTTCAACGAAAACGCGGTGCGCATGACACGCACGCTCGGGGTCGCGGCCGGTCTCGCGGGTATCGGCCTGCACAGGATCCGACTCGCGCCGGGCAGCGAGAGCACACAGCACCACTGGCACGACGCCGACGAGGAATTCATCTACATCCTCGCCGGGCGCGCGATCGCCTGTATCGGGACCGAGCGTTTCGAGGTCGGACCCGGCGACTTCATGGGTTTCGGTGCGCCCTCGCCGGCCCATTCGCTCGAGAACCCGTTCGACGAGGACCTGCACTACCTGGTCGGCGGAGAACGCAACGCGGTCGACCTCGTGCACTACCCGCGCATCGAGCGCACCCTGATCAAGTCGCACGGCGCCCGCCGCTGGGTGGAGTGGGCGGACGTGCACGAACTCGGCTGAGTCGCGCGGGGCGACTGCTTGACGCCGTGACCGGGCTTGACGGGATACCGGGCGTTCTATTAGATGGCCGCCGACCCGAGCAGGATGCATTCGTTTGAGCTTCAACCCGCTGATGAGCCTGATCACCCAGGCGGTGCTGCCACTCTGCGGACCCCGGCCTGCGGTGCTGGAGTTCGGCAACCAGACTTTCACGGTCGATTCCGCAACGCTCGGCCGGGTCATCGAACGGGCCCGAACGGCGGGCCAGGACGTAGCCGGCCTCGAGGCGATCGACGCGCTCGACATGCACGCACGCCGCGACCGCGCGCGCGAATACTATCGATGCCTCGGTGCAGCCTCCTACACGGCCATCGACATCAACGACACCTACGGCAGCCTGGTGATGGACCTGAACCAGGATCTCGCCCGGGCCTACCAGTTCACCAGCCAGTTCGAACTCGTGACCAACAGCGGGACGGGCGAGCACGTCTTCGACCAGGGCGCGATCTTCCGCAACATGCACGCCCTGACCCGGCCGGGTGCCCTGATGGTTCACGTCATGCCCTTCGTCTACTACGTCAATCACGGCTTTTACTCGTATCACCCGAACCTGTACCACGCCCTTGCGGTCGCCAACGGGTATCGCCTCATGGGGCTCGGCATTGCGACCCGCTCCGGCGACGGCATCATCGCGGTCGACCGGGCCGGGCCGGCGGTGCTCGCCAATCCGCTCCTGCGCGGCCGCGAAGTACCGCTCGACACGCTGCTCTCGGAGCCCAAGATTCCGCGCCGGAACTGGCCAAGGCGCTGGCTGGAGCTGATCCTGCACCGGCTGCCGGGTGCTTCCGCACAGCAGGTCTTCGGATTGGACATTCACCGACTGCTGGTCAGCGGACGCAAGATCCTCGTCTTCGCAGTACTGCAGAAAGCCACCGCCGCAGACTTTGTCGTACCTACCCAGATTCGCTACACGTAGGAGGCCACGCACCATGATCGTGCCAACGACGGACGCGCCACAGACCAGCGGGATCGGCGCCGTGAATCCGGGTGACCTGAACATCCTCGGCCGCTTGACCCGCGCCGACATCCGGCTCGAGCCGTATCCGCACGTCCTGATCCACGACGCGCTGCCGCAGGCGCTGTTCAATGCGCTCGCAGCGGCATTCCCGAGCCTCGAATACGTCGCCCGCGACCAGGCTTCGCTCAACAACAAGTCGTGCCTGCGCGGCGCCGCCGAAGTGGTCGGCGACCCGCTGATCGCTCCCATCTGGCAGCAATTCTTCGACTTCCACCTCTCGCGGGCATTCTTCGACGCGTTCTGCGATCTGTGGGGCGATACGGTGGCGCGCGTCCATCCCGGCATCGAGCAGAACTTCGGCAAGCCGCTGCGCGATTTCACGACCGCTTGCCGCAGCCCCGGCAAGGGAACCACGACCGCCAACCGGCAGACCGACCTGGTGCTCGACTGCGTATTCGGGATCAATACGCCGGTGCGAGCGGAATCCGCCGTTCGCGGAGCCCACGTCGACAGTCCGTTCAAACTGTTTTCGTCGCTGCTCTACTTCCGCGATCCCGAGGACGGCTCGGAAGGCGGTGAGTACGAGCTCTACCGGATCCGGCGGCGCATGTATCCCAGGCGCCTGCTGAAGAAGATCCCCGACCGCTACGTCGACCCGGTCGCTCGCGTACCGTACCGCGCCAACACGCTGATGTTCTGGCTGAACAGCGCAAGCTCGGTACACGGCGTGACGCCGCGCAAGGTGACGCCAATGCCGCGCCGCTACGTGTCGGTCATGGGCGAGTGCTACGGCGGGCGCGCCGCAGACGGCTACTTCCTGCACGACCCGCAATGGACAACACCCGCAGGTCGGTTGCGGACCTGGCTCAACGTCTGAGAGGAAGTCTCAGGGCACGAGTACGAGGCACTGCCCGGTCGGGATCGGCACGACGTACTCCGGTCGGTTCTGGAAGAATTCGTCGAACGCCGCCTTGGCGCCCGGACAGCTGGCGAACCCATAGTCGTCACAGATGATCGCGCCGCCCGGGCTCATGCGCGGATGAAAAAACGCCAGCGCGTCTCGGGTCGGTTCGTAGAGGTCGACGTCGATGTGCACGAGCGCAAACCGGCGCTCCGCCACTTCGCCGAACCGCTCCGGAATCCACCCCTTGTAGAAGCTGCAGTTCGGAAATCGCGCGAGATTGCTGCGCGCCTGCTGCTCCTCGACCGAAATGTCGCCCTGCTGCCAGGCCTTGATGCCTGCCATCGGCTGATCCGCCGCACCGGCTTCCGAGAGACCCGCAAACGAATCGAATACGTGATGCGCCCGCCCTGGATCGTTCAGCGCCTTCAGCAGGAAGAACGTGCTCTTGCCGAAACGCACGCCACACTCCGCGGTATCTCCCGGCACCTGCCGATCGCCGATCAGGCGTGCCATCGCGTGCAGGAAATAACAGCGGTCCGGCGGTATGCCGGGCATGTCGCCCCACTCGCGGTGTAGTTCGCCCAGCTCATCGGACAACGTCCAGTTGAGATGAGCCTTGTACAGGTGCAGGTCGTGGCGCCGCACACGGCGTTCGAAGTACTTGTTGAGCGCCTTGCGGCGTCGTACCGGGTCGGACGAATGGCGCTTCAGGAAGTTCCGGATCGATACCATCGGCTCGCGCTCTCCTCGGCATGCCGGTCATGCAACCGACGGGACGGGACGCCCGCCCGGCGGCAGGTTAGTGCGGGGCCGTATCGCGTTGCAAGCGCCATCACCGGCCGCCGGGCGGCTCGCCGCGCGCCTCGCAACGCGAACGCCAGCGGGCGCCGAGCGCTTCCCCGATCACCGTGACCTTGCCGGGAAACGCCGCCAGCTGATCCAGGATGAACGCGGCCTCCACTTCGCGGTCGTGCGCGGCAGCGTACGCATTGGGCGTTCCGCCGGCGCCGGGATAGGCGCCCCGCGGATCGCTGAACAGATCGATTCCCGCGACGATCAGCTCGGTCGGCGCCAACGCGCACGCGGTCGCGATCATGATCGCCCCGTTGGTCGGCTTGTAAGGCAGGAATGCGTCGAAATCCACGCAGTCGAGACGCTCGGCGGTGAAATAGGTGAACCGGCGTCGCAGCAGGATCAAGCGCAGCATCATACGGCGTGCGGCAGCTTCGGTCCCGAACGCGAACCGGGTCGGGAACCGGCAGGCTTGGAGCGTCGCCCGCAACCCGGTGAATATGACATCGGGCCGGTCCAGCGGCGTGCGTCCGAGCCATGCATGATTGACCCGGAACAGCGCATCGTGAGGCAGCTTCGCGACGATCGGGTCTTCACTCGACGGTCCGTTGCCGAGGCACAGGATGCACGCCGGACGACCGAGGTCCTCGGCCAGTTCCTCGAGCGACCCGAGCGCGGTGAACCGTCCGGCGACGAGCCAGCGAAACGGCCGATGCTCGATCATCCGCATCATGCCTTGCTCGAACGTGTGTGCGCTCTTGCCGGGTGGCCGGGCGCTGACCAGCGCGACGGACACGCGCGCCAGTGCCTCGTCGGGCGCCGGATCGCAGAGCAGCGCCTCAGCATCGACACCACGCGCGAGCGCCTCGTCGCGCAGACCGCCGGGCACGAAGCACAGGCGCAGCTCTCGGATGCGTTCCGGCGGCCTGCCGGACGGTAGTCCGAAGCCGACCAGCGCGATGCCCATTTCCGCCGCTGTTCGCAACAGCGCATCGGCACCGTCCCAGGCGCCCTGCACCAGGATCGCCTGGATCTTGAGCCGCCGCAGGTAGCGTCGCAGCACGCTCGGCCAGGGCCAGGGCGGCGCCACCCGATGCGCCTTGCCA
The DNA here is from genome assembly GCA_019634925.1 of Pseudomonadales bacterium. Taxonomy (GTDB): domain Bacteria; phylum Pseudomonadota; class Gammaproteobacteria; order Pseudomonadales; family Azotimanducaceae; genus UBA7803. The sequence goes on from JAHCAL010000002.1 coordinate 179,424, forward strand.
CGCAGATATTCTGGCGGCTGTGTCAGGTAGTAGAGGTTGATACGCGGGAATGCGCTTGTGATCGCCGCTGCGAGCGATTGCAGGTCAGCCGTGGCGCCGTCGTCGATGACCAGCACCCCGCGGCCACGGGGCACCGGGTGTATGCCTGCCCGCCACAACAGTGTATCCAAGGTCCGCCGGGTCACGCGCGGACCAGCCGACCCGTGAGCACGCCCGCGGTCATCGACCCGTTGACGTTCAGGGCCGTGCGACCCATGTCGATGAGCGGCTCGATGGAAATCAGCAGCGCCGCCACCGTGACCGGAAAGCCCATGACGGGCAGCACGATGAATGCGGCGAACGTGGCGCCACCACCCACGCCGGCCACGCCGAAGGAACTCACCGCGACGATGGCGACGAGTCCGGCGATGAAGGCGAGGCTGGTGGGATCGACGCCCATGCCGGGCGCGATCATCACCGCGAGCATCGCCGGATAGATGCCGGCACAGCCGTTCTGGCCGATGGTGGCGCCGAAACTTGCCGAGAGATTGGCGATCGGCGCAGGCACCCTGAGCGCATCGATCTGGGTCTCCACGTTCAGCGGAATGGTGGCCGCCGAACTGCGCGACGTGAACGCGAATGCCAGCACCGGCCACACGGCGCGGAAATATGCAGGCACGCTGGCGCCGGCAAACAGCAGCAGCAGCGCGTGTACACCGAACATGATCAGAATGGCCACGTAGGAAGCGACCACGAACCCGAGCAGATTGAGGATGTCCGCCGCACTCGAGCCGGCCACCACGCGGGTCATGAGCGCAAGGATGCCGTACGGGGTCAGCGCCATGATCAGGTGCACGAGTTTCATCACGACCGCCTGCGCGGTCTCGACGAACGAGCGGATCGACGCGCCGCGCGCCGCGTCCTCGCGCGCCACGCCGAGCGCCGCGACGCCGAGCAGAATGCCGACGATCACGATGCCGATGACGGAGGTCGGCCGCGCTTCGGTCAGGTCCAGAAACATGTTGGAGGGTACGAAGCGGACGAGCAGATCGGCAATGCCGAGGCTGGCGAACTCCTCGTAGCGCGCGGTCAGGACTTCCGTGCGCGAGAGCTCCCTGGCACCCGCGATCAGCCCTTCCGCGGACAGTCCGAACACGTTGGTCACCGCGATGCCGACCAGCGCCGCGATCACCGTGGTGCCGATCAGGATTCCGATCACCGAGATGCCGATCCGGCCGAGCGCGGCCAGGTCGCCCATGCGCACCACAGCGGCCAGCATCATCACCAGCACGAGCGGCGCAATCACGAGCCGCAGCAGATTGACGTACCCGCTGCCGACCACGTCGGTCCAGCGCAGCGTCGCCGCGATGATCGACGGATCCGCACGATAGCCGAGCTGCAGCCCGAGACCGAACAGGGTTCCCGCCAGGAGCCCGGCCAGAATGCGTCGTGAGAGTCGTGCCTGCATCCGCCCGAAGCGCGCGAGCACGACCACCAGCAGAGCGAACACCGTCAGGTTCAGCAGCAGATACATGGCGGCGCGACCGTCCCCGGCGGAATCGAACCGCCGATGTTGGCGCCCGCCCTGCACGATTACAATAGCCGTTCACGCTACCGAGGCCGCCTGGTGTTCCCGCTCAGTGACGACAATCCGCGGCTGCACACACCGTATGCGACCTTCACGCTGATCGCGCTCAACGTGCTCGCCTGGGCGCTGGTCCAGGGCTTCGGCGACGCGGGCGCGCTGACCCGCTCGATCTGCCAATACGGACTGGTACCCGGCGATCTGCTCGGCAGGATCCCGCCGGGTACCGGCATCGAGCTCGGGCCGGGGCTCGGCTGCCGGTTCGACGGCGACGGCAGCCCGTTCTCGCTGGTGACCTCGATGTTCCTGCACGGCAGCTGGTTCCACATCATCGGCAACCTGTGGTTTCTCTGGGTATTCGGCGACAACGTGGAGGACCAGCTCGGCCCGGTGCGATTCTTCGTGTTCTACCTGCTGTGCGGACTCGCGGCCGCCGGCGCCCAGATCGCGAGCCACCCGGAGAGCATCGTGCCCATGGTGGGCGCCTCCGGCGCGATCGGTGGCGTCATGGGCGCCTATGCCATCCTGTATCCACGGGCGCGCGTGAACCTGCTGATCTTTCTCGGGTTCTACGTGACGACCCTCGCCGTGCCCGCGATCTGGATGCTCGGCTACTGGTTTCTGCTGCAGATCATCGGCGGCATTCCCGCGCTCGGCTCGGGCGAAGGCGGCGTGGCCTTCTGGGCCCACGTCGGCGGTTTCGTGGCCGGACTGCTGCTGATCATGCCGCTCCGGGTCCCACGCGCCACACGGCGTCGCAGCGGCCCGGGCGGGCGCGACGCCTGGTTCTGAACACCCCGCCCGCGGTGCTGGTCGGCGCGGTTTGCCAAACCGGGCGCAATCCGCGAATCTTGCCGACCTCGACTCACCACCAGCACCCGCCACCAGCAAGATCATTCGAAGAGGGGAGAGAAACATGAGTGTACGCCTGCCTGCAGTCAGCCTGGCCGCCGTCCCCGGCCGCCGCAAAGCCATGATCGACGTCGCACGCGAAATCGAACGGCGCGGCTTTCCCGGCATCTTCTGCCCGAGCCTCGGCGACAACCTGGCCCTTTGCGAGGCCATCGCGCTCGCTACCAGCACCGTGCAGTTCGGCACCAGCATCACCCCGATCTACACGCGCAACGTCGCCGATTTCGCGTCCACGGCAGCGTTCCTGCACGAGGTCTCCGACGGCCGGTTCCGCTTCGGCATCGGCGTGAGCCACGAACCGGCGATGCGTCGTATCGGCGTGCAGCAGGGCAAGCCGCTCGCCGACATGCGCCGGTTCGTCGAGGACCTGCGCGCCGTGCCCCGCGTCGGCGACCTGCCGCCGATCGTACTGGCCACGCTGCGCACGAAGATGATCCGGCTCGCCGAGGAAGTCGGCCAGGGCATGGTGTTCGCCAACGGCGCCCGCTCCCACATGGGACAGTCCCTGGCCGCGCTTTCGGCGGAGGCGCGCGCGAACCCGGCGTTCTTCATCGGCAACATGATTCCGACCTGCATCTCGGACGACGAAGATGCCGCCATGGCGGTGAACCGGCGTACGCTCACGAGCTACGCGCTGCTGCCCAACTATCGCAACTACTGGAAGGAAGCAGGCTACGTCGAAGAGATGGAGCGGGTGGAAGCGGCGATCGCCGCGGGCGAGATGAATCGTGTGGCGGAATGCCTGTCCGACCGCTGGCTGGCCGATACGACACTGTTCGGATCCGCAACGAAGGTGCGCGACGGCATCGAGGCCTGGTTCGACGCCGGAATCCGCACGCCGATCATCGTCCCGTCCTCCGCGCGCGGCAACCAGCTGGCCGCGCTCGAGGAATTCTTCGCCATCTGGCGCTGAGCGCAGCCGCCGCCGTGCTTGCCTTGCTGATCACGCTGCTCGTGCTCGCGGCAGGATTCTGGGCGATCGCCCGGTTCCACCTCGAGGGCCCCGACCTGTCTGGCTTCGACGTGCCGCGGCATCCCCCGGTCCGGCCGGAGGTCAGCGCCGGCCACGATGCCGTGCTCGCCCGCGTCGCCGCGCTGGCCGGTCAGACGGCCGGCCTCAAGGGCCGCGCGCGGCTCCAACACATGCGCCAGGTGATGGACGATCTCGGCGCCGACGCCGACCTGACGGGCATCACGCTCGCACCGGTCGATGCCGGCGGTGTTCCGGCGGAATGGGTGACTGGCACGCACGTGGACGCATCGAAACGCCTGCTGTACATCCACGGCGGCGCGTTCACCATGGGCAGTCCGCGCAGCCACCGCGGCATCACGGCCGAGCTTGCGCGGCGCACCGGATTTGCCGTGCTCACGATCGACTACCGCCTGATGCCCGAGCACACGCGTATGGACGGAATCGAAGATTGCCGCACGGCATGGGCATGGCTGCTCAAGAACGGCCCGCAGGGTCCCGGCGGCGCCGCACGCGCGTTCGTCGCGGGGGACTCGGCCGGCGGCAACCTCACGCTCGCGCTGATCGCCTGGCTCAGGGACGCGGCGCGCGACGACCAGCGGCGGGACGGCCCGCTGCGCCAGGCAGACGGCGCGATCGCGCTTTCACCGCTGACCGACGCCAGCTTCGCGAGCCCGAGCATCACCGGCAACGTGGCGCGCGACCCCATGCTGGGGCCCATGGCGGCGCTCTTCACCCGCATTCCGCGCCCGCTGCTGCTCTGGGGTACGTGGCTGCAGAACCGGCGCCCGCCCTGTGATCCACTGCTTTCGCCGGTGTACGGCGACCTGGCGGACCTGCCACCGACGCTGGTGCAGGCCAGCGAAGCCGAGATCCTGATCGACGACGCGCGCCGCTACGTCAACAAGGCCCGGGCCGCGCACAGCCCCGCCGAACTCGAAACCTGGCACGGCATGGTGCACGTGTGGCAGGCGTTCGGGGCCGACCTGCCGGAGGCCGACGAGGCGTTCACACGCATGGCGGGCTTCGTGAGACGGGTCGCCGGCAAGCCCGGCGATCCCGCCTGAACCCGCCCCGCGCGGGCTACCGGTAGCGACGGTCGTAACGGTCGTCGACGCGATGGTAGTGGTGCACCTGCCGCGCCGGCGCGTAGTAGGCGCCATGGTAGCGGCGATCGCCGCGGTGATACTTCTTGTGGTGCTTCTTGTGGTACTTCTTGTAGTGCTTGGCGTGGTACTTGTGCGGCCTGTGCCCGTGGTAGTGGTGGACATGCCGATCCGAACCGCCGTCGCTCAACAGGTAACCGATCGCCGCACCGGTGACGAACACGACCGCCGGGTCGTACTCGTGCGCGCGTGCGGTCTGCGGTGCCGCCATGCCCACCAGCACGCCGCCGCACAACAGAAGTACCGGAACTGCCTTGATCATGTCTGTCTCCTGGTTGATTCAGGCACGCTCAGGCTAGCCGCAGCTCGCTGAACCGCTTCTGAACCGAACCTGTCCCGAAGCTGAACGGCAGTAGCAATCCCGGGAGCGCGCGGTCCGGCGCGCGCGGCCGGGAGCGCGCGCCCGAATCGCTGTGGACGGGCTACAATCGCGCCTTCAGCCACCACGACGGCCCGCATGGACGACAGGACACTCCGGCTCATCCGCCACGCGAAATCGGACTGGAGCGAGCCGGGCAGCCGTGACTTCGATCGCCCGTTGAACGCCCGCGGACTGCGCGACGGACCGCGCATGGCGCGTTGGCTCGCGACCCAGGCGGACCCGGCTACGTGGATCTGGACCAGCGACGCGCTGCGCGCCCGGACGACCGCGGAATTCGTCCTCGAAGGCTTCCGCGCCGTGTCCCCCACGCTGGTCGCCGACCATCGCCTGTATCTCGCCGATCCGGACCAGCTGCTGGACGTGTTGCGCGAGACGCCCCCCAACGTGCGCTCGGTGGCCCTCGTCGCGCACAATCCCGGCCTCACCGAACTCGTCAACCTGCTCGGCGCACGGCCCCGGCTCGACAACCTGCCGACGCTGGGGATCGCCGCGTTCCGGGTGACCGGGCCCTGGCCGGACCTCGTACCGGGTGCCTGCGCACTGCTGGACCTGATGAGCCCCAAGCGTCTTCCGGGCCATCCCGGCTGAGGATCCAACGCCGATGATCGAACTCGCCAAACCCGCCCTGGACGTCGGTCTTTTCACCAACCGGCGCGATGCCATGCTCGCGTTCTGGCAGACGGTCGTGGGATTGCCGCTCCGCGAACTGCTGCCGCTCGGGGGCGGCCTGCAGCAGCATCGCCATGCGATCGGACAATCGGTGTTCAAGCTCAATCACGCGCGCGCACCGCTGCCGGACGCGCCCGAGAGCGGCATCCGGACGCTGGTGATCGCTGACCCGGCGTGCACGGCACCGGAGCTGCTCGAGGATCCGGACGGCAACCGGGTACGCCGGGTACCGCCCGGCTTCGACGGCGTGGAGCAGCTCCGCATCGACCTGGTGGTGAACGATCTCGCCGCGCACCGCGCATACTATGGCGACGTCCTCGGACTGCCCGCGCTCGACGGGAACACGTTCGCCTGCGGCGTGTCGCGGATCCGCCTCACGGAAGGCGCCGCGACCCAGGATCCCGTCCAGCAGGCACCGGGCTATCGCTATCTCACCGTGCAGGTGTTCGACGTGCGCGCCACGCACGCCGGGATCCTCGCGCGGGGCGGTCGCGAAGGCCGCCCGCCGGTCCGGCTCGGCGACGTGGCGCACATCTCCTTCGTGCGCGATCCGGACGGCAACTGGCTGGAAATCTCGCAGCGCAAGTCGATCACCGGCTCGCTGGACTAGCCGTCGAATCCCGGTATACCTTAGCCCCCCTGTCCGGAACCAGCGGAGACCGCTCGATGGGATTTTTTTCGTTTCTGGTGCTGCTCGCCATCGCGTATCTGCTGTGGCGGGTCACCGATCAGTTGCCCGATCTGATCTTCCGGCTGAGTGAGATCCAGCGCGATGTCGCAGAAGTCCGCCGGCGTCTGGCCGATGAGGCGCCGACCGCCTCCGCCGAACGGACGCCTGCCCCGACCCAGCCGCAGGGCGGCGACAACAACTACTGATCGGTCCTCTCACGCGGGACCCCTCGAGACATCATGGCCCGCAGACCCGACTGGCGTATCTGGTTCGGACTCGCACTGACCGCCTCGTGGCTCGTGCTCGGCGCGCTCTATATCGACACCACGCGCGGCTGGGAGGGCTTTTCGAAGCTGCCGGCCGACGAACTCGGCAGCTTCCTCGAGGGCGCGTTCGCGCCGCTCGCCTTTCTCTGGCTCGTGATCGGCTACTTCCTGCAGAAGAAAGAGCTCGAACAGAACACCGCCGCCCTCAAGGCGCAGGCGCTCGAGATCCAGCGCAGCGCCGAGCAGGCGACCATCCAGGCCGAGAAAATGGCCGAATCGGAAGTACACGCCCGCCAGGAGACCTTCCTCCGCATCGCCCGCCACGTGAGCGCGCAGCTCGGCTCGATCGGCGGCTTCCTGTTCCTCTCGAGCCAGGGTGCCGGCGTGGGGCCGGTCAGCCCGGACGAGATGAGCAAGCTGTTCGCCCAACAGGCTGCCCAGGATCCTGAGCTCTTCTCGCGACGGCTGCTCGAGATCCACGTGCAGCTCGCCGAGCCGGACCTGCAGCACGCCCTGTTCTACGGCACCCCGACCCGGGCTCGCCACGCCAACAACTTCATCGTCACGTTCGAGCGCCTCATGCAGCGCGCCGAGGCCGTCGACCCCGATTTCATCATTCGTGATGCGCTGCTGGCCACCGGTCACGGGCTCGTCTACCGGCTCGCCAAGCGCCACCAGGGCCTGGCGCCAGCACACCTTGCCGATCCGGCGCAAACCGGCATCCACATCAATTTCTGAGGACTTCGCGTGCACGACACGAGGCGCCACTCCGATCCACTCGAACGCCTGCGCGCCGACCGGGCGCGCGCCTTCGAGGTCGGGGATCCCTGCGCCGGGCTGTGCACCGTGGCGTCGGTCGACGCGGCGGGCCACCCGGCTGCGCGTACACTGGTGCTGCGCGAGCTCGAGGGCCGGTTCGCGGTCTTCACCAATCGCACGAGCCCCAAGTGGACCCAGTTCGAACGCAGCGCCACGGTAGCGGTCGTGGTCTGGCTGCCGATGCTGAATCTGCAGTACCGGCTGCAGTGCACGACACATCCGGTGCCCGACGCGCTGGTGCATGCGAGCTGGCTCCTGCGCCCGGACGTGCCGAAGCGGCTGGATTGGTTCTATACCACCGCGGCGTCCCAGGGCACTGTGATCGCCGACCGGCGCGCATTGCTCGACGGTCTCGCCGGGGTATCGCTGCCTGAGCCGTTGACCGCACCGCCGACCGCGGCCGGGCGCTATCTCGAACCCCACAGCATCGACCGGCTGGACCTCGCGCAACCCGACGGCGTGCACGATCGCCGGCATTTCGAATGGCGCGGCAACGACTGGGTCGAGACGGTCCGCGTGCCCTGACCGGGCCTACTGCGCCGATCAGGCAGCGCCGACCTCCGCGGTGACGATGCCCACGAGCGTTCCGAAACAGGTCGACTTCGCGACCTCGACGAAACCCCGAACGAAAGGGGCCTCCGCCTGGTCCTCGCGCACGGCCGCATACAGGGTGGGCCAGACGCCCTCCTCGCCCAGCGATCGCGCGACCACGTAGTCGCGCTCGAGATATTCGTGCAGGGCCCAGTTCGGCAGGCACACCAGTCCGCGTCCGCTCGCCACCAGCTGGATCATCATGGTGGTCAGTTCGGCCGTGCGGACCCGGGCCGGCTCGACGCGGGCCGGCTCCAGGAAGTTCTTGAAAACGTCGAGCCGGCCGCGGTCGACCGGATAGGTGATCAGCGTCTCGCCGGCGAGGTCCGCGGGTTCGATCCAAGGCCGGGCGGCAAGCACGTGACCGCGCGGCAGCGCCAGCAGGGCTTCGTAGCTGAACAGGGGGAGGTATGCGAGACCGCCGTCGGGCACCGGGTCAGCCGTGATGACCAGGTCGAGATCGCCCCGGGCCAGCGCCGGGAGCGGCGCGAAGTGGAAGCCGCTCGCGATGTCGAGCTCCACGTCGGGCCACGACTCCCGGTACCGGTTGATGGCGGGGAGCAGCCATTCGAAGCAGCTGTGACATTCGATCGACATGTACAGGCGGCCGGACTCGCCGCCGGCGAGACGCACCAGGTCGTGTTCCGCCCCGTGTACGAGCGGCAGCACGTCGTCGGCCAGGCGCAGCAGCCGCGCGCCCGCGGATGTGAATCGGACCGGGCGGGTCTTGCGGATGAACAACGCGCAACCGAGCCGGCTTTCGAGCTCCTTCAGCTGATGCGACAGCGCCGATTGGGTCAGGAACACCCGTTCCGCAGCCTCGACCAGACTACCGGTATCGCGTAACGCCACCAGAGTGCGGAGGTGGCGCAGCTCGAGATGGGACATGAGCGCGTCTCATTGAAATTGAACCAAGTATTAATCATATTCATGTCGATCCGGCGCGTCACCCTCCGGGTTTTGTGGGGTCGCGCACGTCCACACCCCCATGTGCCCTCTACACTGACCTGCAAAAAGGCGGCCAGCCCATGTTCGACGCGAGCCAGACCATCATCGACGCCTTCGTCGGCTACCTGTTGCGGACGCTGCACGAGCAGCATCCCGGCAGCGACGCCGAAATCGGCGCCTCGCTCGAACGAACGGCGCGAACTGCCCTCGACGCGCTGAACAACTGCGACTGTCCCTACCACGACCTCGAACATACCGTGCTGGTCACCGACGCAGGGCTCAGCATCCTGCGCGGACGCCAGCTGCGGGTCGGCGACCTCAATGCCAGGAGCTGGCTGCAGGCCGTGGCCGCCATGCTCTGCCACGACGTCGGCTACGTGCGCGGACTGCTCAAGGAAGACCACGAAGGCAGCTACGTGGCCGACATCAGCGGTCGGCGTGTGAACACGCCCGCAACCGCCACCGACGCGGCACTCACGCCCTATCACGTGAACCGCGGCAGCCTGTTCGTGCTGGAACGCTTCGACAACGACCCCATGATCGACGCGCACACCGTGGCGGACTACATCGAGATGACGCGCTTCCCGGTGCCGCACGAGTCGCACTACCAGGAGACCGACACGCTGGCCGCGCTCGTGCGCGCCGCCGACCTCATCGGCCAGATGGGCGACCCGAGCTATCCGGTCAAACAGGCCCGCCTGTTCGCGGAATTCCAGGAGACCGGCGAGGCACGGCGACTCGGGGTCACCAGTGCGTCGGACCTGCGGACAAGTTTTCCCACGTTCTTCTACCAGCAGGTGTATCCCTACGTGACCACCGCCCTCGACTACCTGAACCTGACCCGCGAGGGGCGGCAGTGGACAGCGAACCTGTTCCATCACCTGCACGGCAGCGCAGCCTCCGGTTCGGACCGGTCGAGCCAGTGGGCGGAGATGCCGGAGGCACGGCTGTTCATCACCGACGCGGGCCAGCGGATCGCCGCCAGCAATCAGTAGTCACGCCCGTCCACGGGCTTTAAAATCCGGGGCTTTTGACGGATCAGTCATGTCCGAGCCGGCCCCGCTGCTCCCTCCAGCCGCCGCGCGACCGCTGCGCATCGCCCTGCTCGGTTACCGCAGCAACCCGTTCAGCGGTGGCCAGGGAATCTACCTGCGCTACCTGTCGCGCGCGCTGGTGGACGCCGGCCACAGCGTCGACGTCATCTCCGGCGAACCCTACCCGGACCTCGACCCGCGCGTGCGGCTGGTCAAGCTGCCCGGGCTGAACCTCTACGCCGCACCGGACCACGTGACCGCGCTGCGGCCGCGCCATCTGCTCTCGGCGACCGATTTCTTCGAATGGTTTTCCATGCTGACCGGCGGCTTCCCCGAGCCCTACACCTTCGGCCGCCGCCTCGAGGCGCACTTCCGCGCGTTGGCGCGGCGCGGTGAGCATTACGATATCGTGCACGACAATCAATGCCTCGCGTGGGGCACGCTCGCGCTGCAGCGGCGCGGGATCCCGCTCGTCACGACCATCCACCACCCCATTACCTCCGATCGCGACATCGCCCTGGCGCATGCCGCGACGCGCGGTGAACGCCTGCTGATCCGCCGCTGGTACAACTTTCTCGGCATGCAGGGCAAGGTGGTGCGGCGCCTCGAGCACATTGTCACCGTGAGCGAGTGTTCCCGGCGCGACATCGCGCGCGCGTTCGGCATCGACGCGGCGCGCATCACCGTGATCCACAACGGCATCGACACAGACGTATTCCGCCCTGAACCGCAGATCGCGCGCAATCCCTGGCAGCTGATCACCACGGCCAGCGCGGACCAGCCGCTCAAGGGCACCCAGCACCTGATCCGCGCGTTCGCGCTCCTGTGTGAGCGCGACCCGCGCCTGCGACTGACGTTCGTCGGGAAGCCGCGGCCCGGAGGGCCGACCGAGCGCCTCATCGAGTCGCTCGACGTCGGCGCGCGTATCCGGTTCATGCACGGCCTCTCGGCGGACGAACTGCGTCATCTCTACGCGTCGTCGGCGATCGCGGTCGTGCCCTCGGAATACGAAGGCTTCGGCCTGCCGGCCGGCGAGGCCATGGCATGTGGCGTCCCGGTGGTCTCGACCGACGGTGGCGCGCTGCCGGAGGTCGTCGGCGATGCCGGACTGATCGTCCCCGCTCGCGATCCGGCGGCGCTGGCACAGGCCATCGCACGGCTGCTGGACGACGACGCATTGCGCGCCGAACTCGGTGTCCTCGGCCGACAGCGCGTGCTGGAGCGGTTCTCCTGGGCCGAGGCCGCACGCACGCTGACCGCCTACTACACGGCCCGCCTGGCATGAGCCTGACCACCATCGAATTCCGCCACCTGCATCTCGCCCCCGGCCTGCGCCTGCTCGATGTCGGCTGCGGCGAGGGCCGCCACGCGATCAGCGCCTGGCTCGGCTACCCGGTGGAAACGATCGGCGTCGATCGGAACGCGGCGGATCTCGCGACGGCGCGGAGCCGTGCCGCCGACTTCGCCGCAGGCAGTCCGGCGACGTGCCTCCACTGGCTGGAGGGCGACGCACTCGCGTTGCCATTCCCGGACGCGACCTTCGACCGGGTCATCTGTGCAGAAGTACTCGAACACGTGCCCGACTGGGAGCGGGTGGTGCGAGAGATCCACCGCGTGCTCAAACCCGGCGGTCTCCTTGCCATCAGCGTGCCACGCTTTGTGCCCGAGTGGATCTGCTGGCGGCTCGCGGAGGACTATCACACCGTCCCCGGCGGCCACATCCGCATCTTCCGGACCGGTGAACTGCGCCGATCCGTCGAACGGCACGGCTTCACCACGCTGCGCCGCCACTGGGCGCACGCCCTGCACGTGCCCTACTGGTGGCTGCGCTGCCTGTTCTGGTCGCGCGGTGCCGATTACTGGCCGGTTCGGCAGTACCACCGGCTCCTGGTCTGGGATCTCATGCACAAACCCCGGCTCACCCGGACCCTCGAGCGCCTGCTGAACCCGGTGCTGGGCAAGAGCGTCGTGCTCTACTTCGTCCACCAGCCGGGCGCGGTCGGGTCATGAGCGGGATGCCCGATCTGCTCCGTCACACCGCCGACTACATCGCACGTGTGCAATGCCCGGATGGCGCCATCCCCTGGTTTCCCGGCGGCATCCTCGATCCGTGGGACCACGTGGAAGCCGCCATGGGCCTCTCGGTCGCCGGCCGCCTCGATGCAGCCGCGGCAGCGTACCGGTGGCTCGCATCCAAGCAGCGGACGGACGGGTCGTGGTACGCGAGCTACCGGGACAACACGGTCACCGACGGGACCCGTGCCGAGACCAATTTCGTCGCCTACGTCGCGACTGGCGTCTGGCATCACTACCTGGTCAGCGGCGATCGCAACTTCCTGCGCGACAACTGGGAGACCGTGCGCCGCGCCATGGATTTCGTGCTCGCTCTGCAGGCACCTTCCGGCGAGATCTACTGGGCACTCGACACCCGCACCGGCATCAACAAGGACGCGCTGGTGACGGGCTGCAGCGCAATCTACAAGAGCCTGGAATGTGCCGCACACATCGCCGCAGCGCTCGGCGAGTCGCCGGCACGCCTGCTCGCCGCGCGTGCGCGGCTCGGTACCGCGCTACGCGAGCGGCCCGAGCGCTTCGACCGTACCTGGGCGAGCAAGGCGCGTTATTCGATGGACTGGTTCTATCCGGTCCTCTCCGGCGTGATCACTGGAAGCGCGGCACGCAACAGACTCGCCGGACGCTGGGCGACGTTCGTCGAGCCAGGACTCGGCTGCCGGTGCGTGGCCGATCGGCCATGGGTCACCATTGCCGAGAGTTGCGAGCTGGTGCTCGCCTGCCTCGCCGCCGGCGAGCACGGCAGCGGGGCTGCGCTGTTTCGCGATCTCGCCCGCTTCCAGGCGGAGGACGGATCCTGGTGGACGGGTTACGTCTTCGAGGACGACGTCCTGTGGCCGGAGGAACGTCCGACCTGGACGGCCGGCGCCGTGTTGCTGGCGGCTGACGCGCTCGAGCGCGCGAGCCCAGCCGCGCGTCTGTTCACGACCTGCGCGCCGCCCCCGTCGGGCCACAACCCAGCACGCTGAGCGTGCGCTCCCGCACTCAGCGGATCCGCTCGAGCACGCCCAGCGTGCGCGTGGGCTCGAGTTCCCTGAACAACCCGGAGGCGAGTGCGAGCTGATAGATCTCGTACGGCGCCTGGCCGCCGTCGTCCGGATTCGGAAAGATGTCGTGAATCGCGAGAATGCCGCCGGGCATGATCCGCGGGGCCCACGTGCGGTAGTCGGCGAGCGCGGCCGCATGGCTGTGGCCCCCATCGATGAAGACCAGTGCGAGCGGCACGCCCCAGTAGCGGCCCGCGAGCGTGGACGGGGCCACGAGGGGCACGACCGTGTCCTCCAGTCCTGCGCGCGCGAGCGTGTCGCGAAAAGCGCGCAACGAGTCCATGCGCCCGCTCTGCACATCGAGCAGATCGGCGTCGTGATAGGCCTCGCCCGGCTGGTGCTCCTCGGAGCCGCGATGGTGGTCCACCGCGAACAGGAGCTGGCCCTGGGCACGGCACGCGGCGCCGAGGTACACGGTCGACCGTCCGCAATAGCTGCCGACTTCCAGGCAAGGCCCGAACCCGGCAGCTGCGGCCGCGAGTTCGAAGAGCCGGGCGCCCTCCTCCGGATGGAGGAAGCCCTTGACGCTCTCCGGATCGATCGGCAGTCGCACCGGCTGCGTGATCAGCGCAGCTGCAGCATGTTGCGGGGCTTCGCACCGGTCAGGTCGGCGATCTCAGCGTAGTGGGCGGCGATGTCCTCCACCGTGGCGTCGTGCCCGAGGTCCACACCCTGGTTCTCCACCATGCAGGCCACCGAGAACCGGCCGCCCTGGGCCTGCACGATCACGCCGTTCGGCGCGTCTTCGGTGCAGAGGTAGACCACTGCGGGCGTGACCAGCTCCGGCCCGAGCGCCTTCTGCGCCTGCTCCGGAATCAGGTCCGCGGTCATGCGTGTGGCCGCCACCGGGGCGATCGCGTTGGTGTGAATGTTGTTCTTCGCGCCTTCGATCTTGAGGGTGTTCATGAATCCGACCAGCCCGAGCTTGGCGGCCCCGTAGTTGGTCTGACCGAAATTGCCGTACAGGCCCGACGGCGAGGTGGTCATCACGATGCGTCCGTAGTTCTGGTCGCGCATGATCGGCCAGACCGCCTTGGTCACGTAGACCGAGCCCATGAGATGGACGTCGACGACCACCTGGAAGTCCTCCAGCTCCATCTTGCTGAACGACTTGTCGCGCAGGATCCCGGCGTTGTTGATGAGGATGTCGACCCGACCCCAGGCGTCCATCGCATCCTTGACCATGCTGACCGCACCGGCCCGGTCGGACACCGATCCACCGTTGGCAATGGCCTCACCGCCGGCGGCCTTGATCTCGGCCACCACCGCCTGCGCAGCCTCGGACGAACCGCCGGTGCCGTCCATGGCGCCACCCAGATCGTTGACGACCACGCGCGCGCCACGGCGCGCGAGTTCCAGTGCGTGACAGCGCCCGAGCCCACCACCGGCGCCGGTGACGATCGCGACCTTGCCCTCGAAGGAATAGCTCATGTTGCATCTCCTGCAGAAAAAAAGCGGCGCATTGTAATGCAATCGGGCGGGAGCGGGACAACCCGGCGATCACCCGCTGCGCGGCGGGCGGTCATGCGCCGCCCGGCGCTGTCGGCTCAACCCTCTGGCGGCGGCATCTTGATCTCGAGTGGCGGGCAGTGCGCCGGGTGTGGCAGCGGCGGACGTTTCTCGATCCCGCCGACCAGCTCGAGGAACGCGCCGTCGGGATCGATCGCGTGCACGATCGCCGTAGTGTCGTCGCCGGTGCCCGAACAGCAGGGCGCGGGCTCCGAGAGAAACGGCACGCCTTGTGATTCGAGGATCGCCACCGCACGATCGACATTCGGCACCAGGAGCGCGATCCGGTTGATGCCGATGCGATTGATGGGCGGCGGGTACGCCGGCTCCGGATCGAACGGCTCGATCCACTGAACAAGTCGCAGCAAGTGGCGATCGCCGCGCTCGATCGCAACGTCGGCACCCCGGATCTCGAACGGCCGGTCGAGCCCCCAGGCGCGCGCTTCTTCGAGGCTGCCGTGCGTCTGCGCGAGCGGCGTGACGGACGTGTAGCCGAACTTGCGGTAGAACTCGAGCGACCGATCGAGATCGCTGACGTTGATGCCGATGTAGGGCATGCCGGTCAGGTGCATGTTGCGCGACGGATCCGCGACGGGTGCGGCGGTTTCGAAGAGCCGGTACAGCACGCCTTCGGGATCCCGGAAGAACACATAACGCGACCCCACTTCGCCCCAGGGCTCGGACAGCAGGTCGACCCCCAGTGATTTCAGATACTGCACGTCCGCATCCAGATCGGACGTGTGCAACGCCGCGTAGGCCATGCCGAGGTGGTTGGGCAACTCGTAGGGCGGGTCCGGATTGAACGGCGTGACGAACTGCAGCAGGTCGATGTTGGCGCCCGGGCTGCCCGGCAGCGCGATCACCTCGCCCTTGGCAAGCTCGTACTGACAGATGTCGAACATGCCTAGCGCACGCGCCATCTGGTGGGTATTGGTCAGCGGAAAGCCGCCCGTGCCTTCGGTATAGCCGAGCGAACGATAGAACGCCCGCGCACTGTCGAAGTCTTTCGTATGGGTCGCAAAGTGGAACCTGGCCATCAGGCCGATGTCGCGCTCGTCCGCATATTCGATCGCGGACATGGCCTCGGCCATTGCGGCCGCGAGTTCGTCGTCATTGGGCGCCGACGCCTGCACCACCTGCGCCGGCTCCGTATCCGGCGCCTGCGCAGTCCCGTCCGGACGGTTTCCGCAGCCGGCCAGGACCAGGCTCACGGCGAGGCCCCAGCAGATCAACACATACCCGAGTCGTTTCACGTTGTTTACCCCCTCGTTGACAGATCGCCGACCGGCAGGCACCAGCTCGATCGCCGCACGAACGTGACCAGGCACAGTGCGGCGAGTACCGCGTGAATGACCATTCCGGCCTGCTGATCGCCTGCCGTCGCGAGCGAAACGACGAGCGCCGAGTGAAACACCAGCAGAATGCCGAGTACGGCGGTTACCACGCCAAGATCGGTGCGCCGCGGCCATACCCAAAGGGACGCGCTGGCGATGGCGATCACCGCGAAACCATAGTGCATGGACCATTGCTCACCGCTCCCGGCGGCCGACAGCCCGTCAGGCCCAAGTATCAGCGAAACGGCCGCAAGGCCTTCCACCAGCAGGTTCAGCACGAGCACGACGATGAAGAGCAGTTTCAATTGACGATTCCCCCATTCGTTCAGGTCGAGACCACCCGCACCACTTCGGTACCGGCGAGCCGATCGTGCAGGCAACGCCGCCGCTTCCCGAAGATCATGAGATGATCGATCAGCGGCACCAGGGCGAGCGGCGGCACCAGCAGCAGGTACATCAGCGCAAAGAACGGCGCGCGCACGACGACCAGCCGCCACCACGAAACCGCAGCACCGGCAGCGCCGGCCAGCGCGATACCCATGATCCGCTTGCCCAGGGTCTGCCGTGTCCGCCAGAGCGTATAGCCGTTCAGGAGCAGGTAGCTGCCGATCGCGAGCAGCAGTACGTGCAGGATCCACGCGTTATCCACGTAGTCTTCCGCGTCCTCGACGACGCCGGTCAGCATCACGAGGAGGAGCGTGACAGTCGGGACCAGGATCGCGTCGATCGCGGTCGCGAGCAGGCGCCGGCCGCGCGAGGCGAGAGGCGCCGACTGTGGGACGCTATTCATCGGAGTCACCGACGTCACCGGAACTGCCCACCTGGAATACGAGCAGCGCGTTGCCGCCACGTTGCCGCCCGACGTACCCGTAGCCGGCGACGACCAGCAGCAGGTCGTCGGCCAGGAACGCACCGTGCGCATCGAACGCGCCACCGTGGGTTGCCACCTCGTTGACGGCGGCGTACTCGCGCCAGGCGTCGTGCGACCACACGGCCGCGCCGGAGTGTGCATCGAGCACCTCGAGCATGCCGTCCATGCTGCCGATGATCACCACGTCGTTGGTCGCAGTGACGGCCGCGGACAGACCGAACACACACTCCGTCCGTTCGCAGCGCGACGGCCGGGTGTAGACCCAGCGCTGCGCGCCGGTTTCGATGTCGAGCGCGTACAGGCCCGGCGCGGGATCGCCCGGCGCCGGGAATCCCTCGAGTTCCTTGTCGCTGATCGGCACGAACAGGAGCCCCAAGGCCTCGTTCGCCGCCATGCCCCAGTGCACCCCGCCGATGATGCCGCCGCGACCGAGCCGCCGGCTCCAGATCAGCTCACCGGTGTCCGGGTCCATGGCGTGGACTTCCGCCGACTTCTGCCCGGCGATCAGGAGCTGCCGGCCGCTCGGCGCCCGCACGAGCATGGTCGGCGCCCCGAAATCGACATCGGGACCGGTCGGCTTCGGGCAGTTGGGATGATTGAGCTTTATGTTGTTGCAGGCCGCGGTGTAGGCATCGTTCGCGGTGAACTGCCGATGCCACTGCACGGTGCCGCTCGCGGCGTCGACCGCGAAGATGGCATCGCTGGTGTCGGTCGTCGGGTGCGAATAGTTCTGCCCCGTGCCGAAGTAGATCCGGTTCCTGGCGGCATCGTAGCTCGGCCCACCCCAGACCGCCGCACCCGACGGCCCATACTTGCCGACGAACAGCCAGTGGCTGCCGGTCCGTTGCGGTGCCTGCTGGATGGTCGGCAGGAACCAGCGTTTTGCGCCGGTTGCCAGGTCGAATGCGGCCATCCCGCCGCTGGTCGTACAGCAGCCGTAGAAGGGATTCATGGCGATCGCGACTTCCACCGACGAGATCGGCACGTAGAGCGTGTCGCCGACGGGCAGCGCGGTTCCGGAGTACCAGGGTATCGGTTGGTCGTCGATCGCGGCCCGCCAGACCCGTTCGCCGCCTTGCCAGTCGATCGCATGGACGCCCTTCCTGCGATCGTTGAACAGGAGCACGGTTCGGTCACCGGACGTTGCCGGCAGGATCGCGCTGCTGATGGAGCCGTCATGTGGATACAGCCATCGCTCGCAGCCGGTCTCGCGATCCAGTGCGACGAGTCCGCGCGGGCCGTCGCCCATGAAGACCGTGTCCTCACTCACCAGCGGCAGCGAGCGCGGCGAGGTGTCGGCGAGACCGTAGACCCACTTGAGTTCGAGTTTCGCTGCATTGCGGGCAGTGAGGTTGGACTGCGGCTGATAGCGGGTATTGCGCGCATCGATGCCCCAGCTCTGCGCATGGAA
Organism: Pseudomonadales bacterium; assembly: GCA_019634925.1. Lineage (GTDB taxonomy): Bacteria > Pseudomonadota > Gammaproteobacteria > Pseudomonadales > Azotimanducaceae > UBA7803. Next base: position 197,659 of record JAHCAL010000002.1, read on the forward strand.
GCGCGCGACCCCTGATTCGCGCGTGGTGCCTTCGCAGCCGGCTGCCGCCGATGCCGCCACGCTGACCAGTGACAGCAGCGCGGCAAGCAATACGCCCGCTACCACTGATCGACGTGCATCACGGTGTCGACCGGCGGACGATACGCCGGTTTGAAGTTCGTGCCCTTCGTATAGGCGAGCGGAATGAGCGCCACCTGCATGAAGTACTGGTACGGAATCCCGAGCAGTTCGGCAATCGCCCGTTCATGGCGCAGGTGGAGCGTGGTCCATGCGCTGCCGATGCCGCGCGCCCGTGCCGCGAGCATGAAGCTCCAGGCCGCAGGGATGATCGACCCGAACAGCGATGCCTGGCCAAGCAGATCGCCAGCACCGGGCATGTCGGTACGCCCGGCCACGCACGGGATCATGAGCACCGGCACGCGCCCGATATTCGCAGCGAGATATTCCGCCGAATCGGTGGAGCGCTCCTGGCTCGATTCGAGTTCGGTGTTGCCGGTGCCCCGGTGCAGCTGGTGAATGGCGTAGGGCATGTTCCGGTACTCCTGCCACACCTGCGCGTAGTACGCGCCGATCTGCGCCTTCCTGGCCGGATCCTTCACGAATACGAACTGCCAGCCCTGGGCATTGGAGCCGGTCGGTGCCTGCACCGCGAGCTCCAGGCATTCACGCAGCACGCTGTCCTCGATCGGCCGCTCGAGGTCGAGACGCTTGCGGACGGCGCGGGTGGTACTGAGGAGTTCGTCGTTGGAAAGGTCTAGTTGCGGGTGGCCCATGCGATCCCCTTAACAGTTCGCTGACCGCGCTCGCCGCGGCGTGCACAGATCGTACACGCGGGGCACCGGCCAGGCGATGACCGATGCCCGCTTCTACACCTCCCGTTTTTGAGAGAAAACGCGGGTCAGGCGTCCTTGAACGCCGGCGCGCGGCTCTCGAAGTTGGCCTTGACCGCCTCGACCTGGTTCGGCGAGCCGATCAGCGCCACCTGCAACTTCGACTCCAGTTCGAGGCCGGTGCGCGGGTCCGCACGCCAGCTCTCCTCGAGCAACTGCTTGCCGGCGCGGATCGCATCCGGGGACTTCCCGGCAATTTCGCGCGCGAGGGCGAGCGCGGCCGCGAGCGGGTCGTCGGCGAGTCGCGTGACGAGGCCGAGCGCTTGCGCTTCGGTACCGGACAGGATGCGCCCGGTGAACGTGAGCTCCTTGGCGACGTCGAGCGGCACCAGGTCGCGCAGGGTCTGGGTCAGGCTCATGTCCGGCACGAGGCCCCACTTGATCTCCATGACCGAGAGCTTTGCGTCGGGCGCCGCGATGCGGATGTCGGCCCCGAGGGCAATCTGCAGCCCACCGCCGAAAGCGACGCCGTGAATGGCAGCGATCACGGGAACCGGCAGCCGTTTCCAGACGTACGCCGGACGTTGCGCATGGTTCTCCGGACGGTCGTCCCGCGTCAGCAATGCACTGGTACCGCCGCCGGAACTCGCGCGCGGGCCGCTCGCCATGCCCTGGAAGCTGCCCATGTCGAGTCCGGCGCAGAAACCGCGGCCGTTGCCGGACAGCACGACCGCACGCACGCCGGGGTCCGCCGCGAGCGCTTCGCCCGCTGCGATGATGGCCTGGAACATGTCCGGGCTCAGCGCGTTGTACTTGTCGACGCGGTTCAGGCGCACGTCGGCGACGCCGTCCGTGCGGGTGATGGTGACGAGTTCTGACATGACGACTCCTCTCTCTGGCGGTGAATCAGCTTGGCGACCAGCGGGCCAGCGGCCGGTCCGGGGCTGCGGTGTACAAAAGCCGGCCGGTACGTTACCACGGCTTGTGGCGGCCCGCGCGGCAGGTATAACGTGGCCGCCTTCCCCTCCTCCGGAGCGACATGGACATGGCTGATCTGCGCTGGGGCATCCTTTCCACCGGCACGATTGCGGCGACCTTCGCCAACGCGCTCGCGAGTGCCCGCGGCAACCGGCTGGTGGCCGTGGCCAGCCGCGACGCCGCTGCCGCCCAGCGCTTCACGAGCGCCTTGCCGGGGGTGCGCGCCCATGCAGGCTATCCGGCACTGCTCGCCGATGACGAAGTCGACGCGGTCTACGTCGCAACACCGCACCCCCAGCATGCGCGCTGGGCGCTCGCCGCGCTCAGAGCCGGCAAGGCCGTGCTGTGCGAGAAGCCGTTGGGTCTCAACCACGCCGAAGTGATGGCGCTGCAGGATGCGGCGCAGGGCGCGGGCCGCTTCCTGATGGAAGCATTCATGTACCGGGTGCATCCGCAGACCGAAGCCTGGCTCGCGCTGGCACGCGACGGCACCATCGGCGAGGTGCGCCACATCGAGGCGAGCTTCGGATATCACGCGCCATTCGATGCCGCCAGCCGGTTGTTCGCCAACGACCTTGCGGGCGGCGGGATCATGGACGTCGGCTGCTACCCCTTGTCGGCTGCGCGCCTGATCATGGGCGCAGAACCGCTCTCGGTTCGCGCACACGGGCACCTGGGCCGGACTGGCGTGGACGAATGGAGTGCCGCCCTGCTGGCCTTCGAGGGCGGTGTGTCCGCCCAGATCGCCACCGGTGTCTCGGTGCTGCTGGACAACGATCTGAAGATCTTCGGTTCCCGCGGACGTATCCGCGTGCCGAATCCCTGGCTGTGCGCGGATGCGGAGGGCCGCTGGTCCTTCGAGCTCACGCGCGCCGGCAAGGCGCCGGAGCGAATCGAGGGCCAGGCCCGCCCGCTCTATGTACTGGAAGCCGAACACGTGAGCGCACGGATCTTGGCGGGTGCGCTGGAGTCGCCCGCAATGAGCTGGGAGGACAGTCTCGGCAACGCCCTGGCGCTGGACGCCTGGCGCAAGTCGATCGGGCTCGAGTTCGAACGGGAGCGGCCGGCCACGCACGCCGGCCCGATCGCCGGCGTACCGCCGCGCCCGCGCGCCGACGCGCCACTGCAGCATGCGCAGCACGTGCGCGTTCGCGGTCTCGACAAACCGGTATCGCGCCTGGTCATGGGTTGTGACAACCAGCCGAGCATGAGCCACGCCGCGGTGATGTGGGATCACTTCTTCGAACTCGGCGGCAATGCATTCGATACCGCATACATCTATGGCACCGGTTCGATGGAACGGCTGCTCGGCCACTGGCACCATGCGCGCGGGATCCGCGACGACATGGTGATCGTCGGCAAGGGCGCGCACACGCCGCACAATTTCCCCCAGTTCATCGCGGCACAGCTCACCGAGAGCCTCGATCGTCTGCAGACCGATCACGTGGACATCTACTTCCTGCACCGCGACAACCCGGACGTGCCGGTGGGCGAGTTCGTCGACGCCCTGAACGACGAGGTCCGCGCCGGCCGGATCCGGGTGTTCGGCGGTTCCAACTGGAGCCTCGCGCGTGTGCGCGCGGCCAACGAATACGCGGCACGCCGGGGACTCACGGGCATGGCTGCGGTATCCAACAACTTCAGCCTCGCGCGCATGGTTCGACCGATCTGGCCCGGCGTGGAGGCGGCGACCAGCGACGAGTTCCGAGCCTGGCTGACCGAGACCGGGACCGCCCTGCTGCCCTGGTCGGCGCAGGCGCGCGGGTTTTTCACACCCTGGGCCGACACGATCCTGGCCGATGCCGCCCGCGAAAATCCGGTGATCACCACCATGCAGCCGACGGTGGACGAACTGAAACGGACCTGGCTGTCCCCGGAAAACATCGAACGACGCGCGCGCGCCGGAAAACTTGCACGCGAACGCGGCGTCGAGATGATCAACGTGGCGCTGGCCTGGGTACTCCGTCAACCGTTCCCTTGCCTGCCGCTGATCGGCCCGCGCACGCTGGCCGAGACGCGCAGTTCGATCCGCGCATTGACGCTCGACCTCACCGACGCGGAGCTGCGCTGGCTCGACCTCGAGACTTGACGCGCGCCCGGCCGGTCGCGTCCGGCCCGCGCACGTGGCTCAGCGCGGCCGGCGACGATGCAGCGTCACCACGTTGGGTCCGCCCAGCGCCTGTCGACGGGACTCGAGCAACAGCTCCCAGGTATGGACCGCCGTGCCTTCGCGGACGAAGCCACGGCACCCCACGCCATCGGGCAATGCGAACAGCGCGACGGTGAGATGCAGGTTGCCCGCATCGTTCCAGAGCAGCGCGAGATTGGGCGCACTCTCGAGCTTCGCGGTGCCGTGCAGGCGCAGGGCACCCGCACGGAGACCAATGGTCCAGGTGCCGGCCTCGTTCTGCACGACGCGGATCGAGAACTCGACCGGGGCGTCGCCGGCGAGCGTCCACCGGCCGCCGAGTTCGACCGCGCCCTCCTCGCGCCGGATCTGCACCTCGGCATCGAGGATGCGCCCGCGGCTCTGCCCATCGGCGAGGAGGCTGCCCCGCCCGAGCCACTCTCCGGTACCGATGATCATCGCGCCGGATCCGGGCGATCCGCCGGATCCAGGGGATCCGCCGGGACCGCGGTTGCCGTACCGATCGGTTCGAGGCAGCGCGAATCCTTGTGGCGGGCGTTGTTCACATGCCCCGAGACCGGCACCACGTCGAGATCGACCGGAACGCCCGGTTGCAGCAGTCGTGCGAGCGTCGCGGGATCGGTGGTGGCATCGAGCCACGCGTGCGCGCCAGCATCGCCGAGGAGTACCGGCTGGCGGTGGTGCACGAAGCGCAGCGCCGGGTGGGCGTCGGTCGTGATCACTGCAAAGCTGTCGAGCAGGGTCGTGCCGTCCGGATCCTGCCAGTGGTCCCAGATCCCGGCCAGGAGCAGACCCGGCGCCGCGTGCGGCCGTATGTAGGACGCGACCTTGCGCGGCGCGACGCCCGTCCACTCGTAGAAGCCCGAGATCGGCACCAGGCAACGCCGCCGCCGATACGGCTCGCGAAACGCCGGGCTCGAGGCGACCGTTTCGGCCTTCGCATTGAACATGCTGTAGCGGGTGGATACCTCTTTCGCCCAATGCGGGGTCAGCCACCAGCGCATGCGCGCGATTTCCGGTTCCCCGCCGGCACCAAGGCGGACGACGCAGATCGACTCGGTCGGCGCGGCATTGTGGTTGTCCGGTCCCGGGTGCGCGAGGCCCACCAGTTCGAGCAGGAGCCGCGTCAGCGGTGCCGTTTCGACATTGAAGCGGCCGCACATGTTCGCTGGTTCAACCCTTGGTCAGCGCCGCGACCTGGCGCATGTCGTCCGCCGTGAGGCGCCAGTCGGTCGCCGCAACCGTGTTCGCACGGACCTGCTCCACGGCGGTCGCACCGGCGATGACACTCGTGACCACCGGCTGCGACAGGAGCCAGCAGAACGCGAGATCGAGCAGCCCGCGGCCGTGTTCCGCGGCAAAAGCCGCAAGCGCCGCCACCCGCTCGAAGTTGCGCTCCGTCAGCGCGCGACGCGCGAGCGCTTCCGCACCCGCCAGCCGCGTACCCGGCGGAGGCGGTTCGCCCGCCCGATACTTGCCGGTCAGCAGACCACTCGCGAGCGGAAAGTACGGCAGCATGCCGAGCCCGAAACGTTCGCACGCCGGCAGGACCTCGTGCGCGACCGCACGTTCCAGGAGGCTGTAGTGATTCTGGGCGCTGACGAAGGGTGTCGTGCCGCGGGTCGTCGCGGTCCAGTGCGCGTCGGCGATCTGCCAGCCGGCGAAGTTGGAGTTGCCGAGATAGCGGACCTTGCCTTCCCGGACCAGGTCGTCCAGTACCGCGAGTGTCTCCTCGATGGGGGTCGCCGGATCCGGCGCGTGTATCTGGTACAGATCGATGTAGTCGGTACCGAGGCGGCGCAGGCTCGCCTCGACGGCGCGCCGTACGTAGCGGCGCGAGCCGCCCTTGTCGAGCAGCCCGGCGCCGGTCGGCATGCCGAACTTGGTGGCGACGATCACGTCGCTGCGACGTGCGCCGAGCGCCTGGCCGAGCAGCACTTCCGACTGTTGATTGCCGTAGACGTCGGCCGTGTCGAAGAAATTGATGCCATGGTCGAGCGCGGCATGCACCACGGCGGCCGTGGCCGCCGCGTCGATCCGCCCGCCAAAGTTGTTGCAGCCGATCCCGACCGCCGACACGAAGAGGCCGGAGGCCCCGAGACGACGCTGTTCCATTGCCCGCCCTTCCAGCCCGAACCGGGTCAATGGTAGCGGGTTTGCACGGCCCGCGGCAGGCGATGCGGGTGCCCCGGCACACCGGCCCCGACCGGCGGGGGCCGACTTGGCGTTGCCCGGGATTCCCCGTATCGTCCTGACGGAACCCGATCTATCGAACCAGGCCCCGCTACATCATGACCGTACGCCGCCCGCCACCCGTCGCCGACATCGTGCCGCACCGCTATACGCACCATGGGATTTCCATAGAGGATCCGTATGCGTGGCTGAAGGATCCCGGCTACCCGGAGGTGAGCGACCCGCGCATCCTCGCCTACCTGCAGGCGGAGAACGCCTACTTCGAGCAGGAAATGGGCCCGTACCAGCCGCTCGTCGACACCCTGTTCGCCGAGATCAAGGCGCGCCAGCCGGAAGCGGACGAATCGGTCCCCTACCGGGAACACGGCTACTGGTACCAGTGGCGATTCGAACACGGCGCCCAGTACCGGATCTGGCTGCGCAAACCCGCAGACGCGCCCGACGAACCGCCGCCGGCCGCCGCCGCGCCCGGCTGGGAGATCATCCTGAACGAGCCGGCGCTCGCCGCCGAGCACAACTACTTCGTGCTCGGCGGCAAGTCGGTGAGCCCGAACGGTCGTTACCTGGCGTGGAGCGCGGATACCAACGGCTCGGAGCGCTTCGTGCTGCACATCACCGATCTCGAGACCGGTGAACTGCTGCACGAACCGATCGAGAACACGCTCGGCAGCCCGGTCTGGACAGCGGACAGCGCGCACCTGGTCTACGTGGTCGTCAACGAACAATGGCGCCCGTACCAGGCGCGCCTGCACCGAGTGCACACGTCGACCGACGCCGACCGGATTCTCTACGAGGAGCAGGACGAATCGTTCTTCGTCGCCATCGACGACACGACCTCCGGGGACTGGGTCCTGATCAGCACGGGCGATCACGTCACGAGCGAGGTGTTCCGGCTGTCTGCCCACGCCCCCGGCGCGCCGCTCGCCGGCTTCGCCCCGCGCCGCAGCGGCCACGAGTATTCGGTCGACCACGGCGAGGGCTGGTTCTACATATTGAGCAACGCGACCCACAAGAACTTCGCCCTCATGCGCGTGCCGGAAACCGACCCGATCGAGGCGAACTGGCAGGTACTACTGGCCGGCAGCGACGAGCAGTACCTGACCTGGTTCATGCGACTCGCCGGTCGACTGGTGGTCGGCGAGCGCATCGCCGGTCTCGAGCAGGTGCGCATCATCGAGGACGACGGCGCGGACTACCTGGTCGCGTTTCCCGAGTCGACCCATACGGTCGGACCCGGCGCGAACGCCGAGTACCACACGCCGTACCTGCGCCTGCGCTACCAGTCGATGATCACGCCGGAAACGGAGTTCGACCTGCTGTTCACGACCCGCGCACTGATCACACGCAAGGTCCAGGTGATCCCTTCCGGATACGATCCCGCCGAGTATGTGACCGAGCGTCTCACCGCGGCCGCGCGCGACGGCACCCGCGTGCCGGTGAGCATCGTGTACCGGCGCGATCTGCCGCGCGACGGCAGCGCGCCCCTCTACCTGTATGGTTACGGTGCGTACGGCATGGCCGTGATGCCGGGGTTCTCGGCGAGCCGACTGTCCCTGCTCGACCGCGGATTCAGCTTCGCCATCGCCCACATCCGCGGCGGCGACGACCTGGGCTATGCATGGTACGAGGGCGGCAAGCTCGCCAACCGCACCAATACCTTCAACGACTTCGTCGACGTCGCCCGGTTCCTGATCGATTCGGGCTACACGCACGCCGGCCGCATCGCGATCGCCGGCGGCAGCGCCGGCGGCGAACTCATGGGCGCAGTGGTCAACCAGGCGCCGGAACTGTGGGGCGCCGTCGCCGCACACGTGCCGTTCGTCGACGTGCTGAACACGATGCTGGACGCCAGTCTGCCGTTGACCCCGATCGAGTGGCCGGAATGGGGCAATCCCATCGAGGATGCCGGGGCGTTCCGGCACATCCTCTCCTATTCGCCGTACGACCAGTTGCGCCCTGAGACCTACCCGCCCATGCTGCTGACCGCCGGCCTGAACGACCCACGCGTGACCTACTGGGAACCGGCCAAGTACGTGGCAAAGCTGCGCCGGCTGAAGACCGACGACAACTGGCTGCTCCTGAAGACCAACATGGATGCCGGGCACCGCGGTCAGTCCGGGCGCTTCGATGCCCTGCTGGAACTCGCCGAGGAATACGCCTTCATGCTGGTGAGCCTGGGGCTCGCCGGCAGCTGAACGCGCGCGGGGGAGCCGTCAGGCGGTATCCGCGCGCCGCGCCGTCCTGGCTTCGTTGGCCTCGCGCATGCGCCGCCGGATGATGTTCTGCACGACGCTCACGGTCGTCCAGTCGTGGCGCATGTGGCGCCCACAGTGCTCGCAGGGAATGGACTGGCCGGCGCCTACCCGATCCAGCAGCATGCTGTAGCGCACGCGCGTCACCCGGTCGCAATCCGAACACTCGAGCCCCACTGCCGGATCGATTCCGACATATGCCATGACCGCCGACTCCTTTCGCGGACCTGTCACCTACGGGAAATAGTAGCTCGATTCGGCAAACAAGCCAGCCCGGCCGAATCCCAGCCGACGAAAGCCGAACCCCCGCAAGTCGAGCCTCCGCAAGCCGAGCCTCAGGCAGCCTGTCGCGCCCCGACCAGTTCGAGCATGTCCGACCGGCTGGGGCCGCTTTGCAGGCGCTTCGACGCATTGCGGCGCCGGCCCTTCAGCATGTAGCGGAACACGGTGCGGCGGATCCTGGGATCCTTCAGGAACGCACCCGGCCGCTCGAGCAGATGGAACGTGCGCATCATGCCGCGCATCACGTGAATCTCGTCCCGCGCCGCGGCCATCAGCGCGTCACCGAAGGCGAGTCCGAACCACTTCTTGAGCGAATCCGGCCGGTCGACCGCCTGGCCCGACATGATCGCGAGCGCACGCTTGGTGCCGTTGCGATCCTCGGTCAGGCTCGCATCGTAGATCGGGCGCAGTTCCGCGCGCGTACGCGCGTCGAACCGGATCGCGCGCTCACGCGGATCCGCGGTGTCCTGCAGAACTTCGGCGAGCATGTGGGCATGCATGATGCCGGTGCTGCAGCCACGACCATAGAGCGGGTTGGTACGCAGCGTGGCGTCGCCGACCGCAAAGAAGTTCTGGATCAGCGGCCGGTCGCCCTCGACGTAGTAACGCCACACCGACTTGATGTCGCCGAAGCCGAAGGATTCCGTGGTCGGTTCGCTGCGCTCGATCCAGGGTTCGAGGCCCGGAATGAGCCGGCACATCCGATCGAACGTATCCGGGTCACGCACCGCTTCCTTCAGCGCGGGCTCGGAGTCCGGCACGCACATGATGATCGCGAAGTGGCCGTTGTCGCCCGGAAACACGCCATATTTCAGGTAGCCGAGATCGCCCGCGCCACGGTTGTCGCCGCGCGCCGGTTCGCCCTGGCCTTCCTTCAGGCGATAGTGACGCGTGTAGTAGATGATCTCGGCATCCTCGGTTTCCTCGCGCACCTCGCGCCCGAGCTCGCGGAGCATGGCGGGGAATCGCGTACCGCGGCCACTCGCATCGATCACGAGGTCGGCGTGCACTGCTTCATTGCCCGCCGCTTCGTCGGCACGGTCGCGAATCTCGATCCCGGTCGCAACGAGCGCACCGTCGCGCGCCTCGGTGAGCAGGCCGACCACGTGCACACGATTGCGGATGGTGACGTTGGGCAGCGTCTCGACGTAGCGCCGGATGACCGTCTCCATGGTCGCGCGCCGGCACAGGAGCACCCAGAACCGGTCGTCACCCGGTTCCGGCTGGTAGTTCGCCTTGAGATGCGGGGGCAGCATGTCCTCGAAGCCGACCCGGCGGGCGCCCGCCGCGTAGAACGCATCGAGCAGGTCCGGATAGTTGTCACGCAACAGGTTGCACATGAGTCCGAGGAACGCGTGCGGATGGCGGAACTGTGCTGCACCGAGACGCTGCCACTCGAAGAACGCGGCGTCCGCATTACCCTCCGGGGGCGCCGGATCCCGTTCGTAGACGGTAATCCGATGGCCGTGACGGGCGAGCGCGAGGGCGGTCGTCATGCCGCACATGCCCGATCCAACCACCGCGATCTCGACCGCTTCGCTCATGCTCGTGTACCGCAACCTGCCTGACCTGATGCTCGGATTATCGCCAGCGCGGCGGTATCGGCGCAACGGGACGTGAAACGCGTTTCAGACGGATTCGGCGCCTTCGTCAGTGGGAGCCGTCCCGACCGGAAATCCGGTCCATCCACGCATAGAGCAGACCGGACACGATGAAGACCAGGTGGATGCCGACCATCCAGCCGAGCTGCCGGTCGGTCAGGTTGTGGATGTTCATGAAGCCTTTCAGCAGCTCGATGGCGGAAATCGCCACGATCGAGCCGATGAGCTTGATCTTGAGATCCGAGAAACCGATGTGGCCCATCCAGTCGGGGCGATCCGCGTGCGAGTGCAGGTCCTCCATCTTCGAGACGAAGTTCTCGTACCCGCTGAAGATGATGATCAGCAGGAGCCCCATGATCAGCGCGATGTCCACCAGGGTCAGTACGCCGATGATGAGTTCGGCGCCGGTCGCGCTCAGGATTTCGGCGTACAGGACCAGGAGTTCCTTGCCGAACTTGACCAGCAGCAGGACGAGGGCCAGGACGAGCCCGAGGTAGACGGGCGCGATGAGCCAACGGCTCGAGAACAGCAGGTGCTCGAGCATGGATTCGAGTTTTTTCATGGAATGCCTGTGCGCGGGGCACCCCCAAGTCGGGGGCGCGCGGATTGTAGCGGGATTGCCTGCATTGCCGAAGGGCCCCACGTGCGGGCCCGCGGACCGGTTCGGGTTGATGTTGGGACCGAATCCGTTACCCTTGCCGCCGGCCGGCGCGACGCGAACCCAACCCCGGGAGAACCATCCGATGATCACAGCCCTGGAAGCACTGGCGCGCCTGCGCGAGGGCAACGAGCGATTCGCTTCCAACGTGCGCAGCCTGGATGCCCTGCTGAGCCATACCCGCCGCGGCGAACTGACGGCCGGCCAGGCGCCCTTCGCCATCATCCTGGGCTGCTCGGATTCGCGGGTGCCGGCCGAACTGGTCTTCGATCAGGGCCTCGGCGACCTGTTCGTGATTCGTGTGGCGGGCAACATCGTCGCGCCGTCCCAGGTCGGCAGCGTCGAGTTCGCCGCGACCCGCTACGGCACCCCGCTGGTGGTCGTACTCGGTCACTCGCAGTGCGGCGCAATCCTGGCCACGCTCGAGGAGCTGCAGGCGCCGGTGGAAAACCAGTCGCGCAACCTCAAGTCGATCGTCGACCGCGTGCGGCCGTCCGTCGAAACCCTGCTGGCGACCGATCTGCGCCACGACCCGGAAGCCCTGGTGCACAACGCCGTGCGCGCCAACGTCCGCGTCTCGGTCAACCAGCTGCGCAACGGCTCCCCCATCCTCGAACAGCTGATCGCCGACGGCACGCTGCTGGTGGTGGGCGCCGAGTATTCCCTGGAGACCGGAATGGTGGACTTCTTCGACAGCGTCCCGGCCGCCGCGCGCCAGGCCTGAGTGCGAGCCCTTGGCTCGCCAGCCGCGCCAGCCGCGCCAGCCGCGCGCACGACTTCAGCCGAGCGGCTCTTCCGCAGCAACCCCCGGGCGATAGGTCGCGTAGACCACGACCGGAATACCGAGATCGCCGAGGTGCTGACGCACCAGCGGCGCCACGTCCTGCCAATCGAGTTCGCCGACACCCGTCGCGAGGCGCGGCAGAGCGATGCTCGAGAACCGTTCGGCCTCGGCGAGCCGCCGCAGCGCACGCAGTGCATGACCCACGTGCTGCAGGGTGGCACGGCCAGGCCGTCCACCTTTCGACTGCGGCGGCTCCTGGGTGAAGAGGCACACGATGCGCCGTCCGTCGGCCGCCGCCCAGGTCCACAGCCCGCCGGGCTGCTGGTCCCCGACCTGCGCGTGGTGCCGAAAATCCTTGTAGAGCGCCGGCCAGGCTTCGCGCAGCGCGAGCGCGAGCCCCTGGCCGAAGTTGTCGTGCGGGCTGACACCGTGCGCGATCACCTGGGTGCGACTCAGGAGTATGTCGCCTGCTACTTCGTGGATTCCGGCTGCTGCCACGGTGGAAGACCTCTTTATTGGGAGGCGCGCAGTCCATCACGGCCGCGCGTTGCGGCACCATTGCGGGTTCCCCCTCACGGCACCTCGGGAAGCCCTGATTGGCTGACGACTGCCGGCCGTCGAGGCTCTCGCGCAGCGGTTTCGCGATGGAATACGGTCGGTGAAGGACGAATCGGATACCAGGCAGGGATCAGACGCAGAGCATGCGTTCCGCGCGGAGGTGCGGCAATTCCTCGATGCGGCGCTCACCGAGGAACTGCGCGCGGCAGGACGCGCGACGGTCGGTACGCATTCGGAGATCGGCGCGAGCCGGCGCTGGCATCAGCGTCTGCATGAACGCGGCTGGATCACGCCCGCATGGCCGGTCGAACACGGCGGCACCGGCTGGACGGCCCGCCAGCGGCTGATCTTCGACCGGGAATGCGCGGCCCACGATGCGCCGGTGCTCTTCGCCGGCGGCATCCGCAACGTGGGACCACTGCTGATCGCGCTCGGTTCTGCGGCGCAGCAGGCCTTCTACCTGCCGCGCATCCGCTCCGGTGCCGATCTCTGGTGCCAGGGTTATTCCGAAGTCGTCGCCGGATCGGATCTGGCGAATCTGCGCACCTCGGCCCGGCGCGTCGGCGACCACTACGTGATCAACGGACGCAAGATCTGGACCACCGGCGCCGATCTGGCCGACCGCATGTTCGCGCTGGTCCGCACCCGCGCGGCCGGCAAACCCCAGCAGGGCATCACGTTTCTGCTCGTCGACATGCGCACGCCGGGCATCCGTGTGCGGCCGGTGCAGACCATCTCCGGTGAGGCGGAGTTCAACGAGGTGACCTTCGAGGATGTGCAGGTCCCGGTCGAGGACCGCGTCGGCGCGGAGGACGACGGCTGGACCGTGGCCAAGCAGCTCATGTACTACGCACGCGCCAGCAACACGACCTGCGGACTGCTGCGTCGTGCGCTGCGGCGGACCACGGAACTCCAAGCGCGTTGCGGCACGACCGAGCCCGGCGCGCGGCGCCGCCTCGACGAGGCCGAACTGCGACTTGCCGCGCTCGAACGGATCGAGTATGCGGCTGCCGGCAGCGACAGAACGGCGGCGCGCGAATTCCATGCTTCGACCATGAAGCTGCTCGCGACGGAACTGCACCAGCGCATCACCGAAGTCGCACTGGAGCTCGCCGGTCCGCTGGCGCTCGAGCAGCGCGACGCGATGCAGAGCCTCGCCGCGACACCGTTCGCGCATGCTGCCTCGAAGTATTTCGCGACGCGGGCCGCCACGATCTACTCGGGCACCAGCGAAGTGCACCGCAACATCCTGGGCCGACAGCTGGTCGGCTGACAGTGCGAGCCTGCGGCTCGCCAGACGCGCCAGTCGCGCACGTGTGCGAGCCTGCGGCTCGCCAGGCGCGCCAGTCGCGCACGTGCGCGAGCCTGCGGCTCGCCCGGTCAGCTGAACTCGATACCTGCCAGGCGACCCTCCGTGCGCCATGCATCCAGCACTTTCGCGAAACCCATGATCCCCGGCGCATAGCCACCATTGCGACGGATCAGGAGTCCGTTCGGCTTGCCTTCGTTGTTGTAGTAGCCGGGTGTGCAGGACTCGAGGAAAGCGACGCTCGCCACCGAGGCATCGACGACCTGCCTGACCCAGGCCTCTTCGGCCTCGGCGGTGCAGTCCAGCGTGCGTGCGCCGACCGCGCGCGCATGGCCGAGAACGTAGGCGATGTGGCGGCTCTGCACGTCCAGGACGTGCGGGATGTTGGCGCTGGCACCCACCTGGGACAGGGCCACGATGAAACAGTTCGGGAAGCCGTGGGTCTGCATGCCGTACAGCGTGGAGATGCCGTCCTTCCACTTCCCGCTGAGCGCGAGCCCGTCGCGCCCGTAGACCTCGTAGCCGGCGCGCCGCTCGAGCGGCGTACCGACCTCGAAACCACTGGCGAACACGATGCAGTCGAGTTCGTACTCGATCCCGTTGGCGACGATGCCGCGCCCAGTGATGCGCTCGATACCCTTGCCGTCGGTATCGACCAGGGTGACGTTCGGCCGGTTGAAGGTCTGCAGGTACTCGTCGTGGAAACACGGGCGCTTGCAGAACTGGCGATAGTAGGGCTTGAGGGACTCGGCGGTGTTCGGATCGTCGACCAGTGCCTGGGCGCGCGCCCGGATCTGTTCCATCTTCTCGAAGTCGGCGAGTTCGAGGGTCTTCATGATCGAAGCCGGATCCGTGGCCGGTCCCTGGGCGGATCGCCCGCGCAGCAGCTTGCCGATGATCTCGGTCCAGCCGTCCATCACCAGGTCTTCCTCGGCATAACCACCGCCGGTCAACGTGGAAAAGTTCTCCATGCGGCGGCGCTGCCAGCCAGGCTCGAGTGTCTTCACCCACTCCGGATCGGTGGGCCGGTTCGCGCGGACGTCGATCGACGAAGGCGTGCGCTGAAATACGTACAGGTGCTGCGCACTGGCGCCGAGGTGCGGGATGCACTGCACCGCCGTCGCACCGGTACCGATGATGCCGACCCGCTTGTCCGCAAGGCCGGTCAGGTTGCCGTAGCTGTCGCCGCCCGTATAGGTATAGTCCCAGCGGCTGGTGTGAAAGCAGTGGCCCTTGAAGTCGTCGATGCCCGGGACGCCGGGCAGCTTGGGCCGGTTGAGCGGGCCGTTGGCCATGCAGACGAATTTCGCCCGGAATGCGTCGCCGCGATCGGTCGAGACGAGCCAGTTTTCTGCGGCCTCATCCCAGCGCAGTTCCGCGATCTGGGTCTGGAACAGCACGCTCCGGTACAGGTCGTAGTGCTCGGCGACGCGCCTGCTGTGGGCAAGGATCTCCGGCGCCTTGGCGTACTTCTCGGTCGGGATGTAGCCCGTTTCTTCGAGGAGCGGCAGGTAGATGTACGCTTCGGTGTCGCAGGCAGCACCGGGATAGCGGTTCCAGTACCAGGTTCCGCCGAAGTCGCCGCCCTTCTCCACGAACCGGATGTCTTCGAAACCGGCCTCCCGGAGACGCGCACCGATCAGGAGCGCGGCAAACCCGCCGCCGACGACGAGCACCTCAACGGTATCGCGGACCGGCTCACGGACGATCGGGGCAACGTACGGGTCTTCGAGGAAGTGGGCGTACTTGCCCGTCACCTCGACGTACTGCGCGTTGCCCTCGGCCCGCAGACGTTTGTCGCGCTCCGCGCGGTACTTCTCGCGCAGTGCTTCCGGATCGAACTGCACGGCGGCGGCGCCCTGATCGCTCATCGAATCCCCTCCCTTCTTCCGGCATGAATGAAACACGTTTCATTTATACGCGGAAGCGACGCGTCCCGGCAAGCATGGCCGGTGCCACGGCCCGCCGATACCGCGCCCCCCCCCTGGATCGGGCGGATCGGGCGGATCGGGCGGATCGGGCGGATCAGGCGGATCGCAGGATCCGCCCGGCAAACGCCCCGGTATGCTCGCCGTGTTCCATGAACACCTGGCCGTTGACCAGCGTGCAGTTATAGCCGGCGCCGCGCTGGATGAACCGGCCTGCACCGCCCGGGAAGTCCCGCACGTACTCGGGTGCCGGCAGCCTGAGGCCCGCCAGGTCGATCACGTTCACGTCGGCATACGCGCCCGCGCGCAGAACGCCGCGATCGGCGATGCCGAAGAGTTGCGCGGTATCCGAGGTCAGGCGCCGGATCGCCTGCTCCACGGTCAGGAGCCCGCGATCGCGCACCCAGTCGCGCAGGAAGAACGTGGGCTGGCTGGCATCCATGATCTGCCCGACGTGGGCACCGGCATCGGCGAGCCCGAGCACCACCGTGGGGTTCGCGATCATCTCCTCCACGGCTTCCGGGCGCTGGTTGAGGAACGCGTGGGTGAAGAGCGCACGGCCGGCCGTCCGCAGAGAGAGTTCGCAGAATGCGGCGGCCGGTGAGCAGTTCATCGAGGCGGCGAGACCGGTGAGGCTCAACGCCGGGTCGGGATAGTAGGCCGCATCGTCCGCATCCAGGAAATACAGCCGGTCGAGCGCCACCCAGGCCGAAGCCGAATCCGCCTCGGCGATGAGCGCGGCGCGGCGATCGGCATTCCCGAGCGCGGCGAGCTTGTCCGCCAGTTCGAGCCCACGCAGCGCCTTCCAGCCTGGCAGGTTGTCCCACGGGGAGCGCGAGCAGGACAGTCCCACCAGCAGCCCGATGCCGCGCACGGTGGTCTGCGGGCGTACCTGCGCACCCGCGGCGTTGCCGTCCTCGGCAAACCCGATGGCGCGCCGGAACAGATCAGGGCGGGCGTCGGCCTGGGAAATGCCGAAAGTCACCGGGCGCCCGGTACGCCGGCTCAGCTCGGACATCCAGGCGATTTCGGCGCGGCTCTTGTCGTAGTGTTCGTTGTCGCCCTCGAAGCGCGGCGCCGACTCGAAAACGCCGCGGCCCAGCCTGCCGAGTACGTCGCCGATGGCGAGCATTTCCTCGGTGTCGGCCCAGGTCCCCGGCACGTGGCGACCGTCCGGTACCTTGTGCAGACGTGTGCGCGACGTCGAGAAGCCGAGCGCTCCGCCACGCATGGCTTCCTCCACCAGGTCACACATCTGCCGGATCTCATCGGGCGTGGCCGCGACCTGGTCCGCCGAGCGGTCGCCCATCACGTAGTAGCGCACCGCGCAGTGGCCGACCATGCCGCCGACGTTGATGCCTTTCGGCATCCGGTCGAGCGAACCCAGGTATTCGCCGTAGGTGACCCAGTCCCACGGCAGACCGTTCAGGATGCCGTCCGCTGGGATGTCCTCGACCGACTCCATCATCTCGGCCAGGAAGCGCCGGTCAGCCGGCTTGCACGGCGCGAACGTCACCCCGCAGTTGCCGATGACGACCGACGTCACGCCGTGCCAGCAGGAGGACGAGAGAACCGGGTCCCAGGCCACCTGCGCGTCGAGGTGCGAGTGGATGTCGACGAAACCAGGCGCGACGATCCGCCCTTCCGCCGCGATCTCGCGCCGGCCTCTTCCGGGAACCGCGCCGATCGCGCTGATCCGGTCACCGTCGATGGCCACGTCGGCCACGTGGCCCGACGCACCCGTGCCATCGACCACCAGGCCGCCTCGAATGACGATGTCGTGTTTCACCTTTCTGCCTCCAGTAATCCGGATCGGCCGACCCGGTCAGTTGCTGAATCGCCAGCGCAGCTTGACGATGAACGAATCGATGATCGGTTCCCGGACGGCTTCCTCGAAGAGGTCGCCGAATCCGGCATCAACACGATTGGGCAGCGTATTGCCGCGGTTGTAGACCACGTAGAGATCGGTGAGCGGCGCGATCTCCCACCGATAGCGGGCCTGCAGCGTGAACAGGCTCGCCGTAAAATCGTGATTCGGCAGCGTGCGCGCCGTCGGAACCAGAGCACCGTCACCGGCCGGTACCGCGAAGAAGCCGCGCTCGCGCGCCCGCACCCCGACCCACTGGAATGTCAGTCCCAGCTGGTGCGCGGCCGTCATGAACCAGTTGAACTTGAGCGAAGGCTGCAGTTCGTCGGCGGCGAAGCTGCCGAAATTCCGCCCACCCTGGTAGACGATCCAACCGTCGCGATCGCGATACTTCAGGTCCAGATCGACCGACATGCTGTCATACGGCCGCCAGGTAACGCCGCTACCGATCAGATACGACCAGCCGCCGAGGTTCTCCTGCTGCGCGGCGAGGTTGAACGAATAGCTGAATTTCCTGCTCGCGTCGGTCGACAGCAGCAACTCGGTCCAGACACGATCCTCCGTGCGGTAGGCGCCGTTTCCGCGGCTGTCGCGATCCTCGTAGCCGCCGGGCAGCAGGCCGATTCCGGTTCGCAACGTGTTGCGCTTCGGCAGGATCATCGAGTTGCGCCAGAACACACCACCGTCCACCAGTTGATCGCGACTGACGTTCACCTTTGCGTTGACGATGAACGTGCCGCGGATGTCGGTGATCCGTCCGCCGCTGTTCGGGTTCGCGTAGGACAGGATGTATTGCGCACCCCGGTAGTCATTGCGGGCCAGGAAGCCGAGATCATTGAAATTCACGTCCTCGTCGAACCAGTCGAGCGTCAACCGGTGCTGGGTCCGGCTGTCGCGCGCATACTGCAGCTCGAATTGCGCCGCATTGCCGCGCACGTCGTCGCGGTCGGTAGTGATCAGCAACGCCTCGCCGATCCACTTGCCGGTGGCGCTGGTGAACTTGCCGTCGATCCCGTGCACGGCTGCGTCATACAGCGGACCGCGTACCAGCGTGCCGAGATAGCCGAGCGACTGGCGCGCCGCCCCGATCCGCTCGTAGCGCAGTCGCGCCGCGGCGAAGTCGCGCCCGTCGGCGCCGAAACGCACGGTCTCGCCGGCTGAGCCGGTTCCGAACAGCTCGACGTCCTCTTCGCTGGCCGCCAGCACGCCGTACCGGACCGGACCGGAAGCCCCGGTCATCTTGAGTGCGCCGAACAGGTCGGTCGGCAGCGCGAACTCGCCCCGCCAGGGCGTGACGCCGGCTGGGACCACAACCTGGGACGGCGTGCCACCGATGCGGCGGGTGTTGAACAGGGAAATCGGCGCGGGTGTAAACGTCGAGAGGAATACGCGTCTCGAGGTGGTCGCATAGTTCTCGTTGGTGACGGATCGCTGCTGGTAGCCGGTACTCGCCCGGCTGCTGGTATCGAAGATCTCTGCGCCTTCGAGGAAGAACACGCGCTTCTCCGGGAAAAAGGTCTCCTGCGCCGAGAGGTTCAGCACGACTTCGTCGGCTTCAACCGAACCGAAATCGGGGAGGATGGTCGCCGCGAACTCCGCTGCGGGGGAAGGCTTCCAGGTGATGTCCGCGCCGACCCGGACCGCCTGGTCGCCGTGCCATTCGTCGACCGTCCAGGCGCCGAACGGAATGAACGAAAGCTCCTTGCGCGGCGCCACGTTCTCGAGGCGCATCTGGTTCAGCGCCGTGACGAACTGCGACGACGAATAAGCATGACCCGGCCACTGGTAACGTGCGTTCTCGTGGGATACCTGGCGCGAGAAAGCGAACCCGATCACACGCGGTCCGTCGGTATTGGGCAGGTTCAGCATTGACCAGGGAAAGAAAATCTCGGCACTCCAGCCGTCGGCGCGGCGCGCCGTACGGCCGATCCAGGGGCCGTCCCAGTCGGTGGAATAGTTACGCTCCGGCAGCACCTTGCCGTCCATCATCGTGTCGCCGAGCGCGAGATTGAACCAGTAGGCGAATTTGCCCTCGCCGGACGGATCCAGGGTGAGGCCGAACTGGTCGCGATCGATCTGCAGGTCGCGGATGGACCGCCGCGTCACCAGCGTCGCGACATCCTGGAACATGATCGCGCTGACATACAGGCCACGCTCGGTGGCAAAGACCCGCACCTCGGTGCGATAGCGGCCTGGCCTGCCCGTGGCCGGCACGGCGACTAGCATGTTGTCGTACGGCGGCAGGGTCTGCCAGATCGATTCGTCGACGTTGCCGTCGATCGTGACGCTGACCGCAGCGTCCGTGAGGGTCGGCACATTGATCCGGTGCATCGGGATACCGTCGAGCTGCTGGATCAGCGCGATCGGGCCGTCGCCGGGGGGAATGATCACCGACTCGTCAGCGACCGTGCCCGCCGGCTCTGCCGCCAGTGCCGGAGAAAACACCAGGGACCGGATGAGGACCGACGCCAGGATCGCCGGCAAAACTGCTGCACGGACCGACGCCATGAACCCGGTCTCCCCCCAGGAATCTACCCTGCCGGATTATGCCCCGCAGATCCGGCCTTGGTAACCCCGCGTCAGGACGGGCTGGCCTGCCAGCCGACCCGCGCCCGAGCGGCTTCAGTTTTGCGGGGCATGCCCATATCATCCTGGCGCCGGCCCATTCCCGCAGGTTTGCCCGCGGCAGGCCCGGCAGGCATCCGATTCGAGAGCATTGCATGGACTTCTTCGATCCGCACCGGTACTTCCGGAAACTCGATGCGCGCCGCACCGGGGTCGCCGACGCCGCGCCTTCCTTCGAGACGGCAGATTCCGACGCGGCAGACCGCGCGCCGTCGGCCGCTGAAGCTGCTCCGGCGGTCGCGGCCCCGGCGATCGCCGCCATGGCCCGCGTCCTGCGCCAGGCGCGGGAAGGGCTCGGTCTCAGCCAGCGCGAACTGGGCCGACGGGCAGGGGTACCACAGAGCCACGTCTCCAAGATCGAGAGCGGCCAGGTCGATCTGCGCCTGTCGAGTCTCGTGGCACTCGCACGAGTCCTGGACCTCGAGGTGCGCCTGGTCGCCGCGCGCCCGGCCGTCGACCGCAACGACCCCTTCGACGTTCAGCCATTGCGCGGGCGCGGCCGCAGCGAGTAACGGCCGCGGCCTCCGGTGGGCCGTCAGGCGAGATCCGGGGACCGCTCGAATACGAACCCGCCAGGCGACATGACCAGCCGGTGACGCGCGCCCTCCGCATCCGCATTCCAGCCGTCGTAGCCCGCATCGCCATGCCACATGGCGACACGGGTGCCATCGGCGCGCATGGCAAGATGCGTGGCGTAGTACTGCGGCCCGGCCCGGTCGAGATGCGCGAGCAGCGCATCGACCCGCGTGTGCCGGGCCAGTTCGTAAAGCGTCACCCACGTCGGCGGCGCCAGGTCGATCTCGCCGGCCGCGTGCCGCGCAAGCGCCGCTGCCGGCGTGAGCCATGCGTGATTCTGGATCTCGCCGCCGTCGATCGAGACGGCGTGGTCCGCGCCGGCGCGCGCCGCGAAGAACCAGGTCGCGAACCGTTTGGGCGTACTGGGCGGTGGCGTCCAGTGCGCGAAGAACACGAAGTCCTCGACCCGCGCCAGGATGCCCGCCTCCTCCTGCGTCTCGCGCACCGCCGCGTTGCGCGCTGCGCGGTCGACGTCGCCGTCGCCGTCGGGCGGATAGTCCTCGGGATCGATGCGCCCGCCGGGGAACACCCACATGCCGCCGAACGCGACGCTGGAGGTCTTGTGCAGCATCAGCACCTCGACGGTTGCGGCCTCACGCAACAGGACCACGGTGGCGGCCGGAATCGCCGGGTTGCCGCCGTCGCGTCTGGCGATGTCGTCGCCATAGATGTCGTTACGGTGCCTGGAGTCGGAGCCTGTACCCATGTCTCATTCCTGCAGCTGACCGGTGCCACATCGGCACGCGCGGCGGTGGCGCCCAAGAGCGCCAAAGGATCAGTGTACGCACTCGGGCCGTATCGCGCAGCGCGCGCTTCAGCCGTCCGTCAGCGTCATGAGGATGTCGGCGTACCAGGCGCAGTTCAGGCCGAGCGATTCGTCGAGGCCATAATCGCGCGAACCGACGTCCAGTCGGGCCGAATGCACACCGAGCAGCACCCAGGGCAACCCGGTGCGAGCGCGCGCGGGCTTCGCGAGCGCCATCACGACCGGCGCCCCGCTCGTTCCGCGATGGGTGCGGGCGTCGGTCAGGAAGTACCCCTCGCCCTGGAAGCGCAGTCCCCAGGATGAGGCGATCACGGCCGCACGCGCCACGGGCATGTGGTGCAGGCGGTCGTGAAAACCGAGCGGGAAGCCGAACATCAGTACCGGCATACCCACTTCGACCCGGTCGTGGTGATCCGGCAGATGCGCCGGTTCGAATGCCCGATAGACGACCCCGGCCGGCAACGTCCCGGGCGGCACCTCAAGCACCGCCACGTCGATGGCACCCGCCGTATCGATACCCTGGCGCCACAGCGCCCGCCCGCTCCGGTACAGCGGCAGGGAGACCAGCACCGATTCCGCGAAGTTGTCCGGATCGGCATGCAGATCGATCGCGATGCGATCCGGGCGGTGGCCGCTCGGCTCGTCGATCATCACGTGGCGACTGCTCACCAGGAACAGGCGGTCGTCGCGCAGGAAGAAGAATCCGCTGGCACGTGTGAGCAACGCATCGTTGGTATACGTGCTGACCTGCGTCATGGTCAGCAGGATCGGCTCGATCATGCTCATTCGATCCCTTGCCTGCGCCGGCAGCGCCGGAATACGCGACTCTAACAGATACGCGCGCCGCGGGTTTTCGCGTAACATCGCGGGCCGCGAGCTGCCACCGGATACGACATGCACGACCTGTTCGAACCTCTGCGCTTCCCGCGCGGACCGGCCATGAAGAATCGCTTCATGCTGGCGCCGCTGACCAATTCCCAGAGCCACGACGACGGCACGCTCTCCGACGACGAGTATCGCTGGCTTGCGCTTCGTGCCCAGGGCGGATTCGGGCTCACCATGACCTGCGCGGCGCACGTGCAGGCCGAGGGTCGCGGCTTTCCCGGCCAGCTGGGTATTTTTTCCGATGCCCACCTGCCGGGGCTCGAGCGCCTGGCGGCCGGCATCCGCGCGGCGGGCAGCCTGTCGTCGGTGCAACTGCACCACGCCGGCATGCGTTCGCCCGCCAGACTGATCGGGACGACGCCGCTGTGTCCCTCGGTAAACGAGGAGTTCGGTGCGCGCGCCATGACGACGGCCGAGGTCGACCAGCTGATCGAGGACTTCGTGCAAGCGGCGCTACGGGCAGAACGTGCCGGCTTCGACGGCGTGGAACTGCACGGTGCCCACGGCTACATCCTGTGCCAGTTCCTCTCGAGCGAGATCAACCATCGCGAAGACCGTTTCGGCGGCACGCTGGAGAACCGCGCACGACCACTCACGGCCGTCATCGACGGCATCCGCGCGCGCTGCCAGCCGGACTTCCAGCTCGGCGTGCGGCTTTCGCCCGAACGGTTTGGCATGGACCTGACCGAAGTTCGCACGCTGGCACAGCAGCTGATGACGGCTGGCGCGATCGACTACCTGGACATGTCGCTCTGGGACGTCTTCAAGCCGGCGGCGGACGAACGCTTCGCCGGCCGGAGCCTGCTGTCCTGCTTCACCGAGCTCGACCGCGGCAGCGTACGCCTCGGTGTGGCCGGCAAGATCACGCATCCTGACCACGCCCGCGCCTGCCTGGATGCAGGCGTCGACTTCGTGCTGCTCGGGCGCGCGGCGATCCTCACGCACGACTTCCCGAACCGCGCCCGCGATCCAGGCTTCACGCCGGTCGCACCGCCGGTCACCCGCGAGCACCTGCGCCGCGAGGGGCTCGGCGAGGCATTCATCGGCTACATGAGCAGCTGGCCGGGCTTCGTCAGCGACTGACAGACCGATCGACCGAGGCCCACGGGAGGGCCGCGCGGCCATCGAGCTCGAGTTCGTTCTCGACGCGACACCGGAACACATTGCCCCGCGCGCGTGTCGTCGGCTAGCATCGATCCGACCAAGGGCCTGCGAATGAGTTCGAGCCGTGCAGCGCAAGCGTCTTTGGCCGGGGGGTATCGCTACACTGCTGCTCATGCTGTGTTCGGCCTGCGGCCCACAGCAACAGACCGTGCGGGACGATGCCGTCACCGACCCGGATGCGACCGCGCGTTTCGCCGTCGCGACCGGCGTCACCCGGTTCGACCCGCATCGGGCCACATCGAGCTACGACAATACCTGGCTGTTTCCCGTCTATGACCGCCTGATCCACATGGACCCCGCCGGACGGGCAGTTCCCGGACTGGCAAGCGCCTGGCATTTCGGCGAGGGCGGGGCCTACCTCGAACTGGAACTGCGCGAAGGCGTGCGCTTCCACGACGGCGTGCCGTTCGACGCGGCCGCGGTGGCGGCAAACATCGAACGCGCTCAGTCGGTCACGGGATCCTCGGTGCGCGCCGAACTGGAGCGGATCGAACGCATCGAGATCCTCGACCCCCTGCGGGTGCGGCTGCACCTCAGCCAGCCCGACGGCGCGCTGCCGCTGATCCTCTCCGACCGCGCCGGCATGATGATCAGCCCTGCCGCGTTCGACAGCCCCGGACTCGACCGTCGCGGCGTGGGCGCCGGACCCTTCCGACACGTGGAGTTCCGGCTCGGCAACCGGTCGGTGTACGAACGCTTCGAGCATTACTGGGACCCGCCCGCCGCCGGCGTGGCGCGTCTCGAACTGCTGCTCATGCCGGACGAGACGACCCGGCTGAACGCAGTGCGCAGCGGCCAGGTCCAGGGCGCCACGATCGGCGCGCTGCAGATCGAACAGGCGCGTCTGTCGGGGCTCCAGGTGCAGACCGGCGTTGGGCTCGAATTCACGCACATCCAGCTGAACCGCACGCGCTCGCACTTCGGCGATCGCCGTGTACGCCAGGCAATGAACCACGCGATCCGCCGCGAGGCCATCGTCCGCGCGCTCGGGCTCGGCTACCCACAGGCTTCGGTACAGCCCTTTCCCATGGACTATCCGGCCTTCGACCCGGAGACCGGACGCGATCACTACCCGTACGATCCGGGCCGGGCACGCGCGCTCCTGGCCGAAGCAGGGCTCGCGGACGGCTTCGAGTTCGAACTCATCATCCCGAACATCAGCGCATTCCTGCCTTTGTACGAAGCGCTGCACGACCAGCTGGCCGCGATCGGGATCGAAGCGCGGCCACGCGTGCTGGAAGGCGCGCAGATCAGCGAGCGTTTCTACGGCGCGACGGAAAGCGACGCCGCGCTGGTGACCTGGGGCGGTCGTCCGGACCCTTCACAGACCATCGACCTGCTGTTCACGCCCGGCGCCCTGCCGAATCCGGGCGGCCACAGTACGCCGGAAGTGATCCGGCTCGCCGCGCTCGCGCGCGCCGAGATCGACCCGGATCGGCGCGTGCTGCTGCTGCAGGCAGCGACCCGTGAGGTGACCCGTGAAGCGCTCGGCCTGATCCTGTCGCTGCCGTCGTCCACCTTCACCCTGCGCCCGAACGTCGATGGCATGCAGGTGTGGGCGTCGGGAGGCAAACCGGAATTCCGCGGCGTCACGGTGCGGAACTGACGCGATGCCGAGATTCATCCTGCAACGACTCCTGGCGCTGATTCCGCTCCTGCTGATCGTCTCCCTGCTGGTGTTCTCGCTGGTCCTGCTCATTCCCGGCGATCCCGCGTACCTGCTCGCCGGCGAGGATGCGACGCCTGAAGAGGTCGCGGCCATCCGCACGGAAATGGGCCTCGATGAGCCGGTGCTGGTGCGCTACGGGAAATGGCTGATCGCGGTCGTACAGGGGGACCTGGGCACGTCGCTCTTCTCCGATCAGCCGGTGCTGGACGTGATCCTCGAACGCCTGCCGGTCACGCTCTCGCTGGCCGTCGCGGCGATCCTGATCGCGCTGACCATCAGCATTCCCGCGGGGATCGTGTCCGGTACCCGCGCCGGCACCCGCATCGACCGCGCCGTCACGGTGGGTTCGTCCATCGGGCTCGCGCTGCCGAATTTCTGGCTCGGCCTGATGCTGGTGCTGGTGCTCGCGATCTGGAATCCGTGGTTTCCCGCGACCGGCTACACCCCGCTGAGCGAGAGTCTGGCCGACTGGTGGCGGCACATCCTGCTGCCGGCGTTCACGCTCGGCCTGTCGGCCTCGGCGATCCTGACCCGGCAACTGCGCGGCGCGATGATCGAGGTGATGCAACTCGACTACGTGCGCACCGCGCGGGCCAAGGGCCTGCCGCATCGCAGGGTGGTCGCGAAACACGCGCTCAAGAACGCTGCGATTCCGATGGTCACCATCCTCGGTCTGCAGGTCAACGGGCTGCTCGGCGGCACGGTCATCGTCGAGCAGATCTTCGGCATGCCCGGCATCGGCCAGCTCGCCGTCGCCTCGGTATTCACCCGCGATCTGCCGATGATCCAGGGCGTGGTGATCATGGCCGTGTTCGTCGCCGTGCTGGTCAACCTCGTGGTCGACATCTCATACGGCTACTTCAACCCGAAGGTGCGCCCGCGATGAGCAGCCCGGCGAACGACTCGCAACGCGCCCGTTCCGCGGGACAACGCTTCCTGCGCCGGTTCCTGCAACAGCGCCTGGCACTCGGCTGCCTCGGCTTCCTGGTCCTGTTGACGCTCGCCGCGGTGTTCGCGCCATGGGTCGCGCCGTATGATCCGCTCCAGCAGGACCTCGACCGGGTGCTCGAGAGTCCCAGCCGCGATCACTGGTTCGGTACCGACGAACTCGGCCGCGACGTGCTGAGTCGCACGCTGTTCGCCGCCCGCGTCTCCCTGCTCGCTGCCGCGCAGGCCGTGCTGATCGCCATCGCCATCGGCGTACCGCCCGGGCTCGTCGCCGGACTCTGGGGCGGGCGTGTCGACGGGCTGATCATGCGCGCCACCGACGCGCTCATGAGTTTTCCACCGTTGATTCTCGCGGTGGCGCTGATCGCGGTCCTGGGGCCGAGTCTGACCAATGCCATGATCGCGATCGGGATATTGCTCTCACCCACGTTTCTGCGCCTGATGCGGGCGACCACCATGGCGGTCGCGCAGGAAACCTACGTCGAAGCGGCCCGCAGCATCGGCTGTACACAGGGCTGGATCATCCGCAAACACGTGCTGCCGAACGTGGTGTCGCCGTTGTTCGTGCAGATCTCGGTGTTCGCCGGCGTCGCCATGCTCGCCGAGGCCGGGCTCAGCTTTCTCGGCCTCGGCGCACAGCCGCCGGATTCCAGCTGGGGGGCGATGGTCGGGCGCGGCTTCCGTTACCTTAGCCTCGCGCCCTCGCTGATCGTCTTTCCGGGGCTCGCCATCGCGATCACCGTGCTCGCTCTTTACGTGGTCGGCGACGGGCTCCGCGACTCGCTCGGTCGCGAGATCCGGAGGGAATCGTGACCGCTGCCGCCCCGATCCTCTCGGTCGAGCGACTCTCGGTGGAGTTTCTGACCGACCGCGGCTGGGCCACGGTGGTGGACGACGTATCGTTCGACGTGGCGCGCGGCGAGACCCTCGGGCTGGTCGGCGAATCGGGGTCCGGCAAGACCGTCACGTCGCTCGCGATCATGCAGCTGGTGCCGATGCCGCCCGGACGGTTCAGCGGCGGGCGCATCCTGTTCGAGGGCACGGACCTCGTTGAATTGCCGGAGAAAGGCCTGCAGCGGGTGCGCGGCAACGAGATCGCCATGGTCTTCCAGGAGTCCATGACCAGCCTGAATCCCGCCTTCACCATCGGCGATCAGATCGCCGAGGCGGTGCGCGTGCATCGCGGCATCGGGCGGCGCCCAGCACTCGACCGTGCCGTGGAGGTGCTCGACCTGGTCGGCATACCAAGCCCGCGCGAACGCGTGCACGCCTATCCGCACGAATTTTCCGGCGGCATGCGGCAACGCGCGGCGATCGCGATGGCGCTCGCCTGCGAACCGAAGCTCTTGATCGCCGACGAACCGACCACGGCGCTCGACGTCACCGTGCAGGCCCAGGTGCTGACGCTCCTGCGCGAGCTGCAGCAGCGGTTCGGCATGGCCATGCTGTTCATCACCCACAATCTCGGAGTCGTCGCCGACATCTGCGATCGGGTCGCGGTGATGTACGCCGGGCAGATCGTCGAGGTCGCCGGCGTGGATGCGTTGTTCCAGGCGCCCGGACACCCGTACACCGAAGGCCTGCTGCAGGCCATGCCGCAGCTCGGCCGGCGCGGCGAACCGCTCGCGGTAGTGCCCGGGGTACCGCCCATGCCGTGGGCGATGCCGGCGGGATGCCGCTTCCACCCGCGCTGCGCCTACGCCGAACCCGCGTGCACGGCCGGTCCACCGAAGCTGGACACCACGCGGCCCGGCCAGGCGAGCCGCTGCGCGCGCAGCGCCTCGATCACGCTGCGGGGGTCGGATTGAACACGAATCATCTGCTCGAAGTCCGCGATCTCAGCGTGGTGTTCCGGATCGGCGGCGGCCTTCTCGCGCCGCGTCGCGAACTCAGGGCCGTGAACGGCGTGAGCTTCGGCATTGCGCCGGGCGAGACGCTCGCCGTGGTCGGCGAGTCGGGGTCGGGAAAATCGACCATCGCGCGCGCCGTCATGCGCCTGATCGAGCCTGCCTCGGGCAGCGTGGTGCTCGACGGCACGGACATCACGCAGCTCACCGGCCAGGCGCTCCGCCGGATCAGGCCGCGCCTGCAGATGGTGTTCCAGGACCCTTACTCGTCGCTCGACCCCTCGAAGCTGATCCGCGACGTGGTGGCGGAGCCGCTGGTCGTGCACCGCCGGCTGGCCGGTGCCGCGCTCGACGCGCGCGTCGAACAGCTGCTCGAACAGGTCGGACTCGGCGCCTATCACCTCGACCGTTATCCATACGAATTTTCCGGCGGCCAGCGTCAGCGCATCGCCATCGCGCGGGCCATCGCCCTCGAGCCGAGCCTCCTGGTGCTGGACGAGGCGGTCAGCGCGCTCGACGTCTCGACCCAGAACCAGATCCTCAATCTGCTGGCGGATCTGCGCCGCGCACACGGCATCGCGTACCTGTTCATCTCCCATGACCTGGGTGTCGTGCGCCACATCGCCGACCGCGTGGCGGTGACCTACCTCGGCCGGATCGTCGAGACCGGCCCGACCGAGCGTATCTTCACGGCCACCGCGCACCCCTACACCGAAGCGCTGCTGGCGGCCGTGCCGATCCCGAATCCGGCCCTGCAGCGGCAACGGCGCGCACCGCCGCTGGTCGGCGACATTCCGAGTCCGCTCGCACCGCCTCCAGGCTGCCCGTTCCATACGCGCTGCCCCAGGGCGATGCCGGTCTGCTCGACCGAGCCGCCGCGGCACGTGCCGGTCGATGGCGGCGGCACGGTCGCGTGCCACCTGCACGACTGACCGTGCAGGCACCCGTGACGAAAGATCATCGATCAGAGAGGTCGGCGTAGACCGGCGCGTGATCCGAGGGCGTGAGCTCGCCCTGCTTCTTGCGGAAGTCCCGGTCGATGACCACTTCGACGACACGGCGCCGCACGGCTTCGGAACCGAGCAGCGTATCGATGCGCAGGCCATGGCCGCGATGGAACGATCCACCCCGGTAGTCCCACCACGAGTAAGCTCGACCTTCCGGGTGGCGGTCACGGTAGAGATCGATCAGTCCGAGCGCGAGCAGTGTCGCAAAGCGCTCCCGCTCCAGGGTCGTGTGGAAGATTTCGCCGTCGCCGTCCGCCCCGCGCCAGCTGTCCGTGGCGTGCGGCACCACGTTGAAGTCGCCGCACAACACGGTCGCCCTGTCCGGTGCGTGCCGCTCCGCCCAGTAGGCGGCCAGCGCCTCGAACCAGTCGAGCTTGCGCTGATAGTCGACGTGCGCGAGCGTCTTGCCGTTCGGGCAATAGACCGTCGTGAAATCGAGGCCCGCGACGCGCACGCCGATCAGGCGCGCGCCGAGCGCTTCCTGGCCGGGCAGACCGCGCTGGAACACTTCCGCTTCGCCCCGGCTGAGCACGGCCACGCCGTTCCAGGCCTTCTCGCCGTGCACGTGCGCGACGTAGCCGAGTTCGGCGAATCGTGCATGGGGAAACTGCGCGTCTTCGGTCTTCAGTTCCTGCAGACCCACGACGTCGGGTCGACGCTCGGCGAGCCACAGGCACAGGTAATCGAGGCGCGCCTTGAGACCGTTGATGTTCCAGGTCGCGATGCGCATCGAGATCAGCCGAGCGGCAGACGGACCCGCGCGGTGCCGAACACGCGCGTCTCGCCCTTGCCGTTGCGGACGCTGAGGTCGAGTTCCACGCGACCGCTGTCGGAGTCGATGTCGGTGACCACGGCACTGATGCTGCAGGGCTCATCGGCGATGACCGGCGCGCGGAACACCGTGTCGATGTGCTCGATGTGCGCGGTCGGCGACCAGCGGTGGATCATGCTCGACAGGAATCCCATCGCCATGATCCCCGGCACCAGCGCGCCCGGCAGGCCCTCGAGGCGCGCCGCGGCGTGATCCTTGAACCGCCCGCCGCCGCCCCAGCCGACCGCGTCGGCGAAGGCGCCGGTAGCGGCCACCGAGGTGTCGGGTGCAAACGCCTCGAGTTCCGCGCCGAATTCCACGTCCTGAACTGTCTCAACCGGCATCGTCGTGCTTCTCCCGGATCACCATGCGGGCGTCATTGATGGCCAGTTCATGGCCGTCGGCGTCATAAATCTCCATCCGCGAGACCAGGAAGATCATGCGGCCGGAGCGCCCGGACTTGTCGTAGATCTCGTGCAGGTGCGTGCGCCCGGTGAGTGGAACGCCGGTGCGCACCGGCAGCAGGCAGGTGACGGCCTTGCCGCCATCCATGGGAATGCCCCCGAGCCGTGGAAACTCGATCGGCAGATGCCGACCGGCGGCCAGGCTCGCGATGAACGCAGGCGAAGCCTGGAAATCGGGATGCGTGGGATCGGTGAACTCGGGCCGATTCTCGCCGGAGAGCCGTGCCACCACGGCGACCCGCTCGGGGTCGAGCACGAAGTCCTTGCGATCGAACTCGAGATTCAGGAACCGGGATTTCAGTTCCTCGATGTCAACCATGGATCGCACTCCCTCTGTTTCGTCCGCCGGTCACCGTCCGCCGGGTACCGAGCCGCAGCCCGCGCGCGGCGGACTGCTGCAAGGCCCGGGATTGTATGGGGGTTGCCCCCGCTGGGGTAGCATCCGCGCTTCAGCCGTGAGGAACGGGCATGCATCTGATCAGCATCAACGTGGGCCGGCGCCGACACCTGGCGCATCGGAGCTTCACCGGCAGTACCGGTATCGGCAAGGAACCGGTCGCGACGCCGGTGCAGGTGGGCCCGCTCGGCCTCGAGGGCGATGCGGTCGTCAACCGCAAGCACCACGGCGGACCGGACCAGGCCGTATACGTCTACCGGGCCGAGGATTACGCGTGGTGGTCGGCCGAACTCGGTCGCCCGATGGCGCCGGGCACCTTCGGCGACAACCTGACGGTGGCCGGACTGCCCGGGGCCGGCGCCGTCATCGGCAGCCGGCTCGACTTCGGCAACGTGGAACTCGAGATCACCGCGCCGCGCATTCCCTGCAACACGCTCGCGGCGCGCATGGACGATCCGGGCTTCGTGAAACGCTTCATGGACGCGGCGCGGCCGGGCTACTACTGCCGGGTGATCCGTCCCGGCGCGCTCTCGGCCGGCGCCGGTTTCTCCCTGCGCGACTACCAGGCCGCGCCGGTGTCGACGCTCGAGATCTTCGCGGCGCGCTCTCGCCGCAGTTCCCCGGCGGAGCTGCGGCGGTTTCTCGCGGCCCCGATCGACGAACGGACCCGCACGGACTACCTGCGCCAGCTCGCCGCGCGGGACCCGGACACGCCGGACTGACCCACACCCGGGTGGTGCATAATCCCGCCATGACCGATGCGGGTGCACTGATCCTGACGCCGACCGCACGCCTTGCGCGCAGCGCGGCGCTGCGCCATGCCGAGCAGCAGGCCACCGCCGCCCGGGCCTGGCTGGCACCGCGCATCCTGAGCTTCCCGGCATGGCTCGCGGACCTGCGCACGCACTACTTCCTGATGGCCGACGATCGGCGGATACCGATCGACAGCGGCCAGGCGCGGGTGCTGTGGCAAGGGCTCATCGATCGCGACGTGTTCGTCGGCGAACCAGAGGTTGCCGAACTGGCGGAACGTGCCTGGCGGCGCATTCACGAGTTCGCGCTGCCTTTGCCCGAAACCTGGCCCGTCCTGCACCTGTCCGAGGACAACCGCCGCTTCCGCGAATGGGCGGGACGCTACCGGCGCACCTGTACCGAGCGCGGCCTGGTCGACGAATGGGCGTTCGCCGCGGAATTGCCCGAGCTGATCCGGACCGGCGCCATCACGGCACCGGCGCACATCACCCTGCTCGGCTTCGACCTCGAGATGACACCGCTGCAGCAGCGGGTCCTGGCCGCACTGCGTGACGCCGGCAGCACGCTCACGTATCCGAGCGATGATCCGGGCAACCCGGGCGAGCCGGTCCTCGTGAGGATTCAGCACCCCGAAGACGAACTCGCGGCTGCCGCACGCTGGGCGCGCGAACACCTGCGCGGCGCGCCCGATGCGCGCATTGCGGTGGTGGTCCCGGATCTCACAGCCAGGCTCGCCATGGCGGCGCGCGCGTTCCAGCAGGTCATGGACCCGCCGGCCTACCGTCTCATGGACGCCGGACCGCCGCCGTGGCACATATCGCTCGGCGAATCGCTCCCCGACTGGCCGCTGGTTCGCGACGCGCTCGCGGCTCTGGCACTGTCCGACCGCGAGATCACCCAGCCCGAAGCCGCGCGGCTGCTGCGCTCGCCCTTCCTTGCCGGCTGGGATCTGGAGCACGCGCAACGCGCGCGGGCACTTGCCCGACTCACCGCGGACGCACCCTACACCGTGACCCCGGCAGAACTGGTCCGGTTGACCCGCGAGGCCGACGCCATACAGCTCGCGGCCCGGCTCGAGCACTGGCTCGACGCGCGCCGCGCGCACGCGGACGCGACGCAACCCTCGGTCTGGGCGGCCCGGTTCCAGACCGAACTCGGCGCAGCCGGCTTCGGCCGCGGTCGCACGCTCGACAGCCGCGAGTACCAGGTCCTCGGCCGGTGGCACGAACTGCTCGAGTCGTTCAGCGCCATGGACCTCGCGACCGAACGTCCCGTGTCGCGCGACGCCGCACTCGACCTGCTTCGCGAACGCGCCGCGGCGGCCGTCTTCCGCGAGCAGAACCCGGGCGCACCGATCGAGATCCTCGGCGTCGAGGAAGCGCTCGGTGCCCGCTTCGACGCGGTCTGGCTGACCAGCCTCGACAGCGAGACCTGGCCCCTGCCGGCCCGCCGGGATCCACTGATTCCGCGCGCGTTGCAGGAACACCTGCCGGGCGCCACGGCCGCGGGCGCGCTCACGCTCGCACGCCGGCAGCTCGTACTGCTCGCCGGCAGGGCACCGGTGGTGATCGGGAGCTACACGATCGGCAGCGGCGACGAGCCCCGTCAGCCGACCGCCCTGCTGCGTTTCGCCGGGATCGTCGCGCACGACGATCTGGCGGCGCTCGCGGCGCCGCCCTGGCATGCCGCCGCGATGGCGCCGGTTCAGGACGATGCCCGTGCACCGCCGCTCGTGCAGACCGACACCGGCGGCGGCACCACGCTGCTCCGCCACCAGTCGGCCTGTCCGTTCCGCGCGTTCGCGGAACGCCGTCTCGGCGCGATCGATCTGCGAACGCCCCGCCCCGGCCTCGATGCCGCGCAACGCGGCACGATCATCCATCGTGCCCTGGAAGCGTTCTGGGACGGTCTCGAGGGTCGCCAGGCGCTGCGGCAACTCGACGACACGGTACGCCGGCAGCGTGTCGATGCGGCTGTCGAACGGGCGCTCGAGCGCTTCACGGCCCGCTACCGGCTGCTGCTCTCGCCGCGCGGCCGCGAGCTCGAACACCGCCGTACCGCCCTCGTGGTCGAACGGTGGCTGGCACTCGAAGCCGAGCGCGAGGATTTCGCGGTGCTGGGGCACGAGCACAAGATCCGGATGACGTTCGCCGGCCTGTCACTCGAAGGCAAGATCGATCGCATCGACCGGCTTCCGGACGGCGGTTCGCTGCTGATCGACTACAAGACCGGCATGGCCCGCAAGGGCGACTGGGCGCCCGAGCAACGTATCGTCGACCCACAGCTGCCGGCATACGCCGTCACGGTCGAGCCGCCGCCGGACGGCATCGCCTTCGCGCGGATCCGGCCGGAACGGCTCGAATTCGCCGGCATCGCTGCCCACGTCACCGGCACACCCGGCATCACGCGACTGGCCGACGACGGCAGGAACTTTCCGGACCACGACGACTGGCCACGACTGCTCGCGACGTGGCGCGCGGTGCTCGATGCGCTGGCCGAGGATTTCCAGGCCGGTTTCGCCGAGGTGAATCCACGCCGGCCCGGCGAATGCGCGCGCTGCCATCTGCACGCGCTCTGCCGGATCCGCGAACGCGCGGGCGCCGCGCAGGACACCGGGTCCTGGACCAGTCCCTGGAACGACGCCGGCAGAGCGGCCGGGGGAGACGCCGAGGATGGCTGATGCCGCCGCACGCGCGGCCGCCGTACTGCCGCACCGCTCGGTGATCGTCCAGGCGCCGGCCGGTTCCGGCAAGACCACGCTGCTGGTCGAGCGGTTCCTGGCGCTGCTCGCGGTCGTCGACGAACCCGAGGAGATCCTCGCGATCACCTTCACGCGCAAGGCGGCGGCGGAGATGAAGCAGCGGATTCTCCAGTACCTGCGCCCGGACCACGCGCCGCAGGGCGCGCACGAAGCCGCACCGTTGGCACGCGCCCGGGCGATTGCCGACAAGGTCGCGCACTGGGGCCTCGCCGACAACCCGCAGCGTCTGCTGATCCGCACCATCGACAGTTTCAACCACTACCTGGCGCGCACCATGCCGGTCGCGACCGCGCTCGGCCCGGTGCCGGTTCCCGCGGACAATACTCGCGCGCTCTATCGCCGCGCCGCGCGTCGCGTACTCGCGCGCCTCGACACCCGGGACGAAATCGTCGACGACCTCTGCACCCTGCTCGAATGGCGCGACCACCGCAGCCAGGACGTCGAGGACCTGCTGACCGAACTCTTGCCGCGCCGCGAGCAGTGGCTGCGCGCGCTGGCCATCGCCGGCGGGCCGGACCGGGACGCCCTCGAAGCGCTCCTCGGCACGCTCGTCACGCAGCGCATTGCCGGAAGCGCCATGCAACTCGAGGGCGCGCTGACCGCCGCCGGTTCCACGGTCGCGGAGCTGATGACGCTCGGCACGTTCGCGGTCAACAACCGCCAGAACGCAGTCGAGCAGGCCGCCTGGGGCCCATATGCGGACTCGTTCGATCTGCCGGACACCGACCCGTCCGGCCTGGGCGCGTGGCAGCTGATCGCAGACCTGTTCGTCACTCAGCTGGGCAAGCTGCGCAAAACAGTGAACAAGACGCAGGGATTCCCTGCCGGCACCGTCGAGCGCACGCGCTTCATCGAGATCCTCGACCACGTGCAGGGCAATGCGGGCCTCGAGAGCGCTCTGGCTGCCATCCGCACCCTCCCGGACCCGGCGTACCGGGACGACGAGTGGCAGGTACTGGAAGCGCTGGTCCGCGTACTGAAGCGCACCGCGGCGGAGCTGCAACTGCTGTTCGCCCGCACCGGCCAGACTGATTTCACGGGGCTCGCGAGCGCCGCCCTGCACGGCCTCGGCAGCGCGGAGGATGGCTTCACGGATCTCGGCCTGTACCTCGACCGGCGCATCCGGCACGTCCTGGTGGACGAGTTCCAGGACACCAACTGGGGCCAGCTGCACCTCCTCGAGAAGCTGACCGCCGGCTGGGCGCCCGACGACGGGCACACGCTGTTCCTGGTCGGGGATCCGATGCAGTCGATCTACCGCTTTCGCGAAGCGGACGTCGGGCTCTTCATCCGCAGCCGCGACCAGGGCATCGGCCAGGTGCGGCTCGATTCGTTGCGGCTCACCCGCAACTTCCGTGCCCGGGCTGGCATCGTCGATTGGGTCAACGAACGGATCGGACCGATCTTCCCGACGGTCGAAGACGTCTCGGCCGGTGCGGTCGCGTACGCGCCGTCCGAGCCCGGACGCGCCGACGGCGGTGTCGTGGCCTGCCGCGCGTTCGCGGATCAGGCCGCGGAAGCCGACGCCATCGCCCGGCAGGTCGCCGCCGCGCTCGATCAGCACAGGGATGACCCGGCGTATCGCGCGGCGATCATCGTACGCGCGCGCAGCCACCTCGGCGCGATCCTGCCGGCGCTCGAACGGCACGGCGTTCCCTACCGGGCCGTCCGTCTCGATCCGCTCCTTGCGCGGCCCGTCGTGCAGGATCTGCTCGCGCTCACGCGCGTTCTCCTGCAACCCGCCGACCGGGCCGCGCTCCTCGCCGTGCTGCGGGCGCCGTTCGCAGGGCTCACACTCGCCGACCTGCACGCACTCGCGGGCGATGGGAACACGCCCGAAGATCCAGACGCGCTGGCGCGGCTCTCGCCGGACGGACGGTGGCGCGCCGGGCGTGTTTTCGCAGCGCTCGCGGACGCACACGCCAACTGGCGCCGGCGGTCGGTGCGGGAACTCGTCGAGGGGCTCTGGCAGCGCCTCGGCGGGCCGGCCTGCTGCGTACGACCGGCGTCCGACCTCGCCGACGCGGCAGCGTATCTCGATGCACTCGAGCGCGCGGAAGCGGATCACCTGCTCGACGACTGGAATGATTTCGCGGAGGCGCTCCTCGACGTCTACGCGGAAGGCGACCCGCCGCGCGAAGACGTCCGGCTCGAGATCCTCACCATGCATGGCGCGAAAGGCCTCGAATGGGATCTCGTCGTGCTCCCCGCGCTCGACCGCCGCCCGGGCGGAACGGACCGCACGCTCCTGCACTGGCTGCCGTTCACCGACGAAGCGGACCGCGAGCAGGTCCTGCTGGCGCCGCTGCGCTCGGCCGTGGAGCGCTCGAATCCGGCGCTCGTACAGCTGATCCAGGGCGAACAGAAGCGCCGCGACGCGTGCGAACAGCAACGCCTGCTGTACGTCGCGGCAACGCGCGCGCGGGAGGCGCTCGTGCTGACCGCGACGGTCGCGCAGAACCCGGGCAGCGAGATCGTGCCTGCCGCCGGGAGCCTGCTCGCGATCCTGTGGCCCACGACCGCGGCCGCGTTCGTCGCGAACCTCGATGCGGCGGATCCCGTGGCGAGCGCCGCCGCGCCCGTACCCGATCAGTCGCTGCGCCGCGTCGAGCATGGCTGGGCGCCCGGCTGTGCGGAACGGCTGCACTGGACGCCCACGCTCACGCCACGCGAACCGACGGTCGACATCGAGTTCAACTGGGCAGGCCTCGAGGCGCGGCGGGCGGGTACCGTCCTGCACAGGCTGCTGGAACGTACCGGACGACTCGGCATCGAAGCGCTCACCACGGCCGAACGCGCCCGTGTCCTCGACCGGATTCCGGTCCTGCTGCAGGCCATGGGCAGTGCGAACGAGGCACTGGTTCGCACTGCGGCCATCGTTCGCGACGCATTCGAACGCACCGTGGACAGCGCCACGGGGCGCTGGCTCCTGAGCGCCCGGCACGCCGAGGCGGCCTGCGAACTCGCCATCAGCGGCATCGTCGACGGGCAGCTGGTCAACGCCGTCGTCGATCGGACGTTCGTCGACGCCGACGGCACGCGGTGGATCATCGACTACAAGTCGGGTTATCACGCCGGAGCGGACCTCGCAACGTTCCTCGAACAGGAACGCGAACGGTATGCAGCACAGCTCGACCGCTACCGGCGCCTGTTCCGGCAGCTCGAGGACCGACCGGTGCGCACCGCCCTGTATCTGCCCCGGCACGGACGGTTGGCGGAAGTCGATGGCGCCTGATCTCGGATCGCGTCTGCCTCGGTAACACCTTTGTCCGACGGGGAACAGCCTTGGCACTGCGTCATGCCGCCGGTATCGTCGCTGCACTCTGATCGACCGGAACCGAAGCACCGATGACATCTCCTGCAGCGCCGACCGAACACCGCATCGTCCAGACCATCGCGACGGAGATCGGCGCGGGGTCAGCCCTGGTCGAAGCCGCCGTCGCGCTGCTCGACGGCGGCGCGACGGTGCCGTTCATCGCGCGCTACCGGAAGGAAGCCACCGGCGGTCTCGACGACTCGCAGCTGCGCACGCTCGAGGAACGGCTCGGCTACCTGCGCGAACTCGAGTCCCGGCGCGCCGCCGTCATCGAATCGATCCGCGCGCAGGACAAGCTGACGCCGGAACTCGAAACGCGGCTGCAGGCCGCCGTGACCAAGGCCGAGGTGGAGGATCTCTACCTGCCTTACAAGCCGAAACGCCGTACCCGCGCGCAGATTGCCCGAGAGCACGGGCTCGAGCCGCTCGCCGAGCTGCTGCTCGCGGATCGAAGCGTCGATCCCGCCGCGGCGGCCGCCGGGTTCGTGACGGAGGACGTCCCGGACGCGAAGGCCGCGCTGGAAGGCGCGCGCGACATCCTGACCGAACGGTTCGCCGAGGATGCGGACCTGCTCGGTCGGCTGCGTGGCTACCTGCGCGAGCGCGCGGTCCTGCGCGCCCGCGTGGTGCCCGGCAAGGAGGAAGCCGGCAACAAGTTCGCGGACTACTTCGATCACCGCGAAGCCTGGTCGGGGGTTGCGGGACATCGCGTGCTGGCAATGCTGCGTGGACGCAACGAGGAGGTTCTGACCCTCGACCTCGAAGTGGACGCCGACGATCCCGCCCCGGTCAAGCCGGTGGAGCGCATGATCGCCGCGACGCACACGATCGCGCTCGACGGCGGTGCCACGGACCGATGGCTGCTCGACGTGGTGCGCTGGACGTGGCGGGTCAGACTACAGGTGAACCTCGCGGTGGATCTGATGATGGAACTGCGTGCCCGCGCCGAAGCGGAGGCGATCGAGGTCTTCGCGCGCAACGTGAAGGATCTGCTGCTCGCCGCGCCCGCCGGCGCGCGCCCCACGCTCGGCCTCGACCCGGGCATCCGCACCGGCGTGAAGGTCGCGGCGATCGACACGACCGGCAAACTCCTGGAAACCGCGACCGTCTATCCGTTCCAGCCGCGCAACGACGTGCGTGGTGCGCAGGCCGTGCTCGCGCAACTGATCAAGCGCCACGGCATCGAGCTCGTAGCCATCGGCAACGGTACCGCGAGCCGGGAGACCGAAGCGCTGGTCGCGGAGCTCCTGACCACCCTGCCCGAGCCACGCCCGCGCAAGGTGGTGGTCAGCGAAGCCGGCGCATCCGTCTACTCCGCCTCCGCTACCGCCTCCGCCGAATTCCCGGACGTGGACGTCTCGCTGCGCGGCGCCATCTCGATCGCGCGCCGGCTGCAGGACCCGCTGGCGGAACTCGTCAAGATCGAACCAAAGTCCATCGGCGTGGGCCAGTACCAGCACGACGTGGACCAGGCGCGCCTGACCCGCTCGCTCGATGCGGTCGTCGAGGATGCGGTGAACGCGGTCGGCGTGGACCTGAACACCGCTTCGGCACCGCTGCTCGCGCGTGTCGCCGGACTCGGCGGCTCACTCGCGGATGCGATCGTCGTGCATCGCAACGCACGCGGCGCGTTCCGGTCGCGCCGCGAGCTGCTCGAGGTGCCACGGCTCGGCCCGCGTACGTTCGAGCAGTGCGCGGGCTTCCTGCGCATCCGCGAAGGCGACGAGCCGCTCGACACCACCGCGGTGCATCCGGAGGCTTATGACCTCGCACGGCGCATCGTCGACACCTGCGGGCGCGACGTCCGCCAGCTGATGGGCGACGGCGCGGCACTCAGGCGGCTCGACCCGCAGGCGTTCGTGGATCAGCGCTTCGGCCTGCCCACGGTGCGGGACATCCTTGC
This sequence comes from Pseudomonadales bacterium, assembly GCA_019634925.1. GTDB lineage: Bacteria > Pseudomonadota > Gammaproteobacteria > Pseudomonadales > Azotimanducaceae > UBA7803. Next base: position 236,940 of record JAHCAL010000002.1, read on the forward strand.
AGAGCTCGAGAAGCCGGGCCGCGACCCGCGCCCGGAGTTCCGCACCGCGACCTTTGCCGAGGGTGTGAGCGAGCTTGCCGATCTGAAACCCGGCATGTCGCTCGAGGGTACGGTCACCAACGTCGCCGCCTTCGGCGCCTTCGTCGATATCGGCGTGCATCAGGACGGGCTGGTACACGTTTCCGAACTGGCCGATCGGTTCGTGAAGGATCCGCGCGACGTGGTGAAGGCCGGTCAGATCGTCACGGTCCGCGTACTGGAGGTCGACCTCAAGCGCAAGCGGATCGCGCTGACGATGCGCGCGGCACGCGCCGGCGAACGGGAGCGCGGGGACGGCGCGCGCGCCGAGACCCGCGGCAACGACCGCACCGATGCGCGCAAGGATGCGCGCAAGGATGCGCGGCACCAGGACCGCAGCGGCGGCGGCCGGGAGCGCGGCGCGCAACGTCCGGAGCCGCCGCGCGGCGCCCTCGGCAACGCGCTCGCCGAGGCGTTGCGCAAGCGCTGATCGTCAGGGTGCGGGCGCGCCGGGCTCGACGACGCGCAATGCACGTCCGGCCGGGCGCAGCCGCCGGTCCAGTTCCAGCGCCCGCAACGCCTCCGCGGGACCAGTGGGGCGCCCATACAGGAATCCCTGGCCCTCCGGACACCCCTGCGCCAGCAGGTGTGCGTGCTGTGCCTCGGTCTCGATGCCCTCGGCAATGACCTGCAGACGCAGCGCCTCCGCCAGCGACAGCACCGCGCGCACGATGGCGGCATCTTCCGGATTGGTGACCAGGTCGCTCACGAAGTTGCGATCGATCTTGAGTGCGTGAATGGGGAAACGCTTCAGGTAGCTCAGCGACGAATACCCCATGCCGAAGTCGTCGATGGCGATGGTCACCTGCAGCGCACGCAGCCGTTCGAGCTGTTCGAGCGAGCGCTCGGCGTTGTCCATCAGCACGCTCTCGGTCAGTTCGAACTCGACGCAGTCCGGCGGCAGGCGCAGGTCCGTCAGAATGCAGGCGACCCGGTCCACCAGTTCCGGATCCTGGAACTGGCGCCCCGACAGGTTGATCGAAATGCCGAGATCGCGGTGACCCGCGGCATGCCACTGTGCCAGTTGCCGACAGGCTTCCTCGATTACCCAGTAGCCGATCGGGATGATGAGTCCGGTCTCCTCCGCAAGGGGAATGAACTCCGCCGGTGCGATCAGTCCATTCAGTGGATCCTGCCAGCGCAGCAGCGCCTCGAACCCCCTGATGCGGCGCGTTGCGAGTTCGGTGCGTGGCTGGTAGTGCAGCAGGAATTCGCCACGCTCGCCGGCACGCCGCAAGCTCGCTTCGAGCTGCATGCGGCGCTCGTTCTCTGCGTTCATCAACGGCGCGTAGAACATGAAGCGTCCACGACCCGACTGCTTGGCCTGGTACATGGCGGTGTCCGCATTGCGCGTCAGCGTGGCCACGTCGCGACCGTCGTCGGGGTAAAGGCTGATCCCCACGCTCGCGTTGATGAAGACCTCGCGGCCTTCGAGGACGTACACCTGCTGCATGGCCTGGATGATCTTGGCGGCGACTGCATCCAGGTCGCGCGGGCTCTTCACGTCCTCGACGATCAGGGTGAACTCGTCGCCGCCGAGGCGCGCCAGCGTATCGGACTTGCGCAGCACCGCCTGCATGCGCCGCGAAGCCTCGCGCAGCAATGCGTCGCCGGCCTGGTGACCGAGCGTGTCGTTGACGAACTTGAAGCGGTCGAGGTCGATGTAGAAGAGTGCGAAGCGCCCGCCGTGCCGCTCGGCCCGCACCACCATCTGTCCGAGCCGATCGAACAGGAGCGCGCGGTTCGGCAGTCCGGTCAGGGGGTCGTAGTAGGCGAGGTGCTCCAGCGCCCGTTCTGCGCGATCCAGTTCCAGCATGTGGCCGTGCAGGTTGCGCAGGGCGTCGTAGCGCTTGCGCAGGCTGGAGCGCAGCGCCACCGAGCCGCCGAATCCGAGCACGTGCGCGAGCAGCAGGGTCATCGCGAGCAGCGTCGCGGCCGCACCCTCCACGCCCTGCCAGACGATGTATCCATACGCCGACGCCACGCTCAGCAGCAGGGCGACCAGCACCTGGACCAGCAGGTGCAGCGGCACCATGTAGATCGCGAGCATGACGACCACGTCGGTCGCGAGGTGGCCCGGCACGCCCGCGGCGCCATGGCCGAGTCCGTAGCGCACGCAGCAGAACAGCGCGACCCCGAACGCGGCGAGCCCGCACAGTCCGTGCACCATCGCAGGGGTCTTCGCCCTGTAGAGCGCGACGAGCGCCGCGATCAGCAGGACGACGTAGACCGATCGCAGGGTGATGTAGAGATTCCGTTCCGGGCCCTCGAAGCGCAGGTCGGTCAGCAGGAACCCGAGCGATACCGGAATCAGCAGCATGAGCATGATGCGCCCGCGCGGGCGTTCCTGGTCCACCAGCCAGGTCGACCAGGGCTGGCGCGCCGCCTCGAATGCGACATTGCCAGCGTCGTCGCGCGCCCGCTCCGCATTCACCCGCCAGTTCACGCCTGCTCTGACCCCGCTCTCGATGGCCGGTCCCGATCCAGCTTCGAGCATAGGCGAATCGGTCCACGCACCACGGTCAGGACCGCACAAATGTGGCACGCGTCACAGCGCGCCCGTGACGGACGGATGCAGCGGTCGCTGGTGCAGCAGGCCGGCGGTTCGGTCGCCCGAGGCTACCCGTCAGGGCTGCCAGGCGAGCGCGAGCAGCATCATGACGATCGCGACGAGCCACCCGGCCGCGATGCGCGCGCCGAGTTGGATCCACGCGGACGGCAGGTGTTCGCGCAGGAAGTCGACGGCACCGAACACCAGCAGCAGCAGAAAATTCGCCCCGACGAAACTGCCCGCGACGGTCACCAGCACCGCGCCGGTCGGCCCCGGGTCGGGCACCGATCCGAGCCCGATGGCGATCCCCGCCGCGGCGCCGAGCCCGACCGCGGTCCAGGTGCCGGTCCGGGAATCAGGCCGCGGCGCGACCACACAGGCAAGCGCGGCCGCGAGCGCGACGGCGAGCGGCAGCCACGCGAGCGTCGTCCTGGCGCCGTCCGTGAAGGACCACGCGAGCCCGGCGCCAAGCGCCAGGGCGAACAGGCCCCAGGCAGGCCGTGCGACGACCGGTCCGTGAACCCCGAGCAGCATGCCGAGGGCAATGGCGCAGAGCAGCGGCTCGGGTGCGCCGGCAGGATGCAGGAACCCGACGTAAAACCCCTCGATGCCCGGCAACGGGCTGTGCGCGAGCGCGGCACCCGGGCACGCCAGGAGCGCGGCCGCGCTGGCGCGCGGCACCACGGCCGGTCGACGCGCCATCAGGCGATCAGGAACACCGAGCCGACCGCGGCCACCGCCACCCCGCCGGCGCGCACCAGCCACGTCCCGGCGGGCCAGCGGACCAGCGTGCCGAACGCAATCCCGGCGAGGTGCAGCAGCCCGGTCGCGAGGACGAAGCCGAGCGCGTATGCGAACGGATTCACCGCTTCGGGCAGTTCCGTCCCGTGCGCGTGGCCGTGGAAGATCGCGAAGACCGCGACGATCACGATCGCCACCAGGAGCGGCAGGCGCACGGCGAACGCCACCAGCAGGCCGAGCACCACGCCGGAAAGCGCGATCCCGGTCTCGACCGCCGGGAGCGGAACTCCGAGCACGCCGAGCGCGGCGCCACAGGCCATCACGAGCGGAAACACCACCGGCAGCAACCAGATCGCGGGTGCGCGCAGGAATGCTCCCCACAGACCCACTGCGACCATCGCGACCAGGTGATCCCAACCGAGCAGCGGGTGAACGAACCCGCTCAGGAAACCGTCCGCCACCCCGTGACCGGCATGCGCCAGTGCGCCCCCGCTGAAGCCGAGCGCGACCAGCGCCGGCACGACCCGCGCGACTGCGCGCACGAACCCGGAATCCCGAACCATCGACCTGCCCTCCTCGTCCGACCGCGCGCCATGATAGCCGAGCGGCCCGCCGCCTGCGCGCGCCGGGCGAACCAGAGGCTCGCACTCGTGCGCGCGTATCGCGCGCCTGGCGAGCCAGAGGCTCGCACTCAGTTCCGGCTGGCTGCCTCCGCGAGCATGAACGCCGCACCCCGCTCCGCGATCATCACGGTCGGCGCGTTGGTATTGCCGGAGGTGATCGTCGGCATGACCGAGGCATCGATGACGCGCAGCCCCGCAATGCCATGGACACGCAGGCGATCGTCGACCACGGCGCCCGCATCCCGGCCCATCCGGCAGGTTCCCACCGGATGAAAGATCGTGGTGCCCAGATTGCGGGCCGCATCCAGCAGCGCTTCATCGGTCAGGGCCTCGGTACCGGGCTTCAGTTCCTCGGGCCGGAAGCGCGCCAGCGGTGCCGCGGCCATGATCCGCCGCGTGAAGCGCAGGCCTTCGATCGCGATCGTCTGATCGTCAGCCGTGGCGAGGTAGTTGGGCGCGATGGCAGGGGCGGTATCCGGATCGGGTGAGCGGAGCCACACGCTGCCCCGACTCGACGGGCGCAGGTTGCAGACCGACGGGGTGATCGCGTCGAACGGGTGCAGCGGTTCGCCGAACCGGTCGAGCGACAGCGGCTGGACGTGCCACTCGAGATTGGCATGCGCCTGGTCCGCATCGCTGCGCGCGAACGCACCGAGCTGCGACGGCGGCATGGTCAGCGGACCGGTCCGGAACAGCAGGTACTCGAGTCCCATGCGCGCCTTGCCGAACCAGGTCGCGGCGCGCCGGTTCAGCGTCACCGTGTTGCTGACCCGATAGATGGTGCGGATCTGCAGGTGATCCTGCAGGTTCCCGCCCACGCCTGGAAGTGCGTGTACCGGCTCGACGCCATGCGTACGCAGCGTCTCCGGCGCACCCACGCCGGATCGTTGCAGGAGCACGGGTGATCCGATCGCACCCGCCGCGAGCACCAGTTCGCGATGGGCCGACACATCGATCGGCGCGTCGTCGCCCAGCCGCACCCGCACACCGCGCGCCCGGAGCAAGCCCTCGGAAGGTTCGAGCAGCATGCGTTCCACCAGCGCGTGCGTCCAGATCGTGAGGTTCGGCCGCCGGCGCACCGGGTCCAGGAATGCACGCACGCCGCTCCAGCGCACGCCGCGGCGCTGGTTCATCTGGAAATAGGCGCTGCCGAAGTTGTCGCCGCGGTTGAACTCGGCGATCGGCGGAATGCCGCAGGCCCCCGCCGCCTCGCGCCACGCGTCGAGGATCTCCCAGTTGACGCGCCGCTCCTCGACCCGCAGCTCGCCGCCGACGCCGTGCCAGGCGTCGGCGCCGTGCTGGTAGTCCTCCGACCGGCGAAACACCGGGAGCACGTCCTCCCAGCCCCAGCCACGGTTGCCGAGCGCGGCCCAGTGATCGTAATCGGACTGCTGTCCGCGCATGTAGATCATCGCGTTGATCGAGGAACAGCCGCCCAGCACCCTGCCGCGCGCGTAGCCGATCCGGCGCCCGTTGAGCCCCGGCTCCGGCTCGGTCTCGTAGCACCAGTCGGTGCGTGGATTCCCGATCGTGAACAGGTACCCCACCGGTACATGGATCCAGGGATAGGTGTCGCGCCCGCCAGCCTCGATCAGCAGCACGCGATGGCGCGGATCGGCGGAGAGCCGGTTGGCCAGCACGCACCCGGCGGTGCCGGCCCCCACGATCACGTAATCGAACGTTCTGTTGTCGGCCATTCCGCTGCTGCCGTGCCGCGCGAGCCGCCGATGATGCCACCCGTCACGACCCGCTGGTAGCGCGTACGCGCACCGCGCCATAATCGAGTCGCGCCGAACCTGCATTCGAGGCGCAGCGTCCCGAACCCACTCGAGGATCAAGGAGGCGATACCGTGGACATGCGCCCGTCGATCACCTTCGTCATGCTGGTTTCGCTGGCCGCCACCGTGCACGCAAGCCCGGTCGGCCTCTGGCGTACCCAGGACGATCGCACCGAAGAGCCGCGTGCGATCGTCGAGATCACGGAGCGGGATGGGACCCTGGTGGGTCGGATCGTCGAGGTGCTCGATCCCGGGGCGCCCCAGGATGCACGCTGCGCGCTGTGCACGGACGAGCGGCGCGATGCGCCCATCGTCGGCCTCACCATCATCCGCAACGTCCAGCCGAACGGGCGCGCGAACGGCCCGTGGGACGGCGGGGACATACTCGACCCCAACGACGGCAAGGTCTACCGTGTACGCCTGAAGCTCACGGAGGGCGGGCGGCGCCTCGAGGTCAGGGGCTACCTCGGTACGCCGCTGCTGGGGCGCACACAGATCTGGCACCGGGTCGACTGAACGTCGGGTCGACTGAACGTCGGGTCGACTGAACGTCGAGCAGGAGGTACCGTGGACAACGAAGGCCTGACCAATCACGAGATCGTCATCTGTCTGCGCGGCGGCGCGGTGCTGGGGCCGTTCAAGGGCACGTGGTCGAAAGACATCGTGTCGGACGTGCGCGAACTCACCAAGGACTTCGACGCGCATCTGCAGGGCACGCCGCAGAAGCGCTACAAATACCACCTGCACGACCAGGAGCGGCGCATCGCGCATACGGTCATCCTGGACTTCAGCCAGGTCACGGCCATCTACGACCGCATCGAACTGGTCCCGCGCTGATCGTCCGGACCGGCGCCCCTGCGGTCAGCCCGGACGACCGTCGATGCGCGGCCGCGTCAGGATCGGCCAGTAACCCGCCGCGAAGATCGCGAACGCGACGACGGCCAGTACGCCGGAGAGGGTGATCCACAGTGCGTGCGCGCCGGGCACCAGGAGTGGCCCGCCCACACGCACCAGGGCCGCCGCCTGGATCGCCGCGAAGCAGGCGAGCTCGACCGACCCGGCCCGCAGCGCGCGGCCGGTGTGCCCGAGCGCGCTGCGCGTCATCATGGCGAGCATCAGGCTGGCCATGGCGCCCACCACCAGTGCGTGCAGCGCGACCGACGCCATGGCCGGATTCTCCAGCGCCGCGGCACGCAACAGCAGGTACAGCGGAATCCAGGCGTAGGCGAGCGGCAGCATGGCCAGGAGCGCATTGCCACGCGTGCGCCACGGCTGCCAGCCGGCGAGCCGGACCAGTTGCAGCGAGGCCGCCAGGACGAGCAGCGCGACCAGGGTCCCACCCGGCAGGAAAAGCCACCCCCCGGCCAGGTCCAGTACGGGCAGGAGCAGCATCAGGCCAACCACGGAGTACTCCACCCACGGCCTGACGCGCGGGCGCAGCCCTGGGATGGCGTTTGCGGAGAACGCAGGGATCACCCGCCCGCCGATCACGGTCATGAGCAGCGCGATGAGCCCGGCGGCGACGTTCACCGCCACCGTCGGCAGAGCGTTCCCGCCGCTGCCGGACCAGCCGGCCAGGTAGGCGCCATGGTGCAGCAGATTGACCAGGCCCAGTGCGATCAGCAGCGGAACGACGAAATAGTTGCGGCGGTTGCGCGCCCGCCACAACGGGATCGCGAGCACCAGCGCGCACACCGGCAGGAACGCCGCATCCACCAGCGCGCCGAGGGGCCCGGGTCCCACCAGGTTCAGGACCCGTGCCGTGAGCCAGAGCAACACGAGCGCGAGGAGTAACGCACCCGACGCGGTCTCGCGCCCGGTCCAGTTGCGGGCGGCGGTGAGCAGGAAGCCGGCGATGACCGCCGCGGCGAAACCGAACAGCATCTCGTGGGCATGCCAGGCGACCGGTGGCAGGGGCATGTGTGGCTGCCACACGCCGTGGTAGACGAGCAGCCAGGCCGAGAGCGCGCCTGCCGCGAACAGGGGAGCGGCGAGATAGAACGGGCGAAAACCGAGTGCGAGCAACATGTCCGGGACATTGACGCGCTAGACTCGTGCTGTCAAAGGGCGGGTCGGTGCCCGAATCGGCAGGAGGCCGCGTGATCCAGTTCCGGCGTGATCGCATCCAGCTCATGGGCCTCTTCGGCGGACCGCTGTTCGGCTGCGCGCTGTACTTCCTGCTGCCAGCGGAATATCGCGGCATCGACGGCAACCTGCTCGCGCTCGATCACGGGGCGCGGGCGACCCTCGCGGTCATGGCGTGGATGGCGACCTGGTGGCTGACCGAGGCGATCGACATCTCGGCGACCGCCCTGCTGCCGATCGCGGTCTTTCCGCTCGCTGGCATCCTGCCGATCGGCCCGACCACCGCACCCTACGGCTCGGACCTGATCTTCCTGTTCATGGGCGGCTTCATCCTCGCGCTGTCCATGCAGCGCTGGGGCCTCGACCGGCGGATCGCGCTGTTCACGCTGCGCATCGTCGGTTCCCGGCCGGCGAACATCATCGGCGGTTTCATGCTGGTGACGGCCGCGCTCAGCATGTGGGTGTCCAATACCGCGACGGCTGCCATGATGCTGCCGATCGCGCTCTCGGTGATCGACCTGGTGCTCGAGGAACATACCGGAACCACGCTCGCCGCATCGGGCCTGCCCGACGAAGGTCGGCCGGGGCGCAACTTCGCGCTGTCGCTCATGCTGGCGATCGCGTACGCGGCCTCGATCGGCGGCATCGCGACGATCATCGGCTCGCCGCCGAACGGCATCCTCGTGCAGTTCGTGGCGCTGGAATACGGCCGCGAGATCAGCTTCGCGGAGTGGCTCCTCATCGGCGGGCCGGTGACGCTGGTGTTCCTGCCGCTGGCCTGGGTGCTGATCACCTGGGTGCTGTATCCGATCAGGATCCGCGCCATCGAAGGTGGCCAGGCGCTGTTCGATGCCGAGTTCGCGAAGCTCGGCCCGATGAGTCGGGGCGAATGGATCACGCTGGTGGTCTTTGCCGCCACGGCCCTGCTGTGGATGACCCGACCGTTGCTCGGCGAGTGGTCCTTCGGCAGCGGTCCGGATCCGTACCGGCCGTTTGCAGGGCTGTCCGACGGCGGCATCGCCATCATTGCGGCACTGACGCTGTTCGTCCTGCCCGCCGCACCGGGGCGGACGTTCGCGATGGACTGGGATACGGCGGTCAAGCTGCCCTGGGGCATCCTGATCCTGTTCGGCGGGGGTTTGAGCCTGGCGGCTGCGGTGCAGGCGAACGGGGTGGCCGAGTTCATCGGCGCTCAGGCCGTCGTGCTCGGCGACCTGCCGACCATCGTGCTGGTGCTGGCCGTCACGACCGGCGTGATCTTCCTGACCGAACTCACCAGCAACACGGCAACCACCGCCACCCTGGTGCCGATCCTGGCGGGGCTCGCCACGGGGCTCGCCGTCACGCCGGAGATGCTCATCATTCCCGCCACCATCGCGGCGAGCTGCGCCTTCATGATGCCGGTGGCGACACCGCCCAACGCCATCGTGTTCGGCTCCGGTTACGTGACCATCCCGCAGATGGCCAAAGCCGGGTTCTTCCTCAACCTGATCGGGGTGGTGGTGGTGACGACCGTGCTCTATACGTTCGTGGTGCCGAGGCTCGGCAGTCTCTAACGCGCCTCAGGGTGGCGCAGCCGCGCGGCGGCGGGTCTCGAAATCCTCGATGTACTTCTCCACCGGCCACGCGGCGCCGGCGCTCTCGAGCGCACCGCTGCCGCGATCGACCAGGCAGGGTGGGTACCGCGTTCGCAAACGCGGCCCCAGTTCATCGAAATCTGCGTACGAAGTGCCGAAAAACATGACCCAGCCCCAGGGACGCTCGATGGTGAACTCATCGAACACCCGCAGGCGCTGCTCGAGCGGTTCGGCGTGACGTCCGTCGAGTACGTTCATCTCGCGCTCGACGATGCGGATGGCGGCGTGGCGATCGATCAAGGTACTGCTCCGGTCCGGAAGCGGGCCGCCCGATCATGTCGCCGGGCCGGCTCCTGCGGGTATCATCGTCCATTCACCCAACCACCACAAACCGGCCGGCCGCGGCCGGCAGCACCGGAGGAGCAGCGATGCAAGGACCCACCCGAGCCATGACCCTGGACGAGATCAAGGACTACGTCGGCAGGGAGATCGGCGTATCCGACTGGTTCCTGCTCGACCAGGAGCGCATCAGCCGATTCGCCGACGTGACCGAGGATCACATGTTCCTGCACGTGAACCCGGAGGCCGCCAAGATGACGCCGTTCGGCGGCACCATCGCGCACGGACTCCTCACGCTCTCGATGATGCCGGTCATGGCCTACCAGGCCGTGCCCGGCGTGAGCGGCACCAAGATGGGCGTCAACTACGGTTACAACAAGGTGCGCTTCATGGCGCCGGTCAAAAGCGGCAAGCGGATCCGCGGCCGCTTCGTCGTGAAGGCCCTCGAGCCGCAGAGCGGCGGGCGCATGCAGATCGTGCACGACTGCACCATCGAGATCGAAGGCGAGGACAAGCCGGCGCTGGTCGCGGAATGGATCACCATGGTCTGGATGTAGCCGATCGCGTGACGTCGCCATGATCACCCGGGGCCAGGTCCTGCGACTGGCCTGGCCCATCATCCTCGCCAACGCCGCGGTGCCCCTGCTCGGGCTCGCCGACACCGCGGTCATCGGCAATTTCGGTACGCTGGCCGACCTCGGCGCCATCGCCTTCGGCGCGGTCATCTTCAGCTTCGTGTACTGGGGCTTCGGTTTCCTGCGCATGGGCACGACCGGTTTCACGGCGCAGGCGGCCGGTGCACGCGACGAACCGGAGATCAGGGCGGCCCTGCTGCGCGCGCTCGTGCTGGCGGGCGCGATCGGGACCGCACTGATCGCCCTGCAGGCCCCCATCCTCGGCGCATCGCTGTGGCTGCTGGACGGCAGCGCGGACGTCGAGCGGCTGACCGCCGCCTACTTCGGGATCCGCATCTGGGGTGCGCCGGCCACGCTCGGCACGTTCGCGCTCATGGGAACCCTGATCGGACTCGGGCGCAGCCGCAGCCTGCTGGCGGTCCAGCTCCTCCTGAACGGGCTCAACATCCTGCTCGACGTCTGGTTCGCCGGGGTGCTCGGCTGGGGTGCCGCCGGCATCGCCCTCGGCACGGTGCTCGCGGAATGGTCGAGCTTCGCCTTCGCGATCCTGCTGGTGGCGCGGATCCTGCGCGGCCGGCACCGGGATGCGGAGCCGTTCCTCGCCAGCGCGCGCCTGCGCGATCGCGGCAAGTGGCGCCGGACGCTGACCGCGAACTCGGACATCATGCTCCGGACCCTGCTGCTGGTCTTCAGCTTCACCTGGTTCATCCGCCAGAGCGCGCAGTTCGGCGACGCGACGCTGGCCGCCAACCACATCCTCCTGCAACTGGTATCGTTCTCGGCCTTCTTCCTGGACGGCTATGCATTCGTCGCGGAATCGATCGTCGGCGAATCGGTCGGCGCACGGGACGTCGAACGCTTCGACCTGGCGGTACACAGGTCGACCGAGCTGGCTGCGGGAACCGCCCTGCTGCTGGGCCTGACCCTGCTCGGCGCGGGGCCGGCACTCATCGAACTGCTCACCGCAATCGAAGCCGTACGTGCCGGCGCCATCGCCCTGCTCCCGCTCACGGCACTCTACGTGGTGTGCTCATTCGCGGCCTTTCAGCTCGACGGGATCTTCATCGGTGCGACCCGTACCCGGGCGATGCGCAACGCCGCGCTGTTCTCGACCGGCCTGTTCCTGCTGATCTGGTGGCCGCTCGCGGCCATCGGCGGCAATGCCGGGCTCTGGGCCGCGTTCGTCGTGTTCGTCTGCGCACGGGCCGCCGCGCTCGGCTGGTACTATCCCGACCTGCGCCGCGCCGTCGCAGCGACTGCGCCGGGGGCCATCGGCCGCTGAAGGGCCGCGCAGATGGTCGGACGGATGATCCAGGAACCGCCCGCCGGGTCACCGGTCGAACCCGTGCACACCGCCAACCGGAGCTTCGTGCCGATGCAACGCCGCAACCTGCTCGGACTACTCGCAACCCTGCCCGCTCTGGCAGTATTGCCCGGCGTCGCCCGATCCGCGGAGCCATCCATGACCGAAGACAGGATCCGGAAAAAGCCCGCCGAATGGCGTGCCCTGCTGCCGGCCGACCGCTACCAGGTACTGTTCGAGGAAGCCACCGAGCGGCCGTTCTCGAGTCCGCTGAACGACGAGAAACGCGCGGGTACGTTCGTCTGCGCGGCCTGCAAGCAGCCGTTGTTCGAGAGTGCGCATAAATACGACAGCGGCACCGGCTGGCCGAGTTTCACCCAGCCGATTTCCGGCAGCATGGGCACGAAGAAGGACTTCAAGCTGATCTGGCCGCGCACGGAATATCACTGTGCGCGCTGCGGCGGCCACCAGGGCCACGTGTTCAACGACGGTCCGCGGCCACGCGGCGAACGCTGGTGCAACAACGGCCTCGCGCTCGAGTTCGTGCCGGCCGGCGAACCACTTCCGGCGCTGGTCCAGTGAGCGGGCCCTCGCGCGTGCGCCTGGCGGCCCTGCTCCTGCTGGCCACCCTCACCACCCTCGCCGCAGGCGCTGCAGGCGCTGCAGGCGCTGCCGCGGCCCCGGCGGAGCCAGCACGGGCGATCTTCGCCGGGGGCTGCTTCTGGTGCATGGAACCGCCGTTCGATGACCTGCCCGGGGTCATCTCGACCACGTCGGGCTACGTTGGCGGTCATGTCAAGAATCCGACCTACGAGCAGGTGACGCGCGGCAATACCGGCCACGCCGAGGCGGTGGAGGTGATCTACGACCCTGCCGTCGTGAGCTACGAGCACCTGCTCCATGTGTTCTGGCGCAACGTCGACCCCGTGGCGGTGGATCGCCAGTTCTGCGACGTGGGCTCGCAGTACCGCAGCGGTATCTTCTACCTGGACGAAACGCAGCGGGCGCTCGCCGAGGCATCGCGCGCGGAACTCGAAGGCGCGGCGCGCTTTCCCCAGCCGATCACCACCGGGATCACCCGTGCGGGTACGTTCTACCCGGCGGAGGACTACCACCAGGACTACTATCGGAAGAATCCGCTGCGCTACAAGTTCTACCGCAACGGCTGCGGTCGCGACCGGCGTCTGGCAGAACTTTGGGGCGACGAAGCGGGCGGCTGACGCGCGTCAGCCGTCACGCCGGTCGAGCGGGTTGTCCGACGCCAGGCTTGCCGGCATCGGGCCCGCCGGTGGTGCGTCGGCCTCGCGCCGGGTCACGACGGCGATGCCGACCCCCCGCCCGTGCAGCAGGCTCACCCGGAACTCGAGCCCGCTCCAGCGTACGACGTCGCCACGTCGGGCCGGCCGACCGAGCAGCGCGAGAATCAGTCCGGACACGGTGATCACGTCCTCGTATTCGAGATGGCGGTCGAGACGCTCGCCCAGCGTATCGAGCCGGACCGTGCCCTGAACCTGCAGACGATCCGGGCCCAGCTCCAGCAGATCCGGTACGTCCTCGAGACCTTCCTCGATCTCGCCGATCGCTTCGGCAGAGATATCCTCGATGGTGACGATGCCGGCCGTGCCGCCATGCTCGTCCATCACCACCACGAGCTGATTGCGTGCCCGATCCATCGCCGCGAGCACCTGCTCGAGCGTCGCCGTTTCGGGCACGTAGGCGACGTCGTGCACTCGCGCCGGCGACAGCGCGGTATCGTCGCGCAGCAGACGCAGCAGATCCTTGATGTGCACCGTCCCGACGATCTGGTCCAGGCTGCCTTCGATCACCGGGTAGCGGGTGCGCGGGTGTTCGCTCACCAGCGCACGGATCTCGCGCGCGTTGGCGCCGGCCGCGATGGCGTCGATCCGCACCCTGGGAATCATCGCTTCGGCCGCGGATATCTCGCTGAAATCGATGATCTCCCTGAATACCCGTTCGCCCTCCTCCGGGATCAGCCCGCCGAGCCGGCTCTCGCGGACCAGCTCTTCCAGTTCGTCGGGCTCGTAGTAGTGAGCGGCGCCATGCGCGCGCCGGAAGCCGGTCAATCGCAACAGGGCATTGCCCACGCCCGTCAGCAGCGTCACCAGCGGCCCGAGCAGGATGCCGATGACGCGCATCGGCCGCATCACCCAGTGCACGGTCGCAAGTGCATGCGTGAGTGCAAGCGACTTGGGGATCATCTCGCCGAACACGACGTGCAGGTAGGTGACGAAGCTGAGCGCGACGAGTGTGGCCAGGCCGTGCGCGGAGAGCGCGGCACCGAACCCGCTGAATCCCTGCCCGGCCAGCCAGTCGCCGATGATGCGCGCGAGGTTGTGTTCGCCGTACATGCCGAGCCCGAGGCTCGCAAAGGTGATGCCGAGCTGCGCGGTCGCGATGTAGCGGTCGAGCCGGGTCGGCTCTTCGAGAATCCACGCCGCCCGCCGCGCGATCGGGTCGCCGCCCTGCGCCTGCGCCGCGAGTGCTGCGCGCGACGCGCTGATGATGGCGAACTCGGACGCGACGAACAGGCCGTTCAGGGCGACCAGACCTGCCGTGACAAGCAGAACGACGATGATCTCAACCATCACGGTCTCCGTGCGGAACCGGCGTGCGTTCGACTCTGATGGTGTCGATGGCGACCCCGTGCAGCCGATCGATCGTGAATGCCAGCGGACCCTCCACGATGCGCCGTCCCGCCGCGGGCAGCATGCCGACCCGCTCGATCAGCCAGCCGGCCAGTGTTTCCGCGCGCGATCCGGCCCACACCGGCTCGACACCGGCCTCGCGGGCCCAGTCGGTCAGTTCGTCCAGCGGCAGCCGCCCGGGCATCTCCCAGGCGTGCGGACCGATGGGCCGCGGCGCCAGCGGCCCTGCGCCGCGCTTGAATTCGTCGGAAAGCCCGCCAACGAGTTCCCGCATGACGTCGTCGATGCTGACCAGGCCTTCGATCTCGCCGAGCGGATCGGCGATCAACGCGAGCCGCGCACGGCGGTTGCGCAGCTGACCCAGGACCTGGTCGACCGTCAGCCGCGACGACAGCACGATCAATGGCCGCACCAGCGCCTCGAGGCCGCCGCCGATACGCCCTTTGGCGAGCGCGGCCGCGACGTCCTTGGTGTGAACGTACCCGGCCACGTCGTCGAGGCTGCCACGATGCGCAACCAGCCGGGTGAACGGTGAGTCGATCACCTGTGCGAGCTGGCCGTCCAGCGGTCCACGCAGGTCGATACCGGCGATGCGCCGTCTGGGCACCATGATCTGCCGGACGGAGCGGCGATTGAGGCGCAGGGTGCGCTGCAGCCGGACGCGCTGGCGCTCCTCGATGTGGCCGCCTGCGCGGCTCTCGCGCACCAGCATCTCGATCTCTTCCGGCGCGTGGATGTGATGGTGACTGCGCTCGCCGACAACGCCGAGGCGGCGCAGCACGAACGCACCGCTGCCGTTCAGGAAACCGATGAACGGCGCAAAGACGACATGCGACCAGCGCATGGGGATGTAGGTAATCATTGCCGTGCGCACCGGGTACTGCAGGGCGACCGTCTTCGGCAGAAGTTCGCCGAACACGACCTGCACCGACGTCAGCACGACCAGCACCACGAGCGCTGCCACGGAGTGCGCGCCGAGCGTCTCCAGCGTGGTCCGCTCGATCAGCAGGTCGGCGAGCTGCAGCGCGAACGTCGCCTGGCCGAATGCCCCGAGTGCGAGACTGGTCACCGTGATGCCGATCTGGCAGACCGCGATGTAGGTGTCGAGACGCGCCGTGTTCGCAACCACCGGCAGCACGCCGGCCGCGAGTCGGCTGCCGGCCACCGCCAGCTGCTGGACGCGCGACACGCGCGCGCCGAGCACGGCGAACTCGGCCGCGACGTAGAGGGCATTGAGCAGGATCAGGATCAGCGCGATCAGCAGCAGCGTGATCATGGGCACGACGCTCCATGACGCCCGCGATCACCCCCGACGCGACAGCGTACTTTGGGAGATTCGTGCGAGGCAGCCGATGTGGGCGCGAAGCGTTTCGAGCGGGTACTGAAGTCGTGGCCTGCGACGGTGACCAAACAGGGCCACCGATTGTGCCACGCCGGCCCGCGGTTCGAAAGGACGCTGGTTCAGTCGAACAGGTCGGGGTCGGTACGGACGATCTCGTCCCAGAGCGGCTGGAACGAGAACCAGCCGGCCAGCGGGCCGCCCGCCTGATCGCGCGTGTAGCGCGCCCACTCCGCCGGAATAAGTTTCGGCGTGCCGGCCGCCTCGGCCAGCAGCTGGGCCTGGCAGGAGCGCTCCATGGTGACGAACCACCACGTCGCCTCTTCCACCGACTGACCGACCGTGAAGAGCCCGTGATTCTGGTGGATGGCCGCCTTGTGACGACCGAGCCCCTGCGCGAGCGCCGTGCCGCCTTCCGCTTCGAGCACCACCTTGCCGCCGCCTTCGGCGACCACCACGTGGTCCTCGAAGAATGCGCAGGCATCCTGGGTGATCGGGTCGAGCGTCCGGCCGAGCGCCGACCAGGCCTTGCCGTACAGCGAATGCGCGTGTGCGGCCGCCACCACGTCCGGTCGCGCGGCGTGCACGGCCGCGTGGATCACGAACGCCGCGCGGTTGACCGGCCGGCTGCCCTCGACCACGTCGCCCTCGTGATTGACCAGGATCAGGTCCGACACCCGGATGTGCCGGAAACTCATGCCGAACGGGTTGACCCAGAAATGATCGGTGAGTTCGGGATCGCGGGCGGTGATGTGTCCGGCCACCCCTTCGCCGAAGCCGTAGCGGCCGAAGATCCGCAGCGCGCCGGCCAGGCGCTCCTTGCGGTGCTGGCGTTCGGCCTCCACGGTCGCGAACACCGGCGGGAAGTTCATCTGCGGTGCGGTGGCCGCGCGTGCGGGCTCGGTCATGGCTTGCTCCTTCAGGTGGCCCGGCCACCGGCGTCGATCCAGCGCAGCGCGCGCCGGAACAGGTTCATGGTACTCGCGTGCAGTCGGTCGCCGGTCTCGCGCGGCGCCTTGCCGGCGCAGGCGCGGGCGTGCGTGCCTTCCAGGATGATCCCGAGCTTGTAACAGGCGAGCACACCGTACCAGCCGATCGCCGAGAGATCGCGGGCCGACCGGGCCCGGTAGTGCTCGACCAGCTCTGCGGCGGTCGGGAACCCCTGCCAGGGATGCACCGATACCGCGGTCTCGTCCGGCGGGTCGCCTTCCGGCCAGGTCGCGAGCAGCCAGCCGAGATCGAGCAGCGGATCGCCGATGGTGGTCAGTTCCCAGTCCACGATCGCGGCCAGCTCACCGCTGTCGAACCGGTACATCACGTTCGCGAGGTGGTAGTCGCCGTGGATGATGCCGGGCGTGAACTGCGCCGGGCAGTTGGCTGCCAGCCAGTCCGCCACCTTGTCGACACCCGGGATCTCGTCCGGGCCGGGCCAGCCGGGCAGCTCCGTGTACGACGCGAGCTGGGCCTTCCAGCGATCGACCTGGCGCGCCAGGAAGTTCTCGGGCCGGCCGAGACCGGTCAGGCCCAGCGCCTGGTAATCGAGCGCGCCGAGCGCGGCGATGCCTTCCACCAGCGCGAGCCCCATGCGATGGCGGATCGCCGGTGATCCCGCATGCAGCGGCGGCAGCCCGGTGGTCGGATTGAAGCCCTCGATGGGCTCCATCAGGTAGAACGCGGCGCCGAGCACCGTTTCGTCCGGGCAGGCGGCGATCAGGCCCGGGTGCGGTACCGCGGTGCCCGCGAGTGCGGCCAGCACTCGCGCTTCGCGGCGCATCGTCTCGTTGGAGTTCGCGCGCAGGTGCAGGGGCGGCCGGCGCAGCACGTACGCACGTCCGCGGTGCGTGAAGCGCAGCAGGACGTTCTGGGTGCCGCCGGCGAGCAGCACCGGATCGACGAGTTCGCCTTCGCCGAGGCCCGCCTCGGCCATCCAGCGCGTGAGCGCCGCCACGTCGATCGGCAATGTCATGTGCGGGCTCCGTCGGTTCGCTGCGGGCAGAATCGGCATGATACGGGTCACCGGAAGGCGCGCTCAAGGCAACCGGCGATCCCCAGGCGCGCTCAGAACCGCGAGCCGGGCTGCTCCAGAAAGGCGAGTTCCTCCGCCGAGGACACCCGCCCGAGTATGGCATTGCGGTGCGGATACCGACCGAAGCGGTCGATGATCGCCTTGTGGCGCAGTTCGGCGTCGAGGTTGTCGGCCACGCCGTTGGCGCGAAAGAGCCGCTCCGCCTCGACGTGCACGCGGCGCGACTCGCTGTGCATGTACGGCATGTACAGGAAGCTGCGTCGTTCCGGTTCGAGCGCACGGTCGAAGCCGCCCGCCACCGCCTCCTGGGCGAGCCCGAGCGCGAGCGAGTCCTGGGCGAACGCCCGCGGCGTGCCGCGATGGACGTTGCGCGAGAACTGGTCCAGCACGATGATCTCGGCCAGGCGCCCCGCGGCCGACGCGCGCCAGGCGAAGAGTTCGCAGCGTGCGGCCTGTTCCAGCAGGCTGCCGAAGCGCTCGGCCAGCATGCGGTCGAAAGTCGGGTCGACGGCCCACCACTGGCGCGGCTCGATCTCCTCGAACCAGAAGTGCAAGACGTCTTCGATCATGACCCCGGCCGCGGCGCCCACAGCGGATAGGGTATGCCCGCCAGCCGGTTCAGCACCAGCGCCTGCGCGAGCAGGAGCCCTACGCCGGCCAGCAGCACCGGGATCTGCGCGAGCGCCGGCATGAGGCCGAGTGAGACGATCAGCGCCGTCGCGCCGGCCGGCGGATGCGCGACCCGCAGCGTCACCATGAGCCCTGCGGTGGTCCCGAGCGAGAGCGCCGCGGCACCCGCCCTGGCCCAGGACACCCCCGTCTCGAACGCCGACGGCTGGTCCTCGAGGCCGAACAGGACCAGGAACGCAAAACCACAGATGGCGCCGAGCAGATGTGCAAACAGCACGTTGCGCGGCGCGGCCGTGTCGGCCAGCGGCTGGTAATAGAGGATGAACGCGGTGGCGCCGAGCGAAGGAAAGATGAACGCCTGCTGGGTCAGCAGCGCGACGCACGCGATCAGGCCGATGCTGATCGAGCCGTTGACGAAGCTGAACGCGCCGAGCACCGCCGTGCGCGGATAGCGCACCAGCACCCGCTCGAGATGGAGGCGCGCAAGGAGACCGCTGACCAGCGCCCAGCGGATACGCTCGGCCGGCTCGCTCACGCGGACGCGCCGCGCAAGAGGACTGTCCGGCTGGCGAAAGGCTGACTCATGGATACTGGACTCGAACGGGGCGACGGCGAGCAACCCTACACAATGCATCCTGCAAGCGCTACCGCGCGTGCGTGGGAAATGGCTACCAAGCGTCGTCTCGGCAGACTCGGTAGCGCTCGTGCGGTGTAGGCACCGTTCGCTGATTTGATGCTGGCGGATGGCTTCGAGCACCTTCCGATCGATCACCGACATGCCCTGAAGGCCGGGGGCTATCCCCAGGCAAACCGCGACCCGTTCGACCGGATGCTCGCGGTGATCCTTGTCAAGAATTCTCGCAGAACCGTCAGGCGCCTCGGGCACCGCTGCCGGAAGCAACTCCCGCAAGGAACTCGCCCAGTTCCGTCAATGCCATCGGCCTCGCGAAGTGATACCCCTGGATCGCGTCACAACCGAGCCGACGCAGCACGGCGAGCTGATGCGCATCCTCCACGCCCTCGGCGACCACCGTCATGTTCAGGTTGTGCGCCATGGCGATGATCGTGCTGGTGATGGCGGCGTCGTCGGGTTTGTCGACGATCTCCGCAACGAAGGAACGGTCGATCTTGAGAGTGGTCACCGGGAACCGGCGCAGGTAGGCGAGCGAGGAATAGCCGATGCCGAAATCGTCGATCGAGAACGTGACCCCGAGTGCGCTGATCGACTGCATGATCGCGACGGCGCTGTCCGGATCCTCCATGAGCAGGCTCTCGGTCAGTTCGATGTCCAGCAGGCGGGCGGGCAGGCCCGTCGCGGCGAGCGTGCCGCTCACCAGCTCGAGCAGCTTGCCCTGCTGGAACTGCCGCGACGAGACGTTGACCGCGACCTGGACGTCACGCAGGCCGGCGTCGAGCCAGGTGCGGGCGTCGCGACACGCCTGCGCGAGCACCCATTCGCCGATCGGCACGATCAGCCCATTCTCTTCTGCGAGCGGGATGAACTCGCCTGGCGGGACGAGCCCGAGCGTGGGGTGCTGCCAGCGCAAGAGCGCCTCGATGCCGAGCAGGCGCCCGGTCTCGAGTTCCACCTGTGGCTGGTAGTGCAGGACGAACTCCCGGCGCGAGAGCGCACTCTGCAACGCCGTTTCGAGCTGCAGCTGGCGTTTCGCGCGCCGATTCATCTCCTCGGTGAAGAACTGGAAGTTGTTTCGGCCGGCCTGCTTGGCGTGATACATGGCCGAATCAGCGTGTTTGAACAGCCCTTCGAAATCACCGGCATCACGCGGATACGTGGCGATGCCGAGTGACGCCGTCACGAACAGCGTGCGCCCTGGCACCGCGACCGGTTCCGCCAGCGCCGCGAGGAGCTTGTCGGCGACCCGCGCCACGTCGTCGAGATGCGCGACGTCGGCCAACAGCACGATGAATTCGTCGCCGGATACACGCGCCACCATGTCACCGGTGCGGATCGTATCCTGGAGCCGCTGCGCGACCACCTTGAGCAGGGCATCGCCCACACTGTGGCCGAGCGAATCGTTGATCAGTTTGAATCGATCGAGATCGATGAATACGAGCGCCGCATGGCGCCCGTGCCGGCGTGCTTCGACGATGCTCTGATTGACCCGGCCGGTCAGCTGACGGCGGTTGGGCAGGCCGGTCAGCGCATCGTAGTAGGCCATGTAGTTCAGGCGGCTCTCGATCTCCCGGCGCTGGCTGATGTCCTGAACGATCGCGACGAACAGGGGCGGTGACTCTTCCGCCGCAAAGTGCACGCGCACCTCTGCCGGGAAGCGGCTGCCGTCGGCGCGCGAGATGTCGGTTTCGAACGAGACCAGGTCATCCGCCCCGTCACGCAGCGGCTGGACGATGGCGCCGAGCTGCTCCGGGGTCATCAGCGGCAGCAGTTCGTAAACCGTACGTGCGGTCAGACTGTCCATGTCGAAGCCGAGGTTGCGCCTGGCCCCGCGATTGGCCTGCAGGATGCGCCCGGATTCGCCGTCGATCATGTAGATGTCGTTGGACGACTGATCGAGGATCCGCCCGAGCCGGGCGAGCGCGTCGCCCTGCAGCTTGCGCTCGGTGACGTCCTCGGCGATGCCGGCGAGCCGGTAGACCCGGCCGTCCGCGTCCCGGATCGGAAACGCACGGCTGTGGATCCAGGTGATCGTGCCGTCCTCGTGCAGCAGGCGATACTCCTCGGAAAAGGGCTGGTCGATCGGCCGGTCGCGTGCAGCCAGTCGCACCTGCCCACGATCCGCCGGGTGCAGTGCGGCGAGCCAGTCGCCACGCGCACTGTAGAGATCGCGCACCGGGCGGCGCCAGATGCGTTCGTAGGCCGGGCTCGCGTAGATCAGCCGGCGCTCGCGCGCGCAGAACATCCAGAACACCCCGTCGATGTTCTCGGCGAGTTGCCGGAACCGTTCCTCCTGTTCGCGCAGCTGGGCCTGGTCGCGCAGCTGCGCGGTCACGTCACGCCCGGTCGCGATGAAACGGATGATCGTGCCGTCTTCGTCCGCGAGCGGGGTGACGTTTTTTTCCTCGAACAGCAGCGTGCCGTCCTTGCGCCGGGTGGCCAGCGCCCCGCTGAAGACGCGCCCGTCGAGCAGCGCTTCGCGCATGGTGGCAAAGTTGACGGCGTCGACGTCCTCGCCGACCAGCAGTCGTGCCGGCTGGCCGAGGATTTCCCTGCGCGTGTACCCGGTCGCATGTTCGAAGGCGCGGTTGACGTACTGCACCGTGCCCGCATGATCGGTGATGATGACGGTGTCCGCGGTCTGCTCCAGCGCGCTCACCATGATGGTGACGCGCCGCTCGGCGCGTCGTCGGCGCGTGACGTCGCGAATGACGGTCAGGGTCTCGTCGGGTCCGGACGGCGCGATGCGCGCCTCGAAATCGCGCGCGCGGCCGTCGAACTCGAGCTGGTAGTGATGCACCTGCACTTCGCCCGTGGCGACCGCGCGCTCGATGCAGCGCATGGACTCGATCGCGACCGCCTCGGGCAGGACGTCCATCACCTTGCGCCCGACGAACATGGCGGGATCTGCCAGCATGGGCACGTCCCGGGCCGGCTTGCAGCCGAGGAACGTGCCGTCGACGCGGGTTCTGAGCAGCATGTCCGGTATCGCGTCGAGCAGCGCCTGGCGGTCACGGCCCTGCGCATCCAGCGTGCGTTCGGCACGATGCATCTGCAGCTCGGCCGCAAGCCGGGCTGCCGCAAGCCGCAGGAGCGCCGCCGTCGCGCGATCGAGCCGCAGCGGTGTCGAATGCATCACCACGAACAGGCCCAGCCGCTCGCCGCGGCCGGTCCGCAGGACCGCGCCGACATAGCTGTCGATGCCTTTCTCGACGAGCGCGACGTCCTCGGGATAGCGGGCCTGCACACCGGTCGGGAAGTAGCAGTAGTCCTCGCCCAGCACTTCCTCGCAGGGCGACCCCGCGAGACTGTAGGTGAAGTTGTCGGCTGGACGGCCGTGCTCGAAGCGCGCAACCGTGCGGATCCGCCCGGGCTCGTGGTGATCGAGCTCACCGACGAAAACGTGGTCCACGCCGAGCGTCTGCGCCACGAACCCGGTCAGCTCGACCAGCACGCCCCGTGGTGCGGTGCTGCTGACGAGGCTCGCCAGGCGCTCCAGCACGTCGAGATCGAGCCCGTCGTGGACCGGCCACGCTACCGGCCGGACGAGCCGGTCGTCGCCCGGTTGCGCGGACATCTCTCCTTCGGGTTGGGACAAGGTCATCTCTCTCGGTTGCGCAGCACCAATCACCCGGGCTGCCGGGGAGCGCTTTACCGAAAGATATCAAACGTGGCGCATCCGTCCGGACCGTGCGGCCGGACTGTGACCCGGTTCACCGAACGTGGCCCGAAAGCGGGTCACCTCATGCGCGAATGCCGCTCAGTAGCTCCTCGGCAGGCCCAGCACGTTCTGCGCGACGAAGTTGAGGATCATGTTGGTCGAGATCGGCGCAGTCTGGAACAGGCGCACTTCGCGCCACTTGCGCTCGATGTGGTATTCGCGCGCGAACGCGAATCCGCCGAAGGTCTGGAAACAGGTGTCCGCCGCATGCCAGGCCGCTTCGCTCGCCAGCAGCTTGGCGATGTTCGCCGCCTCGCCGCAATCGGCACCGGCCTGGAAGGTCGCCGCGGCCTTGCGGATCATCATGTCCGCGGCCTCGAGTTCCGCATAGGCGCGCGCGATGGGGTGCGCGACACCCTGGTTGCGCCCGATCGGCTGGTCGAATACCCGGCGTTCGTTCGCGTACTCCGTTGCGCGCCGGATGAAGTAGCGGCCGTCGCCGAGCGCCTCCGAGGCGATCAGCACCCGCTCGGCGTTCATGCCGTCCAGGATGTAGCGGAAACCCTTGCCTTCCTCGCCGATCAGGGTGTCGGCCGGGATACGCAGGTCGTCGAAGAAGACCTCGGTCGTGTTGTGGTTGATCATGGTCGGAATCGGCCGGATTTCGCAGCCGCGCCCGCGCGCTTCGCGCAGGTCCACCAGGAAGACGCTCAAGCCCTCGGTCCGGCGCTGCACCTGGTCGACCGGCGTGGTGCGGGCGAGCAGCAGCATGAGATCCGACTGCAGTGCGCGGCTGGTCCAGATCTTCTGGCCGTTGACCACGTATTCGTCGCCGTCACGCACGGCCCGGGTCTTGAGCTGGGTAGTGTCCGAACCCGTGGTCGGCTCGGTCACGCCGAAGGCCTGCAGGCGCAACTCGCCACTCGCGATCTTCGGCAGGTACTGCGCTTTCTGCGCGGCCGACCCGTGCCGCAGCAGCGTGCCCATGATGTACATCTGCGCGTGGCAGGCGCCGGCCGAACAGCCGCTCGAGTGAATGGTCTCGAGAATCACCGATGCCGCACGCAGCGGCAGGCCGGCACCGCCATATTCCTCCGGTATCAGCGCGCCCAGATAGCCCGACTCGGTCAGCGCCGCGACGAATGCGTCCGGGTACTCGGCCGCTTCGTCGAGCGCCTGCCAGTAACTGCCCGGAAAGCCTTCGCAGATGCGCCGCACTTGTTCCCGGATCTCCGTATAGTCGTCGCCGAGTTCCAGCGTGATGTTCACGATGTAACGCTCCCTTGCAATGGTGTGGCAATGGTGTGCTCAGCGCCCGCGGAAATCCGGCTTGCGCTTCTCGTTGAACGCCCGGACGCCTTCGAGCCGGTCTTCGGTCGGGACCATTCGGTTGTAGGCTTCGATTTCGTAGCGGTAACCCACGTGCAGGTCGGTCTGGCTCGCCATGGAGATCGACTTCTTCGCCTGGCGCACGGCGATCGGCGCGTTGGCGACGATCCGACCCGCGGTCTCGAGCGCGGCGGCCATGAGTTCCGCGGCTGGCACGACGCGGTTGACGAGCCCCCAGGCGAACGCCTCGTCCGCGCTGAACGGCGCGCCGGTGAGGATGATCTCCTTGGCGCGCCGTTCGCCCACCGCGCGCGGCAGGTTCTGGGTACCCATTGCGCCCGGCATGATGCCGAGCGTGGTCTCGGTCAGCGCGAACCGGGCATGGCTCGCGGCGTAGGCGAAGTCCGCGGCGGCAACGAACTCGCAGCCACCGCCGTAGGCCGCACCGTTGACGGCCGCGATGATCGGCACCGGGCAGTTCATCATCGCGATCATGGCTAGCTCGAACAACGCGTGCTGCTGCTGCCAGGCTTCGTCGGTCATGCCGTTGCGCTGCTTCAGGTCGCCGCCGGCGCAGAACACCTTCTCGCCGTGGCCGGTCAGGATCACGCAGCGAACGCCCTGCTGGTCCACGTAGAGCGCGTCCCAGACCTGTTTGAGTTCCGCGCCCATCCGGGTATTGAGCGCATTGGCGGCCTCCGGCCGGTGCAGGCAGATCCGGAGCACGTATTCGACGGGCCGGTCGAGGCGCAGCGTCTCGCAATCGGTCGGCAGGGGCAGGAGACTCACGGCGGGCACTCCGAGATGGACCTGATCGGCCCTTGCCGCGCATCATACGCGTCCGATCCGGACCAGACAGCAACGGGGAGACCATGGCCGGCAGCCTGCGCGATCAGCTCATCAATGCGGGACTCGCAACCGCCGAACAGGCACGCAAGGCCGAGCGCCAGGTGCGGGCGGATCAACAGGGGCAGCGCAAGGACAAGTCGCGCCGCAAATCGGCGAGCGACGCGGGTGCGCCCGCGACGGGCAAGTCATCCTCCACCGCATCCGCGGCAGAGAACGAGGCCGCGACCGCCGCCGCGCAGGCGCGGGCGCGCGCCCGGGAACTCAACGTTGAAAAGGCCCGGCGCGATCGCGCGCTGCAGGAGTCGATCAACGCCAAGGCGGCCGAGCGCGCGCTGCGCGCCGAGATCCGCCAGATCATCGTGCGCAACGACCAGCGCACCCGCCCGGCGGAGGACGACGTCCCATACAACTTCCTGCACGGCCGCAAGGTCAAGCGGATCTACGTGACACCGGAGCATCGGGCCCAGCTATCCAGCGGGCGGCTGGTCATCGTGAACGACGAGGGCCGCTATGCGCTTGTCCCCGATGGCGTCGCGGAGAAGATCCGTGCGCGCGACCCGAAGCGCATCATCGCCGCCCATACGGAAAAGCCGGCCGAACCGGGTGACGATGACGAATACTATGCCCGCTTCAAGGTGCCCGACGACCTGGACTGGTAGTCGAATCCTCTTCCATCCGACCCAAAGGAACACCGCCATGACCGACCAGCTGCTGATCGACGTTGCCGATGGCATCGCCACCCTGACCATGAACCGCCCGGACGCCCGCAACGCCATGACCGGCGAGATGCTGGCCGCGCTCGAGACGGCCGTGCGCCGGTTCGCCGCCGATCCCGACGTGCGCTGCGTGGTGCTGACCGGCGCCGGCAAGGCGTTCTGCGCCGGCGGCGACGTGAAGGGCCAGGCCCAGGCCGCGGCCGCGCGCGCCTCGGGTGGATCCATCAACATCGAACAGCGTGTCTACGGACTGCGTACGGGCATGGAAGTCTCGCGCATCCTGCACGAGATGCCGAAGCCGACGCTGGCCGTGATCCCCGGCCCCGCAGCGGGGGCGGGCCTTTCCCTCGCGCTCGCCTGCGATCTGCGCATTGCCGCGGCTGACGCGAAGCTGACCACCGCTTTCGCCAAGGTCGGCGCATCCGGGGACTACGGCGGCTCGTACTTCCTGCCCCGCCTGGTGGGCGCCGCCAAGGCGCGCGAACTCTATTTCACCGCCGACGTGATCACGGGCCAGGAAGCGCACGCGCTCGGCATCGTGAACCGCGTGTATCCGGCGGACGAGCTGCCGGCCCAGGCGCGGGCCTACGCGCAGAAACTCGCGGCGCTCCCGACGGCCGCCATCGGCTACATGAAGCGCAACCTGAACGCAGCGGACGAGGCAAGCCTGGCGCAGGTGCTCGACATGGAAGCGGAACACATGGTGCGCACCATGCTGACCGAGGATCACGCCAACGCCGCGCGGGCCTTCGTCGAGAAACGCGCACCGGAATTCCGCGGCCGTTGAACCCACGGGCGTTGAGCCCGCCCTGAGCGCCGCTCGCGCTCAGGCGCGTGCGGCATAGTCGAGCCCGCGGATCGCGCCGGCGCGCACGTCGGCCGGCGTGAACGCGCGCGCCATGGCGCCGGCCGCGGTGCCGTCGAGCGCACGCCGGATGATGCCCTGCAGGATCGCCCCGCTGCGAAACGCGTGGAACGCGCGGTAGAAGTTCTCGTGCGGAATGGACGCCTGGCCCATGCGTTCGCAGTACCGGTCGCGAACGCGCGCATAGCCGGGGATGCCGAGCGCGTCTAGATCCCGCCCGGCGAAGCTGCGCTCGCCGGGGGGCGCGAACCAGGGCTGGGTGAAATAGGTGAAATCGGCCAGCGGATCGCCGATGGTCGAGAGTTCCCAGTCGAGCACGGCCGCCACGCGCGGCTCGGTCGGGTGACTCAGTACGTTGTTGAAGCTGTAGTCGCCGTGCACGATCGAGGTGCGCGCCTGTTCGGGTATCGCGCCGCGCAGCCAGGCGATGAGCGCGTGCATCTCGTCGACCCGCTCCGTCTCGGTCTCCGTGTACTGGCGCGACCAGCGCGAGACCTGCCGTTCGAAATAGTTGCCGGGTGGTCCGAAGTCACCGAGCCCGACTGCGACGTGGTCGAGCCGGTGCAGTTCGGCGAGCGTATCGACGTAGGAATCGATCAGCGCGCCGCGGGCTGCCGGTGCGAGATCGGGCATGGACACGTCGGCGCGCGCGTGGCCCGGGACGTGACTCATGACGAAGAACGCGGTGCCGATGATGGCCTCGTCCTCGCACAGGGCGTACGCGGTCGGAACCGGAAACCCGACCTGGTTCAGCGCACGGATCACCCTGAATTCACGGTCCACCGCATGCGCGGATTTGACCAGGCGCCCCGGTGGCTTGCGGCGCAGCACGTAGTTGCGCCCGGGGGTCTCGAGAAAATAGGTCGGGTTCGACTGCCCGCCCTCGAACTGCTTGACCGTGAGCGGCCCTGCGAAGTCGGCAATGCTGGCCGACAGGTAGGCATACAGGCGTGCTTCGTCGAAACGATGCTCCGGCTTGACCGGAATGGTCTCGCTCGCGAAACCGCTGGCGGCTGGCGTGATCGGCATGGCGTATCTCCCCCCACAGACCGGCATTGATTAGAACACGTTTGAATTTTATCCGGGAAGCGCGCAGCATCGACGGTCGACCGGCGCCAGCAGGCGCGCCGGTCCTGTCCGCTCGGGGGAGATCGAGGGGAGATCGAGGGGAGAGTCATGATCACGCTGCCGCATCACTGCGAGTTCCTGTCCGACGCGTGGCTCGCGGAGGCCCGTGGCTTTCTCGACCGCGAACTCGCGGGGCGGCGCTCGCAGTTCGCCGGCCGCGCGTTTTCCCTGAGCGAGCGCTATACCGACGCGCCGCCGCACATGAGCTTTCCGAACGACGTCGCCGCCTGGTCGGTCCGGTACGACGGCGCACAGGTCGCGGTAGGCCGGGATTTCGACGCTGCGGCGGAACGCGTGGTGGAAGGTGATTACCAGGCTGCATTGACCGTCGCGCAGCGGGTCGGGGCGCTTTCGTCCGATGCCATGGCGGCGGCGAGGGCCGATGTCCGCCACCTCTTTGGCCCCGACGCGCGGCGCGAGTGCGGCGCGCACGCCCACCCGGCCGCCGCGGAACTGCTCGGCCTGCTGCACGACCACATGGCCCGCCGGACGGTCGAAAACCCCGATCTCGCCCACCGTGCGACCCGGCTCGGCATCGCCGACCGGGTCCGCGAAATGGAAGAGTCGGGCTATACGGTGATCGAACGCGCGATCACGCCGGCTTTCGCCGACGAAATCCGCGAAGCCACGCTGCGGGCGCTGCTGCCGCACCATCCGGTGCAACTGCAGTGGATGCTCTATCACGGGCAGTCGTTCGAGCGCATCGTGCAGAACCCGCAGCTGATGACGCTGATCGACGCCTCGCTCGGCCGCGGCGCAGTGATCGCCTCGCTGAGCGCGATTCGCCGCGGCCCGGGCCCTGGGTTCATTCCGATCCACACCGACTATTCCATGGTGCCCGAACCCTATCCGGAATTCGCGATGACCGGCGTCGGCGTGTGGGCGCTCGAGGACTGGACGGTCGCCTCGGGGCCTACCTGGATCGTGCCGGGCAGCCACCGGATGCGCCGTGGGCCGCGCAAGGGCGAAGGACTCGACCGCGGCGTTCCCATCGAAATGCCGAAAGGTTCGGTGGTGTACTTCACGCATGGCGTCTGGCACTGGCAGGGGGATCGCACCGAACCGGGCGAGCGCGTGACCCTGCACGCACACTTCAATCGCGGCATCCTGCGCGGGCTCGAACCGAAGAAGATCGACGTGCAGATGATGCACCGCAACGCGCCGCGCCTCGGTGAAATGCTGGGCGAGGACGACTGGTTCGACAAGCTGACGGCAAACGGGCGCGATCACGTCCGCGCCGCCTACATGATGCGGCTCCACCAGTTCACCGAGGAGCGCAAGCGTGTGCTGCTCGGTGAATCCGCTCTCCCCGATCGCGCCGCGCGCTGACGGCATCCGGCCCGAACACCGCAGGACTCCACTGCTGCGGACTTGTCGCTCAGCACCTTCTGTATTATAACAGTCGTTATATTTAGAGGGGCGGCCATGAAGTTCGACATCTTCTCCGAGATCCAGAAGCGTGATTGCGAAGCACACGGCGGCTTTCCCGTGCTGCTCCGGGAATCCCTCGAACAGGCCCGTGCGGCGGAACGCGCCGGCTTCGAGTGCTGGTGGGAGGTGGAGCACCACTGCACGCCGGACTTCAGCTACAGCTCCTGCCCGGAGATGATCCTCCAGGCGATCGCAGGCGCCACCGAGCGGCTGCGGATCGGTCATGCAGGCATCCTGGTGCCGTTCGAGATCAACCATCCGCTGCGCGCGGCGGAACGGGTCGCCATGCTCGACCAGATCAGCGGCGGACGCGTCGAGGCGGGCCTCGCCAAGTCCGGCGGCAAGGAGTGGGAGACCTTCTGCATCAGCGAAGCGCAGGCTGCCTCCGACCTGGTCGAGGCGACGCGCCTGCTGCCTTCCGCCTGGACCACCTCGCCGTTCAGCTGGGACAGCCCGCGCTGGCGGGTCGAGGGGCGGGAGGTGCTGCCCAAACCGGTGCAGCAGCCGCACCCGCCGCTCTGGCACACCTGCTCCAGCCCGGACTCCTTCCGGCGCGCCGGGCAGCTCGGGGTCGGCGTGCTCGGCACCACGCTGTTCGCCCCGATCGACTCGCTCGGCGAGATGGTCGCGGGGTACCGGGCAGCGCTTCGCGAATGCGCGGCACCGGCCGGGCGCTTCGTCAACGACCAGGCGGCCGTGTTCACGTTCGTGCACGTCGCGAAGAGCACCCGCGCCGCCATCGACAGCGGCGCGCCCCGCTCCGCACTCTGGTACGTGAGTTCGGCGCCGCGGGTATTCAACGTCCCGCGCGAGATCTTCTACCAGGCGATCCGCGGCCAGACCGATCCACGTTCGCCCGGCTCCATCGCCGCACTCGCGAAGCCGGAACAGCCGAACGGTACCGACCTGACGGATCCCAATCCGGTGATCGCGCTCATGAAGCGGGAGTTCGCCGGCGAGGAAATTTCGAATGAAGAGGTCTTCGAGACGATCCGGCACCTCGATTCGGTCATCATCGGCGACGTCGCCGAATGCAGCCGCAAGATCGAGCGCTTTCACGACATCGGCCTCGACCGCCTGATGTGCCTGATGCAGATGGGCGAAGTACCGCACGAGAGCGTGCTCGAAACGATCTCACTCATCGGCGAGCAGGTCATT
Organism: Pseudomonadales bacterium; assembly: GCA_019634925.1. Classification (GTDB taxonomy): domain Bacteria; phylum Pseudomonadota; class Gammaproteobacteria; order Pseudomonadales; family Azotimanducaceae; genus UBA7803. The sequence goes on from JAHCAL010000002.1 coordinate 267,082, forward strand.
CCGCGCTTCCGCGACCGCACGAGGCAGTCATGAGCTCACTTCCCGCCGTCACCCCGGAATACTGCGATGCGCTCTGGAAACAGGTCTGCAACTGGGGCCGCTGGGGCGCGGACGATCAGCGCGGCGCACTCAACCTGATCGACGACGACAAACGCCGCCGCGCGGCCGCCCTGGTGGAACGGGGGCTTGCCATCGGCATCGGCAATCCCTGGCCGGTGGACCCTGCGCCGCACAATCCCTGGCCGGCCGAGCACCGCATGATCCGCGCCGGCGACGACATCCACTATCCGGGCGTACCCGGCCTCGCGGTGGCGCTCGACTACATCGGCGTGCAGCACCACGGCATCGCCTGCTCGCACATCGACGCGCTCTGCCACGTCTTCGTCGGCGAACGGATGTACAACGGCTTTCCGGCCAGCGACGTGCGCAGCACCGGCGCCACGCGCAACGACATGCGCCCCATGTTCGACGGGATCGTGTCCCGCGGGGTGCTGCTCGACGTACCTCACGCGCTCGACCGGCCTTACCTCGGCGGCGACGTGCGGATCGGCATCGCCGACCTGGAGGCGGCCGAACGGCTCGGCAACGTGCGCGTCGAACCCGGCGACGTGCTGATCGTCCACAAGGGCCGCTCGCGACGGGTCGCCACCGAAGGCCTGTTCGATCCTGCGGTCGCCGGCTTCCCGGGCCTGCACCCGGAGTGCATCCCGTGGCTCGCGGCGCGCGGGGTCAGCGTGCTCGGCAGCGACTGCATGAACGATCCGCAACCGAACTGGGTCTGCGACGGCTGGCCGCTGCCGATTCATTACCTCGGGATCTGCGGCATGGGGATGACGCTGCTGCACAACCTCGATACGGAACACCTCGCCGCGACCTGCCGTTCGCTCGGCCGCTACGCGTTCCTGCTCAGCATCGCGCCGCTCAAGGTGTCCGGCGGAACCGGGTCTCCCGTGAATCCCATCGCCATGTTCTAATCCGCCGCCCCGCCCAAGGAGAACATGCCTTGCCGAAGGTCGTGGACCACGACGCACGCCGTCGGGACTTCATCGAAGCCGCCTACCAGACCATCGTCGAGGAAGGTCTCGCCCGGACGACCATCCGCGCGGTCGCCAAGCGCGCCGGTTACACGACCGGCGCGCTGGTTCACTACTTCGCGGACAAGGAGGAACTGATCGCGCATGTCCTGGAGGAGAACGGCAAACTGGTGCGCGAACGCATGCAGCACGCCGAGCGCGAATTGAAGGGTCGCGCAGCGCTGCGCCAGGTACTGCTCGAAGCCCTGCCGCTCAACCGGCGCCAGCACTCGAGCTGGCGCATCTGGCTCGCTCTCTGGTACCACTCCGAATCGAGCGAGGCGATGCGCAAGGAAGAGCGGCGCCGCTATCGGGAGTGGCTCGGGCGCATATCGGCCATCCTTCGGGAGTCGATCGATCTCGGCGAACTGCCTGCCGGAACCGACGTAGACGCCCGCGCACGCCTGCTGGTCGCCATGGTCGACGGCCTCGGCGTCCAGTTCCTGATGGCCGGCGGCCGCATGAGCGCGCGCAAGCTGACCGCCCTGGTTGACGGCGCCCTCGACGAACTGTTCGGCACTGGCTAGTGCGCGGCTCGGCCGCGCCAGGTGGACCAAAGGTCCACACAAGTGCGCGGCTCGGCCGCGCCAGGAATCAGACCGTATCCCTGTTGCGTCGGACTCTATATGTAACGTATGTTATATAAAGAGCGTCACCGGGGAGAGAGCTGATGCGCCAGATTGTCATGACCGCCTGCCTGACGGCACTTCCGATCGTTGCCTTCGCCCAGCCGCCCGCAACCGAGCGGCGCGTCATCGAAGAGGTCGTGGTGACTGCGGAACGCCGCGAGGCGTCCGCCCAGGAGACCGCGATCGCCATCACGGCACTGTCCGGCGAGGACCTCGATCTGCGCGGTATCGTCAACGTCGAGGATCTGCAGTTCGCCGTGCCGAACCTCGTCATCAGCCATAACTCGCAGTCGCCGGTGACCTACGCCTATATCCGCGGCATCGGCTCCGACCAGCTGGTCGCAGGGTTCGATCCGGGCGTTGCCTACCACGTGGACGGACTCTACGTCGGCCAGCCCTCCGCCATGGCAGGCGACTTCTGGGACATGGAACGGGTCGAGGTCCTGCGCGGCCCGCAGGGCACCCTGTACGGGCGCAACACCACCGGTGGCGCGATCAACGTGATCACCCGCGACCCCACTGAGGAACTCGAGGCAATCGCCGACGTGACGTTCGGTGACTACGACCGACGGCGCGTTCGCGGCGTATTCGGCGGCGGCGGTGACGGCGCCGCAGTGCGGCTCGCCTTCGTGCGCGACTTCGATGACGGTTACCAGGAGAACCTGGTGGGCAAGAACGGGGATGTCACCGACCACCAGGCGTTTCGCGGCAAGTTCGCCATCGACGTCGGCGATCGCGGCCGACTCGTGCTCACCGGTCAGCGTTTCGAGAACAACGGTCGCCAGTCGCAGCGGCGCCGCGAGGACTTCGGCCCCGTCGAGCTCGCGCCCGGTTTCATCCTGAACGTCTACGAAGGCGCGATCCCCAACCCCGCCAACCCGCGCAAGGTCGCCAAGGACTATCCCGAAAAGCTGGACCTCACCAATGACCTGCTGTCGGCACGGTTCACGTGGGACTTCGATGCGTTCCGGCTGGTCTCGATCACCGGCCAGATCGACAACAAGTGGTTCCAGAGTTCCGACATCGACATGTCGAACAACCCGGTCCAGTTCCAGGAGTGGGACATGAAGACCAGCCAGTTCACCCAGGAACTGCAGCTGGTGTCCAACTCGACGGGGCCGTGGGAGTGGATCGTCGGCCTGTTCTGGTTCGAGGAAGATCTCTCGACCGACTACCTGTTCCAGGACAGCTCCATCGCCGGCTTCACGTTCCGGAACGGCGGCGAGCTCGACACGAAGTCGCGCGCCGCCTACGGCCAGGTCGCCTACGACATGCGCGACGGCGGCCGCCCGCTGCGCGTGACCGCTGGCCTGCGGTTCACCGAGGATGAGAAGAAGATCGACGAGTACCAGATCATCCCGCAGTTCGGCGTCGACCTCGCCGCGCCCGCGAGCAAGACCTGGCGCGAGCCGAGCGGCAAGCTCGGTCTCGACTGGTTCGTGAACGAATCGACCATGGCGTATGCGAGTTATTCGCACGGCTACAAGGGCGGCGGCTATTCGATCGGACAGTTCGACCGCTTCGAGCCGGAGATCGTGGACACCGTCGAAGTCGGCGTGAAGAGCACATTCATGGACCAGCGCGCGCAGGTCAACGTCTCCGCGTTCTGGAACGACTACCAGGACCTGCAGGTGAACTTCCTGCTGTTTACGAGCTTCACCACGGACAACGCGGCCGAGGCGACCATCAAGGGCATCGAGATCGAGGGGCTCCTGCTCGCGACCGAGCGGCTGACGCTCTCCGGGAGCCTCGCGTGGCTCGACGCGAAGTTCGACGAATACCAGTTCTCCGACACGATCAGCCTGAACGGCGATCGCATGAACCGCGCGCCCGAGTACTCGCTCGGGCTCTCGGCGCAATACGACTTCGCGCTCGGCGCGGCCGGCACGCTCTCGGCGCGCGCCGACTACTACTGGCAGGACGAGGTCTACTACCGCGTGCAGAACCTGCCCCGCCACCGGGCGGACAGCTACCACACGGCAGACGCGCGACTGATCTGGACGCCGCTCGACGACAGCTGGGTGCTCGAAGCATTCGTGAAGAACCTGACCGACGAGGACAACCTGCGCAGCATCACCGTGTCCGACGGCCTGTCGACAGGTAACAGCACGTTCGAGAGTTACCATCCGCCGCGGACCTGGGGTGTACGGGTCGGCTGGCATTTCGGAGGCTGAGCAGATGGCAAACTGGCGCGCACGAGCGATCTTTCACTTCATCCTGCCCTGCTCAGACGTGGACCGCTCCACCGCGTTCTACGGCCACTTCGGTTTCGTGGTGAAGAAGGACAATCGCGATGTCGTGTGGCCCGACTACGTCGGGTCCAACTTCAACATGATGCCCGGCGCACAGGGCCGTGCGGTCCAGCTGGTGCTCCCGGACGGCCCAGATATCCAGACGCGTATCGATCTGATCGAGTGGATCCGCCCGCGCTGGCGCAACGAGAACGACGGCAAACCGCTCGAAGAGCGCATTCCCCGGGTGATGGCGCTCCTGACCCACAACATACGCGCCGCGTACGAGGACCTCGTAGCGCGGGGCCTGAAGCCGACCCAGCCGCTGCGCGATCCCGACCCGGTCATCGGCGTGCAGGGTGTGGTCTGTTTCACGGACCCGGACGGTCACATCGTGGAGCTGATCGAATACTTCCCGGGCCAGCTCGGCAGCCGTACCGATCAGCTGCCGACACGCAGCTGAAGTCCGCGCGCGAATCGCGCGCGAGTTCGGCCCCGTCGACCTCCCGCCGGGGCTGTTCATGACATCCAATGCGTCATCGGGACGCTGACTCCGCTACGGGAACCCGACGCTCCCGGCACGATCCAATCCTCGTCGAAACGTCCGTCGCGCAGCCGTCCAGCACTGTCTCCGATCGCCCGACGAGGAGAATTGAAGAACGATGAATCGCCACATTCGGGCCGGGATCATGATGGCCGGCCTGGTAAGCGTCGCAAGCTGCCAGACCATGGAAACGACCCGGGGAGGCGAAGTCGGCGTCGACCGTCGACAGCAGGCGACGTTCCTGACGCCGAGTGCGCCCGAGGTCGATGCCGCCGCACGCCAGCAGTACGCGGAGATCATCGCCGAAGCACGCAAGGCCGGCACGCTGAACCGCGACACCAGGCAGGTCGAGCGGGTACGCAACATCACCCAGCGCCTGATTCCCCATACGAAGGTCTTTCGCGACGACGCACCCGGCTGGCAGTGGGAGGTCAACGTACTGAGCTCTGACCAGATCAACGCGTGGTGCATGCCGGGCGGCAAGATGGCGGTCTACACGGGCATCATCGACAAGCTCGAGCTCACCGATGCGGAGCTCGCCGCGATCATGGGTCACGAGATCGCCCACGCCCTGCGCGAACATGCCCGCGAGCGCATGGGGCGCCAACAGACGGCCGGGATCGGGCTCGCCGTCGTGGAAATCCTGAGCGGAGTCCGGCTCGGCAACCTGGGTGGCACTCTCGCGAACGCGATGTTCGTGCTGCCGAACAGCCGCGAGAACGAACAGGAAGGCGACCGGATCGGCGTCGAACTCGCCGCCCGTGCCGGCTACGACCCGCGCGCCGCGATCACGCTATGGCAGAAGATGACGGCGCAGGGCGGCGGTCAGCCGCCCCAGTGGCTCTCCACCCACCCGTCGCACCAGACCCGGATCAGCGATCTCGAGACCTACGCGGAGCGGGTCATGCCGCTCTACCGCCAGGCGACGGCGGCGCGCTGAGACCAGCAGGACTCAGCGCACGATCAGTTCCATTGCCAGCGGCGGCACGCGCAACAGGCGCTCGCCCGCGTCGGCCTTCGCGTATCCGAGACACGCTTCGGTGAGCTTGATGACGTGTTCGTCACCATGGGCGACGGCCGCATCGATCAACGCCGCGAGGGAGCCCACCGGCTGCGCGGCCCGCGGCCGTTCGGCTTCACCATAGCAGGCATACAACGCGGCGCCGAACCGCCAGGCCGTGCCGAACAGCACCGGCACGTCCGCGGGTGCGGCCCACGGTGCCAGCCGGGCCGCCGCGACGACGCCGGTGATCGCGTGGGTATACACGATTGCCTGCAGCGCGGTCCGCGCCTGCCTCATGAACAGATCGGCGAACGCCGACGCGAGTTCCGCGGACATCGCTGCTGCCGTGCCGGAGCTATCGAACCCGGCCAGCGCTTCGACGAATGCCGCATCCGCATCCAGTACCCGGAGCGCTTCCGTGATGGGCCCGTCGTTGCGGCGCCGCTCCGCCGGCACCAGCGGCACGGCGTGCCAGGCCGCTTCCGCAGGCACGGGCCGACTACGGGGTGCAACGGCTGCGGCCGGCAGCGCCTGCCAGGACGACGCCCAGAGCGCCAGTCCGCGCGCCAGCTCCGCACGCCGCGACACGCTCTCATGGCGGGCCAGCGCGCGCACGGCATGCGCGGTACGGATGATGCCGTGCGCCGCGGCACCCGCGAATCCGGGCGCCAGCCGTCCGAGCCAGTCGGCGAGCACGGCCGGCCAATCGCGCGTCGCGATCTCGTGCTCGAACGTGGCGCGCCAGTCGGGGTACGTGGACGTGCGCCCGATTGCGGCGGCCTGGCGTTCCGCCGTGAGCGGCATGCCGGCGCCGGGTTCGGGAAGCGCGTCGGGAAGGTAACGGTCGAGCCACGCGTGCGCGGCATCCGCACGCCCCAGCGACCAGAGCGCCTCGACCACCATCGGCGCGTGATTGGTCAAGCCATTTGCCAGGTCCGGCCCGTGCTGCTGGGTGCGGGCCAGGATTTCGTCGTACAGGCCCTCGTTCGGCTCCGGTCGTTGCTGCGTTCCAGGCATGGCGCGTGCTCCACAGGCTCCGAGACGCGGAGCATCGGCCACCCGGCTGCCACAGGGCAAGCGCTATTCCACGCAAGTGGTGTACAGTCGGTTCACCGAGTGAGGGAGGGTTCCACCATGGCCGAAGCGGTCGATACGCGGCGCAGCACGCCGGACCCCTGGTCGATCCCGCTGGCGGACATCGACGTCAGCCAGCCGGAGCTGTTCCGAACCGACAGTCACTGGGACTACTTCCGGCGCCTGCGCGCGGAGGATCCGGTGCACTACTGCGCACGGAGCCCGTTCGGGCCGTACTGGTCGATCACCCGTTTCCGCGACATCATGGCCATCGACGGCAACCATCAGGACTTCTCGTCCGATGCGGGCATCGTGCTCGCGGACCGGCCCGCCGACTTCCAGACCACCAACTTCATCTCCATGGACCCCCCGAAGCACGACGTGCAGCGCAAGACCGTGCAGGGGGTGGTCGCGCCGGTGAACCTGGCGAAGCTCGAAGGCACGATCCGAGAGCGAGCTGCACGCATCCTCGACGGCCTGCCGGTCGGCAAGCCGTTCGACTGGGTGGACCGGGTATCGATCGAGCTGACCACGCAGATGCTCGCGACCATCTTCGACTTTCCGTTCGAGGAGCGCCGCAAGCTCACCTACTGGTCGGACATGGCGACATCCGGGGAGCTCGCCGGCGGCCCGACACCCGAACCGGTCCGTCGGGCCGCGCTGCTCGAATGCCTCGAGTACTTCACGCGGCTGCGCGATGCGCGCGTCAACGAACCACCGAAGACCGACCTCCTGTCGATGCTCGCGCACGGCAGGGACACCCGCGACATGCCGCCGATGGAGTTTCTCGGCAACCTGATCCTGCTGATCGTGGGCGGCAACGACACCACGCGCAACTCCATTTCCGGCGGGGTGCTCGCGCTCAACCTGTTTCCCGAGGAGTACGACAAGCTGCGCAACGACCCCGGCCTGATCGGCAATATGGTCCCGGAGATCATTCGCTGGCAGACGCCACTCGCCTACATGCGGCGCACCGCTGCCCGGGACGTGGAGTTCGGTGGCAAGACCATCCGCAAAGGCGACAAGGTGGCCATGTGGTACGTATCCGGCAACCGCGACGAAGCAGTGATTCCGGACCCCGACCGGTTCCTGATCGATCGCCCGAACGCGCGCCACCACCTTTCGTTCGGATTCGGCGTGCATCGCTGCATGGGCAACCGGCTGGCGGAGATGCAGCTGCGCGTGCTCTGGGAGGAGATCATGAAACGCTTCCGCTTCATCGAGATCACCGGCCCGGTCGAGCGGGTGCAGTCGAGCTTCGTCAAGGGGTACGCGAACATGCCGGTCCAACTGCACGCGTGGTGAGTCGCACGCGCCAAGTCGACATCCCATGCGCACACCGGTGAAGATTGCGGCCATCATCGCGGCGCTCGGCGCGGCGGTCTTCCTGGCGGTCGTGGTGGCGGTGACGCTGATCTTCGAGCCGAACGACTACCGCCCGCTCCTGGTCGGCACGGTCGAGCGCGCCACCGGCCGCACCTTCGAACTAACCGGGGATCTCGGTCTCGCCGTGCTGCCGTGCTGCAGCGTCACCCTCGGCAAGGGCCGACTGGGCAATCCGGCAGACTTTCCCGACCGTTACTCGGACGATGGATTCGTCGCTTTCGATTCGGCCGCGCTCGGCATCAGGATCTGGCCGCTCCTGACGCGCCGGCAGCTCGAGATCGGCACGGTCCGGCTGGACGGACTCGATCTCGACCTGATCCGCCTCGCCGACGGCCGCACCAACTGGACGTTCGCAACGCCGGCAGCCGAACCAACCGCCACCGATCCGGAATCCACGGCACTCCAGGGCATCCGGATGGAATCGGCCACCCTGCGCGACGCGCGCCTGCGCTACAGGGACGTCGAGGCCGGTCAGGACTTCTCCCTGCGCGATCTGCGCCTCTCGACCGAGACGATCGAGTATCGCGAACGGATCATGATCGCCGCACCGAACCTCACCGCACAGCTCTTCGGGGGCGGCCTCCCGGAGGCCGGCATTCCGCTCGAGTTCCACGCACGCAGCCTGGCGGCAGCTGCGGACGGCAGCGCGCTCGACCTCGCCGGGCTCGGCTTCGCGTTCGGCGACTCGCGGCTGACCGGCAGCGTTTCCGGCAGCGACATTCCGGCGGGCGGGTTGCGTTTCGACCTCGCACTGGATCGGCTCGATACGGCTCTGTTCGAAGCCTCCGGCGCGGCGCCGGGCGCATCCGCGCGGGACACTGCGGCGACGACGATACCGTTCACCACGCTCGAGGACCTGCGCGCCCAGGGCACGCTCGGCATCGGCATTCTGAAGGCCGGCGGGATGGAGTTCCGGGACGTCGTCGTAGCGCTCGACAGCACGGCCGGCCCCCTGTCTATCGACCTGTCGGGCCGGACGCTCGGCGGCCGCGTCGCGCTGACGGGAAACGGCAACACGCGGGGCCGCGACGCGCACCTTGCCGGGAACGTGGAATTCGACGGCCTCGTACCCCGCACCCTGCTCGGCGACGACTACCGGACGGCCGAGCCCGGCGTCCTCGGGCGCCTCAGCGGCACGTCACAGTGGCGCCTCGGCACCCGCTCGCTCGCACTGGACAGGCTCGACTGGCAACTCGACGACTCACGCATCGCCGGGCGGATCGCGATCGAAGATTTCGACCGCGTGGCCACCCGGTTCGACCTCTCGGTCGACCGCATCGATCTCGACGCGTACCTGCCGCCGACTCCGGAGCCTTCCCAAGAGCGTACCGACCAGGTCGCCCCGGCGACCGAGATTCCGGTGGAGCTGATCCGTGGCCTCGAACTGGAGGGACGGCTCAATGCCGGAAGACTCCGACTCGCCAGGCTCGATCTCGAGGACGCACGGGCCGAGGTGCGGGCAACCCGCGGCGTGCTGCGCCTGCAACCGCTCACCGCCACGCTGTACGGCGGCGCCTATCGCGGCGCGCTCACCATCGACGCAACCGGTGATACGGCCGCAGTCGCGCTGGACCAGGCACTGACGGACGTTCAGGTCGGCGACCTCCTGCGTGCCCGTTACGGGCGCGACGTGCTCGCCGGATCGGCATCATTGGCGCTGACCGGCAGCGGCAGCGGTCTGACGACGCGGGAACTGCTCCGCGGCCTTTCCGGGAACGTCGATCTCAACCTCGCGGACGGCGCTTACCGCGGCGCGGATCTGCTCTACGAGTTCCAGCGCGCACGGGCGCTGTTCCGCAACGAAGCCGCACCCACCCGGCCGGCCAGTCCAGAGACACCCATCCGGGCCATGCAGATCGTCGGCACCGTCACCGAGGGCGTCCTGCGCAGCGACCGCATCAATCTGGAAACGCCCTACCTGCGCCTCGGCGGCAAGGGTGGCCTCGATCTGGTCGACCTCGTGCTCGACTATCGGCTGGATGCCGAGGTACTGCGCGCAGCCGAGGGCATCGACGGCAAACTCGCCGACCTGCTCGGCAATACGATCCCGCTGACGCTGACCGGGCCGGTCACCTCGCCCCGCGTCGGCATCGACCTCAAGGACATGCTGACCGGCCGCGTGCGAGACACCCTAGAACAGCGCGCGCGCGACGCGCTGCTCGACCGCCTGGGCGGCCGCCAGCAGCCACCGGCCGACGCCGCCGCACCGGCCGCCCCGGACGAACCCGCTACTGACACACCACCCCCCGCAACAGACGAGCGCGAACCCTCCACGCGCGACCTCCTGCGGCGCGGGCTGCGCGATCTGCTCGCGCCCAGGACCGACGAAGGCCAGCAGTAAGCGGCGCCCGTCCGGATCACCGCTACGACGCACTCAATAGACCGGCGGCGCGCCCGGCGGGCGACTGCGGAAGATCCGCTGCGTCCAGCCATACTGCGCCGGATCCGGGCGCAGCAGCGCCTCCATGACCGCGTTCATCCGCGCCGCGTCGGCCGTCCGGTCTCCGGATGGGAAGTCCTCGAGCGGCGCCAGGAAGTCGAGCCGTGTCCGGCCCGTCTCGGGCGAGTAACGGACCTGCAGCGGAAAGACCCGCGCGCGACACGCGACGGCAAGCCGCCCGAGCGACGGAATGGTGAGTTTCGGCTCACCGAAGAACGGCACGAAGACGGCGCTTTCGCTGCCCCGGTCCTCGTCCGGCAGATAGAACATCCAGTGGCCGCCGCGGACCGCCTTGATCAGCGGCACCATGGACTGCTGATGCCCGTATACGACACCGCCGAAGCGCAGCCGCATTCGATTGACCATCCAGTCGAGCGCCGGGTTGTCCTCGTGCAGGCGTGCCATGCTGACCACCGGATGCAACATGGCGACGCACTGGCCCGCCCATTCGAAAGCACAGGTATGCGGGGTGAGCAGTATGATGCCCGCGCCCGCGCGGGCCGCGCGCTCGACTTCTTCCAGGCCGTGCACGTCGAGTCGCGCGTGCAGCCGCGCGCGGCTCGCGAACATGAGTTCGCCGAAACCGAGATAGACCTCCAGCTGAATACGGAGGTGGCGCATGAGCAGTGCACGCCGCGCCGCCTCGTCGAGTTCCGGAAAGCAAACCCGCAGATTCGCCGCGGCATCGCGTACGCGCTTGGCGGTGCCACGCATGGCGAAGGCGGCAAGCGCCGCTGCCAGCATGCCGCGTACGCGCCGTGGCACGAAGCGCAGCAGCCAGAGCAGCAGCCACCCGGTCCAGATGCCCCAGAAACGGGGCGCGAGCAGACCGGCGCGGAACACCGGACGGTGGCTGGTGCTGAACGACGACATCGAGAATTCTCCGGCCGGCTCCCCGCGCACCCGCATACAGCGCGTATGGTCGGCCCGAGCAGCGCGCTTATGTTCGTCGCGATCTCCCCTTCCGGCAAGCACACCGCCCGCCGGCCTCGCGGTAAACTGCTGCGGATGTATCGACGCCCCCCGCACCCCGACCGATGCCACGCGTGAAGCCGCGCGCGACCCGCGGAATTCCGGCACGCAGCAGGCGCCGGCGCACCCGCCGCGGCCGCCGGAACGTCCTGCGCCGGCTGCTGCCGACAGCGCGCACCAGGCGGCGCTGGTGGCAGCGTCTGCGCCGCCTGCCTGGCGAGCTGCGTCTCGTGCTGACGATTCTCGCCCTGGCGCTGTTCGCCGTAACCGCGAATGCGCTCTATCAGGTGATCCGCAAACCGACCGAACTCTTCTTCCCGGTGAGCGGCGCGCTGCACAAGACGCCGCAGGAGACCTGGCGCGCGTATGGAGCGCTGTTCCGCCGGCATTCGACACCGGTGATGTCGCCCGAACTGCTGGCCGCCCTTGCCCAGGTGGAAGGCTCCGGCAACCCGGTCGCGCGCACCTACTGGCGCATGTCGCTCGGTCCGAACCCGTTCGACATCTATCGCCCGGCATCGAGCGCGGTCGGCATGTACCAGATCACCGACGGTACCTTCGAGATCGCGCGGCGCTTCTGCATCCGCGACCATCGCGTGATCGCGGATGGTCCGTGGAACGATCCGCGGTCCTGCTGGTTCAACGGCTTCTACAGCCGCGTGATCCCCTCGCACGCCGTCGAAATGACCGCGGCCTACCTCGATCACCAGGTATCCGTACTGCTCGCCCGCCACGGACGCGCAGGTGTATCGATCGGGGCGCGTCGGCGCCTGGCCGCGGTCATCCACCTGTGTGGCGCGGGTGCCGGTGCTGCGTACGTCCGGCGCGGCCTCGCCTTCGCGCCCGGGCAGCGTTGTGGCTCGCACGATCCGCGTCGCTACGTCGCGAAGGTCGAGGCCATGCAGCGCACGTTCGCCGCCCTCCACGCGCAATAGCCCGCGACCACTCGCCGCACCCGTGACCTGCCGCACATTTCCGGCGCAAGCCTGAACGGCGGGCAGCCGCTTGCACCTATGCTGAGGCGAGCCCGGAGATCCGGTTGATTGCCCTGGCCTGGATGGAAGTCCCGCTGGTGAGACTCGTTGTGCAATTTGTGCTGGCCGTGGCGCTGGCCGGGGCGTGCGCGCTCGCAGGCGCGACCGAACTCCTGCGGATCGGCGCGAATCCATGGCCGGGCTATGCGCCGCTGCACCTCGCAGCCGAACGCAACGCGTGGGAGTCCGAGCTCGGCGTGCGGATCGTGGAATATCCATCCGCCACGGAGGTGCTGCGCGCGTTTCGCAATCGCACGCTCGAGGCCGCCGCCCTCACGCTCGACGAGGTGCTGGTACTCCAGGAAGCCGCTCTGCCGATGTCTGTGGTACTGGTCCTCGACGTTTCGCAGGGCGGCGACGCGATCATCGCGCAACCGGGGATCGGAAGTTTCGGCGAACTCGAGGGGCGGCGCATCGGCGTCGAAGGCGGGGCGCTCGGCGCCTACGTCCTGAGCCGCGCGCTGGAACAGAACGGCCTCGCGCTCACCGACGTGCTGCTCCATCACCTCGAGATCAGCGCGCACGAGGACGCGTTCCGGCGCGGGCAGATCGATGCGGTGGTCACCTTCGAACCCGTGCGCAGCCGGTTGATCGCACAAGGTGCCGCCGAAGTCTTCTCGAGCCGTGAGCTTCCCGGCGAAATCGTCGACGTGCTGGTCGTACGCAAGGACGTCCTCGAACGGCACCGCAACCGGCTCCGCACCATGGTGCACGACTGGTTCGCGGAGCTGGAACACCTGGACGCCGAGCCCGCCCACGCAGCCGAGCATGCCGCGCGCCTGCTGCGTTTCGCCCCCGGAGAGCTCGAGCGCAGCCTCGGCGGCCTCGCGTTTCCCGATCGCCTGCAGAACCGCACGCTCCTCGAGCACGACCTGCCGCGCACTCTGGACCGGCTTCACGCCGTGCTCACGACCCACGGTCTGCTCACCACACCGGCACCGCCCAAGGACCTGCTGAACGCGGAGCTCATCGGTGACTGAGCCGCTGCGCAGGCTTTCGCTGCTCGGGATCATCGGCAGCATCATCCTGGCGATCTTCGCCGCGGCCGTGACGGTGTCGTTCCTGAGCGTGCGCGAGCTGGTGCTCGATCAGACCGACCAGCAACGCGTGGACGCCATGCAGGCACGACTGCATGCAACCCAGGGCACCCTGCAGCGTTTCCTGCTGCTCGAACATCCGGACGGCATACGCAAGGTGTTATCCGGGTTCGGGCCCGATCTCGACCTGGTCGCCGCCTTCGTCACCACCAGCGACGGGCGGGTCATGGCCTCCACCCGCAACCGCGACGTCGGCCGTCACTGGTCGGAGCTCGGCTACCCGATCGACGAAACGCTGGCGCTGCAGGTCACCACCCGCCAGACCAGCGAGACGGTCATCGATCGCGCCGGCCAGACACTCACCGGCTACATCAGCGTGTGCGACCCCGCGGCCAACGCCCGGTTGCGCGCCCGGGACTGCGGCTTTCTCATGCACCGGATCGATCTCGGCCACCATCACGCCGCAGCCGTCGAATCGCTCTACCGCCAGGCGTTCGCCACCGCCGGTGTATTCGGCCTCGGCGCGCTGATCGTCATGATCCTGCTGCACCGGGTGGTTTCCCGCCGCGTCGGACGCATCATCAGCGGTCTGGAACGTTTCAGCGGCGGCGACCGCGCCTCGCGCATCGGGCTCAATGGTCGCGACGAACTCGCCGCGATCGGCCAGACCGCCGATCGGATCCTGCAGGAGCTGGTCGAGGACGAAGACGCGCTGCGGGCGAGCGAACAGTTCAACCGCGCGATCATCGACAGCGCCAACTCGGCGGTCATCTGCGTGGATACCAGCGGCATCATCTCGTTCTTCAGCGCCGGCGCCGAGCGCATGCTGGGCTACCGTGCGGACGAGGTCATCGGCCGCGCCTCGCCGGAGATCTTCCACGAGCCCGCGGAGCTGCGCGCGCGCACCCTGGCCTTCATCGCCAAATACGAACTCGACGTGGAACCGGGCGTACGCGTGCTGGGACTCGCGGCACGGGACGAGCTCGCCTACGAGGACGAGTGGACGTTCGTGCGCAAGGACGGCTCCCTCGTGCTGGTGCACCTCTCGATCTCGGTGATCCGTGACAAGCGCGGTGAGGTGTCGAGCTTCGTGGCACTCGCCCGCGACGTGACCCAGGAAAAAGGCATGGTGGCGCGCGTACGCCTCGCCGAGCAGGTATTCGAGAACGTCGGTGAAGCCATCGTCGTCACCGATGCCGGACTGCGCGTCCTCGATGTGAACCCTGCTTTCCTGCGCATGACCGGATTCTCGCGGGCCGATGTCATCGGCCGGCGCTACGATGCCGGCGGCTCCGGCCGGCACGACCGACGGTTCTTCGTCGCACTGTGGCGCCAAGTGCGGCGGGTCGGCATCTGGTCGGGCGAGATCTGGGGGCGGCGCCGCAATGGCGAACTCTTCCCACAGTGGCTCACCATCAGCGCGATCCGCGACGACCGCGATCGCATCTCGAGCTACGTCGCGAACTTCAAGGACATCACCAGCCAGAAAGCGGCCGAGGAAGAGCTCGAGCGCATGGCGTACTACGATCCCCTCACCAGTCTGCCGAACCGCAGCCTGCTGAAGGACCGGCTGCAGCACGAAATCTCGATTGCGGCGCGCCGCGGGACGCGGCTGGCGCTTCTGTTCATCGACCTCGACCGGTTCAAGTACGTCAACGACACGCTCGGCCACGACGCCGGCGATCGGCTGCTGGTCGAGGCCGCCGCGCGCATCCGGCGGGTCGTGCGCCAGTCGGACACCCTGGCGCGGCTCGGCGGCGACGAGTTCACGCTGGTCATGACCGACGTGGAGGATCCGACCCTGGTCGCGCACGTGGCGCAACGGATCATCGACGCCATGGAGGAAGTCTTCAGCGTCGACGGCCGCGACGTGTTCATCGGCGCCAGCATCGGCATCGGCATGTATCCCGCCGACGGCGACAGCGTGCTCACCCTGATCAAGAACGCCGACACGGCCATGTACCTCGCCAAGCAGGCGGGACGCGGCAACTATCAGTTCTTCACCGGCGAACTGAACGCCAGGAACGAACGGCGCATGACCCTCGAGGCGAGCCTGCGCCGCGCCATCGACAACGACGAGTTCGTGCTGCACTACCAGCCGAAAGTCGACATGTTGACCGGGGTCGTGACGGGTTTCGAGGCGCTGCTCCGCTGGCAGCATCCGACGCTCGGACTCATCCCGCCTGGCGACTTCGTTCCGCTCGCCGAGGAGGCCCGCCTGATCCTGCCGATGGGTCAGTGGGTGCTCGAGCAGGCGTGTGCGCAGCTGCGCGACTGGCACGGGCAGGGTTTCACGGGCTTGCGCATGTCGGTCAACCTGTCGGCACGGCAGTTCCAGGCCGACACCCTGGTCGATGACATCGCCGAGCTGCTGACCAGGCTCGGACTGCCGGCAGACCGGCTCGATCTGGAGCTGACCGAGAGCCTGCTGATGGCCGACGCGGAGCGCGCACTCGCGGTCATGCGGCGGCTGCGCGAACTCGGCGTCACCCTGTCCGTCGACGACTTCGGCATGGGTTATTCCTCGCTCAGCTACCTGAAGAAGTTCCCGATCGACACGCTCAAGATCGACCGCGAGTTCGTCAGCGGTGTGGTCAACGATGCCGAGGATGCCGGCATCGTCCGGGCAATCATCTCGCTCGCCCGCACCATGCAGCTGCAGGTCGTGGCGGAAGGCGTCGAGGACGTCGCGCAGGAGCAGTTCCTGCTCCGCGAAGGCTGCGAACTGGCGCAGGGTTACCTGTACGGTCGGCCGCTCGCCGTGGCCGACGTCGAGGCCTTCCTGCTGGCTTCGCCGGGCGGGGCACGCAGCAACGTGGTCCCGCTGCGCCAGTTGCCGAACTGATCAGCGCGGCCGGCTCCGGACACCCCGCAGCGCGCCCTCGATCAGGTTGAGCGCCGCCTGGCGGCTCACGCCCGCCGGATCGAGTGCGCCGGCGGGCGTGGAAGCGATACCGAGGGCCAGCGCCTTCGGATGTTCGAACATCTGCCGGATCGCCTCGGCCAGCTCCGCGCTGGTCGGACCATGCGCCACCGCGAGGGCGTGCCCGGGGACCTCGGCCGGGTCCAGCACGTCCATGTCCACGTGCACGTAGACGACATCGACGGCTGCCGCAAGCGCGGCGTAGGCCGCCGCGAATGCATCCGAACGACTGCGCAGGTCGGCCGTGGCAACCTGGCGCACGTCGTGCTCCCGAAAACGCTCGGCTTCCAGCGGGTCGAGATCGCGTACTCCGGCCCACAGGATGTGCTCGACCGGCACCGGCTCGAGCAGACCGGACGTGCGTCGCAGGTTGTGGAGGGCGTGCCCGGCCGCGACCGCGACCGGCATGCCGCCGAGCATCCCCGAGAGCGTGGTCTCCGGTGTGTTGAAGTCGCCGTGCGCGTCCACGAAGACCAGGCCCACGCGGCGCGGCGCGCCGTCGGGCGAATACTTCAGGCCGGCCAGCATGCCGAGCAGGGCGTTGCAGTTCGCCTCGAGACCGACGATCAGTTCGGTACCGGCCGGTGCCGCACGCAGCACCTCGGCGAAGTTGCCGTTAGCCAGCGCCATGCGATGCCAGGACCCGTACTGACGATTCTGTTCCGCGCCGAGCCGGATATCCTGAACGGGGCGGACGAGCCGCCCGCCCCATTCCGCGATCAGCCCCTCGAGCCCGGCGGCGTGGATGTAGTCCGGGCTGGGGGAGATCTCCGGCACGTTGCGCTCGCCGCCGAACGGCTGTTTGACGACGTCGACCAGAACGGCAGGCTGAGCGAGCGCAGCCGCCGACGGAACGCCCGGCACCACGAGCACAAGCCAGGACAACAGCAGGATCGCGAGACGGGACATGTCGACTCCTGGTACGGGGCGTCGCGGGATTGTATTGCGCACCCATTGCGGTCAGCCATCGCGCTCAGTAGTGCGGCGGCGGCGGCTCGACCACCGGCCCGGGCGCCCCTTCATCGCTGCCGAACCGTTGCGCCATGAGCATGAGCAGCGCCTCGAGCCGGTCGATGCGGGTCTGCTGCCCGACCAGCGCATCGTTCAGCTGCTGGATCGTGTCTTCCTGGAAGGCGAGCCTGGATTCCAGGGTCTCGAGTCGCGCTTCGTGACTGGCCATGACATCTGCTCCCGAGCGACTGCTCGCTACGGCTGGCGATGTTAGCCCGAATGCCCGGCGCCGGCAGCTTCGCCGGCCTCGACTATGCTTAAGGCCACAGCCACCCCGGGCAGACCCGTTCCCGCAGCACCATGCGTCCACTGCAGCAGCAAACCGACGAGCTCGATTCCCTTGGCGCGCGGATCGAGTCGGAACTCCGCGCCGGCAAGCTCGAACTGCCGATGCTGCCCAATGTGGCAGCCGAAGTGCTGGCCTCGTCGGTCGACGAACAGACCGACGCCGCACGCCTCGCGGCGCTGATCCAGCGCGACCAGAGTCTCGCCTCGCACGTGCTGCGCATCACCAACTCCGCCGCCCTGCGTGGCACAACCGAGATCGTCTCGCTGCAGCAGGCGATCGCCCGGCTCGGCATGGTGCGCATCCGGGAACTCGCGGTATCCGTCGCCGTGCGCGGCGCCCTGATGCTGCGCGGCCCCTACCAGGCGGCCGCGGACGAGATCTGGCGTACGTCGCTCGCCGCGGGCCTGTGGGCTCGCGAGGTCGCGCGCGCCACGCGCAAGAGCGTCGAGATCGCCTACCTGTGCGGCCTGCTGCACCGGATCGGCGCACCGGTGGTGCTGCATCGACTCGGCGAACTGGCGCCGGCGCTGGACGGCATCGCGGTGCAAGGACTGCTCGCGCGATGCACGACCCCCGCGGGCATGGCACTGGCGCGCGCCTGGGCGCTCCCCGAACCGGTCGCTGCCGCCATCGAATTCCTCGCCACACCCGAGGCAGCTGGTCGCCACGCCGACCTGGTCGCCGCGGCCGCGCTCGGCGCGGCAGCCGCGCGCCACGATGCGGCGGATCCGACCACGCTCGACGTACTGGCCGCAATGCCTGCGGCGGCACGGCTGAACCTGTATACGGACGACCTCGAAGCGCTCCTGCAGCATGCCCCGTCCATCAGCGCGACACTCGGTTCCATGGTGCTCTGAACATGCTCGCTCCCGCGCCCCATTTCGATCTCGTGGTCATCGGCTCGGGCCCGGCCGGCCAGAAGGCCGCCGTGCAGGCCGTGAAGGGCGGCATGCGGGTGGCCGTCTGCGAGCAGCAGCGTGCGGTCGGCGGCGCCTGCGTGCACTACGGCACCATCCCGAGCAAGGCGCTGCGCGAACGCGCAGTCCGGCGTTGCCGCCAGGATGGCCAACTGCACGCGCTGCCACTCGACCAGAGCGTGTCGGTTGCGGAACTCATCGGCGAGGTGGACCACATCGTGCACGCCCACGATGCGTACATGGCGGCGCAGCTGCGCCGCAACGGCATCGAGATCGTGCACGGCCGGGCGAGTTTCGAGTCCGCGCAGGCGCTGCGCGTCCGCCGGATCGGCGCGCCGGACCTGGTGCTCACCGCGGATGCCTTCCTCATCGCGACCGGGTCCGTCCCGCGCCGGATCCCGACGGTGCCGGTCGACCACGAATACATCTACGACAGCGACTCGATCCTCTCGCTCCCCTATCTGCCGCGCTCGCTCAGCGTACTCGGCGGCGGCGTCATCGCCTGCGAATACGCCTCGATCTTCGCGCTGCTCGGCGTCGAGGTGACGCTGATCGACCGGGCCGCGCAGCCGCTCGGCTTCCTCGACCGCGACCTGTCGGCGCGTTTTCTCGAGGCATTCGCCGCACTGGGCGGCCGATTCCTGGGCAGCGAACGGGTACGCGAAGTGGTCTTCGACGGCATCGCCGGTACCGAGACCCGACTCGAATCCGGCCAGACGGTTACAGCGGACAAGGTGCTCTGCGCGCTCGGGCGCGTGGCACAGCTCGCCGGACTCGCCATCGATCGCGCCGGCCTCGCGGTCGACGAACGCGGCCTCATCCCGGTCAACGCGCACGGCCAGACCGCAGTACCGCACATCTATGCGGCCGGCGACGTGATCGGCCCGCCGGCACTCGCCTCCGCGTCCATGGAACAGGGCCGTCGTGCGGCCTGTCACCTGCTGGGTGTCTCGCCCGGCGCGGGCAGCGCGTTCCTGCCGACGGGCATCTACTCGGTGCCTGAACTCGCCGGGGTCGGCCTGACCGAAGCAGAGGCGCGCGATCGCCACGGTGACGTGGTGGTCGGGGTGGCCCGGTTCGCCGAGATCGCCCGCGGCCAGATATCGGGCACCCAGTCCGGCTACCTCAAGCTGGTGGTCACCCCCGATCGGAAGCTCCGCGGCGTGCACATCGCGGGCGACCAGGCCACCGACCTCGTGCACATGGGCCAGATGGCGCTGATCCATGGCGCGACCATAGACGTCTTCATCGACAACGTGTTCAACTTCCCGACCTACGGCGAGTGCTTCCGGGTCGCGGCGCTCGACGCGGCCGAGTCCCTGGCGACCACACACCTGCGCGCAGCGGCGGGTTGAGGAGTCGCACCATGCAGTACACCACGCTCGGCCGCACGGGGCTCGAGGTCAGCGTCGCGGGTCTCGGTTGCGGCGGCCACAGCCGGCTCGGGCTCGGCACCGGCCACGATCATGCCCACGCTGAACGCATCGTCGACGCCGCCCTCGACCTCGGCATCAACTTCATCGACACCGCCCACGCATACGGCACGGAACGCGTGGTCGGCAATGCGCTGCGCGGCCGCCGCGCCCAGGCAATCGTCTCTACCAAGGCAAGCCCCGGCTGGGCGGAGGAACGCATCGACGCGGCGGGCCTGCGCACGAGCCTGGAGCAGAGCCTGCGCCGGCTGGACACGGACTACGTCGACGTCTTCCATCTGCACGGCGTCATGCCGGACCAGTACGACTACTGCCTGGCCGAGCTCGTCCCGGAACTCCTGCGCCAGCGCGACGCCGGCAAGGTCCGTTTTCTCGGCATCACCGAGCGGTTCGTCTCCGACACCCGCCACGCGATGCTGGCCCGGGCGCTCGCCGACGACTGCTTCGACGTGGTGATGGTCGGCTTCAACCTGCTGAATCCATCCGCGCGCCGGACGATGTTTCCGGCAACTACCGCACACGCGGTCGGGACCCTGATCATGTTCGCCGTGCGCCGTGCGCTCTCGAGCCCGACGGGTATCCGCGAAGTCGTGGACCAGCTGATCGCGGAGGGTGTGATCGATGCCCATGCGGTAGACGCCGCTGACCCGCTCGGTTTCGTGGCCGCGCATCCGGAGATCGCCTCGGTGATCGAGGCCGCCTATCGCTTCTGCCGGCACGAACCAGGCGCCGACGTGATCCTGACCGGTACCGGCAGCATCAAGCATCTCGAAGAGAACGTCCGCTCGATCCTCGCTCCGCCGCTGCCGACCGACGTCGCCGCCGGGCTCGAACGCCTGTTCGGCGCAGTCGACAGCGTCTCCGGTAACTGAGCGCCGATTCCGCCCGCCTTGCGGTACCGACTTACGGCGATTTCGGCTGCATCACGCAGCAGGCCCGGACCACGAACTCGACAGCCGGACCGCGAGACCGGATCATGGCGGGCCTTCCCAGGACAGGCGGCGCGCCATGCCGGACCACGAACCCAGCCAGGAACAGCAGTATCAGCCCCAGGATCCGGCAACGGCCGGCCCTGCCGACACGCTGGCAGCGCTGCCGCTGGCGGCTGACTCGGTCGGCCTGCTGGCAGGCATCGCGAGCACCCGGGCGATCCGGCGTTATCGCGACGAGCCGGTACCGGAGCACGTACTGCGCGACATCCTGTTCGCCGCGACGCGCGGTCCGAGCGGGTCCAACCGCCAGCCGTTCCGGTTCGTGGTGCTGACGGAGGGCGAACGCGCCGACGCCGCCAAGCGTCTGATCGGGGTCGCCGCGCGGCGTCTCTGGAATGCGAAGCGCGACGCCGATCAGTACGACGCGGGTTCCGGCACACGACCCGATTCGCCAAAGGCGCGCATGGCCCGGACCATGCAGGACTACGTCGATCAGTTCGAGCGGGTGCCGTGTCTGGTCCTGCCCTGCCTGGTCCGCTACCGCGCCCCCACACCCGGGGAAGGTGCGTCGCTCTACCCGGCGGTACAGAACCTGCTGCTCGCGGCACGCGCGCTCGGCTACGGAGGCGTGATCACCGGCTTCCACGGTGCCGTCGATGCTGAACTGAAGGCGCTGCTCGGCATTCCCGCGGACGTATTCATCGGGTGCACCGTGACGCTGGGCAGGCCGGAGGGCCGCCACGGGCCGGTACGCCGCCGGCCCATGCACGAACTCGTGTTCGGTGACCAGTGGGGAACCGCACCCGATTGGGCCGTCGATCCGCCGGGCACCCGCTACACGAGCGCAGGTCCACCCGGCGCCGGGAGAACCCGGCCGCAGTGAACGACGCAGTCGCGAGGACAGCACCGGCTACCGCCGATGCAGCACACGACCTGCTGCACCGCATCTGGGGATACACGGCGTTTCGCGGTCCGCAGGCGGACATCATCGCAGCCGTAACCGCCGGACACGACTGCCTGGTGCTGATGCCGACCGGCGGCGGCAAGTCGATCTGTTACCAGCTGCCGGCCCTCTTGCGCCCGGGGCTCGGCATCGTGGTCTCGCCGTTGATCGCACTGATGCAGGACCAGGTGGCGGCGCTGCGCCAGGTGGGCGTGGCCGCCGCCTACCTGAACTCGAGCCAGACGTCCGCGGAGCGCGCAGCCGTGCTGCGCCAGATCGACGCAGGCGCGCTCGATCTGCTCTACGTCGCGCCCGAGCGCCTGCTCCAGGAAGATACGCTCGAATTCCTGGCCGCGCAGCCGACCGCGCTCATCGCCATCGACGAGGCGCACTGCGTCTCGGCCTGGGGCCACGACTTCCGCGAGGACTACCTAGCGCTGGACCGGCTGCGCGACCGATTCCCCGGCGTGCCGCGCATGGCGCTCACCGCGACCGCGGATCCGCGCACCCGGGAAGACATCGTCGCACGGCTCGCGCTCGACGAGCCGGCTCGCTTCGTCGAAGGGTTCGACCGGCCGAACATCCGCTACACCGTGGAGTCCAAGCGCGACCCGCGCGCGCAGCTCGAACGGTTTCTCGCCGCCCGGCGCGGCGAATCGGGCATCGTCTACTGCCTGGCGCGACGGAGCGTGGACGCGACCGCCGCGTGGCTGGTCGAACGCGGCTTCGATGCCCTGCCGTACCACGCCGGCCTGGACGCGCACGTCCGCGCCGCCAACCAGGCACGCTTCCTGCGCGACGATGCCGTGGTCATGGTGGCGACCATCGCGTTCGGCATGGGTATCGACAAACCCGACGTGCGCTTCGTTGCGCACCTCGACCTGCCAAAGAGCATGGAGGCGTACTACCAGGAGACTGGACGCGCCGGGCGCGACGGTGCGCCGGCGGATGCCTGGATGATCTACGGGCTGCAGGACGTGGTGCGCCTGTCGCAGATGGCCGCGCAGTCACAGGCCGACGAACGGCACAAACGCATCGAGCAGGAAAAGCTGCACGCGCTGCTCGGCTGGTGCGAAATCACCCGCTGCCGGCGCGCGGCGCTGCTCGGCTACTTTGGCGAGTCACATCCCGGCAACTGCGGCAATTGCGACGTCTGCCTGGACCCGCCGGCGACCTGGGACGGAACCGAGGCCGCGCAGAAGGTGCTCTCCTGTGTCTACCGCACCGGCCAGCGGTTCGGTGCCGGGCATGTGATCGACGTGCTGCGCGGCACCGAGACCGACAAGGTCCGCCAGCACGGCCACGCGCGGCTGTCGACCTGGGGCATCGGCAGCGATATGCCGGTCGACCGCTGGCGCTCCATCATCCGCCAGCTCCTGGTACAGGACTACCTGGTCGCGGACGCCGAGCGCTTCGGCGCGCTGCGCCTGACCCCCGCGAGCCGCGCGCTGCTGCGCGGCGAATGCACACTCGAGCTCCGTGAGGAAGCGGGCCGCCCGCAGCGGCGCAAGGCGGAACGCACCGGCACGGCTCCGGATGCGGATACAGCCCTGTGGGAAGCCCTGCGCGCCCGCCGCAAGACACTGGCCGAGGAACAAGGCGTGCCGCCGTACGTGATCTTTCACGACGCGACCCTGCTCGAACTCGCGCGGCGGCGCCCGCGCAACGCCGCCGAACTGCTGCAGGTTCCCGGCATCGGCAACGCCAAACTCGAACGCTACGGCGCCATCTTCCTCGAAGTCATACGGTTGGGGTCAGAGTAACAATCGGGGTCAGAGTAAGGCCTCGATATCCCTGGCAATCGACTCGGGCGTATCCATGCTGCCGTAGCGCTTGACCACGCGCCCATCCCGGTCGACCAGGAACTTCGTGAAATTCCACTTGATCGCCTCGCTGCCCAGCAGACCGGGTGCTGCGACCTTCAGGTCCTTGAACAGGGGATGCGTGTTCGGCCCGTTGACCTCGACCTTGGCGAACAGCGGAAAGCTCACGTCGTACTTGGTCGAACAGAACGTGCGAATTTCTTCCTCGTTCCCGGGCTCCTGGTGACCGAATTGATTGCACGGAAACCCGAGCACGACGAACCCACGATCCTGATAGGTTCGCCAGAGGCTCTCGAGCCCCGTGTACTGCGGCGTGAAACCACACTTGCTGGCCACGTTCACCACCAGCAGCACCTTGCCCGCGTACTCACCGAGCGGCTGCTCCGCGCCGTCGATGGTGCGGGCGGTGTGATCCAGGACGCTCATACCGAACTCCTCGCTGTAACCGGGCGGCGCACTATAGCACCGAACAAGGCGACCGGATCGGGGTCACATCTGTCGGAACCGGTGTCCGTAGGCTTCGCTGGTACGCAGTACCTCCGGACGGCCACGCAGGACGAGTCGGTAACGACCCCGCAAGTCACGACGCGCTTCGACGACCCAGCGGACGTTGACGATCAGCCCCCGATTGACCCGCCAGAAAAAAGCCGGGTCGAGCTCCCGTTCGAGTTCCTTGAGCGGGGTACGCAACACCGACTCGCGCGTTTCCGTCACGGCGACCGTGTACTTGCTGTCGCTGCGGAAATACAGCACGTCGTCCACCGCGACCAGGCGGGTCGTATCGCCCTGCCCCACCTTGAGCCAGCGCAGGTGATCGGCCGCCCTTGCCCCGAGCCGCTCCAGCAGTTCCCTGATCGATCGTTCCGACGGGCCAGCTGCATCGAGCCGCGCAACGCATGCACGCAGCCGCTCGGCGCTGACCGGCTTCAGCAGGTAGTCGACCGCAGCCGCCGCGAACGCCTCCACCGCATAGTCGTCGAAGGCCGTGACGAACACGACCCGCGTCCGATCCGGCACCGAGCGAGCGACGGCGAGCCCGTCGAGGCCCGGCATGCGGATGTCCAGGAATGCCACATCGGGCGCGTACCGCGCGATCACGGCCAGCGCGTCGAAGCCATTGTTGGCGACGGCCAGGACCTCGATCTCCGGGGCGACCGTGGCAAGTTGCTCACACAGGTGGCGCGCCAGATTGGGTTCGTCGTCGGCGACGATCGCGGTCTTCATGGCGCCCCGCTCAATCCGACAGCGGCAGTCGCAAGGTGGCCGATACACCACCGGACGGCGTACCGGCCACGTCGAGATCCGCGGAGCGCCCGTATAGCGCCTCCAGCCGCTCACGTACGTTGGCAAGTCCAATGCCCCCGCTCGAACCGATCGCGTCGAGCCCGGCACCGGTGTCCGTCACGTCGACGCGCAGCATGCCTGCCGCACACCGCGCGGAGATCGAAACCGTGCCCCCTTCGATCTTCGGCTCGACTCCGTGCAGCACCGCGTTCTCCACCAGCGGCTGCAGCAGCATCGGCGGGAACGCCAGCGTGTACAGCCCGGGCGGGACGTCGACCGTCCATCCCAGGCGTTCGCCCATTCGCACCTGCTGGATCTCGAGGTAGGCCGCCACCAGTTCGAGTTCGTCGCCAAGCGTACCGACCGCGCTGCGCGTGCGCTGCAGCGACGTCCTGAGCAGACGCGCCAGATTGAGCAGGGTAGCTTCGGCACGTGCCGGATCGCTGCGCACCAGGCTGACCACGTTGCCGAGCGTGTTGAACAGGAAGTGTGGTTCGATCTGCGCCTGCAGCAGCCGCAATTCGGTCTCGAGGGTACGCCGCACGGCGAGCTCGTTGGCGGCGCGTGCTTCGGCCAGCTCGGCGCGCGCTTCCAGGAGATTCTCCCGGGTGGTGAACAGAAACAGACCCAGCGCGCCGAAGAACACCGAAATGATCAGCGTCTGATAGTCACGGCTGAAGAACAGCAGCGGGTTTCCATCCACGAACACGCCCGCGAGCGCGACGCCTAATCCGATGCCGCTCACCGCAACCACCGCAGAACCGACGATCCATCCGCCGATCCGCGCGAAGCGCGGCACGAGCAGCTCGGACAGAGTGTGCAGCGACAGCCCGATGCAAAGCGAGATCACCAGCAGGGTCCCAAACCCGGACGCCAGACCGAGTACGGCGAGCATGGCCGCCACCGCAATGCAGAAAGCGACCGTCAGCAGCACTCCCCGGAGTACTGGCCAGGCCCGTGCGATCCAGCCGGATGTCATGGCCGGATCATCCTCCAGTCAGCCGGTGCCCGCAACGAACTTGCCGTGCAGACCCAGGGGCAGCGCGTAGGGCAACGTCGCCGTGGCGACCGGACCCGCATCCACCGCCGCCACGTCGAATACGTTCAGCAGCAGCCGATCGGTAGCGACGTCGAGTCCGGTGCCGACCACCCAGCCCTGCGCTTCAGGCTCGCTGCCGGGCGCGGGCACGAACAGGTGTTCCTCGGGGATGACGTGGTCCGGGTAGCGGAACGTCTGCAGGCGCTCGCCACGGTCGTCGTACACGCCGAGCTGATTCAGCAGCGGATGTGCAACGGGCCGGGTTGCGTCGGCGCACAGGAGTACCAGCCGATGATTGCGGCGCGTGCCGACCCGTGGATCGATGGCCGGAAACTCGGTCTCGAATCGCTCGTCGAACATGCGTGCCTGCTGCCCGGTACCGGCGCGCAGATCGAGCCGGAATCGCTGGTGCCGGGTTGGCGCCCCGGCGACGTACCGACCGCGCATGATCTCCCGGAACGATTCGAACATCGCCGACGGATCCGCAGCAGACGCGCCATCGAAATGAATCGTGTCGTCCGGCGTGTCCCAGGCATTGCCGAAGTGGAAAATCCACTGCGCCGGCAACTCGAGCCAGCGCACGACGCTGAAGTCCTCCTTGCTGAGCACCAGCACGCGGGTCGGCTGCGTGGGTTCCCAGCGGTGTGCGTCGAGAAACGTCGTAGCCGGCTCCGAAGGTCGATAGTGCAGCGGCGGCAGCAGTACGACGAGGTAACGCGAGGTCACCATGAAGTCGTGCGGCATCGCCATGGGCGATACCGCTACGGTCCCGGTCTTGACCAGCTGGCCGCGCGCGTCGATATGCCAGAACACCAGCAGGCCGGGCCCGGACGCGTAACCGAAGTTCCACAACGTGCCGTCCGGTTCCACACGCGGATGTGCCGAGAACGGCACACCAGCGGTCTCCGCGCTGAACGCGTGCAGGCCGCGCGTGGTGAGGTCGTCCGGATCCACCTCCCAGGGCGACCCCGCCTCCCAGAGCGCGTACAGCCGCCCGTGATGCGGCAGCACGGAGATGTTCGCCACGTTGATGACATCCGGACCGGTCACCGGCCTGGAGTCGGGCGGCTGGCTCGCGAACGTGGGATACAGTGCACGGCCCGCGCGGGTTTCCGCGACCAGCTTGGTGGTTTCGACCAGCCGGCCCTGGTGTCGCACCCCGGCCGCCGACAACCGCCACGCCTGCAGCATGCCGTCGCCATCGAACCAGTGGCGGTAGCGGAAATCGCCGACTTCGTGTCGCGCCGGCCCGTTGCGATACAGCGTCCCGGCAAGTCCCCGCGGCCATTTGCCAGTGACCGTTGCATCCGCCCCGACAACATGAGCCTCGACGCTGCGAAAGGCCCGCAACCAGGGTTCCGCCGCGAGTGCCGTGTGGAACTCCGCACGCCAGGTCTCGGCAGCGAACGCGCGGGGCAGCCCGAGCGCGAGCCCGCCGGCGCCTGCCATCCCGATAAACGCCCTGCGACTCGGCATCTCACTGCTCCAGCCGGATGGTGATGACCGTGTCCGCGTCGAGTTCGAAGCGCATGTCCTCGAACCCCGGCGGACCGAAGTTGCCACGCGCATTGTTGGACATACCCCACGGTTCCCGGGGTATTCCGACCAGGTTCGTGTCGAGCCGACCGTTGCCGTTCAGGTCGTGCATGACCTGGGCGGCATAGGTACCTGCAGCCAGCGCGTCGGTCGTGAACGTGACCTGCCCGGCCCGTGCGGGCAGGATCACCTGCAACGGGTGGGCGACGTTGCCGGCGAACGCTTCGGCCGGCCCGATGCTCACCATGATGGCACCTTCCGAGCTCTGTACGTTGTCGACCACGAGCGTCAGGGTCCCGGCCCGGGCCGGCGCGATGCCGAGTGCCACGGCAAGCGCGCCCAGCAGCAGCGCGATCCGCCCGATCACGCGGCCGGTACCCGCCATGCTCTCCTCGAGTTCATCGAACATGCGTGCATCACTCCTTGGGATGGGAACCGGACTCACCTTGCGGCATGCATCCACGCCGCAACAGCGGTATGCGACGAAACCGTATATAGGCCGACGAAAGCGTCCTGCAGCGCTGCCGGCCGGCGCTACGCGCTTGACCCCGGCCCGATCGCGACGCCATGCTCGAACGCTGATCGACAAGGGAAGAGGTCCTGCCGTGTATCCGAACCAGAGCGCCCGCACCAATCCCGATCGACCTTGCATCGTCATGGCCGGATCCGGCGCGATCGTGACCTACGGCGAACTCGACGCGCGAGCCAACCGCCTGGCCCACCTGCTCAGGTCTACCGGACTCGGCCACGGCGATCACTACTCGATCTGCATGGAGAACCACGTCCGCTACGTCGAGTGCTGTTCCGCCGGCGAGCGCAGCGGGCTCTACTACACGTGCATCAACTCCTACCTGACCGCCGAGGAAGTCGCCTACATCGTGCAGAACTCGCGCTCGAAGGTGCTGATCACCTCGATGGCGAAACTCGAAGTGGCCGTCGCCGCCGCCGCGCTCTGTCCCGATCTGCGCCTGGGCCTGGTCGTCGACGGCGGCAGCGGGTGCGCGCCCTTCACCGACCTCGACACCGCAACCGCGGACTTCCCGTCGACACCCCTGCCCGACGAACGTGCCGGTATGTCTATGCTGTATTCCTCCGGCACCACCGGTCGACCGAAAGGGATCCTGCGCCCGATGCCGGACATCCATCCGGCCGAACAGACGCCGCTGTTCGCGTTCCTGAACGGCCTGTGGCGCTACCGCGAAGGCATGGTGTACCTGTCACCCGCGCCGCTGTATCACTCGGCACCGCAGGCGGCCGTGGGCCTCACTCTGCGCAATGGCGGGACCGCGGTCATCATGGAGCGGTTCGATCCGGAGCAGTACCTCGCGTTGGTCGAGCGCCACCGCGTGACCCACAGCCAGCTCGTGCCGACCATGTTCTCGCGCATGCTGAAACTGCCGCGCGACGTGCGCGAACGCTACGACCTTTCCTCGCTCGAGTTCGCGGTGCACGCCGCCGCGCCGTGCCCGGTGCAGGTCAAGGAACAGATGATCGACTGGTGGGGGCCGATCATCCACGAATACTACGGCGCGACCGAGGGGCTCGGCTTCACGGCGTGCGACTCGCACGAGTGGCTCGCGCACCGCGGCAGCGTCGGGCGGGTCATGCTTGGCGAACTGCACATCCTCGACGACGCGCTGAACGAATGTCCGACCGGCACGCCCGGCACCGTCTGGTTCAAGACCGCGACCCCGTTCGAATACTTCGACGACCCGGACAAGACCCGCGAGGCACGCTCACCCGACGGCACGATGAGCACGGTCGGCGACGTCGGCTACGTGGACGAGCACGGCTACCTGTACCTGACCGACCGCGCCACGTTCATGATCATCTCCGGTGGCGTGAACATCTACCCGCAGGAATGCGAGAACCTGCTGATCACGCACCCCAAGGTGGCCGATGCGGCCGTGTTCGGGGTACCCAATGCCGACCTCGGCGAGGAGGTGAAGGCGGTTGTGCAGGTCATGCCAGGCGTAGCGCCGAACGCTGTACTCACCGAGGAACTGATGGCGTTCTGCGCCGCACACCTGGCACGCCAGAAATGCCCGCGCTCGATCGACTACGAAGCCGAGCTGCCACGCCTGCCGACCGGCAAGCTCTACAAGCGCCTGCTGCGCGATCGCTACTGGGGCGACCACAAGACCCGCATCGTCTGAACCGGCCGCCGGCGCCCTCAGCCGTCCTGCTGCCGGGCGTTGCGCCGCCACGTCGTCGGCGCCGCGCCATAGGCGCGGGTGAACGCCCGCGTAAACGCCGATTCCGATTCGTAGCCGACCTCGTAGGCGATGCGCGCGACGGGATCGGACCCGTTGGCGATCCGTTCGGCCGCGCGTTCCAGGCGCAACCGTGCCAGATAACGCATCGGCGGCTCGCCGACCGCGCGCGTGAACCGCTCGGCGAACGCGGAGCGGGACAGCCCGGCCCGTTCGGCCAGCCGATCGCTGGTCCAGCGCTGGCGCAGATCCCCGTGCAGCAGGGCCAGGACCTTAGCAACACGTGCATCCAGCAGGTCCGGATTCCAGCCGCGGTCGCCCTCCAGCCGCTCGACATACCGGCGCACGGAGTCGAGGAACAGCAGTTCGGCGACTCGACCGACCAGGTGCGGCGACAAAACGCCGCCCGCGGCGCGTGTTTCGACCGCGAAGCGCAGCGACCGCTCGACCCAGTCACCCGATGCGGCATCGGTCGCGTCGAGGACCAGCACCGCGGGCAATATGGAGAGCACCGGATGATGGGCCATCTCGCTGCCGAGAAAACCACAGTAGAGCCGTGTCGGTGCTCCACCGCCGCCATGCACGATGCGGGCGAGTGCGCCCGCGGTACCCGGCTCGATAAGGCTATCGGCGGTCACTGCCCGGCGCGTCAGCGAGCTCCCCATGCGGTGGACGTCGTTGCGCGGCAGCACCGCGATCTGGCCCGGCCCAACCCGCACCGGGGCTGCGTCCGCCACCTGCAGCAGCATCTCACCTCCGAATACGTAGTGGTAGGCAATGATGTGGCGCGGAACGGGGGCGTGGGGCGCGCAGTCCTCGGGGCCGACCTGGGCGCGGATGCACCAGGGGGCCGTGAACTCGGCCTCCAGGAACAGCCCACCGTTCAGACGCAGCGTCTGCAGCATGTCGACCAGAGCGTCCATCGTGTCTCCCGACGGGTACGGGTTCCGGCGGATCGGCCAAGTAATCCGGCGCCGCGGACATGGGACAGAGCGGGGCCGCGCCGTAGCGTAGCACCATCGCAACGTCCGGCCGAGCGGTCTCCGACCCGGGTCGGGATGGTGTGACGGTTCGGAGCACAATCAGACGAGGATACGCACATGGTCACCGACTTGCAGGGTAACAGGCTGCACGGCGCAAACAGCGCAGCAGCCAGGTTCTTCGATCAGGCAATCGACGCATTCAGCGTCTATCGGGGCGACCCGGTTGCACTGCTCGACCAGGCGCTGCTCGAGGCCCCCGAGTTCGCGCTGGCCGGCGTCGCAAAGGGCTGGCTCCTGGCACTCGCGACCGAGCCAGCGGCGACCGCCGCCGCCCGGCAACTCGTCGCGGCGCTGCCGCACGACGGGCTCGACGGGCGCACCCGCTCGCTGCTCGCTGCGCTCGAAACACTGCTCGCATCGGGCTGGACGGACGCGGCGCTGCGGCTCGACCACCACAACGCCGAATACCCCTGCGATCTGTTCGCCCTGCAGGCCGGACACCTGGTCGACTTCTTCCGGGCCGGCTCGCGCAGCCTGCGCGACCGCATCGCTCGCGCGTTGCCGCGCTGGTCAGCGGATCAGCCCGGCTACGCCGTGCTGCTCGGCATGTACGCGTTCGGGCTCGAGGAGACCGGGGCCTACGCGGCCGCCGAGGACGCCGGCAGGCACGCGCTCGACCGGGATCCGCGCGATTGCTGGGCGCATCACGCGGTCGCGCACGTAATGGAAATGCAGGGGCGGCCCCAGGACGGCATCGGCTGGATGATCGCGCGCGAACCGCACTGGGCAGGCGCCGACAACGTGTTCAAGGTGCACAACTGGTGGCATCGGGCGCTCTGGCATCTCGAGCTCGGCCAGGTCGACGAAGTGTTCGCACTCTACGACGGCCCGATCCGTGAACAGCGCAGCAGCGTCGCGCTGGATCTCGTCGACGCCTCCGCGCTGCTGTGGCGTATCGAACTCTGCGGTCACGACGTGGGCGATCGCTGGCAGGAACTCGCCGAAGCCTGGCGGTCACAGGTGGACGGGCACTACCCGTTCAACGACTGGCACGCAGCGATGAGTGCCATCGGCGCCGGTCGCGGCGACCTGGTTCTCGAGATCCGCCACGGACTGCGCGCCGCACGCGGCGCCCGGGAAAGCGAATTCACCCGCTGGGCGCGGGAACTCGGGCTGCCGCTGGTCGAGGGCTTTCGTGCGTTCCGCGCCGGCGATCACGCGCGCGCCGTCGAAAGCCTGCTCGGCGTGCGCTGCGTGGTGAACCAGCTCGGCGGCAGCCACGCCCAGCGCGACATCATCGACTGGACCACAGCCGAGGCCGCGACACGCGGTGGCATGAGCGAACTCGCCCAGGCACTGGCCCACGAACGCCTCGCCCGGAAGCCGTACAGCCCGGTCAACCAGGCAATACTGCGCCGGGCAACGGCAGCCGCAGCGGTTCCGCGGAGAGTTCCGGGCTGAGCCCTCGAGCGGTTATCGGCCGGGAGAGAAAGCGCTATGCTCGCTCTCCCGTCCGCACTGGCGCACGAGCGGAACCATGAGCGCGGAGCGCAACACCTTGACCCGACACCTTTGGCTCGTCGTTCCCGGCGTCCTGTTGCTCGGCTACGCGCTTCTCGGCAACTACGTGGCGCTGCCCGGCTATCTGCGCTTTCTCGAGCGCGGCGGCACCTCTGCTGCCGGCAATGCGTTCGATCTCGACGTTCTGGTCGGTGCGACGAAGACCATCGTGTGGATGTACTCGTTCCAGCTCGGTGTACTCTGCCTCGCGGTGGCATGGGCACGCGCCCGGGACCTCCGGGTGCGTGCTCTGGTCGTCGGCGTGCTGGCATGGCTGACCCTCTGGTCCTGGCCGAGCCTGCCACTGCCCGGCGCCTGGTTCTACGTGGCCTTCGGTAGCGCACTTCTCGTCGGCATCGCCGCGGTCCTGCTCGGTCCGAAGCAGCCGGCAGGGGATTCCCGGTCCACGCTCCTGTTCCTCGGTGCGCTCATCTTCTTCGCGTTCGCGACCTGGGAAGTGTGTGGGCTGGGCAGCACCGGGCGAATGCTGCACCCCGAACAGGCCGCACAGCCGATCGCGCACAACCTGCTCGTCACCCAGAGCTCCAAGCTCATGATCGAATTCGTGATCGCGT
The DNA here is from genome assembly GCA_019634925.1 of Pseudomonadales bacterium. Classification (GTDB taxonomy): domain Bacteria; phylum Pseudomonadota; class Gammaproteobacteria; order Pseudomonadales; family Azotimanducaceae; genus UBA7803. Next base: position 299,966 of record JAHCAL010000002.1, read on the forward strand.
GGGGGCTGCTATTGCTGGCGCTGCGTGCGCCGGCAACACCAGGCTGATTCAGCCTGTCCTTGGTCGTGCGCCGGGACTGCAGTCGGCGACGGAGCGCTTCACACACCGTTGACCTGGTCCACCGCCGCTCCCAGCAGATCGACCGCGGTACGCAGGCGTGCCGCGTCGAGCCGGCTGTAGCCCAGCATGAAGCCAGGCTGCCAGCGGCCGCTGCGGGCGAAATCGGAAACGACATGCAGACGCACGCCGCGTTCACGCAGCAGTCGAACCACCGCTTCCTCGGCCGTACGATCGAGCCCGAGGTCGAGCGTCACATGCAGTCCCGCACTGTCGCCGACCAGACGCACGTTGCGGCCGAAGCGCGCCCGCACGGCGTCGACGACCACACCGCGCCGCTCGCCGTTACGCCGGCGGCTGCGACGCAGGTGCCGCTCGAAGTGGCCTTCCTCGATGAAAAGCGCCACGACACGTTGCCAGAACGTCGGCAGACCCGCATCGAGCGTCACTGCGCGGGCGATAAGTTCAGCGGCACGATCCTCGTCGGCCACGATGAATCCGAGCCGCAGACCGGGCAGCACCGTTTTCGAGAACGATCCCACGAGCAGTACCCTGCCGTCGGCATCCAGCGCCTTGAGTGGCTCGAGCGCCGGGCCGTCGAACCGGTACTCACTGTCGTAGTCGTCCTCGACGACCAACCGGCCACGTCGTTCCGCTGCCCAGTCGAGCAGGGCGCGGCGACGACCCGCGGACATCACCGTTCCGACCGGGAACTGGTGTGCGGGCGTGACGTGGACAGCCTGTGCGCCGGAACGGTCCAACAGATCGACACACAGCCCCTCGCCGTCGAGCGCGACAGGTACCAGGCGATGGCCCGCTGCGCGCACCGCGACCGCGAATCCCCCGTAGCCCGGATCCTCCATCGCGACGCGGCTCGCGGGCGGCAGTAGCGCGCCCAGCGCCAGGCCGAAGGCTGCCTGCGCGCCGCCCGTGATGATCACCGCCGCCGGTTCGCAGGCAAAGCCGCGCTGTCGACGCAGGTACCCGGCAATCGCACTGCGGAGTTCCGGCAGCCCGCCCGGGGCGGGATAGTCGAATGCCGGGCGGCGCTCCGCGCCAAGGCAGCGGCGGGCGAGTCGCGCCCACTCGGCATGTGGAAAATCATCCGTATTCGGCAGACCGGAACGCAGATCCAGTGCCGCAGGCGATGGCCGATCCCAGCGGATCGGCAGTTCCACCGCAGGCAGCCGTTCAACGCCACGCGGGCGCACCCGTTCAGCCGGTCTGCGGGTCGTGCTGCCATCGAACAGCACGCGTGTCCCGTCACCGATGCGGGCCGCCAGGTAGCCCTCCGCCACCAGGCGTTCGTAGGCGCCGACCACCACGCCCCGCGACACACCGAGCACGTCCGCGAGCGTCCGCGATGCCGGCAGCCGATCGCCCGCGCGCAGAGTCCCGGCTTCCAGTCGCGCCCGCAGGGCGGCGTATACCTGCTCGGCGAGTGAGCCGGCGCCAGACAGCACCAGATCCATTCGACCCTCCGCACAATCCCCTACGCCAGGCGGCGATGTCCAGATTGGTATTGTGTTTATAGAAAATAATGGATCTTACGATAGGTCCATTAATCCCGCCTAATCAGGTCTCCCGATCACCGAGGCAACCCGCCATGACCGCCAACGATTTTTCCACGCTGGGCGACCGCACCGCCCGCTCGCCGCTCGGTCGGCACCTCGACTGGCATTGCGAGTCCATCACGCTCGACCGTGCCCGCTTTCGGATGCCATTTGCCGCACACAATGTGACCGTCGGTGACATGGTGCACGGCGGCGCCATCGCGGCACTGGCCGACGCCGCCGCGACCGCGGCCTGCTGGGCAAGCGAGTCGGTTACGCCGGCAAGTCGCGGTGCCACGGTGGCGCTCACCATGAATTACCTGCAGGCCGCGCTCGGGGTCGACCTGATCGCCGAAGCACGCGTCGCGAGGCGCGGTGGGTCGCTCTGTGTCGCCGATGTGGAGGTGAGCGATCCGCAGGGCCAGGTGGTCGCGCTGGCGCGCGCTACCTATAAGTTGTCGCACGGCACGCGCAGCGCCTGAATCGAACATACGGAGCAAGCAAGCTGACCACCGATATCCGCGGATACACCCTGCACGGCACCAACAGCGCCGCAGCCCGCCACTACGACGCAGTCATGGAGTCATTCAGCATCTATCGCGGCGACCCGGTGGCAGACCTCGATGCGGCGGGCTCGGCGAACTCGCGAACGAGCGCCTGGCGCTGAAGCCGTACAGCCGGATCGCCCGCGTGCTCAGGACACTCGCCGGCGACCGTGCTAACGTCCAGCCATGGACATGCCAACCGTCGTCGAAGCCGCCGGCCTGATCCGCAGCGGAGCATGCAGCGCGGAGGAATTCCTGCAGCGCTGCCTCGAGGCCGTCGAGCGGCGCAACGATGCACTGAACGCCTTCGTGCACCTCGATCGCGACGTGGCACTCGGTGCGGCACGCGCGGTGGACAAGGCACGCGCCCGATCCGGCCCCGAGTCACTGGGACCCCTGGCCGGGGTACCGTTCGGGGTCAAGGATCTCGAGCATTGCGCCGGCATGCCGACGACCCGCGGCTCACGCTGGTTCGCCGGCCAACCGCCGGTCGAGTTCGACGACATTCACGTGGGCCGGCTGCGCGCGGCCGGTGCCATTCCCATCGGCAAGACTGCGGCACCCGAGTTCGGCGCCTGGGCGTATACCGCGAGCCCGGCACTCGGCGTGACCCGCAATCCATGGGATCCCGCGCGCACGCCGGGCGGATCGAGCGGCGGCTCGAGCGCGGCCGTCGCGGCCGGTATGGTGCCGTTCTGCACCGCGAGCGACGGCGGCGGATCGATCCGCACGCCGGCGGCGTTCACCGGCCTGGTCGGTCTCAAGTCGACCTATGGCCGGATCCCGACATTCGGCGCGACGCACCTCGCCCAGAACGCCGTGGTCGGCTGCCTGACCACGACGGTCGCCGATACCGCGCTGCTGCTCGACGTCATGGCCGGACCGGACCCGCGTGACCGGACTTGTCTGCCGCCGCCGGGGATCCGGTACCACGAGATGCTCGAGAGAATCGATCTCACGGGACTGCGGGCCGCGTGGTCGCTCGACCTGGGCTTCGCCCTGGTCGACCCGGAGGTCGCCGCGCTCGCCGAGTCTGCGGCCATGCGGTTCATCGCCGCGGCCGGGCTGCGCCACGTCGATGTCGATGTCACGTTCGAGGACTACATCGCCACCTACGGGCGCATCGAGGGTGTGGACAAGTTTGTCGGCATCGACCCGGCACTCTGGCAGACACGCCTCGACGAACTCGATCCGCTGATCGCCCCCGGTTGGGCGAAGGCCGCCACGGTGTCGCTGCCGAAGGCCGCACGGGTGGAGGGCGCGCGGCGCGACCTCGTCCACCGCGTGGCACGCTACTTCGAATCGTTCGACCTGCTGCTCACGCCGATGATCTGCATCCCGGCATTTCCAGCCGAGGGCCCGATGCCGACCGAGATCAACGGCATCGCGGTGCACGGCGGCATGGCGGTCATCCACGGCATGCTCGCGAACCTGGTCAACCTGCCTGCGATCAGCATCCCGGCCGGCATCACGCGTGCCGGGCTGCCGGTCGGCCTGCAGGTGATCGGGCCCCGCTACCGCGAGGATCTCCTGCTCGCCGGCGCGCATCGCTACGAGGCAGCCTCACCGTGGCAGCGGCATGCGCCGCTCGCGTAGACCTCCCCTGTCTCTGCAAGCACGATGCGATTGCTCGTAATCCTCGGATTGGCGCTCGCGACTGTCCTTCCTGGATTAGCCAAGGCCCAAGAACCTGCGCCAGCCGATCTCATGGCGCGCGAGCTCGTCGTCGTCCTGCACGGGATGGGACGCACCGCGCGGTCGATGCGCCCGGTCGAGGACGCGCTCCGCAACGCCGGCTATGACGTACTGAACATCGGCTATTCGAGCTACTGCTGCAGCATCGCCGAACTCGGGCAGACCGTGCAGCGCGAGGTGGCGGCCAAGCGCGGGCCGCAGCATGATCGCGTGCACTTCGTCGGCCACTCGCTGGGCGGCATCATCGCGCGCTGGATCGTCACGCAGCCGGATGCGCCACGGGGCGTCGTACGGATCGTGATGCTCGCGCCGCCCAACCAGGGCGCCGAGTCTGCCAGCCGTTACGCCGGCGTCGCCGGCTGGCTGCTCGAGCCCATCGACGAACTCAGCGACGACTCCACGTCAACCGTCCGTCGGCTGCCCCCGCCACACGCCGGCATCGAAGTCGGCGTGATCGCGGCGCGCGACGACGGCAAGGTGCGGGTGGACGAGACGCGCCTGCCCGGCCAACGGGCACATATCGTCGTGAAGGCCAACCACACTTTCATCATGCGCGAGCCCGAGGTGCATCGGCTCACGCTCGAGTTTCTCCGCACCGGGACGTTTACGCCGTGACAGTCGCAGTGCCATGAGTCTGCTGGCTGAGAAGTGGTCCCCGAGACTCGGGCCGCACTCAAGGGTGTGAACCAAAGCCTCAACGACCTGGCCCACTCAGCCAACTCACGCCGCTGACCTCCGCCGGGCATGACCTTGGAATGGACCCGTTCAACGAACGATCCGCGTCCTCGCCGGCAACGATCGCCGGGTGGTTCAGGTACCCGTGTACACCGGCGCACGCTTCTCCACGAACGCGCGCATGCCTTCGCGCGCGTCGTTGGTGCGCGCACACATCAGCTGGTTGCGGTTCTCGATCGCCATTGCGGCCTCGAGCCCCTGCGCGTCGATCGCGAAGTTCAGCCCTTCCTTGGTCATGCGCAGCCCCATCGGCGACGTGGCCAGCATTTCGTCGACGTAGACCTGGGCGGCCTGCTCGAGTTCGTCATCGGGCACTACAGCGGACACGAGACCGGTCGCCAGGGCGCGGTCGGCGTGAATGAACCGGCCGGTGAGCATGAGCTCGGACGCGACCGACGTGCCGACCAGGCGGGGCAGGAAATAGGAGGCTCCCATGTCGCACGCTGAAAGGCCGATCTTGATGAACGCCGCATTCATGCGCGCGCTCTGCCCGGCCACCCGGATGTCGGAAGCCAGCACGAACGCGAAACCGCCGCCGCAGGCCGGGCCCTTGACCAGCGAGACGATGGGCTGTGGGCAGCGGCGCATGCGGATGTACACCTCCGCCAGGTAGCCCTGGAAGCCGAACCCGTAGCCGAACGGCTGGCTCGTCTCGCCCGCGTTGGACGCCTTGATGTCGAGCCCGGCGCAGAACGCACGCCCCGCACCGCGCATCACCACGATGCGGGTCGCGGGATCTTCCGCCAGTCCGCCGAAATAGTCGCGCAGGTCCGTCACCATCTGCAGGTTGATCGAGTTGAGCGCCTCCGGGCGATTCAATGTCAGCCAGTCGACCGGGCCGCGCTTCTCGATCGTGATGGTTTCGTAACGTTGTGCTGCTGCCATGGTTCCTCCTGTCGATTGCCACTGATCGCTACGTCGGCGCTCCGCTTCAGCCGGGCGATGGACTCCCACGCGCCCGCCATCCCGGTCCGGTCAGCGCAGCGCGCGGGAGCGGTCATCGGGGCGATCGGCGTATTGTCGGTGCTGGACGGCCCGAATGCGAACCCGTCGCCCCGTCCCCAGGCGAATCCCCGCGCGCCCGGAGTCCGGGGCGCGCCAGCCCCTCACGATCCGCGCAGGCTGGACCCGCCGAGCGGCTGCCGGCGATACTGGCGCCCTGACTCGGGATCCCCGGCAACCGGCGCCGCGGGGGCATGGACGGCACGCCAGGGAACAGTGATTCGGATGATCTATAGGCGCGAGATCGACGGTCTGCGTGCACTCGCGGTGCTTCCGGTCATCCTGTTCCACGCCGGCATCAGTCCCTTCGACGGCGGCTTCGTCGGTGTCGACGTCTTTTTCGTCATCAGCGGGTACCTGATCACGTCGATCATCCTGACCGAGCGCCAGGCAGGTCGCTTCTCACTGGTCGAATTCTACGAACGCCGCGCGCGACGCATCCTGCCGGCCCTGTTCCTGGTGATGACCGCCTGTCTGCCGTTCGCCTGGCTTTGGCTCCAGCCCGGCGATCTGCGGGACTTCGCGCGCAGCCTCATCGCGGTCGCGACCTTCTCGTCAAACTTCTACTTTCAGAGCGAAGCGGATTACTTCGGCACTGCGGCCGAACTGCAGCCGTTGCTGCACACCTGGAGCCTCGCCGTCGAGGAACAGTACTACCTGCTGTTTCCGTTACTGGTACTCGGCATCAGGCGCTACGACGCGCGCCGCATCGCCGTGCTCATCGCGGTGCTGGCGATTGCCAGCCTGGCGCTCGCCCAGTGGGCGCTCGACCGACATGCCGAAGCGGCCTTCTTCCAGCTGCCGTCGCGTCTGTGGGAGCTTGCGCTCGGCGGCCTGGTTGCGCTGCACCTCATGCACACGCCGACCCGCGAGGGCCACCGTGCGCTGCGTGAACTCGGCGCCGCGGCAGGGCTCGTGCTGATCGGCATGGCCGTTTTCGCGTACGACCGCGAGACGCCGTTTCCCGGCGTGGCCGCGCTCGTCCCCACCCTGGGAACCGCCCTGGTGATCGTCTGCGCCACACCGGCCACGCTGGCGGGACGCCTGCTCGGCACGCGCGCGCTGGTGGGCATCGGGCTGGTGAGCTACAGCGCCTACCTCTGGCATCAGCCGCTGTTCGCATTCGCCCGCCATCGACTGCATGACGAGGTTTCCGAACCTCTGCTGTGGGGGCTCGCGGCGGCGGCGCTCGCGCTGGCGTACGCCAGCTGGCGTTTCGTAGAGCAGCCGTTGCGCCGCCGGGATCGAATACACCGGCGGACGGTGTTCGCGGTCGCCGGCGTCGGCTCGCTCGTGTTCATCCTGCTCGGACTGCTCGGTACCGCAACCGATGGCTTCGAAGCCCGTTACGTCGAGAACCGGCTATCCGGGACCGAACGCGAGCTGTACCGGATGATCCGCGAGCAGACGGCATTCGACCCCGATCGGGAACGTGTCGACGACGGCACGTGCAGGTTCTCCGCCGAGGTCGTCGACGAGGCGTTCGAGGAACGCTTCGCACGCTGCGCCGCGACCCACGGACGCGCCATCGTCGTGATCGGCGACTCCCATGGCGTCAACATGTACAACATCATGGCCAAGGCCGGGATCGGCAATTTCGTCGCAGGCGTGGTGCAAGGGGGGTGCCGTCCACACCGACATCGCTCGCGCTGCCAGTACCAGGAATTCGACCGGTTCGTCGACCGCTGGCACGGATCGATCGACCAGGTGATCTATCACCAGGGCGGGGCCCACTTCCTCCGCGACCGCAAGGGGGAGGTCGACAGTCCCGCTGCATTCGAGCCCGGCGCGGCGTTCATCGTGGACGAGGGCAACGTCACCCGGGTGATCGAGTACCTCGAACGTCTCGGAACACGCGTACCCACTGTGTGGCTCGGGCCGTTCGTCGAGGCGCGCGTCGAGTTGCGCGACATGCGCCTGCTCAGGCAGGGCGTGTTCATGAACGAACGCAGCCTCTCGCATTTCGCGCGCCTGGACGCATTCCTGAAGGAACGCAGCGGTGACGCGCCACACCCATTCACTTACGTCTCGTTGATCGACATCATGGACGCACAGCGCGACTTCCTGCGCGTGGGTTCGTGTATCACCTATCGCGACCGCGACCACTTCAGTGCCTGCGGCGAGGATCTGGTTGCCCGCCAGGTGAAGGCGGCGTTCGACGCCGGCGTATTCCCGACAAGGCGCTGAGCGCGAAGCACTTCAGCCACTCCTGCTGCACGCGCTACGGCGTCGATACGCGCTGCTGATCGCGAGCGGCAGCCAGTTCCCGCTCGAAGTCCGCTTCGAAACGATCGATCAGCGCAGTGAAGCCTTGCGGATCGACGAACGGATTCGCCGTGGGACTGCCGCGTGCGGCATCCCGTTTCTCGAGCAGGCCGAAGAACTCGGGGTGCGGCGCGAGCGGCACGTCGACCGCCAGCGTCCTGGCCCGCGCGAAAGTCGCGCGGTAGTCGTCGACGATCCCCGGGTACTGCGGTGGATCCGCCAGGCGATTCGCGGCAACGCTGGCCGAACAGAATACGAGTACCTGCCGCTCCGCCGCGCCGTCCCGCGCAGTGATGCCCCAAGAGGAACAGCCGCGCGTGTGCCCGGGCGTGTGGTGCAGGGTCAGCCTGCGGCCGCCCAGTTCGACGATGTCGCCATTCTCGAGCACGCGGTCGACCGCGACCGGCGGCGCGCGCCAGGCCTCGACCGCCTCGCTGCCGAGGTAGAATCCGCCCTCCAGCGCGCTCACGTCGCCCGCGTGAGCGTACAGCACGGCACCCGAGCGGCGCTTCAGTTCGGCGAGGCCGCCGGAATGATCGAAGTGCGCATGGGTGTTGAGCAGGATACGCACGTCACGCAGGTCGAAGCCGAGCTGCGCGACGCTGACTGCCACCTGGGGCGCGTTCTCGGGCAGCCCGCCGTCGATCAGGATGTGTCCATCCGGCGTCGTGACCAGGTACACGCCGAGCCCTGCCGAACCCACGTAGTAGATCCCGTCCATGACGTGGAACGGCTCGGTGGCCTCGAGCCACGGCGGCGGCCAACCGCTCGCCTGGACGGGCAGGCAGACCACGGCACAGAACGCCACGAGCAGAAATCCATCCACGTACGTCATGCGGTTATCCCACCTGCCCGAAAGGCCTTCTCGAGCGCTGCGATGTCGATCCTGCGCATCCGGAGCATGGCCGCCTGCGCACGCTCGGCGCCCGCGCGGTTCGCATCGCCGAGCAGCCTCGGCAGCGCCTCCGGGATGATCTGCCAGGACACACCGAACCGGTCCGTGAGCCAGCCGCACATGCTCTCCTCGCCGCCGTCCGCGACGAGCGCGTCCCACAACCGGTCGGTCTCAGCCTGGTCCCTGGTCAGTACCGAGATGGATGCCGCCGGTGTGAGCCGGTAGTGAGGACCGCCGGTGAGGATCATCATCGGCACGCCGCCGAGGGTGAACTCCACCACCATGGGATCCTCGCGGTTGCCGTGTTCCAGCACTGCGTCGATGCGGCTGTCGGGCAGCAGCCGGACGTAGTATTCCGCGGCCGCGCGCCCGCCCTTGTCGAACCACAGGCAGACACGCACTTTCTTCTCGAGTCCGGCCACGATCAGTTCCTCCACCTATTGAACAGCACCACGACCCGGAGCCGCAGCACCAGGCCGTGTCCCGCCGGCCGCCGGTCCGGTCAGGCCGATGCCACGACCAGGCCGGTCTCCGGCGTGATGCGCATGTGCGTGAGCGTCTTGTCCGCGTGCCGCATCCGCCAGGAGAGCAACGCACGCGCCTGCTCCGACAACGTACCGGCGCACGCGGGGTCGCCGGCCCGATCCACCCGCTCCGCAGGATCGGTCTCGAGATCGAACAGGAGCGGCGCGAGCGCGGTAAAGTGCACGTACTTCCAGCGCCGCGTGCGGCGCACGTTCAGCGTGCACTGGTCCATGTGCAACCCGAGCGCTTCTTCGGCTTCACCGAACACCGGGTCGCGGAAGTCGAACTCCCAGTGCACGGCGTCGCGCCAGTCGCCCGGGACGCGGCCCGAGTGCATCAGCGGGAGCAGCGATCGTCCGTCGCACTGGCGCGGCGCGGGCCGCCCGATCCAGTCGAGCAGGGTCGGCATGAGGTCGACGTGCTCGGTGAAGACGTCGAACACGCGCCCTCGGGACGCGTCGGCCCGCGCGTCCGGATCGCGCACGATCAGCGGCACGTGGTAGGACTGGTCGAAATAGCCGGCCTTGCCGAGCATCCAGTGGTCGCCCATCTGTTCGCCGTGGTCCGAGGTCAGCACGATCAGCGTGCGCGACCAGTCGCCGTTGCGCTTCATGACTTCGAAGAGTCGCGCGAGATTGTCATCGACCTCGTTCATCAGCCCGTAGTAGCTCGCCTGCAGCATGCCGTGCCGGATGGGATCGGCCGGTGAAGCATTGCGGTGTCCCGACAGGAACCAGCGCAGCCAGGGGTGCTGCGCGCCTTCGGCATCCGGGTCCGCGGCTCGGACGCAGCCCGGCAGGTCGGCGAGCGCGTAACGCGTGTTGTACGGCGCCGGCGCGATCCACGGCGGATGTGGACGGACCAGCGAGAGGTGCGCCATCCAGCCGGGTGCTGCGTCGGGCAGCGCACCGGCGTGCTGTTCGCCGATCCAGTCGAGCAGCGCGTCCACCATGAACCGTGTGTCGGAGTGTTCGGCGGCAAAGCGCAGCGGGCGCGGCTGTCCGGCCGCCTGCCAGCGGGGATCTTCGTCGCGCATCAGGTAGGTGAACTGCGCGTCGTCGGGCAGCCCGTCGTAGCCGCGCGCGGCGAGCCACTCGCGCCAGCGCGTGCAATCGGTGCCCATGGGCAGGACGTGGTCCATACCGGGCAGCGGTCCTTCGTCGGTCAGCATGAACGGATGATCGGCGGGAAACTCGCGCGGATCGCGCGCCGTGTGCGTGTAGCCGAACAGGGCCGGCGCATAACCCGCCGCCCGCGCTTCCAGCGCCCAGTTGGTGAAGCGCCGGTCGAGCGGCGTGCCGTTGGTGCCGCAGCGATGGTTCAGCAGGTACATGCCGGTATGGATCGACGCCCGGCTGGGGCCGCACGGCACCGCGTTCGCATAGTGTGCGGAGAACTGTGCCGCGTCGCCCGCGAAGGCGTCGAGATGCGGCGTCTGCACGAGCGGATGACCGAGCCGCGACAGGCAGTCGCCCCGCCACTGGTCGACGGTGATGAACAGGACGTTGCGCAGATCCTGGCGCATGCACGCGCTCCCGGGCAGTTCGAGACGCCGACAGCCTAGCACGATCGGATTGCGTCGGGCGCACCGGTCGGCTACAACCCTGTCGTGACCAGCAACTTGGAGCACACATGAGCAGCACGGGCCCTCTCGCAGGCATCCGGGTGGTGGATCTCTCGGTGATGATCTCCGGCCCGCTCGCCGGGATGATGCTGGCCGACCAGGGCGCGGACGTGATCAAGGTCGAGTCACCCGGGCTCGGCGACATCATGCGTTTCCTCGGCAGCAGCAAGGGCGGCGTGACCGGCATCTTCGTCAACAACAACCGTGGCAAGCGTTCGCTCGTGCTGGACCTCAAGAAGCCGAGCGGGGTCGAGGTTCTGAAGAAACTGGTCGCCGAGGCGGACGTCCTGATCCAGAACTTCCGCCCCGGTGCCATGGAGCGCCTCGGCCTCGGTTACGACGATCTCGCGCGCATCAACCCCGACCTGATCTATACCTCGATTTCCGGCTACGGCCCCGACGGACCGTCCAGCCACCGGCGCGTCTACGACAACGTGATCCAGGCGGCCTCCGGGCTCGCCGCGGTGCAGACGGACCCTGCCACCGGGATTCCTTCGATGTACCGGACGCTCGTCTGCGACAAGACCACGGCCTACACCGCGGCGCAGGCGATCACCGCCGCGCTCTACGCACGCGCGACCGGCAAGGCGCGCGGCCAGCACATCGTGCTGGCCATGCTCGACGCGGCCATCGCGTTCATGTGGCCCGATTCCGCGATGGACGCGGTGCTGCTGGACGATGACGTGCGTCGCGCGCCGACCATCGGCGAGAACTACGCCGTGACCCGCCTCGCCGACGGCTTCGTGTCCGCCGGCGCGGTCACCGATGCGGAATTCAAGGGTCTCTGTGCAGCACTCGGACATCCGGAGATGGCCGAGGACCCGCGCTTCGCGACCACCGCCGCGCGCACCCAGCACATGCTCGACATGGTGACGCTGATGCGCCGGTACGCGGAGGAAACCACGGTCGGTCAGTTTCTGGCCGGTGCCGAGACCCACGACGTACCGGCGTCGCCGATCCGGCGCCTCGAAGACCTGCCGGACGATCCGCAGGTCATGCACAACGCGGTGTTCGTGGAACGGGAACATCCGGCAGCGGGCCGCGTGCGAGAGCCGAGACCCGCCGCGCGCCTGTCGGCAACGCCACAACGTGTCGGTGCGCCGGCGCCCGGCTTCGGCGAGCACAGCGACGCGATCGTGCGGGAGCTCGGCCTCGACCCCGCGGCACTGCGCGCTGCCGGCGTCATTCACTGATCGGCCAGTGAGGGAAACTTTCCGGCCAGTCCGACACTCAGACCCTACACCCATCGTCGACCAGAAGAAGGAGATCCGTCGATGCGACCTGCACGCATTCTCACCCTGATACTGTCCGCCACCGCGATGCTGAGCGCACCACTCACACACGCAGATACGGTGCTGACCGAAGTGGTCGCCGGCGACTGGCGCAAGGCCGAGGACAGCGCCCGTGACCCGGCGCGCCACCCGGTCGAATCGCTGACGTTCTGGGGCCTCGCCCCCGGCATGAACATCCTCGAAGTCCAGCCGGGCGGCGGCTGGTGGACCGACATCCTGGCGCCGTACGCGCAGCGCACCGGTGGCAGATTCGCGGTCACCGGCGCCGACCTCGATGATCCCGATCTCTCCGAACGCGCGCGCGAGGCACGTGCCGCCACCGCCAGGACGTTCGCGGATCGCGCGGCCTTGTACGGACCCGTCGAGATACTCAACTGGGGTCCGCGTGCAGCGCCGCTCGCCGCCGACCAGTTCGACCTGGTACTCGTGTCGCGTGCGTTCCACGGCTGGATGCGCGGCGAAGGGCTGGTGGAACGGTATCTCGGCCAGCTGTACACCGCGCTCAAACCCGGCGGCATGCTCGCCATCGAACAGCACCGCGCGAACCCCGGCGAGCAGGACCCGGGTGCCGCCAGCGGCTACGTCACCGAGGACTACCTGATCGGCCGCGTGGAAGCCGCCGGCTTCCGGCTGGACGGTCGCTCCGAAGTCAACGCGAACCCCAAGGATACCAAGGACCACCCGTTCGGTGTCTGGACGCTCCCGCCGACCCGGATGAACGCACCGTATGGATCGACGGAGCCGCCGGATCCGAACTTCGATCGCTCACGTTACGATGCGATCGGCGAATCGGACCGGATGACGCTGCGCTTCGTCAAACCGCAGTGACTGTGCGCTGACGCGACGGCACGGCCCGGAGCCCGCCCATGAAGCGAATCGTCCTCTGTGCCGACGGCACCTGGAACTCGCCCGAGACCGACACGCCCACCCACGTGATGCGTCTCGCCCGCGGTATCGCGCCGATGGATACCGCGGGGAACAAGCAGGTGGTGTTCTACGACTGGGGCATCGGCAGCGACGGCGACCGGCTGAAAGGCGGGCTGACCGGCAGCGGCATCGACCGGAACATCATGGATTGTTACCGCTTCCTCGTTCACAACTACGAAGACGGCGATGCGATCTACCTGTTCGGGTTCAGCCGGGGCGCCTACACGGTCCGGTCCCTGGGCGGATTCATTCGCAACTGTGGCGTGCTGCGGCGCGACTGCGCAGCACATATACCCGAGGCATTCGAGTTGTACCGGCGCCGCCCGAAGTCCTCGGCGCCCGATGCTCCCGCCGCCAAGGCATTCCGCGCACGCTACGCGGTGGCGGACCGCACCGCCATTCACTTCGTGGGGGTCTGGGATACGGTGGGCGCGCTCGGTATCCCGGCACCGTTCATCGGCACGCTGGGCGAAGCGCGCTACCTGTTCCACGACACCGAGCCGAGCAGCATCGTGCGGCACGCGCGGCACGCCGTCGCCATCGACGAAAACCGGCTCGACTTCGAGCCGGCGCTCTGGACCGACAAACCGGGCGTCGACATCCAGCAGGTCTGGTTCGCGGGTGTCCATTCCGATGTCGGCGGCGGCTATGCCGACCGCGGCCTGGGCGATTTTTCGGCTGCGTGGATGGTGCGGGAAGCCGAGGCGTGCGGGCTGCGTTTCGCCGCGCACTTCATCGGCGACCTGAAACCGGACTGCCGCGGCAAGCAGCACAACGAATACACCGGCGCCTACCGCGTGCTGCGACGCGGCACGGTGCGCACTGTCGCACCGAAGCTGCACCGCAGCGTGCGCCAGCGCTTGGATGCCCTCGGCCATGAGTACCGGAGCCCGGCATTGCGGCGCCTGCTCGATTCGGTCGGCGGCGACTGGGGACAGATCGAACTGGTCGAATGACTGGCCGACCGCCCCCCGCCTTTCAAGCCTGGTGCTTCAAATTCATTCGTCAAATCCGGTCGCGCCCGAACAGGGCGTTGCGACGCGCGTACTGCCAGGTCAGGAAGGCGAGCAGGACGCCGAGCACGACGAACAGCGGCTCGAACGCACCGCCGAGGATCTCTCGGTAACGCTTGGCCCAGAACAGGGCGAAGATCACGTGCGCAGTCAGCAGGAACCCGCTCCAGAAGAGTATGTTCTTGGCCCAGGCGCGGCCTGCGAGGCCGTGCCACGCCAGGTTGCCGGCGAGTACGGCGACGGCGAGGATTCCGGTCGGGATGATGAAATGCCGGCCGATCAGGAACGTCTGCAGCACACCGACGAACGCCGCAGCCGCAATGACCGCGAACAGCCAGTCGAACGTGTGCGCGAGCGTCAGCCGGTCGCGCACGGTCGTTCAGGCCGCTCTGACCGGTCGGTCCGCGATCGACTCGACCTGGGTCGACCCGGATGCCGCGGCCGGATTCTCGAACACCAGCACGCCGTCCTCGAGCGGCGCGTGCCGGATCATCTTGCGGTCCTCTGAATAGTTCTGCGTGTTGCGCCAGGGATCGCGGTCGCCCTGTTTCGGGAACAGGTGCATGACCCGCTGCATGTAGCCGGCCGAGAACCCGTCGATCCAGGGACGGGCCGGCATGTTCCGGTCCTGCTCGCGCAGGCGCGGCGTACAGATCCGGGTTCCGGTTGCACGCATGTGGTTGAGCAGACGGCACACGTACTCGGCGGTCAGGTCTGCACGCAGCGTCCACGAGGCGTTGATGTAGCCGAATGTCTGCACCATGTTCGGTACGTCCGAATACATCATGCCCTTGTAGGCCCACGTTTCGGGGAAGTCGACCCGCGCGCCGTCGACCATGAACTCGACACCTGAGAGCACGACCATCTCGAGACCGGTCGCAGTGACGACGATGTCCGCCTCGATCTCGCGGCCCGAGCCGAGCTTGAGCCCGGACTCCGTGAAGCATTCGATGGTGTCGGTGACCACCTCTGCCCGGCCCGACCGGATGGCCTCGAACAGATCGGCATTCGGCACCAGGCACAGCCGCTGATCCCACGGGTTGTAGCGCGGGGTGAAGTGCGTGTCGACGTCGTAGTCCGGGCCGAGCGCCTTGCGCACACCTTCGAGCAGCTTGCGGCGCACCATGTCCGGCGCCTTGCGGGTGCGGCCGTAGAAGAATCGCTGCAACTGAACGTTCTTCCAGCGCGTGATCGCGTACGCCCAGCGTTCCGGCAGGTAGCGCCGGAGCGTATTGGCGATCCGGTCCTCGTCGGGGCGTGAGACCACGTAGGTCGGCGACCGCTGCACCATGGTCACCTGTGCGCCACCCTCGGCCATGGCCGGCACCAGGGTCATGGCGGTGGCGCCACTGCCGATCACCACCACACGCTTGCCGGCGTAGTCGAGCCCTTCCGGCCAGAACTGCGGGTGCACGATCGTGCCGCGGAACCGCTCGCGACCGGCGAACTCGGGCGTGTGGCCTTTCTCGTAGCTGTAGTAGCCGCCGCACATGAACAGGAAATTGCAGGTGAGCGTGACACGATCGCCCTGCTCCGGGCGCTCGGCCTCGACCGACCAGGTTGCCGTTGCCGAAGACCACGAAGCCGACCGTACCAGGTGGCGGAACCGGATGTGCGAGCGGATACCGCTTTCGTCGGCGGTTTCGTTGACGTAACGCCGGATCGACGGACCGTCGGCGATGGCCTTCGCTTCGCGCCAGGGTTTGAAGCGGTAGCCGAGCGTGTGCATGTCGCTGTCCGACCGGATGCCCGGATAGCGGAACAGGTCCCAGGTACCCCCTATGGCATCGCGGCCCTCGAGAATCGCGAACGTCCGATCCGGGCAGAGTTCCTGGAGGTGGTGCGCGGCACCGATGCCCGACAGGCCCGCGCCGACGATGATGACGTCGAAATGTTCCATGCTGCTGACTCCGTACGGCCTCGTGCCGCCTCCTGCCTGCCCGCGCGCCCGCGGAGTTGCGTAGAATGGCGGGCTTCCCGATTGCTTTGGTCCCGAACTATATGTCGTACGACGCTCCGGACGCCAGCCGCCGCCCCCTCACCCGCGCCCAGCTCGTTCTGTTCGGCCTGCCGGAATTCGCCGTCTATCTCGCGGTGATCCCGGTCTCCCTGTACCTGCCGCTGTTCTACTCGCGCGATCTCGGGCTCGACATCGCCCTGATCGGGCTGCTCCTGATGGCGGCCCGGATCAGCGACGTGATCACCGATCCCCTGATCGGCGCGCTGAGCGATCGCACCCGCGGTCGCTTCGGCCGGCGCAAGCCGTGGATGGCAGCGGGCGTACCGCTCATGATGGTCGCCACCTGGCAGCTCTTCGCGCCGTCCGGCGCGGTCGGCAACGTGCACCTGCTGGTCTGGTCGATGCTGCTCTGGTTCGGCTGGACCATGATCAACATCCCGTACTACGCATGGGGCGCCGAACTCTCCGACGATTTCGACGAGCGCACGCGCATCACCGGCTGGCGCCAGTTCTTCGGCTACACGGGTAATCTGAGCGTTCTGGTCGTGCCGGTGGTGGCCGCGCAGGTCACCGGTTACGGCGCGGTGGCGAGCGAGGCGCTGGTGATCATCAGCGCGATGGCGCTGGTACTGCTCCCACTCCTGGTCGGAACCACGCTATGGAAGCTCCCGGAGCGGGCCACGGTGCCGACCACTCCGCAACCGATCCTGCGCAATCTCGGCATCATGCGCCGCAATGGCTCGTTCCTGGTGCTGTTCGCCGGGTTCACGCTGATGTCGCTAGGCACGACCATGATCGGCGCTCTGTTCATGCTGTTCACCACGTTCGCGATGGAACTCGAACGCCACGCCCAGCCGATCCTGCTCGCCTATTTCGCCGTGAACATCGTCGGGCTGCCGTTCTGGGTGTGGCTCTCGCACCGGATCGGCAAGCGCGAAACCTGGATGATCGGTACCGGCATCATGGCGCTCGCCACGCCAGCCTACCTGCTGCTCTCGCCGGGGGACATCGTACCCTTCGTGCTCATCACGGCGGTGATCGGCTTCGCCGGCGGCAACTACCTCGCGCTTTCCACATCGATGAAGGCGGACGTCATCGAACTGGCCGCCCGGCGCAGCCGCGACAACGTCGCCGGCGCATACATGGCGGTGTGGTCGCTCGGCTCCAAGGCCACCCAGGCGCTGGCGGTGGGCATCGCCCTGCCAGTGCTCGGACTGTTCGGCTTCGATCCACGCGCGGAAAACGGTCCGGCGGAGATCGATGCATTGCGCTACTCCATCGCGTTGCTGCCGCCACTCACGTACGTGCTCGCGATCGCCATCATCCTGCGCTACCCGGTCAGCAAGTCGCGACTCGAGCGGCTGCGGCACGCTTACCAGCGCCGCGACGCCCGACGTGCGGTCAGCCTGGCACAGCCGGCACGCTGAGCACACAGACCGGCGCCGGGCACGCGACCCGCGCGACCGGCCCCGCACCGGTCCCGAACCGGGCCAGCTCGAATGCGCACAGCGTGCCGGCGTCACGACTCGCCACGATCGCATGGCCGCCGATCACGGCAAAGTGCCGGGGATGCGGGTCACACGGCTGGATCAGCGGCGGCCCGATCCGACCGCTCCGTTCGTCGATGGCATACGCGACGAGCGAATCGACGCCGCGGTTGCTTGCAACCAGGCAGCGGCCGCCGGCGGCCAACGCAATGCTGCCGGCGGTCGACACGATCGGCCGCTGACCCGGTGTGACTCGCGGCACCTCCGGGAGCGTTGCCACGCGCTGTACCACGCTGCCCGAATCAAGCAGGTCCACGTGGTTGGACAGCTCGTTCAGGACGTAGCTGCGACCGACCGCATCGATGGCCAGCTGCCGGGGCCCGCTGCCGGGTTCGAGCGTAAAGCGCCCGCGCAGCGCGCCCGATACCGGATCGAGCCGATGGACACAGTCGAGTCCGAGGTCCGGTACCAGCAGTTCGCCCGCATGAAAATAGACGCCGTGCGGATGGGCGGCAGCCTGCCGGGGATGCGGACCGCGGCCCTCGAACCGGACCACGTTGACCCGCTCCAGGCCCGGCCCCGTACCGACCCGGAACAGGCCTACGCTCGCGCCCGAATAGTTCGCGACCGCGAGCCGGTCGCCCGCAACCGCGACGTGGCATGGATCCGCGCCGCCACTGCCGACCAGTTCCAAGAGCTCCAGGCGATCGCCAGCGATCCGGTAGCGGGCCACAGCGCCCTGCGGCGCGCCCGCGA
The DNA here is from genome assembly GCA_019634925.1 of Pseudomonadales bacterium. Classification (GTDB taxonomy): domain Bacteria; phylum Pseudomonadota; class Gammaproteobacteria; order Pseudomonadales; family Azotimanducaceae; genus UBA7803. Next base: position 318,297 of record JAHCAL010000002.1, read on the forward strand.
AATCCGCGGTTTCGTGAACGGCAAAGACGTCGTTTCCTTCCTGGACCAGAAACGGCTGAATCAGAAACGACGGATTGTCCGCCACGACCGCGAGCGTCGGCGTGCCGAAGCGCGCGGCATCCGCATCCCAGGTGCATCGATAGATGCCTTCCGAGCCGGTGTTGCGCGTATAGGTGCCGATCAGCAGCGTGATCATCGCCAGTAGTCCCCTGCCGTCCGGCCAGCGGTGATTGACCCACGGGCGACGGTATGCGGATGATCGCACCATTGGCAAGGCAGGACAGCAGCGATGGCCAGGATCACGATACAGGGCGGGCGGGTGATGGATCCCTTGGCCGGGACGGCCGAGCTGCGTCCTTTGCACATTCTCGACGGGCATATCGTGGACAGCCTGCCGGCGCCGCCCGACCGGCTGATAGATGTCGCTGGTGCATGGATCGCGCCGGGTTTCATCGACCTGCACACCCACGTCTTCAGCCATGGCCTGTTCGGGTCGGGCCTGGTGACCGCCGACCGGATCGGTGTCGAACAGGGTGTGGCGTGTGTGGTCGATGCGGGATCCGCCGGCGCCGCGACGATCGAAGGGTTCAACACCTACGTCATGCCGACACAGCGTACGTCCGTCTTCGCATTCATCAACATCGGATCGCCTGGACTACCGCACCTGACGGGCGGACATTCGTCACGGCCCGAATACTGCGATCTCGCCGCTACCGTCCGTGCGTTCGAGCGTCACGGCGAGTGGCTGGTCGGCGTCAAGATGCTCGCGTCGCAGAGCCATGCCGGCAGTTTCGGCATCGAGGCGATCAAGCTCGCGCGCAAGGCCGCCGAACTGGTCGGCAAACCGATGATGGTCCACATCGGCAATGCACCCCCGGTGATCGACGATGTACTGGATCTGCTGCGGCCCGGCGACATCGTCACCCACGCCTACCATGGCAAGACCGGCGGGGTGCTCGGCTACCGCGACCGGGTGATTCCGGCGTTTCGCGAAGCGGTCGAGCGGGGCGTGATCGTCGATCTCGGGCACGGACAATCGTCGTTCAGTTTCCGCACCTGTGAGATCGCCCTCGAGCAGGGCATGCCGGTGCACTGCATCAGCACCGACCTGCACCGCGGCAGCCTCGCACGCCAGGCCGTCAGCCTGGCACGTACGATGTGCAAGATGCGCGCGCTCGGCTTCAGCCTGTTCGAGGTGATCCGCGCCGTCACGCGCGCGCCCGCCGACGCGATCGGCATCGGGTCGCGTGGTTTCGGTGACCTGTCGGTGGGTAGCCGCGCCCACGCGACCGTGTTCCTCGAGATCGACGAGCCCTGGGAACTCGAGGATGCCGAAGGCGAACGCCGGATCGCGCCTTCACGAATCGAACCCGTCGGCGTCCTGATCGGCGACGCATGGTATGAACGGAGCGCGCCGCTGTGACGCGGCGCGACGAAGCGGCCGGCCCGTTCGCGACCCTGTCGGTGCCGACCGTCATCAACGCAGCGGGCAAGCTGACCGCGCTCGGCGGCAGCGCGCAGAGCCCTTCCGTGGCGGCAGCCCAGGCCGCGGCAGCCGGCGCACACGTGGATCTCGACCAGTTGCGGCGCGCCGCCGGAGCCCGCGTCGCGCAACTCGCCGGTGCGGAGGCGGGTTGTATCACCACCGGGGCCGCCGCCGGTATCTGCATTGCCGTCGCAGCCGTTCTGACCGGCACGGATCCGCGCCGGATCGCGGCCCTGCCCGGGCCATTGGACGGTCCGCGCGAGGTGCTGCTGCAGGCCGGGCACGACATCCACTTCGGGGCCACGGTCCTGCAGATGATCCGCATCGGTGGCGGACACCCGGTGGTTGCCGGTTCGCGGGAAACAGTTCTGCCCGAAGACCTCGAGGACGCCATCGGACCGGGCACCGCGTGCCTGCTGTTCGTCCAGTCGCACCACTGCATCCAGGATCGGCGCGTGTCGCTGGAATCCATGATCGGGATCGCGCGTGGCGCCGGGCTGCCGCTGATCGTCGATGCTGCAGCAGAAACGGATCTGCGCCGCTACGTCGCCGCCGGCGCGGACCTGGTCTGCTACTCGGGGGGCAAGGCGATCGGCGGACCGACATCGGGCTTCCTGGTCGGCCGCGCGCCGCTCATCGAGGCCTGCGAACTGCAGGGCAGCGGCATCGCGCGTCCGATGAAGGTGGGCAAGGAACAGGTCATGGGACTGATGGCCGCACTGGAGCGTTATCCGCCGCCCGAAACGTGGCGCGCGACCGGCGCGCGGCTGTTCGAGGCGCTCGCCGGAATACCCGGTCTGGAAGTGGCCTACGTGCCCGACCGCGCCGGCCGCGCCATCGAGCGGATCGGTGTACGCCCCGGCGCCCGTCCGTTCGAACCGGCGCAGCTCGCCCGCTTCCTGCACGACGGCGCGCCCAGCATTCGTACCCGCAATCATCAGCTGGGCGAAGGGTGGGTGCTGTTCGATCCGCGCGAACTCCGCGACGAACACGTTCCGGTCATCCGCGCGAGGGTCGCCGAGTTCGTCGATCAGCTCAGCAGCCCTGAGACAGGCCCCTGAACGGCCGCTACTTCACCGCGACATCGAGTCGGGGGCGCAAGTCACGACGGCCCGCACACGTTCGCTGATCGCCGGCCACGCGCCGGCCGCCACCAGCGCTGGCGGCGTCAGCCAGCTCCCCGCGACCCATGAAACCGACGCCAGTTCGAGATAGTCGGCAACGTTGCTCGCGTCCACGCCGCCCGTGGGGCAGAAACGTGCCTCACGGAACACCGGGGCGAGGCTCACGAGCGTGCGCACGCCCCCCGCCGCTTCGGCAGGAAAGAACTTGAGCAGGCGGTAGCCATGCTCGAGGGCCACGGCGACCTCGCTCGCGGTCTGCACGCCGGGCAGCCAGGGCAACGCCGATTCCCGCGCCCGGGCGAAGAGACCCGGCGTCGCGCACGGTGAGACCATGAAGTGTGCGCCGGCCCGCTCCGCCGCATCCCATTGCCGGGCGTCGAGCACGGTCCCCGCGCCGACACAGAGATCGGGATGTTCGCCGACGATTCGCCGGAGATGGTCGATGGCCGTCGGCGTACGCAGCGTGATCTCGATACAGGTCACGCCCCCGTCGCGCAGGGCACCGATCAGGCCGGGCAGAATGTCCGCGTCGCCGATGGTGAGCACCGGGACGACCCGCTGTCGGGCCGCCAGCGATGCAAACGTGCTGCCGGTCGCGTCGGTCATCGTGCGTGGCTACCAGGGATCCACCCCGGCGAGCCGGCGACCGAGCGGCGTGAGATCCGCCGGTGGTCCGGGCTCCGGATCGCGCTGGCCGGGCACGGCCTGCCGCAGCGCCCAGGCTGGCGGCCGCTTTTCCTGGTGCAGCCGGCAGAGCGTCTGCCGGGCTGTCTCGTCGCCCGCCGGATGCATGGCGACGTACTGCACCCACCGCGGCCGCGTATGCAGGTTCGCACCGCTGGTATGCGGCATGCGGCGATCCCACACCACGAGACTCCCCGCAGGCCCGCCGACCGGCACGAGCTCGAAGCCGGTCACGTCGGGCTGCAGCGGGTTCGGGTCGTCGCCATGCGCCGCGAGCCACGACGCAAGTCCGCGATAGAGTTCAGGGACACAACAGAATGCGCCCTGCTCCGGCGCGGTATCGGTCAGGTAAACCAGCCCCTGGATCGAGCGCGCTGCAGGTTGTCGGGGGTCGCCGTCCCAGTGCACGGGATCGACCCGGTACGGCCGTTCGAACAGAGCAGCCGGCGCTTTCACCGAGACCCGGTCGATCGTGACCCAGAGCGAATCGAGACCGTAGAGCGCGGCAAACACGGCATGCACCTCGGGAAACTGACGCACGTCCCACAGCGCCTGGGCGTGGTGCAGCGGTACGATGCCGTGACCCTGCGCTGCGTGATTGCGCCAGGTACGCGGGTCTTCCTCGACCACGCCGGTGAAGTCCGAGATGGCCGCGCGGACCCGTGCACAGAGCGTCGCCGGAACGACGCTTTCGACCACCAGGTAGCCCTGCTCGAGGAATCGCGTCCGGTCGGCCGGGCCGATCACGCGGTGTACCATGGCGCACGAACGTCACGGAACGCGTAACGCATGGACGATCTCCTGCTTGGCATCGACCTCGGCACGACGCGCCTCAAGGTATCGGCATTCGCCTTCGACGGGACTCTACACCACCAATCGGCCAAGCGGCACACCGAGCACCGGGACACAACCGGCGCCTGGCAGGATCCCGACGCGTGGTGGCGTGACGTGGTCGATCTGGTGCGGGCGGTACGCGCCGCGGCCGGCGCGCGCCGGATCGCAGGGATCGGCCTGTCGGGGCGCGGCGGCGCCGGCATCTTTCTCGACGCCGCGGGCCAGGTGCTGGTACCACCCTGGTCGGATACGCGGCATGCCGCCTGGCAGAAACGCCTGCGCGAACATCCGGCCGGACAGGCGCTTGCGCCTTACGCAACCGCGCTGGCGGCCAAGTACCTGTGGCTGCGCGAACATCGGCCACAGACTGCTGCACGCATCCGCCGCGCCTGCCATGCCAAGGACTTCCTGCTCTACCGGCTGGCCGGAGAACACCTGACCGACTGGTCTTCCGGTCCGGACGGTGCGCACTGGCCAACAGCGCTGCTCGAGGCCTTCGCCGTGGAGCCTGACCTGCTACCCACCCCGGCATTGCCCTGGCAACTCGCGGGTACGCTGACCCCGGCTGCCGCCGAGGCGCTGGGCTTGCCCATCGCCACACCGGTCGCGGTGGGCGCACACGACGGCATCTGCGCCAACGTCGGCGCCGGCGCTACGCGTCCCGGCGATTGCGCGATCACCCTGGGCACGCACGCGGTGGTACGCGCCGTCGCGAGCGAACCCATCGCCGATGCGAACCGGTTCTACGGATTGCCGCCGGATCGCCACGTGTACGGCGGCAACGGACTGATGGGTGGACGGGCCGCGGACTGGTTCCTCGACCTGATCGGGAGCCCTGAAGAAGAACGCACGGCGGCGTTCGCGCGCATGGATGCGCTCGCGGCCGAAGTGCCCGCTGGCGCCGAAGGTATCCGGTTTCTGCCGTTTCTCGACGGCCAGATCGCACCGCGGCACCGGCCGCGCGCGCGCGCCGTGTTCGCGGGACTCGGCATCGGTCACGGTGCGGCGCACGCGTATCGGGCGGTGCTGGAAGGCACCGCCTTCGCGGTGCGGGAGATCTTCGACCAGGTTGTCGGCTGGACCGGCGAACCGCACCGGCTGCGCCTCACCGGCAGCGGCGCACGCAGTCCGCTCTGGCGCGGGATACTCGCAGGCGCGCTGGAGCGCCCGCTGGACTACTCGGACGCAGCAGTCGAAGGCCGCGGCGCCGCGATATTCCTGGCGGTCGCGCTCGGCATCCACCCCGATTTCGACCGGGCGGCCGATGCGATGGTCCCGGTGGTCGGAACGGCGGAACCGGTCGTTTCCGATCGCGCAGCGTATCGGCTGGCGTTCGCAGACTGGCAGAGGCTGAATCGAACGGTCGAGACCTGAACACATGCACCGCGTCCGCGCCTCGGCGGTGGCGCCCAACTCATCTGCACAACCATCACCGCACGAACTATGGTGAAATACCCCGCCTGGCAACGGAGGAATTCCATGGCCGACTACATCCCCCCCACGATCGACTGGGTCAGGAAGCACGTCGAACGGTACGAAAGCAGCGGCGGCACCGAAGCCACCACGCTGCCAAACACCGATATGCCCTGCATCATCGTCACCCACACGGGCAACAAGACCGGCGGCATCCGCAAGATCCCGCTGATGCGGGTGAAGGTGGACGACAGCTACGTCCTGATCGGCTCCATGGGCGGGCAGCCGAAAAACCCGGTATGGGTCTACAACCTGCGCGTGCATCCGGACGTGGAGATCCGCGACGCCACCAGCGTGTACAGGATGCGTGCGCGTGAAGTCACGGACCGCGCGGAGCGCAAACGTCTCTGGGATACGGCCGTGAAGGTGTTTCCGAACTACGCGGAGTACCAGGGCAAGACCAGCCGCGAGATCCCGGTGTTCCTGGCGGAGCCTGCCCCATAGACGAAGCCACAGGCTGAACCGTGACGCGCAGCTGGTCAGACGAGCGATTCCAGTCGCGCCCGCACGTGCTTGTGCCAGGGCGTTCCAACCCACGGATCCCGATCATCGAGGTCAGTGAGTTCGTTCGGCGCCACGCCAAAGGTAATCGACTGCCCGGATGAATCGGGATAGCTCAATCCCAAACCGTTCGGCAGCGAGATGGTGCCCTGCTGCATGCCGTCATCGTAGCGCACCACCACGACTGCCGCGCCGCGCCTGGTCACGAGCCGCGCCTCTGCAGCATCGTCTATGCCGTAAGCTTTGCCATCGGCAGGATGGATGGCCAGCGAGGCCGGGTCATCAGCCTTCATCCAGGCGGGATCGCGGATCGCTGTGTTGGCCGTGTACAGGCGGCGCTCACCGGCCACCAGCAGCAGCGGAAACCGGTCGCTGCGCTCGGGCAGCCTGAAGTCCTTCAGCGTTTCCCATTCCTGCAGCATCTCAGCCATGCCGAGTTCGAGCTTGCCGGATCGCATGCGCCACTGCCGGCGGTCGCTCTGCGGGTCCGCCCTGGAAACCACCGTGCCCGAGCGTTGTGCAAGGATCGTCCGGAACAGCGCGTTGCCGAGCGCAAGTCCCTCGCCCGCATGGCCCGCGCGGCGCACGTCGTCGGCGTTTTCACGGGCGTAGGTCTGGCACAGCAGCCACAGCGGCGCAGCGGAAGCGAAGCCTTCGGGAAGCGCTGGCCCGAGCGTCCGGTAGAGCACGTAGGTGGCATAGGCGCCGATGCGTGAGTCATCGCGCATGCCCGCAAAGAAAGCCTCGGCGTAGTGCTCCAGCCCTCGGTCGGCGGCGGCCTTCAGGCCATCCAGGTCACCGGGCGAAAAGACGTCCAGCGCTTCGACGAGGCGTGCATGAATTTCCGCTTCGGGCAGCGTGCCCGGCCTCGGCTCGAACAGCGCATGACGCAGATGAAAAAAGTTGTCGGGATATTCGAAGTTGAAGAACGTGGCCTCGACCTTCTCGTACTGGGACGATGCCGGCAGCACGTAGTCGGCGAGCCGCGCCGTCTCGGTCATCGCCACGTCGATGACCACCAGCGTGTCGAGGGCGTCACACGCTTCGCGAAAGCGTTGCGAATCCGCGACCGAATGCGCGGGGTTGCCGCTCTCGACCAGCATGCCTCGAATCCGACCCGGATGGTCGGTCAGAATCTCTTCGGCAATGGAATTACAGGGCAGCAGACCACAGACGATCCGCGCGCCGGTGACGGGGCTGGTGCGGTAGTTCTCTTCGTACCCCTGATCGTTGACGGTGCCGCTCCCGGTTCCGAAACTGAAAATCGACAGCAGTGGATTGACCAGGTGCATCCCGCCGGGGATTGCAAAGCTGCCGCGCAGGACGAACAGCAGAATGTTCAGGTAACTGCACAAGGTCGAATTCGGCGCCATCTCGATACCGACGTCTTCGTAGACCGCCACCTTGTCGGTGGCCCCGAGCGCCTGAGCCGCCAGGGCCACCTGGGTGAGTTCGATGCCCGCAAACGCCGCATAGGTTTCGACCGGAACATCCCGCAGGAACGCGAGGACCCGTTCGTAGCCGTTCGTATGCGCGTCGAGCCACGCCGCGTCTATCAGGCCGTGCTGCACCATATATGCAAGTATCGCGGTGATGCACCACGCGTCGGTGCCGGGCTTCACCGCCAGATGAATGTCGGCAAGTTCCGCGGTTTCCGTGCGGCGCGGATCGAACACGATCAGTGTCCGGTTCGGGTCCTTCGCGATTTCCCGGATGACGATGCGCGCGCGCTGAAAGCCGTTGGTTTGCCAGGCGTTCTTCCCCATCATCAGGGCGACGTCGCAGTGCTCGAAATCGCCGTGCCAGTAGCCGCCGAGGACCCGCTGGCTGGTCCAGGCCAGTCCTGTTTTCTCCTGGGCCAGCGCGTTGGAGCGGAGCCTGATCCCCAACGCTCGCTGGGTGGCACTCACGTGAAAGGGGCCCAGGTGGTTGCCCTGGCCGCCGCCGCCGTAGTACACGATCCTGTCACCGCCGACGGTGTCCCGAATGGATTTGAAACGGGCGGCGACCTCGGTGATTGCCGTGTCCCAGTCGATCTCCTCGAAGGTGCCATCGGGGCGCCGCCGCAGCGGCGATGAAAGCCGGTCACGACCCTGCTGGTAGTAGTCCAGCCGCGACGCCTTGTTGCACAGATATCCGCGGGAAGCAGGATGATCCTTGTCGCCGCGTACCTTGACGATGTGTCCGTCGTTCACCTCGACCAGGATGCCGCAGTTGGCGTAGCAGAGGTTGCACGCGGTGGGATGCAGTTCCGATGCGGACATTCCAGGTCTCCCTGCAATCAGCGCGGGGCTTCTCGTCATCTTGCGTCAACCGTGCGTCGGATGCCCGATCTCAGGCCGGTTTGCGAAACTTGAGGGTCATCCGGTCACTCTCGCCAATCGCGCGATACTTCGCTTCATCGCCCGATTGCAGAAACGGCGGCAGCGACCAGACCCCCTTCGGGTGATCCCTGGTGTCCCTGGGGTTGGCGTTGATCTCGCTGGCCGCCTCGAGGACGAACCCCGCACGCTCGGCAACCTCGGTGACATAGGCTTCGGTCACGTAACCAGTCGTGCGCATGATGTCCATGCCCGCATCCGGTCTCGCGCGATGTTCCACGACGCCCAGCACGCCACCTGGCTTCAATGCCTGGAAGAATGCCGCGAAATACTCGTGTTCCTGGTCCGCCATGATCCAGTTGTGGACGTTGCGAAACGTCATCGCGAGGTCGGTGGCTCCGGGAGGGGTCACACTCACTTCCCTGGGCGGATTGATGTGGCGCACGGTGACCCTGCCGAAGAGGTCCGGTTCCCGGTTCATTCTGTCCTCGAACATGCCGAGCACCTTTGGCATGTATGGCTGGACTCCATCCGGTGAGAAGTGAGCCACGTAAAGGCGGCCCTTCTCCGCCAGGTACGGCGCGAGAATCTCCGTATACCAGCCCAACGACGGAAGGATCTCCAGCACCGTCATGTCGGGTTTGAGACCGAAGAATTCGAGGGTCTCGACGGGATGACGGGCGCCGTTGCGGGCGATGTTCTCCGGGCTGCGGTGAGCGCCGGTGATCAGCGCTCCCAGGGTGGCAGCTGCCATGAGGTACTCCTGTTCCTGAATTGGTGAACTCAGCCCGCGATGGGCCGACTCCCGTGTTCGCACACACTATCGACCCTTGAAGACCGCCTTCCGGCGCTCGACGAACGACTGGATCCCTTCCCTGGCGTCTTCGGTGTTCATCACGCGCGCGTGGACGGCAGGGAGAACATCGATTGCCGCCTGCTCTCCCGCCGCGATGAACCGACGGCCGGCTTCTTTCGTGACCTGGATACCCAGCGGCGCATTGGCCGCGATCATCCGCGCCAGCTCCATGGCGCGTTCGATCTGGGTTCCTGGCGGCACCACCTCCTGTACCAGTCCTACACGGTAGGCTTCCGCGGCGTCGAACTCGTCGCACAGCATCAGGTGGTACATGGCGTTGCCCCATCCCGACCGGGTGATGTAGCGGAAGTGGGCGCCGCCCAGCGGGGCGATGCCGCGCTTGCCCTCCATCTGGCAGAAGCGGGCGTTGTCAGCGGCAACGACGATGTCACCGGCGAGCATCATTTCGATACCGACGGTGTACACGATGCCCTGGACAGCCGTCACAACGGGCTTGCTGCATTGATTGGCGAGACCGAACGGATCCACGTTGCCCTCCGGCCGCGCCACCTTGATGGCGTTCGGGCCGAAGAACTTGGGCATGTCCAGCCCGGCGGTGAAGTCGTCTCCCGCCGCGCACAGAACGCCGACCCACAGATCATCCGTGGTTTCCAGCACAGTCATCGCGTCCGACAGCTGTTCCATCATGTACGGGTCGAACGCATTCTTCCTGGCGACGTTGTCGATGGTGATCTTGAGGATGTGCTCTGCGCGCTCGTGATACACACGACCCGCTGGCTTTGCATTTGTCATCGGTTGCTCCTTTGGATGAATAGTTGGGATCTCTCGCCGGCTCACCAGACCTCGTGGAACGGCCGCACTTCCGCCAGGAATGACCAGGCGGATCGGTCCTGCTGCACGAGGTGGAAGACTTCGTCGGCGATCGCATCCGGTTGGATGAAAAAGTCGTCGGCCTTGTCTGCATGGAGTTCCCGCGCCCACGGCACATCGATCACCGCGTCGATCACGAGATAGGCGACGTGCACGCCCAGCGGTCCGAGATCGCGTGCCATCGATTCCGCGAGGATTCGCTGGGCTGCCTTGGTGGGTGCAAAGCCGGCGAAGCGCGCCCGGCCGCGCAACGCCGACGTGTTGCCAGTGACGATCAAGGCGCCGCGCCCGGCTTGCACCATGGTCGGGGTGGTCAACCGTGCCAGGTGCAGCAGCGCCATGACGTTGACCTGGAAGTTGCGCTCGAGCACCGCCGGATCGATTTCCCGGAACGTACCCCATGCGCCGCCGACGGCGTTGTGGACGACTACCTCTGCGGGTCCGGCTTTGGCTACCGCGGCGGCCAGCGCTTCTGGATCGGTGACGTCGCAGGGCAATGCGAGCGCATCCGGGAGTTCCGCAGCCAGCGCGTTCAGTCGCGACGCATCTCGCGCCAGGAGTGCCGTGCGATATCCCGCTGCCGAGAAACGGCGGGCAATCGAGCTTCCGGTTCCGGGTCCGACCCCGGTGATCAAGGCGAGCGGTTTCACGCGGGTGTGCTCCGTTTCGTCAGTGTGAGGGAGTCGGTTCGATTCCCTACCAGGTCTCGGACCAGGGACGCAGCACGACTTCGAATGCCCAGGTGGACCGGTGCTGGCGGTGCAACTGAAGGTAGACGTCGGCGATGCGGTCGGGATGTGCCATGTTGTCGTCTGCGGTCTGACCCGCCAGCCGATGCGCACGAGAGCCGTCTGGTTGTTCCCATCCGATTGCGGCATCGATGGGCACGTGCACCACGTGGATACCCTGGGGCATGAGTTCGCGCGCCATGCTCTGAGCGAGGCCTGCTTTGCCGTGTGATGCGGCGGCGAATGCACCGCTGCGGGGGTAGCCCTTGAGAGCGGCACTTGCGTTCGTGAACAGGATGGTGCCCTTGTGGCCGTCCCAGCCAGCCAGCTCCAGCATGGACTTGGCGGCTTGCTGACCTACCAGGAAGGCACTGAAGGTCGAGTTCGTGAGCGTGGCCAGCACGGCCTCGGCGTCCACCTCGGTGATCGACTTGCGGAACACCTCTCGCGGGCGGCCGTCGATGTTGTGGACCACGAGCCTGGGCGTGCCCAGACGGTGCCGGACCTCGTCGAACAGGTCTGTGACGGACGCCGGGTCGGATGCGTCGCACGCGACGAGCGTGACCCCGTGCTCCTCGGCAAGGGTCTGCAGCACCGGCTTGTTCGTGTCTCGTGCGGCAACCGCGACCCGCATACCCTGTTTCGTAAACAACCGGGTGCAGCTGGCGCTGATTCCGGGGCCGCCACCAACGATCAGGGCAACCTCTCGTTCGCTCATCATCGTCTCCCCGGGTTGTCGGGAGCTGCTCCTGCGCCGCCTGGATCGCGTCGCACAGGCACACCGACCGCGGCGTTCTCAGGATGGAACACCGGTTTGCGTTTCTGTTTGAAGGCGGCGATCGCTTCGCGTGCTTCGTCGCCGTGGGTCGACTCGATCATGTGTCTGGCCTCCAGAGCCAGGGACTCGTTGAGCGACTGGGTCAGACCGAGCTGCAGGTTCTGCTTCAGCCGCCCCAGCGTCAGCGTCGGTCCGTTGGCGATCTCGAAGGCGTACTGCAACGCGTCACTGCGGAACGTGGACGCCGGGAATACCCGGTCCAGCAGACCGATCTCCAGCGCCTCGCCGGCGGTCAGCCGCGGCGAGAAATAAAACAGCGATTTGGCTCGGGCCAGGCCGACGAGCCTGGGCAGGAACCAGGTGGCGCCGTAGTCACCGGACAGGCCCACATTGCGAAATGCCGTGATCATGAAGGCGTCGTCAGCGGCAACCCTCAAGTCGCACGCCAGGGCGATGGACAGTCCGGCCCCGGCGGCTGCACCCGGCAGGGCGGCTATGGTCGGCTTGGCAAATTCGTACAGGCGGCCGGTGAGAATTCGCTGCTTTTCGGTGAGGTCGGAGATCCTCTCTTCCAGACTGGGGGCCGGTTCGTCCGTCCTGTCGCGAGCGCCCATCTCACTGACGTCACCCCCCGAGCAGAACGCGTTGCCAGCGCCGGTGATCATCACGCACCCCACGTCGGAACGGTTTTCGAGCTGCGGCAGCAGCGCGCGCAGGGCCGGTGTCAAGATGTCGCCAAGCGCGTTTTTCTTCTCCGGCTTGTTGAGCGTGACAATCGCCACGCGCCGGGTGATCTCGCAAAGCAACTCGGTCGTGCCGGTTTCAATCTGCGCCATTGCTGCGGCCCCGGTGCTGAAAGTAGTCAGGAGTACTGGGCAGTTAAGTTCTTTGATAGAACTCTTATGAAGTTGCATCATAGAACTCTTGCGCTAGAATGCAACCATGAAATTGACCACGTTCGACCACTTCAACTGTTCTCTCGCGCAAACACTCTCGGTGATCGGCGAGCACTGGACTCTGCTGATCATCCGCGATGCATTTTTCGGTTTGCGCCGCTTCGATGAGTTCCACAACAGCCTCGGTATCTCGCGCAACGTGCTGAGCGTGCGCCTCAAGAAGCTAGTGACGGCGGGAATTTTCGAAAAGACAGACGGCCCGGGTCATCCTGAGTATCGACTCACCGAGAAAGGCCTGGCGTTGCAGCCTGCCCTCGTCGCCATGACTCACTGGGGCGACACATACCTGCCCAATCCGGAAGGCAAGCGGCTGACATTCGTCGATCGGAGGGATGGCAAACCCATCAAGCCGGTGGGAATTTATGCGGCGGACGGGCGGCGGTTGAAGCCCAAGGAAATAAAGGCCAAGGCAGGACCAGGACTGCGGAACGCGGAGCCATACGCGCGCACGGTTCCGCTGGAAGAAGTCGAAGGCAACGCTTGAGAATCAGGCGAGCGTTGAGGGAGCGGACGGTTGCATTGACTAGGGCATGGCGAGCGCCCGGCTCCTGTCTCTGCGCGCCTGTTCGAGCTGCGCGTGAATCTCCGCATGACGCGTTTCGGTGATCGGATAGTTCCAGATGATCAGCGCCGCACCGAGATAGAAGATCGACGGAAACGTCGAAAACAGGAATCGCAACGCAAAGAGCTCGTCCGGGCCGTTGATGGCATCGGGACCGGTCTGAAAGCCGAAGATCGCTAGGCCGAAGATCGCGATCGCACCCCCGAACGACCCACAGAACTTCTGCGCGAACGACCAGCTCGAGAAGAAGAACGCCGCGCGGTTTTCACCACTGCTCAGCTCGTCGAGATCGATCACGTCCGCCTTCATGGCGTTCGGCAGCATGGCCGAGAATCCGCCCGCGGCGATCCCGGTGGCCAGCGTGATCGGCAGCATCCACCAGAAATCGCCTTCCCCCAACAAAAGATAGAACGGATGCGCGCAGCCGATCAGGACGAACGAAGCCATGTACGCGGGATGCTTGCCCACGCGACGTGCAAGCGCCATCCACGCGGGGATCGAGAGCAGGCTCGCCGCATAGAAGAACATCAGCATGTATGGTGCCTGTGCCTCGGCGTTCAGCACGTACTTGATGAAAAAGATGTACAGCGGCGTGGTGATCGCGAGGCCGATTGAGCTCAGCATGAACGACAGTACCAGCCGTTTGAATGGCCCGTTCTCCCACATCAGCCGGAGGCCCTTGAGCACCGGCAACGTCGACCTGGTGTGCACCACCGCTTCCGGGGTCATGCTTACGGTCGCGGTGACGCAGATCGGCATCAGCAGCAACATCATGACGCCGACGATGAAAAGCACGTTCGCGCTGCCACCGAACGCGAACAGCAGCATGGCCATTGCAGGCACCAGCTGCGCCAGCAGGCTGCCGGTGATGCCAGCCATCGCCCGCGCACCGGTGACCCGGGTTCGCTCGTGATAGTCCGGAGTCAGCTCCGCGCCCCAGGCGTAGTAAGGAATGATGAACATGGTGGTGCCGACGGTGAGTACGGCGCTCCACACGGCCATGTGCACCCAGGTGGCGCCCTCGGGTGGCAGGAAAAGGTTGTAGATCGCCAGCATCAGGACCGGTGTCGCCAGCACGATCCAGGGGCGGCGCCGCCCGAACCGGCTGCGGGTATGGTCGCTCAAGTAACCCATCAATGGGTCGTTGACGAAGTCGAAGACCCTGACCGCCAGCATGATGGTGCCGACGAGCGCCAGCGGAATCCCGACTTCCGACGAGTAGAAGTTCGGGATATAGACCAGCACCGGAAAGAGCGCGAAGGCCACCGGCATGTCTGCGACAGCGTAGGCGAACAGCGTTCGGTTGGCGAGCGGTGCACGGCGCGCGGCGCCACTCGAGGTATGCGGCGTACTCATCGAACTCCCCTCCGACCCCTGGATGCCTGGCACTGCTTCGGTTCCTGATGCTACGTTGGCTGGACCCGAGCCGGATATCAAGCTAGCGAGGCAGGCTCGCGCTCAAAGGGATCTCGCCCATTGGACGACCGGAGTACACGCGTCCAGGACCCGCAACGCTTCATCACGGCCTGCCGAGGGCAGGGAGAGCACAATCCTGTTCACGCCCTTGTCCTCGAGCGTTGCGAGAGCGGCCTTGTTTTCCGGGTGCGTCAGCACCGTCACGTCGATATCCGCCATCGAACGTCCGCGCCGGGCGACATGCTCGCGCAGTTGCGCGAGTTGTGCGTCGAACTGGGGCGTCATGATCGGATACCAGCCGTCGGCGTACTCGGCGATGCGCTCGAGCGCCCAGCGCGACGTCGCTCCGATGAGCACTGGCGGGCCGCCGGGGCGCGCGGGCTTCGGCTCGACCCAGACCGGATCGAAGTCGACGAACCTGCCGTGAAAGGCCGCGTCCTTCTCGGTCCAGCACCGCTTCATGGCCAACACGTGCTCCCGCAGGATGGCCCAGCGATCCTTGAAGTCGAAGCCATGGTTGCGCATTTCTTCGGGCAGCCAGCCACCGCCGACGCCCAGCAGCACCCGGCCGCCGGTGAGCGAGTCCAGCGTGGCGATCCGCTTGGCCAGCGCGATGGAGTGATGCTGCGCCACCAGCAGCACGCCGGTGCCGACGTTGAGCCGTTCCGTTACAGCCGCCACCTGAGCGAGATAGGTGAGTGGCTCGTAGGCCTCCCAGTAAATCGAAGGCAGTTCGCCACCCAGGGGGTACGGCGTCTGCCGCGACGCCGGGATATGGGTGTGCTCGACAACCCAGAGGGATTCGAATCCGCGCTCTTCCAGCGCACGGCCGAGATCGACGCCGCGAATCGAGTAGCTGGTCGGAAAATGGCTGATACCGATATGCACTTTGCGGCTCCTGAGCGGCGTCGGCTCCGCGGGAAACCGCGTACCGATCAATGGACCATGCCCGCACCCGGCAATGGTGGCCGCGACCCGGGCGGCAGCGCCGGTGCGAGTCCGCCGGGAACCAGTTCGTCGAGCGGCACTGGTTCATGCAACGCATACCCCTGCGCGTAGTCTACGCCGATTTCGCGCACCGCCGAGAGGTGTTGTTCGGTTGCCACGTACTCGGCAACGACCGTCATGCCGAGCGAATGACCGATTTCCTTCATCGACCCGACCATGGCGCGATCGGCCGCGCTGGTCAGCATGTCCTTGACGAATATCCCATCGATCTTGAGAACGTCGGCCTGCAGATTTTTGAGGTGTCCGTACGAAGCGTAGCCGCTGCCGAAGTCGTCGATACAGAACCGGCACCCGTAGCGGCGGATCTGCTGGATGAAATCACGCGCCGGCGCGTAGCTGCCGACACTCGCCGTCTCGGTGATCTCGAACATGAGTTTGGTCGCCGGCAGATCGAGGCTCGCGAGCTCCCTGTGAAGCAGCGTCAGGATGTCCTCGTTGCGCAGCGACTGGGGCGACAGGTTGACCGAGAAACCTCCCAGGGCATCGAACGTGCCGCGGTGCGTTCGGATCCAGGCAAACACCTGTTCGAGCACCCATCGGTCGATCTCGTGGATCCGGTTCCAGCGCTCGGCAGCCTGGATCAGCGGCAGCGGGCCGGTCACCACGCCGCGCGAATCCCGCACGCCGAGCAGGATCTCGTAGTACGACTCGAGCCCCGTGGCCTGGGTCACGGGACTGACCCGCTGGCAACGCAGGAACAGCCGATTCTCCGCGAGAATCGTGTCGATACTGCCGGCCCACTCGAGGAGCGTCTCCTGGCCCTGAACCTGGACATCGTCGCGTGAATAGAACTGGATCTGGTTGCCACCCGTGGTGCTGGCACTCATGCATGCGGCGTCCGCACGGCGCAGGATCTCCCCTGCTTCGAGTGTGCCCGGGTGAAACTCCACGACCCCCACACTCGCTGCGATACCGAAACTCGCACCGTCGCGCGTATACCGGAAGTCCTTCAGCCACGTGATGGCCCCGGAAAATCGCTCCCGCGCTTCCCCGGCATCGCACCCGGGCAGCCAGGCACCGAACGTGTCGTCACCAAACGCGGCCAGCACCGCATCCGGCTGCAATCGTTGCTCGAACTCCGCTGCGAGCTGGCGCAACAATCCTTCGCGCACTTCGACCCCGTGCAGATGCGAGATGATGCGCAGCTGGTCGAATTCGATGATGCCGAGCGTGTGCGGACGTGCCGTACCCACTGGCTCCGCAGGCAGCTCGCCCAATCTGTGAAGCAGCGTCCTGCGGTTGATGAGGTGGGTCACCGGGTCATGGCGGCTCTGCAGGGTGAGATGCCGATACACGGAATCGACCAGCAACCCCTCCGAACGCTCGAGGACCGGCAACTCCTTGTCGGGCCCGGACTCGGCACGTCCGCTCGCCCGCAGGCGGTCGAGTTCCGCCAGCGGAAATTCCTGCTTCTGCGTGGCGGATCGATTGGCAAACGCGCAGCGCCCCGGCGGTTGGCTGAGCCAGATGAGCTGCTGGGCGGTCGCACGATCACCGTCCGGCGCGATGTTCCACCAGCTGCCCAGCACCAGCCGCTCGCCCAGCCGGGCGTCGCCAGCCGGCGCAGCGCCGTCCTTGTCATGACCAGGCAGAATCCGGCCCGGTGCGAGCGCAACGAACTCGACCTCGCGATCCGGCTCCCGCATGCGACCCAGCAGTGCGCGGTCCAGGTCCTCGAGCAACGCATCGAGCGTCTGGGGTTCGACACTGACCCCAGCCAGACCGGAGCGGATCGCACGCATCACGCTCGCCACCCCGGCCGTGTAGGCGCCAGCCGGGCGGAAATCGGGTGCCAGCCATTCGAGCAGCGTGTCGACGATACCGATACCCACCAGCCACTCATCGCTTCCATTACCCTGGCGCAACTCCACCAGGCACAGATGATGGCGCCAGCCCTGTTCCAGCAGGCGTAGCAGCAGGCGCGGTACCCGGCGGCCACCGAGCCGCGATTCCAGCTCGCTCAGTACGCGATGCCGGGACTGCAGGATGCGATGCCTGCCTTCACAGGCCTCCTGTAGGCGCAAGATGCGCTGCCTGCGTTCCTTCTGCAGCGGCACCAGCATCTTGCGCAACGTCTGAACGGACTGTCCGTACAGCCCCGGATTCTGCTCGGACCCGGCGACCACGTTGTCCACCAGGCCGCCGAGCGCCTTGAACAGCTTCGAGTCGAAGAACCTGCCCTGATCATCGGTCGCGATGGCGAACTGATCGAGCACGTCCAAGAGCTCGCGCGCAGGGTGCTGGTCGGAGTTCAGAAAATCCGGATCGCGCAGGGCGAGCCGGTAGAACGGTTCCTCGAAACGCCGCATGAGCGAAGCGAGTTCGGAGCCGGGCGCATACTCACCCATGACCTTGTCGAACAGATTGGCCAGGGTATCGAGGATCTCCCGATCCCGGGGTGCGATGATCCGGCCCTTGCCATCGGACCCGGCCAGTCGGGACCGCAACTGATCGGTCAGCGAGCCCTGTCCCAGCGCAGCGGGTTCGCCCGCCCGAGCCTGCAGCAGACCTTGCACGGCGAGGAGCAATTCCCGGGCATCGGCCGCCGGCAGGTCGGCAGGGGTCGCTGCCGGGACCGGCGCGCGGGGCGCGTCGCCCGTGGGCGCGACATCGGCCAGCTGGCTCACCACCTGCCGCAGCAGACTGGCGGTGCGGACCAGGCTCCCCTCGGCAATCCCGGCGGTCGCCGGGCCAGCTGCCGGGGCGCCCGGCGCCGCCGCCCGGTTCACTGATGGCATCCGCACAGGGTTACCGACCGTGCCTTCAGAACGGACCTGGCGCCGTTCGGCTACGGCCGCGACCTTGGCCAGACCCTCGTAGAAGACCGGCGCGTGCACCGTCAGTGCGCGGCCGAACAGTCGATAGAGCATGGCGCGCAGCGCATTGTCGACCGGCAGATCCTGGATGGATTCCTGGAACGCGCGGCAGAGCGCATCAGGACCGAAGGGGCTCGATTGGTCAGCTGCCCCTTCCGGTGCGCCGTCCACGCCGTTGCCCACCGTCCGTGCCGCGGCGAGACGATACAGGCTCTCGAAGCGCGCGAGCGGCTTGTCCAACCCGGATTCCACCTTGCTGATGACCGCCGAGAGATTCAGCCAGTCGTCGAACTCCCCGTCGTCCACCAGCGAGAGTTCCAGGCTCTGCCCGGCACCCGTATTGGCAATCTCCGGGGCTGCGGTTCCCTCGACGCGGCCGAGGGCGGCTCGGGAGAAGCGCTGCTCTATGTCGGTCCGCGATCGCCTGAGCGCCATGCAGAGGGCGTGCAGGGCTGCCGCATCGCCAAACGGCACATCGGCCCGGGGGTCGGCCGTGGCTTCTGCATCGGCCAGCCTGAACAGTTCATCGATCACGCGCGCGAGAAATGGCCGATAGAGGCTCTGGCACTGGCGCCGGACGGTCTCTGGGTCGGCGGCGTCCAGTTCGCGGCGTTGCACGTCGCCCGCAGCCTGGTAGAGCCCGGCCCGGTACTCCAGCAACGCCTGAAAGGCGGGTTCGGTCATCCCGCTCGAGAATACCCCGATCCCGGCGTCCGAGTGATGCGCGACACGACCCTCCACGGCATGCCGCCCGGGTGCTGCACCGACCCCGAACTCGACCACGACCGACGCTTCGACGAGCGACGGTCCGACCGCGGCACTGGCGTTCCCCGGGGGAAAGCGCAGGAATAGGCCGGTAGGGCAGAAATCGCGAATCTCGCAGTCGAGCGTCATGCCGGAAGCGAAGCGTACCCGCGCCGCCTGGCGGGTCTTCAGGCGGACGAATCTGCGCCTCGTATTCGAATCGAGCGGCCGGCCCGTGCGATGAATGGTATCCACTGGTGGAGCTTAGCCAATCAGGCCCGCGCCTCGCTGCACCCGCAACGTGTCCGCACACCACAGTGGCGACTGGGTCACGCAGTCATCGCGAACTGCCGCACCGGTCGAGGTCGTTGTCCCCACCTGCCGGATCCGCTAGTGTCCCGGGCTTTTTCCCGGAGGCGCACCATGAAACAGACCTGCGCGGCATTCCTCGCGCTCGACCATGCGACCGATACCCGACGCTGGTCGCTGCGCCTCGGTCCGCAGGTCAGCGGTGGCCGCGGCTCGCTGTTCGGCGGCGCGGGCCTCGCGGCCGGGATCGTCGCGCTCGAACACGCGACAGGAAAACCGGTGGTATGGGCGACAGGCCAGTACCTGTCGATCACCCGCCCCGACGAAACCCTGGATCTCGAGGTCGTGCTCCCGGCCGTCGGCCGCAACGTCACGCAGGGACGCGTCGTCGGCCATGTCGGCGAACGCGAGATCATCACCGTGTTCGGCGCCGCAGGCGAACGCCAGTCGACCGCAGAGGGTTGCTGGGAGCAGATGCCCGACGCGCCGGAACCCGAGGCGTGCCCGGAAATCCCGCAGCGCCACGAAGCCGAGAGCATCCATGCGCACATCGAACTGCGGCTCGCGCGCGGCGCGTTCGGCTTCTCGGGATTCGGCCGGCCGACCGACGACGGCCGCTCGCTGCTGTGGGCGCGCATGCCGGCGGTGGCGCACGACGCGGCCGCGCTCGCGATCATCGCCGACTACATGCCGTCGGTGGTCGGCAACGCGCTCGGCCGGATCATGCACTGCACGAGCCTCGACAACACGATCCGGTTCGGACGCCTCGAGCCGACCGAGTGGGTGTTGTGCGACAACCGCATGGAATACGCGGGCAATGGCTTCGGGCACGGCTCGGTGCACCTGTGGAGCCGGGCCGGTACGCTGCTCGCGACGGCCAGTCAGTCGATGATCATCCGCGCGCCCTAGCCCGGCCTAGCGGCGCAGCCGCATCAGGCCATCCGCCAGGTGAGCGTCTCGCCTGCCATGAACGGCACGATCGTCTCGTCCAGGTACGGGTAGCTGTCGGGAATCCGCCACGACTCACGGCGCAGCATGATCGTGTGGCGGTTACGCGGCAGACCGTAGAAGTCCGGACCGTGATGGCTCGCGAACGCCTCGAGGCGATCGAGTCTGCCCGCCGCCTCGAAAGCCAGGGCATACAGTTCGATCGCCGCGGGGGCCGAGAACGTTCCGGCACAGCCGCAGGCGTTTTCCTTGGTCGAGCGCGCGTGCGGCGCGCTGTCGGTGCCGAGGAAAAACTTCGGATTTCCAGACGTGGCGGCCGCCACCAGCGCCTGGCGATGGCGCTCGCGCTTCAGCACCGGCAGGCAGTAGTTGTGCGGCCGGACGCCGCCGACCAGCAGATGATTGCGATTGAGCAGCAGGTGGTGGGCGGTGATGGTGGCGGCGACGTGCTCGGGCGCCTGGATGACGAACTCCGCGGCTTCCGCGGTGGTGATGTGCTCGAACACCACCTTCAAGCCGGGGTGCCGCGCCAGCAGCGGGCGTAGCACTTCCTCGATAAACACGGCCTCGCGATCGAAGATGTCGACGTGATCATGGGTGACTTCGCCATGGACCAGGAGCGGCAGACCGGCGCGCGCCATTTCCGCCAGCGTGGCGTCGCAGCGGCGGATGTCGGTCACCCCGGAATCCGAGTTGGTGGTGGCGCCGGCCGGATAGAGTTTCACCCCGGCCACGAAACCACTCGCCCGCGCCCGGACGATCTCCTCCGGCGGTGTCGTGTCGGTGAGGTAAAGCGTCATCAGTGGCTCGAAACGCAGGCCCGGCGGCACGGCCGCGAGCAGGCGCTCCCGGTAGGCCAGGGCCTCGGCAGTCGTTACCACCGGCGGCACCAGGTTCGGCATGATGATGGCCCGCCCGAACTGGCGCGCGGTGAACGGCAGCACCGCGCGCAGGGCGTCGCCGTCGCGCACGTGCAGGTGCCAGTCGTCGGGTCGGGTCAGAACCAGTTCATCCATCGATTGCCGCCTCTGTCAGGGAACCAGGGTCGCGGAGGCGGCCCAGGGGCGAGACACTATACCGGGCCGCGGGCCGTCTCTGCGCGTCTGCGCGCGCGTTCATCCGCGCGCGGACAGGGACTCGCGTAAGGCGTCCCTGAACTGCGGCGCCGCGATCGCGATGAGCGCCTCCGCGCGGGCGGCGAGCGGCGCGTTGCGCAGTTCCGCGACGCCGTACTCGGTCACCACGATGTCGACGTCGGTCCGCAGTGCGGTGACCATCTCGACGCGCGGCACGATCCGCGACACGGTGCCGTCGCGCGCAGTCGCGTTCATGGCGACGATCGAGCGCCCACCCGGCGCTGCCTTGGCAGCGCGCATGAAGTCGACCGAGCCGCCGGTTCCGGAGATCTGCCGCCCACCGGCCACCTCGGCGTTGACCTGGCCGTGCAGGTCCACCTCGACCGCCGAGTTGATGGACACGAACCCGGGAAGCTGCCGGATCACACCGACCTCGTGCGTGTAGTTCGCAGCGCGGAACCGTACCGCTGGTGTCTCCGCGAGCCAGTCGAGCAGCTGGCCGGAGCCGAGCGCCATGCCGGTCACGTGCACCCCGCGATCGATGGCTTTGCGCGCACCGTTGACGTTTCCGCGCGCGATCAGGCGCATGCCGCCGTCGTCGATGAGGCCGCCGTGCAGGCCGAGGTCGTTGTGTTGCTCGAGGCGCGCGAGGATCGCGGCTGGGATGCCGCCGATCCCGGTCTGGATGCAGTCCCCGTCGCGGATGAGTCCGGCGACCCTTGCACCGATCGCGGCCGCCGCCGCGTCGATGACCGGCGCGGCGGCCAGGTGGAGCGGACGCCGGGTCGCCACCACGAGATCGATCGCGGCAGGATCGATCGGCGGGCACCCGGCCGGTGCCACGAACGCTTCGTTCAGTTCCGCGATGACCGTGCCGGCCGAGTCCAGTGCGGCGTCGACGAAATCCACGTTGGGGCCGACGCGCAGGCTGCCGTCGGCAGCGCGCGCCACCTGGATCAGCGCGACGTCGGCGTGTCCCGCCACGTAGTCATAGACCGTGCGCATGTGCATGGGCAGGAATTCCAGCCGCGCGGGATCGGCACCGCGCAGGTCCGGCGTCATGAAGAAGGTGACCATGCGCGCATCCGGTGCGAATGCGGTGAAGTCGCAGCGGTTGTAGCCGGCCAGCGGGAACTGGATGAAAGTGAGGCCCGCCGGCAGCCGCGCGCCGCGCAGTCCCTCGAGCAGCCCGGTCGGTTCGTTGCTGCTGCCGGCCACGAAGATGCGCTGGCCCGGGCGCAGCAGATTGGCGACGTCGTGCATCAAACGGGGTCTCCAGGCGCTTCCGGGCGCCGCATTCTAGCCCGCATCCGTCACCGATGGGCGGCCGCTGGCGGCGAGCTACCGGAGACCGGGGCCAGCCAGCCCGCGCGGCGTGGAGTACCATCGGCCCATGTCGGCGGAACGATCAGCAACGCACGAAGCGGCGGCGCCGGAGCCGGCGCCCATACATCAGGACATTAATCCGGAGGCGCCGCTCGCGTCATTCGCGCCGGCCGTGCGCGACTGGTTCGTCGAGACGTTCGGCGCACCGACCGCCGCGCAAGCCCAGGCCTGGCCGCGGATCGCCGCCGGCGGCCACGTGCTGGTCACGGCGCCGACCGGCAGCGGCAAGACGCTGACCGCGTTCCTGTGGGCCCTGAACGCCTTCGCGACCGGCGCGAGCCAGCCGCGCCGCACCAGGGTCCTGTACGTCTCGCCGCTCAAGGCCTTGAACAACGACATCCGGCGCAATCTGCTGGAGCCGCTCGCCGCGCTCGAGGCGCGCGGCGCGCTGCCAGCGCTGCGCGCCGAGACCCGTTCCGGCGACACCAGCCAGGGCGACCGCCAGCGGCTCCTGCGCAACCCGCCGGAGATCCTCATCACCACGCCCGAGAGCCTGCTGCTGATGCTTTCGTCGGTACGCGGAAGGCTGGCACTCGCCGACGTGGAGACGGTGATCGTCGACGAGGTGCACGCACTGGTCGACAACCGGCGCGGCACCGTGCTGTTCGTCGCGCTGGAGCGCCTCGAACGGCTGGCGGGCGCGTTCCAGCGCATCGTGCTCTCCGCCACGGTGCGGCCGCTCGAAGCCATCGCCGCGTTCGCCGCCGGAGCCGACCCCGATGATCGGCAACGTCCCATCACGTGCGTGGCCGCCCGCGCCGACAAGCGCATCGAGTTGCACGTCCGCTGCCCGGCCGATGCCCTGGATGCCGCGGCAAGGGGCGTCAAGATCTGGGAGCCGCTCGCCGCGGCGTTCCGCCGCCACATCGCCGCCAACACGGCAACCCTGTTCTTCGTCAACAGCCGGCGCCTCGCCGAGCAACTCACTTTCCGCATCAACGACGGCACGGCCGGGCAGCTCGCATTCGCGCACCACGGCTCGCTCGCGCGCGAACTGCGGCTAGCCGTGGAACAGCGCCTGAAATCAGGGGCCCTCAAGGCCATCGTCGCCACCAGTTCGCTCGAGATGGGCATCGACATCGGCAGCCTCGACGAAGTGGTGCTGGTGCAGTCGCCGCCCGACGTCGCGGCCGCACTGCAGCGCATCGGCCGCGCCGGCCACCAGGTCGGTGCGGTGAGCCGCGCGTCGCTGTACCCGACCCATCCGCAGGACTTCATCGAAGCGGCGGCGCTGGCCGAGGCGGTCGCCACGCGCGACATCGAGCCCATGCATCTGCTCGAGAATCCGCTCGACGTGCTAGCCCAGCTGCTGGTCGCACTGACCGCGAGCGAATCCTGGCGCATCGACGACCTGTACCGGCTGGTCTGCCAGGCCGGCCCGTACCGGCGCCTGCCCCGCGCCCACTTCGACCTGGTGGTCGACATGCTGGCGGGCCGCTACGCGGGCGGCCGCATCCGCGAGCTGAAGCCGCGCCTGCGGGTCGACCGGCTGCGCGGACTGGTCACCGCGGAGCGCAGCGCGGTGCTGACCTTTCACCACTCGGGTGGTGTCATCCCGGACCGCGGCTACTTCCAGCTGCGCCACGCCGACACCGGCACGGCCATCGGTGAACTCGACGAGGAATTCGTCTGGGAAGCAACCGTCGGCCAGACCTTCGCGTTCGGCACGCAGAACTGGCAGATCCAGCGCATCACGCACAACGACGTACTGGCCCGGCCGACCACGCGGCCGACCACCGCGCCGCCGTTCTGGCGCTCCGAAACGCGCTCGCGCAGCGATCACCTGTCGGTGCGCATCGGTGAATTCCTGGCCCTGGCCGAAACCCACCTGGCCACGCACGACGACCGGGCCCTGCTCACGGAGCTGACCGAACTGCGCTGTTTCGAGCCGACGGCGGCCGCGGCTCTGGTGGAGTACCTGGTCCGTCAGCGCGCGGCCACCGGCGCCGCACTGCCGCACGCCAGCCACCTGCTCGCCGAATCGGTGGACACGGCACCGGGCGGTTATCGCAGCTCCGGCGAACTGCATCAGCTCGTGCTGCACACGTTCTGGGGCGGACGGGTCAATCAGCCGCTCGCGCTCGCGCTGCGAGCCGCGCTCGAGGCAGACGCCGCGGCAAACGGCACGCCGGAGCGCATCGAGATCGCGGCGTCCGACAACGCCATCGTGCTGCTGTCGCGCAAATCGCTCGACGCCGAACGGATCCTCGAGCTGGTCCCGGCCGAGCGTGTCGTACCGCTGCTGCGCCACGCGCTCGAGGAATCCGGCTTCTTCGGCGCGCGGTTCCGCGAAGCCGCCGGTCGCGCGCTGCTGCTCTCGCGCCAGCGCTTCAACGCCCGTCTGCCGTTGTGGGTGAGCCGCCTGCAGTCGAAGAAACTGATGAGCAGCGTGCACGACCTGGCCGACTTCCCGCTGTTGCTCGAATGCTGGCGCACCTGCCTCGAAGACGAGTTCGATCTGCCTGCACTGAAACGACGCCTCGCCGCACTCGCTGACGGCACGATCGAGCTGACCAGCATCCGCACAGTGTCCCCGAGCCCGTTCGCGGCCGGCCTGGCGTGGGACCAGATCAGCCGCTACATGTACGCGGACGACGAGCCCGAGACCCGCGGCCGCTCGGCGCTCGCCGATGATCTGATCGATACGGCGATCGGTCACGCGAGCCTGCGTCCCGCCATACGGCAGGCGACCATCGAAGCATTCCTGGCCCGCCGGCAGCGCACGGCGCCGGGCTATGCGCCGGAGTCCGCCGACGACTGGGCGGACTGGATCCGCGAACGCGTGCTGCTCTCCGCGATGCCGGACGACGGGGTCCCCGGCCACCCGGACCTCGCGCGCCTGACCCTCGACGGCCGCACGTGGCACGTGCACCGCGAGCTGCTGCACGGGTTGATGACCAGCGGCTGGTGCGCGGGCGCTATATTCGACGGTGCAGCGCCGCCGCTCGATGACCCGCGCACGCCGGCGCAGTTCGCGCTGGAGGTTCTCTCGTTTCACGGCCCGCTCGACGCAAGCGCGATCGCCACGCTCTTGCCGCGTGTACCCGACGACCTGCTCGACGATCGCGACGCGTTCGTCTACGGCGCACTGCTCGCCGACGAACCGGAGCGACTGGTCTGGTGCGACCGGCAGAACTACGAGGCGCTGCTGCGAATGCAACGCGCCCGCGCACGCCCGTTGCTGGAGCCGCGCCCGTGTACCGCACTGCCTGCTTTTCTGGCCCGCTGGCAGGGTCTCGGGCGTGACGACGGCGAGGATCCTGCCAGCCGCCTCGTGCCGCTCAGCGGCTACCGCGCGCCGGTCGAAGTCTGGCTGAACGATCTGCCCGCCGCGCGGCTGATGTCGAACGACCGGCCGGCCACGCTGTTGCCGGTCGAGTTCGACCACGCGCTCGGCGAGCTCGGCTTCACCTGGCAGGGCGCGGGGCCCGGGCAGGTGCGCATCGGCGATCCCGAGGATCTCGCGCTGCTCGATACGCCGCGTGCGGAATCGAGCTTCGCAACACTGTTCACCGATCGCGCCGCGCGCTACGCATTCCTGCAGCTCCTCGACCAGCAGCCCGACAGTCGGGACGCGTTCAATGATCGATGGTGGCGCGACGTCTGGAACGGCGGGCTGGCGGCCGACGATCTGAAGCCGCTGCGCGAGGGCGTCGCCCGCAACTTCGAACTCGGCGGCGCGGGCAGCGGCGGACCGCCACGAACCCGTGCCCGGCGCCCGCCGCCCGCCGGGTGGTCCGGCTACTGGCGGCTGGTGGCTGCCCCGTCCGAACCGGAAGACGCGCTTGCCGAACTCGAGGACGCGCGTGAACGCGCACGCCTGCTGCTCGAGCGCTACGGCTTCGTCTGCCGCGAACTCGCCAACCGGGAGGGTGATCCGGTGCGCTGGGCCGCGCTGTTCCGCGCACTGCGCTTGATGGAACTGGCCGGCGAGGTGGCCGGCGGTTTGTTCTTCGAAGGGTTGTCGGGGCCGCAGTTCGTGACACCGGCAGCGCAGCGTGCGCTGGAAGCATCGGGCCAGGATACCGGCCCGGATACCGGCCCGGACTTCTGGATCAACGCGATGGATCCGGTCTCTCCCTGCGGGCTCGGTCTGCCCTGGCCGACGTTGCCGCAGCGGCGGCCGCAGAACTATCTCGCCTTTCGTGCGGGGCGCCTCGCGCTCGTCATCGAGAACCAGGGACGCCGGCTGCGTTTCGTCGAGCCGCCCGAGCCCACCGCGCTGCCCGGGCTGCTGGCGCCGCTGCGCCACCTGCTCGCACGCACCCGACGCCTGCCGATCGACACGATCGACGATGCGCCTGCGCACACCAGCGAGCGCCTGGCACTGCTCGGCGGGATCGGCCGGATCATGCGCGATCACCGCCAGGTCTGGCTCGAGCCGCTCTGAACGTGCGCCCGACCCATGCGGCCAGCCGCGGCAAGGGGTGAAGTCCACCGATGGTGTTGCTAGTCTCCGCCTGACCGGCGCCCGGCCGAACGGCCGCGCGCATACGCCGGAAAGTGGGCGCCGGACAGTGGGCGCCGGACAGTGGAGGGGAACCATGACCGATACCGCGGCGCTGCCGGCTTCGCCCGATGAGCTGACGCCCGCCTGGCTGACCGATGCGCTCACGCGCGGCGGGACGCTCTCGACCGGTGCGCGGGTGATCGACTGCACGCCGCGCCCGCTCGGCGCCGGGGGCGGCCTGATGGCGCTGGTCGCACGCATCGAACTCGAATACGCCGGGCAGGCGTCCGGTGCACCGCGCACGCTGATCGCCAAGTTCCCCTCCCCGGTCGCCGACAACCGCGCGGTCGCGGAAACCTACGACATGTACGGGCGCGAGGTCCGCTTTTACCAGACGCTCGCCGCGCTCACCCCGCTGCCCCACCCGAGCTGTCATTTCGCGGCACAGGCCGCGGACGGCTCGGGCTTCGTCCTGCTGCTCGAGGACCTCGGCGACCGCCGTCCGGGCGACCAGGTCGCCGGCAGCGGGCTCGCCGAAGCGGAGGTGGTCATCGACGCGCTCGCCGCCTTCCACGCACGCCACTTCGGCGGCGGCCCGGGACGACTCGCGGACTGGGTCACCTCGCACGCCAACGCCGCGCAGATCGCGGGGATGACCGGTGGTTTCGAATTCGGCTGGCCGCGGTTCGTCGAGATGTTCGGCGACACGATTCCACCCGGCGTGCGCCGCTGGGGCGAGCGGGTCGGCCCAGCCACCGGCGCGATCCTCGGGGCGATGTGCAGCGGGCCCCAGGTGCTGACTCACGGCGACTGCCGGCTGGAGAACATGTTCTTCGCGACACGGCCGGACCAGCCGCCTTTCGCCATCGTCGACTGGCAGTCGATCACCTGGTCCTCGCCCGGGCAGGACCTCGCCTACTACCTCACCCAGAGCGTTCAGCTCGAGGTGCGCCGCCGCCACGAGCGCGACCTGCTGGCGCGCTACCTGGACGGGCTGCGGCGCCATGGCGTGCGCGACTACCCGGCCGACCGGTTATCCGAAGACTACCGGCGCGCCGCGCTCTACCTGCTCGACTACGCGGTGGTCATCGCCGCGACGCTGGATCTCTCCAACGCCCGCGGCGCGGCGATTGCGCGCGCGCTCGCGACCCGCGCCTGCGCCGCGCTGGAGGACCTGGACTGCGGCCGGCTCCTGCCTGGCTGAGTATGCGCATCCAGGACACCCGGCCGGACCGTGATCGGTTGCGCAATGCGGACTAGACTGCAGTGGACCGCGGCTGCCGACGCCGCCCCTGCCTGAACGGGATCGAGACGGGACCAAGCCATGAATCTCTGCGGACTGATCGAGGACGCCGGACTGCGTGATCGCCTCACGCTGCTGGCCGCGAATGCCGGCTGGTCGTGCTGGCTCTGCGACGAACTGCCGGTGCTGCTGCGCGTACTCGACACCATGCAGCCGGCCGCCGACCTCGTGATCACCGACCGCGCGGCCGCGCTGCCCGAACTCACCGCGTGCGCCGGGCGTGCACCGGTCGTGCTGGCTACAACCACCACCGGTCACGACACGGTCGGTGCAGCGCTCGTCGATCCGGCGCTGGCCGACGCCGACCTGCTCCAGGCCTTGCGCACCTGCGTCAACGCGCGCCGCTTCCGTGAACGTTTCGCCGATCTCGACCGGCGCGAGCCCATCACGAGCCTGCCGCGCCATGACGAACTGCTGCGCGACCTGGCCCGCCACGCCGACGGGCCGGCCGGCATACTGGTGATCCAGATCGATCACGCGCGCCATCTGTACGGACAGCTCGATCCGGTCAGCCGCTCCGACCTGCTCGGCGTGCTGGCCGAACGGGTCCGGCGCGGGCTGCCGCCGCAGGCGCTGGTCGGCTACTACGATCCGTCCTGCTTCGTCGCCGCATTCCCCGGCATCGCTGCCGAGGCGGTCGCCGCAGCAGCAGGAGACCTCGTCACGGCCCTGCAGCAACCGCTCGAGTTCCGCGGCGGACGCCTGCATCTGACCGCGAGCATCGGCTATGCGTGCGAACCCCTCCCCGGTGATGCGGACCGGCTCTGGAGCGCTGCCTGGCGCGCGATGCGCCGGGCGCTCGATGCCGGCGGCAACCGCGTCGCCGGTCCGGAACGCGATGCGCTGGCGGAACGGATGCCAGAGGCACTCGCGCGCGATGAGTTCGCGCTCGTCCTGCAACCGCAGATGCGCATCGACGGTGAGCGCATGTCAGGTGCAGAGGTCCTGCTGCGCTGGCACGGACTCGAGCTCGGCGAGCTGTCACCCAGCCAGTTCATCCCGGTCGCCGAACGCCGCGGCCACATGGCACGGATCGGCGACTGGGTGCTGGAACATGCCTGCCGCAGCGCCGCGACCTGGCTCGAGAACCGCATCGATCCGATCCGCCTCGGCATCAACGTGTCACCGCAGCAGTTCAACCGCGGCGCCATCGTCGCGCAGATCGAACGGTTCCGCGCCGAACGCTGGCTGGATCCGGCCCTGCTGGAACTGGAAATTCCACACGACGCGATGCTGGTGCTCATCGACGCCCACCGCGAGCAGCTGTACCGGCTGCGCGACATGGGTGTACGGTTCGCGCTCGACAACCTGGGCAGCGGCCTGGTCGACACGGCAC
The DNA here is from genome assembly GCA_019634925.1 of Pseudomonadales bacterium. Classification (GTDB taxonomy): domain Bacteria; phylum Pseudomonadota; class Gammaproteobacteria; order Pseudomonadales; family Azotimanducaceae; genus UBA7803. The sequence continues at coordinate 348,223 of JAHCAL010000002.1, forward strand.
GCCTGCTGCGCTGCCCGGCCGACACGCTGAAGATCGACCGCACGCTGGTCGAGCGCATCGAGACGGACCCGCACGCGCGCGAGGTGGTCGAACACGTCTGCGAACTCGGCCGCCGCTTCGAACTCCGGGTCGTCGCAGTGGGCATCGAGCGCGAGGGACAGCTCGCCGTGCTCGCACGGGCGGGGTGCACGGACGCGCAGGGCTACCTGTTCTCGCCACCGGTGGCGCTCGCGCGATTTGGCGAGCTCTTGGCCGCCGAGCAGGGTGCCCTGCGCCGCGCCGCCCGCAAGCGCTGAGTGCGGCCCGGGTAGCGGCGCCATGCTGATCTTCACCCACCCCGCCTGCCTGCAGCACCGTATGCAGCCGGGCCATGCCGAGCGTCCCGAGCGCCTGGCCGCGATCCTCGCGCACCTCGAACGTACCGGACTGCTGGCCCAATGCCGGATCGTGGAACCGGAACGGGCCACGCGCGTAGACCTCACGCGCGTGCACACGCCGGCCTACCTGGCCATGCTCGAGCGGCGCGCACCCACTTCTGGACTGGTGGCCCTCGACCCTGACACCGCACTCTGCCCCGACAGCCTCGAGGCCGCTGCACGCGCCGCCGGCGCGGTCACCGCGGCGGTCCGCGCGGTACTCGACGGGACCACGACGCGGGCATTCTGCGCGGTGCGCCCGCCGGGACATCACGCCGAATCAGGCGCCGCGATGGGGTTCTGCATCTACAACAACGTGGCCGTCGGTGCGGCTCTCGCGCTGACGCATTCCGGCATCGAGCGCGTGGCAATCCTCGACTTCGACGTGCACCACGGCAACGGCAGCGTGGAAATGTTCCAGGACGACCCCCGCGTGCTGGTCTGCTCGAGCTTCCAGCATCCGTTCTATCCGGGTCGCTACGAGGATGTCGTCCGGCCCCACATCGTCAACACGCCGCTGCCGGCAGGTACCGGCAGCGATGCGTTCCGCGCCGCGATCGCCAGGGACTGGTTGCCGGCGCTCGAGCAACACCGACCGGATCTGGTATTCGTTTCCGCCGGATTCGATGCGCATCGTGCCGACCCGTTGGCCGAACTCGAACTCGACGAGACCGACTTCGGCTGGATCACGCGCGAGATCGTCGCCGTGGCCGATCGATACGCCAGCGGGAGCGTCGTCTCGACCCTGGAAGGCGGTTATGACCTCGCCGCGCTCGCGCGCAGCGTGGGCGCTCACCTCGAAGCACTCGCGGACTGACCGAGGCGCACCGTGCGCCGGCATGCGGCGACTGGTGCGCCGGGGCAGGATTAGGGATTGCGCGGACGGGCAGTGGCCGACTGGCCGCCGCCGTCGCAGTAGAGCCGCTCACCGGTCAGATAGGAGTTCTGTTCCGAGACCAGGAATCGCACGACGTTCGCCACGTCGTCCGGCTGGCACACACGACCGAACGGCATGACCGCGTCGAGCTGGCGGAGATCCTGCACACCCGCGGTCGCCCGCATCAGGCGCTTGCCCATTTCCGTCTCGACCAGCCCCGGAGCGACGATGTTGACCCGGATGCCGTAGGGGCGCTCCTCTTTCGCGAGCGTATAGGCCAGCGCCTCCATGGCGGTCTTGCCCATGTTGTACGGTGCGCCGAACGCGCCAAGGCCGCGCGTCGCGGTGCTCGAGATCATCACGATGTCGCCGCGGCCGAGCGTGCGCATCTTCGGCAGCGTGAGCCGTGCCAGGTAGTGCGGGCCGAACGCATGGGTCGCAACCAGCCGCTGCAGTTCGGCGGGCTCGGTGTCGATCACCGCCTGCCCGCGGCTCGCGATACCGGCGTTGTTGACCAGGATGCCCACCGGGCCGAGTTCGGCCTCGATCTTCGCGACCATCTCGGCGTCCTGCTCGTAGTCGTCCACCGATGCCTGGTACGCGTATGCGCGACGGCCCAGCCGCTCGATCTCCGCAACCACTTCGAGCGCTGCATCCTCATCACGGCGGTAGTTGACCGCGATGTCGGCACCGTCCCGGGCAAGCGCGAGCGCGATGCCTCGACCCACGCCGCGCCCGGCACCGGTGACCAGCGCGATACGCCCTGCGAGTGACATGTTCATTCCCCCGTGAACTGCGCGTCGCGCTTCTCGAGGAACGCGCGTACCCCTTCACCGAAATCGCGGCTGGCGCCGGCCTGGTTCTGCAACTGCGCCTCGAGATCGAGCTGCTGCTCGAACGAGTTGCTCCAGGTGTTCCAGTAGGCGCGCCGGATCAGCGAAATCGAGCGCGGACCATTGGCGAGCCGCGTGGCGATCTCCGTGGCGCCTTTCATGAGCGCGTCATTGTCGTCGTACAGCCGGTTGACCAGGCCCCACTCGTACGCTTTCTCCGCAGGGAGCCGCTCGGCCAGCATGGACAGTTCCATGGCGCGGCCCCAGCCGACCATGCGCGGCAGCATGAACGTCGAACCGCCGTCGGGGATCAGGCCGATCCGTGCGAACGCCTGCAAGAAGAACGCCTGCTTCGACGCGCACACGATGTCGCCGATGACCCCGAAGCTCATACCGACCCCGGCCGCCGCACCGTTGACCGCGGTCACGATCGGCATGTCCAGATCGCGCAGCATGAACAGCAGCGGATGATAGCCACTGCGCAGGCCGTCCCCGGCGCCGCCTTTGCGCGCGGCGCGGCCTTCGTCCTGCAGGTTGGCGCCGGCGCAGAAGCCGCGGCCTTCACCGGTGAGCAGCAGGCAACGCGCAGCAGTGCCGGCATTGCGGACCTCGAGGACTGCCTCGGTGAAATCGGCCAGCATCTGCGCCCCGACGGCGTTCATCACCTCCGGATGATTGAACTTGAGCACGGCCACCTTGCCTTCGAAGGCGAGTTTCATGCGTTCCATGGGTCTCCCCGTGATGGTTGGTTGTCGAAACAAGAAGAATGCGGAACCATACCGCATGTGGCATACGGTCGGTAGGGAGGGGCGGCGGCACAGCATGAGCAACGAGAATCCGGTCGCCGTGGCGCGCAGTTTCGCGCCGGAGATCCTGGCGCGCGCCGATGACATCGAACACGCGCGCCGGATGCCCGAGGACCTCGCGCAACGCATGGCGGCCGCTGGCATGTTCCGGCTGCTGGTGCCTGCGAGCCTCGGCGGACTCGAGGTACACCCGCGGGTCTTCTTCGACGCGCTGGCAGCTACCGCGCAGGCCGACGGCGCGGTCGGCTGGTGCCAGATGATCGGCGCGACCACCGGCATCCTCTCGGCATCGCTCCCCGAGCACTGGGCACAGGCGATCTACGGTGCGCACTCCGACTGCATCACCACCGGCGTCACCGCGCCACTCGGACGCGCCGAACCGGTCGACGGCGGGCTACGGGTCACCGGTCGCTGGCCGTTCGGCAGTGGTTCGCAGGTCTCGGACTGGATCTGCGGCGGCTGCGTGATCATGGATGACGGCAAGCCGCGCACCGGGACCCACGGTGCGCCGGAGACCATCCTCGCGCTGTTTCCCGCCGCAGACGTGCACATTCACGACACCTGGCATACCTCGGGCCTCTGCGGCACCGGCAGCCACGACATCGAAGTGACCGACGCGTTCGTGCCCGATGGCCGCTGGACCGTGCTCGGCGGCCGCGCGCGCGTCGACGCGCCGTTGTACCGGTTTCCAACGCTTGGCCTGCTCGCGCTCGGCGTATCCGCGGTCGCGATCGGCATCGCGCGGCACGCGATCGAGGCCTTTCTCGACCTCGCCGGCGCCAAGGTGCCGACCGGCAGCACCCGAACACTCGCGAACCGTGGTTCGACCCAGAAAGACCTGGCGCGCGCACACGCGCTCGTCGAATCCGCCACGGCCCTGACCGGCCAGGCCATCGACCGCGCCTGGCACGAGGCGACGACCGGCGGGCGCATCGGCCTCGATGCCAAGGCCGCGCTGCGGCTCGCGGCGACCAACAACGCCTGGGCCGCGGCGGAGGCGGTCGACCTGCTCTACCATGGCGCCGGCGGCTCGGCGATCTACACGCGGAGCGCCCTGCAGCGCTGTTTCCGCGACGTGCACGTCGCGACCCAGCACATCATGGTCGCGCAACCGACCTGGGAGATGGTGGGCAAGGTGATGCTCGGCATCGATCCTAAGACCCTGCTCTGACACGGCGGACCACACCATGCTGATCGGCACCCTGGCATCGCCCGAGATACTCTCGGCACCCCACCGCGTGCGGCGTGAACACGTCGCACGCATTCTCGACGCGGGTATCGACCACGTCTTCGTCGCCGATCACGTGAGCTTTCATGTCGGCGCCGGCATGGACGGGCTCATCAATGCCGCAACGCTCACCGCCCTCGACGCACGGCTGAAGGTCTGCGTCGGCGTATACCTGCTGGCGTTGCGCCACCCCGTCACGGTGGCGCGCCAGCTCGCCACGCTTGCCGAGACCGCACCCGGCCAGGTACTGCTCGGCATCGGCGTCGGCGGCGAGGATCGCAACGAGTTCGCCATGTGCGGCATCGATCCGCGTACCCGTGGCGCACGCACCGACGAGGCGCTCGGGATAGTGCAGCGGCTGCTGACCGGCGAGCCCCTGGACCATCAGGGCCGCTTCTACCAGTTCGAGCGCGGCTGGATCCGACCGAAGCCCAGCCAGCCCATACCGATGCTGATCGGCGGGCGCACCGACAAGGCGCTGGCCCGGGCGGCCCGGTTCGGCGACGGCTGGCTCGCCGTGTGGTGTTCGCCGCAGCGGTTTGCCGCGGCGACCGCCGAAGTCGACGCCGCTGCGCAGGCAGCGGGGCGAGCGGCTCCGCGGCTGCACGGCCTGCAGGTCTGGGTGGGTATCGACAACGACCGCGACAAGGCCCGGGCGCGCCTTGCGCGCGGCATGGAGAGTTTCTACCGGATCCCGTTCGCGAAGTTCGAGAAGTACAGCCCCTGGGGCAGCGCGGCCGAAATCGCCGACTTCCTGGCCGCCTACCGCGATGCCGGCTGCGAACTCTTCAACATCATGCCGCTCGCGGAGACCGAAGCGGCCGGCATCGATGCCGTCGCGGAAATACGCCAGCGGCTGCAATAGGGGCCGACACACGCATGAACAAGCCGGCGGACAGTCACCCGCACGACCACCTTGGTCACGGTCACGGTCACGGTCACGGGCACGGCCATGACCACCATCACGATCACGCCGGCCTGCCGGAACGGGTGGTTCGCAGGGCATTCATCCTGATCGCCGCCTTCATGCTGGTGGAAGTGGCAGGCGGGCTCCTGACGCGCTCGCTGACCCTGCTCGCCGACGCGGGTCACATGTTCCTCGACGCATCGGCGCTCGGCTTCGCGTGGTGGGCGCTGAACCTGTCGCGTCGCAGTGGCGACCATCAACTGACCTACGGCTACCATCGCTACCAGGTGCTTGCGACGTTCGTCAATGGCCTGCTGCTGGCGGGGCTTGTGGTGTGGATCCTGCTCGAAGCCTGGGAGCGCCTGAACGCGCCGGTCGCGATGCTGCCGCTGCCGGCTCTGCTCATCGCGACCGTGGGACTGGTGGTCAACCTGGTCGCCTGGCGCTGGCTGCATGCCGGACACGACAACGCGGCGGTGCGCAGCGCCATGCTGCACGTGCTGGGCGACCTGCTGGGCTCGGCGGCGGCGATCATCGCGGCGGCCACGGTCTATCTGACCGGCTGGCTCTATGCGGATCCGCTGCTCGCGGTGCTGATTGCCGCGATTCTCGGCCGGGGCGCATGGCGGCTCGTCCGCGAATCGACCCACATCCTGCTGGAAGGCGTGCCAAGCGGGCTCGATCTTGCGCGAATTCCACCGACCCTGACCCGGGAAATTCCCGGGCTCCTAGAAGTGCACCACGTCCATGCCTGGGCGCTGACCGCGGAAAAGCCGCTCCTGACGCTGCATGCCACGGTGGGCCCCGATACCGACCTCGGCTGGGTGACCGGCCGCATCAAGGCCGTCCTCGCCGAACGGTTCGCCATTGAGCACTCGACCATCCAGGTCGAGCACGGTCCCTGTCCCGACGACTGATCAGACCGGCGCCGGACCCGGAAACTGCTCGCGCAGCAGTCGTTTCAGGATCTTGCCGCTCGGATTGCGCGGAATCTGGTCGACGAACTCCACCGCCTTCGGCCGCTTGTAACCGGCGAGTCTGCCGCGACAGTACTCGACGACTTCGGCGGCGCCGAGCGAAGGATCGCGGCGCACGACGATCGCGAGCGGCGACTCGCCCCACGTTTCGCTCGGCTGGCCGATCACCGCCGCCTCGACGATCTGCGGATGGGTCATGAGCACGCCCTCGATCTCCGCCGGGTAGACGTTCTCGCCGCCGGAGATGATCATGTCCTTGATGCGGTCCTGGATCGCGACGAAGCCGTCCTCGTCCATGACCGCCACGTCGCCCGTGTGGAGCCAGCCGTTCCGGAGCGTTTCGGCGGTCGCGTCCGGGCGGTTCCAGTACTCGCGCATGATGTGCGCGCCGCGCACCAGCACCTCGCCTGCCTCGCCCGGCAGGCAGTCCTCGCCCTGGTCGTTGACGATGCGCACCTCCGTGTGGAAGAACGCCTTGCCGGTCGACTCCGGTTTGCGCAGCGCGTTCTCGGTGTCCATCAGACAAGCCGGTCCACAACTCTCGGTGAGTCCGTAGACCTGCAGGATGCCGATGCCGAGATCGGCGTACCGCTTCGTCAGGGCCACCGGCACGGGAGCCGCGCCGGTCATGATCCAGCGCAGGCTGCCGTAGTCGAAGCGCTGGAAATTCTCGACCTGCAGCATGAAGTTCAGCATCGCCGGCACCGCGAGCCCGGTGGTGATGCGCTCCCGCTCGATCAGCTGCCAGGCGAGCACCGGATCGAAGCTGCGCATCACCACCGACGTGGCGCCGCCGTACACGTTCACCGCGAGCGGCGTCAGTGCACCGACGTGGAACATCGGCAGCGCGGCGAGGTAGCGATCACCCTCGTGGTAGTACGTGGTCGCGGCGATGGTGAAGATCGCCCACAGGGCGGAGTGATGCGTGTGCACCACACCTTTCGGCAGCCCGGTCGTGCCGGACGTGTACATGATGTAGAGCATGTCGTCGTCGGCGGCGTGCACGCCCGGCACGTCGCGATGACGCACCGGCTCGAGATCGGACCCGGCGTCGCGAAAGTCCGCATAGGGCTCGGCAAACCATGCGGTCGGCTCGGCATCCGTCACCTGCAGCCATTGGGTGACGTCGGTGCGCGGGCCGCGGCCATGCAGGTCGGCCACGGTGTCGACGAATTCGCTACCGAAGATCAGCCGACGGGTGCCACTGTCCTTCAGGATGAACTCCAGCTCGTCGGGCACCAGCCGCCAGTTCAGCGGGACCACGACGGCGCCGATCTTGGCGAGCGCGAAGTACGCCTCCATGAACTCGGCGCTGTTCATGAGCAGCAGGCCGACCCGCTCACCCTTCTCGAGCCCGGCGTCGAGCAGCGCGTTGGCAAGACGGTTGCTGCGTGCGTTCAGCGCGCGGAAGGTGAGGCGCAGGTCCCGATGGCTGTCGACGTACGCCTCCCGGTCGGGCGACAGGAACGCGCGCTTGGTCAGGATCAGTCCCAGGTTGTTCTGCATCGAGCCTCCGGTCGCGGTGCTTTCGGACAGCGCCCATTCTGGCCAAGCTCGATAGCCGTGTGAACCCGAGCCGGCGAAGGCGGCGCCCAACGGTGCCCCGGGCGCCGCCGTGAGACGAACGGTAACGCGTCGTGCTGCTTTGCAACAATCGGTAACAAAAAACCCGCGCTGCGGTCTTGCTGCTCTGCGTCAAAACCGTAGAATGCGCGCCACTTACCGGGCGGATCCCCCCTCCCCCGGCGAGAACAGGCGTGGCGCGGTGTCTCTCCCCTCCCCCCCCAGCCGCGAAGACAGCACCTCAATGTGCTGTCGCCACGCCTCCCCCCTTATCCCACCCGATGACCCGCTGACAGTTTCAGGGCTGAAACTGGACAACCATGGGTCCAGCGCTACAATCCTGTACAGTTTACGTACTGGTCAGGCCTGTTGGACGTCGAAGAGGATCTGTACCGGATCGGCACCATCGCCACGCTCACCGGCATCGCCGTCGAGCGCCTGCGCGCCTGGGAGCGCCGCTACGGGCTGACCCCGGCGTACCGGTCGGGCAAGACCCGGTTCTACAGCCGCGCACAGCTGGAACAGCTCACCCGCATCAAGCAGTTGATCGACCAGGGGCACCCGATCAGCACGCTCGCCGGCCTCTCGACCGAGCAGCTCGCCGAGCGCGTCACCGCGCGACGCGAGACGCGCAATCGCCCGGCGCGCGCCGGCCTGATCGGCCCCAACCTGCTGGTACTCGAACAGGCAGAGGGCGACACGACCCGGCTCGACGTGCGCGCGCGGTTCGCCAATGTGGACGCGTTTCTTGCCCAGCAGGCCCAGCGGCCAGAGCGGGAATCGGCCCGGGATGCGGCGCGCCACGCGACCGGCGAAGCGCTGGAAGTCCTGGTCGTACAGATGCCGGTCCTGTTGAACCAGCGCCTGGATGCGGTCGCGGCGGCAGCGCCAGGCGCGCGACTGGTCGCCCTGTACCAGTTCACCACGCCAGGCCATCTGGCTGCCGTCCAGGAACGCGGCATTCCGACGCTGCAATGGCCGACCAGCTGGGCGGAAATCGAGTACGCGTGCGCCACCACCGCCGGCCTGCCGCTGCGTGCAGCGCGCGCCGCGACCCGACGCTTCACCGACGAGGAACTCATCGCGATCGCCGCGAGCTCCACCGACCCGACCCGGTGCCCGCACCACCTGGTCGAGCTCATCAGCAGCCTGAACGCCTTTGCCGAGTATACGGCCCAATACACGGTCGAAAGTGCGGCGGAATCCAGCGACAGGGAGGCACGCGAACGCGCCCGTTACGAACGGGTACACACCGATACGACCCAGGCGCGCGCCCAGCTCGAACTCGCGCTGGAAGCGCTGGTGGAAGCCGAGCAGTTGCTGGCGACACCAAACTGAACAAAACCTGTACATTTTTTCTAATCGACTATTGACAGAGAACTTGTACAGTACATAATCGAGCCCAACTAGAGTTTCTCAGGCGTGCGCGCAACTTCATGCAGTCCTCCCTTTCAAGTGTCCTTCCCCCAGAAGACGAAGTTGCCTTCAGCGACGCCCGTCGCTGACACGCCTTTTTTATTCCTGACCCGCGCCCCGAACGGGGTGCATCGTGCGGCGCACCGCCCATCGGGAACGCACCGAGCCCATCCACGCCGTCTGCGGCCCCTCGCGCCCCTGCTGTGCTGCCTGCTGCTGTTCGCATGCGCCCGGGAACAACCCCTCGAAGCGCTGGAGGTCCTCAACTACGGACAGTGTGCGGGTCTCGAACTGGGACTGACCCTGGTCGACTTCGGCGATCTCGCGGCGCTGCGCGGCGGTGCGTTCGTCATGCCGGCGGATTCACCCGAACCGACGGCGAACACGCCGCCAAGCGGTGGCGACGGCACAACGGAACCGACCGCGCCTGCCGCCGCGGCCAATACCTTGCTGGTCGCGCTTTCCCGGGGACCCCAGCCCACGCCCGGGTTCGGGTTCACGCTGCGTGGCGTCACGGCCCGCGGAACGGTTGCCCTGATCGAGACCACCTGGCGCACACCACCGCCCGACGCCATCCTGGCCCAGGTGATGACCCATCCCTGCCTGGTCGTGGGGCTCCCGCGCGGCAACCTGCGACGCATCGAGGCGTTCGATCAGAGCGGCGCTTCGCTCGGCACCCTGGCATTGCCCTGACGCCAGCCCGGACGGCCGGGAGTGGCGCCCCGGACGCGCGCGCCGGGGACCTCAGCCGGTCAGCAGCTTGAGCGCAGCCGCAGCGCGCGTCTGCACGCTGTTCCGGTACGCATCGAGGTCCATGCCCCGGTTCTCGCCCATCGCGCCGACCAGGTAGCGCTTGTAGACGCCCTGGCCGATCGCCGCGAGACGCCAGTGCGAGAACGCGCGGTAGTAGTTGATGCCCGCCAGGTCGCGCCCGGTGGCCCGGGTGTAACGCGCGCAAAGCGCAGCACGGGTCGGGAAGCCGCCGATTCCGGTCGGCGTGAGTTCGGCGCCGGGCTCACCCGGCTCCTGCCAGGCGTTCAGCAGGTACCCGACGTCGGCGAGCGGATCACCGAGCGTGCACAGCTCCCAGTCGAGTACCGCGCGGATCCGCCCGCCACCCACCATCATGTTGCCGAGCCGGTAATCGCCGTGGACGATGCTCGCGCCGACCTGCTCCGGCATGTGCGCTTCCAGCAGACGCGATGTTTCCTCCATCTCCGGGATCTCATGGGTCTTCGAGGCTTCCCATTGCTTGATCCAGCGCTTGAGCTGACGCGAGAGGTACGCTTCCTTGCGCCCCAGGTCGCCGAGCCCCACGGCATCCGGGTCCAGCATGTGCAAGGCAGCGAGCACGTCGATGACGTGGTGGCCGAGTTCCGCGCGTTCGGCAGGCGGCAGCGCGGCGGCGGCCGCGGCATCGTGCAGTACGGTCCCCGGCACGAATCCCATGACGTAAAACGGCGCACCATTCACCGCGCGGTCTTCGCACAGACCGAACGTCGGCGCGACCGGCACCGCACTGCCGGCGAGTGCCGAGATGATCCGGTGTTCGCGGCCCATGTCGTGCGCGCTTTCGAGTACGTGGCCGAGCGGCGGACGGCGCAGCACGTAGGCTGCCCCCGTCCGGTCGACGAACCGGTAGGTCAGGTTGGAGTGTCCACCGGCGATGAGGGTAAACTCGAGCGGCGGCGTCAGGTCCGGAATGCGCGATTGCAGCCAGTCCGTGACGGATTCGGCATTGATCCCCTCTACGCTCATCGAGTTGTCTCCCGGCAGATGCCTGTGCCAAAAAATGGAGCGTCACTGTACCGAAAGGCCGCGCGCATTGTCATGGCGCGCGACGCCCGGTCATGCGCCGCGGCGACGCTGCTGGCCGCACTTCTGACGGCCGGCTGCGCCACCCTGCCACCGGGCGTCACCGAACATCACTGGCCCGACGGCCGCGTGTATCGCGGCGCATGGCAGGACGGCCAGCCCCACGGCCAGGGCGTGGAGACACGCCCGGACGGCACGACCTACAACGGCGCGTGGCGCGCCGGTACATGGCATGGGCTGGGTGAACTGCTCACCGACGAAGGTCTGTACCAGGGTGAATTTCGCGATGGCCGGCGCCACGGGCACGGCGTGCTGTTCGGCAGGGACGGCATCTATCGGGGTGACTGGCAGGACGACCGCGAACACGGCTTCGGGGAACTCGCTGGCAGCCACGGCAGCCTCTACCGGGGCGAATGGCGGGCGGGGCTGCGCGCCGGCGAGGGATCGCACGAGGGGGCGGACGGCACCCGGTACCAGGGCGAGTGGCAGGACGACCTGCCGCACGGGAACGGCATCTACGTCGCGCCCTCGGGAGCCGTGTATTCGGGCACCTGGCAGGCGGGCCGGCAACACGGCACGGGCCGGCTGGTGGAGCCTTCCGGCGTCGTCTACGAAGGTGCCTTCGCGGACGCCCTGCGCAACGGCTTCGGAATCGAGCAGCGCCCCGACGGCAGCGGTTATGCGGGCGAGTGGCAGGACGACCGGCGGCACGGACAAGGGCGCGAGACGGCGGCCGACGGCAGCTTTCACGAAGGGACCTGGGAGAACGGCCGCCCGCTCGGGCCTGGCCTGCGCCGCTACCCCACCGGCATCGAGATCCAGGGCGCCTGGAACGGCGACACCGTCTCGAACGGACTGCTGAAGCTTCCGGACGGACCCGAGTACGCCGGACCGCTGTTCCGCGACCGCAACACCCGGGTGAGCCCGATACTCGTCGACTGGGTCGAACACGCCGCACGGTCAGGCAGCGCCTACGCGAGCCTGCTCGCCGGCACCTTCCGGCTGGACTACGCAGAACCGGCCAGCGACCCCGGGCGCGCGCTCGAATGGCTGCGCGCGGCCGCCGACGCCAACATCGCCGAAGCCGCCCTGCGGATTTTCGGGGTCGGAGTAAACGGGGTCGGAGTAACCGGTGTCAGGGTAACCGGTGTCAGGGTAAACGGTGTCGGGGCAAAAGTGTCGCCGGTAGCGGATGTTCCAGCCGACAACCGCTCGCGCAGCATCTGGCTCGAGCGCGCCGCAGCGCTCGGCCACGCCGGCGCACACCGCGTGCTCGGCGACCTGCTCTCCGCGGGCTGCAACGCGCCCGCCGGTGCCGACCCGCAGCGTTGCCGCGAGGCCGTCCTGCACTATCGCGAGGCGGTGCGCGGCGGGAGCGACCGTGCCGCGGAGCGGCTCGCGCGCCTGCTGGCGACCACGGCAGACCCGGCGCTGCGCGATCCGGCCGAAGCGGTTGCGGTGATCGAGTGGCGCGCGCTGCACGGCGGCTACTGGCTCGATCTCGAAACCCTCGCACTCGCCCTGGCAGCCGGCGACGATCCGGCCGCGGCTGCCGACGTCCAGGCCCGCGCGCTCGCGGCCGCACTGCCGGTGCCGGGCGCGGACCCGTCCGATCCGTTTCCGCAAAGTGTGTCCGGCGCTGCAGCACCAGGTCCGGAGCGCGGCACGCCCGTCCCGGCGGTCTCCGTACTGATCAATCCTCCGCCGCCGACGCCCGACCTCGAGGCAATGCAGGAAGGGCTCAGGAACTACCGGTCGGCTGCCGCCAACACGACAGCCGCCACCGAACCCGCATCACCGATCAAGCTGGAGCCGGCGCCATGACGAACGACGCGACCCAGACCAACTGGCCGTTCCTGCGCGGGCGCCAACCGGTCATCGAACGCGCCGAAGGCATGTACCTGTACACCGACGACGGACGCACGCTGCTCGATGCGGCCGGTGGCGCGATCGTCGCGAACATCGGGTGGGGCAACGCTCGGGTCGCGGACCAGGTGGCCCGTACCACTCGCGACTGCACGTACGTCGTGCCGCCGTGGATCACGCCCTCGCGCGCCGCCCTCGTCCGCGCACTCGAGACCCACTGGCTGCCACCCGGGCTGCGCCGCATCCACGTCACCTCCGGCGGCTCCGATGCGATCGAGTCGGCGATGAAGCTGGCCATCCAGTACCAGGCCGCGCGCGGCGAACCCGGTCGGCAGCAGATCATCTCGCGCAGCGTTTCCTATCACGGCACCACGGTCGCGACGACTGCCGTAAGCGGCCATACGGCCCGCAAACGCGGTCTCGCGCACGTCCTGCAGCCGCACCCGACGATCGCCACGCCCTACCCGCTGCGCTGCCCGCTCGGCCGCCATCATCCGGACGCGACCCGCTTCTATCTCGACAACCTGCGCGAAACCATCGAGACGGAAGGCCCGGGCACGATCGCCGCGCTGTTGGCCGAACCGATCTCGGGCTCGAGCGGCGGCGCCATCGTGCCGCCCGACGACTACTGGCCCGGCGTGCGGCGCATCTGCGACGAGTACGGCATCCTGCTCATCCTCGACGAAGTCATGACCGGCTTCGGGCGCACGGGACGCGCGTTCGCGTTCCAGCACTGGGACATCACGCCCGACATCCTGGTCAGCGGCAAGGGACTCGCCGGCGGCTACGCGCCGATCGGCGGGGTGTTCGCCAGTGAGGCGGTCGGCCGGACCCTGGCCGACGCCCGCATGAACGTCATGTTCCACACCTTCGGCGCGCATCCCGCGGCCTGCGCCGCGGCAGCCGAGGTGCTGAACATCATGGCGGAGCAGCGCCTGGTGGAACGGGCTGCCGAGAAGGGTGCGCGGCTGAAGGCAGAACTCGAGCGGGTCTTCACCGGTCACCGGCACGTCGCGGAAGTGCGCGGACGCGGGCTCCTGCTCGCCATCGAGGTGGTCGCCGACACGGCAACGCTCGAACCGTTCCCCGAAAGCGCGAACATCACCAACCGCATCGTCGGCGCCGCGCTCGAACGCGGGGTCTTCTTCTACGGCGGCGGTACCGGCGAGATCCGCGACATCGTGTGCATGGGGCCTGCGTTCGTGATCGACGACTCCGAACTCGTCCGGCTCGCGGCCGTGCTGCGCGAAGCAGTCGACACGGCGACCGGCCTCAGCGGCTCTTCATGAGATCGCGCAAGGCCAGGATCTCGTCATGCAGCGCCTTCAGGTCCTGGTGCAGCTGCTGGTTCTCGCGTAACACCCGCTGGAACTCGCGCTGCAGATCCTGCCCCTCCGCGTGCACCAGCTCGCCGATCGCCTCGACCTCGCGGGACTCGTGCTGACTCTGCAGCGTCTGCATGGTGTTGACGATCACGGCGATGAACAGGTTCAGCACCGTGAACGTGGCGATCAGGATGAACGGGACGAAGAAGAGCCAGGCGTAGGGGTGACTCTCCATCACCGGCCGGGCGATGCCCATGGACCAGCTTTCCAGCGTCATCACCTGGAACAGCGTGTACATCGAAGCACCCAGGCTGCCGAACCAGTCCGGATGTTCGTCACCGAACAGACCGGTGGCGATCACCGCGAAGACATAGAACATGAGCGCGAGCAGCCCGAAGATCGAGACGATGCCGGGTATCGCCTTCAGCAGCGCCTCAACCACGAAACGCAACTTCGGCACCATCGAAATCAGCCGCAGCAGCCTGAGCACGCGCAGGACGGAGAGCGGACCACTGGTCGGAATCAGCGCGATGCCGACGATCACGAAGTCGAAACAGCTCCACGGATTGCGGAAGAATGCCATGCGCTGGCCGGCCAGCTTGATCAGGATCTCGAGCACGAAGACCCCGAGGATGACCCGGTCGGCGAGCTTCAGCTCGGTGCCGATCGAGGCCATCACGGTCGGCGACGTCTCCAGCCCGAGGATCGCCGCATTGAGCAGGATGAGCCAGACGATCACGCGCTGCACGCCGGGCGACTCGACCCAGGCGGCAGCCCGAACCGTTGCAGAGGCCTGTTTGGACATGATGGTGGCTACTGGACCGCAGCGTCCGACGCCGTGCCCGTCAGACCGGCTCCCAGGTGAAGACCGAGTTGGTAGCGCCCAGATCCTCGAAGCTGCCGGCCAGCGCCGGCAGCGCGTGATCGACCACCGACTGCGGCGTCCAGCCTTCCAGCCGGGCCATGCCTCGCACCGGGCGCGGTTGGCTCATGAGGAAGATCTCGTTGCCACGGACCGCGAAGATCTGCCCGGAGACGTGTTTCGCCGCGTCCGACACCAGTGCCACCACCGGCTGCGCGACCTGGTCCGCGCGCATGCCCTCCTGCATGCGGCGCACCCGTTCCGCGCTCGCCTCGTCCTTCACCGGAATGGTGGCGATCATACGGGTCCAGGCGAACGGAGCAATGACATTGGAGCGCACGTTCTTCTGTGCGCCTTCCATGGCGATGATGCGCGAGAGCCCGGCGATGCCCATCTTGGCGGCCGCATAATTGGCCTGCCCCAGGTTGCCGATCAGGCCGGAGGTCGAGCCGAAGAACACGAATGCACCGTCTTCCTGGTCGCGGAAATGATTGATCGCGGCACGCGCCACGTTGTACGAACCGTTCAGGTGCACGTCGATGACGGCGGACCAGTCTGAGTCGTCCATCTTGTGGAACATCTTGTCGCGCAGGATGCCGGCGGGATTGATCACCGCGTGCAGCCCCCCGAACGTGTCGAGCGCGAGTTCGACCATCGCCTCGGCGCCGTGCCGGTCCGCGACGCTGTGCGAGTCGGCGACCGCTTCCCCGCCGGCGCCCCGGATCAGATCGACCGTTTCCTGCGCCGGCTCGGCATCGCCGAGGTCGCCGCCCTTGACCGAGCCGCCCAGATCGTTGACCACCAGCCGGGCGCCTTCCCGCGCTGCCGAAATCGCGATTTCGCGCCCGATGCCACGGGCGGCACCCGTCACCAGGATCACCTTGCCGTCCAGAAGGCCCATGTCCGTCTCCGTTGCCGGTCGAGAGGGACGCGATTGTAGCCGCGCCGTCGAGCCATTCCCAAGGGGTGGCACGCGCGGCGAACATTTTCCCGGCGAGTGATTCACGGACGCCCGTCAGCGGCGTAGAGTCGGATCGGGGGGAGCACTCGCTCACGTCAATACATACCCTGGGAGGATCATGAAACGCCCACTGACCCTGGGTCTGGCCTTCGCGGCCGGCCTCGTAGCACCCGTCGTCCATGCGGCCGAGGCAAATCCGGGCGACACTGCCTGGATCCTGACCTCGACCGCCCTCGTGCTGTTCATGACCATCCCTGGGCTCGCGCTCTTCTACGGGGGCCTGGTGCGCAGCAAGAACGTGCTCAGCATCCTCATGCAGTGCTTCGTGATCACGAGCCTCGTGTCGATGCTCTGGCTGCTCGGCGGCTACAGCCTGGCATTCGGCGAAGGCAACGCCTTCATCGGCAACCTCGACAAGCTGCTGTTCGCCGGTGTCGGCGAGGACAGTGTCTCCGGTACCGTCCCGGAAATCGGCTTTGCGCTGTTTCAGCTCACCTTCGCCATCATCACGCCTGCGCTGATCGTCGGCGGTTTCGCCGAGCGCATGCGGTTCTCCGCGGTGCTGCTGTTCACCACCGGCTGGCTGCTGCTGGTCTACGTGCCGATCTGTCACTGGGTCTGGGGCGGCGGCTGGCTCGCCGAGCTCGGCGTCATGGATTTCGCGGGCGGGATCGTCGTGCACATCACGGCAGGTACCGCGGCCCTGGTCGCGGCGATCATGCTCGGCAAGCGGCGCGGCTTCATGGAGAGCGCGCTGATGCCCCACAACATGACGCTCACCATCGCGGGTGCGGGCATGCTGTGGGTCGGCTGGTTCGGGTTCAACGGCGGCAGCGCGCTCGCCGCCAATGGGGATGCGGCGATGGCCATGTTCGTCACCCACATCTCGGCATCGGCCGGCGCTTTCACGTGGCTGGTGGCGGAATGGCTGCGCTACGGCAAACCGAGCGCACTCGGCGCGGTCACCGGCATGGTTGCCGGCCTCGGCACCATCACGCCCGCGTCGGGCTTCGTGGGCCCGGGTGGCGCACTCGTGATCGGCATCCTGGCCGGGATCATCTGCTTCGTCGCGACCAACTACCTGAAGCGTACGCTGCGCATCGACGACTCGCTCGACGTGTTTCCGGTGCACGGGGTCGGCGGCATCCTCGGCACCCTGCTCACGGGGATTTTCGCGAGCAATGCGCTCGGCGTCTTCAGCGGCCAGCAGGAGATCGAGATCGGCCGGCAACTCGGCGTGCAGGCGATCGGCGTCGGCGCGGCGCTGGTCTACACGGCGGTGGTGACCGCGGTGCTGCTGTTCGTGACCGACCGGCTCGTCGGCAACCGCGTGAGCGACGAGGAGGAGCAGCAGGGCCTCGACATCGTCTCGCACAACGAGCGTGGCTACGACCTCTAGTCGAGCGGGGCGAGCGTCCAGGCCACGAGGCGACCCTGGTGGAACAGGAAGTCGCCGCGCAGGCGCTCGCCCGCGAGTATACGGGGCAGCCAGATGCGGTCGTCCTCCCACATCTCCTCGAACGGGATCGTGCCGAGCGCATACCAGGCCGGCACGGCCTCCGCCGTAGCGCACGGCTCGCCAAGGAAATCCGTGGCTACGAATACGTAGCCGAGCCAGTCCTCGGCCTCGGTATCGACGAACCGCATGATGGCCGCAAGGCGCGCGTCCTGCGGTTCGACGCCGGTCTCTTCGCGGGTTTCGCGGCACGCGCATTCGAGCGGCGTTTCGTCGGGGTCGAGCTTGCCGCCCGGTCCGTTGATCCTGCCGGCGCCGTGGCCGCGCAGCTTGCGGATCAGCAGCACCCGGTCGCCGTGCACCAGGAACATCAGGGTCCCGGTCAGGTCCGGGCGCCACCCGATGAGCCGCGTGCAGAGCTCGGCAAGCGCCTCGGGAGTACCGCCCGAGACCAGGACATCACTCATCCGCCGTGCGCGGACCCTGGTGCGGATGTCTGCGCGGATTCCGCCGCGGCGTTACGCCGCCGCGCGAGCTCCAGCATGATCTCCGCGTGGCGCTTGCGGTCGAGCTTGTAGCCGAGGTACAGGAGCAGGCCGAGCATGGTGAAGATCGATGTCGCAGGACCCTGCAGCAGACCCAGGGTCCACACCGTGTCCGCCGGCACCGTCCCTGCGGCGGCGCCGCGCGGAAACGCGATGAAATCCAGCAGCAGGCCGCCGATGAACACGCCGACCGCACCGGTGGTCTTGATCACGAACGAGCGCGCCGAAAAGATCACGCCCTCGCGGCGTTCACCGGTTTCCACTTCGTGTTCGTCGGCGATGTCCGCGAACATCGAGTTGATGGTGGCGAAGACGACGGGCGCGAGCAGCGCGGAGACGAACGTGGTGGTCATGACCAGCGGCAGGATCAGCGGCGAGTCGTTGCCCGGGAACCACGGCACGTCGAGCAGCCGCAATACCACCAGCACGTTGGTGGTGACGATCACGACGGCGGCGGGGTAGATGACCGCGCCTTTCTTGTCGAACAGCCGTGTGGCCACTGGCATGACAGCGACCGAGCAGAGCAGGCCGACCAGTGCCACGAGCGGAATGAGCGAGAGCTGCTCCGTGGTGAAGCCCCAGAAGTGCACGCCCATGTACGGGCTGAACACACCTTCGATCGACAGGACCAGCGTCGAGAACAGCATGCCGAAGAACAGCGCCCGGAACGAGGGATTGTGGAAGACGTCCCGCAGTTCGCGGAACAGTCCCAGCATCTGGAAGCGCTTCACCTCGAGCGGCTGCTGCAGATACGGAATCTCCCGGAACGTGCCGATGAAACAGGCGAGGATCGCGAGCGTCATCGCGATCCCGAAAGTGACGCCGAAGCCGACGTAGCCCTCCGGATTCAGCAGCCCGGGATTGAATTCCGCCGTGGTCGGGAAGAAGAACCGGTAGGCGATGAAACCGGTCAGGGCGCCGCCCACCGAACCGAACAGCTGGCTCACCGCGAACAGCGTCGAGCGCTGTGAGTAGTCACGGGCCATCTCCGCCCCGAGCGCCAGGTGCGGTACGTAGTAGAAGGTCAGCGCGCCGCGCACCAGAATGGCAAAGACCGTGAGCCACACGAAATAGCCGAACGACGAGAGCCCGTCCGGCGGGTTGAACAGGAAATAGAACGCAAACGCGAGCGGCAGCGCCGCGGCGAGCAGGAACGGGTGCCGTCGGCCCCAGCGGGTCCGGGTCTTGTCGGAGAGCGCGCCGGCGAGCGGGTCGGTGATCGCGTCGAAACACAGCGCGATGCCGAGTGCGAGGCCGGTAAGCGAACCGGGAACGCCGATCACCTGCTGGTAGAAGAACAGGACAAACGTATTGAAAGCGGAGTTCTTGATGCCTTCGGCGAGCTGACCCACTCCAAAGGCCACCATCGGGCCCGCGGTCAACCGCCGTGTACTGCTCGACATTCTTTCGCCGCCTCTCCCGCTACGCTGCTGTCGTTCCTTCCGGCGCGACAGAGCGTAACCCGGGGCCTGGCAGCCGTCCATTGCACCGCCAGATCAGCCCTGGCGGCGCGCCGAAGGGTCGATGCGGTGGACCGACGACGATGGATCAGGTGGCGCCACGCGAAAGACCGAAGCCGTGTCGCGCAGGCGGGCGGTCGCGCCAGTCGATCGCCACGAAATGCCGGGCCATGCGCGCCGCGATGCAGGACCAGTTCTGCGTTTGTGCGTACGTCCGGCACGCCGCGCGGTCGAGTTCGAGCGCGCCGCGCACCGCGGCGCCAAGGTCATCGCTCAACATACCGGTCACACCGTGCAGGACGATGTCGAGCGGGCCTGTCACCGGATAGGCGGCCACCGGCGTTCCGCTGGCCAGCGCCTCCAGCATCACCAGGCCGAACGTATCGGTCAGCGAGGGGAAGACGAACACGTCCGCATCGGCGTATTCGACCGCGAGCGCTTCACCGTGCAGATAGCCGAGCCAGGTCGCGTCCGGAAAGCGCGCCTCCAGGGTCGCCCGCGCGGGGCCGTCACCGACCACGAACTTGTCGCCCGGTACGTCGAGGCGCAGGAAAGCTTCCAGATTCTTTTCCAGCGCGACGCGACCTACGTAGAGCAGCCGCGGCCAACGCCGCGGGCGTCGCGCACGTGGACGGAACAGATCGGTATCCACGCCGCGTCCCCAGACGACCAGGTCGCGCAGGCCCCATTGCTCCAGTTCGCGCCGATGCGACTCGGTAGTACAGAGGGTGTGCAACGCAGGTCGATGGAACCAGCGCAGGAACCGGTACCCGAGCCCGACCGGCAGCCCGGTACGCTCGGCGATGTACTCCGGGAACTTGGTGTGCAGCGACGTGGTGTAAGGGACCAGCCGGCGACCGAGCCACTGGCGCGCCCAGAGGCCGAGCGGCCCTTCCGTCGCGATGTGGATCGTGTCCGGGCGCAGGGCCTCGATCATCGCGCCCATGCGCCAGGGGTCACGCGCGATCCGGATCTCCGGATAGCTCGGCAGCGCCATCGTCGAGAACAGCCCCGGGTGAATCACGTCCACCTCGAAGCCCTGTTCGGGCAGCAGGCGGATGACCGACTCGAGTGTGGTCACCACCCCGTTGGTCTGCGGGCTCCACGCATCGGTGATGATGAGCGCGCGTTTCAGGGCCTTGCCCGTCATGCCGCCCTCACACCGGCACCGGCCCGATTCGGCTCGAGCGGCACGACGTTGTCCCCTTCCAGCGGTTCCCGGCTCCAGTCGATGATCAAAAACCGCCCGTTGACGTCCTCGACCAGCGCCGTGCAGCTCTCGACCCAGTCGCCGCAGTTCATGTAGGTGGCGCCGTCGAGTTCGCGGATCTCCGCGTGGTGGATGTGGCCGCACACCACACCGTCGAAGCCTTCCTTGCGACACTGGTGTACCAGTGCCTGCTCGAACTCGCCGATGAAGCTGACCGCGCGCTTGACCCGGTGCTTGATCCACGCCGAGAGCGACCAGTAGCCGTAGCCGAAATGGCTGCGCAGCCGGTTGAAGTGCCGGTTGACCTCGAGCAGGAACGTGTAGCCGATGTCGCCCGCGAACGCGATCCAGCGATGGTAGCGCGTCACCACGTCGAACTCGTCGCCGTGGACCACCATCAGCCGCCGGCCGTCGGCGGTGCGGTGCTCGGCCTGGTCGACCAGGTGCAGGTTGCCGATGGTCATGTCGGAATACTTGCGCAGGAACTCGTCGTGGTTGCCGGTCACGTAGATGACCTCGGTGCCGCGCTTGGTGAGTGTCAGGAACCGGCGCAGCACGTTGGAGTGGCTCTGCGGCCAGTACATCTGCGAACGCATCCGCCAGCCGTCGACGATGTCACCGACCAGGTAGAGACGATCACAGGTATGGAGCTTCAGGAACCCGAGCAGGCGGTCGGCCTGGCACCCCTTCGTGCCGAGGTGGATGTCGGAAAGAAAGATGGTTCGGTAGTGGTGCTTGCCGGGCTCAGCCAGGGCTTTCTCGATCATGCGTGTTCCGGTTTTACGTTTGACGCACTATCCGCCCGGACCGTGAACGGCATATGACAATTTCATGAACGATTCATGACGAGGTACGATTCCGATAGCGGATGCCGAGCTGTACCAGCAGTTCCTCCGGCACCGATTCCGGCGGACAGTCGAGCGTCTCGAGCAGCTCGACCAGGTGCTCGTTGTCCTCCCGCCCCGACCAGCGCTTGTCATACGTGCCGCTCCGATAGCCGTGCGCGAGGCGGAAGCTGTTCAGGACGTTCTTGCCGACATAAAGCCGAAACAACTCCTCGAACGTGAGTGGCAGCGCGCGCAGCACGTCGACGAACGCGCCTAGCACGAAACGCCGCGCCCGCAGGGTCTCAAGCGCGAGCGTCTCGATCGCGGCACGGAAGTCGGCCGCATCGTGCGGACCGGCGTGAGCGCCGGCGCGCAGCAGGCGGGCGGCGAGATCCGGCGCCAGCGGACCGTCGCGGAGCAGATCGCTCAGCCCGAAATGCCAGATGTCGACGATCTCGAGCTTCACCTGTTCGAGGTCGGGCGCCTGGTGCTTCCACCACTTCCAGCCGAAGTGGTCGAGCAGTTCCGCACACTCCACCCACACCGCCCGGTAGAACGGGTAGCCCTGCGCGCGCCATTCGACGTGCACTTCGGTGTTGTAGGACTCCTGCATCCGCGCCATGGTCTCGAGCATGGCGTGCGCTTCGGGGTGTTCCATCTCTCGGTGACTCGCTCTGCGGCGCTCGCTCGCACTGGAGCGCGGATTATGGGGTAATCTTGCGTATGCCCAAACCCCTGCGCACAGCGCTCGTCATGCATCCGGTGGTCGCGGCGGAGTTGATCCGCGCCGACCACATGGAGCGGCTCACCCGGGCCGTCACCCTGATCACGCCGGAACCGGTGCGCGACTTCGATGTCCTCGGCGACGACCTCGCCCGACTCGACGTCCTGGTGACGAGCTGGGGTTGCCCGCCGATCGACGCGCCGGTGGTCGAACGCATGCCGCGCCTGCAGCTCCTCGCCCACCTGGCCGGCAGCGTCAAGGGCTTCATCGACGACGTGGTCTGGCGGCGCGGCATCATGGTGACCAACGCGGTCGCGGCGAATGCCGTGCCGGTGGCCGAATACACCCTGGCGGCCATCCTGTTCGCCAACAAGCGGGTGTTCCAGCTCCAGCGTATCTACCAGACCGAGCGGGAGAACCGCGCGCCCTGGCGCCGCGAAGCGCCCGACGTCGGCAACTACCGCAAAACCATCGGCGTCATCGGCGCCTCGCACGTCGGCCGACTCCTGATCCGTCACCTGCGCCAATTCGACTTCCGTGTCCTGCTCTACGACCCGTACGTACCGCCGATGGCGGCGCGCGACCTCGGCGTGGTGAAAACGAGCCTCGCGGACCTGCTGGCCGAGTCCGACATCGTTACCCTGCACGTGCCGCTCCTCCCGGAAACGCGGCACCTGCTCGGCGCCCGGGAACTCGCGCTGATGAAGAACGGCACGACCCTGATCAATACCGCGCGCGGTGCGCTGGTCGACCAGCGCGCGCTCGAGGCCGAACTCGTCCGCGGGCGCCTGTATGCGGTGCTGGACACCACCGACCCTGACCTCCTGCCGTCGGACTCGGCGCTCTTCGACCTGCCGAACGTGTTCCTGACCCCGCATATAGCGGGTTCGCTCGGCCGCGAGACCGAGCGGCTGACCGACTGCATCGTCGCCGAGATCGAGCGGTTCGCACGCGGGGCGGGGCTGAAGCACCTGGTACGGCGCGAACACCTGCCGCGCCTGGCCTGAGACACCGGTGCGCAACGCACCGGGGCCTGACGCGCCGCGCCAGGCGCAACCACCCGCCTTCCCGAGCCAAGTTGCTGCACCGGCCGCAAAGGCGGTAGATTCGTCCGCCTGATCACGAGGGGACGACACGCCATGGACCTGTCCTACGGGCCCGAATACGAGGCATTCCGCCACGAAGTACGCCAGTTTCTCGCCCGCAACGGCGCCGATGCGCCGCGCGGCGAAGGGCTGCGCGCGCCGAAGATGCTGGCCTGGCAGAAGCGGCTGATCGAGCACGGCTACGCGGCGCGCACCATTCCCAGGGAATACGGCGGCTACGGCGCCGCGCCGGACATCCTGAAATCCCGGATCATCGCGGAGGAATTCGCCAGCGCCCAGGTCAGCCAGGGCATGGGCGGCCAGGGCATCTCGATGCTGGTACCCACCCTGCTCGAAGTAGGCACCGAGGAACAGAAGCGCCAGTTCATCCCGCCGACCCTGCGCGGCGAACTGCTCTGGTGCCAGGGCTATTCCGAGCCCGGCGCCGGCAGCGACCTCGCGAGCCTGCGCACCAGCGCCGTGCTGGACGGCGACGAGTGGGTGGTCAACGGCCAGAAGATCTGGACCAGCACCGCCCACCTCGCGGACTGGATCTTCTGCCTGGTGCGCACCGAGCCGAACGCGCCCAAACACAAGGGCATCTCGTTCCTGCTGTTCCGCATGGACACGCCCGGCATCGAGGTGCGCCCGCTGGTGGACATGACCGGGCACGCCAACTTCAACGAGGTGTTCTTCACCGACGTGCGGGTGCCGAAGCACCAGATCGTGGGAAGCCGCGGCGACGGCTGGATGGTCGCCAACGCCATCCTGCGCCATGAGCGCGACTCGCTTGGCAATCCGGACGCGACGCTGGCGCGCCTGAACGCGCTGATCCGGCTGATGCAGGCCGAGACCCTGAACGGCCAGCGGCTGATCGACCACCCGGTCTACCGCGACCGTCTGATGCAGCTGCAGGGTCGCGTCATGGCCCTGCGCTTCAACGACCTCCGGATCCTGTCGGCCAAGCTCAATCGTGCGGACGCGAGCCTCGCGCGGATGGTGGTGAAGCTCGAAGGCACGGAGCTGCGCCACGCGCTGGAAGGACTCGCCATCGACATCATGGGCGAGCTGGGGCTCGCCTATGGCGACAACCCCGAGAAGCGCGACGGCGGCTCGTGGCAGCACCAGTACATGTTCTTCCTCGGCCTGATCATCGGCGGCGGCACCTCGCAGATCCAGAAGAACATCATCAGCGAACGCGGGCTCGGCATGCCGAAGGAACCCAAGTTCGAACGCACGACAGGCTGAGGATAGCGGCACCATGGAATTCGGACTTTCCCAGGAACAGACCTTGCTCACCGACAGCGTCGCGCGCTTCCTCGACGGCGAAGTGCCGCTCGACCGCGTGCGTCGGTTCGCGAAGGAGCAGGACGACACGGACATCTGGCACGGACTCGCCGGGCTCGGCGTACCTGCGCTGCTGGTGCCGGAATCCGCCGGCGGCGTCGGCCTCGCGTGTCTCGACGCAGCACTCGTGGCCGAAACGCTCGGCTACCACGCGACCCCGGCACCGTTCCTCGGTACCGCGGTGGCCTTGCCTCTGGCGCTCGCCGGGCAGGACGGCGACGAACTGCTGGCGCGGAGCGCGGCCGGCGAACTCCGCGTGGGCCTCGCGCTGGCCGGTGCCATCGGGCGGCGCGGCAGCGCCGGCGTGACCGCGAGCGGTGGCCGACTCTCCGGTACCGCGCCGTTCGCGATCGACTGCCCGGCCGACTGCTACCTGATCGCGGACGACGCCCGGCGGCTGTACCTGGTCCACGCCGATGCCGCAGGCCTTACCAGCGCCGCGTTCGACACCATCGACCGTACCCGCCGCACCGGCACGCTGACCCTGAACGGTACGCCGGCACGCCTGGTATCGGACGACCCTGCCGCGTTCGGCCGGGTGCTCGACGCGGCCCGCGTCATGCTCGCGGCCGACACGCTCGGCGCGGCGCAGCAGATGCTCGACCAGGCAGTCGCCTATGCGAAGCAGCGCGAGCAGTTCAACCGGCCGATCGCTACCTTCCAGGCGGTCAAGCACATGTGCGCGGAGATGGCGGCCGCACTGGAACCCTGCCGCGCCATGGTCTGGTACGCGGCGCACGCGCTCGACCACCTGCAGGACGAGGCCCACCTGACCGCGTGTCATACCAAGGC
Organism: Pseudomonadales bacterium; assembly: GCA_019634925.1. Lineage (GTDB taxonomy): Bacteria > Pseudomonadota > Gammaproteobacteria > Pseudomonadales > Azotimanducaceae > UBA7803. Next base: position 373,521 of record JAHCAL010000002.1, read on the forward strand.
CCACGTGAGCGAAGTGGGCAAGTTCGTCGCCAAGATCGCGACCGAGGTGCACGGCGGCATGGGCTTCACCGACCTCGTGGGCCTGCACTACTGGTTCAAGCGGATCGGCTACGACCGCCAGATGCTGGGCACGCCCGAGCAGCTGCGCGAAGAGGCCGCCCGGGCGCAGGGGCTCGCCGCCTGACGGCGGGCCATCGATCATGGCAACCGCTCCCACCACGCTGCCGGTCCTGCCGCTCAAGAACACGGTCGTCTATCCGGGCATCGTGGTGCCGCTGGCGGTCGGCCGCCCCATGTCGCTTGCCGCGGTCGATGCCGCCATGGCGCACGGTCGCGAACTCGTGGCTGTCGCCCAGCGCGATGCCACGGCCGACCAGCCCGACCGGGCGGGCCTGCACGACGTCGGCACCGTGGTCCGCATCACGCGCATCGAGCAGCGCGACCAGGGTTCCCAGATCATCGTGCAGGGCGTACGCCGCGTGCGGCTCGGCGACGGCGCGGTCGAAGGCGACCACCTGCGCGTCGCCCTCACGCAACTGCCCGCGCTGGAGCTCGACGAGGCGGGCGCGGACAGCACCGCGCTCACCGCGCTCCTGCGCGAGAACCTCGAACTCGCGCAACGCATCGCACGGCTGTTCGACCCGGACAACGGCGCGCAGATCTACCAGCAGCTGGTCGGCTCGCTGCCCGATCCGATCACCCAGATGTACCGGATCGCCTCGCTCGCCAACCTCTCCCTCGAGCAGGAACAGGGCATCCTCGAGTGTGATACCACGCTCGCGCTCATGCAGCGGCTGCACGCGGTGCTGAACCAGGAGCTGCGCGTCACCGAGCTGCGCCGGCAGATCTCCGAGCAGGCGCGCGAGGGCATGGAGCAGCAGCAGCGCGAACACATGCTGCGCCAGCAGAAGCGCGCCATCGAGCAGGCGCTCGGCGAAACCGAGGACGAAGACCTCCAGGAGCTGAAGGACGCGCTGGAGCAGGCCAAGCTGCCGGAACCGGTCCAGAAGGAAGTCGAGCGCGAGCTGAAGCGGCTCACGCGCATGTCGGCCAACGCCGCCGACTACCAGGTGGCGCGCGCCTACCTCGAACTGGTCGCCGAACTGCCCTGGCATCAGCACACCGAGGACCAGCTCGATCTCGCGCACGCGGCCCAGGTGCTCGACGAGGACCACTACGGTCTCGACGAGATCAAGGCGCGCATCCTCGAATCGCTCGCCGTCCTGCGCCTGAATCCGTCGGCGAACGCACCGATCCTGTGCCTGGTCGGACCGCCCGGGGTCGGCAAGACCTCGCTCGGCCAGTCCATCGCCCGCGCCATGGGCCGCAAGTTCGAACGCCTGTCGCTCGGCGGCCTGCACGACGAAGCGGAGCTGCGCGGCCACCGGCGCACCTATATCGGCGCCATGCCCGGCCGCATCATCCAGGCGATCCGGCGCGCCGGGGTGACCAACCCAGTGCTGATGCTCGACGAAGTGGACAAGATCGGACGCGACTTCCGCGGCGACCCGTCGGCGGCACTGATGGAAATCCTCGACCCGGCGCAGAACCGTGAATTCCGCGACAACTACCTGAACCTCCCCTTCGACCTTTCCGGCGTGTTCTTCATCACCACGGCCAATACCCTGGAAGGGATCGCGCGCCCGCTGCTCGACCGGATGGAGATCCTCGAGCTCTCCGGCTACAGCGACGACGAAAAACAGTCGATCGCGCGGCGTTACCTGATTCCGCGCCAGCACGCGCAGGCGGGGCTCGCCGCGGAACAGTTCGCGATCACCGACGAGACACTGCACGTGCTGATCCGTCGCTACACGCGCGAGGCCGGCGTCAGGGAACTGGAGCGTGTGATCGGCCGGCTCGCACGCAAACGTGCGCGTCAGGTGGTTGCGGGAGAAACGTTCGCCGGCACCATCGGCCCCGAAGACCTCGTCGGCATGCTCGGACCCGAGAAATTCCAGCGCGACCCCTGCCGGGAAACGCTCACCCCGGGCGTGGCCGCCGGGCTCGCATGGACCGAGGTCGGCGGCGACGTGCTTTACGTCGAGGCGGCCATCACCCACAAGGACGAGAAGGTCACCCTGACCGGGCACCTCGGCCAGGTGATGCAGGAATCCGCGCGCGCCGCACGCAGTTACCTCTGGTCGGTCGCGGAGCAGCTGAACCTCGACCGCGAGTACATCGAAACCCACGGCATCCACGTGCACGTCCCCGAAGGCGCAGTGCCGAAGGACGGCCCGTCCGCGGGGGTCACCATGGCGACCGCGCTGGTCTCCGCCTACCGGCATCGCCCCGTGCGCGCGGATGTCGCGATGACCGGCGAACTCACGCTGTCCGGCCTCGTGCTGCCGGTCGGCGGCATCAAGGAAAAGGTGCTCGCCGCGCACCGCAACGGCATTCGCCACGTGATCCTGCCACGCGACAACGAGGCCGATCTCGCCAAGCTCCCGCCCGCCGTGCGCTCGGAGATGCGCTTCACCCTGGTCGAGCACCTCGACCAGGTGCTCGAGGCGGCCTTCGCGCGCGACTGACTGCCATCGGGACGGGTTGATACCGCGCCCGACTGCGGGTGCGGCACGTACATGAGGACGCGCGCCCCGGCGCTGCCGCGCTCCGGCACGACCGGCTTCACTGGCGGCCATGCAGCAGCGTGGCCTGACTCTCGTCGAACTCCTGGTGATGCTCGCGATCGCGAGCATCCTCGTGACCATTGCCCTGCCAGGGTTCCAGCGCCTTGTGCATGACGGCCGCAGCACGGCGGCGCTCAATCAACTGGTCGGCGCCGTGCACTTCGCGCGCCATGCCGCCGCAACACACGGACGCACGGTCACGCTGTGCCCCGCGCGGGACGACACCTGTCTTGGCCGCGACCAGTGGCATGCCGGCGCCCTGGTGTTCGTCGATCTCGATCGCAACGGGCGGCGCGAACCGGAGGAGCCGATCGTCGGGCGCCTGCCGCCCATGACCACCACGGGACGCGTCTACTGGCGCTCGTTCCGCAACCGGATCTACCTGCAGTTCGAGCCGCGCGGCTATACCGCCTGGCAGAACGGCAACTTCCTCTACTGCCCGACCGACGGCAATCCACGCCACGCGCGGATGATCATCCTGAACGCGCAGGGGCGCACGCGCGTGGCACGCGATCGCAACGGCGACGGCATTGTCGAGGATGCGAGTGGTCGGCCGGTCGTTTGTCCGGTGTAACAGCCCTGGGACCGAGGAGCGAGATGCTGCAATCCAACCGCTCGGGCCCACTGCGCCCCCCTCAAGGCAACTCCGAAATTAACCAACTTGCCAAGTCATCCCGCCCCGGGCTAGAGTCGCCGTGATCAAAAGGACACCCCACCATCGTCTCTCCATGGTCAAGACAATGGTCGCGGCCGGAAAGTTGAAAGCCACGGCGTCGGCGCTGGCGGGCGCTGCGGCTCTGGGTCTGGGTTACGAAGCCATGGGTCGCGCCGTTCTGGCACTAACCGCAGCGGACTTCTTCAAGAGTATGACCACACACGCCGATCACCGAATCTGGCAGGACGTGTACCGCCCCGCGACGGAGGTCGGCAGGATCTACCTGAAGCTTACCGCAACCGATTACGTTCTCATCGTCTCGTTCAAGGAACTGTGATCATGAAATGCCCCGCTTGTGGCACCGCAGAACTGGAGCATGGCACCCGCGAGATCAAGCACACCTACAAGCGGAAAACGACGATCATCCCGGCAGTAACAGCCGACTTTTGTCCGAACTGCGGCGATTGCGTTCTGGGCTCCGACGAAGCAGCGCGCGTGAGCAAAGCCATGCAAGCCTTCAATCGCGACGTCAACGCATCCGTGGTCGACCCTGAGTTCATTGCGCGTGTGCGCAGAAAGCTGGCCCTCGACCAGCGCGAAGCTGCCGAGATCTTCGGAGGCGGTGCCAATGCATTCTCGCGCTACGAGAACGGCAAAACCCGCCCACCACTGGCCCTGGTCAAGCTGTTGAAGGTGCTCGACCGACATCCTGAACTGCTTGCCGAGGTCAAGGTCCGGTAAACACGGCCCCCGGTATACCTGCGCCGACTCAGCGACGCGCGATCCGCCATTCGTCGAATGCCGCGAGCGGTAGCGGCGGTGCGAAGCGGAAACCCTGGAGCCCATCGCAACCGAACGCGGCCAGCCGGTCGGCCGCGACCTCGCTTTCGACACCGACGGCGATCGCTTCTAGGCCGAGCAGGTGGGCGAGTTCGATCTGCAGACGCGCGGCGTGCGCATCGAGGGGGTCCTCGAGGTCGCCTGCGACGAACCTACGATCGAGCTTCATGGCGTCGAGCGGCAGGCCACGATAGTGGCGCAGCACGCCGGGGCCGCCGGCGCAGTTGTCGAGCGCGACCCGGACGCCCAGGGCACGCAGGCCCACCAGTACCGGCACGAGTTCGCCCTGGTGGCGCAGCAGCCCCCGTTCGGAGACCTCCAGCATGCACCGCGCCGGTTCGACCTCCCAGAGCGCCAGCTCCTCACCCACCAGCCGGGCGAGATCGGGATCGAGCAGAAGTGCCGCGGGGACGTTGACCGATAGCGGCGGGCGGGTGGCATCGGCTGCCAGGTCGGCGATGCACTGGCGGATCACGTGCGCGGCGAGCACCCGCCGCGCCGACGCATCGAGCTGCGGCAGGAACTCCGCGGGCAGCAGCAGTCGGTCCGCGTGCTGCCAGCGAACCAGCGCCTCGGCGCCGAGCAGCCGTCCGTCGCGCGCGCCGAGCACGGGCTGGTAGTGCAGCGCGATCGCGTGCGACTCGACAGCAGCCGCGAAGGCGTCCGCCAGCTGCCACTCCGGCACACGTGCCACGATATCCTGCGGGTTGCCGAGCTCGAAAACGCGGCGCCTGGCGACCGCCACTTCACGCGCGAGCTCCGCGGCGCGGAACAGCAGCTCGGCATCGTCGTCCGGTCCGATGCCGCAGGCCATGCCGGCGCGCAGCTCGAGCCGCACACGCAGGGCGCCCACTTCGAGCGGCTCGGCAAACAAATGCTCCAGCGCACTGCCCGCGAGGCGCGCATGCTCGATGTCCCGGAGCTCCTTGAGCAGCAGGCAGTACTTGGACTCGTTGATCGGAATCAGCTGATCGCCTGCGCGCAGCAACGACTCCAGCCGCGTTTTGCAGGCCTCCTGGGCCGCGCCGGCGATCGCGCTGCCGTGGCGCGTCGTGAGCGTCGCCACGTTCTCGAGGCTCGCCACGCAGACCGCCAGGTAGCCAAGGTCGCCGGCACGCGCTGCCGGCGCATTGTCGACTACCAGGACGGGACCCGGACGCTTCACAGGAAATACTCGGCTGCGTCGATGCCGTGACTCCCGGCGGGCAGCTCGCGGGTGATGCGCAGCGCCGCCACGTCGGCTGTGGTGAGATCGATGATCACCGTGCGGTCGAGCGGAAGCAGATCGCGGTCGAGTACGACCATCACGCGCGGACGCAGGCGTGCACCGGTGTTCTGGCTCGAGACGATGCCGATCTCGCCGGACGACAACTCCACCAGGCTGCCGTTGGGAAACAGCCCGATCGCGCGCGCGAAGCGCTCGACCAGCTCCGGCTGGTACTCTGCCGGTGTGCGGTCCTGCAGTTCCACCAGCGCCTCGAAGGAGGAGCGCACCGCGCCGAAGCTGCGCGGCCCGACCATGGCGTCGTAGGCGTCCACCACGCCGGCGATGCGCGCGAACATGGGAATGGCGCGGCCCGCGATGCCATCCGGATACCCCGAGCCGTCCATGCGTTCATGGTGCCAGCGCACGATGTCGCGCACCGCGACCGGTACGTCGCCGAGTTCGTCCAGCATGTCGAGCGAGTGCTGTACGTGACCCTGCACGAGCGCGTACTCGGCCTCCGCCAGCGGACCCGGCCGCTCGAGCACTTCCCGCGGCAGGCGGATCTTGCCGATGTCGACGAGCGAACAGCCGAGCGCCAGCGTGCGGACCTTCTCCGGCGGCAGCCCGAGTTGCCGGCCGAGCAGACCGGCCCAGATCGCCATGGCGATGCAGTGATCGTGCACGTTGCGGTTGGCCTGGCGGACTCGCAGCAGCGTCACCAGCGCATCCTTGTTGCGCAGGATGCTCTCGACCAGGGGATCCACGGCCTCGGCGATCGCGGTCATGGAGACCCGCCGCCGGCCGGCGAAATCGTCCCAGATGGACTGGAACAGCATGCCGCTGTCCACGATCGCGGCGCGCGCCGTCGGCAGTTCCTGCTCGATCTCTCCGGTATCGTCGTAAGTATGCCGGTCGAAACCGGGATCCGGTTCGGGACCCGCCACGGCGCCAACCCTTCGCTGCCCGCCGCCCACCGATCTGGCGTCACCCTGTACCGCGCGTGCTGCATTGGCGAGGCGGATGTCGTAGCGGCGCGGATCCACCCGCACGAACCGGCAATAGCGGCCGAGGCGCTCGATGTCGCCCGGCGCCCGGATGTAGAAACCCTGAAGTGTGAACGGCGTCTCGAGCCATGGCCGGTCGAGTTCGGCGACGTACATGCCGACGGTGAGGTGATTGACGTCGAGGTCGCGGAGCATGGCGGTCCTGGTCAGGTGAACGGACTCAGGAGCATGCTAGGCAGGGCGCGGCCACGAGGGTGGGAACGGGGTCACCAAACGAACGAGAGGCGACCACGGGGTCGCCTCTCGGGTCATGCCGCGGCTGCCCGCCGGCCCCGACAGCGCCGGGGCTGCCTACGGCCGACGGTCAGTCGGGTCTTACCGGCTGTTGGCCGCGAACGTCTTCTTGACGCCCAGCTTCCAGGTCCGGCCCAGCGGATCGCCGATGTAGGGATCGTAGCTGAGTTCGTGACGGACCTCCGGCGGGTCCTCGTCGAACAGGTTGGCGATCGACAACGTGACGATCGTATCCCACGGCGCATTCCAGTTGAAATGCAGGTTGTGCAGGTAATAGTCGTCAACCTTCAGACCGAAGGTCACAGGCACTTCCACGCCCGCCGCATTGCGCGTCACCGTCGGACCACGGTCGTCCGTGACACCCTCCACGTAGCGGACCTCGTAACGCGCGTTCACTGGCCCGTAGCTGTAGTTCAGGTTGGCGATGGCGCGCATCTCCGAGATCATGCCGGGGAAGCGCTTCTGGTTGGCGAAACCCTTGGCGTCGTAGTCATTGAACACCTGGACCCCGCGCCAGTTCAGGCCCTCGACGTCGTACTTGGTGATCAGCGTCGTATCGAAGCCGGCGGTCAGCTGGCCGTTGAACACGTCGCCGAAGTCGTACTTGAGCCCGATGTCGAAGCCGCTGATCTCTACTTCCGACCCGTTGATCACGAAAGTCGAGATCCGCTGGATGTCGCCGCCCAGAGTCACGCCCTGTTCGCAGGTGTTGTTGTTGCTGAACACCACGAGGTCGCGCAGCGGGTGGTTGCAGTTGGCGAGCTGGCCACCGTTGCCCGGGCCATTGCCCACCGCATTGCCGATCGAATCGTAGGGGACAGTCGTGATCTGATCCTCGAACTTGTAGTTCCAGTAGTCGACGATCGCCTCGAAACGTTCGAACTGGAGGATGGCACCCAGGCTCATGGTATCCGCGGTCTCCGGCTGGAGGCCCGGGTCGCCGCGGTTGTCGATCGCCTTGAATGCACCGCCTGCCGCGGACACACCCTGCAGACCGGTCGCACGCAACGACTTGTTGAGCGGCGTCGGACCCCGGAAGGTCGTGCCGGCGGACCCGCGGAATGCGAGCCAGTCGGTGGCCTGCCAGCGCAGCGAGAGCTTCGGATCCAGCGTGTCCCCGGTAAGGCCGCCGTAATCCTCGTAGCGCACCGCGAGCTGGGCGTCGAGATTCTCGAGTATCGGAATCGCGAGTTCCGCGAATACGGCGTTGACGGTCTCGTCGAGCGTCGACGGAATGAACTGGCCGAGGAAGATGAACGGCCCGGTCGGAATCGTGCAGTTGCCAACCCCCGGCACGCCCTCTGGCGTGACGCACGGATGCACCTGGGCATCGACCAGCGGATTGGTGACCGAAGTCGTATAGTCGGTGCGCCGGTACTGCGCGCCGAACGCCCAGCCGATGTTGCCGCCGGGCAGCTCGAAACCGGGGATCTGCCCATCGAGTACTGCATCGAGCACGAACAATGACTGTTCCTGGACCACGTCCCAGCGCTCGATCATCCACTCCTTCACTTCAGCCGAATTGGCATTCGCCGCGACGAATCCCGGGTTCGTGAGGCCCAGCGCCGGGTTGCGCTGGATCGCGTTCGAGAACGGGTTGTAGAACAGGCAGGTCGAGCCGGGCAGCCCGTACGCAATGCCGTTGCAGTTCGGGCCGCCGAGGCCGTTCAACGCTGACTGCAGCCGGGTGATCACGTTGTCCACGCCGCTGCGGGTATGCTCGGACCTCGAGTACGTGGCAGCCACGTCCCAGCCGATGCCTTCGCTCCAACCGGTATTGAACGTGCCCTTGAGTCCCGCGGAGACACGCCAGATGTCGAACGTGTTGCGGTTCACCTGTCCGCCGTTGCCGCCGGTCAGTTCCGGCACGCCGCCCCAGCCGTGTGGCCGCCAGAAGCCGAGCAGGATACTGCGCGCAGCATCCTGGGCCGGTTGCGAGAGGCCAACCTGTGCGAGCGACGTCGCCGCTCCCGGGTTGTTGCAGAACGGCGTCGGGCAGTCGGGATTGCTGTTGACCCGGAACTGGAACACGCCGGGGCCGTTCGGACCCGACAGCGGCGGATAGCCCGGCGAGGTACGGTAGTCGGGCAGGATGGTCTCCGCCCACAGACCTTCGAGGTGCAACTCGACCCCATCCGAGATCTCCGTATTCAGCTCGGCATAGATCTGCTGCTGCTCGGTCTCCTCGACCAGATTGTCGAACGGAATGTAGGTGAAGTTACAACGCGGCGTGAGCGCACCGCTGAGCGGCGACTGGTCCGGAACGCCGCCAAGTTCGGCGCAGTTGGCGTCACGCTGCCAGCCGGCGACCGGCGTACCCGCACCGCTGAACGGAATGTAGTGGCCTGGCATGCTGAACGCCGACCATCCGGTCGGATTCTCGAGAAACGGCGGAAGTGTCCAGTCACGCTCCGTGCTCTTCAGCTCGCTGCGCCGCTGCTGGGCATACGAGACCAGCACGTTGGAGCGGTCGCCGACCCAGCCCCAGTTGATGCTGCCGGTCATGTCGCCATCGGATCCGTCGATACCCCGGTAATCGAGATTGACCTCTACTCCGTCGAGATCACGGCGGGTGATGAAGTTGACGACCCCGGCAATTGCATCGGAGCCGTAGGTGGCCGCGGCGCCGTCCTTGAGGACCTCGATACGGCCGATCGCGGCGATCGGCAGCAGGTTGGTATCGACGCCTGCGGGACCCTCGGCCGGCGTATAGGTCGTGCGACGACCGTTCATGAGGACGAGGGTACGCATGCCACCGAGACCGCGAAGGTTCACGCTCCCCGTACCGATCGTGCCCTGGTTGGCACCGAACTGGTTCGTCTCACCCAGGACCGCGGTCATGTACGGCATGGCCCGGATGATGTCGAGCATGTTCGGACTGCCGCGACTTTCGAGTTCGGCCCGATCGATCACGTCGACCGGCAACGCCGCATCTTCCGGCGTACCCCTGATATAGGACCCCGTTACCACGACTTCTTCGATGGCACCCTGGGCGTGCACCGAAGGCGCCGCATACACGCCGATCGCCAGCGACACCGCTGCCGCCAGCGACGCACGTCGCATACTGCTTGGACTCATGACTATCTCCCCTGACACAAGGCTCAAAACGAACACCTATGTGAAACGCACGCGCCGGCGGGAGGCATTATCCCGGCGGTCACGGATCGTCTCGGCGGGTCTCCTTGGTGGGCAGGTGTTGCAGGCCAGGCACGAGCCCCCTCGCACACGACATACACCCGAATTTGTTCTCTCACCCCGGTTCCCCGAGCAACAGGGTCCTTCACGCCGGGTCGGAATGTCAAGGGCAGGTTGATGTCGTGTCGGTCAATCGACCGCCACTCTCAATTGCCAGCTGTTGCCCGGCGCTACGCGGAGCCCCGGGGTCCGCTGCCGCCTGGGTCGCGGACCTGGTAGAGCACCGTATTTGCGGTCTTCCCGGACGGCTCGATCAGGCCGCAGGCGCGCAGGCAGTAGGCAAGCTTCTGCGCCAGTGCGCGCGGCGCGCCCATCGCCAGCGCGAGCTCGCGTGTCGAAAACGGCTCCGGCGGCACGCCGGCGAGGAGCCCGAAGAGGTCTTCCGGAACACGATAGCGGTGACGTCCCAGGACGTCGCGCAGCCGCCGCTCCACCACCCGCCAGCCCGCCCGCCGACGCACCGGTCCGGGCACGCGGAACTCGTCCAGTTCCACCATGACCACTTCCAGTTCGAAATTCGGATGTGCGAGCAGGTCGGGAATGCTCACCAGCTCCTGCAGGACGTCGGCCGGGCGGCCGCGCCGCGGCGAACGTCGCGGCCGGATCTCCGTGTCCGGATCACCGCCGAGCTTGTGGATGTAGCGGACCGCGACCACCGGGTGCACCAGCACCACCCGCCGGGTCTCGAGCAACGTCTCGAGCTTGCGCCGCATGCGCCCGAAACCGGCGGTCTGGATCTCGTAGATCACCTCGTCGGGATGCACGACGTCGGCGACGAAACGCTCGATGGCGACTTCCTGGCGAGCGTCCGCGACGCTGTACAGGTCCTTCAGCGCTTCGTGCAGCGGGCTCTCGTTCAGCTTGCCGATCGTCATGCTCCGCATCCTGTCCGGGCGCCCGGAACCGGGCTTGTACGGTCGGGCCGCTCCTGTGCGATACTCCGCCGCGTCTGCCTGCCGCACGCCCGGAATGCCCGTGGCGGCCCGGCGACGCGCCGACGTATCGGAACACCGCAAGAGCTATCGAAAAGACCACCGAAAGGGAGAGACGAGATGAGCGCAGACGGCACCTGGAACACCACCATCAACACGCCCATGGGTGCACAGAACGGTACCCTGACCCTCGCCACCAGCGGTTCCACGCTGAGCGGCAAGATGGCCGGCGCGCAGGGTGAAATCGCCCTTACGGACGGCACCGTCGACGGCAACAACCTGACCTGGAAGGCCGCGATGACGAGTCCGATGCCGATGACGCTGGAATTCAGCGCGGTGGTCGACGGCGACAAGATCAGCGGCAACGTCAAGCTCGGCGCATTCGGCAACGCATCGTTCAGCGGCACCCGCGCCTGATCCACGCCGGACGCGGCGGTCGCGTCCGGCGCACACTGTCCGTGTGCTCTCAGCGACCGCCTTCCGGTGACTCCGTGGCCTGGTGTCCCGGCTGCGCCACGTAACGACCGGCCGGCCCGAGGAACCCGCCCACGAGCATACCCAGCGCGCTCGCCACCAGCCCGTATAGCTGCGGCTCCACGTCGCCCTCCTCCACGAAGAACTCCAACCCGAGCCACGTGCCGAGCCCGAGCACGATCGACAGCGTCACGCCGAGATTGTTCGCACGCCTCCAGAACAGGCCCGCGAGCAGGGGCACGAACGCGCCGGCCAGGGTGATGCGGTACGCGTTCTCGACCATCTGGTGAATGGTCGCCGCGGTCGACACCGCGTACAGCACCACCAGCGTCGTGAACGCGACGACGGCCAGGCGCGTGCTGAGCAGCAACTGGCGGTCGGTCATGGACGGCCAGAAGCCGCGCAGGATGTTCTCCGAGAACGTCACCGAGGGTGCCAGCAGCGTGCCGGAGGCGGTGCTCATGATCACCGAGAGCAGCGCGCCGAAGAAGACCACCTGCGCGGCGAACGGCATGTAGCCGACGATCAGGTTCGGCAGGATCAGCTGCGAGTCCTCCTCCATGAAGCGTTCCACCATGGCCGGATCGATCAGCGTCGCGGAGTAGGCGAGAAAGAGCGGCACCGCGGCGAAGAAGAAGTACGACACGCCGCCGAGCGTGGTGCCCCACACCGCGATCCGTTCGTTGCGCGACGAGTTCACGCGCTGGAAGACGTCCTGCTGCGGAATCGAACCGAGCGCGAGCGTCAGGAGTGCCGCGGTCCAGGCCAGCATGTCGCTCCACTCGAGGGTCGGCAGGAACGAGAATTTGCCCTCCGCGGCGGCCTTGTCGATCACGGTCGCGAAGCCACCCGCCATGTCTCCCGCGATGAACGTGACGTAGAGCAGGCCCAACACGATCACGATCATCTGCACGAACGTGGTCAGCGCAACCGACCACATGCCGCCGAGCAGCGTGTAGATCAGCACCACCCCCGCCCCGATCAGCACGCCCTGGTTGACCGAGATCAGACCGTCCGACAGGACGTTGAACACCAAGCCGAGCGCGGTCATCTGCGCGCCGACCCAGCCGAGGTAGGAGACGATGATGCACAGCGACAGCACCACCTCGGTCGGGCGATTGTAGCGGGCGCGGAAGAAGTCACCGAGGGTCAGCAGGTTCAGCCGGTACAGCGGCCGGGCGAAGATCAGACCGAACAGCACCAGGCAGAGCGAAGCGCCGAGCGGGTCGGAGATCAGGCCGCGGAAGCCTTCGTCGATGAAGGTCGCGGAGATGCCGAGCACCGTCTCGGCACCGAACCAGGTGGCGAATACCATCGCGAGCACGATCACGAACGGCAGATTGCGCCCCGCCACGATGTAGTCGCGTGCGTCGTGCACCCGCGTGGCCGCATAGACACCGATACCGATCGAAACCACGAGATAGCCGATCACGAGCCACAGCAACATGGGTGATTGTTCCGGTCGAGTTGAAGATGGGGGTCAGCGCACCGGCCGAACCGCGCGGCACGGACCGCGCGGAGTGTAGCAACGAAGCCGGGGCAGTGGTGAGCATGCGCCGCGGAAAGCCGCGAGAAATTGCCGAGCCGACGGCACGACGCCATTCATCACGCGGCCCTCACACCCGGCGCGACACTATCCTCGTGCACCTTGCACCGGTATCGTGCCTCGCGATCATTCCCGACCGGGACAGGAACGGCCGATGGCCGGAACAGGCAGCCCGGATCGGTCAATACAATTGTCGGACAGATTCAGCTGCGGTTAAGGTTCGACGGGCTAGTCTGGCCCGGCATTCACGGCAGGAGACACCACCATGCGCTACGCCTACCGCCTGCTCCTGATCGGCGCGCTCGCGACCGGTCCTGCCGTCGCCCTGCCTCCCTCGGTCAACGACCCGCACGCGCTCATGAGCAGCGGCGAACCGGTGACCAGCATCCCGGCGGCGAGCAGCATCGAGGACTTCCGCGCGCTCGACAACGAACACGTGATGGTCTCGCTCGCGTCCAAGCAGCAGTACCTGGTGACGCTAAACCGCCAGTGCCTGGGCCTGCGCTGGGCCCGCCACATCGGCGTCACCACCTCGGACAACACCATCTGGGCCGGGTTCGACCGCCTGACGGCAGACGGCCAGAGCTGCGAGATCCGCGAGATCCACCGGCTACCGGACGGCGCCGAACCCGTCCTGCCCTGACCCTGGCTTCGCAAGGTCCGCCGTAAGGCTCGCCGTAAGGTCCGCCGCCAGGCTCGCGAGCGCGACCGTGCGGCGAGCCTCCCGGATCGGGTTCCGGTCGTGGCCCGACGTGACGTAAGCGAACGAGATCCCGCTCGCCGGGTCAGCCCACGCGATCTGTCCGCCCGCCCCGTTGTGGCCCATCGCCCCGGGCGAATTGCCGTGCCCGAACCCGCGCACCGTGCGTGACGCATCCCCGGCGATCACGATGCCGAGCCCCCGGTTTGCCGCGACGCCGTAAACGGGATCGGTAAGGGTTCCGGTACGCACGCGCCGCGCACGCGTGAGCCACGCATCGGACCAGAGCCTGCGACCGGCGCGCCCGCCGTGCAGCAAGGCCTGCCAGAACAGGGCGAGGTCCTCCGCCGTCGCGACCGCGCCGCCGCCCGGTACGCCCACGGCCCGGATCTCGGGCCGGTTGAAATTCAGGATCGCTTCCTCGGTGACCTCCGTCACCGGCGGTTCGGGCAGGCCGAGCCGCGCATAGTCGTCCGCGGTTGCCGCCGCGCCGACCGGCATGCAGTCCAGTACCCGCGCATTGGCTTCACCGGGCAGCCCGAGAAACAGGTTGCTGAGCCCGAGCGGTTCGATGACCTCGGCGCGCACCACGTCGCCGAACGGTCTTCCGGAGACGCGCTCGATCAGCTCCGCGATCACCCACATGGAGGCCGTGGGGTGGTACTCGTAGCGCGAGCCCGGCGGCCAGGCGAGCCGCCACTGCTGCCAGCGCGCGCGCCGCCGGTCCGGATCGAGCCAGTCGAGCGGCCGGAACGGCGCGTGCGGAAAGCCTGCGGTGTGCGTGAACAGCTGTTCGACCGTCATCACATCCTTGCCGTGCGTGCCGAATTCGGGAATCAGATCCGCCACCCGCGCGGTCTCGTCGAGCCGCCCATCCTCGAGCAGGCGCCAGGCGGTCGCCGCGGTCAGCGCCTTGGTCGCGGAAAACACGCTGACGAGACTCGTCGCGGTCGCGGCGCCGAACACGGCGCTCGCGACGACCGCGCCCTTATGGGCGATGGCGAGCTGGACCGCCGGGAGCAGCCCTTCGTCGACTTCGCGGCGTGCGCGTCGCCAGAGCGCTTCGAGCCGTTCCGGATCGATGCCCGCCGCGCGCACACGCTCGTGTTGCTGCATATGCATAGAGCCCGATGATCGCAGAGCCCTTCTTGGTCACGCAAATCCCGCGGGGCTAGAATGGCCGGCCGCGCAGCCTGGGAGCGTTGCTTGGACAGTATGAACATTCGATCGGGATTTGCGGGGACCGTGGGCAATACGCCGCTGGTCCGGCTCGAGGCGTTGTCAAAAGAGACCGGCTGCGAGATCCTCGGCAAGGCCGAATTCCTGAATCCCGGTGGCTCGGTAAAGGACCGCGCCGCGCTCTGGATCATCCGCGAACACGAGCGCAGCGGCGCGCTCGGCCCAGGCGGGATCGTGGTCGAGGGCACCGCCGGCAACACGGGTATCGGGCTCGCCCACGTCTGCAACGCACGCGGCTACGGCTGCGTCATCTTCATGCCCGATACCCAGTCGCCGGAAAAGGTCGAACTGCTGCGCACGCTCGGGGCGGAGGTGCATCTCAAGCCTGCCGTGCCCTACGCGGATCCGATGAACTACCAGAAACAGGCCGGACGACACGCGGCGTCACTGCCGAACGCGGTCTGGGCCAATCAGTTCGACAACCTGGCGAACCGGCAGGCCCACTACGAGTCCACCGGACCGGAGATCTGGGCCCAGACCGGCGGCCGCATCGACGCCTTCGTCTCGGCGGTCGGCACCGGCGGCACGCTCGCCGGTGTCTCGCGGTTCCTGAAGGAACGCAGACCCGACGTCCGCATCGTCCTGGCCGATCCGATGGGCAGTGCGCTGTACGACTGGGTCCATACCGGCACGCCCACCATGTCCCCGGGCCCGTCCATCACCGAAGGCATCGGCAACTCGCGCGTCACCGACAACCTGGCCGGCACCGCGATCGACGACGCCGTCCAGGTCACCGACCAGGCCATGGTCGACATGGTCTACCGGCAGCTGCGCGAGGAAGGCTGGTTCTTCGGCTCGAGTACCGGCATCAATCTCTGCGCCGCGGTCGCCGTGGCGCGCAAGCTCGGCCCCGGGCACACCATCGTCACGATCCTCTGCGACAGCGGCGCAAAGTACCAGTCGCGGCTGTTCAATGCCGGGTACCTGGCGAGCAAGGGGCTCGTCGTCGACGGGAGCAAGGCTCAATCATGCTGATCGATCACCAGCGTCTCACCACGTTCATTACCGAGATCTTCGTCGCGAGTGGTGCCACCCACCCGGTCGCACTGGAAGTGGCCGACCACCTGGTGACGGCGAACCTGAAGGGCCACGACTCGCACGGCGTCGGGATGGTGCCCGCCTACGTCGCCAACATCCGCGCCGGCCACCTCGCGGTCGATGCGCATGCCCGGGTGGTCCGCGACAACGGCGCGGTGCTGCTGGTCGACGGCGGCACCGGCTTCGGCCAGGTGGTCGGGCGCGAGGCGACCGACCTCGCGCTCGAACGGGTGCGCCAGACCGGGGTCGTCTGCGTCGGCGTGCGCAACTGCCACCACCTCGGCCGGATCGGCGCGTACGGCGAACGCTGCGGCGCCGCCGGATACGTCTCGGTGCACTTCGTCAACGTGGTCGGGCACGCGCCACAGGTGTCGCCGTTCGGCGGCCGCGAGCGGCGCATGACCACCAACCCGTTCTGCTGCGTGGTGCCGCGGCACGCCGCGCCGCCGCTGGTCCTCGACATGGCGACGAGCGCCATCGCGCTCGGCAAGGTCCGGGTCGCGCACATGAAGGGTGAATCGGTGCCGGAAGGCGCGCTGGTCGATCACGAGGGCCTGCCGACCACGGATCCGGCGGTCATGTACCGCGAGCCGTTCGGCGCGCTCGGCCCGTTCGGCCTGCACAAGGGCTATGGGCTCGCGGTGATGTGCGAACTGCTCGGCGGCGCACTCGCGGGCGAATGGACCGCGCAGCCGGACAACCCGCGCGCCGGCACCATCATCAACCACATGCTGATGTTCGTCCTCGACCCGGCCGCGTTCGGTGGCCTCGAACGGTTTCAAAACGAAGTCGAGGCGATGACCGGGTACCTGCATTCCACCACGCCGGCCAAAGGCTTCGACCGGGTACGCGTGCCGGGCGAACCGGAGCTCGAATCGATGGCGGCGCGTCGCGCGGGGGGCGTACCGGTCGACGACAACACCTGGGCCGGCATCCTGAAGTCCGCCGAAGTCGCGGGGCTCGATGTCGCGACGGTGCAACGCCTGACCGGCTGACGCCGCGCCCGATAGGATCCGGCGCGCGGCGCCTCAGAGGTTGCGCGCGAACAGTGCGTGCAGGCGCTCCCAGTGCCGCTCGGCGCCCGCCTGGTGATAGGCGGCGGGGCGCTCAGGAAAGACGAAACCGTGCACGGTCTCCGGATACCACTCGATGCGGTACCGCACGCCCGCGGCGCCGAGTGCGCGGTCGAGCGCTTCGATCATCTCCGGTGGCGCCCACTCGTCGGTCGCCGCGCAGCCGAAATACAGTTCACCGCGGACCTTGCCCGCGTCGCGATGCGGGGAGTCGAGCGCGTCCGTACACAGCCGCACGCCGTGAAACGAAGCGGCCGCCGCGACGCGCTCCGGACAGGCCGCGGCCAGGGCGAAGGCGAACGGACCACTCATGCAGTAGCCCACGCAGCCGACCGGACCGTCGCCCGCCGCCGGGTCGCGCGCGGCGAATTCGAGCAGCGCGCGGCCGTCCTCCACCACCATCGCGTTCGACAGGGAATTCATGTGCGCGACCATCTCGGCACGCGCGGCGGGCGTCATCACGAACTCGCGCACCCGCCGGTAGTACAGGTTCGGCAGCATGACGTAGTAGCCGGTCGAGCCCAGCCGCCGCGCCATGTCGTGCAGCTCCTCGCGCTTGCCCGGTGCGTCCATGAAGAACAGCACCACCGGGTGCGGGCCGTTCTCCTCCGGATGCACGATGAAGGTATTCATCGCGCCGTCCGCGGTCGCAACGTCGACCTCGCGCTCGATCACGCGGCGGCTTCCTTGTCGGGATCGGTGAACCGGTATTCCTCGGCCAGCGCCGCGACGCGGTAGATACCGCCCGACTTTTCCATCACGTCCGGATCCATGGCGAGTGCGGCGATGCAGCGCCCGGTGAACCGCGGCGACTCGGCTGCGTCGAGATCGAACGCGACGGCACCGCGCGCGACCGAGTCGAGTATGAACTCCGTCTTGACGGCGCCCGGCCAGAGCGAAAGCGCCGCCACGTGGTACGGACGCAGTTCGTGGGCCATGTCCTTCGCCATCCGGTCGACGCCGGCCTTGCACACGCCGTACGAGGCGCTGAACACGTACTGCCCGCCCGCCGCGGAGGAAATGTTCACGATCAACCCGCTGCCCTGCGCGACCATCAGCGGTGCCGCGTAGACGGCGGCGACGTAGTAGCCGCGCAGCCCGATGCCGCACTGGTCGTCCCAGACCGAGATCGGATGCTCCCAGAAACCGCCGCCCCAGGCCGGCGGATCGGGAATCTTGTAGGCATTGTTGACCAGCACGTCGAGGCGTCCCTGCTCGCGCCGCACGCGCTCGAACAGCGCGGCGATCTCTTCGTCACGCGCGTGATCGACCCGGACCGGTATGCCCTTGCCGCCGAGTTCGTCCACCCGCCGCGCGGTCGCCTGGATCGTGCGCGCCGCCGGCGGCAGTGCGTGACTCTCGCTCCGGCCGGTCACGTAGACCGTGGCGCCCGCTTCGCCAAGTCCTTCGGCGATGCCCTTGCCGACACCGCGGCTCGCACCGGTGACGACCGCAACTTTCCCCCGCAGATCTGCCATGGTCTCTCCCACATTGCCTGCCCGTGACCGACCGCGATTGTATCGAATTCTGGACGCTCGACGTCCCTTTGCGCTAACTTCCGCGGCAATCAATCCGGGATGGACCCGTGCCCGTAGCAGATATCAAGCGCGCTGGCCTGAAGGTCACTCTGCCGCGGGTGAAGGTGCTCGAGATACTCGAGAACGCGAACCCGCACCACCTGAGTGCCGAGGACGTCTACAAGGCCCTCATGGAGACCGACGATTCCGTTGGGCTCGCGACGGTCTATCGCGTGCTCACCCAGTTCGAAGCGGCCGGCATCGTGTCACGCCACAACTTCGACGACGGCCATGCGGTCTACGAACTGACGCCCGAGGAGCACCACGACCACATGGTCGATGTCGACACCGGCCAGGTGACCGAGTTTCTCAACGAGCGGATCGAACGGCTGCAGAAGGAAATCGCCGAGGAGCACGGCTACGAGCTGGTCGACCACGAGCTCGTGCTGTTCGTGCGCCGGCGCAAGACCTGAGTGCGCGCGTCGAACCGCACACCACCCTGATCGGTCAGATCGAGAGCATCCGCCGGTACTCGCGCAGGTGCCGGCGCGCCGAGAGTTCGTCGCCACGCAGTTCGCAGATCCGCGCCAGGTTGAAATGCGCGTCCGGCACAGCCGTCGCGCGCCGGTACAGATCGAGCGCGAGATCGAGTTCGTCGAGCTCGTCGAAGATGGTGCCGAGATTGTAGAGCGCGAGCTGGTGTCCCGGATTCTGCTCGAGCGCCACCTGGTAGTTGCGCTTCGCGGCGGCCAGGTCGCCCGACAGCTGCTGCAGCCGGCCGAGGTTCACGTAGGCGTCGGTATTGCGCGGATTCAGCTCGATCGCGCGCGCGTAGGCTTCGGGTGCACGCGCGGCGTCGACTTCCTCGAGATCGAGCCCGAGGTTGTACCAGGCATCGCTGTCGAGCGAATCGATCTCGCGCAGGACGATCAGTGCCTCGCTTTCGAGTTCGGCGATCTCGCAGACCGGTCCGATCCGCTGGAAGTCGAGACACGCCTGCCCGGACTCCGCTTCCCACAGCCGGTTTTCCTCGCTCACCAGCACGCAGTTGCCGACGGTGAAGATCCGCACGCCGGAGAGCGTACGCGACTCCGGCAGACGATCGCGCACCTTCTGCAGGCAGCGCGCCGCGCGCCGGCTCGATACACGTGAATCGATGAGCTGTTTGACCGTGCGCAGCAGCACGACATCCTGAAAGGCGAAGCGAAACTCACCGCGTTGTCCGCGATCGGGCGTGACCAGTGCATTGCGTACGCAGCGGCGGATCTGGTGGGGCTTCAGTCCAAGCAGGTCGGAGACTTCACTCGTCGAGTAGCCGGTCATATGCACGCGAGTCATGGCCTCGAATGGTGGCGCGCCACATACTCCCCGCCTGCGACGCGCTGCGGACTATAGCGCACGCGGTCACGCGCCTCAATTGCGGCAGCGGTTCCGCCGAGCGCCATCGGAAGCACTGCGCGTGTGTGCGCAGAGCACATATACTGCGCCGATCCATCCACTGGCCACCTACTGGGGAATCGCAAATGGGTGATCTGAAACTCGGTCTGCAGCTAGGCTACTGGAGCTCGCATCCACCGGAAAATTTCCTCGGGCTCGCACAGGAAGCCGAACGGCTCGGATTCGATTCGGTGTGGACCGCGGAAGCCTACGGCTCCGATGCGCTGACACCGCTCGCCTGGATCGGCGGGCAGACGAGCCGTATCCGGCTCGGTACGGGCGTCTGTCAGATGTCCGCGCGCACGCCCACCGCAACGGCCATGGCCGCGCTCACGCTCGACCACATGTCGAAAGGTCGCATGATTCTCGGCCTCGGCGTCTCCGGTCCGCAGGTCGTCGAGGGCTGGTACGGCCAGCCGTTTTCCAAGCCGCTCGCACGCACACGCGAATACATCTCGATCATCCGCCAGGTGCTGGCACGCGAGGAGCCGGTCGCGAACCCAGGGCCCCACTATCCGCTGCCCTATACCGGCGAAGGCGCATGGGGCCTCGGCAAACCGCTGAAACCCATCGTGCACCCGCTGCGCAAGGACCTGCCGATCTTCCTCGGCGCGGAAGGACCGAAGAACGTGGCGCTCGCCGCCGAGATCGCCGACGGCTGGCTCCCGCTGTACTACTCGCCGTTCCGCCAGGAGGTCTACTCGGCATCGCTTTCCAACGCGAAGCCCGGCTTCGAGATCACCCAGGGCGTCGTGGTGCGCATCACCGACGACATGGCAGAGGGTCTCATGCCGATCAAGCACATGCTGGCGCTCTACGTCGGCGGCATGGGCGCGAAGGATCGCAACTTCCACAAGGAACTGGTGAGCCGGATGGGCTTCGAGGCGGAGGCGAACCGGATCCAGGACCTCTACCTGGCAGGCAAGAAGAACGAGGCGGCGCTCGCCGTGCCGGATCGGCTGGCCGACGAGATCTCGCTGGTCGGACCGGCCGCCCGGATCCGCGAACGCCTGCAGGCCTGGCGCGAGACGCCGGTCACTTCGCTGCTGGTCTCGGCGCGGAGCTCCGCCGAACTACGCACGGTCGCGGAGCTGGTGCTCGGCTGACGGCAGGAGCGCGGCCGCGAAGGCAGGCAGGACGGTCGTGCAATCGTCCTCGACCTTGAGCGTGATGAGCGGATCGGCGCGGGTCAGGCCCCGATTGATCGCGAAGATCGGCATGCCAAGCGTGTGCGCGCGCTGGCAGAACCGGAAGCTCGAGTACACCATCAGCGAGGATCCGGCCACCAGCAGCGCGTCCGCGGCCTCGACCATGGCGAACGCGCGCGCCACGCGTTCGCGCGGGACCGTGTCGCCGTAGAACACCACGTCCGGTTTCAACACGCCGCCGCACGCGGCACAGGTCGGAACCCGAAAACCGTCCAGTTCGACCGAATCGGCGAGGTCGGCGTCGCCGTCCGGCGCCGCCGGTGCGCGCGCTCCGAGCAGCCAGCCATTCTGTTCCTCGAGCCACGCCTGCACCGCGGCGCGCCGGGTGCCCGCACCACACGCCATGCAGATCACCTCGGCCAGCCGACCGTGCAGTTCGATGACCGTGCGATGCCCCGCCTGCTGATGCAATCCGTCCACGTTCTGCGTGATGAGTCCGCCGAGCCGCCCGCCGGCCTCGAGCGACACAAGCGCCGTGTGGGCGGCGTTGGCGCGAGCCCGCGCCATCGACGGCCAGCCCAGCATGCTGCGCGCCCAGTAGCGCCGGCGCGTGGCCGGGTCGCGCATGAAGTCCTGCATCTGCACCGGCGGGCGACGCTTCCACGCACCCTGGCTGTCGCGGTAGTCGCCGATGCCGGAGGCGGTACTGAGTCCCGCGCCGGTGATCACCACGAGCCGCGGGAACGCACCTGCCCGAGCCACCAGATCGTCGACCGACGCCTTCATCCGCGCAGCCGATCCACACAGCGGATGGCCGCGCGCGCCACCCGCGGCATGCTGCTGTTGCCCATCGGCGTGCCCGCGCCGCTGTTCAGCGTCAGCGCGACAGCGAGCGCGCGCCCGGGATCGCAGAATGCGCCGCTGCCGCCGTAGCCGTAGTGGCCGAACGCGCCCGGTACCGGGCGGCCGAGCGTGAAGACGCGGTGATAGCCCATGCGCCAGTGCATGGGAATGAACAGCACACGATCGCGCGTGCGACCGCGCACCTCGGCGATCTCGCGCACACGCGCGGCCGACAGCAGGCGCACGCCGTCGAGTTCGCCGCCGCCCGCCAGCATGGCGTACATGCGGGCGAGCGACCGCGCCGTGAACTGACCGTTCGCGGCCGGAATGATCGCGCGCACGGTCGCTTCGGCATTCCAGTCGAACGCGCGCGTGAACGGGTTGAGCGCGGCATGGAACTCGTCCAGCCGAACGCCGAACCAGCCGAGCACGACGGCGGCCCGGTCGGCGCCCCGTCCGCTCGACCGCTGCCGCCGGGCGGAGCGGTCCGGCGCCGGGCCGGTCACCCCACGGGTGAGTTCGGCGCGCCGGTGCAGTTGATCCCGCGGCATGCCGATGAACATGCCGTCGAGACCGAGCGGACGTACCAGTTCCTCTTCGAGGACGCGTTGCAAAGGTCCGCCGGCAATACCTTCGATGAGCCCGCCGATCAGCCAGCCGTAGGTCAGCGCGTGGTAGCCGTGCGCCTCGCCCGGCCGGTGCGCCGGATCGGCGCCCGCGATCCGGTCCAGCATGTGCTGCCAGTCGAGCATTTCCGCCGGGTCGTCGATCAGGTCGCGTATGCGATAGAGCCCGGCCTCATGGCAGAGCGCCTGGCGGATCGTGATCCCGTCCTTGCCGCGCGCACCAAAAGAGGGCCAGTAGCGCGCGACCGGATCGTCGTACGCCGCACGCCCCTGGTCGACCAGGATGTGCACCAGCGTCGACAGCACACCCTTGGTCGTGGAGAACGACGGCGCCGTGGTGTCGGCCTGCCACGGATGGCCGGCGCGGTCCCGGATCCCGCCCCAGACATCGACCACCGCACGACCGCGGTGATAGACACAGACAGCGGACCCGGCTGCGCCCTCGCGCGGAATCAGCCGCGCGAGCGTCACTGCCACTTCGGCAAAATCGGGGTGAACGGTACCGTCGAGCACGGAGCTTATCTCGTCTGCAACGCAGGCGAGCGAGTGTATGTCGCGCCCACCTCGACCGCTATCCCGCCCCACCCCACGCGCGCGTGGCACGATGTCGGGGTGCGCAGGCGAATCGTCGCGTTCGGCGACTGGACGCCATGCGGGATTTGTGCGAATTTCCTTCGCAATGAGCAGCAAGCGTCCTTCATGAGCATCGACTGGCGCGAGTACCGGACCGACCGCTTCTGGGACGAACTTATCACGCCTAAGGGCCGACCCCGGCCCGGCGCCGCCAACCTCTGCCGCGTTCTCGGCAAGCTCACCGACGCGGAACTCGAAGAGCGCAAGACCGCCGCGGCACTCGCCATCCGCGCGATGGGCATCACCTTCACCGTCTATACCGGTGAGGGCAGCGGCTCGATCGACCGCGAGTGGCCGTTCGACATCGTGCCGCGCCTGATCCAGAAGCGGGAATGGGATGCGATCAGCGCCGGTCTCGTCCAGCGGGTGAAGGCCCTGAACCGCTTCATCGACGACCTGTATCACAAGCAGACGATTCTGAAGGACGGCGTGCTGCCGGCCGAATACATTCGCAACTCCCGGGAATTTCGCCCCGAGTGCATCGGCATCGACCCGCCGCACGGCGTCTGGTCGCACGTCTGCGGTTCCGACCTGGTGCGCGATCACGAAGGCACCACCTACGTCCTCGAGGACAACCTGCGCGTGCCGTCGGGCGTCTCGTACATGCTCGAGAACCGCGAGGTCATGAAGCGCGTGTTCCCCGAGCTCTTCGAGGAATACATGATCCACCCCGTGGACGATTACCCGGATCAGCTGGCCGCCTGCCTG
This sequence comes from Pseudomonadales bacterium, assembly GCA_019634925.1. Lineage (GTDB taxonomy): Bacteria > Pseudomonadota > Gammaproteobacteria > Pseudomonadales > Azotimanducaceae > UBA7803. The sequence goes on from JAHCAL010000002.1 coordinate 397,257, forward strand.
CGCTCGCTCACGACGGTTCGCTCGCCGCAGATCGCCGTGCTCACCCCGGGCATCTACAACTCCGCGTACTTCGAGCACGCCTACCTCGCGAACGCCATGTCCGCCCAGCTGGTGCAGGGCTCGGACCTCGTGGTCGGACGCGACGACCGGGTCTACATGCGCACCATCGAGGGGCTCGTGCCGGTCGACGTGATCTACCGGCGTATCGACGACCTGTACATGGACCCGGAAGTCTTCATCCCGGACTCAATGCTCGGCGTGCCCGGGCTCATGCGCGCCTGGCGCGCCGGCAACGTGGCGCTCGCCAATGCGCCGGGCTGTGGCGTCGCCGATGACAAGGTGATCTACACCTACGTGCCGGAGATCATCCGCTACTACCTCGGCGAGGAACCGCTGCTGCCGAACGTGCCGTCGTACCGCTGCGTGGACCCGACCGAGCGCGAGTACGTGCTCGACAACCTCGACAAGCTGGTGGTGAAGCCGGCGAACGAGTCGGGCGGCTACGGCATGCTGATCGGACCGAAGGCGACCCGCCAGGAGCGCAGCCAGTTCGCGCGCGAGATCCAGGCGAACCCGCGCAACTACATGGCGCAGCCGATGCTGCTGCTCTCCACCGCGCCGACCCTGGTCGACCGGCACGCCGAGGCGCGCCACGTCGACCTGCGACCGTTCATACTCTCCGGCAGTTCCACCTACGTCACCACCGGCGGGCTGACCCGGGTGGCCCTGCGCAAGGGCTCCACGGTGGTCAATTCATCGCAGGGCGGCGGCAGCAAGGACACCTGGGTGGTGGACGCGGAATGACCGCCCATACGCTTTCCAGCACCGCGGAGCGGGCCTACTGGCTCGGCCGCTACCTCGAACGGTCGGAAACCACCGCCCGGCTCATCGCGGTCCACGCCAACCTGCTGATGGATCTGCCCAAGCGCATACCGCTCGGCTGGCGTCCGCTCGTGGAAATCACCGGCAACCTGACGCTCTTCGGTGAGCTGTTCGGCGAAGTCACCGAGCGCACGGTATGCCGGTTCCTGATCAACGACCCGCGCCACTCGGGCTCGCTCCTGAGCTCGCTCTCGTGGGCGCGCGAAAACGCCCGCACGCTGCGCGGCATCATCCCCAAACACGCGTTCGAATACGTCAACGAAATGCACCTCGAGGCGCGTGACGGGCTCTCCGAGCCGTTGTCCCGCAGCCGGCGCTTCGAGGGGCTCTCGCGGATCGGCGAGCACGTCCAGCGCATCGACGGTTTCATGTCGGCCAACATGATGCACGATGCGCACTGGCGGTTCCTGCGTATCGGCCAGTTCATCGAGCGGGCCGACATGACGACACGGGTTATCGACGTCGCGACCGGTTCCGCCTGGCAGTCGGCCACCGGGCTCGAGGTTTTCGCGGACATCCAGTGGCGCAGCGTGCTGCGCTCGCTCTATGCACAGCACAGCTACAACACCAGCGTCGGCGAGCCGATCACCCAGGGGCCGGTCATCCACTTCCTGCTCAATCATCGCGGTCTGCCGCGTTCGGTCGCCTATGGCCTCAACTCGGTGCGCAACAGCCTGCGCGGCCTGCCGCGCAACGAACTGCCCATGCGCGCCGTCAACCGCATGCTGCGCCAGCTCGGGCAGACCGCCGTGCAGGGGCTCGGCGGGGCGGAGCTGAGCGCCTACCTCGACCAGTGCCAGATCGGCCTTTCGGAGATCCACGATGCGGTTCGCCAGACCTACTTCGACTTCCGTCCACGCCAGCGCCGCGCTTCGGGCGCCGGTCCGGCACGGACGACGCGGACCGGCTGAGCGCCACGAGCGGCGCGGCGCTCGTTCACTCGGCGCGACCCTGTGCGCGTGGCTCCTGGCGACCGCAGCGTACGGCGCCGATACCGTCGACCCCGCGTCGGTCGGCATGTCAGCGGATCGGCTGGCACGTATCGGACCGGCGATGCAGCGCTACATCGACGCAGGCCAGGTACCAGGGACCATTACCGCCATCATGCGCCGGGGCAGGCTCGTGCACTTCGAGGCACGCGGCTGGCTCGATGCCGAAGCGCGGGTGCCGATGCCGGAGGATGCGCTGTTCCGCATCGCTTCCATGACCAAGCCGATCACGTCGGTCGCGCTGATGATGTTGTGGGAGGAAGGGCGGTTCCAGCTCAACGACCCGGTCAGCAGATTCCTGCCCGAGTTCTCCGAGATGCGGGTCTCCACCACCGCCGACGCGAGCGGCCAGACCGGGGACCTGGTCGCTACCGAGCGGCCGATCCGCGTGCGCGACCTGCTGCTCCATACCGCCGGGCTCGCGAACAGCTACATCGGCAATATTGGGCACTACCAGGAAGTCATGACGGCACGCCCGGAGGACGACCTCGAGACTTACATCGAACGCCTGGCAGGACTGCCGCTCAACTATCAGCCCGGAACAGCCTGGCAATATTCCGCGGCGACCGACGTCGTCGGCCGCCTGGTGGAAGTGCTGTCCGGCATGCCGCTCGACCGCTTCCTCGCGGAACGGATCCACGAACCGCTCGGCATGACCGATACGCTGTTCTACCTCGAGGCCGACCGCGCACCACGACTCGGTGCGCAATACCGACCCGGTGACGACGGACGCATCGTCCTCGACGATCCCGCCGGCGCCGCCAGCCGCTGGGTGACCGGGCCGAAGCGCCTGTTCCGCGGCGCAGGTGGCCTCGTCTCGACCACGCAGGACTACCTGCGCTTCCAGCAGATGATGCTGAACGGCGGCGAACTCGACGGCGTGCGCCTGCTCGCGCCGTCGACGGTCAGCCTGATCCTCGAGAACCACACCGGCGACCTGCCGCTCTGGCTCGCCGGCCCGGGCATGGGTTTCGGACTCGGCTATGCGGTGGTCACCGATCGAGGCGCGGCCGCCACACCGCTCTCGAACGGCGCCGCCTACTGGGGCGGCGCCTACTGCACGCTGTCCTGGTTCGATCCCGAACAGGAACTGATCGGGATCGTCATGACGCAGGTGCGGCCATACACGCACCTCAACATCCGCCAGGATTTCCAGGTACTGACGTACCAGGCGATCGTGGAATGAGCCTTTCCCGGAAGCTCGCGGCGTTCGCCGGCAAGCGAGGCTACCCAGCCTGATCGCGGCAAGCGCGGCCGGCGCATCAGCCCTCGGGCCAGCGTTCGAGCGCCGGCCGTGTGCCGAGTGAGACTGCCGTGTACACGAGGCACGAGACCGCCAGGGCCGGAAACACCTCGTGTACCTGCGCGCCCGCCCCGGACAACATCCAGCCGAGCAGCACGCTCACACCGGCGGCCATCGAGGCCAGCACGGCCACTGCATTGCCGCGCCGCCAGTGCAGGCCGAACAGGATCGCGGGCAGGAAACACACCGCGTACAGGCTGCCCGAGAAGATCGTGATCTCGACGATCCCGCCCGGCGGGCGCAGCGCGATCCATGCGGATACCACCGCGAGGGCGATCACGCCGGCACGCGACCAGACCAGCGGCCGCGCCGCGGGGCGCACCGGCTCGACGAGGTCTCGGTAGAGCACCGACGCGCCGACCAGCAGAACGCTGTCCATCGACGACATGGCGGCGGCGATGATGGCGATGACCAGGAAATCCCCGACCCAGACCGGAAAGACCGTCGGATCGCTCACCAGCGTCGGCATGATCAGGTCGGTGTCGGTCACACCGTCCAGCAGGAAGTGCGCGTAGAGTCCGATCGGGAACAGGCAGAACTGGATCAGCGCGATCCCGATCACGGCAACCCAGAGGCCAACCGAGACGCTGCGCGCGTCGCGCAGCGCGTAGAAGCGCGAGACCTGGCGCGGATCGACCAGGAGCTTCAACGAGCCGCTGAGCGCAATGCCGAGCAGCACGACGAAGGGTACCCCCGCGCCCCACGAGAAGAGTCCCGCCGTCTGCGGCCGTTCGGCGAGTTCGACGATTCGGGTGACGCCGCCCGCCGCATCCGTCACGAACCAGAAGATCGTGAGCGAACCGAGCACCATCAGGATGCCCTGCAGGACGTCGGTGCGGACCACCGAGACGAACCCGCCGATCGACGTATAGAGCACCACGATGACGAGCGCGACGCCGACGGCCGTCTCGTAGCGGATCCCGAGGAATACCTCGAACAGGTTGCCCGCGCCCTTGAAGATCGCGACCAGGTAGAGAACGCTCGACAGCAGGATCACGACGCCCGCCGTCGCGCGCAGCGCGGGACCTCGCGCAACGAACCGCCGCTCCAGGTAGTCCGGGAGCGTGAGCGCGTCCCAGTGCGCGGTGAAGCGCCGCAGCCGCGGCGCGACCAGCACCCACGACAGGGCGGTGAACGCCACGATGAGGGCGGCCATCAGGAGCCAGGGCAGCCCGTACTGGTAACCCTTGCCGGCGTGACCGATATAACTGTTGGTGCTGGCGAAAGTCGCGAAGAACGACACGCCAATGACGGCGCCGCCCATCGCGCGGCCGCCCACGTAGTAGTCGCCGAGCCCGCGGCTCGCGCGGCGGCCGACCTGGGCGTGGTGCATCAGTACGCCGGTATAGAGCAGCATCAGCACGACCGCCACCCAGTGGGTTCGCAGCCAATCGAAGTCGATCAAGTCACGGCTCCCGGTTGCCGGCCCGCCGAGCGAGTCGGTATGCTCCGTCGCAGGGGGACACGGCCATGCGCATACTCGTCCAGTTCATCGTCCCGGCGCTGATCTTCGTGTCGGTAGTCTACCTGCTCGAGCGGCGCCGCCGGCAGGCCGCGCGCCACGGCGCGGAAGCGCCCGCCGCGGGCTCCGATACCGGTCCGTTCCTGGTCATCCTGGCGCTCGGCGCAGCGGTCGCCATCGTGACGGCACTCGCGCTGCAGTCCTTCTGGGCGTGACCCGGTGCCGCTCGAGGTATATCCGAACACCGGCGGTTTCGGCGCGACCGTGACCGGCATCGGCCTCGCGGGAGCGCTCGGCGCGGACACCGTGGCGGCCATCCGCGCAGCGTGGCTCGCCCACCAGGTGCTGGTCTTTCCGGACCAGCCGATGACGCTCACCGACCTCGAACGCTTCACTGCCAGCATCGGCCCGTTCGGCGACGACCCGTACGTTGCGCCAGTCCCCGGTCATCCACACGTGCTCGAGGTCCGCCGCGAACCCGACGAACGGCCGGTTCCATTCGGCAGCTCCTGGCATTCCGACTGGTCGTTCCAGGCCACGCCGCCGGCAGCCACGCTGCTGCACGCGAAGATCGTACCGCCGACCGGCGGAGCCACGCTGTTCGCGGACGGTTACGCGGCGTGGGACACGCTCCCGCGCCGCGAGCAGGTGTGCCTGGCCCGGCTGACCGCCCTGCACAGCGCGCGCCGCCCGTACAGCCACGAAGGCTACGTCGCCGGCGGCGGGACCGCCCGCAGCATGAAGATCCTGCCAAACGAAGCTGCATGGCAGGTACAGGCGCATCCGCTCGTACGCGTTCATCCGGAAACGGGCCGGGCAGCGCTCTGGATCAACCCCGTGTACACCATCGGCATCCAGGGCATGTCCGATAGCGCAGGGCGCGCGCTCGTCGAGCGACTCGCGGCACACGCGACACAGGAACGCTTCGTCTTCCGCGTCGAATGGTCGCCCGACATGCTCGTGCTCTGGGACAACCGCTGCGTCCAGCACCGCGCGACCGGCGGCTACGACGGCCACCGGCGGGTCATGCATCGCACCACGGTCGCGGGCGACCGGCCGTATGGACTCCACCCATGAGCGCCCCATTCGAACTGCACCCCCGCCTCGCCGCGGACTGCATCGTGGTCGGCGACCTGCCGCTGTCGTGCGTGCTGCTGATGAACGACAGCCGGTTCGCCTGGTGCATCCTGGTGCCCCGCCACGCGGACCTGCGCGAGCTGCACGACCTCGCACCTGGCGATGGCCACCTCCTGTTCGACGAGATCGAGCGCGTTTCCCGTGCGCTGCTCGCGACGCGCGGCGCCGACAAGCTGAACGTCGGCGCGCTCGGCAACCTCGTGCCGCAACTGCACATACATGTCGTCGCCCGGCGGATCGGCGACGACGCGTGGCCCGGTCCAGTGTGGGGATCGGGGCCGGCACGGCCGTACCCGGAACAGGTGGGTCTGGAGCTCGCCACGCGCCTCGCCGAAGCGCTCGGGGCACCTGCTGCGCCAGGTATGGGATAGTGACGCACCGGCACACGCACCTCTCGCTCGCAAGCGCGCCGGCCGCGTGCGTGCATGCACGGCGAGCGAGATGCCGCAGACTGACCTGCCCAACACAACGGACAGGAGCGTTCCCATGCGGACATTGACCATGGAAGAGGAAGCGCTGGTAGGCGGTGGCGACATCACATCGGGCCTGGTCGGCGTCGTTTTCGGCGCAAGTTCCGGCCTTGCATCCGGACTGATCGCGGGCACGATCTGGGGCGCGACGACCGGCGGCCTGGTCGGCGCCGGCGTCGGCGCGGTCGTCGGCGTCGGATATGTGCTCGCGAAGGAGGAAGACTGTTGACCAGATTCGATCCGCACAGCCGCGGGCCGTCCGATTCGGACGGCCCGCCGGTCGCGACCCCAACTGCGGCGCCGAGTCGATTCGAGGAGACGCCGCGCCTGGGCACGCTCTGGGTATTCACGCTCGCGCTGGTGATCGTGTCCGTCGCGACCGATCTCGCGGTCTGGCAGGCCCTCCCGGATCTGTCCCGCGCCGATTTCGTGACGTTCGCGGTGGTCCGCTACGCCCTGCCGGCGTTCATCGTGCTGCTCGCGGCGCTCGCCGCGCACGCGATCGGGCGGCGCATCCGCGCACGCTATGGTGGTTCCGACCAGGGCTGATCCCGGTCCCGGTCGAGCCCGTCCACGGCCCGCAGCATCCTGCTGCGCCACTATCCGCAGCTGTCGGCCTCGAACAGGGTCGCGAGCACCGGCCATAGCGCCCACTGCGCGGGATACGCCCGCACGTGCGCCTCGATCTGCCGGGCAAGTTCGCGGACGAGCCGTACCGATGCGTCGTCGCCACTCTCGCCCGGCAGCCGCGCACAGGCGATCGGTCGCCCGAGCCGGACCGACGATCGACCCTCCCCTGACCAGATGCTGAACGCAGGCACCAGGATCGCGCCCGCGAGCAGTCCGAGCAGCACCGGCCCCGCGACCAGCCGCGCCGGCCGGCCGAACAGGGTGACCGGGCGCGTCTGGCCGAACTCGGGCGGTACGTCGGCGAAGATGATCAGGACCCCGCACGTACGGCGCAGTTCGCGCACGATCCGGCCGGCCGGATGCTCGTGGAGGCGATGCACGATCACCTCGTGGCCGAGGTGGCCGAAGCTGCGGTAAGCCGCCGACTCCAGCGCGCTCTCCGCAGCCAGCTTGATGATGTGCAGCGGCTGGTGCCGCGGAATCAGCGGCAGGAGCGCGAGAAATCCCTCGAGGTAGTTGCCCGCGTGCAGCGTCACGACGATGCGCGGCGTGCATTCGCTGCCGAGCGCGGCCCAGGCCGGTGCCGCGAGGTCGTCGAATTCCGCCCCGCATCCCTCGGGACCGGACACGGCGAGCCGCGCATAGACCAGCCGCTGCAGGCCGCGCATCGTCCATGCTTCGCGCGCGATGCGCCGCGCGATCGTATCCGGTTCGCCGAGCGCAAGGCCCACCAGCGCGGACTGGCGGGCGCCCGCGACCGCACGATCGAAGCGAAACCGCTGCCCATACCACACGCGCACGAGCCCGCGGGCCGGCCGCTGCGGCAGCCGCCGGGCGATGAACGCCCCGAGCCTTGCACCGTCAACCGGCACGAGCCCGCTCCGCTGCCGGGTGCTCGAGGGTATGGAGTTCGCCACCGGCGAGCCGGTAGACCCGGTCGGCATGTCCGAGCAGGTGCGGCCGGTGCGTGACGAACAATACGGTCTGGCGCCGTTCACGCAGGCGCGCGTGCAGGTGATCTTCCAGCACGACGTCCACGTTGGCGGTGGCCTCGTCGAGGATCAGGAGCGGAGCACCCTTGTAGAGGGCGCGCGCGATCAGCACGCGCTGCTGCTGGCCCGCCGACAGGCTCGCGCCGAGTTCGCCGACCAGCGTCTCCAGCCGCATGGGCTGCGCCATCAGTTCCTCGAACAGGCCCACGACCTCGAGACAGTCCCGCACCCGCTCCGGATCGGGCACGGGATCGAAGAACGTCACGTTCTGCACCACCGTCCCGGCCAGCGGACGGTCGTCCTGGCAGACGATCGCGGCAGCGGAACGGTACAGGCCGAGCGGCGCCGTGCGCGGATCGAGACCGAGCAGCTCGATCTGCCCGGCGTCCGGCTGCAAGAGCCCCGCGACCAGCCGCAGCAGCGTGGACTTGCCGCTGCCGGACGGCCCGACGATCGCGATCGACTGACCGGCGGGGATCTCGAATCCAACCCGTTCGAGCAGCGCCTGCCGGGTTCCGGGATGACGGTACGCGAGATCGCTTACCCTGAGCAGCACCGGCCCCGTGGATGCGGCCAACGCGAGCGGCCCTTCGGTGCGTTCGGCCGGCGTCCGCACGATGTCGGCAAGACGTTCCAGCTGCACATCCAGCGCACGCAACCCGAACAGGTGATCGACCAGCGCGGCGGCCCTGTCGCGGAACTGGCCCCGGTACGACGCGAACGCGAACAGCATGCCGATGGTCAGGCTGCCTTCGAACACGGCGACTGCCGCGAGGTACAGCACCAGTACCTGTTCGATGGCACTCGACGCACCGCGCCCCGCCTCGACACCGACGGCGAGGCGCTGCAGTGACAGGCGCGCGCCGAGTTCGGCGAGGAACCGACCCTGCCACGTATCGAGACGGGCATCCTCGCGGCCGAACGACTTGATGGCCTGCGCGCTGCGCAGATTCTCGAGCAGCATGGACGTCGCATCGGCGCTCCGTGCCAGGTGCTCGCGGGCGAGTTCACGCTGCCGCGGGTACGCGCCGATGCGCAACAGTGCATGCAGCAGCGCGCCGGCAAAGACGATCGCCGCGAGGCGCACGTCGTAGAGCAGCAGGATGGCAGCGAAACCGAACACGAGCAGCGCGTCGATGAGCAGCGCCGCCGCGCTGTCGCTCACGAATGCACGCACCTCGTCGAACGCATTGAAACGCGCGACGACGTCGCCCGCCGGTCGGCTCGTGTAGTACCCGGGCGGCAGCCGCAGCAGATGGCGCATCAGTCCGGCGCCCATTCGGAACGCAAGCACGCTCCCGAACCGGCCGACCAGCAGGCCCCGCAACGCCGTCGCCGCGACACCGACGAGGCCGACCAGCCCGAAGCCCACCCCCAGCACCAGCAGCAGGTCGAGGTTGCCCGCGGCCAGTACGTCATCCACCACGAGCTGGATGAAGTAGGGACTGGCCAGCACGCTCGCCTGGACCAGGAGCGAGAGCAGCACGACCTGTGCGAGCGCGCCGGTCAGCCCCGCGCGGTCCGGCAGCAGTTCGCGCAGGCGCAGGGGCGCGCGCGTATCGGCGGTCCGGAACCCGGGACCGGGCGCGAGCTCGAGCGCGACGCCGGTGAAGCGACGCGCGAGTTCCGCCACGGCGAACCGGCGCACGCCGAGCGCCGGATCGTGTATCACGCAACCTTGCGCACCGATGCGCGCGAGCACGACGAAGTGGTCGAAGTCCCAATGCAGGACGCAGGGCAGACGCAGCTGCTCGAGTTCGCCCGGCTCCGCGCGCAACGAGCGCGTGACGAGCCCGGCCGCGCGGGCGATGCGCACCAGATCCGCGAGCGACGCGCCGTTCGTCGCGACCGGGTGCTCGCGGCGCAGGGCGGCGAGATCGCGCTGGTCGCCGTGTGCCGCCAGCACCATCGCGAGACAAGCGAGCCCACACTCGGCCCGTTCGCCCTGGTGAATCATCGGTACGCGCATCAGCCGCGCATCCGAACACGGTCGAACGGCGCGCGCACCGCATCCCACAGCGTGCGCGTCTCGAGCACGATGTCGGCGGACACGCTCTGTCCGTCGCGCACGGCAAAACCCGCGGACCGTGCGTCCAGCGCGACGTCGACGCGATAGCCGGCCTGCGGTTCGGTGGCGGACAGGAGTTGTACGGCGATCACCACCCCTGCCAGGGCACCGTGCCGATGCATCGGGTATGCATCGACGGCAACCCGTACGACCTGACCCGGCACGATGTCGATCGCCGCATGGGCGGGCAGCCAGAGCCGGGCCGCCGGCGCGGCGTCGACTGGTGCGAGCACGACCAGCGGCTGATCGGGTGCCACCGCCGCGCCGATCCCCGCCGCCACGGCGGTCACCGTACCCGCGCGGGGCGCCCGCAGGACCTCGATGTTCGCCGCGCGGTCACCCAGATACCGGCGTTCGAGTTCGGCGCGCGTGCGCGCCAGGCGCAGCAGCGCCGCACGCGTCTCGAGCCGCCGCTGATCGTCCTCGGCGCCGATCTCGTCGAGTTCCGCCCGGCGCGCGAGCCCGGCCGCGAGCAGCGCGGTGCGCTCGTCCTCGCCCGCCAGCACGGCATCCTCGCTCTCGAGCACGGCGAACTCGGGCAGGGCGCCACTGGCCGCCGCGCGCCCGACCCGTGCGAGCCGGTCGCGGCGCAGCGCGAGGCGCTGATCCGCGAGCATGCGGCGTGCGTCGAGCGCGTCCAGCTCGCGGCGCAGGCGCATTGCGCGCGCGGCGAGTACGGTGGCCGCACGCGCGCCATCCGCGACGATCGCACGCGCTTCTGCCGCCAGCAGCGCGAGTTCGTGACGGTACTGTTCCGCGAGGGTCTCGTGCAGGCTCCGGTCCGGCGCCACCGCCTGCAGGCGTTCGAGCGTCAGCAGCGGCGCACCGGCCGCGATGCGTACACCCGGCGCGGCATGCACGCCGGTCACCGTACCGCGCTGGGCCGGGTACAACTCGAGTGCACCCGCGCCGGACACGATCCGTCCCTGCAGGGTGACCGAGCGGGCGAACGGCGCGGCGAGCGCCCAGGCGAGGCCCACGATCGCAAGCAGCGCCAGCAGCAGCGCGGCGAGCCCGGTGAACCGCCCGGTCCAGCGCACCGGGACGCCGGCCGGGTCGTGGCGCCAGCGCAGGGGTTCGCTGCGAAACAGCGGGCGGGAATCGACAGGATCGGTCATCGGGCGGCTCGCCGGAACGGCAGCCGATCATCCGCCCGTCCGAGCCACGGGGCCTTGCGAGATCAGGCCCCGGGGCCGCGCGATCGGGTCATGTCACGACGACCGACTTCGCCCACCTGTCAGCGGCGGTCGATGATCGTGTGTTCCTTGCCGAAGAAGATCGTGGAACGGCGGAAGTCGATGAAGTTTTTCTCGTCCGCGATGAACGAGGCGTTCGCGCGCCGGCTCTCCTCGGTGGCCGGTGCTCGGCCGAGGTCGACCCAGGCTTCGGCATGCCCGAGATAGGACGGCACCCGCGTGCCCCGGGCAGCCTGGAGCGCGGCATCGAGCGCGTGGTCGGCACGATGCACCTGCCGGTAACAGAGCATGCCGGTGGCCGGCGCGCCGCGGCGCACGATCGGCCCGTGCTGGGTCAGCCAGTAGTGCCGGGCGCGCGCCTCGCTCAGCGATTCCAGGTGCCGCAACGGAAAGACCACACGCACCACGTTGCCGTTGACCCGGGCAACCACGTCTTCGGGGGTCGGATTGACCTGCGGGTACTCGTAGGCGAACCAGAGCGGCGAGTTCGGCAGATCAATGAACTTGCCCTCGTCCTCGAGCAGCGCGGCACCCGCGCGGCGACCGGCCTCCGTCTGCATGGTCTGCTCGAGCGCGGCCTCGGTTTCCCACCAGAGTTCGGCGACGCCGTCGTAATGCGGCTCCATGTCGCCCCGGGCATTCTGCGCGGCGGCATTGCCGGGCGTGTCGAGGGTATGAGTCTGCACGTAGCGGAGGATGTCGAGATCGGTCGCGAAACCGGCGACCAGCGGCGCGTGCCGGCGCAGCCAGTAGTCCTGGAATTCGGCGACGGACATGCCCGGCAGGCGGCGCAACGCAAAAACGAGTCGAATCATGTTTTCCCCAATGTCTGCGATGGTCAGGCTGTGACGGTCAGGCGACCATCATCGGGCCGCCGGCGGCCGCTTCAGAATCGCGAACGTGCCGCTCGCCTGCGCGAGGTGCCGGCCCGTGCCGTCATAGAGATCGCTCTGCAGCGCGGCGGTCGTACGTCCCTGGTGGACGACGCGGGTGTCGCAGGCGAGTTCGCCGCTGCGCCAGGGGCGGAAGTAGCCGATCTTGATCTCGATGGTGGTGCAGAGTTCGTCCGCTGCGAGCACCGAGCTCAGCGCGCCCCCCATCCCGGTATCGGCAAGCGCATAGAGGACCGCGCCGTGCACCAGGCCGTGCGGATTGAAGTGCTCGGGCCGGATCGCGAGCGCCAGCCGGCTGCGGCCCTCGCCGCGACTGACCACCGTAAAGCCGAGCAGGTCGGCAAATGGATGCGCGACCGGCGCCGGCGCCTCGCTCACCGGGACGCGCCGCGCGGATGGTGTTGTGCGGTATGCGCGCTGATGTGGCGCACGATCTCCGGCCACAACGGCTCCGGAAGATCGTGCCCCATGTCCTCGATTACCGCGAGCCGCGAGCCGGGAATCGCTTCATGGGTATCGATGCCGCCGGCGAGCGGTACCAGCGGATCGTCCTTGCCGTGGATCACCAGCGTGGGGGTGCGTATGCCCCCGAGCGCCGGTCGCCGGTTGCCGGAAACCGCGATTGCCGCCATCTGGCGCGCTACGCCGACCGGATAGAAACAGCGTTCGAAATCCTCCCGGGCCCGCGCGCGGATGACCGCCTCGTCGTCGAGGTGCACCCGGCTGCCGATGGTCCGGGCCACGCTCACCGACCGCGCGAGCACGTCTTCGAGCGTGGTGCCGGCCGGGCTCAGCAGCGCGGCGGTGGCCTCCGGCGTCGACTTCGGGAGGTCCGGGTTGCCCGTGGAAGACATGATCGAGGTCATCGAGTGGAGCCGCTGGCCATGCCGCACCGCCATCTGCTGCACGATCATCCCGCCCATGGAGACGCCGCAGACGTGAACGTGGTCGATGCCGAGCGCGTCCAGCACGCCGACCGCATCATCGGCCATGTCGTCGAGCGAGTACGGCGCTTTGACCGGCTGGCCGGACTGCGCACGCGCGAAGATCTCGGCCATGTTGGGCACGCCGGCTGCGTCGAACTTCTGCGAGAGGCCCACGTCGCGGTTGTCGAAACGCACCACGTAGTGGCCGTCCGCGGCCAGCAGTTCGCATAACTCGGGCCGCCAGCGGGTCATCTGGGCACCAAGCCCCATGACCAGCAGGAGCGGTCGGTCGTCAGGATTTCCGAACGTGTCGTATTCGATCCGGATGCCGTTGGCGGTGATCTGGGGCATGGTGCACTACCTGAATCGGGGAGGCCGAACTAGACCACAGATGCCCATGCCCAACAAGCCACGGCCGACCCGGCAGGCCGGCGTTGCTTTCGCCCGGCCGCCTTTCCTGATAAAGGTGTCCGACCGGAAAATGGGAGACCACAATGGATTTCAAGCTACCGAAGGAACTGCTGGACTACTTGGACGAGCTGGATCTGTTCATCGAGAAGGAGATCAAGCCGCTCGAGAACCAGGACGACAACATCCGTTTCTTCGACCACCGCCGCGAACACGCCCGCACCGACTGGGACAACAACGGCCTGCCGCGGCCGGAATGGGAAGCCCTGCTCGGCGAAGCCCGCCGCCGCGCCGACGCCGCCGGCCACCTGCGGTTCGCCTGGCCCAAGGAATACGGCGGCAAGGGCGGTTCCAACCTGTGGATGGCGGTCATCCGCGAGCACCTCGCGGCGCGCGGCCTCGGGCTGCACAACGACCTGCAGACCGAGCACTCCATCGTCGGCAACAACCCGTTCATCGTCATGTTCAAGGAGTTCGCGACACCCGAACAGTACGCCCGCTACAGCGACGACGTCCTGAACGGCCGCCTGCGCACCGGCTTCGGGCTCACCGAGCCCAACCACGGGTCCGACGCCACCTTCATGGAAACCCGCGGCGTGCCCCACGTCCGTGACGGCAAGCCGGGCTGGCTGATCAACGGCGAGAAGATGTGGACCACCGGCATGCACCATGCCAACCACATCATGTGTTTCGCCCGTACCGACGGAAAGGACGGCGACGCCCGCGGGATCACGTGCTTCATCGTGCCGGCGGACGCGCCCGGGGTGAAGATCGAGGAATACCTCTGGACCTTCAACATGCCGACCGATCACCCGCGCGTGTCGCTGACCAACGTGTGGATCCCCGAGGACAGCTACTGGGGCGAGATCGGCGGCGGGCTCGCGATCGGCCAGAGCTTCGTGCACCAGAACCGCATCCGCCAGGCCGCCTCGTCGCTCGGTGCAGCCGTGTACTGCATCAACGAAAGCGTCGCCTACGCGCGCCAGCGCAAGCCGTTCGGCAAGCCGCTCTCGAACAACCAGGCTATTCAGTGGCCGCTGATCGAGCTCCACACCCAGGCACAGATGCTGCGGCTCCTGATCCGGGAAACCGCAATGGCGATCGACGAGATGCCGCACAAGGAAGTCGAGCGCACAATCAGCGACCGGGTGTCCATGTGCAACTACATCGGCAATCGGCTCTGCTGTGACGCGGCCGACCAGGCGATGCAGACCCACGGGGGCATGGGCTATTCGCGCCACAAGCCGTTCGAGCACATCTACCGCCACCACCGCCGCTACCGGATCACCGAAGGCTCCGAGGAAATCCAGATGCGCAAGGTCGGCGCGTACCTGTTTGGCTACGCCGGGCCGCGCAAGAACGAGTTCACCCAGCTCTACGGACCCGCGAAGCTCTCCTGAGCAGCTCGCCTGAGCAGCTCTCCTCTGCAGTTCGCCCAACCGGGACCCGCGGCCGCACGGCCGCGTGCCCCCGGGCGCTGCGCGGCGGTAAACTCTCCCGCCTGTAGCGTTCGGGGACTGTCATGCAGGGTGCTCTGTCGAAATACCGGATCTGCGACTTCACCGGCCAGCTGGCCGGCGCCGGCGCGACCAAGTGGCTCGCGTCGTTCGGCGCCGAGGTGATCCGCATCGAGGATCCAGTGCGCCAGGGGCGCTGGGATATCCTGCGCGGCATGGAGCCGTTCAAGGACGAGCGGCGCGGCATCGACTTCGGCGGCGCGTTCAACAACCACAACACCGACAAGTACGGCATCACGCTGAACCTGCGCACCGCCAAGGCGAAGGAGATCCTGACCGAGCTGGTCCGCCAGAGCGACGTCGTGACCGAGAACTTCGCCGCGGGCGTGCTCGAGAACTGGGGATTCGGCTACGAGGCGCTGAAGCGCATCCGCCCGGATATCGTCTACGTCTCGAACTGTGGGTTCGGGCACCAGGGACCATACAGCCGGTTCAAGACCTGGGGGCCGATCGTGCAGGCGGTGTCGGGTCTCACCTTCACCTCCGCACTGCCCGGCGAACCGCCGGCCGGCTGGGGTCATTCCTACATGGACCACACCGGCGGCTACTACATGGCGATGGCGATCATGCTGGCGCTCATTCATCGGGAACGGACCGGCGAAGGCCAGTGGGTGGACCTCGCCTGCACGGAAGCCGCCCTGACCCTGCACGGCCCCGCCCTGCTCGACTGGACGGTCAACGGCCGGCCGATGCGCCAGGCGGTGCAGCCGAGCAGCAACCGGAGCCAATGGGTGCCCATGGCACCGCATGGCATCTATCCCTGCACCGGCACCGACGAATGGCTCGCGATCGCCTGCCGCAGCGATACCGACTGGCGCGCGCTCGGCGATGTGATCGGCGAACCCTGGTGCGCCGACCCGGCCTGGGCGACGCTCGACGCACGCCTGGCCGATCAGGATCGGCTGGACGAGGCAGTCGCCGGCTGGACCCGCACCAGGGACAAGTTCGAAGCCGCCGCGGCGCTGGTCGCAGCCGGCGTCCCAGCCGCTGCGGTGCAGCGCCCGGACGAACGCGTCGACCACGATCCGAGCACCGCGCGCTGGGGGCTCTGGCCGACGGTCCGGCACACGGCGATCGGCGAGATCCGCGTGGACGGCCAACCCGTGCACCTGTCCGACACCGACTGGGAGATGACCCGCGGCGCGCCGTGCCTCGGCGAGCACAACGAGGAGATCCTCGGCCGCCTGCTCGGCTATACGCCCGAAGAAGTGGCCCGGCTGCGCGAGGAGGGTGTGCTGTGACCGCACTGACCGGCATCCGGGTACTGGAACTCAGCAACGAACGCATTGCATTCGCCGGCAAGCTGCTCGCCGACATGGGTGCGGACGTCATCCTGGTCGAGCCCCCGGGTGGCGATCCGGCACGCGCCTATCCTCCGTTCCTGGATGACGAGCCCGGCCCTGACCGCAGCCTGTACTGGTGGCACTACCACACCAGCAAACGCGGGATCGTCCTGGACCTCGACGCGAGCGCGGATCGTGCGACGTTCCGCAAGCTGGTGGCCACCGCGGATATCGTGATCGAGTCCGAGCCGACCCGGCGCCTCGCGCGCCTCGGGCTCGACCACGACGACCTGCGCGCCCTGCGACCGCAGCTGATCCACGTGGCCGTGACACCGTTCGGGCGCGAGGATCCGAAGAGCGATCAGTCGGTGACCGACCTCACGCTGATGGCCGGCGGCGGTCCGGTGTGGAGCTGCGGCTACGACGACCACTCACTGCCACCGGTGCGCGGGCTCGGCAACCAGGGCTACAACACCGGCTGCCATTTCGCCGTCATGGCGACCCTCACCGCGCTCCTGCACCGGTTCGCGTCGGGTACCGGTCAGTTCATCGACGTCAGCATGCACGCGGCACTCAACGTCACGACCGAAGCGGCGAGCTACGCATGGCTCGTCAACGGCAGCATCGTACAGCGCCAGACCGGGCGGCATGCCGCGACCGTGCCCACCGGCCCGACCCAGATCCAATGTGCCGACGGCCGCTACGTCAATACCGGCGTACCGCCGCGCAATCCACGCGAGTTCGAACGGCTGGACGCATGGCTCAAGGACCTCGGCTTCGCCGACGACCTGCCGGAAGCGGTCTTCCTCGAGATGGGCGCGAACTGGGAAGGCCCATTCGACCTGTCGAAGCTCGGTACCGATGACACGATCACCGCGATCTTCGGCGCCGGGCGCGAGGCGCTCAAGCTGATCGCAGCGCGCATCCCGGCCTACGACTTCTTCATCGGCTGCCAGCGCGCGGGGCTGCCGAGCGGGGTGATCTACGCGCCGGAAGAAGCCTTCGAGGACCCGCACTTCCGCGCCCGCGGCTTCCAGGTCGACGTCGAACACCCGGAACTCGGACGGAGCTTCCGCTACCCCGGCGCACCGTACCGGCTGCCGGAGAGCCCGTGGCGCATCGCGCGCCGCGCACCGCGGCTCGGCGAGCATACCGAAGCGATCCTCGGCGCGCTGCCGAAGTGAACGCGGATGACGGCAGGCGCACGGCACTCGATCCGCGCGCCGCGCGGAGCTTTCGTCGCGAACAGGTCACCGAACTCACCCTGCCGGTCGCCACCAGCCTCATGGAGGGCGGGTTCGTGGCCGTGGTCGCCGCCAAGACGTTCCATGCGGAGCCCTGGATGCTCGCGGTCATCTCCGCGTCGTCGATGTTCGGCAACCTGTCGAGCTACTTCTGGAACCGGGTCGGCAGCGCGCGCCCGAAGATCCCGCTCATCGTCGTGCTGCAGGCGCTGGTGCTGCTCTGCGTGCTCGTGGTGGCCGCGAGCCCGCAATCCAAGACCGGCGCGTGGCTGCTGCTCGCCAGCACCGTCGCCTGCCGGCTGCTGATCGCCGGCATCATCACGACCCGCAGCATCGCCTGGAGCCTGAACTACGGCCGCCACCTGCGCGCGCGCACCACCGGCCGGCTGCAGGTGCTGTCGAGCCTGATGGTGGTGCTGACCACGAGCGTGGCCGGGCTCATGATGGACGCACATCCGGAGAACTTCCGCTGGCTGTACTCCGGCGGCGCCCTGATCGGCGCGGTGGGCGTCTGGTCGTTCTCGCGGGTGCAGGTCATGGGTGAAAAGCGCCAGCGGGTCCTCGAACGGCGCGGCAACGAGGACGGCGCGCTCGCCAACCGCTTCTTCGCGATCCTGCGTGCCGACCGTTACTACGCGCGTTACCAGCTGCATCAGTTCACGTCCGGCGTCGCTGCCATGATGCTCGAGCCCGCCCTGGTCTACCTGGTTTCGCGGCAGATCGGCGCCAGCTATATCGCGAGCATCGGGATCACCATGATCATCCCGTTCCTGCTCAACATCCTGACACTGCCGTTCTGGGCCAGGTACCTCGACCGCGTACACGTCGCGAAATTTCGCGCCCGGCAGAACGCACTCTGGGTGATCGGCATCCTGGTCATGTTCGTCGGCGCCTGGCAGATGTCGCTCGCCTGGCTCGCCGCGGGGCGCGTCGTCACCGCTATCGTGAACGGCGGCGGGTCGCTCGCCTGGCAGCTCGGTCACAACGATTTCGCGCCGCGTGATCAGCTCTCGGCCTACATGGGGATCCACGTGACGCTGACCGGCGTGCGCGGCGCGTTCGCGCCGTTTCTCGGCATGGCGCTCTATCTCGGCTGGGATGCGCGCGGCATGCTGCCGGCGCTACCCGGCATCGGTGCGTGGCTGTTCATACTGTCGGCGCTGCTCGCGGTGAGCGCCTGGCGCGGCTTCGACCGACTGCGCCGGGAGCTGCCGGCCAAACCACGGGAGGGATGAGCCACGGGAAGGCTGCGCCGCCCGCCCCGCCCGCCTGCTCCGTACCGATACGCCACCGCCCGGCCGCAACTCACCGCTTCGCGACGGGGCCGTGTTCCATAAACGCCGCAATCGCCGCCGCCACCCGGTCGGGTTCGTGCACGGCGACCTCGTGACCGGCGCGGCTCAGCACTTCGAGGGTCGCATGGGGCAGGCGCAGAAAGTCCTGTAGATTCGCCGGCAGCAGGCCGTCGACCGCCCCGGCGATCATGAGCGTGGGCAGGCGGATCTCGCCGAGCCGGTGGCCGAGCGAAAGCGCCGCCATCGACTCCGCAGCCTGCTCGAAATGCCCGTCGGAGACCCCGAGAATGTGCCGCGCACGATCCTCGAACCACGCGTCGGTCTCGACGTCCGTGCGGAACCGCTGCGCGCGGTAACGCGCCAGGATGCCTTCGAGATCGCGGTTGCGCCGCTCGGTGAGCCGCATCTCGCGCAGCGCCGGATCGATCGGTCCGATGCCGTCCGCCGGGATGGGCGCCATCAGGATCAGGCGCACGAGCCGCGCCGGGTGGTCGAGCGCCAGCCGGTAGCCGATACCGCCGCCCATACTGTGTCCGGCGTAGGTGACACGATCGAGCCCCAGGTGGTCGAGCAGGCCGACCACGTCCGCCGCGAACTGCTCCAGCGTGTAACCGGAGGGTGTATGCTCGCTTTCCCCCGTGCCGCGGCATTCCATCAGGATGATCCGGTAGCTGTCCGCGAGGCGCTCCGCCACCGGCGCCCAGTTGACCCGCGACGCGGTATAGCCATGATGCAGCAGGATCGGCTGGCCGCTGCCATGTGTCTCGTACCAGATACGGGCACCATTGATCACGGCATGGGGCATCAGGCTTCCTTCCACGTGGACCAGGCGCGATCATGCGCGATCACGCTGCCAGCGGAAACACCGGAACACGCAGAACTTGCCGAGAACGTGATGAGCAACAGCGAACGACTGACATTCGAGATCTCGCCGAACCCCCGCGCCCGCACGGCCGACGCACGCGCCGCAGCCATGGCCGATCCGGCATTCGGCCAGGTCTTCACCGACCACATGGCGACCATCCGCTGGCGCGCCGACCGGGGCTGGCACGACGCCGCGATCCGTGCGCGCGAGCCGTTCCAGCTGGACCCGGCCTGCGCGGTGCTGCACTACGCACAGGAAGTGTTCGAGGGGCTGAAGGCATACCGTACGCCGGACGCTCGCATCACCCTGTTCCGGCCGCAGGAAAACGCGCGCCGGTTCCGCCTGTCCGCCGAGCGCATGGCGATGCCGGTCCTGCCGGATGAACTGTTCCTGCAGGCGATCGAAGAGCTGATCCGCGTGGACCGGGACTGGGTGCCGACCCGCGCCGACGGCAGCCTGTACCTGCGCCCGTTCATGTTCGCGACCGAGGCGTTCCTCGGCGTCCGGCCGGCGGCCGAGTACCTGTTCTGCGTGATCGCCTGCCCGGTCGGCGCGTATTTCAAGGGCGGCATGAAACCGGTGACCGTCTGGGTCTCGGACGACTACACGCGCGCCGGCCCTGGCGGCACGGGCGCCGCGAAGTGCGGCGGCAACTATGCCGCGAGCCTGGTCGCGCAGGCCGAGGCGATCCGCCACGAATGTGACCAGGTGGTGTTCCTGGACGCCGCCGAGCATCGCTGGGTCGAGGAACTCGGCGGCATGAACGTGTTCTTCGTCTTCGACGACGGCTCGATGATCACGCCGCCGCTCTCCGGCACCATCCTGCCGGGTATCACCCGGGATTCGATCATCGCGCTGGCGCGTGCGAGCGGGCAGCCGGTGGAAGAACGGCGCTATTCGATCGACGAATGGCGCGCGGACGCGGCCAGCGGACGCCTCAGGGAAGTATTCGCCTGCGGCACCGCCGCCGTGATCAGCGCGATCGGCGAAGTGCGGTCCTCGTCCGGGAGCTTCCGTATCAGCGATGGCGTGATGGGCGAAACCACGCAGGCCCTGCGCGCGCACCTGGTCGCCATCCAGCGCGGCGCCGCCGAAGCGCCGGCCGGCTGGCTCCGGACCGTCCCGCTCGCCTGATCGAGCGGGTCAGAGCCCGAGCCGTTCGAACACGAGCGCGATGCGCGCGCGATGCGCCGAGCTGCGCAGAGGAAAGGCGCGAAAGAAGTCATCTCGTCCCAGCCGCGGGTCGCGCTTGCGCACGTTGTCCGCCCATGCCCGCGCGCGCGCGCCGTCATCCGCGAGCGCGTTGGCCGCAACCGCGATCATGGCGATCAGCACGTGTGCGCCCGGCGCATGCGCGGCCCGGTTCGCCCAGACAGCTGCCTCGCCGGGTTCGTCCTGCATGACGTGCGTGAGCGCGCGGGTGCCGAGCATCGCGTAGTGCAGCGGATCGAGGGGACTCAGCCGCATGGCGAGATCCACGTCCGCGCGGCCACGCTGCGCATCGCCTGCGAGTGTCTCCGTCCACGCACGCGCGTAGATGCCCTGGGCGTAGTTCGGACTGATGCCGGTCGCGCGCTCGAGCCAGCCGAGGCCCTGCTCCAGTTCACCCTCCAGCCAGAACGAACGGCCCATCGCGAAGTTCACGAAGGGATCCAGTGCATCGAGTTCCAGCGCCCGCTCGGCGTGCCGCCGCGCGAGTCCGATCTCTGCCGCCAGATCATGTGCCTGACCCATAAAGGCGGTCTGGAAGTGCACGAATGACAGGCCGGCGTACGCACGCGCGAATCGGGCATCCTGTTCCAGTGCCCGTCGGAACAGTTCGCCCGCTGCACGGTTGTCTGCACGGTTGAACCGGTACATGTGCTGCAGCCCGAGGTGATAGGCCGCCCAGGCATCCAGGTTCGCGCTGACGGCAAGCCGTGCATGATCCGCTTCGTGGAGCGGTATCCTGATCTCCAGGGCCACGAGGATGCGCGCGAGCATCTCGCCGCGGAACGCGTGCACGTCGTCTACCGCGCCTGCGAACCGGTCCGCCCACACGACGCCGCCGTCACGCGTGTCCACCAGTTCCACGGCAACATTCAGCCGCCTGCCCGCGAGTTCGACGATGCCGCCCAGGCAGTAGCGTACGCCCAGCAATCGACCAGTCTCGACCATCTCCACGTCGGGGCCGCGAAACCGGAACGAGGAACCCCGCGCCGTCACATGGAGCCAGCGCTGGCGGGCAAGTTCGGAAATCAGTTCATGCGGCAGCGCTTCGGCGATCGTTGCATACGGCCCCGGTCGGCCGAGCAGCACGAAGGGCAGTACGGCGATGGACGGTCGAGCATCGACCTGCCCGTCAGGATCGCCGGACCAACCGCCCTCTCGCTCGAGGGCGTCTGCCGCACGCACGACCCGTGCATCCGCCACGAACCGGAATCCGCGCCGCGGCAACGTCCGGATGTATACCTGGCGCGTGCCATCGTCGCCGAGCGCCTGGCGCGCCGAACGGATCCGGCTCGAGACGGCAGCGTCCGAGATCGGTCGCCCGTCCCAGACCTTTTCGATGAGTTCGCCGAGGCTGAGCACGCGCTCCCGATTTTCGATCAGCAACGCGAGTACCGCATAGACCTGCGGCTCGAGCGGTTGCACGACGCCGTCGGCACGCAGCTCGAGTCGGTCGGTGTCGAGTTCGAACGGACCGAATCGGTAGACCATGGCGCCGAGCATACTCCTTCGGCCCGAGCGGCTCTGCGTTATCTCCAGGTCGTCTGCAGGCTTTCTGCAAGCGCGGCCGAGCACCGTGAGGAATCCTTACCGCCAGGCTGACCGGATCCCGCCGGCAGCCACCACGAGGAGTTCGCCATGAAGCAAGGCCTGACCACACTGCCGGTACGTCTGCAGTCCGGGGGCATCTGCATCCAGTCCCAGGACTGGTCCGATCTGAACGTCGCGCGAATCCGGTTTCCGAAAGGCGCCGATGCGACGCCCCTGCTTGCGGGCCTGAAAGGAAACCTGTGCCAATGCCCCCACTGGGGCACCGTCGTCAAGGGATCCATTCACGTCCGTTACGCCGACGGCACCGAGGAAGTGGTCCGGGCCGGGGACGCCTACTACTGGCCACCCGGCCATACGGTCTGGGTCGACGAGGACTACGAGGCCATCGAGTTCAGTCCGAGCGGTCCCATGCGCGAAGTCGTCGACCACCTGAAAAAGCAACTGGAAAACTGAAGGAGCAATCCATGCCACTGGTAACCATCGACGTCATCAAGGACGTCTTCAGCCCGCAGCAGAAACAGGAACTGATCGCCCGGGTCACCCGCGCCATGCTCGAAGTCGAAGGCGAGAACATGCGCAGCGTGACCTGGGTACGGATCCAGGAGTTCGAAAGCGGCGACTGGGCCATCGGCGGGCGCGCGCTGGCGGCCGCCGACGTGCGCGCGCTGGCGGCCGGCAAGGCCGCCTGACGTCTCCGCAGGGGTTTCGCGCCGGTCAGGCCGCCCGGTGCGCGACCTCGTCCGACGGCACCGGCGCAACGGCGTCGTTCGCGGCGACCGCTGCGCCAGGCGCGCCCGGCGCCCGTCGCAACCGTTCGACTTCGAGCAGAAGCGAATGCGAGAAACCGCCGCTGCACCAGGACAGGGACTCAGGGAGCGCGAGCGCCGCGAGCCACAGCAACCATGAATTGCGGGGAAGCTCGGCCGGAGACGGCGCGCCCGACTGCTTGCGTGTCGACATGCTGAAACCTCCAGAAAGATTGTGCGTCGCATCATAATTGGTGCGTCGCAGCATGTCGAGTCCGGACAACCATCGTCGAGCCCGATCGACAGCGCGTACCGGTAGATGCCGAACGACCGCTGGACAATCGGAGTTGGTACGACTAATATTTCTTTATGATACTATAGTCTCATAACGAAATCTTCGTATAGCCCACCGGTACACCGCAGGAGGACCTGTTCATGGCATTGACGCGACAGCAGATGGACCAGGCAATGGACGAGCACTTCGCCTACGAGATGGCCGACGACATCGACGGTGTCGTCGCCACCCTGGCGCCGGATGTGATTCACGACATCGTCGGCGCGCCGACCGGACCCACATTGGGGCCGGAGGCTGCGCGACCGTTCTACGAACATCTGTTCGCGGACCTGGAGGACGGCTGCGTGCAAACGGTGCACCGACTCTACGGGGACGGCTTCATGGTCGACGAATCGATCTGGCGCGGCCGCGCGGTCGGCCGGCCGTTCGGCATCGAGGGGCGCGGCCGACCGCTGGAGTTCCGCCTGCTGCACGTCGTCGAGTTCGCCGACGATACCCGGATCAGGCGCGAAAACGTGTGGATCGACCTGGCCGCGGTCATCCAGCAGCTGCCGGCCTGAGCCAGGCGGTGGCTCGCGAGGACGATGCCCGGCGCGCGGAAGGCCCGCGCGCCAACCAGAAGCTGCGCACCCGCAAGGATCTGCTGGTCGCCGCCGCCCGCCTGCTGCAGGACGGACGCACACCCACCATGGACGAGGTCGCCGAGGCCGCGCTGGTGTCGCGCGCCACCGCGTATCGCTACTTCCCGACCCTGGAAGCCCTGCTGGTGGAGGCACCCCTGCAGGGTGCCGCACCGGATGCCGAGGCACTGTTCGCCGACGACCCGTCGACCGATCCCGAACAACGCGTCGACAAGGCTCTCGCCGCCCTGCAGCGCATGACCTATCGCAATGCCCCGCAACTGCGAATCATGCTGGCACAAAGCCTCGGCACCGCGCCCGGGGACGCGCCGCGCCGGCAGAACCGGCGCACCCAGCTCATCGAAGCGGCACTCGCCCCGGTGCGCGAACAACTGGATGCCGCCACGTACCGGAAACTGTGCCGGGCGCTGGCGCTGGTGTTCGGCACCGAAGCCATGATCGTCTGCACGGATGTCCTCGACCTCGACGAGGCGGCGGCACGTGAAGTGACCGGCTGGACCGCGCAGGCCCTGGTGCGGGCCGCGCTCGACGATCGGGCGGCCGGGACGCCGCGCGGGCGTCCCTGAGCAGCCGACGTTTCATCGACACAGGAAGCGGTCGCAGCGCAAGCCGCACAGCACGCTGTCCACGAGGTTGATCCTGCCGTTGCCGTCGGCATCGCGGGGATCGAAGGGTTGCAGCGCGACCTTGTTGCGCGCCAGCGTGATGGCCCTGATGTCGAGCCAGTCGATGTCGCCGTCGTAGTCCACATCGCAGGCCCGCGGCGCCGCGATGTCGCACGCATCGCCGATTCCGTCGCCGTCGCTGTCGGCCTGACTGGAATTGGGGCTGTTCGCGCAGTTGTCACAGGCATCGCCCACCCCGTCCCCGTCGCCGTCGGACTGGTCTGGGTTGACGGCCGTCCGGCAGTTGTCGCAGCCGTCGCCAACGCCGTCGCCGTCCGCATCGGACTGGTCCGGGTTGACGGCCGTCCGGCAGTTGTCGCATGCATCGCCCACCCCATCGCCGTCGCCGTCGGCCTGACCAGGGTTCGCGGTAGCGGCGCAGTTGTCGCAGGCATCGCCCACCCCGTCACGGTCGCTGTCCGCCTGGCTGGGGTTGGCGGCATCCGGGCAGTTGTCGCAGACGTCACCGACACCATCGCCATCGCCATCGCCCTGGTCCGGGTTTGCGACCACCAGGCAGTTGTCGCACGCATCGCCAACGCCGTCACCGTCACCATCGGCCTGGTCCGGATTGACACTGTTCGCGCAGTTGTCGCAGTCATCACCCAGGCCGTCGCCGTCAGCGTCGCGCTGATCCGGATTGGCGGTGCCCGTGCAGTTGTCGCAGGCATCGCCCACGCCGTCGCCGTCGCCATCCGCCTGGTCCGGATTCGGCGTCAGGGGACAGTTGTCCGATTCATCGGGGAAACCATCCGCATCGGTATCGTCGGTGTTCACCACTACCGGAATCATGGTGAACGCCATGTCCTCGGCGGCATCCTCGGAGAAGGTCAGGCCGGCTACGAACACCGTGGGGTCCGCCGGATCCAGCGCTTCCAGTTGATCGATCGCGGCGATCCGGAACGCGCGTACGGGCTCGCTGGTGACGTCGGCGAAGCGGAGCACGGCACCCGCGACGAGGGGTACCGAGAGGTCGTCGATCTCCACGGTGAACTCGGCGTCACCGCCCGGCAGCGGAACCGGAATCAGCACCGACGTGAAGGCGCCGGCGGAGTCTTCCTCGAATGCGTAGTCGTAGCCGACCGCGATCGGCGGATCGATCCAGCAGCGCGGGCCGGGCAGCGTGAACACACCCAGCACCGCCGGTACGCAGCCCCAGAAACGCCAGCCGCCGCCCGGAAGCGCATCCCCGGGCGCAGGAATGATCGGGTTACCGGGCTCGAGGCCCGGATTGGGCGTCGCCCGCAGCAGCACCTCCGCACTAGTCATGTCGACATCACCTGCCGCGTCATAGAGCGTGCCAAACGTGCTCACGGCGATCTCGCCACGGTCGTTCAGGGCGTTGATGCCGTGGTCGGACACGTCGTTGTCGAACCCGAAGCCCTCGAAGTGGCTACCGTCGGCCAAGGGAATGACCAGGTCGACAGCGACCCGCGCCGGGTCGCCCGAAGCGTCCGCCACGTAAATACTGCCGGGACCATTTGGCTGGTCGTCGGTCTGGGCCACGAACGACACCCGGTTGAAGTTGTTGATGCTGGTGCCGAGTGAAGACCGGCCCCGCGACTGCCAGAAGTTTGCGAACGCGCTGCCTGCCGTATCGGCAACCACGAATACGTCGCCGCCGGGATCGCTCGTGGACGCGGTGGGCGGGCTGATGACGACGATCCTGGAGTTGGCGCTCTGGCCATTGTTGTTGGTGGAGAAACTGATCCAGCCCTCATCGTTGATGCCCGGCGTGTAGAAATCGGTGTACCACTCGTAGTCCGGTGGCCCCGCTGGTCCCAGCGTGCGCATGACGACCGGCTCGCCAGGCCGGTATCGGAACACCGCGGTGTCGCCCGGATAGCTTCCAAAGAAGCCGCCCGTCACGGCAACTCCGGCGCCGTTCACATTCACGCGCCCTGCCATCAACTGTGCGCCCGGCAGCAACGGCCACTCGTCGGTCATGATCCCGTCGCTCACAACCGGGACATAGAACGGTAGCGAGACCCCGCCCATCTGGAGCCTGCGGTTGACGCGTCCCGACGAGTAGTAGAGATCACGAATCGTGCGAATCAGCCCAACGCCCGGTCGGATCAGGGCGTAACCCTGGGCGTTGTAGGCCGTGATCACTCCGTCGGCGCCCACCTCCACCCATTGAACCGGCAACGCGATGACGCCGTCGTCGTTGATGCCCATCGGCTCGGCAACGTTGCACTGGGCTGCGCTTGGGACTGGATCGCTGTTGGCGTTGGTCGTCGTTTCGTAGATCAGCTGGGCGGCCGCTCCCCTTCTGGCCAGGTAGACCCGGATCCGCTCGGCGCCGCTCACGCCGCCCAGGCGTTCGCCGGTGCGGAACGCGACGTCGCCATGGTTGTTGATCGCCACTCCCTGGCACAACGTCTCGGAGCGGTCTGGAGAACTCTGGAAAAGTAGTTCGTATGAATAGCCCGGGGCCGCCCCCGCGGGGACCGCCACGGTGAGCGCCCAGAGCAACAACGGGCCGAGCCAGGCCCACGGGCCACGGACGCCGAACGGAACGCAATGAACGCACAGGCGCGAATGGATGCTCGACATGATCCCCCCGATCGCAGCGATATGACTGGGGGACTACTGTGACGAGCAGGTTGCCTGCATGTCGCTACCCATTTGGGTAGTACAGGTTGCGTCCGGCCTCAGGTCATCTGCACGAACTGGCAGATCAGCGCGGTGACCGCTTCGGGCGCATCTTCCTGGATGAAATGGCCGACCCCGGGCAGCGTGACGACCGGCCCGTTCGGCCAGGTGGAGCGGAATGCGCCGACCGAGAAGTCCGTGGGAATGGCCCGGTCTTCCTCGCCGTGGAGGTACATGGCGGGCCGGGCCGCCAGTTGCGGGAGCGCGCCGAAGCGCGCGGCCATCGCGGCACGCGTCTCGGCACGGTTGAGCTGCGCCGGAAAGGCCAGCGCACCGGCACAATCCGCGGAGGTGGGAAATGCCGACGCATAGGCGCGGACCCAGGTCTCGTTGACGTGCGCCGTGCGTTCGAAGCCGATCCGTTTCAGAACCGAGAGGATCGTCGCGCCCAGGTTCGCGAGCGTCGCCCGGCTCTCCTCGGTCTGCACCCATTTGAACCAGGGGTAGTCCTCCACTCGCGGCGCCCCGGCCGGCGGCATGCCCGGCACGCCGGTGTTCATGTAACAGAAGCGTCGAAACAACTCGGGCCGGGCCAGCGCAACCGCGGTGCCGATCGGTCCGCCCCAGTCCTGGCCGACCAGCGTGATGTCGCGCAATGCCAGGTGCTCGACCAGGGCCTGCAGGTTGTCCGCGTGCTCGACGATCGAGTACGTGCGCCCTTGCGGGGTCTCACTCTTGCCGAAGCCCATGTGATCGGGCACCACCACGCGCCCGAACCGTAGCAGGCCCGGGATGATGTTGCGATACAGGTATCCCCAAGTCGGCTCGCCATGCAGCAGCAGGAAGGTCTCGTCGCCCTGGCCGGGCACGTCGACGTAGTGCATGCGAAATCCGCGCCCCGAGAAGAACCGCGGCGCGTACGGCCAGGTGCCGTCGAAAGTCTCGTCTGCCGGAATCATGCGAAGCCCTCCCTGAATTGACACTTATCGTGTCATTTCAGGGAGGGCTTCCGCAACAGCTCCGGTCCAGCGGCGGCGAGAGTCGCCGCCGTCAGGCCACCTTCACCGTCTCGATCTGCACCGCGCCGATGCGCCGGCCGTCGTCGGCCGCTTTCTGGAACGACTCGATCTCGTTGAAGTTGAGGTAGCGGTAGATCTCCGCGCCCATGGTGTTGATCTGCTCCATGTATGCGAGGTACTCCTCCGCCGTCGGCAGCTTGCCGAGCACGGCGGCGATCGCGGCCAGCTCCGCGGAGGCGAGATAGACGTTCGCGCCGTTGCCGAGCCGGTTCGGGAAGTTGCGCGTCGAGGTCGAGACCACCGTGCTGTTGTCCTTCACCCGCGCCTGGTTACCCATGCACAGCGAACAGCCGGGCATCTCGGTGCGTGCACCGACCTTGCCGTAGGTGCCATAGTAGCCTTCCTGGTTCAACTGGAAGGCGTCCATGCGGGTCGGCGGCGCGATCCACAGCGTGGTCGGCAGCAGGCCCTTCACCTTCTCGAGCAGCTTGCCGGCAGCACGGTAGTGACCGATGTTGGTCATGCACGAACCGATGAACACCTCGTCGATGCGGTCACCCTGCACCGCCGAGAGCGGCTTGATGTCGTCCGGGTCGTTGGGGCACGCGAGCAGCGGCTCCTTGATCTGGTTCAGGTCGATCTCGATGATCTCGGCGTACTCGGCATCCTTGTCGGCTTCCATGAGCACAGGGTTCGCGAGCCACTCCTCCATCTTGCGCGCACGCCGCTCGAGGGTGCGCACGTCGCCGTAACCTTCCTTGATCATCCAGCGCAGCATGGTCACGTTGGAGGTCAGGTATTCGATGATCGGCGCCTTGTCGAGCTTGATGGTACAGCCCGCGGCGGAACGCTCCGCCGACGCGTCTGAGATCTCGAACGCCTGCTCCACCTTGAGGTTCGGCAGCCCTTCGATTTCGAGGATCCGGCCATTGAAGACGTTTTTCTTGCCCTTCTTTTCGACGGTCAGCAGCCCGCGCTGGATGGCGGCGTAGGGGATCGCATTGACGAGATCGCGCAGCGTGATGCCGGGCTGCATCTCGCCTTTGAAGCGGACCAGCACCGATTCGGGCATGTCGAGCGGCATCACGCCGGTCGCGGCCGCGAACGCCACCAGGCCCGAGCCCGCCGGGAACGAGATGCCGATCGGGAAGCGGGTGTGGGAGTCGCCGCCGGTGCCCACCGTGTCGGGCAGCAGCATCCGGTTCAGCCAGGAGTGGATGATGCCGTCGCCGGGGCGCAGCGACACGCCGCCGCGATTCATGATGAAGTCCGGCAGGGTGTGCTGGGTCTCGATGTCCACCGGCTTCGGATAAGCAGCCGTATGGCAGAACGACTGCATCACCAGGTCCGAGGAGAATCCGAGGCAGGCGAGATCCTTCAGTTCGTCACGCGTCATCGGACCGGTCGTGTCCTGCGATCCCACCGTGGTCATCTTCGGTTCGCAGTAGGTGCCGGGCCGGATCCCGGCCACACCGCAGGCGCGGCCGACCATCTTCTGGGCGAGCGTATAGCCCTTGCCGGTGTCCTTCGGCGTCACCGGCTTGCGGAACAGGTCGGAGTGCGGAAGCTTCAGTGCTTCCCGGGCCTTGTCGGTCAGGCCGCGGCCGATGATCAGGTTGATGCGCCCGCCGGCCTGCACCTCGTCGAGGATCACGTCGGACTTGAAGGTGAACTCGGAGAGCACCTCGCCCGATTCGGACAGGATCCTGCCGTCGTAGGGGCGGATCTCGATGACGTCGCCCATGTTGAGCCGGTCGACCGGCGCTTCGAACACCAGGGCGCCCGCGTCCTCCATCGTATTGAAGAAGATCGGCGCCACCTTGCTGCCAATGCACACGCCTCCGGTGCGCTTGTTGGGCACGCCCGGGATATCTTCACCGATGAACCACAGGATCGAGTTGGTGGCCGATTTGCGCGACGAACCGGTGCCGACCACGTCACCCACGAACGCGAGCGGCAGGCCTTTCGCCTTCAGCGCTTCGAGCTGGCGGATCGGGCCGACGCTGCCGGGTTGATCCGGAACCAGCCCATCGCGGGCCATCTTGTACATGGCGAGTGCGTGCAGCGGGATGTCAGGACGGCTCCAGGCGTCGGGTGCCGGTGACAGGTCGTCGGTGTTGGTCTCGCCGGTGACCTTGAATACCACCATGCGGATCGATTCCGGCACCTTCTTGCCGTGGATGAACCACTCGCCCGCTGCCCAGGACTCGAGCAGCCCACGCGCATTCGCATTGCCGGCTTCGGCCTTCTCCTGCACGTCGTGGAACCGGTCGAACATGAGCAGCGTGTGCTTGAGCTGATCCGCCGCCACGGCCCCAAGCGCCGCGTCGTCGAGCAGCTCGACCAGGGTGTCGATGTTGTAACCGCCGAGCATCTGCCCCAGCAGCTTGACCGCATCGGCGCGGCTGATCAACGAACACGCCGTCTCGCCCTTCGCCACCGCGGAGAGAAACCCTGCCTTGACGTACGCGGCTTCGTCCACGCCGGGCGGGACCCGGTTGGCGATCAGGTCGACCAGGAACGCTTCCTCGCCGCGCGGCGGGTTCTTGAGCAGTTCGACCAGTTCGGCGACCTGCTGGGCGGAGAGTGGTTTGGCGGGGATGCCTTGGGCGGCGCGTTCCGCTGCGTGGGTGCGGTAGGCTTCGAGCACGATCGGATACCTCGGTTCGTGTGAATTGGCCTCGCAGGCCGTCCGACGGGACCGATGCGGCCCCGGATCGTACGGCCCGGGCAGGGGTCGCGATTCTAGCGGAAATGGCTCCGGCGATGAACGCTTCAAGCGTCGCGGTCGTGAACGACGTCTCCTGCGCAGAGCGTCAGGCGCACGTGCGACGCGTCCGGCGCCCCCTTTAGCCGCGCCCAGGGCGCTTCGAGCAGGCAGAGATCGGCCGGCGCACCCGGCACGATCGTCCGCGGCGGGCCGCCCGGCCGATCCAACGGCCCGAGGTATCCGGCGAGGGCGGCTTCCGGCGTGAGCGCTTCTTCCTCGCCGAGGACTCGTCCATGGCGGGTACGCCGCGTCATTGCGGCACGCATGGCCGTCCACGGATCGGTCTCGCCGTACGGCGCGTCGGAACTGAGGCCGAGCGGCACGCCGGCAGCGAGGAACGTGGCCAGCCGATACAGGTGCGGCCGCTCGTCCGCATCGGCTTCGTCGAGGTAGCGATCGCCCCGGGTCGCCACGAAGCCCGGCTGGGTGACCACGCTGACACCCGTGCGCACGCAGAGCGGCAACAGTTCCAGCGGCGTGACCGATGCATGCTCTATGCGGTCGTGCCGGGGACCGGCCGCCTGCAGCGCGTGCAGGGCAAAGACCAGCTCGGTGCGGGTGACGCAGTGCAGCGCTGCACCGCGACCTGCCGCATGCGCGGCGCGCAAGGACCCGATGAGTTCATCCAGATCCGGCAGACGGTCTTCGTCGAGGAGGATCTTGTACTCGCCGACGGTGAGGCGAGCGCCGGCGGACCCCGTTCGGAGCCCCGGGCCGCCCATGACCCGGATCTGCTGATGCAGCGACCCGCGCGCCTGGGCTTCGGCCAGCAGGCCGACGGTCGCCGGGTCATTGGCCGGCGACGTGTCCGTGAGGCCCGTGATGCCGAACGCGGCGAGTTCCGCCGAGACGCCGGCCAGGTCGGGCGGATCGTTCCCGGCGAGACGCGCGCGCAGCCAGTCGTCCATCCGGAACAGGCGGCCGGTCGGCTCGCCAACGGCATCACGCTCGATGCCCTCGTGGCGCGTGGACCGGTCGATCCCGAGCGCGCGCAATCCTGCCGAGTTGACGAACCAGGCCTTGCCGCTCGTGTGCTGGATGCGCAGCGGACGATCCGGCACCAGCGCATCGAGCTGCATCCGGTCGAGCGGACCGGCGACGGTTTCGTGATAGCCCACACCACGCAGCCAGCTGCACTCACCAGCCTGCGCGGAGGCGTGGGCACGCAACACGTGCGCCAATCGACCGGCCGAGCGGATCCGGGGCGGCCCGCAGTCGAGCGATTCGCGTGCCGCGGCAAGCGCGTACAGGTGCAGGTGATGATCGTGGAGGCCGGGCAGCAGCAGACCCTGCTTCGCGTCGATCACGCGCTCACCGCGCAGCGGCACCAACGCATCCGCGACCGCCGCGATCACGCCGTCGCGTATCCGCACGGCGCACGGACCACCGTGGCTCAGGCGGGTCGCGTTGGCAATCAGCAGCGTGCGAGCGCCATCACGCATGGCTCGAGTCCGGGAGCTCGGGTCCCGCATTCAATCACACCGGGTAGCCGGTTGGCATTGCGCCGCCATGGCGAGCACGGATCCGCCGGGTCTCGCGGTATTGCATGACCGAAGGCGTGCACGAAGCGGATCTGCCGATCCTTCGGGAGATGCAGAGCGAACCCAGGGCGGCCATCGCTTACGCCGAGGAAGCCGACGACCGGTGAGCCACCGGCTTCCCTTCGGGTGCGTCCCCCTTCAACTCGCTGCCACGTGATGCAGCGCCGCGAAGATCTCGCAGAACGTCGGCCGTGAGTCGAACTCGACACCCATCCGCAACCGGCGCGCCACGTCGCTCGCCGCGATCAACCCGCGGATGCTGTGCGTGTCCGATTCGACGACCAGGCAATGCCGGCACCCGCTGTCGTGCAGCGCATCGAGCACGTCGCGCACCGACGCATCAGCCAGTTCCCGGTACTCGAAGGCATCGAGGTCGCGTCGGTGGCACATCAGATCGCGTACGAGGATCTGGTCGCGCCGCTCGCCTGCGGCCACCCGCTTCAGCAGACGGCTCTCGCAGAGATCACGATCGGTCACCACGCCGAGAAACTCACCGCGCTCGTCGACGACGAGGCGCAACCGGGCATGAGTCTGCGCCATCAGGCGCAACGCATCCGCCGCGCGCATCGATCCGCTGAACGCAATGGGCTCGTGGAGGCGAAAGTCGGTGACGATGCTGAGCGCCGGCGAACCAGGTTTCACGGTGCCCTGTTCGATCGGCGTAACGAGGTGATCGGCCCGGTCGAGGCCATGCAGTTTGAGAATGGTCATTTTCTGTCTCCCGACCGCCGGCCTGGTGCATGAGCGCCGGGCATGCGACGGTCCAGTTACGGTCCAACAACGGGCGCGCCTGGGCGCGCCCGATCCCGGGAATCGTGTCAGTGGGAGATGACCGCCGGCGGCGCGCGCGCCGGTGGGCGCAGACGCGCGTCCGCGCAATGGACAGGCCCCGCGTCGACCGGGGTGTTGACGTCCACGCGCGCGAGCACCCGGACAGGCAGTACCGGTAGGCCGTTCAGGTCGAGCGGGTCGTCGGAAGGAAGGTCACGCACCGGCCCGACATGCAGCACCACGTCGTCGGCGACGGCCAGCGCGCCTGCATGGTGGTCCCATGCACCGGCGATCGGGGCGATGCCGGCGGAGATCAGCAGCAGAGTCAGAGGCAACCAGCGGAACATGTCGCGCGCGCCTGTCGGTCACCCCGGGTCGGGGATGGACCCGATCATAGCAGGCTCGGCGCGGAAATCGATGTCGGCGGCTGTTACACTCGGCCGCGCCGGGCAACTGGACCGCAGCCGGATCCCGGCACCGGCACCGGAGTCAGACATGCCACAGCTCGCACTCGACCTGCACGACCGCGTCGCCACGGTCACGATAACCAACCCGCCCCTGCAGACCATGGATCCGCACACCCTCGTGGAGCTGTCCGACCTGCTGCCACGCCTCGGCGAGCCCGACGTGCGCGCAGTCGTCTTCACCGGCGGGGTGGACGGCTTTTTCATCCGGCACTATTCGGTCATCGAGCTCGACCGCTCGGCACAGGGTCAGCCGGGCGCCAGTACGCGGCGGGTGGACATCCACGAACTGTTCCTCGCCATCGAACACCTGCCGAAGCCTGTGCTGGCGGCGCTGAACGGCACGGCGATGGGCGGCGGCTGGGAATTCGCGATGGCGACCGACATCCGTATCGCCAAGGACGGGCCCTACCGGTTCGGGCTGCCGGAGATCTCGGTCGGCATCCTGCCCGGCGCCGGCGGCACGCAACGCCTCACCAACCTGGTCGGGCGGCATCGCGCGCTCGAGATGATCCTGCGGGCGCGCACCGTGACGCCGCGCGAAGCGCTCGAGCTCGGCATGATCGAGGAACTGGTGCCGGCCGACACCGCCGAGACCGCGCTCGCGCGCGCGCAATCGATCGCCGCGGAGATCGCAGGGCGATCCTCGCTCGCGGTGGCGCACATCAAGCGGCTGGTACGCGCGGCGGCGGATCCGGTCAGCCCGGATCTGCTGCGGCTGGAAGGCAGGCTGTTCGCTGAACTGATGCAGACGCCCGAGGCTCGCGAACTGCTGGCCGGCGTCGCGGCAGCGCATCGGTCGGGCGGGGGCGCCAGCTAAAGAAAGGCGCGCCGGCTGACGCCGGCGCACCTTGCAGGTGGACGCGGCAGCTCAGCCCTTCTGCCGCGCGCGCAGCTGGCGCAGCCAGCCCCAGCCTTCGGTCGCCTTGCTCATGTCGAGCAGCTGGTCCTTCTTCCCGAGCAGGTCCTCGTAGGACACGTCCGCGCCGAACACGAGATCTTCGTTGTTGAAGACCGCCGCGCAGGAAAACCGTCCGTTGCCGGCCAGGATGACCTTGCCGGTAGGCGCGTCGTCCGAACACATCAGCAGCACCGCAGGGGTCACGAGCTTGGGATGGCGCATCGGGTCCGGATTGTCCGGATTCACCTCGCGGCCCGGGATGGTGCCGATCAGGCGCGTTTCCGCCGCCGGCGCCAGCGTGTTCACCCGGATGTTCTTGGCTGCGCCTTCCTTCTCCAGCACGTTCATGAGCCCTAGCATGCCCATCTTCGCCGCACCGTAGTTCGACTGGCCGAAGTTGCCGAAGATACCGGAGGTCGAGCTGGTGAGTACGATCCGGCCGTAGTTCTGTTCGTACATGAGCGGCCAGGCTGCATGGGTCACGTAGGCGCTGCCGTTCAGGTGCACGTCCATGACGATGTCCCAGTCATCCAGGGTCAACTTCTTGAACGTCTTGTCGCGCAGGATGCCGGCGTTGTTGACCAGGATGTGCACGGTGCCGAAGGCATTGACCGCATCGTCGATGATCGACTTCGCGCCTTCCTTCGAGGAGACCGAAGCCTTGTTCGCGATCGCCGTGCCGCCCGCGGCACGGATCTCGTCGACCACCTTGTCCGCCGCATCCCCCGAGCCCGTGCCATCGCCACTACCGCCGAGGTCGTTGACCACGACCTTCGCGCCGCGCCGCGCGAATTCGAGCGCGTGCGCCTTGCCGAGGCCGCCACCGGCGCCGGTGATCACCACTACCTTGTCCTTGAATTCACTCATCGGTCGTTCTCCCTTCTCTGCTTCGGGTCAGGTTCCATCGGATTGCTGTTGGTGGGCCGGACGTCAGACGACGCCGGCGCCCCGGAGGCCTTCGATCTCGGCCGGCGAATAGCCCATCTCGGCCAGGATGGCGTCGGTATGCTCGCCGAGTGCAGGCGCCTTCCTGACGCCGACGCGCCTCACCCCGTCCACGTTGACCGGGTCGCGGATCACCCGCCCCATGCCCACGTCCTCTACCGGCACGACGGCCATGTCGTTGGCCAGCACCTGCGGGTCGTTCGGCAGGTCCTGGAATTCGGCGACCAGCGCGACCGGCACGCCGTTGTCCTGCATGATCGCGAGCCATTCCGCCGCGGTGCGGCCGGCGATGATCTCGCGCATCATCCCGGTAAGCAGTTCCGCGTTGGCGATGCGATCTTCCTGGGTGGCGAAGCGTTCGTCGGCCAGCCACTCGAGCCGGTCGAGCGAGACGAGCAGGGCGTCGAAGTCGTTCTCGGTGCGCACCATCGAGAACTGCAGCCAGCGGCCGTCACGCGTTTCGTAAAGGGCCGTGGTGATCCGCTGCGGTGGAATCGTCGAGAAGTCCGCATTCGCCCACGCGGCCTGGGCGAAGCAGGACGCCGACCACAGCCCGTTCGCGAGCAGGGACGTGTGCACCCGGGTACCCTTGCCGGTGCGCTCGCGCTTCAGCAGCGCGGTCACGATGCCGGCATAGAGCGCGACACCGGTCGGGTGATCGCCCATGCCGGCCATGGCCTGGAAGGGCTGCACGCCCTTGTGGCGCATCTGGTTCATGAGCCCGGAGCGCGACCAGTACGCAACCAGGTCGAAGCTCTCGCGATCGCGCTCGGGGCCTTCCTCACCGTAGCCGGTGAGCGACGCGTAGATCATCCGCTCGTTCAACGGCCGCAGATCCTCCCACGTGAGGCCGAGCGCGCGGCGCATCGGCAGTGGCTGGTTGGTGATGTAGACGTCGCAGCCGCGGATCATCCGCTCGAGGATCGCCTTGCCTGCCGCGCTCTTCAGGTTGAGTGAGAGCGAGCGCTTGTTGCGGGCATCGAGCGCCCAGGTGAAATTGATCGGCGAATCGGGGCTCGCCGGCATCTGGAAATAATTGCGGTACGCGTCGCCGACTTCCGGTTGTTCGATCTTGATCACGTCCGCGCCGAGATCGGCGAGCATGGTCGCGGCGGTGGGTGCGGCGATCCAGGTGCCGACGTCGAGCACCTTCAATCCCTCGAACAGAAGCGCGTCGGCCACCAGTCTCCCCCCAGATTGGAACGGTACGGTACGATCGTGAGCCGTGAATGATCCCGTGTATCCGGGGTCCGGGGCAATCCCCGTTGGCGCAGCGGCTGACTCTGACCCCAACTGTTGACTCTGACCCCAACTGTTGCCGGCCGCGCCGCGGCTGACGCCGGCCCCGGCTGTTGCTACGATTGCTAACCATTCCATTCGAACGGGGAGCGATCCTGATGATCTACGAACTGCGCACCTACTACGCCGCACCCGGGCAGACCGAGCGTATTCACCGCCGGTTCGCGGACCATACCCGCAGGCTCTTCACCAAACACGGCATCGGCATGGTCGGCTTCTGGATTCCGACCGACAATCCCGACTGCCTCGTCTACATGCTGAAGTTCGACGACGAGGCGCACATGAAGGCGGCCTGGGCGGCATTCGCGGCCGACCCCGAGTGGAAGGAGGCCAAGGCCGCGAGCGAAGTCGAGGGCCGGCTGGTCCGCGACTTCACCAGCCAGGTCCTGCGCGCGACCGACTACTCTCCCCCGGTCTGATCCGCGCGGCCGAGTCCCGACCATGCACATCGAAACGCGCGCCGGCGAGGCGACGGTACACGGCTACTGCGCGGCGGGCTTCGAGTCCGTGCTCGACACGTTCGTCGACAACTTCGCCGAACGCGGCGAAGTCGGCGCATCGGTATGCCTGTCCGTCGAAGGGGAAACCTGCGTCGATCTCTGGGGTGGATTCCGCTCGAGTGGACCGGATGCCGCCCCGTGGACTCGCGACACCCTGTCGGTGGTGTTCTCGTGCACCAAGGCAGCGACCGCGCTCTGCGCGCACGTGCTCATCGACCGCGGTGCGCTCGACCTGCACGCACCGGTCGCGCGCTACTGGCCCGAGTTCGCGTGCAACGGCAAGGAAGACACCACGGTCGCGATGATGCTGAATCACAGCGCGGGCGTACCCGCGCTGCGCGCGCCGGTGAAGAAGGGCGGTTTCATCGACTGGGACTACATGAGCGCGCGCCTCGCCGCCGAAGCGCCGTTCTGGCCACCCGGCACGCGCAACGGCTACCACATGTCCACCTTCGGCTGGACCGTCGGAGAACTCGTGCGTCGCGTATCGGGCCGCTCGCTCGGCACGTTCTTCCGCGAGGAGATCGCCGGCCCGCTCGGACTCGACTTCTGGATCGGCCTGCCGGATACCGAGCACGACCGGGTCGCACGGATCATCCCATGGGTGCCGGACCGCAATGCGCCGCTCGCTGCTTTCACACGGGCGCTGCAACGCGGCATCCGGCTGAACGACCCGAGCGATCCCGGTTCGCTGCAATACCTCGCCCTGATGAACACCGGCGGCCACCGGGCCGACGACCCCGACGCCTGGCGCGCGGAATTCGGCGGTGGCGGCGGCATTGCCAATGCCCGCGGGCTCGCAGGGATGTATGCGCCACTCGCCAACGACGGCGTGCACGGGGGCGTGCGCCTGCTCGGCGCCGACCACATCGTCCGGATGAGCGAAGTGTCGGTGGCGACCGAAGAAGACGCCACGCTGCTCATGCCCACGCGCTTCGGCCTCGGCTTCATGCGCTCGATGGACAACCGCCATCGCGCGGCCGGCCACATGGAAACCATGATCCTCGGTCGCCAGGCCTTCGGCCATGCCGGGGCAGGCGGCAGCGTGGGTTTCGCCGATCCCGAGGCACGGCTCGCGTTCGGCTACTCCATGAACCGCATGGGCGCCGGGATCCTGCTGAACGAACGCGGCCAGGCGCTGGTCGACGCCGCCTACGTCGCGCTCGGTTACCGGACCAACCAACCGGGTGTGTGGGTACGCTGACGCTTCATCCCGTCACCGTTCGATCGCACCGATATCCGCCAGGCTGCCCGCCGGCCGCGTGCGCCCGAGCTGATCCGTGGCCAGCCGTTGTACGCTCAGCCGAGGCCGCGTATCGACACGCATGCTGATCTGCGGATTCTCGGCCAGGGTGCCGCTCGCGAACAGGCCGCGCCAGGCTGCGTCACCGAGGAGCTCGGCGCCCATGCCGGGTAGCCCGGCCGCGGCGAGCGCGAGGTCCAGCCGATGCCAGAAGTGGATGTAGGGATGGTTTTCCAGCTCCCGGGGCCACGTCTGCGCAGGCCCGAAGAACCGCGTCTCCGCGAGCGTCAGGATGGGTGCACCCGAAGGATCCCGGTACGGCTGCAACCCCGGCGCTGCCGGATCGAGGTCGACCGCCTGCAGAAACGACTCGAACGCGGCCGTGAAGTCATCGGCAAAGCCCGCAAGCCCGTAATGGCCCTCCAACCGGGACAGGACGATCGCGAGGAAATCGTCGCTGCCACCGGCCGCGACACGATAGTCGGCCAGCGTCTCGGCGAGTTCGTAAGCGGCGGCGGGAACCCGGCCCAGCGCATCGCCCTGCGGCTGGTAGTGGAGCACCGCGGGCTGACCCACATCCACGCCCGCCGAGACCATCGACGCGGCGTAGCCGATCCCGTCGTCCAGGTCGAGCACGTCGCCGACCGCCACGCCGTCGACGTCGCCGATCTGGGGATAATGCTTGCGGCTCAATGACTGCCAGGTCCATTCACCGACGGGCACGA
Source organism: Pseudomonadales bacterium (assembly GCA_019634925.1). Taxonomy (GTDB): domain Bacteria; phylum Pseudomonadota; class Gammaproteobacteria; order Pseudomonadales; family Azotimanducaceae; genus UBA7803. Next base: position 436,697 of record JAHCAL010000002.1, read on the forward strand.
GGATCTGGCTGAAGTCCAGCACCCCGATCCGGTTGTAGCCACCGCTGCGGAAATAGAACAGCGAGCCGGTGAAGACGTCGTGCGCATAACGTGCGCCAGCGCTCGGCTGCACGACGTTACCGGCAACGATGGAATGGGCGAGGATCAGGTGCTCGGTCGCATGGGCGTTGCCCACAGTGGCCGCGATCCCGCCGGCGAGGTTGGCGCGGCCCAGGCTGTCGGTGCGCGGTACGCCATACGTCTCGTTCTCAACGACGGTGCAGCTGCGAATCTCCATGTAGCCGTTCGACATGTACACGCCACCGCCGCGCCAGTAGCCCATGGCAAGCAGGAAGCCGGGCAGCCCGGGAGCGGGTTCGGCGACGTTGCGCGCCACCGTACTGTTAGTCAGCCGCAAGGTCTTGCGGTTGCCGATCCCGCCACCGTCGGAGTACACGCCGCCGCCGTAGACGAACAGTCCGCTGATCCGGTTGTCGGTGATCGCCGACCGGTCGATGGCCGACGTAGTGCCCGGCTGCCCGGCGCCCCCCACCGAATACACGCCGCCGCCGGCCGCGCCAGCACCGAGCACGGTATTGCCGCTGACGACACAGTCCTGCATGTCGACGATGTCGGCATACACGCCACCCCCGAATGCACCGCGATCCCGCGACGAGTCGAAGTCGCCCCGAACGTGGTTGTCGTGGAACGCGCAGTCGCGCAGCCGGGCCACCCCCCAGACTGCCACGCCGCCGCCGCGGGCGAGCGTCCAGGGTTGCGGGTGGGCGCCGGCCGGCGCGATCGGCTCGGCCTCGACGCGTCCGCCGGTGATCGAGACGTTGACCAGTGTCAGGTCGCCTTCCACCGCGAGCACACGCGCGCCGGGCTGCGCGAGGCCCGCCCAGGCGAAGGTGATACCGTCGGGGAGGCTCGAAGCATCGATGTGGACGTTCTTGCGCGCCACCAGCGCGGAGCGACCGTAGTCTCGGTCGAACCAGCCGACCAGGTACGAGACGGGACCGCTCGGTTCGTCGCGAATGCCCATGACCTCGCCCTTCAGGCGGGTATGTTCGTCGGCGACGCGGGTCAGTTCGATGGTGCGCCCGTTCAGACCGGCGTCGAACACGATCCGCTGCCCGGGCGCGGCCGCGGCAAGCGCGGAACGGAGCGTCACCACACCCTGCGCCGGTGTGACCGGATCTTCCAGGCTGTTGACGACGATGGGTTCGACGGGCTGCGGGGCGGCCGTACCACCACCGCTGCCGCCACCGCCGCCACAACCGCCGAGCAGGGCGAGTGCCGCCGCAGCCAGAACCGTGACCAGCGCCTTCATGATATGCCTGCCCTCCGCGCGAGCGACGCGAGGCAGTCTAGCGGCACGCACGATCGCGGCGCATCAGGGCAAGTGCTGAGCCGGCACCGCCCGTTCGCCCGATGCATACCAGCGCGTGAACGACTCGACGGGCGCTTCGGTGAGCAGCGCCGGCAGCGGAAAGACGCGCCAGGGCTCGGCGGGATCGAGTCGCGGCAGGCCACCCAGCAACCGGTCGATCCGGTCGGCGTGGACGCCGCCCTCATGGGTCAGGAACTGTCCCCAGTTGGAATTGCCCTGGTAGCGGGCGCCCCGCGGTGGCAGCCGCCGCGACGCGCCATATTCGGTCGGGAACAGCCGACGATAGGCTTCGAGGTGATAGAGCCAGGAGGTACCGCGGACCAGGCGCGCCGTCGGGTGACGGCTGCGAACCTGGGCGAACATGGACCGCAGTTCCGCCTCGCGCTGCGGCTGACGCGCACGACTCAACGGGCTCACGCCGCTGTCGCGATTCACGAAGTGGATCCGCACCACACCTTCTGCGTCCGGCGGGTCGTAGTTGAAGCAGCCGAAGTGCCGATCGGTCAGCTCTTCAGACTCCGGCGGGCTTTCGACGTACGTCCGGCGCGTCCACGCGAGTCGCGCCGCATGGTCTGGACAGCGCTCGAGACCCACGGTATAGGCGAACCACGCGGGATCGGTCGGGTCGCCGTGAATGCGACCGAGACCGAACCGGCGGTGCAGGGTCGTGAACGTCGCGACCGCCGTCGCCAGCGTGAGACCCGAACATTCCGCCTGCCGACCGGCGAAGCGCAGCTGTGCGTCGAACCAGGGCAGCAGAACGTCGGCCCGTTCCTCGCGCTGCCGGGCATTCATTGGGAATTCACCCGGCGCGCAGCGCGTACAGCACCCGGCCGCGTGCACACAGTTCGCCGGTATCGTCGGTCACGCTGACCTCGACGGTGCAGAGCTGGCGGCCACGCTTCAGCACGACCGCCTCGGCGTCGAGCCACGCACCCTTGGCCTGGCGCAGGTACGTGACGTGCAGATCGGCGGTACCGGCCGGCAGGGCGCCCGCCTTCATCCCCGTGAACACCGCCGGAATCGTGGCCATGTCGATCATGGTGGCGATGACGCCGCCGTTCACGCTGCCGCCGATACCGGTCGGGGTATCCGCCGTCCGGGTCAGGCGCAGGCGCGCGTACCCGTCGCGCCGCTCCATCAGCTCGAGGCCCAGGTAGCGATGAAACGGGATGTCGTCGAAGCCGGCCAGGAGCGCGGATTGCGCCGGCGTGGATTCGCCGGTCGATCCGCCGGTCGATCCGCCGGTCGATCCGCCGGTCATGGCCGGCGCTCCCGGGCATTCGATGTCACGGACTGCACTGCGCTACTCCTCCCCGGTTACGGCTGCGGGCGCCATCTTAGCCGAACTGCCCGCCCAGGCGGGTCACGCTGACTGCGGGACTGCGCCTTGCGCTATGATCCGGGGGCCATTTTCACTGTCCGGGGGAGGACACCATGCACCAGACCGCCGACCTGCTGATCCAGAACGCCCGAATCGTGGACGGTACCGGGGCGCCCGCCCGCAGCGGTGACGTGGCCGTACACGACGGACGGATCGTCGCCGTGGGACGGTTCGACGGTACGGCCGCCCGGACGCTCGATGCCGCCGGACGCATCCTCACGCCTGGATTCATCGACATCCACACCCACTTCGACCCACAGCTGTGCTGGGACGGACTCGCGACGCCGTCGATCGAGCACGGCGTCACGACGGTCTTCATCGGCAACTGCTCGCTGAGCCTGGCGCCCGTACGACCCGACGGAAAAAACAAACTCATCAACATGTTCCAGGTCATCGAAGACATCAAGAAGGGCACGTTCGACGCGGCGGTGCCGTTCTCCTGGGAAAGCTTCCCCGAATACCTCGGCTTCATCAGCCCGAACCTCGGCATCAACGTGGCCGCACTGATCGGGCACTCGGCGCTGCGCTATTACGTGATGGGGCCGGCCAGCCAGCAGCGCACGGCGACGCCGGCGGAGCTGGCCGAGATGTGCCGGCTGGTCGAGGAAGCCATGGCCGCGGGCGCGGCCGGCATCTCCTCGTCGTACGTCGACATCGACGAGAACATGCAGCCGGTACCGAGCCGTTTCGCGGATCTCGACGAAAAGATCGCGCTGGCGCGCGCCATGGCAAAGAGCGGCCGCGGCGTGTGGCAGGTGGTGCCGTACTTCCCGGACATCAAGGTCGAACTCGAGAACATCCGTGAACTCGGCGAAATCAGCCTGGCGGCGGGTATTCCGTGTTCGCTGCAGCCGGTGCTGTCGTCACCGCTGTCGCCGCTCGCCAACGAGATCATCGCGGCGCTCGAGGCCGAGCAGGCGCGCGGCGCACGCGTGTACGGCCAGGTCATGCCGCGCTGCTTCGATCTCAACATGCGGCTCGCCGAAACCAGCATGCTGCTCTACGCCCTGCCGGGCTGGAAAACGATCATGGACCTGCCGCGCCACGCGCGGCGCGCACGCTTCGAGGACCCGACGACACGCGCAGCGCTGGTGAGCGAGATGAAGCAGGCCGCCGGCATGAGCGGCGCACTGCCGTTCCTGATCGTCGGCAGTGTCACGCACCCCGACAACAAGCCCTACCAGGGGCGCAGTCTCATGGAGATCGCGCAGACCGAAGGCCGTGAGCTCGGCGACGTGATCCTCGACCTCTCATTGCGCGACGACCTCAACACCGAGTTCAAGCTGGTCAACGTGCTGAATGCCGACAAGGCTTCGGTCGCCCAGCTCATCGGCCATCCGCTGCTGCACTTCGGCGCATCCGACGCCGGCGCCCACATCACGCAGTTCTGCGGCACCGGCGACACCACCCACATGCTGGAGCACTACGTGCGCGACACCGGACGCCTGACGCTCGAGCAGGCCGTGTACCGGATGACCGGCGAACTGGCACGCGACTGGGGCCTCGCCGACCGCGGCACCATCGAGCCGGGCAAGGCGGCCGACCTGGTCCTGCTCGACCTCGACCAGCTGCACTGCGGCGCCGAGGAATTCGTCGACGATTTTCCCGGCGAAGCGCGACGCTACGTGCGGCGCTCGACCGGGTACGCGGCGGTGATCGTCAACGGCGAGACCGTGTTCGAGAACGGCCGGTACACGGACGCGCGGCCGGGCCGAATCGTCTGAGTGCGAGCCGCTGGCTCGCCAGGCGCGCTACTCGCGCGCACGAGTGCGAGCCGCTGGCTCGCCAGGCGCGCTACTCGCGCGCACGAGTGCGAGCCGCTGGCTCGCCAGGCGCGGTACGCCCGCGCACGAGTGCGAGCCGCTCACTGAACGGTCCGGACATGGGATTGTCCAACAGGCTCCGCGCCGGTGGTGCCTGCAGACAGACCCACGAAGATGCAACGGAATACGCAAAATCCTGCGACACTCGCGACCCGGTTCGTCCTGCTGTTCGGCATCTGGCTGGTCATCACCGGTTTCGCCGCTTCGGCTTGGCCCGTCGGCGCGATTGCGGCTGCCACCGGTACCGTGCTCAGTCGGTCACTGCTGCCCCGGGGCCACGCGTGGCCGGCGCCCGGCCCGCTCCTGCGCCTGTTGGCCGGATTCCTCTGGGGCTCGATCCGCGGCGGATTCGACGTGGCCTCCCGCGCTTTTCACCCGCGTGCTCCGCTGCGACCTGCCTGGCTCGAGTATCGCCTCCGGCTGCCGGAGGGTCCCGCGCGGGTTTCGCTCGGTAATCTGCTCAGCCTGATGCCGGGAACCCTCTGCGCAGGCTGCAAGCGCGAACTCCTGTACGTGCACTGCCTCGATCGCGAGCATGCCGACCTCACGGCAATCGCCACCGAGGAAGCCCGCATCGCCGCGACACTGGGCATTCAGCTGGAGCCGCGGCATGGCTGAGATCCTGATCGGATTCGCGGCAGGCATCCTGCTGCTGGTCCTGCTGAGCCTCGCCCGCGTCGTCGTCGGACCGACCGTTGCCGACCGGATGATGGGCGCGCAACTGGCCGGCACCGGTGGCATTGCCATGCTGATGCTGCTCGCCGGCGCGACCGACCGCCCGGCAGTGCTCGATGTCGCGCTGGTGCTCGCGCTGCTGGCCGCGTTCGCCGTGGTCGGTTTCGCCAAGGCCACCAGTCCCGACGGTGCGGGCGATCCGGAGGAAAGCGATCCGCCATGACGGTCTTCGATATCCTGACCCTGGCCTGTGCAGCGCTGGGCATGGTGTTCTTTGCCGCGGGAACCGTCGGCCTCCTGCGCTTTCCGGACGTCCACAGCCGTCTCCACGCACTCACCAAGGCTGACAACCTGGGGCTTGGACTGATCGCGCTCGGCCTTATTTTCCAGGCCGAGGGAATTGCGACCGCGCTCAAGCTGCTGCTGGTCTGGCTGCTGGCCATCTTCGCTGCTGCCACCGCCTCGCAGCTGATCGCGCGCGCGGCACTGACGGGCCTCGACGACGACACGCCGGCGGACCCGCGCCCATGACCGCGCTCGCCTTCGACACGCTGCTCGCCATCGCGATCGCCGCCACTGCCGCGGGTGCCGTCGTGGCCCGGGGACTGTACGCATCGATCGCCCTGTTCATCATCTACGGCCTGATGCTCGCCGTGGCCTGGGTCAGGCTCGAGGCCATCGATGTCGCGCTGGCAGAGGCCGCCATTGGCGCGGGGCTCACCGGCATACTGCTGGTAGGTGCCGCGGCCCGCTGCCGCGCCGTCGAGCGCCGGACCGGCGCGATCGGAGATGGCTCGGGCGAGCGCCGCACCCTGCTCCGAACGATTCAGGGTGCCATGGCCGGCGTGCTTGCCGCAGCCGTCGGCGCGGCGGTCCTGCTGCTGCCCGACAGCGCGCCTGGCCTCACCGCGACGGTCGCGGGCACGATCGAGCGATCGGGCGTCAGCAACCCCGTGACCGCGGTGCTGCTGAACTTCCGCGGCTACGACACACTGCTCGAGTCCATGGTTCTCGTGGTCGCCCTGGTCGGCGTCTGGTCGCTCGGCGCCGAGCAGTTCTGGGGCGGACGCCCGGGACTCAAGCAGCACGCCCGAACCGACGGCGTGCTCGCCTATTTCGGACGCATGCTGCCCCTGGTCGGACTCCTGGTGGGCATTCACCTGCTCTGGGCTGGCGCCCATGCACCCGGCGGGGCTTTCCAGGCGGGGACCGTGCTTGCCGCGGTGTGGTTGCTGGTGGCGATGGCCGGCCTGCGCGACGCTCCCCCCATCGCGAGCATGCGCCTGCGATTGCTGATCGTCGTGGGGCCCGCCTGGTTCCTCGCGGTCGGCGCGATCGGCGCACTCGCCGGCAGCTTTCTGGGGTTGCCGGAGGCCTTCGCCAGCGAACTCATTCTGGCCATCGAGGTGCTCCTGACCCTGTCGATTGCCGTCACGCTGGTGCTGCTGGTGCTGGGCGTACCGAGGCGGACCACATGACCGGCATCACGCTGTTCGGACTCACCGGCGCGCTCGTCATCGGACTCGGCGTCTTCGGACTCGTGGCCCGGCATCACCTGGTGCACCGCGTGCTCGCCTTCAACCTGATCGGCAGCGGCATCTTCCTGCTGTTCGGCGCGCTCGCGAGCCGCTCACCGAACGGTACCGATCCGGTACCTCAGGCGCTCGTGATCACCGGCATCGTGGTGGCCCTGGCCGCTACAGCGCTCGCCGTCACGCTGATCACCCGCTTCGCCGAGGCAAGCGGCCGTACCCATCTGCCGGACGACTCGGAGGATGGTGATGGCGCTGTCTGATTGGCTCGCACCGGACATGGCCTGGGCGGCGTTCTCGGTGATCGTCCCGCTGGCCGCCGCACTGCTGAGCCTGCCGCTCGCCCGGCACGCCCGCTACATCGCGCTGCCCGCCGCCCTGCTCGGGCTGATCGTCGCGTGCGCGAGTGCAGCGCAGGTGTGGTTGCACGGCGCCGTCCTGCTCGCGGCCGGCGGCTGGGCACCGCCCCTCGGCATCGTGCTGCGGCTGGATGGCCTGGCAGCCGCGTTTCTGGTGCTGACAGCAGCGATCTCGACCGCCGTGGCCTGGTACGCCTTGCCGCAATTCGCGGCCCGTGGCGCCTCAGAATCCCGCAGCGGGTTCGCGTTCTGGCCGCTGCTGTTCTTCCTGTGGGCGGGATTGAACGCACTGCTGGTCAGCAATGACCTGTTCAACCTCTACGTGGCACTGGAACTGATCGGGCTCACGGCGGTGGCGCTGGTGGCGCTGGACGGCAAGCCCGCGGTGATCGCCGCGGCGCTGCGCTACCTGCTGTTCGCCCTGTTCGGTTCGCTCGCCTACCTCCTCGGCGTGGTACTGCTGTACGCCCAGTACGCGACCCTCGACATGACGCTCCTCCGTCACGTCGCGCAGGCGGACTTCGCGACCCTGCTCGCTGCCGCACTGATGACTGCCGGCCTGCTCGCGAAGACGGCACTCGTGCCACTCCATGCGTGGTTGCCACCGGCTCATGCGGGCGCACCAGCGCCGGCCAGCGCCCTGCTGTCGGCCCTGGTGGTGAAAGGCTCGTTCTACGTGGTGATTCGCCTCTGGTTCGACGTGCTGCCGAACCAGGCAGGCGCGGCGTTCACGACGCTGCTCGGCACATTGGGCGCACTCGCGATCCTGTACGGATCCGCGCTCGCCTTCCGGCAGAACCGGCTCAAGCCGATCATCGCCTATTCGACGGTGGCTCAGCTCGGTTACCTGTTCCTGGTCTTCCCGCTCGCGGGTGGCGCGGGCGAGGCACAGCCCTGGGGTGCTGCCGCGTGGTCCGGCGGCATGTTTCACGCGCTATCCCACGGGCTCGCGAAAGCCGCGATGTTCCTGGCCGCCGGCACCCTGATCCAGGCGGTGGGTCACGACCGCATCGACGGTCTCGACGGCATCGCGCGCAGCATGCCGATTGCCGCATTCGCGTTCGGACTGGCCGCCATCTCCCTCATGGGCCTGCCGCCGAGTGGCGGCTTCACCGCGAAATACCTTCTGCTGACCGCTGCGCTGGCCGCGGGGCAATGGGGCTGGGCGATCATCATGATCGTCGGCGGGTTGCTTGCCGCCGGCTACCTGTTCCGGGTGCTCAACCGATTCCTGCTCGAAGGTGATCGCAGCGCAACCCTGCAGGCGGTACCCGCCGGTGGACAGATCATCGCGCTGCTGCTCGCACTGGCGGCGATTCTGCTCGGACTGCTGTCGGCTACGCCGTATGCGCTGCTGCAGATCGGCCGTCCGGATGCCGCGGCCGGAGGCCTGTCGTGAGCGCCTGGCTGCCGGTGCTCGTGCTCTCGACGTCGCTGGTCACTGCGATCGCCATTTTCCCGCTGGCGCAGGCGCGGCAACGCCTGCGCACCGGGGTGAACCTCGCCGGCGCTCTCGCCAAGCTCGCGCTGGTCGCCATCATGCTGGAGGGTGTCGCACGCGGCGAGATCTACGAAACGCGGCTCGCCCTGCTGCCCGGGCTCGATTTTCTGTTGCGGGTGGACGCTCTCGCGCTGCTGTTCCTCACGCTGTCCGCCGTGCTGTGGCTGCTGACCACGATCTATGCCATCAGCTATCTCGGCGACAGCCCGCATCTGTCGCGGTTCTTCGGCTTCTTCAGCCTGTGCGTGGCCGCCACCACCGGGATCGCCCTGTCGGGAACGTTGATCACGTTCTTCATCTTCTACGAACTGCTCACGCTCGCCACCTGGCCGCTGGTCGTGCACCGCGGCAACGCCGAATCCATGGCGGCCGGCAGTCGCTACCTCGCCTACACGCTGGCCGGAAGCGCCGTGCTGCTGATCGGCATCGTCTGGCTCGAGAGTCTCACGGGACCGATCGAGTTCGATCGACCCGGACAACTGGTCGGTCTGGACCCCGCTGCGCTGCAGGCCATCTTCTGGCTGCTGATCGCCGGGCTCGGCGTCAAGGCAGCCATCGTCCCGCTGCACGGCTGGCTGCCCAGCGCGATGGTCGCACCGGCGCCGGTCAGCGCGCTGCTCCACGCGGTCGCGGTGGTGAAGGCCGGCGCGTTCGGCATCGTACGCATCATCTACGACGTCTACGGCACCGGGCTCGTATTCGAGCTCGGTATAGGTCTGCCACTCGCGCTAGTCGCCTCGTTCACGATCATCTACGGCTCGATGCGCGCGCTGCAGCAATCCGACATCAAGCGCCGGCTCGCCTACTCCACGGTGAGCCAGGTTTCCTACATCGTGCTGGGTGCGAGCGTGTTCGGGCCTTTCGCGACCATTGGCGGACTGGTCCACCTGGTGCACCAGGGCCTGATGAAGATCACCCTGTTCTTCGCGGCCGGCGCCTTTGCCGAGCGCATGCACGCGTACCGGGTCACGGATCTGGCCGGTGCCGGACGCAGCATGCCCTGGACCGCGGCCGCATTCACCATCGCCGCCCTCGGCATGATCGGTGTGCCACCGATGGCCGGCTTCATCAGCAAATGGTACCTCGGCGTAGGCGCCGTTCAGGGCGGCTTCATCTGGGTGATCCCGGTCCTGATCGGCAGCAGCCTGCTGAACGCCGCCTACTTCCTGCCGGTCGTGTACCGGCTCTGGTTCGCACCGGCGTCGGGTCGGGCCGATCCAGGCTCCGAAGGTCCGTTGTGGCTCATTGCACCAGCGGTGATCACCGCGTTCGCAGCCCTGTTCGCGGGGCTGCTCGCCGGACTGGGGCTCAGTCCGCTCGGTTGGGCGACAATGATCGTCACGCGGAACTACAGCCCATGAACACGCCGGCCATGCTGCTCCTGGCGCTGACGGTGACGGTACCGGTTGCCTTGCTGGCAGCCGTGCCGCTGGTGGCTCGACCGCTGCGGCTGCTGCCGTGGGCTGCACTGCCGGGGCTCGCGACGGCGTTGATCGCGCCGGCCGGCACCACGCTGCACGTCCCGGTGCTGCTGATCGGTCTCACGTTCGAGATCGACCAGACCGCAAAGGCGTTCCTCGGCTTCGGCGCACTGCTGTGGCTGCTGGCGGGCATCTACGCAAGCGCGTACCTCGAGAGGGCGCGCAACAGGGGGTCCTTCGCAATCTTCTGGCTGCTCACGCTGGCCGGCACGCTCGGCACATTCGTCGCAGGCGACCTGGTGAGCTTCTACCTGGCGTTCTCCATGATGTCGCTCTCGGCCTATGGACTCGTCATCCACGAACGGACCGACGCGGCCCGCCGGGCCGGACGCATCTACATCGCGCTGGCCGTGATCGGCGAGAGCGCATTGATCGCATCGTTCATGGTGGTAGCGACCGGTGCGACGAGCCTCGGCTTCGCCGACGTCCGCCAGGCGCTCGCCGACGCACCAGACGCGCACTGGGTGCTGGCCGGTCTAGTCGTCGGATTCGGCATCAAGGCCGGGCTGGTACCGCTGCACGGTTGGCTTCCACTCGCCCACCCACAGGCGCCGACGCCGGCATCGGCCGTGCTGAGCGGGGTCATCGTGAAGGCCGGCATTCTCGGTCTCATCCGACTCCTCCCCGACCAGGGCGTGTGGCCCGAATGGAGTGCGCTCCAGGTGGTGGTCGGGCTCGTCACAGCAGGATACGGCGCGATCGTCGGTCTGACCCAGCGTGACGCCAAGGCCGTACTCGCCTATTCGACCCTGAGCCAGATGGGGCTGGTGGTGAGCGTGCTCGGCATTTCGCTGGGCCTGCACGAGCGCTCCGCACACGCGGACGCCGTCACCCTCTACGTGCTGCATCACGGGCTCGCGAAAGGCGCGCTGTTCCTCGGTGTCGGTGTCATGGCGGCGATCGCCACGCGCTGGCGGCGCCCGGTCCTGGCCGCGCTCGCATTGACAGCGCTCGCGATCGCCGGATTGCCCCTGACCGGCGGCGCACTCGCGAAGCTTGCCATCAAGGCCCCGCTCGGGGACGACCTGGCGGCCACGCTGGTCACCCTGTCGGCCGTCACCACCGCGCTGCTGATGCTCCACTTTCTTCGCGTCGTCGCGGGGTCGTCCGCGAGCGCGCACCGACCTGCGCCCGCGATGATCTGGTCCTGGGCGACTGCGACGGCCGCCGCATTCGGCGCGACGTGGTACACATTCGAAGGCCTCGTTCACGCGCCGCCTTCCGCCGTGTTCGCGTTGCAGAACCTCTGGGGTGGTGCCTGGCCCATCCTGCTCGCCGCAGCCGTCGCGGCCGTGCTGATACGCACTACCCGGCAGCTGCCCGGCCTTCCCCAGGGCGACGTGGTCGTACTGGCAGAGCGCCTCGGCGCAAGCCTGCGCCAGGTCGGATCCGTTCGCTTCCGCGCGCTGCCCCGGCTTCCCATGCGGCTGAACGAGTTCCTCCGCGACTGGGTTCCGGGGCGATTCGAGAGCATCGAACGCAGCCTTCGCGCCTGGCCTGTCGCCGGGTTCTTCATCACGCTGGTGGTGCTCGCCCTCGTGCTCAGCCTGGCGCCTGGCACAAGCCCGCCGGGCTGACTCGACCCTCTGCGCGCGCAATGAACAAGGACCGCAAGGTCATCGGTCCCACCTCCGTCGATCCTCTTCGTCAGCCGCTGCCGTCCGCACCGGGCAGGTACCAGATCGGAGACGACCACGCGCGCTCGGTGACCAGGCGGTCCGCGCGCGGGAACTCGTCGCAGCGGCCGGTTTCGCGACACTTATGGGCGGACCACCGCGGCGACGCGACCTCCTGCACCCGTGCGTACCAGAACGCGGGGTGCAGTGGATCGAACGCCGGGTCTTCCCAGCTGACGCAGATCTCGCGTTCCTCGCCGGTCCAGACGGCGATCACTTCCTCGTGGAATGCGCCGTCGCGGAAACCGCCCTTGATGATCTCGACCCGCTCGAGCGGCACTCGATCGAACAGCGCCTGCACGCGGAACCGGGGCCGGCTCGTCGCGGAAGCGAACTCACCACCCATGACCACACGATCGGCGGCATCGGCCGCGACCGCATCGCAGCCGAGCGGCTGCCCCGCAGGACTCGCTTCGAATCGGAGTCCGATACGGGTACCGCTGGTCGCATAGACCTCGCGGCGCGCCAGGGCATCGAATATCGCGGCGCGCGTGTTCTGCTCCGCCCAGACGCCGGTCAACCCACCCGGGTTCCAGTCGAGCCGACTCATCGTGCGATCGAGGTCGCCCATGCCGAATACCGTACCCGGCCAGGCGTCCTCTTCGACCAGACCCGGGGTGGCGGAATGGGTATCGGTGCTGCCCACGATGCCGAGCTGCAGCGGATTGCGGCGCGCCGAGCCGGACGCGCCGTACCCCTCGAGTCCGCGCAGCAGGAGCGATCGCACGTACGTGGAACGCGTACGTTCCCATTGTTCGGCGGTCAGGTCGGCGGGCGCCGGGCTGCGCGACTGCCAGCTGAGCCGGACTTCCATGCCGCAGTCCGCTTCGTCCGTGACGCCGAACGGCGCGAGGCATTCGCTGTTGCCCTTCTCCTGGAAGACCTCCACCAGGCGCTCGTAGCGTGCCCGTGCACGGAGCTGTTCGTCGCTCTCACTCTCCACGTCGAACGACTTGCCGTCGCCCATGTTGGTGTTGTGTGGAATGGTCATGACCGAGCACCCGGCCGCGGGATCGCATTGCCTGTCGAGGGCCTCGAACAGGTCGTCGAGACGCGGATAGCGGATGTAGTCGATGGCGTCCGCCGTCACCACGCTGCCGCGGAAGATCACGTTGCGATGGTTGTGACTGGCATCCGGCGTGGCCGACCACTCGAATCCGATCAGCGCGGAGAAATGGCATGGATCGTCCGCCGCATTCGCCTGGTCCTGGATGCTCCGCCACTGGCTGCGCGCGACCGCCATGCAGTGCGCACCGTCCTCGCGGCAGACCGACAGCGCCTGCGGCGCTGGCTGGGTGATGGACGGGACGACGAAGGTCGCAAAGTTTTTCGACCCGTTCAGCGGATCGTTGTTGCTGTTCAGCAGTTCGCAGTCGGGGTGCCCGGCGTTGGCCGGATCGGCGCAAATGGCCAGGAAGTCCAGCCACTCAGCGTGGTCGGTGACCGCTACGAAGTCGAGCGGCCGGTCGAGCTGCACGCGCGACCCATCGGCCAGCCTGGCGGGCGCGCCGCGCGCAAAGCCGTATGCCTCCGCGGGTGTCGCCAGCGTGCCGAATCCGAACGCATCGAGCGAATAGGCCGTATGGACGTGCAGGTCACCCCAATAGAGGTGTTTCACACCGTCCTGGCGGCCTTCGCACAGCACCTCGTCCACAACGCCGGCGACAGCGCCGATACAGAACAGCGAAGTAAGCAGAATGACCGGAATGCTACGCACGAATACCCCCTCGAGTTCCGGGCAACACTCGGCGATGCGCGCGGCAGGGTCAAGCCTCACGCGCAATGCCTGCCTGGCACCGACCCGACAACGGTCGACACAGGTGAACGTTCTCGGACCTTGCGCCTGTGCCGCTCGCCCGGCTGATTCAGATACACTTCCGTTCCGCCCGTGACCGTTCCCGAATCACATGGACCTGAGCGATGGATTCCACCTCGGCGACTGGCAGGTATTGCCGCTCGAAGGCCGCATCGTGGCGGCCGACGGTGGTGATTCAAGGCGCGTCCGTCGTAAAGCCATGGACGTGTTGTGTGTGCTCGCTGCACGCGCGGGCCAGGTCGTGGAGCGAGACGACCTGCTGGCCGAGGTCTGGGGCCGTACGGCTGTCACCGATGAACCGCTGACCGCCACCATCGGCGAGCTCCGCCGCCTGCTCGGTGAGCGGAGCGGGTCGGAGCGGCGCTACATCGAGACCATCCCGAAGCGCGGCTATCGACTCCTGTGCGAGGCGTTACCGCTCATCCCTCGGCAAGAACCCGACACCGAAGCGCCGGCGCGTCCCGCGCTTGTGCCGCCGCCGGTGGACCGCGTAACGCATCCACCGTACCTGGCCCGCCAGCAACCAAGAGCGCGCTTCGGCTGGCGGGCGGTGCTCGCTGTCAGCACGATTGCCATCGTGAGTTACCTCGTCTACCAGGAGCTCTCAGCACCAGTACCGGTTCCGGAACGTTCCATCGCGGTTCTGCCGTTCGACGACCTGAGTCCCGCGGGGGACCAGGCCTACCTCGCCGATGGCGTCGCGGAGGAACTGGTATCGCTGCTGACGCGCATCCCGACGCTCCAGGTTGCGGCGCGCAACTCGGCCTTCTCGTTCCGCGACCAGGCGCTCGACGTGCACCAGATCGCAAGCCGCCTGAAGGTAGCCCATGTGCTGATAGGCAGCGTGCAGAGAGTCGGCGACCAGGTCCGCGTGACAGTGCAACTGGTGGACGCACGCGCGGGCTACCAACGCTGGTCCGATACCTACCATCGTACGCTTGACGACATTTTCGCCATCCAGGCCGAAATCGCCGGACGCGTCGCCGATCAGTTGCGCGTGCAACTGGTTGGCCGTGCGGCGCAGATCCGTGAGACCGACACGCGTGCGTACACGCTCTATCTCAAGGCGCGTCATATCGGCCGGCAACACACGGAGCAGGGTCTCACGCAGGCCGCGACGCTCTACCGGGAGGCACTCGAGATCGACGCCGACTATCTGCCGGCATGGAACGAACTGGCCGGGACGTATTTCAACCTGGTCGGTTTCGCGCTGATGCCGCGCGAGGAAGGCTATCGGCTGGCACGCGAAGCGGCTTACCAGGCACTTGCACGGGACCCCGACTATGCGCCGGCTCACGATCGGCTCGGCTGGCTTGCCCTGTACGAGGACAGCGACCTGGTGGCGGCAGCTGCGCACTACGGCCGAGCCCTCGCACTCGAACCGGACGACGACGTCATCCGCTCTAACGCCGCGCTCGTCGCGCTCGCCATCGGCCGAATGGACGATGCCATCGCGCTGCTCGAAGACGGCGCGATCCGCGACCCGGTATCGGCGGTGAGCCACGCCAACCTTGCCAACGCCTACCTGCTGGCACGCAAGTACACAGAAGCGGAACGCAGCATGCGCAACGCGCTGACCCTGAGCCCGCAGTATGCGGCCGGCCACTTTCGCCTGGCTCGAATCCTGCTCGCGCGGCGAGACCTGACCGGCGCCAGCGCTGCACTGGACGCCGAGCCGCTCGAAGCCGGCAGATTGCTCGGCCGCGCATTCCTCGGCAACGCAATCGGCGCCATCGAGGACGCCGACGCGGCCATTGCCGACCTCGAGACGCGTTTCGGCAATCGGGCCGCCGGCAACATCGCCCAGGTCTACGCGCAGCGGGGCGATCTCGAGCAGGCCTTCGAATGGCTCGAAACCGAGTACCGGACCAACGGGACGGCCGGGTTCCTCGAATACCGCTGGGACCCGGTCTTCGACCCGATCCGGGCGGATCCACGCTGGGCCGACCTGCTCGATCGGATCGGATTCGGTGACGACCAGCTGGCGGAGGTGGAATTTCCCCGCCTCACGGCGCTGCGGGGAAAAGTTTCGGCGAAATAGAGGAAAACTACCGCTTTAATTTCAGTCGGTTGGCTCTTCGAACGGGAATCATGCCCGGCCAGCAGCGACCACTCCGGACGCTGCCTGACGCATCGAGAGGAGCCGATCATGATCGACGCTACGACCTTCCTGACCTTTCTTCCCCTGGCACTGATCGCCGGATTCATGCTGCTGGCACTGTTGCACGATGCGCGCCGCTACGAGAAGCCGCGCTGGTGGAAGACCCGGATGACGCTCGCAACCATCGCGGTCGTGGCGGGCTCCATGGCCATCACCGGGCTGTGGGGAACGCTGCTCGACGACTTCCACCTGCTCGACGGTGCCGTGCTGGGTACCTGGCCGGGCGCGGGTGCCGGGATCATGGTCTACGAGTTCGTGCACTACTGGTACCACCGCGCCGTCCACCGTTTCGACTGGCTGTGGCGGGTCACGCACCAGATGCACCACAGCGCCGAGGCGATGGACGCGTTCAGCGCCAACTATCTGCACCCCGGAGACGTGGTGGGGTTTACGACCGCGAGCAGCCTGGTCTTCTTTCCGTTGCTCGGGCTTGACGTGGAAGCAGGACTGATCTGCGGTGCATGGCTCGGCTTCAACGCCATGTTCCAGCACGCCAACATCCGCACGCCACGCTGGCTCGGTTACCTGATCCAGCGCCCGGAAAGCCACGTCGTCCATCATCAGCGGGGTCGGCATCGGTACAACTATGCGAACCTGCCCCTGTGGGACATGGTTTTCGGGACCTTCCGCAATCCGGGACGCGTGGACGCAATGAAGGCGGGCTTCTACACCGGCGCCTCCACACGCATCCTGGATATGCTGCTCGGCCGCGACGTTTCGCAACCGGTGCGCGGGGCGGCACAATGACCTGACAGCCAAGGCAAGGGCGCCGCGCCACAGGGGACCGGGGAGGGGGGAACACTGCCGCCCGGCGTGTTCCTGCCGCCGATCCCCTGATCGTTCACGGTTCGCTCAACTTCACCTGCATCGCTTCCGGCAGCGGCAGACGCACCGTTTCCGCGAGGTTGCCCTTGCCCGGCACATGGTTGACCTCGAGGCGGGTACGGCGAGGCAGCCGAAGCCGGCCAGCACGAGCAGGCATCCCGGAATACTGCGCACCATGCTTCTCCAACGGCCGCGCTGCGTGGGCCGCCAACCCTCGACCATGGCGTCGGCCACGTCAACCCTCCAGCGGCTTGCCGAGCCGCCTGGCGCGCAGATCGTCGGATGGCCCATCGACGTCATAGCCGAGCTGGCGCGCCAGCGCCTGCATGCGCCCGTTCTCGCGCAACACGTTGGCCACCAGCCGACGGATGCCGGCCGCCTGCGCCAGGTCGCGCAGCGCCAGCAGTAGGTGCGTGCCGACCCCTTTGCCCTGCCAGGCGTCGGCGACGACGATCGCCATCTCAGCGGTGTCGCCGGTACCCTCGCGTACGTAGCGCGCCACGCCGATCTGTTCGTCCCCTGCCGGGCCGGGCAGGTACGCAACCAGGGCGAGCGCATCTGGATAGTCGTTGTGGACGAACCGCTCGAGCATGTCGGGCGTGAGCTCCCGGAGCGCGCTATGGAAGCGAAAGTAGCGCGACTCACGGGAGAGTCCACGCACGAACGCCGCCTCGCGCTCGCGATCGTCGGGACGGATCGGGCGGATCCAGACGGTGTGGCCGTCCGCCTCGAAGCTGGAGAGGTAGTCGGGTGTCGCCATCTCAGGTCTCCTCACCCCCTGCCGTCACGGCTCGCTCAACTTCACCTGCATCGCTTCCGGCAGCGGCAGTCGCACGGTTGCCGCGAGGTTGCCCTTGCCCGGCACATGGTTGACCTCGAGGCGGGTGCCGCACGGGTCCTCGAACAGCACGGAGTAATAGCCCGGCGCCCATTCGTCGTCCTGCGGCGGGTGCACGACACGGCCGCCGTATTCGCCGACGGCCCGGGCAACGGCATCGACATCCTCACGCGAGCGGGCGCGGAAGCAGAGGTGGTGCAGGCCGGCCCGGTACTGGTCGAACGGCTCGGGGCTGCGCGCGCGACGGATGCCGACACCCGTGCGCGCGCCGACGCAGTAGAAGAGATCGTCGGTATCCACCAGGCACTGCATGTCGAACAGTGCGAGCAGGCGGCGGTAGAACGGCAGCGCCAGGTCGTAGTCGGCGACCGTGAGGTACACGTGGGCAATGCCGTTGATGGCAACGGTCATGGGAGGCTCCGTGGAAAACGACTCGCGGCTTCGAGCTTACCAGCTGCGTGCCTTGTCCGTTCGGCGCGAATGGCTGTCGCGCACGGCCCCGACGGTCCGCGGCCACCTGCACAGCCGATCGGTCCGACGATCTATACTCGCGCCATGACTCCCGCCGAGCGCCACGTACTGACGGCCCGCGAACTCTCGACGCTGCTGGCGGATCCGGCCGCGGTGGAGGCCTGCTCTGTGGTCGCGCAGACCACGGCGCCTTGGCTCATCGTGGATCTGCACGACGCCGGGCGGCTCGACCGAGCCGCCCTGCCCCAGCCTGCCTGCGTGGTGATCGGTCTGCATGACGGCGCGGCGACACACGTGCCGGAGATCGTGGACGTGGTGGCCGATTCGGATCAGGCGCTCGAGGCACTGTGCCAGGCGATCGCGGCACGGCCCGTGGCCAGCACCGTGCTCGTGCAGGTGCTGCGGCACAACTCGGGAGCCCCCGTGCACGCCGGACTGCTCGTCGAGTCGCTCGCGTATTCCACGCTGCAACACGGCGCGGAATTCCGCGCCTGGCTTGCCGCGCGTGGCGTCACGCGCACCCACACACCGGAACGGCTGCCCGACGACCCCGACCCCGTGCGCGTCGAACGCGCGGCCGAGCTCCTCCGGATCACCCTCGACCGACCGGCACGGCGCAATGCCTATTCGCGCGCGATGCGGGATGCGCTGTGCAGCGCCCTCGAAGTTGCATGCCATGACGCGGCGGTCACGCGCATCCTACTGACCGGCGCCGGACCGGCATTCTGCGCCGGCGGCGACCTCGACGAGTTCGGCCACGCACGCGACGCGGCACTGGCGCACGCGACCCGGATGACCCGCAACGCGGCCACGTTGCTGCACCGGCTGCGGGAGCGGGTCGTCTGCGAGGTGCACGGCGCCTGCATCGGCGCCGGGATCGAACTGCCGGCCTTTGCCGGGCATATCCGGGCACAGCCGGACAGCTTCTTCCAGCTGCCCGAGGTCGGCATGGGTCTGATTCCGGGCGCCGGCGGCACGGTGAGCATCACCCACCGGATCGGACGGCTGCGGACCGCGCAGATGGCGCTGACCCGCGCACGCATCGACGCACCGACCGCCCTGCACTGGGGGCTGATCGACACGATCGTCGACGATGGCCGGGGTCAGGCGAGCGCGGCCACGCGCTCGCGGTAAGCCGCACGCGTCTCCTGAAAGCGCTGAAACGGGAACCTGATCGGTACACCCTCGAGTGCTGCGATCAGCATCATGAGGTGGGCTTCCCAGCCGGCGCAGGCCCGCGCCACGTCCTCGTCGCGCGGCACGCGCAGCGTGAGCGTGAGGCGCGTGGCCCCACCCGATTCAGCCGCGAGCGCCCAGCGCACCGGACGCAGCGGTTCGCCCGGGCCGCTCCAGGAATACTCGAGCAGGCGCGGCGGCTCGATGGCGGATACCGCACTGTCGATCACCGTGCCGCTGTCCTCGAAGGCGAGTTTCACGACACCGCCCGGAACGAGTTCGATGCTGCCCGGTGCAAGCCACTGCACGACCCGAGCGGGCTCGGTGAGCATGGCCCAGACCTGCGCCTGGTCGTGGTTCAAGGAGCGTTCCAGGGTCGCGACGAATCCAGCGGCGTCCCGTTCGATGGTACCGAGCGAGTCGTGATCGAGAGACATGCCAGACATGTCAGGCACCCTGGTCGGTACCCAGCCACTCGCGCACCACGCGGCGCAGCAGCTTGCCGGTTTCGTTGTACGGCAGCTCGTCAAAGAACACGACCCGCTGCGGCACCCGCGAGGAGCGCATCCTCGCCTTGACCCACTCCTGGAGCTCACCGCCCGTGACGGACTGCCCGGGCTTCGCGACGATCGCCGCAGCCACGCCCTCACCCCACTGTTCGTCCGGTATCCCGACCACCGCCGCATCCCGCACGGCCGGATGTTCGAGCAGCACGTCTTCGATCTCGCCCGGCGAGAGGTTCTCGCCGCCGCGGACGATCACGTCGTCGGCGCGCCCCTCGAGGAACAGGTAGCCGGATTCGTCCATGCTGCCGGCGTCGCGGGTCGGGAACCAGCCCTCCGTGTCGGTCACCCGGCCGCGACCCTCGTATTCGCCGGAGACCTGCTCCCCACGCACGTAGATCTCGCCGCGTTCGTTCGGGCCGAGCACCCGGCCCATGTCGTCGCGGATCTGGATCTCGACACCGGGCAGCGGTACACCGGCTGACGCGAGCCGGCGCCGTACGGCCGGATCCGCGCTCGACGCGGCGGCACGGTGCTCCTCGGGTCCGAGCACGGTGATCGTGGAACTGGTTTCGGTCAGCCCGTAGGCATTGGTGAAATCGGTGTCCGGGAACAGCGCCATGGCACGCTCGATGACCGACAGCGGCATGCGCCCGCCGCCGTACGACACGCTGGCGAGCGCCGGCAGGTCCGCGGTGCGCCGACCCTCCAGTGCCTCGACGATCCGCGCGAGCATGGTGGGCACCAGGAATGCGCTGGTCACCCGTTCGCGGCGCGCCACGTCGAGCCATGCTTCCGCGGAGAAACTCGGCAGCTGCACCACGCGGCGCCCCGAATAGACCGAACTCAGGATCGCCGCGATCCCGGCCACATGATACGGGGGTACCGATACCAGCGCGGCTTCCGCTTCGTCTGCGCCGGCGAACTCCACCGACCCGAGGATGTAGGAAACCAGGTGCCGGTGGCGCAGCACGGCCGCCTTGGGCGCGCCCGTGGTGCCGCTGGTGAACAGCAGCACCGCGATCTCGTCCGGATCCATGGACCACTCGTCCGCGTGATCCTCGGGATGCAGGGTGTCATCGAGGAAGTGGTGGCGGGTCGCCGCCGCGATGTCCGCGAGGCCCCCGAGGCGGCCGTGCCGTGCCGCGTCGGTCACCAGGTACGCCGGCGTGACCCGGGCGAGCAGCGCTTCGATCTCGGGATCGGTCAGCCGATAGTTGAGCGGCACATAGGGCAGTCCCGCCCACGCGCTCGAGAACAGTCCGAGCGGGGTCGCGACGCTGGTGACGTCGAGCATCGCCATGCGGTTGGCACCGCTCTGGCGCAGGCTCGCCGCGCGCCGGCCGGCAGCGCTGAACAGCTGTCCGTAGGTGAGCGACGAGCCGTCGCTGCTGTCGGTGAAAGCGACCCGCTCGGGAAATGCGGCGCTCGCCATCTCGAGCAACATCATGACGTTCATGGCGGGCTCAGTCGGTCTTCGGCAGCTGGCGGGTGTCTTTCTGCAGCAGGAGCTGGCCGTTCGCGGCGATGCCGCCGTCGCCGGCCTTGACGCAGAGCACCTCGAGTTCGCCGTCCTCGGTGATGTAGCGCTTGCCGATGCGGATGCCGACCGCATGATCGGGGTGGATCGTGCCCCGCTCGGCAGGGGCCGTCTCGACCATCGGCGCGCCGCCGCAGGTCAGTTCGACCGGCCCTGCCGGCGCCTTGACCACCATGATCTCGCCGTCACACACACTGCTCTTCAGGCGCGCGCCCGTCTTCAACTGCATCTCGCAACTCCTCCCGTTCCAAGGGGATCGATTCTAGCCCGGAATCCGCCGCAACGGGTGGCCTGCCGGCGTGGCGCAGCGGGGGCACGGTGTGTTAGATCTTCACCCGTAGCTCTACACGCAGGGCTGTTCACGCAGGCCTCTTCACGCAAGGCCTCTTCACGCAAGGCTAGGGAGCGCGTCTTGGCGGACCGGGTACTCGAGATCGGACATTTCGCCGCGGGTTTCTGCGGGCGGCTGTTCGCCCGCACCGGCCACGAGGTCGTTCGCCTGGAATACGAGGACCCGGCACCGGGCTGGGCATCGCGCACGGCCGGCGAGCTGTTCCTGCACGCCGGCAAGCGACGCATCGCGCTGCGCGATCGCGACCTGGTCGGCGATCTCGCCGCCCGCGCCCAGGTGGTGATCGTCGAGGCGTCTACCGCAGACGCGCTCGCGGCCTGGGGATTCGACGACTGGCCGACACCGGTCAAGGTGGCACTGACGCCGTTCGGCCGCACCGGGCCACGACGCAACTGGCAGGCCACGCCGCACGTCATCCTCGCCATGGGCGGCTACACGCAGCTGATCGGCGATCCCGGTCGGGCACCGCTTTCACTGCCCGGCCACTACCTCGAGTTCCAGGCCGGTCACTACGCATTCATCGCCGCCAGTGCGGCGCGCCTGGCGGAACGTCCGACCGCGATCGACATCGGTTTCTACGAGACGCTCATGTCGCTCTCGCAGTTCACCACCGTGCAGTGGCACTGCATGGGCGAAATCCGCACCCGGCACGGCAACGAGTTCTGGTCGGTCTGCCCGACCAACCTGTACCGCCTGGCGGATGGCTGGGTCTACGTGAACGTCGTACCGGCGTTCTGGGACGCACTGACCCTGTTCCTCGACCGGCCGGAGCTCACCATCGACGAACGCTTCCTCACCAACGACCTGCGCATGCAGCACCGCACGGCGCTGAACGAAATCGTCGCAGGCACGCTGCTGCCGCTCACCCGTAGCGAGGTCGCCGCGCGCGCCGATGCCGCGCGGGTGCCCGCCGGCGTGGTCCAGACGTTCGCCGAGGTGCTCGACGATCCGCATCTCGCCGACCGCGACTTCTGGCAGCACGTGTGTGGTCCGGACGGCCGCGTCGTGCGCGCGCCCCGGCTGCCGTGGCGCATCGACCACGCGCCGCCCGAACCGGTGGTGTTGCATCCGGTGGAGCACACGGATGACTGACGGCCCGCTGCGCGGCGTACGGATTCTCGACCTGACCCATGTCTGGGCAGGACCGCTGGCCGTACGGGTACTGGCTGACCTCGGCGCGGAGGTCGTCAAGGTGGAAGCGCCGTACGGCCGTGGCCCGCGCGACCCGCGCGAATCACCCATCGCCGGCTGGCTCGGCGGCGAGCGCGGCAGCGATCCATGGAATCGCAACGCGGTGTTCGTCAAGCTGATGCGCAATCGCAGGAGCCTGTGCCTGGATCTCAAGACCCCGGACGGTCGCGCGACCTTCCTCGAGCTCGTCGGCCAGGCCGACGTAGTCATCGAGAACTTCAGTGCGCGCGCGATGCCATCGCTCGGGCTCGACTACAAAACGCTGCGGCGCGCCAACCCGCGCATCGTCTACGTCACCCTGCCCGGCTTCGGCACGCACGGTCCGTACCGGGACCGCGTCGCGTTCGGACCCACGGTGGAACCGCTGTCGGGTCTCACCAGCGTGCTCGGTTACGGCCCCGACGAGCCGCGCTGCACTGCCATGGCGCTGATGGACCCGATCGCCGCGCTGTCCGCTGCGTCCGCCGTGCTCACCGCGCTGCGCCGGCGTGCCGCGAGCGGGCGCGGGGCGTATGTGGAACTGTCGCTCCACGAAGCGGGCGTCGCGTTCAGCGGCCCGTGGCTGGTCGACCACCAGCTCGGCGCGCACGTCGGTCCGGTCGGCAACCGGCATCCCGGAATGGCGCCACACGGGGTCTATCCCTGCGCGGGCGACGATGCCTGGGTCGCTGTCGGCTGCGCCACGGACGCGCACTGGCGCGCCCTCTGCGGCGTGCTCGACGCGGGTTTCGATCCCGCCGCTGACCGCGCAGCCCGCTTCGCGGCCCACGACACTATCGATGCGGCCATCGCGGGCTGGACTCGAATCCATGACAAGCACACGGCCGCAACGCTACTCCAGGCCGCTGGGGTCCCTGCAGGGCCCGTGAATACGACCCCAGACATGATCGCTGACCCGCAGGTGCGCCAGCGCGGCTTCTTCGTGCCACTCGAGGACCGGACGCCGGTGCCCGGCAATCCGATCCATCAACCGGGCTCGGGCAGCGCGGACTGGACCCCCTGCCCATCGCTCGGCGCCGACAACCAGGGGGTGCTGGCGGAGTGGCTCGGCTATCCGCAGGCGCGGATCCGCGCCCTCGAGGAACGCGGCGTGCTGTTCGACAGCCCACCCGGCTGATGCCGGCGTTAGACTGGCCCTCCGGCAAGACAGGACAATCCAATGAGCAACAGCGGCACCAACCTGGATCTCGAGACCGCGCTACGCGGCGCGGAGGCCCGCTACGCCGCCGCGAACCCGGCGAGCCGCGCGGCCTTCGAAGCGGCGCAGGCACACATGCCCGGCGGCAACACGCGGTCGGTCCTGTACTACCCGCCTTTTCCGCTGACCCTGACCGGTGGCGAGGGCTGCCACGTGACCGACGCGGACGGCCATCGTTACATCGACACGATCTCCGAGCAGACCGCGGGGCTCTACGGCCACTCGAATCCCACGATCGAGCGCGCCGTCATCGAAGCATTGCGCCACGGCATCGTGCTCGGCGGACCGACGCCGCGCGAGGCGGAACTCGCCGACCTGATGTGTGGCCGGTTTCCCGCGCTCGAGCAGGTGCGCTTCACGAACTCGGGCACCGAAGCGAATCTCTATGCCGTCTGTGCTGCGCGCGCGGTCACCGGCCGCCCCGCGCTGCTCGCCTTCGAGGGCAGCTATCACGGCGGGGTGCTGAGCTTCGGGGGCTACGGCGCCGCCATGAATGCGCCGTTCCCCGCGGTGCTGGCACCGTACAACGACCCGGCGCGCACCCTGGAACTGATCGAGGCACACGCCGGCGAATTGGCCGCGGTACTGCTCGAGCCCATGGTGGGCAGCGGCGGTTGCATCCGCGCAGACGACGAGTTCGTGCGTGCCCTGCGCGAAGCGACCGCCCGGCACGGCATCGTGCTCATCTTCGACGAGGTGATGACTTCACGGCTAGCGCCCGGCGGACTGCATTCGGTGCTCGGCGTGCAGCCGGACCTGCTCTGTCTCGGCAAGTACCTCGGCGGCGGACTGAGCTTCGGTGCGTTCGGCGGGCGAGCGGAGATCATGGCGCGCTTCGATCCCGCCCGGCCGGACGCGTTCGGTCACGCGGGCACCTTCAACAACAACGTGCTCAGCATGGCGGCGGGGATCGCGGGCCTGCGCGACGTCCTGACCCCGGAGGCTTCGCTGCGCATCAACCGTGACGGCGACCGGCTGCGCGCGCGCCTGAACGGACTGCTCGCAGCCCGCGGCGTGCCGGGCACCGTGACCGGCTACGGCTCGATGATGATGATACAGCTGGCCGAGGGAACCTATCTGCGTCCGCGGGATACCGCCCGCGTCCCGCCTGCCGCCCGGGCGCTCTGCCAGCTCGAGATGATCGCGCAGGGTATCTACGTCTCGCGGCGCAACATGTTCAATCTCTCGCTGCCCATGGGCGATGCGGAGTTCGACCGGATCGCCGGCGCATTCGATGCGTTCCTGGCCGAGTACGGGCGCGTGCTCGGCTGAACCGGGCCGCCGCCGCGGGTCAGTGCGGATTGTGTTCGGATGCGGTCATCGTGAACGCGATCTGCTCTGCCGTTGCGAGCAGTTCATCGATCGCGCGCGCCACCTTGGGCGTGTACTCGAAGCCGAGGAACGCGCTCGCCGAGAGTTCGAAGAACAGCGCCAGTACGTCTTCCTCCGCCTGCATGGCCTGGGCCTGGTGCAGCACGTTGGCGAAGAACGCCTCGAGCGCCCGGTCCGCCTCGGCCGGCCCCGACCCGTCCGTTGCGACCGCGGACCGCTGCGCCGCGGCGTCCGCTGCTGCAAGCTCGCGCACCCGCACGATCAGCGGCAGCAGCTGGCTGCGCGCCTGTCCGGCGAATTCCATGCTCGCGCCCCCTCGGTGACCCGGGGACGAAGCTAGGTCGGGGCGCGTGAAAGCCGAGTCAAAATTCGGCAGCGCCGCTCAGACGCTCGGGCCGTCGAATCCGTCGGGGATCCAGCTGCCGTGGAATCCGTATGGCACCCGCGCCGGCAGCAGCACGCGCGCGAGCGGCGCCTCCAGCGGTGCCCGGGCATCGACCACCATCAGTTCGCTCGCCGCACGGCCCGCGTCGTAGACCAGGCAGAGCAGGTAGCCGTCATCCTCGTCTCGCGCTCCCTGGCGCGGCACGAAGTACGGTTCGCCCGCGTGCCGGCCGGGACCGAGGTCGACACGCTCGATCACTCCCGACGCGAGATCGACCTTGTTGATACCCGGGAAACCGTCCTCGCCGACGGCGACGGAGTAGCCGAACCGGTACGGCTTGCTGTTGTAGTGCGGGTTGCAGCGCGGGAACTCCTGGGCCCGGTCGTCGATGCGCTGCTCGCTGACCCTGCGGCTGCGCGGATCGATCGTCCAGCGATCGAGCGTGGCGCGGCTGTCGCCGAACGGACCATGCACGTCGCGCTGGAACATCCGTTCGTAGCGGCAGACGTCCAGCACGACATTGCCGGTCGCGTCCTCGAACGCGTTCATGGGGTGGAACACGTAGCAGGGTTCGACCTCGCACCAGATCACATCGGCAGCACCACCGGCGCGGGGCAGCAGTCCGACGCGCGGCACGTGCTCCGCATTCCAGCCGAATGGAAAACGCATGCCGGCGCCGATCAGGTCGAAGCTGATCGTGACCGGCAGGTCGTAGACGACCACGTAGTTCGCGGTCAGGCTCATGTCGTGGATCATCGGCATGCCCTTGACCGGTACGTTCACCGTGCGCCGCACCCGGCCGTCCTTACCCACGTGCACGTACTGGACGTGATCCATGAAGTCGGGCCAGTGGTAGGCGATCGCATGCAGATCGCCCGTGTCCGGATCGATCTTGGGATGCGCCGTGAAGGCCTGGTCGGTCAGCGTGCCGAAGAAATCGTTGACGCCGACGGTGTCCAGCTCATAGCCGAGTTCCACCGGCGGCGCACCCGCCTCGACCAGCGCCCAGGTCCGGCCGGCGAGCCCGATGACGTGGGTGTTGTTGACGCCACCGAGCCGGCGTTCGCCGACCGACTCGCCGAGTGCCGCCACGACTTCCGCGGAACGCACCCAGCGGTTGCGGTACCAGCGGGCCCGGCCGTCCTCGAGACGAACCCCGTGCACCATGCCCGCACCGGTAAACCAGTGATGGGTGGCCTGGTCGACCGAACCGAGGGGATTCGGACCGTTACGCAGGTAGCGCCCATTCAGCTCCGCGGGCAGCGCGCCGATGACCTCGAGTTCGGTCTCGGTGATTTCACGATCGACCGGTGCGAAGTTGTCCGTGAGATAGCGGTCGGCCATGGTCGTGTCCCCGTTCGGCTGAGGCAGGCATCTTCGCGCACGAACTTGACACCGTCAACTTAGGAGAATCCGATCGACAGCAGGTTCTCGACCGGCTGGTAGAGCGCTTCCAGGTACGCGACATCCTCCGCGTCCAGCACGATGCCCATCGCCGCCACCAGTTGCTCGAGCTGCTCCACGCGCGACACGCCGACGATCGGCGCGACCACGCCAGGTTTGCCGCGCAGCCAGGCGAGCGCGATCTGGGCCGGCGTGCGGCCGTATTTCTGCGCCACCTCGATCACCCGGTCGGCGATGCCGAACGTGTTGGCGCCACGGTAGAGACCTTCGGTCCTGGCGCGGTCCTGGCCCTTGGAACGCTGCGTGCCGCCTTCGTCGAAGCTGCCCCGGTACGCGCCTGCCAGGATGCCGCGCGCGAGCGGCGACCACGGGGTGAGCGCGATGCCGTTGCGCACGCAGTACGGGTTCATCTCGCGCTCTTCCTCGCGGTAGACGAGGTTGTAGTGATTCTGCATGGAAACGAAGCGCGTGAAGCCGTGCTTTTCGGCCGTGTGCTGCAGTTCGACGAACTGCCAGGCGAACATCGAGGATGCGCCGAGATAGAGCACCTTGCCGGCGCGCACCAGGTCGTGCAGCGCCTCGAGCGTCTCCTCGATCGGGACCTCGACGTGGCCGGGCACGCCGTGTGGATGGCGGTGGATCACCAGGTGATCGATGTAGTCGAGCCCGAGTCTGCGCAGCGACGCGTCGACGCCTTCCATGACGTGTTTGCGCGACAGGCCGCCCTGGTTGGGGCCACGGCCGAGCGGCATCGCCACCTTGGTGGCCAGCACGTACTGATCGCGCGCCAGCAGTTCGCGCAGCAGCGCGCCCACCACTTCCTCGCTGGCGCCGAGCCCGTAGACGTCCGCGCAGTCGAAATAGAAGAGCCCCTGCTCGATCGCCGCGCGCAGGATCGGCCGGGCTTCGTCGGGGCCGAGCGTCCAGTCGCCCTGGTGCCCGCGCCCCGGCACGCCCATGTTCATGGTGCCGAGACACAGTTCCGACACCCGCAGGCCGCACTGCCGGCCGAGTTGCACCGCCTTCAGCATCCTGTACGCTCCGCTCCACCTGGCTGGGCGGCAGATTGTCGGCGCGCGGCCGTGCCTTCGGCAACTCGGCCCAATGCACCCGGCCCAATGCTGCCGGGCCAGTGCGGCCGACCCGGCGCTGCGGGGACCGCGTATTCCGACCTGCGTGCAGCGTCGGAACAATGCCCGCTGGATATCACCCATCCACCCGCTGGAAAACCGCCATGACCGAGGTCCTGTTCGACCGCACCCTGATCGAGAGGTACAACGTGGCCGGGCCGCGCTACACCTCGTATCCCACGGTGCTGCAGTTCGACCCGGAGTTCGGTGAGGCCGACTACCGCCGGCTGGCGGCGGCATCCAACGCCGGGTCGCCGCCGCCCGATCTGTCGCTCTACTTCCACCTGCCCTTCTGCGCGCGCCTCTGCTATTACTGCGCCTGCAACAAGGTCGTGACCCGCAGGCGCGAAACCGCACTCCCCTACCTCGCCGCCCTGCACGAGGAGATCGCCCTGCAGGCCGCGCTGTACGATCCTGCGCGCAAGGTGCGTCAGCTGCACTGGGGCGGCGGCACGCCGACGTTCCTCTCCGAGGCGCAGATGACCGCACTGATGGCCGCCACGCGCCGCCACTTCAATCTCGCCGGGCCGGACGACAGCGAATTCGGAATCGAGCTGGACCCGCGCGAGATCCGTCCCGGCACGCTCGAGACGCTGCGCGCGATCGGGTTCAATCGGGCGAGCCTCGGCATCCAGGATTTCGAACCCGCCGTGCAGCAGGCGGTGAACCGCATCCAGAGCGAATCGCTGACCGGCGACGTGATCGAGGCTGCGCGACGGCTCGGGTTCCGTTCGGTCTCGGTGGATCTCATCTACGGCCTGCCGTTCCAGACCCAGGTCACCATGGGCAACACGCTCGACAAGGTGATCGCGCTCGACCCGGATCGAATCTCGATCTACAACTACGCACACCTGCCGGAACGCTTCGCCCCGCAGCGAAGGCTCGATCCCGCGACCATGCCGGCACCGGCACAGAAACTCGACATGCTGAAGCTCTGCATCGACCGGTTCACGGCGGCCGGCTACGAGTACATCGGCATGGATCACTTCGCCAAACCCACCGACGAGCTGGCGCGCGCCCAGGCCGCGGGCACGCTGCACCGCAACTTCCAGGGCTATTCCACCCATGCGGACTGCGACCTGGTCGCCATGGGCATGACCGCGATCGGCACGGTCGGCGGCAACTTCTACCAGAATCACAAGGAACTCGACGCCTACGTCGCGGCCGTGGAAGCCGGCCGGCTGCCGATCGAGAAAGGCCTCGAGCCCGACGCTGACGACCGCCTGCGGCGCGCGGTGATCATGCGCCTCATCTGCCAGTTCGAACTGCGCTACCGGGATTTCCCCGGCGATTTCCGCACGACGTTCGCGACCGAGCTGGAACGCCTTGCGGCCATGGCCGATGACGGCCTGCTGCAGTTCGACGCGGGCGGGCTGGTGGTGACGCCGCGCGGGCGGCTGCTGATCCGCAACGTCTGCATGGTGTTCGACCGGCACCTGGCGCCCTCGGTGCAGCAGGCGCGGTTCTCGCGCGCCATCTGACCATGCCGGCAACGTGACCCGAATCCTGACCCGGAAACGCACATCGACATGCGCGCGCCCGTTCACGCGCACGCTGCTCGCATGGCTGCTGTGCGTGCTGTGCGCCGCAGCCGCGTCTGCAAGCGAGCGTGGACCCGCGGTAACGCATGCCACCCGCGACGATTGCGAAACGGCTTATCGGCCCGCCCCCGGGCAACCCGGCAAGGATGTCGTGTGGCTGGCGACGCCCGACGCGCTGGTCGAACGCATGTTACGGCTGGCCGAAGTCACCGCCAGCGACTACGTGATCGACCTCGGCGCCGGCGACGGCAAGATTCCGATCGCCGCGGCGCGTGATTTCGGCGCGACCGCGCTCGGCATCGAGTACGACGCCGACCTGGTTCGGCTGGCGCAGTGCCTGGTGGAGGTGGCGGGCGTCGGTCGTCGCACGCGCATCGTGCAGGGCGACATCTTCGTCGCGGACTTCTCCGACGCGACCGTCCTGACCCTGTTCCTGCTGCCGCAGTTGAACCGCTGCATCCGGCACCGGATCCTCGCGATGCAGCCGGGGACTCGGGTGGTGTCCCACCAGTTCCGCATGGGCGAATGGCGCCACGACGCGACGGTGCACCATGAGCAGCGCACCGCCTACCTCTGGATCGTGCCGGCACGGGTCGGCGGCAGCTGGACGTTCCGCGATGCCGCCGGCGAGCCGGTGTTCGACGCGGACATCGTTCAGACGTTCCAGGAGATCTCCGGACACGTTCATCAGGCGCGTGGGCAGTCAGAGCCCGCCCCGCTGCAGGCGGCGTCACTGGTCGGCGCAAGGATCTCGTTCGCGTTCCGCGACCGAGCCGGGGAACCGGTGCGCTTCGAGGGGCGCGCGGAAGACGGCGACCTCCGCGGCACGCTGACCGCGCCCGACGGCACGGCCCGACCGGTCACCGCGCAACCGCGCCGGACGCCCGATCCGGCAGTGTGGGCCAGCATGTTTCCCGGCTGCGAACGCTACTACCGCGACTGAAGCGGCAGGCGCCGGGATCCGACGCGCCTATTTCGCGCCGTCGAGGAAGCTCTCGAAACCGGCCGGCGCATACGGGCCGATGCAGATCTGTTCCAGCACCCCGACCCCGCTACGCGTGCCGTCGGTCGCCTTGACCACCTGCTGCACGTGGATGTTCTCACGGTCGAGCATGTCGAGCTGGCGCGGGTCGAAGGATTCTCCGCCCACCACCTCCTCGCCCTTCCACATGCCCTGCCCCCACTCGGGGTGCCCGTAGCCGAGGCCTTTCATCTGGAACTTCAGGATCGGTTCGAGCCTGATCGTGCGGATCTCGCCGGCGAGCGGCACCAGGTCGATTTCCGCCGATTGCGCGAGCCGCGTGCCCT
Organism: Pseudomonadales bacterium; assembly: GCA_019634925.1. Lineage (GTDB taxonomy): Bacteria > Pseudomonadota > Gammaproteobacteria > Pseudomonadales > Azotimanducaceae > UBA7803. The sequence goes on from JAHCAL010000002.1 coordinate 467,671, forward strand.
TGTGGTAGGTGATCCGGTGACGCGCCGTGGCCATGCGCTCGTCCCGGCCGTCGTGCACGCCGGGCACGGCTTCCTCGGTCGGATAGAGCGGCGCGACGATGCCTTCGCGGACCAGCGCCTCGCCGCGCGGGCCGTCGAAGAAGATCGCATGGGAGATGTGGTCGTCCCAGAACAGCGGCGCCCACAGGAAGAACGCACTCGGCATGCGGCGCAAGGGCGCACCGCCCGACTCCGGCTCGCCCACGCCACGCACGCCCCACGACCGATCCTTGGTGCCGAGGCAGACCGCCGGATCCACCCGGATCTCGCCCTCCGGATGGCGGACCACGCCGGACCAGCGGCCGAACTGGTCGAAGCGCGTCGCATCCATGGCCCGGCGGGTGCCGTTCCAGAGCGTCTGGCGCGCTTCCTGGATCGCGGCCGTGCGCGCCGAGAAAGTCAGATCGCAGGAAATCCCGCTCGAATTGTCGTCGAGGATCACCCGCGTGCGTTTCATGGGCTCGAGGATCTCGATCCGGAACGGGCCGACCCGCATGTCGGTGCGCTCGTCCGGCGCGCGGCGCGAACCATAAAAACAGTGCTGGCGCAGGCCGGGCTGTACCACGCTGAACGCACAATCGAGGATCCCCCGATGCGGGTACACGGCCATGCCGATACCGAAGTAGTAGGAGCCGTCCGGCGCATAGCCGTTGAACCAGGTCCGGTCGTACACGTTGCGGTCGCTGGTGGCGGGATGTGCCAGCGGCTCGGGCGTCTGGTGAACGGGGTAATCGTCCAGCTTGTTCAGCATGGTGGATCCTCACGCGGTGACGGAGTCATCCGGCCCCCCGGACCGGATGACGAACCAGGATTCGCCCAGCCGGGCCGCGGGCCGGACCGGCGGCGGGTCGCGGTCAGATACGCTCGATGATGGTCGCCGTACCCATGCCGCCACCGGTGCACATGGCGATCAGCGCCGTGCCCTTGCCGGTACGCTCGAGCGTATCGAGCGCCGTGCCGATCAGCATGCCGCCGGTCGCGCCGATCGGGTGACCGAGCGCAATGGCGCCGCCGTCGATGTTCACCCTGTCGTGCGGTACGTCGAGGTCCTTCATGAACTTCAGCACCACGGCCGCGAACGCCTCATTGATCTCGAACAGATCGATGTCGTGTTTCGACATGCCGGCTTTCTGCAGCACGCGTTCGGCGGCCGGGCCCGGTGCGGTCAGCATGATCAGCGGCTCGGTGCCGGCGGTCGCGATGGCACGAATGCGGGCGCGCGGCTTGAGACCGTGCGCTTTCGCGTACTCCGGGCTCGTCACCAGCACCGCGCTCGCGCCGTCGACCACGCCCGACGAGTTGCCGGCATGGTGGACGTAGTTGATGGCCTTCACGCCGGGGTACTTCTGCATTGCCATGCCTTCGAAGCTGGCAGGGTAATCCTCGGCGTGGTGCGCGCCCATGCCCTGGAACGAGGGCTTGAGACCGGCCAGCGCGGCGAGGTCGGTACCCGGGCGCGGGTATTCGTCACGGTCCAGCGCGAGCGTGCCGTCCTCGTTGTAGATCGGCACCAGCGCGCGCTTGAAATAGCCCTTCTCGATCGAGTTGATCGCCCGGTTCTGGCTCTCCACCGCGTAGCGGTCGCAGTCCTCGCGACTGAACCCCTCGATGGTGGCGATCAGGTCGGCGGAAATGCCCTGCGGGATCTGCGGATGCAGCTTCAGCAGATGTTCGTTGTTGGCATGGAAGCCATTGGCATGCAGCGGCGAATAACGCGACATGAACTCGACCCCACCGCCGATCACCGCCTCCTGCTGACCGGACATGACACCGGTCGCGGCGAAGTTGACCGCCTGCTGGCCACTCCCGCAGAACCGGTGCAGCGTGACGCCGGTGACCGAGATCGGCCAGCCGGCATCGAGTACCGACATGCGCGCGATGTCGTGTGCATGATCGCCGCTGCCGGCGCCGCAGCCCGCGACCACGTCCTCGATGTCGGCCGGGTCGAACCCGACCTTCTCGCGCAGGCCGTTCAGGACCTGTGCCATGCAGCGCTGCGGGTGGATGTGGCTCAGGCTGCCGACTCCCGGCTTGCCGCGACCGCGCGGCGAGCGCACGGCGTCGATGATCCAGGCTTCCCTCATGATGACTCTCCCGGTGTGATCAGAATGCTGGTTGACGGACGGGTTGCTAGACGAGGCCACGGATTGTAACCGCGGGCCGTCCGGCGGTGCCACGGCGGCGCGGCCGGCCCGGCAACCGGCACGCGCCGGCCTTGCACTCTGAGCGCTTGGCTGGCTATTTTGACATGGCTATCATAGCCACATGAAAACCGCATCCATCTCCAAAGCCAAGAACCAGCTCTCCGCGCTGATCGATCTGGTTCGCCAGGGCGAGACCGTCATCATCACCGACCGCGATCAGCCAGTCGCACAACTCGCGCCGCTCGCGGCGGAGCAGATGGGCGAGGAATCGCTGCTGGCGGAACTCGAGCGCTCGGGACTCGTGCGGCGCGCCCGCGTGCAGGCACCCAGGGGGCTCCTGAAGAAGCTGCCGCCGATGCCCGACAGGCAGGTCGACGTACTCGGCGCCTTGCTCGCCGACCGGGACGAAGGCCGATAAAACCGGATGAGATTCTGGGACAGTTCCGCGCTGGTACCGCTTCTCGCGCCGCAATCATCCACCCAGGCAGCGGAAGCGCTCCTGCGCACCGATCACCTGATGCTGGTCTGGTGGGGCACGTCGGTCGAGTGCACTTCTGCGCTCGCAAGACTCGAACGGGAACGGGCCCTGGCTCCCAGCGACGTCGCGATGGCTCAGGTTCGCCTGCGTGCCCTCGCCGAGACCTGGCACGAAGTCTTGCCGCACGTCCGGATACGCGCGACTGCAGAACGGCTGTTACGCGTGCACCCGCTGCGCGCGGCCGATGCGCTGCAGCTTGCCGCCGCGCTCGAGGTGACCGGCCCGCTGCGCGGCCTGACGGCGTTCGTCTGCTTCGATCAACGCCTGGCTGAGGCGGCCGCCCGGGAAGGGCTGGTCGTCATCGAGCCTGGGACTTCCGGCTGACACGGACCGCTCGCAGTTCAGCCTGGTCGTGCTACTCCGCCAGGTCTGCCGCCCGGTCCGCTCCGGCATCCAATGCGGCGTCCGCCGGCTCGGCGTTCGGCAGCAGCGCGTCCGCCTCGACGAGCAGCTGCTCCGCGAGAAACGCAGCCAGCCGGAATCGGCCCGGGAAGCGGTCCGAAGTCAGTTCGTACTCGTTCTCCGTGGCGCCGACGCCGAGCGTCAGCCGATGCGTGCCGTTCGCGTCGGTCACCAGGAAGGTCGCGCGCGTTTCCGCAGGTGCGGCGTCATCCGGCACCAGGCCGAGCACGCGCAGGTTGGTGAACCGGCTGGCCATCTGTTCCGCCGCGCCGGTATCGGCCGCACCGTCGTCGAGCATCCAGCCAGCGTCGCTCCGGGCCAGCCGCCAGGCACCTTCGCGCGCGATGGCGGTCACCTCGCCGGCCGCCTGCAGGAGGCCGCGGTCGAGCCACTCGTCCGCCGCGGCCGAGAGCTGGAAGTGGGTCAGGTCGACTTCGTAGACGGCGTCCTGCCCTGGAACCCGCGCGTGCAGACGGCGGAAACCGGGCGACGTGCCGAGGTAGAGCTCCGCCACGGCCCGCTCGCCCGCCAGCAGCCGCACATGGCGCTGGCGGTTGTCGTCCGCCACTTCGAACCGCGCCCGCGCGGCGGCGGAGGTGGCGACCGGCCAAGGCGCGCGCAGGTCGGCGAGTTTGTTCAGCACGTCCTCGATCTTCGCGCTGTCCGCCGGTGCGCCGGACGGAAGCGTCCAGCGCCCGTCGGTCAGCGCCAGCCGCAGCGGCTCGGCACTACCTTCCGTGATCTCCAGGCCATCGACCGAATCGGTCGCGAATACAAGCAGCGGTTCGTTGTCCGGCTCACGGAATCCACCGCGCCCGGCGAGCAGCGCGACGAACAGCAGCAACTGGACCACCAGCAGCCCGACCAGCCAACCGATACGTCTGCCGCTCATGCCGCACCTCCACGCATCCAGGCCGCGTAACGCCGCTCCTCCGCCCACAGGCGCCGGCGATGCCACAGGAACACCAACCCGACACCGAGCAGCGCGAGGCCGTAGTTCAGCGCCTCGATGAACACCTGGTCACCGCTCTCCATGGGCGGCAGGGTGCGGTTGAAGTGCCCGCGCGAGCGGATGTCGAGCAGGCTGCGGTCCTCGACGGACCAGTCGACGATGTTGGTCATGAACTCCACGCTGTTCGTGTAGACCGTGCCGTCGGCCGAGCCCAGCACGCGCAGCACCTGGTCGTCGACGATGCTGTTGGAACCGATCACGAACAGGCGTGCGGACTCCGGCGAGCGGTCGATGACGCTCGTGACCACGCCGAGCCGATCGGCAGCCGCGGCGGCCTGCTCTGCCGGATCCGGCAACGTCGCCGCCGTGATGTCGGTTTCCGGTTCGGCACCCGCGTCCGCGGCCGCGAGCAGGGGCGAAGGCTTGCCGCGGAAGAAGGAATCGAAGCGGCCTTCCAACAGCACCGCCAGCAGGTGTGACTGCTGCGCGCCCTCGGGACGGAAACCGCTCGAGCCCGACTCGTCGATGCGCGGCATGACGTCCGGGTCCGTGCTGATCCAGCTGCGCTCGGAACTCGTCAGCAGCCGGGTGACGCGTCGCGCCGACTCGGCCGGGACTTCGACCTCGAGCGGCGACGCCCACGGCACCGTCACCTGGGGCAGACGCGCCGTGATGCCGTTGTCGGGATCGAGCCCCGCACCGCGCACGTCGATGAAGTAGGGATAGTCGAGCATGACCAGCTCCTGGAAGCTGAAGCCGCCGACCTGGCGCGTCACCGGTGCCGGGAACGCCGCGTTCTGCGGATCCATCACCATGCCGTCCCCGAGCCGCACGCCGTGATGCGCGAGCCACTCGGCGAGCCCCGAGACCTGCGGGTTCGCGGTCAGCGCCTGCTGGTCGAGCCGCGCCGCATAGTTGCCGGTCGCGATCACCACGGTACCGCCCTGCATCAGGAACTGATCGAGCGCGAAGACCTGCTTTTCGTCGAGATCGGCGGGCGCCAGCATCATCACCAGTTCGACACCGTCGGGCACCGTGCCTTCGGCGAGATCCGTGCTGACGACATTGAAGTCGTACTGCAGGAAGCTCTTGAGCTCCTCCACCCTGCTGCCGCCGGGGGCCTGCGGCATGCCCATCATCATCGGGGCCGCCTCGTCCACCACGAGCGCCACCGATTTCAACATGCCGGTCGCGAACCGCTTGAGCCCGTCCTCGATCGAACGACGCGTCGCGTCCGCGCCGAGTCCCTGCGGGATCGGCACCTGCAGCACCGTCTCGCCGTCGGTCAGCGTCATGTAGAAGTAGAACTGGTTGAGATCGAACAGGCTCGAGGCCATGGGCTGGAAGCCGTAGCGCTCCTGGATTTCCTGCGCGAGCGAGCCGTCGCCGGCCTCCGGGTCCAGCAGCTCGGCGGAGAACTTTTCGTCACCCGCCCCGGTCAGCTCCTCGAGCACCGTCTGCAGGGTCTGCCGGTACTCGACCAGCGCTTCCGGAAGGTTCCGGTCCGGCGACAGATACCCGACGAAACGCACGCTGCCGGAGATGTTGTCGAAGATGCTGCCGCCGCCCTGGAAGCCATACAGGACCTTGCGGATGCTGCGCGTCAGGTCGTATTCGGGATTGCGCAGCTGCACGTCGAGGCTGTCCTCGCCCAGCACCTTGACTTCGATGAGGTCGCGGAAGCCGAGCGCCTCCCACTGGTCGCCATAGCTCACCAGCACGTCGAAGTACGAGTTCACCAGCGTCGCCTGGTAGCGATCGGCGATCTGGAACGGCACCGGGCGAATGCCGTACTTGCCGTTCGCTTCCTCCTCGGCTTCCGGATCCGTCGCCGGATCGATGAACTCGACTCGCACCCGCCCGGCGCCCGCCACCTCGAACTCGGTGAGCAGATCGCGCATGCGCGGCACCAGCGGGGCCAGCAGCGGATGCGTGCGGTTGCTGAAATAGCCGCGGATCAGGAGCGGCTCCTGCAGCTGCGCCAGGTAGCTGCGGGTCGCCGGCGAAATGGAGTAGATGCGGCCCTCGGTCACGTCGATCCGCAGCGTATTGAACTGGCCGAGCCAGAGATTGGCGGCGACCAGGTTCGCGACGACGAGCAGTGTGCCCATCCGCCAGCGCTGGTGGCGCGCCTTCGCGCCGTCCGCGGCCCAGCGCTGGGTTTCGAGCGAATAGACGTTGAGCGTCAGGAACACCGCGAGCAGCGACACGTAGTAATAGAGGTCACGCAGATCGAGCACGCCGCGGGTGATCGACGCGAAGCGCGATCCGCTGCCGAGGCTGCGCAGCAGGTCGGCGCCGCCACTGGCGAAGAGGTTGGTGACGAGCGGGCTGCCGAGCACATAGAACAGCGTGCCGGCGAACACCGCCACGATCAGGCTGACGATCTGGCTTTCGGTCCGCGCGCTGACGAACAGGCCGATGGCGAGGTAAGCGCCGCCGAGCAGCATGGCCGCGACGTAGCCCGCGAGCACCGGCCCCCAGTCGAGGTCGGCGATGAAGGCCACCGTCACCGGGAGCGGCAGCGTGAGCAGCAGCGCGACGCCGAGCAGGGTCCAGCAGGCGAGGAACTTGCCGAGCACGAACTCCCACGTGCCGACCGGCAGGGTCGCTACGAACTCGAGCGTGCCGGTACGCCGCTCCTCGCTCCACATGCGCATGGTGATCGCGGCGGAGAGGAAGATGAGCAGAATGGGCATCCACTCGAACATCGGACGCACGTCGGCCACGTTGCGCGCGAAGTACGCGTCGACCCAGAAGAAGACGAACAGCGTGACCGCCAGGAAACTGGCGAGAAACAGGTAGCCGATCGCGGAAGCGAAGAAGAGACGCAGCTCCTTGCGCGCGATGCGCCGGATGACATCAAGCCGCATGGTGGGCCACCTCCGCTTCAGCTGCCGGCCCTTCCTCAGGCGGTGGTGCTTCGTTGGCCTCGCGGAAGACGGTCTCCAGGTCGCGCTGGATCGGCGCGATCTGGTAGATCGGCAGCGCCTGCTCGACCAGGTGCCGCGCCACGACTTCAGCCGCCGAGTCGAGTCCCATGGCGACCTCGACTTCCCACGCGCCGACGCCCGTCTGGCGCAACCCAGCGAATCCTTCGAGGCCGGCCAGCACTTCCAGGAGATTGCCTTCGCTCGAGGTCCGGATCGCCAGGCGATTGCTCGCGCGCAGCTGCTCGAGCCGTTCGTCGAGCACCAGCGCTCCGCCGCGCAGGATCAGCACACGATCACAGATGGCGCTCACCTCCTGCATGATGTGGGTGGAGAGGATCACGGTCGCACGCTCGGCGAGGCGCCTGATCAGCTGGCGCATCTGCTGGGTCTGGCCCGGATCGAGTCCGTTGGTCGGCTCGTCGAGCACCAGGAAGCGCGGCTCGTGCAGGATCGCCTGCGCCACGCCGACGCGCTGCTTGTAGCCACGCGACAGCGTACTGATCGGCTCGAGCGCCTTCGACTCGAGCTCGGTCGCCGCGACCGCGCGCGGTACCGCGACGGCAGGATCGACCCCGCGCAGCTCGGCGGTGTAGGCGAGGTAGTCGGCGACGGTCAGCTCGGGATACAGCGGCAGATTCTCGGGCAGGTACCCCATCTGCTGCTGGACCCGCTGTCGATCGGCTTCCACCTCGACACCTTCAACCCGCACCTGCCCGGCGCTCGGCTCGAGATAGCCGGTCAGCATCTTCATGATGGTGGTCTTGCCGGCACCGTTGTGGCCGAGCAGGCCGACCACTTCGCCGTGGCCGATGGAAAACGAGACATTGTCGACCGCCAGGAACTCGCCATAACGGCGGGTCAACCGGTCCGCTTCGATCATCTGCTTCCTCCCGGAACTGTCAGCGCGCGTTGCGCAGGAGATCAAGACATCCGCACGACGCGCAGCGACGCAGAGGATGGGGCTGCCGCAGAAAAATTCAAGTAGTGCCGGACAAGCGAACCATGAGGTCAGCGCGCCTTCGCGAAGCTCGGCAGGAGACCTCTCCGGCGACGCTCAATCCGCAGCGCGAAGGCCCATCAGATCGGCGAAGGCGCGAGCCGTGAGCACCTGAACCGTCTCGACCCTGCCGAGCGACAGCAGGTCTCGTTTGTCGCCTGTTACGAGAAAGTCGGCCATTCCGGCGATTGCAGCAGCCAGTATCGGGTTGTCGTCAGGGTCTGGCGACAACTCCAGTTTCGGCAGTTGTGCCAGCACGATCGCCTGGCGCTGCAGTCCGTTCACCAACGTCCCGACCTCGACGGGTTTGAGGTACCTGCGCAATCTCGGATACCGGGAAGCGCGGCGGAGTTCTTCGAGTTGCCACTGCGAGGTGATCAGTTCGAAGGCCTTCCTCCGCCAAGCCCGATAGATCAGATCGGGCGGCGTGCCGGACGTGATCAACGCCGCAAGCAGGATTCCGGTATCGAGAACGACCCGCAAAACGGTCAGCCGTTCGTCAGGGCTTCGTCGATCGCCTCCAGGATTTCTTCCTGCGAGTACTCCCGGTTGTTCTGCTTGATGTCCTGCACCGTCAACTCGAACAAGCGCGCCTGGACCGCCTCCTCGACAAACTGGGAAAGGTCACCTTTTTTCGTGCCACGCCGTGCCAGATAGGTCCGCAGGGCCTTGTCCACGTCGTCCTGAACGACGATGGACCATCTGACGCTACTCATTCCGGCTCTCCAGCGTGTTCCAAGGCCAAAACTTTACGTATATGCGTACAAGTGCACAAGCGCACGAGATAGCGAGGCATGCATCGGCCACCGTCGGCCCGCGCTAAAATGCCTCCGGCACGCATTCAGAGGCCAACGTGACAGACTCGAGACCCAACATCGAGGCCGCTTACGGCGCGGAGCTTCTACCACCTGGCATCAGCTCGCGGTTCGTCGACAACGGCCGCGGACTGAACATGCACCTGCTCGAAGCGGGACGGCCCGGCAACCCGGCGGTGCTCCTGCTGCACGGCTTCCCGGAACTCGCGTTCAGCTGGCGCAAGGTGCTGCTACCGCTGGCGGACGCGGGCTACCACGTACTCGCGCCCGACCAGCGCGGTTACGGCCGCACCACCGGCTGGGACGACCGCTACGACGGCGACGTCCATTCCTTCCGCTACCTGAACCTCGTCGCCGACCTGGTGGGCCTGCTCGACCGCCTCGGCATCCGCTCGGTCAAGGCGGTCGTCGGTCACGACTTCGGCTCACCCGTTGCGGCCTGGGCCGCGCTGACGCGGCCCGAGCTGTTCCGAGCGGTGGTGCTGATGAGCGCGCCGTTTGCCGGCCAAACGGCGGCACCTGCGGGGGCGAAGGCCCCCGGCGCATCCGGTCGCCCGGACATGCAGACCGCGCTGGCCGCCCTGCCGCGCCCGCGCAAGCACTACATGTGGTACTATCCCACCCGCGCGGCCGACCAGCACATGCGTCAGCCCCCGCAGGGCCTCCACGACTTTCTGCGCGCTTACTATCACGTCAAGAGCGCCGACTTTGCGGAGAACGATCCAAGCCCGCTCGACGGCTGGACGGCAGCGGAACTTGCGCGCCTCCCGACCTACTACGTCATGAATCTCGAGCAGGACATGCCGGCTACGGTCGAACCGGACATGCCGTCCGCCGCACGGATCGCCGCCTGCACCTGGCTGACCGAAGCGGAACTGTCCGTATACGTCAGGGAATACGCACGCACCGGATTCCAGGGCGGTCTCAACTGGTACCGCTGTGCGATCGATCCCGCGTGTACCGCCGAGCTCGCGGGCTGGGCGGGGCGAAAGATCGAGGTGCCTGCCGCCTTCATCGGCGGCCGGCAGGACTGGGGGGTGTTCCAGACGCCCGGGGCGCTCGAGCGCATGGAGACCACCGCCTGCGCCGATTACCGCGGCACACTCCTGCTCGCCGGCGCCGGGCACTGGGTGCAGCAGGAGCAGGCCGGCGCGACGACACAACGCCTGCTCGAATTCCTTTCGGGCACCTGAACGGCTATGCGGCAGCCACCGACGGATGGTCGTGCAGATCGCGCGGCAACGCCGGGCCCATCAGGTCGATGAAGTTGTCACGATAGAAACGGCGCCGGGCAATCGCGCTGGTCGCGCCGAGGTTCTCCTCGAAGCGTTTCACCGGATTGCGCCCGCCCTCGACGTGCGGGAAGTCGGAGGAGAACATCAACATCGCCTCGCTCGAGTTCTCGATGATCCAGCCCGTGGGTTCATGGGGATACGGCGTCACCCGGAACTGGCGCTTCAGGATCTCGCTCGGCAGATCGGACAGCTTCTGCAAACGTTCCTCGCCCTTGCGGAAGGCATGGAAACCGGAGTCGAGAAACCGCATCCAGCTCGGCAACCATGAAGCACCGAGTTCGATGGCACCGAACTTCAGCCGCGGGAACCGGTCGAGCACGCCGTCGAAGACCAGCGCTGCCATGGTCTGCCACAGCGACAGGGGAATCGCCATGAAGCTGAGGCCGGTGAAGTTCTCGGCGCCGCCGTGGAAATCCAGTACGCGCGGCAACCCGTTCTCGAAGTAGGCCGGGCGCATCTTCTCCTCGCCGCCGACGTGGAACAGGATCGGCACGCCCGCCTCCTCGGCGGTCGCCCAGAGCGGATCCAGGGCCACGTGGCTCGGGCTGTGGCGCGCCGGACACGCCGACGGGATGATCAAACCCCGGCAGCCGAGTTCGATCGCCTCGCGGGCGATCACGGGCGCTGCCGTGAAGTCCACCAGCGGCACGTATCCGGTCGCGAGCAGGCGCCGGTCGACGGTACAGAAGTCGGTGTTCATGCGGTTGTGGGCGCGCGCCGCGGCGAGCGCGAGCGCGACGTCGTCGCCATCGTCGAGCCCGTAGTTGCCGAGCGCCGCGGTGGTGAAGACGAGCTGGCTGGTGAAGCCGAGCAGGTCCAGCGTGCGCGGCCGATCGTCGCGCCGGAACGCGCCGAGCGCCAGGTGGTTCTTGCGCAGCAGCAGGTTGGCTTCGTCGCCGGCACGGAACGCCGGATCGTCGTGCCTGGCGGCCGCTTCCGCCTGCGACCCGGAGCTCACCAGCTTCGGACCCAGTCGGGCCGCAAAGTCGTCGCGATAACGCGCCTCGAAATAGTCGAGGATCGTCTCCGGGAGCTCCATCACATGGGAATCGGCGTCGTGGACCGTCCGGTTTTCGATATAGGCCATGGCGAATCTCCCCTCCACCCGGTTTCCGATCGAGGATACCCGGCACGGTGGGGCCCGATCCAGCAACCGGTCCGGTCGATGGGGTTCGCGCGGGAACGGCTCGGGTCGCGGCGTCCACCCGTGGTAACGTCGGCGGATCACAGGGATCCGGATTTCACGATGCGCATTCCGTCCAGCCAGGGCCACCTGGAGGCCCGACTCGACCGCCCCACCGAGCCTGCCGGCATCGCCGCCGTGCTCTGTCACCCGCACCCGCTCTATGGCGGCAGCCTGCACGACGGCGTGCTGGACCACGCGGCGCGTGCGCTGCTCGGCTGCGGCGTCAGCTGCCTGCGTTTCAACTTCCGTGGTGTCGGCGCAAGCGACGGCCGGTTCGACGGCGGTGATGGAGAAACCGACGATCTCATGGACGCCGTTGCCTGGCTGCGCGCAAACGAAACACCCCGGCAGCTCTGGCTCGCCGGCTACTCGTTCGGCGCACACGTGGTCTGGCAGGCTCTCGGCCGGGGTGGCGAAGCGGACCGCGTACTGCTGGTGGCGCCGCCGGTCGGCCGGATGGCTTTCGCGGTACGCCGGCTCGCCTGTCCCGTGGACGTGTTTGCCGGCGACGCGGATGAATTCATCGATCAGCAGGCTCTCGCGGCCTGGGACGGCGTAAACGTCCACCTGCTGGCCGGAGCCGATCATTTCTTCGTCGGCTGCGGAGCCGACCTCGAGCGGCGGATCGAACTCGCGGTCGGGTGAGCGCCGCCGGTCAGGGGATGGCGACGCCCGCAAGCCAGGGATGTGCCCAGTACAGGAGTCCGTAGCCGGCCAGACCCACCGCGATCGGCAGCAGCAGTTCCTTCGGGACCAGGCGATTGCGCCCACCGATGATGGCCGCGAAGGGAACGTTCGAAGTCGCTGCCGCGAACGGTGCCCAGTCCGCGCCCAGCCTTGCCGCTTTCTTGCGATCGATCAGTACACCGCCGGCGAGCCCGAGCACCAGGAACGTGCCGAAGAACACGACCGACACCTGGTCGCCGTTGGCCGCGAGATGCACGGCCGCCCAGAGCACGATCGACCACTGCAGCGGATGGCGCGTGATGCGATTGACCCCGCGGGCCATCCGGTCGACCGCGCCGGCCGCTCCGAGCGCGCCTTCCATGCCCACCGCGGTCGGATTGCGCACCAGGAAACCGCCGAGCAGCAGGATCGACGCGATGGGCATCACCACCTTGGTCAGTTGGTAGAACTCGGGGTCGGGCAACCAGAAGTACGTATGGCGCGGCAGGTTGCCATACAACCAGATCATGAGCCCGAGGGTCAGGAACGCGAGCAGCGAATAAAAGCCGAGATAGCCGCGCTCGCCGAGGCGCGCGACGAGAATGGCGCGCAGCGGCGTGCTGCTGATGCCGAGGTGCGTACCGAGGAACAGGATACCGGCGATCAACATGAGTTCCATGGTCCGCCTCCGATTTGACAGGCACGCATCATAGCGCGGATGCTCCTCGGCGCCAGGACTGCGACTGATGCGGAGCGATCGAACATGAGTACGGGTGTCACGAAGGGCGGCGTCGCGGCGCCCGCCATCGGCATTCAGCTGTATTCGCTGCGCGAACGGATCGCCGCCATGGGGCTCGCGCACGTGCTGGAGGAAGTCGCCGCCATGGGTTTCGCCGGAGTGGAGCTCGCCGGCCTGCACGATCTTTCGGCAGCTACGTTTCGCGACACGCTTGCCCGCCTGGGCCTGCAACTGGCGGCCGCACACGTGCCGCTTCCCGACCGGGACGGCTTTACCGCCCTGCTCGATGCCGAGGCCGCCATCGGCGCGAAACGGATCGTGGTCGCGTTCCAGCCACCCGAGTGTTTTGCCGACGCGCCGGCCATCGCCGGAACGGCGCAGCGGCTGAACGCGCTCGCGGCCGCGGCCCGGCGTTACGGCATGACGCTCGGCTACCACAATCATCACTGGGAGTTCGCGAGCCGTATCGACGGCCGGCCCGCGCACGACATCCTGTTCGCCGACCTCGATCCCGCCGTGTTCGCCGAGATCGACACCTACTGGGCCCGGGTCGGCGGCGCCGACCCCGTCGCGCTCGTGACCGGATTCGCCGGGCGCGCGTCGCTGCTCCACCTGAAGGACGGCCCGCTCGACGACCCGCGGTCACCGATGACCGCGCTCGGCACGGGCCGCATGGACATCCCGGCGCTGCTCGCGGTCAGCCGCGCGGCGTGGCACATCGTCGAACTCGACCGCTGCGCCACGGACATGCTGGCGGCGGTCCGCGCGAGCCACGCATTCCTCGCCCGGCACGCCTGAACCGTTGTATCTCCCCCGGCCTTTGAACGACACTCACCGGCTCACTTTTCGATCCAAACCGCCGGGGGGCAAATGAAAGATCTGGCAGGCAAGGTCGCGTTCGTGACCGGTGGCGCGAGCGGCATGGGACTCGCGATGGTGCGCGCATTCGCCGCCGCCGGCATGAAGGTGGTGGTGGCGGACATCGAACAGCAGGCGCTCGACGCCGTACGCGATGAGTTCGCCGGCAGCAATGCGGAAATCCTGACGGTCCGGCTCGACGTCACGGACCGCGACGCGATGGCCCGCGCGGCGGACGCAGCAGAATCCGCCTTCGGCCGCGTCCACGTGCTCTGCAACAACGCCGGCGTGGCAGTGGGCGGCACCATCGACACCATGAGCTACCAGGACTGGGACTGGGTACTGCGCGTGAATCTCGACGGCGTGGTGAACGGCATCCAGACCTTCGTCCCGCGCATGCTCGCGCATGGCGAGGGCGGCCACATCGTGAACACCGCGTCCATGGCTGGCCACATGGCCGTCCCCGGCATGTCGGTCTACAACACGTCGAAGTTCGCGGTGGTCGGGATGTCCGAGACCTTGCACGTCGAACTCGCCTCGCACGGCATCGGCGTGTCTGTGCTCTGCCCGGGCGTCGTTCGCACCAACATCTTCGATTCCGGGCGCAATCGGCCGGCCGAACTCGCCGGCGAGCGCGACACCGCGAGCGCGCTGCTGGCGGCCGACGTCGACGACGCCGAGCGCAAGGCGCGCATCGACCAGCTGCTGGCCAATGCGCTCGACCCGTCGGTCGTCGGTGACATGGTGGTGCACGCCATCCAGACCGACGAGCTGTACATCTTCACGCATCCGGAACTGAAACAGTTCACTGATGCCCGCGCAGCCCAGATGCAGGACGCATTCGCGCGCTGGTCCGCCTATCGCCACCAACACGGAGTCTGAGCATGGATCGTCTCGCCGGAAAAATCGCCCTCGTCACGGGCGCTGCGCGCGGCCTCGGCGCGCAGATCGCTCGCCGCTTCGCCGAGGAAGGCGCGACGGTGATCGTCAACGACCTGAACCTCGCCGCGGCAGAGGCAACTGCGAAGACTTTGGGTGGCCATGCGCTCGCCTGCGACGTTAGCGACGCGGCATCGGTCACCCGCATGTTCGCGGAGCTGCGCGAAATCACCGGCGGGCGCCTCGACGTACTGGTGAACAATGCCGGGATCAGCGGCATGGAAGGCGACAACGCCGCACGGGCGCGCATCGCGCGCCTCGCGGAACAGGCGCTGGCCGGAGAGCAACCCGAAGAGTCGCTCAGCGGCGGGATCACCGACGTGAGCGACGCACAGTGGCACAGGATGATCGGCGTACACCTCGACGGCACGTTCTTCTGTTCCCGCGAAGCCGCGCGGATCATGATCCCGCAGAAGTCCGGCAACATCGTCAACATGGGCAGCATCATGGGCACGTTCGGACGGCCGGGCGGGACCGCGTACTGTTCCGCCAAGGCCGGCATCCTCGGTTTCACGCGCGCACTGGCGCACGAACTCGCGGCGCATACCATCCGCGTGAACGCGATCGCACCAGGTTGGATCCTCACCGACATGACCGACCCGCTGAAGCCCATGCACCCCATGCTGGCGGCGCAGACCCCGCTCGGGCGGCTCGGCGAACCCGACGACATCGCCTGGGCCGCGGTCTACCTGGCGAGCGACGAAGCGAAATTCGTCACCGGACAGGTACTGTCGCCGAACGGCGGCTGGTACATGAGTCAGTAGCCCGTAGACCCGGTGACAAGGAGCAGAACGATGGTCGAATTTCCGCAACCCACGCTGATCGACGTCAACGGCATCACCCTGGAAGTGTTCGAGGCCGGTCGGCCCGGGCGCCCGATCGTGCTGTGTCACGGGTTTCCCGAACTCGCCTATTCGTGGCGGCACCAGGTCGCCCCGCTGGTGGCGGCCGGCTACCACGTGATCGCGCCGAACCAGCGTGGCTATGGCCACTCGTCCCGTCCGGGCCCGGTCGAGGACTACGATTTGCAGCACCTGTGCGGGGACCTGGTCGCGCTGCTCGATCACTACGGCTACGCAGACGCCATATTCGTGGGGCACGACTGGGGCGCGATCGTCGTGTGGGGCCTGGCCATGCTGCATCCCACGCGGGTCAGCGCGCTCGCCAACCTGTCGGTCCCGTTCCTTGAACGCGGGCCGGTGGAATGGGTGCAGGTCTGGGAACAGGCGCTGGGCGGCGACTTCTACATCGTGCATTTCAACCGCCAGCCCGGCGTGGCCGACGCCGTGTTCGACGCCAATGTCGAGCGCCTGCTCGGCAACCTGTACCGGACACGCCAGTGGCTGGCCCCGCCGCGCGCGCCCAAGCCGGGCATGGCGCTGGTCAACCTGGCGCTGTCCGACGAACCGTCCGGCGATCCGCTCATGAGCCCCGCGGAACTGGCGGTGTTCGTCACGGCCTTCCGGCACTCCGGCTTCACCGGGCCGATCAACTGGTACCGCAACTTCACGCGCAACTGGAGCCTGCTCGCGAACGTCCCGCAACGGGTCGAGCAGCCGGTTCTCATGATCCACGGGCAGTACGACATGGTCCCGGCGAACCCGCGGCTCACCCAATTCGCCCCGCTGGCCGAGGTGCACACCCTGCCCTGCGGGCACTGGATCCAGCAGGAGGAGCCGGCACAGACCAATCGACTGCTGCTCGAGTGGCTCGGTCGGCGCGCAAACTGAGGGAAAAACGCGCACGCCACGTGAAATCCTGCCGAGGCCTATTGTAAACTCCGCGTTAACCACTATGGCGGCCGGCCCGGCCCGGCGCCAGAGTGGGTCTCTGAGCAGAAGCCCGCACGAGCACAAGCAATCGCGATGAGTGGTCCGGACCCGGACCAAGGAAGTTCACGATGTTCAGGCGCAAGCCTCCCAAGACACCCCGTCTTACCGGGGTCGTCCGGCATCTCTTTCACGGCGTGGCCATCGAAACCGGCAGGTACGACTGCTGTGGGGCGGCGCGCGCGATCGGCGGCCAGCGCTTCCTGAGCGACGACGCGCCGCTGCTTCCCCTGGAAGGCTGCGATCGCCGGGACCAGTGCAGCTGCCGGTACCGGCACTATTCCGACCGGCGGACCGCCCTGCGCAGGGAAGTGGATGACGGATTGCCGGCACGCCTCGTCCTGGAGGAGAAGCGCAACGGAACCGGGCGCCGTATCACCGACGGCTGAGATCCGGCTTCGACCCCGCGGCGCACCGCTGCAGATAGTCCGACAGGATCCGCGCGTGATCGAATGCGAGCGGCGGCGGCGCCTCGGGGTCCCAGGCGAGCGCCGCACGGGCATCGTCGCCACCTCGAGGCATGCCGTGCGCCTGTCCGATGTACACCACCGAGACGGTGTGACCACGCGGATCCCGCGCCGGGTCGGAGTAGACGCCGAGCAGTCCGACAAGCGTCACCACGAGCCCGGTCTCCTCCCGCGCCTCGCGCACGGCAGCCTGCTCGACGGTTTCACCGATGTCCACGAACCCCCCCGGCAGCGCCCAGCCCGGCGGCGGACTGGCCCGCTCGATCAGCACGATCCGACCCGGGTCATCGAGCAGTTCGATGACGACGTCGACGGTGAGTAGCGGCGTAGTCGGGCGCGGCATGGCGGGTCTGGTCATCCATCGAGGCTGGCGAGCGTGCGTTCAGCCGAGGTCCGGGCGCCGCGCGATGCTTCCGGGTCGTCGGCGATCGACCGGAACAGACGGCGCGCGCGATCCAGATCGCCCCTGTCGAGCGCTTCCAGGGCCTCAAACTGTCTGCGATACACGCGCGCCTCGATGGCGAACCGGCGCAGAGCCTTATCCATGAGCTGGGATCTCTCCGCGGCCACTGCGCTTTCGGCAAGCAATGCATCGATCCGGTCGAGGTCGTCGAGGCCCGCCACCGCCGTAAACCGGTCCGCCAGGGCATCGAGGACCCAGCGATCATCGAGCTGCGCGGTCGCAATCCGGAACGACGGCGGAAGTTCGCGCGCATCGGATCGCGCCTCGCGCAGCAGATCCCTGGCCCGTTCCAGATCGCCGCCCCGATTGGCCGCAACGGCACGCACCAGCGCTACCAGCCCAGTACGCGGCAACAGCTGTTCACCCAGGCCGAGCGCGCGTTCGTCCTGTTCGGTCAGTTCGGCGACGTTTGCGAGCGCCAGCGCAAGCGTTTCGAATGCCGGGGGATTGCGTGGCTGGAGGCCGAGCGAACGCAATACCGAGTCCGCGACCGTCCGCGCCTGCGCGGCCGGCATCAGCTGGTCGATCCAGCTGTTCGAGGCAAGCAGCGGCTCCAGAGCCAGCTGCGCGTCCAGCAGGTACAGGCCGGCATCCTGGGAACCGAGCTCCATGGCCCGCGCCAGGGCATGCCGCCCAGGCTCGCGTGCACCGCGCTGCAGGTGCACCTGGGCCAGCACCTCATACCCGGGCGACTGCCCGGGCACAGCCTCCACCACCGCCAGCGCATGGCGCTCGGCGAGGTCGAGGTTCCCGCCGACCAGCGCAAGACGTGCGAGCGCGAACTGCACCTGGACCGGAGATGCAACAGTCACCTCGTACGCGGCGCTGCGATCGGTCAGGTCGAGCACGGCGATTCCGTATTCGCCACCCCGGAGGTACCGCTGCAGCTCGCGGTCGATTGACTCGAAATCCGCGCCGAACGCAGCCTGAAAAGCCACCTCCGCAGGTTCCCGACGCAGCAGCCGCAGGAACTCCGCCAGCTTCTCGCGGTGCGCGCCGCGGCTGCCGAACATCCCGTAGTGAACGAACGCCCAGGCCTGCGGATAGAAGCGTCGATTGTCGTGAAGGGCTTCGTCCTCGCTGACCCGGAAGAACTCCTCCAGCGGCTGCAGGCCTCGCTGGTTCAGGTAGCCGACGTGTTCGGGAATGGCCGCACCCCAGCGGGCCTGTCCATCGACGACCTCGAAGGTCGAAAAGGCTTCGGCGAATCCTTCCGCGAACCAGAGCGGCGGGCGTACGACGAACGCGCTGGTGAACCAGTGCACGGCCTCGTGCTGGACGGTACGCAGCGTCTCTTTCGATCCGCGGGCGCCGGACATCCCGATCACGCTCCAGTTGGCGCGCCGGCCGAACAGCCCAGCGACCCGGTCGGCCTGCCCCGAGCGGGTCACCGGTCGATAGGGGGCGAACGCGCGCGCCCGGTCGAACAGGACGATCGTGAGCGCGGGTAGCGCTGCTTCTTCGATGGCATAAAGCTGGCCGAGCGCTTCGACGAACTGACCGAATTCACCTGCCCAGCGCCGCGTGTCCCGCTCGTTGAGCTGGGACACCACCCCGAACAGCGGCGTACGCAGGGCGAGCCACTGCTTCTCCGCGGGTACCGCGGAGGGGGACGCAAGGCCGAGTATCAATACCCCAAGCCAGCCCGCCACCCGTTCCGCGCGCCGATTCATCTTCCGACCCGCCGTGACGGCCGCTGCATCGAGACAGGCATCGGGACACCTCCCCGCGCTGGAGTAGAACTGGCGGCTGGTCCGACGCGCCTCCCAGCGCTACCTTAAGCGCCGATCGAGACGGAGAGCCGAACATGTCTACCGTAACCGACAACCCGCAACGCCACCGCTTCGAACTCGAAGTCGACGGCCAGATCGTGTTCGCCGACTACCGCCGCGACGGCAACCTGATCGTCGTGCCGCACGTCGAGGCACCGCCGGCCCTGCGCGGTACCGGCGCTTCGCGGCGTCTCATGGAAGGTATGCTAGCGCTGCTGCGCGCACGCGGCGAGCGGATCAAGCCCCTCTGCTCCTATGCCGCGGATTACCTGCGCCGCCATCCCGAGCACCACGACCTGCTGGCCGAGGTCCGGCAGGCACGCTGAACCGGGCGCCTTCGGCTGGAACGCCTGCAGCTAGAACGCCTGCAGGAGGGCCCCCACCAGGCCGGCGATGACGAGCACGACATTCGCGACGAACGTGAGCAGCATCCCCGGGCCGCGTGTGGTCGGGTCCTTCACGTAGGTCCGGAAGTACAGCGAACGGCCGATCAGATAGACCGCGCCCGCCCCCACCGCCAGCAACTCGTTCGCGAAATGGCCCGCCGCGTACAGGGCCGGCAGGAACACGACGATCTGCTCGAGTGTGTTGTAGTGCGCGCGGAAGAAGCGTTCGAACACCGGATCACCGGTGGTTGCCGGCGCCTGCACGCCCGTCTGCCCGCGCGCGCGGCCGACCAGCAGGCCGAACACCATGTACTGGATGAGCGCGAGCATCGCGATGATCGTGACGAATGCCATGTCAGTTCTCCCTGTGAGCGTGCGGTCGGTGGAATGGCTGCGGTCGCGCCGGGCGCGGATCAGCGCTCCCGGAGCATGAAAGAGCCGCCGGCCTCGGCAACCACGGCTGCGTTGTCGAGGCGTACGATGCGCCCTTCCATCATGGCGAGCCGCCCCTTGCGCCGGACACAACGGCTTTCGAGCCGAACCGGCGTGCCGACCGGCAGTTGCTCGCGATAACGGATCTCGGCGCGCGCGGTGAAGCACTGGATGCCCTGAATCCAGAGCCAGTTGGCCATGACATCGTCGAGCAGGCTGAACTGGATGCCGCCGTGGGTCACCTGGTCGTAACCCATGTGCTCGGAGCGCGGCGTGAATTCGCCGACACAGACATCGCCCTCCATGCGGAACCGCACCTTGAGGCCGATCGGATTGTCGGGCCCGCAGACGAAACACCCGTTCGCGCGGCGTTCGGTGCTCATGCTCTGGCGCGGCTCCCCGGAAACCAAAGCCGGCATCATAACGGACTTGCCGGCTGCTCGACATTGCACGCGGTTCCGTGCAGCCTTCGCTGCCTCTCATCGCATCGACGCACGGTTCGTGTACCCGCTCAATCACATCAGGAAACGGCTGGAGATCCACCGTCCGCAGGCTCCGGAGCCGGGGTCAGGCATCCGCCAGGCGGCGGTGGCAGTGATCCTGCGCGAACGGCAACGGATACCCGGCTGGCCGGAAACGGAGATCCTGTTCATCCGGCGCGCAGAGAAGCCCGGCGATCCGTGGTCCGGCCACATGGCGTTTCCCGGCGGGCACCGCGAAGCGAGCGATATCGACCTCTGCGCGGCCGCCGTGCGCGAGACACACGAGGAGATCGGGATCGACCTCGCCGATGCCGTGCACCTGGGACCGCTCGAGCACGTGCAGGCGGCACCGCGCGGGCGCCCGATCCACCTGGTCGTCGCGCCGCACGTCTTCGAACTGACCCGCGAAGTCTCGTTCCGGCCCAATCACGAAGTGGCGGAAGTGGTCTGGGCACCCCTCGCGCCACTCATGCGCGGCATCTTCCACACCGCCGAACGCCGCCCGGTGGGCGGCGAACACACCTGGTTCAACGGCTATCGACTGACCGAAGGCCACTTCGTCTGGGGCCTCACCTATCGCATGCTGAAGTCGTTCTTCAGCGTCATCGATCCCCACTGGACCCCACCCCCCGAAATCTGACCAGACGGTTGGGGTCAGAGTAACAATCGGGGTCGGAGTCAGAACGCCAGCCGCCGCCAGCTCGCGATCGCCAGCCCCGCCGCGACGCTCGTGAAGGGATCGTGGTCGACCACCTGGGTGGGGAAACGCGCCTCGAGAATCCCGCGCACGGCCGGAATCAGGCTCGAACCACCCGTCCGCAGCACGATGTCGATCGCCCCGGGCGCGAGTCCCGCTCGCGCGAGCGTCGCATCGAGGGCCTGCTCCACCTGGGCGAGCTGGTCGGCGATAATCGTTTCGAACTCGGCACGGGTAAGCCGAACCTCCACATCGATCTCGGGAATGTCGAGTGTCGCTTCGGTATCGTAGGAGAGCCGCGCCTTGAAATCCTTGATGGCCTGGAACACCAGGTAGCTCAAGTTACGCTGAATGAGCTCGTTCAGGCGCCGGAATTTCACTGCGCCAGGACCACCCTGATCGATGCAGTCGCGCACCGGCGTGCTGTACCGGTTCTGATTGAGCGTATAGGTCACCGCCCAGTTGACCAGCAGATCCTCGTAGTCCTCGAACGGAAAGCGGGTTTCGATCTGGCGGTCCATGCCGCGCCGACGCCAGGTCTCGCCCTTGCCGAGCAAGGGAAACAGCAGCACCCTGAACAGGCGCTGGTCGATGTGATCGCCGCCGAGCGCCACGCCGTGAGTCGTGAGCACCGAGAAGCCGTCGCCCGCACGACGCAGCACACAGAAATCGAGCGTGCCCCCGCCGAAGTCCAGGGTCAGCACGTGTTCGCCCGTGACCTCCGGATTGGCCGCGAGGTAGCTCACCGCTGCCGCCACCGGCTCCGGATAGAAGTGCTGTTCACGAATGCCGGCATACCGGTACGCCTCGCCGAGCCGGGCGAGCGCGGTCTGGTTGCGGAACGCATCGCGGCCCTCGAAATTCACCGGCCGACCCAGATGCGCCGCGGTCACGGGACCCACTTCCGCCTCGAGCGCCTTGCGGATCCGAAGCAGCAGCGGCGTGATGAGCGCCACCAGCCGGAACGGATGGTCGAACACCATGAGCCGGCGGATCCCGGGGTCACCGAGGAGTCGCTTGGTGCCGCGGAACAGCCTGCCCTGCAGGCCCGCGTCGATCATGGGTTTGCCGTAGTGTTTCTGCGTCGACGTGTCGACCGCGGTCGGATTGTCCGGATCGTCGTGCTCGACGAACTGACTGGTCTCCGAAATGATCTCGGGAATCAGTTCGACCGTGCGACCCATGTTGTCCTGGATGTAGCGGTCGATGGCCGCCTGGCCGGTCAGCGTCTGCAGCTGTCGGTCGACGTAGGTCGCCGACGGCATCAGCGGATCGTCGCCCTCGAGCGGGACGAGGCGTACGCGAACGCCATCGTAGATCGCCGCGACCGAATTCGTGGTCCCGAAATCGATGCCGACACCGACCGTCAAGCGCGCGCCACCTCGCACAGCGCGGGCGCCCAGCGCGCCGGATCGCCGAGTTCCGGCCCGAGCCAGTCGCGCAACGCCGCCGCGTTGTGTTCGCCCTGGTGCGGCGCGCCGGCACGCACCGCCGACGTGGCGCCCGAGAACCGGTACGGAGACTGCGTCACCGGTCGCCGGCCGCCGCCGCGATCGTCGACCGTGGTGATCGTGCCGCGCTGGCGCACGGTCGGCAGCTCCAGCGCCATGCGTGACGTGCGTACGTCGCCCCAGGCGAGGTTCATGCGATCGAGCGCCGCGATCACCGCCGCACGGTCGGCGCAGGTCACGGTGAGATGGTGGCCGAACGCGGCACGGCGCGCCGCGATCTTCTGCGCAAGGTCAGCCCCGGGCGGCGCGGGATCGGCTACACGTTCCACGCCGTTCAACTGCCGCCAGAGATGCCGGAAGTCACCGGAGATGACCATCGCACCGCCCGCGGTCTGCCAGACCTCACTGCGCGGCGCGTCCGCCTCCTCGACGCCGTCGAGCACGGCATGCAGATGATCGTCGGTCACCAGCATGGCATCGATCATCGCGACCTCGACGTGCTGGCCGAGCCCCGTCGCGTGACGCATGTGCACCGCAGCGAGCAGCGCCACCAGTCCATGCAGCGCCGAAAACGTATCCGCCATCGACACGGCCATGTCGACCGCAGTGCCGCGCGCGAATCGCGCCTGCCGCGCGAGCACGCCGGATTCGCCGTGGATGATCGGGGCATACGCGGCACGCCGGGACTCCGGCCCGTCTGCGCCGAAGCCCGAGATCGAGAGCATGATCAGTCCGCCATTGAGATCGCGCAGCACGGGGTACCCGAGCCCGAGCCGGACCATGACATCCGGACGGAAATTCTCGATCAGCACGTCGGCCCGTGCAGCGAGCGCCTTGACCAGCGCGACGCCTTCTGGGACCCCGAGATCGATCGAGACGCCGCGTTTGCCCGCGTTCTGCTGGTTGAAATAGCCGGAGATTCCGTGGATCGACGCGCCCCACAGGCGCGTAATGTCCCCTTCGGGTGGTTCGACCTTGACGACGTCCGCACCGAGATCCGCGAGCATTCGCCCGGCGAACGGACCGGCCAGCACTCTCGACATGTCGAGCACCCGCACACCCGCGAGCGGGGCGTTCATGCGAGCCCACCCGAGCGCGGAGGAGGGGTCGGCGTGATCAGCTCGTCCATGCCACAATCGCTACGACCGAAGGGCTCGGGAGTCTAACCGGCACCTGTGGCTTTGAGTAGTTGCCGGCGACCACCGCGTCACCAGCATCACCAGAAGAAAGGAGCATGCATGGCCGACGTGATTTCGCTCGACGAGGCGGCCAGACGCAAGGCGGCACGCGGGAAGCGTGCGCGGCAGGCACGCGCCAGCGGCCGCACGCTGTGCAGCCGCGGGTTCCACAAGTGGGCCGTCGACCAGCGCAAGCAGTTCGACGTCCGCGCAGGCAAGCTGGTCACGCTCGAACGCTGCGAGCGCTGCACGGCCACCCGAACACGCCTGGATTGACCGCAACCCGGACAACCGACAAGCGCGCCGGCAGGCCGCCGCGACGCAGCCCGGATCGTGCGCTCAGACGGCCGCCACACCCGTGGGCAGGCCGCATGCGACACCGGTACCGCCGAGCCCGCAGTAGCCGTTCGGCACCTTCGCGAGATACTGCTGGTGGTAGTGCTCCGCGTAGTAGAACGGCGGCCCGGGCAGGATCTCGGTCGTGATCGGACCGTAGCCGGCCTGGGTGAGGGCCGCCTGGTAACGGTCCCGTGACGCCTCGGCGGCCGCCTGCTGGCGGGCGTCGGAGGTATAGATCGCCGAGCGGTACTGCGTGCCGACGTCATTGCCCTGGCGCATGCCCTGGGTCGGATCGTGCGACTCCCAGAACACCTTGAGCAGTCCGTCAAATGCCACCCGGCGCGGGTCGAAGACAACCAGGACCACTTCCGTGTGTCCGGTCAGTCCGCTGCAGACCTCTTCGTAGGTCGGATTCGGGGTACTGCCACCCGCATAACCGGCCGCCGTCGTAAATACCCCGTCAACCTGCCAGAATCGCCGCTCGGCGCCCCAGAAACAGCCCAGCCCGAACACGGCGGTCTCGAGCCCCGCGGGGAACGGCGGCTGCAACGGCGCACCATTGACGAAATGTCGTGGCGGAACCGGCATGGCGGCGGCACGCCCGGGCAGTGCTTCGGCCGCGGTAGGGATACGGAGTTTTTGGCCCCAGGACATGTCCAACGCCTCGTGTCTGATTTAAAGAGAGTCGTGTCAAGCGTGTCGTGTGAAGACAGGAGCGGAACGATCATACCTCCCACCCTCTCCCTGACAAAGACCGGACCCAGATCGGAACGTCGGACCGGCCCGCAGGCGCTGGCATTCTGGATCCTTGCACTCGCCGTACTGTCCGCCGGCTGCCAGACCGCACCGCCGACCTACCGGGTCCTGACCGAGCAGATCGCGGCCGGCGCAGATGTCAGCGTAGGGGACCTGCGCCAGGCCTTCCTGGCCGCGCCCGACAGCGCGGAACGCATGGCGCGCCTCACCGACCTCGAACTGCAGGCGTTTTCCATCATCGAGGACGAACCGCTCAAGCTCGGCTCGATCGGCACCGCCATCATCGATACCTACTACGGCAGCCTCACCGGTCACTACGTGCTGGCCCGGTTCTATCGACACGTCGACAACGAGGCCGCCGCGCTGCCTCACGAAACCTGGGTCGAGCGCATCCAGGCGAGCATGGCGGAAGGTGCGTCGGACCGACGCGGCGCCGGCACGCAACCGATGCTCGTGGCGGTGACACCCATCGAAGCACAGGTCTATGCGCTTTCGCGCGATCTCGATCCGATCGGCTCCATCTACCAGACCAGCGAAGCCGTACCGTTTTCTCTCATGCTGCAAGCCACCCGGGCACCGGGACCCGTGGAAACGTTGCAGTTCGACCTGACGAGCCTGCTGACCGGCATGCAGACGGCACTCGGCGGCGATCCCGAGGATCCCGATTTCACACCACTCAACCTGATCGGCTACCTGGCCAAGCAGGGTGACTCCGCAGCCCAGACAGCGGTCGGCGCGTTCCTGGCCTCGCAGGGCCGCCTGGACGATGCGATCAACTGGCTCCGTTCGGCGTCCCGGACCGGCAACATGCTCGCCAACACCCTCCTGGCACGGATCTTCTGGGAGCAGGCGCGCCAGACCGAGGACGAGGCGCTACGCCAGCAGGCGCTCGACGAGGTGCTGGAGAACTACCTGCACGCCATCGCACTCGGCTCACCCGACGCTATGTACGCGCTCGGCGTGCTGTACCTGAACGGCCACTTCGGCGAAGACAACCTGAACTCCGGTGTGCCGCTCCTGAACCAGGCGGCCGCGCTGGACCACAGCGACGCGATCATGTTCCTCGCGCACCTGCACTATGCGGGCGAAGTGGTCGAGCGGGACCTCACAGCTGCACGTACCTACTACGCCCGCGCAGCGGAACTCGGCAATCCCTACGCCCGGCGCAGCTATGCGCGTTTCCTGCTCGATCGCAGTACCGAACAGAGCGGCGATCCACAGGCGCTGGCCTGGCTCGAGGAACTGGCCGGCGAAGGCGACGCCGAGGCGATGCTCCTGATCGGCAATCTGCACGCACGCGGACTCGGCACGCAACAAAGCGCCCGGGCGGCGGTGAACTGGTTCCGCAAGGCCGTCGCGGCCGCGCCCGGTGATGCGAGCATCGTGAACGAAGTGGCCTGGACGCTGACCGTGAGCGATCAGACGTCGCTGCGGCGTGTGCGTTATGCGCGGCAGATCATGGACCGCCTGATGACCAACGACAGTGCCGCACGCGCGCGACCCGAGTACCTGGATACCTGGGCCGCGATCTACGCGGCCAGCGGCGACTTCGAGCGCGCGGTGTCGCTGCAGGAAGAGGCGATCGCGGCAGCGACGGCCGGTGACTTCGGTGACGTCGAGGAAATCCTGCGCAAGCATCTCGAGTACTTCAGATCCGGGCAGACCATCTCCGAAGCCATCCCGTGAACGTGGACCTCGCGGCGCTGCTCCGCACCGGCACGCCCTTCATCGACGTGCGTGCACCAGCGGAGTTCAGCCGCGGGACCGTACCCGGTGCCGTCAGTCTGCCGCTCGTGAGCGACGAAGAGCGCGCGCGCATCGGCATTACCTACAAGCAGCAGGGTCACGATGCCGCGGTGCGGGTGGGCCATCGTCTCGTGCACGGGCCGATCCGGGCGGAGCGGGTCAACGGGTGGGTCGAGTTCGCCCGCGCGAATCCCGGCGCCTGGATCTACTGCTGGCGGGGTGGCGAACGTTCCGCGATCGTGCAGCAGTGGCTCGCCGAAGCGGGCATACCGTTGCCGCGTGTTCCCGGCGGATTCAAGGCGTTGCGCCACACGTGCATCGACACGCTCGAGGGCGCCGCGCGGGACGATGTGCCCTGGCTGATCCTCGCGGGGCGCACCGGATCCGGCAAGACGACGCTGCTGCGCTCGCTCCCCCACGCGATCGACCTGGAAGCGCTCGCCGAGCACCGCGGTTCGGCGTTTGGCGCGTACGCGGACATACAACCACCACCGGTCACGTTCGAGAACCGTTTGGCAGTTGCCTGGCTCGGACATCGCGCCGCAACCCTGGTGCTCGAGGACGAGAGCCGTACGATCGGCCGGCTCGCGCTGCCGGAGTCCTGGCACGGGCGCATGCAGGCGTCGAGCGTGGCCCTCCTCGAGGTGTCGCTCGCGGAGCGCTGCGCGAACATCGAGCGCGAGTATGTGACCGAGCCACTTGCCGACGGCGTGCCGCCTGGGGCGCTCCACGCGAGGTATTCCAGCGCGCTGGCACGCATCGAGCGGCGGCTCGGCGGGCTGCGTCGGCGCGACGTGCAGGCAGCGCTCGATCATGCATTCGCCCACGGCACCCACACGTGCTGGATCGAACGGCTGCTGGCCTGGTACTACGACCCGCTCTACGACTACCAGCTGGCTGCCAAGCGGCCACGCATCGTCACGCAAGGCGATGTCGGGCGGGTGCGCGCGTTCCTGCTCGAAGCAGCCTGAGCGTCCCCGCCTCAGGCGTGATCGTGATCGTGATCGTGATCGTGATCGTGAGGATGAGAATGCGGATGGGCGTGTCCCGCGTGGTCGTGATCCGCAGCCCGGGCCGCCAGCACCGCCGCGCGCGCCGCGAGCAGACCGCCGGGGATCACGTCGAGTTCGCGCAGCGTGCGTTCGAGCGCGCGCTGGAAATGCGCGTAGTACTCGAACGCACCGTCGCCGTCGGGCGCCCGGCCCGCGAGTTCCACGATGAGCCGCGCCCGGAAATCGTCCCAGGAAAACACGCCCGCCGCCGCGAGCGCCTGCGCCATGCCGAAAACGCGCCCCTGCCAGGGCGCTTCGAACACCGCTTCGCCGTTCTCGAGCGGTGGCGCGAGCACGCCGTCGAGCGCTTCGTTCACGGCCGCGCGACCCCGATCATGGCGTCGCGCGTCACGTGTGCGACGAGCGCCGCCTCGTCGAGTCCGGCGAGGGGCGCGGGGCGTTCGGGCAGCACCAGGTAGCGCACCTCCGCACTGGAATCCCAGACCCGGATCTCCACGTGATCGGCGAGCACGAGACCAAACTCGCGCAGCAGCGCGCGCGGTTCGCGCACGGCGCGCGAACGATAGGCCGGATCCTTGTACCAGCGCGGCGGCAGGCCCAGCACGGCCCACGGATAGCAGGAACACAGCGTGCAGACCACGAGGTTGTGCACCGTTGTGGTGTTCGGCACCACCACCAGCTTGTCGGTCTGGGCGCCGCCGAAGCCCAGTTCCGCAATGGCGGCGGTGCCGTCCTCCAGCAGTCGCGCGCGGTACGCCGGGTCGCTCCATGCGCGCGCCACGACACGCGCACCGTTCAGTGGACCGATGCGTTCGTTGTACTGTTCGACGACCGCGTCGACATCCGCCGTCGTGAGCAGACCGCGCTCGATCAGCAGCGCTTCCAGGGCTTCGGCCCGGATCGAGGGTTCACGCTCGGAATCGCCGGCGTCGCTCACGCAGCCTCCAGGTATGGCTCGAACAGATCGAGATGAATCCTGGTCGCGGGTTCGGCTTCGGCACCCCACAACGCGCGACCGTCGAACACCACCGTGTAGAGATACTGCGGCGCCTCGCCGCGGCCGTGTGCGTTGCTGTCAGGGAACACCCACGCACCGTGCACGGCGGTGACCGCGCCGGTCCGACCGCGGGCATAAGCCGGCAATCGCGTATGTCCGCCGACGCCGTGGGCAAGGGTTAGGACCCGCGCACCCACCGCGAAACGCGGCGCATGCGCGACCACCCGCCCCGCGTGTGTGGCGGCCGGCGCATAGTCCACCCGGTCCGGCGCTACCGAAGGCCGTGCGGCTACTCGCGCGGTCGGGTCGCCACCCCGGGCCACGACCCGGGCATCGAGTTCGGCACGCGTCACGACGCCCGCCTCCACGAGCAGCGTCTCCACGCCGCCGAGCCAGCGTCCGTAGTAGCCATGGGTGAGATAGGCAACCGGGTCGATGCGCTCGATCGCATGCCGAAACTGGTCCGAATTGCTGAGCGCACCGGCTGCGCCCGCGGCCCGCAGCATCGCGAAGACCCGTGCTTCCCAGCGTGCGTGGAATGCCGGCTCGTCGGGCTCGACCGTCACCGGACCGAAGCCCTGCCTGCCGCCCATGTCGTGAATGCCGTCCATGCCCGCTCCCCTGGTGTGCGCTTCAGCCGCCGCCTGGAACACGATCGAGAAACGCCCGCACCGCGGTGACCACGTCATCGAACCGGTCGTGGTGCGCCCAATGGCCGGCCCCGGGCACGTCGACCACCTCGGCATCGCGGAAGTGCGCAAGCGTGCCGTCCTGGCCGATCCGGTGCGGATATCCCTCCGTGCCGTTGATCAGCAGCACGGGACAGGTGATGCGTTGCCAGAGCCCGACCATGTCCTGCTCCGGAACCCGGTAGGGCGGCCATGCGTGCGTATAGTTGTCGTATTTCCAGCTGAACGAGCCATCCTCGTTCTGGTTGCTGCCGTGCTGCGCCAGGTGCCGGGTGTGTTCCGCGGACAGGTGCGCGTTGACTTCGAGCATGCGCTGGTACGCCTGGTCCCACGTCGGATAGCGGCGCGGCACGCGTGACGCCAGTTTGCGGGTGTTGTCGATCCAGTCGCGCAGGCGCTCCGCCGGCGGCCGCGCGCTGTCGCTCCAGCCCGGCCAGAGGCCGACCCCTTCGATGATCACGAGCGCACGCACGTTCTCGGGAAAGACGCCGGCATAGAGACTGGCGAGTGTGCCCCCCATCGAATGGCTGACTACGACGAGTGGCGCCAGTGCGCGCTGACGGACCAGCTGGTCGATGTCGTAGACGTAGTCCGCGTGGTGGTAGCTCGAGCCGCGGACCCACTCGGAATCGCCGTGCCCACGCAGATCGGGCACCAGCACGTGGTGGCTCTTGGCGAACTTCCCGGCGAACCAGTCCCAGGCATGCGCATGGTCCTGCGATCCGTGCACCAGGAGCATGTGGGGCGCCGACGTGTTGCCCCAGTCGAGGTAGTGCAGGCGCAGGCGCTGGGAGAAATAGCTGTGCGAGGTCGGTTGGGCAGCGCTCGGCATACGATTCTCAGGCTCCTGCGGCCTGCCCCTCGAGGCGGGCCCGATCGATGATCCACGACTCCTGCACGAAGCCTAACAGAGCCTGCAGTCGGGCGATGCCGCGGCTGTCCGGATGGCTGAGCAGCCACACGCCGCCGGCTTCGAGCGGGCGCGCGGGTTCGGTACGGACGAGACCCGGGGTCGCGTCGCCGACGACACAGGGCAGCACGGCGACACCGAGCCCGGCGCGCGCCGCGACGACTTGGGCGGCGATCTCGCGACAGTGCAGGCTCGCCTCGACGGCCGGGGTGCGTTCCGACGCGATCCAGGCACGCGCCAGTGCCGACGCGAGCGGACCGATCACGCGTTCGGCGGACGCCGGCGTCGGTCCATGCGCCTGCACGGTATCGCCAGCCGGCAGGGATTCGGCACGGTAACCGCTGATCGCGAGTGTCCCCAGCCTGCGCCCGACCAGGTCGTCCGGTGGCGCATCGCTCAGGACGAGTGCGGCCGTTGCCGCGCCGGGCTCGAAGACCGGGATGTCTTCAGCCGTGCGCACCGTGAGATCGATGTCGGGATGGCGGGTCGCGAACGTCGACAGGCGCGCCACCATCCAGCCAGCCGCCAGCGCATCGGGGAGCACCAGTTCGACCGGACCTGCGTATTCGGAGCCGCTTGCCGCGAGGTCGCGCTCGAGCGCCAGGAACGTTGTGCGGACCTGTTCGTGCGCCTCGAGCACCCGCCGACCGGCAACGGTGAGCGTCATGCCGTGGCGCCCACGCGCGAAGAGCTTCACGCCGAGCCGGTGCTCCAGGCGCTCGAGGTGCCGTGCGACGGTGGCGCCATGAATGCCGAGCAAGGCGCCCGCACGCCGCACGGAGCCGCCCTCGGCCAGCGCGGCGACACACTTGAGATCGTCCCAGTCGACACGCTGCATCGCTGTCCCGTGGTCACCCGGCCATTCGCCGACGCGAAATGATGCCGAATCGTCGCATAATTGCAACACATCGTCGCGTTACCCGCGGTTGCATTTCGTGTTACCGAAAGTAACATGCATCCCATGATTCGGTGAGGGATACCCGATCCCCCCTCCCCCCCCTCCCATCGGGTATCCCTCCCGGTCTACCTTCAGACAGGACCGGCGGGCGCAGCTCGCGAAACCGAACTGCCCCGCCGGCCTTCTTTTTCCAGCCCAAACCGCCTGCTCTCCCTCCACGACCGTCTGCAACGCCCCGGCCACCAGCCGGAACGCGCCTGCCCTCGTTGCGCAGTGCACGATTGACAGTCCCGCGCGGCATCTGCTGATATCCACAACTCGGGGGGAAAAGGGGAGCGAGACCGCGCCCCTTGCGAGGAACGGCCGAGCGCGAGCTCGGCCGCTTCGTTTCCGGACACCGGCGGTCAATCGATCCGCAGATCGCGCCGCAACAACCCACTCACCCGTAGCGCCGTACGTTTCAGCATGCGCGCCACGAATTCCTCCTCCGACTCTTCGCCCTGGAATACATCGAGCTGGCCTTCGAGCAGCAGCATGGCGAACCCGTGCAGGTGGCTCCACGCGAGCAGAATGTCCTCCATGAGGACCGGCTCGCGAATCCGTTCGAAAAGGTCGTCGGCGGCAACCCGCGGTGCACCGCTCTGCAGCGCCACGCTGTCGGTCATCGCGGCGTAAGTCTGTACCGCCGCCGAGCGCAACGACGCGTTCTCGGCGTTGAGCACGTCCGAGCGGAACATGAGCCGGAACATCGGACCGCTATCGCGCGCAAATCCGACGTAGGTACGCGCCACCGCCACGAAGCGCGCCTGCGGATCGTCGCCGGCCTGCTCGAGTGCGGTCCGCAACGCCTCGGACAGACGTTCGAAGCCGCGCGCGGCGAGTTCGGCCAGCAGGTCCGAGAGATCGCGGAAATGATGCTGCGGCGCCGCGTGCGATACCCCGGCCCGTCGCGCGCAGGCGCGCAACGTCACGCCACCCGGGCCGCCCTGTTCGCGCAGCAGTTGTTCCGCCGCCGCGAGCAGCGCCTCGCGAAGGTCGCCGTGATGGTAGGCCACGTCAGCGCGCCAGGCCCGCGTCGAGGGCTTCCGCATCGATGCCGCGCCCGGCTTCAGCCACGCGCCCGGCCCACCACGCAGCGGAACGGTAGCTCATCGATGGTCACGGCCTGCCCGCCTGCGAGCGCGGGCTCCGCCACGAACGACACCGCCAGGGTCTCGCCCGCGATGTAGTCCGCGTGCGCGGCTGCGGCCTGCAGCAGCTCCGGGGCACCCGTATAGCGCACGTCGATCCGGTCCGCGACATTGAGCCCGAGATCCTTGCGGTAGCGCTGTATGCGATTGACGATCTCGCGCGCATAACCGTTCAGCTGCAACTCGGCATCGAGCGTCGTGTCGAGTTCGATGGCGATGTAACGGTTCGAGAGCACGTTGCTGCCGGCGCGGGACTGCTGCAGCACCACGATCTCGTCGCTGCCGAAGCGCTCGCCGTCGATGGTGATCGATCCGCTGTCGCGCAGGGTCTCGATGTCCGCCGCGGTCAGGCCCGCGATCGCGGCCTGGAACGACTTCATCCGCTTGCCGAGGCGCTTGCCGAGGCGCGGAAAGTTCGGCCGGGCGACCAGCTGGATGTAAGCCGCCTCGTCCGCGTCGTAGCGCACGTCCAGCACATTGAGCTCGGCACGAACGTAGTCTTCGAGTGCGCGCAGGTCGTCCAGCAGCGCCTGGTCGCGATTGACGATGGTGAGCCGACGCAGCGGGGTGCGCAGCCCGATCCGCACCTCCTCGCGCTTCTGGCGGCCGAGCAGGACGACCTGCTGCATACGATCGACGGCGGTCTCGAGTTCGGGACGGATGAGCGCACGGTCCGCGACCGGATAGTCGCAGAGATGTACCGACTCGGGGTCCGCACGCCCGCCGCCCAGCGCGCCGAGCGACTGGTAAAGATGCTCGGCCAGGAACGGCGCGAACGGCGCCATGAGCCGCGCCAGGTCCGCGAGCGTCGTATACAGCGTCGCATAGGCCGCAGCCTTGTCCGGCGTCATGCCTTCGCCCCAGAATCGCGGTCGATTGAGGCGGATGTACCAGTTGGTCAGCTCCTCGATGAACCCGAGCAAGGGTGGCACCACGTTGAACAGCCGGTAGGCCTCCATCTCCTCTGCCACGCGGGACTTGAGCGACTGCAGCCGCGACAGGATCCAGCGGTCGAGCACGTTGTCGCCGGCCGCGAGCCCCGCCGCGGGCGACCAGCCGTCGATCTCCACATAGGTCTTCAGGAACGCGAAGGCGTTGTACCAGGGCAGCAGCGCACGGCGCACGATGTCGCGCACGCCCGCATCAGCGAAGCGCTGCTCCTCACCCTTGACCAGCCCGGAATTGATGAGATACAGGCGCAGCGCGTCGGCGCCGTAGGTCTCCATGAGTTCGTCGGGCGGCGTGTAGTTGCGCAGCCGTTTCGACATCTTCTTGCCGTCTTCGGCCATGACCATGCCGTTGACGATCACGTTGCGGAACGCCGGCTTGTCGTAGAGCGCCGCGGCGAGCACCGTCAGCGTATAGAACCAGCCGCGCGTCTGGTCGAGCCCTTCGGCAATGAACTCGGCCGGGAAACCGGCCGCGAACACGTTCACGTTCTCGAACGGGTAGTGCAGCTGCGCGTAGGGCATGGAACCCGACTCGAACCAGCAGTCGAGCACCTCCTCGATGCGCTGATAGGTGCCTTCCTCGCCCGGCAGCCGGAATACCAGCGGGTCGACGTGTTCGCGATGCAGGTCGGTCACCCGCACGCCGGTCAACCGCTCGAGCTCGTCCAGCGAGCCGATGCAGACGCGGTTGCCGGTCACGTCGTTGATCCAGATCGGGATCGGCGTGCCCCACACGCGATTGCGCGAGATCGACCAGTCGATCGCGCCGGCCAGCCAGTTGCCGAAGCGGCCGTGCTTGATGTGGTCCGGCACCCAGCGGATCTGTTCGTTTGCCGCGAGCATGCGCTCGACCAGGTCGGTCACGCGCACGTACCACGACGGGATCGCGCGATAGATGAGCGGCGTATCGGAGCGGTAACAGAACGGATAGCTGTGCTGGATCACCTCCTGGCGATACAGCGCACCGTCATCCTTGAGCCGCCGGATGATGTCCTTGTCGGCATCCTTGACGTAGCGACCGGCGAAGTCGGGCACCTCGTCGGTGAACTCCCCGTGCAGGGTCACCGGGCAGACGAACGCTTCGATGCCGGCCGCGCGCATGACGCGGTAGTCGTCCTCACCGAACGCAGGTGCCTGGTGGACGAGTCCGGTGCCGCTGTCGGCGGTCACGTAGTCGTCCATCACCACCACGAACGCGCCCCGCGCCGCCTCGCCGGCAAAGTACGGGAACAGCGGCCGGTAGCGCCGCCCGACCAGGTCGCGCCCCTTGACCCGGGCCCTGACCTCGAGATCGCCGTACGCGCCGACCCGCTCGGCCGCGAAGTAGATGTCGCGACCGAGCGCGGGATCGTGCGCCTTCACGTAATCGATGTCGGGCCCCACGCAGATGCCGAGATTGGAGGGCAGCGTCCACGGCGTGGTGGTCCAGGCGGCGAGCCAGGCATCCTCGTCCGCCAGGCGGAAGAGCACGGTGATCGCCGGGTCCTGCACCTCCATGTAGTTCGAGTTGGCCTCGAAGTTCGACAGGGGCGTACCGAGCTCGGTGGAAAGCGGCATCACCTTGACGCCCTGGTACACGAGCCCCTTGTCCCAGAGCTGCTTGACCACCCACCACACGGACTCCATGAACCACGGGTCCATGGTCTTGTAGTCGTTGTCGAAATCGACCCAGCGGCCGAGCCGGGTGATGGTCGTGCGCCATTCGGCGACGTAGCGCTGCACGATGGCGCGGCACTGGTCGTTGTAGCCGGCGATGCCGAGTTCCGCGACGGCCTGCTGGGCCGACATGTTGAGCTGCTTGTCGATCTCGTGCTCGATCGGCAGGCCGTGGCAGTCCCAGCCGAACCGGCGCGGCACGTGGCGCCCTTTCATGGTCCAGTAGCGCGGCACGATATCCTTGATGGTGCTCGCCACGATGTGGCCATGATGCGGCAGCCCGGTCGCGAACGGCGGACCGTCGTAGAAGTTGTAGGGCGCGTTGTCCCGGGTGCGCGACAGGCTTTTCTGAAACGTGTCGTGCG
The DNA here is from genome assembly GCA_019634925.1 of Pseudomonadales bacterium. Taxonomy (GTDB): domain Bacteria; phylum Pseudomonadota; class Gammaproteobacteria; order Pseudomonadales; family Azotimanducaceae; genus UBA7803. Next base: position 502,840 of record JAHCAL010000002.1, read on the forward strand.
CCGCCCAGAACTCGAGCACCCGATGCTCCATCTCGACGAACGAGAACGGCGCGCCCGCTGGTGCTGGTTCAGCCATGGAATTGCCTGGTACCGGAAAAAGCCGCGCATTGTAACCCGATTCCGGCGGGTTTTCGGGAGTCGGTCGGGGACCCCGCCTACCACCCGCCGGCGTGGGCGGGTACGATGCCCGCCCCGGCGACAGTCGACCAACACGAGGGAGAATCAGGCGTGACGATGCAATTCGGCGCGGTCCTGCCGCACAACGAGATCGGTACCGACCCCGGCGCCATCCGGGCCTATGCGCAGGGGGTCGAAGCCCTCGGCGCGACGCACCTCCTGATCTACGATCACGTCCTCGGCGCGGATCCCAACCGGCCGGGCGGCTGGCGCGGCGCGTACGACAAGGACGTCGCATTCCACGAGCCGCTGACCACGTTTGCGTTCATCGCCGCCGTGACCGAAAGACTCGACCTCATGTCGACGGTCATGATCCTGCCGCAGCGCCAGACCGCGCTCGTCGCCAAGCAGGCGGCCCAGGTCGCGATCCTCTCCAACAACCGCTTCCGGCTCGGCATCGGCACCGGCTGGAACCGCATCGAGTACGAGGCGCTCGGCGTGCCGTTCGGCAACCGCGGCCGGCGCCAGGAAGAACAGGTCGACCTGCTGCGCAAGCTCTGGAGCGAGGACAGCCTCACCTATTCGGGCACGTACCACCAGGTGAGCGCCGCCAGCATCAACCCGCGCCCGTCGCGGAACATCCCGGTCTGGTTCGGCGGCTCGGCGCCCGCCGTGCTCGAGCGCTGCGCGCGCCTGGGCGACGGCTGGATCCCGCTGATGGGTGCGAACGATGCCGCGCGCGCGTGCATCGACACGCTGCGCACGGAACGGGCCAGGGTCGGCAAGAGCATGGCTGGCTTCGGCATCCAGGCGCAGGCCCAGTATCGCGGCGGCAACCCGGAACGCTGGCGGACCCACGCGGAGGCGTGGCGCGAACTCGGCGCCACGCATATCGCGCTTGCGACCCACAACGCCGGGGCAACCGGCGTCGACGGCCACCTGCGCCGGCTCGCGCAATACCTGGACGCGGTCGGCTAGTCGTCCACGCTCCGCATGAAGTCGACGGCGCCCGCCTTGTCGGGCGCCGGTACTTCGACGATCCGTTCCGGCACGTCGTCGAACTCGAGCTTGAGCGCGCGGCAGATCGTCGCGTGCATCTCGTAGAGCGTGGTCGTGTAGGTCAGCTCGAGGATCTCGCGGTCGGAGAGGTGCACCTTCAGGGCATCGAACAACCCGTCCGGCGTGCGGCCGCCGTCCAGAACCAGGCAGTCGGTGTAGGCGAGCACGAGCCGCTGCAGTTCGTCGAAACAGTCCGCCGCCTGCCAGTGCGGGACCGCGCGGATCTGCTCCTCCGAGAACCCGAGGCTGCGCATCGACTTGCAGTGCTGCGAGAAGACGAACTGGCTGCCGCGCGCATAACCGGCCCGGGTCTGGCCGAGCTCACGCAGCTTGGGGTCGAGTTCGCGGCGCGGGCTGCGATAGAACCGGAACCCCTCCACCGCATGATCGAAGCAGTCCGGCACCAGCGCGAACACGGTCCACCAGTTGCCGGGCGTACCGGTTTCCGTGCCCGGTTCGGCAACCGGATCGCGGTCGCCGAACAGGAAGTTGTACATGCGCTGGATGTGTTCCGGCGCATCCGCGGCGCTCACCTGGCTCAGTCTGGGCATGATGGCCTCGATCGAAAATTCGGGCGGCCATTATGCCCGTTCGTGCCGGCGCCGGGTCAGCCGTTCGACTTCAGGCTCGGGGCGAGTGGACGGCCCATGTCGAAGGAGTCCAGCACGAATTCGCGAATGACCTGTGCCGGACCTGCCGAATCAGTCGGGTCGGCCTCTTTCAGCAGCTTGAGCAGGATGCCCGCCTCGATCTCGGCTTCGAACTGGGTCTCGTAGGGCCCCATGTCGACACCTTCGCGGGTGTGGAAGTACCAGCTGCCGTTGCTCGCGAACACGCGCGAGGAACGGAACCAGAGCCGCTGGTCGTTATCGGTCTTTCTGCCGCTCACGTCGATTCCCCTGTCAAGGTCCAGGCGGAAAGTCTCGGCTGCGTCGGGCGCTCCGTCTGTGCGCGATTTGTTAACGGGTTAACAGGAACTTCCGCAACTGTGTCGCGGCACGGTTATGATGCGCGCACGTTTTTCCCGGCCCCGCCATGACCACACCGGACATCGAACGCCCGCCGCACGGCGCCTATGCGTGGTATCTCACCGGATCCAGCCTCTGGATGGCCGGCATGAGCCTGCAGGGCTTCCTGTTCACCTGGATGCTGGTCGGGATCCTGGAACGGCCCGCCGCCGAGGCGGGGTTCGCGCGCTCGCTCGCCGAATTCCCGCCGCTGCTGATCCTGTTCCTGGGCGGACTGCTGGGCGATCGATACGACGGCCGCAAACTGCTGGCTGCCATGCACGTGCTGGTCGCGCTGCCGCCACTCGCGCTCGCGGTGGTGTACGGCGCGGACCTGCTCGACTACTGGTGGGTCGTGCTGTTCGGCGTGCTGGTATCGGGCATCCAGGCGCTCAGCGACCCGGCGCGCCAGGCCGCGCTCACCCGCGTGACCCGCCTCGACACCCAGCGCGCCGTCACCATCATGATCATCTGCACGTCGCTGGTGGGCCTGTCCGGCTTCTACCTCGGCGGCCGACTGGACACGCTCGGACTCGGCGTCGTGCTGGTACTGCAGTCCCTGCTGTTCCTGACGGGCCTTGCGGCGACCCTGCGCCTGCCACCGCTGCCGGCAGCCCCTGCGGCCGCCCGCGGCACCGCCTGGAAGACCCTGACGGCCGGCTTCGACGCGGTGCGGCAGGCGCCGCTGATCCGCGATCTGATCGGGCTCAACTTCCTGTCGAGCCTGTTCAACGCCGGGGCCTACATCGTGGTGATCCCGTACATCGTGCGCACGCTGTATGCGGGAGATGCCGCCTACTTCGCGATGGTGATGATGGTGTTCACGGCCGGCAGCATCGGCTCCAACGTCGCGCTGCTCGCGTTCATGCCGCTCCTGCGGCCGGGGCGCCTGTTCCTGCTCATGCAGCCGACGCGGGCGCTGATCCTGCTCGCGCTGCTCTTCGAACCGCCGCCCGTCGTGTTCCTCGCGCTGATGTTCGCCTGGGGGCTCAACATGGGCATCACCACGACGCTGGTGCGGACCACGGTGCAGGAACTGGCCGACGCACGCTACCGCTCGCAGATCCTATCGATCCTGCTGGTCAGCTTCATGGTGGCTTCGCCGCTGAGCGCCGCCCTGCTCGGCCTGCTCGTCGAACTGACCGACCCGCTCACCGGCCTGGTGCCGGGCATCGCGGTGTCGTTCCTGATTCTCGTGGCCGGCCTGCGCGGCGCACGGCTTTGGCGCTATGCGTCACGGCCGCCGCATCGGCTGATGGAGGACGGCTGATGGACATAAGCAGCGCCTGAACGGCAGGCTCACCGACTCAGGCCTCGGCGTCGGGATCAACGATGAACCGCGCGACCAGGTCCGGGTCTTCCATCGGAATGAAGTGTGTGTGGTCCGGCAGGAACACGTCGCGACCGCGCTGGAACGCCTGCGCGAGACCCGGCCAGGTCGGTGACTTGGAGAAATCCATCAGCGTGTCGCCCGGCTCGCGGCCCGGCGCGCGCAGGACCACGGCGGGCACGCGGATCGCCGGAATGAGCCCGTAGATGTCGGTCCGCCCGCTGCCGAGATAGATCGACGCCTCGACCACCCCCGGGCAGGCCAGCTGCCAGCCGTCACCGGCCGGGTCCGGGAGCAGACCAAAGCGGCAGTAATTCTCCAGCACCGCCGGGCGCCAGCGCGAGAACGGCAGCCGTTCCGCGAACCGCGCGTACATCTCCTCCCAGGACGACCAGCGGTCGCGGCGGCGCGCCACCGGATGATCCTCGGCACGCTCGAAGCCCTGGTGCCGGTGCGCGCCGTACAGGGCGGGATCCATGATCACCGGGTCGACCAGCAGCAGGCGCGCAAACGTCCCCGGCGCACGGCCGGCCACGTGGGTGACGCAGTGCCCGCCCATGGAGTGACCGACCCCGATGGCGTCGCGGATGCCGAGCGCCGCGACGAAACTCTCGAGATCCGCGCCGAAGCTCTCCCAGCCGTAGGGTGGAGTCTTGTCGCTGCGGCCATGGCCGCGCATGTCCAGGGCGATGACCCTGAAGCCCGGCGGGAGCGCCGCCACGGTACGATCCCAGCAGCGGGCATGGAACCCGGTGGCATGGACCAGCAGTACCACCGGATCGCCCGGCCGACCCCATTCGAACCAGGCGAGGCGCACCTGCCCCGTATCGAACCGGTGTTCGGTCGGCTGACCCTGCATGCCCCGTCCTCCGCGCAAAACCCGCGCATGGTATGCACGGACCCGGGCAGCGTCCACCGGGCGCCCGGGCGACGGCCCGGGGGCATTTTGGGTACACTGCCGCCCCTGACCGCGCATACACCGCCGAGCCGGGTTGTCCCAGTGCCCTCGAACCAGAGCCGAAACCAGCGCCAGAACGAGATCGTCTCGTCCGAACAGGAGCCCCTGATCCTGGTCGACGAATACGACCGCGCGATCGGCCAGCTCGACAAGGCCGCCTGCCACGACGGCGCTGGCGTCCGCCACCGCGCGTTCTCGGTGTTCCTGTTCGACGCCGACGGCGCGCTGCTGATGCAGCAGCGCGCCCCCGGCAAACGGCTCTGGCCCGGCTATTGGTCCAACAGCTGCTGCTCACATCCGCGCGTGGGCGAAACCCTCGATGAAGCCGTGGTCCGGCGCGTGGAACAGGAGCTCGGCCTCGTCACCCGGCCCGAGTTCGTCTACAAGTTCGAGTACGTGGCGCACTTCGGCACGCTCGGCACCGAACACGAGCTGTGTTCCGTCTATCTCGGCCGCGCCGACACTGACCCCGCCATCAATACAAACGAGATCAGCGCCTGGCGCTGGATCGGCGCGGCAGCGCTCGATCACGAACTCGAGGCCACGCCGGATGCCTTCACACCCTGGTTCAGGCAGGAGTGGCAGCGCCTGCGTGGCGAATTTTCCGAACGACTCGCCGCACTCGGTGTGCCGCCGTCGCAATCCCGCACCAGACAGGAACCCGCAGTATGACCCGCCCCGGGATCGGCATCAGTGGCTTCGCGAGCTACATTCCGCGCTACCGCGTGCGCCTGGCCGACTGGTGCGCCTGGACCGGCGACAGCTGGGACAAGGTGCGTGCCGTGATCGGCAGCGGCTTTCGCATGCGCGGGCCGGACGAGAACGCCTACACCATGGCGGCAACCGCCGTGCTGCGTCTGATCGACCAGTACCAGCTCGACCCGGCGCGCATCGGCTTCCTCGCGCTCGGCACCGAGTCGAGCACCGATAATTCCGCGGGCGCGGTGATCGTGAAGGGCATGGTGAACGACGCGCTCGTCGCGCGCGGCCGGCCGCCGCTCAGCCGCGCCTGCGAGGTGCCCGAGTTCAAGCACGCGTGTCTCGGCGGCATCTACGCGCTCAAGGCCGCCGCCCGCTATCTCGCACTCGACGGGCGCGGCCGGCAGGCCATCGTGGTCTCGGCGGACGTCGCCGAGTACGCGCGCGGCACCTCCGGCGAACCGACCCAGGGCGCGGGCGCCGTGGCGATGCTCGTCACCGAGGCGCCGACGCTGCTCGAACTCGAACTGGAACTCGCCGGCAGCGCCTCGGACTATCGCGGCCCGGACTTCCGCAAACCGTTTCTGCGCTTCATGGAGCAGGCTCCCACCGCCTACGCCCAGCCGCGTGATTTTCCGGTGTTCAACGGCAAGTACTCGACCACCTGCTACATCGACGAGGTGCTGGCCGCTGCGCGCGACATGTTCGACCGGGTGCGCGCGGCCTGCACGCCCGCCGAGCGGCCGAGCCGCTTCATGCGCGACCTGGCGGCGGTGTTCCTGCATCGACCCTACCAGCGCATGGCCGAGACCGGGCTCATCATGAGCTACCTGCTCGCCCTCGCGGTTGGCGACGCCGAGGACCTGGCCGAACTCGCGCGCTACGCGGAACAGGCGGACGTCGACGTCGATTCACTGGTGGTCGAACTCACCGCGGAGCCCGACGTCTACGCGCTGGTGCGCGAGCAGCAGCTCGGCACGGAGCTGTATCCGCTCGCGACCGAGGTGGCGCGCGAGTTCCGCCGCGCACCGCGGTTCGGCGAACTGATGACCGCGCTCGGCACGCGCCAGATGCAGGAAGTGGGCAACCTCTACACCGCGTCACTGCCGGCCTGGCTCGCCGCCGGCCTCGAGGAAGCCGCGCAGGCCGGGCGGCCGCTCGACGGCGCGCGCATCCTCACGCTCGGCTACGGCAGCGGCGACGCGGCCGAGGCGATTCCCATGCGTGTGGTGCCCGGCTGGCGCGACGCCGCCCTGCGCATCGGCTTCGCGGGCGCGCTCGCGGATCCGATCGATCTCGACGAAGCCACCTATCACGCCCTGCACGACGGCCACGCGACGCGCCGCGAGCACGACCAGCAGGCCGGGGTGTTCTACATCGAGCGGATCGGCGGGCGCGAAGCCTCGTTCGATGACGGCGGCATCGAGTACTACCGCTACCGGGTGTGAGACGGGCCCGATCATGCGGATCGATGGCGAGTGGATCAACCAGAACGGATCGACGGTCGTGATCGAGGCGCATGCCGACGGCACGCTGACCGGCCGCTATCACTCTAAGAAAGGCCGCGCCGCCGCCGGGCGTGGCTACCCGCTGACCGGCATGGTCAACGGGGAACTCGTGGCGTTCCACGTGAACTGGTCGGATTCGGCCGGTGACCTGCACGCCATCACGTCGTTCAGCGGGCGACTCGCGCGCGGGCCTGACGGCCGAGACTGCCTGCATACCCTGTGGATTCTGGCGCGGCAGTTCGAGGATCCGGAGTTCGGTCGGCCGACGCAGCCGTGGAATACGTTTCTCACGAACGCAGATCTGTTTCATCGCGTCGAGTGACTGTGATTGAGGCGAAGCGAGCCGATAGGAGTCGCACCATGCCTGCCCAGACGCCCAAGCAGGACGCCCTGCACGTCATCGAGCGGCCCCCCGACGACGTGCCCCTCGATGAGATCGTTTACCGGCTACACGTGTTCAATAAGGTCCAGCAGGGCGTCAAGGACATCGACGCCGGCTGCACCGTCTCCACCGACGAGTTCGCCCGGGAGATCGAAACCTGGTGAGTGCGACTCGCTGGTCGCAGCGGGCGCGAGCAGACTTGACGGCGATTCACGACTACATCGCCGCGGACTCGCCCTCCAACGCCAAGGCCGTCTTGCGCATCATCCTCGCGCGCGCCGCCGCCCTGGCCGAGACCCCGCGCATCGGTCGGCGCGTGCCCGAGCTCGAGGACCCCGACATCCGCGAAGTCCCCGCGCACTCCTGGCACGTCATCTATCAGCTGCGCGGCAACGCCGTGTTCATCGTCACGCTCGTCCACCGCCGACGCGCTCCGGCGCCCGAGGATCTGCGCAGCTGACCCCGAGCGTTGTGGCCCATTGGGTCACAACAGTAAGCCGCGGACTATCCCGCATCGCTTCAATTTCAGTACCGGGCTTGCCAACTGGTGGGCATCCAATCACCGCCTTAACTGGCACATCCCATGCGCTCTGCGACTTCAGAAGCCCTTGTTCGCCAAGCGCCAAGCGCCTTACGCTGAACCTCAGCGAGAAGGTCACATGCCTTCGCCATCTCGCCGAGCAGGCCTTGGAGAATGGCCAGATTGATAATCGGCGGGGGATACTTCTTCTTGGCGACTCCGGTTTCAGTTAGCCACTGCACCATTTCCTGACGGGAGCGCATCCGCGTAACAAACGGTAGAGCATGCTCAGTCACTGCCCTTGCGATGTCGTCAGCTCGCTCATCGACGTCCAGCTCCCACCAGCGATCCTTGCCATCGATCAGCTCGCCTATTCGAGCCGTTACCGTGCAGGCAGGCACCTCAACAAGCGGCGGGGGCTCACTGCCCCAAAGCTTCATGTGCGCCTCAATGTCGAGCACTCCTACATTGACAGTCACGACATCGCCAATCTTGCTGACTTGAACATCAATCGCCTCGATTACATACCCAGATCGACGATTCCACACGACCCTCTTCCGAATGAACCCCAATGGACTCAGCAGCTCATCGAGCTTGGCAGCTACGGTCGCTTCACTCATGGCACATACGGGCCGTATTAGATAACTCGCCCAGGCAAACCCAGCTGTTCTTCGTATTTCCTGATCTGCCGCTCGCCGGCGGCACGCCCGGAAGGGGTATGCGGTTTCAATTCAAGGATTCGACCATTCGGCGTTATGATGCCTGGTCTATAAAACCTGCCATCCGCGCCCTGCAATCGCGGCTCCGATTGCCAGCCTGGCTTCTGCAGAACGCGCTCTCTCAGTTCCTTGTGAGCCTGCCGTCCGGCCGCTGCCGCCGCGCTCTCACCACCGCGGACTGTTGCCCTTGCGGCTCGCCGAGGTCGAGGATTTCGTCGACTTTCTCAAGCGCCGCGAGGAACGGACGCGTGACGAGGCCGCCCGGCGGCTCGGGGAAGCGTTCGAGAAGCTCGATGCCCTGAACGCACCCCCGATGACGAGCGAGGAAGTCCAGGCCGAGATCGACGCCGCGCGCGCCGAGCGTCGTGCCCGTGCGGATCGTCGCTGACACGAACACCGCGCTCTCGGGGCTACTCTGGCAGGGGCCGCCGCGCCGGCTCATCGACCTTGCGCGCGAGCGCGCGCTCACACTCTGCACCAGCACCGCGTTGCTGGCCGAGCTCGCCGAGGTCATCGGCCGCGCGAAGTTTTCAGCGCGCGTCCACGACTCCGGGCTCGCCGCCGCCGACCTCGTGCAGGACTACGCGCACCTCGCCGAGATCGCAGAACCCGCCCCGCTCACCGAACCCGTGAGCCGCGATCCCGATGACGACCTCGTTCTCGCGACCGCGCTCGGCGCCGAGGCCTCGCTCATCGTCACCGGCGATCGCGATCTGCTGACGCTCGGCGCGTTCCGCGACATCCCCATCCTTGCCGCGGCCGACATCGGTCGCTGAGCGTCGCTGGCGTTCTTCTTAGCCCGAGTGCGATGCATGCCTGGCTTCTTCCAGCTCGTGCATCGTCCCGATCGCTCCCACTCGTTCAGCTCGACTGGTGTTGCTTCGCGTACTCCAGCTTGCGCGCTTCAGACTTCGTAAGATCATGCTCGACCGACGTGTAGAGTTTGACCACCTTGTCGAACTGGCGATCGCGCCAAGCCTTCTCGACCTCGACTCGCACCTGCCTAAGTTTCATTTCACGCATGTAGGCGTCCGCCTTTGCGGCCCTAAAAGTCTCCAAGCGTCGAAAGTACATGCGATCACCTGCAAGCCCTGGCTGTGCATGCGTGCGCACGTTGCTCGCAAGTGTCGCGATGAATGATTCCAGCCGACCTTCATCAGCAACCTGCGCCGGTCTGCAGTCGGACGCTGGCAGTCCAGCAAGGCCCAAGATGTCGGCAAGCGAGTATTCGTCCTGAACCCGGCCGGTTCTTGGAATCAGCCCAACAAAGGCGTCCAATTCCCCGGAACGAGCGTCCCATCTAACAGTGACGAAGGAGCGATCAGACTCGTAGGTCACTAGCCCCGGTTCACTATTTGTTTGCCGAAAACCAGCCTCTTCCAAGAAGGAAAACGCCTGCTCCACTATGTCCACGAATCGCGCGTTCATGGTCCTGGCGGGTGCCACATCCGCGTCGCCTGGTTGTATATCCAACCACGCGTCTCAAGCAGATTCCGTTCCGCTCGTAAGAACCCTGTGTTGTTAATCAGTCGGCCGGCGGAATCGACTGACGCATCGCGGATCGGCCGTCCCAATGCCATCTCTTGCCTTAGCACACTGGAATTCTGATACCAGTTTGCCCTTGAACTTCCTAGATTCGGCAGACGGTCAAGTAGTGTCCGCTCTCCTGGAGCCAGGTTCTTCAGGTCATCGAGCTTCCCGATAACAGTCGTTGATCCCCTTGCGGCGGTGCCCCGCGCGATCAATCCCGCACCAATTATACCCAGATCCGGAGTCGGCGAGATCGGCGTGTTCAGGATGTCCAGTGCGATCAAGCCAACACCGACACCCAGTTCAATGTAGCTTCCGTATTCGCTCCATAGGTCCCAGGCCAGCCTTCCCGCCTCCGCGCTCGGATCGCCCTGCATAGGATCGGGCAATGCGCCATCGACTGGAGCATTAAACTCACCGAAGTCTAGATAGTCGAACACCAGATCAGCAATGCCAGACTCGGCATGCCCTCCATGGCTGTACACCGATCCTCCAGGGAGGAACACCGAATACCAGCCATCGCTCTCACCCAACCTCGGCGAAGATCTGAGGTCGATGTTCCTGTCCCAATCAAACTGCGTGAAGCCCGTCGGATCGGTCCACGACAGTGGGCTGTTGGACGTGTAGCTGTAACGGTTGTAGCTCTGCGAGAAGTCCGGGAACTGCACGATCGGATCGGGGGAAACGAACCGGCCGATGCGGGGGTCGTACACCCGACCGTTCATGTGGATGAACCCGGTGCGGTTCAGGTGCTCGTGGTCGGTGAACCCGCGCGAGCCGCGGCTGTCCTGCCAGGAACGCAGGGCGTTGAGTCCCGTGGCCGAGAGATCCGCGTTCCAGGTGGTCGCGCGGCGGCCGCCGAACGGATCAAAACTGGTTTTCTGCTGTACCGAGCCGGCGCTGTCGGTGATCGCGTCCACCGAACCGAGGTGGTCGCGGTGCACGTACTCGTAGTACCAGGCATCCCACTGCTGGTCGCTCGCCCGGCGCCGGGCGATGGCACGCACCGTAGTGGTGATCTGCAGGCGCACGATCCGGTCGTGGGTGGCGTTGGCCGGAGCGAGCACGTATTCGTAGTCTCCGCCCAGATACAGCACCCGGCGCGTGCGCGGGGTGCCGGACTCGTCCCAGCTCTCGAGGCTCTGCACCCGCTGGTCGTCCGTGTCGTACCAGAACTGGTCACGGGCCACGATCGTGGACTGGTTCGGGCCCACGTGGATCTGGGTGACGTTGTTGCGGGCGTCGTAGGTGAGCCAGGTGCTGGGGCCTGAAGCCGCCGCGTACTGGGTGAGGTTGCCGTTGTTGTCGTAACTGAGCGTGTTCGAGATACCGCCTATAGTGACGCTGGTCAGCCGGTGGGGACCTGAGTACGTGTACCCGGTGACGTTCAGGTCACCGGAGACGTTGCTGGTCTTGCTGGTCAGGTTGCCGGTGGCGCTGTAGGCGAACGTGAGCGTCCGGCTCGCCCCCACGGTCGTTGCCTGCTGGGTGAGGCGCTCCAGCGCGTCGTAGCTGAACGTATCGACGTAGTCGTCGCCGGTCGTCACGGTATTGCGCTTGTCTATGCGCCGGTACAGGGTGCTGTTGCTGCGCCACACCGTTTCCAGGTCCTGGATCGATTTCGGGGTGGCGGTGGTGCCGGTCTGGGTGCTGGTCAGCCGCCCGCTCGCCGCATCGAACCCGCGGATCGTGCGGAACGCGTTGTTGTGGAACCGCTCTTCGGTGGCGTTCCCGAACGGGTCCGTGGACTCGAACCGGTGCAGCACCGTGCTGTGGCCGCTGCGCCGGACCTCGCTCAGATATCCCTGCGCGGTGTAGGCGTATTCTGCAGTGAAATTACTTGCTGGGTAGGTCTGGGTCGCCAGCCGGCCCGCCGCATCGTAGGTAAAACTGCGCGTGTAGCTGCTGGACCACACCCCGCCGGCAAGGTTGCTCGTTACGATCTGATCCAGCTTCCCATGCGGGCCCTCGTACCGGTAGGTCTCGGTGAACCCCGTCCGGGAACGGCTGCCGAGTGCGCCCTTGGCGTACGCGGGATCCCAGGTCCAGGTGTTCACCACCCCGCCCTGATCGGTGCGGCTGGTCAGGCGGCCCAGCAGGTCGTAGACGTAAGCGCTGGTCTGGCTCCTGGCATCGGTGGTGGAGGTGAGCTCGCCCAGCGCATTGAACGCGAACTGCGTGGTCCCCGTGTTCGGCTCGACGATCTGGGTCCGGTTGCCGGCCAGGTCGTAGCTCAGGGTCGCCACCGTGGTGCCGCCCACGGTGACCGTGGCGAGGTCGCCGTGCGAGGTATACGTATAGGCAGTCGTGACCGCGGAGCCCGTACCGTAAGCATCGGTGGTGGAGGTGAGCTGGCCCAGCACGTTGAACACGGACTGTTTGGCCCGGGTGACGTCGGCAAGCCCGGGAGTTTTGACCGTCTCGGTCACCGTGACCGTCACGCTGCCGGTGGCACCGGAAAAGACCGTGGTGGTGAACCCGCCGTCCGGGCGGTCCTCCCGGGTCACCCGGCTGCGACTGTCGTAGGTGTACCAGGTGCAGTTGCTGCCCGCGCCCGAGCAGGACAGCGGTGTAACGCCAAAATTCGGCCGCGTCACGTACTGCACCCGGCCCCGGGTGTCGTACACGGTACGCTGGCGGTGCGAGCCGTCGCTCGACCGGAGCGCTTCAACCTCCGTCAGCACCGGCCGGCCGAGGATGTCGAGATAGGTCACCCGGGTCGGCGCCACCTGGGTGCTGCCGTTCACGAACGTCGCGGTGATTTTGGTGGCGACCTCCGCGTGTCCGCCGTTCGCGCAGTCGGTCAGGTCGCAGCGCTCGTAGGCCACCAGCGACTCGGTGCCGTCCGGCGCGGTCTCGCGGACGACCCGGCCAAAAGGGTCGTACTCGATGTCCGTGGTGCGCCCGTTCGCATCCGTCACGCTGTCCGGCTGGCCGAACCGGTGGTCCATGGTGCGGCTGGTCACATGGGTCTCGGAGCCGTCCACCGGGCGGGTGACCTCGCTCACGTAGCGGTTATTGATGTACGGGGTCTGGAACGTGGTGGTGCGGGCGTCGACGCCGTCGCCTGTCACGGTCTCGCTCGACATCGCGTGCTTGTTGGCGGTATCGAAGCTGCGGGTGAGCGTCAGCGTCAGGCCGGTCACGGCCGGGAACCAGGTGCTGCTCTCGAGCAGGCGGGTGCCGGACAGGTACGCAAACTCCCGGCTCACCGTCCTCGGGTCGCCGCTCGTGCCGTTGTAGTGGGTCACGACCTCGCGCTTGGGCGCGTTGCGGATCCAGGTCGGGCTGTCGACCCGGTGCAGGTTGGTGCGGGATACCGTGGTGCGCTGCACGCTGGAGACCGTCCGCACCGGCACGTCGCCCCAGAACCCGGGGGTAAACGTCGGGTTCGAGACCGTGTTGCCCTCCACCCGGTCTTCGCGCAGCTGGGTCAAGGCGTCGAGTTCGGTGCCGCTGCCCGGGCAGGTGTCGCCGGTAAAATCCCGGAAGCACGGCGTGTAGGTCGCCACCTCCCCGCCCACCGTGGCAGTGCCCTCGAACACCCAGCGCGTCGAGCGCGCACGCCAGGTGTGCCGGGACCCGTTCGCGTGCACCTTTTGCGCAAACGCGTGTTCTTCCCGGGCGAACTCCTGCGTATGCGCCCCAAACGTGTTGTTCAGCACCCGCGTGTGGCTCACCGCGCCCAGGAACGGCCAGTCGAAGCGGCGCTGGGCGTAGGTGTACTCGGTCACGCCGCTCTCCTGCACGCGGGTCTCCGCAAAGCCGAGATAACCGCGGTTCTGGGTGCTGCGTCGCGCCAGGCCCTTGTAGCGATACGTCCAGGTGCGCAACGCCCCTGCGCCAAGGCCGTCCGACACCCGCAGCGTCGACACCGCCGCCACCGCCTGGGTGGCCGTGTTCGGCAGCGTCGGCACGGTACCGAACGAGGCTTCCGTAAAACCGATCGGGTTGCTGCTGGTGGTCACGTTGCTGTAGGTGAACTGGGTGCGCGCGCCATAGACATCGGACGTGCCGTCGCGCAGTTGCGTCACTGCGATCGGATAATCGTCGCTGCTGCCGGTCACCGTGCCCCAGGTGAGTTCCAGGGGCTTGAGGCACGTCGCCGTGGTCCCCGCCGCGTTGTACCCGCACTCCTGGACTCGCTCGAGCCGCAGCCGGCCGCCGACCAGATTGCTGTCGAGGCGGTACTCGCGGACATTGACATTGCCCATACGCACGAGAATGCGGTTCAGCACGGCGTGGCGGCGCAGGTTGGACGGCTCCCGATAGACATTCCCCACGACTACGACCGGTAGATCGTCGCGCGGACCGTACTTGAACTGCACTTCCGCTCCCTCATAACTCACCGAGGCCGGCATCAGCATTCCGTACCCGTCGAACCGATCGTACGCAACGGCCAGTTCGTTGCCGAGGCCATCCTGCATAAGGCGCAGGCCCCAGACGTGGATCGGACTGGCGCCACCCCAACCGCCCCCGCCGAACGGGTTGAACGGGACATAGCCGCTCGCGGCCACCTGGCTGGTCGTCGTGTCGCCGAACCGGCCGACCCGGCCATCCGGGTAGCGCACCTCGTACCAATTGCCGACGCCGGACGTGAACTGCTGGGTCACTTTTACGTCAGGATCGGTCTCCAGACGATACTCGGACCCGTTCGACCAGTAGGTACCCGCGGTCAGCACCAGCGGCATGCCATCCAGGCACAGCCGGTCACCGGTGGTGAGCGTCGGCGCGGCGGTCGTGTCCGCCAGACCCACGATGCAGCGATGCAGGCGCGACAGCCCGGTCAGTTCCCAGCCGTAGCCCAGCACGTCGTCGATGGTATAGGTGCGCCGGTCGCTGCCGCGCGCACTGTCGTAGCGCAGGGCAATCTTAGGCGCAAGCGCCCCGGGGCCGCTCGTCGCCCGGATCGGCACGGTGAGCTGCGCCGCGCCGCGTCCTGTGACGTTGGCCGTGTACGCCGTGCTCCCTGCTTCCGAGCTGGTCGCGATCGCCGGTTCCGCATCGCGCGTCACGGTCACGGTCTTGGCGCTGGCAGGCACCGAGCTGCACGAATACACATACCCGATCTCCCAGCCCATGTAGGTCATGCCGCAGGAGACCAGCACGAACTTGTACACGCCCGACGGCAGGCTGGTGAAGTTGGTCGACGTGGTGGGCGGACCCGCAAAGCGCCAGCTCGAATCGGCGAGCCACAGCTCGTAGCCAGGGCTCCAGGTCACCGTGAATGTACCCGTGCTACTCGTGCTAGGCGCGACGATCTCGGCAGCGGACACAATGCCCGAAAACAGCAACCCCACGACCAGCACACCCGACCGTCGCCATGAACTCCGCCCCATGGTGATCCCCTCCCTGGCGCAGCGCCGCCCGGCGCCGCGTGTCACTCGCGTCCGTGATCCTTGGCGACGTGGTAATCGATGATGTCGAGTTCGAGATCGACGAGATCCTCGGGCAGGCGCGCCGCGTACGCCGCGCGTTCCGACCCACAGACGTCGGCCGCACTCGAAGGCGTCGCCGTACGCTCCGCCTGGTACTGCCCCTTCAGGCATTCCACGTAGGCGACCAGCGCTTCGCGCTGCGCGGTGTAGTACGCGCGTTCTTCAGCGGTCATGCCGCGATGGCCGAAGTCGTCATCCGCAGGCCTGGACTGCGCCGCGATGCCGGCCGATATCCCGAGCGCACACATCCCCGCCAGCACGCGGGCGAACCGGCGTCCGTTCATGTTTCGATCCTCACAGGCGAATGCAGGCACGGCGCCGCCCATGGCGTGGCGCCGGATGACACGCGATCAGGGGGAAAATAGATCCGGCCGGGCTGCCGGATAGACAGAAGCGCGCTATGCGTGCAAGCGTGAGCCGTGAGCCGTGAGCCGTGAGCCGTGAGCCGTGAGCCGTGAGCCGTGAGCCGTGAGCCCCCTCAGCATTGCCCTCCCTCCCCAGGAATTGCAATGGCTGAACTATGCGACTGCGTACGTTACCGTGTCAATGGTGCACGAGGACTCGATGCGAACGGCCTGTCGAACTGCTCGATCGAGACGGGAACTCTGTCCAGACACCCCGCGCCGTAGGCAACGCATTGCGGAACCGGTGTGTCCGGCCTATGACCTCGGGGCCGGCGGCGCCACCGTCCGCGGCCCTGCCCCCACGAACCGGTCAAACCACGCATCCGCATCCTGATCGACCCCTGCGCGCAGCGCGCGCTTGATCGACCGCAACCCGCCAGGTGGATAGCCGGCGAGTTCCGCGGTCAGGGCGCGCGCACGCGCGAGCACCGCCGCGTCCTCCACCACCTCGTACACCACGCCGAGCGCCAGCAGTTCGGGGCCTTCGAACCGGCGACCAACCAGCGCGATTCGCGCGGCGAGCGCCTCGGTGTGGCGCAGCGCGAGCCACGCCATGTTGTACGGCGCCGCCATGCCGATCTGCGCTTCGCCGACCTGCAGATAAGCCGTTTTTCCCGCGACCAGCAGGTCGCAGGCGATGGCGAGCGCGGCGCCGCCGTTGATCGCGTAGCGCTCGAGCGCGCCGACCAGCGGCTTTTCGAGCCCGTACAGCGCCTTGTGCGCACCGCGCCAGATGTCCTGGAATCGCGCGACCCACTCGGGGCGCGGGTCCGCGTTGAATGCCTTCAGGTCGAGCCCGGAGCAGAACGCGCCGCCGCTGCCGCAGAGCAGGATCGCGCGCACCGACTCGTCGTCGTCGAGCTCGTGCAGCGCTGCCGCCAGCGCCTCGCCGAGCGGCCCGGTGATGGCGTTCTTGCGTGCCGGCCGCGCGAGCGCCACTTCGGCCCAGCCGTCGTGGCGGGTGACTATCACCGGTCTGTCGAGCTCTTCCGTCATCGTGATTCCTCAGCGCTGTGCAAAAGCGAGAATACGGTCGTCGCGTCCGGACAGCCAGGCGAATCGCGCGACCAGCACCACCGCGGCGACGAAGAGCCCCGCGCAGAAGCCGACCCAGAACCCGCGCACGCCGCCGAACGCCTCGATCTCCACGTAGCCGAACCCGAGCACCACACCCACCGGCAGGCCGATGATCCAGTACGCGAGCAAGGCGATCAGCAGGGGCACGCGGGTGTCCTTGAATCCGCGCAGCGCACCGATCGCAGTGACCTGCGTATCGTCCACGAACTGCCACAGCGCCACGAACACCATCAGCTCGGCGGCGAGGACCAGGACGGCCGAATCGGTGGTGTATAGCCCCGCGACCCACTCGCGCGCGCCGAGCAGCAGCACGGCCGCGACCGCCGCGAACGCGAACGAGACGCCGATGGCCACCCGCCCGCTGCGGCGCGCGCCGGCGAGGTCCTTGGCACCCACGTTGAAACCGACCCGGATCGACACCGCAATGCCGAGCGCCATCGGGATCATGAACGCGAGGCCGCCCACGTTCATCGCGATCTGGTGCGCGGCCAGCGCCTCGACGCCGAGCCGGCCGATCAGCAACGAGACCACCGAGAACAGCGAGATCTCGAGAAAGGTCGTTAGGCCGATGGGCAGCCCGAGCCGCACCAGGCGGCCGATCTCGCGCGGATCTGGCACCGAGAACCGCGCAAAGAGGCCGGTGACCCGCATGCGCGAACGCGCGACGATCGCTGCCAGCACCACGAACTCCACCCACATGATGAGCGCGCTCGCCCAGCCGCAGCCCGCGCCCCCCATGGCCTCGACCGTGAGCGGGCCGAGCGTGAAGCCGTGCATGAACAGATAGTTCAACGGGAGCTTGAGCAGCAGGCCGGTGAACGCGATCACCATCGCCGGCAACGTCCAGGACATGCCTTCGCAGAGGTAGCGCAGCGCGAAGTAGCCGAGCAGCGGCGGCACCCCCCAGGCGATCGCATCGAGGTAGTCCACCGCCACCGGGATCGCGCTCGGGTCCACCTCGATGAAGCCGAACAGGCGCTCGGCGCTCCGCAGTGCGACGATCACGAGCAGGGCCGCGCCGAGCGCGATCCAGCCCGCCTGTCGGATCACCTCGCCGGCGCGGGCCTGCTCGCCGCCGCCGTGCAGCTGCGAGACCGACGGCGTGATCGCCATCAGCACGCCGGCGCAGAGCATGATCAGCGGCCAGAACACGCCCCCGCCGAGCGCGACGCCGGCGAGGTCGACCGCGCCGTAGCGCCCGGCCATGACCGTGTCCGCGACACCCATGCCCATCTGCGACAGCTGGGTCAGGATGATCGGGAACGCCAGCCGCAGGAGCTGCGCGAGCTCGGTGCGAACCACGGGCGGGACTCCTCGGGGCGGGCGCGCATTGTACACGCCCAATGAGAATCATTTTCATATACAGAACCTTCGAGCACGCAGTGGGCGATAGAGGCCGTCTATGCTCGCGATAGCCTCAATCAACTGGCCATCGGCGGACGCGGCCCTATACTCAGGCCCACGTCGAGCGGGCTGCGCGCCCCCTCAACCACTCCGGTCGACCCGGAGTTCCATCCACCGAACATTGCCACCACGAGGTAAGTCGTCATGGACCTGAAAGACAGCAAGACCATGCAGAACCTGAAGGACGCGTTTGCCGGCGAATCGCAGGCCAACCGGCGTTACCTGTACTTCGCCGCGAAGGCGGATGTCGAAGGTGAGAACGACGTTGCCGCCGTGTTCCGCTCCACCGCGGAAGGCGAGACCGGCCACGCGCACGGTCACCTCGAGTACCTGGAAGCAGTCGGCGATCCGGCGACCGGCCTGCCGATCGGCTCGACCCGGGACAACCTGCGCGCCGCGATCGCGGGTGAAACCCACGAGTACACCGACATGTACCCGGGCATGGCCAAGACCGCGCGCGACGAGGGCTTCGACGAAATCGCCGACTGGTTCGAGACGCTGGCGAAAGCGGAACGTTCGCATGCGAACCGCTTCCAGAAGGCGCTGGACGCGATCGCCTGAAGCACGACCGACAGCCGGCCGAAAAAAGGGGTCCGCATGGACCCCTTTCCATCTGAGCATCCGCCAGGGACGCAGCGACCATGACGACCAGAGAAGGCAATCTCGAAGCCCCGGACCGCCAGCCGCTCGACTGGCAGAGCGACACGTTTTACGACCGCGAGGACCTCTACAAGGAACTCGAGCGTGTATACGACATCTGTCACGGCTGCCGGCGCTGCGTCAGCCTGTGCGACTCATTCCCGACGCTGTTCGACCTGGTCGACGAATCGCCGACCATGGAAGTGGACGGCGTCGCCAAGGCCGACTACATGAAGGTGGTCGACCAGTGTTTCCTGTGTGATCTGTGTGCCGAGACCAAGTGTCCATACCTGCCGCCGCATCCCTGGGCGGTCGACTTCCCGCATCTGATGCTGCGCGCCAAGGCCTACCGGTTCCGCGAGCAGGACACCCGCTGGCGCGACCGGCTGATCACCAGCACCGACCCGATCTTCGACGTGCTGAGCACGCCGGGCGTCGCCCAGCTCGCCAACGCGGCCGCCGGCAGCAAGACCCTGCGCAAGCTCGGCGACCGCATGGTCGGCATCCACCCGGAAGCACCACTGCCGCCCTTCCACGCGAAGACCCTCGGCCGGCGGGTCGACGAACACATCGGGCGGGACCTGCCTGTCCGGCCAGGCGAGCGCACCACGGGCAAGGTCGCGATCTACGTGACCTGCTACGGCGATCACAACGAGCCGCAGGTGGTGGAAGACCTGATCGCGGTGCTCAACCACAACGACATCCCGGTGCGCGTGCTCAAGGACGCGAAGTGCTGCGGCATGCCGAAACTCGAGCTCGGCGATCTGAAGAAGGTCGCGGCACTGAAGGACGCGAACCTGCCGGTCTTCCTCGACGCGATCGCCGACGGCTACGACATCATCGCGCCGATCCCCTCGTGCGTGCTGATGTACAAGCAGGAGCTGCCGCTCATGTTCCCCGAGGATGCGGACGTCGCGCGGGTCAAGGCAAGCTTCTTCGACCCGTTCGAGTACCTGATGCTGCGCCACAAGTCCGGGCTCGTGCGCACCGACTTCGGCCGGGGCCTCGGCAAGGTGGCCTATCACGTCGCCTGCCACCAGCGCGTGCAGAACATCGGCATGAAGACCCGCGAGTTCCTGAAGCTCGTACCCGACACCGAGGTGGTCGCCATCGAGCGCTGCTCCGGCCACGACGGCACCTACGCGGTGAAGAGCGAGACCTACGCGAAGGCCATGAAGATCGCGAAACCGGTGGTGACACGCGTGAAGCAGGCCGAGGCCGACACGTTCGGCTCGGACTGCCCCATGGCCGGCCGGCTGATCGCGCACGGTCTCGAGGACGCGGGTGATGCGATGCACCCGATCAGCATGATTCGCAAGGCATACGGAGTCTGACGATGCAGAAACTGGCACGCAGCGACCTCTGGACGCTCGAGGCGTATTCCGAGGCGCGCAACGCTTTCCGCGCGGAAGTGATCGAGCACAAGAAGCCGCGCCGGGTCGCGCTTACCCCCAACGCGACGATGTATTTCGAGGACCGTACGACCATCCGGTACCAGGTCCAGGAGATGCTGCGCGTGGAGCGGATCTTCACCGCGGCCGAGATCGAGGAGGAGCTGGCCGCCTACAACCCGCTGATCCCGGACGGGACCAACTGGAAAGGCACCTTCATGTTCGAGTACCCGGACGTCGAGGAGCGCCGGCGGGCGCTCGCGGAGATGCCGGGCATCGAGCATCGGATCTGGGTCCAGGTGGGCGACGCGCCGCGGATCTTCGCCATCGCCAACGAGGATCTCGAGCGGTCCACCGACGAAAAGACCTCCGCCGTGCACTTCCTGAGGTTCGAGCTTGACCCGGCGAGCGTGGCGGCTGCCAAGGCCGGCGCACCGATCCGCATGGGCATCGAGCACGACCGCATGCGCGCAAACGTCACGCTGCAGGAAGCCACGCGGCAGAGCCTCGTCGCCGACCTCGACTGAACGCCGGACCGCGGGGCCCCGCCCGCCGGTCAGTCGTGCAGGATGTTCCGCATGGTGTCGATCAAGAGCTTCGCGAGCTCTTCGAGCAGCTCCTCGCGGGTGGAACTGGTGCGCCAGCAGAGCCCGATGTCGCGGTGCGGTGTCGCGCCGCTGAACGGCAGGTAACGCACCGTCGCACTCTTCTGCGGCACCGCGAGTTCCGGCATCAGCGTGATGCCGACGTTCGCAGCCACCATCTGGCGCAGCGTCTCGATGCTGGTCGCCCGGAAGTTGGTGTTCTCGACCGCGTGCGCGGTCTGGCAGATCGCGAGCGCCTGGTCGCGCAGGCAGTGGCCGTCCTCGAGCAGCAGGACCTGCTCGTCCTCGAGGTCGGCGAGCCGCACCGATTTCTGTCCCGCCTTCGGATGCTGGCGGGACGCCGCGAAGTAGAACGGCTCGGTGTAGAGCTTGACCTGCTCCACGTGCTCTTCGTCGAGCGGCAGCGCGAGTATCACCGCATCGAGTTCACCGTCGCGCAGCATGCGCGTGATGTTGAGCGTCTGGCCTTCGGTCAACTGGGTCTTGAGCTTGGGGAAGGCCTTGTTGATCGGCCCGAGGATCTTAGGCAGCAGGTAGGGCGCCACGGTCGGGATGATGCCGAGCCGGAACTCGCCCCCGAACGGATCCTGGTAGGCCTGGGCGATGTGGACCAGCTGGTTCACTTCGCGCAGCACGCGCTGCGCCTGCGCGACGATCCGCTCGCCGACCGGCGTCAGCATGACCTGCCGGTTGGTGCGTTCGATCAGCACCACGCCGAGTTCCTCCTCGAGCTTCTTGATCTGCGTGGAGAGCGTCGGCTGGCTCACGAAGCAGGCTTCCGCAGCGCGCCCGAAGTGGCGCTGTTCGGCGACCGCCACCAGGTAACGCAGGTCGCGCAGGTTCATGCGTGCCAGGGCTCGACCAGGATCTTGGCGTGCCGCTCGGGGTTGCGCAGGTCCGCGAACGCACCGGCGACACCGGCCACGCCGACCTTGCCGGTAATCAGCGGTTCGACGGGTAACCTTCCGGCGGCGATGTGGCCGAGCGTCTCCGCGAATTCCTCCGCGGTATAAGCGAGCACGAACTGCAGGTTGAGCTCCTTGCTGACGGCGAGCAGCGGCCGGATCGAATCCTGCTCCATGCACACGCCGACGATCACGAAGCGACAGCCGCGCTCGGCGCCCACCATCATCTGGTCGATGACGCCCGGCACCCCGACACACTCGAAGAATACCCCCGGCGGCAGCACGCGCTCGCCACTGAGCGGATTCACCGCGGCGCGCAGGCCCTGGCTGCTCGCGCGCGCCGCGTCACGCCAGGAGTCGTAGGGCGAGTGCGCGGCCGGGTCGATCACGATGTCGGCACCGATCCGCTCGGCCAGCCGGCGCCGGGCCGGCGAGAAGTCCGCCGCGATGACCGGCGCGGCGCCGGCGAGCTTGAGCGCCGCGATCACGGCGAGTCCGACCGGCCCGCAGCCGATCACCAGGGGTACGTCATCCGGCGCGAGCCCTGCCTTGCGTACCGCGTGGAGTCCCACGGCCATCGGCTCGGTGAGCGCCGCGTGCTCCGTGGAGAGCCCGTCGGGAACCGGCAGCAGCAGGGCTTCGGAGAGCACCATGCGTTCGCCATAGCCGCCCGGAAAGTCGTGGGAGTAGCCGACCGACAGCGCCTGCGGCGGCCGGAACAGGACCGGCATCGAGCAGACCCGCGTGCCCGGCGCCAGGCGCCGTCCGGATCCCGGACCGTAGTCCAGCACCTCGGCGCAGAATTCGTGGCCCATGACGAGGTCGCGGCCCGGATCGATGCCGCCGCCGACGCCGCCGGAATCCGCGGCGAACCGGTGGGTGTGCTGCAGCACGTGCAGGTCGGACCCGCAGATGCCGCAGGCGAGCGTGCGGACCAGGACTTCGCCTGGGCCGGGTACCGGCTCCGGCACCTCGCCAACTTCGATCGCTCCATTGCGCATGACTGCGGCACGCATCGACTGTCTCCTCCCGGAATGCACGGCTATGGTACTTTGGCGCGCCATGGACACACCACAGCACACACCACAGCACACACCACAGTACACACCACCGGACGCGCGGTGATCCGCATCCTGTACCGCGACCAGCACCTGGTCGCACTCGACAAACCGGCGGACCTCGCGCTCCTCGCCGACCGCTCCGGCGCACCCTGCTTGTGGGACGGCCTGCCCGGACTGCTCGGCGCGCGGCCGTACCTGGTGCATCGACTCGACAAGGGCACGAGCGGCGTGCTGCTGGTGGCGCTCGACCGGCAAACCCAATCCGCGCTGACACGTGCGTTCACGCAACGCCAGATCGACAAATACTACCTGGCATGGGTGGCGGGCCGGCTCGACGCGGCGGGCACGCAAATCATCGACCTGCCGCTCAAACCGGGCCGCAAGAGCCGCTATCGGGTCGCGGGTGCGCGCGACGCCATCGTACGCGACCGGCGCGGCTGGCATATCGATGCGGCGGATCCCGAGGGTCACCCGAGTCTCACGCGGCTGCGCGTCCTCGCGCACGACGGCGACAGGACCCTCGTCCTGCTCGCACCGGTCACCGGGCGTACGCATCAGCTGCGCGTGCACCTCGCGTGGATCGGTCATCCGATCCTGGGAGACAGCCTCTACGGCAAGCCGGGGACGGCGCAACAGGCAGCACCTCGTCTGCTGCTGCACTGCCACAAGCTCGTGGTACGCGGCCGCGGCATGTTCCGCGCGGCGCCGTCGGACGCCTGGCCGCCGGTCAGGCGCGGCTCGTGAACCGCTCGGCGAAGCGCCGGCCCAGCGCGAACCCGGCCGCCGTGACGCCCGGATGCCGGGTCACGGCAAAGGCCACCGCGGCGATGCCGATGCCGGCGATCCAGCCCCGCAGCTGCGGGCTCCGCTCGCGCCCTTCGAGGGTCCGCGAGACGGTATGCTCGCAGTTGTTGGCGAACAGGTGGTAACGCGCGCCAGGGCGCGGGGCGGCCCGATACGCGCGTGCCCGGCTTTCGCCGCAGCCGTTGCGCGTCACCGTGACCGTCCGGCCGGCGGCGAACTCCGCGAGCGACGAAAGGTGCTCGCCGCGTGCGGGTGTGTTGTGGAGGATGCGTCCGTCCGGCATGACGACACCCTTGTGCATGACCGGACCCTTGCGGCGCGCGACGATGTCGCCCGGCAGAAGACGCTGCTGGAACCGGTACCCGGAATCATCGGACGTGTTCATCGGGATCTCCCTGCGCCGGCCTTGGTGGGCGCACCGTTCAACGGCTCTTCGATACCATGAAATCGATGGCGTCCGCCAGCTCCTGGTCCGAGCACTGGTTGCAGAGGCCGCGGGCCGGCATGCCCGGCGGGATGCCGTCGATCGTGGTCCGGAGCAGCGCGTCCGCGCCCTTGGCGATGCGCGGCGCCCATTGTTCGACGGAACCGGTACGCGGCGCCCCCGCGATGCCGGCGGCATGGCACGAGAAACAGAAGCGGGTATAGGTCTGTTCGCCCGGGTGCACCTCCGCACTGCCACCCGCCGCGGCCGACCCACCGGCGCCCTCCGAGCAGGCGCCCAGCAGGGCGACCACCACGAGGCTTGCGATCAACTTCAACTTCATCATCGACTACTTCCTGCTCCCTCGGGCCAGACGAACACACGGATGGTAGACACCGGAAAGCGCCGCGGATTCCGGCGCCGGTCTACAGCGCACATAGTATCTCCGCCGCCCGGTGCAACGTCGCGTCGTCCTTGGCGAAACAGAGCCGCAGCATCCGGTGGCCCGGATCCGTGCCATAGAACACCGATACCGGAATCGACGCCAGCTTGTGCTCGACGGTCAGGCGCCGGGCGAGCTCGACGTCGTGCTCGGCGGAGATCGCCGAATAATCCAGCAGCTGGAAATAGGTCCCGGCACTCGGCACGACCCGGAACCGCGAGTCGGCGAGCAGCGCGCACAGCAGGTCGCGCTTGCGCTGGTAGAACGCGCCGAGATTCCGGTGATGCTCCGGATGCGCGGCCAGGAAGTCCGCGAGCCCGAGCTGCACCGGGGTGTTGGAGGTGAAGGTCACGTACTGATGGATGCGCCGGAACTCCACCGTGAGCGCCGCGGGCGCGACGCAATAGCCGATCTTCCAGCCGGTCGTGTGATAGGTCTTGCCGAACGAGGACACCACGAAACTGCGCGCGTACAGCGCCGGGTGGCGGCACAGGCTCTCGTGGTGCCGGCCATCGAAGATGATGTGTTCGTATACCTCGTCGGCCAGCAGGAACAGCCGGCGCCCCGCCACGATCCGCTCGAGTGCTGCGATGTCGGACGCATCCCAAGCGCTGCCGGTGGGATTGTGCGGCGTGTTCGTGATGATCAGCCGGGTCCGGTCGTTCACCAGGTCCGCCACGCGGTCCCAGTCGATCCGGTAGGCAGGCGGATGCAGCGGCACCCGAACGCAGCGGCCGCCCTGCAGGCGGAC
Source organism: Pseudomonadales bacterium (assembly GCA_019634925.1). Lineage (GTDB taxonomy): Bacteria > Pseudomonadota > Gammaproteobacteria > Pseudomonadales > Azotimanducaceae > UBA7803. The sequence continues at coordinate 528,014 of JAHCAL010000002.1, forward strand.
CACCGGCTCGTAGCTGTCGTAAGCCGGGTCGAAGATCAGTACCTCGTCGCCCGGGTTCACCACCGCGGCAATCGCGCAGAACAGCGCCTCGGTCGCGCCGGAGGTGACGGTCACCTCGCGATCCGCGTCGACTTCGCAGCCATACAGGTCGCGCACCTTCGCCGCGATGCCGGCGCGCAGGGCGGGCACCCCCATCATCGGCGCGTACTGGTTGTAACCACTCCGCAGGTAGTGCTGGACCCGGTCGAGCAGGTAGCCGGGCCCGTCGAAGTCGGGAAAGCCCTGCGAGAGGTTGAGCGCCCCTTCCTTACGGGCGAGCTCGCTCATCACCGTGAAAATCGTGGTCTCGACATCCGGCAGCTTGCTGACCGGCAGGGGTGCGGGGTCGATCATGCGCGCATTCTGGCACAGGCCGGTCGCCAGTAAAGCGGGCCGGCCGAACAAAATATCAATCAACTTCGATATTGTCCCCTTGACGTACGTATGGCATTTTCATATCATGGCCACGCACTTCGGAGATCGGCCATGAAATTCACCGTCAAAGACTTCTTCAAGCAATTCCCCGACGATGATGCCTGCCTTGAGCATCTCATGGAGACTCGCTTCGGGAAGTCTTTTGAGTGCCCGAAGTGCGCCAAGGAATCCAAGTTCCATCGCCTGGCGAATCTGCCCGCTTACTCCTGCCAGTACTGCGGCCACCACATTCACCCGATGGTCGGGACCCCGTTCGCAAAGAGCCGTACGCCGCTCCAGTTGTGGTTCTACGCGATCTTCCTGTTCACCACGTCCAAGCATGGAGTCCCTGCAAAAGAGCTTCAGCGGCAACTCGGCATCACCTACAAGACCGCATGGCGCATTGGTCACGAGATCCGCAAGTACATCAGCGGGAAGGACAACGAAGAACCGCTTTCCGGCCACGTAGAGATCGACGAGACCTACGTAGGCGGGAAGCTTAAGGGCGGCAAGCGCGGCCGCGGCGCTGCCGAGAATAAAACGATCGTACTGGGCATGATGGAGCGGGATGGCCGAATCGCTCTTGAGGTTGTCGATACCGTCAGACAGGATGAAGTGTTGCCCCACATCATCGACCACGTGAAGGAAGGCGCGACAATCAGCACCGATGAAAACCGCACGTACCACCCGTTGACGAAACTCGGCTACAAGCACGAGAAGGTCCAACACAACGAAGGCGAGTGGGTGCGCGGAGAGGTCCACACGAACAACATCGAATCCTTCTGGAACATTTTCAAGCGGAGCGTCAAAAGCACGCACGTTCACGTATCGAAGCAGCATATGCAGAAGTATCTGGACGAGTTCGAGTATCGCTTCAACATGCGCAAAGAAACACACGGGCACATGTTCGACGATCTAATCAACGGCTTCGCCGCTGGTCGTGACGATTGAGCCGAATCATTCCTTGTACCCAGACTTTCGAAGCTTCTCATCACGCTCCATCCGCTCTAGCACCTTCTGGAACTCCTGATCCTCGGCCAGTTCTTTCGAGTGCTGTTCGATGAACTCGGCTAGTCGTCCTTGCTCTCTGGCCTCCCTCAGCGTCAGTTCTGCTTCATCATCTTTGCTTTGCTTCGGCATCGTCGGCCTCCTTGATTACAAGGTCCAAGTCCTCTGGGACAACAAGTTCGTCCAGCCGCGCTGGCTCTATCGCGCCAGTCCCCTCAACTAGGACAAATGCCATGTCCGTTTCTCCTTGCGCTAGATTTCGCGAGCCGAAGAACGTCCCGGCCTCTGGCGGATCTGTGATTGGAGTTGCTTTCTCGAAATCTATGCCGCTGATTGTCTGCGAGTTAGGACCGGGGGCAAGGCGCACACGACCCCTCACGTAGTCATAGATACCTCTTTGTGCATCAATCCGAACAACCTGAGAAAGCCATATGACCTGAGGTCGGAAACTCAGGCGAAATCCTTTCAGGATTACATGCGCATCCCCAAGTTCGAGGGTAGTTGTCTTTTTGAACCGGAAGTCCGACGTGATCAGATCATCTGTGCCAAGTTCGAGTTTTGGATTGATGATGGCTATTAGCGCGGCTTTCAGCACCAGCCATGCCATCACTGAGCCGCCATTGTGCCTTAAGGCTTGCGCATCAGCAGACCACGCGTCTCGAATGCGTGGCCCGTCGCTTTCGTTAATGGTGAATGGCTGAACGTTCAGCGGGTGAACGCGAATCTTGCGAAGGTATATTTCTTCTTCAATTACTGCTTTCGCAGCCGTGTTCCCCGATGCAAGAACAGAGATTAGGCCGATCCCTTTCCTTTTGGCCTTTCTTATGGCCGCACTATCGAAGCCTGTATTACTGCAAATGAGGACGGAATCTGCGTTGAAATCTGCTCGCTTTGAATCTACCGCGTCAACCAAATCGATCGGCGCAGGGCGGGCGGTATGCGCATCAAATACTTCGATCAATGTAGTTCTTTTGGCTGGCCCGAGTGTAGACCGAACTTCCAGTCCTATGCTTCTAGCCCCATCCGGCCCCACCTTTTTCCCCCCAATATAAACTTCCGCGTGAGGCTCAAATGCCTTGATTGTTTCGGCTACTAGCTCTCGGTAGGAATCGTCATCTAGATCGATGTGTTCTGCTAATGTGTCTGCCGTGACTTCTTGGTCAGATGGCTTATCTATCTTCGGCTGCACATCGATTTTGGTGTGGCGACGCTCCGAAACTAGCAGCATTACAAGCAACACAACTACGGAAACATGCAGCAAGTTTTCAAACCATGGCGGCGGGGCTTCTACCAAAAAAATCCAAACGCCAGCTAGCCATCCGGGGTCTTCTACTCTGGATAGCACAAAGTCCACGTCACCCGCCCTCTGAACGACGACGAGCACAAGGTTTATCAGTGTAAGAACGCCAAGAAATGGGTTCTTTGGCATTAGCAAGGGCGACGCACCCCCAACTTATCCCCAAAGGAAGCATACTACATATCTCCCAATACGTACGCCAATGGGACAATATCGATCAACTTTGATATGCGATTCGGCCGATGATAGGATCGCGACCCTCACTGGCCATCGGCTCCGACGTGTCCGTCAGCAAGCCTCGAGTTCCATCAGACTCCGACGACCTTGCGCCGCGCCCTGCGGACGTCCTGGTCACCGCGGCCAAGGCCATCGCGGATCGGCTGCGGGTGAACGTCCTGCGCGTGCTGAAAGAGGACTCCTACGGCGTGCTCGAGTTGTGCAGCATCCTCGATATCGCCCAACCCGCGCTCAGCCATCACCTCAAGGTGCTCCACGAGGCCGGCATGACCGCCCGGCGCCGCGAGGGCACCAGCGTGTTCTACCGACGCGCCCCGGCGGCCAGCCCGCTGCATGCTGCCATGCTCGCCGCCGTGGATGCCGTCGACCTGACGCCGGCGCAACGGCTGCAGATCGAGCGTATTCATCTCGAGCGCAATCTGCGCAGCCAGGCATTCTTTGCACAGCACGCTGCCGACTTCGCGACCCAGCAGGCACGTATCAGCGAAACCGCCGTCTATCTGCCGAGCGTGCTGGAACTCATCGACCGGGTGCTCGGCAGCGACGGTTCCGACCTGGCCGCGGGCACCGCACTCGAGATCGGCCCGGGCGAAGGCGAACTCCTGGCCCATCTGGCTGCCCGTTTCGCGCACGTGGTGGCCATCGACAACGAGCCGGCGATGCTGAAGCGCTGTGCATCGGTGGTCGCCGAACTCGCCAACGTGCGCCTGCTCAACCGTGATTTCACCACGCTGCCGAGCATCGCCCGGTACCGGCTCGTGGTGGCCGCCATGGTGCTGCACCACATGGCCTCGCCCGCGCGCATGTTCCAGCACGCACGGCGTCTGGTCGCGAGCGGCGGCATGCTGCTGATCGTCGAACTCTGCCGGCACGACCGCGAGTGGGTGCGCGATGCGTGCGGCGACCTGTGGCTCGGCTTCGAGCCGCAGGAACTCACCGACTGGGCGGGCCGCGCCGGCTTCCAGCGCGGCGAATCGCAGTTCCTCGCCCAGCGCAACGGTTTCCAGATCCAGATCCACTGCTTCCGCAACAGCTCTCATTGAGGAATCGACATGTCCGACTACAAGGTTGCCGACATCAGCCTGGCCGACTTCGGTCGCAAGGAAATCCGCCTCGCCGAAGCCGAGATGCCGGCGCTCATGGCGCTGCGCCGCAAACACGCCGCGAGCCAGCCGCTGGCCGGCGCGAAGATCATCGGCTGCATTCACATGACCGTGCAGACCGCGGTGCTGATCGAAACGCTGTGTGCGCTCGGCGCCGAAGTCCGCTGGTCGTCGTGCAACATCTTCTCGACCCAGGACCACGCCGCTGCCGCGATCGCGGCACGGGGCATTCCGGTGTTCGCGTGGAAGAACGAGACCGAAGAGGAATACTGGTGGTGCATCGAGCAGACGATCCTGAAGGACGGCAAGCCGTGGGATGCGAATCTGCTGCTCGACGACGGTGGCGACCTGACCGAAGTCATTCACCAGAAGTACCCTGCAATGCTGAACCGGATCCACGGCATCAGCGAGGAGACCACGACCGGCGTTCACCGCCTGTACGACATGCTGAAGAAAGGCACGCTGAAGGTCCCCGCGATCAACGTCAACGACTCGGTGACCAAGTCGAAGAACGACAACAAGTACGGCTGCCGGCACAGCCTGAACGACGCCATCAAGCGCGGCACCGACATGCTGATGGCCGGCAAGCGCGCGCTGGTGCTCGGCTACGGTGACGTCGGCAAGGGTTCCGCCCAGAGCCTGCGCCAGGAAGGCATGATCGTCCGCGTCACCGAGATCGACCCGATCTGCGCCATGCAGGCGTGCATGGACGGCTTTGAAGTCGTCTCGCCCTATCTCGACGGCAACAACACCGGACGCATCGAAGACATCGATCGCAGGCTCATGGCCGATACCGACCTGATCGTGACCTGCACGGGCAATACCAACGTCTGCGACAGCAACATGCTGCGCACCGTCAAGCGCGGCGCCGTGGTCTGCAACATCGGCCACTTCGACAACGAGATCGATACCGCCTTCATGCGCGCGAACTGGCGCTGGGACAAGGTGAAGGACCAGGTGCACCAGATCTTCCGGAGCGCCGACGATACCGACTACGTGGTCCTGCTGTCCGAAGGCCGCCTGGTGAACCTCGGCAATGCCATGGGGCATCCTTCGCGGATCATGGACGGGTCGTTCGCCAACCAGGTGCTCGCCCAGATGCATCTGTACGAGAACCGCTGGGCCGACCAGCCGGAAAACCAGCGCGCGCCGATCACCGTCGAGGTACTGCCGAAGAAACTCGACGAAGAGGTCGCCGCACTCATGGTCGAAGGCTTCGGCGGCGTGATCACGCGCCTGACGCCGAAGCAGGCCGACTACATCGGCGTGGCTCCAGAGGGCCCGTACAAAGCGGAGTACTACAAATACTGAGGGTCGCAGAGTACAGTGGCGCCCGTTCCAGCCGGAGGGCGCCCACATGACCATTCCCCTATGGTGTCTGCTGATCGCGGTCGTCCTGCCCCACGTGCTGGCCGGCATTGGTGGTTACCACCGCAGCCGCCAACCGGGCGGATTCGACAACAACAACCCGCGTGAGCAGGCGAAGACGCTCTCCGGGGCAGGGGCGCGTGCGTATGCTGCGCAGCAGAATGCCTGGGAAGCACTGGCGGTATTCTCGGTGGCGGTGTTGGTGGCCCACATCAGGGGGGCGGATCCACAGATGTCGGCGTGGCTGGCCCTTGCGTGGGTCGTGTTTCGCATTCTGCACGCAATCTGTTATCTCGCCGATCTCGCAACGCTGCGCTCGCTCGTCTACTTCGGCGCCCTGACCTGCGCCGTCTGGCTGTTCCTGCTCGGACCATGACACACAACGAGACCAATGATCTTATCCAGCTGCTCGACCTCGAGGAGATCGAGCAGAACCATTACCGGGCGACCAGCCCCAACGAGGGCTGGCAGCGGGTGTACGGCGGGCAGGTCATCGGCCAGGCACTGGTCGCCGCTTCACGCACGGTGCCGGACGACCGACAGGCACATTCGCTGCACGGTTATTTCCTGCGACCCGGTGACACGACCATTCCGATTCTCTACAAGGTCGACCGCATCCGCGACGGCCGCAGCTTCACGACGCGGCGGGTCGTCGCCATCCAGCACGGCCGGGCGATCTTCAACATGTCGATCTCGTTCCAGGTTCCCGAACCGGGCATGGAGCACCAGTTCGACATGCCGGAGGCCCCGCCACCCGAGTCACTGCCCGACGAACAGGCGCTGCGCGAGCAGTGGCTCGCCGAATATCCGGAACTCCGCGGCGACTGGGTCAATCGCGAGCGCCCGATCGAGGTCCGGCCGGTCGATCCGGTGAACATCTTTCGACCCGAGAAGCGGCCACCCCGCCAGCTGTGCTGGATGCGCTGTCGCGACCGGCTGCCCGACGACGGCCGCCTGCACCAGTGCGTGCTCGCGTACCTTTCGGACTGGTCGCTCCTCGACACGGCCACCCTGCCGCACGGCGTGAGTTTCATGCAGCCGGACGCGCAGGTGGCAAGCCTCGATCACGCGATGTGGTTCCACCACCCGTTCCGGGCCGACGAGTGGCTGCTCTACGCGCAGGACAGCCCGAGCGCGAGCGGCGCGCGCGGCCTCAATCGCGGACTCATCTACACCCGTGACGGCCGCCTGGTGGCATCGGCCGCACAGGAAGGCCTGATCAGGATCCGTCACTGAGCGGCACCCGTACCTCGGCAGATGGATGCCGCGGCGCGGATACCACCTCTCGGCGGCGCTGCGAAAAATGTTACGAAACGGTTTCACGCACGCACGAATTGCGGTAGCGTTGACACCGCTGTTTATGGCGCGTCGCCCGGGGCCCGCCATACCGGCGCCCGGGGGGCGGGAACTGCAACCAATAGAAAAAGCCATGCGTGCTGCCACCGGACCATCACGGCCCGCGACGGCGGCACAATACAGGAGATACGCAATATGGGCTTCAGAGAACGTCTCACGACGACTGCCGCCGTGTTCGTGGCGCTGGGCGTCACGACTTTCCACGCGCCGCCCGCGAGCGGTGCCCAATCAATCGAGGAAGTGGTGGTGGTGGGCACCCGCCGCGACGGTCGTTCCGCCGAGGACTCGCCCGTTCCGGTGGACGTGCTCGGCGGCGACGAATTCGTGCGCCAGGGCAACACCGACATGGACGACCTGCTGCGCATGCTCATCCCTTCGTACAACGTCAACGCACAGCCGATCAGCGACGCAGCGACCCTGATCCGGCCCGCCAAACTGCGCGGACTGCCGCCCGACAGCACGCTGGTGCTGGTGAACGGCAAGCGCCGGCATCGCTCCGCCGTGATCGCATTCCTCGGCGACGGCACCGCGGACGGTTCGCAGGGACCAGACATCTCGGTCATTCCGGGGATCGCACTCAAGCAGGTGGAAGTCCTGCGTGACGGCGCCGCGGCGCAGTACGGCTCCGATGCGATCGCCGGGGTGATCAACTTCGTGCTGCGCGACAACGCGGAAGGCGGCACGGTGGAAGCGCGCTACGGCGAATTCTACGAAGGCGATGGCGATTCGATGCAGCTCGCCGCCAACGTCGGCTTCCCGCTCACCGACACCGGCTTCGCGAATTTCAGCGCCGAGGTCAAGCAGGTCGATCCGACCAGTCGCAGCGTACAGCGGGGCGACGCGGCAGCGCTGATCGCCGCTGGCAACACGAACGTTCTCAATCCGGTCCAGGTCTGGGGATCGCCGGAAATCAAGGACGACTTCAAGCTGTTCGGGAATCTCGGGCTCGATCTCGGCAACGGCAGCGAAGCATACGCGTTCGGCAACTGGGCGCAGCGTACCGTCGAAGGCGGTTTCTTCTACCGCAACCCGAATACGCGGGACGGCGTTTTCAGCGCCGACGGCGGCAACACGATCCTGGTCGCGAACCTCGACCCGACCGCCGGCGCCTGCCCGGTGGTGCCTATCGTGAACGACGTTCCCGATCCGACCGCGCTAGCCGCGGTGGCAGCCCAGGCCAACTGCTTCGCCTTCAATCAGATCTTCCCGGGCGGCTTCACGCCGCAGTTCGGCGGTGACATCGACGACGCCAGCATCACCGGCGGCGTACGCGGCACGCTCGCGAACGGCGTGAACTACGACGTGAGCGCCAGCGTCGGACGCAGCGAAGTCTCGTTCTTCATCACCAATACGGTGAACCCCAACCTGGCGTCGCTGCAGGAGAACATTCCGACCTCCTACCAACCGGGCGCATACATCCAGACCGACCGGATGATGAACCTCGATCTCTCCTATCCGATCGAGGTGGCCGGGTTCCACTCGCCGCTCAACATCGCCGGCGGCATCGAGTTCCGCAAGGAGATCTTCGAGATCCGCAATGGCGATGCGAACTCGTTCGCCATCGACCCGAACCTTTCCGAACAGGGCTTCGGCATCGGCTCCAACGGCTTCCCCGGATTCCAGCCGCAGGACGCAGGTAAGAACGACCGCGGCAGCATCGGCGCCTATCTGGATCTCGAGGCGGACGTGACCGAACAGTTCTTGCTCGGCGTCGCCGTCCGGTACGAGGACTACGACGACTTCGGCGACACGCTGAACGGCAAGATCGCGGGCCGGTTCCAGGTGACCGACACCTTCGCGGTGCGCGCTGCCGCCAGCACCGGTTTCCGTGCACCGACCGTCGGGCAGGCCAACGTACGCAACGTCACCACCGCCTTCACGGACGGCGAACTGCGCGACGAGGCGACCCTGCCGCCGACCAACCCGGTCGCAATCCAGCTCGGCGCGACGCCGCTCGATCCGGAAGAGTCGGTCAACCTGGCGTTCGGCTTCGTGTTCAACGTCGGCGATCTCGCGGTCACGCTCGACTACTTCAACATCGAGGTGAAGGATCGCATCGCGCTGACATCGACGCTGCCGCTCAGCGATGCGGACCGCGCGGCACTGCTCGCGGCAGGGGTCACCGACGCGCTCAGCATATCCGGCGCACGCTTCTTCACCAACGACTTCGACACGACCACCCAGGGCATCGACCTTGTGGCGACCTACCCGACCGAGCTGTTCGGTGGCGCCACCGAGTTCAGCTTCGTGGCCAACTGGACGAAGACCGAGGTCGACTCGTTCAATCCGGACATCATCGGGCCGACCCGTGTGCGCCAGCTCGAGGAAAGCCTGCCGGAGAAGCGGTTCGCGCTGACCGCCAATCATGCGCAGGGCCCCGTCAACGGCATGGTGCGGGTCAGCTGGTACGACGAGTACTTCGAGGCCCACCTCGACGACGGCACCCTGCCGATCGACGGTGATGCCGCCTTCATCGTCGACGTGGAACTGGGCTACGACTTCAACGAGAACTTCTCGGTGGTCGGCGGCGCCCAGAACCTCTTCAACGAGAAGGGCACCAAGAACCCGTGGGCCGACATCGTCGGCGCCAAGTACGCCCCGATCTCGCCGTTCGGCTTCAACGGTGGGTTCTGGTACGTGCGCGGGCTCTACAACTTCTGACCGCAAAGGTCATGGTGCCGGCAGGTCGTTCGACCTCGCCGGCACCAGACGCCGGTATACAGGCAATTCGGGCTTCTGGATAATAGCCGGCTGCATCGCCGACTGATCATCCGAGGTACCGAGTGGCCGAACCCGCACCAGACATCAATCAGATCACCGCGTCCGTCGAGTCGCTCAAGACCGAACTCGAGGCCCACCGCTACATCTGCAGCGATCAGATCGCGACCGCGGTCTACCTGGCCTTCCATCTGCGCAAACCGATTCTTATCGAAGGACCGCCCGGCGTAGGCAAGACCGAGCTGGCCAAGACCACTGCGCAGATGTTCGACCTGCCGCTGATCCGCCTGCAGTGCTACGAGGGGCTCGACGAAGCCAAGGCGATCTACGAGTGGAAGTACGGCAAACAGCTTCTTTACACGCAGGTCCTCAAAGAGACGCTCGACGAGGTCCTGCAGGGGGCCAAGGGCTTCGCGGAGTCGGTGCGCCGCCTGCACGAGTTCGGCGACATCTTCTTTTCAGAGGAATTCCTCGAGCCGCGTCCGCTCATGAAGGCGCTGAAATCGGAGACCGGCTGCATCCTGCTGATCGACGAGGTCGACAAGTCCGACCACGAATTCGAATCCCTGCTGCTCGAGATGCTCTCCGATTTCCAGCTGTCGATTCCCGAGATCGGGACGATCAAGGCGACGAAGGAGCCACCGATCGTATTCCTGACCAGCAATAACACACGTGAGATCTCGGACGCACTGAAGCGCCGTTGCCTGCACCTGTACATACCGTTCCCCGACGTCGAACTCGAGCAGCGCATCATCCACGCCCGCGTCCCGGAGATTCCGCCGGAGCTGCGTCGGCAGCTCGTCAAGTTCATCCACGAACTCCGCGACCTGGATCTCAAGAAGGTGCCCGCCATCAGCGAGACCATCGACTGGGCCAGGACGCTGCTGCTGCTGCACACCGAATCGCTCGATCCGCAGCTGATCCGCGACACGCTGAACGTCATCCTGAAATTCCAGGAAGACATCGAGAGTGTGCAGAGCGAGCTGACGACCCTCGTCCAGCGCGTGTCGAAGTAAGCGTCCAAGGCAGCCACTGCATCGCACCATGGACCGCACGCTGACCAACTTCATCCGGGCGCTGCGCAACGCCGACGTGCGCATCTCCACCGCCGAGACGCTCGATGCGCTCTCGGTCGTGGAGCTGGTCGGCTATACCGACCGCGGCGCGCTGAAGCGCGCGCTTTCGCTCGCGCTGCCCAAGACCGCGGACGAAAAGGCCGCGTTCGACGTCTGCTTCGAGCAGTTCTTCGCGTTCGAGGACATCCAGGGCGAACTTGGCCTGCCTGAGCCCGGTGACGCGGACGATGCCGACGACGGAATGGACGCCGACGCCCGGGGCGGCGAAGGCGGTGGCGGCGGCGGCCAGCAGGCCGGCGGGAAGGGTGGCAAGAAGAAACGCAAACCCGGCGGCGACCAGCTACGCCCCGAGGAGCCCGAGGAGGACCTCGGCCCCGGCGAGATGAGCGAGGCGGCTTCCCCGCTCGGCCAGCTGCTGATGCACGACTCCAAGGTCGAGCTCTCGGTCGCGACCGCGGAGGCCGGCGAAGCGGTCGGCATCCGCGAGATCCAGGTGTTCACCCAGAAAGGTCTCTTCACCCGCAAGATCATGGACCAGATGGGACTCGCGGACCTCAATCGCGAGATCACCGACCTGCGCGACAGCCGTCGTATTCCCGAGCGGCGCCTGGGCCAGGAGCTGAAACGCCGGCGCGAATGGTTGCGCGAACAGGTGCGCGACTACGTCGAGCGGCAGTTCCTCCTGCACGCGGACGCAACGGGCCATCGCCTGCGCGAGGAACTGTTGCGCAAGGTGAAGCTATCCAACGTCGAACAGCGCAACTTCCGCCTGATCCAGGAAGTCGTGTTCAAGATGGCGAAGAAGCTCGCCGCCCTGCACTCACGCCGCAAGAAGGTCTTCAAACGCGGCCAGTTGAACGTACCGCGCACGCTCAGGCACAACATGGCCTACGACGGTGCGATCTTCGACCTGCACTGGAAGTCGGTGAAGATCGACCGGCCCAAGGTCTTCGCGATCTGCGACGTGTCGGGCTCCGTCGCCAACTACGCGCGCTTCATGTTGATGTTCCTCTACAGCCTCGAGGAAGTGATGCCTAAGGTGCGGTCGTTCGCGTTTTCCTCGGACCTGGCCGAAGTGACCGACCTCTTCGAGCACAACAAAATCGAGGACGCCATCGCGAAGACACTGCGCGACTACGCCGGCGGCTCGACCGACTACGGTCAGGCGCTCTCCGACTTCCGCAAGCTGTGCCTGGACGAGGTGGACAACCGCACTACGATCGTCATCCTGGGCGATGCGCGCAACAACTACGGCAACCCGCGCACCGACATCATGAAAGAGCTGTACGACCGCTGCAAACGGCTGATCTGGCTCAATCCCGAGCCGCGCAACAGCTGGTTCGTGGGTGATTCGGAAATGCGGAAATATCTCGCGTACTGTCACCAGGCGGACGAGTGCAACAGCCTCCTGCATCTCGAGCGGGTGGTGGGCAATCTGTTGCGCAGCGTCCAATGAACGGCCTGCTCGGGGCAACCGTCGCGACACACGCGTTCAGGGCGTGAGGCGCTCCAGGAACCCTGGCCACTTGCGGGCCATCCGCAGCATCGACACTTCGTCGGTATAGTCTTCCAGCCGTTCGATCGGTACCCAGGCGAGATCCAGCGACTCACGGCTGACGCGAAACGACTCGCCCCCCATGACCTGCAGCGCGAAGCGCACGTCATAGTGGAAGTGGGCAGGATCAGCGCAACGCGCGGGAATTTCGTGGATGTCGAGATCGAAGACATGCCCCGAGAGAGGCGCTACTGCGAGGCCGCTCTCTTCGCGGGCTTCTGCCAGGGCCACCTGTAAGGCGTCGGGATTGCCGTCGCTGTGTCCGCCGAGCTGAAGCCAGCGGCCAAGCTTGCGGTGATGGGTAAGCAGCACCCGGTCGCGCGCTGCGTTGACGACCCATGCCGAGCCGGTCACGTGACCGACCCAGAGGTCGCGCTCGAAGCAGCGTTCGTGCGCCATTACAAATTCACGGAACCGATTGATCGTTGACAGCTCGTCGGGCGCACGGCGCACGTAGTCGGCGAGAAGATCGAGCAGGGGCCAGCGATGCATGACGCGGAGGATAGCAGGCGTCGGACGCGAAGCCACCGGCGGGGCCAAAAAAAAGCTCACGGGGGCGAACCCCGTGAGCTATCTGGTCGAACAGCCTGTCGCTTAGCGCGCGCTGTCGAAGTTGTAGCGTACCGAGGCACCATAGATACGCGGCTCGGTCAGGAAGTAGTTCCTGAAGAAGCCGGAGGTATCAGAGGTCAGGTACTTACCGGTGACGTTGTCGTCGTTGTTGATGTTGCGGATCCACAACCGACCTTCCCAGGTGCCATTGGCACTTTCGTATATCAGCGAAGCGTTGTGCTGATCCCAGGAATCGATCTTGTCGCCAGGGGTATTGAATTCACGCGCGTACGACGAGGACTGCCAGTAGTAGTCCCAACGCGGGGTGATCGAGCCGTTCAGGCGATCCACGTTGAACGTATAGGCAAGTCCGATGTGGAACGTGTGCTCGGGCGAATTCGGCAGCTTCTTGCCGTCCAGATCGGTCGCGAAGCCGTCGTTCGTCTCAACGCCATTGCCGGTCAGCCAGTTGCGCGAGAAGTAGGCCGGCACACCGTTGGGATACAACGTCCCCGGCGCAACTTGCGGCGGCGGCGCACCCGAACCGGGGCACAAGGCCGGTGCACCCGAACCAGAATCCACCAGCGCCCCACACTCGGCAATGGCCTGCCCGATCAGCGGGAGGACCTGATCCAGGCGCGCCACATAATTCACGCCGGTCAGCGAACCCGGGTCGATGTTTTCCAGCAGGATGTAATCCGAATTACCCGCAGTACGATTGATCGGGTCAACCGATTCCGTTCCTGCGACCTCCGCATTCAGGTAGGAGTACTGTGCATCGATCGAAAGACCCGGCAGCGCTTCCGGCCGCCAGAACAGTTCGATCTCCGCCCCCCAGATGTCCGCGTCGATGTTGTCATTGATCGAGTTGTTGTTGGCAATGCGGGTGGTCTGCAGACCCGAGTAGTCGTACAGGAAGAGCGCGCTGTTTACGATCAGCGATCCATCCATGAAGACGTTCTTGCTGCCGATCTCGAAGGAGTCGACCTGTTCCGGCTCGAAGATGTACTTGGCCGTGGTCGTGTTCACGAAGTCCTGGTTCAGCGGCGGGTTGAATCCGCCCGGCTTGTAGCCGCGGGTGAAGAACCCGTAGAACATGGTGCTGTCGCTCATCTGCCAATCGAGGCCGATGCGACCGGTCCACTCCTTGAATTCGGCCTTGCTCGGGCTTCCGGTCAGCGCGCGGTTCTCGCCGAAGCCCGGGGCAATGGGTACTGCTCCACTGATCGCGAAGCGCTCGGCGCTGAACGGCGCCGTGAGGGCCGCCGCGGCCAATTGCGCGTCAGTGACGCCATACAACTGAGCAAGTTCAGTTTCTGGCGCACCACCCAGCGGGCCCAGCAGGATGTTCAGCGTTCGGGTCCACACCGGATCCGGCCCGAGCGCGCCGCCCAGAATGGCGTTCACATTGATGGCGTTGAACAGAATACCCGTGTCCTCTACCGCCTTCTTGTCCTGGTTGTGACGCAGGCCAGCAGTGAGCTTCAGACTGTCGGTAATGTCGTAATACGCCTCACCGAAGAAGGACAGCGATTCGCCCGTATTCCCCGAACTGCCGCTCGGATTACTGGTCGAGTTGAACATGGTCGGATACAGCGGCGGGAAGCCGAGCGCGGGTACTCCGTAGACGCCCACCAGGTCGAGCGTGTTGGCGATGACGTAGTAGTCGCCATAGCCTTCGTACTCGCTGTAATTCGTGCCGACGATGAAGTTGAACGGGCCGTCATACGCGGACTCCAGTTTCGCTTCCACGGTCCAGTACTTGTTGTCTGCAGTGGCGCTGTCATAAGCGAACACCCGGGTCTGATCCGCCGGATACACGCAACCACCGAAGATCCCTGAAGTGCCGTCATTGAAATTGCATACCGTGCTGGTCCAGTCGGAGCCGGCGGCTTCGCTCGGTGGCGCCGACGTCGGCCAAAGCCCATTCGGATTGAGCGGAGTGGCGTAGAGATTGAATCCTACGTCCATCAGGTAGTCCTGACGGGAGACATAGTCGCTCTCGTGGTAGCCGGCCAGGACTCCGACGCGATACTGCTCGAAGTCGTAGTCGAAGCCGGCGAGGAACATGTCCTCGTTGTACTTGTAGATCGGCTCGAAGTCGGTGTGCATCTTTCGGAAGCCGGCGCCCCGGGGCTGGAACGCCTTGGTCGGCGTCGGGTTACCGAGCGTCACCGCACCATTCAGGCCACCGAAGATACCACCCGTCGTGGTGCCAGCATGCGGCGATTCGAAGCCGAAGCCGTCCGGCAGGCACCCGATGGTGGGTATCGTGTTACGTTCGCACACCTGGTTGGTAATGCGGACCTTGTCATCGTCTTCCTTGAATCGACTGTACTGCAGCCATGCGCTCGCATTGTCATTGATCTGCCACAGCCCGGTGATCCGGAAGGTCGTGATATCACGACCGTCGATATCCTTGTCGATACCTGCGATCTGGCATGGCTGGGTCTGCGGATTGTCGATGGTCGAGCCCGGAACGAGACAGTCACCCGTCTGGCCGTAGGCTGTGTTCTTGATGTAACCGTCACGTTCGAGCCACATGCCTGCGACGCGCACCGCAAAGTTGTCGGTCAGCGGCATGTTGAGCGCCGCCTTCAGGCGCTTGTTGCTGTAGTCGCCCGCTTCCAGGTCTGCATGACCGTTCCAGGAGTCGAAGTCCGGCATCTTGGTGACCATGTTCACCGCACCACCGGTCGCGTTACGGCCAAACAGGGTGCCCTGGGGGCCACGCAGGATTTCGACCCGATCGAGGTCGTAGAACTCGGCGGCCGGAAGATTGGTCGGAACGGCGATCTGGTTCTGATGGATCGACACGCCGTTCTCACCCGAGCCGGCGATGACGAGGCGGCCGATACCACGGATGCTGAAGCTCGAACCACCGAAGTTGGTGGCCGTGAAGCTGACGTTCGGTGCGTTCAGCTGAAGGTCGGACGGGCTCAGGATCTGTTTGTCCTCGAGCATCGCGCCAGTGAAGGCGGTCACCGCAATCGGTACCTCCTGCAGGCTCTGCTCGGTGCGCTGCGCCGTGACCACCACCTCTTCGATGGCGGACGAACCGGCCGCAGCGGCCATGGGAAGCATCATGAAACCGGCGATCGACAGTCCCGCAAATACGGAACTCCGCGCCGTGGCGGTTCTAGTGGTCATAGTGTATCCCCTCGCTCCCGGCGCCATGTGACAGGATGCGTCACTACCCTCTGGTGCCGAAGCGCGTTATAAAAACGCCGGTAGCCAGCCATGTCAACCGAAAACGTTGCAATTTGTTACAGCAATGAGGCTTGTTGCGACGCGCCATTCGACCTGCTGCAACGCAGCAATCGGGCCGCGATTGATGGGCCGCGTTCGGTGACCAACCTCGCGCCGGCTTGCTATCCTGCGCCACCACTCGTATTCATATCCATCCAGGGGGCACTGACATGACCATCGCCATCATCGCCAGACTCAACGTCGCCAAGGGCAAGGAAACCGAGTTCGAGACCACCATGCTCGGCCTCGCCGCGGACGTGCGGGCGAAGGAGCCCGGCAACCAGCTCTATACCCTCTGCAAGGATGCCGACGGCAACTACCTGGTGATGGAGCTCTACGCAAGCGCGGAAGCGCTGGCCGCGCATGGCCAGTCGGAGCACTTCAAGGCAGCGGGTAAGAAGTTCGCCGGACTGATGGCCGGGGCACCAGAGATCCAGCGACTGGAAGTCGTCGGCTGACCAAGGCCGCCATCAGCCCAAACAGAAACGGGGCCGAGGCCCCGTTTCGTTCGTTCGCCCGACCGCGTCATGCGCGGGCAGGCACCGGTTCAGCTTCGATCAGCGATTGCCCAGCTGATAGGTGACCTCGACGCCGTAGGCCCGCGGCACCGTCGTCTGCGAAGGCACGCGGAAGAACACGCTCTCGCCACCCTCCGCAATGTGCAGCACACCGAGTTCGTCGAAGACGTTGTTGACGAAGCCGGTCACGATCCACTGCTGCGCCGCGCTGGTCCAGGTCGCACGCACGTCTGTCCTCGAGTAGGCCGGCGCCATAGCATCTTCGCTCTCGAACGGCGAAAAATAGACGTCGTCGGTCCAGCTCCAGGCACCGAACAGCTCGAGGCTGGAACCGCCGCTCAGCGCGAACCGGTAGCTGGCCCAGGCCGCTGCCTTGCCTTCCGGCACCTGCAGCAGCTTGTTGCCCTTGATGTCCTGCGTGATCGCCTCGAAATTGGGATACAGCGACGGCGGCGCCGCGAAGCTCGAGGGGTTCGCCATCAGCAGGCTCTCGGTGTACTCGCTCGGCGTGTAGCTGAAGTTGCCACCGATGGTGAGCGCGTCGGTCGCGAGCCAGATCACCTCGGCCTCGATGCCGAGGATCTCCGCGCCCGGCGCTTCGAGCACCGAGGTCGACGTGCCGCCGATCTCCGACACTTCCGTCGCGAAGGTGTGGATCGTCTCGTAGTCGTACAGGTAGAACGAGCCGTTCAGCTGCAGGGTATTGTCGAGCCACTGGGTCTTGTAGCCGATCTCGTAGGCGATGAGTTCCTCCGGCTCGTAGGTCGGCGTCTGGCTGAAATACACCAGGCTGTAGCCGCCCGACCGGTAGCCGCTCGTGGCCGAGAAATACATCATCGCGTTGTCGTTGATATTCCAGTCGAGGTTGATCCGGCCGGTGAACTTCTCGTCGCTCCGTTCGAACGGGCGATAGACGCTGAGCGCGAACGGAATGCCGTTGTTGGTGACGCGCTCGGTCACGATATGGCCATAGGGATTCTCCGGCGTCACCGGCACCTCGATCAGGCCGCCGTTCGCGATGTTCACCGCGCGGAGACCACCGTACAGGCCGATGAAACCCGGATTGCCAACCGCATTGAGCGCGCCGGTCTCCGAGTAACGCCAGAGATTCTCCTCGGCCTCGACCTCGTCTTCCGCATAGCGGATCCCGAGCGTGAGCGTAAAGGTCTCGTTGATGTCCCAGACACCCTGGGTATAGGCCGCGAAGGCATTGCGCTCGGTCTTGGTGGCGTACAGCAGGTCGGTCGCGGAGCTGCTGGGGCCGTGCTTGACGTTCAGGCGCGAATTGGTGCCGTTGTCACCGTACCAGCGCGACGTCTGCAGGTTGTTGTTCGGCGTGTTGGTGACCGCGTAGTTGGTGGCACAGCTCGGCGCGCCGAGCAGCTGACACATGCGCTTCGCCGAATACAGGTCCACGGCCGCAAAATCGCCTGCGGCTTCTCGCGCAGCTTCGCCTGCACCGAAGGCGAGCGACGACGCGCTGATGCCTTCGAGCGCCGGATTGCCGGCCGCTGCGGCTCCTGCCGCTGACAGCGAGGTGTTGTCCTGGTAGGCCTCGAACATGCGCGCATTGTTGACCGCCGAGTAGTAGTCGCCGCGCTGCTCGATGGTCGCGTCGTAGAAAAAGATGCCCGAGGTGACCGAGATGTTGTCGGTGAGATCGTAGAACGCCTGGAATTCGTGCGACGAATAATCGGCTTCGTGATTCACGTAGAACTGCCGGTCATGGATCAGGCTGCCGGTCAGATCGTCGTCGGTGATGCGCTGGTAGAGCAGCGTGTTGAAACCGAAGATGTACTTCAGCTGCAGGCTGTCGCTGACGTCCCAGGCGACGTTGAACTGCACGCCGTTCTGGTCGAAGTTCTCCCAGTTCTGGCCATTGGTCGCTGCGCAGACGTCCTTGCCGTCGATGCCGCCGCTGCCGAACACACACTCGTTGTAACGCGCCGCGTCCTGTGCGGTCGTGAATCCGTACGAGTACGGTGAGCCGACCCCGGCGGCCACGTCGTACCGGCCGGACAATACCGCGGCGGCGTTCTGGAAGCCGTTCAGGTTCGGCGCCGCGATCAGGCCCGGGCTCGTGCCGTAGTGGTCGACGCCCGGGCGCAGCGGTTGCGCCGTGTCGGTCAGACCGGTAAACGGATTCGTGAACGTGAATACCTGCTGGTTCGGATCCAGGAAGCCACGCGACAGCGGAGTCAGTCCGGTCTGATCCGCACTGATCAGCCGAAACCCCGGCACCAGGTCGGTGGTATTGCGATACGGCCGGTTCTGCTCGTTCAGCACCACCAGACCACCCCCGTTGGCACCCCCGAAGATCCGGTCGGTTTCCATCCAGTTGGCGCGAATGTTGGCCTCGACGTTGTCGAGCGGCTGCCACTTGAACTGGACGGCGATATTCTCCGAGTCGATGGAGTCGATGTCGCTGCCCTGGCCGATGTTCTCGATGACCCCGTCGCGTTCGCGATAGCTGAAGTTCACCCGGCCGGACAGCGTCTCGGTCAGCGGGCCGGACACGACCCCGTAGTATTCCTGGGTCCCGAAGTTCCCGGCGATGGCCTTGGCCGCCGCCTCGAAATCCTGCGACGGCTCCTTGTAGAGGATGTTCATCGCACCGCCGATGGCATTACGGCCGTACAGCGTGCCCTGCGGGCCACGCAGCACCTCGATGCGTTCCACGTCCCAGAAGGTCGCCGCCGTGGCGGTCAGCGAGTCTTCCGAATAGACGCCGTTCATGTAGGTCGCCACGCCCGGGTCGCCGCCGAGCGCGCGCATCGGCCGGCCCACGCCGCGCACCGAGATGTCGTACGGCATGATGATCGTGGCGGGAATGAAGTTCTGCAGGTCTTCCTGGTTGCGGATGCCGAAATTGTCGATGAATTCGCCGGTGAACGCCGAGATCGAGATCGACGTATCCTGGATCGACGCTTCGCGCCGCTCCGCGGTGACGATGACCTCTTCGATGCGACGGCTGCCCGTCTCCTGTGCGAGCAATGGAACGGGCACGAGCAACGAGGCGCCGAGCGCGAGGCCGACGCCGGTTCGGGCGTGTGAACGCATGATTTCCCCTCTTCGTTCGACTGCGGGCCGGATCCCGGGCGGGCTGGCTGCCGCAGATGGATACACGGTGGTACGACGAACTCCCCGACGCGTTTATACGGAGCGCCGGGAAATCTTGTCAACGGGGAGATTGGAAAAAAGCGGGAGCCGCCGGCATGGCGGCTCCCGAAGTAACATGGAATCGCCCGGTTGTTACCTTCGGTAACTCGCAGGCGCAGCCATGCCGTCGTAGGACCTCACATGCTGACGCCCAGCGTGAGGCCGTAGAGGCGGGGTTCGACCAGGAAGGCGTTGGTGAAGAGCCCGGAGGACGGGTCGGTCTGGTAGGTACCGACGATGTGGTCCTTGTCACCGATGTTCTGAACGAACGCTTTCGCGTACCAGCGGTCGTCGCGTCCGTTCAGGGTGACCTGCGCGTTCCAGATGTCCCAGGCCTCGATCCGGTCCTGCGGACGGTTGAACGTGGTGCTGTAGAAGTCGTCCTGCCAGTAGTAGTCGACGCGGCCCACCAGCGACATGCCGTTGCCGAGGAAGTGCGTGTACTGGGCGCCGAGGCTCACCGTCCACTGCGGGGCCTGCAGCAGCTCGTTGCCTTTCAGGTTGGTCTGCACGCTGTCGAGGTAGGTGTAGCCGAACAGCGGCGCGATCGCCTGCATGGCCGCACACGACGAGAACGCCGAATCGCTGACCCCAGGTGTCGCCGGGATGGTCACGCCGCCGAGATCGCGCCCGGTCGGCAGGTATGGAGCACCCGCACCCGTCACCGTGCCCACGAACGCCGCGTTGTCCGAAAGCGCACCCTGACCGTTGTGCACGACCACGCAGTTGGACGCATCGACGAAGTCCTTGATCAGCGTGACGTCCTGGCGGCCCTGGGTCGGGTCGCGCGGGTCGACGGTCTCGGTCTCTCCGAGCTTGGTCTTCAGGTACGACAGCGAGCCGTTCAGCAGCCAGCCATCGGTCGGCGCGACCAGCACCTCGAGTTCCGCGCCATAGATGTCTGCGTCCGTGTTCTCGTTGACCGAGGTACGGTTGATGATCTTGCCGATCTGCAGGTCGCCGTAGTCGTAGTAGAAGACGCTCAGGTTCGCCTGCGCGAGCCGGTTCCAGAACGTGTTCTTGGTGCCGATCTCGAACGCGTTGATCTTCTCCGGCGCGAACGAAGTGGGCGTGTTCGGGAACAGGTTGGTGTCGATCGGTGGGTTGATGCCGCCGCCCTTGTAGCCGCGCCCGTAGGACACGTAGACCAGCGTGTCGTCGGTGAAGGCGACGTCGGGCATCCAGTCGAACACGATCCGACCGGTCCACTCCTCGAAGCTGATCGAGTCCTCCCGGTAGATCTGCCCCCCCGCCACGTTCGGATCGGCATCGAAGCAGGGCTCGAGGTTGCCGAGGTCGTCCACGCAGCCGCCGTCGGCCGCCGCGGCCGCGAGCAACTGGTTCACGTCCGCGATCGGCGTGAAGGACCCGTCCGAGCCGACGTAGCTGGTGCTGCCATCGACACCCACGAGCACCGGCACGTTCAGGAATTTCTGCCGGTCGCGCACGAACTTCTCGTCCTTCGTGAAGCGCAGGCCGAGGGTCAGCTTCATCGTTTCGTTCAGGTCGTAGTAGAGCTCGCCGAAAATGCCGAGCGAGTCGAGCTCAAACAAGTCGGTTTCGCTGTGGAAATATCCGGGCGCGAGCGAGACGAACGCACCGGGGTTCCCGGCGAGCGCCCCGTTGGCGAGCACGATGGCCGGATAGTCGAGTCCCGGCGCCTGGACGAAGTAGTCGCCTTCGCTCTCGAACGCCATGTAGTAGCCGGCGAGCAGGAAGTTGACCGGGCCGTCGAAGCTCGACGCCAGGCGCAGTTCAGTGCTCCATTGCTCGGCCTCGGTCAGCGACAGGTCACGACCGCCGCCGATCGGGCTGAGATCGAACTCGCCCGCGCCGCCGATGGCGCCGAGCGAACTGTCCGGATCCGGCACGGTGCCCACCCACAGCGGACCGCCATCGGAAGTACCGAAGTAGGCGCAGGCCGCCGGGGAGAACGCGCAGAACCCGGCCGGAACGACCGCGACTCCCGCGTCACCGGCCGTGCCGTTGTAGTCCTGGCGCGAGCGGACCTTGGTGTCCTGCATCGCGAGGAGCCCGGTAAACGTCAGCGTGTCGGTCAGGTCGTGAGTGAGTTCGGCCATGAGGAAGTTCTCCTCGGACTCGTACTCCGGCGCGAACTCCATGCGGACCTTGCGCAGGTCGGACGGATTCCCGGCGGTCGGATCCAGGCTGCCTGCGAACGAGAAGAAGTCGAATACGCCGAGCGGGCCGAGCAGCAGGTTCGACGACAGCAGGGTGCCCGCGGTCGCGAACGGGTTGATCGACTCGGTCGGGATTCCGTCCGGGATACAGCCGAGAATCGCGCTCGGATCCTGGCTGCAGAGCTGCTTCTGGCTGCGGGTGCGCGTGCTGTCCTCGTTGAAGACGTGGCCGATCAGGTCGAGCCGCGTTCCGTCCGCGATGTCGAAGCGCAGCGAGCCGCGCACCGAGTACTGCTCCCGATCGTCAACGCTGTCGCCGGTCAGCACGTTCTTCGTGTAGCCGTCGCGGTCGACGATGATGCCGGCCAGGCGCCCGGCGATGCGATCGGAGATCGGGATGTTGATCGCGCCCTTGAGCTTGCGGTGCTCGAAGTTGCCGAGTTCGCCCTGGATGTCGGCGTACAGTTCGCCGATGTCCGGTCGCGCGGTCTTCAGGTTGACCGCGCCCCCGGTCGCGTTGCGGCCGAACAGCGTGCCCTGCGGGCCGCGCAGGATCTCGACCTGCTCCATGTCGTAGTACTCGGTCTCGAAGATGCGCGGCGCGTTGAGGTAGACGTCGTTGACGTGCATCGCCACGCCGGAGTCGGCGCTCTGCGCGGTCAGGAGCGTGCCGATGCCGCGGATCTGGAAGTTGTCGCCGGAAAAATTGCCTTTCGAATAGGACACGTTCGGCACGTTGAACTGCAGGTCCGAGAACGTATCGATCTGGCGCGCCTCGAGTGCGGCCGCGTCAAAGGCCGAAACCGAAATCGGCACGTCCTGGGCGCTCTGCGCACGTTTCTGGGCCGTCACCACGATCTCTTCGATCTGGGCGCCGGCAGGGGTTGCGAGCATGGATAGCGGGAGGCAGGCAATGGCCGAAGCCACCACCGCCTTGCGGTAGCGCTGCATAGGGCTCTCTCCAGTTGTCGTTACTGCTGTTGTGACTGCCGGGCCGTACGGCGGTCAGGGCTCGAATGCAACGGCTGTCGTTCAGGGTGATACGGCAACGCATTCGGCGGCGCGCATCGTAACAATGTTGCAACGTATTTCAACTCGAGCGGGCCTGATTGTCCGACGAGCCGGAGGGTGAGAGAGAGCGAGCGCGACCCGCGGTCGGATCAGGCCTTGACGTCGAAGAGTTCGGCCAGCTGCTCGGTCATGGCGCCACCGAGCTGCTCCGCGTCGGTGATGGTCACGGCGCGCCGGTAGTGGTGGGTCACGTCGTGGCCGATACCGATCGCGATCAGTTCGACCGGCGAGCGGTTCTCGATCATGTCGATGGCATACTTCAGGTGCTGCTCCAGGTAGTTGCTGGGATTCACCAGCAACGTGGAGTTGTCCACCGGCAGCCCGTCGGAGATCACCATGAGCACCTTGCGCTGCTCGTGGCGGGTGACCAGCCGGTTGTGCGCCCAGATCAGCGCCTCGCCGTCGATGTTCTCCTTCAGGAGTTCCTCGCGCATCATGAGCCCGAGGTTCCGGCGCGTGCGCTGCCAGGTATCGTCGGCGGCCTTGTAGACGATGTGCCGCAGATCGTTCAGGCGTCCGGGGTTGGCCGGCTTGCCCGCCGCGATCCACTGCTCGCGCGACTGGCCGCCGCGCCACGCGCGAGTGGTGAAGCCGAGGATCTCGACACGCACCGAACAGCGCTCGAGCGTCCGGCCGAGAATGTCCGCGCACATGGCGGCGATGGTGATCGAGCGGCCGCGCATGGACCCCGAACTGTCGATCAGCAGCGACACCACTGTATCGCGGAACTTCATCTCCTTTTCCTGCTTGAACGCCAGCGGGTTCATCGGGTCGACGATCACCTGCGCGAGCCGGGCACTGTCGAGCACGCCTTCCTCGAGGTCGAACTCCCAGGTCCGGTTCTGCTTGGCCATGAGCTTGCGCTGCAGGCGATTGGCGAGCCGTGCGGTCGCATGTTGAAGCGAGATCAGCTGCTGATCGAGCACCGCGCGCAGGCGCAGCATCTCGTCCGGCTCGCAGAGCTCTTCGGCGCGCACCACTTCGTCGAAGGCTTCGGTGAACGCGTGGTAGTCGCGTCCGAGACCGATCCGGCCGGCATCATCCGGCGCCTGTTGCGGCGCCTCGTCCGGGTCAGCCTCGGCGCCGGTATCGTCGAAGTCCACGTCGGCTTCCATCTCGATCCGACTGGAATCACCCTCGGCACTCTCGTCCGCCATCGCGTCGTCGAGATTGACGTCCTCCGGGCTCGACTCGGACTCGGACTCCGCGCCCTCGTCGACGGTGTCGATCTCGTCCTGGGACTCCTCGGACTCGGGCGGCTCGTCGAGTTCCACGTCGAACCCGAGATCGCGCAGGATGCTGTTGCACACGTCCGCGAACCGGTTCTGATCGAGCAGGTGTTCGCGCAGGCGCTCGATGTCGGCGCCGGCATGATCCTCCACGTAGTCACGCCAGAACTGCACCACGTGTTCGGCGGACGGCGGCAGCGGGCGGCCGGTCAGATGCTGGCGCACGATGAGTCCGACCGCGACGCTGAGCGGCGCTTCCGACTCGACCGTAATGGTGTCGAACGCAGCCTGCCGGCACTGCAGTTCCAGCGACGCGTCCATGTTGCGCGCGACCCCTTCCATGCGCATCGCGCCGATGGAAGCGATGCGCGCCTCCTCGATCCACTGGAACATCTCTTCGGCGGGGCCGCCCTGCGGCGCACGGCGCCGATGCATGTCGGCATCGTGGTAGCGCAGCTTGAGCGCGAATCCGTCGCCCATGCCGCGTACGGCGTCGACCTCCTCGGAAGACGCGCCGAGCGCCGGCAGCGGCACGCGCAGCTTGTTGCCGCGCAGCACGGGCGGCCCCTGGCCGAACGTGACCTCGAGCTCGTCGTTCTCCGCTATCGCGCGGATCGTCGCGGTGGTGGCCCGCTTGAACGGCTCGAGCGGGTGCTCGGTATCGCTCATCCTGCCGTACCCGTCGCTGCCGTCAGGCGCTCTTCAGGGTGATGCCACGCGTGGCGTCGCCCAGATCCTCACCCATGCAACGCTGGTAGTACTCGGCGACGATCGGCCGCTCGAGTTCGTCGCACTTGTTCAGGAACGTCACCCGGAATGCGAACCCGATGTCACCGAAGATCTCCGCATTCTGCGCCCACGTGAGCACGGTACGCGGCGACATGACGACCGACACATCACCGTTGATGAACCCTTTGCGGGTGAGGTCCGCAAGCGCGACCATCCGCATCACCGTGCGGCGCCCGGCCTCGGTTTCCGCATAGTGCTTGGCCTTGCCGAGCACTATCTCGGTTTCCGCTTCCTGCGGCAGGTAGTTCAGCGTCGTGACGATGCTCCAGCGGTCCATCTGGCCCTGGTTGATCTGCTGGGTGCCGTGGTACAGCCCGGTCGTGTCGCCGAGACCGATGGTGTTGGTGGTGGCGAACAGGCGGAAGTACGGATGCGGCGCGATGACCCGGTTCTGGTCGAGCAGCGTCAGTTTGCCTTCCACTTCGAGCACCCGCTGGATCACGAACATGACGTCCGGACGCCCGGCGTCGTACTCGTCGAACACCAGCGCCACCGGATGCTGCAGCGCCCAGGGCAGCATGCCCTCCTTGAACTCGGTCACCTGCTGGCCGTCCCTGAGGACGATCGCGTCCTTGCCGATCAGATCGATCCGGCTGATGTGGCTGTCGAGATTGATCCGCACGCACGGCCAGTTGAGCCGGGCCGCGACCTGCTCGATGTGGGTCGACTTGCCGGTCCCGTGGTAGCCCTGGATCATGACGCGCCGGTTGTGCGCGAAGCCCGCCAGGATCGCGAGCGTGGTGTCGTGATCGAACCGGTAGTCGGGGTCGAGCGCCGGCACGTAGTCGCTGCGCCGGCTGAATGCCGGCACGGCCAGGTTCTGTTCGATGCCGAACACCTCGCGTACGTTGACGGTGGTATCGGGCGTCAGGTCCGGGGACAACCCGGTGTTTGCATGAAGCACGGCGATTCCCCAACTGCGGGCAAGCCCGGTATTGTAGGGAACGGCGCAGGAAAGAGCAGCCAATAGCAGAGATTTATCTCGTCCGGCGCGGCGGCGGTCGGTGCAGCGCTCGGGTTGGGGCGGGTTGCCGTGCCCCGCATCGACTGACCCCGACTTGTACTGATCGCTGGGGCATTGGTCCGGCGGGACCGGGGGCGCCACGCGCTTGCCCGGCCACTTTCGGGACCCCCGGAGGGGGTGCCGCAAGTTCCCGGGCACGACACACGCCCGCCCGGGCAGGCAACGGCTCCAGGGATCGCGGGCGGCCGTGGACCACGCCCAGCCAGCGCCAGCGCGCCGGAACGACCAGTCGGGACACGCCTCGCCTCCCCACCCGAACCCCGGGACAACCTTGCGGCCCGGGCGGGCGTGTGTCGTACCCGGGAACATGTTGCGGCACCGACCGGCGCAGATTGACACGCGCAGCCCCGCAGGGGCGGAGCGTGGCAACTCTGCAGAGGGCGGGGACCCCCGGAGGGGGTGCCGCAAGTTCCCGGGTACGACACACGCCCGCCCGGGCATGCCAGGCCGCACCGGTTTCGACCGGGAACGATCGGATTCCTGAAAGGCGCTCATCGAGACCGGCTAATCTGGCGAAATCCACCAACCTCTGGCCCCCACATCCCGAACCGCCCGGCCCCAGCAATCTCAACCTGCTGAAAAAACAGGGGCTTCCAAACCTGGCACGAATTCTGAAAGCGCCCCGGCACACCGAGCGCGAGGAAGGGAGAGACGCAACGTGATCGCGTACTTCGCGAGCCACCGGGTCGCCGCCAACCTGCTGATGATCCTGATGACCCTGGCGGGCCTCTGGGCATTGCGGGCGATGCCCACCCAACTGGATCCACCCGCGCAGTTTCCGCTGGTGTTCGTCGAGATCCGCTGGCCGGACGCTGGCGCGGAGGACATCGAGTCGCTGGTCACGCTGCCGATCGAACAGCAGCTGCGCACGGTCCAGGACCTGCGCGAGATGCGCTCGCAGACCGAATACGGCTTCGTGCGCATCACCCTCGAGTTCCGCCACGGCGCGGACATGGCCGCAGCACTCGACCAGGTCAAGCAACGCGTCGCCAACACCCGCAACCTGCCGCCCGGCATCGAACCGCCGGTGGTGCGGCGGTTCTTCGACATGGAGCCGATCGCGAGCCTGCAGGTCTCGGGACCCGGCAGCGTGGGGGACCTGGTACCGCTGGTGCGCCGCTTCGAACGGGAACTCATGGCGCGCGGCGTCGAGGGTGTCGAGTGGGTGGGTCTGCCGCGCGAAGAGATCGCGGTGATGGTCCCGACGCAGCGCCTGCGCGAACTCGGGCTCACGCTCGACGAGCTCGCCGCGCTCACCGCGCGCCACAGCCAGAACGTGCCGGCCGGCATGGTCGGCGCGGGTCCCGCGACCCGCACCCTGCGCAGCCTCGACCAGCGGCGCAGTACCGACGGCTTCGGCGCGCTCGAGTTCAGTGCCGGCGACCAGCTCGTGCGCCTCGACCAGATCGCCGACATCGAGCGCCGGCCCCAGCGCGGCGAGCCGCGCCTGACCCGGCAGGGCGACCCCGTGATCGAGATGGTCCTGCTGCGCGCCTCGGGCAGCGACGCACGCACCGCGCACCGCGCCGTGGAAGCCTGGCTCGGGGAGACCCGCCCCAACCTGCCCGACGGCGTGCACGTGGAAAAGGTGCTCGACATCTGGGCCCTGCTCGGTGCCCAGCTCGACATGGTGCTGAAGAACGCACTCTCGGGACTCGTGCTGGTGTTGCTGACGCTGTACGTATTCCTGAGCGGTCGGGTGGCGTGGTGGGTCATGCTCGGCATCCCGGTCAGCTTCCTGCTCGGACTCGCACTGTTTCACCTGGTATTCGGACAGGGGATCAGCATCGTCGCGCTGATCGGCTTCATCATGGCGCTCGGCATCGTGGTCGACGACGCCATCGTGGTCGGCGAGGACGCCACCACCCAGTTCGAGAGCGGGCTCGCGCCGCTCGATGCGGCGATTGCCGGCGCCGAACGGATGTGGGTGCCGG
The DNA here is from genome assembly GCA_019634925.1 of Pseudomonadales bacterium. Taxonomy (GTDB): domain Bacteria; phylum Pseudomonadota; class Gammaproteobacteria; order Pseudomonadales; family Azotimanducaceae; genus UBA7803. The sequence continues at coordinate 555,851 of JAHCAL010000002.1, forward strand.
TGCTCACCTCGTCGATGACCACGCTGGCCGCATTCATCCCCCTGCTGCTGATCGGTGGACCGATGGGCGAGATCATCCTCACCCTGCCGACCGTGCTGTTCTGCGTGATCGTCGCCTCGCTGATCGAGTGTTTCCTGGTGCTCCCGGGGCATCTGCGCGGCAGCCTCGGCCGGATGTCGCCGGCTGGCACCGGGCCATTCGGCGCGTCGGACGTGGACCCAGCCGACAGGCGCCGCCGTTGGGGATTCGACCGTGCACGCTTCGACGCGCGCTTCCGCGCGTTCCGCGACGACCGTTTCATGCCGCTGGTGCGTCGCGCGCTCGCTGCGCCCGGCCGGACGCTCGGCGGCGCGCTGGTCGGCGTCGTACTCGCCGCTTCGCTCGTTGCGTCGGGCCATGTCGGCATCGCCCTGGTGCTCGGCTTCGACATCGAACGCCTCGAGGCCAACGTCACGTTCGGTCCGGCAGCACGCGAAGCGGACAAGGCCGCGTTCCTCGCCCATCTCGAGGAAACACTCGGCGCGGTAGATGACGAAACCGGCCGCGCGAACCTGATCGGCTGGACGCTGCGCCACAACCTGGCCCGGTTCGGGACCGAACGACTGGCCGGCGAGCAGTACGCGGCGCTGACCGCGAGCTATGCCTACGAGGAACACCGCACGCTCGCGCCGCAGGCGTTCGTCAACCGCTGGCGGGAACGCATCGTGCAACCGCCGTACGTCGAGCAACTGACGGTCGCCGTGGGCGGCGGGCAGAACAACGGCCAGCCGGACCTGACGTTCGTGCTGCGCGGCGAGGACCTCGAGGCCCTGAAGCGCGGCGCCGAGGAACTCGCCAACGCGCTCGCGGGCTATGCCGGCGTCTCGAACATCGTGGACGACCTGCCGTGGGGCGGGCAGCAGATCATCTTCGAGCTGACGCCGGAAGGGCTGAGCCTCGGGCTCACCGCGGACGCGGTGGGCCGCCAGCTGCGGGCCGCGTACAGCGGCGCTCGGGTACAGATCTTCAACGAACAGGCGAGCGAGCTCGAAGTGCGCGTCATGCTCGCCGATGCCGAACGCAACGATCCGGGCCGCCTGGCGCAGTATCCGATCCGGACGCCGGACGGCGAGTTCGTCGCGCTCGGCAGCGTCGCGCGCCTGTATTCGCGCCGGGGCGTCGACCTCATCCGCCACCGTGAAGGACAGCTCGCGGTCACGGTGAGCGCCAGCGTGGATCCCGAGGTGGGCAACGCGCTCGCCATCACCGCGGACGTCAGCGCGAATGCATTGCCGGCGATCCTGGCGCGGCACGAACTCGCATTCGGTCTCGGCGGCAAGTCCGAGCAGGACCAGATGATCATATCGACCCTGGGCCTCGGCGCCGTGCTGACGCTCGTGCTGATCTACCTGGTGCTGACCTGGACCTTCGCCTCGTGGACCTGGCCGCTCGCGATCATGCTGGCGATTCCGTTCGGCCTGACCGGCGCCGTGGTCGGACACTGGGTGACCGGTTGGGACATCGGCGCGATGTCGTTCCTCGCGTTCTTCGCGCTGACCGGCGTGGTGGTCAACGACTCGATCGTGCTGATCAGCTGCTTCAAGCGGGAAGTCGAGTCCGGGACCCCGATCCGTGAAGCGCTGGAACGGGCGGTGCAGGCGCGCTTCCGCGCGGTGCTGCTGACTTCGCTCACCACCATCGCCGGACTGCTGCCGCTCATGTTCGAACGCTCGAGTCTCGCGTTCTACGTCGCGCCGATCGCGGTGACGCTCTGTTTCGGACTCGCCTTTGCGACGCTGCTCGTCCTGCTGGTGATTCCCGCACTGCTGCTCCTGCTCGAATCTGCACCCGAGCGGCTGCGCGCCCTGCAGACCACGGTCTCCGGCTGGCTCGGCGCGGACGAGCCGGTCCACGCGCCTGCCCGGCGCACCGACCACCCCACCATCCCGTCCGTGACCGGAGGATCGCACCATGTCGATTCCGCTTAGCCTGCTCAACCGCATCCGCAGCCGGCACGACCGGCGCCCGCTCCTCGGCGCGACCGGCATGCTGCTGGTGGCGCTGCTCGGCAGCGTCTCGCTGTTCGCCACCGGGCCGACCCCGGTGCCGGAACCCCGTGCCGAACATGCCTGGCCGGTGTCTGCCGTGCGGGCGGAGCCGGGTACCGCCCGCCCCACCCTGGCCGCCATCGGCCGCGTCGAGTCGACCCGGGTCGCCACGCTGCGCACCGACCTGACGCTCGCGGTACGCCGCGTTCACGTGCACGAAGGCGACTGGGTGACCGAAGGCCAGCTGCTGGTCGAACTCGAGGACGCCGAGCCTGGCCTCGTGCTGGCGCAGCGTGCCGCAGACCTCGCCCAGGCCGAAGCGCTGGTGCGCGCGCTCGCCGCGGAGCGCGACATGCTGCGCGCAACCCTCGACCAGGCTCGGTCGATGCATGCCGTGAGCCAGGCCAAGCTCGAACGCCACCAGGCGCTGCGGGCGCGGGGCCTGATCAGCCAGAGCCTGGTGGACGAGGTACAGGCCGAAGCGGACCGTTCGGCGATCCAGCGCAGCGACCACGAGCGCCGCCTGGCGGAGCTGCCGCACCGGTTGCGCGCCCTCGAAGCGCAGGTGGAGCGCGCCGCCGCCCTGGAGGAACTGGGTCGCCTGGATCTTGCCCGTACCCGGATCGTGGCGCCATTTGCGGGTCCCGTACTGGAAGTGACCGCCGCCGAGGGCGATCGCACCGTACCAGGCAACCCGCTGGTCACGGTTGCCGCCGCCGACAGCTACGAAGTCCGCGTACAGGTGCCGACCGAGGAGGGCGAACGCTTCCAGGCCTGGCTGCGCGCCGGCGAACGGGTCGGCGCATGGCTGCCCGGCCGATACTCGGGATGGAATGGCGCCACGGTACTCGTGCGCGTCGCCGGCCGGGTCCGTCCGGGACAGAGCGGCCTCGACGCCTTTTTCGCCCTCCAGGTACCTGCCGGCCTCCAGGCCCCAGCCGCGCCAGGGACACCGGTAGATCTGCCGCCGCTCGGCCGGACGGTGCAGATCGAGATCGCATTACCGGAACAACCGGACGTCGTGGCCCTGCCGCCGAGCGCGCTCTACGAGAACGACCGGATCTACGCGGTGGAAGGCGGACGCCTCGAGGCGATCGACGTTGAGCGCGTCGGCGACGCGCGCGCGCCGGACGGCGAACTGCAGGTACTGGTCCGCTCGCCTGCGCTGGCGGGCGGCCGGCTGGTCGTGACGACGCAGTTGCCGCGCGCGACGCCAGGCCTGCTGGTGAGTCAGGGCTGACGTGCGATCGGGTGCAGCTCGCGCAACGCGGTGCTGGCACCCGGCGCACGAAGGGTGCACAGGCCGAGCAGCAGTTCCTCGAGCGAGACCCAGGGGTCGCCCGGCAGCTCGCCCTTGCCCTGCGCGTCGATCAGCGCACACGTGGCGAGCAGCGCGCCCGGCGTCGTGCGGCGGCCGAGACGCCGTTCGAATTCGCCGACGAGACGCGCGCGCTGCGGCGGCATCGGCACGCGGCCGGCCATGCCGCGCAACTGCCCGGCGAACGCGCCGAGCAGCGCGAACACCGCAACACCTTCCTGGCGCAGGCCGGCGAGCATGCGCACGACCCGCGCCGCATCGCCCTGCAGCACCGCATCGATCAGTTCGAAGGTGCCGTAGTGTGCCGAGTCCTCGAGGACGCCGAGCAGCGCTTCCAGCGTGATCGGCTGCGGCAGCTCGTGGAGGAGCTTCAGCTTTTCGATCTCCTGAACTGCCGCGAGCAGGTTGCCCTCGACGCGCTCCGCCAGCGCGCCGAGCGCCTGATCGGTCAGGCGCAGCTCCGCGGCAGCGAGCCGCTCGCCGAGCCAGCGCGGCAGCTCGCGGAATTCCACCGGCCAGATCCTCACCACGGCCGCCGCGGCGACCAGCGCCTTGTACCAGGCCGTCGCCAGCTGCTGTTTCTCGAGTCGCGCGCAGCGAACCAGGAGCAGCGTATCGGGCCCGGGATTCCGCGCGAACCCGGTCAGCACGTCGGCGCCTTCGCGCCCGAGCTTGCCGCCGCCGACACGCACGTCGATGACGCGGCGGTCGGCGAACAACGAAAGGCTTGCGGTCTCCTGCACGACCTCGTTCCAGTCGAACGTAGTCGTGTCGGCGTGCATGATCAGCCGTTCGCCGAAACCTGCCGCGCGGGCAGCCGCGATGATCGTATCGCACGCTTCCTGCACGAGCAGCGTTTCGTCGCCGCTGACGAGGTAGACCGGCAACAGGCCCCGGGCCAGCGCGCGGCCGAGGTCGGCGCTCTTAAGCTCCACGGCGCGCGCCCGCGAGCGCGTCGAGCGAGCGGATGATCTGCTGGATCAGCTCGGTCTGCATTTCCCGCTCGAGCAGCGCCCGTTCCTCGCTGCTGCCGAGGATGTTGTCACGATCGGCCCGGTACACCCGTTCGCGTTCGAGCCATTGCGGCTCGACCAGCTGCCGGCCGGAACCGTCGCGCACGCCATACAGCACGCCGATCTGCACCTCGTATTCCGCGGCGAGCGCGCGGTCGGACACCGACACGCTGCGCCGGCTGCGCCGTTCGTCGAGCAGCTGGATGACCAGTGCGTCGGCCGCGGGGGTGTCGAGCAGCTCGACGCCGGCGCGCACCAGCGCGACCCTGAGCGGATCGGCAAAGCCGTGCCGCGGCGCGGACTCGACGTAGGCGGTGGCGACGCTGCTGCGCAGATCCATGCCGCGCAGCTGGAACCCGCAGCCCGCGAGCAGGACCGCCGGCAGGAGCGCCGACAGGAGACCGACGAAGCGCCGCGGACGCCAGCCGGCGGACACTCAGGCCACCACCACGTTGACGAGCTTGCCCGGCACGAGGATCACCTTGCGCACCGACTTGCCCTCCATGAACCGCTGTACGTTCTCGTTGGCGAGCGCCGCGGCGCGCGCGGCAGCCTCGTCGGCCTGCACCGGCAGTTCGACACGGCCGCGTACCTTGCCGTTCACCTGCAGCACCCACTCGACCGCGTCCTGGACCAGGACCGTCGGGTCGACCTCGGGCCAGCGGGTCTCGACCAGCAAGCCGGCTTCGCCGAGCCGCGCCCACAGCGCCTGGCAGATGTGTGGCGCGATCGGCGACAGCACGACCAGCGCGACCCTGAGCGCCTCGTGGACGGCGGCCCGGTCCGCCGCGCCGGCCGGCTCCAGCCGGCTCACCGCGTTGACCAGTTCGTGCACGGCCGAGACCACGGTGTTGAACTGGATGCGCCGGCCGTAGTCGTCGTCGGCCCGTTGCAGGGTCTCGTGGGTCTTGCGGCGCAGCGCGCGTGCGCCCGGCGAAAGCGCCGCGTGGTCGAGCGGCGGCGGCGCGCCGGCCGCCATGTGTTCGTGCACCAGGTTCCACAGCCGCTTGCAGAAGCGTCCCTGCCCCTCGACCCCCGCCTCGCTCCATTCGAAGGACTGGTCGGGCGGTGCCGCGAACATCATGGCGGTACGGACGGCGTCCGCGCCGTACTTGTCGAGCAGATGCTGCGGATCGCCCGCATCTCCGGACGACTTCGACATCTTGCGACCGTCCTTCAGCACCATGCCGAGCATCAACAGCCGGGTGAACGGCTCGTCGGACTGCACGAGCCCCGCGTCGCGCATGAGCTTGTGGAAGAACCGCGCGTACAGCAGGTGCAGGATCGCGTGCTCGATGCCGCCGACGTAGTGGTCGACCGGCGTCCAGTAGTTGGCGCGTTCGTCGAGCATGGGCGCGTTCGCGTCGGGGCAGGCGAAGCGCGCGTAGTACCAGGACGACTCCATGAACGTGTCGAACGTATCCGTTTCGCGCCGCGCTTCGCCGCCGCACTTCGGGCAACGCGTGCGGTGGAAGCTCTCCATGGTGGTGAGCGGCGAGCGCACGCCTTCGAAGGTCACGTCGGTCGGCAGCACGACGGGCAGGTCCCGTTCGGGTACCGGCACGACGCCGCATGCGGCGCAATGGATCATCGGAATCGGGCAGCCCCAGTAGCGCTGCCTGGACACGCCCCAGTCGCGCAGCCGGTAGTTGACCCGGCGCCGGCCGAGGCCCTTGGCGGCCAGCGCGTCGGCGATCGCCGTGAACGCCTCGGCCGAGCCGAGTCCGTCGAAGCCGGGCGAATTGACCAGCCGGCCGGGCGCGGTGAATGCCTGGCGCGCCAGGTCGCACGGTTCGTCACCGGCCGGCGCGATGACCTGACGCACGGGAATGCCGTATTTCATCGCGAATTCCCAGTCGCGCTGGTCGTGGCCGGGGACTGACATGACCGCGCCGGAGCCGTACTCCATGAGCACGAAGTTCGCGACCCAGACCGGCAGCCGTTCGCCGGTGAGCGGGTGATCGACAGTGAGTCCGGTCGCGATGCCCGCTTTCTCGAGCGTGGCGATCTCGGCCTCGGCGGTCTTGGTGTTGCGGCAACGTTCGACGAATGCCGCAACCGCGGCGTCCGCCAGCGCCGCCTCGCGTGCCAGCGGATGCTCGGCCGCCACCGCCACGTAGGTCGCGCCGAGCAGCGTGTCGGGACGGGTCGTGTAGACCGTCAGGCGATCGTCGCGTCCGGTGACCGGGAAATCGATCTCGACGCCCTCGGACCGGCCGATCCAGTTGCGCTGCATGCTCTTGACCGATTCCGGCCAGCCGGGGAGGTTGTCGAGTTCGGCCAGCAGTTCTTCGGCGTAGTCGGTGATGCGCAGGAACCACTGCGGCATCTCGCGGCGTTCGACCGGCGCACCCGATCGCCAGCCGCGGCCGTCGACCACCTGCTCGTTGGCGAGCACGGTCTGGTCCACCGGATCCCAGTTCACCATCGAACTCTTGCGATAGACCATGCCTTTTTCGTAGAGCTTGAGGAAGAACCACTGTTCCCAGTGGTAGTACTCGGGATCGCAGGTCGCGAACTCGCGGCTCCAGTCGAAACCGAAACCGAGCCGCTGCATCTGCCCCTTCATGTACGCGATGTTGTCACGCGTCCACTTCGCCGGCGGAATGCCGTGCTTGATCGCGGCGTTCTCGGCGGGAAGGCCGAAGGCGTCCCAGCCCATGGGCTGCATGACGTTGTACCCTTTCAGCCGGTGGTAGCGGTTGATGACGTCACCGAGCGTGTAGCAGCGGACGTGGCCCATGTGCAGGCGTCCGCTCGGGTACGGGAACATGGCGAGGCAGTAGTACTTCTCGCCCGCGCCCGCTTCGCGGGCTTCGAACGCGCGGGCGTCGCGCCAGGCTGCCTGGGCCGCACGCTCCACGCCGTGCGGGTCATAGGTCGCGGTCATCGCTGGGTGCACCTTGGAAAATGCGCAAGGATACCACCGAAAAAGCGGGTCAGGCGCCCGGCCGGCGGCTCCCGAGGGCGAGCAGGCCGAGCAGCAGCAGGCTGACCCCGACCGGCAGATACCCCCAACGCGCATAGGGCGTGGTGCCGGCCATTGTGGTCCACTCGCCGCGCAGGACGCCGGCCTCGAACTGCGGCAGCCGGGCCCGGATCCGCCCCTGGTGATCGACGATCGCGGTCACGCCGTTGTTGGTGCCGCGCAGCATCCAGCGTCCGTTCTCGAGCGCGCGCATCTGTGCCATCTCGAGGTGCTGGAGCGGACCGATGCTGCGGCCGAACCAGGTGTCGTTGGAGACGGTCATCAGCACGTCCGCGGCCGCCGCCTGCTCGCGCACGAGCTCCGGATAGACGACTTCATAACAGATCGCCATCACGGCGCGGCGCCCGCCGACATCGAGCAGCGGCTGCTCCCAGGCGCCGGGCGAGAAGCCGGACATGGGCAGGTCGAAGAACGCGATGAGCCCACGCAGCCAGGACTCGAGCGGCACGTATTCGCCAAATGGCACCAGGCGGCGCTTCACGTACAGGCCTTCGCCAGCGCCGAGTGCGCGGACGGCGTTCTGGAACTCGACGCCACCGTCACGCTGCCGCTCGGCACGCGGCAGGCCGAGCACGAACGCGGTATCGGCGCGCTGGCCACGCCGGTCGAGTCGCAGGAGCAGGTCGGCGGCCTCGTGCTCGAGCAGCGTGATCGCCGCCTCGGGCCAGACCAGAAGACCGGCATCCCAGTGTGGTTCCGAGAGGTCCACGTAGGTCTGGATGATGCGCGCGCTCTCCTCGGCATTCCATTTGACCAACTGGTCCACGTTGCCCTGCACCAGTGCGACCGATTGGGTCCCGGCCGGCTGCACCCACTGCACGCGCGCGAGGGCGAAGCCCGCGAGCCACGGCAGCAGTACCAGCACGGCGGCAAGGGCCGCCTGGCGACGGTCGGTGCGCGCCCCGGATACCGCGAGCGTGTTGCGCGCACGCCGCGCGCGTGCGCCGAGTTCGACACCGGCGAGCCCGACCGCGGCCGTCAGCGCCACCGCGAGGCTCACCAGCAGCACCCCGCCGACCGGCGCGAGCCCGCCGAGCGGCGTGAAGAGATGGGCGTAGCCCGCGAAGAGCCACGGGAATCCGGTCAGGAACCAGGTGGTCAGCCACTCGAATGCCACGAACAGCACGGCGAACCAGATCGCGTCGGCGAACCGGCCGCCGCCCCGTACCCGGGCGAAGACGACGGCGTTGGCGAGCGTGAACAGCGCGAGTCCGCCCACGAACAGCACCACCAGGAGCCCGGCGAGCCACGGCGGCGCGTGGCCGTAGACGTTGATGCTGACGTAGACCCAGGAGGCGCCGACCGCGTACTTGCCCACCCCGAACAGCCAGCCGAGGAGCCACGCGCGCGGGCGGTGCCCGCGTCCGGCCGGGCTGCCGGGGCGAGTGCGGCCGAGCACCGCGAACCAGAGCCCGAGGGATACGATGCCGAGCGGCCAGTAGCCGAAGGGTGCGAGCGAAAGCGGCAGCAGCGCGCCGGCCACGAGTGCCAGCAGGTAGCTCACGCGCGCGCGCTCCGGCATCTCTTCCGGCATGGCTTCCGGCATGGTTTCCGGTCAGGCAAGCCGTCTGACCTGCAGGAGTCGCACGCGCCGCGAGTCGGCGCTCATGACCCGGAAGCGCAGACCCTCCATGTCGATGGTCTCGCCGCGCGCGGGAAGGTGGCCGAACGCCTTCAGTACGAGACCGCCCACGGTGTCGAACGCCTCCTCGTCGAGCGCGAGTCCGAAATACTCGTTGAACTCGTCTACCGGCGTGGCCGCCTTGACGGTGAAGGTGTTCGCATCCATCTGCTTGATGAAATTCTCGTCGTCGACGTCGTGCTCGTCCTCGATGTCGCCGACGATCTGCTCGAGGACGTCCTCGATGGTCACGATCCCGGACACGTGTCCGTACTCGTCGACCACGATCGCCATGTGATTGCGCGCGTTGCGGAAGTCCTGGAGCAGGATGTTGAGCCGCTTGCTCTCCGGGATCACCGTTGCCGAGCGGATGTAGTCCTTGATATCGAAGTCCGGGTCAGGGCCGCGCAGCACGAGTGGCAGCAGGTCCTTGGCGTGCAGGATTCCGCGTACGTCGTCGAGTTCGTCGCCGATCACCGGATAACGCGAGTGCTGCGACTCGATGATGACCGGCAGGAACTCCTCGAGCGGCTGGTCGACACGCAGCGTGACCAGCTGCGCGCGCGGCACCATGATGTCGCGCGCGCGCATGTCGGAGACCTGCAGCGCGCCGAATATGATATTCAGCGCTTCCGCGTCCATGATCTGGCGCGCCGCCGCATCGCGCAGCACGTCCATCAGCGCATTGCGATCCGCCGGCTCTTCGGCGAACAGATCGAACAGCCACTCGCGCAGCGAACGCCGCGCGTGGAAACCATTGCCTTCGCTCATTCTTCCCCGTATGGATCGGCTATACCGAAGCGATCCAGTACCCCTCTTTCCAGTGATTCCATGGCGTCCGCTTCTGCGGCGGACTCGTGATCGTAACCGAGCAGATGCAGCACCCCGTGGACGACCAGGTGGGCAAAGTGGTCCGCCGCCGCCTTGCCCTGCGCTGCCGCTTCTTGGTGCACGCGCGGGACGCAGATCACCACGTCGCCCCAGAAGCGCCCGCCAGGCACTGCCACGCCAGCCGGGAAGCTCAGGACGTTGGTGGGGCCGTCACGGTGCCGGTACTGCGCGTTCAGCAGCGCCGACTCGGCCGCCTCCACCAGCCGGATGCAGAGTTCACCCGGACCGGCGGGTGCGGGGCCGCGCCCACGCGCCGGGACCGATTCGAGCACGGCAGCCGCCCAGGCCGTCAGGTCCGCCACGGCCGGGACCGGCCCGGCTGCGGCGATCTGCACCTCGATGAGTTCCTGGTCGTCCTCCACGGGCACGTCGGCGGCGTCAGCGGACACGACGGTCCCCGTCTTCGACAGGCAGTTCGCCCTGGAAGGCCGCATAGGCCTCCACGATCTTCTGGACCAGCGGATGCCGGACCACGTCGCGCGAACTGAAGTGCGTGAACTGGATGCCCTCGACACCGGCGAGCACGTGCCGGACGTTGACCAGCCCCGACTTCTGGCCGCGCGGCAGGTCGATCTGGGTGATGTCGCCGGTGATCACCGCGGTCGAGCCGAAGCCGATGCGGGTCAGGAACATCTTCATCTGCTCCACCGTGGTGTTCTGGCTCTCGTCCAGGATGATGAAGGCGTTGTTGAGCGTGCGCCCACGCATGTAGGCGAGCGGCGCGACTTCGATGACGTTGCGCTCGATGTACTTGTTGACCCGCTCGACGCCCATCATTTCGTACAGCGCGTCGTACAGCGGCCGCAGGTACGGATCGATCTTCTGCGCCAGGTCGCCGGGGAGGAAGCCGAGTTTCTCACCCGCCTCCACGGCCGGACGCACCAGCAGAATGCGGCTGACCCGCTGCGACTCGAGCGCCTCCACGGCGCAGGCCACCGCCAGGTAGGTCTTGCCAGTACCCGCGGGTCCGATGCCGAAGTTGATGTCATGGCTGCGGATCGCCTGCACGTAACTGCTCTGGTTCGCGCCGCGCGGCATCACCGTCTTGCGACCGGTGCGCACGATCACCTCGCCGTCCGCGGCGCCGGGCCGCGGCGACCCGGTTGCGCCGGCCGGCCCTTTGCCGTCGGCGGGCTGTGCCTCGCGGGCCAGCAGGGCATCGACCCCGGCTTCCTGGAGCAGCAGGTGCACTTCGTCCGGCTCGATCACCTCGCGCCCGACGGTCTGCCGGTAGAGCTGGTTCAGGAGCGCGCTCGCGGCCTTGAGGCGGGGCTCGGGTCCGGTAACCTGGAAGACGTTGCCCCGGTTACGGATGTGCACGCCGAGGCGCCGTTCGAGATGCTTGAGGTTCTGGTCGAACGGACCGCACAGGGCGGCCAGGCGCTGGGAGTCGTCGGGGACCAGCGTGACGGTCGTGGTCATCGCGACCACGCGGGCAGGCTCTTCGCTCAATCGAGTTCCTGAAAGGGGTTACCGCGGTAGCATATAAGCCCCCCGCACCCTGTCAAATGAAGATTCTCCGCAGGCCGGCATGCCTGCCGGGCGAAGTGTCACGTGGGGCTGACAGTATCAGGCCCGGCGGTCTCCGCCTGTGAAACGGATCGATCGTCGCCAAGACCGCCGATTCCGTACCGGCGCAGCTTCACATAGAGGCTTTGCCGGCTCAGACCCAGCATTTCGGCCGCCGCCGCCCGGTTGTCGCCCGTGAGCCGGAGCGCTGCTTCAATGCCCAGCCGCTCGATCACTTCGGTGGACTCCCGCACCACTTCCTTGAGCGGCAAAGTGCCCACCAGTTCGACCAGTTGATCGAGAGACCGCTTGCCGATCGGGAAACCCGCGGGCGCCTCGCCGGTGCGACGCACTACGCTGCGGATCACGAACCCGCAGCACAGCCCGCGGCCATCCGGCAGCGCGACACCCGACACCTCGACGTCGGTAGGCATCCCCTGGCGGGTGGCAATAGTCGCGGCAAACAGTCTTACCACACCACGCTGGCGCAGATTGGCGATCAGGACTTGCACATCCGAGGAACGCCGGCCGAGCCATGCGGATAGCGGTGCTCCGATCGCCTGCCCATCGCCCTCTAGTCCGGCCAGTTCCGAAAACGCGCTGTTATGCCACAGGACCTGGCCGGCCGAGTCGGTCACGACGACAGCATCCGGTCCCCGCATAACGAGCGCCCGCAAGCGCTCGAGATCAGGATCACGGGCGTCGTACGCTGCCGAAGCGTGAGGCCGTCGCAGCATGAAGACGGCGCCACTGTCACGCCCCAGGGTCACAACGGTCAACTGCCAGGACCGTTCGTTGACCTTCAGGCGCACCCCCTCGGCACTGGTTGCATGCCCGGACACCAGCGCCTGCCTCAGCACCTCCCGGACCCGCGCGACGTCCGATTTCCGAAATCGAGAGAGCACGCGAACGCGCGTAGGCGCATGCTCGAGGCCGAGTTCCTCATGCGCGGCTGGATTGGCCTCGATCACCCGCTGCGTGGCGAGATCGACCACCAGCACCGGATCGGGAGTCTGCTCGCACAGGAGCCTGAAGCGTACCTCTGCGTGGCGCGCCCGCTGGTAGCCCAGTGCCGCTTCTTCCTGCGCGGCGAGCAGCCGTTGCTGAAGCTCGGCGAACTCATCGAGATCACGGCCAAGCGCCAGATACCCCTCCGAGCCCGCCACACTGGTGACACAGTAGCGAACGAGGCGGACCGCCCGGTCGGTGACGACCGGATGATTCACCTCTCCCTCGGCGGGTTTCGACTCGCGCGCGGCTTCCTCCAGAAGTTCGCGAAGCCTCGGACGGCTCTCTTCCGTGACTGTCTCCAGCCAAGGACGCCCGATCCATTCCGGCTGCATCGTTCGCGCCAGTTTTGCATCGTTCACAACGACGTCCAGCACGATGCCGTCACCGTCCAGTAGCAGGACAATGTCTGCGGCTGCCCGCAACAGGGCGCCTGCGGAGCTGAGATCGATTGTGACCTCTATGGGTCCGCGCACCTGTCACTCCAGTCGTTGGCTCTGCTGCCGGGCATCGGACGCCGCCAGCAGCACGCCACGCAGGGAATTGCTGAACGCGGACTCGATCCGCACGTCGACCATCCGGCCCACACAGTCGGGATCCCCGCGGAAATTGACCACGCGGTTGTTCTCCGTCCGTCCGGCGAGATCATCGCCGCCGCGCCGCGCAGCGCCCGTCACCAGGACGCGCTGGCGGGTACCGACCATCGCCGCCGCGATCGCATCGGCCTGTTCGCGCAGACGGGTCTGCAGGCGCGAGAGGCGCGCTTCCTTCACGGCGAGCGGCACGGGATCGGGCAGCGCCGCCGCCGGCGTGCCGGGCCGTGCGCTGTAGATGAAACTGAACGACACGTCGAAGCCGACGTCATCGATGAGCCGCATGGTGTCCTCGAAGTCCGCGTCGGTCTCCCCGGGGAACCCGACGATGAAGTCCGTCGAGAGGCTCAGGTGCGGGCGCACCGCGCGCAGCCGCGCGATCTTCGCGCGATACTCGGCCGCCGTGTGGCCCCGCTTCATCAGCGCGAGGATCCGGTCCGAACCCGACTGCACCGGCAGGTGCAGGTGATCGACCAGCTGCGGCACCTCACGGTAGGCTTCGATCAGCGTGTCGGTGAACTCCACGGGATGCGAGGTGGTGAACCGGATCCGCTCGATGCCCTCGATCTCGGCGACGTAATGGATGAGTTCGGCGAGGTCGGCATGATCGCCGTCGATCGCACCGCGGTAGGCGTTCACGTTCTGGCCGAGCAGGTTGACCTCGCGCACGCCCTGGCGCGCGAGCGCGACGATCTCGCGCATCACGTCGTCGACCGGACGGCTCACTTCGCGCCCGCGCGTGTAGGGTACGACACAGAACGTGCAGTACTTGCTGCAACCTTCCATGACCGACACGAACGCGCTGGCGCCCTCGGCACGCGGCTCGGGCAACCGGTCGAACTTCTCGATCTCGGGAAAGCTCACGTCCACGATGGGCACGCGCCGGGCCTCGCTCGCCGGCCGGCGCGCCGCATCGATCATCGCGGGCAGCCGGTGCAGCGTCTGCGGCCCGAACACCATGTCGACGAACGGCGCGCGGCGCTGAATGGCCGCACCTTCCTGGCTGGCCACGCAGCCGCCGACCCCGATCAACAGGTCCGGTTTATGCTCTTTCAGGCTCCGCCAGCGCCCGAGCTGGTGGAAGACCTTCTCCTGCGCCTTTTCCCGGATCGAACAGGTGTTGAGCAGGATCAGGTCCGCCTCCTCCGGCGCACCGACCAACTCGTAGTCGTGGCTGTCCCCGAGCAGCGCCGCCATCTTCGACGAGTCGTACTCGTTCATCTGGCAGCCGTGCGTCTTGATGAACAATTTCTTGCGCAAGGGGGCGTTTCCCAAGATAGTGGCGGCGCGCGATTTCGCGCGCGGATTATAGTGGGTTGAAATTTCCCCATATACCTCCACATCGGAGGTTCGCATCAGCAGGTGATCCACAATGTCCGACAATCCCAGACAGATGTTCCGGGTGCTGTTCCTGAACCAGGGGCAGGTCTACGAGGTGTACGCCCGGGCGATCTTCCAGAGCGACCTGTACGGATTCGTGGAGATCGAGGACTACGTATTCGGGAGCCGCAGCCAGCTGGTGGTGGACCCCACCGAAGACCGCCTGCGCAACGAGTTCGAAGGCGTCCAGCGCAGCTTCATCCCCATGCACGCGATCATCCGCATCGATGAGGTGGAGAAAGAAGGCATCGCCAAGATCACCGACAGCAAGGGCGGCAACGTGACGCCGTTCCCGCTCCCCATGCCGGGCGACCGGAGCCGCACCTGACGTCGCCACCCCACGGTTTCCAGACGCCGAGCCCCGGAGGGCAGACCGTCGGCAGCGACCAGCCAGCCCTCGCACAGGGCCCCTGGGCGGGTCTGCTCCATTGGGCGGAGCGGTTCCCGGACAAGCCGGCGATCGTATTCGACGGGCAGCGCATCGACTACGCCGACCTCGCCACCGCCGCCATGCGCGGCGCGCAGTTGCTGCGTCGGCTCGGGCTCAGGACCGGCGACGGCATCGCGGTCCTCACGGAAAACCATCCGGACACGCTGGCGGTATTCTGGGCCGCCCAGCACACCGGCCTCGCCTATACGGCCATCAGCGTGCAGTTCCAGCGCGACGAGGTGCAGTACATCCTCGCCGACTGCGAGGCGAAGCTGCTGGTGGCGAGCGCGACGCAGCACGACAAGGCGGCCGGCTCGCCGCAGGCCATCCGGCTCGACATCGCCGACTGGCGCACGCTGATCGCGGCCGAACCCGCGAGCCTGCCCGAGGACGCCGCGGAAGGCGCCGAGATGCTCTACTCCTCCGGCACCACCGGCCGCCCGAAAGGCGTCCGGGTCGCACGGCCCGGCGCGCCGCTCGGT
This sequence comes from Pseudomonadales bacterium, assembly GCA_019634925.1. GTDB lineage: Bacteria > Pseudomonadota > Gammaproteobacteria > Pseudomonadales > Azotimanducaceae > UBA7803. Next base: position 571,112 of record JAHCAL010000002.1, read on the forward strand.
ACCGTATCGGAGCTGTTCCGGCGGCGGGTCGCCCTGCACGGCATCTCGGCGGATACCGTGTACCTGTCGACCGCGCCGCTCTATCACTCGGCCCCGCTGCGCTACAACGCGATGGTGCACCGCTGCGGCGGCACCAGCGTCGTCATGCCCCGGTTCGACGCGGAGCAGAGCCTGGCGCTGATCGAGGCGCACCGGGTCACCCACAGCCAGTGGGTGCCGACCATGTTCGTGCGCCTGTTGCGACTGCCCAAGGAGACCCGCGCGCGCTACGACCTGTCTAGCCACCGGTTCGCCGTGCATGCGGCGGCACCCTGTCCGGTGGACGTCAAGCGCCGGATGCTCGAATGGTGGGGGCCGATCATTTACGAGTACTACTCCGGCACCGAGGGCAACGGCCAGACGGCCATCTCACCCGAAGAGTGGCTCTCGCATCCCGGCTCGGTGGGACGGCCCGTGCTCGGCGCGGTGCACATCGTCGACGACACCGGGCGCGAGCTGCCAGCCGGCACGACCGGGACGGTGTATTTCTCCGGCGGGCCCCGCTTCGAATACTTCAAGGATCCCGAGAAAACCGCCGCCGCCTACAACGACCGCGGCTGGTCGACGCTCGGCGACATCGGCCACGTCGACGTCGACGGTTACCTGTATCTCACCGATCGCGCGTCGCACATGATCATCTCGGGCGGCGTGAACGTGTACCCGCGCGAGGTGGAGGACGTCCTGCTGACCCATCCGGCCGTCGCCGACGTCGCCGTATTCGGCATCCCGGACGCGGAATACGGCGAGGCGGTCAAGGCGGCCGTAGAGCTCGAGCGCGACGCGAACGGCGCGACACCCGCCGTCGATGCCGCAGAGTTGATCGCGTACTGCCGCGCGCGTCTCGCGCACCTGAAATGTCCGAAGAGCGTCGACTTCCACGCGGCGCTGCCGCGCCACCAGACCGGCAAGCTCTACAAGGACGCGCTGCGGCGCCCCTACTGGACCGGCGCGACCGGGCGTCAGTAGTCCTCGGCCAGGAGCGGGAACGCGCTCAGCACACCCGCCGGGGCCATCGCCACGCTGCGCTCGAGCAGGGCTGGGCCGAGGGCGTCGAGGCGCGCGACACCGAGCAGGGCCATGGTGGTCCGGATCTCGTGCTCGAGGATCTCGAGCGCCCGCACCAGCGCGGGCGCGCCGCCCGCCGCCATGGCGAGACCTTCGAACCGGCCGAGCCCTACCGCGGTCGCGCCGAGACACAACGCCTTCACCACGTCCGCCCCGCGCAGGAACCCGCCGTCGACCAGGACCGGCACACGCCCATCCACGGCTTCCACCACCTCCGGCAGCACGTCGATGCAGGCCCGCGTGTGATCGAGCTGCCGGCCGCCGTGATTCGAGACGTAGACCAGGTCGACTCCGGCCTCCACGCAGCGCGCTGCGTCGGCCGCGACGCCCACCCCTTTCACCACCAGCGGGACGGCGAAGGTCTCCTTGACGTGCGCCACCGTGTCCCAGGTCATGCGCGCCTGGTGGCCGAAGTCGGACACGCCGGCCTGGCTGCCCGACGGCGGTACGAAACGCTTGAGGATGTCGCGTTCGCGGCGCGAGTAGGTCTGGGTGTCGGCGGTCAGGCAGAGCGCCGTGTAGCCGGCCTCGAGCGCCTGTGCGATCACGTCGTCCATCCAGGCCTGGTCACCGGTCAGGTAGAGCTGGTAGATCCTGGGCCCCGGCACGGCCTGCGCGACCGCCGCGAAATCCGGCTGGCAGGCCGAACTCAGGATCTGCAGCACGCCGAAGTCACGGGCCGCTTCGGCCGCGCCACGCCCGCCGGCCGCGTCGAACACCTGCAGCGAGCCGATCGGCGCGAGCACCACCGGAATGCGCAGCCGGCAGCCGAGCAGTTCGGTCGTGGCATCGACCGCGCTGACGTCGTTCAGGATCCGCGGCCGGAACAGCCAGCCGTCGAGCCCGAACCGGTTGCGCCGCAGCGCCGATTCGGTATCGGCACCGCCGATCAGGTAGTCCCAGTGATCCGCGCCGAGCGTCTCCCGCGCGCGCTTGACCATCTGGTGCAGCGTGACAAACTTCAAGCCCGTCTCCCGGAAGTTCCCCGCCATGAAACTACCGAAGCAACTAGCAAAGCAACTACCGAAGCAGGGCCGCCCTGTCGACGAGGTCATCGCAGCGCTGGAAGCGAAGCGCAGCGGCGACGTGAAGTGGTCCGAAGGCCGCGCGTTCGGCATGGTCTACAACGGCGGGCCCGAGGTACACGCGGTCGCCGAGCGCGCGGCGCGCCTGTACCTCCACGAGAACGCACTCAATACCAAGGCGTTTCCCTCGCTCGGCGAGATCCAGTCCGAGGTCGTGGGCTGGACGGCGGGGCTGCTGAACGGCCCCGAATCGACCGCGGGATTCCTGACCAGCGGCGGCACCGAGTCGATCCTGTGCGGGGTCCTCGCGGCGCGTGAGCGCGGCCACCGCGAACGCGGCATCACGGCACCCGAGATGGTCCTCCCGGAAAGCGCGCACGCCGCGTTCCACAAGGCGGCCCACCTGTTCGGCATCCGCGTGCGCAAGACACCGGTGCGCGCCGACTGGACCGCCGACGTGGACGCGATGGCCGACTCGGTCAACGCCAACACCGTGCTGGTGGTGGGCTCGGCGCCCCAGTACCCGCAGGGTGTGATCGACCCGATCCCGGACATCGCGGCGGTCGCGGCGCGGGTCGGCGCCAACTGCCACGTCGACGCCTGCATGGGCGGATTCGTGCTGCCGTTCGCCGAACTGCTCGGCCGCCAGGTCCCACCGTGGGATTTCCGTGTCGAAGGCGTTCACTCGATTTCCGCCGACGTACACAAGCTCGGCTACGCGCCGAAAGGTGTGTCGGTCATCCTGCACCGCGACAAGCACCTGCGCGCTTACCAGACCTTCGTCTTCGACGACTGGCTCGGCGGCTTCTACGCCTCGCCGAACCTGCAGGGAACCCGCTCCGGCCTGCCCATGGCCTGCGCCTGGGCCGTGATGCAGCACCTCGGCATCGACGGCTACCTGCGCCTGACCCAAGCGACCCTCGACAACGCCGACCGCATGCGCGCCGGCATCGCGGCGATCGAGGGCATCCGCGTGCTCGGCGACGGCCGCTACCACCTGATCGCGATGGCCGCCGACCCGGCGGTCGAGCCTGCGGTCGACGTCTTCGCGCTCGGCGACGCGCTCCTCGAACGCGGCTGGTTCCACGATCGCCAGGGACCGCCGGACTCGCTCCATTCCACGGTCAGCAACAGCAATACCGGCGTGATCGACCGGTACCTCGCGGACCTGGCCGAATGCGTCGCCCGCGTGCGCGGGCGGCGCGCGGACGACCGCTCCACCAATTACGCGACGCTCGAATAACGGTAAACTCCGGGCCTTTCGGGCGACTGGAGACGTCGGGCAATGACGGCAATGGTGATCGTGGGCGGCGGACACGCGGCGGGCCAGGCCTGCGCAAGCCTGCGCCAGGAAGGCTACCAGGGCGAGATCGTCGTCATCGGCGACGAATCGCACCTGCCCTACCAGCGCCCGCCGCTGTCCAAGCAGTACCTCTCCGGCGAGCACGGCGTGGAGAAGGTGCACCTGCGACCCGCCAAGTTCTACGCCGATCAGCGCATCACCCTGAAGCTCGGCGTGCGCGCCACCGCGATCGACACCGCCGCGCACACGGTCACGACCGACGCCGGCGAGACCATCCCGTACACGAAGCTACTGCTCGCGACCGGCGGGCGCCCGCGCCGGCTCGGCATCCCCGGCAGCGACCTGGCCGGCATCCACTACCTGCGCGGGATCGACGACGTCGACGGCATCCGTGCCGAGATGGCGCCGGGCAAGCGGCTCGTGATCGTCGGCGGCGGCTACGTGGGGCTCGAAGTGGCTTCGGTCGCCGTGACCGCGGGGCTCGAGGTCCACGTACTCGAGATGGAAAGCCGCATCCTGCAGCGGGTGACCACCCCCGCCATGTCCGCGTACTACCATCAGCTGCACGCCTCGCGCGGCGTGCACGTGCACACCGGCACGGCCGTCACGGGATTCCGCGGTGCCGGGCGCGTCGAGGCCGTGCTCTGCGGCCCGACCGAATTCCCGGCCGATCTCGTGATCGTCGGCATCGGCATCATCCCGAACGTCGAGATCGCCGAGGCGGCGGGCATCGCCTGCGGCAACGGCATCGTGGTGGACGACGGCTGCCGTACCTCCGCGCCGGACGTCTTCGCGGCTGGCGACTGCACCAACCATCCGAATCCGCTGCTCGGCCGGCGCCTGCGCCTCGAGTCCGTACCGAACGCCATGGAACAGGCACGCGTCGCCGCGGCCAACATGTGCGGCGGCAGCAAGACCTACGCGAGCATTCCGTGGTTCTGGTCCGATCAGTACGAACTCAAGCTGCAGATGGTGGGCTTCTCGTCCGACGGCGACAGCCAGGTGCTGCGCGGCGACATGGCGGCCAATCACTTCGCGATGTTCTACCTGAAGGACGGCGCCGTGGTCGCGGTGGACGCGGTCAACAGCCCCAAGGAGTTCATGATCTGCAAGCAGCTGATCGGCAAGCGGGTCGATCCGGCGGCGCTTGCCGATCCCGCGGTCGATCTGAAGAGCCTCGCGTCGTAGCGCCTGCTCCCCGGGTGGATCGCCACCCGGGAAGCAGATCGGCTCGCGCTCAGCGGCCGGCCAAGCTCCAGCGCAACGTCATTCCGTATACGCGCGGATCGGTGGTGGTGACCGTCTTGAGGTAGTCGCCGGCGAGTTCACCGAAATTGTCCTGCTGACGGACGCCGAGTTCGTTGGTGATGTTGTTGACGAACGCCGAGATGTCCCACTGTCCGTCCGCACTCATCCACGCCAGGCGTGCATCCCAGCGCCAGAAGTCGTGCGCCTTGTCGAGATCGCTCTGGTAGATGGTGGTGTAGAACTCGTCGGTCCAGCTCGCCGTGCTGCGCAGCTCCACTGTTCCCCGGCTCCCGAGATTCCAGGCGTAACTGCCCCAAGCCGTGAACTTCACTTCCGGAATGTAGGGCATCTTGTTGCCCTTCACGTTGCGGGTCCGATCCTGCGGCGTGAACAGGGTGCCCGGCATGCTGGGATCGTCGGCGTTGATCGAGAGCAGGTCGCTGTCGAACTCCGCGCTCGTATAGCTCGCATTCGCGCCCAGCGTGAGCTGGTCGGTGGCGAGCCAGAGCACGTCGGCCTCGGCGCCGTAGACGGCCTGCTCGGGCACGTTCAGGATCGCCGCGCCGGTGCCGAACTGCCCGAGCACGGTGGTGAAGCTCTGCCGGTTGTCGTAGATGTAGTTGTAGACCGAGCCGTTCAACTGCATCGTGTCGTTCAGCAGCCGTCCCTTGTAGCCCAGTTCGAACGCCAGCACTTCCTCCGGCTCGTACACCGGGTTGTTGGTCGAACGGAAGCCCAGGTTGTACCCGCCGGACTTCCAGCCGGTGGTCGCCGACAGGTAGAACAGGTGCCCTTCGACCGGCGTGTAGTCGAGGTTGGCGCGCCAGGTCCAGACGTCCCAGTCGTCCTTGAGCGGCATGTACGAGACGAACGAGAACGGCGCGGCATTGAACCGGATCGGGGCGGATCCCGGGGCGAAGCTCGCGGGATTCAGGGTGGCCGCATCCAGCGCGCCGTTGGTCACGTTCATGACGCAGAGGTAGTTCCCCTCGGGACACGCGAGGAATCCGGGAATCGATGCAGCGGCCGGCGTCGTGAAGCCGGTCGCCGCATCCAGGGTGGTCAACGCCGTGAAGCCGGGAATCTCCAGGATCGTGAGCAGGCGTTCCTGCGCTTCCTTCTTGTCCTTGGCATACCGCAGCCCGAGGGTCAGCGCCCACTTCTCGTTGATGTCCCAGGTGCCCTGGCCGAACGCCGCGTATGCACGGGTCTTGATCGTGTTGTCCCAGGCAAAGAATGTGCCGTCGGTGACCTGCCCGGCACGCAGCGCCGACCCGACATCACCGAGCCAGGGACCGATGAGCGATACGGTGCCATCCGGGCGCAGCGTCGTGCCCGCTTCGTACGCGACCTGCGCCGAGCGGATGTCGGTGGGGCCGGCGACCCCGATGGAATCGACGCCGTTGTCCGGCAGGAAGATCGGCAGGAAGGTGCCGAACGCCGCCGCGGAGTAGGCGCCCATCTGCGCCGGATCCTGGAACCGCCCCTGCGGGTCGAGCGGGTCGTACAGGTCGAGCCGCTGATCGATCATCGATTGGTACATGAACACGCCCGTGGTCACCGAAACGCTGTCACCGACGTCGAACATGACCTGCAGTTCGTGCTGCCAGTTGTAGTTCTCCTGGTTGACGTAGAAGTCGTAGGAGCCGAGCAGCGTGTTGCCCGTCTTGTCTTCGTCGGTATTGCGCTCGTAGAGGAAGTCCGTGTAGCCGAACGTGTACTGCAGCGCGAGCTGCTCGCTCACGTCCCAGTTGGCAACGAACTGCACCGCCTGGTGATCGAACAGTTCCTCGTACTGGCCGTTGGTGTCGACCTTGAGCCCGTTCGCGCGCCGGTTCGTGACGTCGGTCATGTGGGCGCGATCCTGCGGGAAACCGTAGGCGTAGTTGGGAATCGTGCTGGTCGCCGAAGTGGTGTCCCGAACGCCGAGATCATTGAGCGCAGCGTTCTGATCGACGCCGGGACGGATCCGGACCGCCCCGAGCGGCACGCCGGTTGCCGGGTTCGTGAAGATCCGCTGCGGCGTTTCGCCGGCCAGCGCCGGGCGCCAGCCGAACGCGAGCGTCGTCGTATCGCGCGTGAATCCGCCTGCCTGGCTGACCACGATCGGCGAGGTCCCCGAACCACCATTGAACTTGCGGTCGTAGTCGCGCGAGTTCGCGCGCACGTAGAACGTCAGGTTCTCGGTCGGCGTCAGTTCCAGTGCAAGCGCGATGTTGTCGTCGCCGTAATCGTTGATGTCCGTGCCGAACGGCGAGGTGTCCTTGATGTAGCCGTCGCGTTCGCGATGCGTGTAGGTCAAACGTGCACGCAACAGGTCGTCGATGATCGGCCCGGATGCGATGCCGGAAAATTCGAAGGTGCCGTAATTGCCGGCGGTGGTGACCGCCTCCACCTCGAGTTCGTCGGTCGGCCGTTTGCTGATGAAGTTCACCGCGCCGCCGACGGCGTTGCGGCCATAGAGCGTGCCCTGCGGGCCGCGCAGCACCTCGATACGCTCGAGGTCGAAGAGCCCGCCTTCGGTCGAGGCGATGCCGAAATCTTCCGAGTAGACGCCGTTGAAGTAGGTCGACACCCCTGGGTCGCCACCGAGCGTGCGCGCGGTACGGCCGACACCGCGAACCGTGATGTCGTACGGCTGGATCGTGGTGGCCGGAATATAGTTCTGCAGGTCTTCCTGGTTACGCAGACCGAAGTCGGCGATGAATCCGGCGTCGAACGCGCTGATCGACAGCGACGTGTCCGACACGCTCGCCTCACGCCGCTCCGCGGTGACGATCACTTCCTCGATTCGCCGGCCCGCATCCTCGGCCATCGCTCCCGGCACCGGAAGCAGCAGGCTGGCGCCAGCCAAAAAAAACGACAGGCGTGGCAACGCCCCGCCCTTTCGAACGAAACTCTCGCATGAGTATCCCCCCAAACATCCCAGACCACGCACAACGACGGTCCGCGAACGCGCCAAAAACGGACCCTCGAACCCTTGCTCACGTGGAACAGCCGGGATAGAACGCGTTCAACCGCGACACTAGTGCAGCGCGCAAGCTTGTGCAAGCGTCCCGATGTCAACCTTCTGTTACGATCGGCAGGCGCCCCCGCACCGGGTCTCAGCCGCGGAATTCGACCCGGAACGACCACCAGCCCGCCTCCCTCGGGCGTTCGGGATCGCGCCCGAGTTTGGTCTCGCGGGCGCGCCACGCCTCGTCCAGGGTCGCCGCGTCTTCGACCCGGGCCAGCGTGACCGGGTAGACCCGCTCACCCAGGCGCAACCGCGCGGACGGGTTGGCGAGCGCCGCGGTCGACCAGGTCTTGCCCTCGCACTGCGCGCAACTCAGGTACAGGGCGCCTGCCGATGCCATGCAGTTGAGGTTGATCGAATGGGGCAGGAGCCCGGCCCTGACCTGGATCTGGCAGAGCGGCACGTCGTTCGCGAACGACCAGTCCGCGACCGGTTCGGAAACGGCTTCGCCGAGCAGCCAGCCGCCCGGGGTACGTTCGCAGGGGCAGTAGAAGAACCAGCCGGCTGCGGCCGCGACCACCACGACCAGCAGCAGCGTGACAAGGCCGCCGATCCATCCGGCCGCCACCCGTTCGAATCTGTCCATCTCACGTCCTCCCGGCATCGGTTCCGATGATCCTCAGGGTGCGTGGAAGGGGTCAAGCATCACGCGGATGCCTCCCCGCTTCCGGGTTTCCGGCGCGCTCGCCCGGCGGGGTTGCCTGCGGTCGTGGCGGCCGGAATACTCCTCCCACCAGAGACTGCGGACCAGGACCATGCAGATCACCACTCGTCGGCTCCGCCTGCCGCCCGCGCTGGCCGCGGCCTGCATCGCCGTGTGCGCAGCCGGGACCCCGAGCGCGGGGCTCCAGGCGCTCGAGTGGGCCGCTGCCACCAACGGCACCGACGTATCGTGGGCGGACGCGAACCGCTACTGCGCCGCGCTCGTAGACGCAGGACACGACGACTGGCGGCTGCCCACGCTGGCGGAACTCGAATGGTTGTATTCCACCGTCCCGGCGGACGCGACACGCCTGGCGCAGGCGACGTGCTGCCTGTGGAGTTCTACGACGCTCGCGGAGTTTCCCGACCCGTCGGGCAGCGCAACCGGTGCCGCGCCGGCGCAGTACTACTGGGGCCTCCTGCTCGACGGCGGCATCCGCTACTACAGCAACCGGGTGTTCACCGACGGCCAGTCGCTGTGCGTGCGGACGCCTGCCGGAGCGGCTCACCAGTAGCCGATCATCCGGCCGCAGCCGACCACGGTCAGCCAGATCAAGAGCGAGCAACCGCCCGCGAACGCGAGCGCGCGGCGCTCACCGGGTTCGAGCGGTGCGCCCGCCAGGGCATGGCGCCACGCCGCCAGACGCTGAACGACGACGACGTTCAGCAACCCGACCAGGATGGCGGGCAGCTTGACATAGAGATACGGATTGCCGGCGTATTCGCTCGCGTTGACCGTGATCATGGCGGCACCGCTCGTCGCCGCGACGGCGAAACCCAGCGCCGCGAGCGGCACCGTGGGGCGCGCGATCGCCTCGATGGACGAGTCGCGAAACAGCCCGAGCAGACGGAGATCGAGGACCAGGACCGATCCGAACAGAGTCGCGATCCCGAGGATGTGGACCAGGTTGAGCCAGCCGTAGGCCCACACCCCGGCGCCCCGGAGGGCACCGCCGACCATCGACTCTTCGAGCCAGACGAGCAGTTCGTACACGGGTGGAACGGGCGGGTTAGTGCGACGGCACGGCAGACGCTGTCGTTCAGCCGCGTGGCGGCGGATAGACGTCGTAATGCCGGTCGCCATGCGTGACGCGGCGTACCTTGATCTCGTGGCGCGCCGCATCCGCGTTGCGTTCGCCTTCGACCGTCACCTGCGCGCCGGTGGGGATCGTGTCTTCGCGCAGGCCCGCCCGGTGGGTACGCGGCGCGGGCGCGAGCGTGATGTCCCAGACGCGCCCTTCCGCATCGCGGACCTGCATGGTTCCGTGCGGGCCGGCGAGGCTCAGGGCGGTGACCAGCTCGCCGGTCACCGAGATTTCGCCGGCGTTGCCGGACCAGCCGTGATGCCCGGCGGCCGGCATGGCCGCCAGCAGGGTCAGCTGGACGACGATCACTGCAGCGGCTCTGGACAACGAACGCATCACGCACCTCCCGGATTGGCTCGAGGCGCCAGCGACCGCGCCGGGCGGGCGCGGTTACGACCCCTCCCGCGAGCATATCGAACGATGCGGACGATGCCAAAGCCTGCGCGTACAACGGAGCCCCTTGTCCGGCAGGGCCGCGTCATCCGGGTGCCAGGGTCGGCGCGCGTGCCTCCGTGGAATCCCTATTGCGCGCCGTCCGTGTGTGCCGGATGCTGCCCGACAGCTGCCGACGATCGCCCTGCCAATGCCCGACGTTCGCGACCGACAACCCACCAGCCTGGATCCCGACCTCGCCGTCGCGCTCGATCGTGTGCCCGCGGACGATCGGGAACTCGTGTACTGCGCGACCTGTTCGACCGCGATCGCGCGGCGTGACGACCGCTGCGAAGTGAACGGCGGACACGCGCATCATTTCGTCAATCCGTACGGGATCCACTTCGACGTCGGCTGCTACCGCGAAGCGCTCGGCTGCGCGATCTCGGGCCAGCCGACCGCCGCGGATACGTGGTTTCCCGGCTTTCACTGGCGCATCGCGACCTGCGGCGAGTGCCGCGCGCACCTCGGCTGGTACTTCGAGCGCGAGGCGGGTTATTTCTACGGTTTGATCCTCGACCGCATCCAGATGGACTGAGTGCGAGCCTGTGGCTCGCCAGGCGCGCCGCAGCAGCCCTTCACCCGGATCACACGCGGCGCTGTGATAGCATCCTCGACATGAGCACACCCGCCGTCACCACGATCGAGATCAGCAAGGACTACCTGCACTTCAACTCCGCGCATTTCACGATTTTCTCGGCGACCGACCGCGAAGACCTGCACGGACACACGTTCTACGTCACTGCCAGCATCGACTGCACGGTCGGGGACGATGGGCTCGCGTTCGACTACAACCTGGTCAAGACCCGCCTTAAGGCGCTCTGCGACGAACTCGACGAAAAGGTGCTGCTGCCCGAGCGCTCGCCCCACCTGAAGCTGCGCCGCGAGGCCGACTACCTGGTCGCGGAATTCGCAGCGGAACGGATTCCGTTTCTGCCCCGCGACGTGCTGACACTGCCGGTCCGCAACATCACGGTCGAGGAACTGGCACCCTGGTTGCTCGCGCGGCTGCGCGCGGACCCGGCGATCGCGGGGCTGCGCCTCTCGCGCATGCTGATCCGCGTATCGTCCGGGCCGGGACAGTGGGCCGGCGCCGAGTGGCGCCACCCACCACGTAACGAATCGGAGCAACCACGACCGTGAACCTGCTCGCCATCACCGGCGCGAGCGCCGGCATCGGGCTCGAGACCGCCCGCCGCTTTCGGGCCGAGGGCTTCGAGGTGGTCAATCTGTCGCGCCGCCCCTGTCCGCTGGACGGCGTGACGAATTTCACCTGCGACCTGGCCGATGCGGACGCGCTGGCGGCCGTGGCGCCACAACTCACGGCGCGTTTCGAGGCGGCGGCACGTGTCGTGCTCGTCCACAACGCGGCGCGCATGCGCAGCGATACCGCCGCCAGCACCGAAAACGCCGACTTCCGGGCCGTGCTGGAGGTCAACCTGATCGCGCCGAATGCGCTGAACCGCCTGGCCATTCCGCACATGCAAAGCGGCTCGGCCATCGTCTACGTCGGCTCGACGCTCGCAGAAAAAGCCGTGCCGGGCAGCTTTTCCTACGTGGTGAGCAAGCACGCCATGATCGGCATGATGCGCGCCACCTGCCAGGACCTGGCCGGCACGGGCATCCATACCGCGTGTATCTGTCCGGGCTTCACCGACACCGAGATGCTGCGCGAGCACGTGCCGGCGGACGCGATGGCCGCCGTCAGCGGGATGTCGGCGTTCGGCCGCCTGGTGCAGCCAACGGAGATTGCCGAGGCGATCTGGTGGAGCGCCGTGCATCCGGTGATCAACGGCGCGGTCATCCACACGAACCTGGGCCAGATCGAGCGCTGAGGGGCCCGGAGGGACAGTTGGGGTCGGAGTAAAAAACTCCCGCGCAAGACCGGGTGCTTCGGCACCCGGTCTTGCGCGGGAGTTTTTTACTCCGACCCCAACTGTCGGCGATTCACGCAGTTCTCGAGCCGCCCTTCGCGCAGATAGGCAATCGCGACCGCCCCGCCCTTGAAACGCATGTCGTGGACGCTCTCGGGGGTAAAGAACGCCGAGTGCGGCGTCAGTACCAGCCGGTGATCGATCCACGGCTCGTCCGCCGCCCAGGCGCGGATCAGGGGGTGGTCGGGATCAGCGGGTTCGTCCGGCAGCACGTCGAGTCCGGCCGCCTGCACGTGACCCTCCCGCAACGCATCGTACAGCGCATCGAGATCGATCAGCGCGCCGCGGGCCGTATTGATCAGGATCAGCCCGGGCCTGGCATGCGCGAGCACCTCCCGCCCGATCAGCCCCCGCGTCTCGGTCGCCAGCGGCAGATGGAGGCTCACCACGTCGCTCGTGGCGAACAACTCCGTCAGTCCGTGCACACGCCGGATGCCCAGCGCGAGATCGCGCCCGTTCTCGAGCAGCGGGTCGTAGAACGCCACGTCCATGCCGAACGCCTTCGCCCGCAGCGCCGCCGCGGTGCCGATCCGGCCCAGTCCGACGATGCCGAAAGTACAGACCGAGAGCCGCCTGCCGAACGGACTCAGCGCCGGTCGCCAGTTGCCGCGCGGATCGGCCTTCAGCTCACGGGTGTGAAACGTGATGCCCTTCATGAGCGAGAGCATCAGCGCAATGGCGTGATCCGCGACTTCCTGCGTGCCGTAGTCGGGCACGTTGCAGACCGGCACCCCGCGACTGCCCCAGTAGTCGAGATCGATCCGGTCGAACCCGACACTCGGCGTGACGAAAATCCGGCAGCGTCGCATGCGCTGGCGGAAGGGCTCGGGCACGTCGACGTACGAGACCACCGCGTCGCAATTGGTCCACTGATCATCGGTCACCGCGCCGAATCCGCTGCAGAATTCCGCGGTGCCGAAGCCGGCGAGGCTCGACCGTTCGATCTCGCCGCCGTCCGGCCAGCGCATGGCCGGCCATAGAACCCGAAAGCTCATGGAGCCCCTCCCGACGGACAACCCGTCCGTGTCTACCTGCCGATCAGGCCAACGCCTCGCGCGCAGCCGCCACACCCTCGTCCAGTCGCGCCCGGTCGATGCCCGCGATGCGCAGCCGGGTCACGATCAGGTGCGTGACCCCCAACCGCTCGCGGTACGCAGCCGCCTGCTCCCGCACGCAGCCCGCCTCCCCGATCAATGCCCAATCTTCGGCCCGCGCACCGGCGGGCAGCCGACCCGTCCGCAGCGCCTCGGCATGCACCCGCTCGCGCAGCGCGGCGGTTTCGCGCGCGTTCCGAGTCACGAACAGCGTGCGCATCACCGGTACCTCCGTCGGCGGGCGGTGACCGGCAGCGCCAACCGCCGCTGCGTGCACCGCGTAATTATCGACCAGGCCCGCGAGCGTCTCCACCGGCGAGGCGAGGTAGGGCAGCCCGAGCCGCCCCGCTTGGGCGAGCGCCTTCGGCCCGAACGCCGCGACCCAGATCGGTGGATGCGGCTGCTGGACCGGCAGGGGATCGAGTTTCAGCGCGGCCCCCTCGCCTTCGCCGTCGAGCGGCGCGCCCGACCAGGCACGCTGCATGCGCCGCAGCCGTGTCTCGAACAGCGCACGTTTGTCGCGCGGGTCGACCTCGAACGCCCGCAGTGTCGGTGGCGCGTAGCCGCGTCCGACGCCGAGGATCAATCGCCCGTTGCAGAGCTGGTCCAGCACCGCGACCTGTTCCGCCGCCTGCACGGGGTTGCGCAACGGCAACAGGAAAGACGTCGTGCCGAGCAGGATACGCGCGGTTCCGGCGGCCACCGCCGCCAGCAGCATGAGCGGTTCCGGTATGGCGTGCGGCCCGAAGTGACTCTCCGGCACCCAGAACGAGTCGTAGCCGAGCGATTCCGCCTGGGTCGCCTGCGTGGCGAGCGCACTCGCGGTCCGCACCGACTGATCCCACGGCGTGATCCCGATCCTCACCGCGCCGCACCCGACGGCGCCTGTCCGCCGCCGCCCCGCAGGAACAGGCGCATGGCACGCGCAGTGCCACGCACGGCCGCCAGCTGCCGATCCCGCGCGAAGGCGGTGTAGGCGGGATCGTCGGTGATCAGTACGCAGCGATACAGTTCGGGAACGCTGCACGGGAACTCGGTGTACCGCCCGAAGTTGTTCCCCGCCGGACCATAGCTGCCGAATCCGCCCGGTTCCTCCGGCGGGGTCCAGAACGCTTCCCAGGTGGCGGGCAGCGGGCCGAGCGGGCTGCGCACCGCCTCGAGGGTTTCCGCGGCGACCTCGGCGAGGATCGTCTCGTAACTGTCCGGGACACTGTCGAGATGCGAGCAGTCGTCATCCAGCAGGTCCTCGAGCTCGGCTTCGCGTATGGGATAGCCGTCAAACCGGTCGGCGACGCTCCAACGCCAGAAGCGCGCGGTGTAGACCGGCAGCGCGCGCGCCGGCGAACTGACCAGCTGCACGTAGCCTGCGATGCGGCCGAGCAACGCCAGGCGATCGCTCTCCTGCTCCGCTGCTTCGAGTTCGGCGACCTGCGCGCGGAAGTGATCGTTGAACCGCGTGCTGACAAGCCAGGCGACACTGACCCCTTCGCGCTCCAGCGGGTCGTAGTAAGCCCAGCGCAGCATGCGCACCGCGAAGTTCGTATCGGCCAGCGCCGCGGTGCCGTTGGCGATGCCACGGACCTGCAGCGGCGAGAGGTGCGGACCGGCATCAGCGGCAAGGCAGCGGCTCAGCTGCTTGGCGGCCAGGAAGGTCAGGAGCTGATGCGACCGGGCGTCGTAGGCCAGCACGTTGCCGCCCAGCACGAGTCCTGCCAGCAACACGCCGAGCGCAGCCGCACGCGCCCTCCGGCCGTGCCCGCGGTGCACCGCGACGTCCTCAACCGGAGTCATCGGTCTCGAGCCTCTCGACCCGTTCGTCGCTGCGCAGGCCCGCGAGCAGCGCGCGGATCGTGGCGCCCGTGCCGGGCCAGACGGTATCGGGCGACACTTCCGCGGCGGGCGCCAGTACGAAGCGCCGCTGCACGGCGCGCGGATGCGGCAGGCAGAATTCGGCGCTGCTGCGCCGCTCTTCGCCAAACAGCAGCAGGTCCAGGTCGAGCTCGCGGGGCGCATTCCTGATCGCCGGGTCGCGTTCGCCGTACTCGCGCTCCAGGGCCTTGAGCCCGGCCAGCAGGGCTTCCGGCGAGAGCCCGGACCGCGCCTCGAACGCGACGGCCGCATTGATGAAGTCGGCCGCATCCGGCGGACAATCGACGGGCGAAGTACGCCACAGGCCCGAACAACGCGTCGCGCCGTCGGCGAACGTGCCGAGCCGCACCATCGCCTCGCGCACGATCCGCTCGGAAGCGCCGCGATTCGAGCCCAGTCCGATCAGCACCACCACTTCGTTCGACCCGTTCCTGAGTAAACCCCGATTCACTCCGGGAGGGCCGCATAGTAGCCCAGCGCGGTGGCAATCCACAGGGCCGTTTGGCACACTCGGGCGCATCGTCGGACCGCCACACGGTCGATCAGACAGCCATCACACAGACCGCGTCCATAGAGCGCGTTCATAGAGAGAGAAGGGAGAACCAGCCGCCATGAAAGCCGCCGTGCTACGCGAAGTGAACAAACCACTGGTCATCGAGGACATCCAGTACGGCAATCCCGGTCCGCGCGAGGTGCTGATCCGCACCGTGGCCGCCGGGGTATGCCATTCGGACCTGCACTTTCAGAACGGCTCCTATCCGTACCCGCTGCCCGCGGTGCTGGGTCACGAGTCGGCCGGTGTGGTCGAAGCGGTCGGCAAGGACGTCACCTATGTCAAGCCGGGTGACCATGTCATCACCTGCCTGTCCGCCTTCTGTGGCCACTGCGAACACTGCCTGACCGGGCACATGTCGCTCTGCCAGGAACCGGAACTGCAGCGCGCGCCGGGTCAGCCGCCGCGGCTCGCCCGTGGTGGCGAGAACATCTGGCAGTTCCTGAACCTGTCGTCCTTCGCGGAGTACATGCTGGTCCACGAACATGCGATCGCGAAGATCCGCGAGGACATGCCGCTCGACCGCGCGGCGCTCATCGGCTGCGGTGTGACCACGGGCGTGGGCGCGGTCATCCACACCGCGAAGGTCGAGCCGGGCAGCACCGTGGCCGTCATCGGCTGCGGCGGGGTCGGCCTGTCCGCCATCAACGGTGCCGCGATCGCCGGCGCGGCCCGGATCATCGCCGTGGACATGGTGCCGAGCAAGCTCGAGCTCGCGCGCAAATTCGGCGCGACCGACGTGGTGAATGCGAAGGAAGTCGATCCGATCGGCACGGTGGTCGAAATGACCCAGGGCGGCGTGCACTACTCGTTCGAGGCCATCGGCCTCAAGGTGACCGCGGAGCAGTCCTTCAAGATGCTGCGCCGCGGCGGCACCGCCACCATCATCGGCATGATTCCGGTCGGCACCAACATCGAGTTGCACGGCCCCGAGTTCCTGATGGAACGCAAGATCCAGGGTTCGAACATGGGCTCGAACCGGTTCCGCGTCGACATGCCGCGGTTCGTCGAGTTCTACCTGCAGGGCCGCCTGCATCTCGACGACCTGATCTCGCGCCGCATCCGCCTCGAGGACGTCAACGACGGCATGGACGCGCTGAAGACCGGCGAAGTCGCCCGCAGCGTGATCATGTTCGACTGACGCCTCAGCGGATCATGATGTAGCCGTACTGGCCCGACCGGTAGACGCGCAGCAGCAACTGCTGCTCGTTCAGGCGCGCGCCTTCACGCAGATCCGCGAGATTGCGGATGGCGCGACGGTTGATCGACACGATGACGTCACCCGGACGCACGCCCGATTGCCAGGCCGCGCTGCCGGCGTTGACCTCGGTGACCAGCACGCCAGCGCCGGACGCCACGTCCTCGGCGCCGCGGAAGTTCTGCAGCACGGTCCCGACCAGGCGACGGTCGATGCGCTCGCCGGAGACCTTTTCGAGCGGGTCGTCGCGGACGTCCAGCGTCATGCGCCGGGTACGCCCGTCACGCAATACCTCGATCGGCACCTTTGCGCCGAGGAATATCACCGCCGCCTGACCGTGGAAGTCGGTCACGCGCCTGATCGCGCGGTCGCCGAGCCGCACGATGATGTCGCCGCTCCGCAGGCCCGCGCGCGCCGCAGCGCTCTCCGGCTCCACCTCGACCACGACCACGCCCTCGCGACGATCCACACCGAACGCCTCGGCCAGCTGCGGGTTCAAGCCCTGCACCGCGAGGCCCAGGAATCCGCGCCTGACCTCGCCATGCTGGATCAGCTGGCCCATGATGGCGCGTACCATGTTGGCCGGGATCGCGAACCCGATGCCGACGTTGCCGCCGGCCGGCGCCAGGATCGCGGTGTTGATCCCGACCAGGCGGCCCGAGAGGTCTACCAGCGCCCCGCCGGAATTGCCCGGATTGATCGAGGCATCGGTCTGGATGAAGTCCTCGTAGCCCTCGATGCCGAGCCCGCTGCGACCCAGCGCGCTCACGATCCCGCTGGTAACCGTCTGGTTCAGCCCGAACGGATTGCCGATCGCCACCACGAAGTCACCCACCCGGATGCTGCCGGAGTCGGCGAACTCGATCTGGACCAGGGCTTCGGGCGCCACCTTGAGCACCGCCAGGTCGACGCGCGGATCGGTGCCGACCAGTTCGGCCGCGAGGACACGTCCGTCCGCGAGCGTGATGCTGATCTCGTCGGCCCGCTCGACCACGTGGTTGTTGGTCACGATGTAACCATTCGCGGCATCCACCACCACGCCGGAACCAGCGCTCTGGGTGCGCCGGTAGCGCTGCTGGTCCGGGACGTTGAAGAACCGCCGGAAGAACGGGTCCTCGAGCAGTGGGTTGCGCACCTGGACGGTGGTGTAGGTCGCGATGTTCACGACGGTCGGCGTGACCCGGTCCAGCATCGGTGCGAGGCTCGGCAGGGTCTGCCCATCGGGCAGGCTGCCCGGCAGGGCGGCCTGGGACCAACCCGCCACCATGAGGCAGACCGCCAGTAACAGAAAACGCATTCAGGACTCCCCGATCGATGACGGAACTTCGACTGCGGAACGCGACGTCGGTTCGCGCCGCAGCGGTACCGCGCCCGCCGCCGTCATGGCAATCAGCGCCAGCGCCGACGCCAGCACGCCCGTCAGGTAGGCGGCACGATAGCCGCTGAGGTCGAAGATGAGACCGAGCAATGCTGGACCACCCGCTACACCGGCCACGGTCAGCGCGTTCGACAGCGAGAAGATCCGCGGGTACGCCCGCACCCCGAACCCTTCCGCGATCCAGAGCGGCTGCAGCATCAGCAGGTTGCCGACGGTGGCGCCGAACAGCGCTGCGCCCGTCAGCACCGCGGCGGGTGTCTCGGCGAGCGCGATCACGGCGAGCCCGATGCCCTGGCCGACCAGATTGCCGAGCGTGAACCAGCGGATCGGCACCCGTGTCACCAGCCAGCCGCCGAGGAACCGCCCGCTGATGCTGAACAGCGTGAGCAGCTGGATCGCGGTCGCCGCGACACGAAAGTCCGCAATCAGCTCGGCCCGGTTGTAGAGATGCGCGATGCCGCCCACCTGCGCGCCCATGCAGAGCAGGTAACCGAGCGTGAGCAGCACGAAGAACCGCGTGCGGATCGCTTGCGGATAGTCCCAGTCGGGCGCTTCGTCCGTACCCCCGCCCATGCCGCCCGCCGGCTCGCGCGGGCGGGCGCGCAGCACCAACAGCACGAGCGGGACGATGATCACGACGAACGCGAGGCCGAACCACGGCAAAGCGCCTTCGAGCCCGAATGCGTGGAGCGCGCGCGCCGAGAGCGGGGTCAGCACGATGCCACCGGCAGAAAGACCTGTGGACGCGACCGACAGCGCCACCGAACGATTGCGCCCGGGGAACCAGCGCGTCACCAGCGTAGTAGCGGTGATGATCGAGACCGCGCTGTTGCCGATGCCGAATACCCCGAACAGCAGGTAGATCGCCCAGAGCGAGCGCACGTGGCCGGCCAACCCGAGCGCGAGCCCGCCGAGCAGCGCACCGCCGACCATGACCAGGCGGATGTCGTAACGCTCGATCAGGCGCGCGATCACCATGCCGGCGACGCCGCCGGTGACGAAGAACAGGCTGACCGCTACGGATACCTGGGCGATCGCGAAGCCGCGTTCGGCCGCCAGCACGCTCATGTAGACCGAGAGGTTGTAGAAACCGAAGCCTGACGACGCTGTCAGGACGACGAACAGGCCGGCGACCACCCACCAGCCGTAATAGATGCGCAATGCGGACATGCGGGTCCCCGGACCGTGAACACCAATCGTACCGCCCAACAGGGGCGGCGTGGCACTTCCGATCCAGTCGCCCTGGTGGCGCAGAACGAAACGTCGGCGTCAGGCCAGCCCGGCCAGCGTCTGGCGCAGTTCTTCCAGCACGGACTCACCGAACCGATGACGCACCGCGTCCTGGGGTTGCCCATGGCTGAAGTCGGTGACTCTGAACATTCGCTCGCCCCAGCCGGGCTCAAGCAGCCGCACGCCACCGTTGGAGAATGCTTCGAGTTCTGCCCCGCTGCAGCAGCAGCGCCACCGTCGAACCGATGGGATGAGCCGCGTGGTCGCCCTGTCACGCTCCACCAGGGGGCCGGGCGCCGTCACGGGAGCCGGCAGGTGACGGTTCTCACGTCCTCGCGTGTGGCCGGCAGGCACCACTGCCGAGGCACCGGTCCCAGCCCCCATGGTGAGCCCGGCCAACCACACTGTCGCGCCGCCGACGAACGTTCGACGCGAGCAGACGAACGCACCCGGGGATTGCGCGGCACGCATCACGAAACTGCACTCAGGTTCGCGTTCCACGACTGCGACGACGGGAGGTTGTCTACCCGAAACGACTGGTAGGTCAGCGTGACCCGCTCCAGCACGGGCACATTGGCGCTATCCGCGTGGAGGTTGCTCATCATCTCGGTGCGTACCGCCGCAACCCGCCCGTTCTGAATGATGTACACCTGCAACAGTCGCAAGGAGCCGTCATCCGGGTGGGGGTCGAAGAACTTGAATGCGCCATCGATGCGCTGCCCCAGGGCCCACGCCTGCATCAGTTGCGGCGTCGACTGGTCGATGCGTTTGGTGAACGTGATCGGTCCGGGCACCAATCTGACGCCGCGGTCTCCCGTTTGGGTGACCAGTTCATGATAAAAGCCATGCGCCTCGATATGCTCGACGGATACGTCGACGCCACCAATGACGTTCACCGATACCGAGCCCGAAAGGGACTGCCCCTGGATGCTGAGCGCCGCATACATGTTGACTGCCACGATCCAATGCCCCCGAATTCGCCACTGTCGGCCAGCACGTTAGCCGAGCAAGGAACGAACCCGCCATCCCGCGTTCACGGGATGCCTGTCTTCGTCGCACCGGTCGGGGTAAGGTTGCACGCCTCCAGCCACCCCGGGAAGTACGTGTACGGTTCGCACGCCAGTTGCCCAGCACCGACGGTCCGGCCATGACGCTTCGCATCGTCCTGCGCGACCAGCGTGAGGGTCTGTGGCTGGAACTGTCGGAGCCATGCGCGACGTTCGTCGCGCGCGACGCATCCGCGGTCTTGCCCGTGGTAGAAGCCGCGGAGGATGCGGCGCGGAACGGCGCACGCCACGTGGCGGGCTTTCTCGCCTACGAGGCGGCACCCGCGTTCGACCCCGTACTCACCGTGCACCCACCAGGCCAGCTGCCGGTCGCGTGGTTCACGGCCTTCGCCCATGCAACACCGGTCCCGGCACCGACTCCGTGCGGTCCGCCGCCGCAACTCAACTGGCGGCCGAGCCTCGACGAGCCGGCCTACCGGCGGGCCATCGCGACGATCCGCGAACTGATCCGGTCCGGCGACACCTACCAGGTGAACTTCAGCTACCGCCTGCGCGCCGAACTCGACGCAGCGACTCGCGCCGATCCCGCGAGAGTATTCGCGGCCATGGTCACTCGTCAGCCGGACGGGCTCGGCGCCTACATCGAGACCGACGACTGGGCGATCGCGTGCGCGTCGCACGAACTGTTCTTCGCATGGCAGGACGGCCGCGTGGTCTCGCGCCCCATGAAGGGCACGGCGGAACGCGGCGCGGACCCGGCAGCGGACCATGGCCGGCGCGCGTGGCTCGCCGCGTCGGCGAAGAACCGCGCCGAGAACCTGATGATCACCGACATGGTGCGCAACGACCTCGGCCGCATCGCCCGGCCCGGCAGCGTGCAGACGACCGACCTGTTCGCGCTCGAGCAACACCCGACGCTGTGGCAGATGACCAGCACGGTGTCGGCTGCGACCGACACGGACCTGGTCGGCATCCTGCGCGCACTGTTCCCCGCGGCCTCGATCACCGGCGCGCCGAAGCGCCGGACCATGGAGATCATCCGCACGCTCGAGTCCGATCCGCGCCAGATCTACACAGGTACGATCGGCTACCTGCGCCCGGACGGCAGCGCCCAGTTCAACGTGGCGATCCGTACCGCCGCGATCGACCGGCACACCGGGATCGCCGAGTACGGAGTCGGTGGCGGCATCGTCTGGGATTCGGACGCCGACGAGGAGTACGCCGAGAGCCGCGCCAAGGCGCTGATCGTGGCGCCTGCCGCATTCGAGTTGCTGGAGACCCTGCGCTGGAGCCCCGACGCGGGTTATGCGTACCTCGACCGACATCTGGCCAGGCTCGCCCGATCCGCGCGGTACTTTGCCTTCCCGTTCGACGAAACGCGCATACGCCGGGCGCTCGACGACGCCGCGGCCGGATTCCCGCCAGCCGCGCAGCGCGTGCGCCTGCTGCTCGATGCCCGCGGCGTACCGACCCTGCAGCACGCCGAACTGGCCCCGCTGCCGGCCGACTACCGCGTCGCGCTGGCGCCGGAGCCCTGTGCCGTACTCGACAGTCCGTTCGTCTGCAACAAGACGACCAACCGCACGCTCTACGATCGGGCCCGTTCGAGCGTTGCCGATGTGGACGACGTATTGCTCTGGAATACACGCGGCGAACTGACCGAGTCATGCATCGCCAATCTGGTGGTCGAACTCGACGGCGTACGCGTGACACCGCCGGTATCGAGCGGTCTGCTGCCCGGTGTCTTGCGCGAGCACCTCCTCGAGAGCGGGCTGGTCCGCGAGCGGGTGGTGCGCCGCGACGATCTGGCCCGCTGCACGGGTATCTGGCTCGTCAACGCACTGCGCGGCATGTGGCCGGCCAGGCTCGTGGTGCCGGATGCCGGCGACGCCGCCTATACTGCCCGCTCAACCGGACCAGGAGCAGCCGTTCGATGACAGTGGAAGATCCAGCTGCGCGCTTCCTGCGCGACGGCGTCCTGCACCTGCCGGGTGCGCTGCCAGCGGAAACGTTGCACGCCGCGGAGGCCGCCTACACCTGGAGCATCGAGCATCCGGGTCCGGGTGCGGCGCGCCTGCCGGCGCGCGGCGACGGCACGTTCTACCAGGATCTCGCCAATCCGGCGGCACTCCCGGTCTACACGCCGCTGGTACGTGCCCCGGCGATCGCCGACCTGGTCACCACGCTGTTCGGGCAGCCCGACGCCTGGTTCATGTACGAGCAGATCTTTCTGAAGGAGAACGGCACGACGCGGCGCACGCCCTGGCACCAGGACACGCCGTACCTGCCGGTCGAGGGTCGTGACCTGCTGGTCATGTGGATCACGTTCGAGCCGGTCGATGCCGCGCACGCACTCGAATTCGTGCGCGGTTCGCACAACGGCCCCCTGTACGACGGGTCACGTTTCGATCCGGACGACGACACCGCACCCCTGTACGGCACCGGCGATTTCCCGCCGCTGCCCGACATCGAGGCGGCCCGTGCGGCCTGGGACATCGTGTCCTGGGACGTGCGGCCGGGTGACGTGCTGCTGTTCCATCCCTCCGCGCTGCACGGGGGCGCGCCGACCCATCGCGGCATGCGCCGGCGCACGCTGTCGCTCAGATTCTTCGGTGCCAATGCGCGGGTCGCGCAGCGGCCCGGCATGAAACCGGTGGAGCAGGATGCGCGTCCGCTGCCGGATGACGTGCACCCGCTCACGCGCATGCGGCGCGTGCCGCCCGGTGCCGTGTTTCGCGACCCGGGATTCCCGTCGCTGCGCGGATGATGCATCCTCGCGCCAACCACCAGGGAGACAGCGCCATGACCGAGACCCGCGACGAAGAGCTCACGAGCCCGCTCGACGGCTTCCGATTCACCGCCGCACGCGCGAAGCCCGCTGGCGAACGCAAGGGTGGCGTCGTCGTGATCCAGGAGATCTTCGGGGTCTCGCCGCACATCCGCGAGATCTGCGGTTTCTATGCGGACCACGGCTACGAAGCGATCGCGCCCTCGCTGTACGACCGCATCGAGAAGAACTTCCGCGTCACGGAACCCAACGAAGCGGGCTTCGCCAAGGGCATCAAGGGCGCCACGACGACACCGCCCGACCAGGTCGTCGCCGACCTGCAGGCCAGCATCGACGCCCTCGGCGCCGGCCCGATCTACGTGACCGGGTTCTGCTACGGCGGCGCCATGTCGTGGCTCGCCGCCGCGCGCTGCACCGGCCTGAAGGCTGCATCCGGGTTCTACGGCGGCATGATCCCCAACCTGCTCGACCAGGCGCCGAAGATTCCGATCATTCTGCATTTCGGCAAGGAGGATGCGCACATCCCGATGGCAGCGGTGGACAAGATCAGGGCCGCGGCGCCGGACGTGCCCATCTATCTCTACGACGCGGGCCATGGTTTCTGCCGACGCAACAGCACGGACTTCCACGCGGCTTCCTGCGATCTCGCGCTGCAGCGGACGCTCGATTTCTTCGCGGCGAACCGCTGAGGCCTTGCAGTCGGCGCTGGCGTCCCGATCTATCTGATCGGCTGACGCCAGATGGACGTGGAGCGGGACACGGGACTCGAACCCGTCGCCTACAGCTTGGGAAGCTGTCGCTCTACCAGATGAGCTAGTCCCGCGAGGAACTTCGGCCAGGGCGCAGTGCGCGACGCGGATTATGACAAAACACCCCCGCGTCGCACCAGCGGGTGCGCCGACGGACCCGGGTGGCCCGCCAGCCCCTCCGCGTCAACCGGGTATCCGTACCGGCAGTTCGAGGATCCCGCGAATGAAGTTGGAGCGCAGGTAGACCGGATCGCCCACCACCTCCACCTTCGGAAAACGCTTCAGGATCTCCTCCCACAACACGCGCAACTGCATCTCGCCGAGCCGGTTGCCGAGGCAGCGATGGATGCCGAATCCGAACGACAGGTGCTTGCGCGGATTCTCGCGGTCGATGATGAACTCGTTGGCCCGCTCGATCTCGGTCTCGTCGCGATTGCCGGAGACGTACCACATCACCACCTTGTCGCCGGCCTTGATGTGCTTGCCGGCGAGCTCGGTATCGGTGATCGCGGTCCGCGCCATGTGCGCGACCGGCGACTGCCAGCGGATGATCTCCGGGACCATCGAGCCGACCAGGGCAGGGTCGGCGCTCAGCTTCGCGTACTCGTGCGGATTCTGGTTCAGCGCGAGCACTCCCCCCGAGATCGAGTTGCGCGTCGTGTCGTTGCCGCCGACGATCAGCAGCAGCACGTTGCCGAGGTACTCGTTCGGCGGCATGTTGCGGGTCGCTTCGCCGTGCACCAGCATGGAAATCAGGTCGGAGCCTGGTTCGTTCCGCCGGACGCGCTCCTTCCAGACCGCATCGAAGTACTCCCAGCACTTCCACAGCTCCTTGAAGCCCTCTTCCGGCGTTTCGAAGTACTCGGGGTTGCCGATGTTCTGGGTCGCGTCGGACCAGTAGATCAGCTTGTGGCGGTCTTCCTGCGGAACGCCGAAGAGCGTTGCCAGCATGCGGCCGGTGAGCTCGACCGAGACTTCGCGGACCCAGTTGAATGTCTCGTTGCGCGGCAGACCATCCAGGATGTCGCCCGCGCGCTGGCGGATCAGGCCTTCGAGTTCGGCGATCTGGCGCGGCGCGAACATGGGTGCGACGACCTTGCGCTGGTCGTCGTGCTTCGGCGGATCCTCCATGATGAACATGGGCAGGTGGAACATGGGGTCCGGCTCGGGTTCGGCGCGCCCGCCGAGCTGGATGCCGCCGCGACGCGAATCGGACGAGAAGATCTCGTGGTGCGAGTCGACGTGCATGATGTCGTTGTAGCGCGTGACCGACCAGTACGGGCCGAACTGGCTCTCCGCGCAGTAGTGCACCGGATCCTCGCGGCGCAGGCGCTCGAACCACGGCAGTACCGTGTTCGCCTCGAAGAGGATCGGGTGGCCGGGATTCATCTTTTCGAGCGGTATGGTGGCGGGATCGACGTGCGGGTCGATCGCCCACTCGGCGAGCATTTCGGCGTTGGAGCGCCGGTAGAGCTCGCGCCTGGAGAGCGCCGCTTCCTGTTGCTGACTCATTTGTGGATTCTCCGCGGGTGGATCGGTACGGGGACGAATATCGGAACTCGAATTTTAGACTACGGACCGGCGCGTCGTGTTTCGGTGAATTGCGAACGACGCCACGCCCCGGGCAAGTCGCCCGCCGGTTGCCGGCCAGGTTCCTGCCGCCGGGTGCCCTAGCGCTCGCGGCCGGAGAGCACGCCGATCAGTGGACCCGCGCCCAGCCCGGCGGTCCGCTGCCGGCGAATGCTGCGCCGCACCACCTCCATGCGCACCCGATCCCGCAGCCGTGCCGCGGCGGCCACGGACAGCCCGGCAGCGCGGCAGTAATCCATGACCAGGTCGGACCAGGTACCGTGTTCCAGGACGGCAATGTCCTCGGAATGCGCACAGAGGATGCCGAGGTTGCGCGCCCGCATGCGCAGCGGCAGGGGGCGATCGAGCAGCCGGGTGTCGGTCACGTCGAGGAGGCCGAAGCCGCCTTCGACCAGAGCGACCACGTTGCCGAGGTGCAGTCCGCGACAGTAGACCCCAAGCGCGTGCAGATCGGCCACGAAAGCCGCGAGCTCGCGCCGTGGCAGCTGCCGTCCGAGTGCACGCAGATCGACGCCGTCCAGCCACTCGTAGGTGACCAGCCGGATGTCCGTGCCCGTCACCCGACCTGCCGCCCGTTCGACGGGTACGGCGATCCCGCGTACGGCGAGTTCGCGCAGCATGCGCCGGAAACGCTCGCTGTGCGGCCAGAGCCAACCCTTCGGCCAGCTGCGCCTGGGGTAGAAGACTTTCGTCACGACGCGCCCGCCCGAGCCGTCTTCGTGCACGAGCACCGACGGCCGGCCCTGCCTGCACGCCAGGACCCGGGCTTCCTGACAATGGTTGTCGAACGCCTGCGGCGTCAGCGAAAACTCGCCACGCCTGTCACCGATTCTCAATGCGGCCTTCCCCCGCTGAACTCGGCCCCCGCTGAACTCGGCCCCCGCTGAACTCGGCGTCCGCTCGCGGCCTGACCGGTCCCAGGCGGCGGACTGTTCTTCGACCCGATGGTAGTACCCGACTCGTGCCGCGGTCAAAGGTCCGGAAATGACCCGGACCAGGCGACTGCCTGCGTTCTGCCGGGTCTCAGCGGTGCACGAACGCATCGACCTGGCGTAGAAAATACCCGCGCGGCGCCTCGAGAAACGCGGCGTGCGCGCCGCCCGGAATGACCACCCAGGCCTTGTCGTCGGTCCCGAGCGCGGTGAACAGCGCGGCATGCTGATCGTCCCGGGCGAGCGGATCGTGAAACGCTTCGAGCAACAGCACCGGGACGGTCACCAGGGCGGGATCCAGCAGGCGCCACTCGGCGAGATCCCGCCAGTCGGCCCTGACGGGGTCGGCCGCCAGCGCGGCAGCGACGAACGATTCGACGGTCGCCGCCGTGGCTGCCTCGGGGAGAATGAAATCGGCAGCGGCCGCCGCAGCGGTCGTGTCCAGGCGCGGCGGGGCATCCGCGGCATTCGGGGGATCCACGTCGATCCCTGGACGCAACGGATAGCCGAACAGGATCAGACCGGCGACGAGGTCGGGCCGTGCCTGCGCGACCAGTTGCGCGACCAGCGCCCCGTACGACCAGCCGAACAGGTGGACGGGCGCGCCGCCGGTACGCTCGAGCCACGCGAGCACGCCGATGACGTCGTCTGCCGCGCGCCGCGGCGTCAGCCACCCAGTCGTATCCCGCGGCGTCTCTCCGTAACCGCGCAGGTCCACGGCGAGCGCACGGGTGCCCTGCCCAACGAGCCCGTCCATCAGTGATCGGGCTTCACCCGGCACCTGCAGGTCGAAATCCGGTCGACTGCTCCAGGTGCGACCATGGATCAGGAGCATGGTGCTGCGCGGCGCGGCGGGCGCCTTCTCCCAGACCCGCAGCGGGTGACCGTCGACTTCGACGGTGTGCGCATGCGGCGCGGCACCGTACGCGGGACTGGCGGCGACCAGCAGCACCCCGAGCACGAGCCGATTCCACCTGCAGATACGCTTACGTTCGCTCATGGTCGATCGATCCGGTTCCTCACGGCGCCCACGGGCGCCCTCAAACGACCCGGGGCGCTTCGCCGGCGAGCACGCCCGCGAGGACCGCGGTGTCGATGTTGCCGCCGCTCAGGATCACCCCGACCCGGCGGCCCTGCTGCCGGTCCGCCTCCTGCATCAGTGCCGCGAGCGCCGCCGCGCCCGCGCCTTCGGCCACGTTGTGCGTCGCGGCATACATGAGCCGCAGGGCTGCTGCGACTTCCCGGTCGGTGACCTGCACGATGCGCGCCGCCCCGCGCGCGATGATCGCGAGCGCATCGGCCTGGGGAACCCGGCAGGCCATGCCGTCGGCAAAGGTCTGTGCCGACGCGGTTCCCACCACGTGGCCGGCCGCGACCGAAAGCGCGAACGCCGGGGCATGCGCCGAGACCACCCCGACGATCTCCGTCGAGAGGCCGAGCAGATCGCGCACCGCGATCAGCCCCGCGATGCCGGAGCCCATACCGATCGGCACGTAGACCACGTCGAGTTCCACGGCATCGAAGAGTTCGAGCGCGTAGGTCGCGACACCGCGCACGAGCGCGGGATGAAACGACGGGGCGAAGCGCAGGCCCTCGTGCGCCGCGAGCGCAGCCGCATGTTCGCGCGCCGCGTCGAAGTCGCGCCCGTGCACCACCAGGCGCGCACCGAAACCTTCCATGGCGCGGTTCTTCTCGACGCTGTTGCCCTCGGGTACGACGACGGTCACGGGCACGCCGAAGCGTGCCGCTGCGTAGGGAATGCTCTGCCCGTGATTGCCCCGGGTCGCCGTGACGAAGCCGGCGGGAAGTTCACCACGTGCCGCGAGTTCGGCCATGAACACCAGTCCGCCACGCACCTTGAATGCCCCGGTCGGGGTGTGGTTCTCGTGCTTGACCCATACCTCGCAGCCGAGCGCCTGGCGGAGCAGGGGCCACGCATACTGCGGGGTGGGCGCCATGGCGGCGTGGACGACCGCGCAGGCGGCCTCGAGCCCGGCGCGGGTGAACGGCAGGCCCGACCGGTCGGCGGCGCGGTCCGGCACGACGGGGGCCGTCAAGACCCGCGCGACAGCAGATCCGCCACGGCGCGACGGGCCATGACCCGCACCAGTTGCGCGCGATACTCGGCCGAGGCGTGCAGATCACTGTTGAATCCGGCATCGGGCACCTCGACGCCGTCGATGGACGCCGGATCGAGACGCCGTCGCAGCGCTTCTTCCAACGCGCTGCCGCGAAACGCGCAGGGCCCGGCACCGGTGATGCCGACGCGCACCGCATCGTCGAACTCCGCGACCAGCACACCGGCGATCGCGTAACGCGATGCCGGATTCGGAAACTTGCGGTACGCCGCCCGGCGCGGGACCGGGAAGTCGATCCGCAGGATCAGCTCACCCGGCGTCAGGGCCGTTTCGAACAGGTCCTGGAAGAATTCGTCGGCCGCGATCCGCCGGCTGCTGGTATGCACCGTGGCACCGAGTCCGACCAGCGCGGCGGGGTAGTCCGCCGCAGGGTCGCTGTTCGCGACGGAGCCGCCCATGGTGCCCATGTTGCGTACCTGCGCATCCCCGATCTGCGCCGCGAGGTCCGCCAGCACCGGCAGCACGCGACGGATGTCCGGGTGCGCAGCGACCGTCGAATGGCGGGTGAACGCGCCGATGCTCACGCGATCGGGTGCCACGTCGACACCGGTCAATTCGGCGATGGCACCGAGGTCGATCAGGTCGGACGGCGCCGCCAGTCGCTGCTTGAGCGTGGGAATCAGCGTCTGTCCGCCGGCCATGTAGAGCCCGTCGTCGGCCGACCGGTAACACTCGAGCGCTTCCATGACGGAGCCGGGTCGATGATAGGTGAACGAATACATGGTGCGTCTCCCGCGGTCAGCGCGCCAGCGCCCGCCAGACCTTCTCCGGCGTGGCAGGCATGGCGAGGTCATTCGTACCGATCGCGTCGGTGACGGCGTTCATGATCGCAGCCGGACTGCCGATCGCGCCGGCTTCACCGCAGCCCTTGGCGCCGAGCGGGTTGTGCGTACAGGGCGTCACCGTCGTGTCGATCGTGAAGTCCGGCAGGTCGTCCGCGCGCGGCAGGCAGTAGTCCATCATGGACCCGGTCCTGAGTTGCCCGAACTCGTCGTAGACGCAGCGCTCGAGGAGCGCCTGGCCGATGCCCTGGGCGAGTCCGCCCTGTACCTGCCCGTGCACGATCATCGGGTTGATCACCCGCCCGAAATCATCGACCGCGACGAACGCGACGACCTCGACGACCCCGGTCTCGGGATCCACTTCCACCTCGGCGATGTGCGTGCCGGCCGGGAACGTGAAGTTCGCGGGGTCGTAGAACGCCTTTTCCGACAGCCCCGGCTCGAGCCCGTCGGGATAGTTGGCCGGCACGTAAGCCGCGAATGCGACTTCGCCGAAGGAGAGCGACTGGTTGCTGCCGGGCTGACCGAACCTGCCGTCGGCAAACTCGATCGTGCCTGGAACCGTTTCGAGCATGTGCGCCGCGATCAGCTTGCCCTTGGCGATCACCTTGTCCGCCGCCACGGAGATGGCCGAACCGCCTACCGACAGCGAGCGCGAGCCATAGGTGCCGAGTCCGAACTCCACTCGCCCGGTATCACCGTGCACCACCTCGACGTCGTCCAGCCCGATGCCGAACCGGTCCGCGACGATCTGCGCGAAGGTGGTCTCATGACCCTGGCCGTGGCTGTGCGTGCCGGTGAAGACCGTGACCGATCCGGTCGGGTTCACGCGGATCTCCCCGCTCTCGTATAGTCCGACGCCGGCACCGAGCGAGATGGCGAGTTTCGACGGCGCAAGCCCGCAGGCTTCGATATAGCAGGAAAAGCCGATGCCGCGACGCAGGCCGCGGGCAGCGGCAGCCGCACGGCGCGCCGGAAAACCGGCGTAGTCGATGAGTTCCAGTGCGCGCTCTAGGCTCGCCTGGTAGTTACCCGTGTCGTACTGCAATGCGACCGGCGTCTGGTAGGGAAATTCGTCCGGCCGGATCATGTTGCGACGCCGCAGTTCGGCCGGATCGATGCCGAGTTCACGCGCGGCCGTCTCCACGATGCGTTCGACCACGTAGGTGGCCTCGGGACGGCCCGCGCCGCGATACGCGTCGACCGGCGCGGTATTGGTGTAGACACCGTGCACCTCGACGTGGATGTTCGGCGTCCGGTACTGGCCGGCCAGCAGGGTTCCATACAGGTACGTGGGTACCGACGACCCGAACAGCGACAGGTAGGCGCCCAGGTTCGCGGTGGTCTCGACCTTCAGGGCGACGAAGCGCCCGTCCGCATCGACACCGAGCTCGGCGTGGGTGACGTGATCGCGGCCATGCGCGTCCGCCAGGAACGACTCGCTGCGCTCGGCCGTCCATTTGACCGGTCGGCCCACCTTGCGCGCCGCCCAGATGACCGCGGTTTCTTCCGGATAGACGAAGATCTTCGAGCCGAAGCCGCCGCCGACGTCCGGCGCTATCACGCGCAGCCGGTGCTCGGGCGCCACGCCCACGAAGGCGGAGAGCACCAGCCGTTCGAGATGTGGATTCTGGCTGGTGGTGTAGAGCGTGTGCTCCCCGGTACCCGGATCGTAAGCGCCGACCGCCGCGCGCGGCTCCATGGCATTGGGGATGAGCCGGTTGTTGACCAGTTCGATGCGCGTGACGTGGGCGGCCGTGGCAAGCGCGGCCTCGGTCGCGGCGCGGTCGCCGAGTTCCCAGTCATAGGCGAGATTGCCGAGCACGCCTGCGTGAATGTCCTCGGAATGGCGCGCATGCGCCGGGTCCACCACCGGATCCAGCTCGGTGAAGTCCACTTCGACCGCTTCGGCAGCCTGGCGCGCGTCGTACAGGGTGGCGGCAATCACCACGCCGTATGGTTCGCCGACGTAGTTCACCTGGGTGTGCGCGAGCGGCGGATGCGGCGCCGCGACCATGTCGCGACCGTCCTTCTGCTTCACTAGCCAGCCGCACGGCAGATCGCCGAGTCCGTCGTCCGCCATGTCGCGACCGGTCAGCACCGCGATGACGCCGGGCATCGCGCGTGCATCGTCCGTGTCGATGCGCTCGATGCGCGCGCGTGCAAACGGTGAGCGCAGGAACACCGCGTAGGCCTGGCCCGGCAGGTCGATGTCGTCGGTGTAGCGACCTGCGCCGGTGATGAACCGCAGGTCCTCCTTGCGCAGCACCGACGCGCCGATCCCGTGGCCCCCTGCGCCGGTTTCCGAGCGGATTTGCGCTGTCTGCGTCATGTGCCCTCCTGATGAAGACGGGTCGCTGCCGCCGCGTACCGTGTATCGACGTCCTGCCGGATCAACGCATCTTGCCTGCCGCCTGCATCACGGCATCCACGATGTTCTGGTAGCCGGTGCACCGACAGAGGTTGCCTTCGAGCCCCTCGCGCACGCGCCTGCGCACGGCGGCCGGGTCCGACCCGTCGATCGCGCCGTACTCGACCAGCTCGATTGCCGCCATGATCATGCCCGGCGTGCAGAACCCGCACTGCAGCGCGTGACAGGCCCGGAACGCCTCCTGCATCGGGTGCAGGCGCGCCGGCGTGCCGATGCCCTCGATCGTGGTGACCACGGCGCCTTCCAGCTGGCCGGCAAGCACCGTGCAACTCTTGACCGCGCGCCCGTCGAGGTGGACGGTGCAGGCGCCGCACTGACTCGTGTCGCAGCCGACGTGGGTCCCGGTGAGGTCGAGATGCTGGCGCAGCAGATCGACCAGCAGGGTGTTGGCCGGCACGTCGAGTGCGCGCGGCGTGCCGTTGACCGTGAAGGAAACTTTCATGGGCGGCTCCTATAAGGCCAGGACGAGTGCTACCACCAGGGCGATGAACACCGCGAGCCAGATCTTCCACTGGGCGCTCGGTTCATAGACGCGGGGCGGCGCCGCTGCCCCGGGTGCAGGGGACGGCACGGGCGCGGCGGCGGCCGACACGACACCGCCGAGTTCGCGGCCGAATGCGGCGAAAAAGTCGTCCGCCAGCTTGCGCGCGGCGGCATCGATCAGGCGGCTGCCGACCTGGGCGAGCTTGCCCCCGACATTGGCCTGCACGGCGTACCGGAGCAGCGTTTCGGGACCGGCGTCCTCGAGTTCGACGCGTGCCTGACCGCGCGCGAAGCCGGCGGCACCACCCTTGACCTGCGCGTGCAGCGTGTAGGCCGACGGCGCGTCGACGTCGGCAAGCGTGAGTTCGGCATTGAAGAGCGCGCTGACCGGGCCGACCCGCGCCTTGATCGCGGCATCGAAGCGGTCGTCCGCCACCCGTTCGAGCGACTGGCAGCCCTCGATGCAGCGGCCCAGCACGACCGGATCGTTGAGCGCCGTCCACACCCGCTCGCGCGAGGCGGCAATCCGGTATTCACCGGTCTGTTCCACTGGGCCTCCCTGTTCCCGCGCCATGCTTCGTGCCGCAGGTCCCCCTTCGCAGGTCACGCTGCCGACCGGGGCCGGGGCAGGTAACCTGCACAGCAGATTGGCACGAATCATCCGCCCGGGCAACGGACGGCAGGCGCCGCGGTCAGCCGACGACGAGACCCCGCGCAGCGATCCAGTCGGCGCAGCTGCCGGCAGCCTGCGCCGCGAGCGCCTGCTGGCCCGAGTAGTAATGCGTGGCGCCCGCGATGTCGATGCGCTGCTTGTTGGCGTGGGGGATGGCGTCGAAGAGCCGCTGCGTGTGGCTCGGCGTGCAGGCGTTGTCCGCGGTATTGCCGATCACGAGCACCGGGCAGGACACGTTGCGCCCGTTGCGTTCGCCGTGCGCGCGCGACGCATCGTAGCTCCACTGCGACAGCCAACTGCGCAGCGTGCAGAAGCGGGCGAGCCCGACCGGCCCCATGTTCACGACCCGGGGATCGCCGAGGTAACAGGTGCCGGGTACCCGGTCGTTCGGATCGACCGATGGATCGAGCCAGCGTGGGTCGGCCATGGTGCCGTGGACGACGAAACCCTGTTCGGCACCGGGGCCGTCCTGCGCGATCCGCACGGCGAGCCGTTCGCGCACCCAGTCGGTGATGCGCCGGTTGCGCGCGATCTGCGCGGCGCGGTATCGCGCCAGAAAGCCAGGATCGTAAGGCGGTTGCGCCGGGTTGGCCGGGTCGTAGAGGTCGAGCGCGCGGTCGCGCCGGTCGGGATCCCGTTCGTCCAGGATCGCGGGATCCATCCATTCGGTCAGGGTCACCGAGCGGCTGACGTGGGCCGCCATGAGCACGATCGCGTCGGCGGGGACCAGTCCGGCGCCGCGCAGGTCCAGGGGATCCCCCGCGGGCGTCGTCTCGATGTCGGGTCGTTCGGCCTGTTCCTGGTAGAAAAGCGCGAGCGAACCGCCGCCCGACCAACCCCCGAGCACGATCTTCTCGTAGCCGAAGCGCTCCTGCGCATCCCTGATGCCGGCGCCCAGGTCGAGCAGGCACTTTTCCATGATGAGCGCGCTGTCGTTGCCACGATACCGCGTGTTGACGTACAGGATGTGGAGCCCGACGCGCGCCAGCTGGTTCATGATCGGCAGGAACGCACCGCCGCCCACCGGATGGCTGAAGACCATGAGCGTGCGGGACGGGAGATCCGCCGGGACGATGCGCATGCACTCGATGAAGACGGTCCCGACTTCGCCGCCGTAGGTGTCCTTGAACGCCGCCTGTTCACGGTAGGCAACGCCATAACTTTCCCGCAGAACCCGATGCGCCATCTGTTTCCCGTTGCCTTAACCAGTAACTTTACGAAACAATAACGGAACTCACATCAGGTCGATAGTTGCATGGAAGATCTACCGCCCGAGGTGCTGATGCGTGGGCTGCTGCGTGCCTACTACTGGATGGACGAAAGCATGCAGAACGGGCTCATCCAGGCTGGCTTCCAGCCACGGACCCGCACTCAGACCATGATCCTCGTGAACGTCTCGAACGGCATCACGCGCGCCGCCGAACTCGCCCGTGTGCTCGGCGTCAGCCGCCAGGCCATCCAGCAGCAGATCAACGAGCTCGAGTCCGACGACCTCGTCACCCAGATTCCCGACCCGGACGACCGCCGCGCCAATCGCATCATCTTCAGCGAGCAGGGCGCGCGGTTCATGAACGCGGCGCTCGCGAGCCTGCGCCAGGCCGAACAGGCGCTGGCCGTGCGGCTCGGCTACGACGCGGTGCGGGTGCTGCGCAACACGCTGTCGAGCGACTGGGGCCCGGTGATCGGCGAGCAGCATCCGCCCGGTCGCAAGCGCTCGCTCGGCACCTGAACACGCCCGAGGCATTCACGCGCGCTCCGCCCGGCGCCTGTGGCATCGCGGGGCAGCCGGGGTCGGCACGGAGTCCTGCATGAAGAACACGATCGTCGTGCTGCTCGACAGCCTCAACCGGCACATGCTCGGCGCCTACGGCGGACGCGAGTTCGAGACGCCGAACCTCGACCGCTTCGCCGCCCGCTCGGTACGCTTCACCCGCCACTTCGCCGGCTCGCTGCCGTGCATGCCGGCCCGCCACGACATCCTGGTGGGCGCCATGGACTTCCTCTGGCGCCCGTGGGGTTCCATCGAACTCTGGGAGGAGCCGGTGACCCAGCCGCTGCGCGAGCACGGCGTCACGACCATGCTGGTGACCGATCATCCGCACCTGTTCGAGACCGGCGGGGAGAACTATCACACCGAATTCCGCGGCTGGGAGTACCTGCGCGGCCACGAGAACGATCCCTGGAAGACCCGCGCGGACCCGTCCTGGCTCGGCACCCCGGCGCTGCCGGCCAGTACCGGGCACGGCCAGCACTACAACGCGTCGCGCACCTGGTTCCGCGAAGAACTCGATTTTCCCGGCCCGCGCACCATGCACACCGCGGCGCGCTGGATTGCCGACAATGCGCACGCGCACGACCGGTTCCTGCTGTTCGTCGACGAGTTCGACCCGCACGAACCGTTCGATACGCCCGCGCCCTGGGCGAACCGCTACGATCCCGACTGGGATCAGCCCCTGCTGATCTGGCCGCCCTACTCGACCGACACGATCGCGTCAGGCGTGCTGACCGAGGCCGAGGCACGGCACATACGCGCGAACTATGGCGCGAAGCTCAGCATGATCGACCACTGGTTCGGCCGCCTGCTCGACGCCGTGGACGCGGCGGGCCTCTGGGACGACACGGCCATCATCGTCTGCACCGACCACGGGCACTACCTGGGCGAGCGCGACATCTTCGGCAAGCCCGGCGTGCCGCTCTACGAACCGCTCGGCCATACGCCGCTCATGGTCCACCTGCCGGGCACGCTACCCGGCACCTGCGACGCGCTCACCACCAACGTGGACATCAACGCCACGCTCTACGACCTGTTCGGCATCGCACCGCGGATCCGCACGCACGGTCGCTCGATGCTGCCGCTCCTCGACGGACGTGCGACATCGATCCGGGAATGGGCGCTGGCGGGCGTCTACGGCCGCTGGGTGCACGTGATCGACGGTAACCGCAAGTACGCGCGAGGCCCGGTGACCACGGACAACCTGCCGCTGTCGATGTGGTCGAACCGCTGGTCGACCATGCCCGTGCACGGCATGCCCAGACTGCGCCTGCCGAAGCCGGACCGGCGCGCGGTGATCGACTTCATGCCGGGTTCATCGGTGCCGGTACTGCGCCAGCCGTTCGCCGCGGGCGACCGACTGCCGTACTGGTGCCACGGACAACCGGCAAACCAGCACGCCCTCTACGATCTGGGGAACGATCCGGACGAGCGGGACAACCTGGTCGGCACGCCGCTCGAACGCGAGATGCAGGAACTGCTGCGCGCGGCGCTCGCCGACATCGAGGCGCC
Organism: Pseudomonadales bacterium; assembly: GCA_019634925.1. Taxonomy (GTDB): domain Bacteria; phylum Pseudomonadota; class Gammaproteobacteria; order Pseudomonadales; family Azotimanducaceae; genus UBA7803. Next base: position 607,139 of record JAHCAL010000002.1, read on the forward strand.
GCGTGAACATCTGCGCCGCCTGGGGCTCGAGTGACTGTGTGCGGCGCCAGCCCGCACACGAGGCCCGGAGATTCCGTCAGGTCTTGAACTCGGCCACCAGCGCGGCGATGGACTGCTTGGCGTCGCCGAACAGCATGCGGGTGTTCTCGCCGAAGAAGAGCGGATTGTCCACCCCGGAGAACCCGGACGACATCGAGCGCTTCAGTACGAATACCGTGCGCGCGTGGTCGACGTTGATGATCGGCATGCCGTAGATCGGGCTGTTCTCGTCCTCGCGCGCGGCCGGATTGACCACGTCGTTGGCACCGATGACCACCGCGACGTCGATGTTGCTCATGCGCGGGTTGATGTCGTCCATCTCGACCAGCTGGTCGTACGAAACGTTGGCCTCCGCGAGCAGCACGTTCATGTGGCCCGGCATCCGGCCCGCGACCGGATGGATCGCGAAGGTCACTTCGCAGCCGTTGGCCTCCAGCAGTTCGCCGAGTTCACGCACCACGTGCTGCGCCTGGGCCACCGCCATGCCATAGCCGGGAACGAAGGTCACGTTGGTCGCCGCCTCGAGGATCACGTAGGCGTCCTCGACATTGATCGGTTTGACTTCGCCTTCGACCACGGTTGCGGTCTTGACCGCACCGAAGCCCGAGAACAGCACGTTGGCGAGCGAGCGGTTCATCGCCTTGCACATGATCTGCGTGAGGATGATGCCCGCCGCACCGACCAGCGCGCCGGCGACGATCAGTATGTTGTTGTGGATCGCGAAGCCGGCGGCACACGCGGCAAGGCCCGAGTAGCTGTTGAGCAGCGAGATGACCACCGGCATGTCGGCACCGCCGATCGGCAGCACCGCCATCACGCCGAGCAGGAGCGACAGGGCGATGACGACGTACAGGTAGGGCGAAGTCACCGACGGGTCGAGCACGAACAGCACGCTGCAGACGACCAGCGCCGCGAGCAGCGCCGCGTTGACCAGCCGTTGCGCGCCGAACACCACGGCCTTGCTGGTCATCACCTCGGAGAGCTTGCCCCAGGCGAGGATGCTGCCTGAGAGCGTCACGCCGCCGATCAGGATCGAGAGGATGATGGTCACCAGGGTGAACGTACCGGCTTCGGCACCGTACAGCGCGGCCCAGCCGACCAGGAGACTCGAAGCGCCGCCGGAGCCGTTGAACAGCGCGACCATCTCCGGCATCGAGGTCATGGCGACCTTCTGGGCGGCTACCGCGCCGATGAGGCTGCCGACCACCACGCCGATGACGATCCACTGGAATTCGACGATCTCCCGGGCGAACAGCGTGACCACGACGGCGATGAACATGCCGACCGCCGAGAGCAGGTTGCCACGCACGGCCGTGGCCGGCGAGGACATCTGTTTCAGGCCGAAGACGAACAGCGCCGCGGCGATGATGTAGATACTGTTGATCAGCTCCGTGCTCATTGCCGGGCCCCCGCCTTGGCGCCGGTGTCCTTCTTCTTGAACATGCCGAGCATCCGGTTGGTCACCAGGTAGCCGCCCACGACGTTGATGGTCGCCATGGTCACCGCCAGGCAGCCGAGGATGCTGGCGAACAGCTCCTGGCCCATGCTGGCGGAGGTCAACGCCCCGACCAGAGTCACGCCGGAGATGGCGTTCGCCCCGGACATGAGCGGCGTGTGCAGCGTCGCCGGCACCTTCGAGATCAACTCGAAGCCGAGGAAGATCGACAGCATCAACACCATTCCAAGCAATACTGCTTCCATGTCTGCGCTCCCCGCCTAGAGTTTCTTGATGGTTTCGTTGACGATCGCGCCGTCACGGGTGATGACGCAGGCCTTGACGATGTCGTCCGCCGGGTCGAGCTCGAGGCGCTTTTCCTTGGCGTCCCAGAATTCGTCCAGCAGGTTGAACAGGTTGTTCGAATACATGTCGCTCGCGTTACGCGGCACCTCGGACGGCAGGTTGCCCTGGCCGATGATCTTCACGCCGTTCACGTCGACGACCTCGTTCAGTCGGGAGCCTTCGACGTTGCCGCCGGACTCCACCGCCATGTCGACGATGACGCTGCCGGGCGCCATGGCCTCGACCATGTCGCGCGACACGACGCGCGGTGCCGGACGCCCGAACAGCTGCGCCGTGGTGATGACCACGTCGGAATAGGCGATGACCTTCTTCTGTCCCGCCTTCTGCAACTCGATCTGTTCGGGGGTCAGTTCGCGGGCATAACCCTGTTCGGTCTGCCCGGTCTCGCCGAGATCGATGTGGATGAACTTGCCGCCGAGCGACTGCACCTGTTCGGCGACGACCGGGCGGGTATCGAACGCTTCCACCCGCGCGCCGAGGCGCTTCGCCGTGGCGATGGCCTGCAGACCGGCGACGCCTGCGCCGATCACGAACACACGCGCCGGCGAAATGGTGCCGGCCGGGGTCATCATCATCGGCATGATCTTGGGCGAGTGCATCGCGGCCAGGATCACGGTGACGTAGCCCGCCAGGTTGGCCTGCGACGACAGCGCGTCCATCTTCTGGGCACGTGTGCTGCGCGGGATCATCTCCATGGAGATGGCAGTGACCCCCTGTTCGGCGAGCTGATTGACCAGCGCCTTCTCGTTGAACGGGTCCAGAAAGCTCACGTGCAGCGCGCCGGCCTTGAGGAGGCCCACTTCGGCGGGCTCGGGCTTGCGGACCCGCAGCACGATATCGGCGCGCCGGAGCATGCCTTCGCGATCGCCCTCGACCTTGGCGCCCGCCTCGGCATAGGCCGCGTCGGTGTAACCCGCCTGCAGCCCCAAGCCGCCTTCGATCGTGACCTCGAATCCAGCCGTGACGAGCTTCTTGACCGTGGCCGGCACCAGCGCGGCACGGCGCTCCCCCGGCCAGGTTTCCCTGGGCACACTGATCAGCATGCAATTTCCCCGATTGACCAACCCAACCACACCCAGGATGGTGCGGCGCGCAAAAACGCAGCAAATTAGCCAATTGCCCGGGCAAACACAACCGGCCCGTTACAAGCCCGTACAACGGACGCCGACCAATGGCACGCGCTACTTAACCACAGCCCTCCGGCTGTTGCACGACACTGTCGCCGCGACCATGTCGGAATCTCGTGAAGGCTTGCCGCACGCGGCTTGCATCGGCCGGAAGCTCTCCCGACAATCGCCCGGCGTGACGAGCGGTGGGGAGCGCGTTGGCACAGGGCAGCATCAGTCATCGCGCGGCCGGCGTGGCGGTCGCCGTCGCGTTCGCGGCCGGACTCCTCGGCAGCCTGGCGATCCGCCCGGCGGAACCCGGTGGACGCGCGGGACCAGCGGATCGGTCAGGGGGGAGCGTTGCCGCCGACACGTTCCGCTGGCGCATGCCGGTCGCGTTCGCCACCAATCTCCCTGCCCTCGGCGACAACGCCCTCTACGTGCGCGATACCCTGCGCGCCGTCTCCGGCGACGCCATGCTGCTCGAGATCCACGAACCGGGCGAGGTGGTGCCGGTGTTCAGCATCACCGAGGCGGTGGGCGACCGGAAAGTGCCCGCCGGGTATACCTGGCTCGGCTACGACCAGGGACGCATACCGGCATCGCCCCTGCTCGGCGCGGTCCCGTTCGGCATGGAGCCCTGGGAATTCTCCGCCTGGTGGTTCGAATCGGGCGGGCGCGAGCTCGGCGAGTCGCTTTACCACGGCTACGGCGTCCACCCGTTGTTCTGCGGCATCACCGGCCCCGAGACGGCCGGCTGGTTCCGGCGGCGGATCGACACCCTCGATGACCTCAAGGGGCTCAAGATCCGGTTCGCCGGGCTCGGCGGCAAGGTCATGCAGCGCGCCGGTGCGAGCGTGACCATGCTGCCCGGCGGCGAGATCTTCCAGGCACTCGAGAAGGGCGCGATCGACGCGACCGAGTATGCGCTCCCGGTGGTCGACCAGCTGCTCGGCTTCAACCGTGTCGCACCGTACAACTACTACCCCGGCTGGCATCAGCCGGCGACGGCGTTTCACCTGGTCGTGAACCTCGCCGTCTGGGAGGCACTCGAGCCCGCCACCCAGGCGCTGATCGAGGCCGTCTGCACCGCGGGGGTGACCCGCAACCTCGCACGCTCCGAAGCGCTGCAGGGCAGCGTGCTCGCCGGGTTCACCGGGCAGGGTGTCAACGCCCTGCAGATCGCACCGGAGATCCTCGAGGCGCTGGCCCGCATCAGCGACGAGGTGCTGGCCGAGGAGGCGCGCGCGGACCGGGCATTCGCCGAGATCCTGGCGTCGCAACAGGCGTTCCGTGCGGACTACGCCGGCTGGAAGGCACGCGCCTACCTGCCGCGGGATTTCTGATGCTGCCGCACACGTCGCTGTCCCGTCGCGTGGATCCGCTGCTGGTCGCGCTCGGCCGGCTGACCGGCTGGCTCTGGCTGCTCCTGCTGCTCACCATCGTCGCGAACGTGACCATGCGCTACGCGTTTGGGGAAGGCTACGTGCAGTTCGAGGAACTGCAGTGGCATCTCTACGCAACCGGATTCCTGCTCGGACTCTCCTACGCCCTGCAGGCCGACGCTCACATCCGCGTCGACGTGCTGCAGGAACGGTGGCGACCACGTACACGGGCCTGGGTCGAGCTTTACGGCATGCTCCTGCTCCTGCTGCCCTTCATCGCCCTGATCCTGTGGGCGAGCATTCCCTTCGTGCGCTCGAGCTACCTGCTGAACGAAGTCTCGCAGGCGCCTGGCGGGCTGCCGCTGCGCTGGATCATCAAGGCGATGCTGCCGCTCGGGTTCCTGCTCCTGCTGCTCGCGGCACTCTCGCGGTTCAGCCGGGTGTGGGCGCTCCTGTTCGCCACGGACTCGAGGTCGGACCATGAGCGGTAGCGAACTGCTCGCGGTGCTCATGCTCGTGTCGTTCATGGCGCTGGTGTTCAGCGGCTTTCCCATCGCCTGGATACTCGGCGGACTGGCCGTCGTCTTCACGGCGCTGGCCATCGTGCTCGACGTCGACTTCGCGGTGCCGATCGGCCTCGACTGGCACTACACCTCCATCACCGTCGACCGCATCTGGAACGTGATGGAAAACTGGGTGATGGTGGCCTTGCCCATGTTCGTCTTCATGGGCCTGCTGCTCGACCGCTCCGGGATCGCCCGCGACCTCATGATCGGGCTCGCACGCCTGCTCGGCGGGGTACGCGGCGGGCTCGCGGTGACGGTCACCCTCATCGGCCTGCTGCTAGCCGCCACGACCGGCATCATCGGTGCCTCGGTCGTGCTGCTCGCGTTGCTCGGCCTGCCGGTCATGCTGCGCCAGGGCTATGACCCGCGCCTCGCCGCCGGGACCGTCTGCGCCGTCGGCACGCTCGGCATCCTCATTCCGCCGAGCATCATGCTGGTACTGATGGCGGAGCGCATGGCCATGAGCGTCGGCGACCTCTTCCTCGGTGCGGTGTTTCCCGGCGCGCTGCTCGGCGTGCTCTACATCCTCTACATCCTCGGGTATGGCCTGCTGCGTCCCGAAGGCGCACCGGCCGCCCCGCGCGAAACGATCGACTGGCGGGCGGTGCTGGACCTATTCGCGGCCATCCTGCCGCCTGCCCTGCTCATCTTCGCCGTGCTCGGCAGCATCTTCCTCGGCCTGGCCACGCCGACCGAGGCGGCGGGGGTCGGCGCGGCCGGGGCCCTGCTGCTCGCCTGGGCGAAACGTCAGCTCGGACCCGGGGTCATGCAGGAAGTGCTGCGCGAGACCACGCTGACCACCGCGTTCATCTTCGCGGTGCTGCTCGGCGCCACCGCGTTCGCGCTGGTGCTGCGGGGCCTAGGTGGCGACACCCTCATCGAGCGCACGCTGCTGTCGCTGCCGTTCGGCCCGAACGGCATCCTGGTGTGCATCCTGGTCGCGACCTTCCTGCTGGGATTCTTTCTGGACTGGATCGAACTGACTCTGATCATCCTGCCGCTGGTCGCGCCGGTCGTGATCGGCCTCGGCTTCGACCCGGTCTGGTTCACCATCCTGTTCGCGGTGTGCCTGCAGACCAGTTTCCTGACGCCACCGGTCGGCTTCGCGATCTTCTACCTCAAGGGCGTGGCGCCCGCCGGCCTCAACGTCACGACGATCTACCGCGGCGTCGTGCCGTTCATCGTGCTCCAACTCGTCGCCCTGGTGATCCTGTTCCACTGGCGCGAACTCGTGACCTGGTTGCCTGCGCAGGCATACGGACCATAGTGCACACCCCTCAGAAATGTTGGGGGATCCATTCGCTTGGGCAATTTCCGCATTATTGGATGATCCTGCCCAACACTCGCGGCTTTAGATGTGCGCATCTGTCCATACCTATTGGAATCAATGACGCTGGTTGATAGGATCAGGTAGTTACTGGATAGATATACATATGAAGATCGCAGGGCTGTTTGCCGGTATTGGAGGCTTGGAACTCGGAATGCATCAGGCCGGTCACGAAACGGTACTGATGTGCGACATTCTCCCGACCGCGAGGGAGGTTATTCGCGAAAAGTTCCCAAACTCCGAGTACCAAGACGATATCTGCAGCTTGAGACGACTTCCTTCGGTGATCGACCTGATCACCGCAGGATTCCCGTGCCAAGATCTCAGCCAAGCTGGCCGCACGGCCGGAATCAGCGGCGATCGTTCGGGATTGATCGGAGAAGTCTTCCGGCTTCTCTCAAGACGGCGTGTTCCAAATCTCGTAATCGAGAACGTCCCATTCATGCTGCAACTAGGCGGCGGCTCCGCAATGCGCGCTATCATCCAAGAACTGGAGAATCGGCGTTATCGATGGGCCTATCGGGTGGTAGATACCTTCGCCTTTGGACTACCTCAGCGCAGAGAGCGCGTATTCCTAGTCGCTTCGCGCACTGCCGATCCTTCCGAAATCCTATTGGGCGACGAGGCCAATCTCGTCCGACCGCACACGGATCTGGGTCGACTAGCTCATGGATTCTACTGGACAGAAGGTCTTGGCGGATTGGGTTGGGCCGTGGACGCGATTCCAACCCTGAAGAATGGCAGCACCATTGGCATTCCTTCGCCGCCTGCGGTGCTTATGCCTGATGGCAAGATAATCAAGCCCAGCATCGAGGATGCCGAAAGGCTACAGGGCTTCCCTCCAGGATGGACCTCACCAGCAACCAGAGTCGCTCGAGACTCACTTAGGTGGGGGCTCGTCGGTAACGCCGTTAGCGTACCTGTTGCTCGATGGATCGGTCAGAGGTTTGCCAAACCAGCGAGCTATCTGCGCACTCGCGATATGACCTTCCCCACGTCTGGCAAGCTTCCTCGCGCGGCTCGATTCGATGGAAAACGTCGCTTTGGCGTTGCGATCTCGTCTGACCCAGTTGCGCAACGATCTGCTCCACTAGCGGAATTCCTCAGACACATCACCAAGAGCCAGTTGCTTTCAGTTCGCGCAACAACAGGTTTCCTGCTCAGAACTCGACGCGCAAGACTGCGATTCGAACCAGGATTCATCGAAGCGGTGGAACGCCATCTCGTCTCTATGGGCGGCAAGGTCCCTCCGCCAGCGCAGCCCAAACAGATGGATTTTCTGGCTGCTTGAAGTCGCCAAAGCATCATGCTCGATGGGTGACCGTTCGATCATTACCGGTCGAACCTTGCTCGGTACGCACTACACAGGTCCATAACCATTCGCTCATAGTGAATGTTGTTGTTCCGTGCAGGCGCTGGCTCGCCATAGACGACTTCTACAGGAGAGCCATCGTTTCGACAGTTCAACACCGTCACTCCGATGAAGTCGTAGCCAAGATTGGGAATGTCCCTGGCAAGCGGAATGGCTCGGCCCAGCATTTCTACGACCTTTCTCGCATCCTCTGGCTGAGCATGTCGATTGACTCTGCCACTGCCGCTGGGGGTAACAAAATCCAGCGCGGCATTCACTAAAGAGTAGGATACCGTTATGCAATTTGGCTGCGCACGCTTCGCCAAGTAACCGGTCGCCAGAACCTCAGCGTGCAGCCGAGGTAGCGACTTACTATGCTCCGTCATGCAAGCTTTTGCTTCGAGTGCAATTGCCACCTCCGAGATGTCGCGATCTGACTCGGATCGCAAATCGGGAAGCTGCGCCAGGATGTCTCGCTCCAATTCGCTCAAGACAATACCGTACTTGGCGACCAACTCGGAAAACCTGGCACCCGCGTTCGAAGATCTACCTGCCGACTGGCGCGTCACCACGAGGTCGAGTGTCTTGTTGATTGGGCCGACCATCACATGATTTATTCCAAAGGCGATTCGACCCTCGGCCGCATGCCTACGAAAGACGTCGCAGTTTTCTAGCAGGTCGAACAGCACGGCCCAACACGCAACCTTCGAGTGACTGTCACTCCTACTGTGGTATTGCCACGCTCGAGCATTTCCGCGCACAGTGGGATGACTCATCGTTCGGGCGACAATCGCAGGACCATGCATGACTTCTCGACCCTCTGACGAGCGCACAACTCGGACGCGCTCGAAACTAATGAAAAAAGTACGGCAGAAGCATACATCAGCGGAGATGAGCGTTCGAAGGCACCTACACAGCGACGGATTTCGGTATCGATTGCACCCGTCTTCGTTGCCCGGAACGCCAGATGTAGTCCTTCCGAGATATCGCACCGCGATTTTCGTAAACGGATGCTTCTGGCACGGACATGACTGCAAGCATGGATCGACCAAGCCCAAGACCAATACCGCATTCTGGGAACGGAAGATCGAAGGCAACCGAATGCGAGACGCTCGAAAGACAGCCCTGCTCCAAAGCATCGGCTGGAATGTCATAGTGATCTGGGAATGCCAGGTGGCAGATCCAAGCCAGCTGTCGGCCCTTTCAGCCCGGATACGGACGTCGCAGAAGGCCGGCGAGCGCCAGTAGATCCGCCATGCCGCTGACCGCCCGGCCCAGGTCGGGGATTTCGCGACGCGGCAGCTCACCCTGGCCCCGCGCATCGGCAGCAGCGGCATCGAGGGCTGCGGTGTTCGCCCGGTGCTGGTTCCAGGCGTCGTCCCAAACATTCGTCAGCTGCGCCTGCACCAACCGCGCCTGGGCGCGCGCCGCACCGTCGCCCCCAAGTGCTACCTCGAGCAGGGCCGTATCGGCCGAGGTGAGTTCGAGCGCCGCCGGCCCTTCGGGCGCGCGGTGCACACGATTGGCGATCATCCCGGCAATATCCATGCGGTCGCCACGCAACCGCGCCGCGAACAGGTCCACCTGGCGCAGGCTCGCCGGCTCCGGGGCGCAGACCAGCAGAAAACACGTGGCGGGGTCGCGCATCAGCGCCTGCACCTGGTGCGAGCGTTCCCGAAAGCCGTCGAAGAGGCCCGAGAATGCCAGCAGGAATTCGGAAAGGTCCGCGAACATCTGCACGCCGGTCAGCCGCTCGAAGAACTTGAGCGCCGCGTTCGAGGACTGCTGGAACAGGCGGAACTGCGCCCGCGCGGCGATGCCGTAGGGACGCAGCAGCATGCTGGTCATGGAGCCGTCCAGCAGACTCACGATCCGCGCGGGCGCGTCGAGAAAGTCGAGCGCATGCTGCGATGGCGGCGTATCGACGATCAGCAGCTGGTAGCCGCCCTCGGCGACCGCCTCGAGCACCCGCTCCATCGCGACCAGCTCCCGCGAACCGCCGAGCGCGGTGGAGATCTGCTGGTAGTACCGGTTGGCGAAGATCGCCTCGCGCACCCGCGCGTCGGGCGCGAGCTGGTCCACCAGCCGGTCGAACGCCCGCTTGCTGTCGAGCATCATCGCGGACAGGCGTCCCGGCGCGTCGAGCGCCACGTTCTGTGGCAGGTGGCCGAGCGCGTCGAGGCCCATCGCCTGCGCGAGCCGGCGCGCCGGGTCGATGGTCATGACCAGTGCATTCACGCCTTCCTGCGCCGCGAGCACGCCGAGCGCCGCGGCGCTGGTGGTCTTGCCGACACCACCGCTCCCGCAGCAGACGATGATGCGGCGACTCTTGACCAGGCGCACGAGATCGAGCGGACCGTTCATGGTGCGCCGCTCACGAGCGGACCGTTCACGGCGCGCCACCCAGGAGCGGCGCAAGGGCCGCGTCCACCCGCGCGAGCAGGCGCGCGGCATCGAAGACCGGCTCGACCACCCGTGGGATCTCGAGCATGGGAAGGCCTGCCTGTTCGAGCGGCTGCAGGGCTTCCGCCTGCGCCTGCGCCAGACCGAATTCGTGTGCGGCGACGAGAAGCGCCGCGCGCAGCGCAGGTGATGCTTGCGGACGCGCGCCGAGGTCGTGCACCCGTTCCCACGTGCCGGCATCCAGTCCGAACCGGACACGACGGTTCACGAGGACCGGTCCGACGCTCATGCGGAAACCCTCACGGCACAGCGCAACCAGTTCCAGTGCCTCCTGCACCGGCAGTTCCTCCGCGAGCGTGGCGATCAGCACGTGTGTACGTTCGACATCGAGCAGCAGGTCGCGGATGCGCCCCGCGACATGATGGAGCGGCCCGACCTGCACCGCGCGCTGGACCGCGACGGGAACGTCGAGCAGCGTGCGCAGGTGACCGGTCGCCGGCGCATCGAACACTACCCGGTCGAAGTCGCGCTCGACCGCCAGGTTGTACAGCCGGCCGAGGCACATGAGTTCGTCGAAACCCGGCGCCGCGGCCGCGAAGTCGCGGAACACCCTGGACCGTACGAAGCCCTGGTACAGGCCGCCGAAGGGCATCCGGGTGCGCGCATAGTCCACGAGCGATTCGTACGGGTCGGTGCGTGCGACCCACAGCCGTTCCGCCACCGCGACCGGGCGATACTCGAGCGGCACGTCGAGAAACGGGTGGCGGACATCGCGGGTGTCGAGCGTCACCAGCACCGTGCGCAGGCCCGCTGCCGCGGAAAGGCGCGCGATACTGGTGGCGAGCAGGGACTTGCCCACGCCGCCTTTGCCGGTGACCACGATCAGGGAATGTGTGGGTCGCAGCGGACGCATGCCGCGAACGGTACCGCAACCGGTCCGCTGCCGTCACGGGACCGCGCCAGCACGTGCCCACCCCGCACCGATGGGGCAGAATGGCCGTTACCTAGGGAGGATCCAGGGCATGAGCGCACACCTCGTGGTGGCCCGCAACTACGTCGCCGAGTCGGAGAACCGCATCCACAGCGACGAGATCGCGCAACGGTACGGTTTTCAGGGTGCGCTGGTCGCCGGCGTCGCCGTTTACGGCCACCTCACCTGGCCGCTCGTGCACCGCTTCGGCACCGACTGGCTCGCCCGCTCGGTCGCGAAAGTCCGTTTCCTGAAGCCGGCCTACGACGGCGAGACGCTGTCGATCGGCATCGAGGACACCGCGGACGGCCAGCGGACGACCTGCCGGAACGCAGCCGGGGCGCTGCTTGCCGAACTCGACTCCACCTGGCCGGCCGCCCTGCCGGCACCGATGGACCCGGCGTGCCTGGCCGGGCCGCCGAAACCGGCCGGACGGCCCGAGATGACCTGGGATAGCATCGAGACCGCGCGGCCGTTCACACCCTGGCATTGGCAGATCACCGAGGATCTCAACCGGACCTTCGCCGAGCAGGTCGCCGACGATCAGCCGGTGTATCACGAGGCCGCCCATCCACACTGGCTGCTCGCGATCGCAAACCGCGCCCTGACACGCGAATACGTGATGCCCGCCTGGATCCACGTGGGTTCCGAGATCCGTCACCGGCGCCTCCTGAGGGTGAACGAGACCGTCGAGGTACGCGCCGTGCCGCTCGAGAAGTGGGCACACAAGGGTCACCAGTTCGTGCGCGTCTACGTGGCGTACTTCCGCGACGACGAACTCACCACCGAGATCTTCCACACGGCCATATTCCGGGTCGCGCAGTGATGCGCATCGCGGCTCTCGCGTCGCACGGCGGCAGCGTGCTGCAGGCCGTACTGGACGCCTGCCGGACACGCGAACTGGACGGGACCGTCGTGCTCGTCATCAGCAACAACAGCAGGGCCGGCGCCCTCGCGCGCGCGGTGGAACACGGCATTCCCGCCCTGCACCTCAGCAGCGCGACACATCCCGAGCCCGCGGCACTGGACGCCGCCATGGTCGAAGCGCTGGAGCAGGCCGGCGCCGATTGGGTACTGCTCGCCGGCTACATGAAGAAACTCGGTCCGCGCGTGCTCGCACGATTCCGCAACCGGATCCTGAACACACACCCGGCGCTCCTCCCGAAGTACGGCGGCCACGGGTTCTACGGTCGCCGGGTCCACGAGGCCGTGCTGGCCGCCGGCGAACACGAGACCGGCGCCACGGTGCACCTGGTCGACACCGAGTACGATTCCGGACCGATCCTCGCCCAGGTTCGCGTGCCGATCCGGCCGGGCGACGCCGTGCACGACGTCGAGGAACGCGTGAAGGCCGCGGAACGCAAGCTCATCGTCGCCACGCTGCGCGAGCTCGCGCCGCGCAACGTGGCGTCGGCCTGATCGCCTGCATTCAGTTCTTGCGCGGGTCGACCAGGTCCCAGACCGAGACGAACCCGTCATCGACACCGAGCACCGCCTGCATCGGACTGCGCTTCTCGATGTGGCCGATCAGGTTACGGTAGGTTCCGAACCCGGCGAGTTCCTGCAGGCGTGGGGTGAACCCACGCACACGCTCGAGCGGAATGCCGAGTTGCTGGTTCTCCTGCTGCCGGATGAAGCCCGCGCAGTTGTTCATGGCGATCCCCACCCGCCGCGACGCGCTCGAGTTGGCGCCGCCGCCATGCCAGAGACTGCCGTTCCAGACGAGCACGCTGCCCTTCGGCATCTCTGCCGGTACGGAGTCGTAGCTGCGGCCGAATTCGGGCTTGTCGGGAAACCGATGACTGCCCGGCACGACACGCGTCGCACCGTTCTCCTCGGTGAAGTCGGTCAGCGCCCACATCGAATTGCACACGAGCGCCGGATGCGGCCGCGGCAGGTTGATCAGGGTGTCGTCGGCGTGAATCGGCTGCGCATCTTCGCCGGGATCGATGGAAATCGATGACAGCGAAGAGATGAGGCAGCCCCGGTCCAGCACTCGCTCGACGATCGGCAGGACGGTCGGATGCACCGGTACACGCTCGAACACGCGGTCATGCGCGAGCAGGTTGTAGATCCGGATGGTGTGGTCGCCTTCGAACAGGTTGGCACCCGGACGGATCGCGAGTTCCGTCTCCAGGCGCAGCAGCGCCGCCCCGAGCGCATCGACCAACTCGGGTTCGATGACCTGCTCGAGGATCGTGTAGCCCCGCGTCTCGATCTCCGCGAGATGTCGTTCCAGCACGTCCACGTCCCTCCATGACCCCGGGTCATGCCCCCCCGGCGGGGTTCTAGAGCATCAGCCGTACAGCGTGAGGGGCTGCCAGGAACCGTCGAACGCGCGCGTATCGCGCCAGATCCGCCGCCCGGTGGACGGCGTCAGCGAGTGCTCCACCAGCCTGCACGGCCTGCCATTCGGGTCGAACCCGAAAGCACTCACACAGTCCCCGACAAAGTCCATGATCGAGAATCCCGCGTGTTCGCCTTTCAGGGTGCCGGCATTGAGCAGCAGCATCCCGGGAAAGTCGATCAGGACCCGGTAGTGCAGATGGCCGTTCACCAGGAATCGATGGCGGCCGGCCTCCAGCAGCCCGTCAAGCGCCGGACTGCGCTCTACCCGGGAACGCGCCGTGCCCGGCCAGACCTTGCCCAGGTCGTTGTCTCCTATGCCGTGGCAGAGCAGCAGCTTCCCGGCGACCGTATCGAGTTCGACTGTGCGCGGCAGAGCAGCCAGGTACTCGATGGTGCGCGGCGCAAGCGCGCTCAGCTGATGTGCCTGGGGAACGTGGCGCACCCTGTCCTCGAGCAGCCAGCGATCGTGGTTGCCGGCTACGGTGGTGACATTGGCGTCGACCAGCAGATCGCAACTCGCATCGACACAGCCACCACCATCGGCAACGTCTCCGGTGCAGATGACCCCATCGACGTCGATGCCGGCAAGCCACTCGAGTACACGCGCACAGCGCACGTCTTCGGCATGAAGATCACCAAGAACCGCCAGGCGCCTGATCACCGCGAGACCCGCACGATCGGGAGAGCACGAGGGTGCACGCGGACGGGGAACAGGGAAGGAAGGAAAAGGTGCCCAGCCCGAGGGGAGAGGAAAGGCTGGGCACCTTCAGATCCCGCGAGGGGATCAACGCCGGCTTGGTCACTAGGGGAGAGAGTCGCCACCGGTCGTCGACTAATACAATGCAGCCACCGTGCCAACTCTTGCTCCGAAAATAAAGCGCATCAAATACAGCAGGTTAGAAAATTCACGCGGGGGCCGACCGCCGACGATCCGGCGCTGCGCCGGCACACACGCGACCCGATGGTGCAGCGCTGCGCCAGCGTGGTGCACACGCGGCGCCTCAGACCCCGGACAAACCGAACACCCGCGCCCAATCCTCCACTGCGTCAAGGTGGCCTTCGACCAGTTGTACCGTCAACTGCCTGTACCCCACAGCTTCCAGGCGCGCTACCCGCTCCCGCAGCACGTCCTCCGTCCCGGTGAAGGTCATCGCCTCGATCAGTTCGGGCGTCACCAGAAACCGCTCCTCCGGGCGGACGAACATGAGATGCCCGCGGTGGTTGTAGAGATGCCGGCGGTCGGCCGGATACCCCAGGTAAACTTCGCGGTAGCGTTCGAGCAGGTCGCTCATCTTGCTGCCTACGACCCGCTCCAACGAGCCCGGTTCGCTGGTCTCGACGAGGTTGTGGAAAAACACCGTTATCCAGGGACCCGCCTGGGCAAGCGCGCGTTCGGACGCGAACGACTCGCCCGGCTCGAGCACGGCACCGAGCACGAACACCGTCGAATACAGGGAATCGACCGGCCGCCCACTCGCCTGCCACGCCGCGCGCATGTCATCGAGGGTCCGCGCCGCCACCCGCTCGTCGGCCGTGAAGTTGATCCAACCGGCGCCGAGCTGCGCGGTGAGGCGCCGCGCCTGCGGTCCCAGCGCCGAGACATGCAGCGCGATCGGCTCCTCGATGTTGATCAGGCCGAGTTCGGGATTCAGGAACCCGTAGCGCTGCCGACCACCCTCGTGCTCGGCCGACACGACCTCGCCAGCGAGCAATCCCTGCACCCGCTCGATATAGCGGCGCATGCGGGCCAGCGAAATCGCGCGCATGCCCATGGTGCGCCGCCCGGTAAATCCCGTCCCCACGCCGAAGTCGATACGCCCCGGGGCAAGCCGGTTGAGCGTCGCCAGTGAATTGGCGGTGACGGGTTCGATCCGATTCGAAGGAATCAGCACCCCGGTTCCGAGCCGAATCCGGTTTGTGTGTGCGGCGGCCAGCGCCATGCAAACGAATACGTCCGGATTGAGCAGCTGCGTGTCGTAGAACCAGGCATGACTGAACCCCAGTTCCTCCGCACGCTTTACGACTTTCCAGGAATCGGTGGTCGTCGCCAGAGCAATCCCGAAGTCCATATCGGCCCTCCGTTACCGAACGGCGAGCGCCTCGAGTGCCGCACGGTGCAACGCCTCGCTCCCCGCCGCAACGATGAATCCCCCGAGGCTAGGCTCTCCGCCGTCGGCCGTCGTGATCACCCCGCCCGCCCCGCGAATGATCGGTACCAACGCCTGAATGTCATATGGCTGCAGCCCGGCATCGGTCGCGACGTCCACATACCCCATCGCCAGCATGGCGTAGATGTAGCAATCGCCGCCATATTTCGAGAGCCGTACCCGCCTTTCGAGCCGATCAAACGCCGCCCGCTCGCCATGCCCGCGGAACAGGCCGGGACTGGTGGTCGTCAACATGGCTTCGTCGAGCGCAACACCCCGCCGCGTCCGCAGTCTTCGAGCCGCCCCGCCCGTTCCGCGACGGTACCATGCCGATTCTCCGTCACCGTAGAACGTCTCTCCGGTAAAAGGCTGATACATGACACCCAGGACCGGCTTCTCGCCATCAAAGAGCGCAAGCAACTGTCCCCAGTGGAGCATCCCGGTCATGAATGCCCGAGTACCATCGATGGGATCGATGACCCAGGTCAGTCCATTGCCCGGCTCATGACCGAACTCCTCGCCGAAAACCCCGTGCGCCGGGTACTCGGCCCGCAGGGCATCGCGAAAGATCCGTTCCGCCGCCCGATCGGCCTCCGTGACCGGGTCGAACCGACCGTCGTCACGCTTGTTCTCTACAGCGACCTCCGCTCGAAAGAACGGCAGCGTAGCCGCGCCAGCCTGCTCCGCTATGCGCACCGCAAACGCGAGCAAGACATCGCGTTCGGATCGTGGAATCGGAATGGCTTTGGTGTATTCGAGCATTCGCACGTCCGGCACCGATCCCGGCTGCTCGCCGAACGCGGTGCTTAATCCCTACACCCGCGTCCGCTATGATCCCGCAACGCACCGAGGGAGATTTCATGATGAGCCGCCACGTTATCCTGCCCGAGGCCAACCGTCGAGCCTACGAGAACTTCCACTTCGCCCCGGCAGTGCGCGCCGGCAACCTCCTGATCCTGTCCGGCCAGATAGGCCTCGACGAGCGCGGACGGATCCCCGAATCGGCCGAGGACGAGTTCCGGAACGCCTGGCGCGCGATCGGCACCATACTGGGTCACGCGGGGCTCGATTTCGGCGACGTCGTCGAATACACCAGTTACCACGTCGGCCTGCAGGCAAACCTGCAAGCGTTCATGAAGGTCAGAGACGAGTTCATAGCGGAACCCTGGCCGGCTTGGACGGCCATCGGTGTATCGGAATTGGCGGTGGGTGGGGCTCGGGTGGAGATCAAGCTCGTCGCAAAGGTGGCTGTAGAGTAATCAACGTCTATCAGGCGACAAGGTCGGTCGACTGCTCATTTGTACGCAAGACATCAGGCGACATGCAAACTCGAAACTGAGTACTAAACTGAGTCAGTGTGGAAATCATGCGATGCCCTGTTGCATGCAAGCGAGAGCCGAACTAGGGAACTCAATCGAGCCCGACCGCCGGACATCATGAACTGGATCGAATCAGTCATAACCTATTGTTTCCCAAAGATAATATTGGATGGGAAACCGTGGCGCATGATGTGGGAGGAAAAAGAGCACGCTTTCTTTGTAAGGGTCTGCCGGATCTTTTTCCCAACTGCGTCGCTCGGATACATTGGCCATTTCTTTTTCTACGACCTGCCAATGGGCTTAGAGCCCATCGACAGATGGTTCGCCTATCGTGCGATCGTTGCAGGCGCGAGCCTTCTCACAGCGGTCTTCTACTTCACGCCGCTAGCACAATCGCGGCTAGCCAAGCTGCCGGCCATCGCAACCACTTGGCTATTTTGTGTAACGCAAGCAATGATCACGACGTGGTGGGACGGCACGCCTTGGCTGTTTAGCTTCGTCTTCGTCAGCGGCACCTTGATGGTTGTTCGAGCATCTCCACTTTCGACGATCGTTCTCGCCATCATATATATGACGACACAATCCCCATATCTTCTTGCCGCAGGAGTGCCCCTATCGTCTCTTGTAAGCACTGGGTTCGTAACAGTGCTACTCCTCCTCATACTCAAAGCGTCTCATGTTGCAGACATCCGCAACTTCGTCCTCAACCAAGAGAACATCGCAGCACAAAGGAGAATCATCGAACTCAACATAGAGTTCTCAGATCGGCTCAAGGCATTTATCCCACGAATCGTTTCTGACCGAATTGAAGCTCTAGTCTCCAAAGAGCGACTTTCAGTTGTTCAAGCATCGGTCGACGTACTGAAGCCACGCAAAGCCAAGGTCGCTTGCCTTTTCAGTGATATCCGCGGTTTCACGAAGGGATCTCGGGAACTCGATTCTTTCGTGGACAAGAGTGTAATTCCGGACATGAAAGCGTGCTCGAACATCGTTGAAGAATATGGCGGGGTTCCACGCAAGATTGGCGACCTAATCTTCGCGTACTTCGATCACGAACTGGTCACTCACAACGTCATCCGATGTCTCCTTGCGGGCATTGATATATCAAGAGTCAATCACGCGTTGAACGCGCGAGGTTACAACTCCGCGATTCGCAGATATATCTTGATCTCGACCGGCGAGGCCGTCGTTGGGAACCTAGGCGGACTCGACTCTTCTATCGAGATCACGGCTCTCGGACCTCCGGTAAATTACCTCAGCAGACTGGATGAACTGACCAAAAGTCCCTATCTTAAGGACCGGCTCGCACCGGGCGATATACTGATCTGTTTCACCACTCGCGAAACACTGCTAGCCGCGGGAATCAGTTTGCCATTGGAGACGATAAATCTCGCGGAACACGATCTTCGAGTCCGGGACTTCCCGGAAGTAGTAGAGGTGTTCCGACTAAAGGATCCCGCTCGATCCTACGAGATCCTTCGAGCTTGGTACCGGAATACCGAACGAAACGATGCAACACGAAGTGGCGCCCCCTCCGAAAGGCTTCTTCTCACGGGATAGGTTCGACATCAATTTTGGCGAAATCCATCATCAGATTCGCCCTGCAGACGTCAGAGATTTCGATCGAATTACCGCTAGGGTGAGAAGGCGTTCTGCTCCCAACGCCGCCTATCAGACTTTTCAAGTCTGGCGCATAAGCCCACTGGGCGTCGAGTTGGTATGTGATGACTCCGCCTTGGCATTGGTACGCTCAGACCGAATAGATCTCGAGTTGACCGTGGCAGGACAGGTCAGTCATTTCGAGGGCCTAGTCGTCGATCTGATACGAGAGAATTCGGACATTACTCTCGCTGGGGTTCGGCTAAGCAATGCCTTGTCAGCGGCGCAATCGGAAGAAGACAAGCGCCGAAGTCCCCGCTGGCTCTGTAGCGAGGACTTCTACCCTACCTGCGTGTGCCCGACGCCCGGTCGATTCAACGAATACATGTATTTCCAAGTTCGCGACATATCCCGCGAGGGGCTGCAACTGCTATGCAGCCTGCGAAACAAATACCTGATCCCTGGCATGGTATTGAATTTAACCACCAGCTTTCCGATGGTCGGGGAGATCACTATCCCGGTCCTCGTGAAGCGAATCGGCGTCAAATCGGAACGTGAGAAGGACTACCTTGTAGTCGGAACCGAATACCAAGATATCACCAAGACATCCAGAAACGTAATCGGTCAGTATCTTCTTCAGTTCAGTAACGTAGAAACCCTCGCCGATTTAAAAGAGGCCGGCTTCCTCGTCGCCTCAGTGGCACGCTCAACTGACTTCTATTTTCTGAAGTCCGAAAGCGACTATGAGGAAGTGCTCAAGCTACGCCTGATGGCACACCAGTCTGGAGGAACACTGGGACAGGATGCAAATCTCTACGAGATGAGTGATCGCTACGACTCAAACTCCCGGATCATCGTCGCCAAGCGGAAGGGGCGAATCATCGGCTCCGCTAGAATCCACTATTCAGCGCTCGAAGACTCGCTCGAACACGAGAAGTACATTGAATGGCCAGCAACATTCCCTCGACGCGATAGCGTACTTGAGATAACTCGTGTGTGCACACACCCTAACTTCAGGAGCAATGATCTTCTGGCAGCCATGCTCAAGTTTTTGGGCATAACCTGCTTTCAGCCGCAACGACCCTGGGTGCTGGTGTCGTCCATCGACGCGTTGGTTCCCTTCTATCGCAAGATAGGGCTCCAAGCCAGCCCCTTTACCTACCAACACCCGATCTACTCTGGCCGGCAGAACATTCTACTAACCAATGCATTCGACATCTTGCTAGGTAGAGGCGTCAATCCGATCTACTGGAATGCGATCTGGAGGGAAGTTTATGACTACCAACTGGACGCAGGATCCATTCGACCAACTGCCCTCGACAAGGCTCGAATACGAATCTATCGGTCTCTCGGACCCGTAGCCAACTTACTAGCAAACATTTCTCGCAGACCAAGACAGGCGAAGTAGAACCACTAGTTACGAACTAGACGCCTTCGCACCAACGAGGAGTGCAGCGAAACTTGTATTTGAGTTCGATTATTGTACACCGCCGATTGGTGCTCATATGCGTCACCTTGGTAACCATCGTATTCGGCCTGGGCCTCTTGCGCCTGCAGGTGTCCACCGACAACCGAGTTTTCTATGGGCCGGACAACCCATATTTCGACACCTTCTTAGAGTTCGAGAGAACATTCACAACGAATGACAATATCGTATTCGTAGTACACGCGCCTTACTCAATCGAGAAGCATCCGTATCCCGATGCGATACGATGGCTAACCTCACAAGCGTTCGGGCTAGACAACGTTATTCGGGTGGATAGCTTGGCCAACTATCCTCATACTTCGAGCGACGGAGAATCGATCTCGGTTGATCCACTTCTTGACTGGGTGTGCCAGGCAAACACCGATTGCAGCCCGAATTTGGAATCAGCTTTAGAGCGCTCTCACCTGTTCAATAGACTCGTTAGCCCTGACCTCAAGTCTGCCGGGGTGATCGCTACCCTCTCGATTGAAAGAGGATCAGTCGGGCTCATAGAGTCGCTTCAGCACGATGCCCGCGACCTTGCCGCACGCTTCCGCGCACACTATCCCGATCTGGAGATCTATTTCACAGGCGGCGTCCCAATGATGGCAGCCTTTGCGGAGTCCACGGCTGAAGATCTTTCGATCTTGCTTCCGGCAGCACTGGTCACCATCTTCGTCTCGCTGATACTGGTCCTAGGAAGTACCCGCCTCGCAATTTCGTTGCTAGCCATTGGCGTGCTCACAAGCGTAATTGTCCTTGGCGTTGCGGGATGGCTAGGCCACGTAGTAAACAATGCCACGTCGATTAGCCCCGTCGTGATACTTACTCTAGTCGTTACTAGCGCGATGCATATTGCAGTGCACTTCTCCAATAACTTGATCAGCTCTACTCCACCCGAACCATCAAGCATTCAGGCTATCACATCAACCAAGGCCAACCTCGTTCCCATTCTAATTAGTTCAGCAACTTCAGCAGTTAGCCTGGCATCACTCGCATTTGTCGATTCGCCACCGCTTCAGCAACTAGGAATCTTGGCGGCCGCCGGCGTAGTGGTCGGAGCCCTACTCACGCTTACAGTCTTTCCTGTAATGATGTCGTTTGTACCCCGCATTAGATGGACGCCTTTGAGCCGCGGAATACAGCGATTAATCAATCGATACGCTCGCCACATAGAGATCTCGGGGCCTCCTGCGGCCATTGCTATCGCGCTGTTTTTGCTGGCCAGCCTTGGCCTTGCACGGCTTCAGATAGACGACGATTTTGTGAAATTCTTCGAAGAGTCTGTGGAGTTCCGGATTCAAACCGATCGAGCGACGGAGCTGCTCGCTGGACCTAACCACATAGAACTGGTCTTGGAAGCAGCGCCGGGTTCCACAGTATTCGATCCGAACTATCTTGCGCATCAATCCTACGTCACCAGCTATCTCAGAGAGCAATCAATCGTCGCAAACGCTCATGCGTTCTCCGACGTTATGAACGATCTAGTCGATGCGTTCTATGACGACGTTTCGATTGAAACGCTCAACGAGGATCAGCTTTCTCAGCTGTTTTTGATCTACGAACTGTCCCTTAGCGCAGGGCAAACCAACACAGATCTCGTGAGTGCTGATCAGCGCAAGGCAAGAATCTCAGTATTGCTGCGGGAAAGCACTTCGACCGACATTCAACGGCTTGAAAGTGATATCGACCATATGCATAAGAACTCTGGCAGCGGTTTATCACTAGTCATCACGGGCGAAAATATCCCGGTCGCCCACCTTTCCCGACTCAACATTTCTTCAATGCTGGTAGGAATTGGGTTCGCTTTGCTATTCACGGCCGCGGTGATCGGCATTTACTTTCGCAGTATCAAACTCGGAATAGCAGCATTCTTGGCTACTACGGCTCCGGTCATCGCGGGCTTCGGTTTCTGGGGCTGGACCACTGACTCTATCGGATTGGCAGCGACCGCAATCATCGCCCTAACTGTTGGGGTCGTGGTCGATGACACCGCCCACTTCTTGCATCGATTTTTAGATGGCAGAAGCCGCCTCGGGCTTTCACCGATGGAAGCGGCAGCCTATGCGGCCCACAGAGTAGGCGCGGCGATTACTAGCACTAGCGTCGTGCTTGGATTGGGATTGGGACTGCTAATGCTCTCGAAGTTTCAGATCAATAGCATGTTCGGAGCGGTCGCGTGCCTAATCATCCTCATGGCGCTACTCTTCGACTTACTCATACTGCCGCGTCTAGCCGCGTGGGCCTCCCCTGACACGAACAGATCAGATCAGATGGACCATCAATGAAGGACGACCCCGGGTTGCCAACCACTTTCGATTCATCTGCAATCGCGAAAGATGAGATGAATTGGGACGCATATGCTGAACACTACGACCTGATGTGCGCATTGAACCCAGCGTATCAGGAGAACATCAATCTGTTACTGGAACGTCTTAGAAGCTGGCAGTTGCCAAGCACATCGACAATCTGTGACGTCGGTGCCGGGACCGGAAACTATATCTGCGCAATGGCGGATCAGTTCCCTGACGGAGCCATCTTTCACATCGATTTCGACGCGCGAATGAATGAACTGGCGCAGCAAAAATACCTTGAGCGAGGCATCAAGAACGTTCAGATCCTTCAGGACCACATCCTCAACATAGACCTCCCAAAATCGAGCGTTGACCTGGTCATCTGCATCAACTCAATCTATGCGATCAGCCCTCAAAAGTCGGTCTTGGAAAAGGCCCATGAGTGGCTGAAGCCTCGAGGGCGACTTTTCGCAATTGACTTCGGACGCAAGCAACGGACACTCGATTGGGCCATCTATCTTTTCCGTGAATCCTTGAAGTCTGGCGAAGTTGGTCGTTATGCGAAGGGTTTGATCGAGGCGAGAGAGGTGATGAAGCAGAACCGCCAAAGCACCAAGGGCCAGAAGTCTGGTCGATATTGGCTTCACTCCACTGACGATTTTGGAAAAAGCATCGCGGATGCGGGATTCGAGATTGAGGAACTATTTGCGTGCTATCGGGGCTACGCTGACCTTGCGGTCTGCCGACCTTTGAGCAACTGAAACATCTAGTCATCATCTGGCGTGCTCAGATGCGCAGAGCGCGAACGAACACCATAGCCAATAGGCTACGAGAAGCAGCCGGTCGAAGTCTTCGTTACAGTGAAAGGCATCTAGACCTATTGGCCTACATCGCAGTCCTAGTCATTCCAGCCACTACCATAGTCGAGCACTACGTTGCGGATCCAGAGTTCAACACCATCTACATTCGGTCATTCGCCGGCTTGGTTGGATCCATCATACTTTTTCGCAAACGGTTGCCAAAGCTCCTGCGCGACAATTTCGACTTGGTTTGGATCGCAATTGCGACGGTGGTACTGCCATTCTGTTTCGGCTTGATCCTCACACTAAACGCCGCATTGACCGAGCCAGGCTCCTCTTTTTCACCCATCTGGATCTACCAATACTTGGTAGCCCTATTTATCTTTGTACAGTTGCTACACAGCGCATACTTGGCCGCAGTGCTGTGGATCGTCGCCACATTGGTTCTGACAACCGCGCTCGTCGTAGTAGCTGATCCAAACCTAATCGCGCTTAAGGAGGCCTGGGTCCTGCCTCTTCCCGTCTACTTGACCGCGTTGATAGTCGGTAGCCTTGCCAATAGAAATGTGCAAATGGTGGAGAGTGAGAAGCTCAAAGCCGCGTCTGCAATCGGAAGCAATATCGCGCACGAACTCCGCACCCCCTTAGCAAGCATAAGAATTCTGTCACGCGCGATACAAAAATATCTGCCCGTACTTGTTGATACATATCAAAAGGCTCTCGAAAGATCACAAGCAACCGCAGGAATCGGATGGAATCAAGTTGCTGAGCTTAGAATGGTATGCAAAACCATTGAGGGCGAAGTTGATTATTCGAACACGATAATCAACATCTTGCTTGAAAACACATCGAACGCTCCAATCGAGTCACGAAATGCTACGGAGTTTGCTGCTTCGCAAGCAATTGCCGAAGCAGCGAAGAGATATCCCTTCAACAACTCAAGCGAACAGCAACTTTTAGAAGTCTATATTCACAACGACTTCCTTGTTCGGGCACCGTACGTACTGATAGTCCATGTCTTGTTCAACCTCATCAAGAATGGAGTGCTCTACGGTCGTAGCGCTCCAAGTGGCATGATCCGCATATTCACCGGAAGGTCTCGTGGGCGGAATTCGATAATCGTCACTGACAATGGAGCAGGCATCTCCGAGTCTTTGAAGCTGAAGGTCTTCGACCGCTTCTTCACCACAACCGAAGCCGGCCAAGGCGCGGGCATCGGACTCAGCTTCTGCAAAATGGTGATGGAAGGGATCGGCGGCGAGATTCAGTGCGACTCGCGCGAAGGGGAGTACACGACGTTCCGCCTGCTGTTTCCCGAGATCAACTGATTCCAAATACCCGCGTCGCGTTTTCGGCCAGCTGCGGCCAGCGCTTCGGCAGGTGATCGTCGACCTTCAAAGCGTCCACGTGTGGGTAATCGGACCCCCACATGATCCTGTCTTCTCCCACGAGATTCAGCGCCATGTCGATCGTGCGTTCGCCCTGCTCGGCGACGAAGTAGCAGTTGCTGCGTATGTATTCGCTTGGGCGCCGGGGCAGCGCAACCAGTTGCCGCAAAGCGTCGAACTTCGCATCGAGCCGATCCATCAGGTACGGGGCGTATCCGCATCCCGCTTCCACGCTGACGATCTTGAGCTTGGGGAATCGCTCGAAGAGCTGGTCGACGATCACGCTCGTCATCGCGGGGATCAACTGGCCGGTTGCGCCGAGTCCGAATCCGAACACCGGCCCCGGTGAGGTTGCATGCCATGCCGCGAACGGGATCGCGGCACCTTCGAAGCGCACGATCACGTGAAAGCAGCCGGGAATTTCCGCCTCTTCGCACAGCCGCCAGATCGGGTCGAAACGGGTCGATCCCGGCCGGTGGCCGTCGACCGTTTCGGGCGGCACGAACAGCCCCCGGAATCCTGCCTTGATGCACTGCCGCAGCTCACGCGCCGCCTCGTCGACGTCGCGCCAGTTGACCAGCGCGATCGGGGCGAATCGACCCGGTACCGTTTCGCAGAATTCCCGCGCCCAGTTGTTGTAGGCGCGGCAATAGGCGTTGGCCAGATCCTGGTCCTCGGTCGGGAACGGCAGAATGCTGATGGTCGGGAAGATGACCGAGCTCGATATACCCCACTGGTCCATGCGGGCGGCCCGGGCGCGCGGATCGTACGAATCGGGCGGATTGTCGAAACGGTAGGAAAGGCGCCCGGAAAAGAGCTCGGCCTTGTCGGCCTCTGCACCGCCAAGACCGGCAACCACACCCTCCAGCACCACCTTTTCGCCGATGATCAGGCGCTCGCGGCCTTCGCTCTCCTCTATCCGGATCGCACGATCACGGTAATCCGCCTCGAGGTAGTCCTGCCAGAGCGTTGCCGGCTCGAGAATGTGCGCGTCGCAATCGATGATCGATGACATGTGTACTGCTCCCCTGCTGCAAGGCTGTCCGATCGATCCGCCCGGTGCCACGGCCCGGCGAAAATCTGTTCGGCTTGATCGTAGTCGACGCGTCCGGATAGGGGAAGGAAGACAGACAGGATCAGCGCCACCTTTTCGACAGCACCGACACTCCCTAAACTTGCCCGTCACTCTCCGAAGTACCCCATGAGCGCACGCGACCTCACGCAGGATTCGGTTCCGCGATCGCTGTTTCGCCTGACTGCACCGATGATGATCGGCGTATCGAGCAACATCGTCGTGTCGATGTTCGAGATTGCGTTCATCGGCCAGCTGGGCACCCAGCAGCTCGCCGCCATCACTTTTACGTTTCCGCTGGTGATGATGCTGACCAGCATTGCGCTCGGCATCGGGATCGGTACGTCGTCCGTCATCGCGCGCGGGGTCGGGTCAGGCGCGGGTGACGACGCTCGACGCCTGGGCACGCACAGCCTGCTGCTGGTGGCCGGGGCCACGCTTGCGCTGTCGGCGATCGGCTGGGCGACCATCAACCCCGTGTTCACCGCGCTCGGCGCAACGCCCGAGGTCCTGGTGCACATTCATCGCTATCTGGATATCTACTATCCCGGCGTCGTGCTCATGACGCTGACCATGGTTGCGGGCAACGTCATGCGCGCCAACGGCAGCGCGAACATACCGGGCCTGGTGATGACGCTGGGGGCGCTGGTCAACCTGGTGCTGAATCCGATACTCATTTTCGGCTGGTTCGGCCTGCCGCGCATGGAACTCGCCGGCGCCGCGACCGCATCGGTCGTCACCCGGGCCGGTACGGCTGCCGTACTGCTCTACTACGTCGCGCGCGGCAACATGGTGTTGGTGCGGGCGGTTACCAACGGGTTCCTCGATTCCTGCCGCCGCATCCTTCACGTCGGCCTGCCGGCCATGGCCACCCAGCTGATCGGGCCCGTCTCGGCCGCCGTGGTGACGCGGCTGCTGGCCGGTCACGGGGAAGTCGTCGTGGCGGGGTATGGCGTCGCCACGCGGGTCGAATCGGTCGCCGTCATGCTGCTGTTTGCCCTTTCCGGTAGCATCGGACCGTTCATTGGCCAGAACTGGGGCGCCAAGCGGCCCGAGCGGGTTGCAGAGGGGCTTCGGGTGAGCTATCAGTTCTGTATCGCCTGGGGGATCGTCGCGGCGCTGCCGATGATATTCTTCGGACGGACGATCGCCGGCTGGATCGACCACTCACCGACGGTCGTGGATACGGCCGCGTTCTATCTCGCGGTGGTGCCGTGGAGCTACGGTCTGTGGGGCATACTCATGATGACGTCGGCTTCGTTCAACGCGCTGGGCAAGCCTATTCCGTCGACGATTCTGTCGTTCACGCGCATGTTCCTCCTGTACATCCCGCTTGCCCTGCTGCTGAACGGCATCTTCGGCTACCAGGGAATCTTCGTGGCGACGGCGGTTAGCAATGCGCTGATGGGTATTCTCGGATTTCTCTGGTTCCGGCGCGCCTTCCCCCTGCATGCTCGCTAGGCGCCTGATCACCGTTCCGCTCTTCGTCGCTGCGACGCTGCTGGTGACGGCACTGCTGCCGCTGCTCTTGATCGTGGCGCTCGTTCTGCGGACCCTGCCGGCCACGCGCGGCGCCCTGCCCACCCTGCTGTTCGTGTGCAGCTATCTCTGGTGCGAGACGATCGGGATTTTCAGCGCCGCCTGGATCTACGTCCGCCATCGTCAACCCGCGGACTTTCTCGATGCAAACTATCGGCTCCAGGGTTGGTGGGCGAATGCGCTCAAGGTCTCTGCCGAGCGCCTGTTCCGTCTGCGCTTCGAAATCACCGGCGAAGCCGCGCTCGACGGCCAGGGCGCACTCATGCTGCCCCGCCACGCCAGCATCGCCGACACGGTGATACCGATGGTCTTCTACGCCATTCCGTACGGCATCCGGCTGCGCTACGTCCTCAAGAACGAACTGCTGATCGATCCCTGTCTCGACATCGTCGGCAATCGACTGCCGAACTTCTTCGTGGACCGGGGTGGCGAGGACAGCGAGCGCGCACGCATCGGCGTGGCGCGTCTGCTCGATGGGCTGCGCCCGGACGAGGGCGTGCTCATCTACCCCGAGGGAACCCGTTTCTCACCCGGGAAGCGCGCCGCACTCCGGGCACGATACAGTGACTCGCCGGACCTGAACGCCCAGCTGGACCGCTGGGAGGTCGTTCTGCCACCGCGACTCGGCGGGACACTCGCGATGCTAGGCAACAATCCCGGGCGCGACCTCGTGTTCTGTGCGCACGCGGGCTTCGAAGGCTCGAGCCACTTCAGCAACCTGATCAACGGCTCCTGGGTCGGCGCCCGGATCCGGGTTCACTTCTGGCGGATACCCTTCGGTGAGATCCCTGCCGGACGGGACGCGAGCAGGGAGTTTCTGTTCCGGCAATGGGATCGGATGCAGGACACCGTGCGGGCGCTGACCGCCGGGCGCCCGGCGCCTGATCCGTCCGTGCCGTACCGGGAGCCGGACTGGCCCTGAGGTGGGGCCGTGCTTCGGACTCGCCCTCGTCGATCAGGCCGGGTCTGCGATCCTGAGCAACTGCTTGCCGACGTTGCGGCCCGTAAACAGGCGGTTCAACGTATCCGGAATGTTCTCGAAGCCTTCCTGGATGTCCTCCTCGTGGACCAGTTCGCCGCTCCCGATCCACTGGAGCAGTTCCGGCGCGGCTATGTGCGTGCGATCCATGTAGTCGATGACGATGAATCCCTCCATACGCGCGCGCATGATGACGAGGTTCATGAGGTTGACCGGTCCGGGTTGCGGACTCGTCGCGTTGTAGGCGGAGATACCGCCGCACAGGACGACGCGGGCGCGCATGTTGATGTGATTGAGCGCCGCTTCGAGTATGGACCCGCCCACGTTGTCGAAAAACACGTCGACCTTGTGCGGGCAGAGTTCGCCGATGCGCTGATCGACGTTCTCGTGCTTGTAATCGATGACCTCGTCGAATCGGGCGACTTCCTTCAGCCAGCGGCATTTGTCCGGTCCACCCGCGATGCCGACCACACGGCACCCCTTGATGCGGGCGATCTGACCGGCGACCGAGCCGGTTGCGCCGGCCGCGCCGGATACGAGCACGGTTTCACCGGCTTTCGGTCGACCGAGGTCCAAAAGCCCCCAGTACGCGGTCAGCCCGGTTACACCCAGCACCCCGAGGGCCATGCGCGGTGTGACGCCGGGCGGCAGTTTCCCGAGTCCGGGCCAGCCGGTGCCCGGGCGAACGACGATGAAGTCCTGCCAGCCGCCGGTCGTCTGCACCAGTTCGCCCGGCGCGAATCCGGGGTTGCGCGATTCGACGACCTGGCCCACGCTGCCTGCCCGCATCACCTCGCCGAGCGCAACCGGCGGCAGGTAGCTCTCGCGGTCTTCCATCCAACCGCGTTGGGTCGGATCGAACGAGAGGTACAGGTTGCGCACCAGCACTTCGCCGTCGGCCGGCGCGGGGATGGGCGTTTCCCGGTATTCGAAGTTGTCCCGCGAGACCATCCCGTATGGCCGTTTTGCCAGTACCCACTGTCGGTTGACGTTCATCCACTGCTCCTGGTCGCGATTCGCATTGTCGGCACACGGGCTCGCAATCCTCGCGCGTACCCGGCCGGTCCGCGGTTGATTAAATCACCCGCTGGCGTCAGAGTCATCGCGATCACCGGCGCAGCTAGCGCGCCTGAACGTGCGCTGGCTGCGCGCGCAAACCGGGGGAGAACGATGAGCGAGATCGCGTACCTGTCAGCCACGGAACTGCATCGGAGGATCGCGAGCGGCAAGCTGTCCGCGAGCGAGCTGCTGGAGACGTATCTCGATCGGATCGACCGGTTCAACGGGATCATCAATGCGGTCGTCGTGGACGTCCGCGACCAGGCTCGAGCGGCAGCCGCGGCAGTAGACAAGGCGCTGGCAGCCGGGCGTTCCTCTGGACCGCTCGCTGGCATTCCCATGACCATCAAGGAGTCCTACAACCTGGCCGGCACACCGACCACGTGGGGCAATCCGGACTGGCGCGGCAACGTGCCGACCAGCGACGCACTTGCCGTCCGCAAACTGAAGGACGCCGGCGCGCTGGTCCTCGGCAAGACCAATGTGCCGCTCGCCCTGGCTGACTTCCAGAGCTACAACGACATCTACGGCACCACCAACAATCCCTATGATCCCGCGCGCACGCCGGGCGGATCGTCCGGAGGTTCGGCCGCCGCGCTGGCCGCCGGCTTCTCGGCGCTCGAGATCGGTTCGGACATCGGAGGATCCATCCGCAATCCCGCGCACTTCTGCGGCGTGTTCGGGCACAAGCCGACCTGGAACCTGCTGAGTCCGGCCGGCCACTCGGGCCCGGGCGAGAATCGCGCCGGCCCGGACATCGCGGTCATCGGGCCACTGGCCCGATCTGCACAGGATCTCGATACCGCCATGCGCATCATGGCTGGCCCGGACGCGATCATGGCGCGGGGCTTTCGCCTCGCGTTGCCGGAAATGCCGGCCGACGGGTTGCGCGGCATGCGCGTGGCGGTGTGGCGCGACGACGAACTGTGCCCCGTCTCGGCCGAAGTCCGCGGCCGCGTCGACCTCGTCGCACGGATGCTTGCCGATCGCGGTGCGCGGGTCGATTTCGATGCTCGACCGGATTTCGGATCGGACCACAGCCACCGCACGTACCAGGATCTGCTCCAGGCGACCATGTCGGCGCGCATGCCCGACTCGGACTACGAAAGCCTGCGCCGCTACGTCGCGACCCTCGATCCCGACGATGACAGCAATACCGCACGCGTGCTGCGCGCACAGGTCTCGAGTTTCAAGGACTGGAGCGCCGCCAACGAGCTGCGCCACCGCCTGCGCTGGCAGTGGCACGCATTCTTCGAGCGCTACGACCTGCTGCTGACCCCGATCATGCCGACCGCCGCGTTCCCGCACGACCACCGACCGTTCGGCGAGCGGACGATCCAGGTCGACAACCTGGAATACCCCTACTTCCAGCAGGTTTTCTGGGCAGGGCTCACCGGCGTCGCGCACCTGCCGTCCACGGTCATTCCGACGGGACTCAACGATGCCGGCCTGCCGATCGGATTGCAGCTGGTCGGCCCGGAGTATGCGGACCTGATCACCATCGGTGCGGCGCGAGAGCTCGAAGCCGACGGCTGCCGCTTCACGCCACCCCCGGGCTACGCCTGACGTTTCCGGCTGCACCGTGACCACCATTGCGTACGCGCACCCAAACATCGCGCTGATCAAGTACTGGGGAAAAGCCCCGGACCAGGGCAACGTTCCGGCGACACCCTCCCTCTCGGTGACCCTCGACACGCTGGTGACCCGTACGGCGATCGAAACGGCCGATGCGGATCGTTTCGAACTCGACGGCAGACCGGTGGAGGACAAAAAACTGGCGGCATGCCTCGCGGATCTGCGCGCGCACTACGACGTTCCACCACTCGTGATCCGATCGCGGAACAACTTCCCGACCGCGGCCGGGCTCGCGTCTTCCGCTTCCGGTTTTGCCGCACTCGTGACCGCCATCGACGGCCACTGCCGCCTCGGGATGGATGCTGCCACGCGATCCACCTTCGCGCGCCGCGCATCCGGTTCCGCCGCGCGGTCGATATTCGGCGGATTCGTGGCCCTCGACGGGCCGGACTGGGCCGCGCGGCCGCTGCTGGAGCGCGCGGACTGGCCGCTGCGCGTCGTCGTCGCAGTCACCTCGGCGGCGCCGAAGGCCGTCGCCTCGTCGGCCGGGATGCGGCTCTCGATGGCTTCGCCCTTTTATCCGGCCTGGGTGACCAGCACACACGAGGATTTCCGCCTGGCGGTCGACCATGTGCGGAATCGGGACTTCGACGCCCTCGCCGAGCTCGCCGAGCACAGCTGCCTGAAGATGCACGGCCTCATGCTGGCCACGCGCCCCGGTCTCGTGTACTGGAACCCCGTGACCCTCGAGTGCCTGCACCGGATTCGCGCGCTGCGCGCCGCGGGGCTACCGGTCTTCTGCACCATCGACGCGGGACCCCAGGTCAAGGCCATCTGTCTCCCGGAAGCCGCCGGGCGGGTCGCCGCCGAACTGCGCGCGATCCCGGGTGTGATCGAGATACTCGAGATCGGCCTCGGTTCCGGCGCATCGCTGGAAGCGCCGTGACCGGATCGACGATGAACGTGGTCACGGCACGTGCGCCGGGCAAGGTGGTGCTCTGGGGCGAGTACGCCGTACTTGCCGGGGCGCCCGCCATGGTCATGGCGGTGGATCGTTACGCAGCGTGCACGATCGAACCGGTACTCGAACACGATGCGACCCCGGGCGCACAGGCGTCCGGCTGGGTGTTCACGAGCCTCGGATTTCGCTCCGCGCCGGCCTGCCTGACACTGGAAGCGCTCTGCAGTGGATCGCCTCCGCCTGTCGACTCGCCCGCCTTCACGGCCTGGCATGTCGTGCACGCGCTCGGCAGCGAAACGCTGCCTGAATCGGCGCGTGTGCAGGTCGATACACGGGGGTTTTACCAGGGCGACGAGAAACTCGGCATCGGCTCGAGCGCGGCCGTCTGCGTTGCGCTGTACCTGGCATTCTGCAGCCTGACGGGGCGCACCCCCGCGTTCGACACGGTCGCGGCCATCCATCATGGACTGCAGGGCAACCGCGGCAGCGGCATCGACATCGCGGCCGCCTGGTACGGTGGGCTCCTGCGCTTCCAGCGCGCACCGACCGGGAGTCCCGACCCATCGATCACCCGTTCGAGCCTGCCGGTCGGCATGGCGTCTGCGTTCATCTGGACCGGACACGCGTCCTCCACCACCCGACACCTCGCCCGGTTCGCGGAGTGGCAGGCACACGGCCGCGTGGCCGAACTCGACGCCCTGGTGGAAGCCTCGGCCGCACTTTTCGAACCGACCGACTGGTGGGATCGCCTTGCTCACTACGCTCTTTGCCTGAAGTCACTGGACCGGGCTGCCGACCTCGGCATCTACGGGCTCGCCCACGCAGAACTCGACCGGCTTGCGGCGCGCGCCGGAGTCGTCTACAAACCGTGCGGCGCGGGTGGCGGCGACATCGGCGCTGTGTTCGCACCCGACGCGACCGCGCTCGCCGCGTTCGTCGAAAACGCGCGTTTGAAGGGTTTTGCCAGGATCATGCTGGAGACTGCATCGGATGGCTTCCAACTCGGCCGCTAGCGAAGGCGCTCGGATCCCGAATTTCTTCCGGATGAGCATCGGCGAGCGCATCGCCGCGCTGCATCGGCGCGGTCTGCTCGACGACGCGGACCTGCGCGCCCTCACGACGGGCGATCACACACTGCGCCTCCCGGTCGCGGACAAGATGATCGAAAACGTGATCGGCGTGTTCGGCCTGCCGCTCGGGGTCGCGCTGAATTTCCTGATCAACGGCCGGGACTACGTCGTTCCCCTGGTGGTCGAAGAGCCATCCATCGTCGCCGGGCTTTCCGGCGCCGCGCGCATCGCGCGGCTCGGCGGCGGCTACGAGGTGTCGACGACGGATCCGATCCTGATCGGCCAGGTTCAGACCGTGAACGTCGACGACGTCGAACGCGCACGCGCCGCGCTGCTCGACCGGCGCGACGACATCCTGGCGCTGGCGAACAGCCTGCACCCCAAGATGCAGGCACGCGGTGGCGGCGCGCTCGATATCGAGGTGTTCCACCATCGTGCGCCCGAGGACGGCCGCGACATGCTGGTCCTGCACCTGCTGGTCGACACGCGCGATGCCATGGGCGCCAACCTGGTGAATACCATGTGCGAGGGAATCGCATCGCTGGTGGAGACGATCACCGGCGGCAAGGTTTTCCTGCGCATCCTGTCGAACCTCACCGACCGCGCGCTGGCCCGCGCGAGCGTACGCATTCCGGCACGCAATCTCGAAGGCAAGGGCTACACCGGGGAAGAGGTCCGCGACGGCATCATCCTGGCCAACGATCTGGCGCTGGTCGATCCCTATCGTGCCGCGACCCACAACAAGGGGATCATGAACGGCATCGACGCGGTAGCGATCGCGACCGGCAACGACTGGCGCGCGATCGAAGCCGCCGCCCACGCCTA
Organism: Pseudomonadales bacterium; assembly: GCA_019634925.1. Taxonomy (GTDB): domain Bacteria; phylum Pseudomonadota; class Gammaproteobacteria; order Pseudomonadales; family Azotimanducaceae; genus UBA7803. The sequence goes on from JAHCAL010000002.1 coordinate 640,528, forward strand.
CGCCGCCCGCTCCGGCCGTTACCGCGGCCTCACCCGCTGGTACCGCAACGTGGCCGGCGACCTGGTCGGCGAGATAGAAGTCCCGATGAAGGTCGGCACGGTGGGCGGTTCGCTGGAAACCAATCCGAGCGTGCGCATCAACCACCGGCTGCTCGGCTCGCCGAGCGCGACCGAACTGGCCGGGGTCATGGCCGCAGTGGGCCTGGCGCAGAATTTCGCCGCGCTGCGCGCGCTGTCCACCGACGGCATCCAGCAGAACCACATGACCCTGCACGCACGCAGCGTCGCGAGCGCGGCGAAGGTCCCCGAGGCACTGTTCGATACGGTCGTGGAAGCGCTCATCGAGTCCGGCGAGATCAAGGTCTGGAAAGCCCAGGAAATACTTGCCGGATTGGCACGGAAGTCGAGCCAGCCGGATACCACCGAACGCAGCAGCGCCTGCGGCAAGGTGATCCTGCTTGGCGAGCATGCGGTGGTCTACGGCCGTCCCGCCATCGCGCTGCCGATACCACTGGCCGTGGAGGCGGTGGTGCGACGCGGCGGCAGTGGCGTCAACCTGGTCATTCCGCGCTGGGGCCTCGAGCAGAAGGTCCGTGCCGGCGCGACGCCGGGCGTCAGCGGTATGCTGTACACGTTGCTCGAGACCCTCGGGCTCGCGGAAGAATCGATGACCGTCGAGGTCATCCCGCACGTGCCGCGCGCGATGGGACTCGGCGGCTCGTCGGCACTCGCCGTCGCGGTGATCCGTGCACTGGACCACGCGTTCCGGCTCGGGCTCGACGACGCGACGGTCAACGCCCACGCCTACGAGTGCGAGAAGTTCGCGCACGGCACGCCCTCCGGCATCGACAACACCATCGCGACCTACGGGATGCCGCTCCTGTTTCAGCGCGGCGCCGGCGCGGACCCGACCGCCGATCTGCCGGCCCGGCCGCCTCGCATCGAGGAGCTGACCCTCGGCGCACCCCTGCCGCTGGTCATCGGCATCACCGGCCGCGAGAGCCTGACCGCGAACACCGTTGCCCGGGTACGCCACATACGGGACGCGCACCCCGCCCGCTACGATGCGATCTTCGACGCCATGGCGGAACTCACCCGCAACGGCGTAGCCGCCCTCAGGGACGCGAACCTCGGCGAACTCGGTCAGCTCATGAATCTCTGTCAGGGCTATCTGAACGCGCTGCAGGTATCGAGCCCGGAACTCGAGGAACTGATCCACATCGCACGCGAACATGGGGCGCTGGGCGCCAAGCTGACCGGCGGTGGCGGTGGCGGTTCAATGATCGCCCTGTGTCCCGAGCGGCAGGACGAAGTGGTCACAGCCATGGAACAGGCCGGGTACCGGGCGCTGGCGATCACGATCGGCTGAATGCAGGCGCGCCGAAGGCGCGCACTCAGTCAGGGTCGGCGAGCGTGAGTCGCGACGTATCGGGCGCGGGCGGAGGGGGTGGACCCGGATCGGCGAGCGGCAGGCTCGGGTCGGCGAGTTCGAGATGGCTGGTGTCGATTTCGCGCGGCTCCCAGCGTGTGCGTTCGTCCTCGCGGAGTACGTCACTGCCGACGGGCAGCACCTGCACGTCCAGACCGGCCGGGGCCGCCTCGGATTGCGCATCCGTCAGCGCGGGATCCGCCGGCGCAGGTTCCGCAGGCGCGGATGCAGATGCCGCAATGCGCAGCCGCGCACCGGCCTTATGGAACGCGGCCTGCAGACGCGCGGCATAGTCCTTGTCGGCGGCTTCCTTCACGACGACCGTCTGGCCGGAGAACAGCCGGTCGAGCTTCGCGTCGTCGAGCGACAGCAGCTGACCGAGCTTCCGGCGCACCACCGCCGGGTGCTGCCCTTCCAGCACTTCACCGCGGAACACCAGCCGATAGGTATCGCTCATGAGCGCATTCTAGTCCGGCTTCCACCGCGCCGCCCGCGACGTTGCGCACACCTTCCGTTCCGGTCAAGATCGGGCACAGTCGATTTCGGGGAGATTTGCAGCATGGGTACTCCAGCGCGCGTGGTCGTACTCCCGCAGGGGACGTCGAAACTCAGGATCGAATCGCTCGAACTGCCGGACCCGGGGCCGACCCAGGTGGTGGTCAAGCTGTTCGCATCCGGTATCTGCCACTCGCAGCTGCACCAGATGCATCGCCCGCGCCAGACGCCGGTGATCCTCGGTCACGAAGCCACCGGCACCGTGCTCGAGACCGGCAGCGCGGTCAACCACGTCCAGCCCGGCGATATCGTGCTGGTCACCTGGGTACCCCGCAACGCAACGGCCGCCTCGCGCCTGCCCGTGCGCGCCACACTGGCGGTGCAGGATGGCATCGCGCAGTCGGAGAACGTATTCACCTGGGCTGACCATACCATCGCGGACGAACAGTACGTGGTCAAGGTCGACCCGGACATCAGCCGTGACGTCACCGCCATCATCGGCTGCGCGGTCATGACCGGGGCCGGCGCCGTGATCAACACCGCCGCGGTTCAGCCAGGCGAAAGCGTCGCAGTGTTCGGTGTCGGCGGCGTCGGTCTCTCGGCCATCGTGGGCGCCAAGGTGGCAGGGGCTGCGCCGATCATCGCCGTGGACCTGGACGACACCAAGCTGGAGTTCGCCAAGCGATTCGGCGCGACCCACGGCATCAACGCGAGCCGCGAAGACCCGGTCGCGGCCATTCATGCGCTGACCGCCCGTCCGGACCGCTTCACCATCCTCGGCACGCCGGTGAGCGGGGTCGACTACGCCTTCGACTGCATCGGGATCAGAAAGACCATGGAGCAGATCGTGCCGGCCTGCCGCACCGGGCATTTCGGCGCGCGGGACGGCGGCACGGCAGTGCTGGTCGGCGTGCCCGGCACACCGGTCGAACTCAATGCAATGGACGTGCTGCTGCACGAAAAACACTTCATCGGCAGCATCGGCGGTTCGTGTGCGCCGGACCGCGATTTCCCGCGGTTCCTCGAGTGGCAGCAGAACGGTGATCTCGATCTCGACGCGATGGTCACCGCACGTTACCGGATCGACGATATCAACGAGGCCGCCGCAGCGCTCGAACAGGGCCGCATCCGCGGTCGGGCGATACTCGAGTTCTGAGGCGTGAAGCACACGCCCGGCACGGGTCGGCTGCGCCGCGCATGACGCTGCCGATCGGCGACTTCCGATACCGTCCCGGCGCCCGCCTCGACGCGTACCCGACCTTGTGGAAAGTGGTCAAGGATGCGCCCGACCAGCTGCGCGCATCCATCGAGCGCCTGTCGGAACTGCAGGAAGTCCTCTACGCGCACAACCGGCGTTCGGTACTGCTCGTCTTCCAGGGCATGGACGCAGCGGGCAAGGACAGTACGATCAAGTACGTCACCAGCGGCGTGAATCCGGCCGGTTTTCAGGTCTTCAACTTCAGCCAGCCGACCCGCAAGGAGCTCGACCACAGTTACCTGTGGGCTTACTGGCAGGCCATGCCCGAGCGTGGCCGCATCGGGATCTTCAACCGCTCGTACTACGAGGAGGTACTCGTCGTCAGGGTGCATCCGGAGATCATCGAGTCGCGGCCGCTCCCACACGAGACGATCGACGAGACGTTCTGGGCCAACCGGCTCGATGACATCCGCAACCTGGAGCGACACCTCGCACAGAGCGGTACGCTGGTACTGAAATTTTTCCTGAACGTTTCCAGGGGCGAGCAGAAATCGCGTTTGCTCGCTCGCCTGAAACGCCCCGACAAGCACTGGAAATACGATCCGCGGGATCTCGACGAGCGCGACCACTGGAACGACTACCAGCGGGTCTACCAGGCAGCCATCGAGGCGACCCACACCGAAGAGTCGCCCTGGTACGTGGTGCCGGCGGACCACAAGTGGACCATGCGCGCCCTGGTGGCAAAGATCATCTGTCACGAGGTCGGCCGCCTCGACATCCACTACCCTCCGCCCGCCCCGGACCATGAGGCACTGGTGCAGGAGGCGATCCGGCGCCTGGAGTCAGAGGGCTGATCGAAACGCACCCGCACGGCCGCAGCAGGCGAGCCCACGGCGCGAAAATCGGCCCGCTAACGCCCGGAATTACTGGCCTTTTCGGTTTTGTGTGATATCGTGGGCGCCCCGCTAACCAAGCCACATGAAGAGGCTGAAAGTGAAGAAAGTAGTGATAGCCATGCTTGCCACGTTCGTACTCGCCGGCTGCGCGTCGGTGACCCCGGAACGTGTAGACGCCCTCGAGTCACGCCTGAGCGCCCTGGAAAACCAGGTTGCCACCGCTACCTCGACGGCAAACCGCGCCAGCCAGGAAGCCAGCGCCGCCCAGACCGCCGCACAGCGTGCACTGGATGCAGCGAACCAGGCCAACGAGCGCGTTCAGCGCATCGCTGAAACCTGCTGCGCACGGAAGTAAGCAGACCCGCTGCTTGGCGGGTCAGCTAAATCCTGGTGGGGACGCCGCTCGGCTTCTCCGCCAGGGCTTCCAGAGCTGACCAATCGATCCTGACACCGCGACCGTCGGTCGCAGCCCTGACCCGCTCTTCCAGTTCCCCCGGCTTCGTCATCCCGTAGATATCCTCGTGGATCTCCACGTACAGCTCGCCATCCCGCCAGCCGACCTTGTACGGTTCGTTCACGATACGCACCGGCGTCCCGCGCCGGGTCATCTCCGCCAGCGTTTCGACGTGGTGATCGTACATCCGGATGCAGCCGAGACTCGCCGTCTGGCCCACCGCGAACGGCTGGTTGGTACCGTGGATGAAATAGCTGGGAATGCCGAGCACGATCGCCATGCTGCCCATGGGATTGTCCGGGCCGGGCGGTACCACGGCCGGCAGCGGCGTGCCGCGCGCCGCATGCTCCGCACGCGCCGTCGGGCCAGGTGACCAGCTGGGGTTCGGCACCGCGGTACGAATCGTGGTGTTCACCAGGGGCGTGGGGAAGTCCAGGCGGCCAAGTCCGACCGGGAACGTGACGACCAGGTTGGTCCCCGGCGGGTAGTAGTAGAGCCGGAACTCGGAGACGTTGATCACCACCCCTTCGCGCGGGCCGGAAGGCAGGATGTACTTGGTCGGCAGCGTGATCTGCGTGCCGTCGCCCGGCAGCCACGGATCGACGTCGGGGTTGGCATCGACCAGTTCCCGCCAGCCGAGCCCCTGCGCTTCGGCAACCGCGGCCAGGGTGTCTTCGTAGCGTACCCGGAACGGCACCAGCGCGCCGACGATCTGCGTGTCGGCCTCGGCCATGGAATAGGCGGCCGCGAAGGCCGGCGCCGCCGGATTCAGCAGGGCTGCCAGGGTGCAGACGGCGCCCAGGAACGACGCCGGGCGGATGAGCGGACGTGTGTTTCGGGTTTTCATGGCGCGCATTGTCAACATTTTACCGACGACTTCCAGCGAATCCCGGCTTTCCCGGGTTCTGCGTTGCGAGGGGCTGAAGTTTAGGACCCCGCTCCGCCGCCAGGGTTCGGCGATCCGCAAGCGCGCGATCAGCGCGCCAGAGGCTCGCACTCGTGCGCGCGTTGAGCGCGCCAGGCGAGCCAGAGGCTCGCACTCAGGGCAGCGGATGCGGGAGCGGGCCGCGCGCGGCCTCGAACGCGGCACCCGCCCGAATGAGGGTCGGCTCGCCCAGGTGACGGCCCACCAGCTGGAACGAACGCGGCAGCCCATCCTCGGAGAGCCCGGCCGGCAGGCTGATCGTGGGATGACCCGAGTAGTCGAAGGGCGCAGTGAACGTGATCGCATCCACACGCCCGGACGCCGCGCCCGATACCGCGTCCATGGTGGCGAGATCCGGGGGCAGCATCGGCATACACGGCGCGATGATCACGTCGACGTCGGCAAGCAGGCCGTCCAGCGCATCGCGGAACGCGGCCCGGGTGCGCTCCAGGGCCTGGTATTCGGCCGGGCCGGTGCGCAGACCACGCTCGATGAGGCTCGCGAGCACCGGCCCATACTCCGCCTTGCGCGCCGGATAGTACTTCGCATGGGCGCGCGCACACTCCATCGCACAGGTCACGTTCCAGCCGCGCACCAGTTCGCCGAGCATCGGCGGCATGCGCAGTTCCACGACCTCGGCGCCAAGCGCCCGGAACGTACCCAGTGCATCGCGCACCGTCGCGGCCACGACCGGATCGACGCCCTGGAACGTGTAGTCCGGATCGATGCCGATGGTCAGGCCCGGCAACCGCTCCCCCGGCATCGCGGGATAATCCGGGACCGTCGCACCCAGGGTGGTCGCATCCGCGGGGTCGCGACCCGCGATCACCTGCAGGAGCCGCGCCGCATCCTCGACTGTGCGCGTCATCGGCCCGATGTGATCGAGGGACTCGGCGAGCGGAAATGCGCCGTGACGGCTGACCCGACCGTAAGTGGGTTTGATGCCGACGATACCGCAACTGGCGGACGGAAACCGGATACTGCCTCCCGTGTCGCTCCCGAGTGCGCCGAACGCGAGCCCTGCGGCCACGGTCACGCCGGACCCCGACGACGACACCCCAGGCCAGTGCGTCGGCTTCCACGGGTTCACCGGGGCCACGATCGCCGGGTGGTGGACCGCGAACGCGCCTTCGGTCAGCTGCGTTTTGCCGATGATCACGGCCCCAGCCTGCTTGAGCCGGCTGACCACCGTGGCATCCTCGTCGGGCACGTAGTCCGCCATGACCCGGGTGCCGCTCGCAGTCGCGATCCCACGCGTATTGAGCAGATCCTTGATCGCGATCGGTATGCCGTGCAGCAGTCCGAGCGGCTGACCGGCGCTGCGCTCGCGATCGAGCCTTGCGGCGGTCGCGCGCGCCTGGTCACCGAGCACCCGGGCGAAGCCGTGCAATTCCGGCTCCAGCCGCTCGATGCGCTCGAGCATCCGCTCGGTAACTTCGACCGCGGACAACTCGCCGCTCTTGATCCGGCGGCCGACTTCGGTCAGTGACAGGTAGTGAATCGGCTGCATGCTGCAACTCCCAACTGCGACTCCGTCGAGTCGCGATCAAGGCATCGATGGACTCGTGTCGAAAATCTTGCCCGGATTGAGTATGCCCCTGGGGTCCAGTGCGCGCTTCAGCAGCCGCATGACCTCGACTTCCTCCGGCGCGCGGCTGATCCCGAGATACGGCTTCTTTTCCAGACCCACACCGTGCTCCGCGGACACCGAGCCGCTGCGGCTGCGCAGCGGCTCGTAAACCGCCGCTTCCACGCGCTGGCGCACCGCCGGGGTTGGTGTACCCACACCGATCACGAGGTGCAGGTTGCCGTCGCCCATGTGTCCGAAGATGAAGCAGCGCGGTCGTTCGAACGCGGCCGCGAGGCGCGCGGTCACTTCCGCGACGTAGCCCTCCATCGTCGAGATCGGCATGCTGACGTCGAACGCGAGCGTCGGGCCCTCACGGAAGCACTGGGCCACGTCGTCGCGCATCGCCCAGAGCTGCTGCCGCTGCGCTTCCGACTGCGCCAGCACCGCATCGGCGATCAGCGAGCGCTCGTAGGCATCCGCCAGCGCGGCCTCGACCGCGCTTTCGTCGCTGCCCATCGCCTCGACCAGGACGTAGTACGGATAGCTCTGCACGATCGGCGCCTGGTGCGGTGCCGGCGCTGACGTGACCAGCGTATAGAAATCGTTCCACATCACCTCGAACGCCGAGAGCGTACCGCCGAGCGCGGCGTCCATGTGCTTCAGGAACACTGCGAGCTTGGCGAATTCATCGACGGCGACGAACAGCGTCGACCGGTGCAGCGGCTGCTCGCGCAGGCGCAGGACCGCACGCGTCACCACCCCGAGCGTACCCTCGCTGCCGATGAAGAGCTGCTTCAGATCGTAGCCCGCGTTGTTCTTGATCATGCGGTTCATGCTCGAGACCACGGTACCGTCGGCCAGCACGGCTTCGAGTCCGAGCACCATGTCGCGGGTCATCCCGTAGCGGATGACGCGGTTGCCACCCGCATTGGTCGAGATGTTGCCGCCGATGGTACAGCTGCCGCGCCCGCCCAGATCCAGCGGAAACATGAGTCCGGCTGCTTCCGCGGCTTCCTGGATGGTCTGCAGTACGACGCCGCTCTGGACCACCATCGTGCGATCCGTCGCGTCGAGCGCCTCGATCCGGTTCATGCGCTCGAGCGAGAGGGCGATATCGTCCGGTCCGGTATCGGCACTATGTACGAGGCCGGTCAGGCCGCCGTGCGCCACCACCGGCTGGTCGAACCGATGACAGATCGCGAGCGTCCGGCTGACCTCGGCCGTGGTACGCGGCCGTACAATCGCCCGTGCCTGGATCGTGTCGCGGCGCCAGATTCCCGCCTGGCGGGTTCGAACCGCCTCACCGGTCAGCACACAATCCGCGCCGAGTTCGGCAACCAGTGTCTCCACCACGTCCATTTCCGTTCTCTCCAGCGTTGTCCCGCGTTCTCCTGGGAGCAGGCCTGCAACCCGTCGGCCCGTACCGCAACGCCGGATTTCGGTTGCGGCACGCTCGTGCACTATAGTGTTGGCCCTACCCGTACGCAGTACAGGACCGGCCCATTACATGCGCAAGACCTTCGATCGCGCCTACTATGACCGCTTTTATCGCGATCCGCGAACCCGCGCCGTCACGCCGGCAGCGGCCGCGCGCCAGGCGGCGTTCATCGCCGCCTACCTGCGTCATCTGGAGTTGCCGGTCCGCCGGATCCTCGACATCGGTTGCGGCACCGGCACCACGTTGCGCGCACTCGGCCGGGCCTTTCCGCGTGCGGAGCTCGAAGGGGTCGAGTACAGCGAATATCTGTGCAGGCGCTACGGCTGGACGAATGGTTCGGTGGTGGACTACCAGTCCGCCGAACCCTTCGACCTCGTCGTCTGCAACGACGTGCTCGCCTACCTCGACGATGCGCAGTGTGCCCGTGCGCTCGACAACATCGGCGCGCTCACCGGCCGCGCCGCGTTCCTCGGGATCCTGACGGCAGACGATGCCGGACACTACGATCGCACCCGGACCGACCCATTGCAGATCCTGCGCCCGGCCGCCTGGTACCGACGCCGCCTCGGGCGCCACTTCGTGAATGCCGGCGGCGGCCTGCACCTCAAGAAACCGCTCGGGGTGACGGTCTGGGCCATGGATCGGATCGCCTGACTTGGCCGACCTCACTGCGATGACGGCAATCGACCTCGCCGGCGCCCTGCGCCGACGCGAGTTGTCGGCCATCGAACTGATGACCGCCTGCTATGACCGTATCGAGGCATACAACCCCTCGCTCAACGCCATCGTGAACCTGCTGCCGCGCACCGACGCGCTCGCACTGGCGCAGGCGGCCGATCACAAGGCCGCCGCCGGCGCGCCGCTCGGCGCCCTGCACGGCCTGCCCATGGCGCCGAAGGACAACGTGGACGTCGCCGGCTTTCCGACCACCTCGGGATTCCGGCCGTTCGCAGGCCGCATTGCGCGGCACGACGCACTCGTCTCCGCGCGCCAGCGCGCTGCCGGCGCACTGTTCATCGGCAAGACCAACATGCCGGAATTCGGGCTTGGCTCGCACACGTTCAACAGCCTGTTCGGAGCCACGCGCAATCCCTGGGACCCGGGCCGCAGTGCGGGCGGCAGCAGCGGAGGCGCGGCAGTGGCGCTGGCGACCGGCATGGTCCCGCTGGCCGACGGCAGCGATATGGGGGGGTCGCTGCGCAATCCGGCGTCGTTCTGCAACGTGGTCGGATTCCGGCCGACCATCGGCCTCATACCCGATCCGCGCGGACTCGGCTGGCTCGCAAGGCTCACGACCGCCGGACCGATGGCCCGGAACGTCGCCGATGCCGCCTATCTGCTCGCGGTCCAGGCCGGAGCCCACCCGGACGACCCGCTCAGCCTGAGTGGCAGCACCGAGCCATTCAGCGCGCTGATCCCGCGGCGGCTCGAGGGCCTCAAGATCGCCTGGTGGGCAGGCGGGCCGGGGCTTCCGGTAGACCCCGCAGTCGCCAGGGTGGTGGCAGACGCTGCCGGAACGTTCGAGTCGCTCGGCTGCTCGGTACAGGAAGAAGCCCCGCCGCTGACCGGCGCCATGGACGTGTTCCGCGTGCTGCGCGCCGCGGCGCTCAGCGTGACCGGGCGCGCGCTCGACATCGAGGTGCCCGGGTGGCGGGATCACGCCAAGGCCACCGCCGTCTGGAACCTCGACCAGTGGCGTGAACTCGGCGGCGCCGACATCGTCAATGCCGAGGTACGCCGGACCGCGTTGCATCGCGCAGCCGCGCGGTTCTTCGATCGTTACGACGCACTGGTCCTGCCCGCCGCCCAGGTGCCGCCGTTTCCCATCGAGCAGGAGTGGGTCACCGAGATCAACGGCGTGGCGCTGCCCAACTACCTGGACTGGATGCAGGTCTGCTGCATCATCTCGGTGCTCGGTGGCCCGGCTGCCGCGGTGCCGGCGGGCTTCACTCCCGACGGACTGCCGGTCGGCATCCAGATCGTCGGTCGGGCGCGCGACGACCTCGGCGTGCTCGGTATCGCCGCCGCTTTCGAGGTGGCCACCGGACACGGCCGCAGGGCGCCGCCCGAATCGCCGGGCGGGGCCGCGTGATGTCCTGTGTTCCTGACCGCCCGTTTCATCTCGACGGCCGGCCGATCGGACTGCTCGTGGTCGGCGCACACCCGGACGACGCGGAGTTCCACGCCGGCGGATTGCTCCTGCAGGCGCGCCGGGCCGGCGCGCGCGTGGGCATCCTGACGCTCACGGACGGCTCAGCGGGGCACGCAAGCCTCGACCGCGCCGCGCTCGCGTCGAGACGGCGCGCCGAAGCGGAAGCAGCCGCGGGCCGGATCGGTGCGACACTGCTGATGCTCGGCGAGCGGGACGGCGAACTCGAACCGGCGCTGTCCGTTCGCCACCGGGTGATCGAGCAGATCCGCGCCTTCGGGCCCGACGTGATCGTCACGCATCGGGCCGGCGACTACCATCCGGACCACCGGGCGACCGCCCAGTTGGTGCAGGACGCCTGCTACCTGCTGCGGGTGCCGAACGTGGTCCCGGCGGTACCGGCCCTCCCGGCGGATCCGATCGTGCTCGGGATGTGCGACTTCTTCCGCCGTCCGACGCCGTTCCAGGCAGACTGCGTCATCGACATCGAACCGGACCTGGAGGGGATCGTGGCACTGCTCGCCTGCCACGCGTCACAGGTCTACGAATGGCTGCCGCACATGTCCGGCCAGACGGTCGGTGCGGACCGGCAGCGTTGGCTGCACGAATGGTATTCACGCCGTCCGGCGGCGATCGCCCGCCGGCATGGTCGGGACGGTCTGCGTTACGCCGAGGCATTCGAACTTTCCGAATACGGGCGCCAGCTGGAACCGCCGGCGCTCGCGATGCTGCTCGGCGGCCACCGGTGACACGCAACGTCACGCCGATCTGTGCTAAAAAGAGCATGATGCGAGAACGCTACAAGACCGCCCGCTGCATCCTGTATCGCGACGACAGCTTTCTGCTGGCCGTACACAACAGTTTCTGGCGCGCGAGCGACCGGCGCTGGGGCCTGCCCGGTGGTCAGATCGAATGGAACGAACCCCCGTCGCGCGCCGCGGCGCGCGAGCTCCGCGAAGAGCTCGGCATCCGTATTCCGGACCTCTTCGAGATCGGCGCGTTCTCCTACAAGCATGCGCTGCACATGGTCTATGCAGCGCCGTTCGACCACGAGATCCGCGACTACGACGAGACCGAACTGGTCGAGATCGCCTGGTTCACCGAAGCCGACGTGGCTGCGCTCAAGGCCGAGCGCCGCCTGCACGCGGACTACGAGCTCGAAGCGATCCAGACATTGCGCCGCCGACTTGCGGGCACGAGCCTCCAGGTAACCGCGGGCGCTCCGCGGCGCTGACCACCGACTCGAGCCGACGACACCCGCTTCAGGCCAGCCGGTAGACGCGTGCTGCCGTATCGTGGAACAGCCACTGTCGTTCGGCATCCGATGCGTCGGCCACGAGCTTCTTGAATGCGTTCCAGAGCACGTGGTACGAGACGCTCTGGCGGTCGACCGGGAAGTTGCTCTCGAACATGCACCGCTCGACGCCGAAGCAGTCGATCGCGTGCCGGTAGTAACGCCCGGTAGCCGAGACGATCTCGTCCGAGGTCGCAGGCGTCGCGCGCTGGTGAAACCCGAACCCGTTGACCGGCATCACGATGCCACCGAGCTTCGCGACGACGTTCGGGCAGCGGGCGAGTTCGGCGACGTCGCGCTGCCACTGCGCGTGGATCTCCTCGCGCCGCCCTTCGTAAGGCCCGATCCCGAGCGGGCCCCCGAAATGATCGAACACGATGGTCGTGTCCGGGAACGCCCGCGCCAGTTCGGTCAGTTCGGAGATCTGCGGGTGGTAAAGCCAGGCATCGAACGAGAGCCCGCGTGGCGCGAGTTCCGCGAAACCCTTGCGGAACGTCGCATCCGCCAGCAGTCGCGCCGGAGGATTGGTGTGCGAGTTACGCACGCGGGGATCCGGGTCCCACCCGGATGCGTGCCGGATGCCCCGGAAGCGCGGGCTGCGCGCCAGGTGCGCATCCAGCACCGGCGCGACCGCCGCGCCAAGCGTGAGATCGGCGAAACCCACGATGCCGGCGCAAGCGCGTACGTCCCCGTACGCCCCGCTCGCGGTCATGGCGGCGACCCCGTTGACGAACTCGGTCTCCCCGACCGGACGCAGGGCTTCCGGTGCATCGGCCGAATACATGCTGGCGCACTCGACGAATACCGTGGAGACCACGTTGTGGCCGCTGCGCAGATCGGCGAGCAGCTCATCGAGCAGGTAGCGGCTGCCGGGGTGGTCCCACAGGTGATGGTGCGGATCGCAGATCTTCTGCGCGGGATCGATGATCGGCTCGCGCACCTGCTCGAGCCATGTTGCATTCTGCATTCCGCCACTCCCCCCTGCGTGCTGCCTAAGTAAACCGCGCCAGCCGGCCCGATCGAGTCAATACACCACGACCGAGCGGATGCTCGTGCCGGCGTGCATCAGGTCGAAGCCTTCGTTGATGCGCTCGAGCGGCAGCGTGTGGGTGATCAGGTCGTCGATGTTGATCTTGCCGTTCATGTACCAGTCGACGATCTTCGGGACATCCGTCCGCCCCTTGGCGCCGCCGAACGCGGTGCCGCGCCAGACCCGCCCGGTCACCAGCTGGAACGGCCGCGTGCTGATCTCGCGGCCGGAGGGCGCAACGCCGATGATGATGCTCTCGCCCCAGCCCTTGTGGCAGCACTCCAGCGCCTGGCGCATGACCTCCACGTTACCGATGCACTCGAACGAGTAGTCGACGCCGCCGCCGGTCAGCTCGACGATCGCCGCGACCACGTCGGTGACGTCTTTCGGATTGATGAAATCCGTCATGCCGAAGCGGCGCGCGAGCGCCTCCTTGGACGGATTGAGATCGACCCCGATGATGCGGTCGGCGCCGACCAGGCGCGCGCCCTGGATCACGTTGAGTCCGATCCCGCCGAGACCGAATACCGCCACGGTCGCGCCGGGCTCGACCTTCGCCGTGTTGATGACGGCGCCGAGGCCCGTAGTCACGCCGCAACCGATGTAGCAGACCTTGTCGAACGGCGCGTCCGGGCGGATCTTCGCCACCGCGATCTCCGGGAGGACGGTGAAGTTCGCAAACGTCGACGTGCCCATGTAGTGGTGCAGCGATTCGCCGCCCCACGAGAACCGGCTGGTGCCGTCCGGCATCAAACCGCGGCCCTGGGTTTCCCGGATGGCGCCGCACAGGTTGGTCTTGCCCGACAGGCAGAACTTGCACTGGCGACACTCGGGCGTATAGAGCGGGATCACGTGGTCACCCGGCCGCAGCGACGTGACGCCCGCGCCGACCTCGCGCACGATGCCTGCACCCTCGTGACCCAGGATCGCCGGAAACAGTCCCTCCGGATCCGCGCCCGAGAGCGTGTACGCGTCCGTGTGACAGATCCCGGTCGCCATGATCTCCACCAGGACCTCGCCCGCGCGCGGCCCAGCGAGTTCGACCGTGGTGACTTCGAGCGGTTTACCGGGGGCGGTCGCGACGGCGGCGCGGGTCTGCATGGCATCGGCCTCTGACGTGGGAAACGCCTGGCAAGTTAGCGCCTCGGTACCGAAAAGCAATAGCGGCTACAATCGATGGCGGGCAACAGCCGATCCACGGGATCCGCCAATTCAATTCAAGGTCGACAACTGGCAGAGCTACGTTCCGATCGTGGGCGTGCTCAAGCACTACCGGCAGAGCGATTTCAGCCACGACCTGATCGCCGGCCTGGTCGTCGGCGTGATCACGATACCGCAGGCCATCGCCTACGCCATTCTCGCGGGTCTGCCTGCACAGGCCGGGCTGTACGCCTGCCTGGTCCCCATGCTGCTCTACGCCGCACTCGGGTCGTCGCGCCACATGGTCGTCGGCCCGGTTGCCGTGGCCGCGCTGATGGTGGCGGCCGCCATCGGCACCTACGGCCCGCGCTACGGCGACGCACACCTCGCCCTGAGTACCGTGCTGTGCCTCCAGGCGGGCCTGTTCCTCTGGCTGCTGCGGCTGTTCCAGATGGGCGGCCTCGTGAATCTCCTGAGCCATCCGGTGATCATTGGATTCGTCAACGCGGCGGCGGTGATGATCATCGTGAGTCAGCTGTCCGCCTTTACCGGCGCCGGGACCGGTGCTGCCGGCGACCCACTCCACCAGCTGCTCGCGCTGCCCGACTACCTGCGCGAACTCAGCCTGCCGACGTTCGCGATGGGCGTGGCCTGCCTCGCTGCGCTGCTGATCATCCAGCACCGCGGCATCGCATTGCTGCGCCGGCTCGGCCTCGACCTTCCGGACGACCACCCCGTCGCACGCACCGGTCCGATCGTCGTAACGCTCCTCGCGACCATTGCGGTCGTGGCCTGGAACCTGGACGGCGGGTCCGGCGTCGCCGTGGTCGGGTTCGTACCGCCGGGGCTGCCGGACCTGGTCCTGCCCCCGTTCCAGTGGCGCATGTGGATCGACCTCGCGCCTTCGGCTGCGATGATCGCGGTGGTTGCGTACGTGGAGAGCTACTCGATAGGCGCCTCACTCGCAACCCGCCGCAACACGCGCGTCAACGCACACCAGGAACTCATCGCGCTCGGCGCGGCCAACATCGGCGCCGCCTTCACCGGCGCCTACCCGGTCGCCGGCAGCTTCTCCCGCTCGAGTGTCAACTTCCAGGCCGGCGCCCGCACGCCGGTGAGTTCACTGGTGTCCGCCGTGGTGATCGTGTTGACCCTGCTCTTCTTCACGCCGCTGTTCGCGCGCCTGCCGCACGCGGCACTCGCGGCCACCATCGTGGTTTCCGTGCTCGGCATCATCGACATCGGTGCCGCACGGCGCCATTGGCGTACCCATCGCCCCGACAGCATCACCGAGCTCGTGACGTTCGGTACCGTCGTGGGTTTCGGCGTGGAGGCCGGCCTGCTGACCGGCGTGGCATTGTCCATCGCGTTTTTCGTGCGCCAGTCGAGCCGGCCACACATCGCGCAGGTCGGGCGCGTCGGCACCACCGGGCAGTTCCGCAACATACGAAGGCACGAGGTCGAGACCCTGCCGCACGTGGCGGCGATCCGAATCGACGAGAACATTTTCTTCGCCAACGCCAACCAGGTGGAAAACAAGCTCCTGAAGATCGTGCAGCGCCGACCGGGCACGCGCGAAGTCCTGCTGGTCTGCAGCGCGGTGAACCGCATCGACATCAGCGGGCTCGAGATGCTGCACCGGATCAACCGCAACTTCGCCGCGATGGGGGTCAGGTTGCACCTGTCCGACGTGAAAGGCCCGGTGATGGACCAGCTGGCTGCCACGGACTTCGTGAACGAACTGACCGGCCGCGTGTTTTTCTCCGCCGACCAGGCGATGCGGGAACTCGCGACGCCCGATTGAGTGCGCGCGTGGCGATGCCGCTTTCCTCAGCCGGAGTGCCGCGGAGCCCCGGCATCCGGCGCGTGGCCCGTGCTCGCGGTCGCCAGCCGGCCTTCCAGGTAGTCCACCGTCGCCCACTGCTTCTTGCGGCGCGCATGATCGAGCGCCGTATGGCCTTCCCGATCAGAGCGGGCGAGATTCGCGCCCGCGGCATCGAGCGCCCGCACGAGTTCGACGTCGCGCGTGCGCGCGGCGCGCATCAGCGGCGTCATCCCGCTTGCATCCGCGGCTTCGATGTCGAGCCCCAACCCGAGCATGTGCACGAGCACGGGCGCCGAGGACGCCGCCGCGAAGTGGAGCACCGTATAGCCGCCCGGCGTGCTGGCCCGGGGATCGGCTCCGGCGCGGAGGAGCAATTCGACCACCGCAAGGTCGCCGCTGCGCACACCTTCCATCAGCACCGAGATGCCGTGACGATTGGCGCGATGCACGTTCGCGCCCGCAGCGAGCAGGCGTTCGACGCTTGCCGGGTCGCCGGCGCGTGCCGCCAGCGTCAGCGCGGAGTGTCCCTGGTCGTCTGCGAGATCCGCTGCTGCACCGGCTTCGAGCAGGCGCGCCAGCGCGTCGGGCTGGCGGAGTTCGGCCGCGATCATGAGGGCGGTCCGCTGACCGACGATGCGCGCATCGACCGGTTCACCGGCGTCAAGGAGCGCGTCCAGCGTCGCGAGATCCCCCGAAGCGGCGGCCTGGACGAGCGGCGTTACCGCGCGGACCGTCGGTCCGGAGGCTGGCACGGCGGAAATGGGCGCCGGTGCCACGGACTCGCGGCGATCGCAACCGGCGACAGCCAGAGCAAGCGCCATGCAGAGCAGCAGGGATCGGGCCCGGAACGAGCACATCGGCATGCAACCAGGGCAGTTCGAGATGCGCGCAGGGTTACAGGCCGCGATGACAATATCGTGACAACCCGGGTGCCCGGGAGCGCATCAGGGCGCTGTCACCCGGGACTCGACTGCCCCAGTTCACCATTCAAATCGCCGACCCTGAGCTCGCCCGCGCGGGTCTGGCCGCCGATCTCCAGGAAGCGCTGCATATTGCGCTGCGCACCGTCGGTGCGCAGCAGGCGCTGGAACAGGTAGGCCTCGTCGATCAGACCTTCGCGCAACGGCTTGTCTGCTGCGTTGATCGCCTCCTTGGCCAGGCGCACCGCCTCCACGGGGAACGACGCGATCCGCCGGGCGAGCCGGTCCACGAACGGACCGATCTCATCTGCGGCGAAGGTACGGTTCAGATAGCCCCAGCGCTCCGCGGTGTCGGCATCGAGGTCGTCGCCGCCCAGAATGATCTCCATCGCCCGGCCACGACCGACCAGCCGCGGCAGCCGCTGGGTGCCGGTACCGCCTGGCAGGATGCCGAGCGGCACTTCCATCTGATTGACGAAGGTCCGGCCGCGCACGCCGAAGCGCATGTCGAAGCTCGCGGCCAGTTCGCTGCCGCCGCCGCCCACCCGGCCCTCGATCTGCGCGATCGTCACCTTGTCCATGGTGCGGAAGCGCTCGCACATGAGGTGGTATTCGTTGAGCTCGGCATCCCGCTCGGGAACCGTATCGGTCGGAAAGCGCAGGATCGCCGACACGTCGAAGTGAGCGAGGAAGAAGTCCGGATCCGCGCTCTTCAGCACCACCACGGTGAGTCCGGGATCGGCCTTGAGTTCGCGCGACAGCGCGGCGAGCTCGGCGTACAGCTCGAGGGTGATGACGTTCATCGGCGGGTTCCGCACCGTAACGGTCGCGATCCGGCCTTCGCGGTGAACATCCAGCAGTCGGTAGTCGTAAGCCATGCCCCCTCCCTGTCGTGAACCGTCGTGCCCCGATTGGAATCGTCGGAGCGTACTTCGGGCGATTGCCGCTGTATAGCAACGCGGGGCAGAATCAGTCTTCCGCTTCGGGAGCTCCCTGCCCATGAACGAACGGACTGAGAAAGAACGGACCGATCTCAACCAGGCCATCACCGCCGCCGTCGAGGCAGCCGCGGACGAACTGCTCGAGATCTCGCACGCGATCCACGCGCATCCGGAGCTCGCGTTCCAGGAACGCTATGCCTGCGGCCGCCTGCGCGACAGCCTCGCCGGTCATGGGCTGCCCGTTCGCACCGACGTCTACACGCTCGAAACGGCGCTGGAAAGCGAGTTCACCGGCGGCGTCGGACCGCGCGTGGCGCTGCTGGCCGAGTACGACGCGCTGCCCGGCATCGGGCACGCGTGCGGGCACAACATCATTGCGACCGCCGCACTCGGCGCCATGCTGGGACTGTCCGCGGTGGCCGCGCGCCTGCCTGGCACGGTGCGCCTGCTCGGTACGCCTGCCGAAGAAAAGGGCGGCGGCAAGGAACTGATGGCGCGTGCCGGCGCGTTCGACGACGTCGACGCCGCACTCATGATCCACCCGGCCGGCGTCAACCTGACCGCGATGCCGTGCATCTGCGTCGCCGAGGTGGAAGTGATCTATCACGGGCGGGCCGCACACGCTTCGGCGATGCCGCATCGCGGCCTCAACGCCCTCGACGGCCTGCTGCTCGCCTACCAGGCCATCTCCAACCTGCGCCAGCATATCCGCGACAACGAGCGCATCCACGGCATCATCACCGACGGCGGACAGGCCCCGAACATCGTGCCGGAGCGCGCCGCCGGTGAGTTCTTCGTGCGCGCGGCCAACGAAAAAGCCCTGGCGGCACTGAAACCGCGCGTTCAGGCCTGTTTCGAGGCCGGCGCGAAGGGATCGGGCTGCGAGGTGGAGATCCGCTGGGCGGGCGTCGACTATCTCGACCTCAATACCAACCAGCCGCTTTCGGAAACCTTCCAGCGCCATGGCGAGGCGCTCGGACGCAAATTCCTGTCACCCGACAATCTCGGCGGCGCCGGCAGCACGGACATGGGCAACGTGAGTTATCGGGTGCCATCCATCCACCCGATGCTCGCCAGCGCACCGCCCAACGTGGTGATCCACCATCCCGACTTCGCGCGCTGGGCGGCATCCGAGATGGGCGATCGCGCGGTGCTCGACGGCGCCAAGGCGCTTGCGCTCACCGCAGCGGAATTCCTGTGCTCGGCCGACCTGCAGGCCCGTACACGCAAAGCGTTCGAGGTATCGAGAGGACTCGCATGAACCTGACCTTCAGCCCGCGGCACGAAGCATTCCGCGACGAGGTGCGCCGTTTCCTGGACGCATCGCTCACCGACGAACTGCGTGCCGCGCAGCGTTTCTGCCCGGGCATCTTCCTCGACTACGAGCACAACATCGTCTGGCACCGCATCCTGCACGAAAAAGGCTGGATCGCCCCCGCGTGGCCCAAAGCCTACGGCGGCACCGGCTGGGACCTGACCGAACGCTACATCTGGTCGACCGAAACGACCCTGGCCGGCGCGCCGAGCCTCGCGCCCATGGGACTCGGCATGTGCGGGCCGATGCTGATCGGGCACGGCACGGCGGAGCAGAAGGCGTACTACCTGCCGCGCATCCTGTCGGGCGAGGACTACTGGTGCCAAGGCTACTCCGAGCCTGCCTCAGGTTCGGACCTCGCCTCGCTGAAGCTCAAGGCCGTGAGCGACGGCGACCACTACGTGCTCACCGGCAGCAAGATCTGGACGACCCACGCGCACTACGCCAACCGGATGTTCTGCCTCGTGCGCACCCGCGACACGGGCAAGCCGCAGGAAGGGATCACGTTCCTGCTGCTCGACATGGACACGCCCGGCATCACCGTGGAGCCGATCCTGTTCGCCTCGCGCACACACGAAGTGAACCAGGTGTTCTTCGACGGCGCGCGCGTCCCGAAGGCCAACCGGGTCGGCCGCGAAGACCAGGGCTGGACGGTCGCCAAGTACCTGCTCGAGTTCGAACGCGGCGGCGGCGGCACCGCGGCGCAGCATACCGCGCTCACCCGGCTGCGCCGACTGGCGGCAAAGATCCCGACCGGCGCGGGGTCACTTGCCGAGGATCCGGACTTCAAACGCAAGCTGGATTCGACCGAGGCGAAGCTGCAGGCCGTGCAATACACGGAATTCCGGATCATGGCGGCCCTCTCGCAGGGCCAGAACCCCGGGCCCGAATCGTCGATCATGAAGAACCTGGGCGCCGACCTCGGCCAGGCGATGACCGCACTCATGGTCGAAGCCATGGGCTGGTACACGGCGCCTTACCAGCCTGATGCACGGCAGGTGGGCAGCGGTGTCGCGCCGGTCGGTCCCGCGGAAGGCGTCACCGCCTTCGCGCGTTACTTCAATCTGCGTGCGAGCTCGATCGCCGGCGGCAGCAACGAGGTGCAGAAGAACATCGTCGCGAAGCTCGTCCTCGGGCTGTAAAACGGGACCGGGCCATTTGCCTCCGCAAGCGGGCTGCAGGTGCGCACTCGTGCGCGGGTGTACCGCGCCAGGCGCGCCAAAGGCGCGCACTCGTGCGCGGGTGTACCGCGCCAGGCGCGCCAAAGGCGCGCACTCAGGCCGGAACACGCGCCGGCCGAAACCGCCCGGGCGCGAGTTCGGTCGCGAGCGGATGATCGCCGCCATTCAGCAGCGCGGCGGCAAGCGCCCCGAGCGCAGGCGCGGTCTGCATGCCGAAACCGCCCTGGCCGACCAGCCAGAAAAATCCCGGGACCTGGTCATCGAACCCGACCGCCGGAATCTCGTCGGGCAGGAAGGTCCGCAAGCCCGCCCAGGTCTGCCCGAGGCGCCGCACCTCGACGGTCGTGGATTCCTGGAAACGCTCGACGATCATCGCCACGTCGAGTTCCTCCGGCTGCGCATCGCAGGGGGGCGACGGCGTTTCGTCGGCCAGCGAGACCATCAATTGACCGGCCTCGGGCTTGAAGTAGAGCCCGCCCTGCACGCGGTGCACCATCGGCCAGGTGGCGACGTCCTGCCCGGCGTCGACCAGGATCGCCGTCCGGCGCAGAGGTTGCAGACCCAGTGGCGCGGCGCCTGCCAGCACGGCGATCTCGTCGCCCCACGCACCCGCCGCATCGACCACGATGTCCGCATCCACCGCGTGTTCGCCGAACGCGACGCGCCAGCTCCCCGCCTGCCGCTCGATCCGATGTACACGGGCGTTGTTCACGATCCGCCCGCCGCCGGCGACCAGCTGCCGCCGGTACCCGTCGAGCAGACCATGGGCGTCGAGCGAGAGCGAACCCGTGTCGAGCACAGCGCGGGCCACCTGATCGGGCCGCAGGACCGGCACACGCGCGAGGATCTCCGCGGGCGGTACTTCCCGCATGGTGGCGCAAAGCGGCTCCCAGCGGGCGAGGTAGGCGTCGATCAGATGCGTATGCGCGGCGTCCGCGATGGTGACGTCGCCGATCGGCCGTGCGCCCCGCGCCCGATGGTGCGCGAGGCTAGCGACGGTCAGTGCATGCACGACGTCGTTCATGTAGGCCTCGATGTAGACCGCAGCCGAGCGCCCCGAGCTGTGATAGCCAGGCTGGAGTTCCGCCTCGAGCACCGTGACGGCCGCGCGGCCGACCGCAGCCGCGGCACAGGAAAGCCCGGCGATTCCGCCACCGATGATCACGACCCTGGGTTGCATTTCGACTCCGCCAGCTGCAGGCGCTGCATTATGATGGCTCCCCACACTTCGGGGGAGCATTGAGAACATGGAACCGCTGGTACTGCGCGAAGACCGGGACGGCCTCGCGATCCTTACCCTGAACCGGCCGCAGGCATTGAACGCACTGAGCCCGGCATTGTTCGTCGAACTCCGCACACACGTCGACACCCTGGCAGGACAGACGGACTCGATCGGCTGCGTGATCCTGTGCGGCAAGGGTCGCTCGTTCTCGGCCGGCAACGACCTGAAAGCGATCCAGTCGGGCGAGGTCGCACCGAGCCGGCATTTCCAGGCCGAAACCCTGGATGCGATCGAACGGCTGCCCCAGCCGGTGATCGCCGCCGTGCAGGGCCACTGCTACACCGGATCACTCGAACTCGCGCTCGCCTGTGATCTCATGGTCGCCGCCGAGAGCGCACGATTCGCCGACACCCACGGCAAGTGGGGCATGTCGCCGACCTGGGGCATGAGCCAGCGGCTGCCGCGCCGGGTCGGCCTGCTCGCGGCGAAGGAGATGATGTTCAGCGGGCGTGTCGTCGGCGGGGCGGAAGCGGCCGCCATGGGCCTCGCGAACCGCTGCGTGCCCGACGATCAGCTCATGGAGGCGACCATCGCCATGGCGCGCGGCTTTCTGGAGAACTCCTGGTTCACGCTGCGTGCGGACAAGATGCTGGTCAACCGCGGACTCGACCATACCCTGAGCGACGGGCTGCGTTTCGAACGCGACAACAGCCCCGGGCGCGGTCCGGACATGGAGGCGCGGCTGGCCCGGTTCGGCGGCTGAATCGTGCGAGCCAAAGGCTCGCACTCTCAGGCGACCTGCAGCGCCGAGCCGTAGCGTTCGAGTTCCAGCAGGTAGGCGGCATCCGAGTCCGGATCGAGCCACGGCGCCGGAGTCGCGGTGTCGGTGCGCACGATGTGCAGTCCCTGCTGGTGCACCCGGTTGATGGCCACCTGCTCCGCCGCCCTGAGGTTGCGCCCGTACGCGATCACCGTGCAGTAGCGCTGGGCGGTGCCGGCGGTTTCCCGCACCCGGTAGATGAACAGGAAGCGGGACAATCCAAGGCGTTCGAGATTGCTGCTGTCGTGCATGTTCACTCCTGCCACGCTGACGGGACGTCCGAGCCTGCCCCGACCGGGCCGGCTGCAGCGCCGACCCCGCGTCTTCGACCTGATTCAGGGCGTTTTGCGCGGGTCCGCGCATCGGACGCGCCAATATGGTGCGCCATGCCCGGGCCCGCTGCGCCCGATCCGCGCCGCCGCGGCGGTTTTCGAACCGACCGGCCTGCACCGGATATCAGTGAGCAAGAGCCATGCCAGAGATCAGCTCGTGCGCGCGACCCGCGCGCCTGGCGAGCCAGAGGCTCGCACTCAGGCGAGCTGATCGATGGAGGTGATGATCCTGCCGACCAGTCCGTACTCGACGGACTCTTCGGCACTCATCCAGTAGTCGCGATCGGTGTCCTTTTCGATGCGCTCGAGCGGCTGCCCGGTCTGTTCGGCGATGACGCGATTGATGCGTGCGCGGGTCTTCAGGATCTCTCGAGCGTGGATCTCCACATCGCTCGCCGTGCCGCCCATGCCACCGGCCGGCTGGTGGATCAGGAAGCGCGTATTGGGCAGGCAGAAACGCTGCGCACGATCGACCGAGAGGTAGATATGCGTGGCGGCGCTGCCGACCCAACCGGTTCCCACGATCCGCACTTCGGGCCGGATGAAACGGATCATGTCGAAAATGGTGTCGCCCGACTCCACGTGCCCGCCCGGCGAGCCGAGGTACAGGGTGATCGGATCATCGGAGGCGTACGCGAGCGCCAGGAGTTTCTCGGTCGTGCGCTGTGCGACGTCCGTCTCGATCTCGCCGAACAGCGTGAGCGTGCGTCGCTCGAACAGCGTCCGGTCGAGAAAACTGAACTGCCGCACCGCTTCCGCTTTCTCTTCGGCGCCATCCAGCTTGATCATGCCATCACTCCAAAATCCGGTCGGGTTAACTTACTCTATCCCGCGATTTCGCAGGACCCGCTGCCGCGCCGGACGCGGGCGGCGAGCGCGCCATTCTACACGGGGGGAACAGATGCCGTTAACGCCGGAATATCAGGCCATGCTCACACAGCTCGCCGAGCAACCGGGCCCGCCGCTGGCTTCGCTCGCACCCCCGGACGCCCGGCAGATGTACCGCATGATGCGGCCGCTGAATCCGGACATCGCCCTGGCCGCGGTCGCCGATCGGACCATCGCCGGTCCGACGGGCCCGATCCCGGTCAGGATCTACACGCCGGCCGGCAAGGGACCCTTCCCCGTCCTGGTCAACCTGCACGGCGGCGGCTGGGTGATCGGGGATCTCGACACGGCGGATGCCGCCTGCCGCGATCTGGCGAACACCGCCGGCTGCGTAGTGGTCTCGGTGGACTACCGGCTCGCGCCGGAGCATCGCTATCCCGCTGCGGTCGAGGACAGCTACGCGGCGACCGTCTGGGCGGCCGACAACATGGCGGCCCTGAACGGCAACGGGCGCCTTGCGGTCGGCGGCGAAAGCGCCGGCGGCAACCTGGCGGCCGTGGTCTGCCAGCAGGCCCGGGCCGCCGGGCGGCCGCGGATCGATTTCCAACTCCTGCTCTACCCGGTGACCGACTGCGACCTGACCCGCGCCTCGTACGCCGCCAACGGCTGGGGCTACCTGCTGGAAACGGACACCATGCGCTGGTTCTGGGACCAGTACTGCCCGGATCCGGCGCGCCGGGCAGAACCTGCCGCGTCACCGCTGCGGGCGGCAGACCTCGGCAAGCTGCCACCGGCGCTCGTCGTCACGGCCGAGTTCGATCCGTTGCGCGACGAGGGCGAGGCATACGCGCGCGCGCTCGAGGCGGCCGGCAACCGGGTGACGATGCGCCGCTTCGACGGCCTGCTGCACGACTTCTTCGCGACCGCCCAGGCCTTCCCCTCGAGCCGGGCGGCTTTCGAGGAGGTCTGTGGGCACCTCGCGCGAGCGCTCGCGGATTGAACCGCGCAGCCGTTCATCGCCGGGCGCAAGTCAGTTGAGCGGGCCTACCCTGGAGCCGGATCCGGACTTCCGCAAGGTCATCGTGGACCTGCTCGGCCGGCCGCCCGAAACGCTGCGTTTCACCCCGCTCACCGGTGGCGTGTCGAGCGACATCTGGCGGGTCGACGCACCCGAAGCCTCCTGGTGCGCGAAGCGCGCGCTGCCGCGCCTGCGGGTACAGGTCCTGTGGGAGGCACCGGTCGCACGCAACGCCGAGGAGGTGCGCTGGCTGCGCACCGCGCGCAACTGGATCGGCGAGCAGGCCGCCGAAGTCGTTGCGCACGACGAACACGCGGGTGTGGCGATCCTGCGCTGGTACGACCCGGCGCGCTGGCACAACTGGAAGTCGCGCCTGCTGGCGGGTACCGTCGACGTCCGGGTCGCGCGTGCGCTCGGTACGGCGCTCGGCACCATCGCCAGTGCCGCTGCCCGGGAACCCGGACTCGGCGCCCGATTCGACAACGCCGCGCTGTTCGATGCGCTGCGCATCGATCCGTTCTTCCGGCACATCCGCGACCGCTACCCAGCCCTCGGTCCGCTGATCGAAATGCTCGAAACCGATCGGCGCACGCTCGTGCACGGCGACTTCAGCCCGAAGAACGTGCTCATCACCGATGCCGCCGAAATCCTGATTCTGGACGCGGAGACCGCGAACTGGGGGGCACCCGGGTTCGACCCGGCCTACCTGCTCGCGCACCTGCTGCTCAAGTACGAGCGCCTGCGCCTGCCCGCACTGCTCGAGGCCGCTGCTGCGTTCTGGAGCGCCTACCGCGAACTCGCAGTGCCGACCTTTGCCGACATCGACACATGCGCCTGGCTGCCGCTGCTCGGCATGCTGCTCGCACGCATCGACGGCAAGTCGCCGGTCGACTATCTGACGCCAGCCGCGCAGGCGTCGCTGCGCGCGTGCGCGAGCAGGCTGCTCGCGAGCGAACCGCGCCCGATCGCCGAACTCATCGGCGCCTGGGCGGGGCTACGCGCTCCGGCAACGCTCGGGTAGCCAGCAGACTGCACGCTCGACACACGCCCACGAGAGGACACCACCCGATGCTCTACGTCATGATCTGCGAAGACAAACCCGACAGCCTGGACCTGCGCCTGGCCACCCGTGCCGCCCACCTGGCGTTCATCGACAGCATCCGTTCGCGCGTGCGGATCGCCGGGCCGATGCTATCCGACGACGGTGAACGCATGCAGGGCTCGCTGTTCGTGGTCGAGGCGGACAGCCTGGAGGAGGTCAGGGCCCTGAACGCAAGCGATCCCTACATGCAGGCCGGGCTGTTCGGGAACGTAGTGATACGACCCTTCCGCCAGGTCGTACCGGCCAGCTGAGCGCCATCATGCGGGTGATCTGGAACTACGAGGCGGCGCCGGCCTTCGGGCGCACGCTCGACGCGCTGTCCGGTCAGGGACTCTCGGTCGCCGTCTGCCCCGAGGCCGACGACGCACGCCTGCATGAGCTGATCCGTGACGCGGACGTGCTCTGGCACTGCCTGCGGCCGGTCGACGCGGCGCTGCTCGCGAGAGCCCCGCGCCTGCGTCTCGTGCAGAAGATCGGCGTGGGCGTCAACACCATCGACCTCGAGACGGCGCAACGGCGCGGCATCGCGGTCTGCAACATGCCCGGCACCAACAGCCGCGCGGTCGCCGAACACACGCTCGGCCTCATGCTCGCGGTACTGCGGCAGGTGGCGCGCTTCGACGCGGACACCCGCACCGGCAGCGGCTGGGCCTGGGATCCGACGCGCCAGGACACGCTCGGCGAAATCGCCGGGCGTACCGTGGGACTGGTGGGTTATGGCGGGATTCCAGGGCTGCTAACACCGATTCTCGCAGCCATGGGCGCGCGCGTGCTCTATACGGCGCGCTCGGAACGGCCGGGAGTCGCGGCGGGCTTTCGTTCCCTCGACGCGTTGCTCGCGGAATCCGATATCGTCTCGCTGCACGTTCCGCTGACGGATACGACCACGCGCCTCATGGACGCGAATCGCTTCGCGCTGATGAAGCCCGGGGCGATCCTGATCAACACCGCGCGTGGCGGGCTGGTGGACGAGCCGGCATTGCTCTCGGCGCTCGAGCGCGGGCCACTCGCCGGTGCCGGCCTCGACGTGTTCGGCGCCGAGCCGCTGCCGGCCGCGCACCCGCTGATGACCCTTCCGAACGTGGTACTCACACCGCACACCGCGTGGCTGACGCGGGAGACGCTGGATCGGAGTCTGGCGGTGGCCGTGGAGAATTGCCGGCGGCTGACGACCGGTGAACCGCTGGTTCACCGGGTCGTCTGACCAAGTGCGAGCCTGCGGCTCGCCCGGCGCGCCAGTTCAGTCGACCCGGGCTTCCGCGTAGCCGGAGAGCACGGTCACTCCGTCCTGGTTGGTGGTCTCGACCTTGAGCTTGACGATCCCGCCCGAGACTTCCTCGACCGTGGCGGTCCCCTGCAGGGTATCGCCCGGCCAGACCTGGTTGGTGAAGCGCACGCCGTACTTGGTGAGTCGGCCGTCGCCCACGTAATTGGTGAGCATGCGGCCGGTCATGCCCATGGTGAGCATGCCGTGCGCGAATACCGAGGGGTAGCCGGCTACCTTCGTCGTGAAGACCTCGTCCGAGTGCAGCGGGTTGTAGTCGCCGGATGCGCCCGCGTACTGCACGATCTGGGTCCGCTTCAGGTCTTCCACGAGGCACTCGCTGTAGGTGTCGCCGACCTTGAGACTGCTTGCTTTAAGCGCCATGTCATGTTCTCCCGCTACTTCGACTCGACCGGACGCTCGGTGCGCACACCCACGCTGCGCGCGGTGATCACCAGTTCACCGTTCTGATCCCGGTACTCGGTGACCGACTCGGAGAACACCAGCTTGCCGGCGCGCTTGCTCTCTTTCTCCCAGGTCTTGCCCGGCTTGACGGTCGCGCTCAGGACATCGCCCGGCTTGAGGTGCCGGTGATACTCGAAGTGCTGCTCGGCGTGGAGACCGCCACCACCACCGCCGCCACCACCACCGGAGGACTCGCGCTTGATGCCCGTGGGCTCCTTGCCCGAGCCGAACCACGGCTGGCCGATCTTCGGCCGCAGGAAGTAGTCGGGATCGAACTGCGCGCTCGACTGGACGAAGGTCGGCGGCGCGATGATCGTGCCGGGTTCGGTTTTCCTGGCGTATTCCGCGTCGTAGTAAATCTGGTTTGCGTCCCCGACCGAGCGCGCGAACATCAGGATGTGGCTCGCTTCGACGGGAAATCGTTCGACTGCCATCGGCTGTTCCCCCAGTGATTCATGGCAAAAATGGACCCGCAGTATCCATCATCGCGCGCGAGCCGATCAACCGAGGATCGGCTCGGGCGGGTCCGCTCAGCGGCCCTTGAATTCCGGCTTGCGTTTCTCCAGGAAGGCGCTGATGCCCTCGATCTTGTCCTCGGTCTGCACCAGGGCGCCCTGCGCGTATTTTTCGAACATGAGCGCGCCGGCGAGGCTCGCCTCCATGCCGAAGTGCACCATGGCCTTCATGGTACGCGGAACGAACGGGGCGAAGCCGGCGAGATGCTCGGCCATTCGCATGGCCTCCGGAAGCAGTTCCTCCTGCGGTACCAGGCGGGTCACGAGACCGATCGAGAGCGCGCGCTCCGCGTCGATCGTCTCGCCCATGAGCAGCATGTGCATGCCCCAGCCACGCCCGACGATACGCGGCAGGCGCGCGGTAGCGCCGCCGCCGGGGATGATGCCCAGCTTGCCTTCCGGTGTCGCAAAACGCGCGTTGGGTGTGGCGATCCTGATGTCGCAACCGAGAGCGACTTCGAGGCCGCCGCCCATGCAGACGCCATTGATCGCCGCGATGGTCGGTTTCGGCGTACGTTCGAGTTGGTCGGCGAGACCCTGGACGATCGGCTCCAGCGCCTTGCGGAAATCGCGGTGCAGGACCTCGGAGAGGTCCGATCCCGAGGCGAACGCACGGTCGCCGGCACCGGTGATGGTGATGACCCGGACCGCGTCGTCGTCGGCGGCCTGCTGCGCGGCCGCGCGCAGTTCCGCAAGCGTAGCGAGCGAGATCGCGTTGTGCTTGTCGGGGCGGTTGATGGTGATCAACGCCATCGGCCCGTTGATTTCGTAGAGGATGTGCTCGAACACGTACACTCCCAGTCATTGCGCGGGACGGGGGATAATAACAGAGCACCGTCGCCGGCTTCCCGCGGTCGCGGCGCTGGGTGCGGGTGCGGGTGCGGGTGCGGACAGGCGCGGATCGCAGGCGAAAAAAAACCGCCGGTCTGGAGAGAGAACCGGCGGTCTAATAGACCTTTTGATCAAGGTCTCAAGGGGATAGAGATAGCCTCATGCGAAGCACGCTTACGCTGCTGCTTCGATGTCTACATTGCCGGATCCGTGTTGCCGGGTAATTTCACGGGCCGGGTATTTTGTGACATTTTGTTTCTACTCCGACCCCAATCGTGACTCTGACCCCAATGTTGACTCTGACCCCAACCGTGAACCGGGTCACAGTTCGATGCAGATGTCCGTGCCGCCTTCCGGCGCATCGCCGATCGAGACCCGCCAGCCCTGCGCCTGGCACAGCTGCTGCACGATGGCGAGACCCAGTCCGCTGCCGCCGGTACTCACGTTGCGCGAGCCATCGAGCCGGTAGAAGGGCTGGAACACCGCTTCGCGCGCATCCGCCGGAATTCCCGGGCCGGAGTCCAGCACGTGAATCCTGCGACCGTCCAGGTGGACGCGCACCCGGGCCGCGTGCTGCAGTCCGTTGCCGATGACATTCGCAAGCACGCGCTGCAGGGCGCCCGGCGCAAGGGGCAGTACGAGTCCTTCCGTGCCGGCGACCGTCAGCGGAATCTGCTGATCGAATCCCGCCAGCACCTCCCGGATGAAGGTCGCGAGCTCGACCTGCTCGGGCTGTTCCTGGGTACCCCGCGCGAAGCGCAGCGCATCCCCGATGAGTGCGTCCATGGACTCGAGATTGCGCTCGAAGCGTTCGATCAATTTGGGGTCGACGTTTTCGGGCAGCAGTGCGAGCGCGAGCCGCATGCGCGTCAGCGGCGTGCGCAGATCATGGGATATGCCCGCGAGCAGCGTGGTGCGATTGGAAAGCAG
The DNA here is from genome assembly GCA_019634925.1 of Pseudomonadales bacterium. Lineage (GTDB taxonomy): Bacteria > Pseudomonadota > Gammaproteobacteria > Pseudomonadales > Azotimanducaceae > UBA7803. Next base: position 670,055 of record JAHCAL010000002.1, read on the forward strand.
AGCCGAGATTTCGCGCGCCATGGTATTGAAGCTGTGGGCCAGCGAGACCAGCTCGCGCGGCCCCTGCTCGGGAAGCGGTTCGAAGTTCTCGCCGCCGCGGAATGTCTCCACCCGCTCCGCCGCGAGCACGAGCGGACGCGTGATACGCTGCACGATGAACAGTGACGTGAGAAAGACCACGAGCGCGCCGAGCACCACGATGATGATGCCCACGTACAGCGGCTGGATGTCCCTCCGCGCGGGCGCGAAACCGACCTGGATGTCGAACCCGCCCATCGGAACCTCGGCCCAGAGCAGGCCATCGCCCTCGAGCAACGCGACCGGCATGCCGAGGCGCTCGGACAGGCGGTCCTGCAGCAGCGACAGGTAGGGCCGGCTGAAGTCCGCCTCGGCGAGCGACATGCGTTCGCCGGAGATGATGAGATCGTGGTTCTGGGCAAGCTCGAGTTCGAAATAGGGCCGCGCATCCGGCGGCAGTTCGACCCAGGTCTGCGCGGAGAGCACCACGAGTGCAGCCTCGTCGTCGGCCGACTGCTCGGCGATCGGCTCGATGACGAAGGTGTTGAGCGCCGCCACGGCGATGACCACGATCACCAGGGCGCTCACCGCCAGGACCAGGTTGGTGCGAGCGAGCAGCGAAAGCGGTGCACGTCCCGGCACGCCCGCCACCCCGGCCGGTTCAGCCATTGCCGTCCGGACAGAACATGTAGCCCTTGCCCCAGATCGTCCGGATATACGCCGGTCGTGACGGATCGTCCTCGATCTTGCCGCGCAGGCGCGTCACACGTACGTCGATGCTCCGATCGAACGGAGAACGCTCGGCTCCGGTCAGCAGGTCGAGGATCCGGTCGCGGTGCAGGACCTTGTTCGGGTTGGCCGCCAGGATCGCGAGCAGGTCGAACTCGCCCGAGGTCAGGGGTACCGGGAGTCCATCGCGCGTGAGCTGGTGCGACGCCAGCGCCAGGACGAACGGGCCGAACCGGATCTCGTCCTCACGCGCGGGCGCTTCACCGGCGCGGCGTACGCGACGCAGGACCGCACGCACGCGCGCCAGCAGTTCACGCGGATTGAACGGCTTCGAGATGTAGTCGTCCGCCCCGACTTCGAGGCCGACGATCCGGTCCACGTCGTCCCCCTGCGCCGATACGATGATGATCGGAATGTCGCGCTCGGACTTGAGCCGACGGGCAAGCGTCAGCCCGTGTTCACCCGGCAACATGAGGTCCAGGATGATCAGGTCGACATCGTGATCCGCGAGAAAGGCCGCCATGGCTTCGCCGCCGTCGACACAATGCACCTCGAAGCCCTGCTGCGCGAGATACTCGCGGGTCAGCTCACGGATCTCCGGATCGTCGTCGACGACCAGCAGTCTGGCGCTATCGGCTTCCACGGACGGAATAATTCGGGGTCAGTGTAAGAACAGCGGCTGCGGCTCTTCGGCGGATACCCGGTCCCGGTGCTCGGCCGGCGGAGCAATGCTCTCGCGCGGCGCATCGTTGGCCAGTCGCGTGGCGGGTTCCCCCGCGCGTCGCTCGAAACCCACCCCGAAGCCGCCCTGCACGCCGAGCAGTTCCTCCTCGGAGATTGGACGCACGTGGACCACCTGGGTCTCGATGCGGATCACGCGCCCGTCCGGCTGATGGATGATGCGCCCGTAGCGGCGCTCGGTGCGGATCTGCAGGGTACCGCCGCCCCGCGCCCCACGTTGCGCCATGCGTTGCCGCATCTCGGTGAGCAGGGCACGCCGCTGATGCACGTCCAGCGAATCCCACTGGGCGGCCAGCGCCGTGAGCGCCTGATCGGTGTGTCCTGCATAGGCACCGTCCGCTCCGGTCCGCTGGTCCGGAACGTCTGCGGCGCCGCGACGATCGTCTGCCGTGGCCGGCGTTGCAGCCTCGGCCATCGACACACAACCACCCAGCAGAACGAGTATCAGCCATCCTTTGATCGTAGCGACCTCCAGATTCGGGTCGCCCTGCCCGCCAAGGCAGGGAACGGGGCGTATTCTCGCCCTGCTCCGTTTCCGGGCCATTTCCAGGATGTTTCAATATGTTACGCGCATCATGTTGCGCGCGTCGGGGCGCCGTACGTGCCGCGCAGTCATACGCGGCACGTTTTCCCGGACGGTGCGCCGGCGCGCTCAGGCCGCCTCGAAGAGGCCTGCGGCACCCTGACCGCCGCCGATGCACATCGTGACCACGCCGTAACGCTTGTTGCGGCGCTTCAGCTCGCGCAGGATCAGGCCGGTCATGCGGGAGCCGGTCATGCCGAACGGATGGCCGATGCTGATGCTGCCGCCCAGCACGTTGTAGATCTCGTTGTCGATGCCGAGCGCATCGCGGCAGTACAGGCACTGCGAAGCAAACGCCTCGTTGAGTTCCCACAGATCGATGTCGTTCAGCGACAGCCCCGCGTTCTTCAGCAGCCGAGGAATCGCGAACACCGGTCCGATGCCCATCTCGTCCGGCTCGCAGCCGGCAACCGTGAAGCCGCGGTAGATGCCGATCGGCTTGAGCCCGAGCTGCGCCGCGCGCTCGGCCGACATCAACAGCGTCATCGACGCGCCGTCCGACAGCTGCGATGCATTGCCGGCGGTCACGGTACCGCCTTCTTCGAAGGCCGGCGCCAGTTTGGCCAGTCCTTCGAGGGTCGTGTCCGCACGATTGCACTCGTCGCGGTCGACCACCACGTCGACCCGGGATTCGGCGCCGGTTTCCTTGTCCACCTTCAGCATCGTGGTCTTCATCGGCACGATTTCTTCAGCGATCGAGCCGGCCGCGACGGCCTTCGCATAGCGCTGCTGGCTCTGCAGCGCATACTCGTCCTGGGCCTGGCGAGTGACCTGGTAGCGCCGCGCGACGACTTCGGCGGTATTGCCCATGGCCATGAAAATCTCGGGCTTCTCTTCGAGCAGACGCTTGTTCTGCTTGGCCTTTGCCGGCTCCATGCGGGTGCGCATCGAAATGGAATCGACGCCGCCGGCAATCGCGACCTGGGTCTGGCCTGTCGCGATCTGGTTGGCTGCCATCGCGATGGTCTGCAGGCCGGACGAACAGAACCGGTTGATGGTCACGCCGCCGGTGGTGACGGGCAGCTTCGAGAGGATCACCGCGAGGCGCGCCAGGTTGCCATCCTGCTCGCCGGCGTGGCTGGCGGCGCCGACGTAGACGTCTTCGACTTCGTCCGCTGACAGCGCCGGATTCCGGTCCAGGAGCGCGTCGATGCAATGCGCGAGCATGTCATCGGAACGGGTGAGGTTGAAGCTGCCGCGGAAAGCCTTGGCAAGGCCGGTACGAACGCTGTCGACGATAACGACGTCTTTCATTGGATCTCCCCCTCAGGGTGGATGGATTGGCGACTGACAGGCGCCCGGCGGATGGTTGACCGTCGCGCACTGCACGCGGACGCCCGGGCCGGGGGAACGCGGATGTTACTCCTTTCGACAGCCGGGGTGCCAGCCGAACTACATCGGCGGACGCCCCCGACCGGTCCAGGACATCAGACCCGGGCGGCGCCCGGCCCGTGCCGGGCCGGCGCCCAGCTGCACCGGCCGGCGCGGCTCAAAGCGCCCAGCGCAGGTCGACCAGCCCGGTCAGCCCCACCTTCTGCTCGATCACGGACACACCATCCTGCTCCACTTCCAGCTTGTCCTTCAGCAGGTTGCGCAGCCGGAACTTCAGCGTCAGCTGGTCGGTCGCAAACCAGCTGTAGGTGAAATCGAGCGAGTGGAACGGCTGCTCGAATGCGTCGCCGAAGCCATCTATGCCGGCGAACAGGATCCGCTCGCCGAAGCTGTTGTAGGCGAGCGTGGCGCCATGGTTGCCGCCCGGGGAGTCGTAGCCCAGCTGAAGGTTCGCCACCCACTTCGAGTGCTGCGTCAGACGCCGCTGCTGATTGGTGATGTTGCCCACCCCCGGCCCGGGCGTGATCTCGATCTCGGTGTCGCTGAGCGTCAGGTTGCCAGCGACATAGAAGCCGTTCACCCAGTCGCCCAGCCATCGGCTCGCGAAGTCCAGACCCTTCAGGCCCTCGAATTCTACGCCGTAGATCTCCGCGGAATCAGCGTTCACGAAGTTGAACAGGATGTTCTCCTCGGTCGCGCCGCCCTGCACGGTCTCGATCGGATCGACGATGTCCTTCAGGAACAGGGACACCGTGAAGTTGTCGCCGTTGTCCCAGAACCACTCACCACGCACGTCGATGTTGGTGAGTTCCGAAGGCACGAGGAAGGGGTTGCCGCGCACCCGCGCTTCGGTCAACGGATCGATGTAGGTGGACCGCGAGATCTCGCGCAGGTCCGGCCGCGCGACCGTCTGGCTCCAGCCCAGCCGCAGCTGGAATTCGTCGGACCAGAATCCGGGCCGGATATAGGTGAGTGCGAGCGCCGGATACCAGTCGTCCTCGTTGATCGCTGAGTCGGCGATTTCCTGCGGGGAGAGCGGAACGCGCGATCCACGGAACGCGAGCAGGTTCACCGGCACGCCGAGCTGCTGGAAACTCTCCCAGCGCGCGCCGCCCGAGAGGCGCCAGGTGGAGTCCCACAGCAGATCGAACTTGAAGAAGCTCGCATCGACGATCTGCCCGGCCAGGTAGCTCTCGGTACCGAACCCGCCGATGCCGGTGACGATCCGAATCCCGGTGCCGAGATCCAGCAGGTTTTCGTCCGAGAACACCTCGCTCGGCGTCCCTTCGGCCACCGCCGGGAAGCCCGGAGCCGTGCTGCCGAGACCGAACGTGTACTGTTCGTACCTGCGCCCCTTGCGGGAATAGCTGTGTCCCGCGCTCAGCGTCGCGTCCAGCCGGCCCCAGTACTGCGGGACACTCACCGCGAAGCCGTGGCTCAGCACGTCGTCGTCGAGCTCGGAGAAGCGGTACTCGCCCGACGACGCGGTCGGCCGCAGCTGGCTGCTGGTAACGCCGCCGGTTGCGGGATCGAGCGTTTCGATCAGACCGAAGCGTGCCTCGTTCGGGATGTCGCTCTTGGCCGTGGAATCGGAGTAATACCAGGTGACCTCGAGATCGCGCACCCGCTCGAGGAAGCCGAACATCTCCGGCAGGAAGCCGAGCGTCGCGTCGCCGAGCTTGTGGCGCCCGGTGACCTGGTTGACCCGCAAGTCACGCTGTTCGTAACGTATGTCGTACAGCCGGCCCTGCGTGGGGCGCAGCTCGTCGCCGCAGTCGTTGAACTGGCCGTCGAGACACGTGATCACGTTGGACGTCTCGTCCTCGGTGTTACGCAGGGCGAGGCTGAACGTGCCGATCTCGTGGTCGTCGGTGAAGCGCAGACCAAGGTTCAGCGCACCGGTCCAGTTGACCTGGTCGACGCTGCGTTCGGTGAGTGAGTAGTTGAGGTCCGGATTCACCACGCGACGATTGACGCGATTCCGATTGCGCTGCGCACTCTCATAGGCGCCGAGCGCGAGGAAACCGAATTCCCAGTCCTCGCCGAGGAACCACCTGTAACCACCGGTGATTTCACCATTCAGGTCGGGATCGATCGACTGCCGCTTGAGATCGAGGTCGCGATTGAGAGTCGTCGCGAGCTGGCGGTTGATCAGGTCCGCTTCCTGGATGGTGGGGTTGCCGCCACCACGACGCAGCACGGTGAGGATATTGTTGGGCGAGAGATTGCCCTCGTAAGCAACGAGTGCATCGCGCAACGCGCCGGGCAGCGCGCGTGTGCCGTCGTCTTCGCCCCAGCTGTCGTCGCCGCCGCCGTTGTACGTCCAGGCCTTGTCGCCGCCTTCCGAGTTCCACCCGGTATTCAGCTTGATGTTGAACACCGCGTCCTCGGGCACACGCTTGGTCCGGATGTCGACGTTGCCGCCGCCGAAGGCAGCCGGCAGGTCCGGCGAATAGCTCTTGGTGATCGCCAGCGCGTCGATGATTTCCGCAGGGAAGATGTCGAGCGGCAGCACGTCGCGGGTGAGATCCGGCGAAGGCACCGCCGCGCCGTTCAGCTGGGTGCTCGAGTAGCGCTCGCCAAGTCCACGCACGTAGACGAACTTGTCATCACGTACCGTCACGCCCGGCACCCGGCGCAGCGCGCTGGCCACGTTGCTGTCGCCGAGCCGCGCAATGCCTTCGGCATCCAGGAAGTCGATCGCGACGTCGGAATCGATGCGCTCGGACACGATGTCCGTCGCCGCGGAGCGATAGCGGCCGATCACCACGACCTCTTCGATGGGCCCCATCGCGACCTCGACGTCCGGCGCGGGGGGCGTCTCCTGTGCCAGGCCGGTTCGGGCGATCGACAGGGCGATTGCACCCGCCATCGCGATGACCGGCCAGCCTCGCCCGGTGGTTTCGTATGTCTTCATGTTCATTCCGCCATGCAGGTGCGGCGCTCGGCCGCCTCCTGTGCCTGTCCACCGACCGCCGCGCGACCCGGGACCGGGACACGCGGCGGCCACCCTCTGTCGTCGGCCGCAGCCGATCAGAACCAGAGGTTGTCGAGTCCGAAGGTCCAGCCCGCCGTCCAGTCGTCGCTGGCACGAACGGCGCCGATGATTCCGCCGTTGGCCGCGGGCACCGTGAAGTTGGCGCCGGCCGCGTCGACGAACTGCGGCACCGTGTAGAACCCGTTCAGCACACGCACGTTGGCGTTGAGCGGGTCGGCGATCAGGACGTTGTTGGTGTTGCCAGGGTAGGAACCGGTCCCGTTGTTGGCCACCCAGTTGGCCACCGAATCACCATTGGTGAACACGGTTGCCCAGTTGGTCCCGTTCGACGTCGGGGTATTGCAGGCCAGCACGGTGCTGCGCACGCTCGAATTGCCCGCCTGCGCCCGTTGCGCGGTCTCGGTATCGGTGACCCGCAGGCAACGGCCCGGCGGCTGCGCCGGCGACAGGTTCTGCGCGTGTCCGGTGTAGAAGATGCTGTCCTCGAGCGTGAACTGGGTGCCGCGCCGGAATTCCGCGCCCATGGAATCGCCGTGGGTCGCCACCGGCAGACGCGCGCCGGACGGAATGCAGGTCAGGTTGCGGATCGTGGGGTTCGACAGCGGCAGCGCATTGAACTGGCTCTCCTGGTTGTCCGCCTCGATGCAGCGGTCACCGTCGTCGCGCCACTGGATCACCAGCGCTTCGTTTACGGACCCGACCCAGCCGTCGGCCCAGTCGATCGAGTCATCCTGAACGTAGAGGGCCACCAGTTTGTTCACTTCGACGGCTCCGCCGAAGAACTCCACGCCGTCGTCGTAGGTGGAATAGACCTGGACGTGTTCGATCTGCGTCCCGCTGCCGACCGCGTTGAACGTGATGCCGTTGAGCTCATCGCCAGGCGCCACTTCGAAGCCCGGATGCTTGACGACCACGTACTGCAGCACGCCCGAACTCTCTGCGTTGTTGTTGCCGCCATAGTTGGAGGGCTTGCCTTCGCCCTGCACGTGACAGGTGCCGCCGGTACGCTGCGCATCGCTGCACTTGTTCGTGATGCCGTTGCCATTGATCACGAGGCCGCCCCACAACTGGGTCTCGACCGGTCCGGCGGTGCCGAGGATGGCATCAGAGAATCCAGTCAGCGTAATCGGCGCGGTCGCGGTGCCTTCGGCGATGATGCGCGAACCGCGGTTCACCAGCAGGTAGTCGTCAGGGCGCGTCCAGGCCAGACGGTTGCCCGCACGGATGGTCAGGGTCGGACCGGCACCGTCCTGCGGAACAGTCTCGTTCGGGTTGGTGCCGTCGATGTTGCGACCGACGAACAGCGAGTCTTCGAAGATATGCACACCGCTGATGAAGGGGATCGTGAGGTTGACCAGCAGCGGATTGTTCTCGCCGACGAAGTCCGAGCCGTAGATGCAGTTCGTGCCGTCGAACGAACCCTGGATACGCGTGGTCGTGGCTGGATCGATGTAGTTGGCGCAGGGGTTGGTCGAGCCACCACCGCCACCGATCGTGGTCGAGTTGTCGTTGATCACCGTGCTGGAGTTGGCCTCCAGCTTGACGTCACCGCCACCGCCGCAGCCGGCCAGCAGGCCTGCGGCACAGACGGAGGCAATCGCGAAGCGGATCAGGCCCGCCGGTCGAAGCATGTTGTTGTCGAGCGTCATGAGTCGTGTCCCCAGTCGAGGTTGTAATCCCATTGGCAGGAAGCCGCGCCTCCTTTCGGAGAGAACGATAGGGATGCCGCATGTCACTTGGGTTACGCGAAGATGACACTTCCGTGAACATGGACGGGCACGGTCCCGGTCGGTCTCGGCGGGAAGCGGTGGGAAACGGAGCAGACGCGGGCGTCGCGGCCGGAGGGGTTAACGGAAACGTAATACAGCAGCGCTAGCGTGCACGTTCCCCCGGTCGCTTGGGCGCTCATGGGCTATCGAGCACTGCTGAAGAACTACCTGCGTCACGTCATTCGGGTGACCGGCAGTCACCACATCGACGCGGCGGAATCGGGTGGGCCCTTGAGCAAGCGCGACCTGGCGGAACTCCGCCTGCTCGCAGCCGAGGTGGAGCGCGAGACTTACCGGCGCAGGCGCGCCGGCCCTTCGGAGCAGGCGCTCGACGCGCCGCCGGAACATGGCGGCTGATGCCGCTCCGGCGCCCGAAGCCGCAGGGGTGCGCTGCGGCGTGATCAGGTTCGCGGCACGGACCGTGTCTGGTCACGGCCCGTGCACTCCCGCGAGCGGTCTACTGCTGATCGTCCTCGACTTCCTGGAGCACTTCCTCGACCTGCTCCTTGGCTGCATCGACCGTCGCCTCAGCCTCCGCGGCTGCGGCATCGAGCGCTTCCGCCGCCGTGTCGGCTGCTTCGCTCACCGCGTCGCTCGCCTCGGCTGCCGCGGCGCCGGCTGCATCTACGGCGCTTTCCACCGTTTCCGGCACGCTGGGTTCGGGTGCGGCCGCAGGTGCCTGCGACGCCGCATCGCTGCCGCCCTGGCCGCAGGCCGCGAGCACGAGCGACAGACCCAGCACACCAAGTGAACGCTTGATCATGAATATCTCCTCCAATCGTTCCGTCATGCCCGCAGATCACGGGTTGCGCCGCAGCATAACCAATCTCTCCGGCAGACTCACCCGGGCGTGCGGTATGCTTTCACCCCTGCGTCCAGGCACGGCACGCCGACCGCCCAGGCATGCGCCGGGGGGCCGGCTGTGGTGAAGCGCCGGGGCAGGTCGAAGAACAAGGGGCTGAAGATGCAGACGAGAGTCCTGGCGAGGGAACTCTGTTTCGGCGAGGGGCCGCGCTGGCGCGATGGCGCGCTGTGGTTCTCGGACATGCACGATCACCAGGTCATGCGTCTCGTCCCCGGCGCGGCACCGGCGCCCGTCGTCAGCGTCCCCGGGCAGCCTTCGGGTCTCGGCTGGCTGCCCGGCGATCAAGGCGGCGACCTGCTCGTCGTCTCCATGCTCGACCGTCGGGTCCTGCGTTTCGATGGCCGGGACCTCACCGAACACGCCGATCTGTCGGGGCTTGCCAGCTTTCACTGCAACGACATGGTGGTCGACCGGAATGGGCGCGCCTATGTCGGCAACTTCGGCTTCGACCTGCACGCCCAGGCGCAGCCGCGGCCGGCCGAGCTGATCTGTGTCGAGCCTGACGGTCGGGCCAGGATCGTGGCGGACAACCTGCTGTTTCCCAACGGTACGGTGATCACCCCTGACGGAGGGACCCTGATCGTGGGGGAATCATGGGGCGCACGACTCACCGCCTTCGACCTGCTGGACAACGGCGATCTAGCGAACCGGCGGACCTGGGCGGAATTGCCCGACGGCGCCATACCGGACGGCATCTGCCTGGACGAGGCCGGCGGCATCTGGTCCGCATCGCCCGCCACCAACGAGTGCCTGCGGCAGGTCGAAGGCGGCAAGGTGACGCATCGGGTCGCCGTCGACCAGGGCGCATTCGCGTGTATGCTCGGCGGCGCGGAGGGCCGGACGCTGTTCATCCTGACCGCTGCGGAATCCGATCCGGAGCGCTGCCGCAGAAAGCGCAGCGGCCGCGTGGAAGCCTGGACCGCTCCGTACGCCCATGCGGGCCTTCCCTGATCCGCCAAGCCGGCTGTCCCAGCCCTGACGACCGAGGAAATCGATGCTTTTTCCCGAATATCAATGCCCCTGGCAGGACGACGAGCTACGCATCCTGCGCGATGCAGCCGCGAGGTTCTTCACACAGGAATTCAAACCCCTGAACGAGCGCTGGATCGCGCAGGGCAAGGTCGACCGGGACGCGTGGACCAAGGCGGGCGCGGCCGGCTTCCTGTGCGCAGGCATTCCGGCGGAGTACGGGGGAGCCGGCGGCGACTATCGCCACGAAACCGTGGTGATGGAGGAAATGCATCGCGCCGGCATCGGCGGCTTCGGCTACCAGGTGCACAGCACGATCGTCGCGCCGTACATCTATCACTACGGTACCGAGGCGCAACGCCGGCGCTGGCTGCCGGGACTCGCGACCGGCGAGCTCGTGGGTGCGATCGCCATGACCGAGCCGAACACCGGATCCGACCTGCAGGCGGTGCGCACCACCGCGCTCAGGGAGGGCGACCAATACGTGGTGAACGGTGCCAAGACGTACATCACCAACGGCCAGCACGCGAACCTGGTGATCGTGGTGGCCAAGACCGATCCCGCGAAGGGCGGCAAGGGGATTTCGCTGGTCGTGGTGGAAACCGACGACAACCCGGGCTTCAAGCGCGGCCGCAATCTCAGGAAGCTCGGCATGAAGGCAGCCGATACCTCGGAGCTATTCTTCGAGGACTGCCGTACGCCGGTCGACAACCTGCTCGGCGGCGAGGAAGGCCGTGGTTTCGTGCAACTGATGCAGCAGCTACCGGCGGAGCGGCTCAACATCGCGCAGGCCGCAGTCGTCGCGATGGAGCGCGCCATCGAGATCACGCTCGACTTCGTGAAGGAGCGCAAGGCGTTCGGCCAGCGCGTACTCGACTTCCAGAACACCCGCTTCAGGCTCGCCGAGTGCAAGTCCGAAGCGCTGATCGCGCGCACCTTCGTCGACCAGTGTGTGCAGTGGCTGCTCGAGGGCAGGCTGGATGCCGCGACCGCCTCGATGGCCAAGTACTGGTGCACCGAGAAACAGTGCGAAATCATCGACACCTGCCTCCAGCTGCACGGCGGCGCCGGATACATGGACGAGTACGAAATCTCGCGGATGTATGCAGATGCCCGCGTGCAGAAGATCTACGGTGGCACCAACGAAATCATGAAGGAACTGATCGGCCGTTCGCTGGGATAGGAGGGGTCGGAGTAAAGTTGGGGTCAGAGTCAAATGGA
>JAHCAL010000003.1 GCA_019634925.1 Pseudomonadales bacterium
TTTACTCTGACCCCAGGAGCATCCATGAGCACGTTTCGAGAAATCCGCCTGAAAGCCCGCCCGGTCGGCATGCCCGGCGACGAACACTTCGAGGTCTGCACGGTCGACGTGCCCGATCCCGGCCCCGGCGAGGTGCTGGTGCGCAATCACTACATGAGCGTCGACCCCTACATGCGCGGGCGCATGTACGACCGCAAGAGCTACGTGCCGCCGTTCCAGGTCGGCGCGGTGCTGGACGGCGGAGCGGTGGGCGAGGTGATCGCCTCGAACAGCCAGGAACTTCCAGTCGGCAGCTTCGTGCAGAGCGGGTTCGGCTGGCGCGAAGCCTTCATCGCCAAGCCGGCGCAGTTGCAGCCGGTCGACCCCGGGCTCGCGCCGCTCTCGGCCTACCTCGGCGTACTCGGCATGCCCGGCATGACGGCCTACGTCGGCCTGTTCCGCGCGGCGAGCCTGAAGGACGGCGAGACGGTATTCGTTTCGGGCGCGGCCGGTGCGGTGGGTTCACTCGCCGGACAGATCGCGCGAATCAAGGGCTGTCGTGTGCTCGGCAGCGCCGGCAGTGACGACAAGGTCGCGCACCTGGTCGACGACCTGGGGTTCGACTTCGCGTTCAATTACCGCAACGGCGACCTGCTCGGCCAGCTGCGCAAGGGCGCGCCGGACGGGCTCGACGTGTATTTCGACAACGTCGGCGCCGATCACCTCGAAGCGGCGCTGTCCCATATGCGGCAGTTTGGACGCATCGCGCTGTGCGGCGCGATCGCGGTGTACAACGACACCCAGCCGCGCCCCGGTCCGTCGAACCTCGCGATGGCCATCGGGCTCGGACTGCGTCTGCAGGGCTTTGTGGTGAGCCATTACAACGACTCACGCGCTGATTTCATCCGCGACGTGTCGGGCTGGATCCGCGCAGGCAAGGTGAAGTACGACGAGACGATTCTCGACGGCATCGAGCAGGCGCCGGCCGCGTTCGCGGGCCTGTTCACCGGGCGCAACGTGGGCAAGATGCTCGTCAGGCTGAAGTGATCGGAGGGACAAATGGGGTCAGAGTAAAATCTCGCGCAGTCAGAGATCGCGGGCCATCGGCCCGCGATCTCTGACTGCGCGAGATTTTACTCTGACCCCAACCGTCGCCCCGGCGGACGCGGCGTGTTCAGGTAGGTCGCGACCCAGTGGATGCCGATGACCAGCACGAGGTCGTGGTGGATGCCGAAGTTCCGGCTGAGCGCCATCCCGCCGATGCAGGCCGCGAGGCACCACTGCCATCTCCAGCGCAGCGTGAAATAGTGCATCAGGCCGAACAGCACGTTGCTGACGACCACCGCGCTGCGCACCTCGAATCCCCCTCCCTCCATGAGCCAGGGAATCGCCAGGCGAAACAGCCATTCCTCCCACGCCGAAAGCACCAGCAGATAAAGACACCAGCCGATCTGGCCAGGGTCGACGCGACGGTCCAGGAACGTCACCCAGCCGGTCAGAATCACCAGGAGCAGCGCGGCGACGCCGAGGTAGCGCACCGGGTCTGCGGCAAACCCGGCAAGCACCTCCGGCAGCAGCGCCCGAAGGTCCGGATGTGCGAGGCAGAGCAGGGCGAGCAGCAGGCCGGGCAGTCCGTGGCGTAGAAAGACCGCGCCGAAGGTGGAGAGTCGCGCGCCGGTGAAGTCCGGCGGCCGCTGCAGCCGACGCACCTGTGAATCCACCCTGTCCGGAGGACCCACTACACGTGACCGCTGGAAAAACTGGTAGGCACGCCCGGATTCGAACCGGGGACCTCTACCATGTCAAGGTAGCGCTCTAACCAACTGAGCTACGCGCCTGAAACCACGAGGGTTCAGTGGCGGGCCGGGGGCCGCGCCGAAGGACGCGTATCATACTCGATCCCGCGGCAGATCAAAGCGCCCCGTTGCCTGCCGCCGCGGGCCCCGCCAATAGCCCTTTGCCCACAAAGGGTTAGCCGGCCGGTCCCCTTGTATGACCGGAATCGCGGCAGTAGAATGCGCGGCCGTTCCCCGTCCGTATGGAAGGGGCACGGTGCGCGGGGGGGACCCATGGGTCAGCGACCCGCGCCGAAAACCAGTCGGACAGGCGCCGCGCCAGGGCGGGCCGTGCTCGGCTGTTGCCGATTGATCCAGTGGAGAACGCCTATCAAAAAAGGTGTAGTGAAACGCAGTGACCGGACACTCCTGAATGAGGAGATCCGTTCGTCGAGCGTTCGTTTGATTGGCCCCGACGGAAATCAGGTCGGTGTCGTGTCCCGGGGTGAGGCGCTCGAGTCCGCCCGCCGTGCCGGTCTGGATCTGGTGATGATTTCACCGGATGCTGAGCCGCCGGTGGTTAAGGTGATGGATTTCGGCAAGCATCTCTTCGAGCTGAAGAAGGTCAAGGCAGCTCAGAAGAAGAAGCAGAAGCAGATCCAGATCAAGGAGATCAAGTTCCGCCCGGGAACGGAAGAAGGCGACTACCAGGTAAAACTACGCAACCTGGTTCGCTTCCTGGAAGAAGGAGACAAAGCCAAGATCTCGCTTCGTTTCCGCGGCAGAGAGGTCGTGCATCCGGAAATCGGCATGCAGCTCATGTCACGGGTCTCGAAGGATCTCGAGCCTTACGGCACGGTGGAAGCCGAGCCGAAGTTCGAAGGTCGTCAGGTGGTCATGGTGCTGGCTCCCAAGAAAAAGAAGAAGGCCGAAAAGGCCACAGGATCCGAGTGATCCGGAGACGGCCGGGTTCCACAGTGGGGCCCGGGTAACAAATCGCGTGGAGCAAGGACATGCCGAAACTGAAAACCAAGTCCGGCGCGGCGAAGCGTTTTCGCCGTACCGCCACCGGCTATAAACACCGGCAGGCGAATCGGAACCACATCCTTACCAAGAAAGCTTCCAAGCGGAAGCGTCAGCTGCGCGGTCTCGAAGCCGTCGCGAAGGGCGACATCGAGGGACTGAACCGCATGCTGCCGACCAAGGCACGATAGGGAGTCACGCAACATGCCAAGAGTAAAACGCGGCGTTGCCTCCCGTGCGCGGCGCAACAAGGTTCTGAAGGCAGCGAAAGGCTATTACGGCGCGCGCAGCCGCTCGTTCAAGGTCGCCAAGCAAGCGGTCATCAAGGCGGGCCAGTACGCCTATCGCGACCGCCGTCAGCGCAAGCGCCAGTTCCGCGCGCTGTGGATCGTGCGCATCAATGCGGCGGCCAACGAGCACGGGCTGTCGTACAGCCGATTTATCGACGGTCTGAACAAGGCCTCGATCGAAGTGGATCGCAAGGTGCTGGCGGACCTCGCCATGCACGAGAAGGAAGCCTTCGCGGTGCTGGTCGAGAAGGCGAAAGCCGCGCTCGAAGGCTCGCTCGCGCAGGCCGCCTGATCACGTCGCCCGCGGTCGCCGCCATCCGCGGCGGCCGGCGGGCAAGCAGCAAGATCCGTATTGAGCGAGGGAAGGGCGCAAGTTCTTCCCTTTCTTGTTTGGGGCCTGCTTGTTCGGGACCAGCTTGTACGGGGCTCCCTGCTCCGGGGTTCCGCGAGCACAGATCGGGAACGGGATCATGACCGCAGGGCTGACCGCCGACCTCGCCGCGCTCACCGCGGCCGCGCGTGCCGCGATCGACGCCGCACAGGACGAACGTGCGCTCGACGAGGTACGGGTACGATTCCTCGGCAAGAAAGGCGAACTGACCGCGTTGCTGAAGACGCTCGGCGCATTGCCGGCCGAGGCGCGCCCCGCCGCGGGCGCCGAGATCAACGTCGCCAAGGACCAGGTGCAGGGTTGGCTCGGCGCACGCAAGGATGCGCTCGCGGCGACGCAGCTGGCGGAAGCGCTTCGTGCCGACCAGGTTGACGTGACCCTGCCCGGGCGCCGTCAGGCGGGTGGCGGTCTGCATCCGGTCACGCAGGCGCTGGTCCGGATCGAGCGCATCTTCGCCGGCGCCGGCTACTCGGTCGCCTCCGGTCCGGAGGTCGAAAGCGACTACTACAACTTCGAGGCGCTCAACATCCCGGCGCACCATCCGGCGCGCGCCATGCACGACACGTTCTACTTCGGCGACGGACTGCTGCTGCGCACGCATACCTCGCCGACCCAGGTTCACGTCATGGAGCGGCAGGCGCCGCCCATTCGGGTGATCTGTCCGGGCCGTGTCTACCGCCGCGATTCCGACCTGACCCACAGTCCCATGTTTCAGCAGGTCGAGGGCCTCGTGATCGACCGCGGGGTCAGTTTCGCGGACCTGAAAGGCACCATCGCCGAGTTCCTGAACCGGTTCTTCGAGAAGGAACTCGAGGTGCGCTTCCGGCCGTCGTATTTCCCGTTCACCGAGCCATCCGCGGAGGTCGACGTGCAGTGCGTGCACTGCCTCGGCAGCGGCTGCCGCGTGTGCAGCCAGACCGGCTGGCTCGAGGTGATGGGCTGCGGCATGGTGCACCCCAACGTACTGGAGATGTCGGGCGTCGACAGCGAGACCTACTCCGGATTCGCGTTCGGCATGGGCGCGGATCGGCTGGCGATGCTGCTCTTTCAGGTCGACGACCTGCGCCTGTTCTACGACAACGATCTCCGCTTCCTGCGCCAGTTCAACTGAGGAGCCGCCATGAAGTTCAGTGAAGCCTGGCTCAGGGAGTGGATCGACCCGGGCCTGTCGCGCGACGAACTGTTCGCCCAGCTCACCATGGCCGGCCTCGAGATCGAAGGCGCGGAACCGGTCGCGGGCGAATTCTCGGGCGTGGTGGTGGGCGAAGTGCGATCGGCCGCGCGCCATCCCGATGCCGACAAGCTGTCGGTGTGCGCGGTGTATGACGGAGCAGAGACGCTGCAGGTGGTCTGTGGTGCGCCGAACGTGCGCGCCGGGATGAAGACCGCGTTCGCCCGTGTGGGTGCACGACTGCCGGGCGACTTCGCGATCAAGAAGGCCAAGCTGCGCGGTGTGGAGTCGTGCGGCATGCTTTGCAGCGCGGCGGAACTCGGCATCGGCGACGCCGCCGACGGCATCATGGATCTCGCCGTGGACCTGGTTCCCGGCACCGATCTCCGGGCGGCGCTCGCCCTCGACGATACGATCGCCGAGGTCAACCTGACACCGAACCGCGGCGACTGCCTTTCGATCCGCGGACTCGCGCGCGAGGTGGGCGTGCTGAACGACCTGGCGGTCAAGGCGCCGCCGATCGTACCGGTCGTGCCGACCCACGCTGCGACCTTCCTGGTCCGCGTCGACGACGGTGCTGGTTGTCCGCGCTACCTCGGGCGGGTGATCCGCAACGTCGATCTCACGCGGCCGGCACCCGAATGGCTCCGCGAGAAACTGCGCCGTTCCGGCGTGCGCAGCATCGACGCCGTGGTGGATGTGACCAATTTCGTGCTGCTCGAACTCGGCCAGCCGATGCATGCCTTCGACCTGGGTGCGCTCGAGGGCGGCATCGAGGTGCGGCCTGCACGGGCCGGGGAGCGCCTGGTCCTGCTCGACGGGCGCGACGTGGCGCTCGATACCGATACGCTGGTCATTGCCGACGCCGGTGGACCGGTTGCCATTGCCGGCGTCATGGGCGGCACGCGCAGCGGCGTGGGTGCGGCGACGGTCGACGTTTTTCTCGAATGTGCGTTCTTCGCGCCGCTCGCGGTCGCGGGCACCGCGCGCCGCTATGGCCTGCACACCGAGGCATCGCACCGCTACGAGCGCGGCGTGGATTTCGCTCTGCAGCGCGACGCGATGGAGCGTGCGACGGCGCTCCTGCTCGACATCGTCGGCGGCGAGCCTGGCCCGGTGACCGAGGCGCTGTCGGCCGGCCATCTGCCGGTCAGAGAGCCGGTACGGTTGCGGCAGTCGCGGCTGAATGCGCTGGTCGGGGTCGAGATCGCGCCCGAGGAAGTCGACGCGGCCTTCGCGCGGCTCGACTTCGAACTGGTGGGCCGCGAAACCCAGCCAGGCACCGGCATCGTGTGGACGATCGTGCCGCCGAGCCACCGGTTCGACGTCGAACGCGAAGCCGACCTGGTGGAAGAGGTCTGCCGGATCCACGGCTACAACCGGATTCCTGCGCGACGTCCGGTCGCGCCGGTGCCGCTGCGCGAGGTTCCGCTCGCTTCGTCGGGCGAAACGGAACTGCGCGAACAACTGGCCGGGCTCGGTTTCCAGGAAGCGGTCACGTTCAGCTTCGTCGATCCCGCGCTGCAGGATCTGCTCGACCCGGGCGTGACGGCGCTGCGTCTCGCCAATCCCATGTCGTCGGAACAGGCTGTGATGCGCACCAACCTGCTGCCGGGGCTCGTGAACGCGCTGCGCCTGAACGTCAGCCGGCAGCAGGAGCGGGCGCGGCTGTTCGAGGTCGGGCTCGCGTTCATCCCGGGCGAGCCGCTCCGCCAGGAGCAGCGGGTGGCCGGCCTGCTCTACGGCAGCCGGCTGCCGGAAAGCTGGGCCAACGGCCGCGAAGCGGTCGACTTCTTCGACGCGAAGGGTGTCGTCGAGCGCCTGCTCGAATGGGCGGGCCTGCGCGCCGTCGCGTTCGAACCGCTCGCCGATCCGGTGCTGCATCCCGGACAGTCCGCGGCGCTCATGGTCGACGGGCTTCGCGCCGGGCGACTCGGCCGGTTGCACCCGGAGATCGAGGCGCGCCTGGACTTCGCGAAGCCGGTGTACTGCTTCGAGCTCGATGCCCAGGCGATACTCGGGCGCGGTCCGCGGCGCTACCAAGGTATCTCACGCTATCCGAGCGTGCGTCGCGATCTCGCCATCGTCGTGCCGCGTGCGGTTGCCGCGGGTGCGGTGGAATCGGTCGTGCGGGAGACGCTCGGCGCGATCCTGGTCGACTTTCGGATCTTCGACGTTTACCAGGGCAAGGGTATTGATTCTACTGAGAAAAGCCTGGGCCTAGGGTTGACGTTCCAGGATGCTTCAGCCACGCTAACGGACGATCAGATTGGCCGTTGTACACAGGACGCGGTGGGGGCTCTCGAACGTGTCCTGGGGGCGCGACTGCGCTGATCCGTGCTGATCCGATCCGTAACTTGGTGCGAGTCGTCTGGATCCGGTGGGGCTGGTGGGACCTGAGGGACCCGTTGGGAAGGAGACACAATCTTGGCGGCTTTGACCAAGGCGCAGATGGCCGATCGTCTATTCGATGAACTCGGCCTCAACAAGCGCGAAGCAAAAGAAGTGGTCGAGATGTTCTTCGACGCCATCCGCAACTCCCTCGAGCGCAACGAACAGGTCAAGCTGTCCGGCTTCGGCAATTTCGAACTGCGCGAGAAAGGCGAGCGTCCCGGGCGGAATCCGAAGACCGGCGAAGAGATCCCCATCTCCGCGCGTCGCGTCGTCACGTTCCGTCCCGGTCAGAAACTGAAAGCACGAGTAGAGGCCTATGCTGGACGCCAGCCAGAATGACGAATTGCCGCCGATTCCCGGCAAACGGTATTTCACCATCGGCGAGGTCAGCCAGCTTTGTGACGTAAAGCCCCACGTACTGCGCTACTGGGAACAGGAGTTCCCGCAGCTGAAGCCGGTCAAGCGGCGCGGCAACCGCCGCTACTACCAGCGCCAGGACGTCATCGTCATCCGCCAGATCCGCGGTCTGCTCTACGATCAGGGTTTCACCATCGGCGGTGCGCGCCAGCGCCTGCAGGGTGAAGAAGCGAAGCAGGACCAGACCCAGTTCAAGCTGCTGGTCAAGCAGATGATCGTGGAACTGGAGGACGTGCTCCGGGTGCTCAAGGCCTGATCGACGCCGCCCGCGTCAGCGCTTGCGAAAGCGCTGCCAGAGCGCAGCGGCTGCAAAGCCCGCGCTGCCCATCAGCGCCATGCCGACCGCGGCCAGGAGCACCGCCCGGAATGGGATCCCATCGAGCAGCGCGAATCCCAGCCCGATGGATACGCAGATAGCGAACCACACGGTGATCTGCCACGGTTTGTTCACCTTGGTCTGCCTCCGTCAGCGGGGAATCAGTGCCTGCGGCGGCACGGATGACCCGCACCGTGCGCCGACATTCATCCGCGCAGCAGAAACCGCTCGAGGCGCGCCCGGCGCTCCGGCGCGATCGGCACCGCCTTGCGCGTCACCAGGTCCATGGCCACCCCGACCGCGGTCGCGCTGGCGGCGGCATGCCCCGTGCGGCGGTTGATCAGGACGTGCGCCATGGTCTGGGTCTTGGCGCCGATCGCGCGAATGCCCGAGAGGTGCGTGTAGACGTCGCCCACCATCAAGGGCGCGTGGATCTCCAAGTGGTACTCCAGCGCGGCGCCGCCGAGCGCGCCTTCCTCGCGCGCGAACCGGTCGGCGTCGCTGTTCACGAACACCCAGAGGTTCGGCATGCCGTCGGAGACGCGACCGATGTATACGTGCGGCAGCACCGTACCCTCGGCGTCGCACTCGTCGGCGCCGATCACGCCCTGACCGACGATCCGGAAGCCCATGGCCTCGGCCGCATCGAAGCTCTGCGGCGGCGCGGGGAGCGCGGCCGGGTCGATGCCACGGGGCGCTGCGAAATCCGGTGCGTCGACCGTCCTGTCATCCGGCCAGCGGGTCGGCCAGTCGCGCAGGTCGAGCGTGGTCTGGAAGCCGGCGAGCGGTTCGCCGGTCGCGTTGTGGCGCATGATCGACAGTACCGTGAGCGCGCCTTCCGAGCGTGCCAGCACGCCGCACTCGACGCGCAGGGGCGTCGCCGCGCGCGCCTCGCGCACGAAGCGGATGTGCTGGTGGCGGATCGCGCCGGGCACACGCATGGTCATGGCCGGGTCACCGGTCGTGATCGCGACGAACGCCTGCAGGGCCTGGTTGATCTTGTGGGCGAAGTAGCGGACGTTCTGGTGATCGTTCTCGTCGCACTCCCACGTGTTCACGCTGCCGTAGAAGCAGGGGGTCAGGTCGGTCGTGTCCTGACCGGGTTCACGCACGGGCTCGGTCATGCGCCTGGTGATCCTCTTCCCCCGGCGCGCGTCAGCGGGGCGTCAGCTTCAGCAGTCGGCCCTGGCCGCCGCGGGCGCCGTCCTCCAGCACCCAGAGCGCGCCGTCGGGACCTTCGACGATCTCGCGGATCCGCTCGCCCATGGCGAAGCGCTCGGCTTCCCGGGCGGTATCCCCGTCGAAGGTCACGCGGACCAGCGCGCGCGACGACAGGCCGCCGATGAAGCCGCTGCCGCGCCAGGCGGGAAACAGTTCGCCCTGGTAGATCGCGAAGCCCGCCGGCGAGATGGCCGGCACCCACCATTCGGCGGGCGGCGCGAACTCGGGTCGGGTCGCGTGGTCGGGAATGTCGCGGCCGTCGTAGTGGTCGCCGTTCGATACGATCGGGTAGCCGTAATTCTCGCCGCGCACGATCAGGTTGAGTTCGTCGCCGTGCGCCGGGCCCATTTCATGCGCCCAGAGCCGGCCGGACGCGTCGAATGCGATGCCGAGTGGGTTACGGTGACCAAGCGTCCAGACCTCGGCCGCGACGCCGCCCCGATCGGCGAACGGATTGTCGGCCGGCACGCTGCCGTCCTGGCGCAGGCGTACGATCTTGCCGAGGTTGCCGGTCATGTCCTGGGCCGGGTCGAACTTCTGGCGTTCGCCGGAGGTGATGAACAGGTGGCCGTCGGGCGCGAGTGCGAGCCGGTGGCCGAAGTGGCCGCGGCCGGTGACCTTGGGTACCTGACGCCAGATGACCGCGAGGTCCTCGAGCCGGCCGGAGCCTGCGTCGTCGAGTACGAGTCGCGCGCGCGCAACGGCCGCACCGCGCGTATCGTCCGGTCCGGCTTCTGCGAAGCTGAGGTAGACGATGCCATTGGCGGCGAAGTCCGGGTGGACGAGCACGTCGCCCATCCCGCCCTGACCGCCGGCATCCACCGCAGGTACGCCTTCGACCGGTGCTGCGACCGTGCCTGCCTGGGTCACGATGCGCAGCCGGCCGGGCTTCTCGGTGACCAGCAGGCGGCCGTCCGGCAGGAACGCGGCTGCCCACGGCTCTTCCAGTCGTGCGACGGGTTCGGCCACGAAAGGCGCGGCTTCGAGCGGGACGACGTTCAGCGCCGCCGGGTTGGGATTGGCGACCGTGCCGCAGGCGACGACCGAGAGCAGCGTCAGTGCTGCGGTGGTGGTGAAGAGGGAACGTGCACGCGGGCGGTGCTGGTACATCTCGTTGGCTCCTCGCTGTCCGCCGCTGCGCGGTGGGCGCACGTGCGGGATGCTGATCTGCGGATCGCGGAGCATTGCTGGACGGGGGAAATGGTCGGGGCGGCCGGATTTGAACCGACGACCACTTGACCCCCAGTCAAGTGCGCTACCAGACTGCGCTACGCCCCGCGAAGGGCGCAATCATAGCGGAACCCGCCGAACCGGGCAAAGCCGGGCCAAGCCGGGCCAAGCCGGTCCAAGCCGGGCAAAGTCGGTCCGGCGGGCAAGGCGCGATCAGCGCCCCTTGAACACCGGCTTGCGCTTCTCCATGAACGACGCCATGCCTTCCTTGAAGTCTTCCGACTGGAACAGCGGCAGCAGCTGCAGGAAGACGTGGTGGACGTGGTCGTTGAACGTCTCGTTCATGCCCATGCGCATCATGCGCTTCGAACTCTGCACCGCCATCGGCGCGTTGCCGGCGATCTCGCGGCCGAGCGCCTGGGCGGCGGCGAGCGTCTCGGCGGCCGGGACCACCCGCGAGACGAGCCCCATGCGCTCGCACTCGTCGGCCATGAGCGTGCGGCCGGTGAAGATCAGTTCGGCGGCCTTCGACCAGCCGATCAGGCGCGGCAGGATCCAGGTGCCGCCGGATTCCGGCACCACGCCGCGCGCGGTGAACGCCGCGGCGAGCTTGGCGTTGTCGGCCATGATGCGGATGTCGCAACCGAGCGCGAGATCCATGCCGTAGCCTGCGGCCGAACCGTTCAGCGCGCAGATGGTCGGCGTGTCCAGGCTGTGCAGCACGGTCGGCGGGGTGTTGCGCAGGTCGAGCGTCGCGGGCGAGCTGCGCTGCGAGGAGAGGTTGCTCGAGATGCCGCCGCCGCGCAGGTCGAGGCCGGCGCAGAAGAAGCGCCCGGAACCGGTGATCACCATGGCACGGACGTCGGGATCGGCGTCGGCGGCGAGCAGGCACTTCGACAGTGCGTCGAGCATGGGCCCGGAAATCGTGTTCTGCTGCTCGGGCCGATTGATGGTGATGGTGGCGACGTGATCGGCCACGTCGTAGAGGACTTCGTCGCTGCCGGACGGGTTGCGTTCGCCTGCCACAGTGATGCTCCGCAAAGTTTTGTAAGCCGCGAACTTACGGGTTTGAGAACGGCTGCGCAAGCCGCGGGACGCACCGGTTCCGCGCATGGCGCGGCGCGAATCGCTTGACTAGATTTCAGGCACTCGCTGGGGAACACGTGGCATGCAGAATCGGAACGAGGACGTAGTCGACCTGCTGGAGATCCTTCATGCCCGGCACCTGCGCGACCAGGTGGTCGTCCAGCTGAAGCGTCTCGCGGGCGCGGAGGCCAACCTGCTGGTGCCGTTCGACGGTGCCCAGCGCGTGGCGGGCCGCTACTACGAATCGATGCTGATCACCGTGGCCGAGCTCCTCGAGGAACTCGGCGACCGCCGCCCGCTGGACTAGCCAGCCCGCTCCGGCATCCGCTCCTCGCTCACCGCGTAGCCGGCTTCGCGCGGAATACACAGGAACGTGCCGTCCGTGCGGCGCTCCGTCCAGGGCAGCACCCGGACCACCGGTGCGGCGCGTGCGCCCGCGATCGCTGCAGCCACCGTGTCGAACACCGCCAGTTTCTCGATGTTGCGCAGGGTCGGGAAGATGATCGTGCGGGTGCCGGCGGCAGCCTGGGCGAGTGCATCGGCCGGCCGGATCCACACCGAATCCACCGACTCGTGGCCATCGTGTACGGCGAGATGGTCGGCCGGCGCGGCAGCCAGGAAGAAGTGGGTGTCGAAACGCTTCGGCATCATCTCCGGCGTGACCCAGTGCGCGAAATGTACCAGCTGATCGCATGCCAGCCGCAGCCGTTCGTTCTCGACGAACGCCCGCAGCGAACTCGCGCCGCTGTGGAGGCTGGTGCGGTATGGTTCGAGCTCGACCAGGCGGCGTGCGGCGACGAGACCCGCATCACCCTCGGTGCGCGCGAGCAGGATGCCGCATTCCTCGAATGCCTCGCGGATCGCCGAGATCTGGATGGCGCGCATGTCCGAATCCGCCGCAGCGCCGTCGAGGTGCGCGAGCAGCGCCGGGTCATAGTCCTGCGGGTCGGCCTTGCCGCCGGGAAACACCAGCGCGCCGGAAGCGAAGTCGATCTGGTGGTGACGCACCACCATGAATACTTCGAGCCCCTGCGGGCCGTCGCGCAGCATCATGATGGTGGCGGACGGAACGGGTGGTGCGGGCGCCTTGCCGGTCATCGCGTGAAACTCCCCTCGATCGTGCGGTTGCGTTACGGATTCTTGCGTAGTGGTCTTCGGAATGTCCGGCGCCGCGTGCGGCTCAGCGGCCGGCGACTTCGCCGATGAAGCGGTCGAGCGTCGCGATCTTCTGCGCCATGTCGCCGAGCGTGAAGTCCGGGACGATCAGTTCGTCGACGCCGATCCGTGCGTATTCCGCGACGATCGCGCGGATCTCCTCGACCGTCCCGACGAGGTGCGGCTGCGGGATCTTCGCCGCGCGCATGCGCGCCAGGTAGTCCGGGTCGTCGCTCATGAACAGCAATGCGACGGCGGTGCGCCGGATCGATTTCGGATCGCGGCCGAGCTGCCGGCAATGCCCGTCGAGAATCGCCATCTTGTGCGCGAGGATCGCCGGATCGCCCCATACGTTCCATTCGTCTGCGTGGCGGGCGGTGATGCGCAGCGTGACCTGCTCGCCGCCACCGCCGATCAGCAGGGGCAGCGGCTGCTGCACGGGTTTCGGCTCCAGTGAAGCGTCCTCGAGTCGGTAGAACCGGCCGTCGAAGGAAGTCTTCGGCTGGCTGAACAGGGACCGGATCACCGTGCAGGCTTCGTCCAGCCGGGCGAGCCGCTCGCCGACGGTGTAGAAGGGAATGCCGTACTGACGGTGTTCGTTTTCCTGCCAGCCGCTGCCGAGTCCGAGCACCACCCGGCCGCCGGTGACGTGGTCGAGCGTGGCGGCCATCTTCGCCAGCACCGCCGGGTGCCGATAGGTATTGCCGACCACCAGCGTGCCGATTCGCAGGCGCGGCACCAGCGCGCCGAGCGCGGACAGCGTGACCCAGGCCTCGGGCCAGGGCGCACTGGTATCCGCCGCGTTCGGCATGAAGTGATCCGCATACCAGAAGCCGTCCCAGCCGGTCCGTTCGACGTGCCGGGCGAGGGTCAGCACGTCCTCGAAGCGTTGGGAGGGTGTTGGCCAGAAGCTGAAGCGCATGGAGCGGAATCCGTTGCGACGCGCCGGTTGCGCAGGGTCCCGGATGTTCGCTTATGTACCTGCCTATGGCAAACTCGGGCTGGAAAGGGGGCAACCATGGAGGGGAAGCCATGGGAAATGCGATTGCCCTGCCGGTACTCGCCACCGAGCGCCTGCGGCTGCGGCCGATCACGCACGACGACGTGCCGGCACTGCATTGTTTCTGGACCGATCCCGCGGTGCGCAAGTACCTGTGGGACAACGTGATCATTCCGCGCGAACAGGTGGTGGCGATCGTCGATGAGAGCCTGGCGAGTTTCGCGTCGCTCGGTACGGGGCTGTTCGCGATCGAGGTGCGGCG
The DNA here is from genome assembly GCA_019634925.1 of Pseudomonadales bacterium. Taxonomy (GTDB): domain Bacteria; phylum Pseudomonadota; class Gammaproteobacteria; order Pseudomonadales; family Azotimanducaceae; genus UBA7803. Next base: position 13,651 of record JAHCAL010000003.1, read on the forward strand.
TGACCCGGGCACGCTCGTCGGATTCTGCGGGCACCGCCGGCTCGAGGACGGATCCGTCGAACTGCTGTACGGCATCCTGCCCGCATTCTGGGGCGAAGGGCTCGTGACCGAAGCCGCACGCGAGGTGCTGCGGCACGGATTCGAACAGTGCGGGTTCGACCGTGTGATAGGCGCGACCGATACCCCGAACCAGCGCTCCGTGCGGGTCATGCAACGCATCGGCATGGTGTTCGAAGCGCGCCGGCCGTATCGGGGGCTCGATACGGTGTTCTACGGCATTTCGGCGGGGGAGTTCGCCGCCGCGCAGTGAGCATCGGCAGCCTTGCAATCGAATTCCGGCTCGCCGGCTGCCGTTCGCTCAAGGAAAAGCGGCAGCGGCTGAACGGCCTGCGCGAGCGCTTCGGGCGCGCGCCGAACGTCGCCGTGTTCGAGAGCGCTCACCAGGACCTGCTGCAGCGTGCCGAGTGGACCTTCGTCGCGGGTGCTGCGGGCGCGCGGGTCGTCGAACAGCTGCTGGCCGGCATCGAGCGCGACGTGCAGCTCTCGGTCGATGCGGAGCTGATCGATATCCGCCGTCAATGGCTCGATTGAGTGGCTGGCCCGGCGCGCGGTGGATTAGCGCGTGGCGCTTGCAGGGGCTCGCGGTCGGCCTGGCACTGGCCGCGCTGACTGCCTGCGCCCGCACCGACGGCGCTGCCGACCAGGCGGACTACCTGGCGCGGCTCGCGCGTGTGCTCGATACCGATGTCGGCGCGGTTCCAGAGCCGGCCGGACCTGCGTATCCGCCGCGCCGCGCACTCGTGCACGAGCTGCCGCGCGATGCGATCGACGTCGGCGAGTTCATCGATCTGCACGGCTGCGACATGGGTGCGCTGGTCGGTTATCGCAACAGCCCGCTCGGCCGTCTGCAGGGTGCGAGCCAGCGGCTCGGCTACGAGGTTGCCTGGCTCGCGGCGCTGGATCGCTGCGGCAGCGCGGCGCCCGACTGGATGCGGGCGCGGGCGAGGGCCAAGACGGCCCAGCTGCCCGTGCTCTACTGGAATGCGCTCTTCGCCGGTGACGAAATCCGCATCGCGCTCGGGGCGTCGCGGCCCCTCCCGCCGGGCGACTTCGCCTGGCTCCTGCGCGAGTTCGCCGACCACCTCGATGCGCTCGAACGAGGCGGCTTCGATGGTGCCGGGTTCGAGGCGAGCCTCGCGCTGCTGCGCGCCGGCAGTTGGGTCGGACCCGCGCGGCAGGACTGGGCCGGGTGGCGGGCCGTGCTGGATGCCGCGGCCGACGCGCTCGATCGTGAGGCCGGCCGCGTGTGCCGCAACGGCCGGCCGACACCGCGCAGCGCGATCCTCGGAAACGTATTCGCGCAGGTCTATCTCGGGCAGCTGCAGCCGCGTCTGGCCGACGACCTGAGCAGGCACGAGGCGTGGGTGGCCGCGTTCGCGGTGCTGGCAGACCGTCTGGACGAAGTCGCTACCACCGGGTTTCGTGAATGGTACGGGCAGGTGCTCGATCCCGCGGCCGAAGGCCCGGGCGTGCGCAGCGAATGGCGCCGTACGCGCGGCGCAGTGGTGCGCCATGCCGAAGCCTGGCAGCGGCTCTTCGCCACCTGCGGTATTGATCCGCGCGCCGTGGTGCGACAGGATTGAGCCATGGCTTCACTTTTGCTCGTCATCCTCGTTGCAGTGGGCGCGTTCAGCTGGGTGCGCGCGACCCGGCAGAACCGCCGGCGCTGGCTCGCGCGGCTCGATCTGCCCGGCGTCTGGCTCTGGCAGGACCACGACGGCGAACTCGAGCTGGCCGGGGGCACCGATCGCGGGCGTTACCGGCTGCGCGACGATTCCGCCGAGGAACGCGGTGCCTGGCGGCTCGACGGGCATGCGCTGGTGCTCGAGGCGGAGCCGACCGGCACCGTGGTGACGCTCGACCTGCGGCTGTTCCGCGAAGGGACCATCGGTCTTCATGGTCCTGGCCGCGAGCGGCGTATCTACGTGAAGAAGCGCGCCAACGTGGTGCCCCTGCGGCGCCCGGCCTGAGAGCGCGCCTCCGGCGCGGCAGCGCCGCGCACGAGTCGCAGCCCTCCCATCCATCAGTTCACCCGAGTAGTCATCCGATGAAAAAACAGTCACGCGCCTTTGCCCGTGATATCCGTGATCTCGTGCAGCGGGCCCTCGCCATCGTACCGGCGCCCGAGGCGATCGACTGGAACACCTGCCGCGCCGCGGTCTGGCAGGCCGATGCGTGGCGCGCGGGCTTCCGGGCGCACGCCGATCTCGACGACATCGCGTTCGAAGACCTGCTGTGGATCGACGACCAGAAGGCCGCGATCGACACCAATACCCGCCAGTTCCTCGCCGGGCTGCCCGCCAACAACGTGCTGCTGTGGGGCGCGCGCGGCACCGGCAAGTCCTCGCTGGTACACGCGCTCTTGAACCGCTACGCCCACGCGGGGCTGCGCCTGGTCGAGGTGGGCAAGGGGCGGCTCGCGGCGTTGCCGGAGATCGCCCGGCGCGTGCGCGACGAGCCGTACCGCTACATCCTGTTCTGCGACGACCTGTCGTTCGAGTCGGACGATGCGTCTTACAAGGAACTGAAGAGCGCGCTCGAAGGGTCCATGTTCAAGGCGGCGCCCAACGTGCTCATCTATGCGACATCGAACCGGCGTCATCTGTTGCCCGAATACATGTCGGAGAACCGCCAGGCGACCATGGTGGAGGGCGAGCTTCATCAGTCCGAGGCGGTGGAGGAGAAGATCTCGCTGTCCGACCGGTTCGGCCTGTGGCTCTCGTTCCACCCGTTCCGCCAGCAGGCGTACCTGGAAGTGGTCGAGCACTGGGTCACGCGGCTCGCGGCACGGCACGGCTGCGCGGTACCGTTCGACGAGGCCGCGCGCGCCGAGGCACTGCGCTGGGCGCTCGCGCGCGGCGTGCGCAGCGGGCGCACCGCGCAGCATTTCGCGCGGCACTGGGTGGGATCGCAAGGCCTCGACCTGCCTTGACGTGCCGGAGGCACGTTCATAGTGTTCCTTGACGTGCCGGAGGCACGTTCATAGTGTTCCTTGACGTGCCGGAGGCACGTTCATAGAATGCGCGGCTCTTGTGAGTCCCCTTCGTCTAGAGGCCTAGGACACTGCCCTTTCACGGCGGCAACAGGGGTTCGAATCCCCTAGGGGACGCCATCTACAGCCCTGCGTCAGCAGGGCGCGACGTGAAGCCCGCCCCGTGCGGGCTTCGTGCTTTTCGGAGGTCGGGCACGCCGGTCGATCTCTGGACGCGCATCGCCCGAATACCTATGTTTGGCGTTTTCCTTGCGAGACGGAGGGGAGCATGACGTTTCCGTGGAACCACGGGGATATTCTCGATGCGATCGAACAGGTCGTGCCCGGCGAACGGGCGGCGCTGATCCACGGCGAGCGGGTGATCGACTGGCGCACGTTCTCCGCGCGCACCAACAATCTGGCCGCGGCACTGCAGGCCCGCGGCGCGGCGCCGGGTGACAAGATCGGCTTCTACATGCGCAACTGCCCCGAGTATTCGGAGGCGATCGCGGCCGCCTTCAAGGCGCGGCTCACCCATGTCAACGTCAACTATCGCTACGTCGATCGGGAGCTGGTCTACCTGCTCGACAATGCCGATGCGGCGGTAGTCGTATACGCGGCCGAGTTTGCGCCGCGGGTCGCCGCCATCCGCGGCGAGCTGCCGCTGGTGCATACCTGGATCGAGGTCGCCGACGGTCATCCTGGCAATACCGACGTACTGCACTACGACGAACTCGTGGCTGACGGAGACGGCGCGCCGCTCGGTATCGCGCGCTCCGGCGACGACATGCTGTTCCTCTACACGGGTGGCACCACCGGAATGCCGAAGGGCGTCATGTGGCGCCTCGACGACCTGTGGCGCGTCACCGGCGCCGGCGGCAATCCGCGGCTCGGCGTGCCGCCAGCGGTGGATCTGGCCGAGTTCGTCGAACGGGTGCGGGTCGACGCACCGCCGGTGAGCCTGCCCCTGCCGCCGCTCATGCACGGCACCGGCCTGCTCGGCGCGGTCGGCGCCATGACGCGCGGCGGCACCTGCGTCACGCTCACCGGCCGCAGCTTCGACCCGCTCGAGGCGCTCGCGGCGGTCGACCGGCATCGGGTGACCACCATGACCATCGTGGGTGACGCGTTCGCGGCACCGATCGTCGCCGCGCTCGACGCGCAGGCCGGACGCTACGATTTTTCCTCGCTGCGCGCCATCACCTCGTCCGGCGTGATGTGGACGCGGACGGTCAAAGCGGGGCTCCTGCGGCACAACCCCGAGCTGCTGCTGGCCGACGGTTTTTCGTCGTCGGAGGCGATCGGGCTCGGCAGTTCCGTGATGACCCGCGACGCCGAGGTCGAAGTGGCGAAGTTCACGCTCGGGCCGACCTGCAAGGTCTTCACCGAGGATCATCGCGAAGTGGTGCCCGGGTCCGGTGAGGCCGGCATGGTGGCGGTGTCCGGATATCTGCCGGTCGGCTACTACAAGGACGCGGACAAGACCGCGCGGACGTTTCCGGTGATCGGCGGCGTGCGCTACTCGATCCCGGGCGACTGGGTCCGGGTCGAGGCGGACGGTTCGCTGACACTGCTCGGCCGCGGCAGCAACTGCATCAACACCGCGGGCGAGAAAGTGTATCCGGAGGAGGTGGAGGAAGCCCTCAAGCATCATCCGAGCGTCTTCGACGCGCTGGTGGTCGGGCTGCCGGACGAGAAGTGGGGCCAGGCGATCACCGCGGTCGTCCAGCTGCGTGACGGCGTACCCTTCGACGAGGCGGCGCTCAAGGCGTTCGTGCACGAGCGGCTCGCCGGCTACAAGGTGCCGAAGCGGATCCTCGCGCGTGCCGATCTCGAACGCGCGCCGAACGGCAAGGCCAACTACCAGCTGATCCGGGACTACGCCGTGCAGCAGCTCGCCGGGTGAACGCGAGCGCGGACACGGCCGGACGCATGGGACCGCTGCAGCATTATCTGCTCGGTACCGGCAGCTGGTTCCTTTCGTTCGGCATCCAGGGCGTGATGTTCGCCTGGCTGGTGACGATGGTATTGCGTGAAGCGCCGGAGAACGTCGGCTTCGCGCAGATGGCGCTGCTGCTGCCCGGCACGTTGCTGATTCTCGTGGGCGGGAGCTATGCCGACCGGTTCGGCGCGCGGCGCGTCGTGGTGCTCGCGCAGATCGTGGCGACCCTGGCGCCGCTTCTGCTGGTCGCGGCGCTCGTGTTCGGCACGCTCTCGTTCACGCTGATGCTCGCCTACGCGGTCCTGATCGGAACCGCACAGGCATTCGTGACCCCGGCGCGCGACGGGCTCCTCAACCACGTCGCCGGCGGACGCGTGCAGCGTACCGTCATGCTCACCAGCATCATCCAGTTCGGACTGCAGATCGTCGGGTTCGGCGTGGCATCGCTCGCGGATTTGGGCGGGCCGGTCCCCATCCTGCTCGTGCAGTCCGTGGTGCTCGGCCTGGGCGTCGTCGCCTTCGCACGGATACGCCAGGAGCAGTCGCGTACGACGGGGCCGGCACCGGCGCTCTGGCGCTCGGTGGTGGAGGGTGGTCGCACGGTGCTGGCGTCGCCGGCGATGCGCGTGATCGTCGTGCAGAACGTGGCGATGGCGATGTTCTTCATGGGCTCGTACATAGTCACGATGCCGCTGCTCATCCGTGAGGTGTTCGCCGGCTCGGCCGGGGATCTCGCGTTCATGAACGCGTGCAACAGCCTGGGCCTTGTGGCGACCATCGTACTGCTGCTGCGGTTCGGCGACGTGCATCGCCAGGGGCGCGCGCTGATCCTCTCGCAAGTGATCGGCGCGCTCGTGCTGGCGCTTGCTGCCCTTGCCGGCTCGTTCCTGCTGTTCGTCGTCGCGCTGTTCTTCTGGGGTGCCTGTGGTGGGGTCGCCATGACGATGTCGCGCACGATGATGCAGGAGCAGGCACCCGAAGCGCAGCGCGGCAGGGTGATGAGCTTCTATTCGTTCTCGTTCATGGGTGCAGGGCCGATCGGCGCGGTCGTGAGCGGGTTCCTGGTCGAACGGCTCGGCCCACAGTCGGCGCTGCTCACTTCCGCACTGCTGATGCTCGCGGTCATGCTGTTGATCAGTGCCCGAACGAGGCTCTGGCGCATGACCGGCCCGCATCCCGTTGCGCCCGATCGGAGCATCGCCCGGTGACGCCCGGCGCGCGCATCGCGGTCGATATCGGCGGCACGTTCACCGACGTCGTGATCGAACGCGACGGCACGCTCACGAGCACCAAGGTTCTGACCACCTACGAAGACCCCGCGGACGGCGTCATGACCGGCATCGATCGCGTGCTGGCGCTGTCGGGAACCACACCGGCCGGGGTCGCACTGGTGCTGCACGGTACGACGCTTGCGACCAATGCCCTCATCGAGCGGCGCGGGGCGGTCACGGCGCTGGTCACGACGGCCGGTCACCGCGACGTGCTCGAGATGGCGCTCGAGAACCGCTTCGAGCAGTACGACATCGGTATCGATCGGCCGACCCCGCTGGTGCCCCGGTATCTGCGGCTGCCGGTCACCGAGCGGCTCGATGCCGAAGGTCGGGTGCTGCTGCCGCTCGACGAGGCCGACGTGCGCGCGCTCGTGCCGGTGCTCGAAGCCAATCGTGTGGAAAGCGTCGCCATCGGCTTCCTGCACGCCTACGCGAATCCCGCGCACGAACGTGCCGCTGCCGCGCTGCTCCGTGCCGAGTTGCCCGATCTTTACATCACGCTCGCGTCCGACGTCTGTCCCGAAATCCGGGAGTACGAGCGCCTCTCAACGGCGACCGCGAACGCGTACGTCAGGCCGCTCATGGCGCGTTACCTCGCCAGCCTGGCCGACAAGCTCGGCCACGCTGGATTCCAAGCGCCGCTCCTGATGATGACGTCGGGCGGCGGGCTCACCGATCTCGCGACCGCCGCGGCGTATCCGATCCGCCTGGTGGAGAGCGGCCCGGCGGGCGGGGCGATCCTCGCGGCGCGCCTGGCCGGGCTCTGCGGGTATCCGAGTGTCGTGTCGTTCGACATGGGCGGCACCACGGCGAAGATCTGTCTGATCGACGATGCGGAACCCCTGCTGTCGCGTGCCTTCGAGATCGGCCGTGTATACCGGTTCAAGAAGGGCAGCGGTCTGCCGGTGCGGATCCCGGTGATCGAGATGGTCGAGATCGGCGCCGGCGGCGGCTCGATCGCGCGTGTCGACCGCCTGCAGCGCATCCAGGTCGGGCCGGACAGTGCAGGATCGGAGCCCGGTCCGGCCTGTTACGGCCGCGGAGGGCGTCTGCCGACGGTGACCGACGCGGATCTGCTGCAGGGGCGCATCCAGCCCGGCTTCTTCGCAGGTGGGTCGATAGACCTCGACGTCGAAGCGGCGCGCCGGGCCCTCGCGGATTCGGTCGGCGGCCCACTCGGGCTGGGCGACACCATGGCCGCGTACGGCATCGGTGCGGTGGTCGACGAGAACATGGCCGCCGCTGCGCGCGCGCACGCGGCGGAGTGGGGCGCGGATGTCGCGGCGCGCACGCTCGTCGCGTACGGAGGTGCCGGTCCGCTGCACGCCGCGGCGCTGGCCGACCGTCTCAAGATCGACCGGATCGTGATTCCTGCCGGTGCAGGGGTGGGTTCCGCGGTCGGGTTCCTCCTCGCGCCGATCAGTTTCGAAGTGGTACGCAGCCGTTACCAGCGCCTGTCCGCATTCGAGGCACATGTCGCGAACGCGCTGCTTGGGGCCATGCACGGTGAAGCCCTTGCCGTCGTCGAGCAGGCCGCGCCGGCTGGGCGCTTTCGGGTGCTGCGGCGTGCGGCGATGCGTTATGTCGGCCAGGGCTACGAGATCGCGGTGACGCTGCCGGATGGCGAACTCGGCGCGGAGGCGGGTGTCGCGCTTCACGCGGCGTTCGAAACCGAGTATCGGCGGCTGTATGGGCGTGTCATTCCCGGGCTCGACGTGGAGATCCTGAGCTTTACGCTCGCGCTGACCGAGCTCGGCGCGCCGGACTTGTATACCGGCGCAGGCCCACCGGGGCGTTCGCAGCGTGTCGGTGCGGACGGTTCCGCCGGAGCCATGCGCGGCCGTTTGTTCGATCCTGAGTCCGGAGCGGCTACCGAAGTACCGCTCGTACTCCGGTCCGACCTCGCCGAAGCCGGCCGGGCGATCGCGGGACCGCTCCTGATCGTCGAGGATCAGACGACCACGGTCGTGTCCAAGGGGTTCTCCGTGGTGGTGGACCGGTTCGACAACCTGGTTCTGGAACGCCTGCGGGATCGCGCATGAGCGAGCGGGTAGACATGACGCAACTCACCACCCAGCTGGTCTGGAACCGGTTGCTCGCGATCGTCGAGGAGCAGGCGCAGACCCTCATGCGCACGGCGTTCTCGACGGTGGTGCGCGAGGCGGGCGACCTCTCCGCCGGTGTGTTCGACACGTACGGCAACATGCTCGCCCAGGCCGTGACCGGCACGCCCGGCCATGTCAATGCCATGGCGGCCTCGGTGGCCAAGTTTCTCGCGGTGCATCCGGTCGCGACGCTCGAGCCGGGCGACGTGCTGGTGACCAATGACCCATGGATCGGAACCGGGCACCTGAACGATTTCACGGTCGTGACGCCGGTATTCCGCGGCGACGTGTGTGTCGCCCTGTTCGCATCGACGAGCCATATCGCCGACGTCGGCGGCCGCGGCTTCGGCGCCGATGCCAACGACCTGTTCGAGGAGGGATTGCGCATTCCGGTCTCTCACCTGTTCCGGGCCGGGGTGCGCGACGAAACGCTCATGCGGCTGATCACCGCCAATGTGCGCGATCCCGTGGTCGCGGAAGGGGACCTGTATTCACTGACCGCCTGCAACGACAGCGGTGCGCGCCAGCTGCTCGAGCTGCTCGAGGATTACCGGCTGGATTCGCTCGACGCAACGGGCGCGGTGCTGCTCGAGCTCTCCGAGCGCGCCATGATCGAGGAGATCCGCGCGCTGCCGGAAGGCAATTTCAGGCATAGCATGCGCATCGATGGCTACGACAAGCCGATCGATCTCGTCTGCGAACTGGCAATCCGGCCCGACGGGATTCATATCGATTTTTCCGGCACGTCGGCGGAATCGCCGTACGGCATCAATGTGCCGCTGCCGTACACGGAAGCCTACGCTTCGTTCGGCGTGCGTTGCCTGATCGGCAACGACGTGCCGAACAACGCCGGTTCGCTGCGGGTCATCCGCGTGACCGCGCCGCCCGGATCCATCCTGAATGCGCGCCCGCCGCGCGCGGTGTCGGCCCGTCATGCGGTCGGGCAGATGCTGCCGGACGTGATCCTCGGCTGCCTCGACCAGGTGCTGCCCGGCCGGGTGCCGGCGGAGGGCGCGTCCTGCATCTGGAACCCGGTGCTGCGCAACGGCCACGCGGACGAGAGCGACGGCACGTTCGTGACCAACCCGATCTACAACGGCGGCACCGGCGCACGCCCCGGCAAGGACGGGCTGTCCACCACGGCGTTTCCGTCCGGCGTGCGCACCACGCCGACCGAAGTCAACGAAGTCACTGCGCCGCTGATCGTCTGGCGCCGGGAGTACCGCCAGGACTCGGCCGGCGCCGGCGCATGCCGCGGCGGTTTCGGCCAGGTGATCGAGATCGGGCACCGCCACGACGCGCCGTTCGTGGTATCGCGGATGTTCGACCGGATCCAGCATGCGCCGTGCGGGCGCCAGGGCGGCGCGTCCGGGGCGCCGGGCAGCGTCCGATTGAGCGACGGCACGCCGCTGCGCGGCATGGGTCGGGACGAGGTGCCGGCCGGTCTGCGGCTGGTCATGGAAACGCCCGGCGGCGGTGGGCTCGGCGACGTACGGCAGCGCGATCCCGAGCGGGTTCGCGCCGACGTCGCCGCGGGCCTGGTCTCGGTGGACGCGGCACGGCAGGTGTACGGTATCGACACCGACTGCGGGGACACGGACGCGCAGAGCGGCGCTTGTAATTCCGTCTCGATTGGGCAAAATACGCGCCCTACGCGGGAATAGCTCAGTTGGTAGAGCACAACCTTGCCAAGGTTGGGGTCGCGAGTTCGAGTCTCGTTTCCCGCTCCATTCTTCCTCCCTGACAGCTCCTGGGGTCGGTCGGCTCCCGTGGTTACAGTTCTCGTGGTCACAGCTCCGGTGGCCACAGCACCGCCGGCGACGCACATTCCAGAATCCCGAGACGCGAAGGGCTTCACAAGCCGCTGATTCCGTGCGCGCCATACTTCGGGGATCTGCCCGACTGCAGGTCGCGCAATGCTCCAGTGGATTCCCGGTCTCACTCACGGCAGCCAGACGAGCGGGCGCAGCGGCCGGCTACGAGCCGCGTACCTGCATCGCGGGCCGCTCGCGACGGGCATGCCAAGGGTCGTGGCAGCTGTGTGCGTGGCGCTCCTGGCCGCCTGTGGCGGTGGCGGCGGCTCCGACGCCGCAGGGGCTGCGGCCGTCGGCGGTGCACCGCGCGGGCCTACCGCGCGTTTCTCGGCCGAACCATCGGAAGGACCGGCGCCGCTCGAGGTACGCTTCGATGCGGCGGCATCGACCGATGGCGACGATCGGATCGTCGCCTATGCCTGGCAGTTCGGCGACGACTCGGCCAGCGACCAGGGTCCTGCGCTCGGCCATGTCTTTGAGGCGCCGGGGACCTACCAGATAACGCTGCAGGTGACCGACGCGGCGGGCCGTACCGGTACGACCACGCGGACGGTCCGCGCGTTCGGCGCGACGCTCGGCGGAACGATCGACGTCGAACCGGGCACGGACGTCGACAGCGATCCCAACACCCGGAGCGGTGTGGCCGTGCGCAACAACACGTTCGCCACGGCGCAGTCGCTGACCGCGCCGGTACAACTCGGCGGCTTCGTCAACATGGCCGGCACGGGCGCACCGGAAGGCCGCTTCTTCGCGGAAGGCGATGTCGAGGACTTCCACGCCTTCGCCGTGGAGGCCGAAGTTCGCGCCGTGCTCGCCATCGACGACGCGGACGCGATCGTGGACCTCGAACTGTACCGGGCGGGCAGTCCGCCGGTGCTGGTCGACGCGTCCGTGGCGGATGGCCGGCTGCGCGATCTCACCGTGCCGGGCCCGGGAGATTACGTGCTGCGAGTCGTCGCGCGAGCAGGTGCGAGCAGTTACGTGTTGACGATCAGCGACCCGGCAGATGCATTGCCATTCGCTGCGGTCGCGAGCCGGCTGACGGATCGATTCGTCCCCGGTGACGTACTTGTTGCCGAATCGCTGGGCCGGGAGACCCGCCGTTACGAACTGGCGCGCAGCGCGCGTGGCGGCCGCTACGGACTGGTCGCCGCTGCCGGGCGGGCGGCCGCCCGCAGCCACCGCGAAGTCGCGCAGCCGGAACGGATCGCCGCGGCAGGTGCACGGGTGAACGCAATGCAGGAGCGCCGCTATCGCACTCTGCTCGCTGCGCGCGCCCTGCGCCGGGAGCCGGGGGTCGTGATCGCCGAGGTCAACGTCGTGCACCGGCCGCTGCGGGTACCCAACGATCCCGAGTATCGGCGCCAGTGGCATTACGGGCGCATGGAACTCCCGCAGGCGTGGGACGTGACCACGGGCGGCGACACGGGCCGGGCGCCGGTGGTCGTCGCGGTGGTGGATACCGGCGTGCTGCTCGATCATCCGGATCTGCGTTCGCGCATCCTGCGCGACGGCATGGGCGCGGTGATCGGCTACGACTTCGTGCAGGACCCGGCGCGCGCCAATGACGGCGATGGCATCGATCCCGATCCGGACGATCCGGGCGACGACGCCCGCGGTCCCGGTTCCGGCAGTTTCCATGGCACGCTGGTGGCCGGCACCATCGGCGCCGATACCGACAACGCGCTCGGCGTGGCGGGCGTGTCGTGGGATGCGCGCATCATGCCGGTGCGCGCGCTCGGTATTGACGGCGGCACCAGCTACGACCTGCAGCAGGCGATCCGCTATGCGGCGGGTCTGCCCAACGTGTCGGGCAGGCTGCCGGCCGTCACCGCGGACATCATCAATCTCAGCGTCGGCAGCAGCTTTTCCTCGGCGACCGAACAGCAGACGCTGAACGAAGTCCGCGCGCGCGGCATCCTCGTCGTCGCGAGTGCCGGCAACGACGGATCGGCGACACCGGTCTATCCGGCCGGCTATCAGGGCGTGCTGGCGGTCAGCGCGACCACGGCCGGCGATACGCTGGCTTCCTATTCGAACTTCGGACCGCACATCGACCTTGCCGCACCCGGTGGTGATGCGGCGCGCACCTGCGGACCGAGTGACTGTGTGTTCAGTACCGCGGGCAGTGGCGGCGGCGCTGCGATCGCGTTCGGTTACGGCCCGGCGATCGGGACATCGATGGCCGCACCGCACGTGTCCGGCGTGATCGCGCTCATGAAGGCGTTGTTCCCGACGTTGCGCCCGGAGGGTTTCGATACGCTGCTCGCGAGCGGCGCGCTGACCGACGATCTCGGCACGGCCGGCCGCGATGACCGGTTCGGCCATGGTCGTCTCAACGCCCGCAAGGCCGTGCAGGCAGCGCTGGAACTCGCGGCGGGCACGACGCCGACGCCGATGGCGCGGCTGACTGCATCGGCGACCCGACTCAACTTCGGTACGTTCCTCGGCGAACTGGACGTGGCCATCGGCAACGCGGGCAGCGCGCCGGTCGCTGTCACGCTCGCGGCGGATGCGCCCTGGCTCACGATCGGTCCGCTTGCGGTCGATGCCGACGGACTCGGCGCCTACCGGATCTTCGTGCAGCGGTCACAGCTCCCGCCGGGGATCCACGAGGCCGTCGTTCGCGTGGAGCCCAGCGATCCGGCAGTAGACGCGGTCTCGATTGCGGTCGTGGCGCGCGTGATCGACGCGGCGGTGGTTCCGGATGCCGGCCTGCACTTCGTGGTGCTGGTCGACGAGGCGCTGGAAGTCGTGCGGTCCCTTGCCGTGTCGGCGATTGAAGGCCGTTATGCGTTCACGCTGGCGGACGTGCCGCCGGGCCGCTATCGCCTGTTCGCGGGATCCGACCTCGACGGGGACGGACGCCTGTGCACAGCGGCGGAGTCGTGCGGTGCTTATCCGAACCTGGGCAATCCGCTCGAACTGGTGGTCGACGCGGCGGTGACGCCGCGGCTCGAGGGCCTCGACTTCACCACCGGGTACCGCACGGGCGTCGGTACGACGCCCAGTGTGGTTCTCGATGGTGAGCCGATCACTCTTCCAACGCGGCGCTGAAGTCGACGACGCTGGTTGCCCGCGCGGTGACGGTGGTGGTCTGTGGCGCCTGGAAGTCCAGTTCGTCCACCGCGAACCGCTCGTCGTCGCTGGTGCCGTCGGGATTCGGCAGCCGCTCCTGGTCGGCGCGGCAGGTGAACGCCACCGTGTAGTCGCCGGGCGGCAGGAACGCCACCGTGTAGGTGCCGCCGCCGCTGTTGCCGAACAGCGCATCGTACTCCACGGACGACGTCGCGACCGGTGCCGCGGTGGTTGCATCCGGGTCGGCGTTCAGATCGCCGGGCAGCTGATCGGCACCCGCGTAGACGTACACGGCGTTGCCCGTCATCGGATCGTCGTCGCTGCAGAAACCGTTGCTGCCGTCGAGCAGTTCGGCGTCCACGGTGCCGGTGATCCGGCCAGTGTTCTGCACCGCTTCGACGCGGAAGGCCGGGCGCAGGAAGAAACACTGGTTACGGAACGCGGCGGGCTGGTGCAGGGACTGGCGCAGGTCGAAGTCGATCACGATGTCAGCCGAGCCATTGAGCGGCACGCGGAACGGGCTCACCAGCCGGACGCCGGCATTCGCACCGCTCGGGATGAACAGCGGGACCAGGCCGCCGGTGGCCGCTTCGACGTGGGAGCCGGCAAGCGGATCCTGGCCGCGGCACTCGACGGGCGTCCGGGCGGGTGCTTCCAGCACCAGTCGCGCGTGCTCGTAGACGCCGGCCGGAACCCGTTCGTCCTCGAACAGTGCGAACGTCGCGCCGTGCTGATAGTCGAGCAGGTTGAACTGCAGCGCATTGCCGAGCGCATCGCGCAGATCGATCACCACCCAGTCACCTTCGGCAGCACCCTGCTCGCGCAGCTGCAGCGCGGTAACCCTGAGATTCACCGCCGTCACGTCGTCGAGTGCGGCGTCGGTGATGCTGGCGCTGAGCGTGCCGGTTCCCGGGCCGCTGGCCACGGGTGCCGGTGCGGCAGCCTCGCTGCCGCCGCCACCACCGCAGGCGCTGAGCATGAGGAGCAGTGCAGCGCCACACGCGGCGCGGAACGACATCCGGTCAGTGATGAGCGTGGTCATGGATACTTCCTCTGGTTTTTCTGGATACACCGGTTAGACACGCTCGGCGGCCCGGAAAGGTTGCATCCCGCCGGCTCGAATTCGTTACAGTGAGGCGGAAGCATGCAACCTGCCCGGGCAATCCGGCGTGTATAACGGTATGAGGAACGCGTTCGGCCGTGCGGCCCGAGCTGCCCGATTCGAAAATCTGTTGCGGCCGCACGTGCGTGCGCTGTACCAGGCTGCTTTCCGTTACCTCCGAGACCCGGACGATGCGGAAGACCTGGTCCAGGACGTCCTCGCCAAGCTGTATGGGCGGGTCGACGAACTCGAGCGTATCGAAGCGCTGCGCCCGTGGCTGCTGCGCGTGCTGTACCGTCAATGCATCGATACGCTGCGCAAGCGTGGCCGTGCGCCGGAGACGGTGGCTGACGAGGAGGCCATGCTCGGCACGGTGGATCCGGATGCCGATCCGGCCCGGGCCGTGGCCCGCGACCAGACCAACCGGGCGCTGGCAGCGGTCCTGGCGGCGCTGACCGAGGAACAGCGCGTGCTGCTGGATCTGCACCTCGTGCAGGGTTTTACGCTCCCGGAACTGGCCGAGGTGTTCGGCGCGCCGCTCGGTACGCTGAAGGCGCGGGTACATCGGCTGAAGGCCGAACTGCGCAAACGGCTTCTCGATGCAACCATTGCGGCGGATTGAGCGTTATCAATGGACATGAACTGCACCGATGTTCGCCAGAGGCTCGATCCTGCGCCGGCCGCGCCCCTGCTGCCGGCAACGGACGATGCCGCCCGAAGCCACCTGCGCGCCTGCGAACTCTGCCGTCAGTGGTACGCGGAACAGCGCGTCCGAGCGGCGCTCGCGCGGGACCCGCAGGCGCTACTGGACGAGCGCCGGGTCGATGCGATCCTGAATCGGGCCGTGGCGCTGGGCGAGAGCCGGCGGCGGGCACGCTGGGCCGTCGTAGGCGCGCTCGCGGCGGGCTGTGCGGCGCTCGTGCTGGCGGCGCTCCTGCTCTTCGAGGTGGCGCGAACGGACGGGCCGGTCGATATGCCGGCGTTCAGGGTGGCGCTGGTGCCGCATGAGCTCGACTACGTGGACGTCGTCATCGACAGTCCTGGTGCGCGCCTTGGCGTGCGATTGACCGTTCAACTGGCGGATGGTCTGGAACTCGATGGCTTCGCCGGCGAGCATACCGTCAGCTGGCAGGCCGACCTGCAGGACGGGCGCAACCTGCTGCGTCTGCCGGTGCGCCTGAAGGGTGACGGCCCTGCCGAACTACGGGTAGCCATGGAAGGCGGCGCCGCGCGGCGTGCCGTGCGCGTGCTGGTCAGCGCACGGGATACCGAAGCAGCCGTGGAGCGAGGGTGAAAACGTGATTGACCTGCGAAGTTCGTTGCTGCTGGCGATCTGTGTCGGTGCGATGCAGATACATGGGGTATACGCGGCAAGTCCCGTGGACACCGCTCTCGATCCGACCATGACGGTCATCGAATCCGGTGCCACGCCTGCGGACATCATCAACCTGATCGCGCTGCCGCCGCGGCCTCCACGCGACGGCGAAGCCGATGCCGGGTCGGGCTCACGGTCCGGAAACGCCCAGTCGGGTCAGGAAACCTCGGCTGCCGCCCAGGCGCAAGGGCCCGGATTCGGTCGGCAGGTCGTGGAAGAAGCCCGTCAAGGGGGGCAGGACACGTCGGCGGATGCACGCGCCGCTGCGCAGGCGCTTGCCGAGGAGGCACGTTCGCTCGGCCGCCAGATGGCGGACGAGGCTGCGCGCAATGATCTGGGCGAGCGGATCCGCGAGGAACGCGCGCGCGACGCGGAGCGTGGCGGGCCGCCGGATGCGGGACCGGGGGCGCGCCCGGGCTCCTGAGACTGAGCTTTCCGTCTGCCGCGACTTCCGACATGTTCCGGAGGAATGCGGCTGCAATGGCCCATTCCTGCGGGGTCCGGGCTAGACTGGGCGCATGAGCCGCCCGAGTGCCCGCCGCTGACATGATCGCGCGCCACCATGATCGCCGCCGTGTGCGCGCGGTACTCGTTCTGGTCGTGCTGCTGTGTGCGGCCCGGTACGTGGCGGCGTCGGCTGCCGATCCATTCGATGCCGGACTGACCGCATTTCGGGGCAACGATCTCGAAACCGCGCTGCGTTGCTTTCAGGAGGCAGCCTCGCGCGGCGCGCCTTCACCCCAGCTGGCCTACAACCTAGGCGTGGTCCACTACCGGCTCGGCAATCTCGCCGAAGCACGAGCCGCGTTCGAACGGCTGACCGAATTGCCCGAGTGGCGCCCGCTCGCCTGGTACAACCTGGGCCTGGTGGCGGAAGCCGCTCGGGATCCGGACCTGGCCCGTCTGCACTACGAGCGGGCGCGGCAGTCCGCGCTGGATCCCCGATTGCGCGAACTGGCCGAAGACCGGCTTTCCCCAGGCGCTGCAGCGAGCGTTTCCACGGCTGCGCGCGCAACACCGCCGGCGCGCGCGCCGGCGGTGCGGCCCTGGGCCGGCTATCTCGCCACAGCCCTCGGTCACGACGACAATGTCGCATTGCAGGCGGGTGACTTCGAAACGGCCGGCAGCGGCGAGTCGGACGTGTTCGCCGATCTGTTGGCGGTGGGCCGTCGCACCATGTCCGGCTCGCCCGGAGCCGGTTGGCAGGTCGAGGTCGGCGCGTTCCATCGGCGCCATCTGGACGTCAGCGAGTTCGACTTCGGCGCCGTCAATGCGGGCATCGTGCACCAGCGGAGCGCCGGTGCCTGGCAGTTGCAGACCGGCGTGCGCGCCGAACAGCTCTGGGCCGGGCCGGACCCGTTCGCGACCCAGGTCGTCCTTCGGTTAGAGGCATCGCGTCGTATCGGTGAGCATTTGCGCCTGCGCTTCGCCCAGGGGCTGCGCAGGGTCGAAGCGGCGCGCACCTACGAATATCTTTCCGGTTGGGAGGCGCGCGGCGGGGTCGATGCGGCCTGGTCGTACGACCCGCACCTGCTGCGTGGCGGACTGCAATGGGAACTGAACGATCGCGAGGATCTCGGTGTCGACGAGGCGTTCTATTCCTACTCGCCGGTTCGCTTCGTGTTGTTCGCTGAATGGGAGACGCGGCCCGCACCGCGCTGGCGTACCCTGCTGCGTGCGGAATATCGCGACAGCCGTTACCGCGACGCCGACCGGGTGTCCGACCCGGATGGTTCGCCCCTGGTCAGAACACGCGCGGAGGACCGCGTGGATCTGCGCGCGCGGCTGAGTCGCGAGACCTCAGCGGCGACCGCGGTCTTTGCCGAGCTTCAACATGCCGACAATGCGGGCAACCTGCCGGGTCTCGACTATCGCAGCCGGCGGTTTTTGCTCGGCATCGAGCACAGCTTCTGAAGCAGTACGCTCGGACGCCGCAGGATCAGGGCGTTCTGGTCAGGGGCGTTGCGACGAGCTCGACGCCGAACGGCGTGCCGCCACCGGCGGTATCCGCGATGGCCAGCAGGTACAGGTTGTCGGGCACGAGCTCGATCCGCTCCGGTCCGAACACCACGGCGGCAGGGGAGCCGCTCGTGATGACGAGGTCGCGCTCGCCCGGCGGGAACACCCGCACGCTGGTGGAACCCAGTTGCAGCCCGGGGAACTGCGCGGTCGTGTCCGAGAACGTCTGGCCGGGTTCGAGCAGATGTACGTTGAGTGCGCCCGTGGTCCCGCTGCCGTGGTAGGCGCGCACCGGGATCAGGCCGTCGAGTGGGCGGATGTCCTCGCTCACGAGGCCGGCGGAGACGCGGCTGCGGGTGGCGTCGCTCGGATCGGTGCGCAGGCCGCCGAGCAGGAGCGTGTGGCTGGTGCCGCTCGCCAGGGCGATCTGGCCCTGGAACAGGACCGGCGTGGTCACTCCGGCCGGCGTCACGATGACGTTGCCGGAAAATGGCGCGGCTTCCGCAAACGGGCTGATGGTGTTCACGCCGAGGCCCGCCCGGATCGGCGGGTCGTCGGTGTCGACCAGGTAGACGTCGACCGCCGGGACGTCCGCGATGAGCTGCGCGACGCGCAGTTCCGACGGACGTGTGTCGGCCGGGTAGTTGGCCATCTGCGAAGCGAGGAAACGTGCGCGCACGCGATCGCCGCCCGGACCGAAATCCTCGAACGCGACGTGCAGGCGTCGCGTCGCGGCAGGAATCGGGAAAGTCCCGGAATCGTGCAGCACCGTGGTTCGATCACCCTGCGGCGTGATCCGCAGCCGGAAGTCGGTTCCGGCGGTCACCGCCTGGACGGCGGTCGACTGCCCGAACGCGAGCGAAGCCACCGGCGTCGCGTCGGCGAGCGCGGTGCCGCTGGCAGTCAGGAAAAAGTCGAGCGGCGCTTCGCCGGACGCGAAATGCGCGAAGTGGACCTCGGGGTCACCGGTGACGTCCGCCGGGTTCTGGAAGACGACCCCGTACAGGTATTCGCGATTGTCGATACGGACGATCTCCGGGTCCGCGAGGCTGCCGGTCAGGACCAGGATGAAGTGGTCGTCCTCACGCAGTTCGATGCTGTCGGCACCCTGCAGGCTCAACACGGTCTGGGGCTGTCCGGCCGCATCGAAGTAGCCGATCTCCATCGTGTAGGTACTGATGATCGTCGCGACCGCGAAGCCTTCGCCGTAGGCGAGCGCACGGGACTGGCGGGTGCCGCGCGACCCGGCGTAGTTGACGATGAGGTTCGGTGCGTCGGGGATGGCGTTCACGACGGCCAGGATGCCCTGGTCGGGCGTCCGGTCGAACGTGGACTTGCTCGGTGGCACGTTCTTGTCGCCGTCACAGGCGGCAAGTCCGCCCAGCATCAGCAGTACAGCCAGGAAACGCAGCATTCTTCGCCCTTACCGGAACCGGGCCGCAAGGATACCGTCCGTACCGGGCCACGGCCAGCGCGATGGCCGCGTGAGTGGACCCGGGCGCTGGCGTATGCTGGCGACCGAAACTGCCGCCGGAGCGTCTCGTGAATCGATTGACCCCCCTCGATCCCGCCGCACTCGATGCCGCCCAGCAGGCGCTGCTCGCCGCGGTGGAAAGCGGGCCGCGTGCGGCCCGGCACGGACGCATCGGCCTGCAGGGTCCGTTCGGCGTATGGCTGCGCGCGCCGACTGTCGGACACGCGGCCCAGGCGTTCGGCGCAGTCCTCAGATTCGAGACCCGCTTGCCGGAGTCGGTGAAGGAGGTCGCGATCTGCACGGTGGGCGCGTACTACCAGGCGAAATTCGAGTTCGCCGCGCATGCGCGGCTCGCGCTCGCGGCCGGCGTCGATCCGGCAGTCGTCGAGGCGCTGCGCACGCGGGCTACGCCGCCATTCGACGCGGCCGATCAGCGTCTTGCCTGGGAGGTCGCGTCCGCGCTGCTCGCGCGCCACCGGCTCGACGACGCACTGTACAGGCGTGCGCAGGGCGCGTTCGGCGAAAGCCTGCTCGTCGAACTGGTGACGCTGATCGGCTACTACTGCCTGATCTCGCTCACGCTCAATGCGTTCGAGGTGCCGCTGCCGGATTCGATGGTGGACCCGTTTCCCGACTGAATGCGCCCGGACTGTCGCAACAGTTCGAGCACGCGGTCGCGCGGGATCGCCTCGAGCGTGCCGCGGCGCCCGCTCACGGTCGTGGCCATGAACAGCGCGTTGTAGATGGCCTCCTCGGTCGCTTCGACGGTCGCGGCGAACAGCGGTGACATCGACTCGTTGACCAGCTCCGGCGTCACCACCGCTGCCGGCGCCGTGCGTGGCCTGCGCAGCTCCGGATGCGTCGAGAACGCGATCACGTAGTCGCCCGAGCCGTTGTGGATGAACGAACCGGTGCGGGCCAGGCCGAGGATCGCCCGCTGTGCGAGGCGGTCGAGATTGCGCGCGGAGAGCGGCGCGTCGGTGGCGACGACGAACATGATCGAGCCGTCCTCGCGGTCGGCATCGGCTGGCTCCGCCTCGAGCGCTTCGCGAAACGTGTACTGCCCGAGCGCACGACCCACCGGTACGCCGTCGATGGTGAGCATGCCGCCGAAATTGGTCTGCACCAGGACGCCGACCGTGAATCCGCCGAGGCTCGCGGGCAGCCGCCGGGAACTCGTGCCGATGCCGCCTTTCCAGCCGAACGCCTGGGTGCCGTGCCCGGCGCCGACGCTCCCTTCGGCCACCGGCCCCGCGCTCGCCGCGTCGAGCGCGGCACTCACGTGCTCCGGCCCGATCGGATAGCGCCACATGTCGTTGACCCGCCCGTCATTGGTCTCGCCGACCACCGGGTTGATGGTGTGTTCGCCCATTCCAGGCTGCCGGTAGCTCCATTCGACGAGGCCCTGCGCGGCGCGCCACACACACAGGGTGCAGGTGAGCAGGATGGGTGTCTCGAGCTCGCCGAATTCGCGCACCTGGGTTTCACCGATCAGCTTGCCGTAGCCGTTCGCGGTGTGGATCCAGGCCGGCACGGGGTGGGTGTAGAGGTTGCCGGGCGCGGGAACGATCGCCGTCACGCCGGTCCGGATCGAGTCACCTTCCGACACGGTCGTGTGGCCGACCAGGACACCCGCGACATCGGTGATCGCGTTCAGCGGGCCGGTGGGGAAGACGCCCACCGTCAGGCCGAAATCGCGCGCCCTTGCGGGTTCGACCGCGGCCGCCGGCAGTGCGTTGATCAGAACTGCCAGCAGCGAAAACAGGCCGAGCCACGTGCTCGGAAGTGGGACACGGTTGGTCATCGGACATGCTCCCAGCGGGCGAGGAAGGCGCGCAGCGCACTGATCACGCGAGGACCGGCATCGTCGGTCAGGAAGTGTCCGGCGCCGTCGATCACTTCGAACACGTACGGGCCGGTCACCCGTTCGGCGGTTCCCTCGGCCGCGACACGACCGACCGTCGCATCGGCGGAACCCCACAGATACAGGGTGGGTACGGTGACGGCGGGAACGTCGCGGGCGCCGGGGCCCGCCAGGGTCGCGGCACGATACCAGTTGAGCGCCGCATCCAGGGCCGCTTCAGTCCCGAGCCGCTCGAGGTATGCGTCGATGGCAGTGTCCGGCACGCCCTGGCTGGCGAACGACGCCCGCAGGCGGCGTGCGCCGTCGGCGAGCAGCTGCCGCGCGCTGTCCGGATCCTGGAACGCGCGGTGGTGGCGCGAGCGGTCGGACTGGGCGGGATCGGCTCGCATGGCGGCGGCGAACGCGGCCGGGTGCGGACGGGACAACACGGTGAGCGTACGCACCCGGTCGGGGTGCCTGGCGGCAATCAGCCAGGCGAGGTGGCCGCCCCAGTCGTGGCCGACCAGGTGGAAGCGTTCAGCACCGAACGCATCGGCGATCCCGAGCGCGTCGTCCACCAGCAGTCCGGTCGCGTAGTCGACTACCGCGAGCGGTCGTGCGCCGGGCGAGTAGCCGCGCTGGTTCGGCGCGGCGGCCTGGTAGCCGGCGTCGGCCAGTGCCGGCAGCAGGTCGCGCCAGGTGTGGCTCGTCTGCGGAAAGCCGTGCAGCAGCAGGACCAGCGGACGGCCCGGCGTGCCGCTGACCGCGACGTCGAAGGTCCACGGCCCGATGCGTATCCCGGTGTGTTCGATTGCTTCGCTCATGTGGCCCCCCGCCTGCGCGCCCGCCGTGGGTCCGGACCGCGGCGGGTCGGTCGAGCTTACTACACACCGCCTTCTGCACACTGCCATCTACACACAGCGCTGGCGCCGCCCCATACTGCGTGCCACCGTGGTGCCTGCAGTGAGGGACGTTCCATGGATCTGCTGTTCCTGGTCGCCGGACTGGTCCTGATGGTGGCGGGCGCCGAAGCGCTGGTGCGCGGCGCGGCGCGGGTCGCCGGAGCCCTCGGCATCCGGGCGCTGGTGATCGGGCTCACCGTGGTGGCGTTCGGTACCAGCGCGCCCGAACTCGCGGTCAGCGTCAAGGCGACCCTGGCCGGTCAGCCCGACATCGCGGTCGGCAACGTGGTCGGCAGCAACATCTTCAACGTCCTGTTCATCCTCGGCCTGTCCGCCCTGATCGTGCCCCTCGTCGTCTCGGCGCAACTCATCCGGCTCGACGTCCCGCTCATGATCGGCCTATCGGTGTTGCTGTATCTCATGTGCCGTGACGGCAGTGTCGGCCGCGTGGACGGCGCGCTGCTGGTGACCGGACTGGTGGCCTATGTCGTCTTCCTGATCCGGCTCGCGCGGCGCGAACCGGATCCGGACGCGGCGGCGGAGCTGCCGCCGCCGGGTGGCAGTATGCTGCGCAACGTCCTGCTGATTCCGGGCGGTCTGGTGCTGCTCGTGCTCGGGTCGCGCTGGTTCGTCGACGGTGCCGTCGGCATCGCGCTGTGGATGGGCGTCAGCGAAGTTGTGGTCGGCCTCACCATCGTCGCTGCCGGCACCTCGATGCCGGAGGTGGTCACTTCGATCATCGCGGCACTGCGTGGCGAACGGGACATCGCCGTCGGCAATGTCGTCGGCAGCAACATCTTCAACATCATGGGCGTGCTGGGGATCGCGGCGCTGGTCGCGCCGGACGGGGTCGGCGTGGCGCGCTCGATCATCGCCTTCGACCTGCCTGTGATGATCGCGGTCGCAGTGGCCTGTCTGCCGATTTTTTTCACCGGCGGGATGATCGGGCGCTGGAAAGGGGCGATGCTGTTCGGCTATTACTGCGCCTATGCGGGGTACCTGGTGCTCGCCGCGAGCGATCACGATGCGCAGGACGAGTTCAGCGCGGTCATGCTCTATTTCGTGATCCCGCTCACCGTGGTGACGCTCGTTGCGGTGTCGGTGCGTGAGTTCAGGTCCCGCATGGCCTGACGGCGCCTGGCGCCATTCGGTGATTACCCGTATTTGCCTCGCGGGTGGGCGCGTGGTTCCATCCCCGTCTCCACCGCATCGATCGAGGCAGGGCCCCGATGCCGAAACCCGCCGTCCTCTGCGGCCGCGCGCTCACGCGTGTCTACCAGACCGGGACCGTGACCATACAGGCATTGCGCGGCGTGGACGTCGAACTGTTCCAGGGCGAGCTGGTGGTGCTGGTCGGCGCGTCCGGCAGCGGCAAGTCGACGCTGCTCAACATCCTGGGGGGGCTCGACCGGCCCACGAGCGGGGAAGTCCTGTTCCAGGGGCGCCCGCTCGGTGCCACCGAAGCCGAGATCACCCGGTTCCGCCGTGACCACGTCGGCTTCGTGTTCCAGTTCTACAACCTCATCGCGAGCCTCACCGCGGAAGAGAACGTCGCGCTGGTCACCGAGATCGCGCGGGATCCGCTGACGCCGGCGGCGGCGCTCGAGCTGGTCGGACTCGGCGACCGGCTGCGCGCATTCCCGTCCGAGCTGTCCGGCGGCGAACAGCAGCGGGTGGCAATCGCGCGCGCCATCGCCAAGCAGCCGGACATCCTGCTGTGTGACGAGCCGACCGGTGCGCTCGACAGCGCGACCGGCGTACGGGTGCTGAAGGCGCTCGAGCAGGTCAACCGCGAACTCGGCACCACCACCGCGTTGATCACCCACAATCGCAGTATCGAGTCCATGGCCGACCGCGTGCTGCGGTTCGCCGACGGGCGCATCGAGTCGGTGATCGAGAACGCGACGCGGGTCGCGCCGGAGGCGCTGCAGTGGTGATCGCGCCGCTGGATCGCAAACTCCTGCGCGACCTCTGGCGGCTGCGCGGACAGGCGCTGGCCATCGCGCTCATCGTGGCATCCGGCGTGAGCGTGCTCGTCATGAGCCTCTCGGCCATGCAGGCGCTTTCCGATTCCAGCGCGGCCTACTACGAGCGCTATCGCTTCGGCGACGTGTTCGCGAGCCTGAAGCGCGCGCCATTGCGGCTGCGCGAGGAGCTCGAGGCACTGGACGGCGTGCAGTTCGCGGATCTGCGCGTGGTGCAGTACGCGATCCTCGACATGGAGACAGTACGTGCGCCGGTGATGGGCCGGCTGGTCTCGCTGCCGCGCAGCGGCGACCCGGTGCTGAACGGTGTGGTGCTGCGGAGCGGTCGCCTGCCCGATCCGCTGCGGCCGTTCGAGGTGGTGGTGGGTGAACCGTTCGCAGAGGCGCACGGGCTCGGTCCCGGCGACCGGTTCGCGGCGCTCCTGAACGGGCGCCGCCAGATGCTCGAGGTCGCCGGTGTCGGACTCTCGCCGGAGTTCGTCTATGCGATCGGGCCGGGCGCGCTGATGCCGGACGCCACGCACTACGGCATCATCTGGATCGGCCGCGATGCCCTCGCCGCGGCCTATGGACTCGAAGGCGCATTCAACGACGTGAGCCTCGCATTGCGGCCGGGCCATCCGGCCTCGGCTGTCCTGCCCGCGCTCGATGAATTGCTCGCGAGCTATGGAGGGATCGGTGCCTATGGACGCGAGGACCAGCCGTCGCACTGGTTCCTCTCCAACGAGATCGAGCAACTGCGGACGCTCGCGACCATTCTCCCGGCGATCTTCCTCGGCGTCGCGGCGTTCCTGACCAACATGGTGCTCGCGCGTCTCGTATTCATCGAGCGCAGCGAGATCGGCCTGCTGAAGGCGTTCGGCTATTCGCGCGGGAGCGTGATCCGCCATTACGCCAAGCTGGTCCTGGTGCTCTCATGCATCGGCCTCCTGATCGGCTGGGCGACCGGATTCTGGCTCGGGCACTGGATGACGGGCGTCTACGGTCAGCTGTTCCGGTTCCCCGAGCTGATCTTCGCACCACATCCCAACGTATACCTGCTGTCCGCGCTGGTGAGTGTCGGCACGTCGCTGATCGGCGTGCTCGGCGCGGCCCGGTATGCCGGCGGACTCCCGCCCGCGGAAGCCATGCGACCGCCGGCCCCGCCGGTGTTCCGGCACAGTCGCTGGACGCCGGCCAGGCTCGTGGCCTGGCTCGACCAGCCGACCCGCATCATCTTTCGGCAGGTGTTGCGCAAACCCATGCGCTCGCTGTTCACGAGCCTGGGTCTCGCGGCGAGCGTGGCGCTGCTGGTCATCTCCCTGCAGTGGATGGATGCGCTCGACTACATGCTGGAGCAGTTTTTCGTCGATCAGCAGCGCCAGGATGCCACCATCGGGTTCGTGGAAGCCAAGCCGCTGCGGGTGGTCCAGGAAGCAGGGCGGCTGCCCGGCGTGCTCGCGGTGGAACCGGTGCGGGTGGTTGCCGCGCGCTTCGAAGCCGGCCACCGGTCGCGGCGCGAGGCGCTCATCGGCATGCCTGCCGATGCCGGGCTCACCGTCCTGCGGGATCGCGATGATCGACGCGTGCGTGTCCCTGAGGCCGGTATCCTGATGTCAGACATGCTGGCCGACGTGCTCGGTGTCGGCGTCGGCGACCAGGTTCGGATCCAGGTTCTCGAAGGCCGGCGCCGGGTGCTCGAACTGCCGGTCGCTGCCGTATTCCGTACGTCGATCGGCATGTCCGCGTACATGAACCTCGACGAGCTCAACCGGGTGCTGGGCGAGGCGCATACGACGAGCATGCTGCAGCTCGCAGTCGACCCGGATCACATAGAATCCCTGCTCGCGCGGCTGAAGCAGCTCGGCGCGATCGGTTCGGTCACGCTGAAAAGCGCGGCGACCGACATGTTCGACCAGACCATCGGCGAGACCATGCTGGTCATGGTGTTCTTCTACCTGGCGTTTGCCTGCACCATGGCGTTCGGCATGGTCTACAACAACATGCGCATCGCGCTTTCCGAACGGGGCCGTGAACTCGCGACGCTGCGCGTGCTGGGATTCACCCCGGCGGAGGTGTCCTACATGCTGTTCGGCGAAGCCGCACTGCTGATCCTGATCGCGCTGCCGCTCGGCTGCCTCGGCGGACTGGGGCTCGCGCTGCTGATGGCGGCGAGCTTCGAGACCGAGTTGTTCCGGGTGCCGGTGGCGATCAGCGCAGCCACCTATGGATGGGCGGTGCTCATCGCGCTCGGCGCGGCCGTCCCTTCGATCCTGCTGGTACAGAGGCGCCTCTCGCGGCTCGACATGATCGGCGTACTGAAGACCAGGGAGTGAATTCCGCGATGAACATGATCACCAGGCGTTGGCTGCTGTGGGGGCTCGTGGGCGTGGCGGTGGTGACGGCGCTCGTGCTCGCGTTCCGGCCGCGGGCGCTGGCCGTCGAGACGCTGACGGTCACACCCGGGCCATTCCGGGTCGCGCTGGAGAGCGAGGGCATGACGCGAATTCGCGATGTGTTCACCGTATCGGCCCCGGTCGCGGGCCGGCTGCTGCGCAATCCGCTCGAGGTCGGTGATGTGGTGATCCAGGGCACCACGGTGGTGGTGACGGTACAGCCAGCCGATGCGGCTTTCCTGGATCCGCGTACGCTCGCCGAGAGCCGCGCGGACGTGGAGGCGGCCCTCTCGGAACGGCAACTCGCTGAAGCCGAACGTACGCGCGCCGAAGCGGAGCGCGCCTTCGCCGAAACCGAACTCGCGCGGGTACGGACGCTGTTCGAGCGGGGCAGCGTCCCGCAGCGCGCCGTCGATGATGCAGAGCGGATCTTTCGCACGGCCGACGCCGCGCTCGCGGCGGCACTTGCCGCGGTCGATGCGCGGACCTACCAGGTGGCGCGCGCGCGTGCGCGGCTGATGGCGCCGGCAGCGGACCCGGCGAGCGGCCCCGACGGTCCGTGTGACTGCCTGGAACTCAGGGCGCCGGTCGACGGTCGTGTCCTCAGGATGTTCCAGAAGAGCGAAGCCGTGGTGGCGGCCGGTACCCCGCTCCTCGAGATCGGCGATCCGACCGACCTCGAGATCGTGGCGGATTTCCTTTCCGAGGAGGCGGTTCGCATCATGCCGGGCCAGCGCGCCGAGATCTCCGGGTGGGGTGGTGATGCCGAACTCGAGGCCCGTGTCCGCCGCGTCGAGCCGTTCGGATTCACCAAGGTTTCCGCGCTCGGTATCGAGGAGCAGCGGGTCAACGTCGTGCTGGACATCGATGGCCCGGCCACCGCGCAGCAGGGCCTCGGCCACGGCTACCGCGTGGTGGCCCGGGTGATCGGCCGTGAGGCCGACGACGTACTGTCCGTGCCGGTTACCGCGCTGTTCCGTCAGGCCGGTGCCTGGCAGATCTTCGTGGTCGAGGCAGGCGTTGCGCGGCAGCGCGAGGTGCGGGTCGGCCAGCGCGCCGGCCTCGCGGTGGAAGTGACCGATGGACTCGCGGCGGGCGAGGTGGTCGTGGCCAACCCGCCCGAAGCCCTGGCCGCGGGTGTGCGGGTCACGCCGCGGAAGGCCGAGCAACGCTCCTGAGCAGTTGCGCAGGCTGCGTAGATCCACGGGTTTTACATCGCGGTTTCAGGCGGCCAGAATGATTTCGCAGAATCGGAAAGTCGTTGGGAGCGAGATCTGATGACGAATACCTGGGTGATCGTGGCGGACGGCACGCGCGCGCGCTTTTTCAACCGGCACACCAACCGGCAGCTCGAGGAGTTCGAGGTGCTGGTATCTCCGGAAAACCGCCTCCACGAAGGCGACCTCGTGTCCGACCGGCAGGGGAGCATCGATACCGCGGGCGCCGGTCGCCACGGGATGGGCAGCAAGAATGCCGCCAAGGAACACGAACAGGAGGTCTTCGCGAAACGGGTTGCCGCGCGTGTCGAGGACGGCCGCAAGAGCGGGCAACTCGGTCGCCTCATCCTGGTGGCGGCGCCGCGATTTCTCGGCCATGTCCGCTCGAGCCTGAGCGGGCCGGCCGCGGAGCTCGTGGTACATGCGATCGACAAGGACTTCACCCAGCTGACGGCCGAAAAACTGGCCGATCATCTTCCGCAGTTCATCTGATCGCGAACCGAGTCCCTGCAGAGGAGCGCAGCGCCGCCATGAGCCCGCCTACCCGATCGACGTTCACGCAGGCGCGGGATGTTCTGGAACATGCCGTCGGCTACCTGGGCGGTAGCCGTGACCTGCTGGACGACCTGCTTTGCCGTGAGCATTCGGAGCGGGTCAATCTGCTGCTGCAGAGTTTCGAGACCGAGCAGCGCAATCTGCTCGGTGCGCTGGAGCGTTATCTCGACGATGCGCCGGACAAGGTGCTCGATACGTACGCCCAGTACACGGTGGCGCTGCCGGATTCATTGGCCGGTCCGGAAGAGCCGCTTTCCACCCTGGGGCTGACCCAGTGGCTGCTTGGACTCAATCAGCACCTGGTCGACATGTTCGCAGAGCTGGCGGCAGCGGCGCCGCCCGGCGAAGTGCGGCAGGTATTCGCGACGTTGGCCGACCAGGTCGGTGCGCACGACCGGCGACTGTCCAAGGAATACCAGCGGTTCGAGGATCTCTGAACCACCACCCGGATCGATCGAAAGGAGTCAGTTTCCATGAGCAGTGAAGCAGAAAAGAAACTCGAGCAGATGCTCGCCCAGCTACGTCAGGAACGCGATGAACTGCGTGTTCGTGCGCACCTGCTCAAGGCGGAGTTCAAGGACGAGTGGGATGCCGTCGAGCGCAAGTGGAGCCACATCGAGTCGCGCCTCGGGCGGGTCGGCAAGGAAGCGCGCGACTCGGCGGGCGACGTCGGCGCCGCCACGAGCCAGCTCGGCGAAGAGATCGCGAAGGCCTACCGTCGTATGCGCGACGCCCTCCGCTGAGGTAACGGTTGGGGTCAGAGTAAAGACTCGACCAGGTGCTCGATGAGCGCCGCACCGACCCAGGTCAGCGGCGGAATGACCAGGTAGAAGGCCAGGCGCCCGAGACTCCGCGCGTCCAGCGGCCACTCGGATATGGCGAGCAGTTCACGCCGCCATGCCAGCAGCGGCAGGAGCTCGGCGGTCGCTGCCGGCCCCCGGTCGGTGTCGAGTTCGAGGACCTGGCGATTGACGTCTTCGAGCAGCCGGGCGCGCTCGGCGCGCAGGCGGACGTGCAGCGGCCAGACCGGCATCAGTGCGAGCACCAGCATCGGCACCGTCGTCGCCGCGAGCCCTGGCGCGAACGCGACCGGATTCACGCCGCCGTCGAGGATCATGATCGGAAAGGCGGCCTGCGCGCCGATGATGGAGAGCGTCGACAGCACCGCGACGCGTCCAAAGGGCCGCGTGCGTTCCGGATTGAGCAGGTGGATGTTCACGCGGCGCGCGAGCCGGTTCAGCAGGAACGCGTTGTCCATGAGTGCCGCGATCACCAGGGTCATGACGATCCAGACCAGCGCCGTGCCGGCGACCATCGTCCACCAACCGACGTTGCCGAACGCATCGGGCAGCGACGTTTCGCCGCGCGCGAGCAGGAGGTTGTGCAGCACGGCCGATCCGCAGCCGATACCGAGGGCCCAGGCGAACCAGTGCCGCGGCTTGCGATACACGCTCGCCGCCAGCCGAGCCACTCCCGTTTCATCCACGTCCAGATCCGCCTGCAGGCTGGCGATGGCTTCGGCCGTACGCTGGCTGATGTAGTGAAAGACCGGAACGATGTACGCGATGATCACCGAGAAGAAGATCGCCGCCGCCCGATTGCCGGTCTCGGTCTCGGGCAGGTCGTCACTGAGCAGGCCGGCCGCGCCGAACGCACCCATCAGGATGCCGAACAGGGCAGCTGCACAGAGCCAGCGACCGCCGGGTACTTCGGGTACCAGTCGCGTGAGGCCGACGTGCCAGGTGCGGGTCTCGTCCATGGTCGGTCAGGGTCCGGCGTGCGGATCGATTCAGCGCTCGAGGAAACGCCTCGCGAGGTTCTCGACGTAGCGCAGGAGCCGGGTTTCGTCGTCCTGGGGCAGCAGCGGGATGAGCCGGTGCACGCCGAGTTCGCGATAGGCATCGACCGTCGCTTCGTCGAGCGCGGCGCGCGGGGAGACGCTGATTTCGAGCGCGCCGAGTGCATCCGGCCGGCCGATGTCACGCTCCAGCGCATGCAACCGCTCGAGCACCGTCCGTGTCTGCTCGACGTCGAGCGCGAATCCGTACCAGCCCTGGGCCTTCTGCACCGCGCGGCGCAGTGCCGCGCGGCTGGTGCCGCCGACCACGATCGGCGGTCCGCCCGGCTGGACCGGACGTGGCTGCGACTGGATGTTGTTGAACGACGTGAACTGGCCGCGGAAACGCGGATGCGGTTCGTTCCAGAGCGCCCGCAGCACGTCGATCGCCTCGTCGGTACGCGCACCACGTTCATCGAACGGGATGCCGAGCGCGCGGAACTCCTGGTGCAGGTAGCCGGCGCCGACGCCGAGCACCAGGCGGCCCCCGCTCAGCACGTCGAGACTCGCCATCTCCTTCGCGAGTACCACGGGATTGCGCTGCGCGATCAGCACGATCCCGGTACCGAGCAGGACGTGTTCGGTGACCGCCGCGAGGAATGCGAGCCCGGTCGAGGGGTGCAGCATGGGGAACTCGGGTTCCGCCGGTGAGGGCGCCTGGCGCGGTTCCGGCAGCACGACGTGCTCGCCGGTCCAGAGCGACTCGTAGCCGAGATCCTCGGCGAGCCGGGCCAGTCGGCGTCCGACTGCGGGGTCGGCACAGATCCCGGAACAGACGCCGAACAGGCCGAACTTCACAGCGTCGGGCTCATGCGGCCGGACGCAGTTCGCCGACGATCGATACCCGCTCGCCGTAGCGGCTGTGCGGGTAGTAGTCCCATACCGCGTGGTGCTGGGTGCAACGGTTGTCCCAGAAGGTCAGGGTGTTCGGTTCCCAGCGCACGCGGCAGGTCAGTTGTACAGTCGACTCGATGAAGTGGAAGAGGCCGTTCAGCAGCATGCGGCTCTCCCACGGATTCAGGTCCTTGATCCGGGTGGTGAAGCCGGAATTCACGTACAGGATCTTTTTCCCCGTCTCGGGGTGCGTCACGATGACGGGATGCTCGTTCTTCGGGTAGGCGGTGCCGCCGGGCGGCGCGACGCCGTATGCGCCGAGGTAGGGCTGGGCGCCGTCGTGGACCGCCACCAGCCCCTCGAGCATCGACTTCATCCGGTCGGAGAGCATGTCGTAGGCCCGGTACATGTCGGCGAACAGCGTGTCACCGCCGCCGCACTCGGGCGTTTCCTTGATGTAGAGCATCGAGCCGAGCGGCGGGATCTCGTCGCAGGTCACGTCGGTGTGCCAGCCGTCGCCGGCGGTGTAGCGCGACGCCTGTGTGGTCTTGACGGTCAGGATCTCGGGATCCCCGCCGTAGCTGTGCTGCATCGGATGCACGTGCAGGCGTCCGAAGCGGCGCGCGAAGGCCTTGTGATGCTCGCGGTCGAGGTGCTGGTCGCGGAATACCAGCACCTTCCAGTCGAGCCACGCCTGGTAGAGTTCGCTGAATTGTTCGTTCGACAGCGGCTTCGACAGGTCGACCCCGTGCACCTCCGCGCCGATGTGTGGGGTCAGAGTCGAAATCTCCAGCGTCTGGTAGCTCATCGTCGTCACCTCATTCCGGGAGTCCGAGGACCCGCTTTGCGATGATGTTGGCCTGGATCTCGTTGCTGCCGCCGTAGATCGTGGTCGCCTTGGTATGCAGCCACTCCTCGGTCGCTTCCAACTCGTCGGCGGTAAAGCCGTGACCGTCGGCACCGAGGCCGCGCGTCCCCATCAGCTGGCGCTTCAGGTCCGCCCCGTCCTGCTGCAGCGCCGCGCCGACCAGCTTGAAGATCGAGGTGGCTTCGCCCGGCGTTCCCGAACGGTTCTCTTCGTTGGCCCGCTCGGCCGTGAGCTGGAACGCGGCACGATGCATGTTGAAGCGGATGATGGTGTCGCGCATGGCGCTGTCGGCGATGCGCCCGTCGACCTCGCCGATGTAGGTCTTCGCGACCTTCGCGAGCTGCGCGCCCGGATTGCTGCGCCGCGCGCCGCCGCTCAAGCCGCCGATGCCGGAGCGCTCGTGCTGCAGCAGGCGCTTGCCCACGGTCCAGCCCTTGTTGAGCTGGCCGACCAGGTCTTCCTTCTTCGCGATGGCGTTGTCGAAGAACGTCTCGCAGAACGGCGAGCTGCCGGAAATCAGCCGGATCGGTTTTACGGTCACGCCGGGCTGGTCCATCGTGAGCAGGACGAAACTGATGCCTTCGTGTTTCGGCGCGCTGAAGTCGGTGCGCACCAGGGCGAACATCCAGTCGGCCGTGCTCGCCCCGGACGTCCAGATCTTCTGGCCGTTGATGACGAAGTGGTCGCCCTGGTCATCCGCACGGGTCTTGAGCGCCGCGAGGTCCGAACCCGCGTTCGGCTCGGAATAACCCTGGCACCACTGCACCTGGCCCTGCGTGATCTTCGGCAGGTGCCGTTCCTTCTGCGCGTCGGTGCCGAATTCGAGCAGGGTCGGTCCGATCATGCTGAGGCCCATGCCCATGAGCGGCGACCGTGCACGGATGGCGCCCATTTCCTCGTAGAGCACGCGGGCCTGCGCGGGGGTCAGGCCACCGCCGCCATACTGCTTCGGCCAGGTGGGCGCGGTGAAGCCGCGCTCGGCGCAGCGCTCGAGCCACAGCGCGAGATCGCGGGGCAGCTTGACCTTGCTGCTGCCGCTGGCGACCTGGCCCGGGCCACGTGCTCCGCCGGGGCAGTTTTCCTTCAACCAGCCGGCGATGTCCCGGCGAAATTCGGCTAGCTCTGACACGTTGGCGTCCTCCCTCGATGGCGGATCGAGCTTAATGGCATGGTCCCGGAGCGGCAACTGGCAGGCATCCCGGGACGGGCTGCCTGCCCGGGCGGATCCTCAGAACGCCAGGCGCAGGACGCTCTCGGCCACGCAGGCGGGCTTGTCCTGCCCCTGGACCTCGACGGTCAGCTCGTTGACGAGTTCGAGCATGTTGCCCTTGATCTCGACCGACTTGAGCTTGCCGACCGTGCGGATGCGCGCGCCGACCGGTACCGGACTCGGGAAGCGGACCTTGTTCCAGCCGTAGTTGATACCGGCCTTCACGCCGGCGACCGCGGGCAGGCCGGTGCCGCCGCCACCGGGCAGGAAGCTCATGATCGACATGGTCAGCTGGCCGTGCGCGATGGCACGGCCGAACGGGCCGGATTTCGCGCGCTCCGGATCGGTGTGAATCCACTGGTGATCGAGCGTAGCGGCGGCGAACTGGTTGACCCGCTCCTGGGTGATCTCGAACCAGTCGGTCGGTTCAGCCGCGGCGCCGATGCGTGCGGACAGTGTCTGGTAGGCCTGCTGGATGGCGTCGGACATGGTTCTCTCCCTGTGGGTGGCGTCAGTTGTCGGACTCGTGCGCGCGACTCGCGCGCCTCGCGAGCCAGGGGCTCGCACTCAATCGATCATCTGGTACGCGGCGGTCCGCAGTTCCTCGTTGAGCGGCAGCGTCGCACCCAGGTACTGGGTCATGAATACGCCGTACAGCGATTCGCGTGGATCCACGAAGAAATAGGTGCTGGCAGCACCTGCCCAGCCGAGCTCGCCGTCGCCGGTCAGCGCCAGTGCCTTGCCGACGTCCAGCATGACCCGCACGCCGAGCCCCCAGCCGTAGCCGGGCAGGGGATTCATGCCGATGGTCAGGGGCAGCTGTTCGGGCGGGATACGGTTGGCGCGCAGCATTTCGAGGGTCTTTCGGCCGACGAGCACCCGGCCGTCCGCGTTGCGTCCGTCGAGCAGCATGCGCGCGAACCGGGCGTAGTCGCGCAGCGTGGAGAACAGTCCGTGCCCGCCGCGGCGGAACGTGGCCAGGTTGCTCGGGTACATGTCTTCCACGTCGGTCGGCGTCAGCCGCTGCGGCTGCGGATGGAGCGGCGCGAATTCACTGATGTCCTTGACGCCGAACATCGGCATGAGCCGCTGGCGCCGGTCGTCCGGCACCCGGAATGCCGTGTCGGTCATCCCGAGCGGCTCGAACAGCTGCTCGCGCAGGAGCTCGTCGAGCGGCCGTTCGGTGGCCCGTTCGATCACGTGGGCGAGGACGTCGGTGGCGACGCTGTAGCGGAACCGGGTGCCCGGCTGGAAGGCCAGCGGGATCTCCGCCAGGCGCTCCATCATCTCGTCCAGCGAACACAGCCCGTCGCTGCTGATCCGGTGTTTCTCGTAGAGCGGGGCGATGTGACAGCCGGTGATGAACTCGTAGGTGAAGCCGGCCCGGTGGGTCAGCAGGTCCTCGACCGTGATCGGCCGTTCCGCCGGCCGCAGCCGCCCGTCCGCCTCGAGCACGAGCATGTTCGCAAACGCCGGATTGTAGGTGGAGACCGGGTCGAACAGGCGCAGTCGGCCCTGTTCCATCAGCATCACTGCGAGCACCGATACGATCGGCTTGGTCATGGAGTAGATCCGGTAGATCGCGCCCTCCGGAATCGGCGTGCCGGCGATGGCGTCGGCGTACCCCGAGCGACCGCTCGCCAGCACCTGGCCGTGCCGCTCGACCAGCCACTCGATGCCGCTGAATTTCTTGCCGCCGGTGTAGCGGGCGGCGACCTGAGCGATACGGTCCTGGCGACTCATCCTGTGGGTTCCCCTCGTGGCTGCACCTGCCTGGCGATCATAAGTGAGCGGACCCCTGTCGCGCGACGCCCGCGGCATCGAGCGATCGCGGCGGTGCCGGGTGCATGTCCGGGACCGTCGTTCAAGGTGTGCGCAGGCGCCGCCCGATCCGGCCCATGGCCGCGAACAGCAATACGTAGACCAGTGCCGCGACCGCGTAGGGCGCCGCCGAATCGAGCTGGTACAGCGCGCCGCCGATCAGCGGCCCGATGGTGAAACCGAGTGGTCCGCAGGATCCCGCGACACCCGCCACGGCCCCCTGTTCCTCCGCGGACACCGCGAGTGACGCCCCGGCCATGAAGCCGGGTCCGGCGAGGCCCATGCCGAGCCCCATGATCATCGTCCCGACCGTCAGCAGGAGCTGGGATTCGGCGAACGCCATGGTCGTGAAGGCGGCAATCAGCAACGGCAACGCCAGGCGCAGCAGGGTGAACGGCGCGAGGTTCAACCGCTGCACGATGATCCCCTGCGAGATCAGCGAGCACACCGCGGAGAGCATCATCGCGAAACCGAAATTGCGTGCGGTCTCCGCCGCCGTGAGTCCCAGCGCGTCCTGGAACCGGAAACCCATGGTCTGCTGCACGAGCGCCATGCCGGAAAACATCACCACGCCCACCACGATGAACGGCAGGATGCGCGGGTCGGTGTAGCGCAGGCGCGGCGAGCGTGCCGGTGTGCTGTGCCGGGGAGGTTCGGGCAGGAAACGCCACACGAACAGCCCGTTCAGCAATGCCACCGCGGCCATGACCCAGAGCGGCGTCAGCAGCGAGACGATCGCGAGTGCCGCCACGCCGGGCCCCAGGATAGAGCCCACGTTGTTCGCCGCGCCTGCGGCGCCCATGCCCCGGGTACGGTTGGCGGGGGTGGTGATATCGGCCATGTAGGCGTTCGCGGCCGGCATGGTCGCGGCCATCGCCGCCGCGTGCAGCATGCGTGCAATCACGAGCGCGCTGAACAGGATCCAGCCGGTCAGGAGGCCGTGGAGCCCCGCGTACAGCACCGAGTTGAACAGCACCGTGCCCGCCGTGAACCCGAACAGCCCGATCAGCATGACCCGCTTGCGGCCCCAGACGTCGCTGCGCCGGCCCCAGATGGGGCTCGCCAGGAAGACCGTGAGCGAGGAGGCGGCGATGACCGCGGTGATCTGGAATTCGGTGAGCCCGATCTCCCGGCCGAGCGGCGCCAGCACGGGAAACAGCACGGTGAAGCCCATGCCGACGCTGACCAGGGAAACCAGCAGCGTGCGACGGGCCTGGGTCGCGGGAAACGGATCCACGGCAGTTCCGGACAAAGACGCCGAGTTTAGCGCGGGTGGTACGTGAATTCGCGCCTGCGCGCCCCTGGATCGCTTCGCCGGCACGTCGCCGCCGCGCCGGGAAGCGGGCTAGAATGCCTGCCCGTCGCCGCGAATCCCGGGAGTTCGGCGTATGACCATGCAGGAACAGCCGCTGCCGCAGGGCGTCGAACGGACCCGGTCCTGATGGCCGGCGACCATCCGCTGCCGGCGGTACTGCTCGCCGCACTCGCCCTGCTGTGGATCGTGCTCGCCATCGAGCCGGTGGACCGCGAGACCTGGGTGCTGGAGAACACGCTCCTGGTGCTGTTCGTGGGTGCGCTGGTGGCAAGCTACCGACGCTTCCGGTTTTCCGATGCTGCGTACGGCGCCATGTTCGTGTTCCTCTGCCTGCACGTGATCGGCGGGCACTACACGTATTCGCTGGTGCCGTACGATGCCTGGGCGGAGCGGCTCACCGGGACCACGATCAACGAGGTGTTCGGCTGGCAGCGCAACCACTACGACCGGTTGCTGCACTTCCTCTTCGGCGCGCTGCTCGCGGCGCCGGCACGGGATCTGCTGGTCCGCGTCGCCGGTGTCCGGCCGGAGTACGGGTATGCACTCGCGGTCGTGCTGCTGATGGCAGCCTCGTCGCTGTACGAGCTGATCGAGTGGGGCGCCGCGCTGGTATTCGGCGGCGACCTCGGCATGCACTACCTCGGCACCCAGGGTGACGAGTGGGACGGTCAGCGCGACATGGCGTTGGCCGCTCTCGGCGCGGCAATCGCAATGACTTGGGCGGCAGCGCTCGCGCGGCTGCGTGCCAACAGGAGACGAACTGCATGAAACCGCTCGGCAATGCCACTCGCACGCGCCTTCGCCGGGTCGCGCTCGCGCTCGTCTGTATCCTGGTCGGCCCCATCGCGCTCGCGCGCGACCTGCCCAACGTGGCCGCTGCTTCGGATCTCAAGTTCGCGCTCGACGAGATCGCGGCGGCCTTCCACGACGAAACCGGACTCGCGGTCGCGCCCACGTTCAGTTCGTCGGGCAATCTCTACCGACAGATCCTGCAAGGCGCGCCGTTCGAGCTGTTCCTGTCCGCGGACGAGGCGTTCGTGGACAACCTCGCCCGGGCGGGGCGCACACTTGACGCGGGTACGCTGTACGCGATCGGGCGGCTCGTGCTGTTTTCGCGCAAGGACGGGCCGTTCGACGCGGCCGGCGATTTCGCAGCGGGCAGCGCAGCGCTCGCCGACGCACTCGCGCGCGGCGCCATCCGCAATTTCGCGATCGCCAATCCCGAGCATGCGCCGTACGGACGGGCGGCGCGCGAGGCGCTGCAGCGTGCCGGGCTATGGGACGCGATCCAGGGGCGCCTGGTGATCGGGGAGAACGTCGCGCAGGCCGCGCAGTTCGCGATCTCCGGTTCCGCGGATGGCGGGATCTTCGCGTACTCCCACGCGCTGGCACCCGAGGTGGCCGCGCGCGGCAACTGGGTGCCCGTACCGGAAGAATTCCATGCGCCGCTGCGGCAGCGCATGGTGCGGCTCAAGGATGCCGGTCCGACGGCACGTGCCTTCTACGACTACCTGCAGACCGAAACCGCGCGGGCGATCCTGGTGCGCCACGGCTTCACGTTGCCCGAACCGGCGCCGTGAACGACCTCGACTGGACCGCGCTAGGACTCTCGCTCAGGCTCGGCCTGCTGACGGTGCTGGTGCTGCTGCCGGTCGGCATCCTGCTCGGTCGCGTGCTCGCGTTCCGGCAGTTCCGCGGCAAGGGGTTCGTGGAAGCGGCGCTCGCGCTGCCGCTGGTGCTGCCGCCGACGGTGATCGGCTATTACCTGCTCATGTCGCTCGGTGGCGCCGCGCCGCTCGGCCGGCTGATCGAGCAGCTGTTCGGCCGGGGGCTCGTGTTTACCTTCGAAGGCCTGCTGGTCGCCTCGGTGCTGGTCAACCTGCCGTTCGCCGTGCAGCCCATGCAGCGTGGTTTCGAGGCGATCGCGCCGGAGGTCCGTGATGCCGCGGCGGTGTCGGGGCTCGCGCCCTGGCAGGTGCTCTGGCGCATCGACCTGCCGCTCGCCTGGCCGGGCGTGGTGACCGCCATGGTACTGACGTTCGCGCACACGCTCGGCGAGTTCGGCGTGGTGCTGATGGTGGGCGGCTCGATCGCCGGCGAGACCCGTACCGCGGCGATCTCGATCTACGACAGCGTGCAGTCGTTCGACAACCGCGCCGCCGGAGCGATGTCGGCGCTGCTGCTCGGGTTCGCGCTGGTCGCGCTGGCGCTCACGTATCGCCTGTCGGCGCGGGTGGGACGGCGCGGTGCCTGACGCCGGTATCGACGTCCGCCTGCAGCAGGTCCAGGGCATCCCGCTCGACGTAGCGCTCGGCTGCGCGCCGGGCGAGCTGCTCGCGCTGGTCGGGCCGTCCGGCAGCGGCAAGTCGACCGTGCTGCGCGCCATTGCCGGGCTGTTCCGGCCGCGCACCGGAGCGGTGCGCTGCAATGGTTCCACTTGGCTCGACACCGGGGCGCGTATCGACGTGCCGCCGCACCGGCGCCGGGTCGGACTCGTATTCCAGAACTACGCGCTGTTTCCGCACCTGACCGCGCGCGAGAACGTGCAGGCGGCGATGTCCGGTCAACCGCGCCGGGTGCAGCGCGAGCGTGCCGGGCAGTTGCTCGACCTGGTGCACCTGCACGGGCTCGGCGAGCGTTATCCCGCGCAGCTCTCCGGCGGGCAGCAGCAGCGCGTCGCGGTGGCCCGTGCGCTCGCCCGTGAACCGGCCGTGCTGCTGCTCGACGAGCCGTTCTCCGCCGTCGACAAGGTGACTCGGCGCAGGCTCTACGGCGAACTCGCCGAACTGCGCGCGCGGCTCGAGATCCCGACCCTGCTGGTCACCCACGACTTCGACGAGGCGGCGCGACTCGCCGACCGGATCTGCCTGCTCGACCGCGGTCGTGGCCTCCAGACCGGTACGCCCGCCGACGTGCTCGCGCGCCCGGTGAGCGTGCAGGCCGCACGGCTGGTCGACCTGCAGAACCTGTTCGAGGCGGACGTCGTCGAGCAGCGCGAGGACGCCACCGTGCTCGACTGGCAGGGCCGGCGGCTGCTCGCCGGTCCGCACCCCGGATATCCGGTCGGTACGCGTGTGGCCTGGGCGATTCCGTCCACCCAGGCCCTCCTGCAGCGCGCCGCCGGCGCATCCGGCCGGACCGACGGCGCGCCCGGCACCCGCATCGAAGGCGTCGTGGACGAAATCCTGGCGCTGAGCGAGAGCACGGTGATCGCCGTGCGCGTGTCCGGCGCCGATGCGCCGCGCCTCACGCTCACGGTGCCGGCGCGGTTCGCACGCAGCGCCGATCTCGCGCTGCACGCCACGGTCGCCGTCCGGCTGCTGGCGGAAGGCATTCACCTGATGCCCGCCGCCGATCCGGCCGACTCAGCCGCAGGTGGGTGAGTCGGGCGGGTAGTAGACTGCGGCGAAGCCGCCGCCGGGCGTGCGGAAATTGGTGGTCTGGCCCTGGTACAGGCGGGCTGCGATCAGCAGCACGTCGCCGCGGTGCGCGTACAGGCGGATGTCGAACTTGAGCGGTGCGGCGGCCTCCGGCGCGTGCAGGCGCAGCCCCGGCGGCACCAGCGCCTGGGCCACGTAGTCGCCGGCCATGATCTCCGCGAAGACCTTGCGCGTGACCTTGTCGCCGCGGTACGAGCCGCGGCTGCCGAATCCGGCGACCGGTTTGAAGAAGAGACGGTCGCGCTCGGCCCAGTAGCGGTCGGCACGCGCGGGATCGATCACTTCCGTTCGCGGAACGCCGCGCGCGAGCGTCGCGGCGATCGCTGGGTCCACGCCCCATGCCGTGAGCTGCCTCGGGTCGCACAGCACGGCCAGGTTGCGCTTGCTGGCGTACACCGCGTGTTCGTGCGGGTTCGGCGTGACGACGACGCCCGCGCGGTAGGCGGCGGCCAATACCGCGTTGGCCGGCTCGTCGAAGTAGAAGTCGGTCAGCCGGTTGTAGACGAGATCGATCGGACCGTACGCATGCTCGAGCCGTTTGCCGTCGAACCGGAGCTCGGCTGGATCGGCGATCACCGTGT
This sequence comes from Pseudomonadales bacterium, assembly GCA_019634925.1. Lineage (GTDB taxonomy): Bacteria > Pseudomonadota > Gammaproteobacteria > Pseudomonadales > Azotimanducaceae > UBA7803. Next base: position 53,585 of record JAHCAL010000003.1, read on the forward strand.
CGATCCCGAGCGAACCGAACAGATCCGCGAACAGCAGGAACTCCGGGTAGAGGTACTGGCCCCGCGGGTCGCGGTCGACGATGGCGATCCGGCGCAGGGGCTCGGTACCGCGCGCACGGCGCCATTCCGCCTGGAACATGGCTGCGATCCGGGTCGCGGCGCCGGTCGCGTTCGGTCCCGAGATCAACGCCTCGACCTCCGGGCAGCAGGCCCGCTGGGCGCGGATCAGTTCGACGTTGAGCGCCGCGCCGCCGGCATTGGTGTTGATCTCGATCAGCTGCGGGCCGTCGGCCGAGAGGTGGAAGTCGTAGCCCTGCAGGATGCCGCCGGCCGCCGGCGGCGGACGTGCGATGGGCGGTGCGTGCGCCAGCACATGGGCAAGGTAGGCGGGATTCGCCGCGACGCGCTCCACGGCAGCCACGATCGCGCGCATGGTCTCGACGTGTTCGCGGGCGACGAACACCGGTGCCGGCGCGAACAGGTGCGGGTGGGTTTCGACCACCGAGGCGGTGAGCCCGTGGCGTGCGAGGTCCTGCTCGAGCCAGGCGCGCAGCTGCTCGAGGTCGGTGCCGATGCAGAAGCAGTCGGCGTTCAGGGATTCGGGCGTGGGCGGGGTGGACTGCACCGATCGACTACTCCGCGTCCGGCAACGCGTCCGCGAACGCCCGCCGGTAGATGCCGAGCACGGTGTCCAGCATGGCGGCGAGAATCGGCCCGACGATGATTCCCACGACGCCGAAGAAGGCGATGCCCCCCAGAATGGATACCAGCACCACCAGGTCCGGCAGTTTGGCATCGCGGCCCACCATGATCGGTCGCAGCACATTGTCGATCAGGCCGACCACGAGCGCGCCCCAGAGTGCCAGCGCGATCGCCCAGCCGGGACTGCCGGTGAGCGCAAGGTAGATGGCGGCCGGCACCCACACGATCGGGGCACCGAGCCCCGGGATGGCCGACAGCACGAACACGATGGTGCCCCAGAAAGCCGCACCGCTCAGGCCCGCGGCCCACAGACCGAGTCCGACCAGGAGTCCCTGCAGCGCGCCGATCACGAGGATGCCCTTGAGCGAGGCGCGGGTCACCGCGAGCCCGCGATTCACCACGAGGTCGCGGTCGGCGGCCGATAGCGGCAGGTGCGATTTCAGCCCCGCGATCAGGCGCGGCCCGTCGATCAGGAAGAAGAACATGGCATATGCCATCACGAACAGGCCGAGCAGGAAACCGAGCGTGCCCTGGGTGACCGTCGACACGTTCGACACCAGCCAGCTGCCGGCGGTGCTGGCCGCCTCGGCGAGTTTTTCGAGCAGGCTGTCCCGGTAGGGTTCGAGCCGCTCCGCATAGCTGAGCCAGTCCGGCAGCAGTCGGTTCAGCGGGCCTTCCGGGGCCATGAGTTCGCGCACCCAGGGGCGAATCTGCTGGCTCACGTGGATCGCCTCGGCCGCGACGATGCCGGCGAGTCCTGCAAGTGGCAGCACGATCGCGAGCAGGGCGCCGATCAGCAGGAGGATTGCGGCGGGTACGTCACGTCCGCCGAGCCGGGTGGCCAGCCAGCGGTAGCCGGGATGCAACAGGCCGGCGAACACGGCAGCGAGCACGAGCGGTACCAGGAACGGCCCGATCATGGCGAGGAAGGTCAGGCCCACCGCGGCGAGCAGGCCGATGACGAAGCCCTGGTGCAGGAGCCCCGGGCGTTCGTCAGTACTGCCGGTCATGACTGCCCTGCAAGGTTGTTACGGCACGAACGGATCGTTGTAGTGCTCGGGGCCACTCTGGCGGATATCGGTCAGCCAGTCGCCGTCGTACGGCCAGCTCGCCGGATCGTTCGGATCCGGGCCCTGCCAGAATCGCGCGAGCGGTCCGGCCATGCCGGGTTCGAGCGACCATGCCTGGCGGCGGAACGTCCAGCTGTCCGGTACCAGCCGGTGCGCTTCGCGGAAGTGTCGGGTCGCCGCGGCATGATCGCCGCGCCGTTCCAGCTCGGTCGCGAGTTCGAAGTGCGCGTGCCCGCGCGCGATCGATTCGTTGCGCGGCCGCGAGCGTTCGATGACGGCCGCGGGCGCAAGCGCGAATCGGCTGGCCTTGCCGTGCTGTACCCAGTCGCGCAGCGCGGCGTGATATGCATCCGCCTGGTTCGGGATCTTCATGGCCTCGCCCATGATCTCCATGAATCGCTGCGGCAGGGCAGTGTCCGGCTGGATCGCGCGGGCCCGTGGCGGCCCGGGCGGCGCCGGCGCCGTCTCCGCCGGGCGTACGATCATGCCCTGTTCGTCGATCCATACGCTCTGCGGAATGTTGGTGATGCCGAACAGTTCCGCCAGCAGGTGGTGCTGGTCGATCAGTGCCGGGTGCTGGGGCTGCGCGGCCTCGATGAAGGCACGGCAGCCTTCGGCACCGAGCGCGTCCAGGCCGACCGTCACCAGTTCGAAGCCGAGCGGGTGGTATTCGTTCCTGAGTGCCTGCCACACGGACAGGTCGCCGGAGCAGCCTCAATACGGCGCCCAAGCGTACAGCAGGACCTTCTGCCCGCGCAGGCTGGCGAGATGGAACGGGCGGCCGTCGAGGTCCGGCAGGGTGAAATCGGGCGCTTCGGCGGTGGTCAGCGCGCGCCCGCCGATCGACTCCGGACCGAGTGCCCAGAGCCCGTGGGCCGGCTCCTCGACCAGCGGCAGGCCCATCTGCCGGGCGACCTCGTTGACGCTTACCCGCTCGCCTGGGGCGGGGCGCAGGGGTATGCACACCGAGCCCTTGCAGGCCCCTTCCGGCTTGAGCTTCCAGCCGGTGCCGGCCTCGAACGTGCTGCGGTCGATCTCCAGCGTCTCCAGAATCATGCAGGAATCCTTTTCAGCGTTCGGGCCGACGATACGCCGCTCGTGGCCCGGTTGCCAGATGCGTCCGGCGCGCGCATTGTGGGGTTTCGCGCGTGCGGAATCTGCGCTACGGTCGGGCGGTTGGCAGGCGGAGCACTCCGTGACGACGAGCACCACCGACACGATCCTCGTGGTCGACGATGACGCAGTCATCCGCGCAATGATCGAGGAGTATTTTGCGGCCCAGGGCTTTGCCGTGCTCGCCGCGGCGAACGCACCTGCTGCGCGCGCGCTGCTGGTCACGTCGCGCCCGGCCCTCGTGTTCCTCGACGTCGGCCTGCCCGGCGAGGATGGCCTGAGCCTCGCCCGGCACGTGCGCGAGCAGTTCGACATCCCGATCATCATGGTGTCCGGTGCGAGCGAACCGCTCGACCGCATCGTCGGGCTCGAGGTCGGCGCCGACGACTATGTCAGCAAACCCTTCGAGCTGCGTGAACTGCTCGCGCGGGTCAAGTCGGTGCTGCGGCGTTATCGGCAGGGCCCGCCCGCGGCCGCGTCCGACGCGCCGCATCGGGTCCGGATCCCCGGCTTCGAACTCGACATGCAGTCGCGCCGCGTGTTCGGCCAGGATGACTCCGAACTCACGCTGACGCGCATGGAATTCGATCTCCTGCAGGTGTTCATCGAACATCCCAATCGGGTCCTGTCGCGCGACCAGCTGCTGAACCTGACCCAGAATCGCGACTGGGATCCCTACGATCGCAGCGTGGACATCCGTGTCGCGCGATTGCGCCGCAAGCTCGAAGGCGGGCCACGCGGACCGGACCTGATCCGTACCGTGCGCGGGGTGGGCTACATGTACGATCCGGGCGCGCGCTGATGCACGGGGCGGAACGTTTCCGCCCCGTTTCGATTGTTTCCGGATTGTACCGCCCGGTCCGGTGTGCGGGCCGGCGCGCTAGACTCGCGCGATGAGTGCCCAGTTTCCCTACGACGATGGCGACCCGGCTGCGCGCATGGCGGCGATGACCGCCGATGCATTGCTGCAGGTGGTCGCCACCACCTCGTCGGTGATCGCGATCAAGGATGCCGAGGGGCGCTACCGGTACGTCAACGACGCGTTCGTCGCACTGCTCGGTGGTCGAGTCGAAGACTACCTGGGGCAGAGCGACGCGGAGATTTTCGATCCGGCGCTCGCGGCCCGCTTGCGCGCCAACGACCATCGGGTTCTGAAGGAAGGGCGTGAGATCGGCTTCGAGGAGGAACTGCTGATCGCGGGCGCGGCGCGCACCTTCGAAACGCGCAAGTATCCGCTGCGCCGGCGGGATGGCCGCATCTGGGGAATCTGCCTGAGCGCCCAGGACGTCACCGAGCGCAAGCAGACCAATGATGCGCTGCAGAGCATTGCGCTCGGGATCGCAGCCGCGACCGGCCCGCGCGTACTCGAACTCACCGTGGAGAGTGTCGCGCGTACCCTCGGCGTCCGCTTCGCGTTCGTGTCGGCCATCGAACCGGGCACCACACCGCGCCGGCTCGCCACGCTTGCGACTCGGGTGGATGGTGTGATCGGGCCGGTGGAGATCTACGTGGCAGCGGGCACGCCCTGCGAGTGCGTGCTCGACAGCGGGTTTCAGTACTGGTCGGGCGACGTGCAGGGACGGTTTTCCGCGGACGAGATGCTCATCGAGGGTGGGTACACGAGTTATGCGGGGTATCCGCTGGTCGACGGCACCGGCAACGCCATCGGCGTGCTCGCCGTCCTCCACGGCGGCCCCTTGCCCGAGCGCGCCGTTGTCGAGGCCCTGCTCAGTACCTTTGCGGTGCGCAGCAGTGCCGAACTCGAGCGGCTGCGCATGGACCAGGCCCTGCGGGAGTCCGAAGAAAGCTACCGCAACATCTTCGAGGCGACGGACGACTGCATCTTCGTGCACGACATGCAGACCGGCGCGATCGTCGACGCCAATCCACGCGCGAGCGAGGTCTACGGGTACAGCCATGCGGAGCTGCTCGCCCTTCGTCCCGGGGACCTCGGCACGGGAGAGGAGCCATACACTGATGCAGGTGCAGCGGCGTCGATCAGCCGGGCGACTGCGGGGGAGTCCGTCCGCGTCGAGTGGCACCGGCGCAACAAGGACGGTTCGACCGCCTGGGACGAAGTGACCCTGAAACGCGTGCGGCTGGCCGGCGTGGACCGGATCCTCGCCGTGACGCGCGACATCAGCGAGCGCAAGGAGCGCGAGCAGGCGCTCATGCGCAGCGAGGACCGGCTGCGCGCGACGGTCCGCGCGGCACTCGACTGCATCATCACGATGGACGCAAGCGGCTGCATCCACGACTTCAATCCGGCGGCCGAGGCGACCTTCGGATACCGGGCTGCCGACGTGCTCGGCAGGCCGCTCGCCGATCTGATCATTCCCGAGCGGGACCGTGCGGCGCACCGCGCAGGACTGGCGCGCCACCTGGCCGGTGGCGGTGGCAGCATGCTCGGCCGCCGTGTCGAAGTCACCGCGCAGCATGCCGACGGTAGTGAATTCCCGGTCGAGATCGCGATCGGCGTGGCGGCCGGCACGGACCAGCGTTTGTACATTGGGTACCTGCGCGACATTACCGAGCGGCGCGTGGCGGAACGTGCCCGCGAGCGCCTGGAGCTGAAGCTTCGCCAGGCGCAGAAGATGGAAGCGATCGGGCACCTTACCGGCGGCATCGCCCACGATTTCAACAACATCCTGACCGGCATCATGGGTTATCTCGCGATGGGGACGGAAACCGCGCGGCAACTCGGGGAGCCGCGCCTGGTGCGCCAGCTCGATCGTGCGCATCACTCCGCCGCGCGCGCCGCCGAACTCATCCAGCAGATGCTGACGTTCAGCCGCGGGCAGCGCGGCAATCCGGTGCCGGTGCGGCTCGAGCCGGTGGTCCGCGATGCCCTGCGGCTGGTGCGATCGACGCTGCCGGCGACCATCGAGGTGGTGTTCGATCCCGGATCCGACTCCGACCCCAAGACTGACTCTGACCCCAACGGTTACTCTGACCCCGCCGGGGGGCTGGGTGGCGGACCGCGCGTGCTGGCGGACCCCGTGCAGGTGGAGCAGGTGCTCATGAATCTCTGCATCAATGCGCGGGACGCCATGCAGGGCCACGGGCGTATCCGGATCGGGCTCGGCGCCCGTGGTGTGGCCGACGCGGTATGTTCGGCGTGTCACGAGCCGGTGGAGGGATCTTTCGTCGAGCTTTCGGTGACGGACAGCGGACCCGGCGTGCCGGCAGCGGTAGTCGATCGCATCTTCGATCCGTTCTTCTCGACCAAGGCCCCCGGTCAGGGCAGCGGCATGGGGCTCGCGACCGTGCACGGTATCGTCCACGAGCATCACGGACACATCGTCCTGGGGCGCGGGTCCGACGGTGGTGCATGCTTCCGCGTGCTGCTGCCGTCCCTCGCCGGGCCGGCGGGCACCGACGGCAGGCAGGCGCGAGCCGTGCACGCGGCGAACGCGCAGCCGGTTGCCAAAGGCCCACTGGCCGGGCAGGTGATGCTGGTCGAGGATGACCCGACCGCGCGTGACTTCATGGCGGAGCTGCTCGAGGAATGGGGCCTCGAAGTGCAGGCCTGCAGCGATCCGCTGGTCGCGCTGGCCGCGTTCGAGACCCGCGACCGGGACCCGGACCTTGTCATGGTGGACTACACCATGCCGCACATGAATGGTTTCGTGCTCGCGGGCCGGCTCCACGCGCGCCGGCCCGGAGTGCCGTTGCTGCTGTACAGTGGTCACGTCCCGGACCTCACCTCCGCCGAACTCGATGCCGCGGGAATCGTGGCCCTCCTGCGCAAGCCGGTGGACACCGCACGGCTGTTCGCCGAACTCGAGCGGCATCTGCCGGCGCGCTGACCGAGCCGGGGGCGGTGGTGTCCGCCCCGGCCCCGTAAACCTCGCGGAAACAATCCGGCTACGGAGTGCCCGTCGGCCGACACGCTGCGGATACCTTGCGGCGCGAGACTGCCGAACGTGGCCGGCGGTCGAGTGACCGTCGGACGTATCGGCAGAACAGCGCACGCAGGAGCACACGCATGGCCATCTACGACAGCATCCTCGACACCATCGGGCACACCCCGGTGGTTCGGCTCAACAACCTGGCGCCACGCGGCGTCGAGATTTTCGTCAAGGTCGAAGCACGGAACCCGGGCGGTTCGGTCAAGGACCGGATGGCGCGCGCGATCATCGAGGCGGCCGAAGCACGCGGCGAACTGCGCCCCGGGCAGACGGTGGTGGAGGCCAGCAGCGGCAATACGGGCATCGCGCTTGCCATGGTCTGCGCGCAGAAAGGCTATCCGCTGGTGGTGGTCATGGCGGAGAATTTCAGTGTCGAGCGGCGCCGCCTGATGCGCATGCTCGGTGCCCGCGTGGTCCTGACGCCGGCCGCGGAGAAGGGCAGCGGTATGGTCGCAAAGGCGATGGAACTGGCCGAAGCACACGGCTGGTACCTCTGCCGCCAGTTCGAGAACGAAGCCAATGCACGCGTTCACCGGGAGACCACGGCGCGCGAGATCGTGGTCGACTTTGCCGGGCGCCGGCTCGACTACTGGATCTCGGGCGCCGGTACGGGCGGCACGTTCGCCGGGGTGGCGCAGGTGTTGCGGGCCGAGCGGCCCGACACGCGGATCGTCGTCTGCGAGCCCGACAATGCGCCGGTGCTGGCGAGTGGCGTGCCGCAGCCGGCGCCGGTCGCCGGCGGGTGGGCGACCAGCCACCCGCTGTTCCGCCCGCATCCCATGCAGGGGATCAGCCCCGATTTCATTGCGCCGATCACCGGTGCTGGCGTTGCAGCCGGATTCGCCGACTTGATAGAGCCGGTGAACGGGGGGCGCGCGCTGACCGCCGCCCGTGCGCTCGCCGCGCGCGAAGGCATCCTCGCCGGCATTTCCGGTGGCGCGACGGTCGCGGCCGCACTCAGCCTGGCCGAGCGGGCGGCGCCCGGCAGCGTGATGCTCTGCATGCTGCCGGACACCGGCGAGCGTTACCTCAGCACGCCGCTGTTCGCCGACATACCGGCCGATATGGATGCGGCGGAACTCGAGATCTCGCGCTCGACCCCGGGCTTCCGGTTCGACGCGCCCGCAGTGGTCGTACCGGCGCCGGCGGCCGCCGCGCAGCCGGCGGTAGTCGCGAACGTCGAAGCGGCGGTGCCGGACCCCGAAATGGCGTCCTGGGTCGACGCGGCGATCCATGATCCCGGCGAGCCCGTGGTCATGTTCGCGCTGGAGTGGTGTGAGTTCTGCTGGACCGCACCCCGGCTGTTCGAGCGGCTGGGAATCCGTTTCCGCAGCATCGACCTCGATTCGGTGGCCTACCAGGCTGGGGAGCGCGGCGCCCGGATCCGCGCGGTATTGAAGGCCCGCACCGGATCGCCGACCATCCCGCAGGTTTTCGTCGCAGGGCGGCTGATCGGCGGCGCCACCGACCTCATCGAGGCCTGCCGTAACGGTTCGCTCGCGCGCGAGCTCGGGCAGGCCGGGATCGCGATGCCGGGGTGCGCCGACTTCGACCCGGCAGCACTGCTGCCGGCCTGGCTGCATCCGCGGCGGACGGCGGCGTGACAACGCACGCTGGCAGGCGTGAAACGAAAATACTGGAGCAGCACGACATGAACTTGCTCGACTCGGTTCCGGTGATCGACATGACGCGCCTCGAGCAGGATCCCGCGACGCGGCACGCGCTCGATGCCGCGTGTCGCGAATGGGGATTCTTCCAGGTAACGGGTCACGGCGTACCGCGTTCGGCCTTCGCGGCGCTCGACGAGCAGATGCGCGCGCTGTTTGCGCTGCCGCTCGCCGACAAGCTGGCGCTGGAGCGGACTTCCGACAACCACTGGGGATTCTTCGATCGTGAACTGACCAAGAACCGGCGCGACTGCAAGGAGATCTACGACGTCGGTCCGGCCGCGACGGAGGGCCCGCTGGCGGGCAGCCGGCCGCAGTGGCCGGCCGCGCTGCCGCGCTTCCGGGGCGTGATCGAGGACTGGGCGCGGTCGGCGCACATGGTCGCCGATCGGCTGCTCGCTGCCATCGCGGCCAATCTCGGCGAGCCGGCAGCGCCGCTGCTCGCCGACTTCGGGGATGGTCATACGAGTTTTCTGCGCCTGAATTTCTACCCGGTCGCCGCGGATCCGGAGCACGCGCTCGGCATCCACGAACACACCGACTCCGGCGCGTTGACCGTGCTCCTGCAGGACACGCAGGCGGGACTGCAGGTGCTGCGGGACGGGCACTGGTATACGGTGCCGCCACGCGCCGACGCCCTGGTGATCAACATCGGCGACATCGTGCAGGTATGGTCGAACGACCGTTACCGGGCGCCTGTGCATCGTGTGCTCGCGAGCCGGGGTGCAACGCGCTACAGCGCGCCGTACTTCTACAACCCCGCCGCGTCCTGCCGCTACGCGCCGCTGCCGGGCGCCTGTCGCGGTACCGACGGACCGCACTATCAGCCGATCAACTGGGGCGCGTTCCGGGCGGCGCGGGCCGCAGGCGACTACGCCGATCAGGGCGAGGAAATCCAGATCCATCACTTCCGTCATGGTGCGCACGTACCGGCGGTCTACGTGGACGCCGGCGCGGCGTGAGCGTCGTGGGGAACGCGTTCAGTCCGCTGGACGCGTTCCCGCTGCAATCGGGCGGCCTACCGTCAGGGCGCGTACCAACGCCGGATCCATCGAGCGATAGTGCGCGTCGGCCACGACCCCGAGCCCGTCGAGCAGGCGGGTGAAGAACGCGCGCGCCGCCACCGTCGCCGCCAGGTCGAAGATTTCCGCATCGCAGAGACCGAGCGCGCGCAGCGCGCCCAGGTCCGCGCCGGTCACGGACTGGGCATCGGTCGCGACCTTGCGCGCATAGGCCACGATGGCGGCATCCAGCGGATCGAACGATTCAGGGATCCCGCCCTGCGCAAGGGTCAGCACGTCCGCCGGATCCAGGAAGCGCATCGAGGCGGTCGCATGGGCCAGCGAGCAGTAGGAGTTTTGCAAAGCGAGCGCCGCGGCGAGCGTAGCGATTTCGAACCGACGGGGTGCGACGTGCTGCCGTATACCAGCGAGCAAGTCGGCCCAGCGCTGCATGAGTTCGGGCCGGTGACAGAATGCGCGCGCGTAATTCGGCACGAATCCGGTTTTCGCCGCCTGGCGCTGGTACATCTCCAGCACCGGGCCGCTCGCCGCCTCTGGCGGCGTCGTACTGATCAGCGTCATACATGATCTCCTCGCGTTCGGATCGATGTTCAGAATGGAAACGTCGGGAACCCGCTGTGTGGCGCTGCCGCGCGTGCCGGGCGGATACGATCGCGCGACTGCCGATCGAGGAGCGCATGCAGGTGCGCCGCGAGTTCGCGCGCATCGGGCCCGGCGCCGTCGATCAGCGTGGACTTGCGGCGCCGCATGAAGGGCATACCCATCAGGTAGAGTCCCGGCGCGTCGACGATGCCGCCGGTGTGGCGGATGCGTCCCGACCGGTCGAATACCGGCAGGTCGATGCAGCGATGGTCGGGTCGGTAACCGGTCGCCCAGATGACGGTCCGGATCGCGCCGCAGCCGAGGTCGAGTTGCAGCGCTGGTGCGCGCTCGATGTGCGTGGCAGGGTAGCGCTCGGGCGGACCGAGCATTTCTCCGAAGCCGTTGGTTTCCGCCCAGGCGTCGAGCCGGTCGAGCAGGCGGTTCATCTTGAGATCCGACATGGCCGCGCAGTTGCGCAGGGAACCGGAGAACTGCGCGACGCCGTCGCGAACGCCGACCAGGCGTCCGACCAGGCGGACCCCGATCGCGGTCAGTGCATTGAGGTCCAGCATGCGTCCGTCCGGCGTGCCGGCCAGCTGCAGCGACGGAACGCCGCGCGCCCGTTCCGGGTCGTCCTGCGCCTCGATGCGTTCGTCCTGAATGCCCGAGCCGTCCAGCCACCACTGTACGTCGCGCCCACGGTAGGTGCGCGGTGCGCGGATGTGTTCGCCGACCGCCAGCGTCACCGGTCTTCCCGAGCGCTGCAGTTCGTCGGCGATCTGGATCCCGCTCGCGGATGCGCCGACCACCAGGACGCCGCCGGGCTCGAGCTGATCCGGATTCCGGTACGCCGCCGTGCTGAGCGTGCGGATGCCCGGCGGGATGCCGGCGGCGGACGCGGGGATGTTCGGTCGCGCGCACGCACCGGTCGCCAGCACCACGCAGCGCGTCGTGATCGGCCCGGCGTCGGTTTCCGCGCGATAGCCGCCCCCGTATGTGTGCACGCGCGTGACGTGCACCCCGGTACGGACCGGCGCCGCGATGATGCGGGCGTAGTGCTCGATGAGCGCAACGGTCTCCGGCATCGACCGGAAGCCATCCCGGTCGACCACGTCCGTCGCGCGCATCGGGAGGCCCGGCAGACGGCTCTGCCAGTTCGGCGTCAGGAGCCGGAGCGAGTCCCAGCGTTCGGTCTTCCAGCTGTTGGCGATCGCGCCGCGCTCGACGACCAGGTGGTCGATCGAGCGCTCCGCGAGGCAACGGCTCATGGCGAGGCCTGCGTGGCCGGCGCCGATGATCAGTGCCGTGGTACGCATGTCAGCGGACCTGGACCGAGACGTTGACCGGGTTGGCCAGAATGTCGAAGACCGCCGAGCGCTTCTGCGACTGCGCGACCAGGGCCTCGATGTCGGCGCGGCTGGCGTCGGCGTCGATGTCGAACGTCACCCGCACGTCGTCGAAGCCGTTCCGCACGCTGCCGTCCATGCCGAGAATGCCGCGGATGTCCATGCTGCCCTCGATCCGGGCGGTGACCGAGCGCAGCTGGATGCCGCGCATCTGGGCGACCGAAGCGACGCCGGCGACCAGGCATCCGCCGAGTCCCGCCAGGACCATCTCCACGGGTGTGGCGCCCTGATCTTCCGCGGCGAAAACCTCCGGATGATCGGTCTCGAATGTGAAGCTGGCCTTCCGTTGCTGTTCGCCGCCCAGGCCGAAGAAGTCGCCCACCTGGGTTCTGGTGTGCGTGCCGCGCACCCACTGGCAGCTGGCGCGCCAGTCGAAGCGGGCCGCCTGGGGCGCCTGTTCCAGTGCCTCGCGTGCCCCGAGCAGGGCGGCGACGTTGACGCCGTTGTCGGCCGTTACCGGGTTCATTGCATTCATGATGTGTTCCTCGTCCTATGGGTTGCCGGGCGACTGGTGGCCCGTGGGAATGCAGTCTGCGGACGGCGTGTAACGCGACGACCGCGCGCGCGTTGGCAGCGTGTTGGCGGAATGTTGCGTTTGTATCGAGCGCGTTCGGTCGGCACGGGGCACGCCGGGGTTCCGCGCCGATCGGATCTGCGTTACCTTCGCGCCCGTTCCCTCGCGCACGGGCGGGCGCCAGGCCCGCGCCTGCGGGTCGCGATCACAACGGAGGACGGATGCGGCAACTACCGGCATTCCTGCTGGAGCAACCGGACGGCACGGGTGTGAGTTTTCCGTCGGGCCGGCGCGCGCTGGTCTGCTTCGTCAAGGAGGACTGCCCGACCTGCAACGAGGTCATGCCGCTGCTCGAGGCCTTGCACCGTGCGTTCGGCGCGCACCTCGACGTGCTGCTGCCCGGCCAGACCGCGGACGGCAACGCGGAACTCACGGACCGGCACGCCCTGACGGTCCCGATCCTCGACGATTCCCGGCTCAAGGTGTCGTTCGCGTTCGACATCGACACGGTGCCCACGCTGTTCGTCGCCGATGCGGACGGACGCGAGCAGCAGGTGCTGGTCGGGTTCGTACGCGACGAATGGCAGGCGCTGGCCGGACGGCTCGCCGGCGAACTCGGCGTGCCGGCGCCCGCGATCGACTGGTCCGCGCTGCCCTCCTGGCGGCCAGGCTGCGGCTCGAAATCGGTCGACCCGCTGATCGCCGACCGGTTGCGCGCCGAAGCCGAGAACAGTCCGCTGCGTGCCCGGCGCATCGAGATCGCGGCGCAGGACGACCCGTTCGAATTCATGTTCGACCAGGGATTCAGCGACGGGCTGCCGCTCGTGCCGCCCACGCCGGAGCGGGTGCTGCGCATGCTGGCGGGCACCCGGCGTGACCCGCAGGAAGTGGTGGCGGTGATGCCGCCCAACATGGGCGAAGCGACCGTCGAGAAGATCGCCATCAATGCGGTGATGGCGGGTTGCCGCCCGGAGTACCTGCCCGTGGTGCTGACCGCGATCGAGGCGATCTGCACGGATGCCTTCAATATCCACGGCGTCATGGCCACCACCATGGGTGCGAGCCCGGTGATCGTGGTCAACGGCCCGATCCGCCACCGGCTCGGCATGAACATGAAGCTCGGTGCGCTCGGCCAGGGCAACCGGGCCAATGCGACCATCGGCCGGGCCGTGCGCCTGGCCGTGCGCAATATCGGCGGCGCGGTGCCCGGCGGGACCGAGCGCTCGACGCTCGGCAACCCCATGAAGTTCACCATGAGCTTCGCGGAGTGGGAAGAGCGCAATCCCTGGGAGCCCTTGCACGTCGAACGCGGCTTCGCGCCGGACGATTCGGTGGTGACGGTTTTCGCCATGACCAGTGGCCCGGTGCAGATGGTCGACCAGGAGTCGCGCACCGCCGCCCAGCTCGCCGGCAGTCTCGGCATGTGCCTGGAGGCGGCGTTCAACCCGAAGATGCACTATTCGACCGACGTGCTGATGGTGGTGTGTCCCGAACACGTCGATACCTTGATCCGTGACGGCTACACCAAGGCCGACCTGCGGGCGCGCATCCAGGAGATCACCGCGCGGCCGATCCGCGAACTGGTGGCCGACGCGCGCTCCGGCGCGGGCTTCAAGGAAGCCGTCGCGGCGCGCATGTCGCCCGAGGAACTGGACCGGCGCCTGCCCAAGTTCCGGCAGGATTCGGACATCCACATCGTCGTCGCCGGCTCCGATGCCGGCAAGTTTTCCGGCGCGTTTCACGGCTGGGCAACCGGCGAGATCGGCTCGCAGTCGGTCTCGCGCAAGATCGAGGAGGCAGACTGATGACCGTCATCATGGACCCGACCAACGAACGGGCGCCCGTGGCCCGGCAGATCAGTGCACGACCGCCGGCGCTGTCCGGCACCGTCGCGCTGCTCGACATCGCGAAGCCGCGCGGCAACGTGCTGCTCGACCGGCTCGAGGTGCTGCTCAAGGCGCGCGCCCCGGGTATCGAGGTGCGACGTTACAGCAAGCCGACGTTTACCAAGCCGGCACCCGAGGGTCTGCGTCAGCAGATCCGTGCCGAAGCGGACTTCGTCATCGAAGGGCTCGCCGACTGAGGCTCCTGTACCACGTGCAGTTTGCATGACACGGTATGGTTCGAGATCCAGGGCAAGCCCGCGGTATCCATCGCTTCGTCGGAATTCGTCGATGCGGCGGAGACCCAGGCCAGGGCGCTCGGCATGAACGAGGCGCCCCGCGTGTTCGTCGCGCACCCGATCCAGGATGCGACCGACGACGAAATGCGCGCCAAGGCCGACAGTGTGGTCGACGCGGTGATCGCCGCATTGACCAGCAACGGCGCATCGACTGACTGACCGCAGGGCGACGGCCCGGGATCATGCAACTCGTCCTGCGCATCCTGATCGCGCTGCTGCTCGGCGATCTCGGAGGCATGTTCCTCGGTTCGGCGGTCCTGCTCGGGATCGGATTGGTCGCGGCTGCCCGATCCACCGCGCGCTGAGCCCGGCCGGCGCGTCGCGTCGCGCCGGGTTCGCAACAAAATCAACAATGATCGTTGTTTCATTGATCAATTGAGGAGAGCCTGCATGCTACATCCGGCCCAATCCGGAACCGTTCACGGTCTATCGCGCGTCCGGCGCGCCGCCTGTGCCGTTGCACTCGCGGCCACGGTCGCGGGACACGCTGTCGTTGCCGAAGAGGCAGCCGACCCATGGTCCGGCAACGTGCGCCTCGGGTACCTGTCGACGACGGGCAACTCGGACACCGAGAACATGAACTTCGCGTTCGGCGTCGGCTATACACGCAACAAGTGGACCCATGCGCTGGCCGGCTCCGCGGTCGGTGCCAGCGACAGCGACCAGACGACCGCGGAGGCCTACACGCTCGGCTGGAAATCCACCTACGACTTCACCGAATTCGATTACCTGTTCGGTCGGGTCGACTGGCTCAAGGACCGGTTCAGCGGATACGACCAGCAGTTGTCGGAAACGGTCGGTTACGGACGGCGGCTCATCAATCTTCCGAACCAGTTCCTGAACGTGGAAATCGGCGCCGGTGCGCGCCAGTCGAAGCTGCGCAACGGCGACGATGAGAACGAGGCCATCGTGCGGCTCGGCGCGAACTACCAGTATCAGTTCAACGAGAGCGCGCAGTTCAATTTCGATCTCGGCGTGCAGTCCGGTGCGGAGAACACGTTCACCGAAGGCGTCGCGGCGCTCAAGACCCGGCTGATCGGCAGCCTGGCCGCGGTACTCAGCTATACGGTGCGCAACAACACCGAAGTGCCGGCGGGAAGCAAGAAGACCGACACGCTGACCTCGGTCGCGCTCGAATACACGTTCTGACTGTCGGCATCCGATCCGGGCGGCGCGGTCACCAGGCCCTGCGGGAGGTGATCGCGTTCGCCGCCTCGAAGACACGCGTACGCACCTCGCCGAGGCGCGCATTCAGGTTGCGGAAGCGCAACGGATCCCCGGTCTGCCAGTGCACGCCGATGACCAGGTCGGAAAAGGTGTCCGCGCCGCCGTAGCAGCCGAGTACGAACGTTGCACCGGCGAGCCGGTGCTGTCGCACCTGGGCCAGGCCACGACTGAAGTAGGGCACCCAGAAGCGTTCGTCGGCTTCCTCGAGCAGCGCGAGCAGTTCCTCCAGTGCGCGCTCGAGTGCCGCGAAGTGTTCGGCGAGTTCTGACATCACCCTGGGTTCAGCGCACCAGCCGGAAGCAGTTGCGCAGTTCCGCGACGAAGAGCTCGGGTTGCTCGAACGCGGCGAAGTGGCCGCCCCGGTCGAGCTCGTTCCAGTAGATGATGTTCCGGTAGCGGTTCGCTGCCCAGCGCCGCGAGCAGACGAAGATCTCCTTGGGGAAGATGCTGCAGCCGGTCGGGGTCGTGACCTCGCCGGCGCTGAACGAACCGAAGCTCTGCCAGTACAGGCGCGCCGACGACGCGGCGCTGTCGGTCAGCCAGTAGAGCATGATGTTGTCGAGCATCTCGTCGCGTGTCAGCGCGTTCTCCGGGTGCCCGGCGCAGTCGGTCCACGCCCAGAACTTCTCGATGATCCAGGCCGCCTGGCCGATTGGTGAATCGGCGAGGCCGTAGCCGAGCGTCTGCGGCCGGGTCGACTGCTGTTTCGAGTAGCCGGAATCCCAGTCCTGGTAGTGCTTCATCCCGGCGAGTCCGCGCTGCTCGAGCTCGGTCAGGTTGTCGAGCGGGTCGGGACGTGCCGAGACCATGTTCACGTGGATGGCCTTGCAGTGCGCGGTGTCGCGGATGCCGATGGCGGTCGTCACCGCCGAACCCCAGTCGCCGCCCTGCGCGAAATAGCTGTCGTAGCCGAGCCGGGCCATGAGCTGCGCCCAGGCGTCGGCGATCTTTTCCACCCCCCAGCCCGGTTCCGTCGGCTTTCCGGAGAACCCGTAGCCGGGCAGGGCCGGGCAGACGACGTGAAACGCATCGGCTGGATCCGCGCCGTGCGCGGCGGGATCGGCGAGCGGCCCGATCACCTCGAGGAACTCGACGATCGAGCCCGGCCAGCCGTGGGTGAGTATCAGCGGGCGTGCACCCGGCGCCGGCGAGCGCACGTGGATGAAGTGGATGTCCAGCCCGTCGATGGTCGTCATGAACTGGGGGAACGTGTTGAGCCTGGCCTCGGCGCGCCGCCAGTCGTAACGTTCGAGCCAGTAGTCACGGATCTCGCGCATGTACGCGAGCGGTACACCCTGGGTCCAGTCCGAGGGTGTTTCCCGGTCGGGGAAGCGGGTCCGGGCGAGCCGCGTGTTCAGGTCGTCGAGCGCATCCTGCGGAATGTCGATCCGGAACGAACGGATGTCGGTCATGGCGATCTCCGGGAATGGGGTTGCGTGCGGGTCCGTGTGATTCAGAGCGAGGCGCAGATGTGTCCGCCGTCGACCACGAGCACCGAGCCGGTCATGTAGCTCGAGGCGTCCGAGGCGAGCAGCAGGATCGGTCCGTCGAGATCCTCGAAATCGCCGAACCGGCGCATCGGGATGCCTTTCATGAATTCCGGCGCGGCCTCGCTCTCGAGCAGCAGGCGGCTGACGTCGGTCAGGATGTAGCCGGGTGCCAGCGCGTTCACCCGGATGCCGTAGCGGGCCGCCTCGAGCGCGAGCACCTCGGTCATCCGGGTCAGGCCGCCCTTGGAGACGGCGTAGGGGAACTGGCCCTTGATGGTGCGGGTGTCGGTGATCGAGGAGATGTTGATGATGTTGCCCTGTTTGCGACCGCTCGCGACGACGTGTTCGGTATAGAACTTCGCCATCATCCAGGGGCCCTTCAGGTTCGTCTCCATGACGAAGTCCCAATCGTTCTCGTCGATCATCATGTAGGTCTTGGCACCCGCCTCGACGCCGGCGTTGTTGATGACGACGTCGACCGGCCCGAAGGCACGCGCGGCTTCGGCGAGAAATGCCCGGATGCTGTCCGCGCTGCGCACGTCGAGTGGGAGCCCCTTGGCTTCGCCGCCGGCTGCACGGATCTCGTCCACGCGGGCGGCGACCTTGTCGACCCGGCGGGCGCCGAGCGCGACCCGCGCACCGGCGGCGGCGAGCACGCCTGCGAAATGATGGCCGAACCCGGACGATGCGCCGGTGATGACGATGTGTTTGCCGTCGAGTCGAAAATTCCGCACGAGCCGCTCCTCCGGTTGCCGGCGGAATGCTAACGGCTGGGGGAGGCGGCTGCCAGCCGAATGCCGGCGCGGTGGTCTCAGTCCGTGCGTCGGGCGAGCCGAATGGCCACGGGCGTCAACCGCGGGTGTTCACCCCGGGCGTTCAGCCCCGCGCGTTCAGCCCCGGGCGTTCAGCCCCGGGCGTTCAGCCCGCCGCTTGCGGGAAGCGCTGTGCGCCGGCGATCGGTGCGACCCAGTCGGCCGCGTGATCGGTATAGACCTCCACGGCGGGCTGGATCCCGGAGAAGTCGTCGAGGGTGCCGGCCTTGACCGCGACGACGCCCGGCATGGCGGCGATCCGCGACAGGATCGGCGAGCCGCAGCGACCACAGAAGTGCCGGTAGACCGGCTGGCCGCTGTCGCCGACGTCCTGGAATACGCTGGTTTCGCCGTGCTGGGTGTAGTCGGCTTCGGCAACCACGAGATTGGTCGAGAACATCGCGCCGCTCTGCCGCTGGCAGTGGGTGCAGTGGCAGACCGCGGTGACGCTGGGTTCACGGGCGAGTTCGTAGCGGACGGCACCACACAGGCAACGGCCGGTTCGGCTGGTCATACGTGATGTCTCCCCGGTTGCTCATGCCGCGGCCCGGACGGGCCTCGGGCGAGTCGATGCAGGCAAGTGGTCGGAGTGAGAGGATTCGAACCTCCGGCCCCCACGTCCCGAACGTGGTGCTCTACCAAGCTGAGCTACACTCCGAATTCTTCGCGGCCTGCGCCTGCGGCTCGCACCGAGCGGCTGGCGTCGAAGGCCGCGTATTGTAAGAGTCCGGCTGCGTGCCGACAACCGGGGCGGGGCGCGTTTTCCGCTGCTCCGAATGGTTCTGCCGAAGTACCGCCAGCGCCCGATACCCCGCCCTTCAGACCAGGATTCGTTCGCGCCGGTACATGGCGACTGCCAGCGCTGTCAGGGCTGCCGCGCCGAGCAGCGTACCCAGCGTCGCGAGCGCCACGTCGCCCCAGGCCAGCGCCTCGCCGCGGATCGCGGCGGCGACCAGGCTGGCCTGACTCAGGCTCGGCACCAGCATGAGCAGCCCCTCGGTCCGCAGGTTCATCACCTGGGTCACGATCAGGGGCAGGGTCGGGATCAGTATCACCACCGTGAGGTAGGTCTGCGCTTCCTTGTAGGTGCGCGCGAACGACGCCACCACGGTCAGCATGGCGGCCGCGAAGACGACCAGCGGCAGGCAGAGCGCGAACATCACGGCTGCGTCGACGAGTCCCAGTTCGAGCGACATGCCGACCTTGTGCAGTGGCACCAGCGGCAGCGAGAGCGCGAGGCTCGTGAGAAACAGCGCGAGCGACAGGGCGCTGAACGCGCTCGCCGCGCCGATCTTGCCGAGCACCAGGCCGACCCGCGAAACCGGCTGGCTGAGCAGCGGCTCCAGCGAGCCGTGTTCGCGCTCGCCTGCGGTCGCGTCGATCGCGAGGTAGAAGCCGCCCATGAAGATGACCAGCACCAGCAGGTAGGGCAGGGTCGCGAGCAGGGTCAGCGCCCGTGCGGCGGGTGACGCGGTGTCGAACTCCTGCACGACCACCGGCGTGAGTATCTTCGGATCGACGCCGCGCAGCTGCAGGCGCAGCACGCCGAGCTTCTGGCTGTAGGCGGAGACGTACTGGCGCGTCAGCATCGCGTTGCGGCGCGTGGTGCCCATTCCGGAGCTGTCGTAGTACAGGGCGAGTGCATTGATCTCGCCGGCGGCGAAGCGTTCCGGATAGTCCGCGTCGATGACCAGCAGCAGCGAATGTGCACCGGCGGCGACGGCGCCCTGCGGGTCGTCGACTTCGATGCGTTCGAGGGTGACGTTCTGGCGCTCGAGATGCTGCATGAGTCCCGGTGCGTGGACAGCGCCCGAAACCGCCAGCGTGAACGGCTCGCGTGCCTCGCCGAGCGTGGTGTCGAGCACCAGCCCCATGAGCGCGGCGAACAGCGCCGGGCCGAGCACGGCGAGCGACAGCGACGAGACGAGCGTGCGCCGATCACGGATGTTGTCGCGACACTCCTTGGCCAGCACCACCAGGAAGCCGTTCATGACGCGTCGCCGCCGATGATCCGGATGAACGCTTCCTCGAGGTCGGCTTCGCCGGTCGTTGTATGGAGCGTCGCGCGGGAACCGCCGAACAGCGCGCGCCCGTGGCCGATGATGACGACGTCGTCGCAGAGGTTGCCGATCTCCTGCATGACGTGGCTGGACAGCACCACGCAGCGGCCCTCGTCGCGCAGCTCGGTGATGATCGCGCGCAGCGCGCGGGTCGCCATCACGTCGAGCCCGTTGGTCGGCTCGTCGAGGATCACGTTGCGCGGATCGTGTACCAGCGCGCGGGCGAGTGCGACCCTGATCCGTTGACCCTGCGAGAACCCGTCGACGCGCCGGTGCGCGAACTCGCCCATGTCCAGGCGTTCGACCAGGTCGTCCACGCGGGCGCGCAGCGTGGCCTTGCGCAGCCCGTGCAGTGCGCCGAAGTAGGCGATGTTCTCGCGCGCGGTGAGCCGTGCGTAGAGTCCGGCGGCATGCGGCAGCACGCCGATGCGGGCCCGCACCGCGAGCGGTTGGGTCGCGACGTCGAGGCCGTCTACCGCCGCGGTTCCGGCGTCGGCGGCGAGCACCGTGGCGAGGATCCTGAGCGTGGTCGACTTGCCCGCGCCGTTCGGACCGAGCAGCGCCGTGATCCGCCCGTCCCGGGCGTCGAACGAAACGTCCTTGAGCGCCGCGATCGCGCCAAACGACTTCTGCAGGCGTTCGACCCGGATCATGGCGGCGGCCCCATCAGGTCGACGAAGAACGGGTCGGGGCCGAGGCGGCGCACGCAGTCGGTTGCGAGGCCGCTGACCGCGCCGGTCCGCACGAAGTCCGCGACGACTTCCGGCAGGCAGCCGCGCGCTATCACGCCGTGGCCCTGGCCGGGTGCGACGACGTGGTGCGCGTTGCTGAGGCCGGCCGCTGCCCGTTCCGCGTAACCGGGCGGTGTGATGGGGTCGAACTCGCCGGAAAGCAGCAGGGTGGGGGTGGCGCTCGCGAGCGGTGCCTTCAGTTCCGGGTAGGTGACGCCGCGCGGCCAGACCGCGCAGAGCGTCTCCAGCATGCGCACCTGGTCGGTGCCGAGATAGGTGCGCTCGAGCGCGGGCAGGGTGTCGGCGAGATCGCTCCAGAACGGGACGTCCTCGCTGCAGACCACGCTGTTGTGCATGGCGACGCTGATGGCGCGGCCGAGTTCGCGCTCGATCCGCTGTGCCTGCAGCGCGAGCGGCAGGTAGTTTTCCTGCGTCTCGGCCGCGGCGATCAGCAGCGGCAGCACGGCCGCGGTCTCCGGGGCATAGGACA
Source organism: Pseudomonadales bacterium (assembly GCA_019634925.1). Lineage (GTDB taxonomy): Bacteria > Pseudomonadota > Gammaproteobacteria > Pseudomonadales > Azotimanducaceae > UBA7803. The sequence continues at coordinate 74,564 of JAHCAL010000003.1, forward strand.
GGATGCGCACCGTGGCGGCGAGATGACCGTAAGTGAGTGTGGTGCGGGTCGGGCGGCCGCTGACCGGGTCCGCCAGTTCGACGTCGACCGGGCTCGCGCGCAACCGTGCGGCGAGCCGCTCGAAGCGCGCCCGGATGTCGGTGAATGCCCCAGCGCAGGCGGGCTCGTCCCCGCACCGCGCGAAGATCGAGTCGAGCGCACGCGCGGCGTTCAGCGCGATGTCCGCACCCAGCGCGTGATCCGGGGGAACGACGCCATCCAGCACGAGGGTCCTGACCGAACCCGGGTGGCGCTGCAGGAAGTGCTGTGCGACCCGGGTGCCATAGGAGACGCCGTAGAGGTTCCACTGTGAGTAGCCCAGCGCGGCGCGCACGCGCTCCAGGTCGTCGACCGCGAGAGCGGTGGTATAGAAGCGCGGATCGGCAGTGAGGCTCGCGAGACAGCGCGCCGTCTCCTCCCGGACCACGGCTGCGTCGAACGCCGTGATGGTCGCGGTACTGGCCTCGCACGCGAGCGGCGCCGAGCGCCCGGTTCCGCGCTGGTCGACCAGCACGATGTCGCGCTCGAGCAGCAGGGGAGCAAAGGCGCCTGCGAGGTCGACGTACAGGTCGACGGACGACGCGCCCGGGCCGCCGTTGATGAGGGTCACGGCATCGGCTGCGGGGTTCGACCTCAGTGACTTTATGCGCGCGACGAAGAGCTCGATCGTCGGGCCATCCGGCGTCGCTGGATTCTCGGGTACCGCGAGCCGCCCGCATTCCGCGGCAATGCGCGCGAAGCCATCGCCGGCCCGCAGGACACATGGGGTCAGAGTCAGCCGGTCGGCGCTCGCGCCGACCGGCTGACTCTGACCCCATGTGTCCTGCGGGCTGACGAACGCCGTGCAGGCGAGCATCGCGCCGGCCAGGGCCTGCCGCGTCGATCGTCGGACCATTCAGCCCAGACGCGTCAGACAGTGCCGGGCGAGACCTTCGAGCGCGTCGCGGTACTGGCCGGCCGGAAGGTGAGTGAGCGCGGCGAGCGCGCATTCCGATTCGCGGACCGCGGCTGCGCGGGTCGCTTCGAGCGCCCCGGACCGGGCGACGATGTCGATCACCTGGCTCTGCGCATCGGCCGCGCGCAGCGTGACCGCGCGGCGAATGATCGCGGCGTCGGCGGGATTGGCGCCGCGCAGCGCGATGATCAGCGGCAAGGTCATTTTGCCCTCGGCGAGGTCGTCGCCTACGTTCTTGCCCATCAGCGCGGCATCGCCTGCATAGTCCAGCCAGTCGTCCAGCAGCTGGTAGGCGAGTCCGAAGTGCAGTCCGTAACGCTTGAGTGCGTCGGCCTGCGGCGGCGGACCGGCCAGCACACCGGCGGTGTGGGCCGCGGCCTGGAACAGCAGCGCCGTCTTGCAGCGGATCACCTCGCGGTACGCCGCTTCGGTGAGGTCCGCGTTGCCGACGTTGGCGAGCTGCATCACTTCCCCTTCGGCGATGGTGTTGGTCGCGTCGGACAGGATCGCCATGATCTCCATGCTGCCGAGGCCGACCATGAGCTGGAACGCACGCGAGTAGAGGAAGTCACCGACCAGCACGCTCGGCGCGTTACCCCAGGTCGCGTTGGCGGTGGCCCGCCCCCGCCTGAGCTGCGAGCGGTCGACCACGTCGTCGTGCAGCAGCGTGGCGGTGTGCAGGAACTCGATCACCGTGGCGAGGCGCACGTGTCGGTCGTCGGCAGGCTCCGGATGCCCGGTGCAGGCCCGCACCCCGAGCAGCACCAGGAGCGGCCGCAGTCGCTTGCCGCCGCTCTCGACGATGTAGCGGCCGATTTCCTCGACCAGGGCGACGTCCGAAGTCAGCTGGCGCGGAATGAGCGCATTGACCGCCGCGAAGTCGCGGGCGACCAGGGCATAGATGTCGGCGAGGCCTGCGCCGGCAGCAGTCCCGGCGCTCACGGACCGGGGCAGTTCCGAAGCAATGGCGCGCGGTGCGCTCACGCGGGCTACCCGGCCTGCCGGGACGGTGCGCGCCGCGCGTCGCGGGCCGCACGATTCGGACTGGGGCTGATCATCGGTGCTCGGTCCTTTGCTTTGGCGGGTGCCTTTTACGGGTGGCCTGACCGGGAGGTTTGAACGGTTGCCGCGCGTCGGAACGGCGTTGCGCTGCGGTCCGGCGATTCCTGCCAGTTGACTCGTTGTAATCGAAAACCTATGCCCGTAGAATTACGCGCCTTTCGCAGGGTGCTCCCCATGCCCGGGTCGTTGGGGTTGGTCTTGCGGCGCACTTGGGCCGGGCTTTCTGCGCGGCATTGTATAGCAGGCCGCACAGCTTCAGGAGTGGATTTATGTTTGCGGTTTTCTCCAGCGGTGGCAAGCAGCACCGGGTGACGGAAGGCGAGACCATCAAGATCGAGATGCTCGACGCCGATGCCGGCCAGCAGGTCGTCTTCGACAAGGTCCTGATGGTGGGTGACGGTGATCGTGTGGCGGTCGGTACGCCTTACGTCGAAGGTGGCAAGGTGACCGCGGAGGTCCTCAGCCACGACCGCGGCAAGAAGATCCGCATCATCAAGTTCCGCCGCCGCCAGGGCTACATGCGTACCCAGGGGCATCGCCAGTGGTTCACGGAAGTCCGGATCACCGGCATCAACGGTTGAGGAGACGCGAGCATGGCACACAAGAAGGCAGGCGGCAGTACCCGCAACGGTCGCGATTCGGAAGCGAAACGGCTCGGGCTCAAGAAGTTCGGCGGTGAGCTGGTGAAGGCCGGGAACATCATCGTGCGGCAGCGCGGCACCCAGTTCCGCGCCGGCGCCAACGTCGGTTGCGGCCGCGATCACACACTGTTCGCCACGGCCGACGGGCACGTCAAGTTCCTGGTCCGCGGCAAGGAAGGTCGCAGGTACGTCACCGTCGAGCCGCTTGCCACGGCCCAGGCCTGACCCTCAAAACCCCGCCGAAGCGGGGTTTTTTCCATGCAGTTCATCGATGAAGCCAGTATTCGCGTCGAAGCGGGCAAGGGCGGCAAGGGCTGTCTGTCGTTCCGGCGCGAGAAGTTCGTCCCGCGCGGCGGCCCGGACGGTGGCGACGGCGGCGACGGCGGCGACGTCATACTGGTGGCCGATGCCGGCCTCAATACCCTGGTCGACTTCCGGTTCCAGCCGCTGTATCGCGCGGGGCACGGCGAAGCCGGCGGCGGCCGCAACCGCACGGGTGCGCACGGCGCGCCCTGTCGTGTGCGGGTCCCGGTAGGCACGTCGGTCATCGACGACGAAACCGGCGAACTCATCGGCGACCTCGTGCTGCCGGGTGCCGAGCTCCTGGTTGCCCGCGGCGGTCGGCGCGGGCTCGGCAACACCCGCTTCAAGTCGAGCACCAACCGGGCGCCGCGGCGCACCACGCCGGGTTACCCGGGCGAAACGCGGCTGTTGCGCCTGCAGCTCAAACTGCTCGCCGACGTGGGCCTGCTTGGACTGCCCAATGCCGGCAAGTCGATGCTGATCAGCAAGGTCTCGGCGGCGCGCCCGAAGGTCGCGGACTATCCGTTCACCACGCTCGTGCCGAGCCTCGGCGTGGTGCGGGTCGGCGAAGAGGCGAGCTTCGTCATGGCCGACATTCCCGGACTGATCAGCGGTGCGGCGGAAGGCGCCGGGCTCGGCGTGCAGTTCCTGCGCCACCTGGCGCGCACGCGCGTGCTGCTGCACCTCGTCGAGCCGCGGCCGCTCGACGGGTCGGATCCGGTCGCCAACGCACGCCTCATCGAACAGGAGCTCGCCTCGTACAGCCCGGCGCTCGCGCGACGGCCGATCTGGACGGTCATCAGCAAGATCGACCTGCTGGAAGCGGACGAACTCGACGCCTTGCGGTCCCGCTTCGCCGAGGCGTTTCCGGATCGTCCGGTACGCGCGGTATCCGCCCTCACTGGTGCCGGGCTCGACGGGCTGGTCGGCGAGCTGATGAACGCGATTGCGGAATTCCGGCGCGCCCTGCGCGAGGATCCGGACTTCGCCGAGGCGCAGGCGGCGCTCGAGGCCGAGATCAGCGGCGATGTCCTCGCCGGTTCCCAGGCGCGGCGGCGCATGCTGCAGGCGCAGGCCTCCGAACCGACGGCGCCGACCGATGCGGACGACCCGTCGGAGGACGACGGCGTCGAGGTGGTGTACGTCAGGGATTGAGCGCACGGGCATGCTGGACGAAGAACTGAATCGCACGCGGGTGGCGCGTGCACGGCGCGTGGTGATCAAGATCGGCAGCGCCCTGCTCACCGACCCGGTGACCGGGCTCGCGCGGGAACGCATCAGGGTCTGGTGCGGCGAGATCAGCCGCCTGCTCGGCGAGCAGCGCCAGATCCTGCTGGTGTCTTCCGGCGCGGTCGCCGAGGGCGTGGCGCGGCTGGGTCTGCGTACCCGTCCTTCGACGGTACACGGTCTCCAGGCAGCGGCGGCCGTTGGCCAGATGGGCCTGGTCGAAGCCTACGAGCAGGCGTTCTCCGCGCACGGCCGCCGCACCGCCATGGTGCTGCTGACCCACGACGACCTGGCCGACCGGCAGCGTTACCTGAACGCGCGCGCGACCCTAAACACGCTGCTCGACCTCGGCGTCATTCCGATCATCAACGAGAACGACACGGTCGCGACCGAGGAAATCCGGTTCGGCGACAACGACACGCTCGGCGCGCTCGTCACCAACCTGCTGCAGGCCGATCTGCTGATCATCCTGACCGACCGGGCCGGGCTGCACGAACGCGACCCGCGGGTCGATCCCGCGGCGCCGGTGGTCTCGTGCGCGGATGCGGCCGACCCTGCGCTCGATGCCATGATCGGCGAAGGGGCCGGGCTCCTCGGCCGTGGCGGCATGAGCACCAAGGTGCGGGCCGCGCGGATCGCGGCGCGGTCCGGCGCGCACACGGTCATCGCGGGCGGCGAGCGGCCGCAGGTCCTGACGTCGATCCTCGCCGGTGAACGCGTGGGCACGCTGCTCTGCGCGTCGGTGCTGCCGCTCGACGCGCGCAAGCGCTGGATCGCCGGTCAGCTCAAGCCGAAAGGCGAACTGGTGCTGGACGACGGTGCGGTGCGTGCGGTGACTTCACGTGGCGTCAGCCTGCTGCCGGTCGGAGTCACCGCGGTGCGCGGCACGTTCGCGCGCGGCGACGTGGTGCGCTGCGTCGACGCCGGCGGCGCGCCGATCGCACAGGGACTGGTGAATTACTCGAGTGAGGAAGCCGTCCGCCTGGCCGGCGTGACGAGCGCCGAGATCCACGTCAGGCTCGGTTACGCGCTGGAACCGGAACTGGTCCACCGCGACAACCTGGTCGTGCTCGCGCCTGCGCCCTGATGGATCAGGCCTTGAGCGCCTTCACGGCGGTGTTGAGGCGGGACTTGTGACGCGCGGCCTTGTTCTTGTGCAGAATGCCGCGGTCTGCCATGCGGTCGATCACGGGAATGGCGCTGGTCAGCGCGGCGCTGGCGGCTGCGTGATCGCGCGTCTCGATGGCCGCGAGCACACGCTTGATATAGGTGCGCACCATGGATCGCTGGCTCGCGTTCTGGCCGCGGCGGCGCTCTGCCTGGCGGGCGCGCTTGCGGGCTTGGGGACTGTTGGCCAAAGGGTACTCCCGGCGGTCGTGTACGAGAAGGCGCGGTAATATGCCGTCGGGGTATGGGTATGTCAACCGGATCTGACCCGGACGGAGATCCCGGCGGACGCGGCGGGGCGGCAGCGGGCGATCCCCGCCAGAACGTCGCCGCGCAGGGTACGATCGTCGCGGGCATGACCCTGGTCTCGCGCCTGTCCGGGTTCGCGCGCGACATGGTGCTGTCGTATTTCTTCGGGGCCGGCGCGATCGCGGACGCGTTCTTCGTCGCCTTCCGGATCCCGAACTTCTTCCGCCGGCTGTTTGCCGAAGGGGCGTTCAGCCAGGCGTTCGTCCCGGTGCTGTCCCGCTACCGCAACGAACCCCGCGCCGCGTACCTCGCTTTCATCTCGGCCATCGCCGGCAACCTCTCCCTCGCCCTGCTGGCGATCGTCGGGGTCGGAGTAACATTCGCACCGGCGCTCATTTACGTATTCGCGCCCGGCTTCCACGGCTCTCCGGTGCAGTTCGAGCTGGCCACCGCGATGACCCGGATCACGTTCCCCTATCTCGCCTTCATCTCGCTCACCGCGTTCGCGGCGGCGGTGCTGAACAGCCACCAGCGCTATGCCGTGCCGGCGTTCACGCCGGTGCTGCTGAACCTCTCGCTGATCGCGGCCATGCTCATCGGCGTGCGCTGGTTCGAACAGCCGGTGTTCGCGCTCGCCTGGGGGGTGTTCGTCGCCGGCGCGGTCCAGCTCCTGTTCCAGCTGCCGTTCCTCGCGCGGCTCGGTCTCGTCGTCATGCCCCGGCCGAGCCTCGCCCACCCCGGCGTGCGCCAGGTCGGGCGCCTGCTCGTGCCGGCGGTGTTCGCGGCCTCGGTCAGCCAGATCAATGCGCTGGTTGACACCATCCTGGCCTCGACCCTCATGACCGGCAGCATATCCTGGCTGTATTACGCGGACCGCCTGCTGGAGCTGCCGGTCGGCCTGGTCGCGGTGGCGCTCGGTACCGTGCTGCTGCCGAACCTCTCGCGCCTGTCGGCCGCGGGCAATTCGGAGGGTTTTGCCGCGACGCTCGACTGGGGCCTGCGCATGGGGATCCTGCTCGGCCTGCCTGCCGCCGTCGCGCTCTATCTGCTGGCGCTGCCGCTGGTCGCGACGATCTTCCAGCACGGCGCCATGACCACGATCGATGCGCGCATGGCCGCACTCGCCCTGCAGGCGTTCGCGCTGGGCCTGCTGCCGCTCGTGCTGGTCAAGGTGCTCGCCCCGGCGTATTTCGCGCGCGAGGATACCGCCACACCGTTCCGGTTCGCCTGCGTCGCGGTCGCGACGAACATCGTCCTGAACCTCGCGACGTTCCGCTGGTTCGGCCACGTCGGCCTCGCATTCGCCACCACCGCGTCCGCCTGGATGAACGCGGGGCTCTTGCTGCGCGGCGTGCTGCGAGCGGGCGTGTACCGGCCCGGTCGTGCGCTCACCGCAACCGTGCTGCGGGTGGTGCTGGGCTGCCTGGTGATGGCGGCGGTAATCTGGCTGCTGCTGCCGGCCGCCGAGCACTGGCCGTACATGCGCTCGCTGGTACGGGCCGGCTGGCTCGCGCTGGGCGTCGCGGCGGGCGCGTTCGCGTTCGCGCTGGTCCTGCTGCTCGCCGGCGAGCGCCCGCGCAACCTGCTGCACCGCATCTGAACCGGCGAACCGCCCGCAGTACGGGGCGCGCCGGGCACGGGTTAATCCGTATAATGCGCGGCCATGGAAGTCATCATCGGATTGCACAACATCCGGCCGCGCCATCGGGGCTGCGTGCTGACCATCGGCAACTTCGATGGCGTGCACTACGGCCACAAGATGCTGCTCGATCACCTCACGGCCAAGAGCCGCGAGCTCGGCGTGCCCAGTATGCTGCTGACCTTCGAGCCGACGCCGCGCGAGTTCTTCCGCGGCGACGCGGTGCCGGCACGGCTGACCCGGTTCCGGGAAAAGATCACCCTGCTCGAGGATACCGGCCTCGACCGGCTGCTGTGCCTGCCGTTCAACGAACGGACCGCCAATACACCCGCGGAATGGGTGGTGGACGAGCTGCTCCACCGCATGCTCGGCATCCGCTACCTGGTCGTGGGCGACGACTTCCGCTTCGGCAAGGGCGCGACCGGTGACTATGCCATGCTGAAGGCTGCCGGCGACCGGCTCGGATTCGGCGTGACCCACATGGGAACCCTCACCTTCGATCACGATCGAGTGAGCAGTACGCGAATCCGCGAAGTGCTCGCGGCGGGCGATTTCGCGCTCGCCGAGCGGCTGCTCGGGCATGCGTATTTCATCATGGGTCGCGTGGTGTATGGCCGCCAGCTCGGCCGGCAGATCGGCGTGCCGACCGCGAACATCCCGCTGCACCGTTACCGGGCAGCCGTCGAGGGCGTCTATGCGGTCACCGTGACGGGTCTCGAACGCGACTACGGCGGCGTCGCCAACATCGGCGTGCGACCGACCGTGCAGGGCAAGGAGCCGCTGCTGGAAGTGCATCTATTCGACTACCAGGGCAACTTGTACGGCAAACGCCTGCGGGTCGTGTTCCGCCACAAGATCCGGGACGAACGCGTGTTTCCGGGGCTCGACGCACTCAAGGCACAGATCGAGCTGGACATGGCAGCGGCACGCAGATTTCTCGTGGCGCAGGGGTACATGGCGGACGCGCACGTGGAGAGGAACTGAACGGCATGGTCAGGTGGCTCGGACTCGCGGGTGTGGTCGTCCTGCTCGATCAGCTCGCCAAGTGGTGGGTGGTCGCGACCCTTGCCTACGGCGAGGAACGGCCATTGCTGTCGATGCTGAGCCTCGTGCTGTGGCACAACGAAGGTGCCGCGTTCTCCATGCTGAGCAATGCAGGCGGCTGGCAGCGCTGGTTCTTCATCGCGCTGGCGGTCGGGTTCGTCGCATTCATCCTGTACGAGCTGCGCCGGCTGCCGCAGGAACATCGCGCCATGGGCTGGGTCTATGCGCTCATCATGGGCGGCGCGATCGGCAACCTGATCGACCGTGCGGTGAACGGCTATGTCGTGGATTTCGTGCTGGTGCACTGGGGTGGCTGGTATTTCCCGGCGTTCAATGTCGCCGACGCGGCGCTGTCGGTCGGCGCCGCGATCTGGATCGCGGTCATGATCGGCGAGTACCGGCACGAACGCCGCAATCGCGGGCAGGCGTCGTCATGAGTGAGCTGATCGCGAGGAGCCACGGCCGGCGCATCGATGCGACTGCCCGGGTCACCCTGCATTTCGCAGTGCTGCTCGACTCCGGAGAGGAGATCGACACCACGCGGCGCGGCAGGCCCGCCACCTTCGTGATGGGCGACGGCAGCCTGCTGCCGGGATTCGAGGCGGCCCTGCTCGGCATGGCGGCGGGTGACGATGCCCAGATCGAACTCGCGCCGGAACAGGCGTTCGGCCTGCACCGGCGCGAGAACGTGCAGCTGATCGCGCGCGAGCGATTCGCCGGCGTCGATCTCGAGCCCGGGCTGATCGTCTCCTTCGCGGCGGCCGACGGCGAGCTGCCCGGGGTCGTGCAGCGCGTGTTCGACCGGACCGTGGAGGTCGACTTCAACCATCCGCTGGCAGGCCGACGCATCGTCTTCGACGTGTCGATCCTGAAGGTGGAAGATGCCAACAACGTGGCGCCCGTCACGGTCGGCCCCGACGGTGACCGCTAGGCTCTTCCCCGGGGTCCCTCCGGCCGGGGCCGGGGCGCGGTCCGTTCCGGCACGGTCGGCGACCGCGAACGTTCAGCCAGAGCAGGGCCAGCCAATGCGAACGCGAAATCGAGCGAATGCGGCATGCAGCCGTCGGGCAGGGGGCTTCACCCTGATCGAACTCATGATCGCGGTGGTGATCCTCGCGATCGTCGCGGCGGTGGCGCTGCCGCTCTACACCCAGTATTCGATGCGGACCTACCGCGCCGAAGTGCAGGCGGACCTGATGACCTGCGCGCAGGCGCTCGAGCGGTTCGCCGCGCAGAACTTCAATTACGCCGGCGCCGTGCTGGCGGATCTCTGCGAACCGATGTCGGTGCGCCAGGGTCGTTATGCGATCGCGCTGGACGTCCCCGTGGCGGACCCCAACCGGTTCACGCTCACCGCCACGCCGGCCGATCCCGGCCCCATGGCCGGCGACGGCATCCTGACCTACGACGACGCCGGCCGTCGCGCCTGGGACCGTAACAACAACGGCGTGATCGCCGCGGACGAAGCCACCTGGCAGGACTGATCGTGCAGTCCGTGGCCCGCGCACCGCGCGTCGTACCACATCGATTCGACCAGCAGAACCGACCGTTCATCCCTCGAAAAAGCGCCGTTCGTCGGCTTCGCCTCGCGCGCACGGGACCGGCGCCTACACTCCGGCCTCATGGGCATAGAACCGTCGACAGCGTGCGCAACCAAGCGGAACCTCACATGAAACCTGTCACGAGCCGGCGCCACGCCGGCTTCACGCTGGTGGAGCTGATCATCACGCTCGCGATGGCAGCCATCCTGATCGGCATCGCGCTGCCGGCTTTCAACGACTTCATGCGTCAGCGCGCCATGATCTCGCGGGTCAATGACATGGTCGTCGCGATCACGTACGCGCGAAGTGAAGCGGTGCGGCAGGGCAGGGCGGTCAGCGTGGTGGCAGCCGCGCCGACGCCCGTACCTCCGCTTGCCAACGAATGGGGCGGCGGCTACTGCGTGGTGCCGGGTACGCCGGCTGATTGTGCTGGCGCTGACGTATTGCGTCGCTTCGAAGGCTTCGACGATGCGACGCTGACGTCCAGCAATGGCGCAACGGCGCTGGTCTTCAATGCGAGGGGTCTGCTGGTCGCGGACACACCCATTGTCATCTCGCTGTGCAGCACCGACGAAAACGTCGATCCGGGCCGCGTCGTGAACATCAATCGCACCGGTCGCGCCGACACGGCTGAGCTGGAGTGCCACGGATGACAAACCCGAATCCACGAGTTCGCATGCGCCGACTGGCCACCGGGTTCTCGATGATCGAGCTCCTGGTCGCCGTGCTCGTGATGGCCATCGGCGTGCTGGGCGTCGCCGCCCTGCAGATGGTGAGCCTGCAGAACAACCGTGCGGCGCTGGTACGCGCGGAGGCGGTCACGCTCGCCTACGACATGATGGACCGGATCCGGGCGAATCCGGTCGGCACGCCGCCCGGTGACGATTACGACGGCCTGGCCATGGGCGCCATCCCGCCGGACTCGCCCAATTGCCTGACCACGAATTGCACGGCCGCCCAGATGGTTGCTTTCGACCAGCGCAGCTGGAAGTGCCAGCTGGGGGCTCACAACGAGCACGACCGGTGCACGGCATTTCGCACCGCCGGCGTATTGCCCCCGGTCGCCAACCAGCCGGGACTGCCCAACGGCGACGGATCGATTGCGGTGGACGACGACGGCATCGTCGAGATCACCGTGCGCTGGACCGATCAGGGCGGCGAAGTCCAGACCGTCGTGATCGACAGTCAGACGTAGGCGGACGCACATGTACACCAGATTCAGGATCGTCGGGCGTGAAGCGAACCGTGCCGCTGGGTTCTCGCTGATCGAGTTGTTGCTCGCGCTGGCGCTCGGGCTCGTGATCGTGGCGGGCATCGTGCAGCTCTTCGTCGGCAACTCGCAGACCTACGCGGTCATGCATGCGCAGGCGCGGCTCCAGGAAAACGGCCGGTTCGCGCTCGATTTCATTTCCCGTGCCGCGCGCTCGGCGGGTTACTTCGGCTGCGCGCCGCAGCCGCAGAACATCGTGCGCGGCCTGCGCGGCAACTGGGCGCTGATCCCGGAGTTCAACATCACCCGGTTCATCGACGGGCACGAGAGTACCGGGCCGACGGCCTGGGCGCCGACGCTCAACACGCTGCCGCGCAGCGGCGCCACCAACGCCAACGTCTATATCGACGGCAACGGCATCAACACCGCGGACGTGGCGCCGGGCACCGACATCGTGGCATTCCGAACCCTGCGTGAACCCGGGCGCCGGTTGGCACAGACGCTCCAGCCGGACGCCGCACCGGTCGTCATGGCACCCGGCGGTGACGCGGGCATGGCGGTGAATGACATCATCATGATCTCGAACTGTGAGCAGGGCGCGGTGGTGCGCATCACCGGCATGGCCGTGGCCGGCGACGAAGCCCAGCTCACCCTGGCCACCTCGACGACCGGCAACCTCTACGAGAATGCCGACCAGGTCGAGGGCCCGAATGGACTCATTCCGTTCAGCCTGTCGTTCCTGCAGCGGGCCTATGGCGAGGACACTTCGGTCGCGGTCGTCGAGACCACGTACTTCTTCATCGCGCCGAGCCTGGCACCCGACAGCGAGGGCAATCCCGTGCTGGCACTCTGGCAGAAGGTCGGCAGTGCCGGGCCGGTTGAACTCGTCCAGGGTGTCGAGAACCTGCAGGTGCTCTACGGCATCGACACCACGCTGAACGACGGTGTGCCGAACGCGAACCGTTACGTGCCGTTCAACGAGGTACCCGACCCGAACCAGGTCGTCTCGATACGCGTCACCGTGACGGTCAACAGCGTCGATCCGATCGCCGCGGACGGGGCACGGCTGGCCCGCACGTTCAGCAAGACCCTGCAATTCCGGAACTCGAGGCCGCGAGCATGATCGGGCGTCAATCCAGGTTCGGCAGTCCGTTCCCGATGGTCGTGCGTAGCAACTCCAGGATTGCGCGCACGCTGCCCGGCATCGGCCGCAACCGCGGCGTCGCGCTGTTCATCAGCCTGGTGCTGTTGCTGATCCTCACCATCATCGGCGTGTCCGCCGTCCAGACCACGACGCTCGAAACGCGCATGGCGCGCAACGAACACGACGCGCTGCTCGCCTTCCAGGCGGCCGAATCCGCGCTGCGCGATGCGGAGGCGTTTCTCGAGAACGTGGTGTCGACGGCCATCTTCACGCCGGCGGGCACGGACGGGCTCTGGGACATTCCGGACATGGGCGAGATCGAGCGCTGGCGGATCGCCGACGTCTGGACCGACGCCACCAGCGTCGCGGCACCCACCGAACCCGGCGTGGTCGTCGCGGAACGGCCGCGCTTCTTTATCGAGCACGTCGCGTCGGTGCTGCGCGAACAGAACGCCTATCAGCTGAACGACCCCTACGGCGGCAGCGCGGGTGCCGACCGGGTGGAGATCTTCCGCATCACCGCACGTGGGGTGGGCGGCACCGCCAATGCGCAAGTCGTGCTGCAGACCACGTTCGGCCGAATCCTTGATTGAGCGATGGCGTCGCCCAGGCGACATCCGGAGGAAATGATGACACTCCTTGCAACGACGATCCGACTACCCGCCCGGTGGCTCTGCACCGCGCTGATCGGCCTGCTGGGCAGTGCCGCGATGCCAGCATGGGCGGTCGTGGCGAACGACGATGCCTACACCACGCCGTTCGCGACCACGCTCGTCGTGGGCGCGCCGGGCGTCCTCGGCAACGACAACCCGGAGCTGGATCTGACGATCACCGCCGTGCTGGAGGATCCGCCGGCGAACGGTACCGTGCTCCTGAATCCGAACGGCAGCTTCACGTACGTCCCCAACGTGGGGTTCTTCGGCACCGATGAGTTCGATTACCTGGCCGTCGGCGGACTGGGCCTGGACGATGATTCGGCGACCGTGTCGATCACGGTCGAGCCGCCGCCCAATACGCCGCCGGTTGCGAATCCGGATGCCGTCGTCGTCCCCGAGGACGGCTCCGTGTCCATCACCCTGACCGGATCCGACGGCGAAGGCGATCCGCTGAGTTTCAACGTGACCGGCGGGCCGTCGAACGGCAGCCTGTCGGGCGCCGCGCCGAACCTCACGTACACGCCGAACGCGAACTTCAACGGTTCGGACAGTTTCACCTTCGTGGTCAACGACGGCACGGTGGACAGCGCGCCCGCCACGGTCTCGATCACGGTCACGCCGGAGAACGATGCGCCGGTAGCAAATGGCCAGGCCGTCTCGGTCGCGGAAGACGGCTCGGTCTCGATCACGCTGACCGGCTCGGACATCGACGGCGACGCATTGAGCTTCAGCGTGTCGGGCGGCCCGTCGAATGGCGGCCTGTCGGGTAGTGCACCGAACCTGACCTATACGCCGAACCCCGACTTCAACGGTGCGGACAGCTTCACGTTCGTGGTCAACGACGGCACGGTGGACAGCGCGCCGGCGACGATTTCGATCACCGTTACGCCGGAGAACGACCCGCCGGTGGCGAACGATCAAGCGGTATCGGTCGGGGAAGACGGTTCGGTTGCGATCACGCTGACCGGGTCTGACATCGACGGTGATCCCTTGAGCTACACCGTCACAGGCGGTCCGTCGAACGGCAGCCTGTCGGGCGCCGCGCCCGACCTGACCTATACGCCGAACCCCGATTTCAACGGTTCGGACAGCTTCACGTTCGTGGTGAATGACGGCTCGGTGGACAGCGGGCCGGCCACGGTATCCATCACGGTTACCGAAGCGAATGACGCACCGGTCGTGGTCGGCAGCATCGCCGACGTATCCGTGGACGAGGACGGCGGCTCCGTGGCCATTACGTTGTCCGGCATCTTCGACGACGTCGACATCCTGACCAACGGCGATTCGCTGACCTATACCGCGAGCCACACAGGCGGCGGCTTGTTCGCGTCGTTCAGCGTGACGGGCGCGACCCTCGAGATGGTGCCGGCACCGGATCAGAACGGCTCGGCAACGGTGACCGTGCGCGCGACGGATGCGGGTGGACTCAGCGCCGAGCTGAGCTTCCAGGTCACGGTGAATGCCGTGAACGATGCGCCCATCGTACAGAATCCGATCGCGGACGTGGCCACGTTCGAGGACGGCCCGAACGTCGTGATCGACCTCGCGCCGGTATTCTTCGACGTCGACATCGCCACCAACGGCGACGTGCTCGCCTATGCGGTGACCTCGAACTCGAACCCGACGCTATTCTCGAGTGTCACGCTGAGCGGTACCACGCTGACCTTCGACCTCGCGCCCGATCAGAACGGGGTCGCGGTGATCCAGGTGACGGCGACGGACCTCGCGGGCGCATCGGTCGTCGACGAGTTCGAGATCGACGTGGATCCCCAGAACGATGTCCCGGTCCTGGTCGATGACGACGTCACCATTGCCGAGGACAGCGGGCCGGTCGTGATTGCAGTGCTGGCCAACGACTACCTGGGCGATCTGCCGGCCACCATCACCGCCGCGGGCGTGGGTGGCTTCAGCGAGGGTACGCCGACCACGGTACGAGATCAGAATGGTGACCTCGTGACGTTGCCGAACGGCACCGTGGCCATCGTCGGCGATACGATCGAATACGTCCCCAAACCCGACTTCGCGGGCACGGATTTCTTCACCTACACCGTCACCGACGCGAACGGCGACAGCGCGAGCGCGACCGTCACCATCACGGTAACCCCGGTGAACGATCCGCCGGTGGGCGTACCGGAACGCACGTTCACGATCCTCGAGAACGGCAGCCTGACGGTCAATGCGGCGTCCGGCCTGCTGGTGGGCGCGTACGACGCCGACGGCGCCGTGGTGGATGCGGACGGCAACCCGATCTTCACGCCGACACTTTCGGCGCAGCTCGCGACGGGGCCGCTGGTCGGGCTGTTCACGTTCGACAGCGCCGCTGGCACATTCACCTACACCCCGCCGGTCGACTACACCGGTGTCGTGACGTTCTCCTATTACCTGTCCGACGGCGAATCGCTGAGCACCGAGCCGTACCTGGTGCGGGTCGTCATTCAGCCCGCGCCGGATCCCACCCCGCCGCCCCCCGCGGGCGAGGTGGCGGTGACCTACAACCTCTCGCAGGTCCCGCTCGAGCAGTCCACCAGCGTGCCTGCAAACGTCATCGTCATCATGGACGACTCCGGCAGTATGGACTGGCACATCACGGTGCGCATGGACAACGACCAGGGCGGATTCGTGTTGAACAACTCTGGCGGTGCCACCAGCGGCCGGGCGTCGCAGTCCTATTACTATCTCTGGAATCTGCCGACCAATATCTTCGCTGGCAACACCGCGAACGGGCGGATTCTTCCCACCGAGGGTGGGCTCCTCGCGAACGCTAGCACCGCCAACAACCAGTACGGGGTCTGGCGCGCACGCAACCACCTTTTCAATTCGATGTATTACAACCCCGGGGTTCGCTACGAACCATGGGTGGGCTTCGATTCTGCGAACCAGCCATTCGGTCCCGCGGTGGCGACGGCGATCCGGCTCGATCCCCGCGATCCGACCAATACGTTCAACATCCTGAACAACCACACGTATACCGCCAATGGGGTACCCCTCTGGCGCAATAATGGTGGTACGGCGAACATCAACTCGACCGTCTACATTCCCCACTACTACTCGACCACGGCGACAGCGCCGCTCGCGTGGAATTCGCCGAATACGCTGGTCGAGATCCGTCCGGCCAATGCCCCGTTCGCGGGTGGCCCGAACCGTACCGACTGTGCGGTGGGCGACAACAACCCGCTGACCTGTACCTACGACCAGGAACTGCAGAACTTCGCCAACTGGTTCCAGTACTACCGTTCGCGCGAACACGTCGCCAAGAACGGGATCGGCCGCGTGGTCGCCGACGTGCAGGACGTCCGGGTCGGCTACCAGACGATCAACAACTCCGGTCAGGAACCGGTGCGGGACATGAACGACCTGTACACCGAGGGCAACAAGCGCACGCTCCTCGACCGGATCTACTCGATCAACTCGACCGGCGGCACGCCGCTGCGCCGCGCGCTCGAGCGGGCCGGGGAGATCTATTCGGGCAACATCGCGCCGGACCCGATCCTGCCCGCGCCGGAAGGCCTCTGCCAGCAGAACTTCGCATTGCTGTTCTCCGACGGTTACTGGAACGGGCCTGATCCGGCGGCCGCGATCGGTAACGCCGACGCGAACACCGCGAGCCCGTTCGACGGCGGGCGCTATGCGGACGGCTTCAGCCGGACGCTGGCCGACGTCGCCATGTACTACTACAAGCGCGACCTGCGCACCGGCGCGGGCTGGGACAACCTGGTACCGGTGTCGCAGCGCGACGTCCTGGGCGCGCCCCCCGGCACGTTCTCCGGCGCGTCGCCGCGCATGCACCAGCACATGAAGACCTATACGGTGGCGTTCGGCGTGACCGGTGCGGTCGATCCGGCGGCGATTCCGACCAACCCCGCAACGGCGTTCGCATGGCCGAGCCCGACTGCCACGTCGACCGGAAAGATCGACGACATGCTGCACGCGGCGATCAACGGTCGCGGGCAGTATCTCAATGCCACCAACCCGCAGGAACTGCAGGCTGCGCTCGAGGCGGCATTCCTCGAGTTCACGCAGGCTGCCTCGTCCACGTCGTCGGCCGCATTCAACTCGACGTCCCTGCGCGAAGGCACGCTGCTCTATCGCGGCTTCTACGACCTGCGCGACTCCACCGGCGAACTCACGGCGACGCCGGTCGACGTGAATGGCGTTCTGGCGCCGACGCCGCTTTGGCGGGCGTCGGAGCAGCTCAATCCGGTCAACAAGAGCCCAGACAGTCGCGTGATCGTGACGTTCGATCCCACCGAGCGTGAAGGGATCGCGTTCCGGCACGGCAGCCTGACCCCGGAGCAGCAGGTCACGCTCACCGAAAGCCAACTCAACTTCATCCGTGGTGTGCGCACCGACGAGGCGCCGGCGGGCACGCTGCGCCGCCGGGCGAGCTCGAACGCGCTGCTCGGCGACATCGTCAATTCGAGCCCGGTGTTCGTCGGCGCCCCGCGCGCGCTCAACCGCGACCAGGCACCGTACCCGGTCGACGATCTGTACTCGGCCTTCGCCGGGGCCCGGGCCGGACGCACCCCCGTGGTCTACGTGGGCGCCAACGACGGCATCCTGCACGGGTTCAACGCGCTGACGGGGCAGGAACTGTTCGGTTACGTGCCGAACAAGATCCTCGACAGCACGCAGGCGTACCGCAACACCCTGAACGAGTTCACGAATTCGTTCTACCAGCACAAGTTCTTCGTGGACCTGACGCCGCGCCTGAACGACGTTTACATCCGCGCCAACTCCGGCGCGGCAAGCAAGAGCTGGAACACGGTACTGATGGGCGGGCTCGGCGCGGGCGGCAAGGGCTTCTTCGCGCTGAACGTGACCGACCCGGCAACCCGGTTTTCATCCGAGGGCACCGCCGCCGGCGCGGTACTCTGGGAGTTCACCGACGAGGACGACACCTACCCGGTCGACTCGAACGGCGATCCGCTCGGCGGTTCGGTCGGGGCGATCACCGACCCGCTCGGCCTGCCGATCAAGGACCTCGGCTATTCGCTGTCGCTGCCCACGCTCGCCATGAGCAACGTGCTCGACGCGGGCGTACCGGCCAGGCGCGAATGGGTCGCGATCTTCGGTAACGGGCCCAACTCCACCTCGGGCATCGCCAAGCTGTTCGTGCTGTTCATGGACCGTGGCATCGACGGCTGGTCGGATGGTTCGTTCGTCAAACTCGACACAGGCTTCGGCGTGCCGGTCGCGCCTGCCCAGCAGGCCGGATTCCCGAACGGCCTCGGCAGTCCCACGGCGGTCGACATCGACCTGAACGGAACGGTCGACTGGGTCTATGCGGGCGACCGCCTCGGCAATCTCTATCGCTTCGACCTGCGCGACTCCGATCCGGACGAATGGACCGTGACCCGGTTGTTCACCGCGACCTACACCAGTGGCGGCGTGACGCGCCTGCAGCCGATCCTGTCCCAGCCGCTGGTCGTGAAACACCCGACGGAACAGGGCTTCCTGGTGATCTTCGGCACGGGCAGCTACGTCGCGAAGGAAGATGCCGACAACGAGGAAATCCAGTCGATCTATGCGATCTGGGACCGTGGTGCGAGCAACCCGGTCACCGCGCTGGCGGACACGAAGGAGCTGCGCCTGGTCGAGCAGGTGATGACCAACGTCGTCGACGACACCGGGCCGACCCCCGTGGTGCGCCGGATCCTGACGAGCAACCCGGTCGAGTACCAGCTCGAGGGCAGCGAACCCGGCACCTATGGCTGGTACATCGATCTCGACCTGCCGCGTCCGACGACGACGATCTCCGGTGCGGTAAACACCGACACCTCCGGCCGCAATCCGCCGGGACCCCAGTTCCCGGGCGAGAAAGCCATCCGGACGTTCCTGTTCCGCGACGGCGAGGTCATCACCACCACGGTGCTGCCGAGCCTCGACGAGTTTTCCTGTTACGGTACGCGGCCGGGTGCGATCCTGCTGTTCAGCGCGCTGACCGGTGGCGATCCCGGGCGCCCGGTGATCGATTTCAATACCGACGGAGAGATCGACGACGGCGATCTCGTGCCGGTGGGCGGTGCCCTGTATGCAGGCGGTCTGCTGTTCAATCAGACCGACCTGGACGGCGCGCTGGTGGACCTCTCCACCCTGGGCGGGCAGGGCGATACCGACTTCCTGTTCGTCAGCGGCGGCAGTGATACGATTTCGTTCCGGATCCGCGACGTCGACGACGACCGGACCGGCCGTTTGTCCTGGCGCGAACTGACGCTCGACAACTGAGGAGCACGACAGTGGTACGCACGATTCTGGGATGTCTGCTGCTGCTCGGCCTGATGGTTCCGGTCCCGCGGCTCGAGGCCGCGGACGAGACCGTCGTCCGCAACGAAACGCCCTGGCCGCTCACCACCGGCATGGGCGTGATCCGCGAACTCGACTTCGGGACCAGCACGTTTCTGCTCGGCGGCATGACCTACGTTGCGGCAATCGACGTGCAGGTCGAAATCGGCGGCGGACCCGGTGCCTTCACGATGCTGCAACCGGGCATGCAGATCGCCTTCGAATACCTGCAGGTCTCGGACGAGGAGCGGCGCGTGACGCGCATCCGGCAGATCCCGCCCCAGGTGCAGCTCGACGACGTCTGACGCGGGGCTATTCGAGCGCCAGTTTCTTCAGCCGGTAGCGCAGTGCACGGAAGGTGATGCCGAGGCGCTTCGCCGCGGCGGTGCGGTTCCAGTGCGTGGCTTCCAGCGCCTCCGTGATCAGCTGGCGTTCGATGCGTTCCAGGTAGTCCTCGAGCGAGACTCCCGCCGGCAGGTCGTCGAGGTGCGGGCCTGCATCGCTGGGCTGCGCGGCGGTCGCTGCTTCCGCTGGCGCAGGTGGTGACAGGGGTGACGCTGCCGCGGCAGCCCGCACCGGTACGCTTCCATCCTGGCCTTCCAGCCGCAAGTCTTCGGCCTCGATGCGGTTCCGATCGCACATCGTGACGGCCCGCTCGAGGATGTTCTCGAGTTCGCGCACGTTGCCGGGAAAGGAATGCTGCACCAGCGCCTGCAAGGCGGCCTCGCTCAGTTCGGGCACCCCTACCCCGTAGGCGCGCGCGATGCGCGCGAGCAGGTGCTCGACCAGCTCGGGGATGTCCTCCGGCCGGTCGCGCAGGCTCGGCATGTGGAGTTCGATCACGTTCAGCCGGTAGTACAGGTCCTGGCGGAAGCGGCCCTCCGCGACTTCACGGCCGAGGTTCTTGTGGGTGGCGCACAGTACGCGCACGTCGATCGGCTGCTCGGTACCGGCGCCGATCGGGCGCACCGCCTTCTCCTGAATGGCGCGCAGGAGCTTCACCTGCATGGCGACCGGCAGGTCCGCGACCTCGTCGAGGAACAGCGTGCCGCCCTGCGCGGTCTGGAACAGGCCCTCCTTGTCGGCGACCGCCCCGGTGAAGCTGCCACGCGTATGGCCGAAGAATTCGCTTTCCATGAGCTCGCCCGGGATCGCGCCGCAGTTGACCGCGACGAACGGGCGCTCGGCGCGCGGACTCTGTTCGTGGATCAGCCGCGCCGCGAGTTCCTTCCCCGAGCCCGATTCGCCGCTGATGTAGACCGGCGCCTGGCTGCGGGCGAGGCGCGCGATCTGCTCGCGCAGGCGCGCCATCACCGCGGAGTCGCCGATCATCCGGGTCTGCATGTCGCGCGTTGCCGGACCGCTATCCTGCAGGCGCAGGGCGGCGCCGACCAGCGAGCGCAGCTGCTCGAGGTCGACCGGCTTCTGCACGAAGTCGAACGCGCCGGCCTTCAGCGCGCTGATGGCCGTGTCCATGCTGCCGTAAGCGGTGATCACGGCCACCGGCAGTTGCGGGCGCTCCCGCGCGATGTGTTCGACCAGTTCGACGCCGTGTCCGTCGGGCAGGTTGAGGTCGGTGAGGCACAGATCGAACTGGCCCGACGCGAGGTGGCGGCGCGCGGTGGACAGGTCCGGGGCCGCGAGGGTGTCGATGCCCATGCGGCCGAGCGTGATCTCGAGCAGCTCGCGGATGTCGGGCTCGTCGTCGACGATCAGGGCCCTGTGTCTGGTCACGGCAGCGTGTTCCTGTGTGCGATGTTCATTTGATGACCCGGTCCGGATGGGCGAATGTGATTCGGAAACAGGCGCCCCCACCGGCCATCGGATGGTAGCTGAGCCGCGCCTGGTTCGCCTCGCAGAGCTCCCGCGACAGGTACAGGCCGAGCCCGGTGCCGCCCTGCGCCGTGGTGAAGAACGGTTCGAACAGGCGCTCGACCTTGGCCGGATCCACGCCGGTGCCTTCGTCGATCACGTTCAGGTACGGGCGTTCGGTGCGTGGGTCGATACCGGCCTCGATGGCGGCCCAGGGTCGGCCGGTATGGTCGCGGCTGTGCCGGATCGCGTTGCTGAGCAGGTTGGTGAGCACCTGGTCGAGCTGCGAGCGATCCATGCGCACTTCCATGTCGGGCGGCTCGACGCTGATCTCGATCCGGGCTTCGGGGCGGGCGTCGCGGAAGGCGCTGGTGACCCGTTCGAGCTGCCGCGCAAGACCGAGCCGCACGGGATTCGGCGCCTGGCGACGCGAGGTCGTCAGCACATTCTCGATCACGCCGTTCATGCGCTGGCAATGGCTGTGGATGATCTCGGTGAGCCGTTGATCGGCAGCCGAGAGTTCGGGCGATTCACGCAGGAGCTGCGCGGCGTGGCTCACGGCGCTCAAGGGGTTGCGCAGCTCGTGCGCGATGCTTGCGGAAAGCCTTCCGAGCGCGGCGAGCTTGAGCTGCAATGCCTGCTGCTGGAGTTCGGCGGCATCCTCGAGGAACACGATCACGTCGCCGGCCGGGTCACCGGCGCGCACCGGCGAGAAGCTGGCGCGAACCTCGGCGCCGTCCGGTGTCGCCTGGAAGGGTCGGGGCCGGAGTTCGATATCGCGACGCCACGGGCGCAGGTGACGCGTGATCGCTTCCGGCAGCCGTTCGGGTGTCGTGTCCGGACCGATGCCGAGCAGCATGCGGGCGGCTGCGTTCAGGGTGCGCACGCCGTCCGCGGGGTCCGCGACGATGATCCCGGTGCGCATGCGCTCGATGATGCGCCGGTTCAGCCGTTCGAGATCGGCGAGCTCGGTGGCCTGGGTCAGCGTGCGGATGTCCTTTTCGCGGATGCGTCGCGACAGCAGCCGGATGGTGGCCGATGCCGTGAAATACAGCGCGCCGAGGATGCCCGCCTGGAAATAGTCGGGGTCGAGGTGCGGGGCGGAGAGCGAGAGGTAGAACTCCTCGTACAGGAGCACGATGCTGGCGAACGCGGGAATGGCGAACGCCGCCCGGCTGGTGAGGAGAATCGCGGTCGTCGCCACCGTCACGAGAATCAGCGTACCGAACCCGCTCGCGACACCGCCGCTCGAGTAGAGGAGCACCACGAGCATCACGATGTCCCAGAGCATGATGCCGATCACCAGGTTCTGGCGGGTACCGACGCGGTGCACGATGCGCGGCATGAGCACTAGGAGCGCGGTATTGATCAGGCCGTACACTACCGTGAGGGGCACGAAGACGTGCGGCGCGACGCTGCCGAGGCGGGTGTCGATCAGGGTCTGGTGATACATGGCGAGCAGGATCACCGCCAGCACGATGCAATAGGCGTGATAGACCCGCAGCAGGGTAACGTTCAGGCGGTGACGGCGCTGCTCGACCTCGTCGAGAATGGCTGCGTGCTGGGGGTGCATCGGTGACGGGTCACGGCAAGCTGGATCGATGGCCTAAGCTTAGCCCGCAATCGAGTCCGTTGCCGGGTGCCCCGTGCCGGGCGCCCCGTGGCGGGCGCCGTTCAGGGTGACAGCGCGGCAGCGCTGCGGCGCAGCCGGATCGGTGGCGGTACATCCGGACGGTCGAGCAGCCCAAGCGTCACCATGTTGGTCCAGGAGCGGTCGCGGTTCCTGACCTGCTCCGCGAGCACGAGGTCGCCATTGGTGTCGAATGCCGGGTAGTTCGGGAAGTTGGTGGCGAGCACGGTCAGCGCGTCGTTTGCGGCGTCCTCCATGCCGAGGCGCCAGTTGGCCTCGATCAGGACCGCCAGCGCGTCCGGCACCGCGTCGGCGCGGGAGTAGTTCTCGACGATGTAGCGCGCCCGGTTGGCGGCCGCGATGTATGCGCCGCGCTCCATGTAGAAGTTGGCGATGTTGAGCTCCGAGCGGGCAAGTACGTTGCGCAGATACAGCATGCGCTGGCGGGCGTCCGCCGCATAGGCGCTGCCGGGGAAACGCGCCAGCAGCGTCGCGAAGTCGGCGTACGCCTCGTGATTGGAAGTCATGTCCCGGCGCGACACGTCGGTGGTCACCAGCCGGTCGAAGATGCCCCGATTGCGGTCGTACGCCGCGAGGCCCTTCAGGTAATAGGCATAGTCGACGTTGGCGTGCTGCGGATGCAGGCGGATGAACCGGTCGGCGGCGCTGCGCGCGGCATCCGGGCTGAAGCTCATATAGTGGGCATAGATGATCTCGAGCTGCGCCTGTTCTGCGTAGCGTCCGAACGGGAATCGGGCCTCGAGGCGCTCGAGCTCGGTGATCGCCTGGCGGTAGTTGCCCGAGCGCAGGCTGCGCTGCGCGTTGCGGTAGAGGAGCTGTTCGGTCGCGTTGAGATCGGCTTCCGGGTCGTCAGCATCGTCGCCTTTCTTGCTCCACGGCAGCAGTGCGCACCCGGCATTGAGCAGCAATGCGACGAGCGCCGCGAGCCAGAGAGGATGCTTCATGTCGTTCCGGATGCTTTGTCGATAAAATTGCGGCTAATTTAACGGTTGGGCCCCAAGTTGCAACCCGAGCCTCCAGAGTTGTCCGGCAACGCCGAGTCGGTGGTGCGCGCCGGCCGCGTACCGCGCGAGCTGGCCGGCGAGCGGGTCGATCGTGCCGCGGCGGTGCTGTTCGACGAATTCTCGCGCGTGATGCTCGGCCGCTGGATCGAGGATGGTTCGCTCACCTGTGACGGCCGGCGGGTGCGGCCGCGCGACCGCGTCCGCGGCGGGGAGGAGCTGCGCCTCGATGCATGGCTTCTGCCGCGCGAGGACTGGCGGTCGGCACAGCCGGTCGGCTTCACCGTGGTATACGAGGACCCGGACCTGCTGGTGATCGACAAGCCGGCCGGCGTCGTCGTCCATCCGGGTGCCGGCAATCCGGACGGTACACTGGTCAACGGCCTGCTCGCACACCGCCCCGGGCTCGCCCGGCTGCCTCGCGCCGGCATCGTGCATCGGCTGGACAAGGACACCAGCGGCCTGCTCCTGGTCGCCGCCACGCCCGAAGCCCGCACCCGGCTGGTCGGGCTGCTCGCGGCGCGGCAGATCACCCGCCGGTACCTCGCGGTCGTGGAAGGGTGCCTCGCGGTCGATCGCACGATCGACCAGCCGGTCGGTCGGGACCCCACCGTGCGCACGCGCCAGTGCGTGCGTGCGGACGGTCGGCCGGCCCGTACCCACGTCCACGTCCGCGCGCGGTTCCGGGCGCACACGCTGATCGAAGCGACGCTCGACACCGGGCGGACCCATCAGATCCGGGTACACCTTGCGCATCTCGGACACCCGCTGGTCGGCGATGCACGCTACGGCGCGCGCGGGCGCCTGCCGCCGGGCGCAGATCCGGGACTCATCGAGGCGCTGCAGGGCTTCCGGCGCCAGGCACTGCATGCCTGGCAGCTCGCCTTCGCGCACCCGATCACGGGTGCGCCGCTCGCATTCGAAGCACCATTGCCCGCGGACCTCTCGGCCCTGGTGGACGCGCTCGCGCGGGATGCCGACGCGTCTCGAGTTGAGCCCGGTCGCGCGAGACCCCGGCCGGGGGCGCGGCGGACGTGAGCATCGGCCTCGTCCTGCCGGTCGGCTGGCATCCCGGATCGTGCCGGGTCGTGGCGACGACCCGGCATGGCGGCGTCAGCCGGGCGCCGTTCGCCGCACTCAATCTCGGCGACCACGTGGGCGACGATGCCGCGGCGGTCGCGGAGAACCGACGCCGGCTCGCCGCGGCCATCGGCTGCGCGCGTATTCAGTGGCTGCGGCAGGTGCATGGCCGGACCTGCATCCGGGCGACGGCGGCGACCCTCGGGACGGTCCCGGAAGCGGATGCCGCCTGGACGGACGAAGCGGACCTCGCGCTCGCGGTGCTGACCGCCGACTGCGTGCCGGTCGTACTGACCGCCCCGCGCGCCGGGATTGTCGCGGTCGCGCATGCGGGTTGGCGCGGTCTGGTCGGTGGCGTACTGGAAACGCTGGTCGCGGCGCTGCCGGTTGCGCCGGCGGCGCTGGAAGCCTGGCTCGGCCCTGCGATCGGACCCGCGGATTACCAGGTCGACACACCACTCGCCGCGGCGATCGCGCGGCTCGACGGGGGGGAGGCGCTGGCGCGCCGGGTGCTTGCAGCGGACCGCGTGCCCGGGCATTTCCGCCTGGATCTCTACGAGTTGGCCACGGCGCTGCTCGAACGTATCGGGGTCGGGGTGATCGCGTCGGAACGGTTCAGCACCTGGGCCGATCCGCGCTTCTATTCACACCGTCGTGTTGCCCGCGCCGGCGGCCAGACCGGGCGGTTCGCCACGCTGGCCTGGCGGCCATTGCCCTCAGCCTGAACCCTCAGCCTGAGCCTTCAGCCTGAGCCTTCGTTGCAGTTCTCGACCACGCCGCGCTGCGCCTCGGCGATGCGCGTCTGGCGCTCGTCCTCGTCCATCATGCGCTCGCTGCCGCTGTCGTCGCGCACCCGGATGCGGCCGCGCTCGGACAGGCGCGCCAGCACCCCGCGGGCGCGTTCGCAGTTGGCGGCGCGGACGTTGGCGAGTTCGGTCTGCCGAGCCGTCTCGGCGGCGCGCAGCGCGTCGAGTGCGTCCTGCTGAGCGGGGCTCAGGTCCGCGTTCTGCTCCACGTTCTGCAGGGGTGCAGGTGCGGCTCCGGGTGCGGCCGGATCGGTCGGGGTGGCCGGTTGGTCGGTCGCGCGACGCGTCCCGGCTGTGCCGGTGACGACCCGTTCCGAGGGAATCCCGAGGGGCTTCTGCTGGGTGTAGTTGACGACACCGTTGGCGTCGACCCAGCGATAGATCTCCGCACCCATGAGCGCGGGCATGCAGCAGAGGATTAAGGCGATCTTGGCGAAATGGCGCATGCGCGTGGTCGTCCCCGATTACCAGAGCGATCGTAAGGCCGCCGTCGGCGGGTTTTCGTTACCTGGGTCGCAGTTTCGTTGACATGCCGCAGGCGAACCCCAAAAATACGCGGCCTTCCCGCAGTAGCCCGTGGAAATGGCCGCCGAAATCAAGCAGTTAGGGCGGCCACGTGATTTCGATCGGGCGACGGGCCGGCATTTTCGACGCACCGACAGGGCTCATCACATGGCTGAGGCATTATCCGGCGGGGACATGTTGATCCGCGCGCTCCAGGATGCCGGGGTGGAGTATATCTTCGGCTATCCCGGTGGTGCAGCCCTGCACATCTACGACGCGATCTTCCGGCAGCAGAAAGTGGAGCACATCCTCGTGCGCCACGAACAGGCCGCGACCCACATGGCCGACGGTTATGCGCGTGCCACCGGCAAGCCGGGCGTGGTCCTCGTCACTTCCGGTCCCGGTGCGACCAACGCCATCACGGGAATCGCGACCGCGTTCATGGATTCCATTCCGATGGTCGTCATCTCCGGGCAGGTGCCGACCAGTCTCATCGGCACCGACGCGTTCCAGGAAACCGACATGGTCGGCGTCTGTCGCCCGGTCGTAAAGCACAGCTTCATGGTACGCAACTGCGCCGAGATTCCGACGGTCGTGCGCAAGGCATTCCACATCGCGACCACCGGGCGGCCCGGGCCGGTCGTGATCGACGTGCCGAAGGATACGACCGATCCGGGCATCACGGCGCCATACCATTTTCCCGAGTCGGTCAGCCTGCGTTCCTACAACCCGGCGACGCGCGGCAACGGCCGGCAGATCCGCAAGGCCGCGGAAGTGCTGCTCGGCGCCAAACGACCGGTGATCTATGCCGGCGGTGGCGTGGTGCTCGGCGACGCATCGGCGCAGCTCACCCGCCTCGCGCGCGCGCTCGGCTACCCCGTCACCAACACGTTGATGGGGCTCGGCGCCTTCCCGGGTAACGACGATCAGTTCCTCGGCATGCTCGGCATGCATGGCACGTTCGAGGCCAACATGGCCATGCACCACGCGGACGTGATCCTCGCGGTCGGCGCGCGGTTCGACGACCGGGTGACCAACGATCCGCGCAAGTTCTGCCCGGACGCGACCATCATCCACATCGACGTCGATCCGGCATCCATTTCGAAGATCATCCAGGCACACGTGCCGATCGTCGGGGACGTGGCGCTGGTGCTCGATGAGCTCGAGACGCAGGTGGCATCCGAACAGGCCCGCCGGCCGGACTGTCCCGACCGCGAGGCGCTGGCGCTCTGGTGGGAGCAGATCCGGGGCTGGCGCCGCGACCACGGCCTCGATCACCACCTGCCGGCGGAACCAGGCAAGCCGATCCTGCCGCAGCTCGCGATCCAGATGCTTTACAAGGTGACCAACGGCGAAGCGTTCGTCACGAGCGACGTGGGCCAGCACCAGATGTTCGCCGCGCAGTACTACCGGTTCCACGCGCCGCGCCGCTGGATCAACTCCGGCGGGCTCGGGACCATGGGCTTCGGGCTGCCGGCCGCCATGGGCGTGCAGTTCGGCCACCCGGACGCCGTGGTTGCGTGCGTGACCGGCGAGGGCAGCTTCATGATGAACATGCAGGAGCTTTCGACCTGCCTGCAGTACGGCCTGCCGATCAAGATCATCAACCTGAACAACCAGGCGCTCGGCATGGTGAAGCAATGGCAGGACATGCAGTACGGCGGGCGCCATTCGCAGAGCACCTACAGCGACTCGCTGCCCGACTTCAAGACGCTGATCGAGGCATTCGGTCACGTCGGCATCAAGGTCGAACGCGCGGAAGATCTCGAGCCCGCGCTGCGCGAGGCATTCAGCGAACGCTACCGGCGCAAGCTCGTCTTCGTGGACGTCTGGGTGGATCCGAACGAACACGTCTACCCCATGGCGGTGCGCGGCGGCTCGATGCGCGACATGATCCTGTCGAAGACGCCGGCTGGTCTCGAGGACAACTACTGATGCGCCACATCATCGCCGTGCTGCTGGAGAACGAGGCCGGGGCGCTGTCACGCGTGGTGGGGCTCTTCTCGCAGCGCAACTACAACATCGACAGCCTGACCGTCGCGCCGACCGAGGACCCGACGCTCTCGCGCCTGACCCTCGTGACCACCGGCGACGACAGCAAGATCGAACAGATCATCAAACACCTCTACAAGGTGATCGAGGTGGTCAAGGTGGTCGACCTGTCGGAAAGCGATCACGTCGAGCGTGAACTCATGCTCATCAAGCTGCGCGCCGAGGGCCCGACCCGCGACGAGGTGAAGCGTTCGGTGGACATCTTCCGCGGCCAGATCATCGACGTCACCGCGACCACTTACACGGTCCAGCTCTCCGGCCCGAGCGAAAAGCTGGATGCGTTCATCCGCGCGATCGGCAAGACCACGATCCTGGAGGTGGTGCGCTCGGGTGTATCCGGAATCAGCCGCGGCGAGAAGGTACTGAGCCTCTGAGGCGCGCACGGTCCCGGGACCGGGTCTCCGGGCACACGGCAGCGCATCAGGACGAACCCCAACGACTCTCAATTCGAGGAACGGAACATGCAGGTTTATTACGACAAAGACGCCGACCTGTCGATCATCCAGAAGATGAACGTGCTGATCGTCGGTTATGGTTCCCAAGGGCATGCGCACGCGAACAACCTGCGCGATTCCGGCGTAAAGAACCTGGTGATCGGCCTGCGCCAGGGTTCGGATTCCTGGCGCAAGGCGGTCAACGCCGGCTTCAACGTGTCGGAGGTGGCGGCGGCTGCGAAGAACGCGGATCTCATCATGATCCTGACGCCGGACGAGCAGCAGCAGGCGATCTACCGTGACCAGATCCTGCCGAACGTGAAGGAGGGTGCGGCGCTCGCGTTCGCGCACGGGTTCAACATCCACTTCGGGCTGATCGAGCCACGCAAGGATCTCGACGTGATCATGATCGCGCCGAAAGGGCCGGGCCACACGGTCCGCTCCACCTACGTCGAAGGCGGTGGCGTGCCCTCGCTGATCGCGGTCTTCCAGAATGCCTCCGGCCAGGCGAAGGAAATCGCACTGTCCTATGCGAGCGCCAATGGCGGCGGCCGGGCGGGCGTCATCGAGACCACGTTCCGCGAAGAGACCGAGACCGACCTGTTCGGTGAGCAGGCCGTGCTTTGCGGCGGCGCCGCGGCCCTGGTCCAGGCCGGCTTCGAGACGCTGGTCGAAGCAGGCTACGCGCCGGAGATGGCGTATTTCGAGTGCCTGCACGAACTCAAGCTGATCGTGGACTTCTTCTACGAGGGCGGCATCACCAACATGTGGTACACGGTGTCCAACACCGCCGAGTACGGTGGTCTGACGCGCGGACCGCGGGTGGTGACGGACGAGACCAAGAAGGAAATGAAGCGCATCCTGGAAGAGATCCAGACCGGCCGGTTCGCCCGCGAGTTCGTGGGCGAGTTCCAGGCCGGCGCGCCGACCATCAAGGCCATGCGCCGCATCAGCCAGTCCCACCAGATCGAGGAAGTGGGCGAACGGCTGCGTGCGATGATGCCCTGGATCCAGGCGAAGCGCCTGGTGGACCGCGACAAGAACTGAAACCGGGCGCCCGTGCCTGACCCGTCCGTTTCCGCACAGGCGGCGCGGGCGGGAGCCGGCGGGTCGGCAGGCGGGACCATACGATGAGCGATCACGGCGACCAGTTCGAAGACGAGCGTTTCGAGAACGGACCCGGTGGGGCCGCGGGCGAACGAATGCATGACGGCCGGACGCGTCGGCGCGGCATCTACCTGGTGCCCAACCTGATCACGACCGGCGCGCTGTTCGCCGGCTTCTACGCGATCGTGGCCGGCATGAACGGCCACTTCATCGCCGCGGGCATCGCGATCTACGCCGCGATGGTGCTCGATACGCTGGACGGTCGTGTGGCCCGCTGGACCCGGACCGAGAGCCGGTTCGGTGCCGAGTACGACAGCCTGTCCGACATGGTTGCGTTCGGCGTCGCGCCGGCGCTGGTGGTGTTCTCGTTCAGTCTCGATACGCTGGGCAAGTTCGGCTGGTTCTGCACCTTCGTGTACATGGCCTGCGCGGCGCTGCGGCTCGCGCGCTTCAATACCCAGAGCGACCTGGGCTCGTTCACCGGGCTCGCGAGTCCGTCCGCGGCGGCGATCGTAGCCAGCGCCGTCTGGGTCTGGAGCGAGTCCCTCGGCGCCGCGTCGCCTTCGCTCGCGGGGGCGGTGTTCCTCGGCCTGGTCACGGCCGGGGTCGGGCTGCTCATGGTGTCGAGCTTCCGCTATTACTCACCCAAGGCGCTCAATGTCAAAGGCCGCGTCCCGTTCATCACCCTGGTGGTCGTGGCGCTCGGGTTCGCCGTGATGCTCGCCGACCCGCCGCGGGCTTTCCTGGTGCTGTTCAGCCTGTACGCGCTGTCGGGACCGGCGACCTGGCTGTGGCGGCGCTGGCGCGGCGAGCCGGAAGCGGACGATCTCGACGACCTCGACGAAGGCGGTGCGCCGCTGTGAGCGATCTCGCCCGACAGGTCTGCGAACCCTGCCGCGCCGATTCGCCGCGCGTCGAGCCGGCGGAATGTACGCGGCTGCTCGCCGAACTACCCGGGTGGGTGATCGAGCACGAAGGGAACGTTCCGGTGCTGCAGAAGACCTTTCGGTGCCGTGATTTCCGGGCCGCGCTCGAGATCGCGAACCGCATCGGCGACCTTGCCGACGCCGAGGACCACCATCCGCGGCTGGTGGTCGAATGGGGGCGGGTGGCCGTGGCCTGGTGGACCCACGCGATCGGCGGGCTGCACCGGAACGATTTCATCATGGCGGCGCGTACCGAAGCGCTCGCCGAAGCGCTCGCCGAAGCGCTCACCCAGCCGCTCACCTAGGCGCCGGGCGGCGCTTCAGCCGTCCCGACGTCGCGCGCTGGCCGCGGCGAGATCCGCGAGGCAGCTGACGCTGTCTTCCCAGCCGATGCAGGCGTCGGTGATGCTCTGCCCGTAGGTCATCTGGTCCCGTGGACCGACCTTCTGGCTGCCTTCGACCAGGTTGCTTTCCACCATCACGCCGAAGATGCGCTGCTCGCCCTGGGCGACCTGGCGACAGATGTCGGCACAGACGTCGAGCTGGCGCCGGTGCTGTTTTTCGCTGTTCGCATGGCTCATGTCGACCATCAGGCGCGCCGGCAGCCCGGCCATCTCGAGCAGGTCACCGGCGCGATGGACGGACGCGCTGTCGAAGTTGGTCCTGCCGCCACCGCCGCGCAGGATCAGGTGGCAGTCCTCGTTCCCCGAGGTCGAGAAGATCGCCGAGTGACCGCGCTTGGTGACCGACAGGAAGATGTGCGGATTGGACGCGGACTTGATGGCGTCGACCGCCACCTGGATGGAGCCGTCGGTGCTGTTCTTGAAACCGACTGGGCAGGACAGTCCGGACGCCAGCTGGCGGTGCACCTGGCTTTCCGTGGTGCGTGCGCCGATCGCGCCCCAGCTGACCAGGTCACCGAGGTACTGGGGCGTGATCGGATCCAGGTACTCGGTGCCGGTGCCGAGACCGCGATCGGCGATGTCCCGCAGCAGGCCGCGCGCGATCCGCAGGCCCGTGTTGACGTCGAACGAGTTGTCGAGATGCGGATCGTTGATGAGGCCCTTCCAGCCGACCGTCGTGCGCGGCTTTTCGAAGTACACGCGCATGATCACGAGCAGGTCATCGTCGTATGGCGCGGCGGCCGCCTGCAGGCGGCCCGCATAGTCGAGCGCGGCGGCCGGGTCGTGGATCGAGCAGGGCCCGATCACCACCAGCAGGCGCGGGTCGCGACCGTGCAGGATGTCGCTGATCACCTTGCGGGTGGTGAAGATGGTCCGCGAAGCGGTGTCGGTCAGCGGAATCTCGTCGATCAGGGCCTCGGGCGCCACGACCTCTTCCATGCCGGTGATGCGGATGTCGTCCGTGAGGTATTTCATGGCTCGCGCCCCTGTCGCTGGATACGGATCCCGGGTCGGATCTCGAGTCGGCGTTTATACGTGTACAATCCGGTTTTTTCCACTCGTCGGACCCTGCGTTGCCGACCCGACTCAGCGAATCCGTACGCCGGCAGATCCTCGCAGACATCGGCATCGACGTCTGGCGGCTGCGCACGGGCCGGCCGGCGGAACCTGCCGCCGCGCCACCGGGCGTCCGGGAAACGGCGGCGCGACCGAGCGCTGTCCGTGCGCGATCGGCAGCGCCGGCAACCGCGCAACGACCTGCCGCCGCTTCGGTGCCCGTGCAACCCTCATCCGTACCGCCGGCGGCTGCGTCGCCGGGCGTGAGCCGCGCGCGCCGGCCGGGCGCCGAGCCCGCACCCTTCGCGGTCGTCTCGCTCTCCGTGCCGGGCGTCACGCTGCTCCTGGAGGGTCGCCCGGGCCCGCGCGCGGCGCGCATCGCGCGCGATCTGTTCGGTGCCGCCGGTGCGCGCTGGGATGCGGAGCCGGCGTACCGCGAGTTCGACTGGCCGCCCGCGCCGGGGCTGCCCGTCGTGACCGGGCCCGACGCCGCGCGCCGTGCGCTCGGCGCCTTCGTCGAAAAGGAGCTCGCGGACCACCAGCCGCGGCTCCTGCTGGTGGCGGAGTCCCTCGCTGCGCGACTCGACACGACCCCGGCAGGCATCCGGCGCGTGCTGCTGCCGGATCTCGACCGGCTCGCCGTGGATGCGCAGGCGAAGCGCAAGGTCTGGTCGGCGCTCGCCCAGTGGTTGCGGGACAGCGGGGCGGCGGACGGGCGCGCCGGACGATGATCACCTTCCGGGAGATGCGGGAAGCCGATCTGTCCGCGGTGCTCGAAAACGAACTGCGCGCCTATGCCTATCCCTGGACGCTCGGCAATTTCCGCGACTGCCTCGCGGAGCGCAAGGACTGTCGGGTCGCGGAGCTCGAAGGCCGCATCATCGGTCACGGCGTCTCGAGCGTCGGCGCGGGCGAGGCGCACATCCTCAACGTATGCATCAGTCGCGACCGGCAGGGCCACGGGTTCGGGCGCGCGCTCCTCGCCCACCTGCTGGACCGCGCGCGCCTGCTCGGTGCGGAACTGGTGTTTCTGGAGGTGCGGGTCTCGAACCGGGTCGCGGTCGAACTCTACGAATCGGCCGGGTTCAATGCGATCGGCGTACGCCATAACTACTATCCGGCCGCGTTCGGCCACGAGGATGCCCAGGTGATGGCGCTGGACCTGCGCAGCGAGCTGGTGCACGGCAAGGTATAATCCGGCCCTTTTCTCCAGACCCGGCAAATGCAACACATCGATCAGGTCCGGCTGCGCCGGACCTTCGCCATCATCTCCCACCCGGACGCGGGCAAGACCACGATCACCGAGAAGCTCCTGCTGTTCGGGAATGCCATCGCGCTCGCGGGCACCGTCAAGGCGCGGAAGTCCGACCGCCACGCCACGTCGGACTGGATGGCGATGGAGCAGGAACGGGGCATATCGGTGACCACCTCGGTCATGCAGTTTCCGTATCGGGACCGGATCGTGAACCTGCTGGATACGCCCGGCCACGAAGACTTCTCCGAGGACACCTACCGTACGCTCACGGCGGTCGACTCGGCGCTGATGGTGATCGACGGCGCGAAAGGGGTCGAGCCGCGCACCATCAAGCTGATGGAAGTCTGCCGGCTGCGCGATACGCCGATCACCACCTTCGTGAACAAGCTCGATCGCGAGATCCGCGAACCGGTCGAGATCATGGACGAGATCGAGGACATCCTGCAGATCCACTGCGCGCCGATGAACTGGCCGCTCGGCATGGGTCGTCAGTTCCGCGGCGTGTACGATTTCGCGCGCGACGTCATCGTTGCCTACGAGGGCGGGCACGGCCATCACATCCACGCCTATCGGGTCATCGAGGGGCTTGATTCGGCGGCGGCGCGCGCCCATCTCGGCATGGACTATGACGATCGTGTCGCCGAGATCGAGCTGGTCCGCGGCGCCACGCCCGCGTTCGACCTGGACGACTACCGCGCCGGGACCCTGACGCCGGTCTATTTCGGGACTGCGCTCGGCAACTTCGGCGTGAAGGAGATGCTCGACGGCTTCGTCGAGTTCGCGCCGCCACCTCTGCCGCGACAGTCGGACCAGCGCACGATCGCGCCGGACGACGAGCGCTTCTCCGGGTTCGTGTTCAAGATCCAGGCGAACATGGATCCCAAGCACCGCGACCGGATCGCGTTTCTGCGGGTCTGCTCCGGTCGGTATACGCAAGGCATGAAGATGCGCCACGTGCGCCTCGGCAAGGACGTGAAGATCGCGGATGCGGTGACGTTCATGGCCGGCGACCGGGTGCGCACGGAGGAAGCTTTTCCGGGCGACGTGATCGGCCTGCACAACCACGGTACCATCCAGATCGGCGATACGTTCACCGACGGCGAGACGTTCCGCTTCCAGGGCATTCCGAACTTCGCGCCGGAGCTGTTCCGGCGCGTGCGGGTCCGCGACCCGCTCAAGACCAAGCAGCTCGAAAAAGGTCTCGACCAGCTCTCGGAGGAGGGCGCGAGCCAGGTGTTCAAGCCGCTTGCGCGCAACGAGCTGATCGTCGGTGCGGTCGGCGCGCTGCAGTTCGACCTGGTCGCTTACCGGCTGCGTGACGAATACCGGGCCGATTGCCTGTACGAGGATGCGAGCGTCTACACCGCGCGTTGGGTCAACTGCGCCGATGCGAAGAAGCTCGAGGAGTTCAGGAACCGCAATCGTGAACACCTGGCGGTGGATGGCGGCGGCTACCTGACCTATCTCGCGCCGAGCCGCGCCAATCTGCAGCTGACTATCGAGCGCTGGCCGGACGTCACCTTCACCAAGACCCGGGAGCATTGATGCCGCGGATTGTCCGGCGCGGACCCCACGCGCGCCGGGCCTGTACTAGACTGGTGACTGTCAATCCGGCACCGCGGGGAACGGCATGCCATCCGCTACAGGAACTTCGCACAGCCCCAGCGTGCTGGTGGTCGACGACGACCCGGGCATCCGCGAACTGGTACGCGCGATGCTCTCGATCGAGGGCTTCGACGTGCGTCTTGCCGCGAGCGGGGACGCCGCGCTCGACGCACTCGCCGACGGGGACTTCGACCTGGTGATCACCGATCTGCTGATGCCGGGTCGCTCGGGCTTCGAGGCGATTTCCGAGCTGCGCGCGCACGACCGGGCGCTGCCGATCCTCGCCATCTCCGGCGGCGGGCGCATCGGCGTGCAGGAATGCCTGCACACGGCCCGCTGCGTCGGCGCCACCGCCACGCTCGCCAAGCCGTTCGGTCAGCGGGAACTCCTCGCCCAGGTTCACGGGCTGCTGGGCTGACGTGATGGATGCCGTGCTGCGGGAGGACTTCGCCCGCTTCGGCCGGGACCCCGGCGCCGTTGAACTGACCGGTGCGATCCTGGTCGCGCGCTTCATCGAAGCCGGGCTCGATGCCCGAGCGCTCGAGGATGCGGTGCAGGCGCTCGCGGTCCGCTGCCGCGCGCCGACCCCCTGGAGCGCCATGCGTGGCGCCGGATTCAGCGGCAATGCGGAAGACTACGGCGCGCTCGACAACAGCCATATCGGCCGTGTGCTCGCCTCGGGCAGGGGCATTCCGATCACGCTCGGCGTACTGCTGATCGAGGTTGCCCGCAGCGCCGGTCGCAGTGCGTTCGGGATCGGGTTTCCCGCGCATTTCCTGGTGCAGGTCGACGACGACCTGGTGGATCCGTTCCGGCTGGAGCCGGTCACCCGCGCGCAGTGCCGCGGCTGGCTGCCCCCGGCAGCACGCGCGCAGTCGGATGAGCAACTGTTCGCACCGGCATCCGCACACCTGGTGACGCTGCGCATGCTGAACAACGTCAAGGGTGTCCTGGCCGGCCGGGGCGATTGGGTCCAGGCGCTGGAAGCCGTCGACCTGCAGTGTGCGCTCGCGCCGGCGCAACCGCACTTCGAGGTCGAGCGCGGCGAGTTGTGGCTGCGCCTTGGCAGCGTGGGCAGTGCGCGGCGCGCGTTCGAGCGCGCACTCGCGCTCGCGACCGATCCGGGCAGCGCCGAACCTCATGCTGCGGATGCGACCGTGGTGGCCGCGATCCGCGCGCGGCTGGCCGGGCTGCGCGGGGCGAACGACGTCCTCCATTGAATTGACGCGCGTCGGTACGCGCCGCGGGCGCGATCAGTCGGTCATGTCGGGGAACGGATTGTCCATTCGCGTGACCACGGGCTGGCCGAAGCCCGGTATGCGGATCGCGTCGCGATCGATCTCGAGATCCGGGCCATCGACCACTCCCTCGCCGAACCGGTAGATCGACGGCATGGTCGCGCGCTGCATGGCGGTGTCGTACGCGGCCGCGGCGGCAGTGACCGTCTCGTTGCGGCGTGCGTGCGCGAGCATGGCCTGGCGGCCCCAGCGGCGCTCCAGCATGCGGCGCGTGCGTTCCGGCGACAGGAATAGTCCGGTTGCATTGTTGCCGCCGAACCCCTTCGAGTTGATGAGCGCGGCCTGGCGCTGTTCCGGCGCCAGTTCGAGATGCTGCATCGGGAACAGCAGATGGTCGCGATGGATGTCGTCCGCCAGGTGATCGATGGTCGTGATACCCGGCAGCCAGCCGTGCGTGAACGTCCCGAGCACCGCCGCCAGCTGGTCGCCGCCGGCAGGCGCCATGGAGTGGCCGACGTAGGCCTTGACCGCACCGACCGGCCAATGCGCGATGCCGTTTACACGCGCAAGCTCGCTCAGGATGTGCGATTCGGTGACGCGGTTCTGCGGCGTGCCGGTGCCGTGCGCCTGGATGTGCGAACCGCGCGCGAGACCCTGCTCGCCGAGGATCGCACGCGCGAGGCCCATGGCTTTGGCCATGGAGAGATAGTTGCCGATCCCGGGTCCCGGGATCGATTTCTTGAAGCCGTCCGCGTTGACGAATACGTCCGGCACGGACCCGAGGATGCGGGCGCCGAGTTCGACCGCCAGTTCGTCGTCCATCAGCACGGCATAGACCGCGCCTTCCGCGACCGTGAAGCCGCAGTTGTCCGAGAACGGGCGGCAGGCGCGGCGGTAGTCCGGGTGGTCGGTGCGGCCGTCGAGCGCCATCAGCGCCTCGTCCTCGGCCAGTGCACCCATCACCCGGTAGCCCTCGATCACCTCCGGCACGATGGGCGCTTCGGCATTGCCGACCATCACGATGCGGCGGCGTCCGGACTGGATGTCCGCCACGCCCTGCCGCACGGCATAGAGGAAGGTCGCGCACGCGCCGATGATGCCGGCCGTGCCGCCGACCGAACCGAGCACGTAGGCATTCACGAAGTCGCCGGGCATCTCCGAGAGGCCGAGCGGTACGTTCTTGGCGGTGACCCGTCGGCCGAGCAGCGTGTTCTGGAACAGCCCGCCGTAGCCTTCGTTGTCGAGCTGGCCCATGGCGCTGCCGGAATACACGGCGAATTCGTCGGGTGCGACGCGTTGTTTCAGGATTTCGAGGTCGATGCCGGTCGAACGCAGCGCATCGGAGGCGCCGAACACCGTCAGCTGCAGGGCGCGCGGATGGCTGCGCGACTGGTACAGCGCACCCGGATCGAAGCCGGTGGGTACCTGGCCCGCGCAGCTGACGCGTGATGTCTGGCGGTCCGGGAACAGGACCTGGGTGCCTTCGGTCGCGGTGATGCGGACGGTACGTTCGTCCACGTCCGCGATTTGCCAGTGCGGCGGCAGGTGATCGGGCAGATGGCGGCGCGCGAGCGTGAACGCGAGCGGGTTGTCGCCGTCGGGCTTGAGCAGCGCCGCGGTGTGACAGAGCACGTCGTCGAGGTCGAAGTGTTCGATGCGGCGAACCAGCGTGTGCGCGTCGATGTATGCGCGCAGGGTCGGGTCCGCGGAACTGCCCTCGAGGTTCATCAGCGCGGCGAGGCTCTGGTAGGTCTCGGCGCGCGCGGCTTCGCCGAGCGCTTCGATGACGAGCCGGCGATAGGCGTGGTCGAAGGAGACACGGCCGGCGGCGTTGATGCCGCCCAGGCCGACGATGACCGGCAATCTAGTCAAGGACCGAGTTCTCCCGAGCGCATTCAGGGGCGGGATTGTAGGCGCTGGTCGGCTCGAATTCCACGCGCGGCGGGACGCTCCCGGGCACCCGCGCCCGGCAGCGTCGACGTGCCCGGATCAGGGCCGTTCGAGCGCGACGGCGGTGGCCTCGCCACCGCCGATGCACAGCGCGGCAATGCCGCGGCGCGCGCCGCGCTGCTGCATGGCATGTGCGAGCGTGACCACGAGCCGGCTGCCGGTCGATCCGATCGGATGGCCCTGTGCGCACGCACCGCCGTATACGTTGACACGTGCCGGGTCGAGGCCGAGTTCCTGGATCGCGAGCATCGTGACCATGGCGAAGGCTTCGTTGATCTCGAACAGTTCCACGCTGTCCAGTTGCCAGTCGAGCCGCGTCAGCAGTTTCCTGATTGCATCCACCGGGGCGATGGTGAACTCGGCCGGGTGGCGCGCGTGGGTCGCGTGGCCGGCGATGCGCGCGAGCGGTTGCCGTCCGGCGAGCGCCGACTCGGAACAGATCACCAGGGCGGATGCGCCGTCGGAAATCGAGCTCGAGTTCGCGGCGGTGATGGTGCCGTCGGCGCGAAAGGCCGGGCGCAGCGTGGGAATCCGGTCGAGCTTTGCGCGGTGGGGCTGTTCGTCGTCGCGGACACGCTCGTCGGCGACCGCGATTTCCGCGATCTCGTGGGCCAGCGCGCCGCTGGCCATGGCCGCGCGCGCGCGCTCGACCGAGCGCACCGCGTAGGCGTCCATCGCGGCGCGCGAGAGCTGGAAGTCGTCCGCGGTGCGCTGGGCGAACGTGCCCATGGCGGCGCCCGTGTCGGCGTCCTCGAGGCCGTCGAGGAACATGCTGTCGTCGAGACGGCCGTGCCCCATGCGCAGGCCGGCGCGTGCCTTGGCGACCAGGTAGGGCGCGTTGGTCATGCTCTCCATGCCGCCCGCCAGGACGACGTTCGCGCTGCCCGCGCGGATCAGGTCGTTCGCGAGCATCACGGCCTTCATGCCGGAGCCGCAGACCTTGTTCACGGTGGTCGCGCCGCAGGCATCCGGCAGACCGGCCTTGCGCATCGCCTGCCGTGCAGGCGCCTGTTTCAGGCCCGCGCCGATGACGTTGCCCATGATGACCTCGTCGACGCTTCCGGCATCGAGCCCGCTGCGGGCGAGCGCCGCGCCGAGCACGTGCGCGCCGAGTTCCGGTGCGGTAAAGCCGGCCAGGGCGCCCTGAAAGCTGCCGATCGGCGTGCGTGCGCCGGAGAGTACGAAGGCATGATCGGGCATCGGATAGGTCCTCCCCAGGGGTGACGATTTGCGGAAGCGGTCCGGCTCAGCGCTCCCTGAGCCGGGGCAGCAGTTCGACGAAGTTGCAGGGCCGGAAATTCACGTCCAGCTGCTGGCGCAGGATCTTCTCCCAACCGGTCCGGACGGCGTTGCCGGAGCCGGGCAGGGCGAAGATCAGCGTTGCATTGGCGAGTCCGCCGACTGCGCGCGACTGGATGGTCGACGGGCCGATCTCGTCGTAGGAGACCTGCCGGAACAGTTCGCCGAAGCCGAGGATGGTCTTGTCGAACAGCGGCAGCAGTGCTTCCGGCGTGCTGTCGCGCCCGGTGAAGCCGGTGCCGCCGGTACTCAGGATGACGTCGACGGTGGGGTCCGCGATCCAGCGCGAGACCACGGCGCGAATCGCGTAGACGTCGTCGCGCACCAGGGCACGGTCCGCGAGCCGGTGGCCGTCGCCGGTGAGGAGCGCGACCAGCAGATCGCCGGACGTATCATTGTCCGAGTTGCGGGTGTCGGAAACCGTTAGTACGGCACAGCTGAGCGAGGTCATGCCAGGCGCCTCCACGCGCGCGGAACGGATTGACTTTCTTCAATGAAATCTGTCACTTACGATCGCCCGCCGGGGCATCTGGTTTGCGTATCGGGGGTCAAGTGGCTAGAGTAGCCGGCAATCTTACACCGAGTCCCCCCGACCCGTGGAAAAACAGCTCATCGAGGGCGATCGGCTATACCTCATAGCCGAAAATCTCGCCAAGGACTTCTCGCTCTTCCCGGCCAGCGTCAGCGCCGGGCCGTTGCCCGGGTTGCTCCCGCACCGGGAGATCCTGCGCGAGAAGGAGCGTCTGTCGAGACTCGACGTCGACTCGTACATCGAAGCCGTAGTCGCTCGGGCCGAGGATCCGGGCCGTACGCCGGCGCCGGACGTGATCCGCCAGCTCGGCCGGGTCCTCGAGGAACAGGCGGATGGACCGTTCTACGCCGCCACCGTCGAAATGGATTTCGCCGGTGAACGCCGCTCGGTCGGATTCGTGGCCCAGAACCGTGCCGTGCGCAACGGCGTATGGGGTCCGCAGCACCACCTCGCGGCAGCGCGCCGCGCGAGCATGTATTCGCAGCGGGCGCTGCCGATCGTCACCCTCATGGATACCCCTGGCGCGGATGCCGAGGAACAGGCGAACCGTGACAACCAGGCGCACAGCATCTCGCGCCTGATCGCGGAGATGAGCAACGTCGACGTGCCGAACGTCGGCATCGTATTCGGGCTGGGCTATTCCGGCGGCGCCATTCCGCTCGCGGCCAGCAACATGATTCTCTCGGTGCGCGACGGGGTGTTCAGCACCATCCAGCCGAAGGGACTGGCCAACATCGCGCGCCGGCTGAATCTCTCGTGGCAGGAGTGTGCCAAGTACGTCGGCCTCTCGCCGTTCGAGCTCTATGCGCAGGGCAATATCGACGGTGTGATCGACTATGCGCCCGGCGAGACCGGCGAAAAGCTCGATAATCTCAGGCTCGCCATCGTGCACGGGCTGATGCGGGTCGAGAGCCGCGCGAAGGAGTTCGTTGCCGAAAATCCCTATATCTTCGAGCACTACCGCCAGAGCGTACGCCGCTTCCTGAATCCTTCCGAGCAGCTGAAGGTCATGCAGGCGAACGCCTCCATGAAGCTCTCGCGCAATCCGACCGAATACCTGAGCGTCTTCGGCGTCACGTTCCGCTACCTGCGCTACCTCAAGGTCCGCCAGCGCATCAAGGCGACCTCGACGTCGCAGTACGGCCGGCTCGCCGAGCAGGAGCTGCCGCAAGGGCAGCTCGCCGCGCGCGCCGAACTCGAGCGCCGCCAGACGTTCCTGCGCTGGATCCAGGACCCGGACCGCATGGTCTACGACGACCAGCTCTCCAAGGCGTGGAAGAACTACCACGAGAAGAAGCTGTCGGTGCACGACGAGCGCGGCCGCATCGCGCAGCTCCTGTTCGGCGAGCCGCGCAAGAACTACGAGGACGCGCGGCTCTTGCTGCTCTCCAGCGTCGGCGTGTTCCTGTACAACCGGTGGAAGGCCGACGCGGTCGGCAACCTGCGCGCGTTGAAGGAACTCCTGCTGCGCCACGAGGACATCCGGCAGATCCTGCGCGTCGAGGACCTCGACAATCCCAAGGCGCTGGCCTACGCGCTCGGCGGCGACGCGCGCCTGCTGCCGTTCCTGCGCGAATGCTTCAGCCACGAGGGCAAGAAGCTGCTCGGGCGCAGCGGAATCGACGAGAAATCGGACCTGTACCTGCTGACCCAGCTCACCACCGAACTGAATCTGGTCATCACGGGCGGCGCGCTCGCCCCCAGGCTCGGCGAAGACCTGGGACCGCTGAGTCGTGCGCTGGTCGCCGCGGGTGCTTCCGACATGGCGGTCAACCGGGCGATCCTGCACGAACGCTTCGCGGCAAACATCGCCGCAGCCAGCAGTCTCGCCAAACCGGTACCGTTCAGCGAAATGACCGTACTCGACGTGCTGACCGCGGAGGACCTGCGCGCCGACTTCGTGATCGAGTGCGAGAACCTGCTCCTGTTCGATTCGATCTACGACCAGATCATCGCGAATCTCGATTCCATCGCCGAAGAGGCGCAGTCGCGGCAGGCCCTCTCGCGCGGGTCGCTCGCACAGTTGCTCGATACGACCGTCAACCTGGCCTCGCGCGGGGTCACCGCAGGCTCGATGCCGCTCGGCATCGACCAGGCCGAGTTCGGCCGCCGGCTGCGCAAGCAGTTCAACGACTGGTATCTGCGGATCATCCGCATGTCCAAAGGCACGGACTTCTTCCGTGCCGTCGAGGAGTGGAAGAAGGTCACGTTCCCGCACCTCTCGGACACGCTGTTCGTGGTGGTCACGCACCTGTTCGAAGGGCTGCTGTACTCCTACATCCAGTCCGAGCGCGACGGCAAGTCGTACAACGGCCGGATCGCCC
The DNA here is from genome assembly GCA_019634925.1 of Pseudomonadales bacterium. Taxonomy (GTDB): domain Bacteria; phylum Pseudomonadota; class Gammaproteobacteria; order Pseudomonadales; family Azotimanducaceae; genus UBA7803. Next base: position 116,759 of record JAHCAL010000003.1, read on the forward strand.
CGAAGAACATCGGCCGCAAGAAGGACTTCTGGAACCGCCTCAACATCGCGTATCGCGATCTGCAGATCCAGAACGTACTGCGCAAGTTCAAGAACCAGGGTTCGGTCGGTTACCGGCGTTTCATCGAGACCTTCTTCACCGGCTTCGAGGAAAAATACTCCGACCTGCTGAGTTCCGATCCCTGTTCGTTCCCGGGTTTCCGGCCGGCGATCGAGGATGCGCTCAAGCGCAACGTGCCGCCGTGCGGCATCGTCACCGGCATCGGCGAGTTCCGCGGCGCGCGCGGCAACGTGCGGGTGGGTGCGGTGATCTCCAACGTCGAATTCCAGGCCGGCTCGTTTGACATGGCCAGCGCCGAGAAATTCTGCCGGCTGCTGGTCGAATGCGCCGACCAGCATCTGCCGGTCGTGTGTTTCATCTCGTCCGGCGGCATGCAGACCAAGGAAGGCGCCGGGGCGCTGTTCTCGATGGCCGCGGTCAATGACCGGATCACGCGGTTCGTGCGCGATCATGACCTGCCGGTGGTCGTGTTCGGGTACGGTGACTGCACCGGCGGCGCGCAGGCGAGCTTCGTCACCCATCCGCTGGTCCAGACCTATTATTTTTCCGGCACCAGCATGCCGTTCGCCGGCCAGATCGTGGTGCCGTCGAACCTGCCGCTCACGGCCATCCTGTCGAACTACCTGTCGGTGGTTCCCGGGGCCATGCAGGGTCTGGTGCGGCATCCGTTCCTGCCGGAACTGGATGGCGAACTGGTGCGGATCGACCATGACATCCCGGTTCCGCAGGAGACCGTGGAGTCGGTCGTCAGCCGTGTCCTCGCCGGCATCCTGAGCCTCGAGCGACCGGCGCCGGTCGCGCCGCGCAAGGAACGTTCCGCGCGGGACCTGCTGCGGCCGGTCCGCAGGACGCTGATCCACGCGCGCGGCTGCACGGCCGCGAAACTGATCCGCATCGCGCAGAAGAACGACATCGAGGTGGTGCTGGTCCAGTCCGACCCGGACATGGAATCCGCCTGCGTGGACCAGCTGCTGCCGCGCGATACGCTGGTCTGCATCGGCGGCAACACGCCGGACGAGAGCTACCTGAACGCCATGAGCGTGCTGCGGGTCGCCGAGCACGAAGGTGTCGACTCGCTGCATCCCGGCATCGGCTTCCTGTCCGAGAACGCGCAGTTCGCCGAACTCTGCCGCAGCCACGGCATCAATTTCGTCGGCCCGCCGGTGTCGAGCATGGACACGATGGGCAACAAGTCGAACGCCATCAATACCGCGCTGCGCCTGAACGTGCCGGTGGTGCCGGGCAGCCACGGGATCCTGACCGACGTCGAGCGCGCGGCCGAGGTCGCCGAGGGCATCGGTTATCCGGTGCTGATCAAGGCCGTCCACGGCGGCGGCGGCAAAGGCATCCAGGTGGTGGAGAGCGCCGATCAGTTCCACGAGCTGTTCCACCGCGTGACCGCCGAAGCGCGGAGCGCGTTCGGCAACGGGGACGTGTACCTCGAGAAGTACGTGACGTCGCTGCGTCACATCGAGGTGCAGCTGCTGCGCGACTCGCACGGCCACTCCAAGGTGCTCGGCATCCGCGACTGCAGCGTGCAGCGCGACAAGCAGAAGGTGCTCGAGGAATCCGAGTCGACCATGCTGCCGGAGCACCTGCGCCAGGCGGTGCTCGACTTCACGGCCGCGATCGCCGACGAGGTCGACTACATGGGCGCGGGCACCGTCGAGTTCATCTTCGACCTCAAGGCCAACGCCGTGTATTTCATGGAAATGAACACGCGCCTGCAGGTCGAGCACCCGGTGACCGAATGGACCTCCGGCATCGACATCGTGACCCAGCAGTTCCGGATCGCATCCGGTGAATCCATCGCGCACCTCGAACCCGGGCAGAACGGCTACGCGCTCGAGGCGCGTGTCACCGCCGAGCGCGTGCAGATGGGTTCGAACGGTCGCCTGCAGTTCCGTCCTCATCCGGGCCAGATCGTCGACTGCCACTTCCCGGAGGAAGCAGGGGTCGAGATCATCGCGGCGGCGGCGCCGGGCAAGTTCGTCTCGCCGTACTACGACAGCATGATCGCGCAGGTGATCGTGCACGCCGCCGACCGCGCGAGCGGCATCGCGAAGATGCTCGAGTATCTCGGCCGCGTGCGCGTCACCGGGATCTGCACCAACATTCCGCTGCTGACCCGGATCCTCTCGGATTCGGTGTTCCGCGACGGTGTCTACGATACGAACTACCTGCCCGAGTTCCTGGCCCGCACCGATGCCCAGGCACTGATCCGCGACATCGAGGCGGCCGCCGGCGAGATGTCCGGCGGGATCGACCGGGATGCCATCCGGATCGACGGCAGCAACGAACTCAAGGTGCTGGCGCCGGCCACCGCGATCTTCTATACGACCCCGACCCCGACCGAGCCGGACTACGTCGCGGTGGGCGACCGGATCTCGGTCCGCCATACGCTCTGTCAGCTCGAAGCGATGAAGATCTTCACGCCGCTGAAGCTTGCCGACTTCAATACGGAGTTCGAGTTGTACGAGTCGGAGCGGGAGTACGAGGTGACCCGGATCAACATGGCCACGGGGCAGCAGGTCAATGTGGGGGATCTGCTGTTCGTGGTTCGGCCGGTCTAGCGGTCGGGTTCCTGCGTTTCCCGGAAGGTCGGAGAGCCCGGCCCGCGGCGGCGCCGGCCGCACGGGGCGCCGGCACTTCACCGGCGCCCCCTCCGGGGGTCCCGCCGCTCCTCAAATTGCCCCTGCGGGTCAATTTGCTCCGCGTCGCGCCGGTGCAATCGTGCCGGCGCCCCGTGCGGCCGGCGCCGCGGCGTGATCGGCATCTCGGCGTTCGTGGACACCGTTGCGAGCGTTGACTGGGCGAGAACCTGCCTAGACTGATGCGTCCTGGAGAAGGCGGCGCAGGCCGTCGAGCATGCAGGCGGTGCCGAGGGCGAGGATGACCCAGCCGCTCATGCTGCGGAAGGCGGTTTCGGGAATGCGGTCGAGCAGTCGGGTGCCGATGCGTGCGCCTGCGATGGCGGCGAGGATGGCGGCGGCGTAGAGCCACAAGGGCAGGGCGGTGGCGTTTGTGGCGACGCCTGTCAGGGCCCCATAGTAGACGACTTTCAGGACGTGTCCGATGGTCTGGGTGAGTGCCTTGCTGGCCACCACCTGGTGACGGTTCAAGGCGCTGTGCAGGTAGAAGAGGTCGAGCAGGGGGCCCGATGCGCCTGCCAGCAGCTGCGCCGTCGTGACGGTCAGGCCGCAGATCGCGCCCGTGACAGGTCGGCTAACGTCGAGTCGTTGCAGGGCGGTCGCGTCGAGCAGCGGCACCGCGCGCGCGATCCAGGGCATGGCGCCGACCAGGATCAGAACCACGGCGGGATCCGGTACCAGCAGGGTGGCAGCGAATCCGGCGACGGCCAGTGCGGTGCCTGCGAGATAACCCGGCAATACGCGCCAGGCGACGTGGTCGCGCAGGAACCAGGCGCGCGAGCCGTTCGAGAAGGCCTGCACGGTGCCGTGCAGCACCATGGCGGTGGTGACCGGCAGCGCGGCGACCAGGATCGCCATCAGCACGATGCCGCCTGCCATGCCCAGCACGCCGGACATGACGGCGGTCAGGAAGACGCTCGCGATCAGGATCGTGTAGAGCATGCTGGTGTCCGCCGTCTCGATGGCGCGCACTCTGCCGCGCCTAGAATCATGAATAAAGAGATTGTATGGAATATGATGTCTTCTCTTTTGGAATGAGTCGGGGCGGACGATGATCGAGAACCTCGAGACGTTGGTGGTCCTGTCGAAGACCGGGACCATGATGGAAACGGCCACGGTGCTGAAGATTTCCCAGTCGGCGGTCAGCAAACGCATCGACGCGCTGGAGCGTTATTACGACCGCTCGCTGATCGAGCGGCACGGCCGGCGCGTGGTGCTGACCCATCACGGTACCCGCCTGGTCGAGCGCGTGACGCCGCTGATCTCGGAGCTGCGCGGCGTGTTCCTCGAGGACAACGCGCTGCGCAAGGGCAAGATCATCATGGGGGTCTCGGAGGCCATTCTCGCGAGCTGGGGACCGCGGCTGTTCGCGCGGGTCCAGGAACGGATGCCGGAGGTGGAGTTCACGTTCCACGCGCAGCGTTCGCCCGTGGTGCTCGACCGGATCCGCTCGGGCGAGTACATGCTCGGAATCTGTACCGGCTCGCCCGATGCGGATACCGATCTCCTGAGCGAGGTCATCCGCCTCGAGCCGATGGTGATCGTGCCTGCAGGGCTGCGGCCGATCCGCTATCGCGTGGGCGACGTGCTGGACGTGATCACCATCGAATCGCGCTCGGGCGCCTGGCAGTCCATCGAGGACGACATGCGCAGGCTGAACCTGAAACGGCGCGTGTCGCTCGAGTCGTTCTTCTCGGTCGCGCAGATGGCGATCGCCGGATTCGGCCACGGGCTGGTGCCGCAGGGCGTGGCGCTGACGCTCGGCGTCGAGCCGGCTGCGCTGATTCCGCTGCACAAGGCGGGCCTCAACCGGCCGGTGCGGTTCGTGGCGCGCAAGTCCATGTTCTCGCAGCCGCTGGTACAGAGCTTCTACCGATCCGTGTCAGAATTGGCGGCCAGCGTCTGAGCACGCCGGGCCCGCAACCGACCAGGAGCCGCCGTGGACATCTATCTGCATCATTACCCGCCGTCACTGTTCTCCGAGAAGATCCGGCTGATGCTCGGCTACCTCGGACTGCCGTGGAAGTCGGTGATCATCCCGAGCATCATGCCGCGACCGCTCCTGATGCCGCTCTCGGGCGGGTACCGGCGCACGCCCGTGCTGCAGATCGGTGCCAACGTCTACTGCGACTCGCGGATCATCGCGCGCGCACTCGCGCGTCATGCCGGCGACACGACGCTCTACGCCCACGGCTTCACCGCGCACCGCGTCGCCGACTGGGCCGATTCGCACCTGTTCCAGGTGACCGTCGCGATGAACTTCTCGCCGAAAGCCGCGGCCGCGATGATGGGCAGCTTCCCGCCGGAGGAGGCCGCCGCGTTCGCGCGAGACCGCGCGGAGTTGACCCAGGGTGCGGCCATCAGCACGCTTGCGTACGAGGCCGCGGCAGCGAGCGCCAGGCACTACCTGACCGAACTCGACGGCAGCGTGGGCAGTGCATTCCTGTTCGGAACCCGACCGTGCATCGCCGACTTTTCCGTGTACCACTGCCTCTGGTTCCTCAACAACAATCCCGTCAACGCAAAGCTGCTGGAAGATTTTCCGGCGGTGGGCGAGTGGATGGCGCGCATGGCCGCGTTCGGACATGGCCGGGTCGAAGCGGTGGACGGTGCGGCGGCCCTCGCCGGTGCCCGTGCCGAGAATCCGGAGCTGCCGGCGCTCGAGAATCGTCTGCCGGAAGGCTTCGCGCTCGGTGATCCGGTCACCGTCACGCCCGTGGACTACGGCCGCATCCCGGTTGCTGGCCGACTGGTGGCGTGGTCCAGCGAAGAGGTGGTGATCGATCGCGAGACCGCGGAGACCGGCCGTGTGTTCGTGCACTTCCCGTCGTCCGGCTTCGAGGTCAGGCAGGCCAGCTGATCGGCATTCCCCGCCCGCGCCGGCGGTGCCCCGAAATGAATCAGGCCGCGCCTGGCTGGCACCACGCGACCAGTGCGTCGATCCAGGCGCGTCGGTCGTTCAGGCACGGCACCAGCGTGAGGTCCGCGCCGCCGGCCTCGAGGAATGTCTCGCGGCCGGCCATGCCGATCTCTTCGAGGGTTTCCAGGTTGTCGGCCACGAACGCAGGGCAGACCACGACCAGCCGGCGCACGTCGCGCGTGGGCAGGTCGGCAAGCACCTGGTCGGTGTAGGGCGTGAGCCAGGGCAGCCGCCCCAGTCGCGACTGGAAGCTCACCGACCAGCGTTCCGGTGCGAGGCCGAGCGCCTGCGCCACCAGCGTCGATGTCCGAAAACACTGGTGCCGGTAACAGGTTGCGTGCGCGGGCGACGGCGTGGTGCAGCAGTCGGGCGCCTTCAGGCAGTGACTGCCGGTCGGGTCGGCCCGGGTGATGTGTCGCTCGGGCAGCCCGTGGTAGCTGAACAGCAGGTGATCGAACGCCGCCGGCAGGTGCGTGCGGATCAGGTCGGTCATCGCGGCAATGTAGTCCGGCCGGTCGTAGAACGGCGCCAGGGTCGCCACCCGCATGCGGGGGGCGGCGAGCTTCCGCACCCGCACGTCCGTGGTGGTCCAGGTCGAGTCGGCGAACTGCGGGTACAGCGGCACCAACAGGAGCTCGGTGACACCGGCGCGCGCGAGCGCGTCGAGAGCCTGTGCGATGGACGGCTTGCCATAGCGCATCGCGAGTTCGCAGGGCACGTCGAGCGCCGCTGCGGTCGCGGTCTGGAGCGCTGCGCTGTAGTGCAGGAGCGGAGAGCCCGTACCCGGCCCCGCGGCATCCCAGATGCTGGCATAGGCCGCGGCGCTGCGGCGCGGGCGGAACGGCAGGATGAACGCCGACACGATCAGGCGACGGATCGGCCAGGGCGCGTCCAGCACGTAGGGATCCATGAGGAATTCGTTGAGGTAGCGCCGGACGTCGGCCACCCGGCTCGAATCCGGGGTGCCCAGGTTGACCAGCAGAATGCCTCGTGACACTTGGAATTCCCGACCAGAGAAACGCGCGATGATGACCGGCCCTGGGTGAATGCGTGGTCAACGCATACCGGCCTGGCCGGTATGCGCGCCGCGCGTTTTGTGCCGGGCCGTACGTTCGGATAGTATCCGCGCTCCTTCGCGATGTCATTGACCGGCTTGGGGATTCGCTTGGCGATCATCATCGACTACGACGCGGGCAACCTTAGGAGCGTGCAGCGCGCCTGCCGCGAAGTGGGCCTCGATGCCGAGATCTCCGCCGATCCGGACCGGCTCCGGCACGCCGAGCGAATCATCTTCCCGGGCGTGGGCGCCGCCGGTCCTGCCATGCGCAGCATCGGCGCACGCGGCATGGGCGAAGCACTCCGGGACGCAATCGGCCGCGGCATCCCCACGCTCGGCATCTGCCTCGGCCTGCAGATCTCGCTCGATCATTCCGAAGAGAACGACCAGGACACGCTGGGCCTGATCCCGGGCCAGGTGCGGCGGTTCCGGTTCGACCGGCCGGAGCTCAAGATCCCGCACATGGGCTGGAACGAGGTGCGCGTGGTCAAGGCGCACCCGCTGCTCTCCGGCATTCGCGCGGGCGACGAATTCTACTTCGTGCACGGCTTTTACCCGTGCCCCGACGACCCGGACGACGTGTACGCGGTGACCGACTACGAGGTCGAGTTCGCCTGCGCGCTCGGCCGCGACAACTACTTCGGCATGCAGTGCCACCCGGAGAAGAGCGGTCGGGTCGGGCTCGGCGTGCTCGAGCGTTTCGCCCGCTGGGACGGCACATGCTGAGCAAACGCGTCATCGCCTGCCTCGACGTGCGCGACGGCAAGCTCGCCAAGAGTGTCCGGTTCGTCGATACCCGCGACATCGGCGACCCCGTCGAGAAGGCGCGCGAGTACTACCTCGACGGCCTCGACGAACTGGTGTTCTACGACATCACCGCCTCGAGCGATCGGCGTCGGATCATGCTCGACGTGGTCGAGGCCGTGGCCGCCCAGGTCTTCATCCCGCTATCGGTCGGCGGTGGTGTGCGTTCGGTGGCCGACGCCACCGACCTGCGGCTCGCCGGCGCCGAGAAAATCAACGTCAATTCCGCCGCCGTCCAGCGTCCGGCGCTGATCAGCGAGTGCGCCGAAGCGATCGGCAACCAGAACGTGGTGCTGTCGATGGACGTGCGCAGGGTCGCACCGACCGAGGTCTGTCCGAGCGGCTACGAGATCGTGATCAACGGCGGGCGCAAGCCCATGGGCATCGACGCGCTGGCGTGGGCGCGCGAAGGCGAGCGGCTCGGCGCCGGCGAGCTGGTGGTCAACTCGATCGACGCGGACGGCACCCGTGAAGGTTACGAACTGAACCTCACGGCAAGGATCTCCGAGGCGGTGCGGATACCGGTCGTTGCCTCGGGCGGGGCTGGCCGCCCCGAACATCTCTACGACGTACTCACCACGGGCAAGGCCGACGCGGCGCTGGTGGCCTCGATGGTGCATTTCGGTGACTACCGGGTGAGCGAACTCAAGCGCTACCTGCACGACCGGGGCCTCAAGATCCGCATGTCCTGGTAGTCGTGCCTGCTGCAGACCATTCCGGAGGAACACGCATGAAAGGGATCGTGGTCGAGGGCAATCGGCTTGCCTGGCAGGAGGTGCCCACCCCGTCACCGGGTGTCGGCGAAGTCAGCATCGCGGTCGCCGCGACTGCGGTGAACCGCGCCGATCTCGTGCAGCGGCAGGGCGGGTATCCGCCGCCACCGGGCGCGAGCCCGATCATGGGGCTCGAATGCGCGGGCACGGTGATCGCAGTGGGCGAGGGCGTCACTCGCGTGGCGCCGGGGGATCGTGTGTGTGCGCTGCTCGCCGGCGGCGGCTACGCCGAACGGGTGGTGGTGCCGGCGGGCCAGGTGCTGCACGTGCCGCGTGGACTCGACTTCGTACAGGCGGCGTCGCTGCCCGAGGTCTTTGCGACTGCATGGCTGAACCTGTTCATGGAAGCCGGGCTCGAGCGGGGCGAGCGGGTCGTGCTGCACGCCGGCGCGTCGGGTGTCGGCACCGCCGGCATCCAGCTTTGCAAGGCGTTCCACAACCCGGTGTTCGTCACCGCCGGCTCCGCTGACAAGATCGCACGCTGCGTGACCCTTGGCGCGGACACTGGCGTCGACCGCCACGCCGGGGGATTCCAGCAGCAGGTGCTGGCCTGGAGCGACGGCGCCGGCGCGGACGTGATTCTCGACCCGGTCGGCGGCGCCTACCTGAAGGAGAATCTTGCGAGCCTGAATCTCGGCGGACGGCTGGTATTGATCGGCCTCATGGGCGGTGCGCAGGCCGAACTCAACCTCGGGCTCATGATGATGAAACGGCTGCGCATCATCGGCTCCACCCTGCGCGCCCGGCCGGTGAGCGAGAAAGCTGCCGTGATGGACGCGCTGCGCGAACGCGTGTGGCCGCTCATCGAAACGGGCGCCATCGTGCCGGTGGTCGAGGCGGTGCTGCCGATCGAACGGGCCGAGGACGCGCACGCTTTGATCGCGGGGAACGCGACGGTGGGCAAGGTCGTCATGACCGTGGCGTCATGACCGTCCGGATGCACTGATCCGGCCGAGTTGCGCCTGCAGGGTCGCGAGTGCCGCATCGGCGTCGACGAGCTTCTGGCGCTCCTTTGCCACCACCTCGGCCGGCGCCTTGTCGGTGAAGCCCGGGTTGCCGAGCTTCTGGCGCAGCCGCTCGGCATCCTGCTGCTTCTTCGCGATCTCCTTGCCGAGCCGTGCGCGTTCCGCGTCGAGGTCGATGAGGCCGGCGAGCGGCACCATCACCCTGAGTTCGCCGACCAGTGCCAGCGCGTTCACCGGGGGCTCGGCGTCCGCGCCGAGCCATTCGATGGACTCGATCCGGGCGAGCCGCTTCAGCAGGTCCTCGGTCGCCGCGCAGAGCGCGCGATCGGTCGCACCGCCGCCCTGCAGCAGCACGTTGATCGACTGGCCAGGCTTGATGCCCGCCTCCCCGCGGATGTTGCGCAGACCGAGGATCACACCCTGCAACCAGGCGATCGCTGCCTCGGCTTCTGCATCGGCTGGCAGTGATGCTGCCTCCGGGAACGGCTCCAGCATCACCGACGGCCCGTGCGCGCCAAGCAGGGGCGCCACTTCGCGCCACAGCGCCTCGGTGATGAACGGTACGATCGGATGCGCGGCACGCAGCAGCGTCTCGAGGACTTCGAGCAGGGTCCTGCGGGTTCCGCGTAGCAGCGCGGCGTCGGCCGCCTCGTTCCAGAGCAGCGGCTTGGTGAGTTCCAGGTACCAGTCACAGTACTCGTGCCACGCGAAGTCGTAGACCGCGCTGGCGTACAGGTCGAACCGGTAGGTATCCAGGGCGCGGGTGGATGCCTCCAGCAGGTGGCGCAGTCGCGCGCTGATCCAGCGGTCGGGCAGGCTCAACGTCACGGGCCCCGCGAGATCCGCCTCGCGGCAGTTCATCAGCACGAACCGTGTCGCGTTCCATAGCTTGTTGCAGAAGTTGCGATAGCCCTCTACGCGCTGCAGATCGAACCGCACGTCGCGTCCGGTGCTGGCGAGCGCGCAGAACGTGAAGCGCAGCGCGTCGGTGCCGTACGACGGAATGCCTTCGGGGAAGTCGCGGCGGGTCGCCTGTTCGATACGCGGCTTCAGCTGCGGTTGGGTGAGGTTGCTGGTGCGTTTCTCGAGCAGGGCGTCGAGCGAGATGCCGTCGATCAGGTCGAGCGGATCGAGTCCATTGCCGCGGGTCTTCGACATCTTGTTGCCTTCGGCGTCGCGTACGAGGCCGTGGATGTACACCTTGCGAAACGGCACCTCGCCGGTGAACTTGAGGGTCATCATGATCATCCGGGCGACCCAGAAGAAGATGATGTCGTGACCGGTGACGAGTACGTCGGTCGGGTGGAACGTGGCGAGATCCTCGGTCGCGTCGGGCCAGCCGAGCGTACCGAACGTCCATAGCGCCGAACTGAACCAGGTCTCCAGCACGTCGTCGTCCTGGCGCAGCGCGTGCGCCGGCGCCAGCCCGTGGCGCGCACGCGCTTCGGCCTCGGTGCGGCCGACGTAGACGTTGCCCGCGTCGTCGTACCAGGCGGGAATGCGATGCCCCCACCACTGCTGGCGCGAGATGCACCAGTCCTGGATGTTGCGCATCCAGGAGAAGTACACGTTCTCGTACTGCTTCGGAATGAACTCGATCGCGCCGCGCTCGACCGCCGCGATCGCGGGGTCCGCCAGCGGCTGGATGCGTACGAACCACTGATCGGTCAGCAGGGGTTCGATGACGGCGCCCGAGCGGTCGCCGCGCGGCACCATGAGCTTGTGATCCTCGATCTTTGCGACGAGGCCGGCCGCTTCGAGGTCCGCCACCACGCGCTTGCGCGCTTCGAATCGGTCGAGCCCGCGATAGGCCGCCGGCGCGTTGTCGTTCAGCGTCGCGTCCGGATGGAATACGTTGATCATGGGCAGACCGTGCCGCGTGCCGAGCGCGTGGTCATTGAAGTCGTGCGCGGGCGTGATCTTGACGCATCCGGAACCGAACGTGGGATCCACGTAGTCGTCCGCGACGATGGGAATCTCACGGTCCGCGAGCGGCAGCCGCACGCGTTTGCCCACCAGCGACCGATAGCGGTCGTCGTCGGGATGCACGGCCACGGCGGTGTCGCCGAGCAGCGTCTCGGGACGGGTCGTCGCCACCACGACGTACGGCTTGCCGTCCGCGGTGGTCGCGCCGTCGCAGAGCGGGTAGCGGAAATGCCAGAGGTGGCCCTGTTCCTCGGTGTTCTCCACCTCGAGGTCCGAGATGGCGGTACCGAGCGCCGGGTCCCAGTTGACCAGGCGCTGGCCGCGGTAGATCAGCCCTTCCTCGTGCAGGCGCACGAAGACCTCGATCACCGCGCGCGAGAAGCCTTCGTCCATGGTGAAGCGGTCGCGCGTCCAGTCGAGCGACGAGCCCATCCGGCGCAGCTGGCGCGAAATGTTGCCGCCCGACTCGTCCTTCCACGCCCAGACACGTTCGACGAATGCGTCGCGGCCGATCCCGTGCCGGGTCGTGCCTTCCGCGTTCAGCTGCCGTTCGACCAGCATCTGGGTCGCGATACCGGCGTGGTCCGTGCCCATCTGCCAGAGCGTTCGATCGCCCTTCATCCGGTGGTAGCGGATCAGCGCGTCCATGAGGGTGTGCTGGAATGCGTGGCCCATGTGCAGGCTGCCGGTGACGTTCGGCGGCGGAATGACGATGCAGTACGCCGGGCCGTTGCCGGAAGGCGCGAAATAGTCGGCGGCCTCCCACTCCGCGTAGAGCTTCTGCTCGATGGCGTGGGGATCGAAACTATTGTCCATTCGTCCTCTCGGTGGATTGTGTGCTGGTATCGGCTGCTCGGTCGGGTGCGTGCGCCGCCACCAGCAGTTCGCGTGCGGCATCGAGCAGGCGGGTGCGCAGCGCGTCGAGTTCCGGTTCGAGTGTTTCGCGCACCCAGGCGTCGAGCAGGGCGTCGATCCGCGCTTCGATCCGCGCTTCGATCATTGCGCTGTTTTCCGGCGGTGACAGTTCCGGTGGTGCCAGTGCCGGTATCGATGGCGCCGGCAGCGATGGCTCTGGCGGAGATGGTTCCCGTGGCGATGTTTCCGGTGTCATATCATCGCTGAGGCCCTGCGCCGGCAAGTCGGGCAGCAATGGTACGACCGCGCCGTCGTCGACGATCTCGTCCTCGAGGACCGGGATGTCCTCGTCGGCGATGCCGTCGTCGAGGATCGTGCGCAGATCGTCGAGTTCGCCCAGCAGTCCGTTCCGCGTGCCGTGTTCGTCCTGCGGGGTCATGACTTCTCCCAGTCGTCCATTTCGTGGTGGAACAGGGGGTAGCCGCGATCCCGGTAGAACCGGTAGCGCTCGCGTCCGACGTCGCGGCGCGCCTGCACGACGATTTCGGCGACACGCTCGAAACGGCCGAAGAAACCGGGCACCTCGTCCGCCAGATTGATCATGAGGCCGTCCGGTGTGTCCGGCTGCGACCAGCCGATCACCACCGGTGCGACCCCGGTGCGCGCGGTTTCGCACTCGTGCGGCAGGAAGCGGTGCTCGGGATACTGCCAGAGCAGTTCGTCGACCACGTCCGCCGCTGCCGCGCCGTCGGTATGCACGTGGACCGGGTGACCGTTGGCCACGGCCTTGAGCGCGAGCCGGCAGGCGAACCGCCGCGCGGCGTCCTGGTCGACGTCCTTCAGGATGTAGAAGTCGACACGGGTCATCGACCCGCCTGCGCGCAGAGGTAGCGGAACAGGAGCGGCACCGGCCGGCCCGTCGCGCCTTTCGCCGGGCCGCCCTGGAATGCGCTGCCGGCGACGTCCATGTGCGCCCAGCGGAAAGCGCCTGCGAACCGGGCGAGGAAGCAGGCCGCGGTGATGGACCCTGCGCCGGGCGTGCCGATGTTGGGGATGTCGGCGAAGTTGCTCTTCAGCGCCTCCTGGTACTCGTCCCAGAGCGGCATGCGCCAGGCGCGGTCGCCGCTCCACTCGCCGGCCTCGAGCAGCGCTTCGGCGAGCGTGTCGTCGTTGGCGAACAGTCCGGAGGCGTGTGAACCCAGCGCGGTGATCATGGCGCCAGTGAGGGTCGCGACGTCGATCACGGCACTCGGCTTGTAGCGTTCCGCGTAGGTCAGCGCGTCGCACAGCACGAGCCGGCCCTCGGCGTCGGTATTGAGGATCTCGACGGTCTTGCCGGACAGTGTGCGGACGATGTCGCCGGGTCGGGTCGCGCGTCCGCTCGGCATGTTCTCCGCGGCCGCGACCATGGCGATCACGTTGAGCGGCAGCTTGGCCGCCGCCGCTGCCTTGAGCGTACCGAGCACCGTCGCCGCGCCGCACATGTCGAACTTCATTTCGTCCATCGCGGCGCCCGGCTTCAGGCTGATGCCGCCGGTATCGAAGGTGATGCCCTTGCCGACCAGTACAATAGGCGCATCGTTGCGCCGGCCGCCCGCGTAGTTCGCGATGATCATGTAGCCGGGCGTCTCGCTGCCGCGCGTCACGGACATGAAGGCCCCCATGCCGAGCGCTTCCATCTGCTTCTCGCTGAGCGCCGTGACGTTGATGCCGGCGCTGCGGCCGAGCGCGCGTGCCTCGCGCAACAGGTAGCCGGGGTTGCATACGTTGGGCGGCTGGTTGCCGAGGTCGCGCGCGAAATCGAGACCGGCCTTCAGGGCGTTGGCTTCGCGTACCGCGCGCTGGACGGTCGCCTTGCCGCGTTCGTCGGTGTGCACGGCGACGCCGGTCGGCAGGGTGCGGCCGTTGTCGTCGGCGGGCGCCTTGTGTTCGCTGAACACATACAGGGCATTGGACAGGGCGGTCAGTCCGGCGGCGGTCCGCCAGTACAGGTCACGCTCGGCCACGCGGCAGCCGGCGAGCGCCCATATGGCCTTCGTGACGCCAGCCGCGCGCAGCGCGCGCGCGGCCGCGTCGACGATCTTGCGGTACGGACCCGGTTCGAGCGCTGCATCGGCGCCGCCTGCGATCAGCAGGCGTGCGACGCGGCTCGCACCGGAGAGCTGCACCAGCAGGGTTCGGCCCGGCAGGTCCTTGAAGTCGCGCACTGCGGCATCGAACAGGGTCCGCTCGCCCGACTGGTACGCGAGGCGTCTGGCCTGCTTCAGGGTGGTGACCAGGCAGGGCGTGGACAGCTGGTCGAGGCTTCCGGTCTGGGTCGAGTACTTCATGATCGGTTCTTGTCCGGCTGGCGGTGGGGGCGATTCTAGCCGGCATCCCGGGCCGATTCACGGCTGTGTCAGGCGTCCGGCGCGTGGCGGTCCTGGCTCCGCACGATCCGGCTGCCGGAGAGCAGATCCGGCCACGCGCGGTTCTCACGGTCGACGAGTATCCAGAGGTAGCCGAGCCCGGCGCAGCCGAGGCCGAGCATGGCGCCGAAGAATCGCAGCGTGGCCTGCCGCAAGGTCAGCGGTGATCCGTCGTCGCTCAGGATCTCGAGCCGCCAGGCCAGCATGCCCAGCGTCTGGCCGCGGAACAGCCAGAAACAGACGAAGAAGGCATAGAGTTCCAGAAACAGCAGCGTCTGCAGGGTCGCGCCGTACACCGCATCGTTGCGCAGCGCCACCATGGGGAACAGGGTCACCAGCCAGAGCGCCAGCACCAGGAGGCCGTCGTAGACCATGGCACCGAGCCGGCGCAGCAGGCCTGCGCCGCGTGGCGGGGCAGGCAGCATCGCTTCAGAACTTCGCGGCGTAGTCGGCGAGGGTCACCGCCCGGCCGCAGAATTCCTCGCGCGTCATCGCCTCGAGCACGCCGCTGTCGGAGCAGTTGGCCCAGGTGCGACGACCATCGGGAAGCAGGCAGACGACGTGACCGATGCTCGGTCCCTCGGCGCCGTACATGACCGTGTACCCTTCCACCGTCGCCGGGCCGGTGTACTCCAGGGCGACCTCCCGGGTAGGGGTCCGGTCCACCTCCGCCTGGACGTCCTGATGGCGGAACGGTCGTGCGGGTGGTTCCGCCGCGTAGACGCCGAAGGCATGTTTGGTCAGGTAGCCGCCATTCGCCGTGATCAGGCAGCGCGCGCGCCGCTGCTCGCGCAACAACTCCACGGCGCGTGCGATCGAGTGCATGACGTAGTTGTTGAGCGGTCCGCCGGCAAAGGTCAGACCGCCGGTGATGGTGAGCGGCTTCGTCGTGTCGAGGCCGATCTCGGCCGCGGCGACCTGGACGGCGACCGGGAAGCAGCTGTAGACGTCCACCAGATCGAGGTCGGCCGGCGTCAGGCCCGCCAGTTCCAGTGCGCACCGCCCGGCGATCCGGATCGCGGGCGAGCTGTGCAGGTTCGCGCGATTCGATACGTAGTAGTGGTCGTGCGCGTCGGTGCCGGCCCAGGGATAGATCCAGCGGTCTTCGGGAATGCCGAGCGCCCGGGCCTTCTTCACCGAGCACATGATCAGGGCCGCGCCCTGGTCGACGTTGTTGTTCGAGTTCATGAGCTTCGGGTAGGGGAATGAGATCGGCCGGTTGGCGGCCGAGACGGTGCGGATTTCCAGCGCCGACTTTGCTTCACGGATCCACGCGTGCGGATTGCCGGCCGCGACGCGGCTGAAACCCGCCCACAGTTCCGAGATGCGCTCGAGGTGTGCGGGGATGCTTTCGCCGCGGGCGTGGCGCAGGGCATTCTCGAAGATCGGGTAGAGCTGGATCGGCTGCCCGATGCGCAGCTTCTTCTCGATCGGGTGCCGCATGTCCTTGTCTTCGCCGATCATGCGGTCGGGCGTGCCGGGCAATGGTTGCCAGCCGAGTTCGACACCGGCCCGACGCGCCTTGGCCTGGGTGTTGCCACATTCCGCACCCGTGATGATCACGATGTCGTGCACACCATTCTGGATGTCGAGTGCCGAGAGATTCACCGTGCTCTGCACGAAATTGCCGCCGAACTGGCTCATGGCGGTTTCCGCGCGCGTGTTGCCAATCGCCTGACCGACTGCCTGCGCCGGGTTCTGGTACGGCCAGATGCCCCGGATCACCCGGATCGATCCGGCTTCGTCGAGCAGTCGTGAACTGCCTGCGTCCTCTGCGGCACGACGCACCGCGTCGATCATCAGTTCCACTGGCTCGCGCGCGCGGCTCAAGTCGTCGATGCGCTGCTCGAGCTGGGCGGCGCCCACCAGAATCGGTGTCTCGCTCATGTCGGTTGTCCACCATCCCGAAAAAGAGCCGGCATGATACCGAAACCGTACAATGCGCGGGAACTGCGGGTCGAACAGGTTCGGAACGGGGAGGGTGGATGGATTTCGAACTGCCGGACGAGCACCGGATGCTGAAGGATACGGTCGAGCGTTTCGTCGCGGAGGAACTGATTCCGCTCGAGCCCGCCGTGCTGGCGCGCGAGGCGGCCGGCGGACCGTGCGCGCTCTCGGATGCCGAACTCGGCCACCTGAATGCCCGGTGCCGGGCACTCGGCCTGTGGGGGCTCGATGCGCCCGAAGAGACCGGCGGCGCCAACCTGCCTGCGCTCGCCCTGGTGGGCGTCAACGAGGCGGTCGGGCGGACGGTGGTGCCATTCACGTTTCCGCCCGACTCTCCGAACCTGCACATGCTGCTGGCCACGGCGTCGCCGGCCCAGCGCGTCCGCTACCTCGAACCGTACGCACGTGGCGAGACGATTTCGGCCATCGCGATCTCCGAGCCGAACGCCGGCGCAGATCCGGCCGGCATGAAGACCCGTGCCGTGCTCGACGGCGACCACTGGGTGCTGAACGGGCGCAAGATCTGGATCAGCCGGGTCCGGCAGGCCGCGTTCACCATCGTCATGGCCGTCACCGACCCGGCGAAGGGCTCGCGCGGCGGCATTTCGGCGTTCATCGTCGACCAGGGCACGCCCGGATTCGAGATCGCCCGGGAGATCCCGATCATCGGCGGCAATCGCACCTACGAGGTCGTGTTCGAGAATTGCCGGGTACCCCGTGAGAACCTGCTCGGCGAGCCGGGCCAGGGATTCGCACCCATGCAGCTCCGGCTGACCGTGCGGCGTCTGCAGATGGGCGCATGGTGCATCGGCATGGCCGAGCGCGCGCTGGCGATGCTGGTCGACTATGCCAACCAGCGCGAGACGTTCGGGGAAAAGCTCGCCGACCGGCAGGCGGTGCAGTGGTGGGTGGCCGATGCCGCGACACGCATCCATGCCTGCCGGTTGATGGTCCAGCACGCCGCGTGGAAACAGGACCGTGGTGCCGACGTGCGCACCGAGGCGAGCATGATCAAGGTGTTCGCGACCGAAATGGCGACCGACGTGCTCGACCACGCGATGCAGGCGCACGGCGCGATGGGGATGACCAAGGAACTGCCGCTGCAGCTCATGGCGCAGCAGGTGCGCGCGATGCGGATCTACGAAGGTCCGTCGGAGGTGCATCGCTGGGTCATCGCGCGGCGGGTGCTGCGCAGCTGATCGGATTGACAGGGAGATCGACACCATGCTGCTGAGCAGGCCGGGCACGGTTCTGATTGCGGGCGCCAGCGGCCTGGTCGGCACGGCGGCGGCGCGGGCGTTCCTGGAGGCGGGCTGGGAAG
Source organism: Pseudomonadales bacterium (assembly GCA_019634925.1). GTDB lineage: Bacteria > Pseudomonadota > Gammaproteobacteria > Pseudomonadales > Azotimanducaceae > UBA7803. The sequence goes on from JAHCAL010000003.1 coordinate 134,446, forward strand.
TCGTGGCGTTGTCGCGCCGCCGCCCGGAACTGCTCGAAGGTTACGATTACCAGCACGCCGCGCTGGACCTCACCGACGCTTCCGCCTGTGCAGCGGCCGCCGCGACGTTCCGGTCGGTGACCCACGTGGTCTACGGGGCCGTCCACGAACTGCCGGGACTCGTTGCGGGCTGGCGCGACCCGCTGCAGATCGAGACCAACGGGCGCATGCTCCGGAACCTGCTCGATCCGCTGCTCGATGCAGCGGCCATCGAGCACGTCACGATCCTGCAGGGCACCAAGGCCTATGGTGGCCATGTCCGTGCCATGCGGGTGCCGGCCCGCGAATCCCAGCCGCGCGTGGAGCACCCGAACTTCTACTGGCTGCACGAGGACTACATCCGCGAGCAGTCGGCGCGGCGCGGCTTCGCGTTCACCATCCTGCGCCCGCAACTCGTGGTGGGGCCGAATCACGGCGTGGTGATGAACCCACTGCCGGTGCTCGGTGTCTATGCTGCCATGCGTCGCGCGGAGGGACTTCCGTTCAGCTATCCCGGCGGCGCGGACTGGGTCTGGGAGATGGTCGACACCCGCCTGGTCGCGGACGCCGCGCTCTGGGCAGCGCGTGCGCCGGCGGCGGCGGGGGAGACCTTCAATCTCACGAACGGGGAGGTGTTCACTTGGCGCGATCTCTGGCCGGCCATGGCGCGCACGCTCGGGGTCGAAATCGGACCCGACGAACCGCTGTCGCTGGCGGCCTGGTTGCCCGCGCGCGCGGCGCTGTGGGACGGGATCGTGCGTAGCCACGGTCTGCGGCCGCTTGCGCTCGGCGAACTGCTCGGCGAATCGCATCACTATGCGGACCTTTGCCTTGCCTGCGGCGCGAGCCAGCCTCCGGCGCCGACCTTCGTCAGCACCGTGAAGATCCGGCAGGCCGGATTCCACGCCGCATACGATACCGAGGCCAGTGTCTGCCACTGGCTCGAGGACCTGATGGATCGAGGGATTCTGCCGCCGCGCGCCGCGGTGGCGGGCTGATGATACTGGCGGGTTGAAATTGCCATGAACGAGTGCGGGAGTTCCCAAATGGCTGATCGTTTCCGGAAATCGCGGCGTCCGAATCGGGCGATCGTCCTGCTGCTGATCGCTGCGCTGCCGGGTCTTGCGGCGGCCGCGGACCACCTGCGCCTGCGCCACGTCAGCGACGCCTTCGAGATCATGGGCCAGGCCCAGCCCGCCGCCGACGAGGTGGTCGATGTCTGGCTGGCTGGCGATCGCGCCCGCATGGACAGCGCCGGCACGGACAGAGACAGGGGCGCGAGCGTGATCGTCCGAGAGGACCTGCAGACCATCTACCTGGTGGATCATGGGCAACGGGTTTACACCGAGCTCCCCATGGACATGAACCGTGTGGTCAGCGACATCGCCGGCACGGGCGAAGCGGGACGCATGGCGGCGCAGATGATGGGCACCATGCTCAAGGTCGACGCGCGGGTCGACGAGACGGGCGAGACGCGCACGATCGGCGCGCGGACCTGTCGTGTGTATCGCCTCGCCCTGGTGATGGCCATGGGCAGCACGGACTCCGAGATCTGTGCCGATCCGGAGAGTCCCGTCGACATGGGTCTCTACTATCGCGTCGCGAACGTCATGCTGGCAGGACAGCAGGGCTACGGTGCGGCGGTCGATGAGATCGGCAAGGTGCGCGGTCTGCCGGTCGAGACCACGAGCACGGTGCGGCTCATGGGCACCACGGTACGGTCCCGCGCCGAACTCCTCACGCACGCCACCGTGGACGTGACCCCTGGGCACTTCGAGGTGCCCGCCGAATACGCGCGCCGGGCGCTGGCCAACTACTGAAGCGCCGCCCGTGCAGGGCGGCGGGTGTCCGACCGGAGCGCCGGACGTTGGCTCGCGGCGCCGAATGCAGCAAGATGCGGGACCGAATTTCAGCAGACCGACGGAGGGAGCGGACCATGGCGATAGATTTCGAGATTCCGGCAGATGCGCGCGCGATGCGCGAACGCGTTCGACAGTGGGTGCACGACGAATGCGTGCCGGCGGAAAAACGCCTGCTGGCGGGCGAAGACTACAAGACGGTACTCGGCGAATTGCGAAAGAAGGCACGCGGCCAGGGTCTCTGGTGCCCGTTCATCCCCAAGGAGTACGGCGGCATGGGGCTCGGTCCGCTCGCCAATGCGCTCGTGCAGATGGAACTCGGCGAGAGCTACCTGGGGGCGCTGTCGCTGAATACGCAGGGTCCGGACGACGCGACCATGCTCACGCTGCTCGAGCACGGCACCGAGTACCAGAAAGAGAAGTTCCTGAAGCCGCTGCTCAACGGGGAGAAGCGTATCTGCTACTCCATGACCGAGAAAGCAGCCGGCGCCGATGCCACCGGGATGCAGACCAGGGCCGAGCGGGTCGGCAACGACCTGTACCGGCTGAACGGTGAAAAGTGGTTCTCCTCGGCCGCGAGCGTTGCCGACATCGCGGTCGTGATGGCGAAGACCGATCCGAACGCGCCGCGTCATCAGCAGTTCTCGACCTTTATCGTGGAACTGCCGAACCCGGGATACCGGATCAAGCGCGACATCAAGACCATGGCCATCGAAGGTCCGCTGTCGCATATCCTCGGCGGCGGCCACGCGGAGGTCGAGATCAAGGACCTCGAGGTCCCGGCCGAGAACCTGCTCGGCGGCGAAGGCAACGGCTTCAACATGGGTCAGCACCGGCTGGCATACGGCCGGCTCCGCCACGGCATGCACAACGTCGCCATGGCCCAGCGCGCGCTCGACCTCGCGGCCGCGCACGTGACCAGTCGGTCGACGTTCGGCAAGCCGCTCGACGAGCGTCAGGCGGTCCAGTTCATGCTGGCAGAGTGCGCGAGCGAACTGTACATCGCGCGGCTCATGCTGCTGCACATCGCCTACAAGGCGGAGCGCAAGATGGACCTGCGCCAGGAGAACGGCATCGCCAAGGTGTTCCTGGCCAACATGGTTCACAAGGTGGTGGACACCGCCATCCAGCTGCACGGCGCGCTCGGCTATTCACGCGACACCCCGCTCGCGGCGTGGTACACGCACATCCGGTCGCAGCGGCTGGTCGATGGTCCGGACGAGGTGCACAAGTGGACTACCGGCCGGAACGTGATCAAGGCGTTCAAGGCCACCGGCACGACGGCCGGCGCGTGCGGGGGCGATTTACTCTGACCCCAACCGTCGGGTGAGGTGGCGCTTCACGTCGGGCCATTCGGCGGCGAGGATGCTGTAGAACACCGTGTTGCGCGGCGTGCCGTCGGGGCGCGCCTGGAAGTGCCGGATGACGCCGTCGCGCTGTGCGCCGAGTGCCTCGATGGCGCGCTGCGAGCGGAAGTTCATGTGGTCGGTGCGCAGGCCGACCACGGCACACCCGAGCGCTTCGAATGCGTGGGTCATGAGCAGCAGCTTGCAGGCGGTGTTCACGTGGCTGCGCTGCCGGCTGGCCGCGTACCAGGTGTAGCCGATCTCGACCCGGTCGATGGTGGCCACGATGTCGTGGTAACGCGTGCTGCCGACGATGCGCCCGTCGGTCACGTCGCGCACCACCCAGGGCAGCATGCTGCCGGCCGCCTGTCCGGCCAGCGCGTCCGCCACGTAGCGCGCGGTCTGTTCGGGCCGCGGTACCGACGTGAACCATAGTTCCCAGAGCTTTCCGTCCGTGGCTGCCGCGGCCAGTTCCGCGGCATGTTCTACCGCGAGGGGCTCCAGGCGGACGCCATGGCCGCTCAGCGTGCAGGGTCTCGGTTCGATCATCGCACAGCTCCTGTCGCGTCGGTTACACCTGGGGTCAGAGTCAAAATGGGGTCGGAGTAAACGCGTCCGGCGTCCTGCCGCGCGCGCTCAGGCGGACGCCAGTCCGCGCTGGGTCAGCAGGGCTTCCACACCCGGCATACGCCCGCGAAATGCCGTATAGAGCGCGGCGGCGTCGCCCGAACCACCGGCCGAATAGATGTACCGGTGCAGCCGCTCGGCAGTCGCCTGATCGAACGGGTCACCCGCCTCCTCGAAGGCCGCGAATGCATCCGCATCGAGCACCTCGGACCACATGTACGAGTAGTACCCGGCCGAATAACCATCGCCGGTGAACACGTGCAGGAAGTGCGGCGTGGCGTGCCGCATCGCGATGGCCGCCGGCATGCCGAGCGCGGCCAGTGTCGCGGCCTCCGCGGCGGCGGGATCCGGCTGCGGCGGACCGCTGTGCAGGTCGAGATCCACGAGGGCCGACGCGACGTACTCCACGGTCCGGAATCCCATGTCGTGGTTGCGCGCGGCGACCAGCCGCTCGGCCAGCTCCCGCGGCATCGGCGCGCCGGTCTCTACGTGGCGTGCGTGCCGCGCGCGCAGTTCGGGCACCTCGAGCCAGTGCTCGTACAGCTGGCTCGGCAGCTCCACGAAGTCGCGCGCGACGGACGTACCCGAGACGAACTCGTAGGTCACGTCCGACAGCAGTTGGTGCAGTGCGTGGCCGAACTCGTGAAAGAGCGTGCGCGCATCGTCGCTGGTCAGCAGGCATGGTTCTCCCGCCGGCGCCTTGGCGAAGTTGCAGACGTTCAGTACCAGCGGACGCACCTCACCGTCGAGCTTCCTCTGGGTGCGGAAAGTCGAGCACCAGGCGCCTGAGCGTTTGCTCGGTCGGGCAAAGTAGTCTCCGATGAAGACCCCCATGTGCCGGCCGCCGCGTGTGACGTTCCAGGCGCGTGCGTCGGGATGGTGCAACTCGGCCTCGATCGGTTCGAATGCGAGCCCGAACAGTCGCCCGGCCGCGTCGAACGCGGCGGCGATCATCGCGTCCAGCGCGAAATAGGGTTTCACCTCGGCGGAATCGAGGCCGAACTCCGCCTCCTGGCGACGCGCGGCGTAGAACCGCCAATCCCAGGGGCGCAGGACGTCATTGCAGCCATCACGGCCGAGCAGTTCCCCGAGAATCCTGGCGTCGGCTTCGGCGGCCGCCAGCGCCGGCCGCCAGACTGCCATCAGCAGGTCGCGCACAGCCTGTGGCGTGCCGGCCATCTCGGGTTCGAGCTTGAAGGTCGCGAAATCAGGGTAGCCGAGCAGGCGCGCCCGTTCGGCACGCAGTTCGAGTATCTCCCGGATGATCGCCCGGTTGTCCTGCGCACCGCCGTTCGCACCGCGCCGGGTCCAGGCCCGGAACGCGATCTCGCGCAGGTCGCGGCGCGTCGAACATTCGAGGAACGGGACGATGAGGCTGCGCGACAGGGTGATGACCGGCTGCGCGAGCCCTCGGGCCTGTCCGGCTTCGGTAGCGGCCGCGATCAGCCACTGTGGCAGGCCCGCGCGGTCGCCGTCGCCGAGCGGCAGCGTCCAGGTGCGTTCGTCGTGCAGGACGTTCTGCGCAAAGGCGGTCCCGAGTGTCGCGAGCCGTTCCATGATCGCAGCGAGCCGCGCCCGCTCGGGCGGCGGCAGCGCGGCGCCGGCGCGCACGAACTGGCGCCGGTACAGTTCGAGCACACGCAGCTGTTCCGGTGTGAGCCCGAGCTCGGCGCGCGCCTGGTAGAGGCGTTCGATGCGCGCGTAAAGCCGGGGATCCTGGTTCAGACCGGCGTGAAACGCGGCGAGGCGCGGACTCACGGTTCGCTGCAGCGCTTCGATACCCGCTGTCGTGTGCGCGCTCGCGAGATTGGAAAACACCGCCGCCACCCGCGCCAGAGTGCGCGTGGCGCGCTCGAGCGCCTCGATGGTATTGGCGAACGTGGGCACAGCGGACGAGCTGGCGATGCGCTCCGCGTTCGCCTGGCCTTCCGCCATGGCCGCCTCGAAGGCAGGCAGGAAGTGGGCCTCGTCGAGGCGGGCGAACGGCGGCAGTCCGAAGGGTGTGGTCCAGGTTTCGAGCAGCGGATTCATGGTGGATGTTCCTCCCTCTCGTGTCCGGGCCTTCAACCGCGGCCGGCGGCGACTTAGCCGCAGCGCAGGTTGCTCGGTTTCGCGCCGGCGCCGCATGTCCTCGGGTGACAACAGCCGGGCCGTGCACGTGACTCCTCGGCGCTGCTCGGCCGGATTGTAGCCGCGCCGTGACGGTGGGTCGCGTTCAGACCAGGATTCCGGCGAGTACATAGCAGAACGCGGCGAGGCCGCCGGCCAGCAGCGCGTAGGGCATCTGAGTGCGCACGTGATCGATATGGTCGGTCGCCGCCGCCATCGACGCGACCACGGTGGTGTCGCTGATCGGCGAGGCGTGGTCGCCGAACACCGCGCCGGACAGCACGGCGCCGAGCAGCAGGGCGGGTGGCAGCCCCAGCGCCAGTGCGATCGGCATCGCGATCGGAATCATGATGGCGAAAGTGCCCCAGCTCGAGCCGATGGCAAAGGCGGTGAATCCGGCGACGAGGAAGATCAGCACGGGCAGCAGGGCGCCCGGCACGTGTGCGCCGATCAACCCGGCGACGAACGGTCCGGTGCCGAGTTCCCGGGTCACGTCGCCGAGGGCGAGGGCCAGGAGCAATATCAGTGCGACCGGCAGCAGTCCACCCGCACCCCTGAGCGACGTCTGCAGCAGCGCAGCGCCACTCATCAGGCGGCGCGCGCGGGCCAGGATCCAGAGGACGGCCAGCCCCGCGAGCACCGCCCACAGCACGGCGGTGGATCCCGATCCGGCCTGCAGATCGCCGTTGCCCGTGATCCAGAGGCCGAACGGCACCATCGCCACGATGACCACGATCGGCCAGAGCATGAGTCCGGGACCCGCGACCCGCTGGGCGGCCGGACCCGCCTCGTCGGCGACGGCTTCGATGAGGTCGGTGTCGATCAGCGGCGTCGATCCCGGCCAGAGCAGTTCGCCGCCGCGCGTACGTGCCTCGGCCCTGGCCATCGGCCCGATGTTCCAGCCGAAGGCGATGACGGCGGCGGCCAGCAGCACCGCCAGGAGCGCATAGAAGGTCAGTGGGATCGCCGCCATGAACGTGGCGAGCGGATCCTCGATCGGCGTGCCGGCCAGGAGCCCCAGGTTGAACGCGCCCCAGGCATTGAGGGGAATCAGGATACACACCGGTGCGGACGTCGAATCGATGAGGTAGGCCAGCCGCTCGCGGGAGATGCGAAACCGGTCGAACAGCGGGCGCGCGACCGAGCCTGCGACCAGCAGCGTGAGGTTCGACTCGATGAAGATCACGATGCCCGTCACCCAGGCCAGCCACTCGGCGCGGCGCCCGTTGGTCACCCAGCGCCGCGTTTCGAGCCAGCGTACGAAGCCGCGCACGCCGCCGCTCTTTTCCATGATCGCGATGAGCGCGCCGATCACCAGCGCGAACAGGATCACGCGCGTATCACCCGGATCGGCCAGGACCGCGACGATGCCGTCCAGTGCGTCGGCGAGCGCGGCGAAGGGGTTCGACGCACCGGCGAGCCACCAGCCGAGCCACGTGCCGGCGAACAGCGCCGGGAGCACCTGCCGGGTGAGCATCGCGAGTCCGATCGCGAGCAGCGGCGGAAGTACGGAGAGCCAGCCGGCGTGTTCCATCGGGATTCCGCGCAGGTTGTCGATCGCCGTGCATGGTAATCGATGCGCTTCGGGCTGGAGCAATGCCGGGTGCCCGGTTAGAGTGGCGCCCGGCCACGTTCCGGTGGGTGGATCCGGACGACGGGGTTGGCAAAACGGATCCGGTGGAGGGATCGAACATGCTGAGGACAGTATCGTTGATCGCGGCGCTCGTCGGTGCGGTGGTACTCACGGGTGCGGGCCAGGCACGTGCGACGGAGGAACCGCCGCGCCTGGCACGGCACGACGTCGCACAACCCGGCGACCCGGTCGTGACACTGCGCTATTTCCGCATCCGCAAGGGCAGCTTCCCGGCGTTCCTGAAAGCGAGCGAGGAAGGCGTGTGGCCGTTCTTCGAGAAGATCGGCGCGCGTGTGGTGGGTATGTGGCGGGAAATCCATCCGGCGGAGGTCGGCGCGACGGCAGGCCAGGGCAGTCCGGACTACGACGAGGTCTGGCTGATGACCCGCTATGCGAGCGTGGATCACTGGCGCGCGACGCGTGACATGGCGCGACTGGGTGGCAACGGGCCCGACTACCGGAAGATGATGGAGGGGCTCGCCGTTCGCCAGTCCCTGACACTCGAGACCAATGTCCGTTTCCTGTCCGGCACCACGTGGGCGAGCCCGCCGCAGTACCTGCCCAGCGTGGATTGAACCCGTTCCACCAGGACCATCGACATGAGCACGATATTCGAGACCGTCCCGCTCGCGCCGCGCGACCCGATACTCGGCGTGACGGAGGGCTACAACGCCGACCCGCGGCCGGAAAAGGTCAACCTCGGCGTGGGCGTTTACTACGACGATGCCGGCAAGGTGCCGCTCCTGCAGTCGGTGCGCCGCGCGGAAGCGCTGCTCGAGGCCGAAGCGCAGCCGCGCAGCTACCTGCCGATCGACGGGGTTCCCGGCTACCTCAGGGCCGTTCAGGCGCTCGTGTTCGGCGCCGATGCGGCTGCGCTCCGCGAAGCGCGGATCGCGACCGTGCAGACGCTCGGGGGCACCGGCGCGCTCAGGGTGGCGGCCGATTTCCTGCGGCGCTTCAATCCCGACGCGGGCGTGTGGATCAGCAATCCGAGCTGGGAAAACCACCGCGCCCTGTTCGAAGCGGCCGGATTCGTGGTCAATGCCTATCCGTATTACGACCCGGCGACCCGCGGGCTCGACTTCGCCTCGATGGCGCATACGCTCGCCAGCCTGCCGGCCGGATCGATCGTCGTCCTGCATGTCTGCTGTCACAACCCGACCGGCGCGGATCCGACCGCCGAACAGTGGGGGCGGATCATCGAGATCGTGCGCGCGGGGCAGCTGGTGCCGATCCTCGACCTCGCCTACCAGGGCTTCGCGAACGGGCTCGACGCGGATGCCGAACCGGTGCGCCGGTTCGTCGCGGCGGGGGTCCCCGCGCTGGTCGCCAACTCGTTCTCCAAGAACTTCTCGCTGTACGGTGAACGCGTCGGCGGCCTGTCGCTGGTGACCGCGAGTGCCGACGAAGCGACGCGTGCGCTGAGCCAGCTGAAACGCATCATCCGCGCGAGTTACTCGAACCCGCCGACCCACGGTGCGCGGCTCGTCGAACGCGTGCTGACCACACCGGCGCTGCGTGCGGACTGGGAGCGCGAGCTCACGAGCATGCGCGAGCGCATCAAGGCCATGCGCCAGGCGCTGGTCGAGCAGGTGCAGGCGGCGGGCCAGAACGTCGACTTCTCGTTCGTGCTGCGCCAGAACGGCATGTTTTCGTACTCGGGACTCACGCGCGAAGACGTCGCACGGTTGCGCGAGGAGTTCGGGATCTACGCCGTCGACAGCGGCCGGATCTGCGTGGCCGCGCTCAACTCGGGCAACGTGGCGCGCGTGGGCGCGGCGGTCGCGACACTGCTGCGCTGACGTTCCGCGGGTGACGTTCCGCGGGACGTTCTGCAGCAGGAGGCGTTCAGTCGGGATCGCCGTCGGCGGCCGGGTCGACCGGTGCGCCGCCGGTCGAGAGCGCATAACCGAAGCCACGCACGCTGGTGATGCCGATCCGGCCTTCCGACGCGCCGTTGAGCTTGCGTCGCAGGTTGTGGACGTGTACGTCGAGCAGGCGGTCGCCGGTCGACCACTCGCGACCGAACAGCAGCGGGTGGATCACCTGGCGCGAGAGCGGTCGCGAGCCGGCGGCGATGAGCATCCCGAGGATCATCGACTCGATTGCAGTCAGCCCGGTTTCATTGCCCGCAGCATCGCGCAGGCAGCGCAGTTCCGGGTCGAATTCGAGATCGACGCCGAGCGGAATGCGCGCGCTCGGCAGTTGTGGGCGGACGCGGCGCAGCACCGAGCGCACACGTGCGGCCAGTTCCTCGGCCGCGAATGGTTTCGTCACGTAGTCGTCTGCGCCGAGGTCGAGCGTCGCGACCTTGGTCGGGGTGTCCGCGCGTACGGAGAGGATGAGTAGCGGGCAGTTACAGAGCTGGCGGAATTGCGTGACCAGCGCGGCGCCGTCGATGTCCGGCAGGCCGAGGTCGAGCAGGATCACGTCGGGCGGTGCGGTCCGCACACTGTCCAGTGCTTCCCGGCCGGTGCTCGCGACGCGGACCGAATAGCCTTCCGCGCCGAGCGCGAGGCGTGCGGCGCGGGCGGTCAGCGCATCGTCCTCGACAAGCAACAGGTCGGTCATGGTGGTGTCGGCAACCCGTACGAACTCGTTCACACCCGGTTGAGTACCCGGCGGTCGCCGGGGCCCGCTGCCCGGGAAAGTGGTGCCCGGGGTCGGACTCGAACCGACACTTAGTCACCTAAACCAGATTTTGAGTCTGGCGCGTCTACCAATTTCGCCACCCGGGCAGGTCGCAATATGGCTCGCGATGGTACACAGCGGCTTCCGGGGAATCCAGCAGGGCGCCTCGCGCAGGGCGCCTCGCGCAGGGCGCCGCCGTCGACGTTGGCGGATGTGGTACGCTCGTTGCGCACCGGCCGAGCGGTGCGGGACCGGATCCGCAAAACGGGCAATACGGGCAATACGGAGCGCAGCGCAATGATCGACGTCCATTACTGGCCCACGCCGAACGGCTGGAAAGTCACCATCATGCTCGAGGAATGCGGCTTGTCGTACCGCATCGTGCCGGTCGACATCGGCGGCGGAGACCAGTTCCGACCGGAGTTCCTGCGCATCAGTCCGAACAACCGCATGCCGGCGATCGTCGACCACGAACCGGCGGACGGCGGCGCGCCGCTGTCGGTGTTCGAGTCCGGCGCGATTCTCGAATACCTGGCGGACAAGTCCGGTCGGTTCCTGCCCGTGGCGGCGCGCGAGCGATTCCGCGTGCTCCAGTGGGTGCACTGGCAGATGGCCAATCTCGGTCCGATGATGGGCAACGCCAATCACTTCAAGAACTACGCGAAGAACATCGTCGATGATCCCGTGAAGCTCGAGTACGGTGTGCGCCGTTTCGTGGGTGAAGTCGACCGGCTCGCTGGCGTCATGGACGCGCAGCTGTCCGCCAATACGTATCTGGCTGGCGACGACTACTCGATCGCCGACATCGTCACGTGGCCCTGGGCCATGCTGGCCGCGCGGCTGGTCGACGAGACGCTGTGGGAAAAGTTCCCGCATCTGAAGCGCTGGATCGACGCGGTCGGGGCACGCCCGGCCGTGGAGCGCGGTCGTCGGGTCGGCAGCGAGCTCGGCAAGCGCGAACTGACCGAGGCCGAGGAGCGTGCCCGGCGGGAGCTCCTGTTCAATCAGACCAGCGACAAGGTGCGGGTCGCGCGGGAACAGGCCGCGCGGGCCGGGCGGGGCTGATCGGACGCTGCGTCCGCGAGGACCTGCTCATGGCACTTCACCCTGCGCGTGACCGGCGCGCTGGCGGCCCGGCCGGCGCATCGTTAGAATCCGCGGCCTTTTTCATTGGTCGGTCAAGCCAATGCAACTCGCCGATTTCGATTATGCGCTCCCGGCGGAGCTGATCGCCCAGACGCCGGCGCCGACGCGCGACGGTTCCCGGCTGCTCGTGGTCGGGCGCGACAGCCTCGTGCATGCCCGATTCGACGCCCTGGTGACGTACCTGCGGCCCGGCGACCTGCTGGTGTTGAACGACACGCGGGTCATCCGCGCGCGGCTGCGCGGCGCGAAGGACAGCGGCGGCCAGGCTGAACTGCTCGTCGAGCGTATCGAGGATGACCGCACCGCGCTCTGCCAGGTGCGGGTCAGCAAGCCGCTGCACACGGGCCGGACCCTCAAGGTCGGCGCCTCCGCCCTCGTGGTCGAGGCGCGCGTCGGTGAGTTCTACCGGCTGCGGTTCCCCGAGGACGTACTCACGGTGCTCGAACGGCATGGCGAGATCCCGCTGCCGCCGTACATCGAGCGTCCGCCCGAGGCCGCGGACGAAGCGCGTTACCAGACCGTGTACGGCAGCCGCCCCGGTGCGGTGGCGGCGCCCACCGCGGGTTTGCACTTCACGCCGGAACTGCTGGCGGAGCTGCCTTCGCATGGTGTGGAGGTGGTGTACGTGACCCTGCACGTGGGGGCCGGGACATTCCAGCCGGTCCGCACGGACGACCTCGCCGCGCATCGCATGCATCACGAGCGGTTCGAGATCAGTGCGCGCACGGCCGATGCCGTCGCGCGTTGCCGCGCGCGCGGCGGGCGGGTCGTGGCGGTGGGCACGACGGTGGTCAGGACCCTCGAGTCGGCCGCGGCCGGTACGGGCAGGGTGCGGGCCTGCAGTGGCGAGACCGACCTGTTCATCACGCCCGGCTACCGTTTCCAGGTGGTCGACGCGTTGCTGACCAACTTCCACCTGCCGAAATCCACGCTCATGATGCTGGTCACGGCGTTCGGCGGGTATGCGCGGGTCATGGCGGCCTACCGCGCCGCCGTGGCGGAACGTTACCGATTTTTCAGCTACGGCGATGCGATGTTCCTCGAATGCAGCGCGGAGCAGGATCATGCACGGCTCTGAGTCCCCCTTCGAACTGCTCGCGACCGACGGGGGCGCACGGCGCGGTCGGCTGCATACTGCGCACGGCAGCGTCGAGACACCAGTGTTCATGCCGTGCGGGACCTATGGCACGGTCAAGGCGATGACGCCCGCCGCGCTGGTCGAGACCGGCACGCAGATCCTGCTCGGCAACACGTTCCACCTGATGCTGCGGCCCGGTGACGGGACGGTCCGGGCGCTGGGCGGACTGCACAGGTTCATGCACTGGGAGCGGCCGATCCTCACCGATTCCGGCGGGTTCCAGGTCTGGAGTCTCGGCGAACTGCGCCGGATCTCGGAGCACGGCGTGATCTTCCGCTCGCCGGTCAACGGCGACCGGGTCGAACTCACGCCGGAACGTTCGATGGAGGTGCAGCGCAACCTCGGGTCCGACGTCGTCATGGTCTTCGACGAGTGCACGCCGTATCCCGCGACCGAAGCCGCGGCGCGGGCGTCGATGGAACTGTCATTGCGCTGGGCCGCGCGGTGCAGGGCCGCGTACTCCAGCGCCGACCCGGGGCGGCTGTTCGGCATCGTCCAGGGCGGGATGTACCCCGGGCTGCGCGAGGCGAGTCTCGGCGGGCTGCTGGAACTCGGTTTCGATGGTTACGCGATCGGCGGGCTCTCGGTGGGTGAGACCAAGGACGAGATGGACCACGTCCTGACGCACCTGCTGCCGCAGATGCCGGTGGACCGTCCGCGCTACCTGATGGGCGTGGGCACGCCGGCGGACATCGTGCGCGGCGTGGAACTCGGCGTGGACATGTTCGATTGTGTCATGCCGACGCGCAACGCACGCAACGGTTACGCCTTCACCTCGCGCGGGACGCTCAAGATCCGCAATGCACGCAACCGCAGGGCGGACGAACCGCTCGATCCGCAATGTGCGTGCTATACCTGCCGGAACTTCTCGAGGGCCTATCTGCATCACCTCGACCGCTGCGGCGAGATGCTGGGCAGCATGCTCATGACCCAGCACAACCTGGCCTACTACCACGACCTGCTGGCGCGTTTGCGCGCCTCTGTCGAAACGGGTACATTTCGCACCCTCATCGAGACCCTGCGCAACGGTTGGAATTCCCCGGATGAACCTGTTTGAAACTGCCGCCTACGCGGCCGACGCCGGTGGCCCACAGGGCGATGCCGGTCTGATCAACCTGCTGTTCCTGGCCGGTTTCGTGCTGATCTTCTACTTCATGCTGTGGCGCCCGCAGAGCAAACGCAGGAAGGAACACCAGGCACTGATGGCCGGCCTGCAGAAGGGTGACGAGATCGTCACCGCCGGCGGTGTCGTCGGCACGATCAACAAGGTCGAGGAAGGCTTCGTCAAGGTGCAGGTCGCCGGCAACGTCGAGATGCGTTTCCAGAAGAGCGCGATCGGCGCGACGCTGCCCAAGGGCACCATCAAGTCGCTGGAAGAGTCCTGACGGTGGCACGGTCCCCCGGCCTGGTGGGCGAGAGCCTGCTGGGGCTGCCCCGCGAAACCCAGGGCCCGCCCAACCGCAATACCCTCGGCAGGAGCCTCCTGCTGATCTTCACCATGCTGATCGCGGCCATCTATGCCGCGCCCAACCTGTACCAGCCAGATCCCGCCCTGCAGATCCGCGGGGTAAGCGAGCAGTACCGCGTCGATCAGGCCGCCATCGACCTTGCCGTCGAGGCGCTGCGTGCCGCGCAGATTCCGGTCAAGGGCTCGGAGTTCGACGGTGTCAACGGACTCATCCGCGTCACCAGCGATGACGATCAGTTCCGCGGTCGGGACATCGTGTCGGCGGCGCTCAATCAGGGCGTCGACCGTCGCTACGTCGTGGCGCTCAACCGCGCTTCGAACACGCCGCAGTGGCTGCAGGACATCGGCGGCAAGCCGATGAACCTGGGCCTCGACCTGTCCGGCGGCGTGCACTTCCTGCTCCAGGTGGACATGGACAAGTTCATCGGTGAGCGCATGGAGAAGAACCAGGATGCGATCCGCGATCTACTGGTCCGTGAACGCATCCGCTACGTCGGCCGCGACTGGCGCGAAGGCATGCGCCTCGCCATTCCGTTCGAGAGCGACGCGGCGCGCGACGCGGCCCGCACGGCCATCGCCGGCGAGTTGGACGGATTCGACATCCAGGCCCGTGACGTCGGCGGACGGCCGGGTCTGCTGATCGGATTGACCGATGCCAAGCTCGCCGAGCTCGAGGATTTCGCGATCTCGCAGAACCTCACCAGTCTGCGCAACCGGGTCAACGAACTCGGTGTATCGGAGCCGCTCGTGCAGCGGCTCGGGCGCTCCCGGATCGTGCTCGACCTGCCGGGCATCCAGGACAGCGCGCGTGCCAAGGAGATCATCAACAAGTTTGCCAACCTGGACTTCCGCCTGGTGGCCGGTGGCTCCGCCCGGCCGTCGCAGACCGAGACCTACGAATATCGCGGCGCACCGGTGACACTCGACCGCATCAGCATCGTCACCGGCGACCAGGTCATCAACGCGGTGCAGGATTTCGACCCGGAAACCAACCAGCCGCAGGTCAGCATCACGCTCGACAACGACGGTGGGCGTCGCATGAACGACGTGACCAAGGGCAATGTCGGCAACTCGATGGCGATCATCTTCCGCGAGCTCAAGGTCCGTGAGCGAACGGTGATCGAGGCGGGCGAATCGCGCGTCGTGCCGTTCACGGTCGAGGACCGTCGTGTCATCAACGTCGCGACCATCCAGAGCGCGCTCGGGTTCCGGTTCCGCATCACCGGCCTCGAACTGCAGGAGGCCCGCGACCTGGCGCTGCTGCTCCGCGCCGGCGCGCTGGCGGCGCCGATGTACATCGTCGAGGAGCGCACCGTGGGCGCGAGCCTCGGCGAGGAGAACATCCGCAAGGGCCAGCAATCGGTCGTGGTGGGTTTCGCGCTGGTGCTGCTGTTCATGGTGGTCTATTACCGCTGGTTCGGGCTCGCCGCGAACATCGCGCTGACCTGCAATCTGGTGCTGATCGTGGCGATCATGTCCGTGCTCGGTGCGACGCTTACCTTGCCCGGTATCGCGGGCATCGTGCTCACGGTCGGCATGGCGGTGGACGCGAACGTACTGATCTTCGCGCGGATTCGTGAAGAACTGGCCAACGGCTCGCCGCAGCGCGCGATCTCCGCCGGGTTCGACCGGGCGTTCACCACTATTCTCGACGCCAACCTGACCACGTTCTTCGTCGCCATCATCCTGTTCTCGCTCGGCAGCGGTCCGGTGAAAGGCTTCGCCATCACGCTGGCGGTCGGCATCGCGACGTCGATGTTCACGGCGATCCTCATCACCCGCGCACTGGTCAATCTGATGTACGGCGGTCGCAAGCTCGAGACGCTAAAGGTATGAAGGCATTCGAGTTCAACATCGACTTCATGGGCAAGCGCAAGCTGTTCGCGGGCCTGTCCATCGCGTTCGTGGTCTACGCGCTGTTCGACCTGTTCTACTATGGTTTGAACCTGGGACTCGATTTCACCGGCGGCACGCTGGTCGAGGTCCAGTTCGAGTCGCGTCAGGAGCCGGAGCAGGTCCGGCAGGTCCTGGAACGCTCCGGCTTCCGCGGGGGTGTCGTACAGTATTTCGGTTCCGAGCGCGATCTGCTCGTGCGCATGCCACCGCAGGAAGAAGGCGACCAGTCGCGCATGGGCGACGAAATCCTCGAGGTGCTGCGCGGGCAGTACGGCGATGTCGTGCTGAAACAGGCAAGCTTTGTCGGGCCGGTGGTCGGCGAGGAACTGCGCGACGATGCGGGGCTCGCGATCCTCGCCGCGCTCGGCGTGGTGATGGTCTACATCCTGTTCCGTTTCACCAAGCATTTCGCTGTCGCGGCGGTGCTCGCGCTGATCCACGACGTGGTCGTGGTCGTCGGCATCTTTTCGCTGTTCCGCTGGACGTTCGACCTGTCGGTGCTGGCGGCCGTGCTCGCGGTGATCGGCTATTCGCTGAACGACAGTATCGTGGTCGCCGACCGGATCCGCGAAAACTTCCGCCTGATGCGGCGTGCGTCGCCGGTGGACGTGGTGAATCGGTCGCTCAACCAGATCATGAGCCGCACGCTGGTGACCTCGTTGACGACCCTGCTGGTGCTGGTGGCGCTGCTCATCGCGGGCGGCGAGATGATCCGTGGCTTCGCGCTGGCGCTGACCATCGGCATCGTGTTCGGAACGTATTCGTCGATCTTCGTGGTCGCGAGCCTCGTCATCTTCATGAAGATGACACGCGAGGACCTGATCGCGCCGGTCGAGCAGGAGGACGCCGAGGGCTCCTGAAGCGTCGTCCGGCCGGCATTCAGCCGGCGGGGCTCTCCAGGTGCGGGCGGATCTGCTGGACCATCAGGCGGAAACACTTGGGGTTGGCGGCGATGATGTTGCCCGTGCGCATGAAGTCGTCGCCACCATTGAAGTCGCCGACGAAGCCGCCGGCTTCGCGGACGATCAGCGTACCGGCGGCGATGTCCCAGGGCTGCAGCGCGAACTCCCAGAAGCCGTCGGTGCGCCCGGCCGCCACGTAGGCGAGGTCGAGCGCCGCGGAGCCGGCCCTGCGGATCGCGCGGCAGACGCGCGTGAAGTCCTTCAGCATCGCCATGTAGGCATCGAGGTGGAGGGGCACGGCGCCGGGCGGAATGCCGGTGCCGAGCACGGCTTCCTGCAGGCGGGTGCGCTGGCTGACCCGGATGCGCTTGTCGTTCAACTGTGCGCCGTGGCCGCGGCTCGCGGAGAACACCTCGTTGCGCAACGGATCGAAGATGACGGCGTGTTCGAGTTGCCGGCCCTTCTGCAGGGCGATGGAGACGCAGAAGTGCGGGATGCCCTGCAGGTAGTTGGTGGTGCCGTCGAGCGGATCGATGATCCAGGTATATTCGTCGGACGTGTAGGAGGATCCCTGCTCCTCGCCGAGGATGCCGTGGGTGGGATAGGTCTTGTGCAGGATCTCGACGATCGCGGCCTCTGCCTCGCGGTCCACGTTCGAGACGAAGTCGTTGTTGGCCTTTTCCTCGACGGTCAGCTTGTCGAGCCGGTCCATGGCGCGCAGGATGATCTGTCCGGCTTGGCGTGCCGCGCGCAGGGCGATGTTGGCCATGGGTTGCATGGTACGGAATGCCTGTCGAAAAAAGCCCGGTATCCTACCAACCCGGGCCGAGGAAATCTGCAATCGGTCGCCGGAGGTTCGAAGTTGCGAGGGCGTGAAGGTGAGTGACCCGTTGCTGGACCGCGTGCGTGTGGTCCTCGTGGAGCCAGCCCATCCGGGCAACATCGGCGGCGCGGCGCGCGCGCTCAAGACCATGGGTCTCACCCGGCTCGCGCTGGTCAATCCCGGGCGTTTCCCGGACCCGCAGGCCGAATGGCGTGCGGCGGGCGCGCAGGACGTGCTCGATTCGATCACGGTTCATTCGAGCGTTGCCGAGGCGATCGCCGACTGTACCTGGGTAGTGGGCACCAGTACGCGGGTGCGCAGGATTCCCTGGCCGGTCAAGCCGGTGACGGAAGCGGCGGCCGACATCCTCGCCCAGCCGCCGGACAGCCGGATCGCGATCCTGTTCGGCCGGGAGACCAGCGGACTGACCAACGAAGAGTTGCAGCAGTGCCACTGTCACCTGCAGATTCCGGCCAATCCCGAATATCCCTCGCTCAACCTGGCCATGGCCGTGCAGGTGGTGGCCTACGAACTGTACCGGCAGGCCGGTGAACGCCGCGGCCGAACCGTGACCGACGAATGGGACCGGCCGCTCGCACCGATGCAGCACGTCGAGGGCATGCTCGTGCACCTGGAGCGTGCGCTCGTGCGGAGCGGGTTTCTCGACCCGGGCAGCCCCGGGCAGACCATGACCCGGCTGCGCAGACTTTTCATGCGCGTCGCCCTCGACGAAACGGAGGTGCAGATCCTGCGCGGCGTGCTGACCACGCTCGCGCCGGGCGCGGTCGGGGATCCCGAGGCCGCTGGCCCGCCGGTGCCGCAGCCCGCGGCGGAGGGACGACGGCCGCCGGGGCAATAGTGGACCGATTTAGTCGGGTATTGCATACTCGCCCGGCATCCGGGGCACCCGCGGTACGGCGGTAGCGACATGAGACTGACGACCAAGGGCCGTTACGCGGTCACGGCCATGATCGACATCGCGCTCAACCGCCAGCGCGGTCCGGTGAGCGTGACCGAGGTGGCCGAACGCCAGGGCATCTCCGGTGCTTATCTGGAGCAACTGTTCAGCAAACTGAAACGGGCCGGCCTGCTGGCGAGCGTACGCGGCCCGGGCGGCGGCTATGAACTCGCGCGTCCGCTCGGCGAGGTCACCGTCGCGGACATCATCGCGGCGGTCGGGGAGGGCGTGGACGCGACCCGCTGCCACGGTGCGGCCGACTGCCACGATGGCGCGACCTGCCTGACCCACGACCTCTGGACCGCGCTTTCCTCCCATATCGACGGGTTTCTCTCGAGCGTGACGCTGGAAAGCCTGCTCGCGGGAGGTGCCCCGGCACACGCCGCGCGCCGGCACGCGCACAAGCTCATCCAGACCCGGCTCCTGGGATGACGCGGGTCATCTACCTCGACTATGCGGCGACCACGCCGGTCGATCCGCGGGTCGCGCACAAGATGAGCGGCTGCCTCCTGGTCGAAGGCAACTTCGGCAACCCCGCGTCTCGGTCACACGTCTACGGCTGGCGTGCGGAAGAGTCGGTGGAAGAGGCACGCAGCCAGGTCGCCCGGCTGCTGAATGCCGATCCGCGTGAGATCGTCTGGACCTCCGGGGCCACGGAGGCCGACAACCTGGCCATCAAGGGCGTTGCCGAAGGCGCAACGCGGCGCCACATCGTAACCAGCACGATCGAGCACAAGGCGGTGCTCGACACCTGCCGCTACCTCGAAGGCAAGGGCTTCGCGGTGACCTGGCTCGACCCGGGCGCGAGCGGCGTCATCGAACCCGACCAGGTACGCGCGGTGCTGCGCCCGGACACGCTGCTCGTCTCGATCATGCACGTCAACAACGAGACCGGCGTGGTCAACGACATCGCCGCCATCGGCGCGGTGTGCCGTGACGCTGGAGTGCTCATGCATTCGGACGCAGCCCAGAGCGCCGGCAAACTGCCGCTCGACGTGGCGCGGATGCCGGTCGATCTGCTGTCGCTCTCCGCGCACAAGATGTACGGCCCGAAGGGCATGGGTGCGCTGTACGTGCGCCGTGATCCGCCGGTGCGACTGACCCCGCAGATGCACGGCGGCGGGCACGAGCGCGGCATGCGCTCGGGGACACTCGCGACCCACCAGATCGTCGGCATGGGCGAAGCGAGCGCGATTCTGCACCGCGAGATGGAAACCGAGAACGCGCGCATCACGCGCCTGCGCGAACGGCTGCTCGCGCATCTTCTGCAGGTGCCGGGCGCGCGCCTGAACGGTGACCGGGCGCGCCGGTCGCCGGGCATCGTCAACGTCGGGTTCGCCGGGGTCGACGGCGAGACCCTCCTGCTCGCGCTCGACGACCTCGCGGTGTCCACCGGCTCCGCATGCACGTCGACCAGCGTCGAACCGTCGCACGTGCTGCGCGCGATGGGCGTGCCTCGGGACCTCGCGCACGCGTCGCTCAGATTCTCGATCGGTCGGTACACCACCGAGGCGGACGTGGATCACGCGGGCCGGCGGGTGGCCGAGGTCGTGGCCGGGCTGGCCGGACTGCGTCCGGCGTCGGGCGCCTGATCCGGGCGCCCGCGAGGCCCGCACATTTCGATTTGATCTGCACTCCAAACGCGTATAATACGCGCCCGCTGTGGTGCACGATTTCCAGATAATTCAATCAGATAGGCGCCTTTACGTAAGGTTGGTTCGGAGAATTCGATGGCTGTTGAGCGTACTCTGTCGATCGTCAAGCCCGACGCGGTGGCGCGGAACCTGATCGGCGAAATCTATTCCCGCTTCGAGAAGAACGGGCTCAGGATCGTCGCGGCACGTATGCTGCGCATGACTCCCGAGCAGGCCGGCGGTTTCTATGCCGAACACAAGGCGCGGCCGTTCTACAACGATCTGGTGAGCTACATGACTTCCGGCCCGGTCGTCGTGCAGGTGCTCGAGGGCGAGGACGCGGTCGCGCGCAACCGCCAGTTGATGGGCGCCACCAACCCGCGCGATGCCGAGCCCGGTACGATCCGTGCGGACTTCGCGGAATCCGTCGAGGCCAATGCCGTGCACGGCTCCGACTCCACGGCATCGGCAGCGCGTGAGATCGCCTACTTCTTCAAGCCCGAAGAGCTCTGCCCGAGGAACTGATGGCCGACGTGGCCCCCGTCAACCTGTTTTCGCTCGACCGTGACGGGCTCGAGCGGTTTTTTGCCGCGCACGGCGAAAAACCGTTTCGTGCGCGCCAGGTGATGAAGTGGGTCTATCACGCGGGCGTACTCGATTTTGCGGCGATGACCGATCTCTCGATGCGCCAGCGCGAGCTGCTGGCCCGCATAGCCACGCTGCGCCTGCCCGAGGTCGTGGCGCGGCGCGAGTCGCGCGACGGCACCATCAAGTGGGCGGTACGCGTCGGCAACGGCAACGACGTGGAGACAGTGCTGATCCCGGAGCGGGGGCGCAACACGCTCTGCGTGTCCTCGCAGGTCGGGTGCATGCTCGACTGCAGCTTCTGCTCCACCGGCAAGCAGGGTTTCAACGGCAACCTGGACGCTGCCGACATCATCGGCCAGGTCTGGCTCGCCAACGCGGAGCTCGCGGCACGCGGTGAATCGGTGACCAACGTCGTGCTCATGGGCATGGGTGAGCCGCTGCTCAATTTCGACAACGTCCTCGTCGCGACCAACCTGATGATGGACGACCTGGCGTTCGGCATCTCGAAGCGGCGGGTCACGGTCAGCACTGCTGGCGTCGTGCCGGGCATCTATCGGCTTGCCGAGACCACCGACCTGTCGCTCGCGATCTCGCTGCACGCGCCGAACGACGCGTTGCGCGACGAACTGGTGCCGATCAACCGGAAATACCCGATCGCGACGTTGCTCGAAGCCTGCCGGCACTATCTCTCCGGACTCGGCGACAAACGCACGCTGACCATGGAGTACACGCTGCTGAAAGGCGTCAACGACTCCATCGCGCATGCACGCGAGCTGGCCGCGCTGCTCCGCGACGTGCGCTGCAAGATCAACCTGATCCCGTTCAACCCGTTCCCGGCCTCGGGCTACGAACGCCCGGACATGACGGTGGTGCGGGCATTCCAGACCCACCTGCTGAATGCAGGCTATGCGACGATGCTGCGCACCACGCGCGGCGACGACATCAACGCGGCGTGCGGGCAGCTGGTCGGCCAGGTGCAGGATCGCACCCGGCGCCAGGCGCGCTACATTGCACGCGTGCAGGCACAGGAGGTGGCGTGAAGAGGGGTCGTACGGCCAGGACGGCCGGGATTGTATGGGTCGCGATTTGCCTGGGGTTGGCGGGGTGCGTGACCGAGACCACCGGCCCGGAGCCGGCGTCCACCGACGCACGCGTGCAGGCACAGCTCAACCTCGCCCGCGGTTACCTCGAATCCGGCGACCGTTCACGGGTGCGCGAGCCCCTCGAACGGGCGCTGGAGATCAACCCGCGTTCGGCAGACGCGCTCGGGCTGCTGGGGGTCTACTACCAGGGTGAGGAAGAGTTCGCCCTGGCCGAACAGTACTATCGCCGCGCGCTGCGGGCGGATGCGCGCCATGCGGCAAGCCTCAACAATTTCGCGGTACTGCTCTTTTCCCAGGAGCGCTATCGGGAGGCACTGGTGCCACTGCGCACGCTGGTGCGCGATACCACCTACCGGGCACGCGACGTGGCATTCGAGAACCTCGGGCTGACGGAGCTCCGGCTCGGTCAGCAGGCGGAAGCCCAGGCAGCGTTCACGCGCGCGCTGTCGCTCAATCCCGACCTGCCGCTCAGCCATCTCGAACTCGCGGATCTCGCGTTCAAGGCTGGCGATCTGCCGACGGCCGCCAGTCACTATGACCGGTTCCGTGCGCTCGCCCGGCAGTTTCCGCGCAGCCTGTGCCTCGGCATCGACCTGGCGCGCGCGCAGGGCGATGCCGACCAGCGCGCGAGCTACGAGATCGCGCTCAGGAACCTGTATCCGGATTCTCCCGAAGCAAGCCGCTGTATCGTCGGTGGCTGAGCAGAGATCAGCGCCTTGACAGAGAACAACAGAGGACCGGGCGAGACACTTCGCACCGAGCGCGAAGCGCTCGGTGTGACCGTTCGTGAAGTGGCGGATACGCTCAATCTCTCGATGCACGTGGTGCAGGCGCTGGAATCCGACGACTACAAGCGCCTGCCCGGTGCCGTGTTCGCACGCGGCTACATCCGTGCCTATGCGCGACTCCTGGACCTCGATCCGGAGCCGCTGCTCGCGCTTTATCCCGGGCAGACCAACGGCGGTGACGCCAACCATCCCGTCGCGCACGAACAGGGTGTCGCCGAATGGATCCGCCGCCGTCCGGGCCTGGTGCTGACGACGCTCGCGCTCCTGGTCGTGGCGCTGCTCGTAGGGCTCGCGGTGCTGATCTGGCCGGAAGAGGGCATCGATTCGCTCTGGAACCGCACCGAGAGCCCGGCCGTGATCGTGCCGCCGCGCGACGCCGCTGCCGACTGGGACTGGTCGGCAGCCGAATCCGACCCGAGCCCGGCGGCAACCGCGGCAGCGTCCGCCGAACCCGACGGCCGGGAAGGGCTCGAGCCCGGTATGCCGGGTGCGTCGGGTGAGCCGGCCGAGGGTGCGGCGGCGATGGTGGTCGAAGGCGTTGCCGAGCAGCCGCTCGGGGTCGCGCCGAACAGTGTCGCGCGGCGCATTACCGACGCCGGCGAGCAGCGCCTCGCGATGCAGTTCGCCGATGACAGCTGGGTCGAGGTACGCAACGCGAATGGCCGCGTTCTGTACAGCAATCTGAATCGTGCCGGCACTGCACTGGAGCTGGTCGGACAGGGGCCGTTCCGCATCCTGCTCGGCTACGCGCCGGGCGTCACGCTGACTTTCGACGGCGAGCAGATCGCGCTCGGCCCGCACACGCGCAACAACGTCGCGACCCTGGTCCTCGGACAATAGCCGTGCTGCAGTCGATCCGCGGCATGCGCGACATCCTGCCCGGCGACGCCCGGCGTTGGCGGATCGTCGAGGACACCCTGCGGCGTATCCTGGAGAGCGCCGCGTACGAGGAGCTCCAGCTACCCCTGCTCGAGTCGACCGAGCTGTTCACCCGCGGCGTGGGCGAAGGCACCGACATCGTCGAGAAGGAGATGTACTCGCTCACCGACCGCGACGGCGACGGCATCACGCTGCGTCCGGAAGGCACCGCCGGCTGCGTGCGTGCACTGGTTCAGCACGGGCTTTTGTTCAACCAGACCCAGCGCGTGTACTACACGGGCCCGATGTTCCGCTACGAGCGTCCGCAGAAGGGCCGCTACCGCCAGTTCTACCAGGTCGGCGCGGAAGCTTTCGGGCTCGCCGGACCCGACGTCGACGTCGAGCTCATGCTGCTCGGGCGGCGCTTCTGGCAGGCGCTCGGCGTCGAGCACCTCGTGCGGCTCGAACTCAACACGCTGGGCACGCCCGCGACCCGGGCCGCCTTCCGTGCCGCGCTCGTCGCCTACCTCGAGCCGCTGCGCGAGCGCCTCGACGAGGACAGCCGGCGCCGGCTGGACCGCAACCCGCTGCGCATCCTCGACAGCAAGGATCCGGGTACTCGCGCGGTTCTGGCGCGTGCACCGCAGTTGCCGGATTTCCTGGACGCGGACAGCCGCAGGCACTTCGCGAACCTGACCGGCATGCTCGACGAACTCGGCATCGCGTATACGGTCAACCCTGCGCTCGTGCGCGGGCTCGACTACTACACCCAGACGGTATTCGAATGGGTCACGGACGCGCTCGGTGCGCAGGGTGCGGTCTGTGCAGGTGGTCGCTACGACGGACTCGTGGAGCGGCTCGGCGGCAAGCCTACGCCGGCGGCCGGTTTCGCCGTGGGGCTCGACCGGCTGGTGCTGCTGCACGAAGCGGTGCACGGGGCGCTGGACGGCGCCGCCGCGGACGTCTACGTCTGCGTCCTGGAGCCGGGCCACCAGGGCTACGCGCTGCGCCTGGCCGAAAAATTGCGGGCCGGGCTGCCAGGGTTCAGAATCCGCGTCCATGCCGGGGGCGGGAAGCTCAAGAACCAGCTGAAACGCGCGGACCAGTGCGGGGCGCGCCACGCGCTCCTGGTCGGTGATGCCGAAGTGGCCGACGATGCGCCGGTGCTCAAGGATCTGCGCGCCGACCTGCCGCAGCGAGCGCTCGCGGTGGACGGAATCATCGCGGCTTTGCGGGCCGGCGTGCCCGACTGAACATTCGAGGAGATCCAGGTGTCAGATTATCTGACTGATGACGAGCAGGTGGCGCGGCTCCGCCAGTGGTGGCAGCGCAACGGAACGGTGCTCGTGGTGACACTGGTGCTGGTCGCCGGTGGTGTGGTCGGCTGGCGCTGGTACCAGAGTTACGTGAACGAACAGGTCACGAAAGCCTCGGAGCTGTATGCCGAATTCCTCGCGGCGAACGGCGCGGCGCGCGAAGCGCTCGCAGCGGAGGTCCTGGCGAGCGGCCGCAGTTCCGCCTACCCCGCACTCGTGGCCCTCAAACAGGCGCAGGAGGCGACGGCGTCCGGCGATCTCGAGGGCGCCGCGGGGCTGCTCGAGCAGGCGGTCGCAAGCGCGTCGGGGCAGCCGCTGGCCGATCTCGCCCGTCTGCGGCTGGCGCGCGTCCAGCATGCGCTGGGTCGGGACGATGACGCACTGCGTACCATCGGTCAGGTCCGCGCGCCGGGTTACCTCTCGGTCGCGCATGAGCTGAAGGGCGACATTCACCTGGCGCGCGACGAACGCGCCGAGGCGCACCGGGCCTACACGGCCGCGCTCGCGGAAGTGCTGGCCGAAGACCAGCGGACGTTGCTGGAGATCAAAGTTGCAGATACCGCAGATGCCAGCGATTCGTAGTCTGGTCCTGGTGCTCGCGGTCGCGGCCAGCGGCGGATGCAGCTGGTTCGGCTGGCTTCCCTGGGTCGACAAGGACGAGGCGGCCGCCAAGCTGGAGCCCGTCGAGCTGACCAGGATCGATGCGACCGTCCGCGTCGATCGCGTGTGGTCCGCCGATATCGGCAAGGGACTCGGTCGCAAGTACCTGATGCTGCGGCCCGCGGTCGCCGCGGACCGGGTCTTCGCCGCGGACGGCTACGGGGTCGTCGAAGCCCGCGACCGCTTCACCGGCAAACGCATCTGGCGTGCGAACATCGACACCGAGCCGCGCAAGCGGCTGCGTGCGCCCCGCCTGTTCGACCGCCGTGATCCGAGCTTCCTCGCCGGTGGAGTAGGGCTCGCGCACGGCTACGTGCTGCTCGGCACGACCCGTGGCGAGGTCGTCGCCCTGTCCGCGGCCGACGGTACGCCGGTCTGGCGGGTCCAGCTCGGCGCGGAGATCCTCGCGCCGCCGGTGGGTGGCGCAGAGCTCGTGTTCGTGCAGACCGAAGACGGGCGCCTGATCGCACTGGAGCGCACGAACGGCGCGGTTCGCTGGAGCTACGACAACCCGGTACCCGTGCTCACGTTGCGCGGAACGAGCATGCCGGTGTTCGGCGGCGGCCTCGTCTACGCCGGTTTTGCCAACGGCATGATCGCCGCCATCCGCGCCGAGACCGGCGAGCCGGTCTGGGAGCACCGCGTCATGCTGCCCGAGGGGCGCTCCGAACTCGAGCGCATGGTGGACATCGATTCCACGCCCGTACTGGCTGGCGGGCTCGTCTTCGTGGTCTCCTACCAGGGCCGGCTGAAGGCGCTCCGCGCGACCGACGGCGCGCTGCTCTGGGAGCAGGAGCTGTCGAGTTTCCTGGATCTTGCGGCCGGATTCCGCCAGGTCTTCGTGGTCGATCAGATCGATACCGTGCTCGCCTACGACCAGCAGTCCGCCGAACGGCTCTGGAGCCAGGAGGGTTTGCTGCGCAGACAGCTGTCGAGCCCGGTCGCGCTTGGCGAATACGTGCTCGTGGGCGATTCGGAGGGCTACCTGCACGTGCTTTCGCAGGCGAACGGCGAGTTCGTCGGTCGGCGCCGCGTGGACCGCAAAGGCGTACGCTCGCCCATGGTCGCGGCTGACGGCGTGGTCTATGTGCTCGGCAATTCGGGTTCCCTGCAGGCGCTCGAGATCAAGGCGAGGTAGGCCCGTTTGAACGCCACCCTCGCGCTGGTGGGTCGCCCGAACGTCGGCAAGTCGACGCTGTTCAACAGGCTGTCGCACCGGCGCGATGCGCTGGTCGCCGACGTGCCCGGACTCACCCGCGACCGGCGCTACGGGCGGGTGCTGCTCGACGGCTGTCCCTGCACGCTGATCGACACCGGTGGTCTGCTCGGCGCGGACGGCGTGCTCACCGATGCCATGGAGCGCCAGGCCGAGGTCGCCATGGACGAGGCTGACCTCGTCCTGTTCCTGGTCGACGCGCGTGCCGGACTGACGCCGGCGGATCTCGAGATCGCCGACCGGTTGCGCCGCCGCGAGTACCGCGTGCTGCTGGTCGTCAACAAGGTGGACGGCGTGTCGTCCGATGCCGCACAGGCGGAATTCGCCATGCTCGGCATGCCGGACACGGTGTTCGTCTCCGCCGCCCACGGACGTGGCATAGGCATTCTGGTGGAGACCATCGTGGCACGGCTCGGACTGGTTCCGCCGGAGGCGGAGTCGGCGAGCGAAGCGGACGCGGGGTACGAAGCCGGTGCGGACCTCGAGCATGAATTCGCCGAACCGGCCGATTCTGACGAAGCGGAAGGGGAGGAGGCTTCCGGGGAGGCCGAAGGCCCCGGCGGACTTGCACCCGAAGCGATTCGGGTCGCCATCATCGGGCGGCCGAACGTCGGCAAGTCCACGCTGACCAACCGGCTGCTCGGCGAGGAGCGCCAGGTGGTCTACGACCAGCCCGGCACCACCCGGGATGCCATCGAGATCCCGTTCCAGCGCGAGGCGCGCGACTACGTGCTGATCGACACGGCCGGCGTGCGCCGCCGCGGGCGGATCGACGAAGTCGTGGAAAAGTTCTCCGTGGTCAAGACGCTCGAGGCGATCGACCGCGCGCATGTGGTGGTCCTGGTCATGGATGCGCGGGAAGGCGTGGTGGAGCAGGACCTGCATCTGCTCGGCTACGCCATCGAAGCCGGCGCCGGCATCATCGTCGCGGTCAACAAGTGGGACGGACTGAGCGCGGACGCGCGCGAGCGGGTGCGCAGCGAACTGTCGCGCCGGCTGACCATCGCGCCGTGGATCCCGGTGCTGCAGATCTCGGCCCTGCACGGCACCGGGGTGGGCCTGCTGTTGCGGGAGGTAGACCGCGTCTATCGCTCCGGGCGTCTGGATGTCGGGACCACGCGCCTGACCCGGCTGCTCGGCGACCTGGTGCGTGGTCACCCACCGCCGAGCGTGCGGGGCCGTCAGATCAAGCTGCGCTTCGCGCACAAGGCGGGCGGGCACCCGCCGCGCATCGTGATCCACGGCAACCAGACCGAAGCGTTGCCCGGGTCCTACATCCGTTACCTGGAGAACGGCTTCCGGGAGGCACTCGACCTGCACGGCACCCCGGTGCACCTCGTGTTCAAGACCGGCGAGAACCCCTATGCGGGACGCCGCAACAAGCTCACACCCCGCCAGGAACAGCGCCGCAAGCGCATGATCCGCCACCACAAGAAGAACGGCTGAGCGGGCCCGGCCGCGTTTCCGGCGTCAGGATCCGTCCGTAGTCGGCAGCGCCGGCAGCCCGTTGTCGGTATCCACCGCATCCACCTGCACGTGCAAGGCGCCGTCGCTCAGGTGCGCGACCAGCCGCGCGCCGGGCGCGGTTGCCCGGATCGAGGTGATCGGTCGCAGCTCCGTGCCGCCCGCCGCGTCGGTCAGCACCGCGTAGCCGCGCGCGAGTGTGGCGAGCGGGCTGATCGCCTGCAGCGTCCGCACCGCGCCGTGCAGCGCCTCGCGGCGCTGCCGGTGCTGGGCCTGGACGGCACTCGCGAGGCGTGCCTCGAGTGTATCGACGCGTTCGCTGGTACGCTCGATCAGCCGGCCGGGATGCAGCAGATCCAGGGCGCGGCGCAGGCCCGCGAGCCGCGCAGCGGCCCGGGTGCGGGTGCCCGTGATCGCGCGTATCAGGCGCTGCTCGAGTTCGTCGGTGCGCTGCATGCGCTGCTGCAGCCGTGTGCGCGGACTCACCAGGCGCGCGCGCAGGTGGGCGAGATGGCGGTGCTGCTGGCGCAGTTCGCCGGTCAGCGCACGTACCAGCCGGTTGCGCGCCGAGTCGAATCGCACGCCGAGCTCGGCCCGGTCGGGCGTGATGAGTTCGGCGCCGGCGGACGGGGTCGGGGCGCGCACGTCGGCCACGAAGTCGACGATGGTGAAGTCGGTCTGGTGGCCGATTGCCGCGACCGTGGGCAGGGGACACGCCGCGACCGCCCGCGCGACGGTCTCGAGATTGAACGTCCAGAGGTCCTCGAGTGAACCTCCGCCGCGGGTCAGGAGGACGGCGTCGGCGCCGGTCGCCGGCACCCGCGCGAGCGCGGCCAGGATCTCGGGCTCCGCGGACTCGCCCTGCACCGCGACCGGCAGCAGCACGACCTCGAGTACCGGGAAGCGCCGGGCGATCACGTGCAACACGTCGCGCAACGCAGCACCCGACGGCGACGAGATCACGGCGAGCCGGCGCGGAATGGCCGGCAACGGGCGCTTCCTGGCCGGGTCGAACAGACCTTCGCCGGCGAGACGCGCCTTCAGCGCGTCGAAGGCGGCGCGCAGCGCGCCTTCGCCGGCGGGTTCCAGGTGTTCGGCGATGAACTGGAAATCGCCGCGCGGTTCGTAGAGCGACAGGCGCCCGCGCACGATGACCCGGTCGCCGTCGCGCGGCTCGCGGCGCAGCGCGCGGTTGCGGCCGGCGAACATGGCGCAGCGCAGCTGGGCGTCGCTGTCCTTCAGGGTGAAGTACCAGTGCCCCGAGCCGGGCCGGCGGAAGTTGGACACCTCGCCTTCCACCCAGAGCAGGCCGAAGTGCTCCTCGATCAACAGGCGCGCGGCCCGCGCCAGCGCGCTGACGGTGTAGACGGGGCGCTCTTCGGCAGGCTGGTCGAAGCGGGTGGCCATCGGGTTTACGTGCGCCGCGGGGTTACCTGAGGCGCGAGTTTACATGACCCATGCCCATCGGTAGACTCTCGCTTTTGCGGAGTCCTCAATGCTGCGTATCGCCCACGACGCGCTCACGTTCGACGACGTTCTGCTGCTCCCCGCCCACTCCGACGTTCTTCCGTCCGAAGCCTCGCTCGAAACCCGCCTGACGCGGGACATCACGCTCAACATACCGCTCATGTCGGCGGCCATGGACACCGTGACCGAGGCGCGGCTCGCCATCGCCATGGCGCAGGAAGGCGGCATCGGAATCGTGCACAAGAATCTCAGCATCGATGCCCAGGCCCGCCAGGTGCGGGCGGTCAAGAAGTTCGAGACCGGGATCATCCGCGACCCGATCACCATTCACCCCGATCGCACCGTCGCCGATCTGTTCGAGATCACGCTGGAACACAAGATCTCGGGCGTGCCCGTGGTGGAAGGTTCGCAGCTGGTCGGTATCGTCACCAGCCGCGACATCCGCTTCGAGCGCCGGCTCGACGCGCGCATCCGCGAAGTGATGACACCGAAGGAAAAACTCTTCACCGCGCGCGAAGACGCCACCTTCGACGAGATCACCGACATCCTGCACCGGCACCGCATCGAGAAGGTGCTGCTGGTCAACGACCGGTTCGAGCTGCGCGGCATGGTCACGGTCAAGGACATCAACAAGTCCAAGGCCTTTCCCAACGCGTGCAAGGATGCGCAGGGCTCGCTGCGGGTCGGCGCCAGCGTGGGCACCAGCGGCGAGACGGACGAACGGGTTGCCGCGCTCGTCGAGGCCGGCGTCGACGTGCTGGTGGTGGACACCGCGCACGGGCATTCCTCGCGCGTGCTGGAACGGATCCGCTGGGTCAAGGCGCGTTATCCCTCGGTTGCCGTCATCGGCGGCAACGTGGCCACGGAAGCGGGCGCGCGGGCGCTGATCGAGGCTGGCGCGGACGCCATCAAGGTGGGCATCGGGCCCGGCTCGATCTGCACCACCCGGATCGTCACCGGCATCGGCGTACCGCAGATCACCGCGATCGGCGAAGCGGTCAAGGCGGCCGGACCGGCCGGCATTCCGGTGATCGCCGACGGCGGCATCCGCTACTCGGGCGACATCGCCAAGGCCATCGCCGCCGGCGCGAGCGTCGTGATGGTCGGCGGCCTGCTGGCCGGGACCGACGAGGCGCCCGGCGAGGTCGAGCTGTACCAGGGCCGTACCTACAAGGCCTACCGTGGCATGGGCTCGCTCGGCGCGATGGGCGAAGCGCACGGTTCGAGCGATCGCTATTTCCAGGACATCGAGAGCGACACGCGCAAGCTGGTGCCGGAAGGCATCGAGGGGCGGGTGCCATACCGGGGTCCGGTCGGGCCGATCGTGCACCAGCTCATGGGCGGCCTGCGCGCGGCGATGGGCTACACCGGTTCACCGGACATCCCGACCATGCGTACGCGTCCGGAGTTCGTCAGGGTCAGTGCGGCGAGCATGGTGGAGAGTCACGTCCACGACGTGACGATCACCAAGGAAGCGCCGAATTATCCGCGCAGCTGACATGACGACCGGCGACCTGCACGGTCAGCGGCTGCTGATCGTCGACTTCGGCTCCCAGTACACCCAGCTCATCGCGCGGCGCGTGCGCGAGGCCGGCGTCTACTGCGAAATCCACCCGTTCGACGCGCCTGCCGCGTTCATGCGCGAGTTCGCACCGCGCGGCGTGATCCTCTCCGGCGGACCGGAGAGCGTGACGCTCGCCGACACGCCGCGGATTCCGCCGGTCGTCTTCGAGCTCGGCGTGCCGGTGCTCGGCATCTGCTACGGCATGCAGGCCATGGCGGCGCAGCTCGGCGGCGCGGTGACGGGTTCGGACAAGCGCGAGTTCGGGCACGCGGTCGTCGAACTCGCCGCCGGTTCGGACCTGTTCGCGACGGTGAACGGCGGCGCCGGCGGCGCGCTGCCGGTCTGGATGAGCCACGGCGACCAGGTCACCGCGCTGCCCGCGGGGTTCCGCGTGACGGCCGCGACCGATACCGCACCGATCGCCGCCATGGAAGATCCCGCACGGCGCTGGTACGGCGTGCAGTTTCATCCGGAGGTCACGCATACCGAGCAGGGCGAAGCGCTGCTCATGCGATTCGCGCGGGACATCTGCGGCTGCGCAGGGCTGTGGACGCCGGCCAACATCGTCGAGGACGCGATCGCGCAGGTGCGTGCGACGGTCGGTGACGACCGCGTCGTGCTGGGGCTTTCCGGCGGGGTCGACTCGAGCGTGGTGGCGGCACTCCTGTCGCGTGCGATCGGCGATCAGCTGACCTGTGTCTTCGTCGACAACGGACTCCTGCGCAAGGGTGAGCGCGCGGAAGTGGAGCGGACCTTCGCACCATCGAACGCGCTCGACCTCGACCTCGTGGTGGTGGACGCCGAGGCCGAGTTCCTCATGCGGCTCGCCGGCCACGAGGATCCGGAAACCAAGCGCAAGATCATCGGCAACACGTTCATCGACGTGTTCGACCGCGAAGCGCATCGGTTGACCGGCGTCAAATGGCTCGCCCAGGGCACCATCTACCCGGACGTGATCGAGTCGGCGGCGAGCAAGTTCGGCAAGGCGCACGTGATCAAGTCGCACCACAACGTGGGTGGTCTGCCGGAGCGCATGAAGCTGAAGCTGGTCGAGCCGCTGCGCGAACTGTTCAAGGACGAAGTGCGCCGGATCGGCCTGCACCTCGGCCTGCCGCGCGAAATGGTGTTCCGGCATCCGTTCCCGGGTCCGGGGCTCGGCGTGCGTGTACTGGGCGAGGTCACCAAGGCGCGCGCCGACGTGCTGCGCGAGGCGGACGCGATCTATCTAGAGGAACTGCGGCGCGCGGACTGGTACGACCGGGTCAGCCAGGCGTTCGCGGTCTACCTGCCGGTCAAGTCGGTGGGCGTGGTCGGCGACGCGCGGCGCTACGCCGACGTCATTGCCCTGCGCGCGGTCGAGACCACGGATTTCATGACGGCGCGTGCGGCGCGCCTGCCGTGGGAACTCGTCGAGCGCGTCGCCAACCGCATCATCAACGAGATCGAAGGCGTGTCGCGCGTGGTCTACGACGTGTCGAGCAAGCCGCCTGCCACCATCGAGTGGGAATGAACGGCAAGGATCCGCAATCCGCCGGGTCGGACGTGTGCGACCCGGCGACGGATGAGCGCTGGATGCGGCGCGCGCTCGAGCTCGCAGCGGCGGGCGCACGCGCGGGGGAAGTGCCGGTCGGCGCCGTCGTGGTGCAAGCGGGTACCGTGATCGGCGAGGGTTACAACCGGCCGATCGCCGAGCAGGATCCCACCGCGCACGCCGAGATCGTCGCGCTGCGCGCGGCGGCGCGCGCGGTTGGCAACTACCGGCTCACCGGCGCCACGCTCTACGTCACCGTGGAGCCCTGCACCATGTGCGCCGGCGCACTGGTGCACGCCCGCATCGGGCGCGTGGTCTACGGCGCGCCGGAACCGCGCAGCGGCGCCATCGAATCGACCGACCGGGTGCTCGACAACACGGCGCTCAATCACCGTCCCGCGATCACCGGCGGCGTGCTCGCCGAGGACTGCGCGCGCTGCCTGCGCGAGTTCTTCGCAGTCCGGCGCGCTGCGGCCGCAGCGGAATCCACCAGTCTGAAGACCAGCGCATCATGAATGAACTGCTCGTGCTCGAAGGCCCGCCGGCACTGTCCGGCTTCCGCCTGGAAAAGCTCTGCCGCGCGCTCGATGTGCCGCTCGGCGGCCTCTACGCCCGCTACGTCCACCTGCTCGCGCTGGACGCGCCGCTCGACGGCGCCGCGCGCGAGCGTGCCGCGCGCCTGCTGCGCTACGGTCCGGAGCGCGGCTGGCCCGCGCCGCTCGAGACACCGGTCGCGATCGTGGTGCCGCGCCGTGGGACGATCTCGCCATGGTCGAGCAAGGCGACCGACATCTTCCGGATCTGTGGTTTCGATGCCGTGCGGCGGGTCGAGCGCGGCGTGCGCTGGTACGCGGATCCCGGACATGCGGCACGCGTGCGCACCGACGCGCTGTTCGACCGCATGACCGAGCGACTGGTCGAGGCCGCGGATCTCACGAGTGTTTTCGCGGATCTGCCGCCGCGCCGGCTCGCCCGGATCGCACTCGCCGCCGGTGGTCGGCCGGCGCTCGTCGCGGCCAACGGCGAACTCGGCCTCGCGCTCTCGGAAGACGAACTCGACTACCTGCTCGACGCCTACCGGGGGCTCGGCCGCGACCCGACCGACGTGGAACTCATGATGTTCGCGCAGGCCAATTCCGAGCATTGCCGGCACAAGATCTTCAACGCGTCGTGGACGGTGGACGGGGCGCCGCAGCCGCACTCGCTGTTCGACATGATCCGCAACACCCATCGCCACATCAACGGCGCCGGGATCCTGAGCGCCTACGCGGACAACGCGGCGGTCATCGAAGGACATACCATCGAGCGGTTGGTGCTCGACCCGGATACGCACGCGTACCGGTACGACACCGCGCCGAGCCATATCCTGATGAAGGTGGAGACGCACAACCACCCGACCGCGATCGCCCCGTACCCGGGTGCCGCCACCGGATCGGGCGGCGAGATCCGCGACGAAGGCGCGGTGGGGCGCGGGTCCAAGCCCAAGGCCGGGCTCACCGGGTTCACCACCTCGCATCTGAACATCCCTGGCTACCGGCAGCCCTGGGAACTCGAGACCGGCAAGCCGGACCGCATCGTGTCCGCGCTCGACATCATGCTCGAGGGGCCGATCGGCGCCGCGTCGTTCAACAACGAGTTCGGCCGGCCGGCCTTGACCGGCTACTTCCGCACGTTCGAGGCGGCGGATCCGCAACGGGCCGGGCGCGTGCGCGGCTATCACAAGCCGGTCATGATCGCAGGTGGTGTGGGCAGCGTGCGTACCGAACACGTACGGGCGCTGCCGTTTCCCGAGCGGGTTGCGCTCGTCGTGCTCGGTGGTCCGGCCATGCTGATCGGGCTCGGCGGTGGGGCGGCGTCCAGCATGGCGTCCGGCGCCAGCGCGTCGGACCTCGACTTCGCATCGGTGCAGCGCGACAACGCCGAGATGCAACGCCGCTGCCAGGAAGTGATCGACGCGTGCACAGCGCTCGGTAATGCCAACCCGATCCTGTTGATCCACGACGTCGGCGCCGGCGGCCTGTCGAACGCGCTGCCTGAACTGGTCAAGGACGGCGGCGTCGGCGGACGGTTCCGGCTGCGCGACATCCCGTCGGCCGACCCCGGCATGGCGCCGCTCGAGATCTGGTGCAACGAAGCGCAGGAGCGCTACGTGCTCGCCATCGCGCCCGAGGGACTCGCGCGTTTCGAGACGATCTGCCGCCGCGAGCGCTGTCCATTCGCGGTGGTCGGCGAGTCCACGCCGGAGCCGCACCTCGCGGTGAACGACACGCTGCTCGGCGAGGACCCGGTCGACCTGCCGATGTCGGTGCTGTTCGGCAAGCCGCCGCGCATGCATCGCACGTTCGAACACCAGCCGCTCGTGCCGCCGCCGCTCGACCTCGCCGCGATCGAGCCGGCCGAGGCCGTCGAGCGGGTGCTGCGGTTCCCGGCCGTGGCGAGCAAGCAGTTCCTGGTCACCATCGGCGACCGCAGCATCACCGGGCTCGTGGCGCGCGAACAGATGGTGGGCCCCTGGCAGGTGCCGGTCGCCGACGTCGCTGTGACGCTGGCGGGATTCCGGACCTATGCGGGCGAGGCGTTCGCCATGGGCGAGCGTTCGCCGCTCGCATTGATCGATCCGTGCGCGTCGGCCCGCATGGCGGTCGGCGAGGCGCTGACCAACCTGTGCGCGGCGCCGGTGACCGAACTCGAGCGTACCGTGCTGTCGGCCAACTGGATGGCCGCCGCGGGCGAGAATGCCGAGGAGCAGGCGCTGTTCGATGCCGTGCGGGCGGTAGGCATGGAACTCTGCCCCGCGCTCGGCATCGCCATCCCGGTGGGCAAGGACAGCCTGTCGATGCGCACGCGCTGGGACGGCGGCGACGTGGTCGCGCCGATGACACTGATCGTCTCGGCGTTTGCGCCGGTGGACGACGCGCGCCGCACGTTGACCCCGGAACTCGTGCGCCATGCCGGCCCGACCCGCCTCTTGCTGGTCGATCTCGGCAACGGCCAGGATCGGCTCGGTGGCAGCGCGCTCGCCCAGTGCTACCGTCAGCTGGGCGACAAGGCGCCGGACGTGGACCGGCCGGACCAGCTCGTGCGGTTCTTCCGCGCCATCCAGATGCTCAATCGCGCCGGCCTGCTGCTCGCCTACCACGACCGGTCCGACGGAGGGCTCCTGGCCTGCCTCGCGGAGATGGCGTTCGCGAGTCGCAGCGGGTTCGAGGTCGAACTCGCCTGCGGTGCGCGCACGGAAGCCGTGCTGGGCGCGCTGTTCGCGGAGGAACTGGGCGCGGTGATCCAGGTCCGTGCCGACGACGTCGTCGCGGTCGGCGCCGCGCTCGAGGGCCTGCGCTGGCTGGATCTCGGTGCACCGCGCGACGACGAGCGGATACTGATCCGGGCCGGCGGGCGCACGGTGCTCGACAGCGGCCGCGCGCGCCTGCAGGAATTGTGGGCCGAGCCCAGCTATCGGCTGCAGCGCCTGCGCGACGACCCGGACTGTGCCGACGAGGAGTTCGCCACCATCACGGCGGAGGATCCCGGGTTCTCCTGCCGGATCGGCTTCGACCCGGCGGACGACCCGACCGCCCGGCTGTCCGGTATCGCGCGGCGCCCGCGCATCGCGGTGCTGCGCGAACAGGGCGTCAACGGCCAGGTCGAGATGGCCGCTGCTTTCGAGCGCGCCGGCTTCGATCCGGTCGACGTGCACATGAGCGACCTGGTGAGCGGCGCGGTACGGCTCGGCGACTTCCCGGCGCTGGTCGCCTGCGGCGGGTTCTCCTACGGGGACGTGCTCGGCGGCGGCGGCGGCTGGGCCAAGAGCATCCTCTACCACGACGGCCTGCGCGAGCAGTTCGAGCGGTTCTTCGCGGCGGATCGCCTCGCGCTCGGCGTGTGCAACGGCTGCCAGATGATGGCCGGGCTCAAGAGCCTGATCCCTGGCGCCGCGCTGTGGCCGCGCTTCGTGCGTAACCGCTCCGAGCAGTTCGAAGGCCGCACGGTGCTCGTGCGGGTCGGCGCCAGCGCGTCGCCCTGGCTCGCGGGCATGGCCGACAGTGTCCTGCCGATCGCGGTCGCGCACGGCGAGGGCCGCGCCGAGTTCGACGACGCGGCGCACGCGGCGCGGTTCTGGGCGGAGCAGGACGGCCAGGTGTGGCTGCGCTACGTGGACAACCGGCACGCGGTCACCGAGCGTTATCCTGCCAATCCGAACGGCGCCGAGCGCGGGCTCGCAGGGCTCACCGCGGCGGACGGGCGTGTGCTGGTGATGATGCCGCACCCGGAACGCGTGTGCCGCAGCGTGCAGAACGCCTGGCGCGATCCTGCGTGGGGCGCGGATGGTCCGTGGTTGCGGCTGTTCCGCAATGCCAGGGTGGCGTTGGCCTGAGTCGGTCGGACGCGCTCCCGAGCGTTATCGCCAGGTGACGCCGGCGTCAGCGCCGGCGTGCCGGATCCACGATCAGGCTCGCGGTGCGCGTTCTGAACGTCGCGTTCTGGCGGTCCGAGAAGTAGTGCTCAAGCGTCTCGCGCACCACCGGAAATGCGAGCTGGTCCCAGGGAATTTCGTCTTCGCGGAACAGTTCCACCGCCTGTGACTCCTCGCCTGCGCCGAACTCCGGTGCGAGCAGGCGGGCGCGGAAGAACATGTAGATCTGCGAGATGTGCGGCAGGCTGAACAGCGTGTAGAGCTCGTCGACCTCCACCCGGGCGCGGGCTTCCTCCCACGTTTCGCGGATCGCGCCGGCCTCGGCGGTCTCGCCGTTTTCGAGGAATCCGGCCGGCAGCGTCCAGTAGCCGCGCCGCGGCTCGATGTCGCGCCGGCACAGCAGCACCCGGTCCTCGTAGCTCACCAGGCAGCCCGTGACCACGCGCGGGTTCTGGTAGTGGACAGTGGTACAGCGCTCGCACAGGAAGCGCGGCCGCGAATCGCCGGGCGGCGTGCGGAAGACGACTTCGTGGCCACAGGCGCTGCAGTACTTCATGGGATGGCGGGTGTCCGGGTGATCATTGGCGGCCGGCGCGGCGGTGCGCTCGGTGGGCGTCGGATTGCCGGATTATAGATCCGCGCTGCCCGGAGGCCACACCGTCTTCGCGGGGCGAATGCGGGCGGAACCGGCGCGGCCGAGGCATACGACATCCGCGAGCTGCCCATCGTCGGCCCGGTCGTCGGCGCGCAGGGCATCGGGATCGACCATGGACTGGCGCAGACGCGCGAGCGACTCGCTCATGAGCGCCGACAGGCGAACGGTCGCGGCGAGCGGCGAGGACGCCCGGCGTCGTTCCATGTCGATCCGGAACGCGAGGCCGCGCAGCTTGCGGCGCGCGTCTTCCGTCGGTGCAGCGGTGATCACGGCGTTCGTCAGCGAACGTCGCAACGTCTCGAGTCCCTGCGGGTCGTTGCGGGCCATGTCCACCAGCACATCGAATGCCGGCAGGCGGACTGTCATGTTGACCCTGGGCTGGTTTGCTATTGCTCCCTTCGCGAATACTATGCCGGATCGGTGCGTGGCCTGATTCGCGCATCCTGTAACGGTTTTGTGAGAGGAGATCGGCCTTGCTGTATCAACTGGATGACCGCCGGGTGCGTGCGGAAGGGGCGTATTTCGTCGCCGACAGCGCGCAGGTGATGGGTTCCGTCCTGCTGAAGGACAACGCGAGCGTGTGGTTCAACGCGGTGCTGCGCGGCGACAACGACCTCATCACCGTCGGTACGAACTCCAACGTGCAGGACGGCGCGGTGCTGCACACCGATCCGGGTTGCCCGCTGACCATCGGCGACAACGTCACCATCGGGCACAAGGTGATGCTGCACGGCTGCACCATCGGCGACAACACGCTGATCGGGATCAACGCGGTGATCCTGAATCGCGCACGGATCGGCGCCAACTGCCTGATCGGCGCCAATGCGCTCATCACCGAAGGCAAGGAGATCCCCGACAACTCGCTCGTCATGGGCGCACCCGGCAAGGTCGTGCGGCAGTTGACCCCACAGGAGATCGAGAACCTCGGCCGGTCTGCGCTCGGCTACGTCATGAACGCGCGGCGCTTCGCGAACGGCCTGGTGCCGCAGGAGCAGGCAGACCGGGTCGCGCCGGGCCCGGCCGACGGCGGGGCTGCATCTTGACCCGGATCGGCACGCCGCTCACGGCCGGCGCAACTCGGGTGATGCTGCTCGGCAGCGGCGAACTCGGCAAGGAAGTCGTGATCGAGCTGCAGCGCTTGGGCGTCGAGGTGATCGCCGTCGACCGCTATGCCAACGCGCCGGCGATGCAGGTCGCGCATCGCAGCCACGTCATCAACATGCTGGATGGCGCCGAGCTGCGACGGCTGGTGGAGCTCGAGCGCCCGCACCTCGTCGTGCCCGAGATCGAGGCCATCGCCACCGCCACGTTGCTGGAGATCGAGGCCGCCGGCACGCGGGTCATTCCGACCGCGCGCGCCACGCAACTGACCATGAACCGGGAAGGCATCCGCCGCCTCGCGGCGGAGACGCTCGGCGTGCGCACGTCGCCTTACCGGTTCGCGGGGACCGAGGCGGAATACCAGGCGGCGATCGAAACGATCGGCCTGCCGTGCGTGGTGAAACCTGTGATGAGTTCGTCCGGCAAGGGCCAGTCGACCGTACGGACCGCGGACGACGTGCCGCGTGCGTGGACGTACGCCCAGGCGGGCGCCCGCGGCGGCGCCGGCCGGGTGATCGTCGAGGGCTTCGTGCCGTTCGACTACGAGATCACGCTGCTGACGGTGCGGCACCGTGCAGGTACCAGTTTCTGCGCGCCGATCGGGCATCGCCAGGAGCGCGGCGATTACCGTGAATCCTGGCAGCCGCACCCGATGCCGGATGCGGTGCGCGAGGCGTGCGAAGCCATCGCGGCGCGCGTCACCGCGGAACTCGGCGGGGTCGGGATCTTCGGCGTCGAGTTCTTCATCCGCGGCGAGGACGTCTATTTCAGTGAGGTCAGCCCGCGCCCGCACGACACCGGCATGGTGACGCTGATCAGCCAGGATCTCTCGGAGTTCGCGCTGCACGCGCGCGCGATCCTCGGGCTGCCGGTGCCGGCAATCCGCCAGTACGGTCCGGCCGCCTCGGCGGTAATCCTCGTGGAAGGCGACTCCGCCGAAGTTGCGTTCGACGGCCTGGACGAGGCACTTGACGAGCCGGATACGCAGGTGCGTCTGTTCGGCAAACCCGAGGTGCGCGGCGAGCGGCGCATGGGTGTGGCGCTGGCGCTCGGCGAGTCGATCGAGGCGGCGCGTGCGCGGGCGTGCGCGGTGGCGGGGCGGGTTCGTCCGATGCTGAAGTAGGGAATCGCATTGGCCGCCGTTGACAGTCTGGCAAACGACTCGCATTCATGAGATAGCCGATGAGTATGCGCGGGAATCGGCCGCAGGAGCGCTTGGCGCTGAGCCTATTGTTTTGCTGGTTGGTTTCCATTTGCATCGTGTTCTGGGTAGTACGCTGGTGGCAGCCTTCTTTTTTCTGGACGACTCTGCTGTTCCTATACGTGATTTTTGGCGGCTACGGGTGTATGACGCTCGCGTATGAGCGATACAAGTACTTCGTGCTCTTATCGCCGATCGTGCGTAGCCACTGGCGCACCCTCCGGCGCGAATTCAAGCCAATGAGCCTTCAGGCAGACATGCTGCGCACACGTGCGGTTGGTCGGGGCGAGATCGGCGACTTCCAATTGGATCTCCGTGGTCTGGTGGATGAGGTGGCCGTCGAAATCCATGCGGACGCCATTCCAGGCGCACCGGTCAGCATTCCCTGGTCGGAGATCGAGTACTTTCGCGTGACCCCGCGAGGCGATGCCGGCGAGTTGCGCGCGCACTTTAGAGTTCGAAAGGCTCCGAACATGCCAATCGTTGTTCCTTGGCTCGCCGAGTTTGCACGATTTGCTCCGATGTTGGCGTGATGACCTTCCGGAGTGTTGCGAATGAAGTGCTGGTGCCGAAGTAGCTGCAATGTGGGATGAGCCATTTGCGGAGGTCGCGCGACGGGCGTTTCTATTCGCTTTAGTCGGCGCTGCAGCGCTGTTGATTTGGAGCGTGCTAGCTGACTTCAGCGCAGTATTCGCGGTAGCCATGACGCTTGGGGTCTGCTACCTGGGCTATCGATTGGAGAGGCGATTGTTCGCCTATCCACGACACGATTACTGGCAGGGTGTCCCTTGGCTAGTCGCGTACACGCCAAACGTGTTTGCGGCGAGTGTTTACCACTGGTGGATGATGCGACGACGCCAGACGAGGGAAGGCGGGTAGCTATGCAACACCTGCACCGGCACGGAAGGATCTACTTGCCCGCGTTACCCACGCCGGCGCTTGGCAAACCCCCACAACCCGACTATAGTTCGCCGTCATCTCCATGAATGGTCAGGCGTGATCCACAGCCCTGCACAATTCGGTCTCCTCCTGGCGCTGCTGCGACTGCCGGCGTAGCCGGCGCATACCTGTTCGACAAGGGCCGCGTGCCCGCTCCAAACCCCTTGATTCCCTGGCAGGCAGACGTCCGGCACGGCCGTCGCACCGTTATCGAGTAGAACGTCATGATCGAACCGAACGAGCAGAACCAGTCCCTTCAGGGCCGTCACGGCCGCCGCGTCGGTGCCATGCCGTATGGCAAGTACCGCCGTTTCGAGCCCATCCATCTCCCGGACCGCAAGTGGCCGGGCGCCGTCATCGAGCGTGCGCCGCGCTGGTGCAGCGTGGATCTGCGCGACGGCAACCAGGCGCTGATCGACCCCATGACCGTGGAGGAGAAGCTGCGCCTGTGGGATCTCCTGCTCGATGTCGGGTTTGCCGAGATCGAAGTCGGTTTTCCGGCGGCGTCGCAGCCGGATTTCGACTTCATCCGCACGATCATCGAGGAGGATCGGATTCCGCCGGGGGTGAGCATCCAGGTGCTCTGCCAGGCGCGCGAGGAACTCATCGCGCGGACGGTGGAAGCGCTGCGCGGTGCGCCGAGCGTCATTTTCCACCTGTACAACTCGACCTCGGAGCTGCAGCGGCGCGTGGTGTTCAACATGGACCGCCAGGGCATCATCGACCTGGCCGTGCACGGCACCCGGCTGGTGAAGGCCGGGCTCGCGTCGCTCGACAGCGACGTGACGTTCGAGTATTCGCCGGAGAGCTTCACCGGCACCGAACTCGACTTCGCGGTGGAGATCTGTACGGCGGTCGCCGATGCGTGGGGCGCGACACCCGAGCGCAGGATGATCATCAACCTGCCGTCGACCGTGGAGATGTCCACGCCGAACATCTATGCCGACCAGATCGAGTGGTTCTGCCGGAACTTCCCGCGCCGCGACAGCGTGGTGGTGAGCCTGCACACCCACAACGATCGTGGCACCGGCGTCGCGGCGACCGAGCTCGGCCTGATGGCCGGCGCCGACCGGGTCGAAGGGACGCTGTTCGGCAACGGCGAGCGCACCGGCAACTGCGATCTCGTGACCATGGCCATGAACCTGTTCAGCCAGGGCATCGACCCGGAGCTCGACCTGCGCGACATGCCGCGGATCCGCTCGACGGTCGAGTCGGTGAACAAGCTGCCGGTACACATGCGCCACCCGTATGCCGGCGAACTGGTGTTCACCGCGTTCTCGGGCTCGCACCAGGACGCGATCCGCAAGG
Source organism: Pseudomonadales bacterium (assembly GCA_019634925.1). Classification (GTDB taxonomy): domain Bacteria; phylum Pseudomonadota; class Gammaproteobacteria; order Pseudomonadales; family Azotimanducaceae; genus UBA7803. The sequence goes on from JAHCAL010000003.1 coordinate 176,804, forward strand.
GCATGGCGCGGGTCGACCGCGATCATTGGGAGGTGCCGTACCTGCCGATCGATCCGGCGGACGTCGGCTCCTCGTACAAGGAGACCGTCCGCGTCAACAGCCAGTCGGGCAAGGGTGGGGTCGGCTTCGTGCTCGAGGAGCATTTCGGCGTCTCGCTGCCGCGCGACATGCTGGTCGAGTTCAGCGCGCGGGTGCAGAAGCTGACCGAAGAGCGCAAGCGCGAGATCAAGGTCGACGAGATCTTCGCCGCGCTGCTCGAGGAGTACGTGGTCGACAGCGGCCCGTACCGGCTGCTCGACTTCGATCTGCTCACCGGACGCCAGGCCGATCAGCGCTGCGTGGCGCGGGTCGAGGTCTCGGCGCAGCAGATGACCATCGACGGCGAAGGGTCGGGGCCGATCGAGGCGTTCGTGAACGGGCTGGTGGCGACGCTGAACGAGCCGCTCAACATCATCGACTACCACGAGCACGCGATCGCCACGGGCAAGGACGCCAACGCGATCTGTGTGGTCGCGATCGACGACGGTCCGGAAGGGCGCTGCTACGGCGCGGGCTTGAGCCGCAACACGATCACCGCGTCATTCAACGCCATCATGTCCGCGCTCAACCGGCGCTGGCGGCGTTGAACGGGTGACCTTGAGGTTCTTGATGACGTTGTCCTTGATCTGCAGCGTCTCGATCCGGTAGTCGTCGATCGTCAGGCACAGGTTGTTCTCCGGCAGGCTCTCCAGATGCTCGAGCACCAGCCCGTTCAGGGTCTTGGGGCCGAGCGTCGGGAGATCCCAGGCGAGCGCGCGATTGATGTCCCGGACCAGGGCGAGACCGTCGATCACGTAGGAACCGTCCGGCTGCGGGTGGATCTCCGGGATCGACGCGGCGAAGTCCGTGGTGAACTCGCCGACGATCTCCTCCAGGATGTCCTCGAGCGTCGCGAGGCCGCGGATCTCGCCGTATTCGTCCACCACCAGCGCGATGCGCTTCTTTTCCTTCTGGAAGTTCACGAGCTGCGTGTGCAGCGGCGTCGCCTCGGGGATGTAGTAGGGCTCCTCGGTCAGCTGGAGCAGGTCGGTACGGGTGAGCTCGGCGGACTGCAGGTGCCGGACGACCTTGCGCAGGTGCAGGATGCCGAGGATGTTGTTGATGCTCTCGCGATAGACCGGCAGCCGTGTGTGCCGGCTCGTCGCCATGACGCGGATCAGGTCGTCCATGTCCGCGTCGATGTCGAGTCCGACGATCTCGTTGCGCGGCACCATGATGTCGTCGACCGTGACCTTCTCGAGGTCGAGGATGCCGAGCATCATCGACTGGCCCTGCTGCGGCATCGCGACCCCTTCGGTCACCACCGTGCGCAGTTCCTCCGCCGTCAGGCTGTCGCTCGGCGCCGTCTGGTCTTCCTTCGGCAGCAGCGGGCGGAGGATGCCGTTGGCGAAGAAATTGATGAACAGCACCGCCGGATGCAGCAGGCGCATGAGCGGGTCGAGCACGTACACCGAGCGGAAGGCGATCGACTCCGGGCGCTGCGCGGCGATGGTCTTCGGCGCGACCTCGGCGAAGACGAGGAAGACCAGGGTCAGCACGATCGGCGCCAGCAGCACGCCGGTGTCGCCGAACAGGCGCAGCCCGATCACGGTGGCGAGGCTCGCCGCGGTGAAGTTGACCAGGTTGTTTCCGATCAGGATCGCCGCGAGCAGCCGGTCGGGCCGGCGCAGCAGGCGATTCGCCTTGCGCGCGCCGCGGTGGCCGGCATTGACCAGGTGGCGCAGGCGAAACCGGTTGAGCGCCATCATCGCGGTCTCGGAACCGGAGAAGTAGGCCGAGAGTACCGTCAGGACCGCGGTCATCAGCAGCAGCGTGCCGATCGAGAGTTCGGAGAAGTGCATCAGCGTCCGAGGATCACTTCGATGACCAGCTTGCTGCCGAAGTAGCCGAGCAGCAGCAGGGCGAAGGCGATGAGCGTGCCGTAGGTGGCGGTGTAGCTGCGCCAGCCGAACACGTAGTGTCCGGTCAGCAGGGCCGCGTAGAGCAGCCAGGAGACGATGGTGAGCACGGTGTGGTGCACCACGTGCTGCGCGAACATGTCCTCGAGGAACGCGAATCCGCTCGCGATCGCGAGGGTCAGCCCGGCGACGCCGGCCCAGAGCAGCGTGAACAGGAACGACTCCATGGTTTCGAGCGGGGGCAGCATGCGCAGCATGCCGAGCGAACGCTTGCCGCGCAGCACGTGCTCCTGGTAACCGAGCAGGAGCGCCTGGCAGGCGGCCATGAACAGGATGCTGTACGCGGTGACGGACACCAGGATGTGTGCGAGCAGCGCGGGTCCGAGACTCTGGCGCGGCGCGAAAGTCGTCTCGCCGGTTAGACTCCCGATGAGCGACAGGATGCTGATCGGCAGGACCAGGAGCAGCAGGTTCTGTACCGGAAGGCGGACCGCGCTCGCCAGGACGAAGGCGGTCATGACCACGGCCACGAGGCTCGCCGCCGCAAAGAATCCGAGATAGAAGCCCTGTGGCTGATTGATCTGCAGCCAGGTCACCAGCGCGTGGAGCAGAACGGCGGGCAGCGCGGTCGTCATGATCAGACCGAACGGTCCGTGCCGCATGCGGCGCAGATCCCGCACCATCAGCGCTGCCGTCAGCGCGTAGAGCGCCATGGCAACGACGCCGGCCACGATGGCGAAGCCGGGGAGGGTCGAAGCCATCAGGGAGTTGCCATGCTGATCGACATGCTGATCGATGTAGGAGCGGTGCGGACCCGGCGTTCGAGTTTCGCATAACGCGCCCTGAGCGTGAAGCGCTATAATGGCGCATTCCTGACGGGGTCAACGATGTTCGACAGTCTCTCGGAAAAACTCACCGGTGTGCTGCGCGGGATCAGCGGCAAGGCAAGGCTGACCGAGGAGAACGTGGCCGATGCCCTGCGCGAAGTGCGCCTGGCGCTGCTGGAGGCAGACGTCGCGCTGCCGGTGGTCAAGGACTTCATCGACCAGGTGAAGGTGCGCGCGCTCGGCCAGGAAGTGAACGCGGCGCTCAACCCCGGCGAAGCGTTCGTCAAGATCGTGCACCAGGAACTGGTGCGTGTGATGGGTTCGGAAAACGACGCCCTGGATCTGCGCGCAAAGCCGCCGGTGGTCGTGCTGATGGCCGGCCTGCAGGGGTCCGGCAAGACCACCACGGTCGGCAAGCTCGCGCGGTTCCTGAAGGAGCGCCAGCGCAAGAAAGTCGCCGTGGTCAGCGCCGACGTCTACCGCCCGGCGGCCATCGAGCAGTTGCGCACGCTCGCCGGCGAGGTCGGTGCGCACTTCATCGCGTCCACCGCGGACGAGCGTCCGCTCGACATCGCGCGGCGCGCGGTGCGCGAGGCGAACACCCAGTTCGCGGACGTCCTGCTGGTCGACACCGCGGGTCGGCTGGCCATCGATGCCGAGATGATGGACGAGATCCGCGCGCTGCACGCGGAACTGAAGCCGGTCGAGACCCTGTTCGTGGTCGATGCGATGACCGGCCAGGACGCCGCGAACACCGCCCGGGCGTTCAACGAGGCGCTGCCGCTCACGGGCGTCGTACTCGCGAAGACCGACGGCGATGCCCGCGGCGGCGCGGCGCTTTCCGTACGCGCGGTAACCGGAAAGCCGATCAAGTTCATCGGCGTGGGCGAGAAGACCGATGCGCTCGAGCCGTTTTACCCCGACCGGATGGCCTCGCGGATTCTCGGCATGGGCGACGTGCTGTCGCTCATCGAGGAGGCGGAGCGCAAGGTCGACCGGCAGAAGGCCGAGAAACTCGCGCGCAAGCTCGAGAAGGGCAGCCGGTTCGACCTCGAGGATTTCCGCGACCAGCTGCAGCAGATGGCGAGCCTGGGCGGCGTGTCGAGCCTGATGGACAAGCTGCCCGGGATGGGCGCGTTGCCGGCCGGTGCTGCCGCCAAGCTCGATGACGGGCTGTTCCGCCAGATGGCGGTCATCATCGACTCCATGACGCCGCAGGAGCGACGCTTTCCGGACCTGATCAACGGGTCGCGCAAGCAGCGCATCGCGCGCGGCAGCGGCACCCAGGTGCCGGACGTCAACCGCGTGCTCAAGCAGCACAAGCAGATGCAGAAGATGATGAAGAAGGTCACCCGCAAGGGCGGCATGCAGAAGATGATGCGTGGCCTGCAGGCGATGCGGCCGCCGGGCGGTTTTCCCCGCTGAGGGGCCCGACCCGGGCTGCGTGCTTGCATGATCCCGGACTTCCTTTAGAATATCGCGCCTTTCGTTTCAGGGTACGCCAATGGTTACGATTCGCCTCGCGCGGCACGGTTCCAAGAAGAACCCCTTCTACCACATCACCGTTGCGGAGCGTTCCGCTGGGCGCGATGGCCGGTTCGTCGAGCGGCTGGGTTTCTACAACCCGGTTGCCAAGGGCAAGGAAGAGGAGCTCAGGGTCAACCTCGAGCGCGTCCAGTACTGGATTTCGGTCGGCGCGCAGCCCACCGACAAGGTCAAGCGCCTGGTCACGCGCGCGCGCAAGCAGGCTGCCGGCAGCGCCGCAGCGGCCGCCTGATTCCGGACCGCCCGCCACTCGCCCGTGGCGGGCACCGCGCATGATGGCCGACGATCCCACAGCCGATCCGATCGTGGTCGGCCGCATCGGCGGCGCCTTCGGCGTGCTCGGCTGGGTCAGGGTCACCTCGTTCACCGATCCGCCTGAAAACCTGCTCGACTACGGCCCGTGGCTGATCGAGGACCGCGGCGCCTGGCGTGCCGTGAGCCCGGCCGCCGCCAAGCCCTCCGGCACCGGGTTCGTGGTACAGCTGCGTGAACTCGCGAGCCGCGACCAGGCCCAGGCGCTCACCGGCCGGTTCATCGCGGTGCCGCGCGCGGCGCTGCCCGCGATCGATTCCGATACGGAGTACTACTGGCGCGACCTGATCGGACTCGAGGTCTTCGACCGGGATGGGCGCCGGGTCGGGCGCGTCGATCATCTCCTCGCGACCGGCGCGCACGACGTGCTGGCAATCGATACCGATGCCGCAGAATTGCTCGTGCCGTTCCTGGCGAGGTTCGTGCCCGAGGTGGACGTGGCCGGCGGACGGCTGGTCATCGATTGGCAGGAGCCGGTTTGAACCCCGCTGCGGTGACGACCGCGCCAGCCGGTCGCGCGTGCGGCGGACTGCCCGCGCCACAGGGAGCCGAGGCATGTGGATCGGCGTAGTGACCCTGTTTCCGGAAATGTTCGGCGCGGTACGCGATGCCGGCGTGGTGGGCCGCGCGGTGCGTACCGGCGTTTTGGGGCTCGAGCTTTACAATCCGCGCGATCATGCAACGGATCGTCACCGCACGGTGGACGACCGGCCCTACGGCGGCGGTCCCGGCATGGTGATGCAGGTCGAACCTCTGCTGGCTGCCATAGCGGCAGCGCAGGCGGGCTGGCAAGGCGTCGCCGCGGCGGCCGGCCTGCCCGACGGACCTGCCCCGGTGATCTATCTCACGCCGCAGGGCAAGACCTTGACGCAGCGCAGGGCGCGGGCGCTCGCGGATCTGCCCGCGGCGATCCTGCTGGCGGGCCGCTACGAGGGTGTCGACGAGCGGGTGGTTCGACTCGCGGTCGACCAGGAACTCTCGATCGGCGACTACGTGCTGAGTGGGGGGGAGCTGCCGGCCATGGTCGTGATCGACGCGGTCGCGCGCCTGCTGCCGGGGAGCCTCGGTAACGTCGCGTCGGCGCTGGAAGAATCGCATCTTGATGGATTGCTCGATTACCCTCACTATACGCGCCCTGAAATTGCCGGCGGCCTGGCCGTGCCGGCCGAGCTGTTGTCCGGCGACCACGCGGTCGTGCGGCGCTGGCGCCGCAAACAGGCGCTCGGCAGGACCTGGCAGCGACGGCCGGAGTTGCTCGCCGGGCGTGAGTGGTCGGCGGAAGACCGGGCACTGCTCGCCGAATTCCTGAGCGAGACGGCCGGCACCGACGGTGCTATCCGTTGACTAGCCCATAATTACGAGTTTTGGCAGGAGCAGAGAACGTGCGCAGCAACAAGATCATCGAAGCGCTCGAGAACGAGCAGCTGAAGACCGATGTCCCCGAGTTCGGTCCGGGCGATACGGTGGTCGTGCAGGTCAAGGTGCGCGAAGGCAACCGCGAGCGCGTGCAGGCGTTCGAAGGTATCGTCATCGCCCGGCGCAACCGCGGCCTCAATTCTTCCTTCACCGTGCGCAAGATCTCGCACGGGGTGGGTGTCGAGCGGGCGTTCCAGCTGCACAGCCCCGGCATCGCGGGCATCGAGCTGAAGCGTCGGGGTGACGTGCGCAAGGCGAAGCTGTACTACCTGCGCGACCGCACCGGACGGGCTGCCCGCATCAAGGAAAAAGTCTGACCCCGAGCGCCGAGCCGTTGCCGCCTGCAACCCAGGCGGCTATCGACGGATACCTCGACGAACTGTGGCTGGAACGCGGCCTCGCGCGGAACAGCCTGGCGGCCTACCGCCGCGATCTCACCGAACTCGCCCGCCGGATCGAGCGTCCGCTGCTCGAAGCGCGCCCGACGGATCTCCTGCGTGCGGTAGCCGAACGCTACGCCGCTGGATACCGGGCGCGCTCCTCCGCGCGCTGGGTCTCCTGTATCCGCGGCTTCTATCGGCACCAGGTGCGCAAAGGCCGGCTGGCGGTGGATCCGTCGCTCGAGCTGTCCCTGCCGAAGCTCGGACGCCAGCTGCCGGGCTCGCTCAGCGAGGCCGAAGTGACCACGTTGCTCGGTGCGCCGGTCGTCACCCAGCCGCTGGGATTGCGTGATCGCGCCATGCTCGAGCTGCTCTACGCAACCGGGCTTCGGATTTCGGAGCTGGTCACGCTGACCGCCGGTGCGCTCAATCTGCGTCAGGGCGTCCTGCGGGTCACCGGGAAAGGCGGCAAGGAACGGCTGGTGCCGGTCGGCCAGGAGGCGCTCGACTGGATCGAGCGTTACCTCGCGGACGCGCGCCCGCTGCTGGTCGCGGGGCGTGCGACCAGCGTGCTGTTTCCCAGCCGGCTCGGCCGGCCCATGACCCGGCAGACCTTCTGGCATGCGATCAAGCGCCACGCGCACGCGGCCGGCATTGAACGGCCGATCTCGCCGCATACGCTGCGTCATGCGTTCGCAACCCACCTGTTGAATCATGGGGCCGATCTGCGGGCCGTGCAGATGATGCTCGGGCATGCGGATTTGTCGACCACCCAGATCTATACTCACGTCGCTCAGGCGCGGCTCAAGGAACTGCACGCGGCGCATCACCCTCGGGGCTGATGTGCCGCCCGATTCATCACCAGAGAGGTCAGTACCGGTGAGGCACCCGATTCGACGACGCATACTTCCGCTCGTGGCGGTAATGATCTGCCTGATGGTGCTCGAACCCGCCGTCGGCCAGGCGCAGACGCCTGCCGCCGCGCCGCCTGCAACCCCCGAAGGCAGTGCACTGGCGGAGCGCCTCAAGGCGCTGCGCCCGGATATTCCGATCCTCGGTGTCGCGCCGACACCGGTACCCGGCATCATCGCGCTGGAACTCTCTGGCGGTACGGTTTTCTACGGCACCGCGGACGGCCGTTATCTGTTTGCCGGCGATCTGTACGAGCTGACCGACGACGCGCTCGTGAACGTGGCGGAAGCAGGACGGGCCGACAAGCGCCACGCGCTGCTGGCCCGGGTCGATTCCGCAGACATGTTCGTGTTCCCTGCCAAGGGCGAACGCAAGGCCGTCATCAACGTGTTCACGGACGTGGACTGCGTCTATTGCCAGAAACTGCACCTCGAGGTGCCGCAGCTGAACGAAATGGGCATCGAAGTGCGTTATCTCGGTTATCCGCGCGCGGGCGTCGCCTCGGAGTCGTACGACCGGATCGTGTCCGCATGGTGCGCCCGGAATCGCAACGAGGCGCTGACGCGAATCAAGGCGGGCGAGAAGATTCCCGCGGCAACCTGCGACAACCCGATCGCGGCCCAGTACGGTCTCGGCCGGGAAATCGGGATTGCCGGTACGCCGGCGATCGTCCTGGAGGACGGCACGCTGCTGCCGGGTTACCTGCCGGCCGCCGAGCTTGCGCGTGCGCTCGGAATATAAACGTGCGCGCCCCCGGCGTGGACTGACAGGGAGATGCTGATTTGCAGCCACTGCGTGTAGGAGTCTGTGGCCTCGGTACGGTGGCGCAGGGCGTGCTCGAGGTATTGGCCCGCAATGCGGATCTGATCGAACGCCGCGCCGGCCGTCGCATCGTCGTGACCCGGGTGGCGAGCCGGCGGGCGCGCACGGAAGTCGACCTGCGCGGCGCCACGTTCTCGCTCGACGTCGCGGACATCCCGGGGCACCCGGACGTGGACGTCGTGGTCGAGCTGATCGGTGGCGACGGCCTGGCGGTGGAACTGATCTCCAGCGCCCTCGAATGCGGCAAACCGGTGGTCACGGCCAACAAGGCCGCCATCGCACGGCACGGCGATCGGCTCCGCGAGACGGCGCAGCGGCAAGGTGTCGCGCTCAATTTCGAAGCAGCCGTCGCCGGGGGCATTCCGATCATCGCGAGCCTGACCCAGGGGCTCGCGGCCAACCGGATCGACTGGCTGGCGGGCATCATCAACGGCACCAGCAACTTCATCCTGACCGGGATGAGCGACGGCGGCGCGGACTTCGCGAGTGCGCTTGCCGAGGCGCAGCGGCTCGGCTACGCCGAAGCGGATCCCACCTTCGACGTGGAAGGCATCGACGCCGCGCACAAGCTTGCGATCCTGTGCGCGCTGGCGTTCGACACCGGGTTTCGGTTCGACGCGGTCTACACCGAGGGCATCAGCCGTATCACGCCCGAAGACATCGAGTACGCCAGGCGTCTCGGTTACCGGATCAAGCACCTCGGCATCGCACGGCGCACGGTCGCGGGTGTAGAGGCGCGCGTGCACCCGACGCTGGTGCCGGATACCCACCTGGTCGCCAACGTCAATGGTGTGATGAACGCCGTGCTGGTGCACGGTGACGCGACCGGCAGCACACTCTTCTATGGCGCAGGCGCCGGCGGTCTGCCCACCGCATCGGCGGTCGTCGCCGACCTCGTCGAGATCGCCCGCGCGACCCGTTGTGCCGCGCCGCCGCCGGCGTATCCGGCGCCCCTGGAAGCACCGGCGATGCTGCCCATCGAAGCTGCCACCAGCGCGCACTACCTGCGCATTCCTTCGCTGGATCGACCGGGTGTCTTTGCCCGCGTGGCAACGCTGTTGAGTGAGCGGGACATCAGCATCGAGTCGGCACTGCAGCGTGCCCAGGCGATCCACGCCGAGTCGCAGAACGCGTGGGTGCCGATCGTGATCGTGACCCAGCCGGTTGCCGAGCGGGTGATCCAGGAAGCGGTTGCCGCCGTCCAGGCACTGCCCGACGTCGTCGGCGAAGTGGTGCGGATCAGGGTCGAAGATCTCGCCGATGCCTGAGCCGGTCATCGTCGCCCGCGACGTGCCCGATACCGCAGGCGCGCTCGCTGAGACGCTGCCACCGCTGCTCGCGCGCATCTACGCCGCGCGTGGTGTGCGTGATCCCGGCGAACTCGATCGTTCGCTCGCCCGGCTGGCGCGCCCGGACGGACTCCGCGATGCCGACAAGGCGGCCGGGCGGCTCGCCGAAGCGGTCATGCGCGGTGAGCGGATTCTCGTGATCGGCGACTTCGACGCGGACGGCGCAACGTCGGTTGCATTGTCGGTCTCGTTGCTGCAGGCGTTCGGCGCCGCCGATGTCGGCTTCCTGGTGCCGAACCGGTTCGAATTCGGCTACGGGCTCTCGCCTGAGATCGTGGCGCTCGCGCTGCGCCAGTCACCCGGCCTGATGGTCACCGTGGATAATGGTGTGTCCAGCATCGCGGGTGTCGACGCCGCCAACGCGGCCGGCGTGGACGTGATCGTCACCGATCACCACCTGCCAGGGCGCGAGCTGCCCGCGGCGTATGCCATCGTGAATCCCAACGTTCCCGGCAGCACGTTCCCGAGCGGCAACCTCGCCGGCGTGGGTGTCGTGTACTACCTGCTCGGGCTGGTGCGGGCGCGCCTGCGTGACGCGGGCTGGTTCACAGATCGGGCAGCGCCCAATCTCGGCGACTGGCTGGACCTGGTCGCCCTCGGGACCGTCGCCGACGTGGTGCCGCTCGACCGGATCAACCGGATCCTCGTACACCAGGGGCTCGCGCGCATGCGCGCCGGCCGCTGCCGGCCCGGCATCCGGGCGCTGGCGGAAGTCGCCGGGCGAACGCTCGCGCGCATCACCGAGCAGGATCTCGGCTACGCGCTCGGTCCGCGGCTGAACGCGGCCGGGCGGCTCGAGGACATGGCGATCGGGATCCGCTGCCTGCTCGAGACCGATGCGACGCGGGCGCGAACGCTCGCGCGCGCGCTCGACGAACTCAACGTCGCGCGCCGCGAACTGGAGCGGGAGATGGTGCGTGACGCCGAACTGATCGTGGCGCAGCATGAGTCCCGGGTGAGCGCACGATACGGCATCTGCGTCTACGACCCCGGCTGGCACCAGGGCATCGTGGGGCTCGTCGCGAGCCGGCTGCGCGAGAAGATCGACCGCCCGGTCATTGCCTTCGCCGATGCGGGCGTGGTGGCGCCGGACGAACTCAAGGGTTCGGCGCGCTCGATCGGTGCGCTGCACGTGCGCGACGCGCTCGACGCGGTGGCGGCCGGCCATCCCGGCATGCTGGTGCGGTTCGGCGGTCACGCGATGGCGGCCGGGCTCGTCATCAAGCGCGTTCACTACGACCGTTTCGCGCGCGCATTCGATGCGGTAGTCGAACGGATGGTACCGGCAGCGGCGCTCACCCGGACCCTGGAAACCGACGGGTCACTCGCGCCGTCGGCGTTGAACCTCGAGACGGCACGCCTGCTGCGCGATGCAGGACCCTGGGGGCAGGCATTTCCGGAGCCACTGTTCGACGACGAATTCGACGTGGTGAGCGAACGCGTGGTGGGGCAGGCGCATCTCAAGATGGTGCTGAAGCGTGACGGGCGGGTGGTGGACGCAATCGCTTTCCGGCGCGGTCCGCTCGGCGGTGCACGCCGCGCGCGGATGGTCTACCGGCTTGCCGAGAACGACTACGGCTCGCCGGCGACACTGCAGCTGGTGGTGGAGCATATCGAGGCGTTGGCATAAACTGCCGCGTTTTCCGGGCTCGAGGTCTGCGTACGCTCCATGGCCGAAATCACCACGATTCGCGAACGGATCAGGAACCTGAAGGAGCGGGACGAATCGCTCAGGGGGTACCTTTGACCATCCCGGCAAGACGCATCGGCTCGAGGAAGTCGAGCTCGAACTCGCCGACCCCAAGGTGTGGGACGATCAGGACCGCGCGCGCGAACTGAACAAGGAGCGCGCTGCGCTCGAGAACGTCGTGCGCGGGCTTGCCAGGCTGACCGCCGCGCTGGCTGACGTCGACGAGCTCGCGGAGCTCGCGGCGGCGGACGAAGACCGCGCGGCGCTCGATGACGTCGAGCGCGAGCTGGACGGACTCGAAGCCGAACTGGCGACGCTGGAGTTCCAGCGCATGTTCCAGGGCGAGACCGACGACGCCAATGCGTATCTCGAGATCCAGGCCGGTTCCGGTGGCACCGAGGCGCAGGACTGGGCCGAGATGCTGCTGCGCATGTACCTGCGCTGGGCCGAAAAACGCGGCTTCACGGCCGAGATCACGGAACTCTCCGAAGCGGAAATCGCGGGTATCAAGAGTGCGACCGTGCAGGTCAGCGGACCCTATGCGTTCGGCTGGCTGCGCACCGAGACCGGTGTGCACCGGCTGGTGCGGAAGTCGCCGTTCGATTCCGGCAATCGCCGCCACACCTCGTTTGCGTCGGTGTTCGTGTCTCCCGAGATCGACGACGATATCGAGATCGAGATCAATCCGGCGGACGTCAGGACCGACACCTACCGTGCGAGCGGCGCCGGCGGCCAGCACGTGAACCGGACCGACTCGGCGGTGCGCCTCACGCACATTCCGACCAATACGGTAGTGCAGTGCCAGAGCGAACGTTCCCAGCACAAGAACCGGGACAAGGCGTGGAAACAGCTGCGCGCCAAGCTCTATGAACTCGCGATCCTGAAACGGCGTGCGGAGCAGCAGCTGATCGAGGAATCCAAGGCGGACATCGGCTGGGGCAGCCAGATCCGCTCCTACGTACTCGACCAGTCGCGGATCAAGGATCTGCGTACCGGCGTGGAACGCAGCGATCCCGGCAACGTGCTGGACGGCGATCTGGACGACTTCATCGAGGCGAGCCTGAAGGCTGCGCTGTAGCGGGACGGGTATGAGCGACGACAACGACATCATCCGGGTTCGACGCGAGAAGCTGGCCCGCTGGCGCAGCGCCGGCCGGGCCTATCCGAACGACTTCCGGCGCGACGCGCTGGCAGCCGATCTGCACACGCGCTGCGCGGAGCTCGACAAGACGGCGCTCGAAACGGCGGGCATCGAGGCGGCGGTGGCGGGCCGGGTGATGCTGCGCCGGGTCATGGGCAAGGCGAGCTTCATCACGCTGCAGGACACGAGCGGCCAGATCCAGTGTTACCTGCGTGGCGAAGACGTCGGCGCGGACGCCTACCAGGCGTTCCTCGACCTCTGCGACATCGGCGACATCGTGGGCATCCGCGGCGTCATGATGCGGACCAACAAAGGCGAGCTCTCGGTGCACGCGATGCACTTCGAGCTGCTCAACAAGACGCTCCGGCCGCTGCCGGAGAAGTACCACGGCCTTACCGATCAGGAGGTCAAGTACCGGCAGCGCTACCTCGACCTCATCATGAACCCGCAGTCGCGGCGCGTGTTCGAGACCCGCACGCGCGCGATCGGCGCGATCCGCACATTCTTCGTCGAGCGCGGCTTTCTCGAAGTCGAAACGCCGATGATGCAGATCATTCCGGGCGGTGCGACGGCGCGGCCGTTCATCACCCATCACAACGCGCTCGACCTGGAACTCTACCTGCGGATCGCGCCGGAGCTGTACCTCAAGCGGCTGACGGTCGGCGGGTTCGAGCGGGTGTTCGAGATCAACCGTAACTTCCGCAACGAAGGGCTGTCCACCCGGCACAACCCCGAGTTCACCATGCTCGAGTTCTACTGGGCCTATGCGGACTACCGGGACCTCATGGACCTGACCGGGGTCCTCTTCGAGGAACTCGCGCGCGGCGTGCTGGGGAGCAGCCAGGTCACTTACCAGGGCCAGCCGCTCGACTTCGGCAAGCCGCCCGAGCGGATGACGATGGCCGAGTCGGTCGCCCGCCATCTGGCGCTCACGCCGCGCGAGGTCGAGGATCCGGAGCGGCTGGCCGATCTTCTGCGCGGCATGAACCTGCCGGTCTCGGCCGATTGGGGCGTGGGACGCCTGCAGATGGAGCTGTTCGAAGCCCGCGTCGAGGACAAGCTGCAGCAGCCGACCTTCATCACCCAGTACCCGGCCGAGGTCTCGCCGCTGTCGCGTCGCAACGACCGGAACCCCGATCTGGCGGACCGCTTCGAGCTGTTCGTCGCCGGGCGCGAGATCGCCAACGGCTTCTCGGAGCTGAACGATCCGGAGGACCAGGCCGAGCGGTTCCGGCACCAGGCTGCGCTCAAGAGCGGCGGCGATCTGGAGGCCATGCACTATGACCAGGATTACGTGACCGCACTCGAATACGGATTGCCGCCCACCGCCGGAGAAGGGATCGGGATCGACCGGCTGATCATGCTGCTGACCGACTCGGCCTCGATCCGTGACGTGCTGCTGTTCCCGCTGATGCGCCCGCGCGATGGCTGAGAGCCAGGTCCGCCTCGAGCCCAGCTGGAAGGCGGCGCTCGCGGACCAGTTCGAGCAGCCCTACATGCGCGCGCTGCGTGAATTCCTGGCCGACGCAAAGCGTGCGCGCCGCGCGATCTATCCACCGGGCGAACGCATCTTCGCGGCGCTGGACCTGTGTCCGCTGCCCGCGGTCAAGGTGGTCATCATCGGTCAGGATCCCTACCACGGACCCGGCCAGGCCCATGGGCTCTGTTTTTCGGTGCTGCCCGGCGTCCCGCAGCCGCCGTCGCTGGTCAACATCTTTCGCGAGATCAACGACGATCTCGGTACCCCGACGCGGCGCCTCGATCTCGAGCACGGCTGCCTCGAGCCGTGGGCGCGCCAGGGGGTGCTGCTCCTGAACGCGGTGCTCACCGTGGAGCACGGTCGTGCTGGCTCGCACCAGGGCCGCGGCTGGGAGCGATTCACCGACCGGATCGTCGAAATCCTGAACGAATCGCGTGATCACCTGGTATTCATGCTGTGGGGCGCCTATGCGCAGCGCAAGGGCGCGATCGTGGATCGCGCGCGGCACTTTGTCCTCGCGGCGCCCCATCCGTCGCCGCTCTCGGCGCATCGTGGCTTTTTCGGCTGCCGGCATTTTTCGGCCGCGAACCACTACCTCGAGACGCATGGCAGAACACCGATCGACTGGTTCGACGTCTCCTGAACGAGGCTGTCCGGCGAGCCCGGGCGCGGCTTCAGGGCGGTCCCGCTTTGTGTCACTATCCGCTGCTTGCGTAAGCGCGGAGGACAGGCGTGATGATCGAATCGAACACCGACAAGCTGCTCGTGGAGCTGCGCGGCCACACGGCACTCGTCACCATCAACAACCCGCCCGCCAATACCTGGGACGAGGACAGCCTTGCCGGGCTGGAAGCACTCATCGCGCGCTGCAATGCCGCACCCGAGGTCTATGCGATCGTCATCTGTGGTCAGGGTGACAAGTTCTTTTCCGCCGGCGCGGATCTCAAGCTCTTCGCGAGCGGCGACAAAGCCGTCGCGGCGACGATGGCGGCGCGCTTCGGTGCCGCGTTCGAAGCGCTGGCAGCCTTCCGCGGCGTCAGCATCGCCGCGATAAACGGCTACGCCATGGGCGGCGGACTCGAATGTGCGCTCGCCTGTGACATCCGCATCGCCGAGACGCAGGCCCAGATGGCGCTGCCGGAGGCGACCGTCGGTCTGCTGCCCTGCGGCGGCGGCACCCAGAATCTCTCGTGGGTCGTGGGAGAGGGTTGGGCCAAGCGCATGATCCTCTGCGGCGAACGGGTCGATGCCGCCACTGCACTGCGCATCGGACTCGTCGAGGAAGTGGTCGATACCGGGCAGGCACTCGGACGCGCGCTCGCGCTGGCCGAGTCGGTGGGGCGGCAGAGCCCGCCGGCGGTCGCGGCGTGCAAGACGCTCATCCAGCGCGCCCGCCACGGCACCGTCGGTGCCGCCTACAGCGCGGAACGCGAGGCGTTCGTGAAGCTGTTCGATACCCGCGATCAGCGCGAAGGGGTGAATGCCTTCCTCGGCAAGCGGGCCCCCGAGTGGGTCAACGGCTGAGCGAGGGGCACGCGATCATGGCGACCGAGTCGACCGCACCGATCAACGACGCTGGTGCGCCGCTGCTGCTCTTCGAGCACGCGACCGCGTCCGGCCATGTCCTGGCGGAAGCCCGGCTCAATGCCGAGGCTACGCTCAACTCGCTCAGTCTCGAGATGATCGACATCCTGACGCCGGCGCTCGCCCGCTGGGTCGCCGATGCGCGTGTGGTGGCCGTGCTACTGACCGGTGCCGGTGAGCGCGCCTTCAGCGCCGGCGGCGACATCCAGGCACTGTACCGGGCGATGGTGCGCAACCATGCCGCCGGCAGTGCCGTGGATCGGTATCCGTACGAGTTCTTCGAGCGCGAATACCGGCTCGACTATCGCTTGCACACCTGTCCCAAACCGGTCATCGCGCTCGGCCACGGGATCGTCATGGGCGGCGGCCTCGGCATCTTTTCCGGTGCACGCTTCCGCATCGTGACCGAGAAATCCCGGATCGCCCTGCCGGAGATCACGATCGGCCTGTTCCCCGATGCGGGCGCGACGCTGCTGCTCGGACGGCTCGCACCTGCCGTCGCGACGTTCATCGCCATGACCGGGAGCCACCTGAACGGCGCGGACGCGGTCGCCACCGGGATCGCGACCCATGCGGTCGCGGCGGCAGCGCGCGGCGCGGTGCGTGATGCGTTGCTCGCCGCCGATTGGACCGGGCGGACGGACGGCGACCGCGAAGTCGCCGCGGGAGCGCTCGCGGCTTTGCCTGTCGCGGACCTGCCGGCCCGCCAGATCGACGACCTGCCGGAGACGCTCGCTGCCGACGGATCGCTGCACGAGGTGGTCGCGCGGATCGAAGCCCTCGGCGGTCGCAGCCGCTGGATCGACAACGGTATCGCGACCATGCGGCGCGGCTGTCCCGCGTCGCTGGGTATCGTGGTCGCGCAACTGCAGCGGGCGCGCGGCCTGGGACCCGCGGAAGCGTTCCGCCTCGAGATGATCATCGCGACCCAATGCGCCGATCACCGCGACTTCGCCGAGGGCGTGCGGGCGCTGTTGATCGACAAGGACAACGCGCCGCGCTGGCAGCACGCCGGGCTTGCCGCGTTGCCGGACGACTACGTGGCCGCGCACCTCCGGGCGCCGTGGCCGGTGAATCCCCTGCACGACCTGGAGACCTCGACATGACCCTGAAGATCGGTTTCGTGGGGCTCGGCAACATGGGCGGACCGATGGCGCGCAACCTGGTGGCGGCCGGGTTCGAGGTGCGGGTCTTCGATCTGCTGCCGGCCCTGGTCGAGAGTGTCGCCGGGGCTCGCGGTGCGCCGACCGCTGCCGCGTGTGCGACCGGTGTCGACCTGTTGATCAGCATGTTGCCGGCGGGCCGGCATGTGGAAGGGCTCTATCTCGGCGCCGATGGCGTGCTGGCGAGCGCGGACCCCGGCACCCTGCTGGTCGACTGCAGCACGATCGACCCGGCGAGCGCACGCAAGGTTGCGGCGGCCGCCGCGGAACGCGGTTTCGAGATGCTGGATGCCCCGGTATCCGGTGGAACCGGCGGCGCGGAAGCCGGGACACTCACGTTCATCGTCGGCGGCAGTGCGGGCGCGCTCGCTCGCGCGCGGCCCGCGCTCGAGGCCATGGGCCGCAACATCTTCCATGCCGGCGCGAACGGGGCAGGCCAGATCGCGAAGATCTGCAACAACATGCTGCTCGCGATCCTCATGAGCGGAACCGCCGAAGCGCTCGCGCTCGGCGTCCGGAACGGCCTCGATCCGACGACGCTCTCGGAGATCATGAAACAGTCGTCCGGCGGCAACTGGGCGCTCAACGTCTACAATCCGTATCCCGGCGTGATGCCGACTGCGCCGGCGTCGCGCGGGTACGCCGGCGGGTTCATGGTCGAACTCATGAACAAGGACCTGGGGCTCGCCATCGCGACCGCGGAACAGTCGGGCAGTGCGGTCCCGATGGGCGCGCTGGCGCGCAATCTCTACCGCATGCACGAACACACGCACGAAGCGGGTCGCTTCGACTTCTCGAGCATCCAGTGGCTCTACGACCCGGCGCTCAAGGCGCGCGACTGAGGGCCGGGCGGCGCCATTTGGTCAGCGGGTCAGTCCGGCAGGTCGGTCCAGCCGGTCAGTCCAGCGGGCCGAACGCCGTGCCGGCGCAGTCCAGGGGGTAGGTGGTCTCGTCCTGTACCACGGCGAGCGCGACGCCCGCGCTGGCGGCGTCGCCACGCCGCGCACTCTGCAGCACGATTGCGCGCCCGCGCCCGTTGGTGTCCACCAGCGTGTCACCGGGCGCCGGCCGCGCGGGGCCGCGCCAGTGCAGGCGCATGAGGTGTCGCTTGACCTGGCCGCGGTGCTGCGCGCGCGCGACGATTTCCTGGCCGAGATAACAGCCCTTGGCAAAATCGACGGCACCGAGTGCCGGCAGGTCGAGCATCTGCGGCAGGAACTGATCGCTGGTGGGCGCCGAGACCAGCGGCAGACCGGCCATGATCAGTTCGTCGTCCCATGCCTCGGCGCTGCGGTGGGGCTGGTTCGCCCAGGCCGTCTCGGCCGCGCCCAGGTCTTCCGCCAGCAGCAGCCGTCGGCGTGCGTCGATCGGCATGCCGGGTGCGTCCGCTCCCCACCCGGCGAAGACCAGGCAGTCGTCGCGGCGGTCGACGAGCCGGGTTCGGGAGAAACGCAGGTAGATCCGCAGCATCGATTCGAGGCCGTCCAGCAGCGATGCGTGAACGACGAAGCGCACCCGCTCCGCATCGGGTGCGGTGACCCAGCCGTTCACCACCACGCGACCCTTCAGATTGCAGACTGCCGCAGCCTGAAACCGGTCACCGGGTAGCGCCAGCGCGTCGCAGGTCAGGTAGCCCTGCAGGAACCGACGGACGTCGCTGCCGACGAATTCGGCGACGCGCAGGTCGGGTACGTACGCGAACCCGCGCGGCTCCGTGGCATCGGCCGGTCCGGCGGCCGCGGAGGTCGATGCGCGGATAAAGTTCTGCCATGCCGCGTGGAGCATTTCTGCTGGAATTCCGTATCGTGATGGGCGATTGTTGCGCGCCGGCCGACGGGTGTCGAGGTCTGGTCGGCGCGTCTGGTCGGCGCGTCTGGTTTGGAGAGTTGTCATGGGTGTCGAAGATCAGGTGCTCGGCTGGCGCAGCCGGCGCGGCATGCTGGAGCTGGAACTCCTGCTGCTGCCGTTCGTACGCACGCGGCTCGATTCGCTCTCGCCCGAAGGCAAGACCTGCTATGCCCGGCTCCTGGAACACGACGACTGGGATATCTTCGACTGGATCCAGGGGAGGGCGACGCCACCCGATCCCGAACTGGCTGCCATCGTTGCCGCGATCCAGGCTGCGAACGCCGCGTGACGGTGTGGCTGCCGGCGGTCGGCCGGTATCGCCGCCCCTCGAATTCGAGTACGTGACCGGCAACTGGCGCCTGTCCCGGCATTGGACGGTGGCGGTGCTCGGCATCGCCGCCGGCTGGACCTGGTTCGGCTGGTCCGGGCTGGTTCCGCTCATGGTCTGGAGCTGGCATGCGCGGCCCCGGCGCGGCCGGCGCGTGCAGGTGTCGGTCGCGGCGATTGCCCTGATCGACGAGGTTCACCTCGGCCGCTGGCTCACCCGGGTCCGGTTGCAGTCGGGCGCGCGGGTGGAGATCTGGCACGACGAACTCTCGCCGCCGGCGCTGGCGCGCCTGCGCCGGCTCGCGAAGGCGGCCTGCTCAGTAGGCGACCGGGCGCAGGACGTCTAGCCGGTCGGGGTACCCGGGGAACAGGATCGTATCCTCGGCGCGCGGCAGGGTGTCCGGGTGATCCAGGTTGAAGTGCAGCCCGCGGCTCTCCTGGCGCGCGAGTGCCGAGCGGACGATCAGCTCCGCCACGTGGACCAGGTTGCGCAGTTCGATCAGGTCGTTCGATACGCGGTAGTGGCTGTAGTACTCGTGGATCTCCTGGCGCAGGAGGTCCAGGCGGCGCTGGGCGCGCTTGAGGCGCTTGTCGGTTCTCACGATACCCACGTAGTCCCACATGAAGCGCCGGAGTTCGTCCCAGTTGTGGGCGATGATTACGTCCTCGTCGGAATCGGTCACCTGGCTCTCGTCCCAGTCCGGCACCTGCGCGACGGGCGCGGGGTCATCGAGCCGTCCCAGGATGTGTTCGGCGGCCGAATGCGCAAACACGAAACATTCGAGCAGCGAATTGCTGGCCAGCCGGTTCGCGCCGTGCAGTCCGGTACAGCTCACCTCGCCGATGGCGTAGAGGCCCGGAATGTCGGTGACCCCATGGCGGTCCACCAGGACGCCTCCGCAGGTGTAGTGCGCGGCCGGGACTACCGGCATCGGTTCGCGCGTGATGTCGATGCCGAGCTCGCGGCAGCGGCTCGCGATGGTGGGAAAGTGCGATTCGATGAAGGCAGCCGGGCGGTGGCTGATGTCCAGGTATACGCAGTCGATGCCGAGGCGCTTCATCTCGTGGTCGATTGCGCGCGCCACGATGTCGCGCGGCGCGAGTTCCAGGCGTTCGTCGAAGCGCTCCATGAAGCGCTCGCCGTCGGGCAGCAGGAGAACCCCGCCTTCGCCGCGAACCGCCTCGGAGATGAGGAACGACTTCGCGTGCGGATGGTACAGACAGGTCGGGTGAAACTGGTTGAACTCCATGTTCGCGATGCGGCAGCCGGCGCGCCAGGCCATGGCGATACCGTCGCCGGTGGAACTGTCCGGGTTGCTGGTATAGAGGTAGACCTTGCTGGCCCCGCCGGTCGCCAGGACGATGAACCGCGCCTGGAAAAGCTCCACGTGCCCGGTGGTGCGGTTCAGCACGTACGCCCCGGCGCAGCGGTTGGGATGGCGGCCGAACTTGCTCAGATTGATCAGGTCGATCGCCACCCGGTCGCGAAACAGATCGATATTGGGATGGTCCAACACCTGCTCGGTCAGGGTGTCGATGACGGCGCGTCCGGTTGCATCGGCGACGTGCAGCACACGACGGAACGAATGGCCGCCTTCCCGGGTCAGATGGTAGTGATTCGCCTCGGTGTCGAACCGGACCCCGAGGCGGACCAGTTCCTTGATCGCGGGCGCGGCCCCTTCCACGGTGAAGCGCACGATGTCGGGGTCGCACAGGCCAGCACCGGCAACGAGGGTATCGGCGATGTGGGAAGCGAGGCTGTCTTCAGGGTCGGTGACGGACGCGATCCCGCCCTGCGCCCAAGTCGAGGAAGCGGCCTCGATGTCGCCCTTGCACAGCACCGTGACGCGCGCATGGGGTGCGAGGTGCAGGGCGGCGGAGAGCCCGGCAGCGCCGCCGCCGATGACCAGGACGTCGGTCGAATAGCGAAGAGTCATCGAATCATCCCGGACATGAGCGAGGGTCTCGAGCGTGCAGTCGCCTAGTATAAACATGGCGTTATCGGCAGAATATCGCGTCATTCATCACCCATCGACGGATTCCGTGGCCAAGGATACCGACCAGGAACTGGTGCGACGGGTCCAGAAAGGCGATATGCGTGCCTTTGACCTGCTGTTCTCCCGGTACCAGTACAAGATCGTCAATCTGGTGAGCCGCTACCTGCGGGACTCCGAAGATGTCCAGGACGTCGTGCAGGAGGCTTTCATCAAGGCCTACCGCGCGCTGCCCCGTTTTCGGGGCGACAGCGCCTTCTATACCTGGCTCTACCGGATCGCCATCAATACCGCCAAGAACCACCTCGTCGCGCGCAGTCGCCGGCCGCCGGGCGTGGACGTCGAGATCGAGGATGCCGAGCACTTCGAGGGTGCCGACGCGCTGCGTGAATACGACGATCCGGAGTCGTCGCTTTCGCGTGACGAACTCGAGGCCGAGATCCATGCAGCGATCGCGGAGCTGCCCGAGGATCTGCGCAGCGCGGTCACGCTTCGAGAGTTCGACGGACTCGCCTACGAGCAGATCGCGGAAATCATGGACTGCCCGGTGGGGACGGTGCGCTCGCGCATCTTCCGGGCTCGCGAGGCGATCGACAAACGCATCGCACCGATCATGGATCGGAGTCGCTGAGAAAGGGGGGCGTATGGGACGAGAGGTAACCAGGCATGACTGAACAGCTGAGGCATTCGCTGTCGGCCGTCATCGACGGCGAGGCGGATGCGTTCGAATTGCGCCGCGTGCTCGATGAGCTGGAGCGCGACCCGGAACTGCGCGCCGCGTGGGACCGCTATCACCTGATCGGCAGCGTGATGCGTGGCGAACGCACGGTACGCAGCCGGTCGGCCACCCAGGCCCTGGCCAATCGTGTACCGCGCGCGGTACGTGAGGCTACCAAAGGCGCGGGGCAGGGCACGGCCGATCGGGAACCGGCGTCCGCACGTGGTGCTGCGGGCGCCTTCCTGTCCGGCCGCCGAGCGTGGGTGGGCGTCGGTCTCGCTGCCGGACTCGCCCTGGCCGTGCTGGTCGGCGTTCTGCCCGATGGTGTCGACGGGCCCGCAGCCGTGCCGGTGGCCGGCGGCAACCCGGACGATTCGCTCGCGCCGGGATTCGCGCAGGTGGCGTCGGATTCCCGATCGGCCGAACGGGCGACGGGCGATCCGGTGGTCCGCGAACCGTTCGCCATCGAGCGTCGTGTCCGTGACGTCAATGCGGCCGATCTGCGGCGTGCCCAGGCCTACATGCTGCAGCACGCCCAGCAGCAGGGTCTCGAGCATCGCGGGGTGATCTCCCTGGTCAAGATGGCGACCTACGAAGCCCCATGATCATCCGCACCGCTGCCGTTCTGCTGGTCGGCATCTGTCTCGTCGGCGGGGTGCGCGCGGACGATGATCCGCGGCGCTGGCTCGACGAGATGAACCGGGCGTTCGCCGAACTGAGCTATGACGGGATCTTCAGCTATTACGCAGGTCAGGAACTCGCGACGTTGCGCATCGTGCACATGGTCGTGGACGGCGAGCAGCGTGAGCGCCTCGTGCACATGAACGGCGCGCCGCGCCAGATCATCAGGCGCGGCGAGGAACTCATCTGCATGGTCGAGCCCGGCGACGCACTGCTCGCATTGCGCGACACGATTCCTGCCGGTCCGTTTGCCGGCGCGTTCGTACGCAGCTACAACCGGCTATCGGACTATTACGGCCTGTCGTTCTTCGGCGAGGACCGGGTGGCCGACCGTGCGGCGGTGCGCCTTGCCGTGACACCGCGCGATGCGCATCGTTACGGCTACCGCCTGTGGCTCGACCGGGAGACGCGACTGCTGCTGCGCTCCGAGCTGATCGACGTCAACGGCGAACGGCTCGAGATCTTCCAGTTCAACCAGATCCGGCTGGGCGATCAGGTCGACCCTGCCGCGCTCGAGCCGGACGATCGGGACGGTGCATTGATCAGTCACCTCACGCTGGCTGCGAAGACCGCCGAGAACGTGGCGGAGCAGGACATACGCTGGGAAGCCGGCTGGCTGCCCGAGGGCTTTGCGCTCCTGGCGGCGGACGTCCGCGAAGCGCCCGGGTCGAAACGGCCTGTGACGCGCATGATGTTCTCGGATGGACTCGCGGCGTTCTCGGTGTTCGTCGAGGATCAGCCGGAGCCGGACGCCGGCAGCATGGAGTCGCGTGACGGCGCGACCGTTGCCGTGGCGCATCGACTCGCTGCACCTGTTGGCGGTGCATCTGTTGGCGGTGCATCTGTTGGCGATAGTGCCGCCGCTGCACCGCTGGTGACCGTGGTGGGAGAGATTCCGCCACCCACGGCGGTCGAGATCGCGCGGTCGATCCGCGCGACCGGGGGACGGTAGTGACACCTTGCCGGCTCGAGCGCACCGGTCACACCGAGGCCGGCCCGGATGGCGCGCTCCAGGTCAGGTTCGGCGTGGATTCCGCGGGTTGCTGCGGGCGCTGCCCGATGCGTGCGGGCAGCGCCCGCATGCGCGCGGTGTCGCTGCACGGACTCACGGCAGCGCCGCTCTGCGCCGGTGACGAAGTGGCACTCTCGATTTCAGAGCATGGTCTCGCGCGGGCTGCCGCCTGGACCTTTGGCGCGCCGCTCGCGGGGCTCGCCGGTGGCGCGTGGATCGGGGCCATTGCGGGCGGCGACGCATCGAGCGTACTGTGCGGCCTCGCAGGGCTTGCCGCCGCGCTCGGGTGGGTGGTGCGGTCCGGCGATCGGTTGCTCGACGTGCTCGACCTGCGTGTGCAGGTGGCAGGGGCGGCCCCGATTCGATTACCGGGCGACGCGGGCGCGCGCCGCACGCTGCCTGGCAACGGGCAGATCAACGAGATTAAAGAGGAACGGTCATGACATTGCGTTCATTCGTGGCGGCCGGCGCGCTGGCGGGTCTGGTGGTTCTGGCGAGCCTCCCGTCGGCAGCAGTGGCGCGCGAACTGCCGGACTTCACCAAGCTGGTCGATGCGAACGCGGCCGCGGTCGTGAACATCAGCACCGTGCAGCGCTCATCGTCACGCAGCAGCCGCCCGCCGTCCCGTTCCGAGGAGCTCGACGAATTCTTCCGGCGTTTCTTCCCGCCGGACGGCGAGCGAGGCATGCCGTTCGCCCGCCCACGTTCGCTCGGGTCCGGCTTCGTGATCGATCGGGACGGCTACATCCTCACCAACAATCACGTCGTCGATGGTGCGGACGAGATCATGGTCCGGTTCAACGACCGCCGTGAAATCGTGGCGACGCTGGTGGGTTCGGACCCCCGTTCCGACCTGGCGCTGCTCAAGGTGGACGCCGCCGACCTGCAGGCGGTCAGGATCGGTCGGTCCGACAGTCTCAAGGTCGGCGAATGGGTGCTCGCGATCGGGTCGCCGTTCGGCTTCGACTATTCGGTGACGGCCGGCATCGTGAGTGCCAAGGGCCGTAGCCTGCCTACCGAGCAGAACGAGAACTACGTGCCGTTCATCCAGACCGACGTTGCGATCAATCCGGGCAATTCGGGCGGTCCGCTGTTCAATCTGGATGGCGAGGTGGTCGGCATCAACTCGCAGATCTACAGCAATTCGGGCGGGTTCATGGGGGTCTCGTTCGCGATCCCGATCGATGTGGCCATGGACGTCGTTCGCCAGCTCAAGGAATCCGGCCGCGTCGCGCGCGGCTGGCTGGGTGTGGTGATCCAGGAAGTGAACCGGGACCTGGCGGAAAGCTTCGGACTCAGCCGGCCGCACGGCGCCCTCGTGACGCGGGTGCTGGAGGAAGGTCCAGCCGCGCAGGCGGGGGTCCGCGAAGGCGACATCATCATCAGGTTCAACGGCCAGGCGATCGACTTCTCCTCGGAACTGCCGCACGTGGTCGGACGCACGCCGGTCGGCAGGGACGTCGACATGCTGGTCGTCCGTGAAGGACGCGAGCGGACCCTCAAGGTTCGGGTCGGCGAACTGCCCGACCGGCCCGGCGACGTCAGCGCGGCGCCCGCCCCGGCCGGCACGACGCCGTCACGGCTCGGCATGGCGGTCGAAGAACCCAGCGCCGAAGTGCGCCAGCGGATCGGCATCGAGGGCGGCGTACGTGTCGCGACCGTCGAAGGTGCGGCCGCGGAAGCGGGCATTCGCGAAGGTGACATCATCACCCGGCTGAACAACCAGGAAGTGTCCGACGTCGCCGGCTTTACCCGCATCGCGGAAGGGTTGCCCGGCGGGCGTTCGGTGCCGGTGCTGATCATCCGTGGTCAGGTGCCGACATTTCTGGCGCTCCGCGTGCCCGAGTGAGGGCGCGCCCGGGCCGGCGCGAGCGCGGCTCGCCGGGGCTTGCCGTATAGGCTAAACTCGCGCGCCTTTGAACGCGCCGCGCCGATGCGGCCTGGCGGGAGTGTCTGTGCCTGCGATCGAGCATATCCGCAATTTTTCGATCATTGCCCACATCGATCACGGCAAGTCGACGCTTGCCGACCGGCTGATCCAGCTCTGCGGCGGACTGTCCGATCGCGAGATGGCCGAGCAGGTGCTCGATTCGATGGATCTCGAGCGCGAGCGCGGCATCACCATCAAGGCGCATAGCGTCACCCTCTATTACACCGCTGCGAGCGGTACCACGTATCAGCTGAACTTCATCGATACGCCCGGCCACGTGGATTTCAGCTACGAGGTGTCGCGTTCGCTTGCCGCCTGTGAAGGCGCGCTCCTGGTTGTCGACGCGGCGCAGGGCGTGGAAGCACAGTCGGTCGCCAACTGCTACACGGCAATCGAGCAGGGGCTCGAGGTGCTGCCGGTGCTGAACAAGATCGATCTGCCGCAGGCCGAACCGGAGCGCGTCGCGCACGAGATCGAGGAGATCATCGGGCTGCCGACCGAACACATCGTCAGCGTGAGCGCGAAGACCGGGCAGGGCGTGCCGGAGCTGCTCGAGTGCCTGGTCGATCGCATCCCGCCGCCGGTCGGTGATCGCGAGGCGCCGTTGCAGGCACTTATCATCGACTCGTGGTTCGACAACTACCTCGGCATCGTGTCGCTGGTCCGGGTGGTGCACGGCCGATTGCGGCGCGGCGACCGCATCGTGGTGAAATCCGTGGGCAAGGCGCACGAGGTCGACGACGTCGGCTGTTTTTCGCCGAAGCCCACGACGCGCGAGGTGCTCGAGGCAGGCGAGGTCGGCTACGTCATCGCCGGCATCAAGGATATCCGGGGCGCGCCAGTGGGCGACACCATCGTGCTCGCCGCGCACCAGGAAGTGGACCAGTTGCCCGGCTTTGCACGCGTCAAGCCACAGGTCTTCGCAGGGCTGTTTCCGGTCAACACCGAGGACTTCGAGGATTTCCGGGTCGCGCTCGAGAAGCTGACGCTGAACGATGCGTCGCTCTTCTACGAGCCGGAGACCTCCGACGCCCTCGGGTTCGGTTTCCGCTGCGGTTTCCTCGGCATGCTGCACATGGAGATCGTGCAGGAGCGCCTCGAGCGGGAATACAACCTCGATCTCATCACGTCCGCCCCCACGGTCGTCTACGAGGTGATGCAGAGCGACGGAACGGTGCTGCAGATCGACAACCCGTCGAGCCTGCCCGCGAACTTTGCGGAGATGCGCGAGCCGATCGCCCAGGTGAACATCCTGGTGCCGCAGGAATACGTCGGCAACGTCATCACGCTGTGCATCGAGCGGCGCGGCGTCCAGAAGAACCTGCTGTACAGCGGCGGTCAGGTCTCCATGTCCTGGGAGCTGCCCATGAACGAAGTGGTGATGGACTTCTTCGATCGACTGAAGTCGGTCAGCCGCGGGTTCGCCTCCCTCGACTACAGCTTCCTGCGCTTCGAGTCGGCCCGGCTCGTCAAGCTCGACATCCTGATCAATGGCGAACGGGTCGACGCGCTGGCGATGATCGTTCACCGCGACCAGGCGCAGGCGCGGGGCCGCTCGCTTGCTGAGAAGATGAAGGAACTGATCCCGCGGCAGATGTTCGACGTGGCGATCCAGGCTGCGATCGGCGGGCAGGTGATCGCGCGCCAGACGGTCAAGGCCCTGCGCAAGAACGTCACGGCAAAGTGTTACGGCGGTGACATCACCCGCAAGAAGAAACTCCTCGAGAAACAGAAGGCCGGCAAGAAACGCATGAAGCAGCTCGGCCGCGTCGAGATTCCGCAGGATGCGTTCCTCGCGGCATTGAAGGTGGAGCGCTGATGGACATCGACTTTCCGCTGGTGTTGACCTGGGCGGTGCTGATCAGCGGCGCGATCTGGCTGATCGACGTGGTTGGGTTCCGACCACGGCGCGAGCGGGCTGCGGCACGGCGCGCAGCCGACGGCTCGTCCGAAGAAGAGCAGGCTCGCATCCGTGCCGAGCCGCGTGTGGTGGAATACGCCCGTTCCTTCTTCCCGGTACTGCTGATCGTCCTGATAGTGCGCAGCTTTCTTGCGGAGCCCTACCAGATTCCATCCGAGTCGATGCTGCCGACCCTCGAGGTGGGCGATTTCATCCTGGTCAACAAGTACACCTATGGGCTGCGCCTGCCGGTGCTCGGCACCAAGATCGTGGACATCGGTGAGCCGCAGCGCGGGGATGTCATGGTGTTCATCCCGCCGCACGACCCACGCTATTTCATCAAACGTGTCATAGGACTGCCGGGGGACGTCATTCGGCATGAAAATAATGTGCTGTATATCAACGGCGTGCGGGCGAAATACGACTATGTTCAACAGATGCAGGCCGACATTCCGCTGGCTTCGCGACCGATCCTGATCAGGGAATACATGGAAACGCTGGGCGATCGTCCGCATCGCATGTACCGGTACCCGTTCACGGAACCCGCGCGGGAGTGGAAAGTCCCGGAAGGCAGTTATTTCATGATGGGCGACAACCGCGGGCGCAGCGAAGACAGTCGCGCCTGGGGCTTCGTCCCGGAAAGCAACATCGTCGGCAAAGCCGTCGCGATCTGGGTGCACAAGGAGCCGGGACTCAACATGCCGACCTTCGCCCGGAACCGGTGGCTCGACTGACACGCACAGGACGGGTAGGCATCATGCGCCTCTACAATAGGAACAGAAGGGACGGAACGTTCAGGAGTCCGACGAAACAGTCGGGCATGTCCGCGATCGGCACGGTCTGTACCCTGCTGGTGCTGGTCGGGTCGATCTCCATGGCCCTCAAGGTCGGCCCCCACTACATCGATTACCGCACCATCCAGTCGGTCATCGAGCAGTTGCCGCCCAACGAGGTGAACACCATGCCCCGGGCCGCCGTGTACGAGGCGCTCGAGAAGCGTTTCCCGCTCAACAGCCTGTACGATTTCAAGGTCCGCGATATCATCGAGTTCGAGCGGGGTCGTGAGTCGACGACCCTCAAACTGGCCTACGAGAAGCGCGAGCCGCTGTTCCTGAATGTAGATGTCGTCATCAAGTTCGAGAAACAGTACGTCTACCAGTGACAGGCTGGTGCCTCTCGCGCGGCTCGAGAGCGCGTTGGGGTACCGGTTCGCTGATCCCGCCCTGCTCGAACAAGCCCTGACGCACAAGAGCCACGGCCGCCCCCATAACGAACGCCTCGAGTTCCTTGGTGATGCGGTGCTGGGTTACGTCGTGGCCGATCGGCTGTACCATCTCCGCCCTGACGAACACGAGGATGTGCTCTCGCTGATCCGCTCGAGCCTCGTGCGCAGGGAGACGCTTGCGGCCGTTGCCCGGGAACTCGATCTCGGCCGCTTCCTGCGGCTCGGCATCGGCGAACGCAGGAGCGGTGGCCATCGGCGGCCATCGATCCTGGCGGATGCCCTCGAGGCGGTGATCGGCGCGGTGCACATCGATGGCGGTATCGATGCGGCCCGGCAACTGGTGGACAGGGTTCTCGAGACACGCATGGCAGATGCCTCGACGCTGACCACACGCGATGCCAAGGACGCCAAGACGCGCCTGCAGGAGCACCTGCAGGCTGCGAACCTGGCGCTGCCGGAATACCGCATCGAAGAAACCAGCGGCTCCGCACATGCCAGGATATTCACGGTGCGGTGCCGGGTCGCAGCGCTCGATCTCGCGGTAGTGGCACAGGGGCCGAGCCGTCGTGCGGCCGAGACCGAGGCAGCTGCCAGAATGCTCGAACAGGTAGCGGCAATTGTCTGAACAAGCGGAATACTGCGGATACGTTGCACTGGTCGGGCGGCCGAATGTCGGCAAGTCCACGCTGCTCAATCATCTGCTGCGCCAGAAGCTCAGCATCACGTCGCGCAAGCCGCAGACGACCCGGCACGTGCTGCTCGGTGTGGACACCGAAGGCGCGTACCAGGCGATCTACGTCGATACGCCGGGGATCCACGAGCACGCCCGTCGGCAGCTCAACCGTCAGATGGTCCGCGCGGCCACGGCCGTACTGGGCGACGTCGACCTCGTGCTGATGATCACCGAACGGGATGCGTGGACCGAAGAAGACGAGCTGGTGCTCGGGCATCTGCGCAAGGTCGGGACGCCTTGCCTCGCCGTGATAAACAAGATCGACCAGTTGCGGCGCAAGGACGTGCTCCTGCCGGTGATCGAACGCCTGGCAGGGTTCGCGCGATTCGACGAGATCTTCCCGGTGTCGGCCCTGAAGGACGAAGGGCTCGATCGGCTGCGGACCGCCATCTTCCGGCGCCTGCCCGAGCGGCCGCACGTTTTCCCGCCCGATCAGGTGACCGATCAGACCGAGCGGTTCCTGGCCGCGGAGATCATTCGCGAAAAACTCATGCGCCGGCTCGGCGACGAACTGCCGCATCAGCTCGCCGTCGTGATCGAGCAGTACAAGGAAGAAGGCGGACTCGTGGACATTGCCGCCGAGATCTACGTCGAGCGACCCGGGCAGAAACGTATCGTGATCGGCGCTTCCGGCGAGAAGCTCAAGCTCATCGGCCAGGAAGCCCGGCTCGACATCGAAAGGTTGGTCGAGCGGAAAGTGATGCTCCGGCTCTGGGTCAAGGTGCGTCCCGGCTGGACCGACAGTCCGGCTGCGCTGCGCAGGATGGGGTATGACTAGAGTGACGGGCGAGCCCGCGCTCGTGCTGCACGTCCGGCCGTATCGCGAATCGAGTGCCATCGTGAACCTGTTGACGCTGTATCACGGGCGCGTCGCGGTCGTGGCCCGGGGCACACGAACCAGGCGTGGCAATCCGCTGCAGCCGTTCAATCGCATTCGCGCCAGCTGGCAGGGCCGCGGCAGCCTCGCGACGCTGATCGGTGCAGAACCGGATGCGCACCTCTGGCTGCAGGGCGATGCACTCACCGCAGGATTCTACGTTCTGGAGCTCATCGATCGCCTGGTCGGCGAACGGGAGAGCGTACCCCGTGTGTATGCGGGTGCGTGCTGGACGCTCGACCGGCTGCGCGACGGCCAGCCGGCACCCGAGATCGTGCTGCGGCAGTTCGAACACCTGCTGCTCGAGGAGCTGGGTTACGGACTCGATTTTGCGAGGGATGCTACGCGCGACGAGCCGATCGACGCCGAGGCGTACTACTGGTTCGAACCCGGCACCGGCTTCGTTCGAGCGCCCGGCGCAGCACCAAGTGCCTATCCGGGGCACGTGCTGAACGCCATCGCAGCCGCCGACTACGACAACCGGGTCGTCCGGGTTGCCGCCAAGCGCATCTCGCGCCGGGCACTCGCCGTCCTGCTCGGACCGCGGCCGCTCGCCAGCCGCAAACTGCTGCTGCGGTTGCCGGCCTGATGGCCTCGCGCCAGCCGCGCCTGGTCGAGGTGTCCGTCGACTACCTCGCCGAAGACGGACTCGGCGCCGGCACCGTGGACGATCGCACGCTGCGTCTTCGCAACGCATTGCCGGGCGAACGGGTCGAAGCCGTGGTGCGCAAACGCCGGCACGGCACGTGGTTCGCCGAGACGATCGCGGTGCGTGAGCCTGCACCGGAGCGTGTCGTACCGCCCTGTGCAGCATTTCCCCGCTGCGGCGGCTGTGTGTTGCAGCATCAGGACTACCGGGCGCAATTGCGCCACAAGGAAGCCGGTCTCATCGCGCTTCTCCATGCACGGGGGATCACCCCGGAGTCGCTGCGGCCGCCTGTCACGGGGCCACGCCTGCACTACCGGTACAAGGCGCGCCTCGGCGTGCGCAGCGTGGACGGCGAGGTGCTGGTCGGCTTTCGCGAGGGATTCAGCAATCGGATTACCCGCACTGGCGAATGCCGGATCCTGGCGCCGGCGCTGGCCGGTGCACTCCCCGAACTTCGAGCCGCGCTCGCCGAGCTGAGTATCGCCGACCGGATCCCGCAGGTGGAACTGGCGGCCGGCGACGCAGGGGCCGCGTTCGTGATCCGCCATCTGGCGCCGCTTGCAGAGGCAGACCGCAGGGTGCTGGAAGCCTTCGGCGCGCATCCCGGGCGAATCGTGTGCCTGCAGCCCGGTGGATACGAGACCGTGCACACGCTGGCCGACGCGGGGCAATCCGCTGCAGGGCAGCCCTGGCTCATGTACACGAACCCGGATTTCGGCCTGTCGTTCCAGTTTCTGCCAACCGACTTCACTCAGGTGAATCCGTGGATCAACCGTGAGCTCGTGCGCAGCGCGGTGCTCGGGCTCGATGTCGGACCCGGCACGCAGGCTGCGGACCTGTTTTCGGGCATCGGTAACTTCGCGCTCGCGCTCGCGCGCCGCGGTGCGGACGTGGTCGGCTACGAGAGCAGCACCGGAGCCGTCGAACGTGCACGCTGCAATGCGGTGCGGAACGGCGTGGCCGCGCGCACGTCGTTCGTGGTCGCCGACCTGCATGGGCCGGCCGCGGCTCTGTTGCCGCTGGCGCCCCTCGTGGTGCTCGATCCGCCGCGTTCCGGCGCTGGTCCGAACCTGGCAGCCTGGGCAGCCGTGCCCGCCGTCGAGCGGATCGCCTACGTTTCCTGCAGTCCGGCGAGCTTCGCGAGCGACGCCGCGGTACTGGCCCGCGCCGGATTCCGCCTTGCTGAGGTCGGAATCTTCGACATGTTTCCCCACACTGCGCATGTCGAGACCCTGGGTCTGTTCGTTCGGAGAGGTTGAATGGTCAAGGTACGCTCGGATCTGGCGCGGTTGCCGGACGGCAGCATCGACCTGGACGGTTGGGTTCGCGAACTCGTCGCCGCCCATCGCCAGCTGGAATCCGAAGCGCTGCGTGCTGCCTGCGCACTCGTCGCATCGCTCGAGCAGACGGAGGAAGCCCTGCTCGAGAGCGGGCTCGAATTCGCGGAGCTGGTGGCGAGCCTGGAGCTCGATACCGCCTCGGTCGTCTCTGGTCTCGTCTATCGCGCCGTGCGCAGCGGCGCACTGCATCGGGCCCTGGTGCGCGAACGGTTCGGGCGTGACGTCGATCACCTGCTGGAGGAAGTGTCGCGCATGGGCGCGACCAGCCTGCTCGAGATGTCGAATGCCCGGCTGCAGACCTCGGAGCGGCGCGACCAGATCGAAAACGTGCGGCGCATGCTGGTTGCCATGATCGACGATGCGCGCGTGGCGGTCCTGAAACTCGCCGAACGCATCGTGGCGCTGCGTTCGGCCAAGCGTGGCAGCGAGGCGCGCAGGCAGCGGATCGCCCGTGAAGCGCACCTGGTCTTCGCGCCACTGGCGAACCGGCTCGGCATCTGGCAGCTGAAATGGGAGCTCGAGGACCTGGCACTCCGCTACCTCGCGCCCGACATCTACATCTCCATCGCGCGCCAGCTGGACGGGCGGCGCGAAGAGCGCGAACGTCAGGTCGCGGACATCGCCGCGGAACTCGAGGGGCGCCTGCGCGGACAGGGCATCCCGGCGCTCGTGACCGGTCGTGCCAAGCACATCTACAGTATCTGGCGGAAGATGCAGTCGAAGCACATCGGCATCGACCAGGTCTACGACGTACGCGCGGTGCGGGTGCTCGTGGATGACATCGCCCAGTGCTATGCGACCCTCGGGGTGATCCACACGCAGTGGCGGCATGTCCCGAGCGAGTTCGACGACTACATCGCGGCGCCCAAGGAAAACGGCTATCGATCGATCCACACGGCGGTCCTGTGTCCTGACGGGCTCACGCTGGAAGTGCAGATCCGCACCCACGAGATGCACCGCGAAGCCGAGCTCGGCGTCTGCGCGCACTGGTCGTACAAGGACGGTCAATCCGAGGACCGGCCTTACGCCGAGAAAATGAACTGGCTGCGCCAGGTGGTCGAACGGCGTCAGGCCAACGAACAGATCAACCCGCTGGCAGCCAGTACCGAGTTCAGCGACGAGCTGCGCCAGCTGTTCCGCAGCGAGCGGATCTTCGTCTACACACCGAAGGGTCACGTCGTCGACCTGAATGCGAATTCGACGCCGCTCGACTTCGCCTATCGTGTGCATACCGCGGTGGGGCACCGCTGCCGGGGCGCGCTGGTCGATGGGGAGCCCGTGCGGTTGAACACCGAACTGGTGACCGGACAGCGCGTGGAGATCCTGACCGGCGCGGAGCAGGCGCCCGATCGGGACTGGTTGGACCTGCACCTCGGCTACGTGCGAACCGCGCGTGCGCGCCAGAAGCTGCACGACTGGTTCCGCGGTCGTCCGGCAGACGTGAACGAGGCGGCAGGCCGCGCGCGCGTGGCCACATTGCTTGCTCGACTCGCGCTACCGGCGCCGGGTCCGCAGACGTGGTCGGCCGTGGCTGCGCGACTCGGCTTCGGATCGATCGAGGAGGTGTTTCGTGCGCTCGGAGCCGCGGATTGCCAGGTTCTCGACGTCGTCGAACTCATCGTCGAGGAATCGGGCGCCGCGAGTCTGCGAGCCGTGGACGATGGGAGCGGGATGGGCGAGGGCCCCGTGCGCATCGAACTCGAAGCACCGGATCGTCACGGACTCTTGCGCGATATCATCGGCGTACTCGGCGATCTCGGCATACCGCTGCTCGCCAACTCGGGTCGTGTGGATGGGGAAACCGGCAGGGCCGTCATCACGCTGGAGGTACCGCGGGTGGGAGCGCGCCCGATTGCCTGTCTCGTCGACAGCCTGTGTCATATCGAGGATGTGCTGGATGCCCGGTGCGTCGTTCCTGAATAGCAAACAGAGAGGAGAGGTTCATGAGAATCATACTGCTGGGACCGCCGGGCGCCGGAAAGGGAACGCAGGCGCAGTTCGTCTGCCGGCACTTCGGCATCCCGCAGATTTCCACGGGCGACATGCTGCGCTCGGCGGTCAGCGCCGGTAGCGAGCTCGGCAAGCGCGTGAAGTCCGTCATGGACTCCGGCGCGCTCGTCTCGGACGAGATCATCATCGAACTCGTACGCGAGCGAATCGCTCTCCCGGACTGTGCGAACGGCTTCCTGTTCGATGGCTTTCCGCGAACGATTCCGCAGGCGGAAGCGCTGGATCAGGCAGGCGTCGACATCGATCATGTCGTGGAAATCGTCGTGCCGGACGAAGAAATCGTGCGTCGCATGAGCGGTCGCCGGGTGCATCCCGCATCGGGCCGTGTCTATCACGTCACCTTCAATCCGCCGAAGATCGACGGCAAGGACGACGAGACCGGTGATCCCCTGATCCAGCGCGACGACGATCGCGAAGAGACCGTGCGTGATCGTCTCGCCGTCTATCATCGCCAGACGCATCCACTCGTCGAGTTCTACCAGGCACGTGCGCGCAACGCTGATGTCAGTTTTGCCCGGGTCGATGGTCTGGGTGACGTGAAGCACATCCAGGAACGAATCGTCACGGCATTGCAAGAGGACTAGTGATATTTTTTTTTCTTGTCAGTATGATGCGCGCAGATTCGCATTGGGTGTCGGTGACTGTGCGGACGTCAAGGGCCAACAGGCATGAACACAGGTGCGGATCGGTGGCTGTGATTAGGTAGTCAACGCGGCCAAATTCGATAGCATAGAAATCCGAGGAGATTCTGTATGCCGAAGGCTAAAACTGCAGCGAAGAAAGCGCCCGCCAAAAAGGCACCGGCGAAGAAACCAGCTGCGAAGAAAGCTTCAGTGAAGAAAGCGGCTGCCAAGAAGACCGCCGTCAAGAAAGCCCCAGCCAAGAAGCCTGCAGCCAAGAAGGCGGCAGTGAAGAAGGCGCCGGCGAAAAAGGCGACGGCCAAGAAGGCAGCTGTGAAGAAAGCGGCTCCGAAGAAGAAGGCAGCGGCCAAGAAGGCCCCGGCCAAGAAAAAGGCACCAGCGAAAGCGGTAGCCAAGAAGGCGACGGTCAAGAAGCCTGCCGCGAAGAAAGCGCCAGCCAAGAAGGCGGCGAAGAAAGCGCCGGCGAAGAAAGCAGCAGCCAAAAAGGCACCGGCGAAGAAAGCGCCCGCCAAGAAAGCTGCAGCCAAGAAGAAAGCCCCCGCCAGAAAAGCCGCACCCAAGAAAGCCGCAGCGAAAAAGCCCGCGGTGAAGAAAGCTCCCGCCAAGAAATCCGCGCAGAAGAAGAGCCCCGCGAAGAGGGGTTGATGCGCGCGTCTGCCGCCCGGCAGACGTGACCTGACGGGCAGCCGGAGCGCGGTGCAAGCCGCGCTGCCGAGCTGCCCTTTCTTTTGAGTCCGAGTGTCTGCCGCTTCGTGCCCGCTATATCGTCGGCATGCGTTGCTGCTGGCCGCGATCAGAGCAGGGCGTTGAAGGGCAGCACGGTCACGCGGCTCCCGTCCGTCAGGTCGTGTGTGTCCTTCGGGATCCGGATGAGACAGTTCGCAAGGACGAAGCTGCCGATACGATTGGAACTCTGGTCTCCGACCACACTGACGACGGGATCCTCGACTCCACCTGTCAGGTTGCCGCGCTGATACTCTTCGCGCCCCGGTCGATGGCGGATGTCGCCATGCAGGCGTGCCGGCAGCGCAAGCGGCGAGTCCGGCACGCCACCGCATAGTTTTGTGAGCGCGGGTCGTGCGAGCAGCAGGGTCGTGACCAGTGTCGATACCGGGTTACCCGGCAGGCCGAGGAAGATTGCGCGCCCGAGCCGACCATAGGCGAGCGGTTTGCCAGGCTTGAGATTCAGCCGCCAGAGGCGTACCTGGCCGATCCGGTCGACCACCTCGCGCACATGGTCGGCATCGCCGACCGAAACGCCACCGGTCGTGACGACCGCGTCGTAGTCCCGTGCGGCCGTGGCGAGAGCGGACTCGATGTCGGCAAGCCGGTCGGGGAGTATGCCGAGGTCGACGAGATCGATGGCGGGTGAACCAAGCAATGCATGCAATGCGTGACGGTTCGCATCGAAGATCTGTCCCGGTCCGATCGCGCCGCCGGGCTCGATCAGTTCGTCTCCGGTCGAGAAGATGGCGACACGAGCGCGCCGCCACACGCGAACCTCGGTGACCCCGCATGCGGCGAGCCACGCCTGCTCGAACGGACCGATGCAGGTGCCAGGACCGAACAGCGGCGTGTTCTGCAGCACGTCGTGACCGATCGGCCGGATATTGTCGCCGGGCTGGACTGCAACGCCGATCGAGACGACGTCGCCCTCGCGGGTGCAGTCCTCCTGGAGCACGACCGCGTCGAGCCCGTCCGGGACCGCTGCGCCGGTAAAGATCCGGATACAGGCGTCGGCCGGAATCTCGCCCGGAAACGGGTGTCCGGCGCTGCTGGCGCCGACCACGCGAAGCCGCCGCGGATTGATGCGAGCGGCGTCCGCGCTGCGCAGCGCGTAGCCGTCCATGGCCGATGCGCGAAACGGGGGCAGGCTGATCGGCGCCGTGACTTCCGCCGCGACCACGCGACCGATTGCGCGGTCGCACGGGAGTGTTTCGGCGTCCGGCACCGGGGCGATGTCGTCGAGGATTGCGGCCAGTGCTTCGTTAAGGTCGAGCGGTTGGATAACATACCTCCATGACGACGCTATTGGCTCTGGAGACGACCGGTGCGCTGTGTTCGGTCGCGATCCATGCGGCAGGCGTGTGGTTCGAGGATACACAGAACGTCGCGCGCCTGCACAATCAGGTCCTGCTCGCGCAGGTGCGTGCGCTTGCTTCCCGTGCCGGAGTCGACGGGCGAGCGTTCGACCTGGTCGCATTCGGTGCCGGTCCCGGCTCGTTCACCGGTGTGCGCATCGCGGCAGCGGCTGCGCAGGCGGTGGCGCTTGCGGCCGATGCCACGGTGGTGCCGGTGTCTTCGTCCCGCGCGCTGGCCGAAACTGCGCGCACGCGGTTCGCCGCGGCTTCGGTCGCGCCCCCGGGCGTGCTCACCGTGACCCGCTCGCGGCGCGACGCGCACTACCTGAGTGCGTGGGCGTTCGCCGCGCACGCGTGTCATGCCGTGCTTGCCGACGTGCTGCACGTGGGGAGTGCTGCTCCGGACCTCGGCTCCTTTGCGGCCTGGACCGTGGTCGGCGATCGACCACCCTGGTGGTCCTCGATCGCCGGTGCAGGCGCGTTCGTGGAAGGGCTTGCGGTAACCGCCGACGTCATCGGGCGTCTGGCGCTCGCCGATCATGCCAGCGGCCGGTCGATGCCACCGGAATACGCGCTTCCGGTCTACGTTGCCGGCGACTCGCCGTGGCAACCGGCCCGCACTGGCATGCCCCGGCGCGGCGAATCCGGTGTCAGCTGATGCGTGACGCCGCTTGAGCCCGACGCCGCCCGCGATGGCCTGCCCGATCTACTGCGCGCCTGCCGCGTCGGACTGGCTGCGAAGCTGGCGCGGCGACCAGGGCGTTGTGATAGCCGCGGCGCCGCCCGACCTCTCCGGGGCACCGTATCTCTGGGCGGTCGACGAACACCTCGAACTCCGCTTCGGCCCCGGTCCGGACGAAGGCGCCTGGGTTCGCGCCGAAGAGGTACGGCGACGCACCGTTCAGGCAGGGGATCTGTTGCGGGCGTGCGGGTTGCGTCGCCAGGATGCCGCGGCGGAAATGCGGGTACTGGATGCCATGGCGGGGTGGGGCGTCGACGGACTGGTCCTGGCTGCCAGCGGCGCGTGCGTGACGCTCGTCGAGCTTGATCCGTTGCTGCACGCGACCGTCGAAGACCTGATCCGGCGCATGGGCACCCGGAACGCGCGCGCCGTGTGCGGCGATGGATACGTCTCGCTCGACGGCGAACCCGGGTTCGATATCGTCTATCTCGACCCGATGTTTCCGGAACGCAACAAGCACGCGCTGCCTGGCAAACGCATGCAGCTTACCGGGGCATTGCTCCGCGCGCGTGCGCTGTCCGGAGCCCCGGTGGACGAGGTGCCGCTCGACGCGTGGCTCGAAGCTGCCATCCGCGCCGCGCGGGCGCGCGTGGTCGTCAAGCGCCGGCTCAAGGATCCGGCCGACCGGCGCGCAGACTGGCAGATCCGCGGACGAACCGTGCGTTACGACGTTTATCGGGGCCGTAACACGGCGGAGCGCCCGGTCAGTGCTCCTGCAGCACCGCGAAGCGGAAGTCCGGCTCGATGATCGTTTCGGCGGCGCGCAGAATGTCGTCCAGGATCGGGCTGTAGGTCAGGGTGCCGTCGGCGTGTTCGGTGACCAGGTTCGCGCCCATGAGCGCGTCCACGAACTGATTGAACAGGCGCTGGTCGAAGAACTCCGGCGCGTTGAGACCCAGGATGCGGGACATCTTTGCGGCGATCGCGCTGCTTCGCGACTGCAGCGCTTCGCGTGTCTGCGCGCCCTGTCCCCCCGCGTGCAGCAGGCCCACCACGATGTACAGGCGCTCGAGGACCGGCATCACCAGTCGTGCGAGCAGGCGCAACCGGTCGTTCAGGTCGGACCGGGCGGGTGGCGGCAGGTAGCCGGCGTCGGTCGATTCGAGCAGTCCGGCGGTGCACAGGTGCTCGAGCCAGCGGGATGCGGCGTCCGGGGTCGGTCGTGCGGTCAGCTCCCGGGCGATGAACGGCAGCACGACCTCGGTCATGCGCAGCAGTGCCGTGCGCGTGAGCGGTCGGCGGCGGTTGCGAACCAGGCACGCGATCAGCGAAGGGACCGCCAGGACGTGCAGGACGTTGTTGCGATACCAGGTGACCAGTACGGCCGAGAGCGGGTCGTGGTAGAGCACCGATCCGTAGTCGGTCGCCTCGCGGCGCAGCATGCCGAGCGCTTCGGCCTGGCGGATGATCGCATCGGGCGCGAGTTCACACAGCCCGAAGTCGTGATATGCCGCGTCGGCACTGAGCAGGGCCTGGTAGATCGCGATCTGACGCGCGAGGCGCGCCTCCTCGATCGCGAGCCGCGGCATGCACAGCGTGACCAGTGCAACCAGGTTCATCGGGTTGACGGCGGCCGTCTCGTTGATGCGCAACATGATCTCTTCGCCGAGCCGCGGTGCCATGGCGGCCGCGCCGCGCAGTGCGTCATCGGGTTCAACCGACTGGAGCCAGTCGCCCAATACGATCGGCTCGCCGAAGCGGACGTCGACACGGCCGAAGTTCTGCCGGATCAGGCGCAGGCTCCTGAACACGTCGCCGAGGGATTCCTTGCGCTTTTCCGCGCCGCGTAGCTCGTCGAGGTAGCTCGCCGCCTCGATCAGCTTCTCGTAGCCGAAATAGACCGGCACGAACGCGAGCGGGCGCGGCAGACCGCGTGTGTGATGCTCGATGGACATCTTGAGGAGTCCCACCCTGGCAGGCAGCAGGCGCCCGGTGCGGGTGCGCCCGCCTTCGGGAAAGAACTCCACGCTGTGTCCGCGCCGATACACCTGGTAGAGATATTCCGCAAAGACGGCCCCGTACAGCGGATCGTCGCGAAAGCTCCTGCGCATGAAGAACGCCCCGCCGCGCCGCAGGATGTTACCGAGCACCGGCAGATCGAGGTTATCGCCCGCCGCGATGTGCGGGATCATGAGCCCATGCTGGTAGAGCAGGTAGGAAAGCAACAGGTAGTCGACGTGGCTGCGATGGGAAGGTACGTAGACGAGCGTGTGATCCGCCGCCAGCGCCTTGACGCGCTCGATGCCCGCGACCTCCAGGCCCTGGTAGATCCGGTTCCAGAACCAGCGCAGCAGGTGCTCGAGCACACGAATGGTCGGATGCGACAGGTTCGAGGCGATCGCCCTGGCATCGCGTCGCGCCGCCGCTTCGAGGCGCGAGCGCTCGGCCTCGGTGGGCGCGGCTTCGATGATCTGACGAACGGCGCGGCTGCCGAGAATCCGACGGGTGAGGGTGCGCCGGTGCGAGAGATCCGGCCCCATGGTGGCGACGCGCTGGTTGCGCAGACGTATCCGCAGCAGGCGGGTTACCCGCTGCAGCATGCGGTGGCCGCTGACGGCCGGATCGAGTACGTCCGCGAGCGGAATCGGCTGCCCGAAGTGCACCATGATCTCGCGGCGGCTCAGGACGACGTTGACCAGCCGCTTCAGGCGCGAGGTCACCGACCAATGTTCCGAGAGCAGGAGCCGGAACAGGGAGCCTTCGCGGTTCGGCGCGCGCCCCCAGATCACGGCGACCGGCACGATCGCGCCCTGAACCGGCGTCGGGTCGCGAACCGGTTCAGCGGACGGTCGGTCGGGGCCGGGCGAATCGGCAGCCGCCGTCAGGAACCGGGTCAGCCGCGTCGGTTTGCCGGGCGTATCCGCCGCCCGGTAACGGCCGCGCACCGGGCGGTTCAGGAAGAAGACCCGCCGCCGGTCGGTCGCACCGGCGATCGTCACCGGTTCGAGCGGGCCGGGCAGGCCCAGCTCTGCGGTCACCAGGTCCAGCACGATCAGGTCGCTGAGCGAGCGATTCTCGAGCACGTAAAGGAGTGGCGTGTGCGGATCGGCGACCGGCGGTGCCGATCCGCCGGGCAGGGCGCCGGGCAGTGCGCAGGCAAGCATTGTCTCCCGGTCTGCGCCGGCGAACTTCGGCGCGATGAGCGCGGCGACCAGCCGGTGGCTCAGCCGGTAACGAAGGCGCGCGCGTTCGGACATTCCGGCAGGGCGTTCAGGTCGCACCGGGACGGGTCGGCATCACGGTCGACCGCGAAACAGGTCTTCCGGTGTGACCGTGCCGCTCGAGGTGATTTCAACTTCCCAGACGTCCTGGTACTTGCGTTCGGTGACTTCGCGCGCATCGTCCTGGTTGCGGATCACGGTCGGCCGCAGGAAGACCAGCAGGTTGCGCTTGGTCAGCGTCTTGTTGGTCGAGCGGAACAGCCGGCCGAGGCCGGGAATGTCGCCGAGCAGCGGTACCTTCTTCAGCGAGTCGGTCAGGTCGTCCTGGATCAGACCGCCCAGCACGATGGTCTGGCGATCGTCCGCCAGCACGGTCGTCTCGATGGTGCGCTTCGAGGTCACGACGTCGGAGAAGGCGGCGTCGCCGATCGCCGTGTCGACCACGTTGGTGACCTCCTGGGCCACCACCAGCCGCACCGTGGTGCCGTCCTGGATATGGGGCGTGACGGTCAACTGCAGGCCGACGTCCTGGCGCTGGATCGTGGTGAACGGATTGTTGGAGCCGT
This sequence comes from Pseudomonadales bacterium, assembly GCA_019634925.1. GTDB lineage: Bacteria > Pseudomonadota > Gammaproteobacteria > Pseudomonadales > Azotimanducaceae > UBA7803. The sequence goes on from JAHCAL010000003.1 coordinate 217,797, forward strand.
CGCCGGTGGTCGTGAAACTGCCGGTCCGGAACGGCACTTCGTTGCCCACCACGATCTTCGCCTCCTGGTTGTCCAGCGTCAGGATGCTCGGTGTGGACAGGAGGTTGGCATTGGTGTTGGTTGCGAGGGCCCGCACCACCGCCGCGAACGACAGGCCGTCGGGGTTGATCTTGGCGACCGCCAGGGTCGGGCTGCTGATCGAGGCGAGACCGCTCAACACGTCGACCGAGCCGTCCTCGCCGACGATGTTCCCGAGCAGGGCCGAGATCACGCCGTCGAGCGTCGTGCTGCCGAACGGCAGGCTGCCGCCCGATGCGTCGACACCCGCCATTTCGACGCCGATCCGCGTGTTCTCGTCCACCGAAACCTCGACGATGGCCGCCTCGATCAGCACCTGGGTCCGGCGGATGTCGAGCTTGTCCAGGATGTCGCGCAACTCGGCCATGATGGCGGGGTCGCCCCGTACGATGATCGCGTTGAGCGATTCGTCGGCGCGGATCGTCGTCGGCGCGCGGCCTTCCTCGCTGCCGGTCGTGTTCTGCGTGATGAGCCCCTCGAGCAGGGGCGCGAGCTTGGCGGCTTCGCCGTGGCGCAGGTAGATCACCTGGGTGGCGCCGCTCGCGGTCGCCGGCTGGTCGAGACGTTCCACCAGCTTGAGGATCTGCGCCACCGGCCGCGGCTTGCCGCGCACGACGAGGCTGTTGTTGCGTTCATTGGCGATCAGCTGGATGCGCTGCGGGCCGACCGCGCCACGCGCCAGCTGGTCGGGCGCGACCTTCTCGAGCATGGCCACCACCGTGCCGACCCAGGCGTCGCGCAGCGGCACGACCACGACCTCGTCCTCGTCCGAGACGTCGATCTGCTGCACCAGCCGGACCAGCCGCACGATGTTGTCGGCGTGATCGCTGATGATGACGACATTGGGATTCGCCACCGCGGCGATGTGCCCGTACTGCGGGATCAGCGGGCGCAGGATCTTGACGAGTTCGCCCGAGTCGACGTTCTGTGCGGCGACGACGCGCGTCACCAGTTCCTCCGGCGCGACGGCGCTGAGGTCCCCTTCGGCACCGGGGCTCTGCTTGGCCGTCGCGTTCTGCTGGATGCGGATCACGCCGCCTGACGGCACCGCCGTCCAGTTGTGCACGCGCAAGACCGACAGGAACAGCTCGTAGACCGCGTCCCGGTCCATCGGCGTGTTCGAGATCACGGTCACGTTGCCCTTGATGCGGGGATCGACCACGAAGGTCCTGCCGGTGATCTCGGCGACCTGGACGACGAACTCGTTCAAGTCCGCGTTCTTGACGTTGATACGCCAGGTCTGTTCCTGCGCCAAGCCGGAAGGTGCCACGAGGGCGAGGAGGCACAGCGCGAGCCAGCCGTACACGCGGTACGACGTCCGCACGGCATGGCGCCGGTAGCCGTCGTGCCAGTGAAGCTTGGATTCCGTCATGGTAATGAAGCGGTCACGAAGAACCGCCGCGCCCCCCGTTGTACTTCTATGCGCGCCGAGCCCTGGGCCAGCACGTTGTCGATCTCGAGGCGGTCCTGGTTGAGATCGCCGACCGGTCTGCCGTTGACAGACAGGATGACGTCTCCGGGCTGCAGGCCAGTTTGACTGAGGTAAGGTGACTGGGCAAGGTTGTCGATCCGATAGCCCGATGCGGAGCCGGCACTGACCGGGCTCATGCCGAGCGACTGCAGCGCTTCGTCGGGATTGCTTGTCAGACGCTCGCGATAGTCGGCTACCAGATCGGCCGGGTTGGTCCCTGAGTCGGCCGGAACCGCCGCCGCGTCGTCGAGCGGCGGTTCATCGATCTGTTCCATCGGCGGCTCTTCGTAGGCGTCGTAGGGCGCGGGCTCCAGCGCCGGATCGTCGTAAGGAACCTCGGGCATCAGGTCGGACATCGGTTCCTGCATGGGCGCCGGCATGGGCGCCGGTGAGGTCCAGCCTTGTCCCGCCTTCGGGAAGTGCAGGGTCTCGCTGACGCCGGCGCGGCGCAGAATCACGTGATCGGGACGTACGTCCTCGAGGACCGCGCTGCCGGCGATGTCCTGGCCCACGTTGTAGAGCATGCCGGGCCGCCCACGCTGCGCGATGATCGCGGCGGACGTGCCCCCGCGTTCGGCGACGAACACGCCGCGCAGCTCGAGCGGCAGCTGGGTCGCCACCGCGACCGGTGCGTTGGTCGCGACCGGAGCCGGCCGGCCGTCCGCAGCGCCGAACAGGTTGCGTGCGAGCAGGGGGGCGATGTCGACTGCTGCTTTACCTGCGGCCATCCCCGCTGTTGCGCCGGTGGGCGCGGATGCAGTCGGCGCGGCGCCGCCCGTGGGTCCTGCCAGCAGGTACATGAGGCTGTTGGCGAGCGTATAAGCGATCCCCGCCAGCAGCAGCCAGCGGAACGGCGTCGCCAGTCTTGCAGACAGGGTTTGGATCACGCGAGGCACCATGAGAGACCGCCGGGGCAGGTTAGAACAGTTGCTCTTCGACCACTAGCACTACTTCGTGATCCGCTTCCCCGCCCGGCCATGGATTGTCCAGCATTCTCGTCAATCGCCGCGTCATGCCGATCCTGATGAAGCCGTTCGACAGCAGGTCGAGCTGCAGCAGTGGCGTCTGGTCGCCGGTTGCGAAGACCACCGCCTGCAGCGCGTCGCCGAACAGTGCCTCCAGCGGCGGCAGCGTCCCCTGGTAGGTCTGCTGCGCCAGCTGGTAACGCACGGGCCCACCGGTCCAGCGCAGGATCCCGCCCGCGCGCCCGGGTACCGGCAGGTCCGGCGCGGCTGCCGGCCACGCGTACGGAACCTCCAGATGAACCGCCTCGAACGTCAGCCTGCCTGACAGGATGATGTCGTACGCGCCGAGCCACTGGTTGACGAACGCGCTGTCCGCCGCACCGTCGACCGTCATTCCCATGCGCGTCGGCCGGATCGCGAGAGCAGCCGAGAGGTCCTGTCCGGGACCGGTCAGGGCCAGATGATAGCCGAGTGCGCCTTGCAGAATTGTGACGGGCGCCAGACGCCAGGCGAGGCGGCCCGCACTGCGGCCGCCGATCACGAGGTCCGCGTGGCCGCGCCATATCGTTCCGGAAAGGCCGGCCAGTTCCACGCCACCGCCCGGGGGGGCCACATGGCGGAGCAGGGCAGCGGGTGCGAACAGGACGGCGAAACCGAGTGCGAGCAGGATGACGGCGAGCAGCGTGCGGGCCATGGCTTCAGTCGGCCAGCAGGCGTTCGAGGATGCGCTGGTAGATCTGCGCCAGCGGTTCGAGATCAGCCACGGCCACGCACTCGTCGACCTTGTGGATGGTCGCATTGCACGGTCCGAGTTCCACGACCTCGCAACCGGTGGGCGCGATGAACCGTCCGTCGGACGTCCCGCCCGAAGTCGAGAGTTCCGGCGCGCCGCCGGTCACATCGCGAACGGCTGCCTCGACCGCGTCGATCAGCCGGCCCGGGCGCGTGAGGAACGGCTCGCCGGACAGGCTCCATTCGAGTGTGTAGCGCAGGCCGTGCCGGTCGAGCACCTCGCGAACCGCAGCTTCGAGCCCTGCCGCGGTCTGCTCGGTGCAGAAGCGGAAGTTGAACGCGAGCTCCAGCTCGCCGGGAATGACGTTGGTGGCGCCGGTGCCTGCCCGGATACCGGAACACTGGAAGCTGGTCGGCGGAAACCAGGCGTTGCCCTCGTCCCAGGTGCGCGCGGCGAGTTCCGCGATCGCCGGGGCGGCGCGGTGAATCGGATTGTCGGCGAGGTCCGGGTACGCAACATGGCCCTGCACGCCATGTACACGCAGCGTCCCGTTCAGCGAGCCGCGCCGCCCGACGCGGACGGTGTCGCCGAGCCGGTTGCCGGACGATGGCTCGCCGACGACGCACCAGTCGAGACGCTCGCCTCGCGCGCCGAGCAGCTCCATCACCGCGCGTGTGCCATGGATCGCCGGACCCTCTTCGTCGCTGGTCAGGAGAAACGCGATCCGCGCGGGAACGTCCGGCCGGGCCGCCAGGAAACGCTCGGTCGCGACGACCATCGCCGCGAGGCTCGCTTTCATGTCCGCGGCGCCGCGGCCGTACAGCTGCCCGTCGCGGAGCGTCGGGACGAACGGCGGCGAGCGCCACTGCGCGGCGGGCCCGGTCGGCACCACGTCGGTGTGGCCGGCGAAGACGAACAGCGGCGTCCTGCCTTGGCGCGCCCCGGCGGCCGACTCGCGTACGGCCCAGAGGTTGTCCACGTCGCCGAAGCGCAGTGATTCGCAGATGAAGCCCGAGCGCGCCAGCCGCTCACCGAGCAGGGCCTGGCATCCGGCGTCGGCGGGCGTGATGCTCTCGCGCGCCATGAGCGCGCAGGTCAGCGCCAGCACGGGATCGGCAACGCCGTGCGTCGGGTCAGTTGTGCGCATGCAGAAGGGCGTTCAGCTCGATGGCCCGGCGGTTGGTGCGGCACTCGACCTGGCCGTTGGTGCCGTTGCGCACGAACAGCAGATCGCTCTGGCCGGCGAGTTCGCGCGCCTTCACCCGCTGCACGGGGTGGCCCTGGTCGTCGAGCAGCATGACCGGCGTGCCTGCGGTGATGTACAGGCCCGCTTCGATCGTGCAGCGGTCACCGAGCGGAATGCCGGTGCCCGCATTCGCGCCGATCAGGCAGTGTTCGCCGATCGTGATGCGAATGGAACCGCCGCCGGACAAGGTACCCATGGTGCTCGAACTGCCGCCGAGGTCGGAGTGCGCGCCGACGACCACCCCCTGGGAGATGCGTCCTTCCACCATGTTCGGACCGAGGGCACCGGCGTTGAAGTTCACGAAGCCCTCGTGCATCACGGTCGTCCCGTCACCGAGGTAGGCGCCGAGACGGATGCGGCTGCCATCCGCAATGCGCACCCCGCTCGGCACCACGTAGTTGGTCATGCGCGGGAACTTGTCGACGCAGTACACCTCGAGGTGGCGTCCGGCCATGCGTGCACGGCGCTGGCAGGCGCCGAGTTCGCCGATCGCGATCGCGCCGTCGCTGGTCCACGCCACGTTCGGCAGGTGGGCGAACAGCTGGTTGAGATTCAGCGTGTTGGGCAGCGTCAGCCGGTGCGAGAGCAGGTGCAGCTTGAGGTAGGCCTCGGCCGTATGCGCGATGTCCGTATCGGCATCGAGCCGTACCGCGACCAGGGTATCCCGGGCATCCGTGAGTTCCGCGCACGCCTGCGCCACGTCGCCTGCGCCCGCGGCGCTCGCGGCATCGCAGAACCGCCGCACCGCGTCGGCGTCGGCAGGCGCTGCGCCGGGTCCGAATGCCTGCCCGATCACGCGGCCGAGTGCCGGTTCCGGCTGGAACACCGGGGCGGGAAAATAGACATCGAGTATCGCGCCGGTACCGCTCGTACGCGCGAGGCCCAGTCCGAAGGCGAGTAGCGAAGGCGTGGCGCTGGCCATGATTCCGGGTCCGACCGTTGAAGGGCGCTAAACCTACCACAGCGCCCGGTCGGGCGTCAGCGGCGCGCGTGCTAGCCCGGACTATTCATGAATTCGCTACTGCGGCCGCCGAGATGCCGGAAAAGACAGCGCGTGCTCCCTCCAGGTGCTCGACGTACCGTCGAGTACGCCTGCGCGCCTTCCGGTCCGCGCCACGCTGTCTTTTCCGGCATCTCGGCGTCCTCGCGACGCGAACTCACGAATAGTCCGGGCTAGGCGCCGCCGTCGGCCATCCAGTCACGAATCGCGCTGGCCGCACGCACACAATCCGCGCGCGGTGCGACCCAGGCGACGCGGACGTGATTGCGGCCCGGGTTCACGCCGTGGGCGTCGCGTGCCAGGTAGCTCCCGGGCAATACCGTGATGTTGCGCGCCTCGAACAGCGCACGCGCGAACTGCTGGTCGTCGCCCGGCGTTTCGATCCAGTGATAGAAGCCGCCCTCGGGACGTACCATGCGCAGCACCGGTGCCAGGATCGGCTCGACCGCGTCGAACTTCGCGCGATACTCCGCGCGATTGGCGACGACGTGCGCTTCGTCCGCCCACGCCGCGGCGCTGACCGCCTGGACGTGGTTCGGCAGCGCGCAGCCCTCGTAGGTGCGGTACGCGAAGTAGGCATCCAGGATGCGTGCGTCGCCGGCCACGAACCCGGAGCGGAGTCCGGGCAGGTTGGAGCGCTTGCTCAGGCTGTGGAACACCACGCAGTTGCGGAAGTCGGTCCGGCCGCAGGCGGCAGCGGCCTGCAGCAGGCCTGCGGGTGGGCGATCCTCGTCGAAGTAGATCTCGGAGTAGCACTCGTCCGCCGCGATCACGAAGTCGTGCCGGTCTGCCTGCTCGATGAGCCAGGTGAGCGTGTCGAGATCCAGGGTCGTGCCGGTGGGATTGCCGGGCGAGCAGAGGTAGAGGAGCTCGCAGCGACGCCAGATCTCCTCGGGTACCGACCGGTAGTCCGGCCGATAGTCGCCGGTACCGACGCAGTTGACGAACCAGGGGGTCGCGCCGCGCAGCAGCGTGGCGCCCTCGTAGATCTGGTAGAACGGGTTCGGCAGGATCGCCAGCGCCCCCGGCGTTCCGCTCAGCACCGCCTGCGCGAACGAAAACAGTGCCTCGCGCGTACCCGCCACGGGAAGCACGCCGTGTGCAGGATCCACGCGCGCAGCGAAGCGTCGCTCGACCCACGCGGCAATGGTCTCGCGCAGTGCGTCGCTGCCCCGGGTCGTCGGATAGATCGACAGGTCCCGCGCGATCCGGACCGGATCGGTCAGCTGCTCGACCACGAAGGCGGGCGGGGCATGCTTGGGCTCGCCGATGGAAAGGAACACCGGCGGAAATGCGGGATCGGGCACGACACCCGCCTTCAGCGCATTCAGGCGTTCGAACGGATAGGGCTCGAGGTCTTTCAGGTGCGGGTTCATGTCACGCGGGAATCAGAGATTGGTTGCGATACGTTTGTCGAGGCGCTGGCGCAGGGTGTTCTCCAGCATGTAGATCCGCTCCTTGTCGCGAATCGCCCGGCCGTTCCCGTCGGTGACGTAGAACACGTCCTCGACGCGCTCGCCGAGCGTCGTGATGCGGGCGGACAGCACCGTGATGCCGAGTTCGTAGAAGAGCAGCCCGACCGTGGCGAGGAGCCCGGGACGGTCCGCGGCGACGATGGTGAGTTCCGAATGTCGCGCACCACGGCGATTGCGCAGCGTGACCTCGGTCGCGCGGGTCAGCTGGCGCATGCGCCGCGAGACCCGGCGGCGCATGACTTTCGGATACTTCGCCGGATCGCGCAGCGCGGAGGTCAGCGCCTTGACCAGCCGCTCGCGCCCGGCTGCGTCGCGCCCGAGCGGCTGCCCGTCGGAACCGAGTACCACGTAGGTGTTGAGACACATGCCGCTCTGTGCGGTATGGATGTTCGCGTCGTGTACGGACAGGTCGAGCTGGTTGAGCGCCGCGACGCTCGCTGCGAAAAGGTTGGGCTGATCGCGCGTATAGAGCACGATTTCGGTCGCGCCGTCGCCATGCATGTGCCCCTTGAGATCGAGCAGCATGACGAGCGGTCCGGCCGCCGGATCGTGGGCACGCATTCGTTCGGTCACGTCGGCGACCTGACGGGACGTGTGGCGCAGGAAGAACTCCTCGCCCGGGATGCGCCAGAGCCGGGCGACCTCCGCTTCATCGAGCCCGCGCCGCGTGAGCTTGTCGAGCGCACCTTCCTGGCAGGCGCGGATGCTCGACTCGCGATCGACCGGCGACTCGAGTCCGCGCCGCAATGCCTTGCGGGTTTCGCCGTACAGGGTACGCAGCAGCGTTGCGCGCCAACTGTTCCAGAGGTTCGGATTGGTGCCGGTGATGTCGGCGACGGTGAGCGCGTACAGGTAGTTGAGGCGCATCTCCGACTTCACTTCGCTCGCGAATTCGTGAATCACGTCCGGGTCGTAGATGTCCCTGCGCTGGGCGGTGCTGGACATCAGCAGATGCTGGCGTACCAGCCACGTGACCAGTTCGGTATCCGCGGCGCTGAGCCCGTGCCGGATGCAGAACGCCTCGGCATCGATCGCGCCGAGCTGCGAGTGATCGCCGCCGCGTCCCTTGCCGATGTCGTGGTACAGCCCCGCGATGTAGAGCAGTTCGATCTTCGGCAGGTTGCGCACGCAGTACGCGGCAACCGGATAGTCCTGTTCGGCGGAACGGTAATGCAGGCGCCGCATGTTGCGGATGACGTTCATCGTGTGCGCGTCGACGGTGTAGATGTGGAACAGATCGTGTTGCATCTGTCCCACGACCACGCCGAACTCGGGCAGGTAGCGGCCGAGCACCCCGTAGCGTCGCATGCGGGTCAGCTGCGAGACGAGTGTGTACGGTGCTTTCAGCAGGTCGATGAAGAGTCGTGTATTGACCGGGTCGTTGCGGAACCGGTCGTCGATGAGGTCGAGGCTGTCCCGGACGGCGCGGATGGTGCCGGCTCGCACGCCGGAGATGTCGCGCCGGTTCGCCATGATCACGAACAACTCGAGGAGCGCGCTCGGAGTCTCGCGGAAGACCTCCGGACCGGTCACTTCGATGTAGTTGTTGCAGAGCCGGAATCGGGTATTGATCGATTCGATGCGCGCCCGCTTGCGCCCCTGCAGGATGGTCTCCGCGAAATGCTGCAGGAGGATGTCGTTGACCTCGGCCAGTTCGATGATGTGCCGATAGTAGTGATGCATGAAGCGCTCGACACCCAGCCGGGCGCTGGTGTCGGCGAAGCCGAGCCGCTGCGAGAGCGCGCGCTGGTACTGAAACTGCAGGTGATCTTCCTTGCGGCCGGCGAGCAGGTGCAGGCCGAAACGCACCCACCACAGGAAGCGTCGGCCATCTTCCAGCCAACTGCGCTCTTCGGCGGTGAGCATGCCGAGCCGTTCCAGTGCTGCGAGATCGGTGGTGCGGAACTGCCGCGCCATCACCCACATGGCGGTCTGGATGTCGCGCAGGCCGCCGGGCGAGGTCTTCAGATTCGGCTCCAGGCCGTATTCCTCGTTGTCGTACTGGCGGTGGCGCAGCGCCTGTTCGTCGCGCTTGGCCTTGAAGAACCGGTCCGCGGGCCACAGCCGGGGCGAGTCCATCTGTTTGTCGAGTTCGGCGGCGAGCTTGCGCGAACCGACCAGCAGCCGGCGTTCGAACATGGCGGTCGCGACGGTGAGGTCGCGTTCCGCTTCGCGCCTGCATTCGCGCGGCGAGCGCACGCTGTGGCCGATCTCCACTTTCAGGTCGAACAGACAATGGAGGAACGCGCTGATGCTCGCCTTGTGCGCCGCCGGTCGTCTGGCCAGCACCAGCAGGTCGATGTCCGAGTGCGGGAACAGCTCGCCGCGACCGTAGCCGCCGACCGCCAGAATGGCGATGTCGTCGCGGATGTCGGCCGGGATCCTGGCTTCCCAGATCGCCTCGATCAGGCCGTCGAAGAACGTCGCGCGCTCATGCACGAGCGGTTCCACGTCGGCGTTCTGCCAATAGCGTTCGGCGAGTGCCGTGTCGAATTGCTCGAGGCGTGAGCGCAGGTCGTCGACGAGCGCCCCGGGGCCGTCGCCGAATCGTCGCGTGGACGGACTCGCGTCGGCCCGGGCACCGGTCGGGTTCACGGCAGCTGCTCGTCGGTGCGTCGGGTGAGTACCTCGGCGCCGTCGGCCGTGACCAGGATGGTGTGTTCCCACTGCGCCGACAGCTTGTGGTCCTTGGTGACCACGGTCCACTGGTCCGGCAGGATGCGGACGTAGCGGGCGCCGGCATTGATCATCGGCTCGATCGTGAAGGTCATGCCTGCTTCCAGCACGGCGCCGGTGCCGGGGCGCCCGTAGTGCAGGATCTGCGGCTCGTCGTGGAAGGTCTTGCCGATCCCGTGGCCGCAGAATTCGCGGACCACCGAAAAGTGGTTGGCTTCGGCGTGCGTCTGGATGGCGTGTCCGATGTCGCCGAGCCGTGCGCCCGGACGTACCGCGGCGATGCCGCGGTAGAGGCATTCCTGGGTCACCCGCATCAGCCGCTCGGCCAGCACGCCGGGCTTGCCGAGCGCGAACATCTTGCTGGTGTCACCGTGATAGCCGTCCTTTATGACGGTCACGTCGATGTTCAGGATGTCGCCGCTCTTCAGCTGTTTGCGGTCGGTGGGAATGCCGTGGCAGACGACGTGGTTCACCGACGTGCAGATGGATTTGGGGAACGGCGGCGCCGATCCGTTGGTGTAGTTCAGCGGCGCCGGAATGCAGCCGAGCTCGTCCACCATGTAGCGGTGGCAGATCGCGTCGAGTTCGGCGGTCGTCACGCCCGGCACCACGTGCTCGCCGATCATCTCGAGTACCTGGGCGGCGAGTGCGCCGGCCTTGCGCATGCCGGCGACGTCGTCGGTTGTCCGGGCCAGTGCAACCATGGGTAAAGGTCTTGTTTCGGCAAAAAGGCGAGTATGGTATAAAGCGCGCCGCCCGGCGGCAACGCGCCGTCATTCGGGCGTCCTGCGTCCGCCACGGGCGACGCCGGGCGTGCGGTGCCGAGCGCGTCTACTCGGGCATCGAGGGCTACCGATATCCGGTGGTCACGATCAGACAGACCTTAAAAACTCACGTCATCCGGCACGTGTTCCAGGGTGCCGGGGTGTTCTTCGGGACATTCCGGTCGGGGCATGGGGGTGGCGGAGGCAAAACCCTTAACGAGGATCACACATGAACATCTCCATGCGGGACATGCTCGCCGCCGGCGTGCATTTCGGTCATCAGACCCGGTTCTGGAATCCGAAGATGGGTCCGTACATCTTCGGCGCCCGTAATCGTATCCATATCATCAATCTCGAAAAGACCCTGCCGGCCTTCAACGCCGCGTTGGATGAACTGCGCCGGATGGGCGCCAGCGGCAAGAAGGTGCTGTTCGTCGGCACCAAGCGGGCTGCGGCCGAGGTCGTGCGCGAGCAGGCGAGCCGGGTCGGCATGCCGTACGTCGACCAGCGCTGGCTCGGCGGCATGCTGACCAACTACAAGACCATCCGGCAGTCCATGCGGCGCCTGCAGGAACTGGAAACCCAGGCAGCCGACGGCACCTTCGATCTGCTCACCAAGCGCGAGGCGCTGCAGAAGTCGCGGTCGCTCGAGAAGCTGACCCGCAGCATCGGCGGCATCAAGGACATGGGCGGCCTGCCCGACGCATTGTTCGTGATCGACGTGATGCACGAACACATCGCCGTGACCGAGGCCAACAAGCTGGGTATTCCGGTTTTCGGTGTCGTCGATTCCAACAGCGACCCCGAAGGCGTGGATTACGTGATTCCGGGCAACGACGACGCGATCCGCGCGATCCGTCTCTACGTGACGGCGGCAGCGGACGCCATCCAGGAAGGCAGGAACCGGGCTTCCGGCACCGTGCGGGTGGACGAGTTCGTGGAAATTCAGGGCGAGGGCGCCGCTGGCGCCGCGTCGCAGACTGTGCTGGAGGACTGAGCGATGGCGATCACCGCAGCCATGGTCAAGGAGCTCCGGGAGCGCACCGGACTCGGCATGATGGAGTGCAAGAAGGCGCTCGAGGAAACCGCCGGCGACATGGAACTCGCCATCGAGGAGCTGCGCAAGAAGAGCGCCCTCAAGGCTGCCAAGAAGGCCGGTCGCACGACCGCCGATGGTCTGCTCGGCGTGCGCGTGTCGGACGACGGCCGGCGCGCTGCCCTCGTCGAGGTCAATATCGAGACGGACTTCGCGGCGAAGAACGAGAAGTTCATCGGCTTCGTCAAGGACGTGCTCGACCGGGTCTTCGAGACCGGTGAAGCGGATGTCGCGCGTCTCATGGCGGATGGTCTCGAAGCACGTCGCGAGACGCTGGTCCAGGAGATCGGCGAAAACATCAGCGTACGTCGCGCCGAGTTCTTCGCAACGTCGGACGGACGCATCACCGGTTACCTCCACGGCGACAACCGCAAGGCCGCCCTGGTCGAACTGTCCGGCGGCGACAGCGCGCTCGGGCGCGACATCGCCATGCACGTCACCGCGATCAACCCGATGGTCGTGCAGGGCGCCGACGTGGCACCGGAGGTGCTCGCGAAGGAACGGGAGATCTACGTCGCGCAGGCAGCGGAGAGCGGCAAGCCGGCCGACATCGTCGAAAAGATGGTCGACGGGCGCATCCGCAAGTTCCTGGCCGAGGTCAGCCTGGTCGACCAGCCCTTCGTCAAGGACCCCAACCAGAAGGTCGCGAAGCTGCTCGGCGATGCCGGCGTCTCCTGCCGGCGGTTCGTCCGCTTCGAGGTCGGCGAAGGCATCGAGGTCGAGAAGGTCGACTTCGCGGCCGAGGTGGCGGCGCAGGTCCAGGCGACTCGCTGAAGGCGACCGGGCCGTGCGTCGGCTGCTTCTCAAGCTGAGTGGCGAGGCCCTGGCCGGTGCGGCCGGCTGGGGTATCGACCCCGGGGTCGTGCAGCCGATGGTGCAGGCGATCGCCACCGTCGTGCAGGGCGGTACCGAGGTCGGACTCGTGCTCGGCGGCGGCAACCTGTTCCGCGGCGCGGCACTCGAGTCGGCCGGCATGGATCGGGTGACCGGCGACCAGATGGGCATGCTGGCGACCGTCATGAACGGGCTCGCGTTCCGGGATCTCCTGCGCCGCGCCGGTGTGCCCGCCGAACTCTTCTCGGCCATCGAACTGCCGGGCGTCGCGCGGCGTTTCCGGCGGGACGATGCCCTCGATGCGCTATCGCGCGGGGCGGTCGCGATCTTCGTCGCCGGCACCGGCAATCCGTTCTTCACCACCGACACCGCCGCCTGCCTCCGTGGCATCGAGATCGGAGCCGAGGCGGTGCTGAAGGCCACCAAGGTGGACGGCGTGTACGATGCCGATCCGGTGCGCAATCCGGGCGCGCGGCGGTTTGCGACGCTCGACTACGACGAGGTCATCGCGCGTGATCTCGCGGTCATGGACCTGACGGCCATCTGCCTGTGCCGTGACCAGGGCATGCCGATCGTGGTATTCGACATGAACGAGGCCGGTGCGTTGACCCGGCTGGTCAGGGGTGAGAAGGTGGGCACCGTGATCGGGCCTGCCACTGCAATGCGAGAGAACGAGGGATGATTCAGGACATCAAGCGCGATGCCGATGCACGCATGGGCAAGTCGATCGAGTCGCTGCAGGCCGCGTTCGCGAGGATCCGCACCGGCCGTGCCAACGCCAAGCTGCTGGATGGCGTCCACGTGAACTACTACGGTGTCGATACGCCGCTGAACCAGGTCGCGACGGTGTCGGCCGAGGATGCGCGGACCCTGACGATCTCGCCTTGGGAAAAGAAGCTGATCCCCGAGATCGAGAAAGCCATCCTGAAGAGCGATCTCGGTTTCAATCCTTCGACCACCTCCGATCTGATCCGCATACCGCTGCCTTCGCTGACCGAGGAGAACCGGCGCGACCTGACCAAGCAGGCCCGCCACGAAGCGGAGCATGCGAAGGTCGCGATCCGGAACATCCGCCGTGACGCCATCAACGACATCCGGACGCTGGCGAAAGACAAGTCGGTTGCCGAGGACGAAGCGCGCCGGGCCGAGGAAGACATGCAGAAACTGACCGACCGCCACGTCGCGGAGGTGGACAAGCTGCTGGCCGGCAAAGAAGCCGATCTGATGGCAATTTAGCGGCTACACTTCAGCTACCGCGGCTGCCGGATCGGCCCGCACGGACGGTTTCCTCAGCATGGCAGAAGCGCGCGCGACACTGGGCAACGCGGCGGACCTGGAATTCGGTCCGGACCTCCACGGGCAGGCGCCCGGCGACGGGTCGACGGCGGGGCCGCGGCATGTCGCGATCATCATGGACGGCAATCACCGCTGGGCGAAGGCCCGCCACCTGCCCGGTGCGGCCGGCCATCGCGCCGGTGCGCGCAACGTGCGGCCGGTGGCCGAAGCGTGCGCGGACGCCGGCGTCGAGGTGCTCACGCTGTTCGCGTTCAGCACCGAGAACTGGCAGCGCCCGAAGCGCGAGGTGAGCCTGCTCATGAGCCTCATGCGCAACGTGCTGGAACAGGACGTCGAAGAACTCGACGCGCGCGGCGTGCGGCTCAGGATCATCGGCGATCGCGACCGGTTCGATCCGGACCTGCGCGAGCGCATGCACCGTGCCGAGGCGCTGACGGCGGGCAATACCCGGATGACGCTCAATATCGCGGCGAACTTCGGCGGACGCTGGGATATCGCCCGCGCCGCACGCGAGCTCGCCCGCGACGTGGCGGAGGGTCGACTCGACTGGGAATCGGTCGACGAGGCGGCATTCGCGGCACGGCTTTCGCTCGGCGGTCTCCCCGAGCCCGACCTCTGTATCCGGACCGGCGGGGACGCGCGCATCAGCAATTTCCTGCTGTGGGATTTCGCGTACACCGAACTCTTCTTTACCGAGCGTTACTGGCCCGAGTACTCGGCCGCCGATCTCGAGGCTGCGCTCGTCTGGTACCGCGGCAGGCAGCGGCGCTACGGTCGCAGGCCCTGACCGCGCGTGCTGCGCGCCCGCATCATCACTGCGCTGATCCTGCTGCCGCTGGTCCTGGCGGCCCTGTACCTGTTGCCAGCGGCCTGGTTCGCGGTCGTGTTCTGGGTGGTCGTCGGGCTTGCCGCCTGGGAGTGGGCGCAACTCGCCGGCTGCTCGACCCCGGCCACCCGCGCGGTCTACGTCGCGGTCCTGGCGGCGCTGTCGGCGGGGCTCTGGTGGCTGCCGGCGCTGCAGCCAGGCGTGCTGCTCGCCGGCAGCCTGTTCTGGCTCTTCGCCATCGTCGTCGTGCTGCGCTATCCGGGTTCCGGGAACTGGCTCAGCCGCCCGGTTCTGATGGCCGCCGGCTGGCTGGCGATGCTGGCCGCCTGGTGTGGGCTCCTCGCCATTCGCGGCGACGGCAGCGGCGCGCACTGGGTACTCTGGGTCATGCTGCTCGTCTGGGCAGCCGACATCGGTGCCTACTTCGCGGGCCGCCGGTTCGGCAGCCGCAAACTGGCGCCGGCGGTCAGTCCCGGCAAGACCTGGGAAGGCGCGCTCGGCGGTGCGGGGCTTGCGCTTGTGGTGTCCCTGGCGGGGCTCCTGCTGCTCGGCGCCGACCCGCTGGCCTGGTTGCCGGCGATCGTGGTGCTGATCGTCGTTTCGGTGTTCGGTGACCTGTTCGAAAGCGTTCTCAAGCGCGAGCGTGGCGTCAAGGACTCCGGGGCCCTGCTGCCCGGGCACGGCGGTGTACTGGACCGGATCGATTCGCTGCTCGCCGTGCTGCCGTGCTGCGCGGTCCTGCTCGGCAGGCTGGCAGGCCCGGGCGGCGTGGCCTGATCGGCCGGAACGCGCCACCGGCGGATGTTTCCCGGCTGGTCCAGACCGGTATATTCCCCGCAGCCCGCATGGACGGTGGTTCGCTTTCGCGCGTCGTGCGCCGATCGTTTATCATCGCGCCGGCTCGCGGCGTCCTGCCGCCGATGCGTTCGGGTGCGGTACGCGGCTGCAACGAGGGTCGGTACGGGCGTGCAGAACCATCGCGCCCGGCCGGGGTCTCTGGGAGAAGCGCGGTGTGGACGCGTGCGAAGGACGCTGTGGTTGAACGAATCCGGTGACAGGGGGCAGCCCCGGTCCCGGCAGGTGGTCGGTATCCGGTGATTGAATTCCTGCAATATCCACTGGCGCTGCTGGTGACGCTCGGTGTGCTCGTGACCATTCACGAGCTCGGGCACTTTCTGATCGCGCGGCGCTCGGGCGTGCGCGTCGTGCGCTTTTCCGTGGGATTCGGGCGCCCGCTTTGGTCCTGGTACGATCGGCACGGTACCGAGTTCGCCATCGCCGCGATTCCGCTCGGCGGCTACGTACGCATGCTGGACGAGCGCGAACCGGGCGTGATCGAAGCGGAGCGCCGTCCGGGCGACGTATCCTTCAACGACCTGTCGGTGTGGTGGCGCATGGCCATCGCCGCCGGCGGCCCGGTCGCCAACTTCCTGCTGGCCGTCGTGGTGTACTGGCTGCTGTTCGTGGTCGGATCCACCTCGATCGCGCCGATCCTGGGCGTGGCGCCAGAGGACTCTCCGGTCGCGCGCGCGGGGCTCGCCGACGGACGCGAGATCGTGGCCGTCGACGGCGTGCCCACGCGCAGCTGGCAGGAAGTGTCCATGGCGCTCGCGGCACGCCTCGGCGACACCGGCAGCATCGCGCTCAGTACCCGCGTACCCGGCGCCGGCGCCGGCGCAGTCACGGATGCAGATCTGCCGATCCACGCGTGGCATCGCGGCGTCGACGAGCCCGACCTGCTCGGTTCGCTCGGCATCCAGCCTGCGCTGCCCGCGATCTTCGGCGAGGTCCTCGAGGACGGTCCCGCGGCCGCAGCCGGGCTTCGGCAATGGGATCGCGTGCTCGAGGTCGATGGCGAACCGGTGGCCAGCTGGACGGAATGGGTCGGGCGGGTCCAGGGCGCTCCGGGCCAGCGCCTGACGCTCACGGTCGCGCGCGACGCCGCGATCATCGAGGTCGCGCTCGTGCCGGACGCGCGCACGGCGACCGACGGCAGCCGCATCGGCTACGTGGGTGTTTCACCGTATATGCAGGAAATCCGCTACGGGTTCTTCGCCGCCGTGCCGCGCAGCCTGGAAGAGACCTGGGACAAGACTGCGCTCACGCTCGGACTGCTGAAGAAGATGGTGGTCGGGGACGTTTCGGTGAAGAATCTGAGCGGTCCCATCACCATCGCCAAGGTCGCCGGCGATTCGGCGCGTTCGGGCTGGTACTTCTTCCTCGGAATCCTGGCGCTGCTCAGCATCTCGCTCGGAGTGCTGAACCTGCTGCCCATTCCGATCCTCGACGGCGGGCATATCGTGTTCTGTCTGGCCGAGGCAGTACGCGGCAAGCCGCTCCCGGAGCGCGCCCATATACTGGGCACGCAGATCGGCCTGTTTCTGGTGGGTGGCTTGATGATCCTGGCCCTCTACAACGATTTTTCACGGCTTTTCTGAAGTACGGTCCGAAGCCAGGATAACGAGGGGAGGATATGAAGCAGCGCCTGCGATGGCTGTTCCTGACAGCATGCCTGTGGTCGAGCCTGGTGCTTGCCGACGAATTCGTCGTCTCCGACATCAGGCTGCAGGGGCTGCAGCGGGTCAGCGCCGGCACCGTGTTCAATCTGCTCCCGGTCAACGTCGGCGACCGACTGGACGAATTGTCGGTGCGGCAACTGATCCGCGTGTTGTTCCAGTCCGGATTCTTCAGTGACGTGCGGATGGCGCGCGACAATGACGTACTGGTGATCACGTTCGCCGAACGCCCGGCGATCGAGAGCATCGAGATCAAGGGCAACAAGGCCATCAAGACCGAAGCGTTGATGGACGGCCTCGGCCAGCAGGGGCTGAAGGAAGGGGAGATCTTCAAGCAGGCCACCCTCGAACGCGTCGGTATCGAACTGGAGCGCCAGTACGTCTCGCAGGGCCGTT
The DNA here is from genome assembly GCA_019634925.1 of Pseudomonadales bacterium. Lineage (GTDB taxonomy): Bacteria > Pseudomonadota > Gammaproteobacteria > Pseudomonadales > Azotimanducaceae > UBA7803. The sequence goes on from JAHCAL010000003.1 coordinate 235,169, forward strand.
ATGGCGCCAGCATCGAGACCAATGTCGAGCAGCTACCGCGTAACCGGGTGGCGATCAAGATCGACATCGTGGAGGGCAAGAACTCGGGCATCCGGCACATCAACGTGGTCGGCGCGAAGTCCTATTCCCAGGCCGAACTGCTCGAGCAGTTCGAACTCAGGCACCCGACGCTGTTCTCGTTCTTCCGCAACGACGACAAGTATTCACGGGAGAAGCTCTCGGGCGATCTCGAGCGGCTCGAATCGTTCTACAAGGACCGCGGCCACGTCCGTTTCGACATCGACGCGACCCAGGTCAGCATCACGCCGGACCGGCGCCAGGTGTACATCTCCGTCAGCATCACCGAGGGCGACATCTACAAGATCCGGGATGTCAACCTGCTCGGTGAGTTGAGCGACGTGCGTGCGCAGGATCTGCAGCAGCTCTTCCTGGTAAGCGAAGGGCAGACTTTCTCCCAGGCGCTGGTCACCGCAACCGAGGAACGGCTGACCCAGGCGCTCGGCAACGCGGGCTACACGTTCGCGACCGCGACCGGTGTGCCGAAGGTCAACGACGACGGCACGGTCAACGTCGAGTTCTTCGTGGATTCCGGCAAACGCGCCTACGTGCGCCGGATCACTTTCACGGGCAACAAGGTCACCCAGGACCAGGTCATGCGGCGTGAAATGCGCCAGATGGAAGGCGGCTGGGCCTCCACCGCGCTGATCGACCTTTCGAAGGTGCGTCTCGAGCGGCTCGGGTATTTCAAGGGTGTCAACGTCGAGACCCCCGAGGTGGCCGGCACGGACGACCAGGTGGACGTGAACTTCACGCTCGAAGAGCAGCCCTCCGGCAGCATCTCGGCGACGCTCGGCTACTCACAGGGCTACGGACTGATCCTCGGCGCCAACTACCAGGAAAACAACGTGCTCGGGACCGGCAACAGCATGGGACTGGGCCTCAGCTATTCCGACTTCCAGCAGTCGGCCAGCTTCAATTTCTTCGATCCTTACTACACCCAGGACGGGATCAGCCGGGGCTTCAACGTGTTCTACCGGAAGTCCGATTTCGGCCGCGCCAATGTCGCGAGGTACACGACGGATGCCATGGGCGTCGGCCTCAACTTCGGTTTTCCGATCGGCGAGACGCAGCGCATCAACTTCGGCGGACTGGTCGAGTACACGGACATCACCGAGGGACTGTTCCCGGTGCAGGAGATCTCGGAGTACCTCGAGGACAACGGCAGCACGTCGCTCAACTACAAGGTCAACCTGTCGTGGAGCAGTTCGACGCTGAACCGGGGCATCTTCGCCACGCGCGGCCGCGCGCAGAGCCTCGGCATCGACATCGCCATACCGGGCAGCGACCTGTACTTCTACAAGCTGCAATACAACGGCCAGATGTTCATCCCGCTCGGCCGGACCTTCACCGGCCGGCTGCGCGCCCGGATTGGCTTCGGCGATGGCTACGGTGATACCAGTGCGCTGCCGTTCTACGAGCACTTCTTCGCGGGCGGCTTCGGCTCCGTGCGCGGCTTCGAGACCAATACCCTCGGCCCGCGCAGCACCGAGCCGCTCATCGATATCGACGGCGACGGCAACCCCGATCGCATCTTCTCGGACCGCCCGCAGCCGTTCGGCGGCAACCTCCTGGTGGAAGCGGGCGCGGAGATCATCTTTCCATTGCCCTTCGTGCAGGACGACCGCCAGTTCCGGCCGGTCGTCTTCGTGGAGGGCGGGAACGTGTTCAACACGCGTTGTCCAAGCGTGAGCACGATCTGCAACGACTTCGATGCAGGGCTGCTCGTGTATTCCATCGGTGCGAGCGTGACCTGGTTGACGGGGCTCGGGCCGATGACGTTCGGCATTGCGGTACCGATGAACGGCGGACCGTTCGACCGGGAAGAACGCTTCCAGTTTGAGCTCGGCAGGACGTTCTGATATAGAATGCCGCGCCTGTCGTCCCGGCGCGGTTTCGAGATTGCGCGATAAACGGCGAGAAACGGAGAATGGCTAACGTGTTCAAGAAGGGTATGGGCTGGCTGGTGCTGCCGCTGCTGCTGGTTGCGGGCGGTGCTGCCGCGGAACTCAAGATCGCAGTGATCGATACGCAGCGCGCGCTGCTCGAAAGCGAAGAGGCGCGGCAGCTGATGCAGGCCGCGCAGTCGGATCTGCAGGGCGACCAGAACCAGCTGCAGACGCTGGGTCAGCAGATCCTGGGGCTGCGCGAGCAGTTCCAGAAGGACGCCGAAGTGATGGGCGAGGCGGATCAGCGGCGTCGTCAGAAGGAAATCGAAGACAAGCAGATCGAGTACGAGTTCCTGGCCAACAAGCTGCAGAAAGCGGTGAACGACCGGCGTCAGGAGCTCGGCCAGCAGATGGTGCCGAAGCTCGAAGCCGTCCTGAAGGAGCTCACCGAGAAGGAAGGCTATGATCTGGTGCTCGAGCGCGGTGCGGTCATGTACGCCGACGGCAAGCACGACATCACCCGGCGCGTGACCGAACTTCTCAACGAGAAGCGCACCGCGGCCCGCTGAGCGCGTCCCGCGCCCGTTCCGGTGAGTGCCGAATATACGCTCGGAGAGCTCGCCGTCCGCCTGTCGGCTCGGCTCGTGGGTGACCCGGGCGTCCGCATTCGTTCCATCGCGAGCCTCGGGTCGGCGGGCCCGGGGCAGTTGAGCCACTGCTCCAGCGCTGCCTACCGCGCGCAGCTCTCGGCGAGCCGCGCCGCGGCGGTGATCCTCGTCGAAGCGGACCTGGCCCTGTGGCAGGGTCCCGCTCTCGTCGCCACCAATCCGTACCTGGCATTCGCCCGTGCAACCCGGTTGTTCGCGCAGCGCTACGAGCTTGCGCCAGGCATTGCGCCCGATGCGACGGTGGACCCCGGTGCGAGCGTCGATCCGGCGGCCGCGATCGGCCCGGGGGTGCGCGTCGGTGCGCGCACCCGTATCGGCCCGGGTGTGCGCGTACATGCCAATGCCGTGATCGGCGAGGACTGTCGAATCGACCAGGATGCAGAACTCATGGCGAACGTGGTGCTGTACCCCGGGGTGCGCGTCGGTGCCCGCACCGTGATTCACGCGGGCGCGATCGTCGGCGCCGACGGTTTCGGTTTCACACCAGACGAGCGTGGCCGGCTGGAGGCGATCGCCCAGCTCGGCGGCGTCGAGATCGGGCCGGATGTCAGCATCGGCGCGAATACCTGCATCGACCGCGGCGCGCTCGAAGACACCGTGATCGGCGAAGGGGTCAAGATCGACAACCAGGTGCAGATCGGGCACAACTGCCACATCGGCGCCCATACCGTGATCTGCGGATGTGTGGGTATCGTCGGCAGCACCCGCATCGGTCGGCACTGCGTGCTGGCGGGCGGCGTGGGGATCGGCGGCGACGCACCGATCGAGATCTGCGACCGGGTGGTCGTCAGCGGCATGACCCACGTATCCGCCTCGATCCGTACTCCGGGCGTGTATTCGGGCGGCGTGCTGCACAATACCAATCGCCAGTGGAAGCGCAACGCGTTGCGCTTCCAGCAGCTCGACGAGCTGAGCCGCCGCGTCGCGCGCCTCGAGCGGCGCCTGCGTGCCGCCGACGACGATGACGGTGGCGCCGTTCGAGGCGCGTGAGCGGGCCCGGTCAACCAGAGAGCCTTCCAGAGAAAATGAAACAAATCATCGAGCTGTTCGACTATCTTCCGCACCGTTATCCGTTTCTCCTGGTGGACCGAGTGGTCGAGCTGATCCCGGGCGAGCGGGTACGCGGGTACAAGAACGTCACCATCAACGAAGAGTTCTTCAACGGCCACTTCCCCGGTCAGCCGATCATGCCGGGCGTGCTGATCATCGAGGCGATGGCCCAGCTGTCCGGCGTGCTCGCGTTCGAGACCAAGGGGCGCCGGCCGGTAGACGGCTACACGTACTACCTGGCGGGCGTCGACGGCGCGCGCTTCAAGCGACCCGTGGTGCCGGGCGACCGGCTCATGATGGAAAGCCGGTTCCTCGCCGAGAAACGCGGCGTCGTCAAGTTCGACTGCAGGGCGCTCGTCGACGACGAACTGGCCTGCAGCGCGGAGATCACCTGCATGGCCCGCGAGGTGTCGGCTTGATCGATCCACGGGCCATCATCGATCCCACCGCACGCATCGGCAGCAACGTGCGCGTCGGGCCGTGGACGATCGTGGGGCCGCATGTCGAGCTCGGTGACGACTGCGAAGTGGCGTCGCATGTCGTGATCAAGGGACCGACCCGCATCGGTCGGGGCAATCGCATCTTCCAGTTCGCCTCGATCGGCGAGGACACACCCGATCTCAGCTACCGCGGCGAGCCGACCGAACTCGTGATCGGTGACGGCAACGTATTCCGGGAAGGCGTGAACATCCATCGCGGTACCGTGAAGGACCAGGGGCGAACGGTGATCGGCAGTGGCGGCCTGTTCATGCCGTATGTGCACATCGCCCACGACTGCATCATCGGCGATCACGTGATCCTTGCGAACTATGCCGCGGTGTCCGGTCACGTGCGCGTCGGCGATCACGCCAATTTCGGGGGCTACGCGGGCGTCGCCCAGTTCCGGGCGGTGGGCGCACACACGCACGTGGCGGCCATGAGCCTGGTGATCAAGGACGTACCGGACTACGTCACCGTGGCCGGGAATCCAGCCAGCGCGATCGGCCCGAATCTCGAAGGCATGCGCCGGCGCGGCTATTCCGCGGAACTCATCGCGCGCCTGCGCGACGCCTACCGGATCGTCTACCGGTCCGGACTCACGGCCGAAGAGGCCTGCGCGCGGCTGGAGCCGGATGCCGCCGGCTGTCCCGAACTGGCCGGTTTCCTGGCCTCGATCCGGACTGCCCGGTGGGGCATCGTGCGGCCGCGCGCCAGGCATGGATCCGCCGGCGCGGATTGACAGCCCGCCGGACGGCGGGTCGCCACACGTCGGGTCGCCGGCCGTGCCAATGCGACGGCCACCGCTGATCGGCATCGTGGCGGGCGAGGCGTCTGGCGACAATCTCGGCCGCGGTCTCATGCGTGCGCTGAAGCGGCGCCACCCGGGTGCGCGCTTCGTCGGCATCGGCGGTGCGGGCATGCTCGCCGAAGGCCTCGAGAGCCTCGCCGCCATGGATCGGCTGTCGGTAAACGGTTTCGTCGACCCCCTGGTCCGCCTGCCGGAACTGCTCGGCATCCTGCGCGGCCTGCTGGCACGGTTCGCCGCCGAACGGCCGGACGTATTCATCGGCGTGGATTTCAACGTATTCAACCTGCTGGTAGAGCGACGCCTGAAGCGGCGCGGCATTCCGACCGTGCACTACGTGAGTCCCTCGGTGTACGCCTGGCGGCGTGGTCGGGTACGCCGCGTCGCGCGGTCTGCCGACCTGCTGCTCACGTTGTATCCGTTCGAACCCGCGTTCTACGCCGCGAGTACGCTGCGGGCGGTGTACGTCGGGCATCCGCTCGCCGACGAGATCGCGCCGGACGCCGGCGATTCCGCCGCACGGCGGGCCGCGCGTGAACGGCTCGGCCTTGCGGTCCATGGCACGGTCGTCGCGCTCCTGCCCGGCAGCAGGCTTTCCGAGGTACGTCTGCTCGGCGAGATCTTTCTGGACGCGGCGGCGCTGCTTGCACAGCGGCTTCCCGGGGTAGCGTTCGTGGTGCCCTGTGTCCGTCCGCAGATCGAGGCGTGGCTGGTCGATGCCCTGGCGCGGCGCGCGCCGCTGCCGATCCTCGCGCATTCGGGCAATGCCCGGCTCGCGCTGACAGCCTGCGATGCGGCCCTGGTGAAATCCGGTACGAGCACGCTCGAGGCCATGCTGCTCGCCCGCCCCATGGTGGTCAGCTACCGGCTCGGCGCGCTCAGCTACCGGGTCGTCCGCATGCTGCTCCGCACCGCCCATGTCGCCCTTCCCAACATCCTCGCGGGACGCGAACTGGTACCGGAGTTGTTGCAGGATGCCGCCACGCCGGCCGCACTCGCCGAGGCGCTGCTGGTGGAACTGGACAAGTCCGCCCGCGACCCAGAATACTTGGCCGTGTTCCGCCAGCTGCACCAGGCATTGCGCCGGAACGCAGACGAGCAGGCCGCGGCGGCCGTGTCGGCACTGCTGCGGTGATGATCGCAGGTGACAGTCGCAGGTGACGGTCGAACGTTTCAGGTACCCGAAGGACCAGCCCGGAGCCGGATGAAGGCATCAACAGACTGCGCAGCGCCGTTGCTGATCGCCGGCGTCGACGAGGCAGGTCGAGGCCCGCTGGCGGGCCCGGTCGTGGCCGCCGCGGTGGTGCTCGATCCGGCGCAGCCCATCGAGGGGCTGCGTGATTCCAAGCGCCTGAGTGCCGCCCGGCGCGTCACGCTCGCCGACGAGATCCGTGCCCGCGCCCTTGCGTGGGCGCTCGGCAGTGCGGCGGTGGAAGAGATCGATCGGCTGAACATCCTCGAGGCGACGCTGCTCGCGATGCAACGTGCGGTCGGCGGACTCGGGCTGGTACCGGAACGGATCCTGGTCGACGGCAACCGTCTGCCGGCGTTCGCGGTACCGGCAGCGGCCGTGGTCGGCGGGGACGGCGCCGTGCCCGCGATCAGTGCTGCTTCGATTCTCGCCAAGGTGACGCGCGATGCACTCATGCATACCCTCGCCGAGCGCCACCCGGGTTACGGCTTCGAGGTCCACAAGGGCTACCCGACGCCGGGCCACCGCCAGGCGCTCGCGCGGCTCGGTCCGTCACCGATTCACAGGATGAGTTTCGCGCCGGTGCGGGCGGCGCTACCCGGTGCGCGGGAGTATCCGGCATGACGGCGGGCTTCGTGCACCTGCGCGTGCACAGCGAGTACTCGATCTCGGACAGCATCATCAAGGTGAAGGCGCTCGCGGCGCGCGTCGCGGCGCTCGGCATGCCGGCGGTGGCGCTCACCGACCGCAGCAATCTCTTCGCGCTGGTCAAGTTCTACCAGGCCTGCCTCGACCAGGGCGTGAAGCCGCTGGTCGGCGCGGATCTGCGGGTGCAGTCGGCGGATGGGGACCCCGCGCGGGTGGGCGTGCTGGCGATGAATCAGGCGGGATACCGTAACCTGCTCGCGCTGGTGTCGGACGGCTACGTGGCGAGCCGCACCCGCGGCGTCGTCGCGCGTGAACAGCTGTTCGCGCGGGCGGAGGGACTGCTCGTGCTGTCGGGCGGGCGGGAAGGTGAACTCGGGCAGGCGCTGCTGAAGGGCGACGGTGCGCAGGCGCGCGCGGTCGCCGAGGACTGGTCGGCGGCGTTTCCCGGGCGGTTCTACATCGAACTCGTGCGGACCGGGCGGCCACAGGAAGAGGCCTATATTGCAGCCGCGGTGGAACTGGCAGGCGCGCTCGGCCTGCCGGTCGTGGCGACCAACGACGTCTGCTTCGTCGATGCCGAGGACTTCGAGGCGCACGAAACACGCGTCTGTGTCCATGACGGGCGGATGCTCGACGATCCGCGCCGCGAGCGGCGTTACAGCGGTGAACAGTACCTGAAGACGCCGGCGGAAATGGCGGAACTGTTCGGGGACCTGCCGGAGGCGCTCGCCAACACCGTGGAGATTGCGCTGCGCTGCAGCGTCGAGGTCGCGCTCGGCCGTTACTATCTGCCGAACTACCCGGTTCCGGATGGCGCGACGCTCGAGGCATTCCTCGCGCGCGAAGCCAGCGCCGGGCTCGCTGCGCGCCTCGCGCGGCTCGCCGAACTCGGCGAGCTCGAACGGCCCGAATCCGACTATCGCGAGCGCCTGGACTACGAGCTCGGTGTCATCAACCAGATGGGTTTTCCCGGCTATTTCCTGATCGTGATGGAGTTCATCGCGTGGGCGAAAGCGCACGGCATTCCCGTTGGCCCGGGCCGCGGCTCCGGCAGCGGCTCGCTGGTCGCCTATGCGCTCGGAATCACCGACATGGACCCGATCCGCTACGACCTGCTCTTCGAGCGCTTCCTCAATCCGGAGCGTGTGTCGATGCCGGACTTCGACATCGACTTCTGCATGGAAGGCCGCGACCGCGTGATCGCACACGTTTCTGACACCTACGGCCACGATGCCGTGAGCCAGATCATCACCTTCGGCACCATGGCGGCGAAGGCGGTCGTGCGTGACGTCGCCCGCGTGCAGGGCAAGCCCTACGGTCTCGCAGACAAGCTCTCCAAGCTGATTCCGTTCGAAGTGGGCATGACGCTCGCCAAGGCGGTGGAGCAGTCCAGGGAACTCGCCGACTTCATCGCGCAGAACGAGGAAGTGGGCGAGATCATGGAGATGGCCTACAAGCTCGAAGGCATCGTGCGCGGCGTCGGCCGGCACGCCGGGGGTGTGGTCATCGCGCCGTCGGCGCTGACCGACTTCGTGCCGCTGTACGTCGACGAACAGTCGGCCGGGCTCGTCTCGCAGTTCGACAAGGACGACGTGGAGAGCGCTGGCCTCGTCAAGTTCGACTTCCTGGGTCTGAAGACGCTGACCATCATCGACTGGGCGGTGGCGGCCATCAACGCCGCTGCGCGCCCCGACCGGACGCCGCTGCAGATCGACCGCATTCCGCTCGACGACCCGAAGACGTTCGAACTCCTGAAGAGCGCGGAGACGACCGGCGTCTTCCAGCTCGAATCGCGCGGCATGAAGGACCTGATCAGGCGCCTGGCACCCGACCGGTTCGACGACATCGTGGCGCTGGTGGCGCTGTTCCGGCCGGGTCCGCTGCAGTCCGGGGCGGTCGACGACTACATCAACCGCAAGCACGGCCGCGAACCGGTCGTCTATCCGCACCCCGACACCGCGTCGGTGCTCGCACCGACCTACGGGGTCATGCTCTACCAGGAACAGGTGATGAAGATCGCCCAGGTCCTGGCGGGATTCAGCCTGGGCCAGGCGGACCTGCTGCGCCGTGCGATGGGCAAGAAGAAGCCGGAGGAGATGGCGAAGGTACGCGCGCAATTCCTCGAGGGCGCGAGCAGACACGGCGTGGCCGCCAGCGTCGCCGGCGAGATCTTCGACCTCATGGAGAAGTTCGCCGGCTACGCGTTCAACAAGTCGCACAGCGCGACCTATGCGCTGATCTCGCTCCAGACCGCGTGGCTGAAAGCGCATTATCCGGCGGAGTTCATGGCCGCCACCCTGTCGGCGGACATGCAGAACATCGACAAGGTGGTGACCCTGGTCGACGAGGTGCGGCGCATGGGGCTGACCCTGCTGCCGCCCAGCGTCAATCGCAGCCGGTTCCGGTTCACCGGCGCCGACGGCCAGGTGATCTACGGACTCGGCGCGGTGCGTGGCGTCGGCGAAGGTCCCGTGGCGGCGCTCGAAGACGCGCGTACCGAACAGGGGCCATTCCTCGATCTGGCGGATTTCTGTCGCCGCGTGGACGCGCGCAAGGCCAACCGCCGGGTACTCGAGGCGCTGATCCGCTCCGGCGCGATGGACGAGTTCGCGTTCCCCGACGAAGACCTGAACCAGGTCCGCGCGCGCCTGATGGCCGAACTGCCCGATGCGTTGCAGGGCGCCGAACAGGCGGCGCGCGATACCGCCGCGGGCATCGCGGATCTGTTCGGCGGCGTCGAGACCGCGGTCGCCGATCGACCGCGGCGCCGCGACGTGGAGCCGCTCTCGACCCGTGAACGCCTCGAGGCCGAGAAGGAGTCGCTCGGCCTCTACCTGACCGGGCATCCCATCGAGGACTACCTCGGCGAACTCGGGCACATCTGTGCCACCAGCATCGCCGGCCTGCGACCGCGCCGCGGCAATCAGCTGGTGGCGGGCCTGGTCATGTCGACTCGCGTCATGCGCGCGCGGCGCGGCGGAGACCTGTGTTTTCTCAGCATCGACGACCGCAGCGGCCGGATCGAGGCCTCGCTGTTCAGCGACGCCTACGAAGCGGCGCGCGCAAAGATCGCCAAGGACGCGATCCTGGTCTTCGAAGGTGAAGTGCAACAGGACGACTTCACCGGGGCGCAGAAGCTCAAGGTCGAGCGCGTCTACACGATGGAGGAAGCGCGCCGCCGGTTCGGCAACGGATTGCTGGTCGATCTGAGCGCCGTGCCCGAACCCCACGTGCTCGCCGATCTTCCCACCCGACTGCGCGCCTGCCTGGAGCCACATCGCGCGGCCAGCAGCGGCTGCAGCGTGGAACTCGTGTACCAGACGCCGGCCCGTGACGGCGTGCGCGCGCGCGGGCGCATCCGCCTCGGACCGGACTGGCAGGTCACGCCGAGCGACGAGCTGATCCTGCGGCTGCGCGAGGAGTTCGGCGCCGAGCGGGTCATGCTCAGCTACGCCACGGGTTGACCGCGTGGTCCAGACCGCGTCCGCCGCGAGCATCCTGGGAGAACGCGTGCGGCGGGCGCTCGACGGCACGGACGGCCCGGTGTTCGTCGGCTTCAGCGGGGGGCTCGACTCCACGGTGCTGCTGCACGTGGCCGCGGTGGTCGTTCCGACGGCGCGGCTCGCGGCCCTTCACGTCGATCACGGACTGCATCCCGATTCGGCGCATTGGCGAGCCCGGTGCGAGCAGGTGGCAGCCGGATTCGGCGTACGCTTTGTTGCGCGCACGGTCGCGGTCGCGGCGCGCGGCAGCATCGAAGCCGCTGCCCGTGCGGCGCGCTACCGGGTGTTCGGCGAACAGCTCGACCACCGGGACGCGCGGCTTTTGCTCGCCCATCATCGCGACGATCAGGCCGAAACGATCCTGCTGCGGCTGCTGCAGGGCCGCGGCGTGTACGGCATGCCAGCCACGCGCACGCTCGGCGCGGGACTGCTGGTCCGGCCGCTGCTCGATCTGCCGCGCTCGCTGCTGGCCGAATATGCCGTCGCGGAGCGCCTCGAATGGCTGGAAGATCCGGCGAACGCCGATCTCGCGCTCGACCGGAACTACGTGCGCCACGTGCTGCTGCCGGGGCTCGAGGCGCGTTTCCCGGCGGTCCGCGCCGGGCTCCTCCATGCGGCCACCGAACGCCACGCCGACGAGGCCCTGCTGCGCGCGGGTTCGGGTGGGGCGCTCGCCGCGACCGAACTGCCCCTGGCCGTGCTGCGGGCAGCACCGCCCGATGAGCGGCCGACGCGCCTGCGGCTGTGGCTGGGTGCGCAGGGCCGTGCGCTGCCGTCGCGCCGCGCGCTCGTGGCGTTCGTGCGGCAGCTCGAAGCGGGCCACGACCGCCATCCGCGCCTCGACCTGCCGCAGGGCAGGGTGGAGCGTTACCGCGAGCGATTGTGGCTGGTGGACCCGCCGCCGGCGCTCGTGCCGTCGTATTCCATCGCAGCGCCGGGGCGCCTCGCGCTGCCGCACGGTGTCCTGACCATCGTCCCTGTGCCGGACGGGTTCGAATGCCGGGGCGCGCTGTGCGTGCGGTTCCGCACGGGCGGCGAGCGTATCCTGACCGGCGGTGTGCACCGCGCGCTCAAGGACCTGCTGCAGGCGGCCGGCGTGCCGCCCTGGCTGCGCGCGAGCCGCCCGCTGGTGTTCGACGGGCAGGGACTCGCGGCAGTACCCGGGATCGCGGTGCGCGATGCCGATCCGGCGCGCCCGGGCGCGCGGTTCGCCGCGCACTGGCAACCGACCCGATGACGGCGGCCGGCGTCAGCCGGACGCCGCGCGGCCGGTCGGTGGAACCTCGCACGGGCTTTTCGTTGTGGTCCCGGGGGGCTTTTGTTAAGGTGCACTCCCATCTCGCGCGTGCCCGTCCGCATGCGTCCTGTCGCAGATGGTGTACATGTCCCGTTATATCTTCGTCACTGGTGGCGTCGTCTCGTCCCTCGGCAAGGGGATCCTGACGTCCTCGCTCGCGGCAGTGCTCGAGGCGCGCAGGCTCAACGTCAACGTGCTCAAGATGGATCCGTACATCAACGTGGATCCCGGCACCATGAGTCCGTTCCAGCACGGCGAGGTCTACGTCACGGCCGACGGGGCCGAGACCGACCTCGATCTCGGCAACTACGAGCGGTTCTCCTCCGCGCGCATGTCGCGCAGGAACAACTTCACGACCGGCAGCATCTACGCCGAGGTGCTGCGGCGCGAACGCCGCGGCGACTACCTCGGCGCGACGGTCCAGGTCATTCCGCACGTCACCGACGAGATCAAGCGGCGCATCAAGGACGCGGCGCAGGGTTTCGACGTACTGCTCGTCGAGATCGGCGGAACGGTCGGCGACATCGAGTCGCAGCCGTTCCTCGAGGCCGCGCGGCAGCTCAGGCTCGAAGTCGGCGCGCGCGCTGCGCTGTTCATTCACCTGACCTACGTGCCGTTCATTCCCGCGGCCGGCGAGATCAAGACCAAGCCCACCCAGCACTCGGTCAAGGAGCTGCGCTCGATCGGTCTGCAGCCGGACGTGCTGGTCTGTCGTTCCGACCGGCCGCTGCCGCGCGCGGCGCGCGGCAAGATCGCGCTCTTCACCAACGTGGAAGAGCGGGCCGTCATATCGCTCGAGGATGCCCAGACGATCTACCAGGTGCCGCAGATGCTGCACGAGCAGGGCGTGGACACGTTTGTGGTCGAGCGGCTCGATCTCGCCTGCCCGCCGGCCGACCTCGGCGAGTGGCATCGTCTCGTCGAAGCTCAGCTCAACCCCCTGCGTGAGGTGTGCATCGCGTTCGTGGGCAAGTACCTGGACCTGCTCGACGCCTACAAGTCGCTGATCGAAGCCATCGTGCACGCGGGCATCCGTACCCGTACCCGGGTCGTGGTCAAGTACCTGGATGCGGAGGACCTCGAACGCTTCGGGACCGGCGCGCTCGACGACGTGGCGGCGATCCTGGTGCCCGGCGGATTCGGCCGGCGCGGCTTCGAGGGCAAGATCCTGGCTGCCCGGTACGCGCGCGAACACGGCGTGCCGTATCTCGGCATCTGTTATGGCCTGCACGCCGCGGTCATCGATTTCGCGCGCCACGTGGTGGGGCTCGAAGGCGCGCACTCCACCGAAATCGAACTCGACACGCCGTATCCGGTGATCGCGCTCATCACCGAGTGGACCACGGGTACCGGGCAGGTCGAGCAGCGCAGCAGCGCGAGCGATCTCGGCGGCACCATGCGGCTCGGCGAGCAGGTCTGTGTGCTGGAACCCGGCACCCTCGCGGCACGGGTCTACGGTGCGGCAGAGGTCCGTGAACGGCACCGGCATCGCTACGAAGTCAACAACGACTACCTGCCCAAGCTGGTCGAGGCGGGTCTCGTGGTGTCCGGGCGCTCGGTCGACGGCGAACTGGTCGAAATGATCGAACTCGCGGACCATCCGTGGTTTCTCGCCTGCCAGTTCCACCCGGAGTTCACGTCGTCCCCCCGCTACGGACACCCGTTGTTCACCGGTTTCATCGAGGCGGCGCTTGCGCATGCCGCCTCGAACGGCACGACTCTGGTGTCTGCGCTTGCCGTCGGCGACGGCCCCAGCTGAACAGGTGATCCATGAAACTCTGTGACTTCCAGGTCGGCCCCGACCGGCCGCTGTTTCTGATCGCGGGTCCCTGCGTGATCGAGAGCGAACAGCTCGTCCTCGAGACCGCGGCGCGGCTCAAGGAGATCACGACGGCGCTCGGCATACCGTTCATCTTCAAGAGCTCGTTCGACAAGGCCAATCGCTCGTCCCACGAGAGCTTCCGCGGTCCGGGCATGGCGGAGGGGCTCAGGATCCTCGCCAAGGTCCGCGAACAGGTCGGCGTGCCGGTACTGACCGACGTTCACGAAGACACGCCGCTCGAAGCGGTCAGCGCCATCGTGGACGTCCTGCAGACGCCGGCGTTCCTGTGCCGGCAGACCAACTTCATCCGAGAGGTGTGCAGCCAGGGGCTGCCGGTGAACATCAAGAAAGGTCAGTTCCTGGCGCCGGCCGACATGCAGAACGTGGTCGGGAAAGCGCGCTCCACCGGCAACGAGCAGATCATGGTCTGTGAGCGCGGCGTGAGCTTCGGCTACAACAACCTGGTTTCCGACATGCGCGGGCTGGCGATCATGCGCCGCACCGGCTGCCCGGTGGTCTTCGATGCGACCCACTCGGTGCAGATGCCGGGCGGGCTCGGTTCGGCGTCCGGCGGGCAGCGCGAAATGGTGCCGGTGCTCGCGCGCGCGGCCGTCGCGGCGGGCATCTCGGGACTCTTCATGGAAACGCACCCGAATCCGGCGGAAGCGCTGTCGGACGGCCCTAATTCCTGGCCGCTCGCGCTGATGCGGCCGCTGCTCGAGCAACTCTGCGAGCTCGACCGTGTGGCCAAGTCCCGGCCGTTCCTGGAAGACAGTCTCGACTCGGAGTAAGCGACCCATGAGCAAGATCATCGCAGTCCGGGCCCGCGAGGTGCTGGACTCCCGCGGCAATCCGACCGTCGAAGCGGACGTCGTGACCGAGCGGGGTTCGATCGGTACGGCATGTGCGCCTTCGGGCGCATCCACCGGATCGCGCGAAGCGCTCGAGCTGCGCGACGGCGAAGCCGGTCGGTACCTCGGCAAGGGCGTGCTGCGCGCCGTCGGCGCGGTCAACACCACGCTGGCCGAGGCGGTGCGCGGCCTCGACGCGGCGGACCAGGGTGCGCTCGACGCACGCATGTGCGAGCTCGACGGCACCGACAACAAGTCCAATCTCGGCGCCAACGCGATCCTCGCCGTGTCGCTGGCGGCCGCCCGGGCCGCGGCGCAGGACGCGGAACGGCCGCTCTACGAACACATCAACGGCCTCTTCGGCGGTGTGCCGATGACCATGCCGGTACCGATGATGAACATCATCAACGGCGGTGAACACGCGGACAACAACGTCGACATCCAGGAGTTCATGATCCAGCCGGTGTCGATGAGCTCGTTTCGCGACGCGCTGCGCTGCGGCGCCGAGGTGTTCCATGCCCTGAAAAAAGCGCTGCAGAAGCGCGGGCTCTCGACCGCGGTCGGCGACGAGGGCGGGTTCGCCCCCAACCTGGGATCGAATGCCGAGGCACTGGACATCATCGGTGAGGCGGTCGGTGCCGCCGGTTACCGGCTTGGCGAGGACGTCACGCTCGCGCTCGATTGCGCGGCATCCGAGTTCTACCGCGACGGTGCGTACGATCTGGCCGGCGAGGGGCGACGCTTCGACGCGGCCGGCTTTGCCGGCTATCTCGCGGAGCTGGCCGGGCGCTATCCGATCACGTCCATCGAGGACGGCATGGACGAGAGCGACTGGGAGGGCTGGCGGATCCTGACCGAACGGATCGGCGCCAGCGTCCAGCTCGTGGGTGACGATCTGTTCGTCACCAACACGCGGATCCTCGAGGAAGGCATCAGGAAGGGGATCGCCAATGCGATCCTGATCAAGTTCAACCAGATCGGCACCCTGACCGAGACGCTCGATGCGATCCGCATGGCGCACGCCGCCGGTTACCGGGCGGTGATCTCGCACCGCTCCGGCGAGACCGAGGACACCACCATCGCGGATCTCGCCGTCGCCACCGGCGCCGGGCAGATCAAGACGGGCTCGCTGTGTCGCTCCGACCGGGTGGCGAAGTACAATCGGTTGCTCCGCATCGAGGAGCAGCTCGGCGTGCGGGCCCGGTATCGCGGTCGCGCGGAACTGCGCCGGGGGTAACGGACGGCGCGGGTGCCGGACAACCAGGACCGCAGGGAAACATTCGCAGGGATGCGCGCGCTCATCGTGATGCTGATGCTGCTGACCGCCGTGCTGCAGCACAAGGCGTGGTTCAGCGAGGTCGGTCATGCCGGCGCCGTGCGCCTGCGTGCGCAGCTCGCCGAAGAGGCGCACCGGGCGGACCAGCTCGCCGAGCGGAACCGGCGCCTGACCGCGGAAGTGCTGGTGCTGAAGAGCGGTGCGGACGACGGTTACGCGGCGGTCGAAGCCCGGGCGCGCAGCGATCTCGGCATGGTGCGCAAGGGTGAGACCTTCTACCTCGTGGCCGATCATCGATGAGCCGCACCCACCACCGCCAGGTTCACCCATCTTGAATCGAGCCGATCTCGCCGGCATCGGCATGACCTCGAAGCGGACCCGCGAGCGGCTCCTCGCGCGCCTGCGGGAGCAGGGGATCGGCAACGAGCGCGTGCTGGCTGCCATCGGTGCGGTACCTCGGCATGCCTTTGTCGACGAAGCGCTCGCGCACCGGGCCTACGAGGATACGGCACTGCCGATCGGATTGGGCCAGACGCTCTCGCAACCCTTTGTCGTGGCCCTCATGACGCAGACCCTGCTCGACGTGGCGCGTCCGCGGGTGCTGGAGGTCGGCACCGGGTCCGGCTACCAGACGGCCATCCTTGCGCGGATGCGCCCGGACGTGCGGCGCATCTTCACGGTGGAGCGCCATGCGGTGCTCGCGGAGCGTGCCGAGACGCGGCTCACCGCGCTGCGCATCACCGGCGCACGCTTCCGGCACGGCGACGGCTACGAAGGCTGGCCGGAAGAGGGGCCGTTCGACGGCATCCTGGTGACGGCCGCGCCGCCTTCGGTACCGCAGGCGCTGCTCGAGCAGTTGAAGGTGGGCGGCCGTCTGGTGGTACCTGTCGGTGGCGAGGACATCCAGGAACTGCAGGTGGTGGACCGAACCGCGCGCGGTTACCGGGTCGACACGGTCGAATACGTTCGCTTCGTCCCACTCCTCAAGGGGAAGCGTTGAAACCGTGAACGACAGCGGCAATCACGACGGTCCGGCCCCCGGGTCCAGCGGCGCGGCGCTGCGCCGCTCGGGTATCCGCGCATGGCTCGCGCTCGCGCTGCGCGGCATGGCGATGGGCGTCGCCGAGCTGGTGCCCGGCGTGTCCGGTGGCACCATCGCGTTCATCACCGGGATCTATGACGAACTGGTCCGTACGCTCTCGCGGCTCGGTCCGGGCATGCTGGTGACGCTCTGGCGGCGGGGGCCGGGCGCCGTCTGGCGGGAGCACAACTTCGCGTTTCTCGTCGTGCTCGGCGCGGGCATGCTGCTCAGCGTGCTCGTGTTCGCGCACCTGTTTCGCTACCTGCTGGATACCGTCCCCCCGGTGGTATGGGCCTTCTTTTTCGGGCTGATCGTCGCGTCCGTGGTCCAGATCGGCCGGCGCCGCCCGCTCCGGCTGCTGCTCGGCCCGGGACTGGTCGGCGTCGCCGCCGGACTCGCGCTGCTGCTGCTCGAGCCGGTGCAGTCGGGGACGAGCCTCTGGGTGTTCTTCCTCGGCGGCATGGCCGCGGTCTCGGCGTGGCTGCTGCCCGCGGTGTCGGGGAGTTTCCTGCTGCTCGTGCTGGGCCTCTACGAACCGGTGCTGCGCGCGGTGGCTGCGCTCGACCTGCCGATCCTGGTCGCGGTGGCCGGCGGCTGCCTGGCGGGCATCCTGTGCATGGCGCGCCTGCTGCATTGGCTCATGGTGCACGTCCGCGAACCGGTCCTGGCGCTGCTCACCGGATTCATGGCCGGCTCGCTCGTGCAGTTGTGGCCCTGGCGTGTGGATGGCGCGCCGGTCGCGCCATCCGGGTACCATGCCGCCACGGATGAGCCGGCGCTGGTGTTCCTGTCCATGCTGGCCGCGTTCTCCGGTATGGTTGTGTTATGGCTGCTATCGCGACTGGAATGAAGCCCTGCCTGGTTGTGCCGATCGTGCTGGCGCTGTCGCTCGGCGCGTGTACCCAACTGGGTGACCCGCCGGTGGTGGACCTGACGGGCGGTGTGGTCGAGCCGCGTGATGCTCCGCGGGCAACGGTCGCGCCGGGCGTACCGGCAGCCACCGCCCGGGACGGCGGCGTGGCGGCCCTGCCCGAGATCCACGTCGTACAGGCCGGCGACACGCTCTACGGAATCGCCTGGCGTTACGGGATCGACTACCGTGAACTGGCCGCGAAGAACGGCATCTCGGCGCCGTACCGCATCGCAGTCGGCCAGCAGCTGCGCATCGCCCCACCCGGGCAGGCCGTGCACGCGCCTGGCGGCGTCGCGGCACTGCCGGCGGCCAGACCGTACGGGGAAATCGAACCCGCGCCGGAATCCACGCGCGGCTTCGAATACGTGCCGGACGGCCCCGCGGGCCCGGCCGGCCCCGGCGGCAGCGAACGCTGGCAGGATCTCCCGCCGCCTTCGGCGCCGGTGGTTGCGGCACCCGCGGCGGGCGCGCCGTTTCCGCAACCGATCGAGCCGCCTCCGCCCGGATCCCGGCCGATCGACCCGCAACCGATCGAGCCGCAACCGATCGAGCCGCAACCGATGCGGCCGCAGCCGATCGAGCCGCCACCCGCAAGGCCCCAGCCGATCGAGCCGCCGCCGTCCGTGCCTGTGGCCGCGACACCTTCACCGGCCGCATCGACACCTGCGCCTGCAACACCAGCACCCGCAACACCAGCACCCGCAACGCCAGCACCCGCAACGCCTGCGCCCGCCACACCGGCGGCGCCGCGCCCGGCGCCCGCCGCCGGCTGGCGCTGGCCGACCGCGGGTCCCGTGCAGAAAGGTTTCGGTGACGGCAACCGCGGCATCGATTTCCGGCTCGACCCGGGTCAGCCGGTGGTGGCTGCCGGCGGCGGCGAAGTGGTGTACGCGGGCAATGGCCTCGGCGGCTTCAGGTACCTGGTGATCGTCAAGCACGATCAGCGGTTCCTGAGCGCCTACAGCCTGAACCGCCCGATCGTGGTGGCGGAGGGTCAGCGGATCGAAGCGGGCGCGCCGATCGCCGAGCGTGAAACGGGTGGTGGCAGCGCCGGGACCCTGCGTTTCGAGATCCGCCGCGACGGCCAGCCGGTCGATCCGGGGAGCGTCATCGGGCGCTGAAGCGCTCCGTCAGGCGGGGATCAGCGTTCCAGCATGGCGCGCTTGCCCGGCTTGCCGTTCCAGTCGTCGGCGTCCGGCAGCGCGTCCTTCTTCTCGGTGATGTTCGGCCAGATCTCGGCCATTTCCTGGTTGATGCGCAGGAAGTCCTGCTGGTCGGCAGGCAGCTCGTCCTCGGAGAAGATCGCGTCGACCGGGCACTCCGGCTCGCACAGCGCGCAGTCGATGCACTCGTCGGGATGGATGACGAGCATGTTGGGACCTTCGTAGAAGCAGTCCACCGGACAGACTTCGACGCAGTCCGTGTGCTTGCACTTGATGCAGTTCTCACCGATGACGAAGGTCATTGCGTACGCCCTGGTTTCGCGAAAGCCCGGTATTCTAATGATATTGCCCGGTGTGTCGAGAGAACGGGGCAGGGCGGCCTGGTCAGGTCTCGGGCGGAGTCGACGTCGCTGCGAGGGACTTCAGCTCGTAGAGCAGCTCGAGCGCGCCGCGCGGGGTGAGCGCGTCGGGATCGAGCGCCGCGAGCCGTTCGATCAGTTCGGCGCCGGGCCCGGTCAGGCTGTCTTCGGCCGGGCCAGCCGACCGGGCGGTGGGGCTGGCTGCCGAACGGAACAGATCGCCCTGCGCCGGATCGCGCGGCGCTGCCTCTTCGAGTTCCACGAGCTTGCGCCGCGCGGCGGCGAGTACCGGTGCGGGCACGCCGGCGAGGCGCGCGACCTGGATGCCGTAGCTCTGGCTGGCCGGTCCTTCGGTGACGCTGTGCAGGAACACGATGCGGCCCTGGTGTTCGGTCGCGGCGAGATGCACGTTGGCGGTCGCCGGCAGCTCGCTCGCGAGCGTGGTCAGCTCGAAGTAGTGGGTCGCGAACAGCGTGAACGCGCGGCGTTCGTTGGCGAGCCATGCGGCGGTCGCCCAGGCCAGCGCGAGCCCGTCGTAGGTGCTGGTGCCGCGGCCGATCTCGTCCAGCAGGACGAGGCTGTGCGCGGTCGCGTGGTGCAGGATGTTGGCCGTCTCGGTCATCTCGACCATGAAGGTCGAGCGTCCGCCGGAGAGGTCGTCGGATGCGCCGATGCGCGTGAAGATGCGGTCCACGGGACCGAGCCGCGCCGCGCGCGCGGGTACGCCCGATCCCGTGTAGGCGAGCAGCGCGATCAGCGCCGACTGGCGCATGTAGGTGGACTTCCCGCCCATGTTCGGACCGGTGACGATCAGCATGCGGCGCCGGTCGTCGAGGCGGAGGTCGTTCGGGACGAACGGCGTGTCGCTCGCCGCGCGCACCACCGGATGCCAGCCCTCGTTGATCTCGATCACGGGTTCATCGGTCAGTTCCGGCCGGCAGAAACCGAGGCGCGCCATGCGCTCGGCGAAACTCGCCAGCACGTCGAGTTCCGCCGCGGCAGCGGCGAGTGTGCGCAGCGCCGCGATCGGGTCGGCCAGGAATACGACGAGTTCGTCATACAGAGAGCGTTCGAGTTTCAGCGCGCGGCTCTGGCTGGTCAGCGCCTCGTCCTCGAATGCCTTGAGCTCAGGCGTGACGTAGCGTTCGGCATTCTTCAGGGTCTGACGCCGGATGTAGTCGGCCGGCACGGTATTGCCTGCCGCCCGGCTGGTCTCGATGTAATAGCCGTGGACACGGTTGTAACCCACCTTGAGCGCGGCGATGCCGGTGCGCGAGCGCTCGCTGCGCTCCAGCTCGGCGAGCCATTCGGCGGCGTTGCCGGTGAGGTCGCGCAGCTCGTCGAGGCGCGCGTCGTAACCGCGCGCGATGACGCCGCCGTCGCGGATCGTGGCCGGCGGCGCCTCGACCAGGGCGCGCTCGAGCCGCTCGAGCAGCTCCGTAAAGGGCGGCATGCGTTCGCGGAGTTCACCCAACCGCGCCGCGGCCGGCACTGCCAGCAGGCGCCGGATCTCCGGGAGTTGCCGCAGTGCGGCGCGCAGTCGTGCGAGATCGCGCGGGGTCACCCGGCCGAGCGCGAGCCGGCCGACGATGCGCTCGAGATCGCCGAGTTCGCGCAGCGCCGTGCGCAGGTCGTCGAGTACTCCGGCGTCGTCGAGCGCCGCGACGGCATCCTGGCGCGCGCGCACTTCCGCCGCGGCACGTACCGGCGCGTTCAGCCAGCGGCGCAGCAGCCGCGCGCCCATCGGCGTGCGGGTGGTGTCGAGCAGGGCGAACAGGGTCTGGTCCTCGCTGCCGTCGAGCCGCCGGTCGATCTCGAGGTTGCGCCGCGAATGCGGATCGAGCGCGATCACCGCGGCATGGTCGAGCCGGGTGAGCCGGTCGATGAAGGCGAGGTCCTGGCATTGCGCATGCTTCGCGTAGGCGAGCACGGCGGCCGCTGCGCCGACGGCCGCCGAACCGCCCGGCACCCCGAAACCGGCCAGGTCGTGGGTGCCGAAATGCCGGGTGAGCCGCGCGAGCCCCAGGTCGTGGTCGAACTCCAGCGCGCTCCGTTCGCGGACGGCGATGCCCGGCAGCGCGAAGACCGCTGGCAGCGGCATGGGGGTCAGCAGTTCGGCGGGCCGCAGGCGCGCGAGTTCGGCCGTGAGCGCCCCGTCGTCCGGGAGTTCCGCGAACAGGAACTCACCGCTGCCGAGATTCAGCACCGCGAGCGCCCAGCCGCCGGCGGCGCGATTGAGCCCGGCGAGCAGGCTCTCGCGCGCGCCGTCCTGCAGGGCTTCCTCGGTGAGCGTGCCCGGCGTGACGATGCGCTGGACACGCCGCTCGACCGGCCCCTTCGAGGTCGCCGGGTCGCCGATCTGTTCGCAGATCGCGACGCTGATGCCGAGCCGGACCAGCCGCGCGAGGTAGCCGTCCACCGCGTGGAACGGCACCCCGCACATGGGTATCGGCCGGCCGGCGGACTGGCCGCGTGCGGTGAGCGTGATGTCGAGCAGCGCGGCGGCACGCTCGGCGTCCTCGAAGAAGAGCTCGTAGAAGTCGCCCATGCGGTAGAACAACAGCGCGTCCGGGTGCTCCGCCTTGATGCGCAGGTACTGCTGCATCATTGGCGTATGCTCGGGCGTGTGCTCGGATGTATGGTCGGTTGCGGCGCTCATCGGTGCGGCGTTCGGGCGGATCCGTACACGGGCGCCGGCAGGGTGTGCAGCGCGGCCCCGGAGTGAACCATCCGCGCTGCGCGAGCGTCAACGGCGGGGCGCCATTCGCCCGGGCGGATGTACGTGATCGACCCTTCGTTGCGGGCCGGCGGTTGCCAAGAGTACTGAACGGATATACAGTACCAGCCACTTCCGCCGCAACCGCATTCCAGGAGCGCATGATGAGCAAAGAGAGCCTCGGCCGAGACAAGTTGTCCGGTCTGGAACCCGGCAACGCCAACCGCGACGCGAACCGTGAGCGTGCGCTCAGCGCGGCACTCGCCCAGATCGAGCGGCAGTTCGGCAAGGGTTCGATGATGCGCCTCGGCGACCGCGAGCAGGTCGCCGTGCCGGCCATCTCGACCGGCTCGCTCGGGCTCGACATCGCGCTCGGGGTCGGCGGACTGCCGCGCGGCCGGATCGTCGAGATCTACGGCCCCGAGTCTTCCGGCAAGACTACGCTCACGCTTCAGGTGATCGCCGAAGCGCAGAAGGCCGGCGGCACCTGCGCGTTCATCGATGCCGAACACGCGCTCGATCCGATCTATGCGGAGTCGCTCGGGGTCAATACCGAGGACCTGCTGGTCTCCCAGCCCGACACCGGCGAGCAGGCGCTCGAAATCTGCGACATGATCGTGCGTTCCGGCGCGGTCGACGTGGTGGTGATCGACTCGGTGGCCGCACTCACGCCCAAGGCCGAGATCGAAGGCGAGATGGGCGATGCCCACGTCGGTCTGCAGGCGCGCCTGATGAGCCAGGCGCTGCGCAAGATGACCGCCAACATCAAGAATTCCAATACGCTGGTGATCTTCATCAACCAGATCCGCATGAAGATCGGCGTGATGTTCGGCTCGCCGGAAACGACCACCGGCGGCAACGCGCTCAAGTTCTATGCCTCGGTACGCCTCGACATCCGCCGTATCGGCGCGGTGAAGGAGGGCGAGGAGGTCGTCGGCAACGAGACCCGCGTGAAGGTGGTCAAGAACAAGGTCGCGCCGCCGTTCCGGCAGACCGAGTTCCAGATCCTCTACGGGCAGGGTATCAACCACATGGGCGAGGTTCTGGACCTCGGTGTCCAGCAGGGGCTCATCGACAAGTCGGGCGCCTGGTATGCGTACCGCGGCGAACGGATCGGGCAGGGCCGCAAGAATGCAGCCGACTTCCTGCTCGCCAATCCGGATACGTGCCGGGAGATCGAAAGCGAGATCCGTCGCCAGCTGCTGCCCGCGCACTGCCAGACCGACGACGTGATCGTGCCCGAGCCGGCGCGCGCGGGGCTCGACGCAGGCGCCTGATCCGTGCGCCGGCGCGCCTCGCCGAGTGGACCCGCCCTCCCGGGCGTGGGCCGTGCCGCTGGTGCCTCGGCGTCACCGGAAGCGTCGCGCGCACGGGCGCTGGATCGGGGTGTGCGGGTCCTGGCCGGTCGCGAACACTCAGCGGCCGAGCTCGTTCGCAAACTGACCGGTAAAGGCATCGATCCGGGTGAGGCGCGCGCAGTCGTTGCGGATCTTGCCGAGCGCAACCTGCAGTCCGACGAACGGTTCACCGAAGCCTTCGTGCGCAGTCGCGTCGAACGCGGCTACGGGCCGCTCTGGATCCGCCAGGCGCTGCAGCAGAAAGGCGTGGCCGATGCGCTGGTTGCCGCGCACCTGGACGATCCCGCTGCGGTGTGGGCGGAGCGCGCCGAGCGTGCCCGGTACCGCCGCTTCGGCGAGACCGCGCCGCTCCTGCGCACCGAATGGACGCGCCAGGCGCGTTTTCTTGCCCAGCGCGGATTCCCCACCGACATCGTGGTCCGGGTGCTCGGCCGACAGGGCTGACAGCGCGGCGCACAGCCGTTCGTGACACCCGATTGCCTGGCCACCACGCTGCGCCTGCATGGCATTCGGCGGCCGTTTCTTTATACTCAGCGCCCCTGATTTCCAAGCTGTCAGCCTGATGAAAACTGCCGAGGTCCGTTCCGCCTATCTCGCGTTCTTCGAGGCGCGCGGGCATCGCATCGTGCCCTCGAGTCCACTCGTGCCGCACAACGATCCGACCCTGCTGTTCACCAACGCCGGGATGAACCAGTTCAAGGACGCGCTGCTCGGCCGCGAGGATCCCGGCTACCGGCGTGCAGCGAGCGCGCAGCGCTGCGTACGCGCGGGCGGCAAACACAACGACCTCGAGAACGTCGGTTACACCGCGCGGCACCACACGTTCTTCGAGATGCTGGGCAACTTCAGCTTCGGCGACTATTTCAAGGACGAGACGATCGGCTGGGCCTGGGAATTCATCACCGGCGTGCTCGGGCTGCCGCGCGACCGCCTGTGGGTCACGGTCCATCCCACCGATGCGGATTCGCGGCGTATCTGGGAGTCGCACATCGGGATCCCGCGCGACCGCGTGATCAGCCTCGAGGAAAACTTCTGGGCCATGGGCGACACCGGTCCGTGCGGCCCCTGCACCGAGATCTTCTACGATCACGGCCCGAGCGTCGCCGGCGGACCGCCGGGATCACCCGACGAGGACGGTGACCGCTACATCGAGTTCTGGAACCTGGTATTCCCGCAGTTCGACCGCCAGCCCGACGGCGCGCTCGCGCCGTTGCCGCAGCCCGGCGTCGACACCGGCATGGGACTCGAGCGCATCAGCGCGATCATGCAGGGGGTGCACAGCAACTACGAGATCGACCTGTTCCGCAACCTGCTGGCGGGGGTTGGTGACATCGCCGGGATCCGCGGGGCGAACGATCAGCTCGCCAACGCGTCGATTCGGGTGATCGCCGATCACATCCGTTCCAGCGCGTTCCTGATCGCCGACGGCGTGATGCCGGGCAACGAGGATCGCAGCTACGTGCTGCGCCGGATCATCCGCCGTGCGCTGCGCCACGGTCACATGCTGAACATCCGCGAACCGTTCTTCCATCGGCTGGTCGGTCCGCTCGCGCGCGAGATGGGCGACGCGTACCCGCTCATCCGGGAACGGGCCGCGGAGGTCGAAGCCGCGCTCCTGCGCGAAGAGCAGCGCTTCGCCGAGACGCTGTCGCAGGGCATGGAACTGCTCGAATCGACCATCGCGGGCCTCGGCAACGACGTCATTCCGGGGCAGGTGGTCTTCCAGCTCTACGACACGTTCGGGTTTCCGACCGATCTCACGGCGGACGTGGCGCGCGAGCGCGGGCTTGCGGTCGACATGGCCGGCTTCGAGGTTGCCATGAACGCCCAGCGCGACCGCGGCCGCGCGGCGGCCCGCTTTTCCGCGACGCTCGGCCAGCGCGTGCACACCAAGGGCAGGGTGGAATTCCTCGGCTACGCGGGTACCGAGGACAGTGGCGCCGTGCAGGCCCTGTTCGACGCCGAAGGGCGCGAGACGGCGGTGCTGCAGGCGGGTGACGCGGGGGTGGTGGTGCTCGATCGCACGCCGTTCTACGCGGAGTCCGGTGGCCAGGTTGGCGACACCGGTGTGCTTGCCGCCGCCGGGATCCGATTCGTGGTCGAGGATACCCAGGGCAGCGGCGACCAGCACCTGCACATCGGACGCCTCGAGGCCGGCGAACTGCGCGCCGGACAGCGGCTCGACGGCACCGTGGACGCGGAGCGCCGGCGGCGCATCCGGCTGAATCACTCCGCGACCCACCTCATGCATGCCGCGCTGCGTAAGGTGCTCGGCGGCCACGTGCAGCAGAAAGGCTCGCTGGTGACCGCGGAGCGGACCCGCTTCGACTTCTCGCATCCGCAGCCGGTGACCGCGGACGAACTCGCCCGCATCGAAGCCGAGGTCAACTTCGAGATCCAGCGCAACAGCGCGGTGGACGTCGAACTGCTCGGCTACCAGGACGCGATCGGGCGCGGCGCCATGGCGTTGTTCGGCGAAAAGTACGGCGACCAGGTGCGTGTATTGACCATGGGCGAGGGGTATTCGGTCGAACTGTGCGGCGGCACGCATGTAGCCCGGACCGGGGACATCGGACTGTTCCGCATCGTCAGCGAGTCCGGCATCGCGGCGGGCGTGCGGCGCATCGAGGCGGTGACCGGTCCCGGTGCGCTCGACTGGGTCCGTAGTGCTGACGGCCTGATCGAGCGGATCGGCGCCGCGGTCAAGGGTTCGCGCGCGGATCTCGTGGACAAGGTCGCGGGCATCCTCGAGGAGAACCGGCGGCTCGCGCGTGAACTCGATGCGCTGAAACAGAAGCTCGCGGCGGCGCAGGGCGCGGACCTCTCGGCCCGGGCGATCGAGATCGCCGGGGTCAGGGTGCTGGCCGCGCAGGTGGAAGGCGGCGCCGAAGGCCTGCTGCAGACGCTCGACGCGCTGAAGGCGAAGCTCGCCTCCGCCGTCATCGTGCTCGGCGCGGTCGAGGCGGGCAAGGTCAGCCTGATCGCCGGCGTCACCCGCGACGTCACGGACCGTATCAAGGCGCCGGACGTGCTGCGTCTGGTCGGCGAACCGGTCGGCGCCAAGGGTGGCGGGCGCCCGGACATGGCGCGCGCCGGCGGCGGCGATCGCCCCGAGGCGCTCGACGATGCGCTCGCGCAGGTGGCCGGCTGGGTAGCCGGCCGGCTGGGCTGAGGCGCGATCATGGCGCTCATCGTCCAGAAGTACGGCGGCACCAGCGTCGGCAGCATCGAGCGGATCCAGGCGGTCGCGGACCGCGTCATCGGTTACCTGAACGCCGGCCATCGCGTCGCCGTGGTGGTCTCCGCAATGAGCGGCGAGACCAACAAACTCGTGGCACTCGGGCGCAGCACCTCGGCGCGGCCCTCCTCGCGCGAAATGGACGTGCTGCAGGCGACCGGCGAACAGGTGACCGTCGCGTTGCTGGCCATGGTGCTCGCCGATCGCGGCTACCCGGCGCGGTCCTATCTCGCGCACCAGGTGGCGATCCACACCGACTCGAGTTTCGGTCGTGCGCGCATCGTCGGCATCGACACGGAACGGCTCCGCGCCGACCTGGATGCGGGCGTAGTGCCGGTGGTCGCGGGCTTTCAGGGCGTCGATGCCGAGGGCAACGTGACCACGCTCGGACGCGGCGGCTCCGACACCACGGGTGTGGCGCTGGCGGCGGCGCTGCGCGCGGACGAATGCGAGATCTGCACCGACGTCGACGGTGTCTACACCGCGGACCCGCGTATCGTCGAGGACGCGCGCCGCCTGCCGCGCATCACCTTCGAGGAAATGCTCGAACTCGCGAGTCTCGGCTCCAAGGTGCTGCATCCGCGTTCGGTGGA
The DNA here is from genome assembly GCA_019634925.1 of Pseudomonadales bacterium. Classification (GTDB taxonomy): domain Bacteria; phylum Pseudomonadota; class Gammaproteobacteria; order Pseudomonadales; family Azotimanducaceae; genus UBA7803. The sequence continues at coordinate 262,128 of JAHCAL010000003.1, forward strand.
ATTCGCCGGCAAGTACCAGGTTCCGTTGCGCGTGCTGTCGTCGTTCGAGGACGGCCCCGGTACGTTGATCACCATGGAGAATGACGCTATGGAGCAGCCCGTCGTATCGGGTATCGCCCATTCCAAGGACGAAGCCAAGATCACCATGTCCGGCGTACCGGACGTGCCCGGTGTCGCCTCGCGTATCCTCGGTCCGGTGAGCCGCGCGGCCATCGAGGTGGACATGATCGTGCAGAACACCGGCGCGGACGGCACCACCGATTTCACGTTCACGGTCAAGCGCGACGACTACGAACGGGCGCTCGAATTGCTGCGGCCGGTGCAGGCGGAACTCGGCGCGCGCGAACTCGCGGGGGACAACCGGATCGTCAAGGTATCGGTGGTGGGCGTAGGCATGCGCTCCCATGCGGGCGTCGCGAGCCGCATGTTCGATGCGCTGGCGGCGGAGAACATCAATATCCTCATGATCTCCACGTCCGAGATCAAGATATCCGTGGTGGTGACCGAGAAGTACCTGGAACTTGCCGTGCGCGCGATCCACGATGCGTTCGAACTCGGCAAGGCGGCCGCAGGCGAACGGGTCTGAACGTACGCCGCGCACGCGCATCGGACTGACGGGAGGGTCAACGTGAAGAATCTCGTGATCGGACTGCACATGGCTGCCCGCGACGGGCGCGGTGCACTGGAGCAGATCATGGCGGCGGAGGCCGCCGGTCTCGACGTCGCCTGGATGACCTGCGGGGGCGTGGCACCTGATCCGCTGGCGGTGTTCTCCGCGGCCGCGTTGCGCACCGAGAGGATCGAGTTCGGTACCTGCATCATCCCGACATTCCCGCGCCATCCGATGGCGCTGGCCCAGGCCGCGCAGGTCGTCGACAGCCTCGCACCCGGCCGCCTGCGCCTCGGCGTCGGCCCGAGCCACGAGCCCGCCATGCGCGCGACCTGGGGTCTCGACTTCACCCGCCCGCTCGAGCACCTGCGCGAATACGTCACGATCCTCAATGCCTGTTTCCGCGACGGTAAGGTCGACTTCACCGGCAAGCGCCTGCACGCCCATGCGGAATTCCCGGGTACCTCGGCGATCCGGGTGATGGTCTCGGCACTTCGACACAATGCGTTCGCGCTGGCCGGCGAACTCACCGAAGGCGGCATCAGCTGGGTCACGCCGCCCGAGCACATCCGCGACGTGGCGGTGCCTGCGCTGCGCGAAGGCGCGGCGAAAGTGGGGCGCGCAACGGTGCCGCCGGCGGTGGTGCACGTGCCGATCGCCGTCTCGACCGATTCAGCCGCCGTGCACCGCCAGGCGACCGCGCAGATGGGCTTCTATCAGCGTCTGCCGTTCTACCGCGCGATGTGGCTCGAAGCCGGTTACGCGGACGCCGCCGGCACCGAGTTCACCCGCACGATGTTCGAAGCGCTGGTCGTGCACGGCGACGAGCAGCAGGTGGCCGACCGGATCCGCGCGCTGCCGTCGTTCGGCGCGAACGAGATCATCGCCATGCCGCTGCTGCTGCCCGACGACCGGGAGAGCCGTGGCCGCACCATACGCCTGCTCGGGGAACTCGCGCGCAGCGCCTGAGCGCCCGCGGGCAACCGGGCCAGGCGGACAGACGGAGCGCCGCGTGCTCTACTGGTTCGACCTCTTCGGCGTGTTCGTCTTCGCGTTGAGCGGTGCGCTTGCCGCCGACCGGCGCGGCATGGACCTGTTCGGCTTCGTCGCGATTGCACTGCTGCCGGCGATCGGCGGCGGCACGGTCCGTGACATGGTGCTCGACGTGCCGGTATTCTGGGTGCAGGACGCGGTCTATCTCTGGCTCATTCTGGCCGCGGGACTGCTCACCTTCGTGGCGGCGCCGCTCATCCATCGCGCCGAGCGCCTGCTGCTGTGGGCCGATGCGGTCGGCCTGTCGGTGTTCTGCGTGGTGGGGGCGGCCAAGGCGCTCGTGGTGACCGGTTCGGCGACCGTTGCGATTGCCATGGGTGTCGTCACCGCCGTGCTCGGCGGCATCGTGCGCGACGTCGTCTGCAACGAGATCCCGCTGGTGCTGCGTCAGGACATTTACGCCACCGCCGCGTTCGCGGGCGCGGCCGCCTACGTGGGTCTCGTCGCGTTCGGGCTCGATCCCTCGCTCGGCATGCTGGCGGGTGCTGCGCTCTGCTTCTGCGTGCGCGGCTCGGCGATCATCTGGCGCTGGTCGCTGCCGAGGCGCGGTACGCCGTCATGATCGAGGGCGGGTGTGCGCGCGTCCGATCCGATCTTCCGTTCGACCTGCCTGGAGCAACCCGATGAGCAAGATACCACCCCACCTGCCGGCTTACCGTGAGCTGCCGGTGATACCGGGCAATCCGCCCAAGACCGCCTGGGGGCTGTTCGGCCCCGACGACAACGTCGGCATGTTCAACCTGCAGACCCCCGACGTCGTGGTGGCCGCGGCGCGCCTGGTGAAGAAGGGCGCCGTGTTCGCCATGAACTGGGAGCAGGAGAAGCCGAACCCGCCCCTGTTCGGCCGTGGCCGGTTCCGTCACACCGTGTTTCGCGAGGGTGCGGTCGGCCACCACGGCGACGACTGCCTCGACAATTTCTTCACCCAGGCGTCGAGCCAGTGGGACGGGCTCACCCACGTCGGCGACTTCGAGCACGGCTTCTGGGGTGGGGTGACCAACGCGGAGCTGCGCGCGCACCCGCACGACAACCGGCTCGGCATCGATCACTGGGCACGGCGTGGCATCGCCGGCCGGGCAGTGGTGCTGGACGTCGCGCGCTGGCGTGCCGCGCAAGGCCGGCCGATCGACTGCGACGCGAGCGATCCGGTCAGCGTCGCGGACCTGGAAGGCACCGCCGCGGCGCAGGGTGTTGCGTTCCGGCCCGGTGACGTCTGGATCATCCATCTCGGCTGGGTCGACTGGTACGAGCGGCAGACGCCGCAGAAACACCGTGTCATGGCGAATACCCAGATGCTGCGCACGCCCGGGCTCGAGTGCAGCGAAGCCATGGCCGAATGGATCTTCGACCGGCATCCCGCGGCGCTCTGTTCCGACAACCCGGCGCTCGAGTGCTGGCCGCCGCCGAACTTCCTGGATCCGGACGGGTTCCTGCACCACTGGATCATCGGCCGGTTCGGCATGGCGATCGGCGAGATGTTCCAGACCACCCACCTCGCCGCCGACTGCGCGGCCGACGGCGTCTATGAAGGGCTGTTCGTGTCGGCACCGCTCAATATCGCGGGCGGCACCGGTAGCCCGCCTAATGCGCTCGTGATCAAGTAGCGCGCGGGACGCTGCCGCTGGGGTTGTGCGGCTGGTGCGGGGCGTCCGGGGCACGGGGGTGGTTCGCGGCGGCAATGCCCGGTAGACTTGCGCCCCTCCGGAGAGGTGGCCGAGTGGTCGAAGGCGCTCCCCTGCTAAGGGAGTATGGGTCAAAAGCTCATCGAGGGTTCGAATCCCTCCCTCTCCGCCAGAAACGACGGCTCTATCCCATTGGCGGGCCCATCGGGCCCGTTGTCGTTTCTGGCGACGCAGTGCGTGATCCCACTGCCCTCCCTACACCTGGGCCAGCGTCTCCGCGCAAGCCTGCATGAAGGCCCGTACGATCGGCCGCGGCGGCCAGCGTCGCCGGATCGCGGTGCAGATGGCCGACTGCGTCATCGATTCGAAAAACGGTAGCCGCACGAACGCGCGCGCGAAGCGTTCGGTACGCGTATAGGCGTCGTGGACGAAGCCGATCGCGTCGGTACTGGCGACGATGCGCCGCGCGAGCGGAAAGTAGTCGACCGTGTGGATCCTGGTCCGGGGGTCGATCCGCCGCGATTCGTAGATGTCCCGGATGAATGCGTCGTACGGGCGCGACTCGGAAGGGGCCACCAGTTCGAACTCCGCGATGTCGGCGAGTGTGACATCGCTGCGCTCGAGCAGTGGGTGACCGTGCCTGACGAAGAACGCGCTCTGCCGGGTGGTCAGGTGGGTACGCTCGATGTCCGGCAGGTCCTGGAACGCCGCGTCGAATCCGAGTGCCACGTCGACGCTGCCGGTGCGCAGCTGCTGCACGACGCGCGCGAAGCTGGCGCCGCTGACCTCGATGCGCGCCTGCGGGTAGCGTCGCAGCAGGGTCGTGACGGGCTCGAGGAGCAGGTAGTCTAGCGAAGTGGGGCACACCCCGACGCGCAGCACGTCGGCATAGGGATCGCTGCCGGTCGCAGCCCCCGCCAGCAGGGCATGGGTGTCATCGAGCAGCCGCGCCGCCCGTTCGACGAAGAGCTCTCCCTGCTCGGTGAGGATGACGCCGCGGGCGGTCCGTTCGAATATCGGATAGCCGAGCTGACGCTCAAGGTCGCGCACGCTCTTGGTGAGCGCCGACTGGGTAAGGCCGACATGTTCCGCAGCGGCGGTGAAGGCGCCGTAGCGTGCGACGGCCACGACGTGGCTGAGGCGACGGTCGTTCATGAATGCTCGGTCGTCACCTCGGTCGTCACCTCGGTCATCACCTGGGTCAGGGATTCGGCCATCGTTTCGGTCAGCGCCGCGCGCTCGCTGAGCGCGTCGGGTCGGTCCGTGATTGTAGTGGGCTGGACGGCCGGCACACCATCCGAGGCGGTCGATTGCCGGCTGCGAACGACCCGCGCCGAGTGCGGCCATGCCCGGCAGGAATGGCTGCGTACCATTGCTCATTGGACGCCCGTTCGGCGTCTCTCTAACTTAGGGTGCTTCGTGGCACTGGCGGACCTGCGCATGTCCTGGTGGAAATGGATCCTGGCTGTCCTGGGCGTGCTGGCGATCGTCGGAACCGGGGTCGGCTACTACCAGCTGAAGGTCGCCGAGCTCGACATCTACGTGCCGCTGTTCGCCGCGCACTGCGGCGACTGCCATGGCCCGGACCTGCTCGGCACCGACCGCGGTCCCGGTCTGGTCGGCGGGGATCTCCGTGGCGGCGACTCGCTCGCGGAGCTGATCCGGAGCATTGCGCGCGGCGGCGCAACGGCCGGAATGCCGGCGTTCGAACACGTGCTGACCGAAGACCAGATCAAGGGGCTCGCCATCTACGTGGGCGAGCGGCGCCTGGGGCTGCGATATACGGACTTCCGTTACGACATGGACATCCGGCTGCCCGACCGACCGGTGCGTTCGGCGCTGCACGAATTCCGGGTGGAGACCTTTGCGGACGGGCTCGACCCGATGCCGTTCGGCATGGCGGCCCTGCCCGACGGTTCGTTTCTGCTGACCGAGAAGGAGCGCGGACTGTCGATCATCTCGCCGGACGGCGTGCAGTCCGCACCGATCCAGGGGACGCCAGCAACGGGTGGGAGTTTCGACGTGCGTGGCGTCCAGCTCGGGCTTGGCTGGCTGCTCGACGTGGCGGTGCATCCGCAATACGCCGAGAACGGCTGGATCTACCTGCACTACACCGAGCTCTGTGGCGAACGATGCGCGCGGCCGGGCGCATGGAACGTCATGCCGAAGTCGATGAATCGGCTCGAACGGGGCCGCATCGTGGACGGCCGCTGGGCCGATGTCGAGACCATCTGGCAGGCCGCGCCCGAACACTACACCTTCATGCCGGATACCGGTGCGGGCGGGCGCATTGCCTTCGACGAAGAAGGTCACGTGTTCATCGCCGTGGGCATCAAGGGGCTGGACGAGGCCAGTCCGCAGTTCCTCGACAACCCGTACGGCAAGATCCATCGGGTGAACGACGATGGTTCGATCCCGACCGACAACCCGTTCGTCGGCAGTGATCGGGTCGGCCCGCAGGCACCCGACTATGTCCGTTCGATCTGGACCTACGGGCATCGCAGTCCGCAGGGGCTCGCCTGGCATGCGGCTCGCGGCGCGCTCTGGGAAGCCGAAATGGGGCCGCGCGGCGGCGACGAGATCAACGAGCTGAAACCCGGCGCGAACTACGGCTGGCCGTTTCAGTCGCTCGGCCTCGAGTATTCGGGGATCCGGGTGGCGCAGCACGAAGCGCGCGGCATCGAGTTCGATCCCGCCACGGTCGTGGCGCCGCTCGTCGACTTCACGCCGTCACCGGCCATTTCGAGTTTCGTCATCTATTCCGGCGATGCGTTTGCAGGGTGGCGCAACGATGTCCTGCTCGGCACGCTGAAGGGCACGGCCCTGTACCGCCTGGCTTTCGAAGGTGACAGGCTGGTCCACCGGGAGTCGTTGATCGAGGGTCTCGCGCGTATCCGCGACGTCGAAGTCGGCCGCGATGGGTTCGTGTACCTGCTGCTCGAGAGCAGGTCGGGAAGCCGCATGGTCCGATTGGTCCCGGGCGCATGAGCCAGAGCCTCCGGATTCGGCGGCGTCTCAGAGCATGGCACGGGCTCGGGGGGCCCTCGTGTCGCTTGCTGCCACCGAATCGGTTGTGTCTGTCCCGATCGCCGCAAGGAGGTGTGCGGTAGCACTGGCCGCATCCATCGGGCGGGCGAACAGATAGCCCTGCGCCAGACGGCAACCCACCGCCTGCAGCTGGGTGCGTTGCGCCTCGGTCTCGACACCCTCGGCGATGACTTCGAGATTCAGGTTTCCGGCCAGGGCGACGATCGGGGCGAGAATGGCGCGCATCGATTCGGCCCGATCGAGATCCACGATGAAGCTGCGGTCCAGCTTCAGCACGCCGATCGGGAACTGATAGAGCGCACTGAGTGACGAGTGGCCGGTGCCGAAGTCGTCGAGGCCCAGACTGATGCCGCGATCGCTCAAGGCATCGAGCACCGGCATGAGCGCGGCCCGATGGGTCATGACTGCCGTTTCGGTGATTTCCAGCTTGATGGCATCCGGCGCCAGGCCAGCTGACGCGATCGTGGCGGTGACCGCATCGACGAAGTCGGGCACGAGCATTTCGCGCTTGGAGACATTGACGTTCACGTACAGGCCCGGGAATTCCGGATGCGCGGCCCGCCAGGCCCTGATCTGCCGGCATGCACGGCCCAGCACCCAGCGCCCGAGGCGCACGATCTGCCCGGTTTCCTCTGCAACATGGATGAATCGGTCCGGAGCAATGAAGCCGAGTTCGGGATGATTCCAGCGCACCAGGGCCTCGAAGCCGACGATCCTGCCATTATCGATCTCGACGATCGGCTGGTAGTAGAGCTCGAACTCCCGTTCGAACGGGTCCGCACGCAGCGCCTGTTCGATGAACACCGCATCGAGCGCCTTCTTGTGCATTGCTTCGTCGAAGATCCGGTAGGTCGCGCGCCCGGCCGACTTGGCGACGTACATCGCGGCGTCGGCGTCGCGCAGCAGGGCTTCGGCGTCCCTGGGGTCTTCGCCGTCGCAGAGCACCACGCCGATGCTTGCGCTCGAGTAGATCTCCTGGCCTTCCAGTCGATAGGGTTGCGACAGCGTGGCGAGTACCCGCTCGCAGACTGCCGGTACGTTTTCCGGTGTGCCGAGGTCGCTCAGCAGCAGTACGAACTCGTCGCCGCCGAACCGGGCGACCAGGTCGGTCTCCCGGCTCGAGTACTCGAGTCGGGCGGCTATGGCAACCAGCAGCGCGTCGCCCACCGAATGACCCAGTGCGTCGTTCACCACCTTGAAGCGGTCGAAATCCAGGAACAGGAGCGCGAACCGGTAGTCGTGTTCCCGCCGGCAGCGTGCCTTGCAGTAGCCGATCTGCTCGATCAGGCGTTTCCGGTTCGCCAGTCCGGTCAGGTGGTCATGGTCTGCAAGATGCAACAGCTTCTGCTGCGCCGACTTGAGTTCACTGATGTCCGTGACACAGCCTGCCAGGCGGATGGCGAAACCTGTCTCGTTGCGCAGCGCTCTGGCTCGGCAGTGCATCCACCTCGATTCACCGTCCCCGGCCACCATCTCGAGTTCCACCTCCAGGGTCTCGCTGCGCCCTTCGAGGTGTTCATGCAGCGCGGTCTCGAATGCGGCCAGGCTGGTCGATGCGATGCGGGTGCGCCAGTCCGACATGGATGTCAGCGGGCATCCGCTGTCGAGCCGCAGCAGCTCACACCACCGTGGCGCGAAATAGGCTTCGCCGGTCTCGATGTTCCAGTCCCAGATCGCATCCTGGGCGCCGTTCACCGCGAGCGAAAGGCGCTCTTCCGCCCGGGCGCGGGCCGCCTGCGCCCTGACGACGTCGGTGATGTCGGTCGCCACCGCCACGAGACGGTCGAACGTGCCGGAAGGACCGCGCAGCGGAATCTTGTCGGTGCGGATCGTGATCTGTTCGCGGCCGTCGACGCTGTACGGTTCCACGATGCCGAGTTTTGGCTGTCCGCTGCCAAGGACTTCCAGGTCGTCCGCGAGATAGGCCGCCGCCTGTTCCGGAGGAAAGAATTCTTCCGTCCTGCGTCCGATGATCTCTTCCGCGGCGAGCCCGATCGAGTCGGCCGCGCGCCGGTTGAGCCCGAGTATGGTATTGGCCGCGTCCTTGAAGTAGATCAGGGCCGGTATGGCGTCCAGGATGCGCTGCAGCTCTTCCCGCTGGGTGCGGTTCTGGGCGGCAAGCTGGTTGCGCTCGTCAACGTCGGCCATCAGACGCCGCACCGCGGATGCCGCCTGGTCGCGGGCCACGGCGAGTTCGGCGTTGGCACGCTGCAGGGCTGCCCGGTCGGCTGCATGCGCGCGCGCCAGGCCGCGCAGGATCAGGCAGAACGCACCCATCACCATGGTCTGGATCGTGAGCCGCAGCAGGTCCTGGGCTGGATCAGGCGCCTGCTCGACCGCCACCGATCCGGCCAGCACCAGCATGCTGAGCAACGTCAGGCACAACACCGGGAGCGGCCAGCGCGGTGCGAGCACCGGCAGCGGCAGAATGAGTGCCGTGAGCAGAAACCGGGATGCGCCCACCCCGAGGATCATGGTGTACGCGAGCACGCCCAGCGTGACGTACCCGAGCAACTCCAGCCAGGCCTGGCGGGGTGCGATCGGATCCCAGAACCAGCGTCCGCGCGGGGCCGACGGCGCCGGTTCGGGTTGGAACGCCGCGGTCGGGACGGCGACCATATCAGCAGCCATTGGCGTGCGCGGTCGACACCGGGCCCGCGAGGGCATCGGGCGACTCACCAAAGAACTTTTTCATCGTGCGAGTCTAGCGTCCCGGGCCCACGGCCCGGGCGCCGCCCGCTGCGCAACGTGATGCCGGTGCGCAACCTCCCGCAACGTGGTTCACACAATCCGCCATGGTGCCGAGCGCCGGTGCTGCCTGGGGCTCATCCGCCGAGCGGGCGGGTTTGCCCGCTCTTGCCGGACGGTTAACATTGCGCGCGCTGTGTCGGTGTGTTCCAGAACCATGTCCGAGCTCATCAGATCGAAGAGGTGGCTGGCGGTATTGCCGGGAGTCCTGTCGGCTGCCGTTGCGATAGCGGATGATGCGGCCCTTGCGGCCGCCGGCAAGCGCCACTTCATCCGCTGCGCGGCGTGCCACACGATCGATGCGAGCCTGCCTGCGCTGTTCGGCCCGCATCTCGAAGGCATCGTCGGTCGCCAGGCGGGATCGCTCGAAGGGTTCGAGTACACGGATCCCGATCTGAAGGCGCAGTCCTTCGTGTGGGACGAGACTTATTTCGACGAATGGCTCGAACGCCCGCAGCACTTCTACCGGGACATGTGCCTGCCGTTCATGGGCCTGCCGAATCCGGAGGCGCGCAAGGCGCTCGTCGCTTACCTCCGGAATCCCGGGTAGTCATTCCACGACGCGGACCTCCACGTGCGCCGCCTCGACACCGTTCACGAGGAGGGTGAACCGGTGCTGGCCGGGACGAACCCGTCGGATCGTACGTTGTACGAATGCGTGGGTGAGTTCGCGCGCGGCACGCGCGCCGGGCTCGAGCTCGAGATCGGCGATGCGGAATGTGGCCACCTTGCCGCGGGCACCCGCACCTGGGCTCTCGAGACGGTAGTCGAGGCGCACCGCGCGCCGCTCGTGCCCGCGGTTGTGGATGGCCGCCACGAGCCGGATCGAGCCGCCGAGCGGGATCCGCGCCGGCCGCGCCCGCAGTTGCTCCACGACGAGATCGTCGCTCGGCGTCTGGCCGAACAGCGCCAGCGCACGTGGGTCGCCCTGTTTCAGCACGGTTCGCGCGGCATGCCGCACGATCCAGTTGGTCGCCGGATGATCCTCGCGCGACCAGGCCTCGAGGCAGTCGAGTCCACGCGCACGATCGTCCTTCAGGATGTCGCCGAGGTGATTGGCGACCGAACGTTGCACGTAGCGGGACGGATCGCGCCGCAGCTCGGCCAGCAGGGCGAGTCGGCGGTCGAGCCGCGCCTCGAGTGCCGGCACACGCTTGCCCCAGGGCAGGCGTGTGCGGGTACCTTCGCTGACCCAGCGGCGGACGTGCTCGCTTTCGTGGTTCACGAGTGCGGCGAGACGATCGAGCATGCCGTCCGGGTCCATGGCGAGGAACGGGCGCACGGCGAACTCGGCCGAGAACCGCTGGGTCAGTTCCACCATGGCCGCGAAACTGGCCGGTACGTCGTCGAGACCATAGCGCGCGATGAATTCGCCGTAGGACCAGAGTGCGTAACCGTAGCCGGTGCTGCCCGCATCGGTTGGCGCGACGGGCGGCAGCGATGCGGTGAGGGCGCGCAGGTTCACTGCAGCGGGTCCCGGCAGGGCCGCCTGCATGGCATCCGCGATCTGTCCGACCCGGCCCATCATCTCGAGCGTGTCGAGCCCGCGGGTCGCCGTGCGCACGAAGCGAGACAGCGCGAACCGGGGTTCCGCCGCGGCGAGCCGGTCGGCGAGTGCGTTGACCAGCGCCCTGTCGAAGTAGTCCTTGAAAGCCTTGCGTTCGCTCATGTCGCTCCGTTGGCGCCACGCGGGCACGGATGGATTGTGGATGGCTAGAATACGCGCCGGGTGCCGAAGTGGAACGGAGGATCCCCATGCAGCAGGGCGTACCGACCGCCGAGGTCGTGCTCGACCCGGCCCTGGTCGAGGGGCTGATCGCGACCCAGGCGCCGCGGTGGTCGGGGCTGCCCGTGCGCGCGTTCGGCGAGGGCTGGGACAACGCGCTGTATCGGCTCGGCGAGGACTGGCTCGTACGGCTGCCGCGCCGGATCGTTGCGGTTGCGCTGCTCGAGAACGAGCAGCGCGTGCTCGCGGAGCTGGCGCCGCGCCTGCCGGTCGCGGTCCCCGCGGCCGAATTCCTGGGTGTGCCGGGATGCGGTTATCCGTGGCCCTGGGCGGTCGTGCCGTACCACGGCGGGGCCACCCTGGACGAAGTTCCGCTCGCTCGCCACGGCGTCGCGCAATGGACCGAATTCCTGCTGGCGCTCCATCGGCCGCCGGACCCTGCATCCGAGACGGCGCCGCCCGCCAATCCGTATCGGGGCGTACCGCTCGCAGTCCGTGCCGACGGCATGCGCGAACGGATCGGGCAATTGCGCGAGCTCGGGATCGAACTGGATACCCGCTTCGCCGCGCTCTGGGACGCCGCGCTCGGCGCCCCGGCATCGGGTCGTGCCACCTGGTTGCACGGTGATCCGCATCCGCGCAATGCCATCGGCCGGGACGGCCGGCTCGTCGCGGTGCTCGACTGGGGCGACGTCACCGCCGGCGATCCCGCCGCGGACCTCGCAAGCCTCTGGATGGTCGCGCACGACGGCGCCGAACGGCGCGCGGCGCTCCAGACCTACCTGGCCCGTCAGCACGCCGGCTTTGCCGCCGACGAACTCGACGCGCTGGTGCTGCGCGCGAAGGGGTGGGCGCTGGTCTACGGGGTCGTGCATCTCGCCAGCGGGCTCGTGAATCACCCGGCGCACGCGGCGATCGGCCGCGCGACATTACGAAATCTCGGCGCCGACCTGGATTCGGGTTGATGGGTTCGTTGCGGTCGGGCGTCAGCCAGGCTGCTCCAGGGACGCCATGAACTCGGCGCCGGTCTGGCGCGGATGATCGCCGGCCAGGTCGTAGAGCGCCGGCTTTTCGTCGACGTAAATTTCGCCCCCGAGCGTGAATGGCGCCGGATCGTCGAACGCGCCGACGCACAGGATATGGTGGTCGTTGTCCTTCAGGCGATAGAAGAGATTCGATCCGCAGCGGGTGCAGAACCCGCGCTCGGCCCATTCGGAGGAGTCATATCGGCCGATGTGCTCGGCGCCTTCGAACGTCACGCGGCCGACAGCGGCTGCGAACACCGGACCGCCAGCCCAGCGGCGGCAGATGTTGCAGTGGCAGGCGTGCGCGTGTGGATCCACCTCCCGGGCGGTGAATGACACCCGCCCGCACAGACATCGGCCAGTCGTGTCCATGGCGCGTCCTTCGTGGTTGGGGCTGGGCTACTCTATCGTGATTGGTCCGGGCCGGAAACGTCGTGTCGTTGGACCAACCGGGCGCCAGCCCGCGCTCGTCCCGGTGCGGATGGTGGTATTGTTCCATCGCGCCGGATACCAGGCGGAGCGCGTTATTCACAGGCTGAAACGGAAGGATGAGGTATGCCGCAGTACAGCAAGGATCCCCAGGTCATCGCCCGGCTCACCCCGGAGCAATACCGGGTCACCCAGGAGAATGCGACCGAGTATCCCGGTACCGGCGAGTACCTCGACAACAAGGAACCCGGCATCTATGTCGACGTGGTGTCCGGTGAACCGCTGTTCGCATCGTCGGACAAGTACGATTCCGGGTGCGGTTGGCCTAGCTTCACCAAACCCATCGAACCGGCGCACATCGCGGCGTTGCGCGACACCAGCCACGGCATGATCCGCATCGAAGTGCGCTCCGCGCACGGCGACAGCCACCTCGGTCACGTGTTTCCCGACGGCCCCCCGGATCGTGGCGGACTGCGTTACTGCATCAACTCGGCGGCGCTGCGTTTCATCCACCGCGATGACATGGTCGCCGAGGGTTACGGGGAGTACCTCGACCAGGTGGAGGGTGGGCGATGACTCAGAGAAATCTGGCGAAGGGCGCGCACCTGCGGGCCGCCCTGGTTGCCGGCGTGTTGATGCTGTTGGCGCTGCAGGCGAGTGCCGAGCCGTGCGCGGACGGGGCCGGCGTTGCCGACCATGCGGCGCTGCCGCGGTACGATGGCGCGTGCCTGGTGGCTTCGGAGTCCGCTGCGTTCGATGCGGTCGCGCTGCCGACCGGCCGGGCGGTCCGTGAGGGCGAGGTCTGGACGGCCGAGCAGGTCCTCGCGCTCGAAGGCGCGGTGACCCGGCTGCTGTACGGCGCGCCCGAGGGCCGTTCGACGCTGGAAGTGTTCCGCAACTACGAGCAGGGGCTCCCGGCACGCGGCTTCGAGATCCTCTATCGCTGCCAGGGGGCCGAATGCGGCCGCGCGCAGAACATGCTGAACATGCTGGCGCCGCGCGGTACCCGCTTCGGTGCGTTCGGGGATCGTGCCGGCTACGCGTTCACGGGCAACAAGGACACCGACCAGTACTACCTGGTGGCGCGCTCCGGCGACGGACGGGTGCATCTCGGCGTCTACGTGGGTCGCAACCAGTTCAACTCGGGCCCGACCCGCGATCTGTTCGGCCGTACGCTGGTCTACGCCGACGTGGTCGAGGCCGAGGCCATGGAGGCACGCCTGGTCGATGCGGAAGGTCTTGCGCGCGGCCTGAACGAACAGGGCCGGATCGTGGTGCCGAGCATCTTCTTCGACACCGGGCGCGCCGAGCTCAAGGCCGAGTCGGATCCGGCGCTGGCCGAGATCGGCCGGCTGCTCGCCGGGCAGGTGGCGCTCAAGCTCTACGTGGTCGGCCACACCGACAACGTGGGCAATTACGAGGCGAATCTTGCGCTGTCCCGGGCACGTGCCGAGTCCGTCGTCGCGGCGCTCGTCACGCGCCATGGCATCCAGCGTTCGCGGCTCGTCCCGGCCGGCGTTGCGGATCTCGCGCCCCTGGCGTCGAACGCGACCGAGAGCGGGCGCGCCATGAACCGCCGGGTGGAGCTCGTGGCGCGCTGAATGCGCGTCAGGTCTGAACGCTCTGGGCGAGCGCCGCGGCGCTCGCCCGGTAGTGCCTAAGGCCGGTCGCGATCGCGATGACCGACAGCGGACCGGCGGTTGCCGCGATCGCGGCGATGGAGAACCCGAGCGCCTGCGGGTCACGGAACGCGTAGTCGGTGAGCAGCGCCACCGCGGTCGGGCCGAGACCCAGGCCGATCAGGTTCGCGATGAAGAAGTAGACGGCGGTGATCTGGCCGCGCAGTTCGTTCGGCGTGATGAGCTGCAGCGCGGCGCCGGCGACACCGCCGTGCAGGCTCGAAGTGAAGGTGGCGATCGCGAGCAGGCCGACCGCGACTTCGGCGGTCGGCGCGAACGGCATCAGCGCGAAGCAGGGCGCCATCGTGCCGACCGACCAGAGCACCACGCGAAGATGCGCGTCGGTGCGGCCCAAGTGCCACCACCGGTCCGCCAGCAGTCCGCCGACGAACAGTCCGCTGGTGCCGAACAGCATGAAGATCACCCCGTAGGCATAGCCGATGTCGGCGCCGCTCCAGCCATGCACGCGGATGAAGAACGTGGGCACCCAGGCGGTCGCGCCGTAGACGATGATGACCAGCAGGGCGAGGCCGCCAAAGTGGTGCGCGAGCACGCGGCGGTTGACGCGGAGAAAGGCGAGCAGGCCGGGCGCCGTCGTTCCCGTCGCGGCAGCTGCTGCGGACAGGCGTTCGCGGCGCGGCGGTTCACCCATCAGCATCACCAGCACGGCGACCAGTACGCCGGGCAGTCCGACCAGCAGGAACGTGGTCTGCCAGGGTTGCAGCGCACCGACCAGGGGTAGTACCACCGGCGGCAGTTCGCTGACATAGCCGATCACGAAGGCGCCGATCAGCAGCGCAAGCCCGGAACCGACCGGCAGGCCGATCGAGTAGATCGCGATCGCGCGGCCGAGCTGCTCGCGCGGGAACAGGTCGCTGATCATCGAGTAGGCGGCGGGTGACAGCGTCGCTTCGCCGATGCCGACACCGACCCGGGCGGCGAACAGCTGCCAGAAGTTTCGGGCGAGACCGCAGGCCGCGGTCATCAGGCACCAGAGCGTGATGCCGGCGGCGATCAGGTTGCGCCGGTTGAAGCGGTCGGCAATGCGCCCGAGCGGAATGCCCATCACCGTGTAGAAAATGGCGAAGGCGAACCCGGCGAGCAGGCTCATCCGGGTGTCGGAAATGCCGAGATCCGCCTGGATCGGCGGAATCAGCAGGCTCAGGATCGTGCGATCGACGAACGACACCGTATACGCGAGCATGAGCACCGCGAGGGTGCTCCATGCCCGCAGATTCGATGCCGTCATCGACCGGTCCGACGGCGTTCAGCGTCGATAGGCCAGGGTCAGGCCGTAGGTCCGCGGCGGCTGATAGGTATTGAGCTGCTGACGGAACGGCGCGAACGCGACGATGTGGGTCTTGATCAGCTCGTCGTCGAGGTTCTTGCCCCACAGCGCCAGCTCCCAGCGTTCGTCCGTGGACCGCAGCGCAAGCCGCGCATCGATGAGGTCGTAGTCCTCCTGCACCTCGAGCGGCGTGTTGGACGCTTCGAAATAGATGCGGCTCTGCCGGGTCCAGTCGACCCGCGCCATCAGCGTGCCGAGCGCACCCACCGGCCACTCGTACTGAACGCCGGCGTTCAGTTTGTGGCGGGGCGCGCGCGGCAGCGTGTTGCCGGTGTGATCTGCCGTCGCGCCGGTGGCAAAGCTATCGAACTCGGCATCGAGCCAGCTGTAGTTGGCGTTGATGTCGAGTCCCGCCAGCGGGCGGTACAGCGCCTCGATCTCGATCCCGCGGATCTCCGCGGTCGCGGCGTTGCCGATGACCACGCAGCACAGCGGCACCAGCTGGGAGACCTGCAGGTCTTCGTAGTCGATCTGGAAGGCCGCTACGTTCAGTCGCAGGCTGTCGTCGAGCCACTGGGTCTTGGTGCCAACTTCGTAGCTCCAGGCGAATTCGGGGTCGTAGGGGGTCGCGGCACTCGCGCCGGTGCCGGCGGTGCCCTGGAAGCCGCCGCTCTTGAAGCCGCGGGCGGCGCTCGCGTACATCATCGCCGAATCCGTCAGCCGGTAGGTGGCGGCGAACCGAGGGGTGAAGGCATCCCACGACTTGTCCGCGCTGACCGCGAAAGGGACGGACAGCGGCGGCGGCAAGCCGGGGCCTTCCACCAGGATACCAGCGAGATCCGCCTCCTTTTCCTCCCAGGTCATGCGCGCGCCGGCGCTCAGCGTCAGCTGCGGCGTCACGTCGTAGTTGAGCTGGCCGAAGATCGCGTAGCTGCGCGAGTCGACGTCCTGCGGAAAGGAGCCGATCCCGGTCGCGGCCGGGGCAGGGAAGGTCTGCACCAGGATCTCGTTACGCTCGATGTTCTCAAACAGGTAGTAGAGCCCCGCCACGCCGCTCAGCCTCGATTCGAGGGCATCGAAGCTGATGCGCAGTTCCTGGCTCAACTGCTTGGTGTCCTCTATGTTCTCATTGAACGACTCGATCTGGGTCGGCGGATTGATCGGGTTGCTGAAGAACGCGTCGGCGTGGGCGTAGTCGGCGGTCCGGTAGGCCGTCACCGAGGTCAGCGTGCCGAAGTTCAGCGCGCGTTCGATGGTTGCGGTCAGGCCGGTGACTTCGCGTCGCAGGTAGCCGTCGTCGAAGGCGTTCACGCGGCGCGGATCCGGATCGACGCCGACACAGTGCACGCCGCCGTTGAAGCTCGCGTCGCAGACGTTGTCGCGCGGCTGGCCGCGCTGGTCCTGGTCCACACGATCCACGGCAAACAGGATGTCCCACAGTTCGTCGGGCTGGTAGCGGAACGCGATCCGCCCGCCGGCGGACTTCTCGTCGTCCACGCGGTTGCCGGTGGTGACGTTGGTGGTATAGCCGTCGCGCTGGCGCGTGCTGATCGCGCCGGATACGGCGAACGTGGGGCTGAACGCGGCGTTGAAGCGGCCGAGCAGCTCGGTGCGGTCGTAGTTGCCGAACGTGCCGATCACCTCGATGAATTCGTCGTCGAACGCCGGTTTGCGCGACGTGAGGCTGACGGCGCCGCCCACGACGTTCTTGCCGAACAACGTGCCCTGCGGACCGCGCAGGACCTCGACCCGCTCGAGATCGTAGAGGTCCAGCGGCGCGGCGCCGCCGCGGCCGATGTACACGCCGTCGACGAACAGCACGACCGACGCGTCCCCGCCGGCATTCGAGTTGATCCCTTCGGTACCGATGCCGCGGATGGCGAGGTTCGGCTCGCCCGGATTGACTTCGGTCGCGGTGAAGCTGGGTGTGCGCTGCGCGATGTCGATCATCGAGTTCATGCGGTTCACCCGCAGCGTGTCCTCGCTGAACGCACTCACGGCAACCGGCACGTCCTGCAGGTTCTGTTCGACCCGCTGGGCGGTGACCACGACCGCCTCGATCACCCGGCTCGTGCTGCGCTCGGGCGCGTTCTCCTGGGTGAGCGCCGGTGCCGCGAGCGCGAGGCTCACGGCAAGTGCGACGGGGCGTGCCCCGTGCGCGATCAGGTTGTAAGGCATCTCAGTTCTCTCCCCGTAAACATGTATTGACAGTCCCGGATTCGCGATTCCGGTGCAGCATGGCTCCTGCGCCGGCGTGCGAAGCGTGGTGAAAGTACCTAGCTTGCTAACCGATTGCAACGCTGGTGGGCTGTCGACGGGCGCGGAACGCATGCAACCCCGTGACAAATCGGCCCGTGTGTTCGCCTAGACTTCGGCTTTCGAATCTGGCTTCGACAAGCCGATTGCCGAGGAGTACCGCAATCCATGACCAGCAGCACCGGAAACGCCCCCGCGGCGGAGATCTTCAAGGCTTACGACATCCGCGGCATCGTCGACCGTACGCTCACCACCGACGCCGTGCGGGCGATCGGGCACGCGCTCGGTTCGGAGGCGGTCGAACGCGGCCAGCGTGCCATCGCCGTCGGCCGCGACGGACGTCTGTCCGGGCCGGCCCTGGCCGGCGCCCTCGCCGACGGCATTCGTGCGGCCGGCGTGGACGTGATCAACATCGGCTGCGTGCCGACGCCGGTCACCTATTTCGCGGCTTACCAGCTCGGGACCGACTCGTGTGTATCGGTGACCGGGAGTCACAACCCGCCGGACTACAACGGGCTCAAGATGGTGCTGGGCGGCGCCACGCTGTTCGGCGATCAGATCCTTGCCCTGCGCCAGCGCATCGTCGAGGGGCGCCTCACGCACGGCAGCGGTGGGCTTTCGAGCGCGAACGTGCAGGACGCCTATCTCGAGCGCATCGTCGGCGACGTACACCTGGCCCGTCCGATGAAAGTGGTGATCGACTGCGGCAATGGCGTCGCGGGGGGCGTCGCGCCGGCGCTGTTCCGGCGCCTCGGGTGCGAGCTGGTGGAGCTTTTCTGCGAAGTCGACGGCACGTTCCCCAACCACCATCCCGATCCTTCGAAGCCGGAGAACCTCCTGGACGTGGTCCGTGCGCTGCGCGAAACCGACGCGGAACTCGGGCTCGCATTCGACGGCGACGGCGACCGGCTCGGCGTGGTCACCCGTGACGGCGAGATCATCTATCCGGATCGCCAGCTCATGCTGTTCGCGGCGGACGTGCTGACCCGGGTTCCCGGCGGCGAGATCATCTACGACGTCAAGTGCACGCGTAACCTGGCCGGGTGGATCGCCGCCCGGGGCGGGCGGCCCACCATGTGGAACACCGGGCATGCGCTGGTCAAGGCGAAGCTGAAGGAAACCGGTGCGCCGCTCGCGGGGGAGATGAGCGGGCACATGTTTTTCCGCGAACGCTGGTACGGATTCGACGACGGACTTTATGCGGGCGCGCGCCTGCTCGAGATCCTCTCCCGTGCGGCGGACGGCAATTCCGTCCTGAAGGCGCTGCCAGACGCAGTCAGCACGCCGGAGCTGAACATACGGATGAACGAGGGAGAGCCGTTCGAGCTGGTCAGGCGCCTGAAAGAACGGCCGTCCTTCACCGATGCGCGGGAGCTGATCACGCTCGACGGCGTACGGGTCGAGTACGCGGACGGATTCGGCCTGGCGCGGCCGTCCAACACCACGCCGGTGGTGGTGCTGCGCTTCGAGGCGGACGACGCCGCGGCGCTCGCGCGGATCCAGGCGGACTTCCGCCGCGCGATCGAATCCGTTTGGCCGGGGGTGGAATTGCCGTACTGATGCCTCAGGTCTGTGCGCCCGCCCGGGCGTCGAGCCAGCTGGCCGCGCCGGTGCCCGCGGCACGGCCGGTCGCGAGGCATGCGCTCAGCAGGTAGCCCCCGGTGGGGGCCTCCCAGTCCAGCATCTCACCGGCAGCGAACGTACCCGGCAGCCGATGCAGCATGAAGTGCGCGTCGAGTTCGTCGAGATCGACGCCACCGGCGCTGCTGATCGCTTCGGCGATCGGTCGCGTGCTCAGCAGTGTCAGCGGCAGCGACTTGATCTGCCGGGCGAGTGCGAGCGGGTCGCGCGGGAGTGCGCGGCCGTGCGCTTCGTGCAGCAGAGCGACCTTGACCGGCGCGAGCCCGGCGGCGCGGCGCAGGTGCGTGGCCAGGCTTGCCTTGCCGCGCGGGCGGGCGAGTGCCTGGGCGAGCCGTTCGAGCGTCGTGTCGGGCAGCAGGTCGACCATGAGGGCCACGCTGCCGGCGTGTTCCAGCGCATCACGGAGGGGCGCCGACAGGGCATAGACGGCGCTGCCTTCGATCCCGTGTCGGGTCACGATGAAGTCGCCGCGGACCCGGGCATGGCCGAACCCGATTGCGACCGACTTGACCGGTGTGCCGGCAAACCGTTCCTGCATCGGTGCGCGCCAGGCGCAGTCGAATCCGCAGTTCGCGGGTCGCAGCGGATGAACACGCACGCCGCGTGCCGCGAGCAGGTCCGTCCATGCACCGTCGCTGCCGAGGCGTGGCCAGCTCGCGCCGCCGAGTGCGAGCACCGTCGCGTCCGCCTTGAACCTGGCCGGTCCTTCGGGCGTGTCGAACACGAGGGCGTCGGCACCATCCCAGCCGGTCCAGCGATGCCGGAAGTGGAAGGTCACGCCGGCGCCGGTCAGACGCCCGAGCCAGGCGCGCAGCAGGGGTGACGCCTTCATCACGGTGGGAAAGACCCGCCGCGAACTGCCGACGAACGTCTCGATGCCGAGCGCGTGCGACCATGCGCGGATCGCCGTGGGCGGCAGCGCGCGGAGGGCTGCCGCCAGCCGCCCGCGTGCGGCGCCGAACCGCGCCAGGAATGCATCGAACGGTTCGCCGTGGGTCAGGTTCAGGCCGGACTTGCCCGCGAGCAGGAACTTGCGCGCCGCAGAGGGTCGGGCGTCGAACACCCGGACGTCGGCGTGACCGCAGAGCACTTCTGCGGCGGCGAGCCCGGCCGGACCGGCGCCGACGATCGCAACACGTGGGCGCGGGCGCGGGCGCGGGTTGGTTGCGTTAGGCTTGGCCGCTGCCATCACTTCCGATCGGTGGACTCATGCCGGTTCATTCTACCGACCGCCCGGGCGAACGCGCTCGGGAACTGCCGCGCCCCCGGGCCGTGATCTTCGACATGGACGGATTGCTGCTGGATTCCGAACGGCTGGCGCTCGAGGCGTTTCTCCGTGCGGGCGCCGAGTTCGGCTGGACGCCGGACCTGGACGTTTACCGACGCTGTGTCGGCAGCACCTACGAGGCGACCGCACGGCTG
Organism: Pseudomonadales bacterium; assembly: GCA_019634925.1. GTDB lineage: Bacteria > Pseudomonadota > Gammaproteobacteria > Pseudomonadales > Azotimanducaceae > UBA7803. The sequence continues at coordinate 282,675 of JAHCAL010000003.1, forward strand.
CTCGAACCGCTGCTGCCGGACGGGCTCGCCTACGCAAACTTCGATGCGCGCTGGTCGGCCGTGTACGGCGAGCTGCTGGACGCGGGTTTGCTCGAGGTCAAGCCGGGGGCCGTCGAGCTGCTCACCCTGCTCGCCGAGCGCGACGTTCCGCGGGCTCTGGCAACGTCGACCCGCCGCGCGCTGGCGGAACACAAACTCGCACTGAGCGGACTCGCCGGGTTCCTGCCGCACCGGGTCTGCGGCGGTGAGACGGTGCGCGGCAAACCGCATCCCGACCCGTACCTGGCGGCCCTCGGCCTGCTCGGAACGCCGGCCGCCGCGACCTGGGCGTGCGAGGATTCGGACAACGGCGTGCGCGCGGCCCATGCGGCGGGCCTGCACGTGATCCAGGTGCCCGACCTGGTCGAGCCCGGGCCAGAGGTGCGAAACCTCGGTCATCTGATCCTCGACGACCTGCATGCCGTGCGCGCGCGCCTCGAGCGCGTGCTCGACTGAAGCGCGCAACCCGGGTCAGGCGGGATCGAGACGGACGAAGTAGCGCGGCGGAAATCCGGTCAGGATGCGAAACACGAGCCCATGACCGAATGCGGTCTGCAGTGCCGCGTGTTCCGCGTCGGTTGCGGGCACCGCGCGGTACGCGCTCTGCGCGCCGTCAATCGTCACCGCGACCTCGGGATTGGCGAGTGCCTGGCGGTACCAGGCACGCGGCCAGTGATTGGCCGCAACGTACAGCCGCTCGTCGTGCTCGAGCCGCGACAGGACACGATCGTGCCGGGTACCGTCCCGGTCCGTGGTCGTGATCACCAACGTGCTCGCACCCTCGGGCTGGAAGTAGCCGAGGAGTCCCTCGAATGCGGCGACGATGCCGGCGTAGACCACCATCAGGATCGCCAGGATCTTGCCGATCTTCATGGATTTCCTCCCTCGTTCGCGCGCGGCGATTTGAGCAGCTCGTATTTCTTCAGGTAGCCGCGCAGCTGGTCGTAGGTCAGGCCCAGCAGTTCCGCCGCCCTGCGCTGGTTGTGCCGGGCTTCCCTGAGCGCCCGCTCGAGCAGGTCGGTCTCGAAGGCCTGCACGGCATCCTTGAAATCGACCGGCCACGTCGTGGGCGCTGCGGGCGCAGTCCCCACGGGGTGGATTGCCGGCGTTCCCGGCGCCTGCGGACGAAAGGGCGACTCGAACGGGTCCAGCACGATCTCTTCGATCTCGGCCTCCGGCGCGCCGCGATAGACCGCGCGCTCGACGACGTTCTTCAGCTCGCGCACGTTGCCGGGCCAGTCGTGCTCCAGCAGCTGGCGGCGTGCGTTTGCCGAGAAGCCGGCGAACAGGTCGCGACCGAGTTCGTTCGCCATGTTGATCGCGAAATGCTCGGCGAGCAGCAGGATGTCGGTTTCCCGGGTCCGCAGCGGCGGCAGCGTGATGACGTCGAACGCGAGCCGATCCAGAAGGTCGTGGCGGAAGCGACCGGAGCGGGCCAGCGCGGGCAGATCCTCGTTGGTGGCGGCGATCAGGCGTACGTTGCACTTGAGGGTCCGGCTGCCGCCGACCCGTTCGTATTCGCCGTACTCGATCACCCGCAGCAGCTTTTCCTGGACCAGCTTGGACGTATTGGCCAGCTCGTCGAGGAACAGGGTGCCGCCGTCGGCCCGCTCGAAGCGCCCCTGGTGCACGCGGGTCGCGCCCGTGAATGCGCCGGCCTCGTGGCCGAACAGTTCCGTCTCCAGCAGCGTGTCGCTGATGGCCGCGCAGTTGAGCTTCAGGAACTGGCCTTCCCAGCGATTGGACAGGTAGTGCAGGCGCGCCGCGATGAGTTCCTTGCCGGTGCCGCGCTCGCCGACGATGAGCACCGGCTTGTCGAGCGGTGCCGCCCGCGACACGTCGTCGAGCACGCGCAGGATGGCGTGCGACTCCCCGAGCAGACGGTCGTGTTCCGGGTGCATCGGGCGATTCTGCCAACAAGTGGTCGGATGCGCTACGTGGCGGATTGGCGCCTGCTGGCTCCCGGCAGAAATATGCCTTGCAATCAGTGGGTTGGCCGTTCGTTTCGGATTGGCACGGTTCCTGATTGAGCCTTGGCAACGATGGCTGGTGGAACCGGCCGATCGCCACCGATCGAAGCGCAATCAGGAGGCTCGGTAGACATGGGCATCTTCTCTCGCATAACCGATATCGTGAACGCGAACCTCAATGCCTTGCTCGACAAGGCCGAGGATCCCGAAAAAATGGTTCGCCTGATCATCCAGGAGATGGAGGAAGCGCTGGTCGAGGTGCGCAGCACGTCTGCCCGAGCCATCGCCGACCGCAAGGAGGTGCAGCGCCGGCAGGGCTGGCTGCAGGCCGAAGCGGGCGAGTGGGAGCGCAAGGCCGAGGTCGCCATCGCGAAGGGTCGTGACGACCTGGCGCGTGGCGCGCTGCTCGAGCGCAACAAGGCGCGCGAGGCGAGCGACCTCCTGGAGCGCGACCTGGCGTTCCTCGACGATACCCTGAACAAGCTGAGCGGCGACATTGCCGCGCTGCAGGCCAAGATCAAGGACGCCAAGGCGCGCCAGAACGCGATCATCATGCGCGGCAAGGCGGCGCAGTCGCGGCTCGGCGCGCGCCGCCAGCTCTCGGATCACAACATCGACGATGCGCTGCAGCGGTTCGAGAACTACGAGCGCAAGATGGATGATCTCGAAGGCCAGGTCGAGGCGTATGATCTGGGCCAGAAGAGCCTGGCCGACGAGATCGCCGAACTCGAGTCGTCCGACCGGATCGACGCTGAACTCGAGCAACTGAAGGCGCGCATGCGCGGTGGCCAGCCCGGTGGCGCAGGCGAGGTTCACAACCCCGAGCAGGGCTAGCGCTTGCGCGACAGGCGCACTCGAGCGCATAGGCATAGCGAGCGCATAGTAGGGAGCGGACATGGATGGGATCGTGGTCGCGTTCTTCGTTCCGACCGTCATATTCCTGTGCTTCGTGGCACCGGTCTGGATCTTCATGCACTACCGCAGCAAGCAGCGGGCGCAAGGATCGCTGTCGGACGCGGAGCGCCAGGAGATGACGCTGCTGCAGCAGCAGGCCGATCGGATGATCGCGCGTATCGAGACGCTCGAAGCGATTCTCGACAGCGAGACACCGGGCTGGCGCAAGCGCGGCGGTATGGAGTAGGGCGATGAGCGAAGATCGAACGAATCGGCAGGACGCCGGCGGGTACGACAACCGTTCGGCCCGCAACGGCGACTTCCAGGCGGCACTCGGACGGCTCGAACGCGTGGTGCAGCAGCTGGTCGGCTCGGCCAGGAGCGAGTTCACCGACCGGGCCACCTCGCTGCTCGACGAGACGACCACCCGGCTCGAACAGGAGCTCGGTCGGCGCGCGCGGCCGGGGTCCTCGGCCGCCGGGCGGCTCGCTGGCGCCGCCGGCGGCGAGCCCGGCCGTCCCCGCAACGAGCTGCGCCCGGTATCGCGGCGCCTGTGCCGGGATCCCGAACGCCAGAAGATCGGCGGCGTGTGCGCCGGGATCGCCCGCTACTACGGCCTCGAGCCCTGGGTGGTGCGCTGCATCGCGGTCACGGCATTGCTGTTCTATCCCGGCATCGTGTTTCCCGCGTACTGGATTGCCTATTTCGTCATGGAGACCCCGGCGGGCGCCGGGCGCCGGGGCACCTGGCGCCGGCACGGACACCGGCGCCGGGACGGCGACCACGTGTCCGGGACGCCGGACGACGTCGCGCCGGCGCCGGAGCTCGGCCCGCGCCTGTCGCCGCGGCGTGGCCTGCGCAACGTGCAGGCGGACCTCACAGAAGTGGAACTGCGCCTGCGGCGCATGGAGGCGCACGTGACCTCGGGGCGCTATGAACTGCAGCGCGAACTCGGGAAAATCGATCCCGTGACCCGCGCCTGACCGGCCATCGGCGGCGGCTGCGGGTTGGACAGGAGGAGGGCTCTTGGACGTCTTTACAATGGTGGTGGCAATCGTCGCCATGTCGGTCGTCGCCGGCATCGTCAACAATTATCTGAAGACCATGCGGCACACCCAGCGCAGTGGCGCGACCGACGAGGTGCGCGCGGAACTCGACGCGCTCCGCGAACGCGTACGGGTCCTCGAGGAGATCGTCACCGACGACCGTTTTCACCTGAACGCGGAGATCGGACGCCTCGAACGTCAGGGCTGAGTGCGAGCCCCTGGCTCGCCTGGCGCGCTACTCGCGGCCGTTTGCAGCAGGGCAGCCGTGATCCGGTCCGGATAGTCGGTGAACAGCCCGCCCGCGCCGAGGCCCACCAGCGTACGGGCTTCGGCCAGCTCGTTGACGGTGTAGACGAAGGTGCGCAGGCCCAGTTCCCGTGCCCGCGCGAGCCGCTGCCGTTGGTGGTGCGTTCCAGGGTGTCGTCGTGGATCACCAGCAGTTCGCCCTCGAGTGCGTAGACGTCCAGTTCCACCGCGCCGACCGCGCATTCGAATGCGCGCTGGAAGCTCGGCAGGGTGTTTTCCGGGACCAGCCCGGCTGCGCCGCGATGGTCGATGACCAGCACGGGATCGAGGAAGCTCACGTGTGCATTCCACCGTTTGAATCCACTTCAATGCGCTCGCACACTGCGTCTCGGCAGCAAGGACCGTTGCTACCCTGGCGAGCGCCAGTACCGCGTATCAATCAACGGAGCACCCCGCTACGGCGCCGTCCGGACCAGATCGCCTGGTCGCGGTGGAACACGCCCGCCAGCAAGGCGAGCAGGAGCATCGAGAGCAGGTCGACGCTACCGCCACCCCCGGTGTTTTCTCGCGTGGTCGCCGTGAAAGCCCCGCTCACGCCACCGATAGTGAGAGTCGCCGTGCGCGCTGTCGACGCAGAGTTTGCCGTAGTCAGCCGGACGACCACCTGCTGGCCCTGGGTCACCGTGCCCACCGCACCGGTGAAGGGTCCGCCGTTGATCGAGTACTGACCACCGGTGATAGATATCGGCGCCGGAATCGAGATGCCGAGGACGCTGATGGCATTGGATTGCACAGCGGTATTGCGCGACTGCTCGACCAGTGGCGCGAACGTGAATGGCTGCGGATCAATGTCGCCCGTGGTTACGGAGAACGTGCCAAGGGTCGTTCCCACCTCCAGGACGGCATTGGTAGTGGTGCTACTCGCATTCGCAGTGGTCTGCCGGACGACTATCTGCTGACCGTGTGCAACGGTCCCAGCAGCACCGGTGAAGGGGCCGCCATCGATAGAGTACTGGCCGCCGGTGACGCTGACCGGCGCCGGCGCGTTTATGCCCGTGATGGTGATGACATCGGACGCCACCAGTGCGCCGAGCGGCTGATCAACGAGTGGCGCGAAGCTGAAGGGGTCGGGATCGGTGTCCACGACGTCCTCGCAGCTGTCACTACCGCCGCTGCCGTCGGGTCCCTCGGCTTCCAGCGCGAGCGTTGTACCAAATGACTCGCCGAGGACCGGCCGTACCCAGGACGCCAGGAAGCCGCCCTCCAGGTCCGCGGCGATATTGACTTGGTCGAACATCACTCGCCTCGGACCGTCCAGCGCGACCGTTGGGCGCCAGCACGAGGCGCCGGACGGAACCGTCGCAGAGCGAATCAGTGCATTCGACGCATCATCGACAGGCTCGGCCCAGATCGCCGAGAAGCTGCCATTCGGGAATGCCACCGGGCGGGGCAGTAACACAACATCGGTGGCGCCATCCTCGGTGTGCAGGTCGACCGGGATCGTCCAGTTGCCGTCAGCGAGGCGGAGGGCACCTCTCACACTCCTGGCCAGCACCTCTGCGGCCGGCGGCCCTTCTGGATCGATTGGCCCGAAGGGATCATCGGAACCGGGTTCCGTCAGCAGGCCGAACCAGGTGACCGCGAAACGACCCGCGGCGGTCGCCGCCCGGGCATTACTACCGTCTTCGCCACCGGCCTCCGGGACCAGGACATGGGCCGGTGACCAGTCGCCTTGCGGGTCTCGATAGGCTGCCCAAAGGCCGACCATGTCGTCGGCGCCGCCCCGCCACAAAGCCAGCGCGCTGCCATCTTCCGCGAAGGTGACATCCTCCGGGAAAACAAAGGCGGATCTTTCGAAACCCGCATCAAGATCGAGCAGGATCTCCGGATCGGCCGGCCATCCAGTGGCTGGATCGAAGGCACTGGAGACCGCCCGGGCCGCGACCAGGCCGTCCGAGGCGGGAAGATACCTGCCGCCGATGGCGAGAAAACGCCCCGTGGCTGGATCGCCCGCGATTCGCACGTTTTCATCGAGCCCGGGGATGGCCGTCGCCGCGGACCACGTGGTCCCATCGAAGTAGGCAGCCTCGGCGCGGTTCGCAAGCCCACCAACAGTGGGACTGCAGAACCAGGTCACCATCGCGGTGGCGCCTGCGGCCGCTATCTTTGGATTCCGGGCGAATGGACAGTCATCGTTGCTCCGGATGAAATCAACACGGGCCTCGTCCTGCGCCGGATCGACCAGGAGTACGTGGATGCCGCCAAACGTGATGCGCCGGTAGGCCAACAGGGCTCGCCCGTCGCCCAGCGCCGCCAGGACGGGTACGCCCCCGATGGTGTCTACCAGCGGACTGGTATTGCCGCCGATACCGCTGTAGCCCAAAGAACTCCACGCTGGGTCTCCTGGACGCCGGTAGAAGAAGACCAGCCACTCAGGCTTGACGATCGCGCCCGTGGTGGCTAGCTCCCGATAGAAAACCCAGCGGGTACCATCCGCCCCGACCGCAACGTCGCCGGGGCCACCGGGCAACGTCGGGAGGATCGGCAGGCGATCGACCTCGAAGGGCGTGCCCCACCCGAGGTCCGGACCAGCGATCGCGGGGGTCGGCGACCACAGACCCACAAGACAGGCGAGCACGGCCAGCATCCAGCGGGGCATCGGAAAATGCACCCGGCGTCGCGCCATCAGTTTCCGGTCTGCTATGAATGACATGCTGCGGCCTCGCCCGTAAACGACAGGAACACGAGCGTAGAGGGCGGGGTCGCCACACGGCACCCCTGAACAGGTGGGGTCAGCGATGCAACGAGCCGGTATCATCAGCGCACGATGCATAGCTGCCTGATCGTCGAGGATCTGCCAGACGCTTCGCAGGAACTGCGACGGCGCGTCGGACATGCCTTTCCTGGATGCACAGTGGTCGAAGCCGCCACACTGGCCGCTGCACGCGCCGCCCTGGCGGCGCAACGCTTCGACCTCATCCTGCTGGACATCGGCCTGCCGGACGGCGACGGCACCGAGCTGCTCACCAGCGGAGACGTACCGGCCTCGAGCACGGTGGTGGTGACCACGATCTTCAGCGACGACCAGCACCTGTTCGCGGCGCTGCGCGCCGGCGCTCAAGGCTATCTATTGAAGGACGACCCGGAGTCCGCGTTCAACGCCTCGCTGCAGGGCATCGTCGCCGGCCGGCCGCCGCTTTCGCCCGCCATGGCCCGCCGCATGATGGAATCCTTCCGCGCACATCCGGCTGCCTCACCAACGATGCTCACGCCGCGCGAACGTGAAGTGCTGGCGCTGGTTGCGCGCGGCAACAGCGTTCGCCACACCAGCGAGTTGCTCGGGCTGACGCAGAACACCACCGCCGGCTACCTCAAGAACATCTACCAGAAGCTGCACGTGAACTCGCGGGCCGGTGCGACGCTGGTAGCCGTGCGCCTGGGTCTCGTGCAATCCTCCGACCGCTGATCCATGCGCAGCGCGCCCCACTTGCTGCTCATCGCAGGCGCGCTGTTTCTGGTGCTGGCGACGACCGGATTCATCCTGCTCGCACTGCACGCGCCACAGCTCGGCATCGATCTGACGGCAGAAGACGGCGGGCTGCGGATCACGCATGTTGCGATCGACTCACCCAATCGCGACATTGCAACGCGTGGCGGCCTCATCACGCAGCTGGCCGGCCACGCGCCCGACGCCGACCTTCTGATCGACGACCCCGACCACATCGGCGCGTGGGAGCGCTTCAACGCGCTGCTGCAGACACTCGACCTCCTGCATGAGGCCGCGGTGCTGGGCGCAATTCCAGTGACGATCGACGATAGCGAGGTGCTGCTTGCCGTCCGCGATCGCCGCGTTTCCGACCTGCCGGCGCTGTTCTGGATCCAGCTGACTACCGGGGCAATCGCCTTCCTGATCGCGCTGGTCGTGTTCGCCTTCCGCTCCAATCATGCGGGTGCGCGACAGTTCATGGTGCTGGGCATCGCAGGGCTGCTCACCACCGGTAGCCACGCCATCTTCAGCACGCGCGAACTGATCTTCCATGGCGCTGTGCTCGGCTGGCTATCGCGCCTGAACAGTCTTGGTGTCCTGCTGTTCGGTGCCGCGCTGGTGTCGCTGTTCTGGGTGTATCCGCGGCACCTGCACGAGAAGCTGCCGGTGATTGCGATGAGCTATGCCATGGCATTGCTGCTGTGGCTTGCCATCCTGATGCAGATCACTCCCGATACCAGCAGCCTCCATCTGGTCGTCCTGGTTGCCGCCATCACGTCCATGGTATTGGCCGTGCAGCAGTGGCGATCGAGTCGGCGCCGTCCTATAGAACGCGCCGCGCTGCGCTGGTTCATGCTGGTCACGATGCCGGTGAGCGGGCTGTTCGCCGTGGTCACGAGCCTGCCCCCAGCCGCGGGCTACGCTGGGATCATCGGGCTGGAGGTCAAGGTTGGGATGGCCATGCTGCTGGTGCTGAGCATGTTCTTCGGCATCCTGCTGGGCATCACGCGCTATCGGCTGTTCGATCTGGAGCGCTGGTGGTTCACTGCATGGGGCTGGTTCCTCGGCGGATTCGCAGTGCTCGCGCTCGACGTCGCCCTGGTGGCAACCCTCGGCATGGCGCAGGCTGGAGCCCTGCCACTCGCACTGGCTCTGGTCGGCTGGCTGTACTTCCCGGCACGGCAGTGGCTATGGAAGCGTGTCACGACGGCCGGCGACCAGGAGAAGCACCAGCGGGAATGGATGCAGACGCTTTCACTTGCCGCGGATGAGTCATCGCTGCGGCAGCAATGGCGCCGGATACTGCAGCAGGCCTTCGCCCCTTTGCAGATGGTCGAAACATCTGCTGTGGAAGCGGTCGGCATCGAAGCAGGTGGACAGGCGCTGGCCGTGCCGGATATCGCGGCGGGCTGTGGTCTGCGCCTGCATCACGCAGCAGGCGGCGCGCGGCTGTTCTCGCGTGAGGATCTGCGCACGGCAGACTTGCTGCTGGCAATGGCCCGCATGGCGCACGACGCCATGCAGGAACGCGAGCATCGCGTCCTTGCCGAGCGCCAGCGCATCCGCCGCGACCTGCACGACGACCTGGGCGCCAAGCTTCTGTCGCTGATCTATCGTACCGACGGGCCGACGCAACAGCTGGCACGCTCCGCGATCTCCGACATGCGCGATATTCTGACGGCCCTTGATGCCGAACCGCTGATGCTTGACGAAGCGCTGGCCACCTGGCGCGCCGAGGCGCAGGAGCGCGCCGAACTCCATGGCTTCACGCTGGACTGGGACGATACGGCAAAGCCCCATGACATCGTGCTCAGCGCACGGCAGCACACCAATCTGGTGCGCGTGCTGCGCGAGGCCATCTCGAACGCAGTTCGACACGCCACGACGCGCGTGATCGTGATCCGTTGCGACGTGCAGGACGGAAGATTGCACCTCTGGGTATCAAGCCACGGTGATCCAGGCAGGCAGTCAAGCACCGCATGGAAACCTGGCCTCGGCATTCAGCAGACAAGGCGTCGCATCGACGACCTCGGTGGTTCGGTACACTGGGAAGATCTGCCCGACGGCCATCGCCTCGTTGCTTCCATTCCCCTGGAAATCCCAAGCGGGCGCTGATTGTCGATGTCGGCTCCTGCGTTCTGCATTCGCTCCCGCGCACTGATGCGCGTGCGTCGGACGAGCTCGGGGGCATTCAGCTCGCGAGGGCCGCGACTATACGCAGGCGGCGCGTCGTGAGAAGAGAACCAGCGCGCCACCGACCAGCAAGCCGCCAAGCGCGCCCCAGATATGGGCTTCGGTGACCACTCGCGCGTCCGCTGCCAGCCGCCCGGCCAGGCCGTCACCGAGCATCTGCTCGGCCAGGAGCTTACCCACGAGCACCACGAGTACCAGAGTGGCCAGCCTGGGCATCTGACGCCAGCTGGCCGCCATGGCCCCAGCCAGTACGCCGTGCAATGCCCCTGACAGGCCCACGTACCACGCCAGTTCCGCGTGCCACAGCAGCCCTGCTGCCGTTCCAGCCACACCACCAGCCAGGACCAGGGACACACGTCCAACGCCGAGCCATGGCACCAGCAGGTGGCACAGCAGCAGCCACGCCGCCAGGTTCACCGCGCCGTGGCGCCAGCCCACATGCAGCCACTGGCCGGTGATCAGGCGCCACCATTCATTCGCGTCCACGACAGCGCTGCGCTCGTAGCGCAAGGCGAATTGCCATTCGGGCGCAAGCCCCAGCAGGAACGCTGCAGGCAGCGCGACCGCGAGCAGCAGGGCCACGGCCGGTCCGCTGCTCGACCACCCGGCACCAGGGAACGATTGCTTCACGTTCATGATCCTGTTTGTAACCCGAGCCCGGTTTCCGGCAACCTTCATCTCGGGAAAGTACTTCGCGCCAACTGCCCGGCGCGCCACAGAACAATGCGAGCGCCGTCAGCTCCATACCGGCGGTGGAAATCGCCGCGAGTGCTGCGCTGGTGATAAGCCTGAACCCTAAAGGATATTCGCACTACCTCGATCTACCCGTCAGCACCCTGTCCTCCTGGTTGCGTGGACAAATCGGCTTCCAGCCCGCAATCGGCCTCGACGGCGATTCCCTCGCGGACCTCGCGCAAGACCATGACCCTTTCACGAGAGTCATCGAGGAAGCCATCCGCTGCGAGCTCAGCGGCCGCGAAGCAGCCTGACTCGATCATCAAGCTCGCCGCAGCTGGTAAACCTTGCTTTGCGTTGTGTCGAAGATGGTAAATCCTTCCTTACTGCGCTCATCTCTCGACTCCGTACGACCGCGTCTCGCCCACCGCCAGCGTGGAAAACGCCTCCGCCGCCATCCCTGCCTCGGCCACTGCGCGCGCCAACGCTTGCGGCGGCTCCAGCAATGGCTCGGCAGCCAGTTCAAAGGTTCCCCAATGCACGCCGATGGAACGGCGTGCGCCGATGTCCTGGTGGATCTGTACGGCCTCGGCGGAGTCCACGTGGACGACCTTCATGAAATCTCGCGGCAGGTAGGCGCCGATGGGGATGATGCCGAGGTCGAAGGCACCGAGGCGCTGACCCGGACGGCTCGAGCGGGTAGTGCAGTAGTTGGTCGGATCGGCCAGGAGCGAGTTCACCGACCGGGCCACCTCGCTCCTCGACGAGACGACCACGCGGCTCGAACAGGAACTCGGTCGGCGTGGACGACCTGGGTCGGCGGACCCGGCTTCCGCACGGGCCGGCGCCGCCGCGGCGGGCGATGGGCGCCGCGCGCGCGTCGACGAGTTGCGTCCGGTGTCGCGGCGCCTGTGCCGGGACCCGGCGCGGCAGAAGATCGGCGGGGTCCGTGCCGGCATTGCGCGGTACTATGGGATCGAGCCCTGGGTGGTGCGCTGCATCGCGGTCACTGCGCTGCTGTTCTACCCCGGGATCGTCTTTCCCGCGTACTGGATCGCGTACTTCGTCATGGAAACGCCGGCAGGCGCGGAGCGCCGTCATGCACGGCGCCGCCACGGGCACTGGCGGCGCGACCGTCACGACGGCGCGTCCGGGGCGCAGGACGACATCGCCCCCGCGCCCGAGCTCGGTCCGCGACTGTCGCCGCGGCGCGGCTTGCGCAACGTTCAGGCGGATCTCACGGAGGTCGAGCTGCGCCTGCGGCGTATGGAGGCGCACGTCACTTCGGGACGTTATGAATTGCAGCGCGAGTTCGGAAAAATCGATCCGGTCACGCGCCGGGTCTAGGTTGGGCCGGCGACCCGCCGGGCGCGACAGGAGGAGGGCTCTTGGACGTCTTTACCATGGTGGTGGCGATCGTCGCCATGTCGGTCTCGGCCGGCATCGTCAACAATTACCTGAAAACCTTGCGCCAGGCGCAACGTGGCGGCGTATCCGACGAAGTGCGCGCCGAACTCGACGCGCTGCGCGAACGGGTCCGGGTGCTCGAAGAGATCGTGACCGACGACCGGTTCCACCTCAATGCGGAGATCGGGCGGCTGGAGCGGCAGGGCTGACCGAAGCCCCGCAGGGTCCTGGGTTCGCTACCGACCCGCGGCAGGCGCGTCGGCGCCGATCGGATCCAGGCGCGCAGCGGTGATCCGGTCCGGAAAGTCGGTGAAGATCCCGGTCGCGCCGTTGCCGATCAGCGTGCGTGCCTCGGCCGGTTCGTTGACGGTGTAGACGTATGTGCGCAGGCCGAGTTCGCGCGCCCGGGCGAGCCGTTCGCGCGTGGCGATGCGGCGCGAGAGATTGATCGCGAACGCGCCCAGTTCTTCGGCGATCGTCCAGGCACGGTCGGTCCAGCGATCGAACAGCGGCGCGACCCGGACCGCCGGGGCCAGTGCGTGGAAGCGGCGCAATTCGACGTGCTCGAACGACGAAACCAGGACGTCCGCAACCGGTGTCCGGGCCAGGAAATCCGCCACCGGGCCCGCGGTGTCCGGCCCCTTCAGCTCGATGTTGAGTCCCACGCCTGCCGGCAGGATGGCGGCGACCTCGCCGAGCAGCGGGATCGGCCAGCCGCCACCGGCGTCGAGGCGCCGCAACGCCGCGAGCGGCTGCGCGGAGAGCGGGCCGCTGCCGTTGGTGGTGCGCTCCAGCGTGTCGTCGTGGATCACCAGCAGTTCGCCCTCGATCGCGTAGACGTCGAGCTCGATGGCGCCGACCGCGCATTCGAACGCGCGCTGGAAGCTCGGCAGGGTGTTTTCCGGGACCAGCCCGGCTGCGCCGCGATGACCGATGACCAGCACGGGATCGAGGAAGCTCACGTGTGCATTCCACCGTTTGAAACCACTACAATGCCGGATCATGAGTTATCAGGTACTGGCGCGCAAACTGCGGCCCGCCACGTTCGACGCGCTGGTCGGCCAGGAGCACGTGGTGCGCGCGCTCACCCATGCGCTCGACCATGGGCGCCTGCACCATGCGTACCTGTTCACCGGCACCCGCGGCGTCGGCAAGACCACCATCGCACGGGTACTGGCCAAGTGCCTCAACTGCGAGCAGGGCGTGTCGTCCCGACCGTGCGGGACCTGTTCCGTCTGTCGCGAGGTCGCCGAGAACCGCTTCATCGACCTGATCGAGGTCGACGCCGCCTCGCGCACCCGGGTTGACGACACCCGGGATCTGCTGGAAAACGCCCAGTATCTGCCCACCCGGGGACGTTACAAGGTGTACCTGGTCGACGAGGTGCACATGCTGAGCGGCCCGAGCTTCAACGCGCTCCTGAAGACGCTCGAGGAGCCGCCTGCCCACGTGGTGTTCCTGCTCGCGACCACCGACCCGAAGAAGATCCCGGCAACCGTACTGTCGCGTTGCCTGCAGTTCCAGCTCAAGAACCTGGCGCCTGAACGCATCGCCCGCTATCTCGCCGAGGTGCTGGAAGGCGAGCGCATCGTGCACGAACCCTCCGCGCTCGATCTCATCGCCACCGCCGCGCGCGGCAGCATGCGCGACGCGCTGTCGTTGACCGACCAGGCGATCGCCTTCGGGCAGGGCGCCGTGCGGGCCGCTGACGTAGCCGACATGCTCGGTCTGGTCGGGCGCGATGCGGTGAGCGGGCTGATCGATGCGCTGGCCGCTCGTGATGTACCGCGCCTGCTGGCGCTCGCGGCCGAACTGGCCGAGCGCAGCGCGGATTTCGAGGACGTGCTTGGTGAGCTGATCGCGGCCCTGCACCGCATGGCGGTCAACCAGGCTCTGGGCGCGGCCGCCGCCTCGTCGGGTCCCCTTGACCCGGAGGTGGTGCAGCTCTACTACCAGATCGCGCTGCTCGGGCTGCGCGACCTCCCGATCGCGCCGGATCCGCGGCTCGGGTTCGAGATGACGCTGCTGCGCATGCTGGCATTCGCGCCGGACGAAGCCGGCACCGCCGTGCCCGCGGCCCGCCCGGCGGGACAACCGGCGGCGCCGTCACGGGCACAGCCGGCGGCGCCGTCGTCCGCACGACCGGCAGCACCGTCATCACCCCAGTCCACGGCGACCGCCAGGCCGGCGCGGCCGGATGGCGCGTCTGGTGTCGCGAGCCCATCGGCCCCTGCGGCAGGGACCCGCGACCGCGACGCCTGGTTCGAACTCGTAGCCGGGCTCGAGGTCAGCGGTGTTGCGCGCATGCTCGCCGAGCATTCCGTCCTGACCGAAGCGGACGATCGGGTGTACCGCTTGCGCCTCGACGACGCGCATGACACGTTGCTCGCGGACGGCCCCGTCGCCACGCTCGAGCGCGCCATCGGGGCGCGGCTCGGCAAGCCGGTCCGGCTGGACATCGAGGTCGGGACGGTCGGCGCCGAGACGCCAGCGGCCCGGATGGACCGCGAGCGTCGTGAACGCCAGCGCGTCGCGGAAGAGGCGCTCGCCACGGATCAGACCGTGCAGCAGCTGCTGAACGAGTTCGGCGGGCGCATCGAAGGCGTGAGCCCGGTCTGATGCGTGCCGTCCGGGCGGAAATTCGGGTCACGTCGGCCCGGCATCACCAGGTACTCTCAGGAGCAGGGCCATGAAAGGCATCGGCGACCTCATGAAACAGGCGCGCGCCATGCAGGAACGTGTGCAGCAGGCGCAGGCGGAACTCGCCGCGCTCGAAGTGACCGGCGAGAGCGGCGCCGGCCTCGTGACGGTGCGCATGAACGGCCGGCACGAAGTGCGTGCGGTGCGCATCGACCCGAGTCTGCTGAATGAAGACCGGGAGGTGCTCGAGGACCTGGTCGCGGCGGCTTGCAACGACGCGGTGCACAAGGTCGCGGCGAGCCAGCAGGAAAAGATGGCAGGCATGGCCGCCGGGCTCGGGCTGCCGCTCGACAAGATGCCGTTTTCGTTCTGATGGCGCGGACCAGCCTGATCGAACGCCTGATCGAGGCATTCCAGGTGCTGCCAGGCGTGGGGCCGAAGAGTGCGCAGCGTATGGTGCTGTTCCTGCTGCAGCGAAATCGTCCGGGCGGCCGGAACCTCGCGGAGGTGATGCTCGACGCGCTCGACCGGGTCGGCGAATGCGAATCGTGCCGGAACCTCACCGAAACGCCGCGCTGCCGCCTGTGCGAGGATCCGCGGCGGGACGACCGGCTCCTGTGCGTCGTCGAATCGCCGGCCGACATTCTGGCGCTCGAGCACGCCGGCGGCTTCCGTGGCCGGTATTTCGTCCTGCACGGCCATCTCTCGCCGATCGACGGCGTCGGGCCCGTCGAACTCGAACTCGGGCGGCTCGAGCGCCGGGTACGTGAGAACCCGCCGGAAGAGCTGATACTGGCCACCAATCCAACGGTGGAAGGCGAGGCAACTGCTCATTACATCAGTGAGTTACTGAAGGATCTTGTGCCGACGATCACGCGTATCGCGCACGGCGTACCGCTCGGCGGCGAACTCGAATTCATCGACGGAGGGACGCTCGTCCATGCCCTGCAAGGCCGCCGCAGCATCCGTTGAATGGGTGACCGACGACGCCCGTCTGGCCGAAACCGCGGCCGGCTGGGGGCGGGTCATCGGTCTCGATACCGAGTTCCAGCGGACCGACACCTTTTTCCCGCTGCCCGGGCTCTACCAGGTGAGTTGCGGCACCCGGGTCTGGCTGCTCGACCCGCTCGCGCTCGACGATCTCAGCCCCTTGCTCGAGGTGCTGGAGGATCGGCGCGTGACCAAGATCCTGCACGCGTGCTCGGAGGACCTCGAACTCCTGCGGCATCACTTCGGCGCGGTGCCCGCGGGGCTGTTCGACACCCAGCTGGCGCATGCCTTCGTCGCGCCCGACTACAGCATGAGTTTCACGCGCCTGCTCGCCGCCCGGCTCGGAGTGGTTCTCGAGCAGCACGAGACCCGCTCGGACTGGCGCGCGCGGCCGTTGTCCGACGAGCAGGAGCGCTACGCGTGGGAGGACGTCTACTACCTTCCGCCGCTCCACGACGACCTGCACGCCGCGCTGGTCCAGGCCGGGCGGCTCGACTGGTTTCGCGAGGAGATGGACATCCGCGGCCGGTTCCAGCCGAACGATCCGGAGACCTACTACCAATCGGTCAAGCGGGCCTGGCGCATGGACGGCCCGACCCGGGCGCGGCTGCAGAGCCTGTGTGCGTGGCGCGAGCGCCAGGCGATGGCCGAAGACCGGCCGCGCGGCCGGGTCGTCAAGGACGACGTGCTCGCCCCGCTTGCCGAACTGCCGCGACTCACCCGGGACGATCTCGAGCGGCTGCTGCCGCCGGGCGTCGTGCGTCGCTACGGCGAACAGCTGCTCGCCACGCACGCGGAAGGCGTGGCGAACGCCGATCATCCGCCGCCGGCCGAGCAGCCGCTCGGCGCCGCGCAACAGGAGGCGGTCGATGCGGTGCGAGCCATCGCGAACGATCGCGCGCAGGCGCTCGGCATGGCCCCGGAGCTGCTTGGTCGCAGGCGGGAGGTGGAAGCCTGTCTGCGTCATTACCTGGCCCATGGGGCGCTGTCGGACGCTTACCGGGGCTGGCGGTTCCCGTTGGTGGGCGAGGCGTTTCTCGCGCGTTTCGCGCGTCTGGGCGGCCGGCGATGACCCGCCTGGTCAACGTCTACCGCAGCAGCCGCCGGCAGGAGATGTACCTGTACGTCGATGCCGCGGAAGACCTGGCCCGGGTGCCGGCGGACCTGCTCGGGCGCTTCGGCACGCCGGTCCTGGTGCTCGCCATCGAGCTCGACGCGGAGCGCCGGCTGGCGCGGGCCGAGGCGGGCCAGGTGCTCGCCCGGATCGAGACGGCCGGCTTCTATCTGCAGATGCCGCCGCAACCGGAAGTTCCGCCGGACGGAGCAGGGCGGTGAGCTTCTGGAAAGACAAGACGCTCGAGCAGATGACCGATGCGGAGTGGGAGTCGCTCTGTGACGGCTGCGCCCGCTGCTGCCTGGTGAAGCTCGAGGACGCCGACACCGGCGAAGTCCACTACACCTCGCTGGTCTGCGACCTGCTCGACGTCGAGCGTTGCCGGTGCACGCAGTATCCGCGCCGTCATGAACTGGTGCCGGACTGCATCGAGTTCACGCCGGATCTCGCCGCCACGCTCGGCTGGCTCCCGGATACCTGCGCCTACCGGCTCCTGGCCGAAGGGCTCGATCTGCCGGCGTGGCACCCTCTGGTCAGCGGACGGCGCGAGAGCGTGCACGAGGCCGGGATCTCGGTGCGCGGCCGCGTCATCCCGGTGCGCATGGTTCCGGAGGACGAGCACGAGGATCACGTGATCGACTGGGTGGGAACATGAGTGCCTATGCCTGGGGTTGGCTGGTGGTGGGTGGCAGCGCGCTGCTGCTGGTCTTCGCCCTCGGGCGGCTGCTGCGCGACTGGCGGGCCCCGCTCGTGAAACACCTGGTCGGCTGGTGCCTGCTCGCGCTCGCCGTAGCGCCTGCGCAGATACCCCGGTACACCGACGAACTGGCGCCCGCCATCGTGGTGTTCTTCTTCGAAAGCTTCCTGCAGCGCGACGGCAGCCCGGACGCCGCGGGCAGGATCCTGCTCGCCGCCGGTGCGCTCGGTCTCGTCCTCGGGCTCGCCTGGCACGGCCTGGTGCGGCTGCTCGGCCGTCGGACGGTTGCTTGATCCGTCGCGTCCGGCTCCTATAGAGTACGGGGCTTGCCCGTTGCAGACGTAACATCCACCGACGTCCGGTCCGTATCGGACACCTGGGAATCACCTGAATGAAGTTCGACAGTACAGATACCTATATTTCCACCGAAGAGTTGACCATGGCGGTCAACGCCGCGGTGCGGCTCGAGCGACCGCTCCTGGTCAAGGGCGAGCCCGGTACCGGCAAGACCATGCTGGCCGAAGAGATTGCCAAGAGTCTCGGCATGCGGCTGATTCCCTGGCACATCAAATCCACCACCAAGGCGATCAACGGTCTGTACGAGTACGACGCCGTCTCGCGGCTGCGTGACTCCCAGCTCGGCGACGAGCGGGTGAAGGACATCCGCAACTACATCCGCAAAGGCAAGCTGTGGGAGGCGTTCGAGTCCGACGATCGTGTGGTGCTGCTGATCGACGAGATCGACAAGGCCGACATCGAGTTCCCGAACGACCTGCTGCAGGAACTCGACCGCATGGAGTTCTATGTCTACGAACTCGGCGAGACCATCAAGGCCAAGCGGCGCCCGGTGGTGATCATCACCTCGAACAACGAAAAGGAGCTGCCCGACGCATTCCTGCGCCGCTGCTTCTTCCACTACATCAACTTCCCCGACCGGGAAACGATGCAGCAGATCGTGGACGTCCACTACCCGGACCTGAAGAAGGAACTGGTCAAGGAAGCCATGGAGATCTTCTTCGACGTCCGCAAGGTGCCCGGGCTCAAGAAGAAGCCGTCGACCTCGGAGCTGATCGACTGGCTGAAGCTCCTGATGGCGGACGACATTCCCGACGAGATCCTCACCAACCGCGATACCACCAAGGCGATTCCGCCGTTGTATGGCGCGCTGGTCAAGAACGAACAGGACGTGCACCTGCTCGAGCGGCTGGCTTTCATGAACCGTCGCGACAGCAGGGGTTGATGCGCACGTCCCGAGGAGCCGCGCCATGCTGATCAACTTCTTCCTGACCCTGCGCAAGTACAAGCTCCCGGTGACGCTCCGGGAGCTGATGGACCTGCTCGAGGCGCTGAAAGGCAAGCTCGTTTACGCCAACATCGACGAGTTCTACCTGCTGTCGCGCACCTGCCTGGTCAAGGACGAGAAGAACTACGACAAGTTCGATCGTGCGTTCGCCGTCTACTTCAAGGGTCTCGAGGACCTGCACGGCCTGCTCGAGTCGCTCATTCCCGATGAATGGCTGCGCCGCGAGTTCGAGAAGTCCCTGACCCCCGAGGAACTCGAGAAGATCAAGTCGCTCGGCGGCCTCGAGAAGCTGATCCAGGCGTTCCAGGAAGCCAAGGCCGAGGAAGAGAAACGCAAGGGCGAGAAGGGCAAGGAAGGCGAGGAAGGCCAGGAAGGCGACGACCCGAACAAGCTCGGCCGCAAGGGCCCGGGCGGTCCTGCCGAAGGCAAGAAGAAAAAGGCCAAGAAGGCCTGGAACGACCGGCAGTACAAGAACCTCGACGATTCGGTCGAACTCGGCACGCGCAACATCAAGATGGCGCTGCGCCGGCTGCGCAAGTTCGCGCGCCAGGGCCGGGACGAAGAACTCGACATCGACACCACGATCCGCTCGACCGCGCACAACGGCGGCATGCTCGACATCCGCATGCGTCCCGAGCGCAAGAACACCGTCAAGGTGCTCCTGTTCCTCGACATCGGCGGCTCGATGGATGCGCACGTGAAGGTCTGCGAGGAGCTGTTCTCTGCCACACGCACCGAGTTCAAGCACCTCGAGAGCTTCTACTTCCACAACTTCATCTACGAGTCGGTGTGGAAGGACAACCGGCGGCGCATGAACGAACGCCTGCCCACGCTCGAGATACTCAACAAGTACCCGCACGACTACAAGGTCATCTTCGTCGGTGATGCCACCATGGCGCCCTACGAGATCACCCACGCCGGCGGCAGCGTGGAGCACTGGAACGAGGAACCGGGCGCCGCCTGGCTCGCGCGTTTCAAGGCGCTCTATCCCAAGCTCGTCTGGATCAATCCGACCCCGCAGGAAACCTGGGAGTATTCCACCTCGGTGGGCCTCACCCGCGAACTGGTCGAGGGACAGATGTATCCGCTCACCCTGCGTGGGCTCGAAGACGGCATGGCCTTCCTGTCGAAGTGACCGCGGCGGGCCCGTTCGACCCGGCGAGCGTGCTGCGCCGGGACGTGCAGGTCCTGCGCAGACTCGCCGAGGCCGATCCGGCGGCGTTCCCCGAGCGACTTGCCGCCGCGCAGGCGCGGCTCGCCGAACGCACGGCCATCGTGCCGCGCATCGACTATCCCCCCGAGTTGCCGGTCAGCGCGCACGCCGCCGAGATCCGCCGCCTGCTCGCCGCGCACCAGGTGATAGTCGTTGCGGGCGAAACCGGTTCGGGCAAGACCACCCAGTTGCCCAAGATCTGCCTCGAAGCCGGCTACGGCCGGCGCGGCATGATCGGGCATACCCAGCCGCGCAGGCTCGCGGCACGCAGCGTCGCCGCACGGATCGCGTTCGAACTCGACGTGCCGATGGGCGAGGCGGTGGGCTACGCGGTCCGCTTCAGCGACCAGGTCGGGCCGCGCACGCTCGTGAAGCTCGTGACCGACGGCCTGCTGCTGACCGAGATCCGCCGCGACCGCTGGCTCGACGACTATGACGTGATCATCGTCGACGAAGCCCACGAACGCAGCCTCAACATCGACTTCCTGCTCGGCTACCTGCGCCGGCTGATCGAGCGGCGCCGGGATCTGAAAGTCATCATCACCAGCGCGACCATCGACGTGGCGGCGTTCTCGGCGCACTTCGCGGATGCGCCGGTGGTCGAGGTGGGCGGCCGCGGCTTTCCGGTCGAAGTGCGCTACGCGGGCGAACTGGCGGCGGACGAAGGCCAGGAAGCGGCACTGCTCGCCTGCCTCGAGGACATCGAGACCGCACCGAGCCGCGGCGCGCGCGACGTACTGGTCTTCCAGTCGGGGGAGCGGGAGATCCTCGAGACCGCGCGGCTGCTGCGCGAGCGGCTGGGGGACCGCTGGGAGGTGTTGCCGCTCTATGCGCGCCTGTCCGCGCGCGACCAGCAGCGGGTGTTCCAGCCGGGCGGCCGGCGGCGCGTGGTGCTCGCCACCAACGTCGCGGAGACCTCGATCACGGTGCCGAACATCGGCTACGTGATCGACCCCGGCTTTGCGCGCGTGAGCCGTTATTCGTACCGCTCCAAGCTGCAGCGGCTGCCGGTCGAACCGATCTCCCAGGCCAGCGCCAATCAGCGCATGGGCCGCTGCGGACGCATCGCGCCCGGCGTCTGTTTTCGCCTCTACAGCGAGGCCGACTTCGTTGCGCGCGCCGCCTATACCGATCCGGAGATCCGCCGCACCAACCTGGCCTCGGTGGTGCTGCAGATGCAGGCCTTCGGGCTCGGCGACGTCCACAGGTTTCCGTTCCTCGATCCGCCGGATCCGCGCGCGATCCGCGATGCCGAGAAACTCCTCGACGAACTCGGTGCGCTCGAGCACGGCCGGCTCACGCCGGTCGGCCGGACCATGGCGCGGTTGCCGATCGACCCCCGCCTCGCGCGCATGCTGATCGAAGCGGACCGGCGTGCCGCGCTTGCCGAGGTGCTGGTCATCGCGAGCGGGCTCGCCGTCGCCGATCCGCGTGACCGGCCGCTCGAGAAACAGGCCGCCGCGGACCAGGCGCACCGGACCTTCGCCGACGAGCGCTCGGATTTCCTCGCGTGGGTCAATCTCTGGAACTGGTTCGAGGCAGCGCGCGAGGAGAACACCCGGGCGGCGCTCACCGCCGCCATGCAGAAGCGTTTCCTGTCCCCGGTGCGCATGCGCGAATGGCGTGAACTGCACCGTCAGCTCGCGCTCGCGGTGCGTGAGCTCGGCATGCGCCTGAACGAAGTGCCGGCCGACTACGCGGCCGTGCATCGGGCACTGCTCGCCGGATCGCTCAGTCTGATCGGTCAGCACGAGGAGCGCGGCCAGTACCTCGGGCCGCGCAACCTGAAGTTCCGCATCTTTCCCGGCTCGGCGCTGGCCGGGCGCACACCGCGCTGGCTCGCCGCCGGTGAAATCGTCGAGACCAGCCGCATTTACGCGCGGTCGGTCGCGGTGGTCGAACCCGGCTGGATCGAGGAGGCGGCGGGCCATCTGCTCAAACGCCACTACGGCGAACCGCATTGGAGCGCGCGCCGCGGCGAAGTGGTGGCCGCCGAGTCGGTCTCGCTCTACGGGCTGCGCCTCGCCGAGAATCGTCAGGTCGGCTATGGCCGCATCGACCCGGCGCTGGCGCGGCTTCTGATGATCCGGGAAGGCCTCGTGCCGGGTGCCGTCACGCGCCCCCCGCCATTCCTCCAACACAACCTCGAACTGCAGACCGCGCTCCGCGAGCGCGAAGCGCGCGGGCGGCGGCGTGACATCCTGGTCGACGAGGACATCATCGTCGCGCTATACGCCGAACGCCTGCCGGACGACCTTACCAGCGCCCGCGAACTCGAACGCTGGTGGCGGCGTGCGCAGCCCGCGGAGCGGGAACGGCTGTACTTCACCGAAGCGGACCTCGTGCAGAGTGCTTCCGCGCACATCACGGAAGCGGACTACCCGTCGACGCTCGCGCTGCGCAGCGCCACGTTCGACCTCAAATACCGGTTCGCACCGGGTGAGCCGGACGACGGGGTATCGGTGAGGGTGCCCATCGGGCTCCTCGAAGCGGTGGACGACGCGGTGCTCGAATGGTCCGTGCCCGGGTTCCTGCCGCTGGTCTGCGAACAGTGGCTGCGCGCGCTGCCGAAGGCGAAACGTCGGCCGCTCGCGCCGCTGCCGGACAAGGTCGACGCGATACTCGCGCTGATCGGTCGCCCGGATCGTTATCGCCAGGGCCGGCTGACCACCGCCCTCGGGCAGGCACTGCGCGAGTTGCATGGTCTTTCGGTCGCGGCCGACGACTGGGACCGTGCGCGCATCGAGCCGCACCTGCTGATGAACGTGCAGGTGCTGGACGAGTCCGGCAAGATCCTGGCGCAGGGACGGGACCCGGCTGCGCTCAGGCAGCAGTTCGCCGATCGCCTGCGGGCGCGCATCGGTAGCGAAGCGCGGGCGCGCGGCGAAGCGACCGACCTGCGCGCATTCCCGGCCGACGTGAACCCGACCGAAGCGCTGCTCATCGACGACGGCACCGGTCCGGTGGCGGCGTTTCCGGCCCTGGTCGATGCCGGCGACCGGGTCGACCTGAAGCTGTTGCCGTCCGCCCGGGCGCAGGCCGCGGCGAATCGCGGTGGCTATGCGCGCCTGGCGCTCCTGCAGCTCGGTCAGACCGTACGCCTGCTCGCCCGGCAGCTGGAACGCGAACGCGACCTCGGGCTCCACTACGCCACGCTCGGCACCGCCCAGGCATTGCGCGATCGCGTGCTCATCGGGGTCGTGTGGTACTGCTTCTTCGAGGGGCGTCCGTTGCCTGTCGATCGTGCGACGTTCAACGAGCGGATCGCAGCCTGCCGCGGTGAGCTGGCGCGCTGCTTCGAAGCGACGCTGACGAGCCTCCGGCGCATCCTCGCGGAACGTTTCGAGCTGGTCCGCGCGCTGGAGGGTATGACCTCGCCGGCGCTGGAGGCGGTCGTCGCCGACGCGCGCGCGCAACTCGCCGCGCTGGTGCCGGCGGACCTGCTCGCGACCGTCCCGAGCCGGTACCTGTCGGAGCTGCCGCGTTACCTCGCGGCGCTCCGCTACCGGCTCGCGAACCTGCAGGGCAAGGTGCAGCGTAACGCGGAGGGCATGCAGGTCGTCAAAGCGTTCACCGCACGCCTCGAACGGCTCGCGCCGCAACCCGGTCTGGTGGAGGACGACTGGCAGCGGTTGCGCTTCGACATCGAGGAGTTGCGCGTGGCGCTGTTCGCGGAGCCACTCGGCACCCGGGGCAGGATCTCGGTCCAGCGGCTGGAGCGGGCGTTTCACGAGGCGGAGCAGTCGGTCGGACTGGTCTGACACGGCGCCCGGCAGGGTAGGCAGGCCCGGGGTTACAGGATTACAGTGGACCTCCGGTCGGGCCGGGGACAGCCCCGCACGGCCGGATCCTCGGGCGGCCTCGACGCGCAAGGTGTTGGCCGCCACCCGGAACAACATGGAGATGAACGATATGCGCAGATCCAGAACCAGGTCCGTCACCGCAGCCATCGGCGGTGCTTTCGTTGCGTCGCTCGCGTTCGCGAGCGTCGCGGACACGTCCGCCAACCCGTTCGGCGCGGAAGTGCTGCCGCAAGGCTACGAGCTGCTGGCCGATGCCCATGGCAAGGGCGACAAGGAAGGCGAGGGGAAGTGCGGCGAGGGCAAGTGCGGCGAAGGTAAGTGCGGCGAAGACAAGGGTGACGACAAGGCCGGCGAAGGCAAGTGCGGGGAAGGCAAGTGTGGTGAGGGCAAGTGCGGCGAGGCCAGCAGCTGAGCCTGACCGCCTCCGGAACCCCCCGGCCGGCCCGGACATGAACCGGCACGAACCGGCCGGGCGGGATCCGCGCCCTGTCGACCCGCATGGCCCGCGCCCGCAGGGCCATTGCCCGGATGGCGGAGGCCCGCGCGGCGCGGGCCCACACGGCGCGGGCCCACACGGCGCGGGCATAGGTCTGCGGCGCGGCCTGCTGTCCGGCATGCACGACCTGCCCGACACGGCGCTCGATTTCATCGAGGTCGCGCCGGAAAACTGGATCGGCGTAGGCGGGCGCTTCGGACGTCAGTTCGAAGCGCTCGTCGAACGCTTCCCCCTGGTCTGCCACGGGCTGTCGCTGTCGCTCGGCGGCCCGGCGCCGCTCGACATCGCGCTCCTCGAAGATGTCAGGGCGTTTCTCGACCGCTACGGTGCGTGCTGTTTTACCGAACATCTGAGCGCGTGCAGCGACGACCAGGGTCACCTGTATGACCTGATGCCCATCCCGTTCACCGACGAAGCCGTGCGTCATGTCGCGGGGCGCATCCGGCGTGCCCAGGACGTCCTCGAGCGACGCATCGGCATCGAACCGGTGTCCTACTACGCCGCGCCCGGTCAGGAAATGCGCGAACTGGAATTCGTCAACGCGGTGCTGCGCGAGGCCGACTGCGACCTTCTGCTCGACGTCAACAACATCTACGTCAACAGCGTGAACTTCGGCTACGACCCGTTCGAATACCTGCACGGGATCGACGGCGCGCGTACCGTATACGTGCATATCGCCGGCCACTACGTCGAAGCGCCGGACCTCTTCATCGACACGCACGGCGCGCCGATCGTCGAGCCGGTATGGGCGCTGCTCGACGCGGCTTACGCCCGATGGGGCGCGCTTCCGACACTCGTCGAGCGTGACTTCAACTTTCCGCCGATGGAGGACCTGCTCGGCGAAGTGGCGCGGGTGCGCCGCCTGCAGTCCGGAGCGCAGGCACGCGACCCGGGCGGGGCGCGGACGGCCGGCGTATGACGCGGGCGGGCGCAAACCAGCCCGGGTTTGCCGCCCGGCAACTGGAGTTCGCCGCGCATATCCGCAATCCCGACGTGAACCCGGTGCCGGCGGACGTGGATTCCCGCCGGATGCAGGTCTACGTCGACCTCTTCTTCCGAAACGTCGAGGGCCTGCTGGCCAGTGCTTTCCCGGTGGCCAAGGCGGTCCTGGGTGAGCAGCGCTGGCCCGGGCTGGTCCGGCGCTTCCTGCACCGGCACGGTTGTGCGACACCGTATTTTCTCGAGATCTCCGAGGAGTTCATTAATTTTATCAATGGGTTGCAGGATCCTGATGTCCCGGGGTTCATGCTCGAGCTCTGTCACTACGAATGGGTGGAACTCGGCCTCGACGTCGCGGAAGACGTCGCACTCCCGGATGACGTCGATCCCGCGGGCGATCTGTGCTCCGGCGTACCGCTCCGGTCACCGCTCGCCTGGCCGCTCACCTACGCTTATCCTGTGCACCGGATCGGGCCCGCGCACCAGCCGGAGGCCCCGGGCGACACACCCACCCATCTCGTGGTGTATCGCACGGCCGACGAGCGGGTGCGCTTCATGGAGGTCAACGCGTTGACCCAGCGCCTGCTCCTGCTGCTGGACGGCGAGCGGTCCGGTGCCGAAGCGCTCGCGGCGGTCGCGGACGAGATGCCGCATCTGGAGCGGTCGCAGGTACTCGCATCGGGTATGGAACTCCTGGAACGCCTGCGTGTTGCGGGAGTCATAGTGGGCAGTCGGCCGCCTGCGTAGCGAGCGCAGCGCGATGGCCGGGCAGATAACAAGAAGGCGCGGCCCATAGCCTCGGCCGCAGGTCGGTATGCGCGGCCCGAAATGTGGTCCAGGTGGGCTGCTGGAGAGAATCGAAATGTACTTCCGCCCAGTTCGGGTCGTACGGCACGCGCGCCTGTGCTGCGTGTGGGCGTTGGCCGGCGTCGTTTTTCAGTTTGCGTTGATCCCACAGGCTGCGGCAACCGAGGATCCGCTCGAGCGGGTCAATCGCGGCGTGTTCTGGGTCAACGACAAGGCCGACCGCCTGGCAATCCGGCCGGTCGCCAAGGGCTACGACACGGTCACACCCAATCCGATCAAGCGTGGCATTTCCAACGTGTTTCGCAATCTCGGTACGCCGAACACGGCGATCAACCAGTTTCTGCAGGGCAAACCGGGCCAGGGAATGAGCGATCTCGGGCGGTTTCTGGTCAATTCCACGGTCGGCCTGCTCGGTTGGTTCGACGTGGCGAGCCGGAGCGGGCTGCCGCACCACGACGAGGACTTCGGTCAGACCTTCGCGGTCTGGGGCGTGGGCAGCGGCGCCTTTCTGATGCTCCCCGGCCGGGGACCGACCACGGTCCGCGATGCGGCGGGCGACCTGCTCGATTTCCTGACCAATCCGCTGACGCTCATCTCACCGGATCGGGATCGCTATATCGCCTACGGTGTGGGCCTGCTCGATACGCGGGCGCAACTCCTTACCGTGGACCGCCTCATTACGGGCGACCCGTACGTGTTCATGCGCGATGCCTATCTACAGCGGCGCGAGTTCCTGATCAACGACGGGATCGTCGAAGACGATCCGTTCTTCGACGATTTCGACGACGATGAGGATTACGAAGCAGAGGATTTCTGATCACCCAGTGCGGCTTGTCATCCCGCAGGGACAGGAGTAGCGTGCGCATCCCAACGAAGGTGGCTAATTCAGGCGGTTCATGGGCCTGATCGTCGCGGCCGCGGATGGCAGTGCATCCCGCAGGCTCATGGATCGGTGCGGTGGTCTCGAAGCGGGCGCGCAAGCCTGCGGCGATCTCGATGCCGTGCTCGATTCCTGCGACCGACCGGGAGCGCCCGACTGCGTCCTGTGCAACGATCTGGAATGGGCCGAGGGTGTCGCGGCGCGCTGCCCACGACTCGCGGTGGTCTATGTCAGCAGCGAGGTACCCGACAGCCCAGTCATGCTGCGCGCCCTGCGCGCGGGGGTGGCGGATGTCTGGACCGAAGCGATGAGCCTCGAGGCGATGCGCGAGAGGCTTGCCGCCGTGCGGGCCCGCCAGGGGGCCGTAGCCGGTGCGGCCGAGCAACGGCTGCGCGTCTACAGCCAGGAGCTCGAGCGCGACCAGCGCGCCGGCCGCTACGTCCAGATGGGTATGCTCCCGCCCAACCCCATGGCCATCGAGCAGTACCGGTTCGAACACCGCATCGTGCCGTCGATGTACATGAGCGGCGACTTCGTAGATTACTTCCGGCTGACCGATCGCCATTTCGCGTTCTACGCAGCGGATGTCTCGGGGCACGGCGCAAGTTCGGCGTTCGTCACCGTGCTGCTCAAGAATTTCTCGCGACGCCTGCGGCGCGAACACCGCCCGGCCATGCTCACGCAGCCGGGACTCGTGCTCGAATGGATCAACCGGGAACTGCTCGAACAGCGCATCGGCAAACACGTGGCGCTGATGCTAGGCATCGGCGACCTGGTCCAGGACCAGATCGTGCTGGTGAACGCGGGGCACTACCCGCCGGCGATCAGGGTGGGCGCGAACGGTGCCGAACTGGTGGAACAGAAAGGCAAACCGGTCGGGCTGTTCGAATCCGTGGAATATGCGGCGCGGGTGCTGCCGATGGCGCCGGGAGACCGGCTGGTGATGTTTTCGGACGGGATCATGGATGCGTTGCCCGCGGGCAGCCTGGCCGAGCGCGAAGCGCACCTGCGCGCGGCGGCGGCGACCGGGCCGGAACTCATGGACGTGTGGCGGGCACTCGGGCTCGACGGCGAAGCGCTGCAGAAGCCCGACGACATGACCTGCCTCATCGTGCGACGGGAGAGCTGAGGTGCGCGGACGTATTCTGGTGAGCGATCACGACGGCGTGCACGTCATGCTTTTCCGCGGCGACGTCCGCCTGACGCTCTGTGCGGCGATGGACGAGTATCTCGAGCGCATCCTCGCCGAGCCGTGCATGCGCTCGGTGGTCGTCGACCTGAGCGAGGCGGAGAGCATCGACAGCACGTCGCTCGGTCTGCTCGCCAAGCTCTCGATCGAAACCGGGCGCCGCTTCGGCTACCGCCCAACGCTGATCTCGACGCAGCCGGACATCACGCGAATCCTCGAGACCATGGGGCTCGACGAAGTGTTCAACGTCGTACACGAGCCGTTGTCCAGGGAGGAGCAGCTCGGCGATCTGCCGCCCTGCGCGGCGTCCGAGGATCAGGTGCGCGCGCGCGTGCTCGAGGCGCATAGGGTTCTCATGAGCCTGAACGAGCACAACCGCGAAGCGTTCCGCGACCTGGTCGCCACGCTCGAAGAGGAGACTCAGGGCGCCCCGCTCAGCCGGTTCGCTTCGCGTTGAGCTTGGCCTCGATGAAACGCGGGTGGCTGAGATAGAGGAGATCCGCGATCCGGCGGATCGTATGTTCTTCGTAGCGGTGCAGTTCGTCGTTCGCGAAAGCGAGTTCCCACAACGCCTGCACCAGCGCGAACCGCTCCGGTTCGCCCCACACCGAGTTGATCACGCGCGTGTACTGTTGCACGCCGACGCTCGCGGCATGGTCGCGGCGTGATTCCTCGACGAGCTCTTCCACGGCAGCCTGGTCGAGGCCGAACGTCCGCTTGAGTGCGGTACGGATCAGGTCCAGTTCCGCCTCGGTGACCTCGTGATCGGCCCAGGCGACCTCGAGCAGCAGGGCGGCTGCCGCGAGGGTGGTCAGTTGCGCCGGGTCCGGTTCCTCGGCAGGCGCGCGGAGCCGCTGCAGCAGCTTGCCTAGCATCGGAGCCCCTCCGGTACGCCCGGAGTCACGTCCGGCGCGGACAACCCGCTCACGCGACGGCCCTGTCGAGGCAGGCGAGCGCATCCTCGAGCAGCGCAGGGTCGTTGGCCCGGAGTCGTGTCGAATCCGAAAGCATGCGCCGGTAGCGGCGTGCGCCCGGCAGGCCGGCGAACACGCCGAGTGCGTGGCGGGTCATGTCGTTGAGGGGCGTGCCGAGCGCGAGTTCGCGCTCGACGTAGCCGAGGTACGCGCGCATCAGCGACCAGCTGTCCACCGGATGGCCGCCATACACGGCTGTGTGCATGGCAGCGAGTCGGCCGGGGTTGTGGTACGCGGTTCGGCCGATCATGACGCCGTCGACGTGTTCGAGGTGCCGCGCGACCGCTGCGCAGTCCTCGACGCCGCCGTTGACGATGAAACGCAAAGCGGGAAAGCGTGCACGCAGGCGGTAGGCACGGTCGTACTGGAGAGGTGGTACGGCCCGGTTCTGGGCCGGCGTGAGACCCGCCAGCAGCGCCTTGCGTGCGTGGATGTAGTAGACCCGGCAACCCCCTGCGGCGGTCGTCTCGATGAAGCGATCGAGCAGCTCGTCCGAGTCGGCGGCGTCGACACCGAGGCGGCACTTGATGGTGACCGGCACACGGACCGCCGCGGCCATGGCGCCGATGCAATCCCGGACGAGCCCCGGCTCGAGCATCAGGCAGGCGCCGAAGCGGCCCTCGCGTACCCGCGGCGAGGGACAGCCGACATTCAGGTTGATCTCGTCGTAGCCGGCCTGTTCGGCGAGGCGCGCCGCGCGTGCGAGATCGTTCGGATCGGATCCACCGAGCTGGATCGCGACCGGGTGCTCCTCGGGATCGAATCGCAGCAGGCGTTCCGCCGGCCCGTGCAGCAGCGCGTTCGCGGTGATCATCTCGGTGAACAGCAATGCACGCGGTGCCGCCAGGCGGTGCAGGTAGCGGCAATGCCGGTCGGTCCAGGCCATCATGGGCGCGACGCAGAGACGCCGTGCCGCATCCAGGTCTGGAGACGAAACCGCTGTGCTCGGGGTCGGATGCTGCATGGCGCGGCATTTCACCGTCCGATCACGGACGTGTCAAATCGCCTTCCCATTTGCTCAGACACTCGCTCCGCCATTCGTGTGGTCAGGCCGTGTTGCTATTCGGCGATACCGAGCCCGCGCGGTCGGGTGAAGTGCAGCCAGAACGAGTATCCCATGTACCAGGCAGGGTAGAGCAGCGAAAGGTAGATCAATACGACCGGGGGTTCCGGCGCGAGCAGGACCCACAGGCAGACGCCACCCCAGAGCGCGCCGCCGCCGATGCTCAACGTTCGCGCTGCAAGGTTTTTCGTCGGATACAGGTAGCGCACGGGCCAGAATGTCATCAGTGCCAGTACCAGGATGAGTGCGCCGGCAAACAACTCTGGCGGCTCGAGGAAGTACAGGTAGAAGGCAACCACGTTCCAGTACGACGGAAATCCGGTGAAATAGCCGTCGTCGGTCTTGGCCGCTTCGGAACAGAAACCGTACGCGGAGGCGATCAGGGTGAAGCCGAGCACGGGCAGCCAGGCCTCGGACAGCAGCCCCTGCTGCCAGATGAAACAGACCGGAATGAACGTGTAGTTCAGGTAGTCGATGATGTCGTCGAGTTTGCGCCCGGAGAAATGCGGCGTGTGCAGGTCGACCCGGGCGCGGCGCGCCAGCACGCCGTCGGTGGCGTCGATGACGAATGCGACGGCGAGCCAGAGGAACACGTCGTTCGGACGCCCATCGCCGAGCGCGCGCAGCGCGAGCAGGGCGCAGACCAGCCCGAGCCCGGTGTAGAAGTGGGTCAGCCAGGCAAGGATCGCGTGCAGGTACACGGAGAGTCTCCCAACGCCGCGGGGGTCCGCGGAGCAGGCGGATTCTAACCGGCTTCGGTGGTGCGAACGCAGCGCGGCAGGTCGGCGTCTACCCATCGCCGGGGGCGCAGCCGGACTCCGAAAAAGTCGTCCAGGACGTTCCGGGGGTTCTCGTGTAATGTTCCGGTCCGTTGCGCCGACGCAAGGCGGCGCAGGTTTCCTACGCTGCGACCCGGGCACCGGCATGACCAGGAATCGACGCAACTACTACCGGATTCTGCACGTGCAGCCCGAAGCGCCCGATGCAGTCATCCGGGCCAGTTACCGTACGCTGATGGGGCCGCTCGGGCAGCACCCGGACCGGGGCGGTGATCATGCCGGGGCTGCGCTCTTGAACGAAGCCTACGCGGTGCTCGGCGATCCGGAACGCCGCCGGGCCTACGATCGCCTGCTGCGCAAGGAGCGCATGCGTGCGTCACGGAGAGCGGATCCTGCCGGGGCCGTTGCCGGCGGAGCCGGGCGCGCGTCCACATCGGCCCCCCCGACCCCGGCTGCCGGTTGTCCGTTCTGCGCGAGACGCGTGGATGCCGGTACCGCGGAATGCGCGCAGTGTGCAAGTCCGCTCACGGTGCCGCCGGCGCCGGATGCGCGCAGGCGCGAGTTGTTCGGCAAGCGGGCCATGGCGCGATTCACGCGGGAGCGCACCGTGGCGCTGACGCCCGCCTGGGGCGACCGCCCGGTCGCGGTGACGATGCGCGACCTGTCGCTCATGGGCACCCTGCTCGTCGCGGGAACTCGGGTACCGGTCGATCAGGTCGTGCGTGTCGCGGGCCAGGGCCTCGAAGCCCTGGCGCAGGTGGTATCGGCACGGCGCGTGGGCGAAGGCTGGTCGCTGCACTGCCGGTTCCTGACCCTGCGGATCGCTGGACGCCCCGGTCAGTTCGTCTCGAAGACCGCGTGATTGCGGACCATTGGCTACGCGGAGCAGGAGACCCATGCAGCTCACCCATCGGATCGCGACAACCGACGACATTCCGGCGCTCGCGCGGCTCGTCGAAGCGGCCATCGCCGAACTGCAGCGGCCGTTCCTCGATGCGGCGCAGATCGAATCGAGCCGGACCATCATGGGCCTCGATCGCCAGCTGATCGAGGACGGCACCTATTTCGTGGTGGAGGACGCCGGTAATCTCGCCGGCTGTGGCGGCTGGAGCATGCGCGCGACGCTTTATGGCGGCGACCAGTCGCCCGGGCGCAGTGCGGCACTGCTCGACCCGACCCGCGATCCGGCGCGGGTACGCGCCATGTACACGCACCCGGATCACGTGCGCAAGGGTGTCGGTCGGTTGATCCTTGCGCTCTGCGAAGCGGCTGCCCGTGCGCATGACTTCCGCGCGGTCGAACTCATGGCGACGATGTCCGGCGAACCGCTCTACCGCGCCTGCGGTTACGTGCCTTGCGAGCGGGTCGTCGACGACCGTGGCGGGGCCCCGGTGCCGTTGCTGCGCATGCGCAAGCCGCTCTGACCGGGCCGCTGGCGGCGCCGGTCAGCGACGCGGTGCCGGCGTCGTGAGCGGTTCGGGGACGGGGCGCGCGTGCGCGTTGCCGTGCAGCAGGTCGGACCCCGCGTAGATGCCTTCGACAACCTGGAGCGACAGCCGCTCGGCGTCACGCCGGCGCAGGTCGGCGATCAGCTCGTCGGCTTCCTGCACGGGCACACCCAGGTAGCCGAGCGCCGCCGCGCCGAACGCGAGCGCCGACTCAAAGGTTTCGCGCAGCTGGTAGTCGACGCCGGCACGAACCAGGTCGATGGCGTGACCGCGGTCCCAGGCGCGCACGAGCAATCGGGTCAGTGGGAACTCGGCGCGCACGAGCGCGGCGATATGGTTGGTCGCCTCGACGTCATCGATGCATACGAGGACGACCGCCGCCTCGCCGGCACCGGATGCGCGCAGGATGT
This sequence comes from Pseudomonadales bacterium, assembly GCA_019634925.1. GTDB lineage: Bacteria > Pseudomonadota > Gammaproteobacteria > Pseudomonadales > Azotimanducaceae > UBA7803. The sequence goes on from JAHCAL010000003.1 coordinate 315,377, forward strand.
CGAGTCGGGTTCCGTCGCCGTAGAACACCTGGAAGCCGAACCGGGAGGCTTCGCGGATCCGATCCGGATCGTTTTCGATCAGGGACACCGCGATGCCGCGCGCGAGCAGCGCCTGGCTTGCGATCTGACCGAAGCGCCCGAACCCGATCACCAGCGCGCAGCCGTGCAGATCCGTCGCCGGCGCGAGGCCGTCAGCGCTGGACGGCGTGCGCGGCAGCAGTCGTTCGACGACCATCAGCACCAGCGGCGTCAGCGCCATGGAGAGGATGATGACGGCGGAAAACCTGGCGTTGGTCGCCGCATCGAACAGCCCGCCGGTCAGGGCGGCGGCGTAGAGGACGAAGGCAAACTCGCCGCCCTGCGCGAAGAGCGCCACGCGCATGATCGACTGGCGCGCGCTACTGCCGGTCAGCCGCGCGACCGCGAAGATGCCGATGGCCTTGACGAGCATGAACGCGCCGAGCAGGGCGCCGATCAGTTGCCAGTCGCGGGCAATCACCGCGAGGTCGAGCGACATGCCCACCGCGAGGAAGAACAGGCCGAGCAGAATGCCCTTGAACGGTTCCACGTCGGTCTCGATCTGGTGGCGATAGCTCGAGCCGGACAGCAGCACGCCGGCGAAGAACGCACCCATCGCCATCGAAAGGCCCGATCGGTCCATGAGCAGTGCCGAGCCGAGTACGACCAGGAGCGCGCCGGCGGTCATCACTTCGCGGGTTCGCGAGCGCGCCAGCAGGGCGAGCATCGGGTCGAGCAGCCAGCGGCCGGCGGCGAGCAGCGCGGCGACCGCCGCTACAGCGATTGCGATCGGTTGCCAGGCCGGGCCGTCGCTGGTCGCGGCCGGCGCCAGGAATGCGACCAGCGCGAGCAGCGGTACGATGGCAAGGTCTTCGAGCAGCAGTATCGAGACCGCCTGCTGGCCGTGCGGGGTGGCGATCTCGCCGCGTTCCTCGAGGACCTGGACGACGACCGCGGTGGACGACAGCACGAATCCGGTACCCGCGATGAACGCGACCAGCGGGGGGATGCCGAGCAGGCTTGCCGCACCGGTGAGCAGCGCGGCACAGACCGCGACCTGCAGCAGGCCGAGTCCGAATATCTGCCCGCGGAGCGCCCACAGACGCTTTGGCTTCATCTCGAGGCCGATGATGAACAGGAACATGACCACGCCGAGTTCCGAGACGTGGAGGATCGCTGCCGGGTCCGTGAACAGCGCGAGGCCGAAGGGTCCTATGGCGAGCCCGGCGCAGAAGTAGCCGAGTACCGAGCCCAGGCCGAGGCGACGGAACAACGGCACGGCGAGCACGGCCGCCGCGAGCAATGTCACGATCGGGGTCAGGGTCGCGCCCGCGCCTTCGACGGCCATTCATGTCTCCTGCATCCGGTTGCGTGGCGCCGCAGGCCGGATCGACAAGTGCCGCGACGCGGCTAAGATAACCTACCATGTCAGACCCAGCGACCACGTCGGCAGCGACCGGCACCGGCCTGGCGGTGCTCCGCCGGCGCGTATTCGTCGCCGGCGCAACCGGCTATATCGGGCAGCACGTCGTCAGGGAACTGGTGATGCGTGGTCACGAGGTCGTCGCGTTCGCCCGGCCGCGTGCCGGAATCGGTGGAATCCTCACCGAGACGGAGATCCGGCGGCGGCTCGATGGCTGCGAGGTGCGCTTCGGCGACGTGTGCGATCCGGCTGCCGTCGTGACTGCAGGGTTCCGCGACGAAGCGTTCGAAGCAGTCGTCTCCTGCCTGGGGACCCGCGGGGGCGGTGTCGCGGATGCGTGGCGGGTCGAGTTCGAGGCTCAGCGAAATCTGCTGGAGGCGGCGCGTCGGTCACAGGTGCGCCACTTCGTACAGCTGTCGGCGATCTGTGTGCAGAAGCCGAAGCTCGCGTTCCAGCATGCCAAGCTCGCGTTCGAACGCTGCCTGGTCGAATCGGGCCTGGATTATTCGATCGTGCGACCGACCGCGTTCTTCAAGTCGCTCGCCGGGCAGGTGGAACGGGTCAAGGCCGGCAAGCCGTTCCTGGTGTTCGGCGATGGTCACCTGACCGCGTGCACGCCGATCAGCGAGCGTGACCTCGCACGGTACCTGGTGGACTGTCTGTCCGATCCGACGCGCCGCAACCGTATCCTTCCGGTCGGCGGGTCCGGGCCGGCACTGACCCCGCGTGCGCAGGGCGAACTGCTGTTCGAACTCTGCGGTCGTCCCGCCCGCTTCCGGCGGGTGCCGGTGGCTGCATTCGGTGCGGCGATCGCCGTGCTCGGCGCGCTCGGTCGGTGGTCGCCCGGCATGGCGGACCGGGCCGAGTTCGCGCGCATCGGGCGCTATTACGCAACGGAGTCGATGCTCGTCTGGAATGAGCGGGAAGGCCGCTACGATGCCGCGGCGACGCCGGCCTTCGGTGCGGACACCCTGCGCGATTTCTATGCCCGGGTGCTGCGCGAGGGGATGGCCGACCAGGCGCTCGGTGATCACGCGATGTTCTGATCGGCCCTGGCGTACTGTTCGTAACCCCATGAAAATGCAGGCATAACTCTCTCAGTTGAAAAACTTCCGAGGGAGTTCGATCGTTCTTACAAATTTTCTCCACTTTCCCTTCATTTTCGGAACTTTCCGGCGTATAGTCCGCTCCAACTTGCCGACATTCGCAGCAGTAGCGGAAGCCGCACGATGATTCACCAGAAAACGATCCGACGCCCGGTACATGCCATCGGCATCGGCGTGCATTCAGGCAAGAAAGTCCGTATGACGTTGCGCCCTGCCGGGGAGAATACGGGCATCGTGTTCGTACGCACGGACGCCGGTGGCGCCACCGTGCGTGCGGACGCGCAGCTGGTTTCCGACACCACGCTTTCCACCAGTCTTGCCGAGAACGGCGTCGAGGTCGCGACCGTCGAGCACCTGCTCTCCGCCCTCTGGGGTCTCGGAATCGACAACCTCGTGGTCGAACTGAACGCGGCCGAAGTGCCGATCCTGGACGGCAGTGCCGAGCCGTTCGTCAAGCTGATCAGGTCGGTCGGAGTCGTGGCGCAGGCCGCGCCGAAGGCGTTCATCCGGGTGCGCCGTGAGGTGACGGTCAGCCAGGGTGACGCGGTCGCCACGCTGCGGCCGTGGGACGGCTTCCGCGCACACTATACGTTCGTTGCCGATCACCCGGTGTTCAATCGGTACCCCAAGGAAGCGACGCTGGACTTCGGTTCGACTTCCTACGCAAAGGAAGTGGCCGGCGCACGTTCGTTCGGTCTCATGAAGGAACTCGAGCAGGCCCAGGCACTCAACCGATGCCTCGGTTCGAGCCTCGCGAACGCCGTGGGCGTCGACGATGAGCGCGTGCTGAACGAAGGCGGCCTGCGGTATCAGGACGAATTCGTCAAGCACAAACTGCTCGACGCGATCGGCGATCTGTACCTGCTCGGGCGGCCGCTCCTGGCGGAATTCGACGGCTACAAGTCGGGGCATGCGCTGAACAACAAACTCGCCCGTGCGCTCCTGCGCTGCGAGGATGCCTGGGACGTGGTGACCTTCGCCGATCCCCGCGATCTGCGCGGCGCCGGCGCCTACCTGCTGGCCGCGGTCTGATCCGCGATCAACCGACTGCGCGGGGCGCCGCGGCGCCTCGTGACAGCGCCCGCGCACCGCTCTGCCGGTCGATCTGGTGAGGACATCGCGGTCGCACGACCCTCTGTCTATAATCGCGCCGCCATGACCGTACGCACCCGCATAGCCCCGTCCCCGACCGGCGATCCTCACGTCGGCACCGCCTACATGGCGCTGTTCAACTGGGTCTTCGCCCGCAGCCAGGGCGGGCAGTTCATCCTGCGCATCGAGGACACCGACGTCGCGCGCAGCACGCCGGAGTCGGAGGCGCTGATTCTCGATTCGCTGCGTTGGCTCGACATCCAGTGGGACGAAGGCCCCGACGTAGGTGGCCCGCACGGCCCGTACCGGCAGAGCGCGCGCAAACACATCTACCAGGCGCACGCGCGCCAGCTGGTGGAGCAGGGTGACGCCTTCCATTGCTTCTGCTCGGCCGAGCGCCTCGACGCCATGCGTACCGCGCAGCGCGCGGCCGGCGAGAATTCACGCTACGACGGGCACTGTCTCGCACTCGGCGAAGCGGACGTTCGCGCACGCCTCGCGGCCGGCGAGCCACACGTGATCCGCATGAAGGTGCCGACGGACGGCGTGTGCGCATTCGAGGATGCGCTGCGCGGCAACATCGAGATCCCCTGGTCCCAGGTGGACATGCAGGTGCTGATCAAGCACGACGGCTTTCCCACCTACCATCTCGCCGTGGTGGTGGACGATCACCTGATGCAGATCACCCACATCCTGCGCGGCGAGGAGTGGATCAACTCCGTTCCCAAGCACAAGCTGCTGTACGCGTACTTCGACTGGCCGATGCCGGTCATGTGCCACCTGCCGCTCCTGCGCAATCCGGACCAGAGCAAGCTCTCCAAGCGCAAGAACCCGACCAGCGTGAACTATTACCGGCGCATCGGCATCCTGCCGGAGGCACTGCTCAACTATCTCGGCACCATGGGCTGGTCGATGCGGGACGAGCGCGAGATCTTCTCTCCGAAGGAGATGGCCGACGACTTCGTGCTCGAGAAGATCCACCTGGGCGGCCCGGTGTTCGACCTGGCCAAGCTGTCCTGGCTGAACGCGCAGTACCTGCGCAGGCTCGATGGCGAGGCGTTCATGGACCGCATCGCGGCATGGGCGCTCAATCGCGAGAATCTCGCGCGCCTGGTGCCGCTGATCCAGCCGCGCACCGAGAAGCTCGCGGACATCCTGCCGCAGGTGGACTACCTGCTCGGCGACCGGCGGCCGCTCGCCGCGGCGGACTTCGCGCACCCGAAGCTGACGCCGGAGCAGTCCGCGCAGATTCTCGATCACGTCTCCCGCGAGCTGGATGCCATGCGGCACTGGGAACGCGATGCGCTGTTCGAGACCTGCCAGGCGCTGGCCGGGTGGATGGGTCTCAAGATCCGCGAGTTTCTGTTTCCGCTGTTCATCGCGTTGTCCGGCCGGCCGGTGGCGCTGCCGTTGTTCGATTCCATGGTGCTGCTCGGGCCGGATCTGACCCGGGTGCGTGTGCGGGAAGGGCTCGCCGCGCTCGGCGTGTCCGGCAAACAGTCGAAGCGTCTCGAGAAGGAATATCGCGCCTACCAGGTGGCGCGTGCCGGTGGCGCGAACACGGCTTCAGCAGAGGACGCCTGATGGAACTGGAGTTCTACGGCGCCGCCCGGCACGTGACCGGCTCCTGCCATATCGTCCGCGCCAACGGCCGGACCGTGCTGCTCGACTGCGGACTCATCCAGGGTGGGCGCGAGGACGAAGCGCGCAACAGCGACGCGTTTCCATTCGCAGCGGCGGACATCGATGCCGTCATCCTGAGCCACGCGCACCTGGATCACGCCGGCCGGTTGCCGCTGCTCGCCAAGCGCGGATTCGTGGGCACCGTGCACACCCAGAACGCCACGCGCGCGCTGATGGAAATCCTGCTGAACGACGCCGCGGACATCGAGATGAGCGTCGTGCGGCGCGAGAACCGCTATCGTTCGGAGCACGGCAGGCGACTCGCCGAGCCGCTCTTTCTGCGTGACGACGTGGCCACGGCGCTCCGTCTCACGCGCGGTCACGGTTATGACACTTGGTTCGACGTTGCAGAGGGCATTCGGGCACGCTTCCACGATGCGGGCCACATCATGGGCTCCGCGGTCGTCGAGGTGGATATCGCGGAGGCCGGGGAGCGCCGCACGCTGGTCTTCACGGGCGATCTCGGTCAGTACGATTCGCCGATCCTGCGCGATCCGGTGACGCCGCCGCGCGCCGACCTGGTGCTGATGGAAACGACCTACGGCGATCGCAACCATCGCGACCGGGCCGCGTCGCTCGAGGAATTCGGTGAAGTGATCCGTACCGCACGGCGCGAGCGCGGCAACGTGCTGATCCCCGCGTTCGCGGTGGGGCGCAGCCAGGAGATCCTCTACCAGCTCGGCAAACATTTCGATGCGTGGGAGCTCAGCCACTGGCGCATCTTCCTCGACAGTCCGCTCGGCATCGAGGCGAGCGAGATCTACTGGGACCATGCGCACCTGATCGAAGAGGATGCCCGACGCATCTTCCGGGGCGGCGAGCACATGCCCGCGCTGCCAAACCTGCACTTCACGCGCACGGCCGCCGAGTCGAAGGCGATCAACGCCCTGAAACACGGCGCGATCGTGATCGCCGGCAGCGGCATGTGCAACGGCGGGCGCATCCTGCATCACTTCAAGCGCGATCTCGGCAAACCCAACACACACCTGATCTTTACCGGTTACCAGCCGCCCGGCACGCTGGGCCGACGGATCATCGACGGTGCCGACACGGTGCGAATCCACGGCGAGCTCTACCCGGTGCGCGCGCGCGTGCACACCATCGGCGGGCTCTCCGCGCACGGCGACCAGCAGGATCTGCTGCGCTGGTACGCGGGCTTCGAAAACCGTCCGCCTGCGTACCTGGTGCACGGCGATCCGGAGGCATTGGAGGCGTTCCGGCGGAAACTCGGCGATACGAGCGACGCGCACGTGGTCGTGCCGCACGCGGGCGACCGGGTCGACCTCGCGCGCATTGCGGTGGGGGCCGGTTCGCCGCCCTCGAGTTGACACGTCGGAGGGCGCTCCCTAACATTCCGCGCCTGTTCCGGATCCGCCAACGCGCGGATATCTCCGTGGGGCCATAGCTCAGCTGGGAGAGCGCTACAATGGCATTGTAGAGGTCGACGGTTCGATCCCGTCTGGCTCCACCACTTTGTCCCGCCTGCCGATACTGCCTCCGCCTCACTGTCCGCATAGCCCGCGGCAAGGCCCCATTGTTGGCCCGCAGGTTGACTGCCGTTCCCGCATGACAAGACCCGCCCCGGTCTCGTATAACTCCGCCATCAACATCAGTTTCGGACACACGCCGGGGGAGGCAACATGGGCATGCTGGATGGAAAGGTCGCGATCATCACCGGGGCCGGGACGGGGATCGGACGCGCTCACGCGCATCTGTTCGCGGCGCAGGGCGCGCGGGTGCTGGTGAACGACACGGGTGCAGCACTCGACGGCACCGGCAGCAGCGCTGCCGCCGAAACGGTGGCAGCGGAAATTCGCGCGGCCGGCGGCGAGGCGGTCGCGGACACCACCAGCGTCGCCTCGTTCGAAGGCGCCAATGCGATCGTCAGCCATGCAGTCGAACGCTTCGGGCAGCTCGACATCCTGGTGAACAACGCGGGCATCCTGCGCGACCGGACGCTGCTCAAGATGAATCCGGAGGAGTGGCAGGCGGTGCTGGACGTGCACCTGACCGGCACCTTCGCGTGCCTGCAGGCCGCCGCGCGGCGCATGAAGGATCAGGGCACGGGCGGGCGCATCGTCAACACGTCGTCCAGTTCCGGCACGCTCGGCAACTTCGGGCAGATCAACTACGGGGCCGCGAAGGCGGGCATTCATGCGCTGACCCGGATCGCGTCGATGGAGCTCGCGCGTTACAGCATCACCGTGAACGCCATCGCGCCGAACGCCTACACCCGCATGACCCGCGACCTGCCGGGCATCGCCGCCATGAACGAGGCAAACTACGGCCCGCAGTTCATGGCGCCGCTGGTCTGTTACCTCGCTTCCGACGAAGCCGGACACGTCACCGGGCAGACGTTCGGCGTGAACGTGAATCACCTGTTCGTCTACAAGATGATGACCTCGCAGGGCGTCGACTCCATGGGCGGCGAGCCGTGGGATCCGGCGCGTATCGGCGCTGTCATCGATCGCGTCATCAACTGGTGAGCGGGTCACATCCGTGTGGGTCGCGCTCTGCTCGAGTGCGGCCCGCATTCGGTGCGGCCCGCACCCGGTGCGGCCCGTACCCGGTGCGGCCCGCACGGACGTGTCTGGCACGCTCGTGTAGAATCCTCGCCTCGATTCCGAGCCGGCGGGGCGACTCGCCTGACAATATTCAAGAAAACGGAGAATCTACGTGACCAGAGAAGCCTGGATCATCGATACGGCGCGCACGCCGCGCGGCATCGGCAAGGTGGGGCGCGGATCGCTCGCCCACCTGCACCCGCAGCACCTGTCCGCCACCGTGCTGAACGCGCTGAAGGCGCGCAACGGCATCGACACCGCGGCGGTCGACGACGTCATCTGGGGATGCAGCGCCCAGCGCGGCAAGCAGGGATCCTGCATCGCGCGCATGTCGCTGCTCGCGGCGGGTTGGGATACCCGCGCGAGCGGCGTGACGCTGGACCGCTTCTGCGGCTCGGGCATCACCTCGGTCAACATGGCCGCTGCGAGCATCATGTCCGGCATGGAGGATCTCGTGGTCGCGGGCGGCGTGGAGATGATGTCGTACACCGCTCAACTCGCCGCGCAGGGCGGCGGGGGCATGCTCGACGCGGGCAACCTGCGTCTGCGTGAGTTGCATCCGCAGCCGCACCAGGGAATATGCGCCGACGTGATCGCGACGCTGGAAGGCATCACCCGCGAGCAGGTCGACGGGCTCGCGTTCGAGAGCCAGCAGCGCGCCAAGGCGGCGCTCGAGAACGGTCATTTCGCGAAGAGCGTGGTGCCGGTCTTCAACGAGGACGGCACGCTCGCGCTCGATCGCGACGAGTTCCCGCGCCCGCAGACGACCCTCGAAGGGCTCGCGCAGCTGCCGCCGGTCTTCGAGACCTTCATGCCGCTGCCGGTCGACGAGTCGGGCGAGACGTTCGACTCGATCGTACGCCGCACGTACCCGGACCTGCGCATCAATCACGTGCATCATGCCGGCAATTCGTCGGGCGTCGTAGACGGCTCGGGCGGTGTGCTGCTCGCTTCGCCCGAGTACGCGAAGGCGCAGGGCTGGAAGCCGCGTGCGCGCATCGTCGCCATGGCGAATGCCGCCGGCAGCCCGGAGCTGATGCTGAACGAGCCGGTGCCCGCGGCGCGCAAGGTGCTGAAGAAGGCCGGGATGAGCCTCTCCGACATCGACCTGTTCGAGGTCAACGAGGCGTTCGCTGTGGTGGCCTACAAGTTCATGCGCGATCTCGAACTCGATCCGGCGAAGGTCAACGTGAACGGCGGCGCGATTGCCCTCGGTCACCCGATCGCAGGCACCGGTTCGATCCTGATCGGCACGATCCTCGACGAGCTCGAGCGCCGTGACCTCGCGACCGGCCTCGTGACCATGTGTGCGGCGGGCGGCATGGCGCCGGCCATCATCATCGAGCGGATCTGATCTGCATATGCTGCGTGCGCGGGGTTCGCCCCGCGTTCACTCCTGCATGCCCTGGTAGAGCAGCCGGATGAACAGGCGAATGCCGTCGTTGTCCTTCAGTTCCTGGTATCTGGGCCCCGGTCGGCGGCCGATGTCGCGGATGTCCGCCATCAGCTCGGGGTGGAACTGGCAGGTGAACGAACGCCGGATGCTGTGGGTCTCCCAGTCCTTGTAGTAGATGCACGTCGTGCCGACCTCGGTCAGCACGTCGGCGTCCACCCGCGTCTGGGAGAGGATCTCGACCGCGTAGGGAAGCGTCAGCAGCCATGCGAGCGGACTCACGGCGAGCTCGTACCGGATCGGTACGATGGTGTCGTGCAGCTCACCTGGCACGTGACTGGCGCCGGAGCGCCTGCGGTAGGGGAGCAGTGCACGCGTACCGATTTCCACTGATTCGTTTCTGGCTACCGCGAAACAGGTGTCGTTCCAGCTGCGCGCGACGATATTGTCACCCTTGATGACCGGCAGGGTCTCGCCGACCGCCGCGATGCGTTTGCAGACGCGACGCAGTGAGGCCAGTGCGAGCCCGGTGGCGTCGAGTGGCAGACGCCGTGCGGCGGTCGTCTCCCGTACTGCGCGCCGGATCAGGCGAACGTGGGCGGCCGCGGCGAGCTGGTGTCACAGACAGATGAAGACTGCCGGGCCGGTACCGGACGAGCGCCGCAGGAGCAGCTGTTCCAGCAGGGCGAGAACATCTTCGGCACCTGCCCGTGTGCCATCGAAGCTAGCCGGATCGTAGGCGGACGGATTGCCGCCCTGGATCACCGTCGCCATGCCGGCGCTCAGCACGTTCGCCCGTCTTGCCGGATGCGCGATTCCGCTCTGCCAGACCGGATACAGGATCGAATCCGCGTCGGCGGTCTGCTGCAGTACGTAGGCGACGTTCTTGGACGCCCGTCCCGTCTCCAGCCGCGGATTGATGCCCACGTTGGGCCAGGGCTCCACGATCGACACGCTCTGGCGATACAGTTGGGGAAGGGCCAGCAGCAGCTCGAAGGTCGCAGCGCTGTCGATGACCTTCTCGAGCGGCGGCGCGATGCCCCATTCGAACGTGCCGGCGTGGGCGAGCTCGTCGCGCCCTGGAAACGGCGTCGGCGAGGTGCGGTCGCGCAGGAAGTAGCCGAACAGAGCGTGCACCGATTGCACACTGGTCGGATGCCGTCCCAGGATGCCGGGCGCAGTTCGCCAGCCCAGTTTCTCGAGCAGGTGCGGAACCGCCATGCCTGGATCAGCTGGCGGCGGCGAATGCCGGGTGAGTGGTCGTCTGCGATCGTGCGCCCTGGTGCTGGGTGTGGTGATCGACGTCGGCCTGGGTCAGCACCCGGACACCGCCCGGCGTGACCAGGCATGGAATGGTGTCCTCGGTCGCGGGAACGCCGATCCGGGTGCCGGCGGGTACCTGGCAGCCGGCCGCGACGATCGTGTTGCGCAAGGTGGTGCCGTCTCCGATTACCGCGTCCGGCAGGACGACCGTGTCCTGGAGCAGCGCACCGCTGCCGACGCGCACACCCTCGCCCAGCACCGAGTGCACGACGATGCCGCCGGCGATGGTGCAGCCCGGCCCCAGGCTCGAGCGGACCGCGGTGCCCTCCAGTGGCACGACCCGGGCAGCCGGATCCAGCGGTTGCACCCGGGCGCCGCTGCCGGCGAGGAACCGCACCGGGTGCGGGTTCGCAGTGCCCGACAGGATCGGCCACTCGAGATCGCTTGGATCGAGGCCAGGGGTGCCGTCCAAGAGGGCCATGCTGGTCTCATGGTACGCATCCGGCGTCCCGACGTCGCGCCAGAAGCAGGCACGGCCGTCGCGATCGTGGAATCGGTAGGCATGGACGTGTTGCGAGCGGATGATCCGCGGAATCACGTCGTTGCCGAAGTCGTGCGACGAGGTGGGCGCGGCCGCATCGTCTGCGAGCACCCGGGCGAGCATCGCGAAGTCGAACAGGTAGATGCCCATGGATACCAGCGCGCGGTCGGTGTGCCCGGGCATCGGGGTCGGCTGCGCTGGTTTTTCCGCGAATGAATCGATGCGGAAGTCCGGGGTCGTTCCCAGAACTCCATAGCGGGACGCCTCCTCGAGCGGCGCCTCGATGCACGCGACGGTCGCACTGGCGCCGCTTGCAAGGTGGGCGGCGATCATGGGCCGGTAGTCCATCTGGTAGATGTGGTCACCGGCGAGGACCAGCAGCAGCCGCGGGGCGTGTGTGCGCAGGTTGTCGAGATTGCGGTACACCGCATCGGCAGTGCCGTGGTAGCGACCGTCCGGCGCCTGGCGTGCGGCATCCCAAAGTTCGATGCAGTGACGCGTGCGCCGTTGCTGGTTCCAGGCCCGCCGCACGTGTGACGCGACGGTTCGCGCCTGGTACTGGGTCACCACGCCGATCCGGTGAATGCCCGAATTGAGACAGTTCGACAGGCTGAAATCGATGACCCGATAGCTGCTGCCGAAGGTGAGCGCCGGTTTGGCGCAGGCGGTGGTCAGTGCACCGAGACGTTCCCCGCGTCCGCCAGCGAGCACGAGCGCGACCACGCCATGCGGCAGGTCGGGATTCATCGAAAGTGTTCCGCGGGTCCGGTCCGTCGGTCGCCCAAACATCGAGCACATGCTCCTGTAGAAGTTGCGCGCTCATGGCGCTGCAATAAGTGAGCCATTCGTTGATGACCACACGATGAAGGTGTCGGGCCAATATCAGCTGGCGCCCGCTCGCACCTGCACCGTGATGGATACGCCGCAGTGCGGCGTGCGCCAAGTCGGAATTTCCCCGGTCGGACTGCGGAAACCCGGTATGGTGTTCCGCCGTGCCCGCATCCGGGGTGCGCAATCCTGCACCAGATCGAAGCATGCGACCGTGCAGTACGCCCCATTCTGGATCGGGGCGGATGACCGGTGCGCGACGGGCACCGGCGTGTATGCTGGCGGCCCGAGGCTAAGGTTTCATCAGCGTGTCGGATCATCTTGCACCCCCCGGAGAGCCCGAGTCGAAAGGCGCGTTGCACCCGCTCCATGCGCGGCGCGCCGGCGTGCTTTGCCATGTCACGTCGCTGCCGGGCGCCGCGGACGGCGGCATGCTCGGCGACGCCGCGCTGCGTTTCCTCGATTTTCTACATGCAGCCGGCATCGGCGTCTGGCAGGTGCTGCCGCTCAATCCGCCGGACCGCCACGGCTCGCCTTACCAGAGCCTGTCACTGTCGGCCTGCAGCACTGCGCTTGCCGACTGGAGAGCGGTGGAAGCCGCCGGCGGGCTGGACGGCTGGCTCGAACCCCGCGCCGCGCGGTACGCGACATTCTGCGACGAGGAAGACGGGTGGCTGGACGACTTCGCCGTCTACTCGGTCGCGACCCGTGAACTGGACCCGGCCTGGTGGAACTGGCCCGTCGGGCTGCGGGCCCACGCGCCGGACGCCGTCGCGGCGTTTGCCCGCGAGCACCCGGCGGCCGTTCGCGAGGTCCGTGCGCGCCAGTTCGTGGTATTCGAACAATGGCGCACCGTGCACGACGCGGCGCGTGCCCGGGGCATCCTGCTGTTCGGCGATCTGCCGCTCTATCCGGCACTCGCCAGTGCGGACGTCTGGGCCAATCAGGATCTGTTCCAGCTCGATCGGGAAGGTCAGCCGGTCGCCGTGGCGGGCGTCCCGCCCGACTATTTTTCCGCGACCGGCCAGCTGTGGGGCAATCCGCTGTATGCCTGGGACCACATGACCCGCGACGGCTTCGCCTGGTGGCTGAAGCGCCTGGCGGTACAGCTGCGCCTGTTCGACGTCGTCCGGATCGATCATTTCCGGGGCCTCGAGGCGTACTGGTCGGTGCCGGCCGGTGCGGCCGATGCACGCGGTGGACATTGGTGTGCGGCACCCGGAGATGCGCTGCTCGCGCGCGTGCGCGAGACGTTTCCAGGCATGCCGCTGGTCGCCGAGGATCTCGGCATCATCACGCCTGCGGTGGATGCCCTGCGCGAGCGTTTCGGACTGCCCGGCATGCGCGTGCTGCAGTTCGCGTTCAGCGGCGATCCCGACAATCCGCATCTGCCCGAGCACTACCAGCCGCACACGCTGGTCTACACGGGCACACACGACAACGACACCTCGCTCGGCTGGTATCGGGCGCTCGACGACGCGACCCGCGGCGTGGTGGATCGCTGGCTCGGCAGCACGGTACCGATGCCGTGGCGTTTCATCGAGCGGGCCTTCGGGACACGGGCGAACACGGCCATCGTACCGTTGCAGGACTATCTAGGCCTCGGCGGCGAAGCGCGCATGAACACGCCCGGCGTCGCCGTCGGCAACTGGGGCTGGCGCTGCGCGGACGATGGGCTGACCCCTGCGCTTGCGCGCCGTATCCGTGGGCTCGTCCTGGCGAGCGGACGTCAGCCGTCGGGCTGATGGGCGAGGATCAGGGCGCCGAGCGGCGGCAGGCTGAGCGTCAGGGAAGCGGGTTGATCCATCCATGCCACTGGCAGCGCCTCGATCCGACCCAGGTTGCCGAGATTGCTGCCGCCGTAGTACGCGGCGTCGGAGTTGAGCAGTTCACGGTAGGGTCCGGCGGCCGGCACGCCGATCCGGTACTGCCTGCGCGGGACCGGCGTGAAATTGAGTATCACCACCAGCCGCGCCTCACCGCGGCCGCGCAGGAAACTGATGACCGACTGCTGGTGGTCATTGCAGTCGATCCACGCGAAGCCTTCCGGGTCGTCGTCATGGAGCGCCGGCTCGCGCCGGTACAGCTCGTTGAGGTCGCGCAGCAGGTCGCCGATGCCGCGATGTTCCGGAAAGCGGGCGAGCTCCCAGTCCAGCTCGCGATCGTGATCCCACTCGCGGCGTTGCGCGAGTTCGCTGCCCATGAACACGAGCTTGCGTCCCGGCCAGGTGAACTGGTGGCAGTACAGCAGGCGCAGGTTGGCGAACTTCTGCCAGTCGTCGCCGGGCATCTTGTGGAGCAGCGAACCCTTGCCGTGGACTACCTCGTCGTGGGAGAGCGGCAGCACGAAGTGCTCGCTGTGCGCATAGAGCATACCGAACGTGAGCCGGTCGTGGTGATACGCACGGTGGACCGGATCCTGGCGGAGGTAGCTCAGCGTGTCGTGCATCCAGCCCATGTTCCATTTCATGGTGAAGCCGAGCCCGCCGACGTACGTGGGCCGGGTCACCTGCGGCCACGCGGTGGACTCCTCGGCGATGACGGCGACGCCGGGAAACTCGCCGTGCAGGTGCTCGTTCAACTGGCGCAGCCAGTCGATCGCGTCCAGATTCTCGTTGCCGCCGTGGCGATTCGGCAGCCATTCGCCGGGTTTGCGCGAATAGTCGAGGTAGAGCATGGACGCAACCGCGTCGACCCGGAGCCCGTCGAAGTGGAATTCGCGCAGCCAGTACAGGGCACTCCCGGTCAGGAAGTTGCGCACCTCGTTGCGCCCGTAGTTGAAGATGAGCGTATCCCAGTCCTGGTGTACGCCGAGCCGTGGGTCCTCGTGTTCGAACAGGGCTGTGCCGTCGAATCGCGCGAGCCCGTGCGCATCGCCCGGAAAATGTGCCGGGACCCAGTCGAGCAGGACGCCGATGCCCTGCTGGTGCAGGTGATCGACGAACCAGCGCAGATCGTCCGGCGCGCCGAAGCGGCTGGTGGGCGCGAAGTAACCGAGTGTCTGATAGCCCCACGATCCGTCGAAGGGATGCTCGGTGACCGGCAGCAGCTCCACATGCGTGAAGCCGAGCGCCTGGACATGCGCGGCGAGCCCGGCCGCGAGCGATCGATAGTCGAGGAATCCGTCGGCCTGCCGCCGCCACGATCCGAGGTGCACCTCGTAGATCGACATCGGCCGCGTGAGCGCGCTCGTCGCGTCGCGTCTGCCGACCCAGTCCGCGTCCTGCCAGACGTGGCGGCTCGGCGGCGCCACCACCGATGCCGTGCGCGGGCGTTCTTCGAACGCCTGGCCCCAGGGGTCCGCTTTCTCCCGTACGACGCCGTCGAGCCTCGAGCGGATCTGGTACTTGTAGCGCGTGCCGGGCTCGACACCTGGTACGAAGAGGCTCCAGACACCGCTCGCACCGAGGCTCTGCAGCGGATGGCGCAGTCCGTTCCAGCGATTGTGGTCGCCGACCAGGCTGACCCGCTCGGCGTTCGGCGCCCACACGGCGAACCGCGTGCCGCGCACACCGTCGATCTCGAGCACGTGCGCGCCGAGCAGCCGGTAGACGTCCGGATTGAACCCGCCGTTGAACGCGGCGAGTGCAGCCGGGTCCAGATCGGGCGGAAAGCCGTAGGGATCGAAATCCTCCTCCACCGAACCGTCCGTCTCGACCCAGCGGATACGGTGGTGCGCCGGCACCAGTTCGGCCGGGCCCTCCCAGTGGAACAGCCCGCTGCCGCGACGCAGTTCGGCCATCGGCACTGCATGCCCATCGACGAGGACGAGGGCTGCCGACGCGGCGCCGGGACGCAGCACGCGCACACACCGCCGTCCGGGCGCGGTAACTGGCGCACGGGCGCCGAGCAGATCGAACGGTGCGTGATGACGGCCCTGCAGCAGCCGGTCGAGGGCCGCATGGTCGTTGCCGTGATCGCTGCCGGGCAGATGGTTCATGACGCTGCACCTGCGGACCGGCGGGCAACGCGGCGGTAGATCTCGAGATAACGCTCGGCGCTGGGGCGCCAGGAAAAGTCCGCGCGCATGCCGTTCGCCTGCAGCTCGCGCCAGACCATCGGCTTGCGCCAGGCGCCGAGCGCCCGACGCAGCGTCGCCTCGAGTGCGACCGGCGTAGCCGCATCCATGACGAATCCCGTGGCCGCCTCCGGCGCGACGCCCGGATCGTCCGGATCGTGCACGG
Organism: Pseudomonadales bacterium; assembly: GCA_019634925.1. Taxonomy (GTDB): domain Bacteria; phylum Pseudomonadota; class Gammaproteobacteria; order Pseudomonadales; family Azotimanducaceae; genus UBA7803. Next base: position 331,472 of record JAHCAL010000003.1, read on the forward strand.
TGTCGGCGAGCCCGCCGGTCCGGTGCACGATCGGCGGCGTTCCGTAGACCATGCTGTACATCTGGTTGAGCCCGCAGGGCTCGAACCGCGAGGGCATCAGAAACATGTCCGCACCGGCCTCGATCCGGTGCGCGAGCCGCTCGTCGTAGCCGGTGACGAACACGAGCTGGCGCGGGTGCCGGCCGGCCGCGTCGACCAGTGCCTGCTCGAAGTGTCGTTCGCCGCTGCCGAGCACGACGAGTTGGGCCCCTTCGTCGATTGCGCACGGCAGGCACTCGAGAACCAGGTCGATGCCTTTCTGCTCGGTCAGGCGGCTGACCATGCCGAGCAGGGGGGCGGCCACCGTCGGCAGATCGAACGCTGCGCGCAGCGCACGCTTGTTTGCACCCTTGCGTTCGACCGTCGAGAGGTCGTAGCGCGTGTGAATGAGCGGATCGGTCGCGGGATTCCATACGTCGGGATCGATCCCGTTCACGATGCCGGTAAGGTCTGCCGCGCGGTGCCGCAGCAGGCCATCGAGTCCTGCACCGAGCGCCGGTGTGCAAATCTCGCGCGCATAGGTCGGGCTGACCGTCGTGATTGCGTCGGCATGGACGATCCCGCCCTTGATGAACGACAGCTGCCCGTGGAACTCGAGCCTGTCCATGGTGGCGAGTTCGGGCGGCAGTGCCAGCCTGCCGAACCATTCGTACGGGAAGTTGCCCTGGAAGTTCAGATTATGGATCGTGAAGACGAGCCCAGGCCGTTCGGGCCGGTCGGCGAGCAGTGCGGCCGCGAGTCCGGTCTGCCAGTCGTTCAGGTGCAGAACGTCCGGACGAAAGCCGTCAGCGCCCTGCAGGGCGAGTGTCGCCGCGGTCCGGGCGAGCAGCGCGAAGCGGTCGGCGTTGTCGGGCCAGTCGCGCCCGTCGGGTCCGAGGTAGGGATTGCCCGTGCGTCCGAACAGCGCGTCGCACCGCACGAGCCAAAGCGGCGGCAGGTCCTGGAACGAAGCCGCGTGAACCTCGACCGCGTGGCCGGCGATCTGCCCGGCGTACACCACGCGTGCCGCCTCGGGCGGGAGCGGCAGGTCGCCGTAGGCGGGCATGAGTATCCGGATCGCGCAACCGAGTTCCGCGAGCATCTTCGGCAGGGCGGCGGAGACGTCGGCGAGTCCTCCGGTCTTGACCAGTGGCGCGACTTCGCTCGAGACGAACAGTATGCGTGGCCCCGTCATGTGCACAGCGTCACGTGCGGAGCGCGCTCCGGCGTTCCCGGGCAGATGACACTGTTCCATACTGTGCGCATTCGAAGATTGTTCCCGTTCCCGAACCGGAGATCCGCCTCGTGTCGTCGCGACATACGCTCGACGTCGTGCTGTGCTGGCACATGCATCAGCCCTGGTACCTGCGTGAGCGCAGGTTCACGCAACCCTGGGTCTACCTGCATGGATTGAAGAGCTATGCGGACATGGCCGGGCACCTGGAAACCGTGCAGGGCGCGCGCGCGGTTGTCAACTTCGTGCCGACCCTGCTCGAACAACTCGCGCTCTACGTCGACAACGTCCGCGGTCATCTCGCGGCGGGCGTACCACTTGCCGATCCGCTCCTGGCCGCGCTCGGCGGCGCCGGGCCGCCCGCCGCGCCCGCGGAGCGAGCGGCCCTGATCGACGCCTGCCTCAGGGTTAACGAGCGACAGGTGCTGGCGCGGTATCCGCTGTTTGGGCGCCTGGCGGAAATCGCGCGCGCGGCGGGTCCGGATGGCGGCCGCTATCTCGGCGACGGTTTCCTCACGGATCTGCTGGTCTGGTTCCATCTCGCCTGGTTCGGCGAGCAGCGGTTGCGCGCGGACGCGACGCTCGAGCGTCTCATTGCGCAGGGCGGTGACTACGGCGCCGAGGATCGCCGTGCGCTGCTCGTGCTGATCGGGCGTGAACTCGAAGCGCTCGTGCCCCGGTACCGCGCGCTCGCGGCGAGCGGGCGCGTGGAGCTTTCGGTGTCGCCGTGGGCGCACCCCATCCTGCCCCTGCTGCTCGACCTCGGCGCCGGACGGGAATCGCTGCCCGATTCGTCGCTGCCCGCGGTCGCCGGCTACCCGGACGGCGCGGCGCGGGTCCGCTGGCACCTCGACAGGGCACGCGCTGCGTTCGAGCAGCATTTCGGATTCCGCCCGGCCGGCTGCTGGCCGTCCGAAGGCGCGGTTTCCGAAGCCGCGATCGCCGCGATCGGCCAGGCGGGATTCCGCTGGACTGCGTCGGGCGGCCAGGTGCTGCACAACAGCCTGGCGCGTGCGGAACAGGCACCGGACTGCCGGCATCGGGCGTTCCGGGTCCGTGCCGAGGGCCCGGTCTGCTTCTTTCGCGACGATGGGCTCTCGGACCTGATCGGCTTCAGTTACCAGCACTGGAGTGCGACCGATGCGGTTGCCGACCTGGTACGCCATCTCGAGAACATCGCCGCGCACTGCGACCGGCCGGACATGGTGGTGCCGATCATCATGGACGGCGAGAACGCGTGGGACCACTACCCGGCCAACGGATTCGATTTCCTGCAATCGCTGTACGGCGCGCTGGCAGACCATCCCGGCATCCGGCTGACGACGTTCGCGGAGCACCTGGCCCGGCCGGACGTGACACCGGCGCGCCTGCCCGCGGTGACCGCCGGCAGCTGGGTCCACGGCACGCTGGCAACCTGGATCGGCAATCCGGCCAAGAACCGTGCGTGGGAGCTGCTCGTCGAGGCCAAAGCCTGCTACGACCGGGCGGCACCAGAACTGCGCGCGGCCGATTCCTCCGCGACGCGCGAGCTCGGGCTCTGTGAAGGTTCCGACTGGTTCTGGTGGCTCGACGAGTTCAACGAGGCAGAGACCGTCGCGCGCTTCGAGAGCCTGTACCGCAGTCATCTGCGCGCACTTTACGCGGCATTGGGCGAACCGGCGCCGGCCGCGCTGGACGAAAGCCTCGCCACCGGAACGCGCCGCGGCGCGGCGCCCGTGATGCGCCGGGCGACCGAATAGTCCCGCGCGCGGCAGTCTACAACCAGAGCATGCGGCCCATCTCGAACGGGTGGTTCAGCAGCGGATGGTTGGGAAAGCAGCGGATCCGGTAGCGCTGCAGTCCCGAGTACGGGGGCGTCAGCTGCAGCCGGTACGCTGCGGACCCCGAGCCTTCGTCGGTTGACGACACCGCGAACGCGTAGCGGCGCAGCGGGGCATCGGCTGCGACCTGCCGGTCCGGCTCGACCAGGCATTCCACGCAGACGTGTTCCGCTGCGAGTCCGTTCAGGAACACACGTACTTCGAGCTCGACGGGGGCGCCGTGTTCGACCTGGGTCGGTGCGACTGTGACGACGCTGGCCGATACCTGGTTCCAGCGGGCCTCGACGAGGCGTTTCCACTGGGTGAGTGCACGTGCCAAGGCGCCGCCATCGGCGCGGAGTTCGCGATGGTGCCGCAATGCCGGACAATACAGTCGCGCAAGGTAGTCGCGCAGCATCCGTTCGGCGTTGAAGCGGGGGATGATCGATCGCATCGACGCCTTGGCCATGGTGGCCCAGCCGTCTTCGCGGCGATCGAAATACAGCGGGATCACCTGGGTCTGCAGGATCTCGAGCAGATCGTCGGACTCCTGGTGCCACCGGTAGCCCTGGTCCCAGCTCGGATCATGCGGGCGGATTCCCCAGCCGTTGCTGCCGTTCCAGCCCTCCGCCCACCAGCCGTCGAGCACGGACAGATTCACCACGCCGTTCATGGCGGCTTTCATGCCGGAGGTGCCGCTCGCTTCGAGTGGATACTCGGGCGTGTTCAGCCACACGTCGACGCCGGTGGCGAGCAGACGGCCGAGTGCGAGGTCGTAGTTTTCGACCAGGTGCACCTTGCCGATGAACGCCGGCTCCATGCTGAGCCGGTAGATCTCGCGGATCAGCTGCTTGCCGGGTTCGTCATCGGGGTGGGCCTTGCCGGCCATGACCAGCATGACCGGGCGATCGGGATCGTTCAGCAGCCGGGCGAGTCGTTCGCGGTCGGAGAAAATCAGCGTCGCGCGCTTGTAGGTCGCGAAGCGGCGCGCGAAGCCGAGTACCAGGACGTCGCGTTGCGGCGCGTCGATCAGACGCAGGATCCGGTCGATCGTGGTCTCGGCCAGTCCGTTGCGCCGATGCTGGACGAGCAGGCGCTCGCGCAGGCGCACGAACAGCTGGCTCTTCAACTCATGGCGCAGGCTGCGGAACTGGTGATTGGAGATCTCGTCGATGCACTTCCAGTAATCGGCGTTGGCCATGTTGCTGCGCCACGCACTGAAGCGGACGTCGAACAGGTTGACCCATTCCAGCGCCAGGAACGTCTGCAGGTGGACGCCGTTGGTGACGTGATCGATCGGATTCTCGGGTGCCGGGATGTCGGGCCACACGTAGGCGCTGCCGGCGGCGGCAACGCCCCCGTGTACGCGGCTGACGCCGTTGCGGAAGCGCGACGTCCTGAGCGCCAGGGCGGTCATGTTGAGCTTGTGGGGGTCGCCGTTGCCACCGAGGTCGAACAGCTGGCGCAGTTCGAGGCCGATGCTGTCGAGGTACGGCCCCAGCTCCGCTGCCACCAGGTCCCATTCGAACACGTCGTGCCCCGCCGGCACCGGGGTGTGGGTCGTGAACACCGTGCTGCTCGCGACGAGTTCGAATGCCGTGTCGCCGTCGAAGCCCGCGCGGACGAACTCATGCCAGCGCTCGAGTCCGAGAAACGCGGGATGCCCTTCGTTCAGGTGCCAGACCGTCGGTGCCAGTCCCATCGCGCGCAGCACCCGGACGCCGCCAATACCGAGCACCAGTTCCTGACGGATGCGATTGACCGTGCCGCCCCCGTACAGCCGGTGAGTCACTGCACGAAAATGGGGCGTGTTCTCCGGGAGTTCGGAGTCCAGCAGAAGGAGGCGCACGCGACCGACGTGCCCCTGCCAGACTTGCAGCCGTACGACGCCTTCGCTGGCGGGAACGTCCACCTGGAGCGGTCGACCGTCGGCGTCGACCACCTGCTCGAGGGGCAGGGTTCCGAAGTCATTGGTGAGGTAATGCTCGACCTGACCGCCGTTCGCGTCGAGGCGCTGTTCGAAGTAGCCCTGATGGTACATCAGGCCCACGGCAACCAGTGGTATGGCGAGGTCCGCGGCGGCCTTGCAGTGATCGCCGGCCAGGATGCCGAGGCCGCCGGAGTAGATCGGCAGGCTCTCGTGCAGCCCGAATTCGAAGCAGAAGTACGCGATCAGATCTCTCTGCGGATCGAGGCAGCCATGCAGATCAGCGGGCAGCGGCCGGGAGAGAAATCCGTCGTAGGCGGACAGCACCTGGTGGTAGCTGCGCAGGAACGTGGGATCGCCGGCAGCCTGGTCGATGCGGTGCTGATCGATACGCCGCAGAAACAGCTTCAGATTGCCGTTGCAGGCGTCGTACAGATCGCTGTCCAGGTAGCGGAACAGCCTGCGCAGGTCACGATCCCAGCTGTAGACGAGGTTGCCGGCCAGTTCCGGCAGGCGGCGCAGGTTGTCGGGAATGCGTGCGTTGACTTCGAGCGAAAACAGACTGCCGTGCATGTATGTCCAGGAAGTGGGTTCAGGATGTTGTCCCCTGCGGGACGCAGGTCCGAACACGCGGGCGCGGAGGGCCCGTCCGTCGGCACTATAGGTCAATGGCTGCCTAGCGCCAATGGCGGCACTTGCGGATCGAGACCCAGTGCGCGCCGCATGCGCGCACTCAGTTGGTGCGGCGGCCCGCGCGCGCGAACAGGTAGAGCAACGACCCGGTGCCCAGGAACGCGGCGGTCGCGAGCCACGCAGCGGCATCGACCTGGGTCATGAGTCCGACGCATACCAGTGTGGCGCTGCATGTGACGAGGTGCCCGCCCGGCATCCGGAACGGCGTGGCTGCGCCGTCCAGTCGTTCCAGGCGGGGCAACGCGGCGACGCACGTGAGGTAGAGCAGGATCCGGGTCACCACGCTGAGCGCGGCCAGCCAGGCGAAGCTGCCTTTCAGCGCGAGCAGGAAGCCGAGCACGCCATAACACACGATCGACCACACGGGCGTGCGAAAGCGGGGGTGCACGGCGCCGAACCAGCGCGGTAGATAGCCGTCCCGCGCCAGGCGGTAGGTCACCCGCGGTGTCGAGAACATCGATCCCAGCAGGTTGCCGCCGACGGAGACGGCAACGCCGCCCATTACGAGCCACGCGCCGGCCGGCCCGAGCAGCGCCGCGCCGACGTCGACGAGTGGCTGATTCGACGCCGCGAGCGCCGGCAGCACGGCCATGCTCGCGAACTGCACGCCGGCGTATAGCAGGGCGACCGTCGCGAGTGCGGCGAGCAGAGCACGCGGCATGTCGCGCTCGGGGCGGCGTGCTTCGCCGGCCGGTACGAGACCGGATTCGAACCCGACATAGGCGTAGATCAAGAGCAGCAGCGCCGCGCCGAATTCGCCGGGTGGCGGCGCCTGCGCCAGGGTCGGCGCAAGCAGGGCCGGATCGATGTACGCCGCGCCGAGTACGACGATCGCGAGCAGCGGCAGGAACTTGAGCAGCGTCAGCAGGCCGAGCGAGCGGATCGCATCGCGCGTGCCGATCACGTTCAGCGCGACGAAAAGCAAGCAGATCAGGGCCAGCAGGGCGGCGCGCGCACCGGGTTCCGCCGTGCCGGGCAGGAAGTAGCCGAGTGTGGCGACCAGCAGGCTCAGGTTGGCCGAAAACGCCGTCAGCCGGGCGACGTAGTAGGCCCAGCCGGCCTGGAAGCCGACCATGGGGCCGAACGCGGTCGCGGCGTAGAGCATCGGGCCGCCGGTGTTGCCGAACCGGCTCGACAAGGCTGCGAACACGAGCATGACCGGCAGGATCAGCGCCGCGCAGATCACGAACAGCCAGGGACCGAACCCTCCGGCGAGCCGTGCCGCCTCGGCGGGCAGACCGAAGATGCCCGCTCCGATCATGCCGTTCACCACCAGCAGCCAGAGCCCGGTGACCGAGAGCCGGCGCAGCAGCGGTTCGTCGCTGCCTTGCGGGGCTTCACTCATGCGCTGGACGGCGCGCGAGCTTCAGGATGTGGCGCCAGTGCCTGTCGCTGACCGGCATCACCGACAGGCGTGGCTGGCGGAGCAGCAGAAAATCCTCGAGCGCGGGATCACGCTTGAGTTCGGCAAGCGCGACCGGACGCGGCAGGGCCTCCTTCGCGCGAACCTCCACGGCGACGAACCGGCCGCTCGGATCGGTGGGATCAGCAAAGTGGCTGCGGGTGACCTCGACGATGCCGACGATGCTGCGTTCGTTGCCCGTGTGATAGAAGAAAGCGCGATCGCCGGGCGTCATGGCGCGCAGGAACCCGGCGGCCTGGTGGTTGCGTACGCCGTCCCAGATGCCGCCATCGTTGCCCTTGGCGACCTGGTCGCTCCAGGAGAAGGTATCCGGCTCGCTCTTCAACAGCCAGTAGTGCATTGCTCGACTCCGATCCGAATGGCGTTGCTCATGCTAACCCGGCGAGGGGTCCAGCCAGCATCAGCCAGGCGATGAGCCAGCCGGCCGCTAGCGCCGGCAGGGCCCAGGCGTGAAACGCCCGCCACAGCCCCGGTTCGCGGGCCAGGCGCAGCGCGATGAGATTGGCCATGGAACCGAGCGCGAAACCGAACCCGCCGACGCTGACCGCCCAGGCGAGGGTGCGCCAGTCGTCGGTGAAGCCGGCAAGGAAGATTGCGGCCGGTACGTTGGAAATCGCCTGGGAGAGCAGGATGCCGGTGGTCAGCAGTCCGCCGGGTGCGAGCTCGTGGCGCACGGCGAGCTCCGCGACGGCGGGGATCCCGGCCAGCAGGCCGAGGTCCGCGAACATGAGCACGAACACCACGAGCAGTAGCCAGTCGACGCCTGCGAGCACGCCGCGAGCGACCAGCGCGTACAGGACGATCAGCGCGAACGTCGCCGGTACCGTGAAGCCGAGTTCCACGCTGGCGAGAAACAGGGGATAGAGCGCGAGCGTGAGCAGGAACAGGCGGCGCCGCTCCGCGGCCGCGGGCATGCGCTCGACGAACGTGATCGGCCCGCCGGAGAATGCGAACGGGATGACGGCCAGCAGCATCAGCAGGAGTGCGGTGCTGAGCGGCGCCATGGCCACCGTGAACTCGAGGAAGGAGACGCCGGCCTGCTGCCAGAGGAACAGGTTCTGCGGATTGCCGATCGGACTCAGGGCCGAGCCGGCATTCACGGCCAGTGCTTCGAAGATCACCAGGCGTCCGATGGGCAGGTGCGCGACCGACGACAGGCCCAGCGTCAGCGGAACCACGATGAACAGGGTGACGTCGTTGGTCACCAGGGCCGATAGCCCCGCGGAAAACAACACCAGCACGGCCGCGAGGGTGCGTTCGCCGTGCACGCGTGCCAGTAACCAGCGCCCGGCACGGAACAGGTAGCCGCTGTCCTCGAGCGCGCGGCTCAGCACCATGAGCCCGGCGAGTGCGCCGATGGTGTCCCAATGCACCAGTCGATGCAGGCCGGCGAGCTGATTCATGTCCGGGCCGGGCGCCGCGAGCAGCAGCACGGGCAGCGCGCCGGCGAGTGCGAGCAACAGCCAGTCCGCGCGGATGCGTTGCCAGAGGCGAGCGACAGTTGGGGTCGGAGTCAACTTTCTGCGTCCGGGCCGGCGGGAACCCGCCGGCCCGGACGCAGAAAGTTGACTCCGACCCCAACTGTCCACGGCGGGCGGTTACTCGCCGGTTGCTTCCCGCTGCGTGCCTGGGATCAGCGGGAACTGCGGGTCGAACGTCACCAGCGTCGCGGCGAGGCGCTGCAGCAGGGCGGCGTCGCCGGTCACGGTGCCGCGCCCGGCCTGCAGCTGTTCCCCCAACGTGGCCTGGCCGGTCATCACGGTCTCGAGGTCACTGCGCGGCATCGCAACGCTGACGGCGGCGTTCGGATGCTGCTGGCCGGCGATCACGGTCAATGCACCGCCGGAGAGCTCGATCACGAAGGTCTCGCCGGTATCGGGCGTGGCGAAGTTCATGACGAATGCGAGATCGCCTGCCAGGCGGCTGTCGAGGCGGATCGCGACGGCCTCCCACCACTGTTCGGTGCCGAGCGCGCGCACCAGGTCGGGACTGGTCGCGCCGCCGCCGGCCGCGGGTCGAATGCCGTCGCGCAGCTCCCGTGCCGCGGCGAGATGGACGTTGCGCATGCTCGGGCTCTCGTACTGGTAGCCGAGCTGCTCGTAGACGTCGGCGAGCAGCGACCGGCAGCCTTCGTGTTCCGGCTGTGCGTACAGGAGCTTGTTCAGAATCTCCATGGCGAGCCGGTACTCGCCAGCACCGACGAGGGCCTGCGCGCGTTCGATGATCCGCTCGGCCCCACCCATCATCTCGACGTAGAGCGGTGCCGAGTCGGCCGGCGACAGCGGGGCGAGTGTCGCCGGGTTGCCGTCCCAGTAGCCCAGGTAGCGGTTGATCACCGCGCGCGAGTTGTGGAACTCCGAACCGTGGTACTGGCGCACCGCCCATTGCCGGCGCAGCGCCTCGGGCACTTCGTAGACGTTGTGGATCTCGCTCAACGACACGCCGCTGTTCGCCAGGTGCAGGACCTGGTTGTTGAGGTGCGCATAGGCGTCGCGTTGCGCACGCATGACCTCCTGGATGCGCGCATTGCCCCAGCGTGGCCAGTTGTGCGAGGTGATCAGCACCTCGGCCTCCTGCCCGAACCGGTACAGGGCCTCGTTGATGTGTTTCGACCAGGCCAGCGCGTCGCGCACCAGCGCACCGCGCAGGGTGTAGATGTTGTGCACGGTCGCGCTGATGTTCTCCGCGGCCCAGAAGGTCTTGAGATCGGGGAACCAGGTATTCATCTCCGCCGGCGCTTCGGTGCCGGGCGTGTTCTGGAATACCATCCGGACGCCGTCGATGGTCCGTTCGGCGAACGCGCCGGTGATCACGTCGGTGGGCGCGATGAGACCCGTGGTGCCGGTGGACAATGCCTTGCCGATCGCCGAATCGACCTGGCCGAACGGGCTCTGTGGCAGAACCCGGCCGTACTGCCACGCGGCCCGGCGATTCATCGCGTTGCCGGCGTGCACGTTCTCGGCAACCGCATGCGCCATGAACCCCTCGGGCGCCAGGATCGCGACCCGGCCGGCGCGAACGTCGGCCTCGTCGACCACGCCGCGCACGCCGCCGAAGTGGTCCGCGTGCGAGTGCGAGTACACCACCGCCACGACGGGACGTGGACCGAGGATCGAAGCGACGAAGTCGAGCGCCGCGCGCGCCGTTTCCCGGGTGAGCAGCACGTCGAACAGGATCCAGCCGGTGTCACCCTTCACCAGAGTCATGTTGGCGAGATCGAATCCGCGCACCTGCCAGATGCGCCCGGGGAGCACCTCGTACAGGCCGTAGTTCATGTTGAGCGTGGCCTGGCGCGCGAGCGAGGGATGGATGCTCGCGAACGTGTCGCCGGACAACAGGAAGTCGTACGCGGACAGATCCCAGACCACACGCCCGTCGGCGGCGCGGATCTGGCGGTAGTCGGGGGCGGCGACGAAACCGCGTCGGTGTTCTTCGAAGTCGCGCGTGTCCTCGAATGGCAGAGTGGCACGTACGGCGTCCTGGGCGGCCCGGGTATGCGCCGAAGGCGGTTTTCCCTCCGGATGGAAGTGCTCCGGCGGTGCGGCCGCACGGCCGGAATGTACGGTCAACGCGCAGCAGCAGAGTGCGACGCGCGCGATCGCCCGTCCAAATGATCCTGACATCCTGGTTCCCCCCATCGACCCGGCCATCGTGCCGGCGCTGGATGGTAGCAAGGCATCCGGGGCCCGCGAAGCGCTGGCCCGCCGTCGGCATGGAACACGACCGCATCGGTTACACTGCGGCCCCAGGACGGGAGGGCGCACATGAACCGTTTCGAGCGCCTGCGCGGCGCGAACCCGCTGGTCGTGTACATCGACCTGAAGAGTCCCTACGCGTTCATCTCCATCGAGCCGACCCGGGCGGTCGCGCGTGCCGCCGGTGTCGCGATCGAATGGCGGCCGTTCACGCTGGACATTCCGAGCTACCTGGGCTCGGCCCGGCTCGACGGCGCCGGCAGGGTGGTCGAAAGCCGCCGCTCGGCCGCGCAGTGGAGCGGCGTGCGTTACGCCTATCGCGACGCGCGCCGCTATGCCCGGCTCGCCGGGCACACGCTGCTCGGTACCGAGAAGATCTGGGATTCCTCGCTCGCGGGCATCGGCCTGTTGTGGGCTGCGCGGCAGTCGGCGGTGGTCACGGACCGGTACCTCGATGCGTGTTATCCGCCTTTCTGGCAGCGCCAGCTCGACATCGAGGATCCGCGCGTGGTGACGGAGCGCCTGCGCGCGGCCGGCGCGGACGTCGCCGGCTTCGCTGAATTCCTGACCGGCGCGGGTCGCCTCGAGCACGATCGGCTGAACGCGGCGGCGTTCGCCGCCGGCGTATTCGGCGTGCCCACGTACCTGGTCGAGGACGAGTGCTGGTTCGGCCGCGAGCATCTGCCGCGGGTGGCGTGGCTGCTCGGTGGCCGTGTCGGACCCGCGCCGGAGGTCGCCTACCCGCTGCCGACGCCGCTTCAGGCAGCCGCGCTCGATGCACTCGCCGAGCGGGTCCGCGCGTCGGACGCGCCCGGGCGCGGCACGCTGCGGGTCGCCGTCGACCTGCGCGATCCGGACGTATGGCTGGGTTTCGGCCCGCTCTGCGAGTTCGCCGAGACGCGTGCGATCGACGTCGAGTGGCTGCCATTCCAGGTGGCCGTCGCGCCGCCGGTCGATGCGGACCGGCGCCTGGCGGAAGGCGCACTCGTCGCCACGGCGGAAGAGGATCGCGGCACGGCGCATCGGCGGCTGCGTACGCTGCATCGGCTTCGTTGCGTGGAGACCTACGCCCGCGCGCGCGCGCTGCCGCTCGGGGGCTGGACGGGATCGGTGGATCCGACGGCCGCGCATGCCGCGTTGCTCTGGGCGCGGCATGCGGGCGGCGCGGCGCAGCAGCGGTTTCTCGCACGCCTGCTGGCGGACTACTGGTCCGCTGCCTTGAACCCCGCAGACCCGGTCGCGATCCGTGACCTGCTGGCGGATTGCGCCATACCGGCCGACGGCTTCTTGGACTGGTTCGCCGCGCACGGTGCGGGCGCGCTCGCGGCGGCCCGTAGCGGCCTGGCCGAGCAGGGGGTCGTCCAGGTGCCTGCGTGCCTGCTCGGCGACGAACTCTTCCAGGGCCGCGGGCACCTGCCCCTGATCGGCGCACTGCTCGACCGGCTGGCCGGCTGACGGCGGCGTACCCGGCGGCATACCCGGTGTTGGTACCGCGCCGGTGGCACCTTTGAGTCCGCGGGTATTCGGTGGGTATGATGCGGCTACGGCGCTCGCCGGACCGTAGGGTGGGCGCCGGGGAAGTGCCTACGGGAGGTCGTCATGAGCGGACAAACGCAGAAGGGTGTCGCCGGGACGCCGGACTCGCTGCCACGGCAGCAACCGCAGACCGAAGCCGCAGCGCGCGAACACAGATCGCTCGAACTGCGGCTCCTGCAGCGGATGCTGCAGTCGATGGGCGATCCGCCGATCGCGGTGGAGCTGTGGGATGGCGGCCGCATCGGGCCTGCCGCGGCAGAAGTCGTCGTCGGCATCCGTGACCGGGCTGCGCTCTATCGCCTGCTGTACCGGCCGATGCTGACCTTCGGCGAGCTCTACACCGCCGGCCGCGTGACGGTCAGGGGCGACCTGGTGCGCGCGATGGAGATCGTGTACCCCGGGCTCAATCGGGCCTTCGAGCGTGCGGGTCCGCTCGCCCGGTTCGCGCGCAGGCTCTTCACCCGGCGCGCGCGGCCGAATTCCCTGCGGCATTCGCGTGCGAACATCCACGCCCACTACGACCTCGGCAACCCGTTCTACTCGCTGTGGCTGGATCGCGACTACACACAGTACACGTGCGCCTACTATCCGACACCCGACGCGACGCTCGAGGCGGCGCAGCGCGCCAAGCTCGAACTGGTCTGCCGCAAGCTCGCGCTCAGACCCGGCGAGACCGTGCTCGAGGCCGGCAGCGGCTGGGGTGGACTCGCGCGGTACTTCGCGCGGCATTACGGCGTCAAGGTGCGCTCCTACAACATCTCGAAGGAACAGGTCGCGTATGCCCGGGAGCGGGCACGTGCCGAAGGCTTCGGCGACTCGATCGAGTACGTCGAGGACGACTATCGGAATGCCACCGGTCGTTATGACGTGTTCGTCTCGGTGGGCATGCTCGAGCACGTCGGCGTCGCCCACTACCGCACGCTGGGCGGCGTGATCGACCGTTGCCTGACCGAAGGCGGACGTGGGCTCATCCATTCGATCGGCCAGGACTATGCGCGGCCGCTCAACGAGTGGATCGAAAGTTACATCTTTCCCGGCGCGTATCCGCCCACGCTGCGGGAAATGATGGAGATCTTCGAGCCGCAGGGGTTCTCGATCGTGGACGTCGACAACCTGCGCCCACACTATGCGAAGACCCTGCGCCACTGGCTCGAGCGTTACGAGCAGCACGGCGATCAGGTCGAAGCCATGTTCGACGCAGCGTTCGTGCGCGCCTGGCGGCTCTACCTGTCCGGTTCCGTGGCAGCGTTCACCGCGGGCCGCCTCCAGCTGTTCCAGGTGCTGTTCCGGCGGTTCGACTCCACCGCGCTGCCCGAGACCCGGGCGAACTGGTACCGGGAGCCGCTCGCCGGATGATCGAGCGGGAGGTCATCGTGGTCGGCGGCGGACCGGCCGGCGCATCCGCCGCGTGGGCGCTGAACCGGCGCGGTATGGACTGCCTGGTGCTGGACCGCGAGACGTTTCCGCGCGAGAAGCTATGCGCCGGCTGGATCACGCCGGAGGTGGTCCGGGACCTCGAGTTCGATCCGGCGGACTACCCGGGCCGGTTCCTGACCTTCGACGAACTCCGCATTCACGTGAAGGGTTTGGGATTCCCGCTGCGCACCCCGCAGCATTCGATCCGGCGCTTCGAGTTCGATCGCTGGCTGCTCGAGCGCTCGGCTGCGCCGGTCGCCCAGCACAACGTGCGACACGTCGAGCCGGACGGCGAGGGCTACCGGATCGACGACAAGTACCGCTGCCGCTACCTGGTCGGCGCCGGCGGTACCCGCTGCCCGGTCTACCGTGACCTGTTCCGTGCGGCACAGCCGCGCCCGAAGGCGTTGCAGGCGGTGACGCTCGAGCTCGAGTTTCCGTTCGCCTGGCGTGACGGTGCCTGCCACCTCTGGTTCCTGGCCGGGGGACTGCCCGGCTATGCCTGGTACGTGCCCAAGGCCGATGGTTATCTCAATATCGGCGTGGGTGGCATGGCCGACAAGCTCAAACGGCGCGACGATGAGATCCGCCGTCATTGGGACGGGCTGGTGCAGCGCCTGCTCGCCGGTGGCCTCCTGGATGCGCCTCCGGCGCAGCCTGGCGGCTACAGCTACTTTCTGCGCGGCGGCACCGAACGGCCCAGGCTCGGCAATGCGTTCGTGGTCGGCGACGCAGCGGGGCTCGCGACCCGCGACATGTGCGAGGGGATCGGGCCGGCCGTGCAGAGCGGGCTGCGCGCGGCGCGCGCGATCCTGGACGGCCAACCGTTCGACTTCGACGGCATCGGCGCGTATACCTCGGCCAACCGCTGGGTCCGGCGGGGCCTCGAATATCTCTACCTCGGTTGACGACGCCATGATCCAGAACGCCCGCGATCCCGCTTCGCCGGGGGCGCCTGAGCCCGCCGCGCCGCCAGGCGGCGTGCATCCCGAGGAACAGCTGCCGTCCAGGCCTCGCGGAATCGACTGGCGGGTCTGGCTCGGACTCGGGCTGACAGCGCTCTACCTGCTGTCCGGTGCGTACCACGTGCTGATCGACGTCGGCTGGAGCGAGTTCCGCGCACAGCCGCTCGATGCGCAGGGCAGTTTCCTCGAAGGCGCGTTCGCACCGCTCGCGTTCCTCTGGCTGGTGATCGGGTTCTTCCTGCAGCACCGCACGCTTCAGGAAAGCAATCACAACATCGCGCTCCAGTATGTGGAGATGCGTCGGGCGGGCGAGCATGCGGCCGTCCAGGCGCGCGCGATCGCCGCGAGCGAACGGTACTCGCGCCAGGAAAGCTTCGTCAGGATCGCCGACCTGGTGAACAGTCAGCTGGGCGTCACGGCCGGGCTGCTGTATCTCGCCAACCAGCGTGGTGCGGGCGAAGCGGCGCCGGATCCGTCCAGCGAGCTGTGGACCCGAATCGGGGAGGGCGATACCGGCGTCTTCACGCGCAAGCTGCTCGAGCTCTGTTACGGACCTGCGGGGCGTCGGCGCGAGGCATCCCGGATCTTCTTCGGCACGCCCATACGGCGGCGCTACACCGAGCAGTTCACCCGCACGTTCGAGGCGCTGCTCGACGCGGCGCGGAACAGTGACGTCAGCGGCATGCTCGTGGACGCGCTCGTGATCGGCAACGCCCACGGGCACCTCTACCGGACGATCGGCGAGTACCAGCGGGAAGCGGACGGCGGTGGAGAGCCGGCGGCCAGGGCGCGCCAGACGTCCTGAACCGCGGCCGTGGCGTGGCCGAAGGCGCTTCAGTCAGCCGCTGTCACGGTGACCAGCTCGATCGCCGCGGTGCGGTCGCCGTCGCCCAACCAGACGATGCCCTCCTGGATCGTGCAGGTCAGGTTCATGGTGCGCCGTGCGAAGCCTTCGAGCGTCTCGAATTGCGCGTCGTCGAGCAACCGGATGTCGAGCCGGTCCAGGCGTGCGAGATCATCGCGCTGCCGGGCGTGCCAGAGGGCGAACGCGCGCGCGCCGTAAGCGACGAGCGATACGCGTTCCGACCGCCCGGCCGCGCGCCGCAGACGCCGTTCGTCCGGCAGACCGACCTCGATCCAGTGCAGGATGCTGCCTGTGGGATCGCGGCGCCACAGGTCGGGCTCGTCGTCGGTCGAGATGCCGCGGCCGAACGCGAGGTCCGGGGCCGCGAACAGCGCGTAGGCCAGGAGCCGCGCCATCAGGCGACCTTCCGATTCCGACGGATGGCGTGCAAGCGTCAGCGTGTGGTCGGCGTAGTAGTGCCGGTCGAGGTCGGAGATGCTGAGCTGGGCGCGGTAGACGGTGGCTTTCTGAGCCAAGATGGATCCTCGGAGTGTCTCGCAACTAATTGATACTGATTGTATTGATGTGATCGTGGGCGGGCGGGAGGCAAGTCTGCGAGGTTGTGTGCGCACGTTTCCGCGGCGCGCGGCCGCTCGGTTTCCAGCAGGCGCGGCAGCTTCGCTACGTCCATTATGCCTCCATTTTTGTCTTCCTTTCCCTGACCCGCCCTTGTATAGTGCGCGGCGCCACCGGGCGGCGTACGGGAGCAGGGGTGCCCGGGGGTGGCCTGCGGGTCGTGGACGAGGGTCCTCCGCACAACAACACGAGTCAAGGAGATCGAACCTCATGAAATTGCGTGCTTCATTAGCGGCCGTCGGTCTCGCGCTCTCCGCGCAGGCGGCGGTAGCCGACGGTCCCCAGAAGGACCAGTTCTTCGTTTCGCTGCTCGGTGCGTACTACGACACGCGCGGCGACTATCGCGCCACCGACAGCGATCTCGGCCTCGGCGCCGGCCTCGGCTGGTCCTTCGCGGACAACTGGGCCGTGGAAGGCCAGTACTATCGTTTCGAACCCGATGCGCGGGTCAACGGCGTCAGCGGCAAGGTCGACATCGACATGTGGTCGGTGGGTCTGCTGCGCAGCTTCGACATCGGTCAGGGCTGGTCGCCGTACGTGGCGTTCGGCGTCGGCGAAGGCCGCTACGACCATGGCAGTCTGTGGAACGTCGGCCAGTTCCGCGACGAGCAGGCCCATCTCGGCGTGGGTTTCTTCGGCAACCTGAACCAGCGGTTCGCCATCCGCGGTGACGTCCGCGGCGTCTATCACAATCGTATCGATGCGGTGCGCCCGCTCGCGACGCTCGGTTTCACCATGATGCTCGGCGACACGGCCGCACCGGCCCCGGTCGCCGCGGCACCCGCACCGGCACCCGCACCGGCCCCTGCACCGGTCGACTCCGACGGCGACGGCGTCCCGGATTCCATCGACCAGTGCCCAGGCACCCCGCGCGGCGTGCGGGTCGACGAGCGCGGCTGCGAAGTCGAACTCAAGGAGCCGGTCACGTTCAACCTGACGGTCGAGTTCGCCTTCGATTCCGCGGAAATCACCTCGGTATCGTTCAACGAACTGATGAACGCCATCCGGTTCCTGCGCGAGCATCCGAGCACGGTCGCGGTCGTCGAAGGGCACACGGACAGCCGTGGCAGCGACGACTACAACCAGCGGTTGTCCGAGCGTCGGGCCGAAGCGGTACGCGGCGTACTGGTGAATTCCGGTATTCCGGCGGAGCGCCTGACCAGCCGTGGTTACGGCGAGTCGCGCCCGATCGCGAGCAACGACACCGATGAAGGCCGGCAGCAGAACCGGCGCGTGACCGTCGTCGTATCCAGCGGCAACGGCGGCTGATCCGAAACAGCCTCGGCGATCGATCCGCGGGCGCAGATCCCGCGGGTCGATCGCATCCCGCTGCGGTTACCTGCCGATCCGGCTGCGGTCCCGGCACGCCGGCGGCCGTGCACCCACGACAATCCTCGTCTCAGGTCATCGCCCCGGCGGCGACCGACATCTCCTCGTACAGGTGCGAACAGTCGTTGAAGCGTCGCACCATGATGCGTCCCTCCACCATCACGATGTGACTGATGGAGCCGTTGTCGGCGCCAGTGAACGCGAATGGTCGTGCGCCGGTCGCGTGCGCCAGTATGTGAGCGATGACGCCGCCGTGCACGAACGCGGCGACCAACTGGTCGGGATGGTGGCGTGCGATCCGTTCGAGGCTCTTGGTCAGGCGCTCTCCCAGGGCATCGTGTGACTCGCCGCCCGGAATCACGTCCCAGCGCTGCTCCAGCTGCACACGCTGGTAGATCGGGTCGTTTTCGTGTGCCTTGATGCGCAGCAGCCCGCCCTCCCATTCGCCGAGGAAAACCTCGCGCAGGTCGGGATCCACGATCGGCGCCAGGCCGAGATGGGCGCACAGAGGCGCCGCGGTCTCGGCAGTCCGGCGCAGGTTCGATACGTATACCGCGCTGATCGGCTGATGGCGCAGGCGTGCGCCGATGCGTTCTGCCTGTTCGCGGCCGTTCGGATGCAGTTCGGGGTCGCCGTGGCCGTCGACCAGTGGGAACGGCTGATCGGGCGTGGCGGCACGTGACTCGCCGTGCCGCACCAGCAGGATTTCGGTTGCACCCGGTGGGCGCTGAAAACGGGCCTGGCGATACTCCTTCATGGTCCTCCTCGACTTCGAAACGATGGGTGGCCGCGGATCGAGGCGCCATCATATATCGACCCGTACGGACCCGTACGGACCCGGTGGGCCGCAGGCCCGGTCACGATCCGTTAAACTGCGACGCCAGACCGTCATTCATCAGGTACGCGATGACCGCCATTCCGACGCCCGAAACGCTCACGCCGCAGTGGTTCACCGACTGCCTGAGGGCTGCCGGTCATCGTGACGTCCGCGTGCGCGACTTCCGCGCAACGCGTATCGGCACCGGCCAGATCGGGCTCTGCCTGCGTTTCGAGCTCGACCTGGAGGATGCCGATCCCGGCGTGCCGCGCACGCTGGTCGGCAAGTTTCCCTCGGACGACCCGACCAGCCGGGCGACCGGCGTACAGCTGCGCAACTACCTGAAGGAGGTTTCCTTCTACCAGTCTCTGCAGCGGCGCCTCGACGTTTCGACACCACGCTGTTACTTCGCCCGCATCGACGGCGAGGGACCGGCGTTCGCGCTGCTGCTCGAGGACCTCGCGCCCGCGGCGCAGGGCGATCAACTATCGGGCTGCAGCGCCGATGTCGCGCGGGCGGCCGTGCTGGAGCTGGTCGGACTGCACGGACCCAGCTGGAACGATCCGGCCTTTCGCGGGGTGGACTGGATCGGCGAGCCCGACGCCGCGGGGCGGGAACAGCTGCGGGCGCTCTACGCCGGACTCTTGCCCGGCTTCCTCGATCGTTACGGCGACCGGCTCGAGCCCGACGAACGCGCGATCCTCGCAGCGGTCGCCGACGCGCCGGGCGCGCCGCTGTACGCGCCGCTCGGACGGCCTTTCGCGCTCGTCCACGTGGACTATCGGCTCGACAACCTGCTGATCGACCGGCGCCGCTCGCCACCGGCGATCGCGGTGGTCGACTGGCAGAGCATCACGCTCGGCAATCCGCTCGCCGACGTCGCGTACTTTCTCGGTGCCGGCATGCTGCCCGAGGCCCGGCGTCCGGTCGAAGCGTCGATCGTGCGCGCCTACCACACGCGCCTCGTGGAGCGGGGTATCGCAGACTACCCATGGGCCGAGTGCTGGGAGGACTACCGACGCGGCAGTTTCGCCGGCTTCGGGGTCACCGTGATCGCGTCGATGCTGGTGCAGCAGACGGTACGCGGCGACGAGATGTTCACCGTGATGGCGCGCCGGCACAGCCGGCACGCGCTCGATCTCGGTGCAGATGAATTCCTGTCGTGATGGCGGGTGACGGATACATCCGATGAGCATCCTGCGGCTCTCCGGCGTGCAGCTCGCGTACGGCCATCATCCGTTGCTGGATGGCGTCGATCTGGTGCTCGAACGGCGCGAGCGTGTTGCACTGGTCGGCCGCAACGGCACCGGCAAGTCGAGCCTACTGAAGGTCCTCGGCGGCATGCTGCTCCCGGATGGCGGCGAGCGCTGGATCGCGGACGGTACGCGCATCGCATATCTGCAGCAGGACGTGCCGGACGATCCGGATGCAACCGTGTTCGCGACGGTCGCGGCGGGACTCGCGGACGTGGAAGCCTGGGAGCGCGATCACCGCGTGGAGGCAATGCTCACGACGATGGGTCTGCCCGGTGAGCGGCCGATGCGCGAATGCTCCGGCGGTATACGGCGCCGTGCGCTGCTCGCGCAGGCGCTGGTCGGCGAGCCGGGCCTGCTGTTGCTCGACGAGCCGACCAACCATCTCGACATCGATTCGATTACTGCGCTCGAGGAAACGCTGCTCGCTTTTCGGGGCACGCTGGTGTTCGTGACCCACGACCGCGCCCTGATCGCGCGTGTCGCCGAGCGTATCATCGAGCTGGATCGCGGCCGGCTGACCAGCTTTCCCGGCGACTATGCCGCCTACCTCGCGCGCAAGGCCGTCATGCTGGAAGAAGAAGCGCGTGCCGACGCGCGGTTCGACAAACGGCTCGCCGAAGAGGAGGTCTGGATCCGCACCGGCAT
Source organism: Pseudomonadales bacterium (assembly GCA_019634925.1). GTDB lineage: Bacteria > Pseudomonadota > Gammaproteobacteria > Pseudomonadales > Azotimanducaceae > UBA7803. Next base: position 351,705 of record JAHCAL010000003.1, read on the forward strand.
CAAGGCGCGGCGGACCCGCAACGAAGGTCGGGTGCGGCGCCTCGAAGCGCTGCGCCGCGAGCGCGCGGAGCGACTCGCGCCGAAAGGCCAGGTGCGGTTGGCCATCGAGCGCGGCAGCGAGTCGGGCGCGCTCGTCGCGGAACTCGCGAACGTCTCGTTCGGCAACGCGGCGTATGGTGACGGCGCGCCGATCATCCGCGACTTCTCGACGCGCATCATGCGTGGCGACCGGATCGGCATCGTCGGACCGAACGGGTGTGGCAAGACCACGCTGCTGCGGCTGTTGCTCGGCCAGCTCGAGCCCGACAGCGGTACCGTCAAACTCGGCACCCGGCTCGCGATCGCCTACTTCGACCAGCAGCGGGAGCGCCTGCGCCTCGACGAGACGGTGCGCCAGAACGTGGTGGAGGGATCCGACTACATCACGGTCAACGGCAAGTCGCGGCACGTGATCGGTTACCTCGGAGATTTCCTGTTCGAGCCCGCCCGCTGCAACTCGCCGGTCAGCAGCCTGTCCGGGGGTGAACGCAACCGCCTGTTGCTGGCCAGACTGTTCAGCCAGCCGACCAACCTGCTGGTGCTGGACGAGCCGACCAACGACCTCGACGTGGAGACCCTCGAACTGCTCGAGGAACTGCTCTGCGATTACGACGGCACGGTACTCCTCGTGAGCCACGATCGGGCCTTCCTGGACGCGGTGGTGACCAGCACCATCGTCTTCGAAGGCGGCGGCCGTGTGCGGGAATACGTCGGTGGCTATTCCGACTGGCTGCGCCAGACGGATGGGGGCATGCCAGGTTCAGGGGCGACGGAAGGCCGCGCGGAAGAGCCGCTGCAGCCAAAGCGCACCGCGGTGGCGACCGCATCGGTGCCGAAACGCCGGCTCGGTTACAAGGAGTCGCGCGAGCTCGAAGCGCTGCCGGCACGCATCGAACTGCTGGAAACGCGGCAGGCCGAACTGCAGGCGCAGGTGAGCGCGCCGGAGTTCTATCGGCAGGATCAGCCCGCGATCGCGGCCCGGCTGGCCGAACTTGCGGCGCTCGACGAATCCCTCCTGGCTGCCTACGCGCGCTGGGAGGAACTCGAGGCGCTGGCTGCACGCTGAGCAGAACACGACTGCCCCGGCACTGCGTTGTCGCACGCGCTGGCGCACGGCTCGGACGCCCGGTCCGGGGCGATCAGGGCACGTACCAGATCGGCGAACTGTAGGCGCGCTCCTGCAGCACGGACGGTCCCTCGGTGGGCTCGGTGAGACCGAGTGCGAGCGCGTCGAGCAGGGCGTGGCGCGGGGTGGGAATCTCGAGCACGCGTACGTAATAGAAAGCCGGCGACCCCGGATCGAACGCCGGGTCGCGCCAGACGGTCTGCAGGTCCGGGGCTCCGATGGCGCGCGTGAACGTGCCGCGTGTGCGGTCGACGGTATCGCCGACCGGCGGCAGCCTGCCGTCCGCGTCCGGCGTGCGCGCCCCGGACCACACCACGTCGAACACCGTTTCGTGTGAGCGGCCGGTCGCGTCCAGCCAGCCCTTGACCACCTGCACACGGTCGAGCGTGCCCGACGACGGATCCATGCCGGCGACGATCATCAGCGTGGGGGCCGAGTCGTCCCGGCCCGCCGGCGCCTCTGCCGAGGTCAGCGTACCGCCCATGGGCACCCCGTCCCGGTAACCCGCTTCGATCCAGTCCGGCGTTTCGAGCGTCGCGTCGGTGAACGTCCAGCCGGCGAAGACCCGCAGGCGGATACGCGGCCCGGTGGTCGCGTAGACCTCGCGGCGCTGGAACGCGTCCATGATGGACTTGCGGTCGTTCGTATCCGCCCAGACCGCGGCGAGCCCGGCAGCGGACATGCTCCAGCCGGTAGGTCCGGTGGTGAGCGCATCGACCTGCTTGTTTTCCGGGATCGAGTCGAGCGCGGTCTTGCCCCAGAAATTGGGTTCCTCGGCCGACGCGAGCCCTGTGTGCGAATCGGTGGAGCCGATGAGTCCGAACCGGAACGGATTGATGCCGAGATCGCGCTCGATCTCGAGGCCGGTCCGCAATCCGGCGCGCACGTAGTCGCCGGGACGGGCGGAGTAGGGGTCCGGCGCCTGCTCGAGGTAGTGCGTATAGGTCTCGAAATCCGCGAACGGATCGTCCGGTGAGAGTTCCGGATGGGTTTCCGAATCGCCCTTGATCTGGGTGACCTCGACCAGCGTTTCGAAGCGGCGCTGCAACTCTGCGTAGTCGGCCGTCATCGGGCCGCCGCGCAGGGTCTCACGGTCGAACATGAGGCCCTTGGAAATGTTGGAGTTGTGCGGGATGGCGACGAAACGCACGCCGGTGCGATCGTGTGTCGCGGCGAGCCAGTCCCAGAGATCGTCGGGGTACGGACTGTCGGCGGAGGAGAATGGCAGGAAGTTCGCGGCACCTGCCGCGTCCGCGTCGCTCACGACGATCCGGTGCAGGTTTGCGCCACCGGGGTTGGAACTCCATTCCCAGCCGATCAGTGCCGTGAAGCGCCCCGGCTCATTGTGCGCGTCCGCGGCACTCGCGATGGCCGACCAGGCATTGTTGAGCGACACGTCGGCGCCCGGCGGCGGATTGCCGGCCACTTCGCGCCAGCGGAGTGCCGCTGCGCGGGGTTCCTCCGCGACCGGCAGCAGGTCGCGAAAGTAGTCGGCCCCGGTGCCGCCGTCGATGGCCCGGCGGATGCGCCATTCGTTGAACCAGTACACCAGGCGCTCCAGGGGATTGGGGTCGGGATCCTGGATGCCGCTCAGGTAGATGTCGCGGATTCCGCCCAGGAATTCCGCATGGTCCGAAACGACCAGGAAGTCGAGGGGCGTCTGGATCTGGACGCGCGCGCGTGTGTAGGGGTGGAGTACCGGCAGGCCGCGTGCGTAGCGATAGGCGACGTCCGGGTCGGCGCTCATGTTGCCGTTCAGGAAGGCGTCGAATGAATACGAAGTATGCAGGTGGGTATCGCCCCACAGCAGCTGGCGATCCGGGTTCGCGTGCGCAGCCGTGCCGGCGAGGCAAACGCTACAGACCGCGAACAGCCAGACGATCGGCACGGGTGTGCGCATGCGGTGTCCTCCCCGTTCCATTCGGGCGCTGCGAAGGGTCGACAGTATGCGTGATGCACGAACCGGTTCGCTACAATCCGGTCCGTCCGGAACGCCGGACCGGAAGCCGGGCAGGGAGGAAGCAGCCATGCGCGTCGCCATTGCGATGATGAGCCACGAGACCAACACCTTTTCACCGGTGCCGACCGACCTGGCGCGCTTCTCGGGCGGCGCCGACGTGCCGCCGGAAGGCCGCGCGGCTGTGGACATCTTCCGCGGCACCGCGAGCTGCCTCGGCGGGTTCATCGAGGTGTGTGAGTCGCGCGGGATCGACTACTTCATTCCGGTGGCCGCGGGTGCCGCGCCGAGCGGTCCGGTCGCGCGGGCTGCGTACGAATATGTATGCGAGCGCATCGTCCGAGCCGCGACCATGTGCGACGCGCTGCTGCTGGATCTGCACGGCGCCATGGTCACCGAAGACCACGAGGACGGCGAAGGCGAGCTCCTGGCCCGCATTCGGCAAGTCGCGCCGGATCTGCCCATCGCCGTGTCACTCGACATGCACGCCAACGTGACCGACGCGATGGTGCGGCGGGCGACCGTGATCTGTGGCTACCACACCTATCCACACGTCGACATGGATCGAACCGCCGTGCGTGCGGCGAACATCCTGTTCGATGCCATGGCCGGGCGGGTGCGTCCGGTCATGGCCTGGGGCCATGCGCCCATGCTGCCGCACGTCATGCGCCAGGGCACCGATGACGAGCCGAACCGCGGCCTGCAGGCGCGGGTCATGGAACTGGAGGCGCAGGGCACACTCGCCGCGAGCCTGTTCACCGGATTCCCGCACGCGGACATCCATGACGCCGGACTGTCGGTGGTGATCGTCACGGACGGCGATGCGCCGCGCGCCGCCGAGCTGCGCGATGAACTGCTCGACCGCGCCTGGTCGCAGCGTGCCGCGTTCGTCTACGAAGTCGAACCGCTCGCGCAGTCCATGGAACGTGCGCGACGCATCGCAGCGGAACCCGGTGAGGGGCCGGTGGTACTGCTCGATCATTACGACAACACGGCATCCGGCGGCACCATGGATACCACCGAAGTGCTCGCCGCGGTGCTCGAGGCGGGTCTCGAAGAGGCTGCGTTCTTCGCCATCTACGATCCCGCGGCCGTCGCGGCGATGCAGGCGGCCGGTGTCGGCAACGAGGTCACCGTGGCGCTCGGCGCCAGACTGCACATGCCGGCGCTCGCCGAACAGAGCCGGCCGCTCACCGTCACCGGCCGGGTCCGGTTGCTCTCCGAGGGCCGGTTTCCGGCGACCGTCGCCATGTCGCGGGGGCTCACCATGAACATGGGCCATGCCGGCGTCCTGCGCGTGGGTGGCCTCGACCTGGTGGTCATTTCGAGACACCTGGAGCCGTTCGATCCGGGTTGTTTCCGTTCGCTCGGCATCGAGCCCGCCCATTGCCGGTACCTGGTGCTGAAGAGCCGCATCCACTACCGGGTGGGTTTTCGCGCCATGGCGCGCGGGATGGTGGAGTGTGCGGGGCGGGGCGTGTGTACCTCGAACTACGCGGAACTCGTGTTCGAGCGGGTGCGGCGGCCGATCTATCCGCTCGACGGCGTGAACGCGCCACGCGCCGAGTGGGAGGAGCGGACGCCGCGGTGACGCCGTCAGGCGACGCGCGGCACGCGTGAGCCCGGCGCCGGCGGATCGGCCGGCGGCCCCGCGAAACACTGGGCGAACGCCATCCATGCCCTGGCGACCGGGCCGGCGACCACGAGATCCGTATCGGCAACGTTGCGTACCTGGGTCACGACCTGGCAGAAGGCCACCGCGTCGCCGGTGATGCTGTCGTCCCGGTTGTCCTCGTTCCACCGCCAGACGGCACCCGACGGCGCGCGCAGTTCGACGCGCGGCGGCGGACCGGGCGGGTCGAGCTTGCGGTTGGCAAACGTCCAGCCGAACGTGCGCACACCGATGGTGGCGATGTTCTCGAGGCGATCGGTATGCGCGCGCGGGCGCCCGAGCAGGTCGTAGATCTCCCAGCCGTGTGCCCAGGTTTCCATCTGCCGGGCCGTCGCGAACATGCGCGGCTTCATGCTGGGGCCGGCCCAGGGCAGGCGGCGGGCGGGGTCTGTCGCGTCGAGTGCCGTGCAGAGCCGATCGAGCAGGTCCCGCCAGCGTGCGTGGAGCGCGGTACCGGGCAGGTCGCCGAGCCAGCGGCGTGCGTATTCGGCCATCGGCACACCGGCGTCGCGCATGTCATGCATCAGGGCGCGGAACGGCTCCTCGCCGGCCAGGCTGGTCATGCCCATATGGTCGGAGAGATGCAGGTGTGCCACGACATCCCATATCCGCCATGACTTGAAGGTGGTGACGCGCGCCCAGTCGTCCGGCTCGAGCGAGCCGAGCAGGGCGTCGAGCTCCGCGCGCTCCGCGCGCAGATCCTCGATCTGGCGGTGGAGGCTCGGCTGTTCTTCGGTCATGTCTTCGGTCATGTCTTCGGTTCTGGCCATCGCGTGTTCCGCATCGACAGTAGCTGGCCACAATACTATCGTTCGGACGGTGTTGCGTCTGTGCCGAGCCATACCGCAGGAGTACCGCTTGACCGGAATCCGACCGGCCGTGCCGGGTGATATCGACGCGATCATGGCGATCGAGCAAACCGCTTTCGACCCGGAGCGGCGTGCGTCGCGCCGCTCGCTCGTCCGGGCACTCGGGTCCGCGCGGCAGATCGTGATGGTCTGCGAGTCCGCCGGACGTGTGGTGGGCTATGCGATTCTCTGGCGATTCGAGCACACGTGGCGCCTGTACAGCATCGCCACGGACCCCGCGGTGCAGGGCGGTGGTGTCGGCACCGGGCTGCTCGAGGCGGCCATTGCAGCGGCGCGCGGCGGCGGCGCACGCTGGCTGCAGCTGGAAGCGCGGCCGGCGCCTGCGCTCACCAACTGGTATGCGAAGCACGGGTTCCGGCCGATCGCGACCCTGTCCGATTACTACGGGCCGGGCGACGACGCGGTGCGGATGCGGCTCTGCTTTCGGCGCGACGTTCAGCGCGGCCGGCAGCCTGCCCCGACCGGCACGTCGACAGCCAAAAAAAAGGCCCTCCAGGGAGGGCCTTCGGCAATCTAGCGGGCGCGCGCCTTACCAGCGACGGCCGCCACGGTCACCGCCACGGTCGCCGCCGCCACCGCCACCCGAGCGCTTCGGCTGGCTGGTCGCTTCGTTCACACGCAGTGCGCGCGAATCCATCTGGTGACCATTCAGTTCGGCAATGGCTTTCTGGCCGTCTGCCTGCGACATCTCCACGAAGCCGAAGCCTCGCGACCGGCCGGTATCCCGGTCGGTGATGACGGATGCGGAGAGGACCGGTCCCACGCGCGAGAACAGGCTCTCGAGGTCGGCGTCGGTCGTGCTCCAGGGCAGATTGCCCACGTAGATCTTCATGTGTCATGTCTCCGTGCCCGACCTGGTCGGGCGTTCAGTTTCGCGCGCATTCCCGCTATACAATCAATCCGCACGGGTTGTTTCCATCGGCTGGTGCCGAAGGGATTCGAATTAGAAGCGATTGCCGATTACTGTCAGAGAAAAACTCGAGGAAGATCGGGGCAGGGAACTCTAATCCCGGGCGAGTATAGGTCAGGGATCAACCGCAAGAAAAGCGATTTTTCGCGGCGGAGTCACGATTCCAGCATTCTTCCGATATTTTCCGGTACTTGCCGGCGGGGCAGCGCCGCGAACGCGCCTGGAAGCGGTTCAGCTTCCCCGGTTCCTGCTCGGGCCGAGGATGATGTGGCGCCGTCCGCCGAGGGGATCCTGATTGGTGAAGCCGGTGGGAACCTGTTCGATGGTCTTGCCGGACGCGAGATAGGCTTCGAGATCGGCAGCCAGAGACTTGCGACGCTCCTGGGTGGACACCTGGTCGGTGTTGGGCTTCGTGTTGCGGCTCATCGCAGGTCTCCTCGGGCACCAAAAGGTCGACAGCCTAGCAGAATGGGCTGCCATTTGCAGGCGGCGCCCAAAGAATGCCTGCGGTGACGTCCCGCACGTCGCGCAGTCCGCAGAACGCCATACTGAGGTCCAGCTCGTTTCGGATGATCTCGAGCGCGCGCGTCACGCCGGTCTCGCCGAGCGCGCCGAGACCGTAGAGGAACGCCCGGCCGATCAGTGTACCGCGGGCGCCGAGCGCGAGCGCCTTCAGGACGTCCTGCCCGGAGCGGATGCCCCCGTCGACCCAGACTTCGATATCACGCCCGACCGCGTCGACGATGGCGGGCAGGGCTGCGATCGAAGACGGTGCACCGTCCAGCTGGCGTCCGCCGTGATTGGATACGATCAGTGCATCGGCGCCGCTCTCCCGTGCGCGGCGCGCGTCTTCCGGTTCCATGATGCCCTTGAGGATCAGCGCCCCTTTCCAGAGTGAGCGGATCCACTCGACGTCGCGCCAGTCGAGCGTCGGGTCGAGCTGGGAGGCGGACCACTGGCCGAGCGACTTGAGGTTTTCCGCGCCTTGTACGTGACCCACCACGTTGCCGAAGCTGCGCCGGCGCGTGCCCAGCATGCGTGCGCACCAGCGCGGCCGCGAGAGCAGATCGAGCGCCGTGCGCAGGTTGAACTGCGGTGGGGTCGAGAGACCGTTGCGCAGGTCCTTGTGACGCTGGCCCATGATCTGCAGATCGAGGGTGAGAACCAGCGCGGAGCAGCCGGCGTCGCGCGCGCGGCCGATCAGGCGCTCGATGTAGTCGCGATCGCGCATCACGTAGAGCTGGAACCAGAACGGTTTCGTGGTATTGGCCGCGACGTCCTCGATCGAACAGATGCTCATGGTCGACAGCGTGAACGGCACGCCGAAACGCTCCGCCGCGCGTGCCGCCAGGATCTCGCCGTCGGGATACTGCATGCCGGCGAGTCCGGTCGGTGCGAGCGCAACCGGCATGGCGACCGGCTGGCCGACGAGCGTGGTCGCGAGCGAGCGCGCGGAGATGTCGACGGCGACGCGTTGCCGGAAGCGCAGCCGCTGATAGTCCTGTTCGTTGGCCTGGTAGGTCGATTCCGTCCAGGACCCGGAGTCGACGTAATCGAAGAACATCCTGGGCACGCGCCTGCGATGGAGGCGGCGCAGGTCCTCGATGCACGTGATCACGGCCATTCCGGTTCGCGCCGCCGGATCAGTGGAAGACGTCGTCCGGCGTACGGGGAATGATGCCTTCCTCGTCCTCCGCACGATGGTTGACGGTGTCGGCATTGCAGCGCTTGAACGCGGCGTCGACGGTCTCGCGAATGCACGCTGCGCAGAAACCGGAGTTCACCAGGTCCTCGACCAGGTAGCCGATCACGTCGTAAGCGCTGAGGGTGCCTTCGTTCGACTCGTTGAAACGCCAGAGGACGTCCTCGATGGTCTGAAGGGCGGCATCGCAACGCAGATCGTCGCGCTGCTCCTTGAGTTCGTCGTCTTGCATGGGAGGTGGTGGCACCGTTCATCAGGTGCCGGCGATTGTAGCGCCCCCGGGGCGCGCGGGTGAAATGCAAAGTGCGCCGTGCAGTGTGCGCCGCGTCCCCGCCGTGCCGGTCGCCGGGGACGCGCCGCGCCGGTCGTTCAGCGTGGCTGCATGCGGATCCCGCCGTCCATCCGTACGCACTCGCCGTTCATGTATTCGTTCTCGATCAGCATGATCGCGACGTGGGCGATTTCCTCGGGGCGGCCGAGGCGTTTCGGGTAGAGCACCTGTGCGGCCAGCGCGTCGATCACGTTCTGGGGCGCGCCCTGGAACAGCGGTGTGTGGATCAGCCCCGGTACGATGGTGTTGCAGCGGATCCCGATGCTCGCGAGGTCCCGCGCGATGGGCAGGGTCATGCCGACGATGCCGCCTTTCGACGCGCTGTACGCGGCCTGGCCGATCTGCCCTTCGTAGGCCGCGACCGACGCCGTGTTGATGATGCAGCCGCGGCCACCGAACTCGTTGAACGGCTCGTTCTTCTGCATTTCGTTGGCGGCGAGGCGCAGGACGTTGAAGGTGCCGATCAGGTTCACGTCGATGATCAGCTTGAACTTGTCGAGCGGGAACGGACCGTCCTTGCCGACCGTCTTGATGGCATTGCCTATGCCTGCGTAGTTGCAGCAGATGTGGATGGCGCCGAACCGGGCCATCGTGGCGGCGATACCGGCCTGCACGGATTCTTCGCTCACGACATTGACGTTGTGGAACAGGGCCGCGTCGCCGAGTTCGGCCGCGAGTGCCGTGCCCTTGGCTTCGTTCAGATCGAAGATGGCGACCCGTGCGCCGAGAGCCACCAGTTTGCGTGCCGTCGCTTCGCCGAGGCCAGATGCGCCGCCGGTGATGACCGCGACTTTTCCCTTGATATCCATGTGCCGACTCCGGGGTTGAATGTTCGAGGGCGCGGATTATACGCACACTGTTGACGCACCAGAACCGATCGCGCAGCATCCGGACGCGCGTCGCATCACGGCAGGGGATCATGGAAACAGGCGTGTCAGCACATCAGGCGGGGGCGATCGCCGCGCAGTGGGACGTCCGGCGGCTCGCGGGCGCGCTCGGCGCGGAGATCCGGGGTGTCGCGCTCGCGCGGCTCGACGAAAGTGCGTTTGCGGCGGTTCAGGCGCTGCTGCTCGAACACCTGGTGCTGTTCTTTCCGGACCAGCATCTTTCGGTCGACGAACACGTCGAGTTCGGCCGGCGCTTCGGGCGGCTGGAAGCCCACCCCAATCTCAAGAATCCGTTCACCCCGCACAGCGAACTCTTCGAGCTGGCGGCGACCCATGGCGGGGTCGCCGACGAATGGCACACGGACCTCACGTTTCGGCCGGATCCTGCAATCCTCTCGGTGCTGCAGATGCGCAAGTGTCCGCCGGTCGGGGGCGACACCATGTGGGCCAGCCTGTACGCGGCCTACGACGAACTCTCCGCGCCGATCCGCGAGTTGTGCGACGGGCTATCGGCGCTGCACGACGCAGCCCCCCACAATCATCCGGAGCAGATGACCATTCATCCGGTCGTGCGTGTGCACCCGGAAACCGGTCGCAAGGCGCTGTACGTGAACGAGCACTTCACGCGCCGGCTGGTGGAACTGAACGCCACCGAGAGCGAAGTGCTGCTCGGCTATCTGACGCGCTGGGTGACCAATCCGCGGTTCACGGTGCGTTACCGCTGGACGGAAGGCACCATCGCGGTGTGGGACAACCGCTGTACCCAGCACTTCGTGCTGAACGATTTCGACGGCGAACGGATCATCCAGCGGGTGACGGTCATGGGAGACCGTCCGGAAGGCGCCGCGCCGCGCTGGGCGCCCTGGGTGCGCCCGGGCCGCCTGTCCGCGACCAGCCGCCACGACCGCCAGCTGGCGTTCCACCTGCGCGCGCAGCAGGCCGGATCCGACCGGACCGAATGACCCGCGGTCGCGGGCCGGCAGTCCGTCCGACGTTCAGTCCGCGAGCCAGCGCGACAGCAACGAGTGGAAGTGCCTGAGCTTGGTCTCCTGGTAACGCGCGAACACCACCTCGTCGAACTGGGCCGCCTTGAGGCCACGCTGGACGTTCGGCAGGTTGAAGGTGTCCTGCGTGAACACCTTCGCCAGTAGGCCCAGTTCGGCCGCGTCGGTCCACGGCTGGTCCTCGCCGAGCAGGTGCAGGGGTGCCGGCGGCGGGCGCTCGCCCTTGAACGGGCTCAGGTAGTAGCACTCCATCAGGGACTGATCGTGGCGGTCCTGCCAGGGCCGGAAACGGTACACGATCCGGTTGTACCCGCCCCACGGATGAAAGTTGGGGAACAGCGTGTAGTAGATGCTGTCCGACACTTCGGCGTCGGCGATCTCCCGGTCCGTGCCGATGATCGACTGCAGGTTGGCGCGTGCGCCCGCTGCCATCATGGCGCGTGCCGTCATGCCGGGCGGGACGTTCGGCGCCGGCGGATCGTCGAGGTGGCGCATCATCACCGCCTCGAACAGTTCCTGCTCGCTCGGTTGGCTGCGGATGTGCGGGCTCGGCGTGGCGTTCGGCGTGATCGCCCGCGAGAAGTTGCCCCAGGCGTCGTACTGCGAATTCTCGTCGCCGGTGCCGGTGAGGATCTGCGGGTGGGTCGTGATGACGTGGAAGGCCTCCATGAACGCTTCCTGGCACAGCTTCCAGTTGCAGTTCATGATTTTGCCGACATGTGCCTCGACGTAGCGGTCTTCCGGCCGCCACGGCGCGAAATGCGCCGGCAGGTCTCCCATGAACTTGGCGAGCGGCTCCGCGTTCATGTCCATGTTGATGAACACCCACCCGCCCCACGTCTCGCAGCGGACCGGGGTCAGGTCGAAGTTCTTCTGGTCGATGTGCGGGAAGTCCCATTCCGAGGTGACGCTGCGCAGCGTGCCGTCGATGTTCCAGCTGAAGCCGTGGAACGGGCAGATGAAGCTCGGCGCGTGCCCGTCGAAGTCGCACAGCCGGCGGCCGCGATGGCGGCAGACGTTGTGATGCGCCCGGATACCCTGGGCCGTGCGCACCACGATGATGCTGAAATTGCCGATCTCGTAGACGCTGTAGTCGCCGACGCGCGGGATCTCCTCCTCGCGGCAGGCCATCTGCCAGACCCGCGGCCAGAGTTTCTTCATCTCGAGATCGTGGAACTCGCGGGTAGTGTAGCGGGCGACCGGTACCGAGGTCGGTCCCCCCTGGAACGGACTCTCCAGCGCCAGGGCGTTGCGGGCCGGGACGGCATCGCCGGCGATGAGTTCCTGGTAGCTGATCCCTGAGGATCGCGCAGCTTTCGCAAGATTCGTGGCCATGTGCTTGATCTCCCGGTATTCAGCGGTTGCGGCGAACGTTGGATTCAGGGGGCAGCTGCGGGCCTGCCAGCCAGAGGAGCATGTGTGGATCCGCCACCTTCAGGTCGCCGGAATGGTAACGGCCGTCGAAGCGGAAGGTCCCCTTGAGGCCGTTGTTGTCGACGTCCACCAGGCCGTCGCCGCGCAGGGTATAGGTGGCCCCGGACAGCGGATGGCGCAGTACAGGCATGTTTTCCCCCAAATCGTCAGGTCGCTCGAAACAGTCAGCAGTGACGGTAATTCTACGCGGTTTCCGCCGGCTGCCAATCCCGTTACATACCCATGTAGTCGAGCAGTGCGTGACCCTCTAGGCAAATGTGTGCAATGCATATATTGTTACGGCTTTCGTGCGCGGGCGACGCGTGCGGAGCGTGTTCGCGTCGAGACAATCCGGAGGAGACGATCCCAATGCCCAAGATCACTTTCATCGAGCACAACGGCAAGGCGCACGAAGTCGAGGCCGAGCTTGGTCTGTCCGTCATGCGCGCAGCGATCGACAACCTGGTGCCGGGCATAGATGCCGATTGTGGCGGTGAGTGTTCGTGTGCGACCTGCCACGTCTACGTGGACGAGCAGTGGATGAGCAAGGTCGGCCAGCCTGGCGATCGCGAGGAATCGATGCTCGACCTGAACCCGGAGCGGGCGCCGAACTCGCGCCTCTCCTGCCAGATTCCGGTCACGGACGCGTTGGACGGCCTGGTGGTCACGGTACCCGAGTTCCAGATGTAAATTGCAGGGAGCAACGGGCCGTGCATCGGCGCATCGGCCTGCGGTTCCGAGGAGGTTGACGATGAGCGAAGCAGTGCAGGTCCCGGTCGAAGAACTCCAGCTCGACCCGTACAAGTATCCGCTTGAAGCCCTGAACCCCGCGCAGCCGGGGTTGTTCCGGCTGGACGCCCACCTGCCGATCCTGAAGCGTCTGCGTGAGGAGGACCCCGTCCACTACACCGCGGAAAGTGAGTTCGGCCCGTACTGGTCGGTCACCCGGTACGAAGACATCAAGTACGTGGACATGCACCACGAGATTTTCTCGTCGGAAGGCGGCATCACCATCGGCGATCAGGATGAGGATTTCACCCTGCCGATGTTCATCGCCATGGACCCTCCCAAGCACGACGTACAACGCAAGGTCGTGGCGCCCGTGGCCGGGCCGCGCAATCTCGCCGCGCTGGAGCCGACCATCCGCGGGCGTGTCTGCGACATCCTCGACGGCCTGCCGCGCAACCAGACCTTCAACTGGGTCGACCACGTCTCCATCGAACTCACCACGCAGATGCTGGCGACGCTGTTCGACTTTCCGTTCGAGGACCGCCGCAAGCTGACGCGCTGGTCGGACGTGGCCACGGCGGCCCCGGGCACCGGGATCATCGAAACCGAAGACCAGCGCCGCGCGGAACTGCTCGAGTGTCTCGAGTACTTCACGCGCCTCTGGCACGAGCGCGCCGCCCGTCCCGAGCCGGGCAACGACCTGGTGTCGATGATGGCCCACAACCCAGCGACCCGGGACATGATCAACCGCCCGATGGAATATCTCGGCAACCTGATCCTGCTGATCGTGGGCGGTAACGACACCACGCGCAATTCACTGTCTGGCGGCGTCCTGGCGCTGAACCAGTTTCCGGCCGAGTACGACAAGCTACGCGCCGACCCGAGCCTGATTCCGAACATGGTCGCGGAGATCATCCGCTGGCAGACCCCGCTCGCGCACATGCGGCGCCGCGCGCTGGTCGATACCGAACTCGGCGGCAAGGTGATCAAGGCCGGCGACAAGGTGGTGATGTGGTACGTGTCCGGCAATCGTGATCCGGAGATGTTCGATAACCCGGATGCTTTCATCATCGATCGGCCCAACGCGCGGAGTCACATGAGCTTCGGATTCGGCATCCACCGCTGCATGGGCAACCGCGTCGGGGAAATGCAGTTGCGCATCGCCTGGGAGGAGATCCTGAAGCGCTTCCACAAGGTCGAGGTGGTCGGCGAGCCGGTGCGGACGCACTCATCGTTCGTGAAGGGCTACATCGAACTGCCGGTACGGCTGATCGAACGCGCGTGACGCGCGGGGAGCCGATATGAGCGAAGCCGTCGATACCCGAGGCGAACCGCCGCTGGTGGTGGACGCTTACGAACTACCGCTCGAACAGGTCGACCCGGCACGCGGCGAACTGTTCTTCCGCGATGCGCAGTGGTCGTTCTTCAGGCGCCTGCGTGAAGAGGATCCGGTTTGCTTCCACGCGGAGAGCCCGTTCGGTCCGTACTGGTCGGTTACACGGTACGAAGACATCAAGCACGTCGACATGCACCACGAGATCTATTCGTCGGCGCAGGGCATCTCGATCTTCGACCAGGCGTCCGATTTCCGGACGCCGATGTTCATCGCGATGGACCCGCCGACCCACGACGTGCAGCGCAAGGCGGTCGCGCCGGTCGCGGGACCGCGCAACCTGGCTGCGCTCGAACCGACCATCCGCGAACGTGTGGCGGCGATCCTGGACGGGCTGCCGCGCGGCGAGACGTTCGACTGGGTCGAGCGGGTGTCCATCGAACTCACCACGCAGATGCTGGCGACGTTGTTCGACTTCCCGTTCGAGGAGCGCCGCAAGCTGACCCGCTGGTCGGACGTCGCCACCAACGGCCCCGGCAGCGGCATCGTCAATTCGATCGAGGAGCGGCGCGCCGAGCTGATCCAGTGCCTGACGCGGTTCACCGAACTCTGGCACGAGCGCGCGGCGCGCCCGGAACCGGGCAACGACCTGATCTCCATGCTCGCGCACGGTGAAGCGACGCGGGACATGATCGGCCGGCCGATGGAGTACCTCGGCAACCTGATGCTGCTGATCGTCGGCGGCAACGACACGACGCGCAACTCCATCTCGGGCGGCGTGCTGGCATTGAACCGCAATCCCGGGGAGTACGCGAAGCTGCGTGCCAACCCTGGACTGATCCCCAACATGGTGGCGGAGATCATCCGCTGGCAGACGCCGCTCACGCACATGCGCCGTACGGCGCTGGTCGATACAGAGCTCGGCGGCAAGGTGATCCGGGCGGGCGACAAGGTCGTCATGTGGTACGTCTCGGGCAATCGGGATCCGGACGTGTTCGAGAATCCGGACGCTTTCATCATCGATCGGCCCAACGCGCGCAGCCACATGAGCTTCGGCTTCGGCATTCACCGCTGCATGGGCAACCGGGTCGGCGAGATGCAGCTGCGCGTGCTCTGGGAAGAGATCCTGAAGCGCTTCCACGCGGTGGAACTGGTCGGCGAGCCGGTGCGCACGCGGCATATCTTCATTCGCGGCTTCACGGAGATGCCGGTTCGCCTGGTCGAGCGTTAGCCGCCGATGGCGGGCGTCGGAGAGACAGCCATGGGTTCTGACGAGGAACCGCACGAGTACGCATCGGCGCCATGCCTTGCTTCGGAAATGGCGGACCGTCCGCATCCGTTCCTCGACGATGCCACGCTGGCGGCGCGCCTGAACGAATTGCTCGAGGGAGAACGCGCCGGCGTACACGGCCTGATGCGCATGAAGGCGGCGTGTGCCGGCGATCCCGCACTGCTCGCGCTGATCGATGAGGTCGAGCGTGACGAGGCCCGGTTCTGCTCGATGCTGCGGCGCCACCTGCTGCGCATGGGGTATCCCGCGAGCCGCGCGGTCGGCGAGTTCTTCGAGAAACTCATGCGGCGCGAAACGCTGCTCGACCGGCTCCGCCTGCTGGACCGTGGTCAGTCCGCCGTGGTGCGCGTGCTCGACGAGTTGCTGCCACGGGTGATGGATCGGGCCCTGCACCGGGACCTCGTGGAGATGCGCGACGTGCACGTGCGGAACATCGCGCGATGCGCCGCGTGGCTGGATGGTTCGCCGCCGGCGCGCTGATCGCGCGTGCTGATCACTTGGGCTGATCGGCTGCGCACAATCCCCGACCGAGGTTCCCGCCGCGGTATACTGCGCGTCCTGCAGTCGACCGTACCCCGAGGAGCCCGTACCCGTGAAGTCCCTGGATCTGCCACCCGTCGAACAGCTGAAGGACCGCCTCGCGGCCTTCATGGACGAGCATGTCTATCCGAACGAGGCGCGCTACCACGCGGAACTCAATGCACTGCCGGACCGCTTCTCCACGGTTCCACTGATGGAGGAACTCAAGGCCAGGGCGCGCGCGGCGGGACTCTGGAACCTGTGGATGCCCGCGGACCACGGCGGACTTTCGAACCTCGACTACTGTGCCCTCGCCGAGATGATGGGCCGCGTGCTGTGGAGCCCGGAAATCTTCAACTGCAACGCGCCCGATACCGGCAACATGGAAGTGTTCCTGAAGTACGGGACGGAAGCGCAGCAGGCCGAGTGGCTCGAGCCGCTGCTCGCCGGCGAGATCCGATCGTCCTACTGCATGACCGAGCCCGACGTGGCGTCGAGCGACGCCACCAATATCCGCACTTCGATCCGCCGCGATGGCGACACCTACGTGATCAACGGGCGCAAGTGGTTCATCACCAACGCGCCGTATGAGCGCACCAGGATCTTCATCGTGATGGGTCTTTCCGACCCCGACAACCCCAACCGGCACCTGCGCCAGAGCCAGGTGCTGGTGCCGAAGCATACGCCCGGCGTGACCGTCGTGCGTCCGCTCACCACGCTGGGTTACGACGACGCGCCGCTCGGCCACGCCGAGGTGCTGTTCGAGAACGTGCGCGTGCCGGCGACCAACATCCTGCTCGGCGAAGGCCGCGGGTTCGAGATCGCGCAGGGCCGGCTCGGGCCGGGCCGGATCCATCACTGCATGCGCCTGATCGGCAGCGCGCAACGGGCGCTGGAATACGCCTGCCGGCGCGCGGTGAGCCGGGAGACCTTCGGCCGCAGGTTGGCCGATCATCAGTCCGTCCTCGAGGACATCGCGAAGTCCTGGTCCGAGATCGAGCAGGCGCGTCTGCTGACCATGAAGACCGCGGCACGCATGGACGAGGTCGGCGCCAAGGCGGCGCGCGACCTGATCGCCGCGGCCAAGATCACCGTGCCGCTCATGGCGCAGACGGTGATCGACCGCTGCATGCAGATCCACGGCGCGGGCGGGCTCACCGCGGACTACCCGATGGCGGAAGCGTACAACTATGCGCGCTGGTGCCGGCAGGCGGACGGCCCGGACCAGGTGCACATGATGGCGCTCGGTAAACAGATCATCCGCCAGTACGCAGGCTGAGCGCAGACGCCAGAGCGGTTAGAATGGCCCGACATGAAGGAGGAGAGCCCCATGATTGATTTCGACGAGATCCTGGTCCCGGTGGACGGTTCGCCCGGCGCGCACCGGGCCGCCCTGTTCGGCGCACATCTCGCAGCGACGCTCGGAGTGGCGCTCAAGCTGACCTACGTGGTGCCGCTCACGTCCGAATCGGTGATGGCGCTCGCCAAACTCGACAAGGTGGAGATCGAGCAGTTGCAGCAGCAGCAGGCGCGCAGCGTGCTCGACCAGGCAGGCGCGGCACTTGCGGGCGAAGGCGTCGGGATCAAACCCGAATCGCTCGTGCTGATCGGCGATGCAGCCGAGGAGATCCTGCACTATGTCAACGGGCACCCGAAGACCCTGGTCGTGATGGGGCGTCGCGGCCTCTCGCCACTGAAGAGCCTGGTGCTCGGCAGTGTCAGTGAAAAGGTCATGCGCTACGCGCAGGGCGCGGTGACGCTGATCAACTGAGGCGCTGACATGGCAATGGACGAGATCGTTCCCGCAGGCGTGCGCGATCCCAGGATCGCGACGACCTTCGTCGAGGCCAACGGGCTGCGCTTCGAGGTGGATACCTGCGGCACGGGCGACCGGCTCGCGTTGTGCCTGCACGGTTTCCCCGAGCACAGTTTCTCCTGGCGCTATCAGCTGCCGATGCTCGCCGAGCTCGGTTACCGCGCCTGGGCACCCAACCTGCGCGGCTACGGCAACTCCTCCAGGCCGCTCGGCATGGAAGCGTACAGCATCGAGTGTCTGATGGCCGACGTGGCGGGGCTGATCGATGCCTCGGGCTGTCGCGAGGTGGTGCTGCTCGCGCACGACTGGGGCGCGGTCATCGCCTGGTACTTCGCCATGCGCAAGCTGCGGCCGATCGAGCGGCTGGTGATCTGCAACGTGCCGCATCCTGGGCCCGCGCAAGAGGCGCTCTCGAACGGCCTCGCCCAGCTCCGGAAGTCCTGGTACATCTTCTTCTTCCAGATTCCCGGACTCCCCGAGCGGCTGCTCGGGCGCGACGGCGCGCGCGCGGTCGGGGAAGCGTTCCGGCGCTCGGCCGTGGACCGCGACCGGTTCCCGGACGAAGTCCTCGAGGTCTACCGGCGCAACGCAGCGCAGCCCGGCGCGCTCACGGCCATGGTGAACTACTACCGCGCGCTGGTGCGCGGCGGCGGGGCGAAGCGCCAGCGCGCGGCGGGCTTTCCGGTGATCGAGACGCCGACCCTCATGGTCTGGGGCGAGGACGACGTCGCGCTGACCAAGGAGACGACCTATGGTACCGACCGCTACGTTCGCGACCTGACCATCCGCTACCTGCCGCACGTCTCCCATTGGGTCCAGCAGGAAGCGCCGGAAGCCGTCAATGCCATGATCCGTGCGTTCCTGCTGGGGCGTCCCGTTCCCTGCGTGAAGTGGCGCATGGAACTCGAGGAGGTCGAAGCGTGAGCGACGGACTGGCGGTCGAACGGGATCGCGTGGTGCAGCTGCACTACACCATCCGGGACGAGGACGGCGCTGCCGTCGAGCAGAGCCACGCGGACGAGCCGCTCGCGATCCTGCACGGCCACGGCAACGTGCTGCCGGCGATCGAGCAGGCGCTGGTCGGTCGTCATGCGGGCGACCGGCTCGAGGTGACGCTTGCGCCGGCGGATGCCTTCGGCGAGCGTCGCCCGGACTGGACGCAGCGGGTCTCGAAGAAGTACGTGCCCAACGCCGCGCGCCTGCGCCCGGGCATGTCGATCCGTCTGCAGACCGATCAGGGGCCACGGCCGGTGACCGTCGTAAAGGTCGGTGGCAAGGTGGTCGACGTGGACCTCAACCATCCGCTGGCGGGCCGTACGCTCACGTTCGCGATCGAAGTGATCGGCGTCCGGGAAGCCTCCGCCGAGGAACTTGAGCACCGCCACGTGCACGGTCCGGGCGGTCACCACCACTGAGCAGGGACAATGCGCGCAGCCTTCGCGCGCGAATCGCTCAGATCTGGCGTTCGGGTACTTCGACCACGAGTCCGTCCAGCTCGTCGCTGATCCGGATCTGGCAGGCGAGGCGGCTTTCCGCCCGCGGCTGCCACACGAAGCCGAGGAGTTCCGCTTCGTCGTAGCCGGGCGGAGGCAGCCGCGCGATCCAGGGCGGATCGACGTAGCAATGGCAGGTCGCGCAGTTACAGGCTCCCCCGCACTGCGCGACGATCCCCGGGACACCGTTGTCGAGCGCGCCGTCCATGACAGAGTGCCCCACGGCGACTTCGCAGGTGGCCTCGCTGCCGTCCGGCTGGCGGTAGGTGACGCGGGGCATCCGGTGTGATCAGCCGGTCTGCTGCAGTTCCCGCACGGCGAGGTCGCGCAACTCGCGCTTCAGGATCTTGCCGGAGGCCGTGCGCGGCAATGGCTCGTGCGTGATCCGGATGTAGCGGGGTATCTCGAAGCGCGCGAGATGTCCGGTCAGAAACTCGCGCACGCGCTCCGCGTCGAGGTCCGGGTTGCCGTAGATCGTCGCACCGACCTCTTCGCCGAGGCGCTCGTCCGGCACGGCGTACACCGCGGCTTCGCGCACGTCGGGGTGCAGGAGGAGGGCGGCTTCCACCTGGCCGCAGCCGATGTTCTCGCCGCCGCGGATGATCAGGTCCTTGATGCGGTCGACGATGTACAGATAGCCCTCGTCGTCGAGGTAGGCGACGTCGCCGGTGCGGAACCAGCCGTCGACGAAGACCTCGGCATTGACCTCGGGCCGGTTCCAGTAGCCCTGGAACAGCGAGGTGCCGCGTACCAGCAGTTCGCCGCGTTCGCCGGCGGGCAGGGTCCGCCCGGTCTCGTCGACCACACGCAGTTCGAGTACCGCCGAACAGCGTCCGGAGCTGGCCGGGTGTTCCAGGTAGTCGACGCCGCCGATGCCGGTTCCGATCCCGTTGGTTTCGGTCATGCCCCAGCCGGTATTCGGCAGCGCGGTGCCGAAGCTCGCCCCGATCTGGCGCACCTGTTCCGGCGCGCGCGGCGCGCCGCCACCACCGACGGTGACCAGCGAGCTCAGGTCGCGCCGGGTCTCCCGGGCAACCCGCACCAGGTCGCCGGTCATGGCGGCCGGTGCGGTCACGGACGTGATCCGTTCCCGTTCGATCAGCTCCGCCGCGTATTCGGGGTCCCACTTGTACATGGCCACCAGCTTGCGCTGGGCCCGGTAGCACTGCAGGTAGACGGCGTGCGACCCGGTGACGTGGAACAGCGGGACACCGAGCAGCGTGGCCGGCTGGCCGGCCGGCGGCTGTGGCGTCGCGCCGGTGATCAGTGCGCCCGCCTGGGCGTCGAGTTCCCAGGACATCAGCGCGGACAGGATGTTCCGGTGCGTCGAGACCACGCCCTTCGGATGCCCGGTCGACCCGGACGTGTAGAAGATGGTCGCCGGATCGTCGGGTGCGACATCGGCCGCCGGCATGGACACCGCACCGATCCCTGCCAGCAGATCGGCAAGCGCAACCGCGCCGGACAGCGGACGGGTCGGCCGCACCGCGATCACCGACGCGGCGGGCGGCGCCGCGCACTGTGCGATCCGGTCCAGGCGCTCCTGGTCGGCGAACAGCACGCGTGCGCCGGAGTCGGCGAGACCGTATTCGAGTTCCTCGGACTGCCACAGTGCGTTCATCGCCACGGCAATGGCGCCGATCGACGTGATCGCGGTGAAGGCGGTCACCCATTCCGGGTAGTTGCGCATGGAGATCGCGATGCGGTCGCCTTTGCCGATGCCGTAGTCGTGCACCAGCAGGTGGGCGATGCGTGCCGCCTCGGCGAGCGCCGCGGCGAAGGTCAGGCGCGTGTCCTCGTAGACCAGGAAGGTCGCGTCCGTCGCGTTCGCTTCGTAGAGCGCGCGCAGCGTCGCCGGCGCGTTGACGAATACCTTCACGCGGCGGCCGGCGATGACCCGTTCCTCCAGCGCGTAGGGCTGTCCGGGCGCGGTCAGCTGCGCCAGCGCCTGTTGGCGGTCGAGCGTATTCATGGCGGGGTCAGCTCCACATGTGCGAGCCGCCGCACACGGTCAGTGCCTGACCGGTGATGTAGCCGCTCGACGATGACGCCAGGAATACCGCGAGGCCCTTCAGGTCGTCGGCTTCGCCGAGTCGCCGGAGCGGAATCTGTTCGCGCGCCCGCAGTTCCGCTTCCGGGTTGTCCCAGAGCGCCTGGGCGAAGTCGGTGCGGATCAGTCCGGGGCAGATGGCGTTGACCCGCACGCCGCTCGGGCCGAGTTCGGCCGCGAGATTGCGCACCAGCCCGATGACCGCCAGTTTCGAGATGCTGTACGCGCCGAGCGTGAGCGACGGCCCGAATGCGCCGGTACTCGAGGTGATCATGATCGAGCCGCCGCCGCGCGCGAGCATGTCGGGCGCCACCATCTGCACCAGCCAGTGGTTCGATTTGACGTTGGTCGACATGATCTTGTCGTAGGCTTCGTCGGAGATCTTCGCCATCGGACCGTAGAACGGGTTGACGCCCGCGTTGCCCACCAGGATGTCGATCGCGCCGAGGCGCTCGCGGGTCGCGGCGACCAGGGCGGCGAGCTGGTCCTTGTAACCGGCGTTACAGGCGAACGCGAACGCCCGCTCGACGCCGAGTTTCGCGTTGATCTCGGCCGCGGCGGCCTGGCACTGGTCGAGCTTGCGGCTCGAGAGCATGACGCGCGCGCCATGCTCGGCGAGGCCCTCGGCCATGGCCCTGCCCATGCCCTTGGAGGCACCCGTGAGCAGTGCCACCTTGCCGGTGAGGTCGAACAGGGTCGTGTTCACGGTCATGCCCCGGCCTGGTACTTCTTCAGTTCGGCGCGGCCGACCACGAGATGGTGGACCTCGTCCGGACCGTCGGCGATGCGCAGCGTGCGCTGGCCGGCATACATGTCGGCCAGCGGCGTCCATTGCGATACGCCGGTCGCGCCGTGGATCTGGATGGCCTGGTCGATGATCTGGCAGACCCGTTCCGGCACCAGCGCTTTCACCATGTGGACCCAGATCCGCGCTTCGCGGTTGCCGAGCACGTCCATGGCCTTGGCGGCCTTCAGCACCATCAGGCGCATGGCTTCGATCTCGATGCGCGCGCGCGATACCAGTTCCAGGTTCTTGCCCAGCTGGATGAGCGGCTTGCCGAACGCTTCGCGGGAGATCGCCCGCTTCACCATCAGATCGAGCGCACGTTCCGCCTGGCCGATCGACCGCATGCAGTGGTGAATGCGGCCCGGACCGAGCCGGACCTGCGAGATCTCGAAGCCGCGCCCTTCGCCGAGCAGGATGTTTTCCTTCGGCACCCGGCAGTTGGTGAAGCGCAGGTGCATGTGACCATGCGGGGCGTCGTCGTGGCCGAACACGTGCATCGGGCCGAGGATCTCGAGCCCCGGGGTGCCCATGGGGACGAGGATCTGCGACTGCTGCCGGTGCGGCGGCGCATCGGGGCTCGTCTTCACCATGACGATCATGATCTTGCAGCGCGGGTCGCCGGCGCCCGAGATGTAGTACTTCTCGCCGTTCAGCACCCATTCGTCGCCGTCGAGTTCCGCGCGGCAGGCGATGTTCTTCGCGTCCGAGGAGGCCATGCCCGGCTCGGTCATGGCGTATGCCGAGCGGATCTCGCCGTTCAGGAGCGGCTTCAGCCAGCGTTCCTTCTGCGCCGGCGTGCCGACGCGCTCCAGCACCTCCATGTTGCCCGTGTCGGGTGCCGAGCAGTTGAGCGTTTCGGAGGCGAGCGGGTTCTTGCCCAGTTCCGCGGCGATGTAGGCGTAATCGAGGTTCTTGAGCCCCTCGCCGGTGTCCGCGTCGGGCAGGAAGAAATTCCACAGGCCGTTCGCTTTCGCCTTGTTCTTGGCGCCTTCGAGCAGCTCGAGCTGCCCCGGCGCGTAGCTCCAGCGGTCCTTGCGGTTTTCGCCCAGCCGGTAGAATTCCTCGGTGATCGGGTCGACGTTCTCGCGGATGTGTCGTTTCACTGCCTCGAGCAGCGGTACCGCTTCTTCCGACATCGCGAGATTGTTGAGGTCGGCATCGACGTTCGACTGGGCCATGATTCCTCCCTTGCGTATGGCTCTGGCGGCGCGATGGTAGCGCAGTCGCGCCGGTCTGCACATGGACGGTGCCGGATGGCCTGTCGCGGCCCGGTGCGCGCGCCGGGTGCGGCGCGATATGCTACGGTACGCCGCTCGGGCGACGGGCATCGAATCGAGGGAGACCTCCCGCAATGTCGAAGTACACGCTGGTCAAGGAATGCATCGCCGCGGCCGTGTCCGGTGGTCCGGCGCACCATGCCACCGAGGCCGAGGTGCTGGAGGCGCTCATCGTGCAGGCGGTGGCGGACCTCGCGCGCTGCGCCGGCCCGGCGCGTGCGGCCGACGCGCTGCGCTACGAACTCGCCAACGTCGGCGGCGACGTGGATACGGTATTCCTGCGCTCGCGCTGACCCGGCCGGCCGGGGCGGGGCGGCACGACGACATCAATCGAACGGGGGATCCTGATGCGCAAGAACGCAGCGCTCGCCAGGTGGCGGGCGGGAGAACAGACCATCGGCGGCTGGCTGTCGCTCGCCAACACCCACACCGCTGAGCTGCTCGCCAACGCAGGCTTCGACTGGCTTTGCATCGACCTGCAGCACGGGCTCATCGACTACCGGGACCTGCTGCACATGCTCCCGGCGATCTCGACCACGGAGACCACGCCGCTGGTGCGGGTATCTGGCAACGACCCGAAACAGATCATGAAGGTGCTCGATGCCGGCGCCATGGGCGTGATCGTGCCGCTGGTCAACAACCGCGCCGAGGCGGCCGCCGCCATCGCGGCGTGTCGTTATCCGCCCGACGGGATGCGTTCGTTCGGCCCGATCCGCGCGGCGCTCTACGGCGGCCGGGGCTACGCCGCGGAGGCAAACTCGGAGATCGCGTGCATCGCCATGATCGAGACGCGGGAAGGACTCGACAACCTCGAGGAGATCGTCACGACGCCCGGCCTCGGCGGCATCTACATCGGACCGTCCGACCTGGCTCTGGCGCTCGGCTTGCCGCCCGCGGGCGACACCGACGAGCCGCTGCACGTGGCGACCGTCGAGCGCATCCTCGGCGTCTGCAAACGGCACGGGGTCCCGGCGGGCATTCACACCAGCAGTCTCGACTATGCGCGCCGCCGGCTCGAGGCGGGCTTCGAGTTCGTCACGCTGGGCTCGGATGCCGGGTTCATGATGCAGGCGGCGGCGCGCGACCTGGCTGCTGCGCGCGGCACGCAGGAACGCGCGCGGGAACGCACGGGGTACTGAGACAGGACGGTTCGGGCGGGGAGGCTTTCATGGCGGGACGCAAACGGGTCGGCATCCAGTTGCCGAAGCAGGCGCAGAACCAGACCGTCGAGCAGCGTTACGCGCTCGAACTCGAGGCGCTGGCACCGCTCGCCGACATCGTCGAGATCCGGGCCGACTCGCCGGCCGAGTTCGCCGCCGGCGTACGCGACGTGGACGCGATCCTGACGTCGTGGGGCCTGCGCATCGACCGGCAGGTGATCGAAGCCATGCCGCGCTGCGTGGTGATCGGAGTCGGCAGCGTCGGCGTCGACATGGTCGACCTCGAGGCGGCCACCGCGGCGGGCATCGTGGTGACCAACGTGCCCGACGTCTTCATCGAAGAGGTCGCCGACTACGCGATGATGCTGCTGCTCAACGTCTCGCGCCTGACGCCGGCCATGACGCGCATGGCGCGCGAGGGCGCCTGGTACCAGGCGCGCCCGATCCTGAGCCGCGTACCGCGCCTCATGGGCCAGACCCTCGGGCTGTTCGCGTTCGGCAACGTGGCGCGCTGCACTGCGCGGCGCGCGCAGGCATTCGGGCTCCGGGTGATCGCGCACGATCCCTACGTGAGTGAACTCGAGATGAGCGCACTCGGCGTCGAGCCGGTCGGCTTCGACGAACTGCTCGCGCGCAGCGATTTTCTGTCGATCCACGCGCCGCACAACGCGGAAACCGAGCATGCCATCGGCGCGGCCGCGTTCGCCCGCATGAAGCCCACCGCGATCGTGATCAATACCGCGCGCGGGCCGATCATCGACGAGGCCGCGCTGATCGAGGCACTCCGCACGGGCGCGATCGCGGGGGCGGGGCTCGACGTGCTCGAGCAGGAGCCGCCTGATCCGGGCAATCCGCTGCTGCACATGGAGAACGTCGTCGTGACGCCCCACGTGGCCTCCGCCAGCACACGCATGCGCCCCGAGACGCGGCGCCGCGCGGCGCGCGAAGTAGCGCTCGTGCTGCGAGGGCGCTGGCCGATGAGCTGCGTGAATCCCACCGTGCTGCCGCGCGCGCCGCTCGAGCGCTGGCAGCCTTATTCGATGAGTCGTGGTCCGAACCGCTGATGACGCTGCCGGGGTATTGACATCGCGGGCGATTCCGAACGATTCTCATGAAGGGGGCGGCATATCGATCCGGGGAGGTGATCCTCTTCTGTCGAATGCAGTAGCCGCGAAGTACTTGGTTCTTGGATTGTCCTGGGGGGGATATGATCAAGAGCAGGGGAGTCCTTTGCGTCGGTCTGGCGGCATCGTTCGGTTCACTGGTCATCGAGGCGTTTGCCGAGGACCAGTCCTCCCGACGGCGGATCGAGGAAGTCATCGTCACGGCCGAATAGGTCCAGTCCACAGTCTCCGACACGTCCATTTCGATCACCGCATTCGATGGGGCGATGCTGCAGGATTTCGGCATCCAGGGTGCCGATCACCTCGTTGACTTCATACCGGCAACCACCCGGGACGAATACGACATCCGTATCCGCGGTGTAGGCCGCAACTTCCGCGCGCTCGGCGGCGATCCCGGGGTTGCGACTTACTACAACAGCATCTATTCCCCGGACTTCGGCATCGCTGCGTCGGAAAACGCACTCTACGACATAGAACGGATCGAAGTTCTGCGGGGCCCGCAAGGTACGCTGTATGGGCGTAACTCGGTGGGCGGCGCCATCAACTACGTGACCAAAAGGCCGGGTCAGGAATTCGAGAGCGAGGTGCGTACGCAGGTCGGGCGCTTCAAGACCCGCGAATACTACGGTGTCCTGTCCGGGCCGATCCTGGAGGATCGCCTGGCCGCGCGCCTCGTGGCGGTCAAGCGAGACCGGGACGGCGCTCAGAAAGGCAAGGGCGACAGCCCCGATCTGAATTCGATCGACGACCAGAACCTGGCGCTATCGTTGCTGTGGGACGTATCGGATACCGTGTCATGGTACGTGCGCGGCAATGCACGCAAGTCCGACCGGAACATTGGCAGCGCACTGCTCATAGACGAAGGGCCGTTCCCCATGCGCGGCGTGCGGAGCACCGATGTCCCGGTTTTCGGCCTGACCACGCGTGGTGGCACGGTGACGGCGACCACACCAGGCGCCATGGGGTTCGTCAATCCACTCACCGGAGCCACGGTCTACGCGACCTATCGTCGCCCGGGACTGGACGTGGTGTACGGGGCTGATGGTTTTCCCCAAGGGTATCCGTTTCATCCGAACTCAGCGTTCGGAAGGGATCCCGCCGACCTGTTACCGGTGGGCAGCGATTTCGATGATCCGAATCGGGGCGTCCAGGTCAACCAGGGGCCGGGAAACTGTCGGGGATTCCCGTACACCAACTGCGAAAGCAATCATGAACTGTTCGAGCACTCCTCGGCGTCGAGCGAGATCAACTGGGCGATCAACGACACGCTGGCGCTCAAGTATCTGTATGGCTACCAGGAGTTCGACTACACGTACAACGTCGATCGTGACTACACCAATTCGGATTTCAGCAAGTACCGCGACACGGTGCTCGAATCGGTCTGGAGCTATTCGCATGAATTGCAGCTCGACTGGGCGGTGGGCGATCGCTGGACGGCGACATCCGGAATCTATCTTTTCAAAGAACAACGCAATCAAAACTACAGTCTCTCGAACACGACGCGCCGGTTTACGGCGCCCGCCAATTATGGCGCGCTCGATACGCGGGTAGCCTTTCTCGGCAATGCCAGCATCACGGATCTTCTGTTTGCCTCGTCCCCGCTTGGCAACGGTCCGCACGCGCGACTGGGCTCTGCGCCGGTCGGGACCAGCGTCTTCGGTCGCTGGAATGGCGATCCGCGTGGCGATGTCTACACCCACTACAACCAGGTCGACAACGAAGCGTTCGCTGCCTACACGCAGGGAACGATCCGGCTGAACGAACAGTTCCAACTGGTACTCGGCGTACGCTACGCCAAGGACAAGAAAGAGGCCCGCGAGGTACGGGGCAACTACTTCGAACTGGACATCCCCTGGGCGATGAGCTTCATCGGTTTCGTTCCAGGGGGAGCGTTCCCCATCAATGGATTGACCCGGCTCGGCTCGGTGAACGTCTCGATGGGGAACGCGGTGGCCACCGGAGATCCGGCGAATCCCATGATCGCCAACTGCGCGATCGACGATCCGGCGTGCGCGACGCCGCTCCGGCTCGGCGGGGTGCCGATCAGCTCCACCAGCACGGTCCGGGGCAACGACGACTGGGACGACGTCAATTTCCGGGTAAACCTGGACTGGACGCCGAACGAAGACATGCTCATGTACTTTTCGGTGACCACGGGCTACCGGGCCGGCGGTTATCAGCTCGGTGTGACCAGTGCTCGAGACAATCCGCGGGATGAGAATGGCGTCCCGGTACCGGGCGCCGGCCTGGTGCCGTCGACCTACGACGAAGAGACCATCACGGCCTACGAGATCGGCTACAAGGGTTTCCACTTCGATCGGACCGTACAACTGAATGCCGCGATCTACCAGTACGACTACAAGGGCTACCAGGACCGGATCGACATCCTCGATCCGGTGCGCCAGTCGGCCATCGACATTGTGACCAACGCCGACGAAGCGGTGAATCGTGGCCTCGAGGTCGAAGCGCTCTGGTATCCCACGGACGAACTGAGCCTGGGCGGCAACTACAGCTACACGGATGCGTTCTACGATGTCGACTTCTTCCTGATCGACACCGGGAATCCCGAGTATCCGATCTCGGTGTTCGGGCCGGTCGCGCCAGGCAACCCCAACAATGCGTTCCTGACGCGGAACGTCAAGGGTGACGCGCTGAAGGGTATTCCGAAGCACAAGGCGACCGTGTGGGGTGTCTACGACTGGTTGACCGACATCGGCAAGTTCAGCTTCCGGACGTCGTTTTCCTATACCGGGGACTATGCGCAGCGCGGCATCAATACCCGCTGGGACAAGCTGCCGAGCCGGTGGCGGAGCGACATGTCCGCGACCTGGATCGACCGCAACGACCGCTGGAACGTCCGCCTGTTCGTGGACAATGTGTTCGACGAGAAGAATCTGCGCGGGATCGACCCTGGCACGGAGTACAACAACTGGCGCACGACCGGGACGGAGCTGTATCCGCGCTACTTCGGCGTAGATCTCCGGTATCGCATCTGGTAGCGGCTCGAACAATGGCCCTGTAAGGTTAGGGGGCTGCTTCGGCAGCCCCTTTTTCATTTCACGCCGGATCCCCAGGGCGCCGGCGCTCCGACCTCAGGAGTCTTGCATGATGGTGCGCGTATGAAAGTAGTCGATGCCATTGCCCGTTGCCTCAAGGCGGAAGGGGTGGATGTGCTGTTCGCCTATCCGGTCAACCCGCTGATCGAAGCGGCGGCCGCGGTCGACATCCGCACCGTGATCGTCCGCCAGGAACGCGTCGGCCTGCACATGGCCGACGCCTATTCGCGGCTCTCGTCGGGCGACAAGCTCGGCGTGTTCTGCATGCAGCACGGCCCGGGTGCTGAGAATGCGTTCGGCGGGGTCGCCCAGGCCTACTCGGAATCGGTGCCGCTGCTCGTCATACCGGCCGGGTATCCGCGCCGGCTCGCGCACTACTATCCCAACTTCAACTCGACGCTCAACATGCGCCACGTCACCAAGTGGGCGGAGCCGCTCACCATGGGCAAGGCGCTCCCCGAAGTGATGCGGCGCGCGTTCTTTCAACTGCGCAATGGCCGGCCCGGCCCGGTGCTGGTCGAGGTGCCGGTCGACGTGTTCAACGAAGACGTACCGGCCGACTGGACGTACGTGCCGAGCTTCAAGGCGAAGAGCGCGCCGGACCCGGACGGCGTCGCGGCGGCCGCGCGGGTGCTTGCCGCTGCCGAGCGGCCGGTCCTCTACGTCGGGCAGGGCGTGCACTACGCCAAGGCATGGGACGCACTGCGCGCCTTTGCCGAGGAATGGAACATTCCGGTGACCACTTCCATCGAGGGCAAGAGCGCGTTTCCGGAGAATCATCCGCTGTCGCTCGGGTCCGGCGGGCGGGCCAATCCGCGCGCGGTGAAGGCGTTTCTCGAGGACGCCGACGTCATCTTCGGGATCGGCTGCAGTTTTGCGCTCACCGGTTTCGGCGTGGCCATGCCGCGTGGCAAGACCATCATCCACGCCACGCTCGATCCCATGGACCTCAACAAGGACGTCCCCGCCCAGTACGGGCTGATCGGCGATGCGGGGCTGACGCTGGCAGCGCTGCGGGCGGCCATGGCGCCGCTCGATCGTGCGCGTGCGGTGGCGCGCGCGGACGTACCGGCGCGCATCCGCGCGTTGCGCGAGACCTGGCTCGGCGAGTGGCGCGTGAAGCTGGAAGACGAGTCGGCGCCGATCAACCCGTACCGGGTGATCAACGAGCTGAACCGTCTGGTGGACAAGTCGAAGACCACCATCACCCACGATGCCGGCAGTCCGCGTGACCAGATCACGCCGTTCTGGGAGTCGACCGCGCCGCTCACCTATATCGGCTGGGGCAAGACCACGCAACTCGGTTACGGGCTCGGACTCGCGATGGGTGCAAAACTGGCGCGGCCCGATCATCTGTGCATCAACGTTTGGGGCGACGCGGCGATCGGCTTCACCGGCATGGACTTCGAGACTGCCGTACGCGAACGGATCCCGATCCTGTCGATCCTGTTCAACAATTTCTCGATGGCGATCGAGATCCCGATCATGCCGGTCTCGCAGGAGAAATACGGCTCAACCGACATCTCCGGCAACTACGCGGACATGGCCAAGGCATTCGGTGGCTACGGCGAGCGGGTCACCGATCCGGCCGAGATCGTGCCGGCGCTCGAGCGCGGCATCGCCGCGACGCGCCGCGGCCAGGCGGCGCTGCTCGAGTTCATCACCGCCAAGGAAATCGACATCTCGCACGGTTGATTCGGAAGCGGTGGCTGGCGCACATCGCAGCCAAAATGGGGGAAGTGAGATGGATTTCAGGACCACGACCATCGAGGCGCTTGTGGCAGATGTCAGGTCGCGCCGGACCAGCGCCCGTGAACTGGTCGATGCCGCGCTCGCCAACATCCGGGCGCTGAACGCGCAGCTGAACGCGTTCTGCAGCGTGCGGGAGGACGACGCGCGGGCGGCCGCGGACGCGATCGACCGGCGCCTGCGTGCCGGCGACCCGGTCGGGCCGCTGGCGGGCATCCCGCTCGGCGTGAAGGACCTCGAGGAGGCCACCGGCTACGTCACCAGCTGGGGTTCCGACCTGCATCGCGACGATCCGCCGGCGAGCCACGACTCGGTGCTGGTGGCCCGACTCAAGGCCGCCGGGTGCGTGGTGGTGGGCAAGACCAACACCCCGGAGTTCGGCCACAAGGCGATCACCGACAACGTGCCGTTCGGCTTCACCCGCAATCCCTGGCATCTCGACTACACCGCCGGCGGTTCGTCGGGCGGCTCGTCCGCCGCGCTGGCCTCGGGCATGGTGCCGCTCGCCACAGGGTCGGACGGCGGCGGCTCGATCCGCATCCCGGCGGCGCTGTGCGGGTTCACCGGCTTCAAGGCGAGCCAGGGTCGCATCCCGCTCGGCGGGCCGAAGCCGCCGGGTGCCAACGTGCTCGCGGTGCGTGGTCCGATGACGCTCAGGGCCCGCGACCTCGCGCTGGTGCTGGATGCCGTGGTCGGTGACGATCCGACCGACATCTTCGGGCTCCCGACGCCGGAGGGGTCGTTCCGGCGCGCACTCGACCGATCGAACCGCCCGCCGGCGGTGGTCTGGTGCCCCGACATGGGCTTTGCGGAAGTCGATGCCGAGGTGCGTGCGGTGTGCGAGACGCTCGTCCGGCGACTCGCGGATGCCGGTGTCGTGGTGATCGAGCGGCCGAAGATCTGGGAGGCCGATCCGAATGGCAGCTGGTTCGTGTTGTGGGCGACGTTGCGGGCACGCGCCCAGGGCGGGCTCAAGGGGACGCCCGACTGGGACCGTATCGACGAGAGCCTGCGTGCGACCATCGAGTACGGGCTCAAGACCAGCGGGGTCGACTATGCCCGCGCCATGGATGCATGCCATACGCTGAATCTCGGGCTCGACGCGGCCTTCGCTGACGCGCCGTTCATCCTGACGCCGACCTGCTCCGGGCAGGTGCCGCGTGAAGGTGCGCTCGGGGGCATGGTGAACGGCAAGCCGTCGCCGGCCTGGGTGTCGTTCACCGCGGCGATCAACATGACCCGCAATCCGGCCGGTACCGTGTGCGCGGGTCGCACCCGGGAGGGCCTGCCGGTGGGGCTGCAGGTCATCGGCGGGCAGCGCGACGACACCGGCGTGCTGAAGACGCTGTGTTTTCTCGAGGACGTGGCGGGCCAGGCGCACGATGCCCCGTACGGCGTGCAGGCGGGTGGGTGATGCAGCCGCGAGGCGTGCGGTGCGGCGTGGCTTTGGATTGACCGACGGCGAGCACGCGCGTTACGCGGACGAGGGCTTCCTGATCCGCACGTGCGTGTTCGGCCCCGCCGAAGTCGAGGGGCTGCGTGCCGCGGCCGAGGCAACGGTCGAATCCGTCCTGCGACTCTGTGCCAAGGGTTGCGCGTATCTCCTTGACGGCAAGCGATTCGTGGACGTCGCGGGCGCCACCGTCCAGTTCGAGCACGCGGTGGGCAGCGGGACCGTGCGGGTCATCGAACCTGCGCACCTGTTCGATCCGCGCTGGGAGTCTCTGATCGACGATCCGCGCATCGTCGAACCGGTTGCCGATCTGGTGGGCGCGGACGCGGTCGCGCTCTGGACCGACAAGCTCAATCTCAAGCGACCCATGGAAGGTTCCGGCTTCCGCTGGCACCAGGATTCACCCTACTGGATCCACGACTGCACGCATGTGGACCGGTTGCCGAACGTCATGGTGCTGCTCGACGATGCCTCCGAAGCGAACGGCGCGCTCCGCATGATTCCGGGCAGCCATCGCGCCGGACGGCTGCCGGGCACCGACGACGGGACGCAGCTAGGCGGTTTTTACACTGACCCCGATTGTTTCTCGGAGGCGGCGGCGGTGGCGATGGTGGCACCCGCGGGGTCGCTCGTGTTCTTCAGCCCGCACGTCGTGCACGGCTCGCCGCCGAACCGGTCGGCGCAGCAGCGGCGCGCGCTGATCCTGACCTACCAGCCGGCGGGCTACCGCATGCTGAAGCTGCCGCGGGTACGCAATGCAGGTGGGTAGTGCGCCGGCGTGAGCGACGTGTGTAACATGTAGCGCGGCAGGCAGTGGCCGGTTTGCGCCACGCATTGCGGAACAGCGGTTCGAGCAGTCATCGGGGGAGGCAAGCGAGTTCATGAGATACGAAGCGCCGACGAGCACCAAGGACGCGGTCACGCTGCTGTCCCGCGCGAAAGGCAGTGCATTCGTGCTGGCAGGTGGTTCCGACCTGCTGGTGCGCATGAAGGGCGGATTCATCGAGCCGGACCTGGTGGTCGACATCAAGCGGATCCCGGCCCTGCAGGAGATCCGGAAAACCTCGACCGGGTTCCGCATCGGCGCCGCGGTGCCGTGCGCGGCGATGGGTGAACACGCCGGGCTGCGCAAGGCGTGGCCCGGGGTGGTGGAGGCCGCCAACCTGATCGGCTCCGACCAGATCCAGAGTCGCTGCACCGTGGCGGGCAACCTCTGCAACGCATCACCGGCGGCCGACAGCGTGCCGGCGCTCGTCGCCGCGAAGGCCAAGGCGGTCATCGCCGGACCCAAGGGGCGGCGTACCGTGCCGGTCGAGAAGGTCCCGGCCGGTCCCGGCCGCACGACGCTCGGCAAGGGCGAATTCGTCGAAGCCATCCTGCTGCCGCTGCCGAAAGGCAAGACCGGCGATGCCTACCTGCGTTTCACGCCGCGCACCGAAATGGACATCGCCGTCTGTTCCGCCGGCGTCTGCCTGAAGCTCGGGCGGGGTGGCGTGATCGAGGAGGCGCGGGTCGCGCTGGGGGCGGTCGCCCCCACGGTGGTGCTGGTGCCGGCGGCCGCGAAGGCGATCGTCGGCACCAAGCTGGACGAGGCGGCGCTCGCGGCGCTCACGGCGGCCTGCGAGGCAGCCTGCGCACCGATCGACGACAAGCGTGGTACGGTCGAATTCCGTACCGAAGTGGCGGGCGTTCTGGCACGACGGGCCGCGAAGATTGCCTATCAGCGGGCGGGAGGTTGAGCACGATGGCCGGCGTTCATGTTTCTACGACGATCAACGGCGATCCGGTGGAATTCGTCTGCCAGCCGGCTGAGGTACTGCTCGACGTACTGCGCAACCGAGTCGGGCTGACCGGCGCCAAGGAAGGTTGTGGCACCGGCGACTGCGGTGCCTGCAGCGTGACCCTCGACGGGCGCCTGGTATGTGCATGCCTCGTGCTCGGCGCCGAAGCCGACGGCCGTGCGATCACCACGGTCGAGGGCCTCGCGAGCGGCGGCCGCCTGCACCCGCTGCAGGAGAAGTTCATCGAGCACGCCGCGCTGCAGTGCGGCGTGTGCACGCCGGGCTTCCTGGTGGCCGCAAAGGCCCTGCTCGATCGTAATCCCGATCCGACCGTCGAGCAGATCCGCTACGCGCTCGCCGGCAACCTGTGCCGCTGCACGGGATACGACAAGATCGTCCGCGCGGTTCAGGCCGCAGCCGCGGAGCTCGCCACCGATGCGGCGCAGGCCGGCAAATCGGGCAAGAGCAAGAAAACTCGCAAGCAGACCGCCGCCTGACCGGCCGATCGCGACAGCATTCAGGAGATCAGTCCAGTGTCACACGATGCAAGTCTCACCAACCGGAACTTCAAGGTCGTCGGTACCCGCGTGCCGCGGCCCGACGGGGTCGACAAGGTCACCGGCCGGGCGCGCTACGGCGCGGATGCAACCGCGCCGGGCCAACTCGTCGGCATGATCCTGCGTTCGCCCCACGCGCATGCGCTGATCCGCTCGATCGACACCAGCAAGGCCGAGGCGCTGCCCGGCGTCAAGGCGGTGATCACCAGCGCCGACCTGCCGGACAAGGTCAACGGCCGGCGCGACCTGCTCGACATCCTCGAGAACTGCATGGCGCGCGGTCGCGCGCTGTACGACGGGCACGCGGTCGCGGCGGTCGCCGCGATCGATGCGGAGACGGCGAAGCAGGCGCTGAAACTCATCAAGATCGACTACAAGGTGCTGCCGCACGTCACCGACGTGGACGAAGCCATGCAGGAGGGCGCGCCGATCGTGCAGCCCTGGGTGCGCACGGCCGGCGGCGATCCGAACAAGGAGACCAACGTCTCGCAGATCTCCGAGTTCGGGCATGGTGACGTGGAGGCCGGGTTCGCGGAGGCGGACGTGGTCATCGAGCGCAGCTACAAGACCGAGCAGACCCACCAGGGCTACATCGAGCCGCACGCGTGCCTGGCGAGCGTCGGCCCGGACGGCCAGGGCGAACTCTGGGTCACGACCCAGGGTCACTACACGTTCCGCAACCAGTGCGCCGAGCTGCTCGGCATGGAGATCGCCAAGCTCAAGGTCACGTCGTCCGAGATCGGCGGCGGGTTCGGCGGCAAGACCCACGTGTGGATGGAACCGGTCGCGCTCGCGCTGTCGCGCAAGGCGAACCGCCCGGTCAAGCTGGTGATGACCCGCGACGAGGTGTTCCGCGCCACCGGCCCGACCTGCTCGACGTCGATCGACGTCAAGATCGGCGTCAAGCGCGATGGCCGCATCACGGGGGCGAAGGCCGTGCTGCGCTACCAGGACGGCGCCTTCCCCGGCATCTGGGGCATGCTCGGCGCGATGACTTCGTGGGCCTGTTACGACCTGCCGAACGTGAAGTCGATCGCCTACGACGTACTGGTCAACCGGCCGAAGGTGGCGGCGTACCGGGCGCCGTCGGCACCCATGGCGGCGTTCGCGGTCGAGAGCACCATGGACATCGTCGCGGGCGCGATCGGCATGGATCCGGTCGACTTCCGGCTCCTGAACGCCGCGAAGGAGGGCACGCGGGCCTCCTACGGCCCGACTTACGGGCCGATCGGGATCCGCGCGACGCTCGAAGCGGTCAAGAACCACCCGCAGATGAAGGTCAAGCTCAAGCCGAACCAGGGGCGTGGCATGGCCTGCGGGTTCTGGTTCAACTTCGGCGGGCAGACCTGCGCGACCGTCAACATCGGCGTCGACGGCACGATCAACGTGTCGGTCGGTACGGTGGACGTGGGCGGCTCGCGGGCATCGCTGTCGCTGATCGCCGCGGAGGAACTCGGCGTCCCGTACGAGACCGTGAAGTGCACGATCGCCGATACCGCCTCGCTCGGCCACAACGACACGACCGAAGGTAGCCGTGGCACGTTCTCGTCGGGCATGGCGATCATCTTCGCCTGCCGCAATGCCATCGAGGAACTGCGCAACCGCGCGGCGAAGACGTGGGACATCCCGGTGCAGGACGTGCACTGGCAGGACGGCCAGGCGGTCGCGCTCGGCATCCAGCACAGCAACCTGCAGCCGCTGACGCTCGCGCAGATCGCGGCCAAGTCGCCGCGTACCGGCGGGCCGATCGCGGGCCACAACGAGGTGGTGGCGGATGGCGCGGGGGTCTCGTTCGCGAGCCATATCTGCGACGTCGAGGTCGACCCGGAAACCGGCGCGACGCGCGTGCTGCGCTACGCGGTGATCCAGGATGCCGGCCGGGCCATCCATCCCGACTACGTGGAAGGCCAGTTCCAGGGTGCGGCCGCCCAGGGCATCGGCTGGGCGCTGAACGAGGAATACATCTACGGCAAGGACGGGCGCCTGCAGAACCCGGGTTTCCTCGACTACCGGATTCCGGTCTGCTCGGACCTGCCGTTCATCGACACGCAGATCCTCGAGATCCCGAACCCTGGGCATCCGTACGGCATCCGCGGCGTCGGCGAGACCTCGATCGTGCCGCCGCTGGCCGCCATCGGCAACGCGGTATCCAACGCGGTCGGCGTGCGCCTGACCCACGTGCCGATGTCGCCGCCGCGAATCCTGAAGGCGATCAAGGCGGAACGCTCGCTCGCGGGCGACCGCCGGGTCTCCGCCGGCTGAGCGTCCGCGTGTGAAGGTGGCGGTGAGCGGGCCGCTGCGCGACGCGGTGGGCGGTGCCGCCGCGGTCGACGTCGAGGCCGCCACGATCCGCGAGCTGCTCGGCCGCCTGGTCGACCGTTATCCACGGCTCGAGGCGCAACTCGATGCCGGGATCGCGGTCGCCATCAACGGCGAGATCTTCCGCGACAACTGGAGCGAGCCGATTCCGGCCG
The DNA here is from genome assembly GCA_019634925.1 of Pseudomonadales bacterium. Lineage (GTDB taxonomy): Bacteria > Pseudomonadota > Gammaproteobacteria > Pseudomonadales > Azotimanducaceae > UBA7803. The sequence goes on from JAHCAL010000003.1 coordinate 388,264, forward strand.
GCGCGGAGGTCGTGCTGATGCCGCGCATCCAGGGGGGGTAACGTTCGTGGTGTTGCCGAAGACCAGCTTCGCCATGGTGCAGACCGCGCCGCGCGTGCTCGAGCCGATGGATCTGCCGATCCCCGACATCGACGCCGACTCGGCGATCCTGCGTCTCGAAGCCTGCGGCATCTGCGGCAGCGACCACGAGCAGTTCCAGGGCCTGCTGCGCACCCCCATGCCGGTGGTGCCCGGCCACGAGCCGCTCGGCGTGATCGCAAAGATCGGCGACCGGGCGGCGGCGCGCTGGGGTGTGGACGTCGGCGACCGGGTCGCGGTGGAGACCATGATCTCCTGCCGGCACTGCGGGCCGTGTCTCGGCGGCAGCTACCACCTCTGCGACCACCGGCGCATCTATTCCTACATCCCGCTGACCGAAGCGCCCGGCCTGTGGGGTGGCTATGCACAGTACATGTACCTGCACCCGAACTCGGTCCTGCACCGGGTCGACGCGCGCCTGCCGGCGGCGATCGCCGTCATGTACAACCCGCTCGGCGCCGGGTTCCGCTGGGCGGTGGAACTGCCGCGCACCGCGCCGGGTGACACCGTGGTGATCCTCGGGCCCGGCCAGCGCGGGCTGGCGTCGGTGATCGCGTGCCGCGAAGTCGGCGCCGGGACGATCATCGTCACCGGGCTCGCCGCCGACGCACGCAAGCTCGCGCTCGCGCGCGCATTCGGCGCCGATCACACCATCGACGTCGAGAACGAGGACGCCGTGCGCCGGGTCAAGGAACTCACCGGCGGGCGCGGCGCGGACGTGGTGGTCGATGTCAGCGCCTACGCCACCGCCCCGGTGGCCGACGCGCTGTCGATGGCGCGCCCGGGCGGCACGGTGGTGCTGGCCGGGGTGAAGGGGTTCAAGGCCGTCGAGCGGTTCGTCTCGGACCTGGTGGTGATGAAGGAACTCACCCTGCGCGGCGCCATCGGGGTGACCTCGTCCGGTTACCGCGCCGCGATCCGCCTGATCGAGTCGGGGCGCGTGCCCGTCGAGCGCATGCATACGCACGACTTTCCGCTCGCCGAGGCCGAACTCGCCATCCGCACCCTGGCGCGCGAGATCCCGGGCGACGAGTCCATCCACAGCACGCTGCTGCCGCCCGCTTGAAGGTCGGGGAGGAAGACATGACCGAACAGACTGCCGGCATACCGTACGATGCAAAGATCGCCTCGCGCTTCCTGGGTCCCGCGAAGGGCGGCGGCGGGCTGCCGGAGTACCTGGGCTTCGAACTCGCGGACGCCGGTCCGGGTTTCATGGTGGGGCGCTTCGTCGTGCGCGAGGAACTGCTGACGCCGTTCGGCAACATGCATGGCGGCGTGCTGAGCGCGTTCTGCGATCACCTGCTCGGCTGTGTGTGTTATCCCGCCATGAAGCAGGGCCAGTGGGCCGCGACCACGGAATTCAAGATCAACCTGACCGCCCCGGTGAGCAAGGGGGTGGTCGAGGGCCGCGCAGCGATCCTGAGCCTGACCCGTACCCAGGCGATCGTGCGCATCGACGTCACCAACGAAGGACGGCTCGCGGCCTGCGCGCAGGGAACCGTCACCATCCGTGATCCGCGCTGAGCCGCGGTGGCACGGGATGGCATCACCCGCGATGTCCAGGAGCCGTCGATGAACGGGCGCGTGCCGATGATCGATCCGGGCGTGGATCTGTCCCGTGCGGCGTTCGTGCATCCCACAGCGTGTGTCTACGGCAACGTGGAACTGGGCGAGGGTGCGAGCCTATGGCCGTACGTCTCGATCCGCTCCGAAGCCGGGGCTACCGTGATCGGCGCGAAGACCAACATCCAGGACTTCGTGATGATCCACGGCGGCCGGGTGAAGATCGGCGCGTACTGCTCGATCACCCATCACTGCACGATCCACCTGTGCGAGATCAGCGACAACTGCCTGATCGGCATCAACACGACGATCATGGACGGTGCCGTGATCGGCGACAACTGCATCGTCGCGGGCGGCAGTTTCGTCAAGGAAGGCACGGTGATTCCCGCCAACAGTATCGTGATGGGTGCGCCGGCGACGGTGCGCAAGGTGCGCAACAGCTACGTCGCCAATCGCATGAATGCCTGGATGTACTACCGCAACGCGCTCGCGTACGCACGAGGCGAGTACCGGGAGTGGGATTCCGCTGCGTTTCGTGCCGAGATGGCGGGAGTGCAGGCGGCGTTCGAGCGGGAGCTTGCCGAGCGGTATGGTGTTGAGAGGGACGCTTGACGTCTAGGGAATCTCTGATTTATTGCGATGATCTGGGATAATCGGTGTTCTGTCGATGCGGCTGTGAGAGTGCGAGTCATGCGCCAGAAGAGCTTCGCTGACGAAGGCTTCGAGAAGTCCCGGAAGAAGACTCGCAAGGAGCTTTTTCTCGACGAGATGGACTCCATCATCCCCTGGAAGGAACTCGCTGCTGCCATCGAACCGTTCTATCCGAAGGCTGAGGGCGCTGGTCGCCGACCGATTGGCATCGAGCGGATGCTGCGCATCCATTTCCTTCAGCACTGATTCAACCTCTCGGACCCGGCAGCCGAGGAAGTGCTGTATGACTCGCGCGCGATGCGCAACTTCGTGGGGATCGACCTGGGCCGGGAGCCGGTGCCGGACGAGACGACGATCTGCAAGTTCCGTCACCTCATGGAGAAGCACAACCTTGGCGATCAGTTGTTCCATCTGGTCAATGAGTACCTTCGCGAAAGCGGCCTGAAGCTGAGCCGCGGGACGATCGTAGATGCGACGATCATCCATGCCCCAAGCTCGACCAAGAACCAGAAGAAAGAGCGTGATCCGGACATGCGCCAGACCAAGAAGGGCAACCAATGGTACTTTGGAATGAAGGCGCATATCGGAGTCGACCGGAGGACCCGGCTGATTCATTCGGTGGTGGCGACGGCAGCGAACGTTCATGACTCCACCGTTCTGGGTGATCTGCTGCACGGAGACGAGGCGCGAGTGTGGGGAGATTCGGCCTATCACGGACAACGTGAGACGCTCGCCGAACATGCGCCGGAGGCAAAGGACATGACCCATGAGAAAGGCCATCGTTATCACGCTCTGAGCGAGCGGCAGCGCCGCTCGAACCGGAACAAGTCGAAGGTTCGAGCTCGGGTCGAGCACAGCTTCTTCGTCATGAAGCGGCAGTTCGGCTTCACCAAAGTGCGCTACAAGGGGTTGGCCAAGAACGCTCACTTCCTGTTCGTCTCGTGTGCGCTGGTGAATCTGGTCATGGCGAAGAAAACGCTCATGAAGAAACGACGAACGGCTCCGAGGGTTTCGTATGCCTGAAATTCGGGCAACCGGCCCTTCGAGGGCTTCGATCGCCGCCCAATAGCGGCACAAAGCTGGCGAATTCGATCAAGATCACATCGACTCGGCTCGAAACGGTCCGGCAGCGAATGAAAACACTCAAATGATCAGACATTCCCTAGGTTCGGCGGGTCGCATTGGATTCGAGGCACATTTGGTAGGCGGGCAATCGAGTGGGGAGCTGATTTGGGTATGGGCGATTCGGTTCGGGTTACGTGAGATTGGATCAATGATCAGCGGAGTTGGAGACTTCCCCGCGTAGCTAGGTCGTTGACAGCTGAATGGACGTGGCGGCATAGTTCAGCCGTTGCAATTCCTGGGGAGGGAGGGCAATGCTAGACCGGGTCACGGGTCACGGGTCACGGGTCACGGGTCACGGGTCACGGGTCACGGGTCACGGCGCGCATAGCGCGCGCACGCACGTTTCATCCTGTTTTCCCTCGCACCGCCCCGCGGTGCGTCCCGCCATTGCTGATCCGAGGATCCTGACGATGCGAACGACCGATCGTGCGCGCCGCGTGCGGGCGCTTGCGTGGCTGCTTGGTGGGCTGGTGTGGTGGGCCACTGCGGCGCTTGCCCAGACCGAGGCCGATCTCGAAGCGGCATCCGAGCCGGATGCGGTACCCGAACTGCAGTGGACAGACACCGAACGGGCGGACTTCGCGGCCACCGAGCAGCATGCGGCGGAGCAGAAGGCGGCCCTGGTCGATTACGTCGAGTGTGTGCAGCGGACCGTGGGGACGGATCGGGTCGCGGTGAGCGAGGCGGCGTCCGGCCCGTGCGGCGCGGCGCGTGCTCGGTACGCGGCGACCCTGCCCGAGGGGTTCGAGGCCACGGTGCTCAAAGGCGTCGATTACCACCTGACGCGCGATTCGGATTAAACGGCGCCCGACGCCGTCGATACCGCCACAGCCGACTGATACGGGAGACAGCCAGCATGGATAGAGCAACCCGTATCGGCGCGCGACTGCTGTGCGCGGTGCTGCTCTGGTGTGGCGCGGGAGCCGTTCACGCGGCGAGCATTTCCGGACCGACCACCAGTACCAGTGGAACGTTCCAGTTGACCTGGACATCCGGTTGGCAACTGTGGCTCGACGACGTCAGCTGGCGGGTGGCGAGCTCGGGGACGTCGTGGAGCTTTACCGATTTGCCCTCTGGTACGTACAAGTTCCGTCTGGCGTCGTGTTTCTGGACGTACATCGGTGGTGGCGAGTACCAGTACGACTGCAGTTACCACTCGACCGCCATGCAGACGGTCACAGTTACCCGCAACGCGGCTCCGGTGATCGATACGAGTACGACAGAGGCGGGCAGCACGGCGTACACGGCGCAGGTGAGCCTGCGCGGTTCGACCCGGATCTCCGTACCGATCACTACTCCCGCTGGAGTAAACGGGCTCGCGCCCGGGTTGCGACTCGAATACGACAGTGCGCGCCGGTCCGATCAACATCTGAACATCGTCAATGACACGCTCGACCATGGCTGGTCGTTGAATGGTGTATCGGTGATCCACCGCTGCCGCGGTGGCCTGGCGAGCAGCACGTATCCGCTGGCGCTGGATCACACCGATTTGCTTTGCCTCGATGGCACGCCGCTGGCGCTGGTGTCGGGGTTCTACTGGGGCACTTCGGCCGAGTACCGAACCGCGATCAACGAAGGAATTCGCATCACGCGGGTCGGCGACGGGTTCCAGGTACAGTATCCGGACGGCAGCGTGGGCCTGTTCGGCGACACGACAGCTACCCGGGTCGTCGCGAGTGGGTGGGGGATGTCCGGATACGGAGAGTGCTGCGATGGTTCGTCACTCATCGTGCCGGCGCCCGTGTACTTCTGGGGCCTGCGCCAGCTGACCCATGCGCTCGGCAATGTGATGACCGTGGAGTGGGAGAAGTTCGACGGCTACGGCGTGTTACGTCCGAAATCGATTCAGTACGGCGTGGCCGAGGTTCAGTTCAAGTACGGGCCGCGTACCGATCTCGGACCACAACCGCTGGTGTGGGCTTCGTCGGGTCCGCACGTCAAGCAGACCGGGGTACTGAATCGTGTGGTAGTTTTGGCGGGACAGACGCCGGTTCGCGAGTACCGGCTCGACAGCCAGTTGATCGGTGGGCGCCTGCGACTGACCCAACTCCAGGAATGCGGCAATCAGCCATACGGGGGACCTGTAAGCTGCCTGCGTCCCCTTGTCTTCAGTTGGGCCAACGTAAGCGGTGGCACGGTGAATTATCCGATCGCGGTGTCCCAAGTTCAGGATGGGCTCGGCGCGCGAACGCAGTTTTTCTATACCGCGATCACCACCACGAGCAATCCGCTAACGTATAGCGAAGCACCGTTCGGTACACTTCCCTCAGCCCCGAACACTGCAAACCAGACCGTGGCGGCCGTGTCGGAGCTACGTCAATCCGACGGCCGCTCCAGCACCGGGCAGCGTCGGTGGTCTTATCGTTACAAGAACTTCGCGAAACGGAACACTCAGAACCGCGGCTTCATCGGCTTCTACGAAGTCCGCATCAAGGACGAACAGTCAGGAGCATTTACCTACACGCAAACACGCCTCGATTGGCCATTTCTCGGCAAGGTCAGCCAGCTGCGCAGTTTCAACAGCACGTTCGGGGCGCATACCGAAGAGTTGGCGCGAATCGAGCGTCGCTATACGGGTGAGAGCCAAGCCGGTGGATCCATGTATACCTACGGGTCCCAGACGACTGAGTGGCTGCTCGAGGGCGGGGTGACTGTTGGTGGCCTGACTTCCAAGACGACAATGTGCTTTCGACCTCTAGTTGACGGCGGCCTATGTCCGGACGGCGAAGCGTCTCTAGAGTCTCCGTCCAAGAGAATCACGGCGGTGACTCAAGGACACACGCTCTCGAATCCGCCGTTCACGCCGTGGTTCTGGGGCGATCTACCCGAAAGGGTCGTGTTGACGAAAGCGAGGGAGATTCGCGAAGAGCGATACTATTACAGCGTCGCGACCCCGGTCTGGCTTCGGGAAGTCATGTCTCAAAGGAAAGTTTCGCACAATGTTCCGGGGCAGTCCGATCGGACGGTCACTTACGATTACACTTACAAGTCCGGTACCCGAGAGTTGGAAAGCTCGACCCGCCTGCCGGGGCACGGAACCCTCGCCCTGACCGTGACCCGCGTCTTCGACGGCGCCAACCAGAACGTGATCGCGAGCAGCACGGTAAGCGGCGCCGGAATCAGCGCTCGCACCACGAACTTCGGCACGCCGTACTTCGACGGCCTGTATCCGGCATCGGTCACCAACCCACTTGGCCATGACACCGTGCTGACGCCGGACTACCGGTTCGGCCAGCCGGCGGAGGTGACCGATCCGAACGGGCGCACGACGTACGTCGAGTACGATCCGTTCGGCCGGGTGGTGCGGCGCACGGATCCGGACGGCACCGAGACCACGGTCGCGTACGAACGCTGTGACGTGGTGGGTTGTTACGATGTGGTTAACGCCGAAGCGGCGCTGAAGATCACCACGCAGGTGCACAATGGCACGACCCAGACCGCGCCGACCCAGGTGGCGTATCTCGACGTGCTCGGCCGCGAGGTGCTGAACGAGGAAGATGCGCTGCGCGCAAGCGACGGCTGGCGGCGGGTGCGCACCGAGTACGACAACCGCAGCCGGGTGCAGTACGTGTCGCGCCCGTACTTCAGCACACAGACCACCCCGACCTGCACGGTAGCGGGTGCGAACTGCACCTGGTACACCTACGACCTGCGCGACCGGGTGACACGCGAGGACCGCCCGGACGGCGGGTTTACCACCACGACGTTCTCCGGCGCCGCCGGCAGCGTGACGGTCACGGTGACCGAGACGGTCAGAACCCCCGGGGTCGCCGACGTCACCCGGGCCAAGCAGTCCGTGTTCAACGTGTTGGGCCAGCTGACCTCGACCGTGGATGCCCACGGCACGGGTTCCGCAGTCACGACCGCCTATACGTATACCTCGCACGGGGACCTGGAAACGGTGCAGGTGGGCACCCCCGGCAACATGGTGACCGTGGCGACGATGTATTACGACCTGGCTCGCAACCGATATCAGATCGTCGAGCCGAGCACGGGGACCACCCAGTTCGCGTTCAACGCGTTGGGCGAGCTCACCTCCACCACCGACGGCAAGAGCCAGACCAGCGCCTACGTCTACGATCTGCTTGGCCGCCTGACCAGCCGCACGGATCAAGGCGGAGTGGTGAACACCTGGTCCTGGGATCCCGCGTACGCCAAGGGCGCGCTCGGCAGCCGTTCCCGGCCGGGGTTCACCGAGACCTATCATTACGAGAGCGAATACGGACGGCTCACCAGCATCGTCACCAGCGATCTGGCCGGCGGGGTGTGGTCCAGCAGCTACACACGCAGTTTTAGCTACGATGCCGCCGGCCGGCTCGCCACCCAGACCTACCCCGGCACCACGTTTGCGGTGGATTATGCCTACACGGCCCAGGGCCACCTGAGCCAGGTGAGCCGCAGCGGCACGGTGCTGCACCGGTTCGAGTCCACCGACCCGTTCGGGAATGCCACCGAAGAACGGTTCCACAACAACGCGTTCCGCACGATCCGTGGGTTCGATGCCGCGAGCGGGCGGCTGACCAGCACCCAGACTGGCACCACGGCCACCCCAAAATCGATCCAGGACCTGGAAACGGTGTGGCGCAGCAACAGCAGCCTGTACCGGCGGATCGACAAGCGCAATACCGTGACGACCGGCGACGACTACGTCGATACGTTCAGCTACGACGTGCTGGAGCGCCTGACCCAGCAGGCGACCTCGGTGGGGGCGAGCCGGACGTTGTCGTTCGCCTACAGCGCCACCGGTAACCTGACCAGCAAGACCAGCAATATCTCCGGCGACCTGAACGTGACCGGATATACGTACTCAGGCCCGCACCGGCTGACCAGCGTCAGCCTCGGCGGAATCTCGAACACGCTCAGCTACGACAACAACGGCAACATCACCCAGTACGCGGCGGCTTCGGGCCCCAACACCTGGCTTACCTACGACGCCCGCAACAACGTCACCCAGATCCACGTGGGCCCCAACGAGTCCACGATCGTGGCCCGCGACCAGTTCTGGTACGACACCGACGACCAGCGGGTGCAGAGTCTCGAGAGCTGGGACGAGTCCGGCACCACGCGCACGCGTCGGGTGCTGTATCTGGGCGGGGACTACGAGTACGTGCTCGCCCCGGCCAACGCCACCCACGACCGGATCGTGCGCCTGCAGATCACCGCAACCGTGCGGGCCATCGCCCGACGCCGGGCGATCGACCAGGTCTGGGAAGCCTGGTACTACGAATACGTGCACCGCGACCATCTCGGCTCGGTGGACGCGATCACCGAAAGCGCCGGCGCCGTCCAACAGAAAACGAGTTTTGATCCGTTCGGCGGTCGCCGCGCGACCACGTGGAATGCGGATCTCTCGGCCACGGGACTCAACGCCCTGCGTTCCTGGCAGGACAGCCGCGGCTCGCGTGGCTTCACCGACCACGAGCACCTGAACCGGACCGGGTTCATCCACATGAATGGACGGGTGTACGACCCCCGCATCGGCCGGTTCGTCTCCCCCGACCCGATCGTGCAGGCGCCGTGGTTCAGTCAGAGCTACAACCGCTATGCGTATGTGTTCAACAGTCCGTTGAGTTTTACGGATCCGAGTGGGTTCGATGGTGAGTGTAGTTGGTGCAGCCATGGTGGTGAAAGACTGAACCTCGCAGATTCGCCAGACCGGGATCGAATCAATTACTACCTCTGGCTGCTGGGACAAAACTCACGCTTGAATATTGGGCCGAGCTACGATCAGGGTGGCCCAGGCACTTCGATGCCTTGGTCGATCCGATTGCCGGATGGGTTCGGAGCTCAAGGTGGGGTTGTTGTTTTGCCGCAAGGGGGGGCTTTAGATTTCCTAGACTCGACGAAGCCCGTCTCTGCATCCGCTGCGGATCCAGAAAGATCCTTCTACAGCGCGGATGACGGGGAAGTGATTGTGGCGGGTTGGGAAAACCCAAAGAGTCACGCCCAAGGGTTTGGATTCCGTCTTCGCATTCGTGCTCCAAGTGGTGATGCATTCGTTTACGCTCACGTAGATCCAACAACAAACACTTTGAGTGCGGGGGATTTGGTAACAAAGGGGCAGTGGCTTGGTACCTATGCAGACCCGCCAAACGGACTCGCAACGAAGGCTCATCTACACTTCGAATGGAGAGATTCTGCTGGTCGAGCGCAAGACCCCACGCAGCACGCGCAGCAGGTGTTGCCGGGTGGCCGCATAGCGAGCCCGTTCAATCCGCAGCGACTGCATCCGGTGCTAAAGACGATAAGACCGCATAACGGCATGGACTTGGTGGAGAAGAAATGATGAGAGTCTTTGAAGTAGTTTCTCCAATCGTTGGCCTTACTCTTGTTCTAATGACCAGCCATGCATTCGCTGCGGCCGCAGGCCAGAAGGATTCATGGGTCGCAGGAGCGGTCGTTGGTAAACACTCAGGCGCGCGAACAAAGGTGAACGCGTTTCTCGAAGATCAGGGACTGGGGCGCCTGGTTATCGGTGCGCCTGGGGCTGGCGAACACTTCGTGCTATTTCAAAGCCCGGGAGATGCCGAAGGATGGAGCTTGGTTTTTCACGACTGCTCTGTCGGTGATGAGGCTGATGAGTATGTGATTGCCATTGCCAAGCCAGAACCGGAGCGAGAGTTTCTTGACCACGTTTATTTTGCTTGGCGAATTGATCCCGTCGCTAATCTGGCCATAGCGATTCCCGCGCGCGGTGTGGTCTGTAGGAACGAAAGTTACGGCGTTTAACACGAAAGTGGAGTTGGACCTGACGCGTTTCCACGGACACTTTGGGGCTTGATGATCACGTAGTTGCCATGGTCTCGCGATTAGGGATGTCCACGGGCGGCGCGGGGCCTGCCACAAAACGCCGCCGGTGGGCATCCCGCGGTGGTTGTTACGATTCTGCTTTTCGTTTTCATCGGCGAAGCGCATCTCGAAGGTCGCCGTTGAGATCTGACCCAGCGCCCTGTGTCGCCGACGGGCGTTGTACCGGCTATTGAGAATGCGGCATTTCCACGATGTACTTTATGACCGGGAAGTCAGATATGGAGCATGCGGGACCGTTTTCCGGCTGGGGTACTTTGCTGGAGCAGGCCAGGGCCCTCGTGGCGGACGAACAGGATGCTATTGCCAACGCCGCCAACCTCTCGGCCCTGCTTTTCGGCGCGCTGCCCGACATCAACTGGGCGGGCTTCTACTTCCTGCGGTCCGGCGAACTCGTGCTCGGCCCGTTTCAGGGCAAGCCGGCCTGCGTGCGCATCGCGCTCGGCAAGGGGGTCTGCGGAACCGCCGCGCAAGAGGGCGCGACCATCGTGGTGGACGACGTGCATGCGTTCCCCGGGCACATCGCCTGCGACGCGGCATCGAACGCGGAGCTGGTGGTGCCGCTCCGGCGCGCGGGCGAGGTGATCGGCGTGCTCGACGTCGACTCGCCGCGCCACGCACGCTTCGACGAAGCGGATCGTCTGGGCCTCGAAGCCATCGCGCGGTTGTACGTCGACTCGCTCGGCTGACGGACCACGCCCCGCTCAGGTCAACGCGTCCACCTCGGTCGCGGTTGGTATCGAATCCGCCGCGCCGTGGCGCGCCACGCAGAGCGCGGCGGCCCGTGCGGCGCGCTCGAGCGCCGGACCGATTGCCTGCCCCGCGAGCAGGCTCGCGACGAAAAACCCGGTGAACGTATCGCCGGCCCCCGTGGTGTCGATGGCCTGCGCAGGCCAGGCATCGACCTGGTACTGCCGGCCCTGGTGAACGCACCGCGCGCCGGCGGCGCCCAGGGTCAGCACGACCCGGCTGTCGGGACAGCGTCGGCCGAGGCGGGCGAGGATCTCGTCCGGATCCCGGGACCCGGTCAGATCGAATCCCTCGACCTCGTTCACGATCAGGAGCCAGACACGTTCGAGTGGCAGGCCCGCGATCGTCGTGTCCATGGGTGCCGGGTTCAGCACGACGCGCAGGCCGCGTTCGACCGCCGTGCGGATCAACTGCGCCAGGGCGTTCACCTCGTTCTGCAGCAGCAGGACGTCTTCCGGGCCGTAGCGTGCCAGCACCCGTTCGATGTGGTCCCTTTCGAGCGTGCGGTTCGCGCCGGGGAACTGCAGGATCGCGTTTTCACCCTGGTCGTTCACCTGGATGATGCCGTGTCCGGTCGGCGTGTCGGTCACCACGACGTCCCGCACGTCCACGCCTTCGCGGCGGAGCAGTTCGAGCAGCCAGCGGCCGTTTTCGCCGATCGCGCCGGCGTGGGCCAGCGTGTGCCCTGAGGCGGTGGCGCCCGCGCGGGCCAGCGCCAGCGTCTGGTTGAAGCCCTTGCCGCCGGCGAACACACGATAGCCGGTCGCCGGGAGCGTCTCGCCGGGCCGCACGAAGTGCGGCACGCGGTAGACGTGGTCGATGATGAACGAACCGAAGTTGACGATGGCCATGGCTGATTCGGGTGAATGTGGATCGAATCTCGCACCGGGCGCCATCCCGAGACCGCTCCGGCCGAGTCGGGTAGATTAGCCGGGGCGAGGTGCGAAATCGAAGGGGAACGAAGCATGGCATTCGACGGTCTGGGGCTCCATCTCGGCAATCTCGCGCGGCTCTCGTCGGCACGGAGCCGGTCGGTGAGTCCGGAGAACTTCAGCGGCGCGAAGGGCCAGGGCGGCATGGCGGTCGACGGGCCGGCCGCCGAGGCGGCGCGTGGGCTCGGCCAGGGTTGGAAGGTGTCGCCTTACGTGGTGATCGAACCGGGCGCCACGTTCACGCTGGCCGATATCGCCGGGCCCGGCGCGATCCAGCAGATCTGGATGACGCTCGCGCGCGGCAAGTGGCGGCACTCGATCCTGCGCGCGTATTGGGACGACCAGGTACAGCCGTCCATCGAGTGCCCCGCGGGCGACTTCTTCGCGTGCGGCTGGGAGAAGTTCGCGCAGGTCTCCTCGCTCGCGGTCTGTGTGAACCCGGGCCGTGCGTTCAATTGCTACTGGGAGATGCCGTTTCGCACGCGGGCGCGCTTCACGCTGCAGAACCTTTCCGACGAGGCCCTGTACGTCTACTACCAGATCAACTATGCGCTGACCGAGGTGCCGGCCGACGCCGCGTACTTCCACGCGCAGTTCCGGCGCGTGAACCCGCTGCCGTACGGGTCGGTCTACACGATCCTCGACGGTGTGAGCGGGCGGGGGCACTACGTCGGCACCTACATGGCCTGGGGCGTGAACAACAACGGCTGGTGGGGCGAGGGCGAGATCAAGTTCTACCTCGATGGCGACGACGCGTTTCCGACGATCTGCGGGACGGGTACCGAGGACTATTTCTGCGGCGCGTACAACTTCGACCCCGGGCTCATGGAACGGGACCGCGAAGGCGGCAGCCGCTACACCGAGTTCACCACGCCGTACGCGGGCCTGCCGCAGGTGATCCGGCCAGACGGCGTGTACCAGTCGCAGCAGCGCTTCGGGCTGTACCGCTGGCACATCATGGACCCGGTGCGATTCGCCGCGGACATCCGCGTGACCATCCAGGCGCTCGGCTGGCGCACGCACAAGCGCCGTCAGTATCTGCCGCTGCAGGACGACATCGCCTCGGTCGCCTACTGGTACCAGGCGCTGCCGACCGCGCCGTTTCCCGAATTGCCGGATCGCGACTATCTCGAGGTGATCTGAGCGGCCCGGCCGGGCGCGGTGCGGGTACGGACCTGTTGCAGGGTCGCACGAAACCGTGCCACCAGAACGTCGTCGGCCGCGGCACGTGCCAGGAGCCCGAGTTCGACGCGGGCTGCCCGGCCGCGCAGGCGCCGGTAGTGCACGCCCGGCCGTTTCAGGTTCTGGACCGATGCGGGCACGAGCGCCACACCCATCCCGCTCGACACCAGGCCGATGACGGTCTGCATCTGCCGCGCGTGCTGGGTGATGCGCGGCGCGAATCCGGCCGCGCGGCAGCAGCTGATCACGAGATCGTACAGACCGGGCGCCACGTCGCGCGGCGGTACGATGAACGGTTCCGCGGCCAGGGTGCCGAGATCGACACTCGCTGCCTTGCGGGTCGCCGGGTGTCCTGACGGCGCGGCCAGGACCAGGTCCTCGTACAGCAGGTGCTCGAAGTCGAGGTCGGGCTCGTCGACGGGTGCGAGGCCGATGCCGAGATCCAGCCGCGCGGCGCGCAGCTCGCGGACCTGCGCATCGGTGGTCAGTTCGTGCAGCTGCACTTCCACGCGCGGGTGCGCCGCGCGGAACGCCTTGAGCGCCGGTGGCAGGATGCCGTAGTCGGCGATCGACACGAAGCCGATGGACAGCAGCCCGACCTCGCCCTGGCCGGCGGCGCGTGCCCTGCGCCGGGCCAGATCCAGCCGCGTCAGCACGAGCCGCGCATCCTCCAGGAATCCGGTGCCCGCGGGGGTCAGCACCGCGCCGCGCGGGCCGCGCTCCAGGAGCTGCACGCCGAGTTCCGCTTCCAGCGCCTTGATCTGGGTGGACAGCGGCGGCTGCGAGACGTGCAGCACCTCGGCGGCGCGCGTGAAGTTGCCGGTCTCCGCGACGGCGACGAAGTACCTGAGCTGGCGCAGTTCCATTATTTGGAATCCCTATGATGGATGGCCGAGATCGTATTGGAGCGTATGGCTGACGCCAAGCGAGAATGCGCCCTTCGGACGATCGATGCCAGCAAAGGGAGGCCGCCATGCCCGAACTCAGATCCCGGACCAGCACCGCGGGCCGCAACCGGGCCGGCGCACGCGCGCTGTGGCGCGCCACCGGCATGACCGATACCGACTTCGACAAACCCATCGTCGCGGTCGCCAATTCGTTCACCCAGTTCGTCCCCGGCCACGTGCACCTGAAGGATCTCGGCCAGCTGGTGATCGGCGAGATCGAACGTGCCGGCGGCGTTGGCAGGGAGTTCAACACCATCGCGGTGGACGACGGCATCGCCATGGGTCACGACGGCATGCTGTACAGCCTGCCGTCCCGTGAACTCATCGCCGACAGCGTGGAGTACATGTGCAATGCGCACTGCGCCGACGCGCTCGTCTGTATCTCCAACTGCGACAAGATCACGCCCGGCATGCTCATGGCGGCCATGCGGCTCGACCTGCCGGTGGTCTTCGTATCCGGCGGACCGATGGAGGCGGGCCGGGTGGATCTGCCCGACGGCGCCAGGGCGGTCGACCTGATCGATGCCGTCGTGGCGGGCGGCGACGATCGCGTTGCCCATGGCGCACTCGCGGCCATCGAGCGCGCCGCCTGTCCGACCTGCGGTTCGTGCTCCGGCATGTTCACGGCCAACTCGATGAACTGTCTGACCGAAGCGCTGGGGCTCGCACTGCCGGGCAACGGCTCGCTGGTGGCGACGCACGCGGATCGGGAACGTCTGTTCCGTGACGCGGGGCGGCTCATCGTGGAACTGGCGATGCGCTGGTACGCGGACGGTGATCCCCGCGTGCTGCCGCGCCGGATCGCCGCCAGGGCCGCGTTCGAGAATGCGATGGCGCTCGACATCGCGATGGGCGGCTCGACCAATACGGTCCTGCACCTGCTCGCCGCCGCGCACGAAGGCGGCATCGACTTCGGCCTGGCCGACATCGACCGGCTGTCGCGGCGCGTGCCGGTGCTCTGCAAGGTCGCGCCGGCCGGGCACTACCACATGGAGGACGTGCACCGCGCGGGCGGAGTGATGGGCATCCTGGGCGAACTCGACCGTGGCGGTCTGCTGGACACGTCGGTCCCGACGGTGCATGCGCCGACGCTGGCCGACGCGCTCGCGCACTGGGACGTCCAACGCACCGGGGACCAATCGACCAGGGATTTCTACCGGGCGGCACCAGGCGGTGTGCGTACGCAGACCGCGTTCGGGCAGTCGTGTCGTTACCCGGCGCTCGATACCGACCGTGCCCGGGGCTGTATACGCGACGTCGCGCATGCCTATCGGCGCGATGGTGGACTCGCCGTGCTGTGGGGAAACCTGGCTGAAGGCGGATGCGTGGTCAAGACCGCTGGCGTGACCGACGCGATGCTGCGCTTCAGCGGCCCGGCGCGCGTAGTGGAGAGCCAGGAAGCGGCAGTGGAGGCGATTCTCGGCGGGAAACTGCTCGCCGGCGAGGTGCTGATCGTGCGCTACGAAGGCCCGCGCGGCGGCCCCGGCATGCAGGAGATGCTGTATCCGACCAGTTATCTCAAGTCCGTGGGCCTCGACCGTCAGTGTGCGCTCGTGACCGACGGACGGTTCTCGGGCGGTTCTGCCGGGCTTGCCATCGGGCACGTTTCGCCCGAGGCGGCGCAGGGGGGCACGATCGCGCTCGCCGAGACCGGCGATCCCGTCCTGATCGACATTCCGGCACGCACGCTCCGGCTCGAGGTGTCGGACGACGAACTGATGCGCCGTGCGGCGGCGCGTCAGGGCCTGCCCTGGCGCCCGGCGCATCCCCGTGCGCGCGTGGTCAGTACAGCACTGAAGGCCTATGCGAGGCTCGTCTCCAGCGCGGACCGCGGTGCGGTGCGCGACGTCGAATCACTGCCGGACTAGCCCGCATCCGGTGATCGTTCATGGATGCGGGCCAGCCCGGCCACGATGCGGGGCGGCGGTGTCAGGCGGGATCGCGCGCGGGGTCCGCCAACGCCGTGGCGCGCCGCCGTGCGGCGACGATGGTGATTGCGATCGCAACCAGGACCGCGGCCTGGGCGCCGAGCGCTTCGACGCTCGGATACACACCGAGCATCGGCAGCGCGGCGAACGGGAGCGCGGTCGTCTGGAACAGTCCGGCTTCCTGCAGCGCGGCGACGCCGTGCCCCGTGAAAATCAGCGCCAGCACCGCCAGCAGCAGCGAGGTCGCCGCGAAGAACGGCGCCAGCGGCAGGCGCAGGCTGTAGCGGAAGACCGCGAAACCGATTGCGGCGAGCAGCACGGCAGCGGCGCCGATGCCGCCGAGCACCGCCGTCCGCCCGCCGGTGCCGGCCTGCAGCCACAGGGTCTGGTAGAACAGGACGATCTCGAAGAGCTCGCGGTACACGGCCAGGAAACTCACGCCCGCCATGGCCCACAACGTGCGCCGCGCCAGTGCCTGGCCGACCTGGTCGCGCAGGAAGTGGGTCCAGGCATGTGCATACGACTTGCCGTGCAGCCAGTAGCCGACGTAGAGCAGCATCACGGCAGCGAGCAGTGCGCTGACGCCTTCGGTCAGTTCGCGGCTCGCGCCGGAAATCTGCACGAAGTAAGTAGCGGCGAGCCACGTGGCCGCGCCGAGCGCGAGGGCCGTGATCCAGCCGGCGTGAACCCAGGGCAGCGCGTCACGCCGGCCGGTTTTCACCACGAAGGCGATGATGGCGGCGAGGACGAGGATCGCCTCGAGGCCCTCGCGCAGCAGGATCAGCAGCGCAGTCACGAACGCCGTGGTGCGCGAGAGGGTGGCCCCGGCGAGACGTTCCTGCGCGGTTGCGAGCAGGGCATCGGCCGCGGCCGTTTCGCGCTCGAGCGTCGCCACCGGCGCCGCGTTCTCGATGCCGGTGCGAACCCGCACCATCGCCCCTTCGATCTCGCGCATGAGCGGCGCGTCGACGGAAGCGAGGCTCGATTCCGCGAGTTCGAAGCCTTCCAGGTAGCCGGCCAGCGCCGCGCTGCGCGCTGCGGCCCGATCCCCCCTGCGGTATGCATCGAGCGCCGCGGCGAGCTGGTGACGGGCGAATGCCAGCGGCGCCGGACGGACCGCTTCCGGGAACGTACGGAGGTAGTCGAAGACCCGCGCGGCGGGTTCGCCGTGCTCGCCGGCGACCTCGTCGCGGGACAGCGTGGCCAGCGGGCCGAGACTGGTGAAGAGTCCGTGCGCCTCGCCGCGCGACCAGAGGCGCGCGCCATCCTCGACCCGCGTTTCGGGCGTGCCCATGCTCGCCACGAAAAAGGCGAGCGCCCAGCGCTCGTCGTCTCCGAGGTGGCCGTACGGACCCATGGCGGTGCCGTCCACACCGAGCGTAATGGTGCTGTAGAGGCCGTAGGCACTGCGCCGTGCCATGCGATCCAGGTCATGGAAATCGGAAGGGGCGGGCGCCAGGCCGACCGCACCCGGCCCGTCGCCGCGGCCCTCGTCGCCATGACAGGTGGCGCAATGCGTTGCATAGAGTGCGCGGCCGACGGCGATCTGCGGCGGCCGTGCCGGCGTGAGCGCGAGGCGGTAGGCGGCGATCAACTCGCGGCGGATGCCGGCGGCGCTGTCGGCGACGACGTCCGGCTCGGCCCGGTCGCGGACCAGGCCCATCAGGCGCGCCGCCTCGGCGACGATCTGTGACTGGCGCGGGTTCGGTTCGAGCGTCCTGAGCTGATCGTGCGCGCGGGCGGTGAACTCGAGCATCTCGGCATACTCGTCCGCGCTTTTCACCTGACCGTGTTCGACGGCGTCTGCGTAGTCGACCGCGACATAGTCGAGCAGGTGGAGGATGGTCTGCGGGTCCTCTGCGATTGCCGGTAGCCAGGTCGCCACAAGCAGGAGTAGGGCGAGGCAACGTCCCCGCCGTGTGGGGCGGTGACGCTCGATTCGACGGGGGACGCTCGCGAACTGCGGCATGCTGGCTCGACGCCTGGGCGCCGCCCGGGTCGGGCGGCGCGACGGCAAATGATAATCATTAGCGTTAAAGTTGCAACGCGTTCCTGCGCTGTCAGCCTGCGCTGACGACCGAGTCGCCGTCGGGCTGGACCTCGATGGCCCACGTGACCCGGCTAGTCCGATCGAGGAAGCGCCGATCGTGACTGACCAGGAGCAGGCCGCAGGGACAATCCACGAGCGCATCTTCGAGGGCCTCGATCGAGGGCAGGTCGAGGTGGTTGGTCGGCTCGTCCATGACGATCAGCTCGGGCGCGCCTGCCATGCCGAGCGCGAGCAGCAGCTTGCGCGCCTCGCCCGGACTCGGTGCGCGGGTCTCGAGGAGCCGCTCCGGACGCGATCCGAGCCTGCTCACCACGTTCATGACGTGCCCGAGCCGGTCGTCCGGCAATGCCAGTGCTTGGTCGAGCAATTGCCGGGCAACGTCCGCCGGAATTTCCTGCGGCATCAGGATGGTTCGATCCTGCGCGCCAACGAACGCCGTGCGGATTCGCTGCACGATTCCCTGGACGAGCGTCGACTTGCCGCAGCCGTTGGGGCCGGTGATGGCGATGCGGTCCCGGGGCCCCATGGTGAGACGCGGATGACGCAGTTCGCGTCCGCCGCCGAGCGGCAGACTGCCTGCCGGCAGTTCGAACAGGCGCTGTCTTCGGGAAGGGTCTGCGGGAAGCCAGATGCCGGTCTGATGGATCTTGTCCACGCGCGCCGCTTCGAGGCGCGTCCGCGCCTGTGAGGCGCGTCCCTGCAACTGGCGTAACGATGCGCCCGCCTTGCCGTCCGTGACCCGAGCCAGGTCGATCCTGGCCCGCGCGTCGCTGTCGTGGCGTGCGAGCCCGCGTTTGGAGCGCGCTGCCGGTTCCCGTGCGGCCCGCGCACGCCGCACGGCCATCTCGCGTTCGATGGCCTGTTGCGCCTGCTTGGCCTTGCCGCGCTCGGCGAGCAGGGACTCGCGTTCGAGGCGGCGTTGTTCGCTCGCCCGGGTGTAGCCGCCTGGGTAGAGCCGGGCGTGGGGCGGTTCCAGCCAGACGCACTGCCGACACAGCGCGTCGAGCAGTTCCCGGTCGTGACTGACGATGAGGGCGACGCCGCGGAAGCGGACGAGTGCTTCGATTAGCAGCGTGCGGGCCTCGGCATCGAGGTGGTTGGTGGGCTCGTCGATCGCGAGCAGTGTCGGGCGACGCCGGAGTGCGCAGGCGATCTGTGTACGCTTGCGTTCGCCGTGGCTCAGCGTGGGCCAGCGGTCGAGGAAGTCCTGTTCGATGCCGAGCCGGCCGCGCAGTTCGAACACGTCCGGGTCCCAGTCTTCGAGCAGATCGCGCAGGTCATCCGGTGGACGATCGGTGCGCTGCTCGCAGTAGACCGCGGTGCCCGCGCCCTGGACCGTGCCGCGCTCGGGCGCGAGTTCGCCCGCGAGGATCCGCAGCAACGTGGTCTTGCCGGCGCCGTTGGCACCTATGACGCCGGTGAAGCCGGCCGGCAGGTGTGCCGAAAGCCCGGTGAAGAGCGGCGCTGAGGCGCCATCGTAGGAAAACGCGAGGTCGCTGAACGCGACCGCAATCGGGGCAGACATGACATCTCTCCGGCACTCGAGTGGCTGTGAGCCGTGTTCGGGTATCAGGACAGTGTCGCGTCGGACATCCGTGGTGGTCTCTGGGGGCGGGTAGTCGCCGCTTGGCGCGCATCATAGCGGCGCCGCGCGCGCGTGCCAATCCACGACCCGCGCGCGGGCCCACGCCCGCGGATCCGCAGACGCAGGCTGGCTGCTCACGCGCGAACGGTGCCGCATGGTATCTTCCCGGCGGGTGTCCGGCGCGCGATGGCGGCCGGTTGCGAGCGGGCAGCAGCAAGGGGAGCGAGGGGGCATGGCGCCAGTACCGAAGGGCGGCCTGGTGGCAGTGACCGGGGCGGCGGGGTTCATCGGCGGCTGGGTGGTGCGGCGGCTGCTGGAACGCGGCTACCGGGTGCGCGCCTGCGTGCGCGACGTGGACGATCTGCGCAAGACCGCATTCCTCAAGGCACTGCCCGGCCATGCGTCGGGCCGGCTGACCCTGCACGCTGCGGATCTCGACCAGGACGGCTGCTTCGACTCGATTTTCGCCGGTTGCCAGGGCGTCTGCCACGTCTCCCACGTGAGTACCTACGACGACCCGGCCTACGTCCGGCGCGTCTGCGATCATGTCATCGCCAGCGTCAATCGATCGAATTCGGTCAACCGGGTCATCGTGACGTCGAGCATCGCCGCGGTCATGTCGGAAGCGGACATCAACGAACTGGTCCGGCGGCCGGTGATCTTCGAAGACCGTTACCCGGACGAGGCCAATCCCAAGCGCCGGGCCGACCGCGGGCAGGGCTATTCCATGGGCAAGGTCATCGCCGAGCGCGCGTTTGCCGAGGCGGCCGAATCGCATGGCGGCTGGGACGCGATCGGCTGCTGCCCGGGTGACAACGTCGGGCCGATCCTCTCCGCGCATCACAAGGACTCGGGTCCGTGGCAGCACTTCATCGAACTCATGCTGATCGGCCGCTGCGTGCAGAACGGCGCCTACCGGCCGTGGATGACGGTCGACGTGCGCGACGATGCGGACTGCCATATCGGCCTGCTCGAAAGCGTCGCGGTGAAGAACGGCGAGCGCTATGTCGCCTGCTCGACCGAGCGGCGCAACGTCGAGGACGTCTGCGCCAGCATCGACCGGCTGCTGCCTGAACTCGGTCACGACACGCCGGCCGTCAGCGACGACTTTCCGGAACGGATTCGCGCCCGGGAAGCGGAACTGCGTGCCATCTGGGCCGGCACGGAACTGCGCAACGATCGCGTCAGAGCGGTCACCGGGGTCCGCTTCCGACCCCTCGACGACTCGATCCGAGACTGTGTCGAGTCGCTTCTGGCCGTGGGCGGCGTGCGGCCGAAAGTGAAGCCGGGGTTCCCGGCGCGGGTCTGACCGCGGCTTTCAGGCTTTGGCTTAATCATATTAATTTTCAAGGAGTTGCAGCATGGAATTGCGAGACAAGGTCGTTGTCATTACCGGCGGCAGCGGTGGTATCGGTCGGGCCATGGCTCGCGCGTTCCTGGCCGAGGGCGCACGGGCGGTCATGCTCGCGGATCTCGACCCGGTCGCGGTGGCGACGACGGCACGGGAACTCGGCTGTGACGGGATGGCCTGCGACGTGACGCGCGAAGCGGATATCGTCGACCTGGTGCGGGCGACCGAAGCACGCCACGGCCCGATCGACCTGTTCTGCTCGAACGCCGGCGCCGGCGCGCAGGGAGTGCTGACCGACGCGCCGAACGAGGTCTGGCAGAAGCAGTGGGATCTCCACGTGATGGCGCACCTCTACGCCGCGCGGGCCGTGCTGCCCTCGATGATCGCGCGCGGCAGCGGCTACCTGCTGAACACCGCGTCGGCAGCGGGGCTGCTCGCCGCCATCGGCTCCGGCCCGTACACGGTCACCAAGGCGGCCGCGGTGAAACTCGCGGAGTTCCTCGCGATTACCCATGGCGACCAGGGCATCCGGGTGTCCGTGCTCTGCCCGCAGGGCGTGAATACCGCCATGGCGCCGCGAAGCCTGGGCGACGGTCAGACCGACGGCATCATCGAACCGGAGCAGCTCGCGCGGACGGTGGTGGAGTCGCTTCGCGAAGAGCGGTTCTACGTGCTGCCGCACCCGGAGGTCGGCGAATACGTCCGGCGCAAGGGCAACGACGTCGATCGCTGGCTGAACGGCATGCGCCGGCTGCGCCGGCAGTCGCTCGGCCCTGCCGGCGCCTGAGCGGACGGGGCGGTACAGCATGGCTGCAGTGGATCGACCGACGCGCGACGCGCTGGCGGGCCTTCGGATACTGGATCTCGGCTCGGGCCCGGCCGTGGGGCTCGCCACGATGATCCTGGCCGACTTCGGCGCCGAGGTGCTGCTGGCGGAGCGCCCGGGCGGCGATCCGTTCGTGGCGCTCCCGGCGGCGCCGCTCTGGCGGCGCGGCAAACACACCACCGAACTCGACCTCGCCACGGAAGCCGGCCGGCAACGCCTGCATGCGCTCGCGGCCGGTGCCGACGTGCTGGTGTGCTCGGGGCGGCCGTCGTCGCTCGCCCGGCGCGGGCTCGATTACGGCTCGCTCGCGCGGCGGCATCCGCACCTCGTCGTGGCGCATGTCACGGGATTCGGCGACACCGGCCCGCTCGCCGAGCTGCCCGGGTACGAACACGTCGTCGCTGCGCGCGCAGGGCGGATGCGCCTGTTCAGCGGCCTGGTCGAGCGCGATGGCCCGGTGTTCTCCGCGCTGCAGGTCGGCATCCACGCCTGCGCGCAGTCGACCGTCGCCGGCATCCTGGCGGCGCTGCACGCACGCGCCGCGGACGGCCACGGCCGGCACGTACGGACCAGCATCCTGCAGGGGCTGCTCGCCTACGAGCAGGGGCCGATGCTCGGTCATCAGTTCCGCCAGCGTTTCCCCGATCAGTTTCCGGCGCCGCCCGCACCCGCCCGCGAGCCGCCGCTGCCGAGTCTCTACTACCATCCGGCGCAGGCCGGCGACGGCCGGTGGCTGCAGTTCGGCAACCTGCTGCCGCACCTGTTCGACAACTTCCTGCGAGTGACCGATCTGCTCGAGGTGCTGGTCGAACCGACCTTCGAACCGGCGCAGATGCTGCTCACCGATCCCGATCGGCACGAGGCGTTCCGTGCGCGCATGCTGGCGCGCATCCAGGAGCGGCCTGCGGCTGACTGGATGGCCGACTTCGTGGCGGACGGCGGCATCGTCGCCGGCCCGTATCAGACGACGCGCGAGGCCCTGGCGGATCCCGACATCGTTGCCAACGGTCACGTCATCGCGCGTGACGACGGCGGCGTGCAGCTGGGACCGCTCGCACGCATGAGCGCCACACCGGCGCGCCCGGGCCCGGATGCAAAGCCGGACGCGGGCCGCCTGGAATCGCGCTGGAGTACCGATCCGCGCGCGGCACCGGCCGCACCACGCCAGTCACGGCTGCCGCTCGCGGGCGTGCGGGTGGTCGAGATCGCGACGATCATCGCCGCACCCATGGCCGCCTCGTGTCTGGCCGACATGGGTGCGGACGTGATCAAGGTCGAACAGATCGGCGGCGATCCGTACCGGAGCCTGCTGGCCGGGGTCGGGTCGGCGCGCGTAAACGCCGGCAAACGCAGCATCAGCGTCGATCTCAAGTCGCCCGAGGGACGCGACATCGTGCTCGACCTGCTGCGCGATGCGGACGTGCTGATCCACAACTACCGGCCTGGCGTGCCGGAACGATTGGGCATCGGCTATGCAGAGATCGCTGCGCTGAACCCGCGGATCGTCTACCTGCAGGCCAACGGCTACGGTCCCGACGGTCCCGGCGCGCTGCGGCCGAGCACGCACCCGATCCCGGGGGCGGCCATGGGTGGCGTGCTGTTCCAGCTCGGCGAACGTGTACCCCGCGAGGTGCTGCCGATCGAAGCGGTGCGCAGTTGGACACGCCGCCTCATGTGCGCCAACGAGGTCAATCCGGATCCCAATACCGCCGTGGTGATCGCGAGTGCGGTGCTGCTCGGGCTTGCCGCGCGGCGCGGCACCGGCACCGGGCAGCGGGTCATCGTCGACATGTTCGGCGCGAACGCCTACGCCAATCACGACGATTTCCTCGACTATCCGGGCAAGCCGCCGCGCGCGCTGGCGGATGCCGGCCTCCACGGACTCTCGGCCACCTATCGGTTGTATCCCTGTGCGGGCGGACAATGGGTGTTCCTGGCGCTCGCCACCGGACGCGAACGGCAGCGGTTCGTCGACACGCTCGTGGCCCACGGCTGTGACGCCCCGCCGGCCGAGTTGCTGGCGACGGGCGGTGTGGCGGCGGAGGCGGCGCTTGCGGCCCTGTTCGCCGCGCGTACGGCGCAGGAGTGGGAAGACCTGCTCGGTGGCGCAGGTATCGGCTGTGTGCGCGCGGACGGTCCACCGCCGGCGGAATTCTGGCTCACCGATCCGCAGCCCCGGGCGCTCGGACTCGGCCAGGTGGTCGCGCATCCACGCTGGGGCGCGTATCGGCGGCATGGGCGCCTGGTGCAGTTCGATGACGGTACCCAGCCGGTCGCGCCGCCGCCGCTCGCGGGTCAGCACAACGCCGAGGTGCTCGGTGAGCGCGGGTTCGATCCCGGCCGGATCGCCGAACTGCATGCCGCGGGCGTGTTGTGGGCGGACCCGGCACTGGCTGTGCGCACAAGTTGATCTGGATCAAGCCGTTGGAACGCTGAGCGGCAACAGTATCGAGTATTGGCCGCACAGGCGGCAGGGCGTGCCAGCGCCGGTGCGCTCAGAGATCCACAACGAGGTAGACCATTCTCATGAGCCCAACCCAGACGGAAGCCCAGACCAGCACGAATCCGGAACTCGCAACACGTCTCGGTTTCGACCCCGACGCCCTGCGGGCGAAGTATCGCGCGGAGCGCGACAAGCGGCTGCGCGAGGACGGCAATGCGCAGTACATCGGCATGGTCGGCGACTTCAAACACTACATCGACGATCCGTACGTGGACCGGAAGGTGGAACGTGCGCCGCTCCACGACGAAGTGGAGGTCGCCATCATCGGCGGCGGTTTCGGTGGGCTGCTCGCCGGGGCGCGCCTGCGCGAGGCGGGCGTGGAGAATATCCGCGTGATCGAGAAGGCCAGCGACTTCGGCGGTACCTGGTATTGGAACCGCTACCCGGGTGCGGCGTGCGACATCGAGTCGTACGTCTATCTGCCATTGCTCGAGGAAGTCGGCTACATGCCGTCGATGAAGTACGCCACCGGCGCGGAAATCCTCTGGTACAGCCAGGAGATCGCGCGCAAGTACCGTCTGTACGACGACGTGTGCTTCCAGACCGAGGTGACCGCGCTGCGCTGGGACGACGCGAGTGGCCGCTGGATCATCGAGACCAACCGCGGCGACCGCATGAAGGCGCGTTTCGTCGCGCAGTCGAACGGGCCGCTGAATCGGCCCAAGCTGCCCGGCATACCGGGCATCGAGACGTTCAAAGGCCACACCTTCCACACCAGCCGCTGGGACTATGCCTACACGGGCGGCACGGCCGAAGGCAATCTCACCGGGCTTGCCGACAAACGTGTCGCCATCATCGGCACCGGCGCGACCGCCGTGCAGTGCGTGCCGCATGTGGGGGCCGCGGCCAGGCAGCTCTATGTGTTCCAGCGCACGCCGTCCTCCATCGACGAACGCAACGACCGGCCGACCGATCCGGAATGGGTGAAATCCCTGGAGCCCGGCTGGCACCAGGCGCGCATGGACAACTTCAACGTCCTGGTCTCGGGTGGCGTGGTCGAAGAGGACCTGGTCAAGGACGGCTGGACCGAGATCATCCGCAACCTGCTGCTCATGATCCGCGACGACGCGGAAAAGGATCTGTCGTTCGATGCCCTGCAGGAGAAGATGGAACTCGCCGACTTCCAGAAGATGAACCAGATCCGCGCGCGCGTGGACCGGATTGTCAAGGATCCCGCGGTCGCCGAATCACTGAAGCCCTGGTACCGGCAGTTCTGCAAGCGGCCGTGTTTCCACGACGACTATCTGCCGACCTTCAACCGGCCCAACGTGATGCTGGTGGACACCGACGGCCACGGCGTCGAGCGGATCACCGAGCACGGCGTGGTCGCCAACGGCGTGGAGTACCCGGTCGACTGCATCATCTTCGGCACCGGCTTCGAGGTCGGCACGGCGTACTCGCAGCGCTGCGGCTACGAGACGTATGGCCGCGGCGGTGTGAGCCTGACGGAAAAGTGGCAGGGCGGCATGCGTACCTTTCACGGCATGCACGCCAACGGATTTCCGAACCTGTTCATCATGGGCACCAACGGCCAGTCCGGGTTCACGGCCAACTATCCGCACGCACTGAACGAGCAGAGCAGGCACCTGGCCTGGATCATCGCCCAATGCGCGCAGGGCAACCACCGGATTGTCGAGGCGACGCCCGAAGCAGAAGAGGCCTGGGTGCAGACCATCATCCAGCTCGGCAGGCTGAACGAGAAGTTCCTCGCCGACTGCACGCCGGGGTACTACAACAACGAAGGCAAGCCGCACGAGCGCTCGCTGCAGAACACCAACTACGGGCTCGGTCCGGTGGCGTTCTACAAGCTGCTCGCCGACTGGCGCCAGGAAGGCCAGCTGCAGGGCCTGAAGATCGCCTGATCGAGCGCGGACGGACCGGCGCCGGGTGGGCCGGCGCGACCGGCCCGCCGTCAGCCGTCGAGCTGAAGATGCGCGAGGCGCGGGTCGTTGGGATGCAGCCATTCATCGCCGATGACCTGCGCGACGCGCAGTTCCGGCGGGATGTTGTCCACGCCGATCATGCGATCGGCCCACTGGTTCCAGTGGTAGATGCGCGCTTCCTGGTAGCTGAGCGGGATGCCGGTGAAGCCGTAGGACTGGATCGACTTCTGGATCCATTCGCCGAACTGGGTGTCCTCCTCCAGCACCATGTTGAGCCGCTCGCCGTCGTTGACCGTCCACTGATCGGGTCGCGGGCCGTCGCCCCAGTCGGGCGTCATGGTCCAGGTCTCGAGCCGGCAGCGGTCGATGCCGTTCGGCCAGAACAGCAGCGGCGGGATGGCGCGCTCGCTGAGCGGCGACACCCAGTTCGGGAAGATGCCGTAGGACTGGGTGCAGGTGCGGGCGATCTCGCCGACGGTCGCGATCTTCGGCCCGGGCGCCCGGGCGAGCAGGGTGTTCACGTCGCCGGCACTCGCCGGCCGCGGCGCGATCATGCGCCCGTGGCCATTGCGGTAGAGCGTGTTGACGTTGCGACGATCGTCGAGGATCGGCGCGACGGTCTTCGGATGGATGCTGCGCACGTGGTAGACCTCGGTGTTGGCCTCCATCGCGATCTTCCAGTTGCAGTTCAGGTCGAATACGTGCCGGGCGGCGAGCCGGCAGGTGTCGAACCGGAATTCCTGCCATTCGTCCGCGATCGGGCCGAGCCAGTCGAGCAGCGTCGGCGCCTGCTCGTCGAAGTTGACGAAGATGAGGTTGCCGAAGCGTTCGCAGCGTACCCGCGCGAGGCCGCGGCAGGCGAAGTCGAGCTCGCGGAAGTCCTCGGGGTCGCGCACCGCGAGCAGTGCGCCGTCGTGGCCGTAGGTCCAGCCGTGATAGCGGCAGACCAGGCGTGCGCGCCGGCCGGATTGTTCGGTGACGATGGGTGCGCCGCGATGCCGGCAGGTGTTGTAGAACGCGTTGATGCGTCCGTCGTCCGCATGGACGATCAGCACCGGCTGTCCCGCCCGGTCCCAGAGGCGGAAGCAGCCGGGTTCCGGGAGCTCGTCGACATGCCCGGCGAGGAGCCAGCTCCGGCGCCAGATATGTTCGATTTCGAGCTGGTGGAAACGCGGGTCGGTGTAGCGGCCGCCCGGGATGTCCGGAAGATGCGGAAACCCCTCGGGCGGTGCGGTGCGGGTCGCCTCGTATTCCATCAGCGCGCGCAGTTGCCGGATCTCGTGTTCGCTGAACATCTGTTTCGCTCTCGCCGTCCCGGTGTGTGCCCGACCGTACCCGGGCTGTTGCGTGGTTGCTGGCGGCGGCTACTGATAGCCGCGTGGCATGGCCGCCCGCACGGCTGGATCGAATCCCGATGCCACCCATTCACACTGCGCCGTGTTCCAGTGCGAGAAGTAGAGTCGGACCGCCGGGTCCGCGTGCAGCGCCAGACGCTCGGGAAAGAGGTTCCAGTCGGTGAGCACCGGCGAGGGTGCCCGGACGTAACGCTTGGTACCTGGCAGGCTGCTCGGCAGCCAGCCGCCGCGCGCGTAGTACTGGTGCCAGGTACGCCGGCCGCGGCGGCCGTCGCCATCGAGGCGTGTGTGAAAGAGCGCGGTATCGTACAGGATGCAGGTGCCGGCCGGTCCGCGCAGCGGGACCTCCCGGTAGTCGTCGCCGAGCGTCGCAAATGCGTCCGCGAGCGTGGCGAACCGGTTGCTGCCGGGCACCACGCAGAACGCCGGGCAGTCCGCGTCCACGTCGGTCAGGTAGTGGATGGCGCAGAGCCAGTCGCACGGCAGGTAGGGATCGCGCAACAGCCGGTCCGCCACCACGGCGTCATGGTGGAAGTTCATGGTGCCGGCACCCGCATGCTCGGGCGTTTCGCGGAAGTTGAACTCGCTGAAACGCACCCGCTCGACGCCACCCAGGATGCGCGCGACCAGCGGGAAACTGGCCGCGTGCCGGGTGTAGGGGTCGAGTTCCGGGTGATCGAGCAGCGGCTGCGAGAAGATGAGCCCCTGGTTGCGATGGTGCGGGCGCCGACGCTCGCCGAGTCCCCAGGCGTCAGGCCGCTCGCGCTGAGTCCGGTCCATGAAGGCATTGAGCTCGGCGAGCTCCCGCTTGTCGAGACAGGCGCGCAGCACTACGTAGCCGTAGCGGGCGAACCAGTCGTAGGCCGCGTCCAGTGCACCAGGCGCGAATGAGGGTGGCTGGATCTCGGAGATCCGACCGAAGCCCTGCGCCGCAATGGCAGGATCGCCGGATCGGTTCTCCTGCGGAATCAGCCGGACACCTGTATTCGATGGTGCCATGGACACGTCTCCCCTGTGCGAGTCCCGGGCGATTGACCGCTGGCATTGTAGCGCTGGAGAGGGGGCGTCGTAAGGCGCGCGCGTCCGGAGGGTCGTGATCGCAGTCCCTTCCCGCAGGTCGTATGACCGGCGGGAAGGGCCTGTGGTCAGGTCTGCTGGATCAGAAGTTCCACTGCGCTTCGATCCCGAACTCGCGCGGCGGCTCGAAGAACGTCACCGGGTGAATCACGAATGCCGTGCCGGTCTTGATCTCCTTGTCGGTCAGGTTGCGCCCGTAGACCGACAGCCGGTAACGGTCGCTGTCGGGCGTGAACTCGATCGCCCCGTTCAGCATGGTTGCCGCCTTGCGGTAGTACACGGGCGCATTGTCGCGGCCCCAGGTGTTGTGCTTGTCCATGTACCGGGCGTCCAGGTGCCAGCCGACCAGGCCGCCCGGTACCGGCTGTTCGTAGTCGATCGCACCGTACGCGCTCCAGCGCGGCGCATTCGCGAGATCGAGGAAGCTGTTGTCGGTGATCACGCCGCTGTTGGTGAGGTCGGCCAGGAAGGACGTCCACTCCGCATCGAGGAACGCGAGGTTTGCGGTCAGCGTGAGTCGCTCGGTTGCGAGTGCGGTCATCTCGAGTTCCACGCCCTTGACCTCGGCATCGCCGAGACTCTGGGTGATGGACTCGGTGCCGGTCGGATTGCCGCCAGGTCGACGCACCGCGCCCTGGATATCCTCGTAGTCGCTGGTGAACACCGCCGCGTTCACGCGCAGGCGTTGCGACAGCAGGTCTGCCTTGAGACCGGCTTCGTAGGAGATGACCTCCTCCGGATCGTACGGGCCGATGTTCTGGGCGACCGTCGCGCGGCTGTTGTAGCCGCCGCCCTTGTAGCCGGTCGCTACGCTGACGTAGGTCATCATGCCGTCGCGGACGAAGTAGTTCAGGCCGACCTTCCAGGTGGCCTGGTCCCAGCTCTCGCTCGACTGGAGGCGGATCGGCGTGCCGTTCTGAAGCGTCGTATTGAGCTCGAAATCCTTGTCGTCACGGGTCAACCGCCCGCCGAGCACGAACGCGAGGTTCTCGCGGATGTTGATGTCGGTCTGGCCGAACAACGCGATGCTCTCGGAGACCTGGCCATTGCGACTCAACGTGCGCACGTTGGCGAACGACGTAGTGGGGCTCTGCAGATTGAACTGCTGGTATTCCTCACGGAACAGGTACGCGCCGACCACGTAGTCGAACAGGTCGCTGTG
Organism: Pseudomonadales bacterium; assembly: GCA_019634925.1. Lineage (GTDB taxonomy): Bacteria > Pseudomonadota > Gammaproteobacteria > Pseudomonadales > Azotimanducaceae > UBA7803. The sequence goes on from JAHCAL010000003.1 coordinate 418,019, forward strand.
CTCGTCGGCAAAGCGAAGCTCGAGACTCTGCTGATCCTGCTTCGCATCGCGGCCGATGTGGAAGGTGATGGGCGGCGGCGGGGTGGTGCCGACCCGGCCGTCGAAGTCGCCGAACGTCAGATACTGCAGATCGCGATGATTCGCTACCAGCGTGACGACGCCGGCATCCAGCTGCAGGTTGCTTTCGATGGTAACGCCCCAGGTATCCAGGTCGGAGAATCCGTCGACGTCGTGATAGACCTTGAACGGGTCGCCGTCGCGTCCGGTGCCGCCGGCGTCGATCGTCTCGTTCGTGGTGCCGGGCCCGTTGAACCGCTCGGCGGCGTAGTCGCCGATGACCGTCAGGTCGAAGCGGTCGGTCGGCTGATACTGCACGGTCAGACGCGCGCCATGCGATTCCAGCGAGTCGAGCTTGTTGCCGGTGAAGGTGTTCTTCGTGAAGCCGTCGTAGTTGCGCGTGGAGGCGGACAGCTTGGCGAGGACCTTGCCGTCGGCCATCGCGCCGGTATTGACCGCGGCGCGCAGGATGCGCTGGCCATTTTCACCGAGGGTGCCCTTGACCTTGCCCGAGAACTCCTCGGTCGGTCGAGCGGAAACCATGTTGATTGTGCCCGCGAGGTTGTTGCGCCCGAACAGCGTGCCCTGGGGCCCGCGCAGAATCTCCACCCGCTCGATGTCGAACATGTCGAGCAGTACGCCGTTGTTTCGGGCGAGGAATGCACCGTCCAGCGCGACCCCGGTCTTCGGATCGGCGTTGGGATCAGGGTCGGAGAAGCTGATGCCACGAATCGAGAACATGCCGGTGTTCGGTACCAGGCCCTGCTGCTGGATCATGACGTTGGGCGCGATGCCGTTCAGATCGCCGATGTTGACCGCGCCGTTGTCCTCGAGCATGCGGCCATCGAAGGCAGTTACCGCGATCGGCACGTCCTGGATGCTCTGTGCCCGTTTCTGGGCGGTGACGACGATTTCTTCGAGCATCGGTGCGGCGGTAGCGGCCGCATTCCCCGTGGCGGACAGGGCGGCGATCGCGATGGCGCGACGCAGCATCGGCCGTGGGCCGTTTGGCAGTTGCATGTGCTTTCTCTCCCTCGATTGCAGTGGCACCCGCGTCCGACACTCCGGGACCCCGGCCCGGGGCGTGACGCGCGAGCGGACAGATGGTACATAGTGTTGACGATACAATCCATAGAATGTTAAGTATCCCGCTGGGAATCCAGGTCCGCTGTTGTCGAACGGAGACGGGGTGGGCGTGGCAGAGGGTGATGTGGCAGGGGGTGATGTGGCGGGGGCAGAGGTGATGGATCGAATCGTGGCGACTCGAGCCTGCCGGATGATTGACCTGGCCGCGTCAGGTTTGCTGTCGGTCGTGCTCCTGTTCGTCGTGCATGCGGCCGTTGCGGACGACATCTGCGAACAGGCGGTCTCCGGACAAAAGCAGTTGCTCTGGGGAGACCTGCACGTACACACGGCGTGGTCGTTCGATGCATACGTGTTCGGCGCTGTCGCTACTCCGCAGGATGCGTATGCATTCGCGCGTGGACAGCCGCTGCGGCTGCCGGACGGTGAAATGGCCTCGATCGATCGCCCGCTCGACTTCGCTGCGGTGACCGACCATGCCGACACCTTCGACGTGATGTATCTCTGCTCTGACCCCGGCTATCGCGACGATGCCTGGTGTTCGACATTGCGCGAAGGGCGGCGCAAGCGCGAGGGCCGCCGGCTGTTCACCGATCTGCTGCTGCCGATCCTGTCGACCACGCCGGGCACCCCGGTACCGCTTTGTGAGACGCCTGGCGTCGATTGCCGCAGCGCGAGCGCGAGCCAGTGGCGGCGCGTCCAGGAAGCCGCCGAGGAAGCCAACGACCCCTGCCGCTTCACCGCTCTGATCGGCTACGAGTGGAGTGCGTCCCCGGGTGGGCGTCACTGGCACCGCAACGTGATCTTCCGATCTGCGGACGTGCCGACCGAGGCTTTCGACTACATCCGTTATCCGCGTGTGGCGGATCTCTGGGCGGCCCTCGAGCGCACCTGCCGACCTGAAGATGGCTGTCAGGCGCTCGCGATCCCGCACAACATCAACTGGGCGGATGGCGGCAGTTTCGATGTGGCCGGTGTCGCAACCGATGAACTGGCGCTGCGCGCACGTTACGAGCGGCTAGCCGAGATTCACCAGGAAAAGGGCTCGAGCGAGTGCCTGCCCGCCGACCGGGACGATCCGGGCGCGGACTGCGCGTTCGAGCGCCTCACCGGAAACTTCGCCCAGCAGCACGTGAGCGGTGAGGGATCGGATACCCCCGACGTTGCCTGGGCGCGGATGCGTTCGACCTACTATCGAGGATTGCTCGCACGCGGTCTTGCGGCCTCGGCCGAGTCCGACGACGGCCTGAACCCGCTCATGCTCGGCGCGGTCGGCTCGACCGACAACCATCTCGGCACCCCGGGCCGGGTCGACGAGCATGGTTACTGGGGTTCCATGTCCATGATCTGGGCCACCGACGAGCAGCGCCTGGGGCAGGCTGCCTACAACCCCGGCGGCCTCGTCGCCGTGTGGGCCGAGCAGAACACGCGTGGCGCGGTATTCGATGCGCTGCACCGGCGCGAGGCCTACGCGACCAGCGGTCCGCGCATCAGCCTGCGCTTCGGCGCCGCCTCGGCGGATGCCTGCTCTCATGCGGAGCCGCCGCTCTCCACGGTCATGGGTGGCGAACTGCCCAGGGGTACGCCGCCGCGGTTCGTGGTCCTGGCCGGGCAGGATCGAACCGCGCTCGCCGCGGTCGACATCGTGAAGGCGACGCTGGTCGACGGGGCGCCAGTGGAGTCGGTGACGCGAATCGCCGAGTTCCCGGCGGGCGAGGCGAGCGCCTGTATCGTCTGGCAGGACCCCGCTTTCGATCCCGAAGCACCAGCCTACTGGTACACGCGGGTCATCGAGCAGCCGACACCCCGCTGGGACCGCTATCTCTGCGAGCGCCTGGAGAGCTGTTCGGCCGAGTCGGCGGCGACGCGAACGGTGGCGGAGCGAGCGTGGTCCTCACCCATCTGGTACTACCCCTGAGCAGACGCCGCCGTCCGCACCCCGATAGCGCCGGCGGGCTTGACCCGGCCACCCCGTAACCGGAACCATCCCGCCAAGGGTGTGCGGAGTACGGTTCGATGGCAGAGCGCATCGCGATCATCGGCAGCGGCATGGCGGGCCTCGCCGCCGCGGATGCCTGTCGCCGCGCGGGTGACGCCGTGACGGTGTTCGAGGCACACGACGGCCACGGCATGGACGCGCACGTGCTCGACGTGGCCGGCGGCCGTGTCGACGTTCCCCTGCGCGTGATGAGTCCGCGAGCCTGGTCGAGTGTGCTGCAGCTCGCCGCGCGGGTCGGAATCGGCACGTTCCCCGTCGACACGTTCGTCTCGTGCAGCCGGCCGGACGGCCGCACCTGGTTTCGCAGCGGCCGGGTGCCGCTGCTCGGCTGGCCCTCGGTCGGCTCCTGGCGGTACCTCAATGCGCGCAGCGCGCGCCTCGCCCTGGGCCTCCTGGCGCTGCGGCGACAGACCCGCGCACTCGGGGCCGCGGATGGCGCGCTGACCGTCGCACAGTTCATCGACCGGCATCGCCCCGATCCGCTGTTCTGGCGCGGACTCGTGCTGCCGCTGCTCACGACGATCTGCACGTGCGACGAGCGACACCTGCTGGCGTGGCCGGCGCGCGAGCTGCTCGCGCTGCTCGACGAGATCCTGCACGGCGGCGGACTGGTCCGAATCCAGGGTGGCACCTCGGCGCTGGTGGCGGCGCTCGGTGATGGTGTCGAGCGGATATCCGGTAGCCCGGTGGTGCGTGTGGTCGAACGGTGCGGTGCCATGCTGGTGCGCAACGCGCGCGGCGACGAAGGCCGGTTCGATCGGGTGATCGTCGCCACGCAGGCGAACCAGGTCGACTTTCTGGAGGGAGAACGCTACGCCGAAGAGCGCCGCGTGCTCGCCGAGGTGCGCTTCGATCGAGGGGAACTCGTGGTGCACCGCGATGCGCGGTTCATGCCAGCGCGGCGCGAGGACTGGACCGCGCTCGGCTTCCGCATGGACGAAGCGCTCGGCACGCCGATGTTCACGGTCTGGGTCAATGCGGTCGAGCCTACGCTCGCTGCGGAGCCACCGGTATTCCAGACCTGGAATCCGCAGATCCCGGTCGCGCCGGACCTGGTGCTCGCGCGCGTGCCGTTTCAGCGCGCGGTCGTGCACACGGGAACGGCGGCCATCCATGCGGCGCTCGCGACATGGCATCGGACGCCCGGCCGACGGGTCTTCTACTGCGGTTCCTGGGCGTACCCGGGGGTGCCGCTGCTCGAATCGGCCGTGCGCGCCGGGCAGGCGGCAGCGGCGGCGCTCCATGCCGCGCGTGGATGAGCGGTTCCGGATCGCCGGTGACCTGCTGGCGGGGCCGGGCGGCGATGGCCGCTGGAACAACCTCGGCTACTGGGACGGCGCAGTCGACTATACCGCGGCGGCACGCGCGCTCGCCCGGCTGCACGGCGAGGCGGCAGGGCTGCGTCCCGGCATGCGCCTGCTGGAGCTCGCCTGCGGCCACGGCGCCGGGCTCGACCTGTGGGCCGACGAATTCAGCGTGCGCGCGGCGTGCGCGGTGGAGGTCCGGCCAGCGTGCCTGGCAGCCATCGCAGCGCGATCGGCGCATTCGCAGACTCGGCTCGTGGCGGGGCGCTTCGACGAGCCGCTCGCGGGATTGGTCGGTGCAGCGGCCTTCGATGCGATCGTCTGCGTCGATGCGGCCTACCACGCGCGTTCGCTCGCGGACTTCCTCGGCGCGTGCAGGGCCCTGCTCGCGCCGGACGGTGTCCTCGCGTTCTCGACCGTGGTACCGGGCCCGGGCTACGGGCGGCTCGGACGGGTCCGCCGAGCATTGCTCCGCGGCTTGCTGCGGCTCGCCGGGATCCCTGCCGGGTCGATCCGCGGCCACCAGCAACTCATCGACGGCGTCGAGGCCGCAGGTCTGCACAGCGTGGCGCTGCGTGACCTCGGCGACTCGGTCTTTGCCGGATTTGCTGCATGGGTGCAGCACCGGGGGCGGTCACTGGATCGAGCCACGCGTCGGTCGAGCGGGTGGCTCAAGATCCGCGTGACCGCAGCGTTGTGCCGCTGGTTTGCACGCAGCGGGGCCGTCGATTATGTGCTCGTGGTCGCCAGGGCGGAGCGGGAGAGTTCGAGCTGTTCGTGCGCGAGCTCCGCGAGACGCGACAGCGCGCCGTCCAGTGCATCGGTCCACGCCACGGCGGCGTTGAGCCGGAAGCTGCTGGCGAAGCGGCCACTCGCCGAGAACAACGGACCGGGAAATATGGCGATGCCTTCGGCAATCGCCCGTGCGTGCAGTGCCATTGCGTCGAGCGCTGGAGGGCCGGTCACCCACAGCAGATAGCCGCCGGCCGGAACGTTGATCAGGGTGCCCTGGGGAAACTCCGCCAGCAGCTTGGCGCGCATCCGGCGAGTCAACTCGGCGTACGCGAGGCGGACCTTGCGGAGATGGCGGTCGTGCCCGCCGCGTGCCAGGTAGTCCGCCAGCGCGTACTGATCCAGGGTGGATGCGCCGGTGGTCTGGGTGTACTGCAGATAGTCGAGTTCGCGGCGCCGTGCCGCCGGCGCGACCAGCCATCCCAGACGCAGGCCGGCCGAGACGGATTTGCTGGCCGAACCGACCAGGAACCATTCGCTGCGCCGCAGCAGGCTCTGCAGCGTGCGCGGGCGCGGATTGTCGTGACCGAAGTCGCCATAGACGTCGTCCTCCACCAGCGGGGTGCCGGATTCGTCGAGCAGCGCTGCCAGTTCGCGCTTGTCCGCCTCGGACATCGCGTGGCCAACCGGATTGCCGTGATTCGGCACCAGCACGCAGGCGCGTACCGGCCACTGTTCCAGTGCCATGCGCAGCGCCGGGATGCTGATGCCGCGATCACGATCGGTCGGGACTTCGATCGCCTTCAGGCCCAACGTGTGCAGACATTGCAGCAGGCCGTAGTAGGTCGGGGACTCCACCGCGATGACGTCGCCCGGCTGTGCAAGCACACGCAGGCAGAGGCTCAGCGCCTCCTGGGCCCCGGACGTGATCTGCACGCGATCGGGCCCCGCCGTGCAGCCGGCGCGCGCCAGGCGTTTGGCGATCTGCTCGCGCAGCGGCAGGATGCCCGGCGGGAAGGCATAGGCCGCGGTTTCGCCGGATTGCCAGCGGCGTGTCTGGCGAAACGAACGCTGCAGCGCCTTGAGCGGCAGGAATCCCGGGTCCGGCATCGCCACGCCGAGCTGGCCGAAGCGCGCTGCGCGGCTGGCCTGCAGCAGATCGAGCGTGACCGACTGGGTCGTGACCATGCGGGGTGCGTCGAGCGCCGCGGCGCCGGTTCCCGCGGCGCCGGCAGTGCGCACCCGCTGTGGTGCGCCCAGTACGAAGAATCCCGCGCGTGCGCGCCCTTCGATCCGTCCCTCGGCTTCCAGCCGCTCGAGGGCGCGCATGACCGTCGAGATGCTGACGCCATGGAGCATGGCAAGCCGACGCACGCCCGGCAGCCGGGCGCCGACCGGGAATGCAGCCTCGTCGAGCGCGCGACGTAGCGCGTCGGCAAGTTCCTCGTAAAGCATTGGGCGAACTCCAGTACAGATGCCACCGGAACCGGCGTTACAGCCGGCGGGATGCGGATGCTGTGCGGCAGCGGATAGCCCGTACCTGCTGCTGCCGCGTCGCGCGATCGACCCCTAGTCTGCCATGAACCGAACCACAACGGTGGTCCGGTTGACGAAGAGGTCGGTGGGTATGAAGAAGATTCGGATCTGGACGGCCGCCGCGGCGTCGACACTGTGCGTCAGCCTGTTCATGGCCGGGTGTCAGGGCGGTACCGGGGCATCGCACGGGGTGGCGGGATCGCTCGAGTTCAAGGAACTGCGTCGATACTGCATCGCACGGCATGGCGGGGTCGGCATGGATGCGATCGACATCTACGCCGGCCGGTTGAGCGCGCACTGCTCGCGCTGGGCGTACCGGCAGGTGCGGGCCTCAGGGCGCTGACGGTGGCATCGTACAGCGGGTGACCGCCGGGCAGGCCGGATGGCGATCCGGCACGGGTCGCCCGCTCAGTGATGCTGGTATCGTCCGGGCGTGACGCCGGTGTGGCGTTTGAACATGCTGATGAATGCGCTCGTGCTCTCGTAGCCGAGCTCCAGCGCGACGTCGGTCACCCGCGCGCCGCGCGCAAGGGCTGCGGCAGCGAGCGACAGCTTGAGCCCGGTTCGCCACATTTCGAAACCGAGTCCCGTTTCGGTCCGGAACAGGCGCTGAAGGGAACGGGCGCTGGTGCCGAGCAGGGCAGCCCATTCGCCGAGTGTGCGCCGGTCGGCCGGATCCTCGAGCATCGCCTGGGTTATCCGGCCGAGCCGGGCGTGGTCCGGCAACGGTACGCGTCCGAACGGCACCGGCGGGGCGGCTGCTATCTGGTCCAGCAGCACGGTGACCAGGCGCGCCGCGGGCTCGTCCGGGCTGCGTGGCACCGGTTGTGCGACGACTGCGCGCGTCAACTCGATCAGCAGGGGGGACGCAGCCAGTACGGTACAGGAGCGCGGCAGCGGCGGACTCGACGCGGGGTCGAAGTACACGCCCGAGATCCGCGTCCGCGCCGTGTTGCGGATCGAATGGGGCACGCCGGCCGGAATGAACATGGCGCGATTGCCGGGAACGATCCACGCAGCCCGTTCCGCCAGAACGGTGATCAGGCCACCGTCGGTCACGGCGATCTGGTGTCGCCGGTGGCGATGGACAGGGACGCCCTGCCGTGGATCCAGATCGAGCGCGAGCGTCAGTGCCAGCGGGTGTGGGGTGATTGGCGTCATCGCCGCATTTTCGGTCACGATCGCGCAAGCGCGCCAGCACCCGGGTACATAGGCTGTCCGGACCTACCCCACACGGAGCGGCCGTCATGACACGACCCGGTGACACGCGCGATTCGACCCCGCCGTTCAGCGCGGCCCTGCGCTTTGGTCCGTTGACCCCGGTGTACGACACCCTGGTACGGTTGATGGGGCACGAGGACCGGTGGCGCGGCGCGCTGGTCCGCCGGGTGGGATTGCGTCCGGGCGAACGATTGCTCGAACTGGGCTGCGGGACCGGCAGCCTCACCGTGCGGCTTGCCGCCGCCGCGCCGGATGCCAGCATCGTGGCCGTGGATCCGGACCCCCGCGCACTGGTCCGTGCGCGCCGCAGGAGTGCTGGCCTGCCGGGGCGGATACAGTTCCACGAGGCGTATGCCGATCGTCTGCCGGATGCCGATCCGTTCCGGTCGGGATCGTTCGACCGGATCGTCAGCAGCCTCGTTTTTCATCACCTCGATCGCGCCGCGAAGGTTGCGACGCTCGCCGGCGCGCGCCGGCTGCTCCGGCCCGGCGGCGCACTGTACATTGCCGACTGGGCCGAAGCGCGCGACTGGGGCCAGCGTGTGCGTTTCCTCGGCATCCAGCTGATCGACGGTTTCGGCACGACCTCCGACAACGTCCACGGTCTGCTGCCCTACCTGATCCGGGAGGCAGGATTCGCGGACGTGGTCGAGCTGGCCTATGCGCGCACCCGGTTCGGACCGTTCGCATTCTGGCGTGCGCGTGGTGCCGACTAGCGTTCCGGGCGGCCCAGACGAACGTCAGCTGCCGCGCTGAGCCGATCTGCGGACGGCTTGCGGCCGGAACGCCGCCCGGCCGCTCGCTCGCGTGCCTGCATCTGGCCCACCGCGATAACCGCCCGGGCCGCGTACTCGACGGCACTTCCAGCGCTCGGCGCGACGCATGCATCGCCACCAGATCCGCGCCCGTAGTCGAGCGCTGGTGACGGACACGGTTCACGGTGCGAGCTCGAGCTGTCGACGCAGTTCCTCGCCGGTTGGCCGCAGTTGGGCGAGTCCCCTGCGCGCGCGCCCCTGCCCGAGGTAGTAGAGTATCGGCGCGGCGATCAGCACGGAGGAACTCGTGCCCACCACGATCCCGAACAGCATTGGCAGCGCAAAGCTCGCTACGGCGGCGCCTCCGGCGATACCCATCGGCAGGATCGCGAGGAAAGTCGTCGCGGACGTGAACACTGTACGGGTGAGCGTAGAGCCGATGCTTTCGTTCAGCAGCGTGAGCAGCGGCTTGTCCGGCGTGAGTCTGAGGGTTTCGCGCACACGATCGAACACGACAACCTTGTCGTTTATCGAGTAGCCGATCAGTGCAAGCAGGGCCGCGACCGCGGTGAGATTGAACTCGATACCCGCCAGAACGAAGAAGCCGATCGTCTTGGTCAGGTCGAGCAGTACGGTGAGCGTCGCGGCGAGCGCGAAGTGCGACTCGAACCGCATCCAGAGGTAGCCGAGCATGCCGAGGCCGGCACTGACCACGGCCAATATGGTTGCTTCGGCGAATCCGCCGCTGACCTTGGGTCCGACCATCTCGATGCGCGGAAACTCGGCGTCAGGTGCGACCGCCCGCACCGCAGCCCGCAGTTCGTCGACGGAGCCCGCATTGGTGATCGGCCCGGCTTCCGCGGCACCTGTCGCTACGGGCAGACGCACCAGATAGTGGCCGCCGTCGCCGAATTCCTGGATCGCGGCCTGGTGCAGTCCTGCGGAGGCTAGTCCGCCCCGCAGGGTTTCCACGGGTGTGTCCGTGGTGCGAACTTCGACCAGCGTGCCGCCGGTGAAGTCGATGCCGTAGTCGAGGCCGGGCGTGAAGAACAGCACCACCGATGCGACCGACAGGAGCAGCGATCCGGCGAGGCCGGCCACGCGGCCGCGCATGAAGTTCACCTGGCCGCCGGTCAATCGCCCGGGAAGTCCCTGGCGCCCGATTGCGAGCCGGCGGCGGCCCATTCGACGGACGCGCCATTCCATGATCAGTCGGATGGCGGCGATGGCGGTGAACATGGATGTGATGAGTCCGATGCCTATGGTGACTGCGAAGCCCCGTACCGGCCCGCTGCCGAGCAGGAACAGGAGACTCACGGCGATCAGCGTTGTGATGTTGGAGTCGAGGATCGTGGCCCAGGCCCGGCTGAACCCGTGCTGCACGGCAGCGATCGCCGAGCGGCCGCGCTGGGTTTCTTCGCGGATGCGTTCGTTGATCAGGATGTTTGCATCCACGGCCATGCCGATGGTCAGGATGATGCCGGCGATGCCCGGCAGGGTGAGGGTTGCACCGAGCGTGCTCAGGATGCCGAACACCAGCCCGATGTTGACGCCAAGCCCTGCACAGGCGATCAGCCCCCAGCGCCCGTAGCCGGCCAGCATGAAGCCGACGACCAGCGCGGCACCCACCAGGCCGGTGCTGATGCCCATGGCGATCGCGTCGCTGCCGAGGTCCGGTCCGACGGTGCGCTCCTCGACCACCTCCAGCGGCGCGGGCAGCGCCCCGGCTCGCAGCAGGAGTGCCAGAGCGCTGGCTTCAGTCGCGGTGAACGACCCGCTGATCTCCCCGCGTCCGCCCGGTATGGCGCTCTGGATCACCGGCGCAGTGATGACTCGGCCGTCCAGGACGATGGCGAGCGGGCGCCCGATGTTGGTGCGCGTCAGTTCCCCGAACAGCCGTGCCCCGGCACCGTCGAGCCGGAAGCTGACGACCGGGAGGCCGGATTCGGCGTTGAAGGCCAGCTGGGCATCGCTGATGTGCTTGCCTTCCATGGCGACCTGCTGTTCGACGCGATATGCGGCTTCCTCGTCCGTGCCGGGCAACGTGATCGTTTCGCCGGCGCGACCGTCATCGACCCAATGAAAGGTCATCCTGGCGGTGGTCCCGAGCAGCGCCCGTATCTCCGCGGGATCGGAGACGCCAGGCATCTGCACCAGCACGCCGTCATCGCCCTGCCGGGTGATGCTCGGCTCCACCAGGCCCGTTTCGTCCAGCCGGCGCCGCAGGACCTCGATGCTGCGTTCGACGGCGTCCGCGACCAGTGCCGCGCGTTGCACCCGGGTCAGTTCGAGTTCGATCGCAGTACCGCGGACGCGTACTGCAAAAGCGGGCGGTGCGCCCGCACCGGTTGCCGACTCGAGCGCGAACGCCCGAACGGCACGTTCGAGTGCGTCGAGTTGCGCCGGGTCCCGCGGTTCGACCCGCAGCGCCGTATCGGTCGCCTCGGGCGGGCGGTGCGGAATACTCGCTGCCCGAAGGGCGGCACCGAGGTCACGTGCCGTCTGTTCGTGGTGGGCGTCGATCAGTTCGCGCGCATCGACCGCGAGCAGCAGGTGGGAGCCACCCCGCAGATCGAGCCCCAGCGCAAGTGTGTTGCCGACGTACCAGTCGGGGAGCCTGTCTGCGATTCGGCCAGGCAGGACGTTCGGCAGCGCGGCCAGCAGGCCGAGCACAATGAGCAGGCCGTAGCACACGGCCCGCGTGGACAGAGATTTCATGGAGCACCCTCGGCGATGTCGCCGCGATTCGGTTACGGTCAGGGTCCGAGTGAAACCGAGTCAGGCGGCTGGTGGCCCGCGAGGTGCGTGGAGGCGATAGCGGCCCTCGGACGAGGGCCGCGACAAGGGCGTGGACACGGCGGTAGAACCGCCGGCGTCGCCCATCGATTGGAGGGTGGTAGTCGTACTGAAGGCGGCATCGGGCGGCGAGTCGTGCTCGACGTCCTGATCGCGACCGGTCGAAGCCTGGCGTTGGACCAGCCGCCGCGACTCGTCGCCGCCTGCGACTGCGACGTCTTCGAACACGCTCGACAGGACTGGATCCGCACCGCCGCCGAGGGTTGCGCCGCCCTGGCCGAGCATCGCCAGCGCAGCCAGGACGAGCCACGTGACCTGCGGAAGCCACGCGCGCGGAACGCTGGAGCTGGCGGCGGCGCTGGTGGGCGTGGTGGTCATCGGCGCGAGTATGCGCGCGATGGCAGTCCAAGTGAAGGGCCCGGGGCTTCACGCAGGCCCCGGCTCTGATACGCTGCGCCGCATGACAGACACAACCGACGTGGCCGCGCTCGCGGCCGATCTCGACGCCGCGCGCCGCACGGGCCGGTTCTACGTGCCCTGTTCCGCCGCGCGCGAACTGACGGTCGACCAGGCGTATGCCGTGCAGCGGGCCTTCAACGATCTGCGCCGCAGCGACGCCGCCGTGGCTGGATTCGACGCCGTGGCTGGATTCGACGCCGTGGCTGGATTCGACGCCGTGGCTGGATTCAAGGCCGCGGTGAACGCGCCGGCGTTGCAGCAGGCGCTCGGGCTCGACGCACCGATCGTTGGCGCCCTGTTCACCCGCGGCGCGCGCGACCCTGGCAGCAGGGTGCGACGCGAGGCGTTCCGCACGCTCGCGATCGAGACCGAGCTTGGCTTTCGCACGGCAGAACGCATTGCCGCACCGATCGAGGACGTGGTCGCATTGCGCGGCGTGATCGCGACGATCGCGCCGATGCTGGAACTCGCCGATCCCGGCTTCGGGCGGGTGCGGTTCCGCGGCACCGATCTGATCGCGGCCAATGCGGCCTGCGGTGGCTTCGTCGAAGGGCCGCGGTTTCCGATCGCCACGATCGACCCGAATTCGCTGCCTGTGCGGCTCGATCACGACGGCAAGGTGCTGCATTCGGTCACCGGTGCCGCGCTGCTCGGCGATCACTGGCAGGCGCTGCTCTGGCTCGTCAATACCGTGGTCGCGCGCGGTTATATCATCGATGCCGGCCAGCTGCTCATGACCGGCGCGCTCGGCGCGGCGCATCCGGCTGCGCCAGGCATCTGGACCGGCGACTTCGGGGCGCTTGGCACGCTGGCGATCGAGATCGTCTGAGGGCCGGCTCTGCAGGCGGCGCACCTGCCCTGGTTCAGACGTCCGGCAGCGGCGTGACCGTCGGCAGGAAAAAGACGGCATCCACCTGGCGCGCCAGGTCCACCCGGGCCACCAGGTTGTAGAGGTGGCCGATGCCCACCGGGTCCCCAAGTGCACTCGGGGTCCCGTCCGTGGTGCCGATCAGCAGGGGTGTCGCGGCCGTCGCGAGCGCTGCATTGAGCGACTGCGCGGGATATGCACACGTGTTGGGCAGATCGGGAAACGGCTGGCAGTCCTCGCCCGCGCCGTATACGAACCAGCTCGAAAACACACGTTCGCCGCGCACCTCTGCGATGTGATGCCCGAGTGAATGGACCAGACTGCCGCCCGGGCCGGCACCGGCAGAGGACGTGACGCCGTCGTCGTGCTTGACCAGGTGCAGTGCGTGCGCCATGAGCACCAGCTGCTCGTCGGGCTGCATCCGATCGAGGATACGATCGACTGCGCGTTTCATCAGGTCCTCGCGCCACGCCATCGCGGGGCGCAGCGATTCGTAGTCGGGCGCCGGATGTGCCAGCGCCTGGTAGCGCAGTGTCTGTTCCATGGCGATCAGGTCGGCCGTGACCGCTTCCGCGAGGCCGGGGTCGTCCACGAGCAGCTGATCGATCGCGCCACGGGCGTTCGCCAGCCGGTCGGCTTCCTCGAGCACGCTCTCCCCGGGCCTGCGGGCGAGCAGGGTGGCGATGCGCGACTGGTCCGCCGCGCGGTGGTCGAGGCGACCCGCGATGTCCGCGTAGCCCGCACCGGCGCTGCCATTGATGTCGATGCCGTGGAACGCGCGCGGTGCCAGGGCCCGCACCTGCCGATAGAACGCCGCCTGCGCGGACTTGAAACGTGCGACCGGATAGCGGTCGAACGAAGCGCGCAGCACGCCGGTCGGGCGATCGTCTCGGTCCGCGCGGTCGTCCCCGTGCCAGCCGAACGTCGGCACGCGGTCGAGCCACGCGGTGGCGCCGGTCGCGAGGTAGCGCGAGACGCGCCAGCCGTCGCTGTGGCCGAGCTCTTCCGCCAGAACGAGCGGGCGGCGCCGCGCGAGCCGCTCGAGCCACCAGAGACGGAACAGCGTCTTTTCCGCGATCCAGTGATTGAGTTCACCGAGCACGACCACGCGGGCGGCGCTGGCCTGGTCGAGCAGACGGCCGATGCGTGCTGCATCGGTCGGTGACTGCGGTTCCAGCGATTCCGCGGAGAGTCGTGCCGCGTCGTGCCGGATCCAGTCGGCGAGTGTCGGATCGGCTCGATCGGCGTTGCCGGTCTCGTTCATGTGCGAGCAGGTTCCACGATGGGTTCGAGGGATGCGACCGATTCTAGCCCGGACTATTCGTGAGTTCGCGTCGCGAGGGCGCCGAGATGCCGGAAAAGACAGCGTGGCGCGGACCGGAAGGCGCGCAGGCGTACTCGACAGTACGTCGAGCACCTGGAGGGAGCACGCGCTGTCTTTTCCGGCATCTCGGCGGCCGCAGTAGCGAATTCATGAATAGTTCGGGCTAGGGTGTTTCGCCGCGCGTGGTGCTGGCATGATCCCGGCTCGGGTTGCCGGTGGGTCGGGGACAGGGGGAAATCGACGTGCTTCGACGGGTACTGATCGCCAATCGCGGCGAGATCGCCATACGGATCGCGCGCGCCGCGGCGGGGTTGGGCATGGAGTCGGTCGCGGTCCATGCGCCGGTCGACGCACACGCGCTGCACACGCGCGTCGCGTCGCAGTCTCGGCCACTGCCGCTGGACGGCGTGGCGGGTTATCTCGACCAGGATGCGCTCGTTCGCGCGGCGCTGGCGGCAGGCTGTGACTGTGTGCACCCGGGCTATGGCTTTCTAGCCGAACACGCAGGCTTTGCCGAGGCGTGCATCGCGGCCGGGCTCACGTTCGTCGGCCCGCGTCCGGAAACGATCCGCCTGTTCGGCGACAAGCTGGCGGCCCGTGCGCTGGCACGGTCGCTCGGCATTCCCGTGACACCTGGCAGCAGCGAACCGGTCGGCTCGGTGGACGAGGCCACGGCGCAAGCACGCGCGATCGGCTTTCCGGTCATGCTGAAGGCTGCGGCCGGTGGCGGCGGGCGCGGCATCCGGCGGGTGGACGGCGCCGCGCAGATGGCCGAAGCGTTCGCGCGCTGCCAGAGCGAGGCGCTGGCGGCGTTCGGCGACGGTGCCGTGTTCGTGGAGCGACTCGTCGAGCGCGCGCGCCACGTCGAAGTGCAGATCCTGGCCGACGGGGCGGGGAACGTCGTCCACCTGCACGAGCGCGACTGCTCGGTGCAGGCGCGCAATCAGAAGGTGGTCGAGGTCGCACCGGCGCCAGGGCTCGATCCCGAGTTGCGCGCGGGCATGCTCGCGGATGCGGTTCGCCTCGTGCAGGGCGCGGGTTTCGTCAACGCCGGGACGGTCGAGTTCCTGGTCAGTCCCGAGGCCGGCGCGTACTACTTCATCGAATGCAACCCACGCATCCAGGTGGAACACACCGTGACCGAGCAGGTCACGGGGATCGACCTGGTGGAGGCCCAGTTCAGAATTGCGGCAGGCGCCCGGCTCGCGGATCTCGGTCTGCCCGATCAACGGTCGGTCGGCGCTCCGCGGGGCTACGCGGTACAGGCGCGCCTGGTCGCCACGGGGGCCGGCACGCTGACCGCGTACAAGGAACCCGGCGGACCGGGCGTGCGGGTGGATGCCTGCGGTTACCTGGGCTATGCGCCGCCGCCGGTGTTCGATCCGCTGCTCGGCAAACTGATCTGCCAGTCGAGTTCCGCGGGTACGTTCGAGTCCGCCGTGGATCGGACGCTGCGTGCCCTCGAGGAATTCCACATCGGGGGTCTGCCGACCAACGTCGCGCAGTTGCGCGCGATCCTCCGCCACCCGACCTTTCGTGCCGGCGATGCGCGTACCACGCTGCTCGCGGAAGATCTTGCGCTGGCACCCGACGCCATCGCAGGGAAAGCGGGCTCCAGCGCGGCCCTGGCGCTACTCGAACAGCAATCCGCCTGGCTCGTGCGCGAGGCCGGTGGTGCCGTGGCCTCCGCGGGTTCCGCAGCCAGGCATCCGGCCCTCGCGGTCGGCGCCGGGGAACTGGCCGTGCGCTCGCCGATGAGCGGGTCGGTGGTCGAAATCGCGGTCGCGGTTGGTGAACGGGTGGCGGCTGGCGCGACCATCGCGGTCGTGACCGCGATGAAGATGGAAACCGCGCTCACCGCGCCGGCCTCGGGTGTCGTGAGCGCCGTATTGCCGTTGCAAACCGGCGATCCGGTCGACGTGGACCAGGTGCTCGTGGTGATCGCACCGTCGCCGGACGTCGCGGATGATGCGTCCGTGCGCCTGTCGCGAGACCCAGGCTGGTTGCCGGAGCTCGAGGAAGTCCGCACCCTGCAGGGGCTCGCCCATGCCCGCCTGTCGGCGGATTCCACGGAACCGGGTGTGGTGCGGCAGCGCGATCGCGGCAAGCTGACCTGTCGCGCGCGCATCGACCTGTTGCTCGACGCGGGTAGTTTCCGCGAGATCGGGAGCCTGGCCGGCTTCGCCTCCTACGACGCGGACGGCAACGTGGCGGCGTTCACGCCCGCCAACCACGTGGGCGGCACCGGGCGCATTCATGGCCGCGGCGTCGTGGTCTGCGCGGACGACTTCACGTCGCGCGGCGGCCATGCCGACGGCGCCATCGGCGCGAAGAGCATGCACCTCGACCGGCTCGCGGTGGAACTGCGCCAGCCCTCGCTGCGCCTCCTCGACGGATCATCGGGTGGGGGCAGCGTCGCGGCCATGGTGCCGCAGCAGCTGAAGTCCGGTGAAAGCCGGGCACAGGAGAGCAGCGGCGCGATCAGTGCGGGGCGACCCCGCGTCACGGGGGGCGGCGGCTCGTTTCTGCCGGGGCACCTGGGCAGTGCCCTCTACACGGAGGAACTCGCGACGGTACCCGTGGTGAACCTGCTGCTCGGCAGCGTGGTGGGCATCGGCGCCGCCAAGGCCGTGCTCGGCCACTTCTCGGTGATGGTGCGCGACATCGCGCAGCTCTTCGTCGCCGGTCCGCCGGTGGTGAGCCACGCCATGGGCTACGACATCACCAAGGAAGAACTCGGCGGCTGGCACATCCACTGCCGGAACGGTTCGGTCGACAATCTCGCCGAGTCCGAGGCGGACGCGTTCGATCAGGCGCGGCGCTTTCTCTCCTACCTGCCTTCGAGCGTCCACGAAGCCCCGCCGGTACTGCCGCCCGATCCCGCCGATGCGCCGGACCGGCGCGAGGAGGCGTTGCTGACGCTGATTCCGCGCAAGCGTACGGCGACGTTCGACGTGCGCGAGGGCATCCGCCTGATGGCCGACCGGGATTCGTTCTTCGAGATCGGCCGCTACTGGGGAACCGATCAGGTCGTCGGGTTCGTGCGTTTCAACGGACACCCGCTCGGCGTGATCGCGTCGGATTCGCGGCACGTCAACGGCGGCGCGTTGACCGCGGACGGCTGCGACAAGCTGAAGCGCCATCTCGATCTCTGCGACCTCTTCCACGTCCCGGTGCTGAACCTGGTCGACAATCCCGGCTTCGCCGTGGGGCTCGAGCACGAGCAGGCCGGCACGATCCGCAAGGGCGGCGAGTGGATGGTCGCGTTCGCGCAGATCCGCGTGCCGATCTTCACAGTACTGATGCGGCGCAGCTTCGGCGTCGCGGGCAACAACTACGCCACGCCGCTCGGGCGTGCATCGATGCGTGTCGTGTGGCCGGCGGCGGACGTGGGTGGCATCCCGCCGGAGGGCGGCATCGAGGCGGCGTACAAGCGCCAGCTTGCCGAAGCGGCCGATCCGGCCGCCCTGCGCGCGGAGATCAACGCCCGCATCGAGAGCGCGCGCGGGCCGATCGGGCCGCTCAATCGTTTCCAGATGGAAGAGATGATCGACCCGCGCGAGACGCGGCGCCTGGTGTGCGAGTGGGTGGAGACGGCGTACCGGATCGTGCGGCAGCCGGCGGGGCTGGTGGGGCGGCCCCTGCAGTTCCGGCCATGAGACCCGCGGGAGAGCAGCTGTGATCATCGTTGAGAGGATCGATTCGGGTGCCGATCTGGACACGCTGGTCGAGGAGATCAACACGGCATCCTGGGACGAGGCGAACG
Source organism: Pseudomonadales bacterium (assembly GCA_019634925.1). GTDB lineage: Bacteria > Pseudomonadota > Gammaproteobacteria > Pseudomonadales > Azotimanducaceae > UBA7803. The sequence continues at coordinate 435,919 of JAHCAL010000003.1, forward strand.
GCCTCGCGGTGTACGATGCCGGGGCGCTGCGCGCGTATCTCGAATTGGACGGGACCGTGTTCCTTGCCTGCCATGAACTGAGCGATGGCGCGCGGACACTGCTCGGCATCGCGTCCGGACGGTTGGAAATGAAACCGTATGGCGGGGAGCGCTGGCTGTACGTGGACGAGGTCGATGTCCGGATCGACCAGCGGCGCAAGGGCGCCGGTAGCGCCTTGATGAACAGGATGTTCGCCACGGCACGCGCGGCAGGCTGCACGGAGGTCTGGCTCGGCACCGAGGTCGACAACGTCGCCGCCAATGCGCTGTATCGTTCGCTCGACCCGGACGAAATAGCGCAGGTCGTGGGCTACACATGGGCGCTGGACTGAGATTCTTGGACCGTGAGCGGCGGTCCCGGCCGGTGGCCCGGCCCGCGGCAACACCGGGCGGTTTGCGACCTCGCGACAATCCTTTACAGTCCGGTACTGGTCCACCCGGCGCGGCGCGCGGCGCGCGCCCGTTCAAATTGTTCACACCATCGAGCATGCCGTCATGTCCATCCGACTCGATCCCGCCACCGGCCTCAAGCTGTTCGACACCCGCGCCGCGAAAGCCACCGACCGGATCGCGGCCAAGGGCTATTCCATCGTTGCGGACGAATCGCTCAGGACCCTGCCGGAACTGCCGGCAGGTGCGACCTTCGCGCCCGAGGAACAGGCACGCTACCAGGCCTACAAGGAAGCGCGCCGGGGTGCGGCCGACTACATCGCGATGGAAGGCGAGTTCGCGCGCTACCTGGCGGACGTCTATTCGGCCGATCCGGTACCGCGCGAGGCGCTGACCGACGAATGCGAGATCCTGGTGATCGGTGCGGGGTTCGCGGGGCTGTTGCTCTGGTACCGGCTGCAGGCCGCAGGATTCCGCGACGTCCGTTTCTGCGAGAAAGGCGGCGATGTCGGCGGCACCTGGTACTGGAACCGCTATCCCGGTATCGCGTGTGACGTGGAAGCTTACAGCTATCTGCCGCTGCTCGAGGAGATGGGCTACGTGCCCTCCATGAAGTTCGCCTCGGGCTTCGAGATTCTCGAGTACTGCCAGCAGTTGGCCGAGCGGTTCGGCTTCTATGACCACTGCCTGTTCCATACCACGGTCCAGTCGACCACCTGGGACGAAACGACCGGGCGCTGGACGGTGGAGACCGATCGCGGCGACAGCATGCGCGCGCGATTCGTGGTGCTCGCCAACGGCATCCTCACCACGCCGAAACTCGCGCGTATCGAAGGCATGGAGACGTTTGCCGGCGAATCGTTCCACACCTCGCGCTGGGACTACCGGGTCGACCTCGCCGGCAAACGGGTCGGCATTATCGGCACCGGTGCGACGGCGGTGCAGGTGATTCCCGAACTCGCGAAGACCGTCGGCGAGCTGTATGTGTTCCAGCGCACGCCCTCATCGGTGGACGTACGCGACCAGCGCGCGACCACCGACGAAGAGCGCGCGGCGTGGGCCAGCGAACCGGGCTGGGCGCGCGCACGCCGGGCGCGGTTCGCAAAGATCTCTGCCGGCCGCACCGCCATGAAGGCGAACGACGACTACCTCGCCGGCAAGGTGCCCGACTTCAAGGAACGCAAGCAGTACGAGCGCGACCTGACCATGGAGGAACTGCTCGAGCGTACGCTCGACAGTAACTTCCGCATCATGGAACAGATCCGCGCACGCGTGGATGCAATCGTCAAGGACCCGAAGACCGCGGCGGCGCTCAAACCCTACTATCCGTACGGCTGCAAACGTCCGACCTTCCACGACGAGTACCTGCCGACCTTCAATCTGCCGCACGTGCACCTGGTGGATACCGCGCCGCTCGGCGTGCGCCGGATCAATGCGCGCGGCGTGGTGCACGACGGCGTCGAGTATCCGCTCGACGTGCTGATCTACGCGACCGGCTTCCAGTGGATGGCGACGTCCACGTTCAACATGATCACCGGCCGCGACGGACGCACCCTGACGCAGAAGTGGGCGGAGGAGGGTACCCGCACCTTCCTGGGGATCCACAGCCGCGGGTTCCCGAACCTGTTCATCGTGTCGGGCCCGCAGGGCGGCGGCGGCAGCTTCAACTTCACCGACGCGATCGAAGCGCACAACAACTACATCGTGTGGCTGCTCGAGACCATGCGTGCCAACGGCGCAGGCGTGGTGGACGTGAAGGCCGAACCGGAGGCCGAGTACGCGGAACACTGCCGCCAGGCCGACATCGCGTCCGCGCCGCTGCGCGACTGCCTGTCGTACTACAACGGCCACGGCGACGCGGCGCCCGGTAGCCTCGCCTATTACGGCGGCAACCGCTGGCACCGCTACCGGGAGCGGGCGCAGGCGAGCCTGGAACCCTATCTGTTCGAAGCGGCAAACAGTTGAGCAGGTGCGCCCGCGGCGCACCCCCTCATGCGCGCGAGTAGCGCGCCTGGCGAGCCAGGGGTTCGCACTCGTGCGCGCGAGTAGCGCGCCTGGCGAGCCAGAGGCTCGCACTCAGCGGTTCAGGACGTATTTCACCACCCGGCGCGGACCGACCTCGGCCCCGTACACGTTGCCGTCCGCATCCACGGCCACGCCTTCTGCACCGCTGGTGCCCGAGTTGTCCTGGTCGGGCTCCGGATCGGGAATGAACGCGGTGACGAAGCCGTCGCGCGTGCTGCCGATCCGGATACCGCGCTTCCAGCCGGGGTTGCGCCGCGCGTTCGATTCCGAGTCGGCAACGTAGAGAATGTCGTTGCGATCGATGTAGACCCCGCTCGGCCGGCCGAACTGGGTCCAGGAAGCAAGGTGATTGCCGTCCTGGTCGAAGATCTGCACGCGGCTGTTCTGCCGATCACCGACGAAGATCCGGCCGGTGGAGTCCATCGCGATGGCGTGCGGTTCGTTCAGCTCGCCGCGCCCGTCGCCGGCGGTGGCGAATTCGCCGAGATACGTCCCGTCCGCGGAGAACCGCACGATGCGGTTGTTGGCGGGCTGGCCCGCGCCGGATTCGTGACCGTCGGCGACGAAGATGTCGCCGTTCGGCGCCACCACCATGTCGTTCGGTTTGCGGAACGTATCCTTGCCGTCGCCGGCAACGCCGCGCTGGCCGAGGGTCATCAGGAGTTCCCCGGTCGGGCTGAACTTGTAGATCACGTGGGCCCAGCCCTCCGGTATCGGCGCATAGCCGGCCGCGTCGGCGATCCAGACGTTGTCCTCACGGTCCACGTGGATGCCGTGCGGCCAGGCGATCAGGCCGGCGCCGAAGCTGCGCACCAGGTTGCCGTCGAGATCGAACAGCAGAATCGGGTCCAGGTCGCTGTCGACACAGACGTTGGCGCCGCAGCGTTCCGCCACCCAGATGTGCCGGCCGTCGTTGGTCGGGTAGATGGCGCTGGTCGCGCCCCACGTACGGCCCTCGGGCAACTTGCCCCAGCCGGGCTCGGCCGTGTAGGGATTGTCGATGCAGGACTGCGTGGCACCGCCGAGCAGCAGGACCGCGGTCACGATGAGCGAGGCTTTGGCAAGGAGCGGCAATGGCACTGGATTCCCCCTGATCACGTGTCTGGGTCGATCATAGCGGAGGCTCGATGTGGTCGATAGCCGAGGCCCGGTGCGTGCGATGGCCGGGCGGCCGGTCAGGATCGAAAACGCGACTCGATCCAGTCGGCTGCGTCGCTTGCGCCGTCCCGACCGGAGAGGCGCTCGCGCAGCGCGGCAGCGGCCGCGTGCACCTCGGCATCCCCGAGTGTCGTGACGAGTGCGCTGGCGAGTGCCGGTGCGTCGAACCGGTGCGGCAGGGTCGTCCTTGCGACGCCGAGCTCGCACAGGCGCTGCGCCCATGCCGGCTGGTCGAAGCCGTGCGGCACCGGCACCTGCGGCACACCGGCCAGGGACGCGGCGGCGGTGGTGCCGGCGCCAGCGTGGTGCACAACTGCTGCGCACCGTGGAAGGACGCGTGCGTGCGCCACCGGGCCGATCGCGAGCATGTCCGGCGGAAGGTGCGCTGCCCCGAGACCGGCCCAGCCCGCGGACACGATAGCTCTACGACCCGTGCGCTGAATGGCATCGACGATGATCGCGGTGCGCCGCGCCGGGTCCTTTGCCGGCATCGAACCGAAGCCGACGTACACCGGCGCGTCGCCCGCGTCCAGGAAGCGGAGCAACTCGGCTGGCAGCGGTGCCCCGTCGTCGAGCCACCAGAAGCCGGTCTGGTGCGCGCGGATGGCCCAGTCGGCCGGCACCGGGTAGAAGGCGGGGTCGACCGCGAACAGCACGTCGTCGCGGTAAACGAGGTCGGCGTAGCGTCGGATGGGCGCCAGTCCGTGGCGTGCGCGCAGCGGATTCAGGGTGCGCGCAAGCACCGGCGCGAGGAGCGCGTACGGGACCTGATGCGACAGGCGGTTGATCCAGGGCGCGCGCGGCCTGATGCCCAGTGCGACGTTCGTGACGAGCCCGGTGGGGAAGCTACCGGGCGCGAGGATCGCCCAGCAGAACGCGGCCCCGTTCACGGCCGCCGCGGTCGGACCGACGAAGCAGCCTGGCCCGCCCACCACCAGGTCCGCGCCGCGCGCGGCGGCGAGCAGGCCGTCCAGCATCTCGGGGACCATCGACAGGGCGGTGGTTGCGAAACGAAGCGGGTTGAACAGTGCTTCGGCCCGTTGCGCGACGACTTCGCGAATGCTGCGGCCCATCGAAGCGAACCCGAGCCCGGCGGCCGACGCGGCCTCGGCGTAGTTGGCGCCCGCGCAAAGCGCCACCTCGTGTCCCCGCGCATGCAGGGCGACACCGAGCGCCAGCAACGGCTGGATGTCGCCCTGGGTGCCGACGCCACACAACACGATCCGCATGGTCGTAGAATCCGCAATGTTCCCACGCAGCATAGTCCAGGCAGCCTGGTCCTGGCCGCCTGGTCCTGGCCGCCTGGTCTAGGCCGCCGTGCGCGGGCCGCTGGGGCACGAGCGGCCGTGACCCGGGCCGACCGGGAGGCTAGAATCCGCGGTTTTCCGGATCCGGGACGCTTTTGATGATCATCGGCCTCACCGGGGGCATTGCCTCGGGTAAATCAACGGCATCGAAGTACTTCGCCGAACGCGGCGCGTACGTGATCGATTCCGACAAGCTCGGGCACCGCGCGTACGAGCCCGGCACCGAGGCATTCGCCGCGGTGGCGCGGACCTTCGGTCCCGAGGTCGTCGGCGCGGATGGCCGGATCGACCGCAAGGTACTCGGCGGCAAGGTGTTCGGCCGGCCCGAGGAGCTGAAGAAACTCACCGACATCGTGTGGCCCGAGATCCGCCGGCTGACCCAGCTCGAGATTCAGGCGGCACTCGCCGAGGATCCCGACCGCGTGGTGGTCCTCGAGGCCGCCGTCATGCTGGAGGCCGGCTGGAATCGCTCGACCGACGAGGTATGGGTGGTGATCGTCGAGCCGGACATCGCGGTGGCGCGCGCGGTGGCACGCGACGGACTCGATCCTGCAGCCGTGCGCAGCCGGATCGCGTCACAACTCAGCAACGCAGAGCGTATTGCGCGGGCGGACGTGGTGATCGACAACTCCGGTACCCTGGAGGAATTCATGAGCCGGCTGGAGGCAGCCTGGGATGCGCTCGAGACGCGTCGCGCGGCACAGGAGCCGGCGCGATGATCCTCGACCTGCACGCCCACTCCATCAAGTCCGACGACGGCCGCGCCAAGGTGCAGAACTACTGCCAGTGGATCCGCACGCGCAACATTCCGATCGACGGGTTCGTACTGACCGAACACCGCCAGTTCGACAACGAGTCCGACTACGGCGAACTGGGCCGCGAATACGGCCTCACCATACTGAAGGGCAGCGAGGTCGAGACCGAATACGGCCACGTGCTGGTGTTCGGCGTGACGCCGGCGCTGCAGGCCGAGTTCGACTTCGCGAACATCAGGCTGCCGCTGCGCCAGGTGATCGAAGCCTGTGAACGCCATGGTGCGGTACCGGTCCCTTGTCACCCCGGTCGGCCACGGGTCGGCATGCACGCACATCTTGCCGAACACGGCGTGCCCGAAGGTGTGCGGATCGTCGAGACGCTGAACGGCGGCAGCAGGGACGAGGAGGATTCCATCGCGCAGGCGATGGCCTCTCAGTATGGTTACCGCGGCATCGGTGGCAGCGACGCGCATATCGTGAGCCACATCGGCCGCTGTGCGACGCGGTTTCCGCACGCGATCCACAACGAGCAGGAGCTGGTCGCGGCACTGCGCGCCGGCGAGTTCGAAGCGGTGACGTTCCGCACGTGAAACTGGAGCTCCGAATCCGGGGGAACAGGCGATGACCAAGAGCCTCGACATCGACGCACTTCGCGAACGGTTCCTGATGAAGGACTTCGACGAGCAGGTGTTCGAATTCTCCGCCGCGGAGCTGGTCGACTATGCGTCGAGCTGCGGGGAACTGGCGCCGCGCTATACCGACCCGGCTCACCCCGAGTTCCAGGCGCCGCCGACCTTCGCGACCTGCCTGCGCCCCGGACGACGGCTGCCGGAGGGCTTCCCGAACCTGCCGGGGCTCGGCATGGATGCCGGCAAGGCCGTGGCGCCCAAGGCGCCGATCCTGCCTGGCGTGCCGCTCACCGCGCGCAGTCACCTGCACGACATCTACGCGAAGACCGGCCGCTCGGGACGCATGACGTTCCTCGTCACGCGCATGGAGATCTACGATCCGGCCGGCACGCTGCTCGCGAACGCCGACACCCGCATCGTCATCCGGGAGAAGCCCGAAGCATGACCATTCGACATGTGAGCGAGGTGGAGTTCGGCGTCGAACTGCCGGTCTTCGAGCCGGATACCAGCCTCGACAACGTGCGACGCTTCGTACGCGCTGCGCACTGGGACGGCCCACGCTTCACCGACCACGACGCGGCGCGCAAGGAAGGGCTACCCGGTGCGCTGGTGCCCGGGATCATGAGCCAGGGCTTCCTCGCCGCCATGATCCATCGCTGGGCGCCGGATGCGTTGATCGAGAACGTGGACACGGTGTTCCGCGCGCCGGTCATCGTCGACGAGGCGTATCGGATCGCGGGGGTGGTCACCGACATCGACGCGGCGGCCGGCCGCGTCGAGATCGACCTGACCGTCACCAACGAGAAGGGCGAGACGCGTGTGTTCGGGACGGCGACGGTGCGATTGCCGGCCTGAGCCGGCGAACGCCAGCCCTGCCGCGTTCGCCCGGCAGCCTGCCTGGCGTCAGGCTGGCCGGAACAGCGGAATGTTGAGTTCCTCGTGCTCCTCCCAATCGACCGTCACCCGCTGCCCGCAGGTCAGCTCGGTGGCCGGATCGGTGACGCCGGTGATGTTGGTGAGCAGGCGCGGACCTTCGTCGAGGTCCACCCACGCGATTGCGTAGGGCACCTTGCCGCGAAAGAACGGGTGATAGCTCTGGCGCACCACGCTGAAGGTGTAGAGCGTGCCCTTGCCGCTCGCCGTGTGCCAGCTCAAATTCCCGCTGGTACAGCCCGTGCAGTGCCGGCGCGGGTGGAACACCACGGTGCCGCAGTCGTCGCACTTCTGGTAACGCAACACCTTGTCGCGGGTGGCCTCCCAGAACGCGCCGGTGTCGGCTTCGTTCAGTGACGGCAGCGGTCGGTTGGCGTCGGCCATGATCAGTCTCTCCCCAGGATGATGGTGCCGGCGCAGTGGCGGCTGCCGAGCATGCCGCCGTTGCCGTGGGCGACCGCGAGCCGTGCGCCCGCGACCTGCGAGGTCGACTCGCCACGCAGCTGCCGCGCGGCCTCGATCAGCAGGAAGATGCCGCGCATGCCCGGGTGGTTGGACGACAGTCCGCCGCCGTCGGTGTTGAGCGCCGGCCCGTCCTTGCGGTCGAAACGCAGCCTGCCGCCTTCGACCCAGCGGCCGCCTTCGCCTTTCGGGCAGAAGCCGAGGTCCTCGAGCAGGGTCAGCACGGTGATGCTGAACGAGTCGTAGATCATTGCGATGTCGATCTCGGCGGGCCTGATGCCGGCCTGGCCGAATGCCTGCGGCGCGGACTGCGCGGCCGCGCTCGTCGTGATGTCGCCGCCGTTCTCGGGATACTTGGTCGCCTCGCCGGAACCCAGGATCCAGACCGGCTGCTTGCGGCAGTTGCGCGCGACATCCGGTGCCGCGATCACCACCGCGCCGCCGCCGTCGGAGATCATGCAGCACTCGAGCAGGTGCAGGGGGTCCGCGATCATGCGCGAGTTCACCACGTCGGCGATGGTGGTCTCGCGGATGTCGAGGAACTCCAGGTCCTTCATGGCCTGCACCGCTTGCGGGTTGCGCATGGCGTGGTAGCGCGTCGCGGTCGAGATCTCGGCGAGCTGTTCGCTGGTGGTGCCGTACTGGTGCATGTGCCGGCGCGCGACCATGGCGTAGTTGGCGACCAGCGTCATGCCGGTGAAGATTTCCATGTTGTCGCCGGGCGAGAGCGCCGCGCCGCCGCGGCCGCCGACGCCGATGCGCGCCATGTTGCTGTGCGCGGTGGAGCCGTAGGTGAGCAGCGCCACCTTGGCCTTGCCCGCGGCGATGTCGCGGGCGGCGTGCGCGGCGTGGTACTCGTAGGAACTGCCGCCGACGTTGGTGGTGTCGATCACGTTCGGTTTCAGGCCGAAGTACTCGGAGATCATGAAGCCAGACATGGGGCCCGCCTCGCCGGCGTCGTAGATGGCGTCGACGTCGCGCCAGGTGAGCCCGGCGTCGTCCAGCGCGCGCGCCGCGCTCTCGGCCTTGATCTGCAGTGGCGTGACCCGGCCCTCGACGTCCCGGGACGGATATTCGTGGATGCCGACGATGGCAGCCGATCTCGATTGTGCGGACAAGCGCTTCCCCCTGCGTGCGGTCCCGTGCGAAGCCGTCGAGTGTAAGGGCAATCGGTACCGTGACCAAGGTGGCACGGCTCCGGCGTTTGCCGCGGGGGTGGTCCGCTCCGGTCCTGCGGATTGCTATAATCGCGCGCTTTTCCGGCACCGCGACCATCCGGGCCGGGCCCCGAACCCGAACCTGACGAGACCGATCCCATGGCAGACCCCCGCAAGACCCGCAAGGACTGGGAGACACTGGCGCAGAAGGAACTCGGCGACGAGTCGCTCGCGTCGCTCACCTGGACTTCGCCGGAAGGCATCGACATCAAGCCGCTGTATACCGTCGAAGACCTGGAAAAGATCGCCCATCTGGACTCGTTCCCGGGCTTTGCGCCGTTCGTGCGCGGGCCGCGCGCGACCATGTACACCAACCGGCCCTGGACGATCCGCCAGTACGCCGGTTTCTCGACGGCAGAGGAGTCCAACGCCTTTTACCGGCAGAACCTGGCGGCGGGGCAGAAGGGGTTGTCGGTGGCATTCGACCTCGCGACGCACCGCGGGTACGACTCGGATCATCCGCGCGTGGCGGGCGACGTGGGCATGGCCGGTGTCGCGATCGATTCGGTCGAGGACATGAAGATCCTGTTCGATGGGATTCCGCTCGACGAGATGTCGGTCTCGATGACCATGAACGGCGCGGTGCTGCCGGTGCTGGCCGGTTACGTGGTCGCGGCGGAAGAGCAGGGCGTGCCCCAGAAAGCGCTCGCCGGCACCATCCAGAACGACATCCTGAAAGAGTTCATGGTGCGCAACACCTACATCTATCCGCCCGAACCCAGCATGCGGATCGTCGCCGACATCATCAGCTACACCGCGGATCACATGCCGCGGTTCAACTCGATCTCGATTTCCGGCTATCACATGCAGGAAGCGGGTGCGAACGCGGTGCAGGAAGTGGCGTTCACCCTGGCCGATGGCATCGAGTACGTGCGTGCGGCGCTCGCGACCGGGCAGGAGATTGACAAGTTCGCGGGACGGCTGTCGTTCTTCTTCTGTATCGGCATGAACTTCTTCATGGAGATCGCGAAGCTGCGGGCGGCGCGCATCCTGTGGCACGAGCTCATGCTCGAGTTCAAGCCGAAGAATCCGAACTCGCTCATGTTGCGTACGCACTGCCAGACCTCGGGGGTGTCCCTGCAGGAACAGGACCCATACAACAACGTGATCCGCACCACCATCGAGGCCATGGCAGCGGTGCTGGGCGGCACGCAGAGCCTGCATACCAACGCGCTCGACGAGGCAATCGCGCTGCCGACGCCGTTTTCCGCACGGATCGCGCGTAATACCCAGATCATCCTCGCCGAGGAAAGCCAGATCACCCGAACCGTGGACCCGCTCGGCGGCAGCTACTACATCGAAAGCCTGACCGACGCGATCGTGCAACACGCGCGGGCGCTGATCCGCGAGGTGGAGGCGCTCGGCGGCATGACCAAGGCGGTGGCGTCCGGCATGCCGAAGCAGCGCATCGAGGAAGCTGCCGCACAGCGCCAGGCGCGCATCGAACGCGGCGAGGACGTCATCGTCGGGGTGAACAAGTACCGGCTCGAGAACGACAATTCCGAGGTAGAGGTGCTCGCGGTCGACAACAGCAAGGTACGCCAGGCGCAGCTGCGCCGGCTCGCCGAAGTGCGTCGCACGCGCGATGCTGGAAGCGTCCAGGAAGCGCTCGACGCACTGACCGACGCCGCGCGTAGCGGCACCGGCAATCTGCTCGAACTCGCGATCGAGGCGACCCGGCGCCGCGCGACGGTCGGTGAGATCTCCCTGGCGCTCGAGAAGGTGTATGGCCGCCACGAGGCGGTCGCGCGCATGACCCCGGGCGTGTACGCGCAGAGCTACGAGGGTGCGCCGGCATTCGAGCGGGTGCGCGACGAGGTGAAGCTGTTCACCGACGTGGAAGGCAAGGCGCCGAGTATTCTGGTGGTGAAGATGGGCCAGGACGGGCATGACCGTGGTGCGAAGGTCATTTCCAATGCTTTCAATGACTTCGGGTTCAAAGTTGCCATGAGTCCGCTGTTCCAGACGCCGGCCGAGGCGGCGGCCCAGGCGAAGACGGAGGGTGTGCACGTGGTTGGCGTCTCGACGCTCGCCGGCGGCCACAAGTCGCTGGTCCCGGAGATGATCCAGCACCTGAAGGCGCAGGGTCTCGAAGACGTGATCGTGGTCTGCGGTGGTGTCATCCCGGCGCAGGACTACCAGGCGCTCTATGACGCGGGCGTGCACGCGATCTTCGGGCCGGGTTCGAACATTCCGGATGCGGCGAGCCAGGTGCTGAAGCTCATCCCCGGCAGGAACCGTTGAAGTATCCGTTGAGAAAGCAGGAGTAACCTCATGATTGGCAGGCTGAATCACGTGGCTATCGTTGTGCCGGACCTGGCTGCGGCCGCGGCACTCTACAGGACCGCGCTGGGTGCCGAGGTGACCGATCCGGTGCCGTTGCCGGACCATGGTGTGACGACCGTCTTCGTCGAACTGCCCAATACCAAGATCGAGCTATTGCATCCGCTGGGCGAGGATTCGCCGGTGCAGAAGTTCCTCGACAACAACCCGAGCGGCGGGATGCACCACGTCTGCTATGAGGTCCAGGACATCCACGCGGCGATCGACCACCTGGTCGCCGAAGGCGCGCGTGTGCTGGGCGACGGCAAGCCGAAGACCGGCGCGCACGGGCTGCCGGTGGTGTTCCTGCATCCGAAGGATTTCTGCGGCACGCTGGTAGAGTTGGAAGAGGTCGCCTGAGGACAGGTGGGGTCGGAGTAAAAGGTTGGGGTCAGAGTAAAGTTTAGCGGCAGGCATCGCAGTCAGGGCACTGTCCTGCCGCTAAACTTTACTCTGACCCCAACCTTTTACTCCGACCCCATTTGTCAGCCAGCCGAGACAGAAGACCACCACGCACGCCGTCTTCCTTGGAAGGCTGGCTCTCGCGCCGCTTTGGCGACACATCGCCGCGGCATTTCGGCACCGGTTGGATCAGCGGTACGCTTGGTGTCTTCCTGGCGGCCTGCGGCCTCGGTGGCGTGCTCGTGCTGCACTTCCCGGAGTGGCTCACCAGCGCCGAGCTCCGCGCGAACTACCCGGTGCCGCTCATGCGTGCCCTGATCGGCGCGGCGATCGGGCTCGGCTTCCTGTGCGGCTGCCTGAGTCTGCTCCTGCGCAGCCGCAAGGTGCTCGGTCTCACCGCGATCGCGCTGGCTGGCCTGGCTGCACTTTCCGGTGGCAGCGCCGTGCCGATCGACAACGGTGTGGCGCAGCCCTTCTACGTCGGTCTCGACTGGTTCCTGCTGAACCTGCTGCTCCTCGCGCTGGTGTTCGTGCCGCTGGAGCAGACGTTCGGCCGCTTGCCGGAGCAGGGCGTGTTTCGGTTCGGCTGGGTCACCGATGGCGGGCACTTCCTGGTCAGCCACCTCGCGCTGCAGGTGCTGACCTTTCTCTCCCTGCTGCCGGCCGGCTGGCTGGCCGCCCGGCTGGTCGCGCCCGATCTGCAGGCCTGGGTGGCGAGTCAGCCAATCTGGCTGCAGGTACCGGCCATCATGCTGATTGCCGACCTCACCCAGTACTGGGTGCACCGCGCCTTTCACCGGGTATCGTGGCTCTGGCCGTTTCATGCCGTCCACCATTCCAGCCGTGTGCTCGACTGGCTCGCCGGGTCGCGCCTGCACCTGGTCGATGTCGTCGTCACCCGGGCGCTGGTGCTGGTACCGGTCTTCCTGCTCGGGTTCGCCGAGCCGGCGCTCTACGCCTGGCTCGTGATCATCGCGTTCCACGCCGTTTTCAATCACGTGAACCTGCGCTTCCGGTTCCGCTGGATCGAGGGTGTGCTGGTCACGCCGCGCTTCCATCACTGGCACCACGCCGTCGCCCCCGTCGACCGTAACTTCGCCGTGCATTTTCCCTGGATCGACCGGCTGTTCGGCACGCACTACATGCCGGGTGACGCCTGGCCGGCTGCCCTCGGCATCGAAGGTCACCCCGTTCCGGAAGGCTACCTCGCGCAGACCGGCTACCCGTTTCGCGCATTGCGGGATCGGCAAACCGGGAGTAGTGTGGCCGCCGTTTCCACACACGGACACGAACCCGGCCCGCATGAACGCCCCTGAAATCCTGCCGGACGATCAGCCGGCCCCGTTCGGCACCTTGCTCGGCGTCGCGCCGGGCGATGTTCCCGCGTACTCCTCCGACTACGACACGGCCGACGATCGCCTGCTGCCGAACCGGCACGCCTACCGCAGCTATCTCGACGGCATCTACATGGGCTACAAGTGGCAGTGCGTGGAGTTCGCGCGGCGCTGGCTCTACGTGAACCGCGGTTACATCTTCGACGACGTCGCCATGGCCTACGAGATCTTCCGGCTGCGCAGCGTGCGCGTCGTGAAGGACGATGTGCTGCTGCCGCTGCGATCCTTCCGCAATGGTGCGCGACGACACCCCGAGCCGGGTTGCCTCCTGATCTGGAGTGAAGGCGGCGAGTTCGAGCGCACCGGACACGTAGCGGTGGTGACGGAAGTCTTTTCCGACCGGATCCGCCTCGCCGAACAGAACGTCGGTCATCGCGTCTGGCTGCCCGGGCGTGATTATTCGCGCGAGATCCCCGCGCGGGTCACCGAGGATGGCGCGTACTGGGTGCGCTGCTCGTTCGACGATGCGCGAATTCTCGGCTGGGTGATCCAGACCGACGACGACACGCATGCGGAACCGCTGACGGAGCTCGATCCCCGGGTCTTCAATCTCGTGCCTGGCCGGGTGCCCGATCGCGGACGCGCGCGCGCAACCTGGCTCAACGTCGCCAACCCCGACGAGGCCGCGTACGTCGCCATGATGGGCGGGCACAAGCTGGCGAGCGACGCGATCGATCCGCACCTCTACTACCGGATGTCGGAAGCTGCGGAAGCGGAACTGAAGCGCGCGACCGACGAACTGCACGCGCTGTTCATGCATGCGACGGACTACGTGCTGCAGAACGACGATCTGCTCGAACGGTTCAACCTGCCGCGCGCGATCTGGCCGAAGATCCATCAGTCCTGGGACAACCGGCGCAACCAGCTGATTACCGGGCGCTTCGACTTCACCCTCTCCGAGCGCGGCCTCAAGGTCTACGAATACAACTGCGACTCGGCGTCCTGCCACATGGAGTGCGGCAAGGTGCAGGGGCGCTGGGCGCGCCACTTCGGCTGCGACGACGGACGCGATCCCGGCGAGCGCCTGCACCGCATGCTGGTGCAGGCCTGGCAGGACAGCGACGTGGACGGTGTGCTGCACATCCTGGTCGATCCGAATCCGGAGGAGACCTATCACGCCCTGTTCATGCGCGAGGCGCTGGAGCGCGCCGGCGTGCGGACCAAGATCATCGACCGTTTCGCCGGGCTGGCCTGGGATGCGGAAGGGCACATCGTCGACGCCGATGGTGAGCGGATTCTCTGGGTGTGGAAGACCTGGGCGTGGGAGACGGCGCTCGACCAGATCCGTGCCGAATGCGAGGACGACGCCGAACGGCTGCGCACCTACCGGTCTGGAGAAGTCCGCGTAGGTGCGCCGCGACTGGTCGACGTACTGCTGCGTCCGGAGGTCATGGTGTACGAACCGTTGTGGACGCTGATACCGAGCAACAAGGCCATTCTGCCCGTTCTGTGGGAGCTGTTTCCCGACAACCGGTACCTGCTCGAGACGTCGTTTGATCTGTCGGACGATCTCCGCCGCGATGGTTATGTCGCCAAGCCGATCGTCGGTCGTTGTGGCGCCAACATCCGCATGTTCGATCGTGGCGAGGACCTGATCGAAGCGACCACCGGTCAGTTCGGGCAGCACCAGGAGATCTTTCAGGAACTGTGCAGCCTGCCGGTGATCGACGGCCAGTACGTGCAGGTCTGCACGTTCTCCGCCGCGGCAAAATATGCAGGGAGCGCGGTGCGCGTCGGCCCGACGCCGCTGATCACCGGGGACAGCGACATCGTGGCGCTGCGGGTGGTGGAGGACCGGGACGTGCTGCACGCGGTGGCCGAAGCGGAGCGGCGGCGTTCCGGCGAGGCCGGTTACCAGATATGACGGAGAGGGTCGGTGGGATAAATGGGGTCGGAGTAAAATCTCACCTCAGCCGCTCGCTTCGAGCGGCTGAGGTGAGATTTTACTCCGACCCCATTTATCCCAACTGTCGCCCATGACCGACTGGTGGATCCGATCCGGCGAACCGGGTGACGTGCCCCGGCTCGCCGCCGTGGAGCGGGCCGCGGACCGGCTGTTCCCGGCCGGTCGACTGCCGCCGGGCGATGATCCGTATCCGCTCGATCAACTCGCCGACGCCTGCGCGGCCGGCCTCCTGTTCGTTGCCGCGCGGCAACCCGCCCGTGCCCGGGACGAGATCATCGGATTCGGCTTCTGCCGAATCGAAGGCCGTCGCCTGCACCTCGTCGGGCTGGCGGTCGACCCGGACCATGGGCGCCAGGGCATCGGCGCCGCGCTGGTGCGGCGCGCCTGGGCGGAATGCCGTGCCCGCGCGCTCGAAGGCGTGACCCTCACCACCTTCGCCGATCTGTCCTGGAACGGCCCATTCTACGCCCGCATGGGGTTCAGTGTGCTGGACGAACCGGCGTTGCCCACGTACCTCGCCACCGCGCTGGCCCGCGAGCGTGCGGCCGGCATGCGTGATCGAGTCGCGATGCAGTGGACCAGCGGCGTCGCACCCGCGCCGCGCCTGCTCGCGGTAAGGGCCGACATCACGACGTTGGCCGTCGACGCGATCGTCAATGCGGCGAACAGCGCACTTGGCGACGGCGCCGGCGTGAACGGCGCCATCCAGCGGGCCGCCGGACCGGCGCTGCTGATGGCTTGTCATCGGCTTGGCGGCTGCGCCACCGGCGATGCGAAACTGACGCCCGGCTTCCGGTTGCCCGCACGCGCCGTGATCCATGCCGTCGGGCCGGTCTGGCAGGGCGGTACGCATGGCGAGCCGGCGCTGCTGGCGGGCTGTTATCGGCGCGCGATCGGAATCGCGGCACGCGATGGGTTGCGCAGCATTGCATTCCCCTGCATCAGCACCGGGATCTACGGCTACCCGTTCGAGGCGGCGGCCCGCATTGCCGTCGGGACGGTGCGTGCGGCGCTGCCGGCAGGACTCGTCGAAGAAGTGATCTTCTGCTGCTTCGCCGAACCGGATCTCGCCGTCTACCGTGCGTTGCTCTGAGTGTCCGCGTCCGCGGCTGCAACCGACGCTGCCGGCACCCGGGTCGGACCGAAATGCGGCAATGGGCGGTAGCGGTAGTCGCCCGGATGCGCGGCGGCGTGGGCCATGAACGCCGCGTTCAGCGCGCGGTGCCAGTCCGGGATCGGCGGGCTGCCGCACTGCCGCGATAGTTCGTCCAGGTAGTCGTAACAGTCGATCGAACGCTGATGGAAATGACGCCGACGCACGCCGGAAGCAGCAAGCGTGTCGACGCGGCGTGCGATTTCCGCGAGCCGGTCGGCTTCCGCCGGGAGGGCGAAGTGGCCGGCCAGCAGTCGTGCGAACCAGGTTGCCTGCTGTTCGAACAGGGGGAACGGAACTACCCGGAAGGGGATGCCGATGAAGCCGAGCGTGGAGTGCCGGGCGTGCAGGATCTCGCGGTAGAGCGGCGCGACGTGATTGTCCACGACTTCTACGATCCGCTCATCGAGAAACGGATAGTGATAGCGGTAGCCGGTGCAATAGATCAGGTCGTCCACCGGGCCGATGGACGCGCCGTCGGTGAGGACGAGTCTGCCGTCCGGTTCGAGCGATGCGATCCCCGGCACCCGTTCGAGCACGCCGCTGGTGCGTCGGTTCGGGGGCAGTGCGGCAAAGGCGTCGCCGCAGCACCATACGGTGTCCGCGACGCCGGCGATTTCGCGTGAAAGGTCCATGGCCGATGCGGATGCGCCGAACAGCGCCACCCGCCGGCCGGCGAACGGAGCCGGCTCCCGGTAGTTGTGGCTGTGCAGGCAGCGCCCGGGAAAACCGGCCGCACCGGGCGTGGCGGGGATGCGCGGTTCCGAATAGTGGCCGTTGCAGATCGCGATCGCGTCGAACTGGTCTTCTACCTGCGCGTGGTCGGTCGCGGTCAGGACCCGCCAGCTGGCGCCGACCGGTTCGATGCGGATCACGCGCGTGCCGAAGCGGATCAGCCGCGACAGGCGGTGGTGCCGGGCGAAGGCTTCGAGGTAGGCGAGCACGCAGGCATGCCCGGGAAATCGTGGCCACTCGTCCGGCGCGTCGGCCGGTGAGTCGAACGGGAAATCGACGAAGGCCATGAGATCGCGCGGCAGGTTGGTGCGCAGCGAGGCATAGAGTGAACTGTGGATGCGCTGGCCGTGCTGGCCGAGCGGATCCGCTTCGGTGTCGGGCGAGTAGACCCACACGCCGCCGATGCGCCGGCTCTGCTCGAACACGGTTGGCCGATGCCCGGCGCGCACCATCTCCCGGGCGGTGACGAGGCCCGCAGCGCCTGCTCCGATGATTGCAACGCGTCGGGTCATGGGGAGCGGTTGGGGTCGGAGTAAGGTTACGGGTGGGGTCAGAGTAAAAGCCGGGGGGCCTCCGCCCCCCGGCTTTTACTCTGACCCCACCCGTAACCTTACTCCGACCCCACCTGTCGTTCTCCTAACCGAACTCGATGATCGGCTGGTCGACCATCAGGCTCTCGCCTTCCTTGGCCAGCACTTTCGCGACCACCCCGTCGTTCACCGCGCGCAGGCTGTTTTCCATCTTCATCGCTTCGACGACCGCCAGTTCCTCGCCGGCCTTTATTTCGTCGCCCTCGCGCACCGCGAGTCGGACCAGCAGGCCGGGCATCGGTGACAGCAGGAACTTCGACAGGTCCGGCGGCACTTTCTCCAGCATGTGGCCGGTCAGCCCGGCCGCCTTGGGGGTCACGACCAGCAGTTCCTGCTCCGCGCCGCGGTGGAACACCTTGTAGCCGGCGCGGTGCCGGTCGATCTGCACGCTTACCGGCTGGCCGTTCACCTCGGCTTCGACCAGCGGGTCGCCGAACCGCCAATCGGTGCGGATGCGATAGATGTGATCCGCGTGGAGTACCTCGAAGCCGTGCGCCACGTTGCGCACCGTCACCGGGAAATGCACCTTGTTGGCGATCACCACCCATTCTTCGCGGGGCTTGCGCTGGAAGCGCGGATTCTGTGCCTGGCGGTCCTCGTTGCGTTTGTGCACCACCGCCGCGAGTGCGACCGGGATGATCGGATCCGACTGCGGGACATCCGCCGCGTGGAATCCGTCCGGGTATTCCTCGGCGATGAAGTTTGTGGTCAGGTGACCGGCCCGGAACCGCGGATGCAGGATCAGTGCGTTCAGGAAACTGATGTTGTGCGAGACGCCACGGATGTAATAGGCGTCGAGCGCGTCCGCCATCCGGTCGATCGCCTGTTCGCGGTTGTCGCCGTAGGTGACCAGCTTGGCGATCATCGGGTCGTAGAACATCGAGACTTCGCTGCCTTCCTCGATGCCGGTGTCGACCCTGACGGTCGCCGTCTCGACGGGCGGCCGGTAGCGCGCGAGCCGCCCGATCGACGGCAGGAAATTGCGGAACGGGTCCTCGGCGTATACACGCGCCTCCATCGCCCAGCCTTTCAGTTTCACATCGGCCTGGGTCAGGGGCAGCTTTTCGCCCGCGGCGACGCGGATCATCAGTTCCACCAGGTCCTGGCCGGTCACGTACTCGGTGACTGGGTGCTCGACCTGCAGGCGCGTATTCATCTCGAGGAAGTAGAAGTTCTTCTGCCCGTCGACGATGAACTCGACGGTGCCGGCCGAGCAGTAGTCGACGGCACGCGCCAGCGCCACAGCCTGTTCGCCCATCGCGCGACGGGTCGCCTCGTCGAGGAACGGGGACGGCGCTTCCTCGATGACCTTCTGGTGGCGGCGCTGGATCGAGCATTCCCGTTCGCCCAGGTAGATCACGTTGCCGTGCGTGTCGGCGAGCACCTGGATCTCGATGTGGCGCGGCTCCTCGATGAACTTCTCGGCGAACACCCGGTCGTCGCCGAAGCTCGAACGTGCCTCGTTCGAGGCACGCGTGAAGCCGTCGCGGCACTCGTCATCGTTCCAGACCACCCGCATGCCCTTGCCGCCGCCGCCGGCGCTGGCCTTCAGCATCACCGGATAGCCGATGCCGCGGGCGATCTCCACCGCGTGCTCGGCGTCGCGGATGATGTCGGTGTAGCCCGGTACGGTGCTGACGCCGGCTTCCTTGGCGAGGATCTTGGAGGTGATCTTGTCACCCATGCTGGTCACGGCCTTCTCGCCCGGACCGATGAAGACGATGCCGTGCTCGGCCAGCGCCTTGCTGAACGTCGGATTCTCGGAAAGGAATCCATAGCCCGGATGCACGGCCTCGGCGCCGGTGTCCTTGCAGGCCTGCACGATCCGGTCCGCGCGCAGGTAGCTGTCGGAGGATGCGGAGGCGCCGATATGCACGGCTTCGTCGGCCATGCGCACGTGCAGCGCGCGGGCGTCCGCATCGGAGTAGACCGCGACCGTGCGGATGCCCATCTTTCGGGCTGTCTTGATCACGCGGCAGGCGATTTCGCCGCGATTGGCAATCAGAATCTTCTTGAACATGCCGGAATTCCTGACGAGGTCTCAGATTGGCTTCAGAGGGGAATGTTGCCGTGCTTGCGCCACGGGTTTTCCAGTTTCTTGTCACGCAGCATCGCGAACGACCGGCACACACGTTCGCGGGTCTCGCGCGGGAAAATCACGTCGTCGATGTAGCCCCGGCTCGCCGCGACGAACGGATTGGCGAACTTTTCCTGGTACTCGGCGGTGCGCCTGGCGATGCCTTCGTTGTCGCCGATGTCCTTGCGGAAGATGATCTCGACCGCGCCCTTGGCCCCCATCACCGCGATCTCGGCCGATGGCCATGCCAGGTTCACGTCGCCGCGCAGGTGCTTCGACGCCATCACGTCGTAGGCGCCGCCGTAGGCCTTGCGGGTGATGACGGTCACCTTGGGAACCGTGCACTCGGCGTAGGCATAGAGCAGCTTGGCGCCATTCTTGATGATGCCGCCGTATTCCTGCGCGGTGCCCGGCATGAAGCCGGGGACGTCGACCAGCGTCAGGATCGGAATGTTGAAGGCGTCGCAGAAGCGTACGAAGCGCGCACCTTTCTTGGACGAGTCGATGTCGAGACAGCCGGCCAGGACCATCGGCTGGTTCGCCACCACCCCGACGGTGGAACCCTGCAGGCGGATGAAGCCGACCACGATGTTCTGCGCGAAGTCGGCCTGGATCTCGAAGAAGTTGCCTTCGTCGGCGACCTTGGTGATGACTTCCTTGATGTCATAAGGCTTGCTCGCGTCCGCCGGCACCAGCGTGTCGAGCGACGTATCCTGCCGGTTGTGCGGATCGTCCGTGGTCCAGACCGGCGGCTTCTCGCGATTGTTGGCGGGCAGGAAGTCGACGAACTTACGGGTGAGCAGCAGGGCTTCGACGTCGTTGTGGAACGCGAGGTCCGCGACACCGGACTTGCGGGTGTGGACGCTGGCACCGCCGAGCTGTTCCGGCGTCACGATCTCGTGGGTCACGGTCTTCACGACGTCGGGACCCGTCACGAACATGTACGAGCTGTCCTCGACCATGAAAATGAAGTCGGTCATGGCCGGCGAGTACACGGCGCCGCCGGCGCACGGCCCCATGATCACCGAGATTTGCGGCACCACACCGGATGCCAGGACATTGCGCTGGAAGATCTCCGCATAGCCGCCGAGCGAGGCGACCCCTTCCTGGATCCGCGCGCCGCCCGAGTCGTTGAGCCCGATGACCGGCGCGCCGACCTTCATGGCCTGGTCCATGATCTTGCAGATCTTCTCGGCGTGCGCTTCGGAGAGTGCGCCGCCGAACACCGTGAAGTCCTGGCTGAATACGAAGACGAGCCGCCCGTTGACCGTGCCGTAGCCGGTCACCACGCCGTCGCCGGGGAACTTCTGCTCGTTCATCCCGAAGTCGTTGCAGCGGTGTTCGACGAACTTGTCCCATTCCTCGAAGCTGCCTTCGTCCAGCAGCAGCTCGATGCGTTCGCGGGCCGTCAGCTTGCCCTTCAGGTGCTGTTGCTGGATCCGATGCACGCCGCCCCCGAGCAGGGCCGCTGCCTCCTTGTCCTTCAACGTCGCGATGTTGTTCTGCATGTCGACAATCCGCTCGTGTGGTGAATCCGGGAAAGCCGCGCATGATAGCGTTTCGGGTTTTTCGGGGCCACACGGCGCCCGGGGGCGGGGTCGACGGCTGGTCCGAAGTGCACGGCCGGGTTAATCTGCCGCTCCCGCCGCGGGGGAGGGCGGCCGGCGACGGCGGTCCGCAAGGCAGAGGAGAACCATGAGCGCGCGACCCGAAATCAGCATTGCCGAGGTCCAGGAAGCGATTGCCGCCGCGATCCCGGATCGCGAAGCGATCGTGTTCCGCGATCGGCGGTTCACCTACCGCGACTGGAACGAACGCACAAGAAGGCTCGCCAACTATCTGATCTCGCTGGGCCTGGGATGCCATACGCCACGCAGCGCGCTGGCGGGCTGGGAATCCGGCCAGGACCACCTCGCGCTCTACCTGCACAACGGCAACGAATACCTGGAAGGCATGCTGGGCGGGTACAAGGCGCGCGTCGCGCCGTTCAACGTCAACTACCGCTACGTCGACGAGGAACTGGTCTACCTGCTGAACAACGCGCGCACCCGCGCGATCGTCTATCACGCGGAGTTCGCGCCGCGCGTCGCGGCGATCCGTGCCGCGGTGCCGACGCTCGAGTTCCTCATCCAGGTCCGGGACGACAGCGCCGAGCCGCTGCTGCCAGGTGCCGTGGAGTACGAGGCGGCACTCGCCGGCGCCAGCGCCGCGCGGCCGGCGGTCGAGTGGTCGCCGGATGACCTGTACATCCTGTACACCGGCGGCACGACCGGCATGCCGAAGGGCGTGCTCTGGCGCCAGTCGGACATCCTCTTCGCAGCACTCGGCGGTGGTGCGCATGCGTCGCGCGAATCGCTGGTGGCAGCCGCCCGGGCGGGCAGCATGAAGATCCTGCCGGCCGCGCCGTTCATGCACGGCGCCGGTCACTGGATCGCCTTCACGGCGCTGAATGGCGGGCATACCTGCGTCATCCAGAGCGACGTGAAGCGGCTCGACCCGGCGGATATCTGGGGTGTGTGCGAGCGGGAGCGGGTCAACTTCCTGCAGATCGTCGGTGATGCGTTCGGCCGGCCGCTGCTCGACGAACTCGACCGGCACCGTTACGACCTGTCGGCGCTGCAGATCCTCCTGTCCGGCGGCGCGCCCCTGAACGCCGCGTTGAAAGCACAGTTCCTCGCGCACATCCCGCACCTGAACGTCATCGACGGTCTCGGTTCGTCGGAAACCGGTGGCCAGGGCTCGCACATCAGCACGAAGGAGACTGGAGCGTCGACCGGCCGCTTCATGCCGGGCCCCGACAACGTCATCGTCGACGAAGCGCTGACCCGCGTGCTGGCACCCGGCCACGAGGGGATGGGCTGGTGGGCCAAGCGCGGGCGGGTGCCGCTCGGCTATCTCGACGATGCCGAGAAGAGCCGCAAGACGTTCATCGAGATCGAGGGTGAACGCTACGCGGTGCCCGGCGACCGGGCCCGGCATCTCGCGGATGGCACGGTCGAACTCCACGGGCGTGACTCGGTGACCATCAATTCCGGGGGCGAGAAAATCTTCGCGGAGGAGGTGGAGCACGCGCTGAAGCAGCATCCGGCGGTCTACGACGCGGTCGTGGCGGGCCGGCCGAGCGAGCGCTGGGGCAGCGAGGTCGTCGGCATCGTGCGGCTGAAGCCGGGCCAGGCGGTCAGCGCGGCGGAACTGATCGAGTCCATGAGCGAGCATCTCGCGCGCTACAAGCTGCCGAAGGCGATCGTGTTCCGCGACGAAATCGTCCGCTCGCCTTCCGGCAAGGCCGACTACCGCTGGGCGCGCGAGCAGGCGCTCGGGGCGTCGGCCCCTTGAGCGGGGCGCGACGACCGTGAACGGCGCCGCCGCACCGGTCGGCAGTATCTGGGGGTTGCCGGGCTTCCGCGCCTATCTCGGTGCGAGTTCGGTGACCATGCTGTCGTTCAGCATGCAGCAGCTGCTGATCGCGTGGCTCCTGATCGGGGTGCTGCATACCGAACCGGGCGCGGTCGGCATCGCGCACGCGATCATCGGGATCCCGGGCCTGTTCCTGATGCTCTGGGGCGGCGCGAGCGCGGACCGGGTGGATCCGCGCGGACTGCTCATCCGGGTCTATGCGATGTCGGCGGTGCCGCCGCTCCTCTTGATCGCGGTCGACCGGTTCGGGCTGCTCGGCTACTGGACGGTCACGCTCTGGGCATTGCTCATGAGTGTCGCGAACGCCTACCAGACGCCCGCGCAGGCCGCGATCCTCAATCGTTCGACCGGCGCGCGCGTACAGGAAGGTGTCACGGCCGCGACCGCGGTCGGATTCGTCATGCAGGTGGTCGGTCTCGCGCTCGCCGGACAGCTCGAGCGTATCGGCCTTTCGACCGTGCTCTGCATCCAGTCGGCGGCGATCGCCGTGGGGTGCGTGCTGATCAGCCGGCTGCCGGCGCGTCCCGCGCCACTGATTCCGGAACCGGCGCGTCCCGCGCCGCCTAATGCTGGACCGGCGCGTCCCGCGCCGTCTAGTGCTGGACCGGCGCGTCCCGCGCCGGCTTGGCGCAGCGTGCTCGACGGTCTCCGCGAGATCCGCCGCCATGCGTTGGTCATGCACGTGCTGATCGTCAACTTCGTGTCGATGCTGTTCAACGCCGGTACGTTCACGCTGGTCTTCCCGTTCGTCATCACGCGGCTGTACGGCGGTGATGCCGCGTTCCTGGCGCTGATGCTGGTCGTGTTCTGGTCGGGCGGCGTGCTGGTGAACTTCCTGCTGCTGAAGTTCATGCCGCTGCGCGCGCCCGGCAAGCTGTTTCTGGTCATGCAGCTGACCCGTGCGCTGATTTTCGCCGTCTACCTGTTCGAACCGGCGCTGCCGCTGCTGGTCCTGATCACGTTCCTGTGGGGCATGAACATGGGGATCACCACGACCACCTCGCGCGGGATCATCCAGGAGTGCGCCGAACCGGCCTATCGCGGCCGGATCCTCGCCGTTTACAACGTCGGTGCCCTCGGCGCGCAGCCGATCGGCGCGCTCGCGCTCGGCCTCGTCGTGGCCAAGGCGGGTATACTGAACGCGCTCGTACCGGGGCTCGTGGTCTCGGTCGCCCTGTTCCTGTACGGAATCTGGGGTACGCCCATCTGGCGCTACGTATCGCCGCAGCATACGCCGGCGTGAATCGCGGACCCGCGCGCTGCCACCGGTGCGAGGTCCGGGCGCCGCATCGATTGTTCATTGAGGCAGAGGAAACCGATCCATGAGTTCCACGATTCCCGCGACGCTCGACGCCGTGACCACCCTCGGCGATCTGGCCCGGTTTCACGGCGCCGGTCGTCCCGACGTCGAGGCGCTCTGGTTCGAAGGGCGCTCGACCAGTTACCGGGACTTCGATCAGCTCACCAACCGGGTGGCCAACGGCCTGCTCGCCGAAGGCGTCGAGCCGGGCAGCCGGGTCGGTTTCATGGACAAGAACTCGGACCACTTCTACCAGCTGGTGTTCGGCTGCGCGAAGGCCAACGCCGTCTCGGTCGGCATCAACTGGCGGCTGGCGCCGCCGGAAGTGGCGTACATCCTGAACGACAGCCGGGCGGAGGTGCTGTTCGTCGGCCCGGACTTCTATCCACTGGTCGAACGCATTCGTGCCGAAGTGCCGACCCTGCGCCGGATCGTTGCGATGGAAGCGGGGCAACCCGAGTGGACGCCGTTCACCGCGTGGCGCGACGGGCAGCCGGCGCACGACCCGGGTGTCGCGGTCACCACGGACGACGTGGCGATCCAGATGTACACCAGCGGCACCACCGGGCACCCGAAAGGGGTGCAGCTCCCGCACCGCTGCTTCTTCGACCTCTGGCGCTACCCGCCGGCACCGGACATGGCATTCAACGAATGGACCGAGTCGGACGTGAACCTGGTCGCCATGCCGAGCTTCCACATCGGCGGGGTGGGCTGGGGGATCATGGGTATCCGACCGGGCGCGCGGAACGTGATCGTGCGGGAATTCGAGCCGGGTTCGACGCTCGAGATGATCCAGCGCTTCCGGATCTCGAAGCTGTTCCTGGTGCCGGCGGCGATCCGCATGGTGCTGCAGCATCCGCAGGCGCGGACCACGGATTACGGCTCCGTCAAGTACATCCACTACGGGGCGTCGCCGATTCCGCTCGACCTGCTGCGCGAGGCGCTCGAGGTGTTCCAGTGCGGGTTCGTGCAGCTTTACGGCATGACCGAGACCACCGGATCGGCCACCTACCTGCCGCCCGAGGACCACGATCCGCGCGGCAACGAGCGCATGCGCTCCGCGGGCAAGCCGTTCCCGGGCGTCAGGCTCAAGGTGGTCGACGAGGCGGGCAGGCCGCTGCCGGCGCGCCAGGTGGGCGAGATCTGCATCGCGTCGCCGGTCAACATGCTCGGCTACTGGAACCTGCCCGAAGCGACCGCGACGACGCTGATCGACGGCTACGTGCACACCGGCGATGCCGGCTTCCTCGACGAGGACGGCTACGTCTACGTGCACGACCGGGTGAAGGACATGATCGTATCCGGTGCCGAGAACATCTATCCGGCCGAGGTCGAGAGCGCGCTGTTCGGCCATCCGGCCGTGGCCGACGTGGCGGTGTTCGGGGTGCCCGACGAACGCTGGGGCGAGGCGGTCAAGGCCGCGGTCGTGCTGAAACCCGGCGCGCGGGTCAGCGCCGACGAACTGATCGGTTTCGCGCGCGGCCGGATCGCCGGCTACAAGCTGCCGAAGTCGATCGACTTCATCGCCGAACTGCCGCGCAATCCCTCCGGGAAGATCCTGAAACGCGAACTGCGCAAACCGTACTGGGAAGGGATGAGCCGCAATGTCAACTGAGCGGGCGCGCCTGGCCGCCACATCATTCGCTGCGTGGGGAGACCGATCATGCTGAGCGCGACGGACAAGGTGGTGCTGATCACGGGCGCCGGCACCGGCATGGGCGCCGCCGCGCTCGCGCGCTTCGCGGCGGCCGGCGCGCGGGTGGTGGCGGCCGGCCGTACCCGCAGTACGCTCGAAGCGGCCGTTGACCGGGTACGTGGGGCCGGCGGCAGCGCCGACCTGGTGGTGGCCGACGTCGGCACGGAAGCCGGTGCGCGCGCAGCGATCGATCATGCGGTCAGGACCTTCGGCGGGCTGGACGTGCTGGTCAACAATGCGAGTGTGGGCTGGGCCTACGAACAGGTCGTGCCAGGCAGCATGGCCGCCACCGCGGACGCACCGCCCGAGGCGTGGCGCGACGTCATCCGGATCAATCTCGAATCGGTTCACCTGATGTGTCACTTCGCGATTCCCGAGTTGCGCCGGCGCGGTGGCGGCGCCATCGTCAACGTGTCATCGGTCGGGGGTACCCGCGGCATGGCGGACGCGCACGCGTACGCCGCGGCCAAGGCGGGCGTGATCAATCTGACCCGGTCGCTCGCGCGGACCTACGGTCCGGAACAGATCCGCAGCAACTGTTTCGCACCGGGCGTGGTCGACACCGGGATGATCGAGCCGTACCGCCAGGTATTCGAACAGACGTTCGCCGATCCGGCTGCCGCGGCGGCGCTCAGTCCGCTGGGGCGCATGGGCACCGTCGAGGAAGCGGCCGATTGCATGTTCTTCCTCGCCTTCGCGGGTTACTGCAACGGCGCGGTGCTGGTCATGGATGGGGGTTCGTCCGCATGAGGTTGCGACTCGGGATCATCGGCGGCGGCCAGCTCGGGCGCTATCTCTGCGCCGCGGCGCGCGAACTCGGCATCGTCACGGTGGTCATGACCGACGAAGCGGAGCCGCCGGCGGCCGCGACGGCCGATCGAGTGATCCATGGCGGCCTCGGGGACCTGGCGGCGGCTCGCACGCTGGTCGAGGCGGTCGATGTCGTCACGTTCGAGATCGAGGCGGTCGGGGCCGATGTGCTGGACCTGCTCGCGGATGCGGACGCGCGCGGACGCGTGGCCGTGCGGCCGGGCGCCGGCATCCTGGCGACCCTGCGCAACAAGGCCACCCAGAAACGCTGGCTGGTCGATGCGGGCCTGCCGACCGCGCCGTTCCGTGCGTTCAACGATGCGAGCGTCCGCCTGACCGCGGCGGACCTCGATGGCTTTGCGATGCCCGTGGTGCAGAAATCGCAGGTCGGCGGTTACGACGGCCGCGGAGTGCACATCGTGCACGGTCTCGCCGATCTGGACGAGCAACTGCCCGGTCCCTGCCTGCTCGAGGCGTTCGTGCCGCACGTCGGCGAGTTCGCGATCCTGGTCGCGCGCGGCGTGGACGGCGACATCCGCTGCTACGACCCGGTCGCGCTGCGCTTCGAGCCGCGTCGCCACGTGCTGGACGAGGTGCGCGTGCCGGCCGGGCTCTCCGAGGCGGAAGTGGCCACCTGCCGTGCGCTCGCCGTCCGGTGCATGGAGCGGCTGGGCGGCGTCGGCGTC
Organism: Pseudomonadales bacterium; assembly: GCA_019634925.1. Lineage (GTDB taxonomy): Bacteria > Pseudomonadota > Gammaproteobacteria > Pseudomonadales > Azotimanducaceae > UBA7803. The sequence continues at coordinate 463,322 of JAHCAL010000003.1, forward strand.
TTCGCCCTCGAGTTGTTCCTGACGCCGCACGGCGAGATCGTGATCAACGAGATCTCGCCGCGCGTGCACAATGCCGGGCATCTCACGCTCGAAGCCTGCGCGACGTCGCAGTTCGAGCAGCACGTCCGTGCCGTCGCCGGACTCCCGCTCGGGCCGGTCGCGCTGCAAGCGCCGGCGGTGATGCGCAACCTGCTCTGGCGCGGGCCGCCGGCGCCGGCCGTGCCGGTACCGGTCCGGTTGGCGGGCAGCACCGCGCACATCTACTGGTACGATAAGTCCGAAGGCCGGCCGTGGCGCAAGATGGGACACCTGACCGCGTGCGGGCCGACCGTCGAGGTGGCCGGCCGCGAGGCGGAGGCAGGTTGCGCGGCGGTCCTCGCGTTTACTGACGGAGCATGTGGCTGATGGCAGACAGCGGAAACGTCCGGGTCGGAATCATCATGGGCAGCGACTCGGACCTCCCGGTCATGGAGGGCGCGGCCGGCATCCTGGCGGAACTCGGCGTGGCGTACGAACTGACGGTGGTCAGCGCCCACCGCACGCCGGACCGGATGTACACGTATGCGCGCGAGGCCGAGGCGCGCGGACTCGAGGTGATCATCGCGGGCGCAGGCGGCGCGGCGCACCTGCCCGGCATGGTGGCCTCGCTCACGGTGCTGCCGGTGGTCGGCGTGCCCATCAGCGCGACCAAGCTGGCCGGTCAGGACGCGCTGCTCTCGATCGTGCAGATGCCGGCCGGAATCCCGGTCGCGACCGTTGCGATCGACAATGCGACCAACGCCGGCCTGCTCGCGGCACGCATCATCGGGACTCACGATCCCGCGTTGCGTGCGCGCCTGCACGCCTACCGGGCGGGCCTCGAGCAGAAGGTGCTCGCCAAGGCGGACGCCGTGGGGCGGACGGGCTGAGCCATCTTGGAATCGCTGTTCCTCGTCAATCTCACGTCGCCGCCGCTGCTGTTCTTTTTCCTCGGCGCGGCCGCCGCGCTGGTGCGCTCGGACCTCGAGATACCGGCCCCGGTCGCGAAGTTCCTGTCGCTGTACCTGCTGTTCGCCATCGGCTTCAAGGGCGGCGTGGCGCTATCCGGCGACGCGCTCGACGGGCGTGCCTGGGCGGGGCTCCTGGCTGCGCTAGGACTCGCGGCGGCCGTGCCGCTGTACGCATTCGCGATCCTCAAACGCCGCCTCGGCATCGCGGATGCCGCCGCACTCGCCGCAACCTACGGCTCGATCAGCGCGGTGACCTTCGTCACTGCGACCAGCTACCTGGACGGCGCCGGTATCGCGTGGGGCGGACACCTGGTCGCCGCGATGGCGCTCATGGAGTCGCCGGCGATCATCATCGGCATCCTGCTGTACCGCCTGTACGGCGAGCGCGGTCCCGGCGAGCAGGCGGGCATCGACTGGCGCGAACTCGGCCGTGAGTCGTGTCTCAACGGGTCGGTGTTCCTGATCGTCGGCAGCATGCTGATCGGCTGGATCACCGGGCAACGCGGCATGACCGCGCTCGCGCCGTTCGTGGGCGAGCTCTTCACCGGCATGCTGTGCCTGTTCCTGCTCGACATGGGCATCGTGGCGGCGCGGCGCCTGCGTGACATGCGGCTCGGGCGGATGGGGCTCGGGGAAGGGGCGGGCATCCCGTTCCTGTTCGGCTTCGCGATCCTGTTCCCGCTGTTCAATGCCGTGGTCGCGGGCAGCATCGCGACCCTGCTCGGTCTGCCGGAAGGGGATGCCCTGCTCCTGACCGTGCTCGGTGCGAGCGCGTCGTACATCGCGGTGCCCGCGGCACTGCGGCTCGCGCTGCCCGAGGCGAATCCGAGCCTGTACCTGCCGATGTCGCTCGCGGTCACGTTTCCGTTCAACCTCCTGGTGGGGATTCCGCTCTACCACCAGGTGCTGAGGTGGCTGGTATCGTCATGAAACCCTGCAAACGGATCGAAATCGTCATCGAGCAGCCGCTGGCGCGGCGCCTGGCCGATCGCCTCGACGAACTCGGCGCGCCAGGCTACACGATGATCCCGAACACCAGCGGCCGCGGTGACCGCGGCCTCAGGCGCGGCGACGAGCTGACCGATACCTTCACCAACTGTGTGTTCATCGTCGCGTGCGACGACGAGGCGACCGTCGCGCGGATCGTCGAGGGTGTGCGCGCGCTCATCGCGCGGTCCGGCGGCGTCTGCCTGGTCTCCGACTCGATGTGGGTCCGGCACTAGCCCGCAGCCGGCAATCGGTGGCGGATTCCGGCTAGACAGGCCGGTACCGGCGGGCGCCATTGACCCGCGGGGTGGGGATCTGCGACGCTCCCGGGCTGCCATGTGGTGACCAATCGGGGAGGGACCCAATGAGCCAAGCCACCGAACACGCCGGCACCGACTTCGCGACGGTCCGTTACACCCTGCCGGATCCCCGCATCGCCAGGATCCTCTTGAACCGCCCCGAAAAAGCCAACGCGCAGAACATGCAGATGCTCTACGAGCTCAATGCCGCACTCGACCGTGCTTCGCGTGACGACGAGGTCCGGGTGATCGTGATCGCCGCCGAGGGCAAGCACTTCTCCTCCGGGCACGATCTCGCGGCCAGCGGTGACTGGTCGCTCGCGGACGTCGGCATCGGCACCTGGGGCGGATTCCGCCAGCCGGGCATGGAAGGCCACTGGGGCCGCGAGGAAGAGGCGTATTTCGGGCTGTGCTGGCGCTGGCGCAACATCCCGAAGCCGACCATTGCCGAAGTGCAGGGCAAGGTGATCGCCGGCGGGCTCATGCTGGTCTGGCCGTTCGACATCGTCGTGGCGAGCGAAGACGCCACGTTCCAGGACCCGGTGGTCGCGTTCGGCGCCAATGGCGTCGAGTATTTCGGCCACCCCTGGGAATTCGGGGTGCGCAAGGCCAAGGAGCTCCTGTTCACCGGGCGCGCCATCACCGCGCGGGTGGCAAAGGAACTCGGCATGGTGAACCGCGTGGTGCCGCGCGAACGGCTCGCGGAGGAAACGATGGAACTCGCGCGCGAGATTGCCGCGCAACCCCTGATGGGACTCAAGACCGCCAAGGAATCGGTCAACCAGATGCAGAACGAGCAGGGGCTCTACGCGGCCCTGCGCAGCGCCATGGGCATGCAGCAACTCGCCCACGCGCACAACTACGTCGTGCACAAGATGGCGGTCGATCCGGCGGGCGCGAACCTGGTGCGTGAGCTTGCGAAAAAGCCACCGCTCGATGAATGACCGGACGGATACGATGCCCAATCAGTCGATGAACGAACTCGGCTTCTATACGCTGGCCGGCGCGCCGCGTTCGCCGCGCGACCTGATCGCTGAGGTGCGCGAGGCGGAGGCCCTCGGCATCGGTGCCTGTTTCATCTCGGAGCGCTTCAACATCAAGGAAGCTGCCACGCTCTCCGGTGCGGTGGGTGCAGTCTCCGAGCGCATCGGCATCGCCACCGCGGCGACCAATCACAATACCCGCCACCCGCTGGTGACCGCCGCGTACGCGTCCACCATGCACCACCTCACCGACGGGCGGTTCTCGCTCGGGCTCGGTCGTGGTATCGACGGTCTGTTCGATGCGCTCGGCCTGCCGCGGATCAGGACCGCTGCGCTCGAGGACTTCGTCGGCCTCATGCGGCGCCTCTGGCGCGGCGAGACGGTGCTCGGTCACGACGGCCCCTGCGGTCGGTATCCGTTCCTGCGGCTCGACCCGGACTTCCGGCTGCACATCCCCATGACCTTCACGGCATTCGGCCCGAACAGTCTGAAGCTCGGCGGCCGTGCGTTCGATGCCGTGGTACTGCATACGTTCTTCACCGACGAGACGACCGAACGAGCCGTCCGGACGGTCAAGCAAGCGGCCGAACAGGCCGGACGCGACCCTGCCGACGTCCGCGTCTGGTCGTGCTTCGCGACCATCGGCGATCACCTGCCGTACGACGTAAGGTTGAAGAAGACCGTCGGGCGCATGGCGACTTACCTGCAGGCCTACGGCGATCTGATGGTGCGCACCAACGGCTGGGATCCGGCCGTGCTGGCCCGTTTCCGTGCCGACCCGTTCGTGAAGGGTTTTCAGGGCGCGCTCGATCAGAAAGCCACGACCGCGGAACTCGAGCGGGTCGCGGCGCTCATTCCCGACGAGTGGCTGGCGCCGGCCGCGACGGGCACGCCAGCGCAGTGCGTGGCGGCGATCCGCCGGCAGTTCGACCTCGGCTGCGACGGTGTCATCCTGCATGGCGCCGCACCGCAGGACCTCGCGCCGATCGTCGCCGAGTACACACGCACCCGCGATCACGTCCGCTTCGCCCGGCTGCCTGCCAATCCGGCGCTGGCGTCCGGGCGCGCCTGATCGTTCCGTTCCAACCCGTTCCGCGTTTCCAGGAGACGACCGTGAGCCAACCCGTCAACGTCAACCAGTATTTCGATCTCGACGGCAAGGTGGCCGTCATCACCGGCGGCAGCCGCGGGCTCGGGCTCTGCATGGCGCACGCGTTCGCTGCTGCCGGCGCCCGCGTCGTCATCGCGAGCCGCAAGCAGGATGCCTGCGACGAGGCCGCCGCCGCGGTGCAAGCGGCTTCGGGGCAGGCGTGCCTGGGCGTCGCCTACCACGCCGGCAACTGGGACGACAGCGATCGGCTCGCGGCGCTCGCCTACGAGCGCTTCGGACGCGTCGACGTGCTGGTCAACAACGCCGGCATGTCGCCACTGTACGAATCCCTGACCAGCGTCTCCGAGGCGCTCTACGACAAGGTTCTCGATGTGAACCTGCGCGGGCCGTTCCGGCTGTCGTCGCTGATCGGCGAACGCATGGCGGCAGGCGAGGGTGGCTCGATCATCAACGTGAGCAGTATCGCGGCCGTGCAGCCGACCCCTAACGAACTGCCGTACGGCATGGCCAAGGCGGGGCTCAACGCCATGACGCTCGGGCTCGCGCGTGCCTATGCGCCGAAGGTGCGGGTCAACTGCATCATGCCGGGTCCGTTCCTCACCGACATCGCCAAGGCCTGGGACATGGAGGCGTTCAGGAAGCGGGCCCAGCAGACCATTCCCCTGCAGCGCGGCGGCGAGCCGGAGGAAGTCATCGGCGCGGCGTTGTACTTCGCGTCGGCAGCGTCGAGCTACACGACCGGGGCGATCCTCAAGATCGACGGCGGTTCCGCGTATCCGGCGGCGTAGCAGCACTGGAGGGAGACGATGAAACTGGGGCTCATGCTGGGTTATTCCGGCGCAGACCTGCGCATCCCGATCGAGCAGGTCAAGCTCGCCGAGCGGCTGGGTTACGACTCGGTGTGGACGGCCGAGGCCTATGGCTCCGACGCGATCACGCCGCTCGCCTTCATCGCCGCGCACACCGAGCGGATCCGGCTCGGGACCGCGGTGATCCAGCTCGCCGGGCGGACCCCGGCGAATGCCGCCATGGCCATGGCGACGCTCGACAAGCTCGCCGGCGGCAACCGCGCAATCTGCGGCATCGGCGTGTCCGGCCCGCAGATCGTGGAAGGCTGGTACGGCCAGCCGTGGGGCCGGCCGTACTACCGCATGCGCGACTACGTCGCGATCATGAAGAAGATCCTCGCGCGTGAAGCGCCCGTTGCGCACGAAGGCGAAGAGATCAGCCTGCCTTACGCGGGTCCCGGCGCGCTCGGGATCGGCAAACCGCTGAAGTCGATCCTGCACATGAACCCGAACCTGCCGATCTGGCTCGGTACGGGCATGGAAGCGACGGTTCGGCTGACGGCCGAGATTGCCGACGGCTGGCTGCCACTCGGTTACGTGCCGGAATCCGCGCATCTCTACGAGCGCTGGATCGACGAAGGGCTCGCCCGGGCCGGCAAGCGGCGTGATCAGTTCGAGATCCAGAGCATGACCCAGGTGCAGGTCACCGACGACGTGCAGCCCGCGCTCGACCGGCTGAAGCCCGGGATCGCCCTGTACGTCGGCGGCATGGGCCACAAGAGCAAGAACTTCCACAAGGAGATGATGATCCGGCGCGGCTTCGGCGACGCTGCGGAACGCATCCAGGAGCTCTATCTCGCCGGGCGCAAGGCCGAGGCCATCGCCGCGGTGCCGGACGAGTTCGTCGATCAAGGCGCGCTCGTGGGCCCCGAAGCGCGCATCCGCAAGCGTTTTCGCGCATGGGAGGATTGTCCGGTGACGGGTCTCACGATCTCCGGCGACGAGCGCGCGATCCGCTTCATGGCCGAGTGCGCGCGGCTGAACTCGCCTGCGGACTGACCGCATGGATTGCTTGTCTGCCACCCGGATCGGACGGATCTGCCGCGCGATCCCGATGGCGGCCGTGCTGGTGATACTGACCGGGTGTGTGATCGGCAGGGCAACGCACGAGCCGATCGTCGCGGGCGCCGACGCGGTCGCCGTGACAGCGTTCATGGACGCCCACGCGGAGGCGCTGCGCGAACGTCTGGCCGAAACCGATGCAACGGTCGACCGGGAGCGGGACGACATCATCCTGACGATGCCGGGTCAGCTCGCCTTCGAACCGGACCGCGCGGATATCGAGCCGGCGTTCGACGTCGTGCTCGAAGCCGTGGCTGCGGTTCTCACCGCATATGTGGATACACAGGTCGAGGTCGGCGGCTACACGGATACCAGTGGGTCGATGGTGCGCAACATGGAACTCTCGCTCGAGCGTGCCGAGGCCGTCGCCCAGCGGCTGGTGGAACTGGGTGTTGCGGCAGCGCGAATCTCTGCGAAGGGCCACGGGCCCCTGGACCCCGTCGCCGACAATGAAACCGAAGCGGGTCGTCGGCTGAACCGGCGTGTGGCGCTGACGATTCGGCCGCTCAGGCGAGATCGTCCGTCCACAACTCTGCAAGAAAGTGGATGACGGGCAGGATATCGATGCCGTCGACTGTGCGCCTCGGCTTGTCCTCGAGGCAGAACGCACGCCGCGTCGAAACACCCCCTGATGACGGAGACCTCCAGCATGTCGATCGAATCTCTGCTCGTGCGGCGCCAGCGCGTGCTCGGCAAGGGCATGGCGCTCTTCTACGACGAACCGCTGCACATCGTACGCGGGGAAGGTACGTATCTGTTCGACGTGGCGGGACGCCGTTACGTCGACATGTACAACAACGTACCGTGCGTGGGGCATGGCAACCCGGCGGTGGTCGAGGCGATGGCCAGGCAGCAGGCGACCCTCAACGTGCACAGCCGTTATCTGCACGAGGGCATCGTCGAGTACGCGGAGCGCCTGGTGGCGCTCCACGGAACCGGGATCGAATCGATCGTCTTCAGCTGCTCCGGCACCGAGGCAAACGAAGTCGCGGTACACATGGCGCGCATCGTCAGCGGACGGCGCGGCATCGTCTTCAGCAACGGCACCTATCACGGCAACAGTGAAGCGATCGGCATGCTGACCGGCGAAGGCCGCCGTCATGCCACCAGCCCGGAGATCGCCGCGTTCCCGTTTCCCGACCGGTATCGACCGCTCGAAGCGGGCCTGGACGACGCGGCCCTCTGCGCGCGGTACGTCGAGCGGGTGGAAGCGGCGATCGGGCAGCTCGAGTCGACCGGTGCCGGCGTGGCGTGCCTGATCGTCTGCTCGATCTTCGCGAACGAAGGCCTGCCGGACATTCCGGCCGGCTTCATGGCCGCCGCGGCCGAGCGGGTCCGGGCAGCGGGCGGGCTGGTGATCGCCGACGAGGTGCAGGCCGGCTACTGCCGCACCGGCCGCTGGTGGGGCTACCAGACGACCGGGTTCACCCCGGACATCGTGGTCACCGGGAAGCCCATGGGCAACGGGCTGCCGCTCGCAGCAACCGCCGCCAGCCGGGCGATCGTGGAGCGTTTCCGGGCAGCGACCGGTTACTTCAACACCTTCGCCGCGTCACCGCTGCAGGCCGCCGTCGGCAATGCGGTACTCGACGAGATCGAGCGGCTCGACCTGCGTCGTCATGCGGAGCAGGTCGGGTCGTTCCTGAAGGCAGCGCTCGTCGAACGTGCGCCGCGCTACGACTTCATCGGTGACGTGAGGGGTCGCGGACTCTTCATCGGCATCGAGATGGTCCGCAGCAAGGCGGGCCGGGAGCCGGACGTCGCGCGTGCGCGCGAGATCGCCAACCGCCTGAAGGCGCGCGGATTCCTGACCAGCAACGCGGGCGCGCGCGGCAACGTCCTGAAGATCCGTCCGCCGCTGGTGTTCGGCCGGGCTGACGGCGAGCAGTTTCTCGAGGCTTTCGATGCCACCTTGGCGAGTGTCGGGTGACCGACCGCGGGCTCGAGGCGATCTATGCGCCTGCTGTCGAGGACGCGCTTGCCGCATTTCCCGTCCCGGTAAGTGTGGTCGAACTGATCAACGTATCCGAGAACGTGACCTGGCGTGTGACGGACACCAATGGCAGCCGGTTCGTGCTGCGCCTGCATCGCCCGGGATACCACTCGCTGGAAGAATTGATCGCCGAACGTGCCTGGATCCGCGGCCTCGATGCGGCGGGGATCCGGGTGCCACGCGCCGTGCTGACCACGACCGGTGCGGAGTATGCGACGGTGTACGTGGCTGCGACCGGCGAACACCGCCATGCGGGTCTCGCCCGTTGGGCCGAAGGCGAAGTGCTCGGGCGGCTGCTGGATCCCGACGCCGGCACTGCTGCTGATCGAGCGCGCGTCGAAGACTGGTTCGTGCAGCTGGGTGAATTGATCGCCGCGCTCCACAACCAGGCGAGCAGCTGGCCGGTACCCGAAGGATTTCGACGGCATTCGCTGGATGCAGAAGGGCTGATGGGTCGGGAACCGTTCTGGGGCCGATTCTGGGAATACCCGGCGCTGACGGAAACCCAGGGCGCACTCCTGGCTCGCGTGCGCGGTCGCCTGCACGCATGGCTCGATGCGCTGCCCCGCACCCCGGAGACCTGGAGCCTGATTCATGCCGATCTGCATGCATACAACCTGCTGGTGCACGAACAGGCGCTCGCAGTGATCGACTTCGACGATACCGGTTTCGGCTGGCATCAGTACGATCTCGCCGTAGCATTGCGGCATTACCAGGGCGAGCCATCGTTCGGGTACCTGCGGGATGCCCTCTTGCGGGGCTATCGCAGGCGACGTCCGCTGACCGATGCGGTCGCGGCGCAGATCCCGACGTTCATCCTGGTCCGGCGGCTCGCTTCGGTGGGCTGGCTCATGCAACGGCCGGAACTCGGCGAGGTGCTGGCACCCGACGAGATCGATCGGCTGTGTCGGGATGTGACGGCCTTCCTCGATTCGTGACGCCGTTCTGTAGGCGGGCGGGTGGGCTGCAAGCCGTGGCTCTCGTTGACGGACCCATTCTGCTGGCATAGCGTGTAGCAACTCTGCTGTACGTAATGAAAATGGCGTTGAATATTCGTAATCCCGAGACCGAGCGCCTCGCGAGCGAATTGGCCCGCGAAACCGGCGAGACCAAAACAGAAGCCGTCACCAAGGCGCTGCGCGACCGACTGGCAAGGCTGCGGCGGGAGCGTTCAAGGCTTAGCCTGGCGGACGAATTGGGCGCATTCGCACGCCATTGCGCGGCATTGCCGGTACTCGACTCGCGCTCGCCCGAAGAGATCCTCAGCTACGACGATCGCGGTTTGCCAGGCTGATGGTTATCGATACCTCGGCGCTCATCGCGATACTCAACTTCGGGGATTGCTTCGCCTATGCGTTGGCGATCACGCGTGCCGAACCATTGCTGTTCAAGGGAACGATTTCGTCAACACCGACATCGTTCCGGTCGAACTAGGCGACTGAATCGATTCAGCCTACAGCGAAGGCAATTCCGCGTTCGCTTCGCGCTTGCGCACCGCATCCTCTTCCAGCCCGTCGATCCAGGCCTGCACCGCTTCGTGGGTCGCGATGATGCCCTCGAGATCGATCAGTTCCGCGTAAAAGCCGGTCACCGGATCGCTGCCAACGGAATAGCGGACCATGGACGCGCAGTCGTCGAACGTCTGCCGCTGCGACGTTTCCATCAGCGGGCTCGAGATCTCCGAAACACCGTTCTGCATGGTGAAGCAGACCTCCGGCCGGCGCGGATCGGCGAGCCAGGTCGCGTACTGGTTCCCCGCGAACGCCACATGAGGTTCGCCATACTTGGCGACGAGCGACTTCAGAAAGTCGGCGCGGGTGGCCGGATTGCGCAGTCCACTGACCGAACGGTGCATCGCGGTCAGCACTTCCTCGCCGGGCAGTCCGAAGAACACCAGCAGGAAATTGTCCTGGGTGCCGGCCACGCCGGGGTAGTACAGACGCTTGGCCATCACGCGGCTCAGAATCGGCGGCGTCTCGTACTGCACTGCCCCGTCGCTGTATCCGTAGGTGATTTCGTGGCGGGTGATCGTGAAGTCCGCGGCGTGTCTGCGCAGCGCGGCTTCCGCTTCATCGACACTCATGCCCGCGCGCAGCCCGGCGATATCGGTCGAAGCGATGTCCAGCGCCACCACCGCAGGCGCCACGAACGCCGCGTACAGGATCAGGAACGGACGCAGGATCGACTTCATGACTACTCCTTGTTCTTGTTACGGCTCCAAGGCCTGTCGATACCGTAGTCGAGGCCGCGTCACGAGGCAAGGCAAGCGGGGACGACCCGGCACGGCCGCGCCCGCCTGCATCGACACAGGCTTGCCGCGGGCTGCGGCGGGTGGTCAGATAGCGGGCCATCCGCACTCTGTCGGGTCACCAACTCCGTGCAGCCGCTGCTCGATGCCGAAACCCTCGAGTTCATCCAGGCCGATGACGTGTCGATCTACGTGGCGAGCGCCGACGGGCGCCGCCACCCCCATGCCTGTCGGGCGTTCGGGTGCCGGCCCTGCCCGGACGGGCGCACGCTGCTGACCTGGGTCGATCGGCTGGCCGCCGGGAAGCTGCTCGCGGATATCGCGAGCAATGCCAGATTCGCCCTGTCTGTCACTCACCCGCGCACCTGTCGGACGGTGCAGCTGAAGTCCGTTGACGCAACGATCGAGCCTGCGGATCGGGCGGACTACGCCGTGGTTGCGGCGAAGCAGGAGGGGTTCGTGCGCGAGACCACGGCCATGGGTTATCCGGCGGACGTGATGCGCGCCGTGGTCCAGGCGCGCCTGCACGAACTCGTGGCCATCCGGTTCACGCCGGTCGCGGCCTTCGTCCAGACGCCGGGTCCCGACGCGGGTGCAGCGTTCGGTTTCGCCCATGCAAACGATTGATCCCGACCTCCGTCTCGACGACATCCGTGCCTGCATGGATGGCGTGATCCCGGGCGTGATCGCGACCTGTGCGGCGGACGGCGTACCGAACGTCTCATTTTTCTCGCAGCTCGAGTACGTGGATCCCGGGCACGTCGCGCTGTCGTTCCAGTTCTTCAACAAGACCCGCGAGAACATCCTGGGCAATCCGTTCGCCAGCGTGAACGTACCCGATCCGTTGAGCGGCGCGACCTATCGACTGGTTCTCGAATACCTGCGCACCGAGACCGAAGGACCGCTCTTCGAGCGCATGAAGGCGCGGCTGGCGGGCATCGCCGCGCACGAAGGCATGAGCGACGTGTTCCGGCTGCGCGGATCGGACGTCTATCGGGTCCTGGAGATCGAGCGTGTACCCGGCGAACCGGTCGCACTCGCCGGCGCGCCGCGTCACCTGCTCGGCGCCACGCGCGCATGCATCGAACACATAGCAGGCTGTGGCGCGGTGGACGAACTCATGGACGTGACTCTCGCCGACGTCGACCGGCTGCTCGGCATGGAGCGGGCGATGATCCTGCTGCTCGACGGCGACGGCGACCGGCTTTACACGGTGGCGAGCCGCGGCTATCCGTCGTCGGGCGTGGGCTCGGAAGTGCCCGTTGGTGCCGGGCTGATCGGTGTCGCCGTCCGCGAGCGCTGCCCCATCCGCATCAGTTTCACGGCGCCGGAGTACGGATATTCCCGTGCCGTTCGCGAGGCCACCATGCGCGGCGCGCTGGCGGCGCGACTCGAGACGGCGATCCCCTTTCCCGGGCTGGAGGACCCGCAGAGCCAGCTTGCGGTGCCGATCGTTGCAGCACAGCGCACGCTCGGCGCGCTGTACGTGGACAGCGATCTACAGATGCGCTTCACCTGCGATGACGAGGATGCGCTCGCCGTCGTGGCATCCCGCTTCGGTGCGGCGCTGCTGATGCTGACGGATGCGGCGGGTGTGCACGGCGATGGGTCCACGCCCGTGCGCCGGCAGCCTCCGCCCGGGCCGGAACGCCGCTGCGTGGTGCGGCATTATGACGAGAATGACAGCGTGTTCTTCGATGATGCCTACCTGATCAAGGGGGTTGCCGGTGCGATCCTCTGGCGACTGCTCGAGGATCATGTCCGGAACGGTCGCAGCGAGTTCAGTAACCGCGAACTGCGCCTGGATCCGCGGTTGCGGTTTCCGGAGCTGAACGACAACCTCGAAGCCCGGCTGATCCTCCTGCAACGGCGCCTGGCCGAACGCAGTGCGCCCGTGCAGATCGTCAAGACCGGGCGCGGGCGCTTCGCCATCCACGTCGGGGCGCAGCTGGTGCTCGAAGCGGTGGCGGCAGGCGCACGAAGGTGACGCGCCCGTGCATCGCCCCGTACATGGCTCCAAACATGGTTCCGTACATGGCTCCATACATGGCTCCGCGCATCTCAAGCGATTTTTAGGATTTCGTTAGCGAATTCTTCCGAGCGCGCTCGACTGACCGCGTCGATCATCTCTCTGCCGTTCACGAATGGAGAGATTGGCGATGCAGACCCCCACCGTTCCACGTTCCAGGGCACCCGCGCTGCGGTTGCGCAGCGGCCTGCCGGCGGATGCCGGCGCCATCGGGCGGATCATCCATGCCGCATTCACGTCGATCGCGAAGGCCCACGGCTTCCCCCCTGATTTTCCCGACGCCGCGTCCGCGATCGGTCTCGCGGATCAGCTGCTCGCGGATCGGCAGGTTTACGCCGTCGTCGCCGAGTGCGATGGCGATATCGTCGGCAGCAATTTCCTGCACGAGCACGGTCCGGTCGCAGGCATCGGCCCCATCACGATCGACCCTCTCGTTCAGGATCGAGGCGTCGGTCAGCAGCTCATGGCGGATGTCCTCGCCCGGGTGATGGCGACCGGCAGGCCGGGTGTCCGGCTCGTCCAGGCCGCATACCATGCGCGCTCACTCGCCCTGTATGCCAGGCTCGGCTTCGCGATCCGCGAACCGCTTGCGGTGCTGCAAGGCCCACCGATCAGCGCCCGGATCCCGGGGCTCGAGGTGGGTGCAGCCACCGTGTTCGACGTCGATGCCTGCGATGCGCTGTGCCGGGCGGTACATGGTCATGACCGGCACGGTGAGGTGCAGGGTGCGGTCGCGCGCGGCACGGCGCGGATCGTCCGGCGTGGCGGGCGCATCACGGGCTACACGACGTCGATCGCGTTCTTCGGGCACACGGTCGGTGAGTCCAACGACGATCTGAAGGCGCTCATCGCAGCCAGTGCGTCGTTCGACGGGCCCGGCTTCATCGTGCCCATGCGTAACGGTGAACTGTTCCGCTGGAGCCTCGATCATGGGCTGCGCGTCGTGCAGACGATGACGCTCATGAGCCGCGGCCTGTACAACACGCCGGTCGGCGCATTCCTGCCATCGGTGATCTTCTGATCGGAGGGGTGCGAACGGTAGCCTGGAGGAGACCATGCAGGATCGAGACGCGGACACGAACGGTCGTGCGGCGCAGGTCGGGATCGACGCGCGCATCGGCAAGCCCGGCGCGGCCTGTTTCTGCGGTGCGGTCGTGCTTGCACTGAACGGCCCGCCCGAGGAGATGGGCTACTGTCATTGCGAGTCCTGTCGCGCCTATTCGGGCGCGCCATTCGGCGCCTACATGCTATGGAAGTCGGAGGACGTGACCATCACCACAGGGACTGAGCTGGTCGGCAGTTTCAACAGGACGGGCATGAGCGACCGGCACTTCTGCCGGCGCTGCGGCGGGCACCTCATGACCCGGCACCCGGATCTCGGCCTGACCGACGTCGGTGCCGGGGCGGTGCACGGCATCGCGTTCGCGCCGGCCGTGCATCTGAACTATTCGGAGGCGGTGCTGCGCGTGCATGACGGCGTGCCGAAGCTCAGGGATTTCCCTGGCGAAGTGGGTGGCTCGGGTGAGCGGGTGGCCGAATGAATGCCCACGGCGGTCGGTTCCAATCGATGGTGCGTCGTGGCTCGCTCAGGTGCGCAGGAACTCGTCTGCACCCACGTCGAGGGCATGCCGGGCGTAGCGCTCGGCCATCGCCGCGAACATCCGGTCGCCACGCGGCGTCTGCACCACGGTCATCGCCGCCACGACGGCGAGGCCGAAGCCGGCGAAGGCCGCACGCCGGTACTCGTACCAGCATTGTGCGAAGTCGAAGTCACGGACGCCGGCGCGCAGGAGCGCCGCGTGGTAGTGGCGCAGGATGTCCTGCTCGACCGCACGGCGCACCTCGGGTTCGAGGCTTCCTGCAACACACAGGGCCACGTCGTTGAGCGGCCGGCCGGTGCGCATGCCCTGCCAGTCCACGGCCGTCACGCGCGGTGAGCCAACACTCGTGTCGATCATGAGGTTGTCCGGACGGTAGTCCCGGTGCTCGAGGCAGAAAGGTCGGCCGACCGGCTGGAACAGCGGCGCCTGGCGCGCCTCGCCCAGCGTGGTGATGATCCCGAGCGCCTCGGGTCCGAGGATGCCGCCGAAACGCTCGACGAACGGGGTCAGCATCCGGTTGTAGAGACCGTACATGTCGCTGAAGAACCCGTCGGGTGGCTCCATGAAACGCGCCCCGAGCGTGGCGTCGCACCAGGTGGGCGCCTGCAGGCCGACCAGTTCGAGCACCGCCGCGTGTACCACGTTCGGAGAACATCCTGCGAGCTGGTCGCCGGCGGTGGCCGGCGCCAGGTCCTGCATCAGGATGAGGAACTGCTCGCCCGGTTCGTCGACCGCGAGGAAGTAGCAGCGCGGCAGCCGCATGGTCAGGCGCGGTGCGACGTCGCGGTAGAACTCGACCTCGCGCCGATAGATACCCATCGCCGCGCAGCCCGCCCGCGTCGCCGGGTCATCGGAGGCGAACTTGGCAACCAGCGTGCGCGGCGCATCCGGCGTGGCGTCGGCATACTCGATGGTGAGTCGCGCGCAGCGTGCTGCCTGGCCCGTGCCGATCCGTGCCGCGCCGATGCGTGTGATCCTCGCCCGTGGCAGGCCAGCCGCGGCCAGGCACGAACCGAGCCACGTCGGCGTGACGGCGGCGATGCCGGGTATGTCGAGCACGCTCGTGTCGGTCATGGCACGACGCGGCGGTCAGTATGCGACGGGCGGTGGCGCGGCCGATCCGTTGCGCGCGAGATACGCATCGAGTCGCTGATGCAGGTGACGGATCCGCACTTCCTGGTAGTTGCCGAGCGTCTGCCCCGGCTTGCGCGAGGCCTTCATCCCGGCACGCTGGCGCTGAAAGTTGTCGGTATCCTGGTCCAGTACATGCGCGAGACCCGTGGCCGCGAACGCCGGCACCGTTGCGTAGGCGTCGTCGATCCCTAGCCGGATCACCGGCGCGGGCGCAGGACGTGGTGCATCCTTGGGAACCGGGCGCAGCAGCATGATCTCGTGGATGCAGTGGTCGACGTCGAGCGGGCGGAACCGGTAGATGAGCGGAATGCTGATCCCGGGAAAGAAACACGCATTGGGGAACAGGAAGTACTCGATGGAATCGAGCAGCTGCGAATCGCTCACCGGACCCAGATCGACCCCGTACTGTGCGCCAAGTCGTTCGCGCATCAGTTCGGCGTGCCTGGCGCGCGCCGTCGTGCCCGGCGGCAGGCTCGCGGAGTCGTGGCCGAGTGCTGCGAACAGTTCGGCTGCGGATAGCGGTTTCGGCAGATGCGGGCTCGGATAACCGATCGTGTGCACGAATCGCGAGACGTTCGGTTCGAACACGTCGTACTGCGCGTTCGCGTCGCCCGCGGTGCGCAGTCCCTCGGGGTGGGTTGCCAGCACGTGAAAGGCCTCGAGGAAGCCTTCGAGGCACATCTTCCAGTTGCCTGGCAGGATCTTGTGCATGTGCAGCGCGACGTAGCGATCCTCGAGCGGCCAGGCGAACTGGGCGAAATGCCGCGGCAGTGCGCCAAGGAAGTCTTCCAGCGGCTCAGGGTGCGGGTCGAAGTTGACGAACACGAAACCGCCCCAGGTGCCGGTGGCGAGTTCGGTGAGGCCGAACGTGTCGTCCTGTACGTGCGGAAAGTCCCAGCGGCAGGGAATCTCGCGCAACCGGCCGTCGAGATGCCATGACATGCCGTGGAACGGGCAGCGCAGGAACTGCTTGCCGTGACCCGCGGCACCGGCATTCGCGAACTGCATGCCCCGGTGCGGACACGCGTTGACGAACGCGCGGATCCGACCCGCGTGGTCGCGTACCACCAGCGCGGAATACGGGCCGACGTCGTAGACCAGGTAATCGCCGGTTTCGGGAATGTGCTCCTCTCGGCATGCCCACTGCCAGACGCTGGACCAGAGCCGGTCGATCTCGGCTGCGTGAAACGCGGACGAGGTGTACCGCGAGAAGGCCAGATCCTGGTCGCCCAGAAAGCGGTAGCTCTGTTCGAGGATCGGCTCGGGCGCGCGCACCGGATCGCGCAGGATGATGTCACGCGTGCTGGGGCCGGGACATCGCGCCGCGCCGGGCTCGAGCAGAGGATCCGCCGGTTTCGAAAGGTCAAAGCGCATCGGTCTCCCCCCTGTATGCCGGTGCATGCGCGCGTGGACGCGCACGTCCCCCGGTCGGAAGCGTATGCCGGTGGAGCAGTGCCGGGCAACCGTGTTGGTGGGCGTCGCGCTGCAGCCCGGTCGGTGGCTTGCCGACGTTGTTTCCCCGCATTGCCTGGCCGGCGGGGCACCGCTAGGCTCGGTGTACAGCCAGCGGAAGAAGGCATCGATGGCATGACCAGTGAATGCGGGCGCGTGCCGGGCTCCGCGGAAGTGGCGGACCGACTCGCCATTCTGGAGGTGCTCGGCAGGCATTGCCGTGGTGTGGACCGGGCCGACCATGCGGTTCTGACTTCGTGCTACTGGCCGGACGCGACGGTGGCTTACGGGGGCTTCAACGGCAACGCGCATCGGTTCTGCGCCATGCTGCCGTCCGCGATCCGAGCCTATGCGCGTACCCGGCACACGATTTCGAATACCCTGTTCGAATTCGCGGGAGACGTCGCGTGCGTCGAGACGTATGTCATGGCCTGCCACTATCGAGCCGCCGAGGGCGGCCCCGATACCGAGATGATCTTCCTCGGTCGTTACCTGGATCGTCTGCAGAAACGTGGCGATGTCTGGAAGATCCTGCACCGGCAGGTGGTCATGGACTGGAACCGGAACACGGACGCGTCCGCCGTTCAGAATGGGCCACCCTTCGATGGCCTGGCGCGCGGTGCCCGGCACCCGGACGATCCGCTCTACACCGTGCTGGCGGTTCCGTGAGCGGATCGCCCGGAAAAGTCCGCTGATCGATTCGCCTGCTCAGCGGAGGCGCAGTTCACCGGGCCGGCACGACAGGTCGTCCGGCGCGCGCGCACCCCGCAATTGCGCGGGCTGATCGCGGAAATAGGCATCGGCCGCGTCGACCGTGCGGGTCCAGTCGTTCACCTCGCTGCGATGCGCGATCTTCCAGACCCCGTTGCGCCGTTCGTAGCGATCCACGTAGCGCCCGGCCACGAACAGGTCGCGCTCGCGTCCGTCGGCAACCAGGCGGTGAAAGGCCTGGAAATACACCTCGCCGAGCGCGACGTCGCCGTCGAGTTCGAGGATGTTGAGCTGGCCGATCAGGTGATGGTTCGCGTGATGCTCGCGCAGGGCCGCGCACGCCATCCTCACGAAATCGTTGGGCGCGCCGCGAAAGAACCCGTAGTCGCAGGTCGCGTCCGGATGGAACACGCTCTCGAGCAGGGCAGGGTCGAGCCGGTCGAGCCCGCGCATGTAACTACCTGAAAGGGCCCTGCTTTCTTCGCGCGCCAGCAGTTCCTCGACGGTCATGGCCCCTCCCGGCCTGCACGAACCCGTTACGGAAGATCGAGAACCGCTGCCGGCACGCGCGCGATCCGGTCGCCGGCGAACGTGCCGAGATAGACGTGCTCGCCGAACGGCAGAGCGACCGTCGCCGCTCCCATGGGCGGGCCCGCGTGGTCGAGCACCACCCGGCCGGTCAGCGCCTCGGTATCGATGGCGACGATCTGAAAGCGGAAACCGCAGCTGCCCGTTGCAAGGTCCTGGCAACCCAGGGTCTCGGTGATGGAGGCCAGGTGGCCGGCCGCCAGCAGTTCGCCTGTCGGCGACCAGGACAGGTTGTCGGGGCTCGGCACTGCGACGCTGCCGATCCGCGTGCCGGTCTGGGTATCGACCTTGATGACTTCATTGCCGAAATAGCTGTTGACGTACAGGAAGCGTTCGTCCGGTGACTGCGCGAGGCCGTTGGCGAACTTGGCATCGGTCCCCGGGATGTACTCGAATCCGCGCGCCGGGCTCCAGTGGAGGGCGTGGCCGGGGGCGTATCCGGTGAGCTGCATGCGCAGCGCCGTCCAGAGCACGTTGGCTCCGCGTGGAAACATCTGCGAGACACGGAAGTCGCCGTTCGCGAGGACCAGCACGTCGTTGAAGTAGCCGTCGTCCGGTGCCACCACGCAACCCCGCCAGACGAGCTCCAGCGCGTCGTCGTCCTCGCGGACCTCGAACATCTCCACCGACTCGCGACCGCCGTGATTCACGACGTAGAGCGCGTCGGTGCCCGAGTCGAGCCGCTTCAGGTCGATGCCGTGCGGGGCGAACCGGCCGGTGTCCGGCGGTCCGCAGTCGGGATGGCCCCAGCCCGGCGTGGGCGCTTCGTTGCGCGGTTCGGGATAAAGCGGGCGGATGTCGCCGGAGGCCGGGTCGAGCGCGACCAGGCTGCCCGGCCGGTGGCCCTCCATGTCACCGAACTGGCTGACCAGGATGAAAGCGCCGGCCGGACTCGCGACGAGGTCTTCCGGATTCTGGAAGCGGCAGTCCGGTTCGATGCCATCGCCAGCCTCGCAGCCGAGAATCGGCGGCGTGCCGCCGGAGCAGGCGGCGAGCCACCCGGCGGTGAGCAGCACGGCGGCAGAGCGACCCGCGTGGTCGACCAGTCGGCTCATTCGGCTCATTCGGCTCATTCGGTTCGTTCGATTCATTCCGCTCATTCGGTCAGGCTCCGGCCGATCACCATGCGCATGATCTGATTGGTACCTTCCAGGATTTCGTGCACGCGCAGGTCGCGTACGAACCGCTCGATGGGGTAGTCCATGAGGTAGCCGTAGCCGCCGTGCAGCTGCAGGGCGTCGTTCGCGATGCGCGAGCCCGCCTCGGTCGCCTTGAGCTTCGCCATCGCGGCGAACCGGGTCCGGTCCGCGCTTCCGTCGTTCACCTTGTGCGCGGCGAGGTAGAGCAGTGCTCGTGCGGCTTCGAGCTCGGTGACCATGTCGGCCAGCATGAACTGGGTGTTCTGGAATTCCGCGATGGCGCGGCCGAACTGCCGGCGCTCGCCCACGTAGCGGACTGTCTCGTCGAGGCAACGCTGCGCGCCGCCGATCGAACAGGCGCCGATGTTCAGTCGACCGCCATCGAGCCCGGCCATGGCGATCCGGAATCCCTGGCCCTCGTCGCCAACCCGGTTGGCGACGGGAACCCGTACGTCGGTGAAGTTCACCATGGCGGTCGGCTGTGAATGCCAGCCGAGCTTGCGCTCCTGCGCGCCGAAACTGACCCCGGGCATGTCCTTCTCGATGACCAGGCAGGAAATGCCGCGGTGGCCTTCCACGCCGGTGCGCACCATGCAGACGTAGACCTCGTTCTCGCCGCCGCCGGAGATGAATGCCTTGCTGCCGTTCACCACGTAGTGATCGCCGTCACGGACGGCACGCGTGCGCAGCGCAGCCGCATCGGAGCCGGCGCCCGGTTCGGTCAGGCAGTAGCTCGCGATGTGCTCCATGGCGACGAGCTTCGGCAGATAACGCGCCTTGACCTCGGTCGAGCCGAAGGCCGCCACCATCCAGGTCGCCATGTTGTGGATCGAGATGAACGCCGAGGTGGACGGACACCCGTAGGCCATCGCCTCCATGATGAGTGCCGCTTCGAATCGGCCGAGTCCGATCCCGCCGTCCGCTTCGGAGACGTAGACACCGCCGAAGCCGAGTTCCGCTGCCTTGCCGATGGTCGCGCGCGGGAAACTGCACTCGGCATCCCAGCGCGCCGCGTGCGGCGTGATCTCGTCGGCCGTGAAACGCTCCGCGAGGTCGCGGATGGCCTGCTGCTCCGGGGTCAGTCGGGTATCCATCGGCGCCGTCACTGCATCGTGGGGATGACGAAACTCTGCTCCGGCGCCTGGCCCTCCGGCCATCGTTGAGTCACGGTCTTGATCTTGGTGAAGAACCGGACGCCTTCGGTACCGTGCTGATTCGCATCGCCGAATGCGGAACGTTTCCAGCCGCCGAACGTGTGGTAGGCGACCGGCACCGGGATCGGTACGTTGATGCCGACCATGCCCACGTTCACCCGCTGCGCGAATTCGCGTGCGGCCTGGCCGTTGCGCGTGAAGATCGCCACACCGTTGCCGTACTGGTGCTGCGACGGCAGGCGTACCGCCTCTTCGACGGTGCGCGCGCGCATGATCTGCAGCACCGGGCCGAAGATCTCTTCCCGGTAGCTCTGCATGTGTGGCTCGACGTGGTCGAACAGCGTCGGGCCGATGAAGAACCCCTTTTCGTAGCCCTGCAGGCTGAACCCGCGGCCGTCGACCACGAGCCTTGCGCCTTCGTCCACACCCATCTGGATGTAGTGCTCGACGCGTTCGCGATGGGCGGCAGTCACCACCGGCCCGTAGTTCGCGTCGGGGTCGGTCGAGATCCCGATCTTGAGGCCCTCGATCGCTGGGAGCAGACGCTCGATCAGCGCCTCCGCGGTGCCGTCGCCGACCGCCACCGCCACCGGCAACGCCATGCAGCGTTCGCCGGCGGAGCCGTACGCCGCCCCGACGATGTCGTTGACCGCCTGGTCGAGGTCGGCATCGGGCAGCACGATGCCGTGGTTCTTGGCGCCGCCCATGGCCTGGATGCGCTTGCCGTGCGCGGTGCCGGTCGAATAGACGTACTGCGCGATGTCCGAGGAGCCGACGAAACTCAGGGCGCGCACGTCCGGGTGGGTCAGCAGGGTGTCGACGGCTTCCTTGTCACCGTTCACGACGTTCAGCACACCCGCCGGCGCGCCGGCTTCCAGCATGAGTTCGGCGAGGCGCAGCGGCACGCCCGGGTCCTTCTCGGAGGGTTTCAACACGAACGTGTTGCCGCACGCGATCGCGACGCCGAACATCCACATCGGGATCATGGCGGGGAAATTGAACGGGGTGATGCCCGCCACCACGCCGAGCGGCTGGCGCATGCTGTAGACGTCGATGCCTGGGCCGGCACCTTCGGTGTATTCGCCCTTCAGCAGGTGCGGAATGCCGCAGGCAAACTCGATGACCTCGAGGCCGCGCTGGATGTCGCCGCGCGCGTCGGCCAGCACCTTGCCGTGTTCCTCGGACAGCAGCCGCGCCAGTGCATCCATGTTGGCTTCGACCAGCGCCTTGAAGGCGAACATGACCCGCGCCCGGCGCTGCGGGTTCACCTGGGCCCAGTTGACCTGTGCTGCCGCGGCCGAGGCGATGGCGCGCTCGACCTCCGCGCGGGTGGCCAGGGTGACCTCGGCCTTGATCTCGCCCTGCGACGGGTTGAACACCGGGGCCAGGCGACCGCTGGTGCCGGCGACATGCCGGCCGTCGATGAAGTGTCCGTAGTGCTGGGTGGCCATCGGTGTCCCCTTTCTGTAAAGAGCGGCTTTGGCGAGTGACTATGGCGAACGGCCTTTACCAGCGACCGTGCCGTCCGGCTGCATAGAAATTGGAGGGCGGATGGTAATGCAATCGACGAGCGCGCTGTAGCGCGCGAAAACGCCAGTTCTGCGCCCCTCCGCGCCTGCGGGCAGCCGCGCGGGTTACGCGCGTAGCCAATGCGGTTAGCATGCGGAGTCATACGACCATTGCAACCGATCATTGCAATCGATCATTGCACCCGAATAGGGGGAGAACGAGCGAATGGGCATGGACCTTTACGAGGCGATGAGCACCCTGCGCGCGGTACGCCGGTTGCGGCCGGATCCGCTGCCCGAAGCGGTGCTCGGGCGAATTCTCGCGGCGGCCGCTTGGGCGCCGAGCGGCGGCAACGTGCAACCGTGGCGGGTGCTGGTAGTCCGCGACCCGGAGCGCAAGCGCGCGATCGGCGACCTGTACCGCGCCGAGTGGGCGCGCTACGGCAAGGGTGCGCGGGCTGGTCTCGAACGCCTGGAAGGCGACGCGCGGGCACGTCAGGCACGCATGCTCGCGGCCGCGGACCATCTCGGCGAGCACATGGGCGACGCCCCGGTGATCCTCGTGTTCTGCTTCAATCCGACCCACATGGCGATCACCGACAGCGATCTCGGCCGGCCGAGCGTCGTGGGCGGCGGCTCGGTCTATCCCGCGGTCCAGAACACGATGCTGGCCTGCCGCGCCGAAGGGGTGGGCTGTACCCTGACCACGCTGCTCTGCTACCGGGAGGCCGAGATCCGGGCACTGCTCGAGATCCCGTCCGACTGGTACACCTGCGCGTTCCTGCCGATCGGCTACCCGGTGCTGCGCGGCCACGGTCCGATCTCGCGGCGCCCGGTCGAGAAACTCGCCTACGCCGATCGCTGGGGCACCCCGTACCGTGGCGCACCGTCCGATGGTGCGGGGTCCGATGGCGCTTAACCGGCAGGTCCTGCTGGCCGCGCGACCGCAGGGTCCGGTGACCGAGGCCTGTTTCGCGCTGCGCGATGTGCCCGTGCCGGCGCCTGGCCCCGGCGCCGTGCTGGTCCGCAACCTGTTCCTGTCCTGCGATCCGTACATGCGCGGGCGCATGGCCGCGCCGACCGGCTACGCGGGTGCCTTTGCGCTCGGCGAGCCGATTCCAGCCCGGGTCGTGGGGCAGGTGCTGGAATCGCGGCACGCCGCATTCGCGCCCGGCGACTACGTCTGGGGCTTCATGTGCTGGGAGCAGTACTCGCTGGTCGAGTATCCGTCCGCCCTGTACCGGATCGATCCATCGCTCGGTCCGGTCTCCCACGCCATCTCGGTGCTCGGCATGCCGGGGCGCACCGCCGAAGTCGGCATGCTGGAACTCGGCCGCCCGCAACCGGGCGAGACCGTGTTCGTGTCGGCCGCAAGCGGTGCGGTCGGCCAGATCGCCGGCCAGCTGGCCCGCGCGGCCGGCGCGCGCGTGATCGGCAGCGCCGGAACCGATGCAAAGGTCGCCCACGTGCTCGAACGGCTCGGGTTCGACGCGGCGTTCAACTACCGGACCGAGACGTCGCCGGGCGTGGCCCTCGACCGACTGTGTCCGGATGGCATCGACGTCTACTTCGACAACGTCGGCGGCGCGACCCTGGACGCCGTCCTGGCGCGGCTGCGGCCGTTCGCGCGCATCCCCGTCTGCGGCATGATCTCGCAGTACGACGGCGCGACCGGCGGGCTGCGCAATCTGGGCGCCATCGTCGGCGCGCGCGCGACGCTGACCGGATTCATCATCTACGATCACATGGACGGGTTCGATGAGTTCCCCGCGCGCATGGCCGAACGCATGCGGCGCGGCGAGGTGCGTTATTTCGAGGACATCGTCGAAGGCATCGACAACACGCCGGCTGCATTCATCGGCATGATGGCGGGCGAGAATCTCGGCAAGCGGCTCGTGCAGGTGGCGCCGGTCTGAGTGCGAGCCTCTGGCTCGCCAGGCGCGCTAGTCGAGCGCACGAGTGCGCCTGGCGCGCCAGTCAGGCGTCGGCGTTTCAGGCGCAGGCCGGGATCAGCCCAGTACGGTGCGGTTGCGGGTCGGCCGCGGCAGATCGGGCACAACGGTCGGTTCGCCGCCGTCGAGCGCGCAGCCGAGCACGGTGGTCTCCCGGAACGGGTTCTCGATCTGCTCTTCGGGCAGGATTCGCTTGCGATCCTCGAGGCCGCCGAAACAGATGTTGTGCGGCGGCTCGAGGCCCACCGCGGCATCGTCGGCGCTGCCCGTGCGATTCGCGGGCTCGGCCTGGACGGCGGCGCCGAGCAGCAGACATCCGGCCGCGCACAACGCGGCGCGCAGGCGGCGGAAGGCTTGGGGATGGCGTGCTGGGTGGCGGCTCGGGTACGTCATGCAGCGCACGATAGTTCGCCAATGTGACGGTTTCATGACCGGTGTGTGACACCTGCCGGCCCCCGGTCGAAGCTCCCGCCGACACCGGTGCTCGTGCTAACGTGGCGCGCGAACCCACCGGTCGGCGGAGCCGGATGAAGAGGCGGTACGGCGTGATTGCAGCGATCCTGGGCCTGCTCCTGCTCGGCGGCGTGGTGGTGCTCGAAGGCGACCGGCCGGCCGCCGTCATCGATGCGCGCTATTCGAGCGACGCGTCGCGGTTCCTGGACCGTCCGGATGGTGCGCGCATCCACTACCGCGACGAGGGCCGTGCGGACGGACTGCCGCTGGTCCTGCTGCACGGCTCGAACGCTTCGCTGCACACCTGGGAGCCCTGGGTCGCGCTGCTTGGCGATACCTATCGGGTCATCACGCTGGATCTCCCCGGCCACGGCCTTACCGGCCGGGTGCCGGGTGACGACTATTCCACGGAAGCGTTCGTGGACACCGTGCTCGCGGTGACCACGCACCTCGGGGTGGAGCGGTTCGTGCTCGGTGGTAACTCCATGGGCGGCGGCGTGACGTGGCGGTTCGCGCTCGCGCACCCGGACCGTGTGGCAGCCATGGTGCTGGTGGACGCGACCGGACTCTGGTCCTGGCGCGAGCCCGGTCCGCCACGCGGCTCGGGCTCGCCGATCGCATTCCGCCTGCTCGGCCAGCCCTGGTTCCGCGGGGTGGCGCGGAAACTCGATCCGAAGCCGCTGATCGGGCAGGGGCTGCGCGCCTCGTTCCACAACCCGGAGCTGGTCGATGATGCCATGATCCAGCGCTACTACGACCTGAGCCTCCGCGAAGGCACACGCGCCGCGACGCTGGCCCGGTTCGGGGCCGCGCGGTCCTCCGAGGCGGAGCCCGATCTCGCCGTGCTGACCCAGCCGACGCTCATCCTGTGGGGCGAACACGACACGCTCATTCCGCCCGAGGTGGGCGAGCGCTTCGCTGCCGTGCTGCCGGACGCGCGGCTGATCGTCTATCCCGATGCGGGGCACATCCCGATGGAGGAGGTGCCCGAGCGCTCGGCTGCTGACGTGCACCTGTTCCTGGAGGGGTTGGCTCCGCTCTGATCTTCCTTGGTTGCGGCGGAAGAGGAGAGGGTTTCGCGGGCAGCGTGGCGCCGTGTGGGCGCACGGGAGCTTGCGGCACCCCCTCCGGGGGTCCCCTCGCTCCCCAACCTGCCCCGCTCTGCGCCTGCGGCGCGCCGCGGGTCACGTTGGCTCACTCGGTGCCGCAACATCCTCCCGCGCGTCCACACGGCGCCACGCCGCTGCAATGCCGTCTCCAGATTCGCCGCGGCGGAAAGCAGCGCATCGGCAATCACATGCGACCTGACGGACCGCATCACCAATCACGTACCCGAAACTCGACAGCATCTCTCTGCTACCGCGAACGAACGCCGCGCATCCGAGAAACGTACGGTTCTCGACGAAACCCCGCCCATCCGATCTCTGCCCGACTCGAATCCCGACATGACCGTGCAGGCCGGGAGGGGGCCGCGGCGCACGCGGAAACATGTTGCGGCACCGAGTGCGCCAACGTGACCCGCGGCGCGCCGCAGGCGCAGAGCGGGGCAGGTTGGGGAGCGAGGGGACCCCCGGAGGGGGTGCCGCAAGTTTCCGCGTGCGCCGCGGTCCCCTCCCGGCCCCGAGTTCACGCAGGAACTCGAGCGCGTACCCGAGCCCGAGCCCGAGACCTCAGGTGGCCGAGTTCAGCAACCGCCGATTACGCCGCTCGATGCTCTGCCGCAACCGCGCATGGCGCAACGGCGTGAGCGGATACGCCCAGATGAGCTTCATCGCGAGCCCGTAGAAGAAGATCGGCCCGAGGCAGTACACGAGCCGCAGCGACATGACGCCGGCTTCGGTGCTCGCGTCGACCCCGCCCGACGGGTTGAAGCCGAGCAGCCCGACGATGTTGAGCGAGAAGCCGGTCCCGAGCGCGATCGCGATCTTCTCGCTGAAGCCCAGGATCGCGAAATAGGCGCCGGCACGCTGACCGCCGGAGCGTGCCGAATCGACGTCCACCACGTCCGCCAGCATCGCCACGGGCAGGAACTGCAGGCCGCCGAAACAGAAGCCCTTCAGGATGAACAGCAGGAAGAACGGCAGGTAGTCGCCGTAGCCGAGGAACAGGTTTGCGAAGCTGACGCCCGCGACCACGATGAGCGTCCACATGAAGGCGCGGTGTTTGCCGATGGTGCGGCCGAGCCACAGCCAGAACGGCACGGCGCCGAAAGCCGCGATGAAATAGAAGAAGTAGGCGGCACCGATGGTCGGAATGCCGATCAGGTCGCGCATGAAGAAGAGCGAGACCGCGTTCCTGAACGACTCGCCGAAGTGTACGAGCAGGGCGATCAGCAGCACGCGCTTCATCGGCCCGTTCTTAAGCACCAGGCGCAGGCCTTCCTTCAGGGGCACCTTGTCGCGGCCGACTTTCGGTGGTTCCTTCACGAACGTGATCACGATGAAGGCGCCGAGCGGCAGCAGGCCGATGATGACCCAGGCGAGGCCGGCCAGAACGGGACCGGTCAGGGTCGCCCGGTCCACCGGCTTGCGGTTCATGATGTCGCCGGTGAAGGCGCTGGTTGCGTCGGCCCACATCTGCATGGCGACGGCGCCGACACCGCTGCCGCCGTCGGCCAGGATCTCGACGATCATGGGCACGGCGGCTGCGACCATCAGGCCGACCAGGATGTAGAACTCGCGGGCGGCGGTGACCCGGCTGCGCTGGTGGTAGTCGGGCGAGAGTTCCGCACCCCAGGCGCGGTGCGGCAGCGCGATCATGGTGCTGCCGAGGAAGAACATGGTGAGCCAGAACAGGAAATAGATGACGCCGACGTCGCCAGACGGCATGAACAGTTTGTAGACGCCGAACATCATCAGGGGCGTACCCATGAGGATCCAGGGCTTGCGGCGCCCGAAGCGGGTCCGGTAACGATCCGAGAGTTCGCCGACGATCGGGTCGGTGATCACGTCGGTGAAGCGGGCCAGCATCAGGATCGTGCCCACCGTGGCGAGCGAGAGGCCGAGGCCGCCGGAGTAGTGGGCCGGAATCCAGATCGAGAGCGGGTAGCCGATGATCGCGAGCGGCATGCCCAGGATGCCTTGCGTGTAGATCGTCCGTCTGCTGAGCTCGCTCACCTGTCGTTCCCTCCCCGGATGCGGTGTCGATGAAGTGGTGGTACTGGTTGCCGGTGCCGCGCCGGCGCGGGGCCGCTACTCGGGGTAGACGACCTTGCCGGCGACGATGGTCATGAGAATGTTGCCATCGAGAATCGCGTCCGGGTCCTGCTCGGCCAGGGCCAGCGGGTCGATGTCCATGATGGTGAGGTCGGCCCAGCGACCCGGTGCGAGCTGGCCGGTCAGATCCTCCATGAAGCCTGCGTACGCGGACCAGGTGGTGTAGCCGCGCAGCGCCTCCTCGGCGGTCATGTTCTGGTCCGGATACCAGCCGCCGGCCGGTTCGCGCGCCTTGTCGCGTCGTGTGATGGCGGCGTGCAGGCCGTAGAAGATGTCATGGTCGGAGCCGGGATTGTCGGCATTGAAGGTCAGGCGTGCGCCGGCCTCGCGCAGCGTGCGCCACGCATAGGCGCCACGGATGCGTACCGGTCCCAGGCGTTCCTCGGCCCAGGCCTTGTCCTCTACCGCGTGCGGCGGCTCCATGGAGGCGATGACATCGAGTTCGGCGAAACGTGCGACGTCGTCGGGATGCACGACCTGCGCATGTTCGATGCGATGCCGGTTGGCGCGCGCTTCGGGCGCGTAGCGGTAGACCGACTCGATGAAGTCCAGCGTCTCGCGGTTGCCGGCGTCACCGATGGCGTGGATGCCGAGCTGGAAGCCCGCGGCCATGAGTTCGGCGGCGAGCGCCTGGTTGAACCCATACTGGTCGCCGCTGACGCCGCGGTGTCCCGGCCGGTCGCTGTAGTC
Organism: Pseudomonadales bacterium; assembly: GCA_019634925.1. Taxonomy (GTDB): domain Bacteria; phylum Pseudomonadota; class Gammaproteobacteria; order Pseudomonadales; family Azotimanducaceae; genus UBA7803. The sequence goes on from JAHCAL010000003.1 coordinate 491,468, forward strand.
CTCGAGCAGCCGCGCGCCGCGCGAGCCGAGCGCCCCGTCGTAGTAGGCCTTGACCGAACGTGTCACTAGGAACCGCGAGAGATCCTGATCGGGCCCGCGTTCCAGCCAGGCACGCGCGAGCGGTTCGTCGCGCACCGACAGCATGGCGTAGACACGGATCGGCAGGGCGCCGTCGGCCTCGAGCGCTTCGAGGACCGCCATTTCCTCGCTGTCGAGTCCGGCGTCGTGAATCGCGACGTAACCGTCCTGTGCCATGCGTTCGAGCGCGAGCAGCGCACGGGCACGCAATTGCACCGCGTCCGGCCGTGGAATCGCCTGCTCGAGCAGGGGCACCGCACGGTTCAGCAGCAGGCCGCTCGGTTCGCCGTCTTCGAACCGGCCGATCTCGCCGCCGACCGGCGCCTCCGTGTCGGCGGTGATGCCGGCGCGTTCGAAGGCCAGCCGGTTACCCCAGCCGGCGAAACTGTGCAGGCTGCGCATGTAGACCGGGTGGTTGGGCACGCGCTCGGTGAGCAGGCGCATGTCCGGATAGCGGTTCGCCCAGGCGCCTTCGTCCCAGCCATGGCCGATGATCCATTCACCGGCGGGAACCGTTCGGGCCGCTTCCTCGATCAGGGCGACGGCTTCTTCTTCGGTCTCGGCGTCGTGCAGACTGATGCGCGACAGTGCTGCGCCGAGGCTGAAGATGTGGGTGTGTGTGTCGATGAGACCAGGCAGCACCGTCGCCCCGGGCAGTTCCACGACCACGGTATCGGGCCCGGTCACCGTCGCGACGTCCGCGTCCGAACCGACCGCGACGATCAGGCCGTCGCGGATCGCGAGCGCCGTGGCGTCGCCACGCCAGCCCTCGGTGCCGCGCGGGGCATCGGGAGCCCGCGTACCGTCGCGGGCGGGCTCGCCCCAGCTCATGGTGTAGACGTTCGCATTGCGTACCACCAGGTCGGCGAACGCGGACGATCGGGGGGCAGCGTCGGGCAAGGACTCCGTCGGCGCCGGCGCGCGGCTGCAGGCGATCGCGACGCTTCCCGCGAGGACGCAGGCGAACAGGACCGCCCGGCGGCGCGCGGTCGGAGACTGACTGGGCATGGCTGGCAATTTCTTCCCCTGACGGTTCCAGATCCGCCCGGGCACGACCGGGCAAGGCACCAAGCGTAGCGCAGTTGCCGGCCCCGCGGCACGGGGCGCTGCACGCCCGGGCTGGCGCCCTGGAACCGGCCAAGCCCGCCATGGACATGGCGCTCCGAGTGACGTATGGTCCGCGGGCGGCTGCGATCCAGGCAGCCGCGGTCCGGGCAGTCGCCCGCGGCCGCGGCGGCGACGGAAGCAGACCGGGGTTCGGAAAATTTCGATTCAGCAGTGGCAAGCGGACTTGATCCCGGTGTTCGGACAGGTACCAGAATGCAACATGCGGGCCGCTCGCGGCGCGCAGGGCTCCCCGGCGGTGCCCGCTCCTGATACCCCTTCCTGATCCGGTCTCCGGGATCCATCGGTCCGACCTGCCCCAGCAGGGAGAGGACTCCATGGGCAAGCACAAGCAACTCACGGTGCACGACTTCGCGGCCCGCAAGGGCAGCGCGCAGAAGATCTCGATGGTCACCTGTTACGACTACTGGTCCGCTACCGTGCTGAACCGGTCTGACGTGGACTGCCTGCTGGTGGGCGACAGCCTCGCCATGGTCATGCACGGCTTCGAATCGACCGTCCATGCCGATGTCGACCTGATGGCGCTGCACACACGCGCCGTGCGGCGCGGGGCCCCGGACAAGTTCATCGTCGCCGACATGCCGTTCCTTTCGGTGCGCAAGGGACTCGAGCGGGCGATGGATGCGGTGCAGACACTGATCCAGGCCGGGGCCAGCGCGGTCAAGATCGAGGGCGAACGCGGCCAGCTCGATCTCATCGCGCACATCGTGGAATCCGGCGTACCGGTCATGGGGCACCTCGGATTGACCCCGCAGGCGGTCCTCGGCCTCGGCGGCCATCGGGTGCAGGGTCGCGACGAAGCGGCGGCACGCGAGCTCATGGCATCGGCGCGCCGCCTGGCAGACGCGGGCTGCTTCGCGCTGGTGCTCGAGTGTGTGCCGGCCAAGCTCGCCGACTGCGTAACGCGGGCAGTGCCGCTCACCACCATCGGCATCGGCGCGGGTGCGCGGACCGACGGCCAGGTGCTGGTCCTGCAGGATCTGCTCGGCACCAACCCGGATTTCCAGCCGAAATTCCTGCGCCGCTACGCGGACGGCTTCGGCGTGGTGAACGGGGCGGTGAATCAGTTCCATGCCGATGTCCAGAGCGGCGAGTTCCCCTCGCGGCAGGAATCCTACGCGTGAGAGAGTTCGTGGACCTCGGGGCCTGGCGCGCGGCGCGGCAGGCCCTCTCCGGCACGGTCGGATTCGTGCCGACCATGGGGGCGCTGCATCGGGGCCATGCGGCCCTGATCGAACGCTGTCGGGCGGAGTGCGATCACGTCGTGCTCTCGATCTACGTGAATCCGACCCAGTTCAACAATCCGCAGGACCTCGAGCACTACCCGCGCACGCTGGCAACCGACCTCGCGCTCGCGCGTGAGCTCGGCGTGGATTGCGTCGTCATGCCGGACTATGCCCAGCTGTACCCGGACGGTTTCCGCTACCGTGTCGAAGAGACCGATTTCAGCACCATCCTGTGCGGCGCGCACCGCCCCGGGCATTTCACCGGTGTACTGACCGTGGTCATGAAACTGCTCAATCTCGTGCAGCCGACGCGCGCCTATTTCGGCGAGAAGGATTACCAGCAGTTCCTGCTGATCCGTGACATGTGCGCCGCGTTTTTCCTGGATGTCACGATCGTGCCGTGCCCGACGGTGCGCGAGCCGGACGGACTCGCGCTCAGTTCCCGCAACACGCTGCTCGACGCGGCGAGCCGTGCGCGTGCGCCGGAGTTCGCCCGGGCATTGCGGGCCCCGGACGCCGACGCCGCGGTCGTGCAGCGGCTCGAGGATGCGGGATTCGACGTCGACTACGTGGAGACCCGGTTCGGTCGACGCTTCGGTGCCGTGGTCATGCACGGCCCGGCCCGGGACGTACGGCTGATCGACAACGTCCCGGCTGCCGCCGAAGGAGTGCCCGCGCCATGATCCTGTGTCTCGACGTCGGCAACAGCCAGCTCTACTGCGGCGTGTACGAGGGCGAACGGCTGGTCGCGCAGTTCCGCCGTACGTCGTCGGCGCGCGCATCGTCCGACGAACTCGGCCTGTTCCTGCTCACGGCGCTTCGGGAGAACGGCGTCGACCCGAAAGTGGTCCAGCGCATCGCGCTGTCGTCGGTCGTCCCGGACATGATCTATTCGCTCCGCTCGTGCTGTCAGAAGTACTTCCACCAGGATCCGATGGTGTTGCGGCCGGGCAGCCGCACCGGACTCAGGATCCTCTACAAGGATCCGAAGGAAGTCGGCGCCGACCGGATCGCGGACGCGATCGGCGCACGCAAGCTGTTTCCCGACCGCAATCTGATCGTGGTGGACTTCGGCACCGCGACCACGTTCACGGCCATCACCCGTGCCGGCGAGTTCCTGGGAGGCAACATCATTCCGGGCGTGCGGCTGTCCCTCGATGCCCTGGTCGGCGGTACCGCCAAGCTGCCGTCGGTCGAGATCGTCCCGGTCGAGACCGCGATCGGGCGGACCACCGTCGAGAGCATCCAGAATGGACTCTTCTGGAGCAACGTGGGGCTGGTGAAGGAACTGGTCGCCCGCATGACCGCCGAGGCCTTTCCGGACGACCGGCCGTTCGTGGTCGGCACCGGTGGCTTTTCGCACCTGTTCGCCAACGAAGGTCTGTTCGACGCCGTGGTGCCGGATCTGATCCTGGTCGGTCTGCGCGAGGCGCTGCGTCTCAACGCCCCGTAAGCTGGTAAGCTCCCGGTCCTGGAATCGGCTGGTATCACCTGGAGGGCGCGCATGACGGATCTGCGGATGGGAGCCGGCGAGCGTTCCGGGGTGCGCCTGTTCAGCGTGTTCGGCATCGAGATCCGCCTGGACGTGAGCGTGGCGATCATCTTTGCGCTGATCGTCTACAGCCTCGGCGCCGGGCTGTTCCCGCAGTGGCACCCCGACTGGTCCCCGGCCCAGTACTGGCTGACCGCCATCGGGGCGGGGCTCATGTTCTTCGCTTCGCTGCTCGCCCACGAACTCTCGCACTCGCTGGTCGCGCAGCGCTTCGGCATACGGGTGCCGCGCATCACGCTGTTCCTGTTCGGCGGCGTCGCCGAAATCGAGTCCGAGGCCGAAACGCCGCAGGCGGAGTTCGCGATCGCGATCGCGGGGCCGCTGATGAGCCTGGCGCTCGGCGTCCTGTTCGCGACCGTGGCGAGCCTCGGCTTCGACGAACGCACGCTCGGCTTGCTCATGGAGGATCCCCAGGCAGCCATGGCCGGTATCGGGCCAGGCATCACGGCGTGCCTGTGGCTCGGCTCGGTCAATTTCATGCTGGCGCTGTTCAACATGATCCCGGGCTTTCCGCTGGATGGCGGGCGCGTGTTCCGCGCCATCGTCTGGCGTGTCACGGGCGATCACCTGCTGGCATCGCGTCTCGCCTCCACCGCCGGGCGCTGGTTCGGCTGGTCGCTCATGGCGCTCGGCCTCTGGAACCTGCTCGCGGCGCGCAACCTGGGCGGGCTCTGGCTGATCATGATCGGCTGGTTCCTGAGCCACCTGGCGAGCGCGAGCTACAGCCAGCTCCTCACGCAGCGCACGCTGCGGTCGCTCAAGGTGCGCGACGTGATGCGCTCGCGGTTCGACACCGTACCGGCGTCGGCAACGGTCGAGGACTTCATCGAAAACTACCTGCTGCGCAGCAGTCAGCTGCTCTGGCCGGTGACCGATGGCGCGCGCGTGGTCGGGCTCGTTGCGCTCGCCGACGTGTCGGATATTCCGCTCCCGGAGCGGGGCGGCATGCGCGTCTCCGAGGTGATGGCGGATCTCGCGCGCGCGCCGGTGCTGGATGCGGATGCGCTCGCGACGCGGGCGTTGAATGCGCTGCTCGCGGCCGGTGACGCGCCGGTCGCGGTGGTGCGGGAGGGTCAGGTAGTCGGGCTGGTGCGGGGTTCGGACGTGCTGCGCTGGGTCACGTTGCATCGTGACCTGGCGCGCGAGGTCTGAGCGGTTCGGTATCACCGGGATCCGCAGGGGTCATCGTGAACCCCGTGTAGCCGTACAGCGCGGAAATGAACGGATTGACCAGGTTGAAGAAGCAGTAGGGCAGGTACGCGAGCGTGGGTACGCCGAGCGCGGCCGCCATGTACGCGCCGCAGGTATTCCACGGCACCAGGGCCGACGTGATCGTGCCGGAGTCCTCGAGTGCCCGGGAGAGATTCTTCGCATGCAGGCCACGGCGCCGGTATTCGTCGCGGTACATGCGCCCCGGGATGACGATCGCCATGTACTGATCCGCCGCCAGCGTGTTGACCCCGAAACAGGTACCGAGCGTGGTCGCGACCAGGGCGCCCGTGCTGCGGCCGAGCGCGACCAGGCCCTCGACCAGTCGCGCGAGTATGCCCGCCTTCTCCATGGCCGAGCCGAAGCTCATCGCCGCGATGATCAGCCAGACGGTGGTCAGCATCGAGCTCATGCCGCCGCGCGAGAGCAGCGAATCCAGGTTGGTATCGCCCGTACTCGCGACGTAGCCGTCGAACAGTACCATCCAGACACCCTTCATGAGCGCGGTGCTGCGCGTCAGCGTGGCGTCGCCGGTCAGGGCGAGGACCACGTCGGGTTGGAATACGAGGGCGAAGATCACGCCGAGCAACACGCCCGCCATGATCGATGCGACCGCGGGGACTTTCCGTGCGGCCAGGACGATGACTACCGCGACCGGCACCAGCATGACCGGTCCGATGGTGAAGGTGTTCTCGAGCGTGGCGAGCGTCGCGGCCATGCCTGTCTCGCCGGTTGCGCCGGGTGCGACGAGGCCGATCACGATGAACCCGCCCAGTGCGATCAGGAAGCTCGGCGTCGTGGTCCACAGCATGTGGCGGATATGGGTGAACAGATCGATGCCGGTGACAGCTGGCGCGAGGTTCGTGGTGTCCGACAACGGTGACATCTTGTCGCCGAAATACGCGCCGGAAATGATCGCACCCGCGGTGATCTCGACCGAGAGCCCGAGCGCCGAGGCCACGCCGATCAGTGCGACGCCTAGCGTGCCGGCAACGGTCCAGGAACTGCCGATCGAGAGCGCGACGACCGCACAGAGCAGACAGCAGGCCGGGTAGAACGCGGCCGGGTCGAGCAGCAGCAGGCCGTAGTAGATCATGGTGGGCACGGTACCCGACAGCATCCAACTGCCGATCAGGCTGCCGACGGAAAACAGGATCAGGATCGCGGGCATCGCGGTCGCGATCCCGGAGACGATGTTCTCCTCGATCACCCGCCAGGAATGGCCGTTGCGGATGCCCACGGCAGTGGCCAGGATCGCGCCGATCACCAGCGCGATCTGGTTCGCGCCCGCGGACGAGTCCGCGCCGAACAGGGCGACCGACAGCGCGAGCAGTCCGACGGTGAGCCCGATGGTCACCGTGACGTCGGCGACACTCGCCCGACGGGGCGTGGCAGCAGCGAGGTCGGATTCGGACAAGGAGGACTTCCGCTGACGAAGGCGCCTCATTCTGGCTGATCCACGCACCGATCGCGAGATCGTATCCACCCGCTTGGGAGGTTCCGCCGGCGCTGCATCCATCTAACCTCGGTTCGGACGGCGACGTGCGCCGGGCGACACAGGGAGAGGACCTTGAACAAAGTCATGCTGGCTCTGGGTGTATTGGGTGGCTTGATCGCAGGTGGACTGGGTGTGAAGTGGCTGGGCGACATCGGTGCTCTGACAGATGAACAACGCATGATGGCGCAGGCCATGGGTCAGGGGGATCAACTGCAGAGCATGGGTGTTGCCGGTCTGCTGCTGGTCGGGGCCTGCGTCGCGGGCATCGCCGGTGGTGTTCTGGCGTTTCGCGGTCGGCTCATGGTCGGCGGAGGGCTGATGCTGGCCGGTGGAATCCTGCCGCTCTTCTTCGCGAGTCAGGCGATCATCTTCACTGGTGTGCTGATCGCGGGTGGGGTGACCGCGCTCGCGGCGCACTTCAAACAGGCAGGGCCGACCGTCGCGTGATGGGTGGTCGACCAATCGATGTATGTGGCGATGGAGGCGTCAGCGACTCGGCTCGAGCGTGAGTTCGGCCTTGTTTGCGAGCAGGACTCGGACCAGGTCGGCCTGTCGATGCGTGGCCGTCTTGCTGAACAACTGCTTCACGTACCAGCGGGTGGTCTCGTAGGTGAGGCCCGCGCGCGCGCCGGCCTGGCGCAGGTCGAAGCCCTGGAGCAGGCCTCGGCACAGTTCGAGCTCGACACGGGTCAGTGAAAATCGCTCCTCCAGCAGAAGCAACCGCTCGTCGCGCGCCCGCTCAGGACAGCTGATGAAGATCATTTGCCCCGCAGCACCCACATCGATCGTGGCGTCGCTTGGTAAAGTGACGTGCGCGAGGCTCAGCGGCACCGGCACTTCCGGAGGTCCTGCATCGAGCGTTCGCGCCCGACGGTGGCGGACGCTTGCGTCGGATTCGAGAAAAGCGCGCAGGCGACCATCCAGATCTGGATGGCGGGCCCGGAGGGTCCCCTGCTCGACGTAGAGCCCCATATCGTGACCCACTAGTTTGCGGGCGAACCGATTCATGTCGAGTACCTGTGCCTCGCCGCCGAGCAGTACCACGCCAAAGTCCAGCTGGTCGAGCGCACGCAGTGACAGGCTGGCCAGCATTCGTGCCATCCGATAGCGCGGCGCGACATCGAGCAGGACTCTGATCTGCTGGCCCAGATGGCGGAATCGGGTGACTTCGTCATCGTCGAACTGGCGGTGATCGTCGCCCCGGTACAGCGTCAGCTTGATGCTGCCCTCGAGATCCCGATCGACGACCATGCTCATCGAGTGACGAAAGCCCTGCGGCACTATCCAGTCGCGGAAATAGCCTGAGCGTCTCAGGCAACTGCGATCCCTGGTGATCCGTTGCAGAGCTTGTTCGGTTCGAATGACGCCAGGCTTCCAGAACGCCGCGGCGGGCACCCAGGGATTGTCGAATCGGCTGTAGTGGCGCTTGTATGAATCGACATAGCGTTCGCCGATTCCGATGATGGCCGTTTCGGTGAAGGACGCTGCATCGGTGCTCTGGCCGTAGAACGCGATGCCGGCACTGTCGAACGCCAGGCCTACACTGCGCACCGCCGAGTGCCACGAACGGCCGTCGAGAGAAGCCTCTCGAATGTCATCCAGCAGCTGACTCCATGCGGACACGTCCATCGTGCGGGTCCGTTACGGTGGTCATTCCGCAGTCTAGGGAATTCTCGCGCTCGATCAAGTCCGCAGTGGGCCTCTCATTTGGGAGGTTTGTGGGTTTGTCATGCAGCCGACAATGCAGGCGGAAGAGTGGCTGGTAGCAGGAGGGAAGTGCCATGACCATTCGATCGAACAGCAGAAGCCTGTTGTGGCTGCTGCTCGCGGCGATATTGCCCGCAGGTTGCGGCGGGTCGTCCTCTGGTGCGGAAGGTACCTGGGAACTCGACAACACCGCCATGGTGGACGCGTTCGAGAAGCGGCTCGAGGAATCGGGCGCCCGGTTGCCGCCGCTTGCCCGGCAGTCCCTCGCGCAGGAAGTGACCGACATGGATTGGACCGTGACGCTGCACGCTGGCGGTCCCGCTTCGCTGAAGCTCAACGAGCGCGGTCAGGCCTTCGATACCGTAGGTTCGTGGCGCATGGAGGGCTCGGCCCTGACCCTGGAGTACCATGATCGCCGGGATCGTCTGGCCGTGTTGACGGGCACCCTCACCGATGGGCGCATCGCATTTCAACCGGCGCATCCCGATGGGGTCGCGATCGTGCTCAGACCCAGCCGTCGTGCTGCGCTTGCTCAGGAAGAGCTCCCGTCGATCCCGGACATGGGGCCACTGCGGGCGGACTGTCCGTCTTCGCTCGATATGCCCGAGCGAGCGCAGGGCCCGGTCGATGACATCCAGCAGATGCGGCCAGGCATGGCGTTTGACGATGTCCTTGCCATTCTCGAATGTCGCGACGATATCCGGGTCGTTCAGACGGCACCGTTGTTCAGCATACCCGAGAACTTCGGCGTGCCGACCCGACAGCTGATCCGGGCAGCAGATGGCATTCCCTGCTCCGCGCGGGAGGCTCGCGGCGAGCGTTGCAGCGCACTGGGACACTTCGAGCCCCTGCGCGACATTACCCGTGAATACGTCGTCGCGTTTACCGGACTCCCGGGCGAGGAGGTCGCCCGTGCGGTGTGGCGCAGGCGCGTGTATTCGGAGCAGGACGGTCAGACGGTTTCGATGCTCGCCGAAACGCTGATCGGCAAGTACGGAGCACCGCAGCTTCAGGCGACCGGCCGACACGCGCGTCTCAATGACGTACGGGACGGCGCGACCAACCTGGTGTGGCTGTTCAACCGCGAAGGTCATCCGGTACCGCCCCCGACTGCCCAGTTCAGCAGCGCGGCGCTCGGCTGGGAGACCTGCGTCAACGGGCCGAAGCCGGACTTTGCGGGGCGCCACGGCTGGAACTCGGGTTGCCACCTCACGATTCGTGCGGAGATCCTGGCGCAACCGGGCAACTCGCTGATCGCGCGAGAGCTGAACATGGTGGTGATGAACCAGCGCGACTTTTTCCACGGCGGGCAGCAATTCCAGGCGGCGTTGCGCACCTTGAGCGACCAGCGCCTGCGCGAGCAGGGCAGGCGACCGGAGCTCTGAATCGCCGGTGTTCCGACCATGCACCGCGAGTGATGCCCGTGACTTTGGCTCCGGTTTGTCGCGTTCGCTCGTCTCGCCGATACTCGCTCGATCCGAGCGGGGGAGCGTGCGAGGTGGTGGAACAGTCGGAAGCGGCGGGACGCAGAAACCTGACGATCCTGGTGATCGCGCAGTGCGTGGCGGTCGGCGGCACGATCCTGGTCATCACGGTCGGCGGCATCATCGGCCTCGACCTCGCGCCGGCGCCGTGGCTCGCCACGCTGCCGGTGTCGCTCATGGTGGTCGGCACGGCGGTCGCGGTCTTTCCGGCCACCTGGCTGATGCGCCGGATCGGCCGCCGGTACGGCTTTGCGCTGGCGGCGCTCGGTGGTGCGCTCGGTGCACTGGGCGGGGCGCTCGCGCTCTATCTCGGCAGCTTCGTGATGTTCGCGCTCGCGGCCTTCGTGCTCGGCGCGCAGATCGCGTTCAGCCAGCAGTATCGGTTCGCGGCCGCGGAGAGTGTGGCGGCGGGCGACGCGGGCCGGGCAATCTCGATCGTGCTGGTGGGTTCGCTCGGTGGCGCGCTGCTCGGCCCGGAGATCGCCGCGCATGCCGCGGCGCCGGTGTTCGGGGTCGTGTGGCTCGGTGGATTCCTGGCGGTCGCTGCTCTGTTCGTCGGATCCGCGCTGCTGCTGCTCGCGCTGGTCGAGCCGCGCCGCCTCGAAAGCGATCCCGACGCGTCGCCCGCACGCCCGCTCGCCGCACTCCTGCGTCAGCCGAACTTCCTGGTGGCCGTGCTGGCCGGAGTGGTCGGCCAGGGCATCATGACCTTCATCATGACGGCGACGCCGGTGTCCATGCACGTGGTCGACGGTCACAGCATGGCGGATACCTCGGGTGTGATCCGGGCGCACGTGCTCGCCATGTACGCGCCGTCGCTCGCCTCCGCGCTGCTGATCGGCTGGCTCGGTATCCGCCGGTTGATGGGGATCGGCGTGGTGGCGATGCTCGTCACCGTTGCCATCGCACTGCAGGGGCACGCCTACCTGCACTACTGGTGGGCACTGGTCCTGCTCGGCATCGGCTGGAATTTCCTGTTCGTCGGCGGGACCGGCCTGCTCATGCAGAGCTACCTGCCCGCCGAGCGCTTCCGGTCACAGGCGTTCAACGACTTCGCGGTGTTCGGCGTGGCGGCCACCGGTTCGCTGCTGGCAGGGTCCGTGGTGGTCCGGTTCGGCTGGTCCGCAGTGCTGTGGGCGTCGGTGCCGGTGCTCGTGCTGATGGCGCTGGCGCTTGCATGGCTCGTGTTCGGCGGCCGTGGGCCGGCGGCGGAAGCCCCGGCGGCGAGCTCGTGAGCGTGGTTCAGGCCGCGAGCCGGCAGAACGGCGCGTAGGTTTCCTGCAACAGGCCGGCGAGGCGTTGCTCCACGGCATCCGGCTGGTCGCGGCCGGCGCGGACCGGGCCGAGTGCACGGGTGTCTGCCAGTAACGGCGCATACGCGTTGAAGATGCTCTCATCCGGGTCGTCGGTGAAGCCGTAACGCAGGTCGATTGCGCGCAGCAGCAAGCGGTCGCCGTCGACGGCGTGCACGAAGCGGGTCCAGCCCATGGTGAACCAGTGGAAAATGGCGCCTTCGCGCGTCGCCAGGAACTGCGCGATCTCCGTGCCGTCGTGCACGGGCGCGGCGCGCCAGTCGATCGGGCAGGGCTGCCACATGGAGATGTAGCCGACCCGGTCCGCGTCCGGCGTGCGCGCCACCACGCGCCGGTAGTGCACCTGCAGGATGGTCGGGAACGCGGCGACACGTGCATCGGTGATGCCGGCGGCCGCGAGCTGGCGTATCGCTTCCCGCTCCGCGGCGTGATTGAGATACCAGCCGAAGCCCAGGTAGCTGCAGGACACCAGCAGGGTCAGCACGGCGGTCGTGTGCGCGTGCCGGGCGAGCGGTCGTGCCGCAAGCCACAGGCCGAGGCAGAGCAGCGCGGTGTAGAGCGGATCGATGATCGGCATGGCGTTAATCGCGAAGCGTGCATCCGAGAGCGGCGCCAGCAACTGGGTGCCGTACGGCGTCAGGACGTCGAGCAGCGGATGTGACAGGAGTGCGAGGCTTGCGACCAGCATCCAGGTGGCGAGGCGTCCGGTCGAACGGGCCGGCGCCAGTCCACGTGCGAGTTCCACGCGCCACACCAGCCAGCCGATCAGGGGGCCGGCCAGGGGCGCGAACAGCAGCGAGTGTGTGAAGCCCCGGTGCAGCACCAGCTGGTCGAAGAAATCGCCGCCGACGGAGAACAGCACGTCGATGTCCGGCAGCGCGCCGGCCAGCGCGCCGACCGCGGCTGCCCAGTAACCGAGCCGACGGTGTCCGGCGGCCTGGCCGACCACCGCGCCGAGCGCGGCCTGTGAGACTGGATCCATCGTGCCTGTCCGGCCTGGAGTGGGCGCGCATGATAACCGGCGCGGGCGTGAGTGGTCCGTGAGCGCGCCAGGCGCGCCAAAGGCGCGCACTCGTGCGCGGGGATACCGCGCCAGGCGCGCCAAAGGCGCGCACTCAGAGCAGGTTCGCGACGAACACCAGCGCGAGCGCGGCCGGTACGACGATCCGCATCGACCAGCGCCACAGGGTCCGTGTAGCGAGACCGAGAGTGGGCAACTGGTCCCGGGCCAGCCGTTCGGTGACCTGCCAGCCGGCGAACAGCGCGATGAGCATTCCGCCGAGCGGCATCATGAGGTTGGCGGTCGCGTAGTCGAGCAGGTCGAATGGCGCCTTGCCGCCGAGCAGCGGCAGGTCGCCGAAGAGATGCAGGTCCGACCAGTGATTGAAGGAGAGCACCGAGGCGATCCCGATCAGCCACGCGGCGGCGCCGGTCAGCCAGGCGGCTCCGGCACGCCGTGCGCCAGGGCGCTCCGCGACGCGCGCGACCATGGGTTCGATGAGTGCGATGGCCGATGACAGCGCGGCGAACAGCAGCAGAACGAAAAACAGGGCCGCGAACGCGGCCCCGAACGGCATGCTCGCGAACGCGATCGGCAGCGTGACGAAGATGAGCCCCGGTCCCTCCGCCGGATCGAGCCCGTTGGCGAAGACCAGCGGGAAGATGACGAGTCCGGCCAGGATGGCGACCAGCGTATCGACGGTAGCGATCCCCACCGCCGCGCGTGGAATCGACACCTCCGCGGGCAGATAGGCCGCGTACATCATCATGAGTCCCATCGCCACGCCGATGGAAAAGAAAGCCTGGCCGATGGCCATCAGCACGACTTCGCCGTCGATCCGCGCGGCGTCGATCGCGAACATGAAGTCGAGACCGGCCGCGGCATCGCCGACGGACAGGCTGTAGCCGAGCATCACCAGCAGCATCACGAACAGCGCCGGCATCAGCCACTTCACCGCGGCCTCGATGCCGTGCTCGAGTCCGCGCGCCACGATCAGGACGGTCGCGCCCATGAACACCGTATGCCACGCAAGGAGTTCGCCTGGCGCAGCGAGCAGGTCCGCGAACAGCTGCGCGGCGCGGGTCGCGTCCATGTCCGCGAGTTGCCCCGTGGCGGCCTTCTGCAGGTATGCGAGCACCCAGCCGCCGATCACGCTGTAGAACGTGACGATCAGGAAGCCGGCTGCGGCGCCGAGCCAGCCGACCAGCGCCCAGGCGGGGCGCGCGCCGACCATGCCGGCGACGTTGGCCATCGCGGTCGGCGGCGCGCCCCGGCCCGCCCTGCCAAGCAGGAGCTCCGCGATGAGGATCGGGATCGCGATCAGTACGACACAGCCGAGGTAGACCGCCACGAACGCGCCGCCGCCGTGCGTGCCGGCCATGTACGGAAACTTCCAGATGTTGCCGAGCCCGACCGCGGCGCCGATCGCGGCCAGGATGAAGGTCAGTCGGGAGGACCAGGCGGCATACGGGGTGGTCATGGTGCGCGCATCCGGGGTGTGCGCCCGAGGATATTCGATCGGGTTCGTCGCGCGAACCGCCCTGGCGTCCCGTGGCGCTGCGTGCCGCTTCTGGCGGTCGGGCCGCAAGCCGTATAGATTCGCGTGCACCGTCGACGCGGGCAGCACGGTGTGTCGCCGGAACGGGGGCTTGCGAATCGATCGAGGGGGATGCAATGCAGAAACTGGGTGCGGAGTTCTTTGGTACGTTCTGGCTCGTGCTGGGCGGGTGCGGCAGCGCGGTGCTGGCCGCCGCGTTTCCGGAGGTCGGGATCGGGCTCCTGGGCGTTTCGCTCGCCTTCGGCCTGACGGTGCTGACCATGGCCTACGCCATCGGACACATTTCCGGGTGTCACCTCAATCCGGCGGTTTCCGTGGGGCTCTGGCTGGGCGGGCGTTTTGCCGCCCGCGACCTCGGCCCCTACATCGTCGCGCAGGTACTCGGCGGACTCGCGGCCGGTGGCGTGCTGTACCTGATCGCCAGCGGCCAGGCCGGGTTCGACGTGAGCGCCGGATTCGCCGCCAACGGCTACGGCGAGCACTCGCCGGGCGGCTACAGCCTGGTCGCCGCACTGACCGCCGAAGTGGTCATGACCATGATGTTCCTGATCGTGATCCTCGGCGCGACCGACGGGCGTGCGCCGGCCGGATTCGCGCCCATCGCGATCGGCCTGTGCCTGACGCTGATCCACCTGATCAGTATTCCGGTGACCAACACTTCGGTGAACCCGGCGCGCAGCACGGCTGTCGCGCTCTATGTCGGTGACTGGGCGGTGGCCCAGCTGTGGCTGTTCTGGGTCGCGCCGATCGTCGGCGCCGCGCTCGGGGCGGTGGTCTACCGGTTCCTCGGCAAGTCGAATGGTTGAGACCGGCCGGCTCCCGTGCGTGACTGTGCGGTCATCGTCGCCGGCCTCGGCGCCATGGGCTCGGCGACCCTCGCCGAGCTCGCCCGCCGCGGTGTGCGTACGCTCGGCATCGAACGGTTCGGGATCGGTCACGGACACGGGTCGAGTGGTGGCGATACCCGGCTGATCCGCAAGGCGTATTTCGAGCATCCGGACTACGTACCGTTGCTCGAACGTGCCTGGCAGGGCTGGCGCGCCCTGGAAGCAGAGACCGGTCGCATACTGCTCCACGCCACCGGCATCCTCTACGCGGGGGCGCCCGACGAACCGCTGATCGGTGGCAGCCTGCGCGCCGCGGCCCTGCACGGCCTCGCGGTCGAAACGCTGGACGCGACCGCGCTGGCCTTACGGTTTCCGATGTTTCGTATGCCGCAGGACCTGGCTGTAGTGTTCGAGCCGGAAGCTGGGTTCGTGCTCGCCGAGGCGGGCGTGCGTGCGGCAATCGAAGTCGCCCGTGCGCGCGGAGCAGTATTGCATACGGGGGAACGGTTGCTGTCCTGGCGCGCCGACGGATCCGGCGTCGCCGTCACCACCGATCGTGGGCGCTATCGGGCCGACCGGCTGGTACTGACGCTCGGCAGCTGGTCGCAGCGGCTGCTGGGACCGATGCCGTTCACACTCACCGTGACCCGGCAGACGCTGTTCTGGACCCATCCTGCACGTCAGCAGGAACATGCGCTCGGACGTATGCCGGCCTGGGCCGTGCAGCCGCGCGGCGCACGCGGCCTGTACTACGGTTTCCCCGCGCTGGACGCCCTGCATCTTGCGGATCGGGAGTATGCGGAGCTGCGCCCCGGTGTGAAGCTCGCGCTGCATCTGCCGGGCGCAACGGTCGAGCCCGACGCGCGGCTCGCGCCCGCGGACGTCGGTGAGTATCTGCGCGTCATGCAGACCGTGCGGACGTTTCTCCCGGGCCTCGACGGCCCGTGGAGCGGGGCGGCGGTCTGTCGCTACACGCTGTCCCGCGACGAGCACTTCATCGTCGAGCCGCACGCCGTCCATCCGCAAGTGGTCTACGCCTGCGGGTTCAGCGGGCACGGCTTCAAGTTCGCACCGGTCTTCGGTGACGCGCTCGCGGACCTGGCTGTCCAGGGCGCCACGGCGTTGCCGATCGCCTTCCTGGCGTCGGCCGGGCGCGAGGCCCCGGCACTCAGCGCACCCGCAGCAGGCGGGCGGGAAGGAGCGAAAGGAGCAACAGGGATCCAATGACGATGTAGACCGGTGGCCACCCGTTGCGCGTGTCGTTCGGGCCGGCGCCACCGGTACCGGAAGGTTCGAGTGCCACCTCGACTGTCATGGCGTGACCTTCGTCACCGTGTACCGTGAAGGCGTATCGATGTCCACGGACTCCGGCCACGCGAAACGATCCGTCCTCCCGGGTCTCCACGGTAATGGGAGACATCCTCGCATCGGTGAGGTCCTGCACTTCCAGGTAGCTCCCGCCCGCGGCGCTGCCATCCGAATAGGCGAGGGTGCCTGCCACCTGGGTCCCTTCGAGGACATGCAGGTCAAGGGTCATTTCGTGCGCGACGCCTTCGGCCGACGCCAGCATCGCCAGAACGAGCAGCCGGATGACAGGGACGCTCACGGGGACGGCAACGCCTCGAAGCCCATCAGGTACTCGTAACTGACCTCGGTGTGTGTCTGTGTCTCGACCGCGAGGCGTTTGCCTGCCCACAGCCGGTTGAACCCGGCCTCCGGAACGAATCCGGCAATGCCTCGTGCGTCCGTCGGGCCGGCATCACCCGCTTCGCCGTGTCCCAGGGCGACTCCGGAAGCCGGCTCGCCGTTCAGCAACACCCTCACCAGCATGACCTCCCCGGCGACGGGCCGGTCTGCCGTTACCGGCACGACTTCGAAAGCCTGGCCGAGCGGGCGTGTCACCCGTTCCGTCCAGTCAAGGACGGTCTTGTGATACTTGAGCGCGAGGGTGGCGGAATGAGCCCCTCGGGTTTCGTTCATGGGCAGATTGACGCTGCGGCCCATTCGATCTCGGCTCCATATGCCGTTATCGTAGTGAGCAGCCACCAGCACTGCCGAATCGGGTACCAGTACGCGCGGGTACTCGGTGTCCTCCAGCCGTTCTACGTCCAGTGACTGGCCGTCGGCGTCCATGGCCATGATGTATCTGAGCTTTTCGGGTTCCAGCGGCTCAAGCGCGCCGGCGTGGCCGCCGAACAGCACGGCGAAGCCCCCGCGTTCGTCGCGCTCCAGCCAGACGGTGTGGGCGAGGCAAGGGGAGACCCGTGTCAGGAACAGGATTGCCAGGCAGATCGGGATCAGTTTGCGCATCGCTTCATCGCTCCATCACAGGTCCATCTGCAAGCCCAGGCGGAACTGGCGCGGCGCTCCCGGCGCATACAGCGACGTACCTCCGATGATGAACTGGCTCGGCGAGTAGGTTTCGTCGGTCAGGTTTTCGATGCGGGCGTACAATCTCCACAGCGCGCTACGGGAGAATACCAATCCGAGATCGAGCAGCTCGTAACCTTCGGCATACGCGCTGTTGATGTCGTTCAGGGCGAAATCGCCGACGCCACGCCAGCTCACGTTGAGCTGCCACGTCGGAAGAAAACGCCAATCGGCTCGCATCGTCGCGGAGTATTCGGCGACGCCGCCCACGTCGTTGCCGACCAGGGCGGGGCTATCGTTGCGGACGATCTCGGCGTCGGCGGTTCCGAACACAGCCGTGAAGGTCAGCGTGTCCAGCGGGGCCCAGGTCAGCTGGCCCTCGACGCCGCTGCGCTCGGTTACGCCGTAGTTTTCGAATACTCCGGGCGCCACGGTGCGCACCTCGCCGTCCGAATCGAGCCGGTAGGCCGCAAGGTCGATCTCGAGACGTGGGGTCGGGTTCCAGGTCATGCCGAGCTCGTATTGTCTGAACGTCACCGGATCGAGGTTGGTGGCTTCGGGCTGGTACTTGATCCACCCGTTCGGCAGGCTGAACCCCTCGGCGTAGCTCACCCGCGTCTCCAGCGTGTCGTGCCATGCGGACCGGATCCCCAGCTTGGGACTCAGGGCATCGATGTCGTTCAGATCGGCGCATGGGGCGGTGCTGGTCTCTGGCCCCGTGGGACGGCATCTGCCATTGAATCTGTCGTAGCGCAGGCCGATCGAGGGCATCAACAGCCGGTGCCAGTCCGCCTGAAGCTCGGTGAATGCCGACACGCTATCCAACTCGGAATCCCGATCGTTGATCGCCGGCGCCGTGCGGATGCGGTTGTCGAGGCCATCGTAGTATTGGTACCGGGTGGATTCCCTGAACGTCTCCACGCCCGTAACCCACTTCAAAGGCGTGCCGGCCGCGTCATGCCGGCCGTTGAAGCTCAAGCCGGCGCCGACGACCTTCCGGTCGTAGGTCTCCTCCCTCTGGCGCCACTCGGCCCCGGTGGGCCGGGTGAACCAGCGACTGAAGTCCTGGGTCGTGCCGTAGATGAAGCCGAGCAGCTTCAGTTCGTCCGTGGCACGGTAATTGAGGTCGAAACGGGCCGTGGCAAACGACTTCTCGGCCCCGTCGTTCTGCATGTTCGGATCGATTCCGTAGGGGTCCGACCGATACTGCGTCTCGGTCACGTATCCGGCATTGTTGCTGTCTGCTTCATGCCATCGTCCGGACAGCGCAAGTTCCCAATCGGTGCCAAGCGCCGTGCGCCAGCGGCCCGCGAACGTCGAATGTTCCGAGTCGGAACGGGGGCGGTAGCCGTCACTGCGTTGGTGCTGCAGGGCCAGGTTCGTCTGGTGTGCCGGACCCGGGCGCGCAGCGAAGGCGGCCTGTACGTCCAGCAGTCCATCCGATCCGCCGCTGACATCGATTTCCCGATACTCGCCGCCTGAGCGGGTATCGACCTTCAACAGGCCGCCGCGATTGTAGTTTCCGTACAAGGCGGAGACCGGGCCCTTGAACACGGTCAGCTCGGCGATCTCGAGCGGTACCACGACGTTCATGTCGACGTATCCATCCGCGTGGGACATGGCCTCGTTCAGGGGCACGCCGTCCAGCACCACCCCGAGATCACCGCCATGGCCGCCGCCACCGAATCCGCGGATCGTGATGGAGTCCGCGACGCCAGGCAGTCCGAACTGCCGGACACTCATGCCGGACACGCTCTCCAGAACGCCCGTGAGTCGCACCAGTTCCAGTTCCCGGATCCGTTCGGCATCGAAGCGTTCTGCCGAAAAAGCCTGGTTACGGCTGTTAATGAGCTGGCCCTTGACGACGACCTCCTCCAGGAGACGGCTTTCGTCCCGGTCCGGCGATGCCGCGGCGTCAACGCCAGGTTGGGCGAGGGCGACCGGGGCACCCAGCACCATGCACAGGACACCGGCGCCGGCAATGGATCGATCTTTCATGAATAGGGTCCTCGTTTCGTTGCGGGGATCAGTCGTGGCGATGGGGTGGGTCGTCGCCGTGGCTGTGCCAGGCGCTGTCGGTGGTCATGCCGCCCACGCCGTCCAGGTGATGTACGTAGTCGTGAAGCTGATACAGCATCAGCAGCAGTCCGGCGCCGCACATCGCGCCGTTGGCGATCCGGCTCAGGGGTGTCCAGACCACGGTCTGGCGCCAGGCATTGATGACCACCCCCATGACGCACAGGGCAGCGATCTGGCCCAACTCGACGCCCAGGTTGAACCAGAGGATCTTGCCGATCAGACCTGGTTCATCGGCCAGCGTCAGTATCTGCAGCTGGCCCGACAGGCCGAAACCGTGCGCCAGGCCGAACAGAAACACCATTGCCAGCAGGCTCGGCGGCTGACACCTGAACAGGGACTGGAAGCCCCCCAGGTTCTCGAAGGCTTTGTAGACGACCGTTCCGGCAATGAAGGCGTCGACCAGATGCTGGTCTGCTGCGATGCGCCACGGCGTGGCGCCGATGAGCACCACTGTGTGTCCGACCGTAAACGCGGTGATGAACTTCACGATGTCGGTGAAGCGGTGCAGGAAAAAGACGACCCCGAACAGGAACAGCAGATGGTCGTAGCCGGTGAGCATGTGTTCTGCGCCGGTCCACACGTAGTCGTACCAGTCGCCATCAGCCAGGCGCTGCCGCGCGGCTTCCGGTACGTCGTGGGCCGATGCCGTAGCTGAGATGACGGCCAGCAGCGCTACCAGCGGCAGCAGGTGCCAGCGTGGCCTGGCGTTCATCGTCGTCGGATCCCCCCGGGTACCTCGATCGTGTTCGGGCGCTTTGTAGCACGCGCTGCCAGCACCGATAAGCGATCGGTTATCGACGCGAACGGATAGGGCGGATTCGCGCGCGAGCGGGAGCGGGTGCCCCGCCCGGTAGACTGGGGGTTGCATAACCCGCGCTAACTGTTCGCAGTATCGCCAGCTCTCGACATCATCGGCTTTCCCGGCCCGATCGGGTACGATGTGTGCTCAAGGGGCCGAGGGAGGCTGGATTGAGCAAGGACTCCAGATTGCTGGGCAACTGGTTCGGCGTACGCCGTCCGCGTGCGCGAATGCCGGTACTCGGTGAGCGCGAGCTGGCCACGCTGGAGGCACTCTGGCTGCATCCTGCGTCCACCGCCCAGGAGATCATTGACCACGCGAAGCACTGGAAGGTCAGCTTGAGTACGGTGCAGAGCACGCTCGAGCGCCTGCACCGGAAGGGCCTGGCCAGCCGAACCAAGCATTTTCGCGCCTACCGCTACGAGGCTGTGGTGACGCGCAGCGAGATCATCAGTTCGCTGCTCCACGACATGATGGAGGAAATCTCGGGGGGCGACATGGCGCCGGTGGTATCGGGCTTTGTCGACTTCCTGGGAAGCGACCCATCCGGAGTCGATCGGCTCCTCGAGATGATGCAGCGACAGGGGTCCGCCGCTCCGGATCGATCGGAGAGAGGCGAGGGTGGGTGAGGTGGCGCAGTACGTGCTGCAGGCCCTGCTGTCCTGGCTGGTGATCACCATCGCCGCCTCGCGAATGGCTGCGTTCTGCTACCCTTACTTTCGTAGCCTGACGATGCGCGGCGCCGCCAGCGACCGCTCGGTCACGCAGCTCACCTATGGCGCGCTCGGCCCGCTGGTGGCCAGCCTGGGCGCAATGCTCATGATGCATCCGGAAACTGCCGCGATCTTCGTGCCTGAGCATTGCCATGCCGATAACTGTCTACCGCACCGCCCGGAGATCAGTATCGCGGGTCCGGTGGGCGCGGGCATCGTCCTGGCCAGCCTGGCGGCGGTCCTGCTCACCATGGGCGCATTCCACGGTTCGCTTGTGCGGGCCTGGCGGCGGCTGCGCGCGCTTCGCGCGTTGGCGATCAACGGTAGAGAACAGGTGCTGTACCAGGTGGTGGACGATTCGCGGCTTCTGGCATGGTGCGCGGGTATCCTGCGTCCACGGATCTTCCTTTCCACTGGCCTGATCACCGCATTGAGCAAGGCGGAACTCGAGATCGTGCTGAACCACGAGCGCGCGCATGCCCGACGTCGGGACAATCTCCGCCACCTGCTGCTGCATTGGCTCTCGCTTCCCTGGACGGCCACCCAACGCCAACGCCTGCTTGCAGACTTCGCCTCCAGCACCGAATCGGCATGCGACCAGATGGCATGCAGACGCTCGGGCGATCACGACGTTCTGATGGCGCTCTTGAGGCGGCTTCAGCACGCACAGACCGCGGTCGTCCCCGGGAACCGGCTGGGTTTTCACCAGATCGGCGTGGAGTACCGAATCAAGGCATTGGCGCAACCGCGGACCAGCTCGTTGGCAGCCGCGTGGGTGTTCATCGGCATGTTCCTGCTCACGGGCCTGCTGCTGCTGACCGGCATGACGCACCGCGCACTCGAGGTGCTCACCCGTATCTGACTCACCGGAGCCCGCATGGTTGGCCGTGCGCGTGCGATCGCGATAGCCCGGCTCACGGGCATACGCCTGGCGACGAAGGCGGGTCAGACCGGATCCCGGCCCGACTCGATCCGGTCGGCGAGTTCCTCCACGGCGCTGCGCCGGCCCGGCTCGCGCAGCGCACCGGCGGTCAACCCGCCGTCGACCACATGCTGCTGCCCGGTCACGAACGTCGACTCGTCGCTCGCGAGGAACAGGGCCATGTCCGCGATGTCCTGGCCGCGCCCGACCCGTCGGATCGGTGAGGCGGTGCCCTCGAGCGCTTCGAGTTCCGCGGAGAAGCGCATCTTCGTCGCGTAGTTCCAGTTGCGGGCATTGGCGAAGATGGCGGTGGCTATGAACCCCGGACAGATCGCATTGACGCGGATCCCGAACTCGCCGAGTTCGACCGCCGCCGAGCGCGTGATGCTGATCACGGCCGACTTCATGGCGCTGTAGACGTGCGGCCCGTAGCCGGCCCGCAGGCCGGCGACCGATGCCGTGTTGATGATGCTCCCGGATCCCTGCGCCTGCATGACGCGCGCCGCATGCTTGATGCCGGCGAGCACACCGGTGAACAGGACGTCGACGGCGCGCCGGTAGGCGTCGCCGAGGTCGATTTCGGTGACGGTGCCGCCGACGCCGCCGTAGCCCGCGTTGTTGAACATGCAGTCGAGCCGGCCGTACTCGGCGACGGCGCGTTCGACCAGGGCGGCGACGTCCGCTTCCCGGGAGACGTCGGTGAGCTGGAACGTGACGTCCGGGCCGAGTTCGCGCGCGAGCGCGGCGCCAGGTTCCGCCTGCAGGTCACCGACCACCACACGCGCGCCTTCGCCGACGAACCGGCGGACCGTCGCGAGACCCATGCCCGACGCCCCGCCCGTGATCACGGCGACCTTTCCGGCCAGGCGGCCGTTCGCGCCGCTCATCGTGCCACCCCGGCAGCGGCAGGCGCGGCGCCCGCGCCTTCGTCACGGGCCGTCGCGGCGAGATCCTCCTTCAGGTACTTGCCGGCCAGGAAGTAGTGCCAGGCGGCCCACACGTTCACGAGACCGCTGATCAGCAGGCTGTAGCGCAACGACTCGTCGCCGAACTGGGGCCGCAGTGCGTCGCTCATGACGCCGACCACCTGCGGTCCGAGACCGAGCCCGATGATGTTCAGGATGAACAGCAGTACCGCGGCCGCGACGGCACGCATCTTCAGGGTGGAGAGCCCCTGCACCTGGGAGAACGTGGTGGCCTGGTAGAAGTTGCCGAGTGCGACCGGGATGACCAGGAACAGCAGGGCCAGGTAGGCCGCTTCGGACAGAAACACGCCGAGCGAGAACGGCACGCAGGCGAGCAGGGCGACCGCGACGATCCACATGTACCAGCGTGTGTCGCGGGCGCCGTAGCGGTCTGCGAGCCAGCCGCCGAGCGCGATTCCGATGCCGCCTGGAATACCGAGGATGAGACCGAGCCAGGTGCCGACCTCGCCGGTCTGCATGCCGTGCGAGCGGATCAGGAACGAGGGCATCCAGGTGACGAGTCCGTAACCGACGAACGCGGTGAGCGCACCACCGAACGCCAGGTGGCGGAACGAACGCTTGCGCCACAGGTAGGCGAACGTCTCGCCAATGCTAGGCTGTGCCGCCGCGCTCACGCGCCCCTCGGCCATGCCCCGTGGCGGTTCGCGCACGGTGTAGCGCATCACCAGTGCGAGCAGGATGCCGGGTACCCCGACGACGAAGAAGGCGACCCGCCAGCCGAAGAATTCGTTGATCCAGCCGCCGGCGAGAAAGCCGAACAGGATGCCGACCGGGATGCCGAGCGAGTAGACGCCGAGCGCAGTGGCGCGGCGTTCCGCCGGATAGTAGTCGGCGATCATCGAGTGCGCGGGCGGGCTGCAGCCGGCTTCGCCGACGCCGACCCCGATCCGGGCCAGCAGCAGGTGCCAGAAATTCTGCGCGAGTCCGGAAATCGCGGTCATGCCGCTCCATACGGCGAGCGCGAGCGCGATCAGGTTGCGGCGGTTGCTGCGGTCGGCATAGCGGGCGATGGGGATGCCGAGGGTCGCGTAGAAAGCGGCGAACGCGAACCCGCTCAGGAGCCCGAGCTGGGTATCGGAGAGGCCGAGGTCGGCCTTGATGGCTTCCATCAGGATCGACAGGATCTGCCGGTCGATGAAGTTGAACGTATAGACGACCACCAGTACGCCGAGTGCGTAACGGCGGGTCGCCTCGCTGAAGATGCCCGGGTGATCCTGCGCCAAGTCGTACCTCCCCTCTGCCCGGCTGCGGAAGGCGGGATTGTACCCAACTGCGGCGGCCCCGGTGCCGGTTTCGCCGGCGCGGTCGTACAATGCCCGGCACGCGGCCGGCGGGCCGATTCGAGGAGCAGGCAAGGTGTCGCAGCGTACCCAGGCCGGATCCGGCGTGATCGATCTCGACAGCTACTGGATGCCGTTCACCGGCAACCGCGAGTTCAAGGCCAATCCACGGCTGATCAGCGGTGCGGACGGCGTGCACTACCTCACGCCGGACGGGCGGCGCATCCTCGACGGCCTCTCCGGCCTCTGGTGCTGCGGCGCCGGCCACAACCGGCGCGAAATCGCCGACGCGATCGCCGAACAGGCGCGCACGCTCGACTATGCGCCGGCATTCCAGTTCGGGCATCCCAAGGCATTCGAGCTGGCGAGCCGGCTGCGCGACCTGACCCCCGCGGGGCTCGACCGGGTGTTCTTCGTGAACTCGGGTTCCGAGGCAGCCGACACGTCGCTCAAGATCGCCCGCGCGTACTGGCGGCAGCGCGGACGACCCGGCAAGACCCGCCTGATCGGCCGCGCCAAGGGGTACCACGGCGTCAATTTCGGCGGCATCGCGGTCGGCGGGATCGGCCCCAACCGGCGCCTGTTCGGCGCGACCCTCGAGACCGATCACCTGGCGCACACGCTGCTGCCGGAGAATACCTTCACGCGCGGGCAGCCCGCGTACGGCGCGCACCTCGCCGACGAACTCGAGGAACTGGTGGCGCTGCACGATGCCTCGAACATCGCGGCGGTGATCGTGGAACCGTTCGCCGGCTCGGCCGGCGTGATCCCGCCGCCGCAGGGCTACCTCGAGCGGCTGCGCGCCATCTGCGACCGGCACGACATCCTGCTGATCTTCGACGAGGTGATCACCGGGTTCGGACGCTGCGGTGCACGCACCGGCGCCGACTTCTTCGGCGTCACGCCGGACATCGCCAACTTCGCCAAGCAGATCACCAACGGGGCCGTGCCGATGGGTGCGGTGGTGGTAAAAAAGGAGATTTACGACGCGTTCATGGAGCAGGGCGGCCCGCATTACATGGTGGAGTTTCCGCACGGCTACACGTACTCGGGCCATCCGCTCGCCTGCGCGGCCGCGCTCGCTGCGCTCGACCTGTTCGAATCGGAGGGGTTCGACCGGCAGGTGGCCGAAAAGGCCGGCTTCTTCGAGGACTGCATCCACGGCCTCGCCAACCACCCGCACGTGCTGGACGTGCGCAACCTCGGGTTCGCCGGCGCCCTGACGCTCGCGAGTTACCAGGGCGAACCGGCACGCCGCCCCTACGAGGTCGCCATGTACTGCTGGCAGCGCGGCCTGTACGTCCGCTACGGCGGCGACACGCTGCAGTTCGGCCCGGCCTTCGTGATGGAAAAATCCGACATCGCGGAAATGTTCAACATCGTCGGCGATGCACTCCGGGCGGCGTAAACCCGGCCGGGATTCGAATATTCTCCCACCCCCCGCACCTACAAGTGGGGTCGGAGTAAAAAACATCCCGGCCGCGCGGCGCTACAATGAAGGCGTGTCGGTAGCATCGGGGCGTCCATGAGCCTGACCCTGCATCCGTTCTTCGATCCGGTCACGTCCTCCTACGCCTACGTCCTGGCCAACCCGGGCAGCGGCAGTTGCGCCGTCATCGATCCCGTGCTGGGTTATGACCTTGCCACCGGGGAGATCGACACCCGCGAGGCCGACCGGCTGGTCGAATTCGTCCGCGCCAACGGCTACGTGGTGGAGTGGCTGCTCGAGACGCACGTCCACGCCGATCACCTGAGCGCCGCACGCTACCTGAAGGAACACTTCATCTGCGCCCAGACCGGCATCGGCGACCGGGTGGGTACCGTGCAGGCACACTTCGGCAGACGCTTCGGCGTCGACCTTGTCCCGGATGGCCGGCAATTCGACCGGCTCTTCGCGAACCAGGAGCGCATCTGTCTCGGGCACGCCTGCGGACGCGTGCTGCACACGCCCGGTCACACGCCGGCCTGCGTCACTTACGTGTTCGACCGGTTCGCCTTCGTCGGCGATACCCTGTTCATGCCCGACTACGGTACTGCCCGCTGCGATTTTCCGGGCGGCGACGCCGCGACGCTCTACCAGTCGATCCAGCGCATCTTCGGCCTGCCGGACGACACGCGGCTGCTCATGTGCCACGACTACCCGCCGAGCGGCCGGAGTCATCGTTTTCTGAGCACGGTTGCGGAACAACGCGCCGCAAACGTGCACGTACACCAGGGCGTCAGCGAGGTCGAATTCGTCAGGCTGCGTACCGAACGCGATGCGGCGCTGGCGGCGCCGCGCCTGATGGTGCCTGCGGTGCGCGCGAACATCGAAGGAGGCGTGCTGCCGGGATGGCGGATCGAACCGAGGCTCGAGCAGCGGGTTGGCGCAGGGGAGGCGGCATGAATGTCCGATCGAGTACGTTGCTCATGCTGCTTTGCAGCTGCCTGGCTGCCAGCCCGGGAGCAGCCGAGCCCGCGCCCGGGCGTGCCCCGCTCACCATACCAACGGTCTCCACAGCACAGCTTGCCGTGCGCGACGGGGTCGTACTGGCGGGCGACCTCGACCCGGCCGCGCTCGACGCGCTCGAAGGTACCGGTGCAGTGATCGTGGATCTCACGACCGGCGGTGAAGCGGCAGCACCGGCGCGCGACCGGATCGCGGTGCTCGGCCTCGAGTATCACAACCTGCCGGTGTACGGTGCCGTGCTGGAACACGATCAGCTGCGCCAGTTGGCGGCGCTGGTCGGCGACCGGCGCGACGTCCCCGTCATCGTGCATTGCGCGACCGGCAACCGTGCCGCGATGGTGTGGGCCGCGCTCGAGCTCGAGCGGGGCGAGCCGCTCGCGTCCGTGCTGGCGAGCGTCGATCCGCTTGTGAACCGCGCGCCGATCCGTGCGGCGATCGAGGCGCACGCGCGCGATCTCGCGGGCGACCTTGCAAGCGAAGCCGCACAGGTACCTGACGCAGCCGACTGAGCGGTGAAGCCGCAGCCGTACCAGTACGGGCAGGGACGCGCAGCATGAGCAAGGGCGCCCCGGTCGCGGTCACGTCCGTGCCTGAAGACCGGCGGCAGCGATTCGGATTCCTCGGCGCGCTCCTGGCGCTTCCTGTCGTCGCACTGGTCGGTCACCCGGTGCTCGCGCTGCTGGCCGGTGCGCTCATCGTGCTCGTCTCCGACCGCCAGGTGATCCCGCGTGCGGACGTTTGGAGCCGGTACAGCCTGCAGGCCGCCATCGTGCTGCTCGGGCTCCGGCTCGACCTGTCGACTCTGTGGACGCTCAGCGCGAGTTACAGCTGGGCCGTGGCTGCATACGTCCTCGGCACACTCGCGCTGGGGCTCCTCGCCGGTCGACTGCTGGCCGTCGAGCCCGCCTCACGTACGCTGATCTCCTCAGGCACTGCAATCTGTGGCGGCACGGCGATCGCGACGCTCGCGGCCATCGTGCGTGCAGAACCGCGTCAGACCGCGGTCGCGCTGGCGATCGTGTTCCTGCTCAATGTGGTGGCGTTGCTCAGTTTTCCCGCGATCGGCCGCGCGCTCGAGCTTTCGCAACTGCAGTTCGGGCTGTGGGCGGCGCTGGCCATACACGACACCAGTTCGGTGGTCGCGACCGCTGCGCAATATGGCGACGAAGCGCTCGAGGTCGCCACCACCATCAAGCTCGGCCGCACGCTCTGGCTGATCCCACTGGTGTTCGTGCTGGCCGTGCGCGAGCAGGCGCGCGCTCGATCGTTCGACGGTTCATCCGGTGCGCGCGGTGTGCCGCGTCCGCGCATTCCTGGATTCATCCTCGTGTTCGTTGCCGCCGCTGCGCTGGGGTCGCTGGTGCCGCTGCCGGACGATCTGCTGACAGGTGCAGGCGCCGCTACCCGGTTGCTGCTCGCGACCGCGCTGTTTCTGGTCGGAACCCAGCTGACCCGTGCGACCCTGCGCCAGGTTCGGGGCCGGGTGCTCTGGCTCGGCGTCGGGCTCTGGCTGCTGGTCGCGCCGCTCACGCTGTGGCTGGTGGTCAGCATGGCGTAAGCGTTATATCCATAGAAAATATGCTTCCTTCCGTCGCGCCGATGCGTGTCTATGATGCGAAGGCATGAAATACCTCCGCACATTCGACACACCCGCGTACCTCGCATTGCTGGTGTTCCTCGGGTACCTCGCATTGCCCTTGTTCGCCTGACCTCGGGACGCTGCCGCCCGTGCGGGCGATTCGCCTTGACACCCCCGCCGTCCCGGCCTAAAAAGCGCGCTATTCACCGCTCAACTGTAGGGTTCGCGCAGCATCCATGGGCCGCAAGGACGATGACGACATCGAGGATCTGGCAGGCGACGAAGATCTGCCCGAACAGGACGAGGCGGACGATGCCGATGGTTCGACCGAAGCCGTCGAAGACGAGGCCACCACCGATGAAGGCGCCGAGGAAGGGGAGTTCTCGGAGGCCATCGCCGACGATGTCCTCGACGAATACGACGAGACCGACATCGACCTCAAGGTGGTCGACGAAGTCCTTAGCCAGAAGGATCAGAACGCACGCGCGCTCGCCATCCGGCGAGCCATCGAGGAGCGGCTCGAAGCCAAGCGTCTGAGCCGCGACCTGGACTACCTCGACCTCGACGTGGACGACTGAGTGCGAGCCTGTGGCTCGCCAGGCGCGCTTGGCGCGCACGAGCGCGGGCGTGCGTGATGCCACGCCGCCGGTCCGTGACCTCGTACTGCTCGGAGGTGGCCACAGTCACGTCCAGGTACTGAAGGCCTTCGGTATGCGGCCGGTCCCTGGCGTGCGCCTGACGGTCGTCTGCCGCGAGGTTCTCACTCCATACTCCGGCATGTTGCCCGGGCAGGTCGCCGGTCGTTATCCCTGGCGCGACATTCACATCGATCTCGGTCCGCTCGCGCGCTTTGCGGGCGCACGGCTCATTGCGGACGAAGCCACGGGGCTCGACCTCGCGAATCGTGAAGTCACGCTGCACGAGCACCCCTCGCTTCGGTACGACCTGCTTTCCGTCAATACCGGTGCCGTACCGGAACAGGCGGTGCCCTGCGGCATTCCCGTGAAACCGATCGGCCGATTCCTGCCGCAGTGGCAGACGGTGCAGGCCAGCCTGCGCCCGGACGCCGTACTCGGCGTGGTGGGTGGTGGTGCGGGCGGCGTGGAACTCGCGCTCGCCATGCGCGCGGCCGTGCCGGGCAGTGTGCGCATCCTGCTGCTCACCGACGAACTGCTGCCCGGCGGTTCCCCCGGGCTCGATCGGCGAGTGCGGCGGGCGCTCGCGCGCCGCGCGGTGGAACTGGTCACCGGGTTTCGCGTCACCGAGGCCGATTCCGCGTCGGTACGCGCGGTCGACGGCCGCAGCTTCGCAGTCGACCACTTGTTCTGGGTCACCCGGGTGGCGGCACCGCCGTGGCCGGCTGCCGCGGGTCTTCGTACGGACCCCGGCGGATTCATCGAGGTCGACCGGTTCCTGCGCTCGAAATCGCATCCGGACGTTTTCGCGGCCGGGGACATCGCCGCGCTCGGCGACCAGCCGCGGCCCAAGGCGGGCGTGTTCGCCGTGCGGGCGGGACGGGTGCTCGCGGACAATCTGCGGCGCACGCTGTTCGGGGCGCCGTTGCGGCCGTTCCGCGCGCAACGGCGGTTTCTCGCATTGCTCGGCACCGGTGACGGGCGTGCCATTGCCACGCGCGGCGCCTGGACGGCGGAGGGTGCCTGGGTGTGGCGCTGGAAGGATTCGATCGATCGCGACTTCATGGCGCGCTTTCGCGATCTGCCGGCGCCGGGGATGCAACCGCCGGCAGGCCGGCTTGCACGGATGTCGCACGGCGCGCGGCCGGCTGCGATCGCGCGGGACATCCCGGATGTCGAGCGCTGCGGCGGCTGCGGCGCCAAGCTCGGCGCCGACCCGTTGCGGCGTGTGCTCGCGCGGCTGCCGGACCAAGCGCGAGCTGGCGTGCCGATCGGCATCGGCGACGACGCGGCCGTATTGGAGGTGTCCGCCGGACGGCTGCTGCTCACGGTCGACGGGTTTCGCAGCATGGTGGACGATCCGTACCGGTTCGGCCGCATCGTCGCGCATCACAGCCTGAACGACGTGTTCGCCATGGGCGGACGCGCGACCGCGGCGCTCGCCATGGCGACCGTCCCGCTGATGGCCGAAGCGATGATGGAGCAGGAGCTGTACTGGCTGCTGCGCGGCGCGGTCGACGTGCTGAATGCCCACGATGTGCCGCTGGTGGGCGGGCACTCGGCGGAAGGAGCGGAACTTTCGCTCGCGCTCACCGTGGCGGGCGTGCCGGGCGCGCGGGTTCTCGGCAAGGGCGGTCTCGCTGCGGGCGATCGCCTGATACTGACCAAGCCGCTAGGTACCGGCGTGCTGCTCGCCGGCGCCATGCGCGGCCGCGCGCACACCGACGAGGTCGAAGCCGCACTCGCCGTCATGGACCGTTCCAATGCGCCGGCGCTCGAGTGTTTCGTGCACCACGGCGTGCGCGCACTCACCGACGTGACCGGGTTCGGATTGCTGGGTCACCTGGCCGAGATGCTGCGCGCCTCCGGCGTGGGTACGACGCTCGCCGCGGGTGCCGTGCCGTTGCTCGCCGGCGCACAGGCGCTGGTCGAGACCGGGGTGACGAGTTCCCTGCATGACAACAACGTTCGCGTGTTGCGTGATTTCGAATTGGGTCGGGCGTCCGCAGGCGGTTTTACTCCGACCCCGACCGTGACTCCGACCCCACTTGTCGCGCTGCTGGTGGATCCGCAGACGGCGGGGGGGTTGCTCGGCGGGGTGCCGGCGGATCGCGCGGACGCGTGTGTTGCCGCGTTGCGTGCAGCCGGCTATCCGGAGGCCTGCGTGATCGGCGTGGTGACGGCCACCGGCGCGCGCATCGAACTGCCGGTCGCATGAAGGGCGTGGGCGCGCCGCTCACCGTCGTCGTGGTCACCGACCCGCTCTGCTCATGGTGCTGGGGCATGGCGCCCGCGGTCGAGCTGGTGGCCGACCGGCTGGCTGGCGTCGCGCGCTTCGAGCTTCTGCTCGGCGGCGTCAATGTCGACTCACGGTTGCCGGTCGGCGACTACGGCCGGCGCCTGCTCATGCGGATCTGGCGCGAGGTCGCGGAGACTACCGGACAACGCTTCGGTTTCCGTTTGCCGGACCCATTCGTCTACAACAGCGTGCCGGCCTGTCTGGCAGTGGCTGCCGTACGGGCGACGTCCGGCCGCGCCCCGTTCGGCTACCTGCACCGCATCCAGCAGGCGCTGTTCGAGGAAGGGCTCGACGTCAATGACCCGGACTGGCTTGCCGGAACCGCCGCCGATCTCGGATTCGATGCGGCTGCCGTGCGTGCGGCGCTCCACGATCGGGCGGCGCTCGACCGTCTGCAGGCGGAGTTCGCAGGCGCTCGTGTCTACGGCACCCAGGCGCTGCCCAACGTGCTGACCGAACGCGCCGGCCGCCGCAGCCTGCTTGCCGGCGGCTACGCGGACGCCGACATGCTGGAAACACTCATCCGCGGCCGGCTCGATCCTGAGCCTGGTTAGCGTAAGCCCCCGCCGCTCACTGGAAGTAGCGCGCGACCACCGGGCGGAACCGGTCCATGTCCACCAGGAAGGCGTCGTGCCCCTGGATCGAGGCGAGCCGGTGAAACCGCACGTCGCGCACCTGTTTCTTGAGCTCGAGCGCCATCTGTTCCTGCTGCTCCACCGGAAACAGGAAGTCGGTTTCGACGCCGATCACCATGGCGCGCTCGAGCCGTACCCGGCTGAAGCCGATCTCGAGGCTGCCGCCGTGATCGGCGACGTCGAACAGATCCATCGCGCGTGACAGATACAGGTAGCAGTTGGGATCGAAACGCCCCGCGAACTTCGCGGCCTGCGCCTCGAGATAGGATTCCACTTCGAAGTCGAGCCCGAACGGGTGCTCGGCGGGTGCCGCAGATGCCGCACGCTCACGGCCGAACCGCTCCGTCCATTCCTCGGCCGATCGATAGGTGATCATGCCGAGCTTGCGGGCGAGCCGCATGCCGGTGAGCGGTCCCTGCTCGAAGGGATAGTTGCCGTTCTGCCAGGCCGGATCGCGGCGGATCATCTCGCGCTGCAGCGATCGGATCGCGATCGCGAACGGCTGGCTGCGTGCCGCGGCGGAGATGCTCACGAGCCCGCGGGTGCGGGTCGGGTGGATGAGCGCGAATGCGAGCGCAGTCATGCCGCCCATGGATGCGCCGAGCACGGTATGCAGTTGCGCGATCCCGAGATGGTCGAGCACGGCCGCACCGCCGCGCGCGATATCCTCCACGTGCAGCACCGGAAAGCTCAGCCGGTAGTGACAGCCGGTGGTCGGATCGATCGAGGCGGGTCCCGTGCTGCCGAAGCAGCTGCCGAGCGAGTTCACGCAGACGACGAAGTATCGGCTCGTGTCGATTGGCTTGTCCGGCCCGAGCATGTCTTCCCACCAGCCCGTGGACGGGTCGGCCGGCGACGAGGCGACGTGCGCGGACGGCGAGAGCCCGGTGAGGACGAGCACGGCATTGTCCCGCGCTGCGTTGAGTTCGCCCCAGGTCTCGTACGCGAACGTCGGGTCGTGGATTACCCCGCGCTTCATGGCGAACGGGCCGGCATGGATGTACTGGTGCACGGCACTCATGGCGGTGCTCCGGGCCAGGGGAGGCGGAGAATAGCCCAACACCCCGGTGCGTGCACCGGGGCGGCCGGGCTGTGCGCGCCGTTGGCGCGCCTGGTGCGCCAACGGCGCACGCTCAGGGCTTGCCGAAGGTCGGGCGGGTCATGAACCGGCGAATGGTGAGTGCCTGTGCTTCCGCACCCAGTTCGGATTGCTCTGCCAACAGTTTTGCGAGTCGACGCGCCTCGCGGCGTGCGGTCTCGGGGTCGTCGTAAGGTCCGACGTTGATCCCTTCGCGGGTGGCGATGTACCAGGCGCCGTTCTCACTGACGATACGGTCGCTGCGGAATCGGGTCCGCACGGGCTCGCCGGCGCGGCTCGTGGTGTCGCCCGCCTTCGGGGCCTTGCTCGGTGCCGCCTCCATGGTGCGTTGCAGCCGCGCGCCGCCGTCGCGAGGTGAGTTGGATGCCGGGGCGCGCTCGGTACCTTCCGTACGACCCAGCCAGCGCTCCATCCGGGCCCGTACGCCGGTCGTGGCGCTGCCTCGCGATGCTTTGCCCCGGTCCTGATCCGAATTGCTCACGTATGTGGTTCCGTTTCGCGCCAAGTACCTTACGTCGGAGTATAGGAATCACGGCCACACTTGCCGCGTGCCGCACGGACGGAATGTGAGCGGGATCTCATTTCAGAGCCCCGCGCACCACATTCGCGGACACCAGTTAGCGGGGTATCCGAGCAGAGGCCAGAAGGCCCTCCCAGGCGGTCAGCGATGCTTGGAAGTAGTGCGCTTCTGCGCCGATCAAGGTCATCGCATAGAACTTCCTGTCTACGATGGCCATGACGGAACGGCCGATTCGCGGAAGGTGGTCCGGTGCCACGAAGCGGAAGTTCATCAGGATCCCGTCGGTACCAAGAAATCGCACCGGATCGAGCGAAGTGATCTCGAACACGTTGATGCCGTCAAGTCGGTAGCTCGACTCGATCATGGACACGAGGTCGATGGGGCTCATGGTGGCCCTGAACGTGGGGATCTGGCGATCATCCTTGGCTTTCTGCTTCACCAGGGCTTCTCCGTCGCCCAAGCCCCCCACGAAGCTGATTACTTCCAGCACGGGTCCATTCCGGGTCCAGGACTCCCTGGCTGCTGCATCCTGGCGCTGTGGCGGCAGGCGGTTCCAGCTTTCGGTCGCGGTGACCACCAGCCCCTTGTTTGCGACGGAAACCTGGCCAGGCGCTACCAGGGTGTACTTGGCGGCGCAGCCGCCGAGCAGGAGGGCCATCACTACGACGAGAGCACTTTTGGCGTTCATGGATGATTGGCTTCAGCGTTCGGTCAGGGACAGCCGCACCAGCGCTGCGTCCCTTGCATCCGGTTTGGCTTGCAGATACGTCTCGAGCGCACGGCGACCGGCGTCCAGTTCACCGGCCTTGATACGTGCATAGCCGAGTGCGCGCCAGGCCTCGGCTGGTGCGTCATGCAGTTCGACAGCCGCGGTGTAGGCCGCAGTCGCCCGGTCCGCATCGTCCGGGCCGTCGCGTAACCGGTAGACTTCCCCCTCGTAGAAGCGCAGCAGTCCCGTCCAGCCGGATCGCGCATGCGACTCGATGAGGTAGAGACTCGCGCCCGGATCGTTGAGCTTGACCTGCTCGTCGAGCAGCGACGGCAGATAGGGTGTGATGATCTTCTGCCATCGCTCGCGTTCCTCGGAGAAGGCCCGATCGACCGCGCCGGCTTCGAGCGCCCTGGCTGTCTCGGTCAGGTCATGCATGCGCTCGGCAGACGGTGGGTGGGTCGAGATTGCCGAAGTCGAACTGTCCCGGTAGCGCTTGTCACGTTGCGCCGCGCTGGCCTTGCGCTCATCGATGAGTTGCGACCAGACCTGAGCCGCAGCTCGCGGCGTGTAGCCTGCCTGGAACAGTGCGCCGATGCCGTACGCGTCAGCTTCCCGCTCCTGCGCGCGGGAGAAACTGAATAGTGAGAGTATTAGAACCTGATTGATCGAGTTCGCGAGGTTGATCCAGTTCTGCGAGTAGGCGCCTTGCATGGCGGCAAATCCGGCCGCAGCGTTGGCGCCAGCGGATAGGAATGCGCCAATGGCCGTGCGGGTGCGCACGCTGCGCCAGCGATCCACGGAATGTTTGCGCAGGTAGTGGCCGGACTCGTGACCGAGAATGTTCGCGTACTGCGCTTCGTCGTTCACACGGCTCAGCAATCCGCTGTGCACGATCATCATCCCATTGGGCGCCATGGAGGCGTTGAAGCTTGGATCCCGCACCATGTAGATCCGGATCTCCTCGGCGCGTTTCCCGATCAGGCGGCCCAGGATTTCCCGGGTATAGTCGCTCAGATCCGGCGCGTGCAGGACGAGCGGCGAAGCGGCGAGATCCTCTTCGAGGAGCTCGCAGGCGTGCCAGAGTCCGCGCTCGTCGGTGTCGACCGGACGGTAATTTCCCTCGAAGAGCGGCTCGAGGGACGTTGGCAGGACGGCTGCCCGGAGCGCGCGCGACGCACACAGCAGGCAGCCCGCGGCGCCAGCCAGGCCGAGACTCCGGCGGGAAAGTCCCATGGTTCAGCCTCCGTCGGATGCTCTGTCGGATTGCATGTCCTCGAGCAGGTGCTCGACCATGTCGTCGGCGCCGCTGCGAGTCCGGATGTCGCCAGTCGCTTTTGCCAGATAGCTGTACCAGATGACCTGGCCACTGCGCAGGTCGATCAGCGATGCGAACGCCAGTTGCTGGCCCCCCGCAGGAAGGATGCAGACGGCGACCAGGCAGCCGAGCATGCTCACGGTCTGCAGTGCCACGCGTCCGCCGCTCGAAAAACTGTCCTCGGCATGGAGGAACAGGGCATAGTCGAAACCGCTCCGTGTCCCGTACACAATCGCCGGCTGGCCGAGTGTCCAATCGAACGTCGACTTCTTGGTTGGCAACTCCTGCCCGGGCGTGTACTTGTGCAGCCGGATCGAACGCCCGACGGCTTCGTGCAGGCGGTCGAGATCGGCGACGATTGCGGGCGTTGCGCCGGCATCGGCCGGACTCGACGCCACGACGATCTGACCGCCCCGCAGGTGTTGTTGCGCGCGAAGCGCTTCGATCAGGTGTTCGCGGGCGGTGTGGGTCCAGTCCTCCCGAAGTTCCAGACCACCCCCGGCGGTGAGCACGCTGACCGCCACGTGCGGGGGCATGATCACCATGCGATAGGGTCCTTCGGGCGGCCTGAATTCGGATGCGGACAGCTGCCGGGTCGTTGAGCAGCCGCTCGCCCAGAGCACGGTCGCGCCCAGCACGATCGCCAAGGAAGTCTTGCGCACGGTCTCCCCCCCGTCAGCGAGCCCCCGAAGTGCCTGCCCCGAGCTGCATCGTCCGGGTGCACCGTGCATATCTATAGCGCAAATCGCTTTCCCCACCAAGACGGATCTGCTCGAGGTAGGGCCGCGCTGGGGGGATTCCCGGATGTAGCCATATCTGCTCAAATTGTTGGAGATCCAGTCCGGTCGCTGAACGACGGGGGTCGAGTCGCGCGACCGGAACAGGATGGTTTCGAATGTTGTCGGGGAGGGGATGCGAAATGTTACTCAGGGATTTCCTGTTCGTTGGCGCCGTGCTGCTTGCCACCACGGGCTGTGCGACCGTTACCAAGGGCACGTCGGGGGTTACGCAGGTTCAGGTCAACAACTGCGCCGAGCGCATCGCGTGCGAGGGCACCAACAAGAAGGGCAGTTGGGCATTCACCGCGCCAGGACCACTGAAATACAAGAAGAGCGACGAGGATATGGTGATCGCTTGCGAGGATGGACCTGAGTCTCTCTCGGTATCGATGGCGCCGACCAGGGGCGGGATGATCTGGGGAAATGTCCTGGTCGGTGGCGTGGTGGGCGGCGGAGTCGACGCGTCGACGGATGCGCACTGGGAGTATCCCGAGACGATCACCCTTCAGCGCAGATACTGCAATGGCGTGGCGGTCGAACCGACGCCTCAGGGTGCTGCGGGCGTAGCTGATGCCGCCGCGGAATCCGCCGGCGAGGGGACCGGATCGAGCGAACAGGCAAACTGAGCCCTGACCACAGCGCGCAACGCCGGCTGTCGCGGCGGGACGGACGGTGCCACCGCTGCTGGACCGTCCGGAAGTCGCCGGGCGCCCTGGTCGTACAGTAGAAGTGTGGCGGAAGAAGCGTCCGCGGTTCGTGGGGACCCTGATTTGGGAACGCTTGTCCTTCCTCGCTTGTTGGGTCCCGTTCGGAGCCTCGCTGTGCGTCCGCTCGCGTTCGGCGGGCCTGCGTGGCATGCTTGCGTTCATGGATAGGCCAAGATACGCCGTAACAGTTCTGTGGGACCCCGACGCCAGCGTGTGGTACGTGGCTGATTCCAACGTGCCCGGGCTGGCCACGGAGGCGGACACGCTGGAGCAGATGGAGCGAAAGCTTGCTGTGATGATCCCCGAGCTGCTCGCACTCAACGAGCCGTCCTACCTCCCACATCCGGTTGCCTTTGAGTTGATCGCGCGCAAGCAAGAGTTGTCCGCGTAGCGGATGAGCGATTTCGCGCCGGAGTTGAAGCGCATGCTCCGCGCTGCTGGATGCGAATTCGTGCGGGCCGGCAAGGGCGATCACGACATCTGGCACAGCCCGATTTCTGACCGCAGGTTCCCTGTGGACCACAAGATCAAGTCTCGCCACACCGCGAATGCCGTGCTCAAGCAGGCAGGTCTACCCAAGGCATTCTGAGCGGAAACGAAGAGACTGCCCGAAGGCAGCATCTGGTGGTCAACGCGCAGGTGACCAGCGCTCACGTTGCCGGTGCCCAGCGCCTCGAGTGCGGCTCATGTCGGTTCTTCGTGTTGGCCTCCCGTAGAGGTTTGCAGGCAGCGACCGATGGATGTTGGAACCAATGTCAGAACTTCGGGGAGACCGTTGTACCATGCTGCTTTGATTGACGATATGGCGGAAGAGGCAGGAGTCGAACCCACCAGGCGCGATGACGCACCTCGACGGCTTTGAAGGCCGCGCGCCCCACCGGAGACGTTGCTCTTCCGCGCGGGACTATATCACGAGCCGAACAGCCGATCGGCGTCGCCGACCACCGTACGCGTGTCGCCGTTGCGGCGCGTGAAGCCGCGGCGGTCGAAGTATTCCAGCAGTTCGATGGCGAGGTTGCGCCCGATGCCGGTGGCGTCGCGGTAGGCGTTGGCGGTGAAAGGGCCCGTCGCGCCGAGTGCGGCGGCCACCTGCGCGAGTCTGCGCACCGCATCCGGCAGGTAGGCGCGCTTGTCGCCGACCAGCACGATCGCGCCCTTGGCGACCAGCGGCCGGAGTGCCTTCTGCAGGGTGACGAGTGGTATTCGCAGCGTCCGGCCGGCGTCGCCGAGGCTCATGGGCTGCGGCTGGTCGAGCAGCGGGCGCAGGCGTTCGAGGAGTGCCTGCTCGTCCTTCGAGAGCACCACCGCGTGGCTTGGCGGGCGGTAACGTCCGGCCCGCTGTGCGAGCCTGCCGGTGGCGACGAGTTCGCGCAGCAGTTCGCCGCGGAAGCGCACCGGCACGGCGCTTCCGAACGCATTCTCCTGCAGGCCGTCGAGCGCTGGATCGGCCGCGTGGCGCGCCTGGCATTCCTCGAGCAGTGCCTTGGTCCATTCGGTCCACGCGGCGTCGCGCACGAGCCACTCGCCGCGCTGCGTCGCAGGCAGGCTCGCGCAGAGCTTCAGCAGATCGGTCTGCGCCAGGTCCCAGATTCGGCGAAAGTCCTCGAGCAGCACGGCGTCCTGGTCGAGCAGTGCGGCCAGGCTCGTGGCCGGGTCGGTGGCGGTCAGCGCACGGATGGCGGCGACGCGTGTCGGTGCGAACCGGCGGCGCGGTCGCGTGCGGTTGTCGATCACGCGCCCACCGCCGAGCGTACGGTCGAGCCCCTGGTCGCGGATCACGATCCGGTCGCCGTGCTTGGCGAACAGGGGGTCTGCGCAGTCGAGGTCCGCGAGCCGGGTGCCGGTGCCGGTGCGTTCGAGCAGGGCGAGGCGTGCGGTGGTGTGTGAGCTGGCATGGTAGACGTGCACGGGCAGCCACGGCCGGATGGCGCGCGGGAAGTCGTCGAGCACGCTGAGTTCCAGCACGAGGTGGTGGTGTCCGGCATCCTGATGCGCCGAGACCCAGTCGCCGCGCGCCGGCGCCACCGCGTCGAGGCCGGTCACGTTGAGCGCGGCCCGGTCGCCCGCGTGTGCGGTTTCGCCCGGTAGATTCTGTACGCGCAGGCTGCGTACCCGCCCGCGAACGCCGGACGGGAAATGGAAGAGCTCGTCGTCGACCCGGATGCTGCCGGCGTGCACCGTGCCGGTGACGACGAGCCCGGTACCCTTGAGCAGGAATGCGCGGTCGATCGCCATCCGGAACGGCCGCGCGGCGCGCGTGACCGCGTACTCGTCCGCGGCGCCGAGCAGGGCGCGGCGCAATTCGGCAAGCCCCGCGTCCTCGCGGCCGCTGGTCTCGATGATCGTGGCTCCGGCCAGGAACGTGCCCGCGAGCAGGGCTTCGACCTCGCGGCGGGCGGCGGCGCGGCGCGGTGCGTCGACCCGATCGCACTTGGTGAGCACCACGAGCCCGCGTCGGACCCCGATCAGCGAGAGGATCTGCAGGTGTTCGTGGCTCTGCGGCATCGGGCCGTCGTCCGCCGCGATCACCAGCATCGCGAACTGATGGGCGGCGACGCCGGCCACCATGTTGTGGATGAAGCGGTGGTGGCCCGGCACGTCCACGAAGCCGAGTGTGCGTGGGCCCTCGGTCAGGTAGGCAAAGCCGAGGTCGATGGTGAGGCCGCGCCGGCGTTCCTCGGCGAGCCGGTCGGTGTCGGTGCCGGTGAGCAGGCGCACGAGGGTCGTCTTGCCGTGGTCGACGTGGCCGGCGAGCGTGACGATCATGGGGCGGGGTCGAGCGCTTCGAGCGCGGCGAGCAGGTCGTCCAGCGGCTCAGCGCCGCGCAGGTCGAGCAGGACGGTGCCCTGGTTCAGGCGGCCGATCACCGGGATCGGCAGCCGGCGCAGCGC
Source organism: Pseudomonadales bacterium (assembly GCA_019634925.1). Lineage (GTDB taxonomy): Bacteria > Pseudomonadota > Gammaproteobacteria > Pseudomonadales > Azotimanducaceae > UBA7803. Next base: position 530,814 of record JAHCAL010000003.1, read on the forward strand.
ATCGACCAGTTCGCGGAGTGCCCGGTCCTCCGGGTGCGTGATCGCGACCGCCATGCTCGGCAGTGTTTCCTCGGGCAGCGAGCCGCTGCCCATCTCCGCCCGGCTCGACCGTACGTCGATCGTGTAGCGATCGGGCAGGCGTTCGCGCAGGCGGCGCGCCACCGGGTCACCGCGCGCATGCAGCGCCGCTTCGTCCTGCTGCAGCCAGCGCAGCATGGGCAGTTCGTGCTCGAGCACGTCGGGCCGTTCGTATAGCCCGAGCAGGTGGTCGAGCAGCGCGAGCGTGACCTTGTCGGCGCGCAGGGCGCGTTTCATCGGATTCTCGGCGCACGCGCGTACCAGGTCCGCCCGCCCGACGATCAGACCGGCCTGTACGGCGCCGAGCAGCTTGTCGCCGCTGAAGATGACCAGGTCCGCGCCCTGGTCGAGCAGTTCGCGCGGGGTCGGCTCGTGCGGCAGGCCGAAGCGCGCGAAGTCGAGCAGCGCGCCGCTGCCGAGGTCGACACATAAAGGCAGCGCGTGCGTGGCGGCGAGGTCGGCGAGGTCGCGCACGCCCGGGGCGGCGGTGAAGCCGCTGATGCGGTAGTTGCTCGGGTGCACCTTGAGCAGCAGGGCGGTGTCCGCGTCGATGGCATTCGAATAGTCCGCGAGCCGCGTGCGGTTGGTCGCGCCGACCTCGAGGAGCCGGCAGCCGGCCCGGGTCATGATCTCGGGCAGCCGGAAGCTGCCGCCGATCTCGATCAGTTCGCCCCGCGAGACGGGCACGGTCCGGCCGAGCGCGAAGGTATTGAGCACGAGCATGAGCGCGGCGGCGCAGTTGTTGACCACGGTGGCGGCCGGCGCACCGGTAAGCCGGCGCAGGCGCGCGGCGACCGGGGCCTCGCGATCGCCGCGCGCGCCGGTGGCGAGGTCGAACTCCAGGTTCATCGCCCCGGTGACGAGCGGGCGGATCGCGTCGAGGGCGCTTTCCGGCAGCGGCGCCCGGCCGAGGTTCGTGTGCAGCAGCGTGCCGGTCAGGTTGAAGACGCGCCGGTACCCGGCCGGATCGAGTCGCGCCGCGACCGCGCGCGCGTAGGCCCCGGGATCGGCGCACCAGGGGGGCGGTGAGCGGCTTTCGCGCCAGCGGGCCTGCAGATCACGCAGCGCTTCCTTGACCGCCTCCGGTCCGTGCCGGTCGACCACGGCAGCGAGCGCCGGATCGTTCAGCAGGCTGTCGACGCCCGGAAGGGTGCGCAGTCGGGCGATGGACGGGTCGGGCATGGAGCGGGGCGCCAGTTGGAGGCCGACTAACGTACTGCATGGCAGCGCAGAGCGGCAACCGGCAGCCGGCACGCCTCGGATTGGCTCGGCAGCCCGGCCGATGACCGCCCAGGCTATATCCGAAGGATCTAACCGCAGCCCCTGTTAAGAGCAAATTGTTCTTGTGCAATATCGATTAAATCGATTAGATTTCCTTCCCAAGAATCGATCAAATCGATTCAAGCGATTAAAACGATTCGACAGGCCACATTAGAAATCCACGTCAGAAACAAGGATGAATGGGCGCGGGGAATGAATGCCGGACCCGCCCGGAACAAAGGCTGATGGACGCAGCAGTGACCGAACGCGACTACCTGACTCCGAACGAAGTGGCGACCCTGCTCAAGGTCTCGCCCGTGACCGTTCGGCAATGGTCGCAGAAAGGACTGCTCGCCGCGCAGACCACGGCAGGCGGACATCGGCGCTACGAGCGTAACGTCGTGGAAACCTTCGCCCGGGCGCGTGGCATGGCGCTGCCGGCCGCGCGCGAGCGGCTCCTGATCGTGGACGACAACCGTTCCTTCAACGACTACCTCGCGGCGCTGTTTCGCATCGAGGTGCCGGGGCTCGAGATCCACTCGGCGTACGACGGCTTCGAAGCCGGTCGCCAGGTGGCGCTCCACAAGCCCACGGTGGTGCTGCTCGACGTCATGATGCCCGGCATCGACGGGAGCGAAGTGTGCCGCCGGCTAAAGAATGACCCGGAAACCGCCGATATCAGGGTGGTGGCCATGACCGGCTACCACTCGCCGGAGGTCGAGAAAAAGATGCTGGCCGCCGGCGCCCGGGTCCTGCTCGAGAAACCGTTCGCCAGCGCCGACGTGCTCGAAGCGTGTGGCTTTGCGAGAACAACCGAGGAAACCAACCAGGGGTAAGCCAGGATGGACGTGAATCTGGAACTTCAGGAAGAAGACGCACTGGTCGAGTGGCTCGAAGTCGCTGACGTCGACGTCGCCGATGACGAGGCGGACGAGGCCGACGATGCGATCGAAGTGCTGCCGCAATCCAAGGCCGCGCGCGACAGCAGCGACCCGACGGATCTGTACCTCGCCGAGATCGGCCGCTACCAGCTGCTCACGGCGGACGAGGAGAAGGCGCTCGCGCGCAAGGTCCGCAAGGGCGACATGCGGGCGCGGGCGCGCATGGTCGAGAGCAACCTCCGGCTGGTGGTGAAGATCTCGCGACGCTATCTGAATCGCGGGCTGCCGCTGCTCGACCTGATCGAGGAAGGCAATCTCGGGCTCATCCGCGCTGTCGAGAAATTCGACCCGGAACGCGGCTTCCGCTTCTCGACCTACGCGACCTGGTGGATCCGCCAGTCGATCGAGCGTGGACTCATGAACCAGGTCAAGACCATCCGCCTGCCGATCCACATCGCGAAGGAGCTGAACGGCATCCTGCGCGCACGGCGCGAGCTGGATCAGAAGCTCGATCGCGAACCGCAGGCCGAGGACATCGCGGCAGCGCTCGGCAAGCCCGTGGCACGGGTGCGGGAGCTGCTGCAACTGTCCGACGACGTGAGCTGCACCGAGATTTCCATGCTGAAGCCGGTGCGCGGCGAGTGGGATACCTTCGAGGACACCGACCTCAAGGATCCCTGGGAGATGCTGCAGGATTCACAGGCGAGCCGACACATCCAGGGCTGGCTCGACCGGCTGCCGGAAAAGTCGCTCGAGGTCATCGTGCGGCGTTTCGGACTGCGCGGACACGAGGTCATGACGCTGGAGGAAGCGGGCCGCGAGATCGGGCTCACCCGCGAACGCGTGCGCCAGATCCAGATCGAAGCCCTGGCGGAACTCAGGAACCTCCTGGTCGGCGAGGGCTTCGGGCGCGACGCGATGCTGGGCTGAGGGCACGCGTCGGCCAGGCGCGCCACTGAGGCGCGCGAGGGCCGGGCGGGCGTCGGACGGTCAGCGCCGGTCGACGGGCACGAAGTCGCGGCGCGGCGGACCGAGATACAGCTGACGCGGACGGCCGATCTTGTACGGCCCGCTGATCATCTCGTTCCAGTGCGCGATCCAGCCCGGCGTGCGGCCCGTCGCGAAGATCACCGTGAACAGTTCGGTCGGAATGCCGATCGCCTTCAGGATGATGCCCGAGTAGAAGTCGACGTTCGGGTACAGACGCTTTTCCACGAAATAATCGTCCTCGAGCGCGATTTTCTCGAGGCGCTGCGCGATCCGCAGGATCGGATCGTCTTCGGTGCCGAGCTGGCCGAGCACTTCCCGGCAGGTCTCCTGCATCACCTTCGCGCGCGGGTCGTAATTCTTGTAGACCCGGTGCCCGAATCCCATGATCCGGAACGGGTCGTCCTTGTCCTTGGCGCGCTTGATGAACTTGTCGATGTGCCGTTCATCGCCTATCTCATTGAGCATGGTGAGCACGGCTTCGTTGGCGCCGCCGTGTGCGGGTCCCCAGAGTGCGGCGATGCCGGCGGCGATGCAGGCGAACGGATTCGCGCCGGTCGAGCCGGCCATGCGCACCGTCGACGTCGACGCGTTCTGCTCGTGGTCCGCGTGCAGCAGGAAGATCCGGTCCATGGCGCGCGCGATCACCGGGTTCGGCTCGTAGTTCTCGCACGGCGTGCCGAACATCATGTAGAGGAAGTTTGCCGCGTAGTCGAGGTCGTTGCGCGGGTACATGAACGGCTGGCCGATCGAGTACTTGTAGCTCATCGCCGCGAGGGTCGGCATCTTCGCGATCAACCGGTGCGCGGTGATGCGCCGGTGCTGTTCGTTCGTGATGTCGAGCGAGTCGTGATAGAAGGCCGAGAGGGCGCCGGTGACGCCGCACATCACCGCCATCGGATGCGCGTCGCGGCGGAATCCGCGGAACAGGTGCACCAGCTGTTCGTGCACCATGGTGTGGCGCTTGATGGTGTCGACGAACGTGGTCTTGGCCGCGGCACTCGGCAACTCGCCGTTCAGCAACAGGTAGCAGAGTTCCAGGTAGTCGGACTGTTCCGCGAGCTGTTCGATCGGATACCCGCGGTGCAGGAGCACGCCCTGGTCGCCGTCGATGTAGGTGATGGCGGAATCGCAGGAAGCGGTCGAGACGAATCCGGGATCGTAGGTGAAGTAGCCGTTTGCGGTGAGCTTGCCGACGTCGATCACGGCGGGGCCAATGGTGCCATCGCGCACCGGCAAGTCGATCGTCTTGCCGTCGATGGAAAGCTGGGCAGTTCTGCCCCCCGTATCGGCCATGCGTCCTCCCGTAAGAATTCAGTGTCCCGGCCACGCCGGGCCGGATCGGGGCAGTCGGCCGGTCCGGGTGCTGGTGTGGTGTTGGTATGCTGGTATAGAGCGGCGAGACTATAAACGGCCGCAAGGGTTGTCAATTCGGGACTGTCCGCGCGCGTCGGACGTCACGATCGACGCCGGCGCGGATCGGTGCGTGCAGTCGCCGGGGCACTGGTCGGGTCGTCCGGCCAGGGATGCTTCGGATAACGCCCGCGCAGATCCTTGCGGACCTCGAAATAGGCGCTCGCCCAGAAGCTCGCGAGGTCGCGGGTGACCTGCACCGGGCGGCGCGCCGGCGACAGGAGGTGGACGACCACGGGTACGCGCCCGTCGACCACCGCCGGTGTCTTCCGCTGGCCGAACAGTTCCTGCAGCTTGACGGCGAGAACGGGCTCGTCGGCGGAATAGTCGATCCTGATGCGCGAGCCGCTCGGCACGGCGAGGTGGGTCGGCGCGAGCGTGTCGAGCCGGTGGCGCAGTGGCTGGTCGAGGCTCGCGAGCAGCCATTCGCCGAGCGGTTGCCCGGCGAGTTCGCCGAGTCGGGTGATACCGGTGAGATACGGTTCGAGCCAGGTCTCGAGTGTGGTCATCAGCCAGGCATCGTCGGCGGGCGGCCACGGCGCGCCGAGTGTGCGATGCAGGAGCCGCAGCCGGCCGAGCAGCTGCCGGTCAGCGTCGGACCAGGGCAATTCGCCGCGCCGCCGGATCGCGTCCAGCAGTGCCCGAGCCGCCGCGCCTGGCGGCAGCGTCGCGAGCGGGCGCCGCTCGAGCACCAGCTCGCCCAGGGCACGGAACTCTTCACCTACCATTCGCCCGCGGTCTTCGTCCCACTCGATGCGGGTCTGCCACTGCCGCGTCGCGGGCAGCGCGCGTTCGAGCTCCGCGGTGTCGATGGCGGCTGCGTGGAAGATCCGGGCGCCCTGCGCCTGGCCGTCCAGTTCGATGGCGACCAGCCAGGGGGCGTGGGCGAGCGGCACGTGCTCCGGCAGCCACGCCTGTCCGCCGGTCGCGAGTTTGAAGCGCCCGGTTCCGACCTGGCGGGCCACGCGGTCGGGAAAGGCGTGCGCGAGCAGGCGTGGCAGGGCGAGCAGGTTGTCCGGCTCGGGCGCGCAACCGGTGCGCGCCGCCCACAGCCGCGCCGCGCGCCACCAGCGTCCGGCAGCGCCCGGACCGGCATGCCTGGGGCGGTGCGCGATGACCTGGGCGAGGTCGGATTCGTCTCCGGGCGGCGCTTCTTCCAGCCATGCGACGATCCAGCAGGCGAGCGGCAGAGCATCCAGCGCTGCGGCGTGTTCCAGCAGGGTGGCCAGGCGTGGCTGGGTCGGCCAGCGTGCGCAGCGCCGGCCGAACGTCGTGAGCCGGTGGGTCCCGTCCAGTATGCCGAGCGTGGCGAGCAGCTGCCGGCCGCTCGCGAGCGCGGCGGCAGGCGGCGGTGTCACCCAGTCGAGGCTGCCGGGATCGGTGAGTCCCCAGCGGGCCAGTTCGAACGCGAGGCCGGCGAGATCGGTCTGCAGGATCTCGGGTTCGGCGTGGGCGGCGAGCGGTTGCTCGGCGCTCCACAACCGGTAGCAGTGCCCGGCCGCGTCGCGGCCCGCTCGCCCGCGCCGCTGGTCGGCGCTGGCCCGGTTCACGCGACGGGTTTCGAGCCGCACGAGCCCCGAGCGCGGCTGGAAGGTCGGCGCCCGCTCGAGACCCGCGTCGATCACCACGGTGACGCCGGGCACGGTCAGGCTCGACTCCGCGATTGCGGTCGCGAGGATTACGCGGCGCGGGCCGCCGGGTGCGGCGCGCACGACCCGCTGCTGTTCGGCGAGGCCGAGCTGACCGTGCAGCGCGAGTACTTCGATCTCCGCCGGCAGTTGCGCTGCGAGCAGGCGCGCGAGCCGGCGGATCTCGGCGATGCCGGGCAGGAAGACCAGGATGTGGCCGTCGTGTACGGCAAGCGCTTCGCGCACCACTGCGGCACGGTGGGCGTCGGTGTCCGCGCGTGGGTCGGGTGGTCGATGGTGGGTCGCGACCGGCCACTGGCGACCGCCGCTCGCGATTACCGGTGCGTCGCTGCCGAGCACACGCTGCAGGGCAGCGAGGTCGAGCGTGGCCGACATCACCAGGAGTTTCAGATCGGGTCGCAGCCCGGCCTGCGCGTCGAGTGCGAGCGCGAGTCCGAGGTCGGCATCGAGGCTGCGCTCGTGGAACTCGTCGAAGATGATGCCGGCGACGCCCTCGAGCGCCGGGTCGTCCTGCAGCATGCGTGTCAGGATGCCCTGGGTGAGCACCTCGAGGCGGGTCGCGGCGCTCACCCGCTGCTCGCCGCGCACCCGATAGCCGACGGTCGCGCCGACCGGTTCGCTCAGCTGCTCCGCCATCCACGTGGCCGCGAGCCGGGCGGCGACTCGTCGGGGTTCGAGCATCAGCCAGCGGCCGTCGCCGGGTGGCGTTCGGTCGAGCAGTGCGAGTGGTGCGCGGGTCGTCTTGCCGGCGCCGGGTTCTGCGACTAGCAGGCAGCGGCGGTGCCGCTCGAGCGCGGCGCCGAGCGCGTCGAGGACGGCGTCGATGGGCAGGGCGGGGCGGGCGCGTGAGGGCATGGTTGAACGATGCGAACCGGCGTGGACGGCGCTGCGGACCTTATCATGCCGGACCATGTCATGCCGGACCATGCCCGTGTGCCCGCGGCCCGTTCCGCCCGGAAGGTACGCTGGCCAATCTTGGCAATCCGCAAGTGGCGCGACTACAATGGCGCCCGCTCGAACGGCCCCCCGCCAGGCCCGCGGATCCCCTCCCGCAGACCCCCGATCCAAATCGACAGACGGATGATGCAAGGGACATGAAGACCGAACGCCCTGTGAATTTAGCGCTGACGAAATTCAGCTTCCCGATCATGGCCATCGCCTCGATCACGCACCGCATTACCGGTGTGCTGCTGTTCGTGGCGATCGCGTACCTGCTGTGGCTCCTCGCGCTGGCGCTCGGTTCGCCGGCCGGCTTCGCACAGGCGGCAGAACTGCTCGAAGCACCGCTGCCGAAACTCGTACTGCTCGGCGTGCTCGCCGCATTGCTGTTCCACATCCTCGCCGGCGTCAAGCACCTGGTGATGGACTTCCACCACTGGGACACGATCGCGGCGGGGCGGCTCGCTTCGCAGGGCGTGTTCGTGCTCACGGTGATCGGCACCGTCGTCGCAGGAGCCTGGTTATGGTAAGCAAGGTCACCAACGTCACCAGCCTGACCCGCAGCGGGCTTTCGGATTTCGTCATCCAGCGCGTCTCGGCGGTGCTCATGGCGGTCTACACGCTGTGCGTGCTCGGCTTCTTCGTCGCCAACCCGGACATGACCCACGCGCGGCTGGTGGGCTACTTCGGCTCCACGCCCATGGTCCTGTTCAGCACATTGACGGTGCTCGCGACCGCGGCGCATGCGTGGATCGGCATGTGGACGGTCGGCACCGACTACATCCGCCCGCACTATTTCGGCCGCCACCATACCGCGTTCCGGCTCACTTACCAGGCGGGCTGCCTGGGCCTGCTGTTCGTCTACGTTGCCTGGGCGCTGCAACTGTTCTGGAGCCTCTGACCATGGCTGGAATCAGCAAGACTCAAATCAGAAAGATGACGTTCGACGGCGTGATCGTCGGCGGTGGCGGATCGGGCATGCGCGCGGCGCTGCAGCTCGCCCAGTCCGGTCTCAAGACGGCGGTGATCACCAAGGTCTTTCCGACCCGCTCGCACACCGTGTCCGCCCAGGGCGGCATCACCTGCGCGATCGCGAGCGACGACCCCAACGACGACTGGCGCTGGCACATGTACGACACCGTCAAGGGGTCGGACTACATCGGTGACCAGGACGCCATCGAATACATGTGCAGCGTCGGCCCGCAGGCGGTGTTCGAGCTCGAGCACATGGGCCTGCCGTTCTCGCGTACCGAGAGCGGGCGTATCTACCAGCGTCCGTTCGGCGGCCAGTCGAAGGACTACGGCAAGGGCGGCCAGGCGGCCCGCACCTGCGCGGCGGCCGACCGCACCGGCCACGCGCTGCTGCATACCCTTTACCAGGCCAACCTGCGCGCGAAGACCGTGTTCCTGAACGAATGGTTCGCGGTCGACCTGGTCAGGAACCAGGACGGTGCGGTGGTCGGGGTGATCGCGATCGAGATCGAGACCGGCGAGACGGTCTACGTCGAATCCAAGGCGACGGTACTCGCCACCGGTGGTGCGGGGCGGATCTATGCGAGCACGACCAACGCACACATGTGCACGGGCGACGGCGCCGGCATGGCCCTGCGCGCGGGGTTCCCGCTGCAGGACATGGAAATGTGGCAGTTCCACCCCACCGGCATCTGGGGTGCCGGCACGCTGGTGACGGAAGGCTGCCGTGGCGAAGGCGGCTACCTGATCAACAAGAACGGCGAGCGGTTCATGGAGCGCTACGCGCCGACCGCCAAGGACCTGGCCGGTCGCGACGTCGTGGCACGCTCGATGATCCTCGAGATCATCGAGGGTCGTGGCGCAGGTCCGGACGGCGACCACGTGCTGCTGAAGCTCGACCACCTCGGCGAGGACGTGCTGAACAGCCGGCTGCCGGGCATCCTGGAACTCTCGCGGACCTTCGCCCACGTGGATCCGATCAAGGAGCCGATCCCGGTGGTGCCGACCTGCCACTACATGATGGGCGGCACCCCGACCGGCGTTAACGGCCAGGCGCTCCGCCAGGATGCGGACGGCCGGGACGTCGCGGTCGACGGTCTGTACGCGGCGGGCGAAGCAGCGTGTGTATCGGTGCACGGCGCGAACCGACTCGGCGGCAACAGCCTGCTCGACCTGGTGGTGTTCGGGCGCGCGGCAGGCCTGCACATCGAAGAGGTCATGCGGCAGGGTGTGAGTTACCGGCAGGCGTCGGAATCCGATCTCGAGCGTGCGCTGACCCGCCTCAATCGCTGGAACACCTCGACCGCCGGTGAATCCGTGGCGGCTCTCAAGAAGGAACTGCAGACCGTGATGCAGAACAGCTTCGGCGTGTTCCGGACCGAGTCGCACATGCAGGAGGGCATCAGGAAACTCGCCGAGCTGCGCGAGCGCATCGGTCGTGCACATCTCGTGGACAAGAGTGCCGTGTTCAATACCGCGCGGCTGGAGGCGCTCGAGCTCGACAACCTGCTCGAGGTGGCGGAGGCCACCGCCATTGCCGCCGAGGAACGCAAGGAGAGTCGGGGCGCGCACGCGCGCGAAGACTATACCGATCGCGACGACGTCAACTGGCTCTGTCACTCGCTGTACGACCCGGTCACCCGCAAGGTCGGCAAGCGTGCGGTGAACTTCGCGCCGCGGACGGTGCCGGTGTTCGAGCCGACCGAGCGGAAGTACTGAGCAAGAATTCACATCCAGGCAGAGGAAGTCATGCAGGTTAGCGTCTACCGATACAACCCCGAGGTGGATGAAGTTCCGCAGATGCGCGATATGAGCGTGGACCTGCCGCCGGGCAAGGACCTCATGGTGCTCGACGTGCTCGAACTCCTGAAGGCGCAGGACCCCACGCTCTCGTACCGGCGTTCGTGCCGCGAAGGCGTCTGCGGTTCCGACGGGATCAACATGAACGGCAGGAATGGCCTCGCCTGCATCACGCCCGTGTCCGAAGTGGCGAAGCGCGGCAAGCTGATCCTGCGACCGCTGCCGGGCCTGCCGGTGGTCCGCGACCTGATCGTGGACATGAGCCAGTTCTACGCGCAGTACGAGAAGATCAAGCCGTACCTGATCAACGACCGGCCCGCGCCCGCCCAGGAGCGCCTGCAGTCCCCGGAGGAGCGCGCCGAGCTCGACGGCCTGTACGAGTGCATCCTGTGCGCCTGCTGCTCCACCGCGTGCCCTTCGTTCTGGTGGAATCCGGACAAGTTCATCGGCCCGGCGGGCCTGCTGCAGGCCTACCGGTTCCTGGCCGACAGCCGTGATACGGCCACGGCCGAGCGCCTCGCGGAGCTGGACGACCCGTTCAGCGTGTTTCGCTGCCGCGGCATCATGAACTGCGTCAACGTATGCCCGAAGGGACTCAACCCCACCCGCGCGATCGGCAAGATCCGGACGATGCTGCTGCAGGCCGGTACCTGAACCGGCGTCCTGTGCGCGTCCGGGCTTGATATATACTTGCCCGGACACCGGGGCCACGTGCCCCGGTTCGGCTGGCAACGACGCAGGCGACTATCACCGATGGCTGATTCGTTCATGGAGCGGATGCGACGCAGTTCGCATCTCGACGGCAACAACCTTGCCTATGTGGAAGCGCTCTACGAGACCTTCCTGACCGACCCCAACGACGTTCCGCCCGAATGGCGGGACTACTTCGAGAAGCTCCCGCGCGTCGAAGGTGCCATCAAGGCCGACGTGCCGCACAGCACCGTGGTGCAATATTTCGAACGGCTCGGCCGCAATCGCCTGAAGGCGCGCCCGGCGCGCGAGAGCACGCGCGTCGAGAGCGCGCACGAACGCACCCAGATGCGCGTGCAGGACCTGATCGCCGCCTACCGGCACCGCGGCCACAAGAAGGCCCGGATCGATCCGCTCGGCATGATGGAACGGCCGGCCATGCCGATCCTTGACCTCGCCTACCACGGCCTGTCGCCGGCCGATCTCGAAGAGACGTTTCACACCGGCACGTTCCACTACGGCGAAGGTACCGCCAAGCTGCGCGAGCTGGTCGATGCGCTGGAACGGACCTACTGCGGCAGCATCGGCGCCGAGTACATGCACATCGTCGATGCCAGCGAACAGCTGTGGGTACAGCAGCGCCTCGAGACCGTGCGCGCGCGCCCGCGCTTCACCGCGGAACAGAAGCAGACCGTGCTCGAGCGCCTGACCGCGGCGGAAGGCCTCGAGAAATACCTGCATGGGCGTTATCCCGGCACCAAGCGGTTCGGTCTCGAAGGCGGCGAGAGCCTGATTCCCATGCTGCACGAGGCGCTGCAACGGCTGGGATCCCACGGTGTGCTGGAATCGGTGATCGGGATGGCGCATCGCGGCCGGCTCAACGTGCTGGTCAACATCCTCGGCAAGAACCCGCACCAGCTGTTCGACGAGTTCGACGGCAAGCTGCCGGAAAACGCCGACGAAGGCAGCGGCGACGTCAAGTATCACCAGGGCTTCTCGACCAACATCATGACCTCGGGCGGCGAGATGCACCTCGCGCTTGCGTTCAATCCATCGCACCTCGAGATCGTCTGCCCGGTGGTCGAAGGCTCGGTGCGCGCGCGTCAGGATCGTCGGCGCGACTACGTGGGCGACCGGGTGGTGCCAATCCTCATCCACGGCGATGCAGCCTTCGCCGGCCAGGGCGTGGTCATGGAAACCTTCCAGATGTCGCAGACCCGCGGGTTCAAGACCGGCGGAACGATCCACGTCATCATCAACAACCAGATCGGCTTCACCACGCACCGGCAGGACGATGCGCGTTCGACCGAGTACTGCACCGAGGTCGCGAAGATGGTGCAGGCGCCCATCTTCCATGTGAACGGCGACGATCCCGAGGCGGTCCTGTTCGTCACCCAGCTCGCGGTCGACTACCGGATGGAGTTCCGCAAGGACGTCGTCATCGACCTGGTCTGTTACCGGCGCCGCGGCCACAACGAGGCCGAAGAGCCGATGAAGACCCAGCCACTCATGTACAAGAAGATCCGCGAACACGCGACGACCCGGTCGCTGTACGTGGACCAGCTTGCAGGTGAGGGGCTCGTGACGCAGGCCTCGGCCGAGGCGCTGGCGGAGCGCTACCGCGATACCCTCGAGGCGGGCGGCCAGGTCGCGCTCGCCATCGTGGAGCAGCCGGATACGCGCCTGTACGTCGACTGGTCGCCGTACCTCGACAAGCACTGGACGGAGCCCGCCGACACCACGGTGCCGCTCACCATGATCCAGGAGCTGGGGCAACGGCTCCAGGCGCTGCCGGAAGGCTTCGTGCTGCAGCGCCAGGTCGAGAAGATCCTCGAGGACCGCCACCGCATGAGCGCCGGCGCCATGCCGATCAACTGGGGCTATGCCGAGGTGATGGCCTACGCGACGCTGATCCAGCAGGGCTACGGTGTGCGCCTGACCGGACAGGACGTCGGCGTGGGCACGTTCTCGCACCGGCACGCTTCCCTGTACAACCAGAAGGACGGCAAGCGCTGGATCCCGCTCAACCACCTGCGCGACGACGTCAATTTCGACATCTACGACAGCCTGCTCTCGGAGGAGGCCGTGCTCGCATTCGAATACGGCTATGCGACCACGGCGCCCAACGTGCTGACCATCTGGGAGGCGCAGTTCGGCGACTTCGTGAACGGCGCGCAGGTGGTGATCGACCAGTTCATCTCGAGCGGCGAGACCAAGTGGAAGCGCCTGTGCGGGCTTGCGCTGCTGCTGCCGCACGGTTACGAAGGCGCGGGCCCGGAACATTCCTCGGCGCGGCTCGAGCGCTTCCTGCAGCTCTGCGCGCAGCACAACATGCAGGTGTGTGTGCCGACCACGCCGGCGCAGGTCTTTCACATGCTGCGTCGGCAGATCATCCGCCCGGCACGCAAACCGCTCATCGCACTGACACCGAAGAGCCTCCTGCGCCACAAGTTCGCCGTCTCGACCCTCGAGGACCTCTGCGACGGACGGTTCCACACCGTGCTCGGTGAACAGGATGCGCTCGACCCGAAAGGCGTCGAACGACTGGTGCTGTGCAGCGGCAAGGTCTACTACGACCTGCTCGAGATGCGCCGCGAGCGTGGCCTCGACCACGTCGCCATCGTGCGCCTCGAGCAGCTGTACCCGTTCCCGGAGGCCGAGCTCGCCGAGGTCATCGCGCCCTATACCGCGCTGAAGGACGTGATCTGGTGCCAGGAGGAACCGATGAACCAGGGCGCCTGGTACTCGAGCCAGCACCACATGCGGCGCGTGATCCTGCAGCATTCCGACAGCCTGTATCTCGGTTACGCAGGCCGCGAACCTTTCGCCGCGCCGGCCGGCGGGCATCCCGGGATGCACACGCTCCGCCAGCAGCGGCTGGTCGAGGAAGCGCTCTCCGGCTGAGGCCCGGTACGGGGCCGGCGTTCAATCGTGCAGTAACGGGCAGTAACAGAAAGGACCTGACATGAGCATGGATATCAAGGCACCGGCGTTTCCCGAATCGATCAGCGAAGGGACCGTGGCCGGCTGGCTGAAGGCCGTCGGTGCGAGCGTGCGGCGCGACGAGGTGCTGGTCGAGATCGAGACCGACAAGGTGGTCCTCGAGGTCGTGGCACCGGACGACGGCGTGCTGACCGAGATTCTCGCCGGCGACGGCGAGACGGTCGCGAGCGAACAGGTCATCGGACGTTTCGAGAGCGTGGCGGCCGGTGCCCCGGCGTCGTCCGCAAGCGCCGCGCCGGCGCCGGCTCCTTCCGCCGAGAGCCCTGCCAGCGCGAGCCCCGCGGCGCGCAAGCTGGCCGACGAGCAGGGCATCGACATCCGGCGCGTGGCCGGCTCCGGCCGCGATGGCCGCATCACCAAGGAAGACGTGGCCCGTGCCGCGGCGGCTCCAGCGCCTGCGGCGGGCCTAACGACCGGCGCCGTGCCGCGGCAGCCCGAGGCAGCCCGCGGCGACAGCGTCCGGGTGCCGGCCGCACCGGCGCAGGACACGCTCGACGTGGGTGATGCGTTCCGCGGCGAGCGGGTCGAACGGCGCGTGCCGATGACCCGACTGCGCGCGAGCATCGCGCGCAGGCTGGTCGAGGCGCAGCAGACCGCGGCCATGCTGACCACCTTCAACGAGGTCGACATGTCGGCGGTGATGGCGTTGCGCAAGAAATACCAGGACGCATTCCAGGCCCGGCACAACGGGACCCGGCTCGGCTTCATGTCGTTCTTCGTGCGTGCCTCGGTCGAGGCGCTGAAGCGGTTTCCGGCGGTCAACGCCTCGCTCGACGGCAACGACATCGTCTACCACGGTTACTACGACATCGGCGTGGCGGTGAGCACGGAACGGGGCCTGGTGGTGCCGGTGGTGCGCGATGCCGACGCGCTCGGGCTGTCCCAGATCGAGGATCAGATCAACGACTTCGGCCGGCGCGCCCGTGAAGGCAAGCTCACCATCGAGGACATGACCGGCGGTACCTTCACCATCTCGAACGGCGGGATCTTCGGCTCGCTGCTCTCGACGCCGATCCTGAATCCGCCCCAGACCGGCATTCTCGGCATGCACAAGATCCAGGACCGTCCGGTCGCGGTGGACGGCCAGGTGGTGATCCGCCCGATGATGTACCTCGCGCTCTCCTACGATCATCGCCTGATCGACGGCCAGGAAGCCGTGCGTTTCCTGGTGGCGATCAAGGAAATGCTCGAGGATCCGGCCCGCATTCTACTGGAGCTCTGATCATGACCGACAAGTACGACGTCATCGTCATCGGTGCCGGGCCGGCCGGTTACCACGCCGCGATCCGCTGCGCCCAACTCGGATTGAGCACCGCCTGCATCGACAAATCGCTCGACGGGGGTGGCAAGCCGGTGCTCGGCGGCACCTGCCTCAACTGGGGCTGTATTCCGTCCAAGGCGCTGCTCGACGCTTCGCACAAGTTCGCGGAAGCGCAGCACGGCCTTGCCGCGCTCGGCATCCGGACCGGTGAGGTCAGCATCGATCTCGACGTGATGATGGCGCGCAAGGGCGAGGTGGTGAAGGGCCTCACCGGCGGCATCGCGCAGCTGTTCCAGGGCAATGGCGTGAAGGCGCTCGCCGGTAGCGGCAAGCTGCTCGCCGGCCGCCAGGTCGAGTTCACGCCGCACGACGGCGCGGTGCAGATCCTGCAGGCGGGCCACGTGATCCTGGCGCCGGGCTCGGTTCCGGTCGAGATTCCACCGGCACCGCTCACCGACGACATCATCGTCGACTCGAAGGGCGCGCTCGAATTCGCCGCGGTGCCGAAGCGCCTCGGCGTGATCGGCGCCGGCGTGATCGGCCTCGAACTCGGCAGCGTCTGGGGCCGGCTCGGTGCGGAAGTGGTCGTGCTCGAGGCGCTCGAGGAATTCCTGCCGATGGCGGACGAACGGATTGCCCGGGACGCGCTGAAGATCCTGCAGGGCCAGGGCCTCGACATTCGCCTCGGTGCGCGGGTCACCGGCTCGGAGATCCGGGGCAAGGGCGCAAAACGCACCGTCACGGTCACCTACCAGGACAAAAGCGGCGAGCAGCACGTCGAGGTGGATCGTCTGATCGTCGCGGTCGGCCGGCGTCCGTACACTGAAGGTCTGCTCGCGCCCGACTGCGGCGTGAACCTCGACGAACGCGGCTTCCTGTACGTGAACGACCTCTGCGCCACCGATGCGCCGCACGTCTACGCGGTCGGCGACGTGGTGCGTGGCCCCATGCTCGCGCACAAGGCGATGGAGGAGGGGGTGATGGTCGCCGAGCGCATCGCCGGCAAGAAACCGCTGGTGAACTACGACACGGTGCCGTCGGTGATCTACACCCATCCGGAAATCGCCTGGGTCGGCCGCACCGAACAGCAATTGAAAGCGAGCGGCGAGCCGTTTAACGTCGGCACCTTTCCGTTTTCGGTCAACGGCCGGGCGCTCGCCGCGCACGACACGCAGGGGCTGGTGAAGGTGCTCGCGGATGCGGCAACCGACCGGATTCTCGGGGTGCACATACTGGGTGCGCAGGCGTCGGAACTGATCGCGCAGGCGGTCATCGCCATGGAGTTCGACGCCAGTGCCGAAGACCTCGGATTGACCATGTTCGCCCACCCGACGCTCTCGGAGGCGCTGCACGAAGCGGCGCTCGGTGTCGCGGGTCACGCGATCCACATGGTCAATCGGAAAAAGCGTAAGTGATATCAAGTGATGCAGAGCAACTGACAGGAAAACCATGAACCTACACGAGTATCAGGCCAAGGGGCTGTTCAAGGACTACGGGCTGCCGGTATCGGAAGGCTATGCCGTCGATACCGCGGACGAGGCCGTGGCAGCCGCACAGAAGATCGGCGGCAATCGCTGGGTGGTCAAAGTCCAGGTGCATGCCGGCGGCCGCGGCAAGGCGGGCGGCGTCAAGCTCGCCGACACGCTGGACGAGGTGCGTGCCTTCGCCGATCGGTGGATCGGCAAGAACCTGGTGACCTTCCAGACCGACGAGAAAGGCCAGCCGGTCAGCAAGATCTACGTCGAGAGCTGCACGGACATCGACCGCGAGCTCTATCTCGGCGCGGTGCTCGATCGTGCGTCACGGCGCGTGGTGTTCATGGCGTCCACCGAAGGCGGTGTCGAGATCGAGAAGGTCGCCGAAGAGACGCCCGAGAAGATCCTGAAGGCCGCGATCAACCCCTACACCGGTGCGCAGCCTTACCAGGGCCGCGAGATGGCCTTCAAGCTCGGACTCTCGGGCAACCAGGTCCGTCAGTTCACCGACCTGTTCATGGGGCTCGCGAAGCTCTTCCACGACCTCGACTGTTCGCTGCTCGAAGTGAACCCGCTGGTGGTCACTACCGCCGGCAACATCCACTGCCTCGACGCCAAGCTGAATGTCGACGGCAACGCGCTGTACCGGCAGAAGAAGATCTCGGCGATGCACGACCCGAGCCAGGAAGACGCGCGCGAGGCCCAGGCGGCCGCCTTCAATCTCAACTACGTGGCGCTCGACGGCAACATTGGCTGCATGGTCAACGGCGCCGGACTCGCCATGGGCACGATGGACCTGGTGAAGCTCGCCGGCGGCGCGCCCGCCAACTTCCTCGACGTCGGCGGCGGCGCCACGCGGCAGACCGTCGGCGAAGCGTTCAAGATCATTCTCTCCGACGAGAACGTGCAGGCGGTGCTGATCAACATCTTCGGCGGCATCGTCAGCTGCGAGACGATCGCCGACGGCATCATCGGCGCGGTCGAGGAGGTCGGCGTCAAGGTGCCGGTGGTGGTGCGTTTCGAAGGTAACAATGCGGCCAAGGGGCGCCAGCGCCTGGCCGAGAGCGGATTGAACATCATCGCGGCAACGAGCCTGAAGAACGCGGCCGAAAGCGCCGTGGCGGCCGCCGGGGGTAAAGCATGAGCATTCTGGTCGACAAGAACACCAAGGTCATCTGCCAGGGCTTCACCGGCTCGCAGGGCACGCTGCACAGCGACCAGGCGCTCAAGTACGGCACGAAACTGGTCGGCGGCGTGACGCCGGGCAAGGGCGGCACGCAGCATCTGGGCCTGCCGGTATTCGATACCGTGCGCGACGCGGTGGACGCGACCGGCGCGACCGCGTCGGTGATCTACGTGCCGGCCGCGTTCTGCAAGGATTCGATCCTCGAAGCGGTGGACGCCGGCATCGAACTGGTCGTGTGCATCACCGAAGGCATCCCGGCGCTCGACATGCTGGCGGTGAAGGCCTACCTCGACACCACCCGGGTACGCCTGATCGGCCCGAACTGCCCGGGCGTGATCACGCCCGGCGCGTGCAAGATCGGCATCATGCCGGGCGAGATCCACCTGCCCGGCAAGGTGGGCATCGTGTCGCGCTCGGGCACGCTCACCTACGAGGCGGTCAAGCAGACCACCGATCGCGGGTTCGGCCAGAGCACGTGTGTCGGCATCGGCGGCGACCCGATTCCGGGCAGCCACTTCATCGACATCCTCGGCCTGTTCCAGAAGGACCCGGCCACCGAGGCGATCGTGATGGTCGGTGAGATCGGTGGTTCGGCGGAGGAAGAAGCCGCCGAATTCATCCGCGCCAACGTGACCAAGCCGGTGGTGTCCTATATCGCCGGGGTCACCGCACCCGCCGGCAAACGCATGGGCCACGCCGGGGCGATCATCGCGGGCGGCAAGGGTACCGCCGCCGAGAAGTTCGCCGCGCTCGAGCGTGCCGGTGTGCGCACCGTACGCAGCCTCGCCCAGATCGGCGATGCACTGGCCGAGGTGACCGGCTGGGCTTGATTTTCCCGGTCCCGATCCCATCTATCCGTCAATCGTGGCGGCCCGCCGCTCGGCGGGTCGTCCACGCGGGTAACGCGCGCCTGCGGCGCGGGCACCGCCTGCGGGTAGCGCGACTCTGACCCGCCTAACTCTGACCCGCCCAACAGCGACAGCCAGGGGATCACATGACCACCAGCACCGACCAGGCCGATCCGGCCGCACAGGCGACCGCCGAGTCGTACGGATTCCAGACCGAGGCACGTCAGCTGCTCAAGCTGATGATCCACTCGCTCTATTCGAACCGCGAGATCTTCCTGCGCGAACTCATCTCGAACGCGTCGGACGCCATCGACAAGTTGCGCTTCCGCGCGATCGGGTCACCGGAACTCGTCGGCGATGACGCCGAGTTCGCCATCACGCTGCTGCCGGACGCCAAGGCCGGCACGCTCAGCATCGTCGACAACGGTATCGGCATGACGCGCCAGGAGGTGATCGATCACCTCGGCACCATCGCACGCTCCGGCACCGCGGAATTCCTCGCCCAGCTGAGCGGCGACCAGAAACGCGACGCCGCGCTGATCGGCCAGTTCGGGGTGGGTTTCTACAGTGCGTTCATCGTCGCCGACGAGGTGGAGGTGTTCACGCGCGGCGCGGGGACCGACGCCGGTACCCGCTGGACCTCGCGCGGCGAGGACACGTTCACCGTCGAGGACGCGCCCGATCTGCCGCGCGGCACCCGCGTGGTGTTGCATCTCAAGGCCGACGCGCGCGAATTCGCCGAGGACTACCGGCTGCGCACCATCGTGCGGCGCTATTCCGATCACATCGCGGTGCCGGTGCGCATGCCGAAGGCGGCCGGCACGCCGGGCGACGCCACCGACGACGCCGCAGCCTCGGCGGAACTCGAGACGGTCAATTCGGCCAAGGCGTTGTGGACCCGGTCGCGCTCGGACATCGCGGACGACGAATACCAGGCGTTCTACAAGCACATCTCCCACGACTTCGGCGATCCGCTGACCTGGAGCCACAACCGGGTCGAGGGCAAGCTGGAGTACACGAGCCTGCTGTACGTGCCGAAGCAGGCGCCGTTCGACCTGTGGAACCGTGACGCCCCGCGCGGCCTCAAGCTGTACGTGCAGCGCGTGTTCATCATGGACCAGGCGGAACAGTTCCTGCCGCTGTACCTGCGCTTCGTGAAAGGCGTGGTCGACTCGAACGACCTGCCGCTCAACGTCTCGCGCGAGATCCTGCAGCAGGACGAGCGCGTGACCACGATCCGCAACGCGCTGACCAAACGTGTGCTCGGCATGCTGCAGCAGCTCGCCGACCAGCAGCCGGACGACTATCACGCGTTCTGGGACGAGTTCGGTACCGTTCTGAAGGAGGGCACCGGAGAAGACTACGCCAATCGCGAGGCGCTCCTGAAACTGCTGCGCTTCAGTTCGTCGAAGAGCACGGACCGGGCGCCGCGCACCGGGCTCGATGCCTACCTCGCCGGGATGATCGAAGGCCAGGACCGGATCTACTACCTGGTCGCCGACAGCTGGGAGACCGCGCACCGCAGCCCGCACCTCGAGGTATTCCGCGAGCGCGGCATAGAGGTGCTGCTGCTCCACGAGCGCATCGACGAGTGGATGATGGCCAACCTCCACGAGTACCAGGGCAAGACGTTCCAGGACGTCACCCGCGCCGATCTCGCTTTGCCTGGCGAGCCCGCGCAGCCGGCGGACGACGAGCCGGCCGGCCCGCTGGCGGAGCGGATCGCGGCCGCGCTCGGCGAGCGGGTGGAGAAGGTGCGCCCGAGCCGGCGCCTCAAGGATTCGCCGGCGTGCCTGGTGCTCGGCGATGACGCGCTCGGTCCGCAGATGCGGCGCATCATGGAGGCGACCGGCCAGAAGGTGCCCGAGAGCAAGCCGCTGTTCGAATACAACCCGGCGCACGCGCTTGTGCAGCGCCTCGATGCCGAGCAGGATGAAGACCGCTTCCGTGAACTCGTCCAGGTGCTCTTCGACCAGGCGACCCTCGCCGGCGGCGGTGCGCTGGCCGACGCCGCGAGCTACGTGGAACGGATCAACCGTTTGCTGCTGCAACTGCTGTCCGATTAGCATACCCCGGCATGGAAGTTGCCATTCTCGGTGGCGGGAACTTCGGTACCGCCATCGCCAACATCGTCGCGCGCAACGGGTTCGTCACGCATCTGTGGATGCGTGACGCGCGGCAGGTGGCCGACTGCCTCGAATTCGGCGAGAACCGCCGTTACCTGCCGGGCCACCCGCTGGATCCGCTGGTCCGGCCTACCACCGACCTGGCCGACGCGCTCGCGCGCAGCGGCGTGGTATTCGTGTCGGTGCCGAGCGGTTCGTTCCGCGAGATCTCCGCGCGGACCGCGGAACTCGCGTCGCCCGACACCGTGGTGATCAGCGCGACCAAGGGCATCGAAAGTGACGGCTTCCGGCTCATGAGCCAGGTGCTCGAGGATTACTTTCCGCGCGAGCGCATCGGCGCCCTGTCCGGGCCCAACCTCGCCGAGGAGATCGCCGACGGACACTACACGGGGACCGTGGTCGCGAGCTGGGCCGGCGCCGTGACCGAGTCCGTGCAGCAGGTGCTGCGCAGCCCGACGTTCCGGGTCTACGCGAGCGCCGACGTCTACGGGGTGGAACTCGCCGGCGCGCTCAAGAACATCTACGCCATCGTCTGCGGCATGGCGGCCGGCCTCGCAGTCGGGCAGAACACCGTGGGCATGCTGATCACCCGCAGCCTCGCCGAGATGAGCCGGCTCGCGGTTTCGCTCGGCGCCAACCCGTTCACCTTCCTCGGACTCGCCGGGGTCGGTGACCTGCTGGTCACCTGCACCTCGCCACTCAGCCGCAACTACCAGCTCGGCTACCGGCTCGCGCAGGGGCTGTCGCTCGAGGCCGCCATCGAGGATCTCGGCAAACTGGCGGAAGGCGTCAACACCCTGCGCGCCGTGCACCGGCGCAGCAGTGAACTCGGCGTCTACATGCCGCTCGCGAGTGGCCTGCACCGGTTCATGTTCGAAGGGGCGGAACTCGGCCAGGTGATCGTCGAGCTCATGACCGGCGGCCAGGCCGTGGACGTCGAGTTCGCCCACGGACCTGCGGCCGTCGCAGCGCCGGTCGAGGCGAACTGACGTGCGCCGCATCGCGCTCGTCTGGCTCGTCCTGCTGCTCGGTGCGGCCGGTCACGGCGTCGCGGAGGTCGACCAGGCGGGCAGCCGCGACCCGCTCGGCATCGAGCGGTTCCCGCGTGCCTGGATCGTCGACTACCAGCGCGAGGAGTCGGTACAGACCCGTGAGTTCGTGATGGGCCGCGTCGAGCGGCTGCGCCGCGACATCCGCGTGCAGGAGGTGCTGCGCGTCGACGCCGCGCGCGAGTCGGCCACCTACCGTATCCCCGACGGCGTGGCGGTCACCGAGGTCGCCGCGCATTACCGCCAGGTGCTCGAAGGCGGCGTGCTGTTCCGCTGCGGCGGACGTGACTGCGGGCGCAGCAACGAGTGGGCGAACCAGGTCTTCGGCAAGGCGATCCTGTACGGACCGGACGGCAACCAGCATTACATCGCCTGGGAGTGGCAGGGCCGCCTCATCTCGGTCTACGTCATCGAGCGCGGCAATCGGCGCGTCTATGCCCATCTGCAGGTGCTCGAACCCGCCGACGCGGCAGCCCTCGGCGCGCACGCGCTGCTGGCCCGGCGGTTGCTGGGCCAGGGCTGGGCCGTGATCGACGGGGTCGTGCCCGATGTCGGCGGCGCGCTGCCGGAGCCGGCGCGCGCGGCGCTCGTCGCGGCGGCA
Source organism: Pseudomonadales bacterium (assembly GCA_019634925.1). Lineage (GTDB taxonomy): Bacteria > Pseudomonadota > Gammaproteobacteria > Pseudomonadales > Azotimanducaceae > UBA7803. The sequence continues at coordinate 553,032 of JAHCAL010000003.1, forward strand.
CGGGAACTGGCGGCGGTCGATGCGCATACCGTGTATCTCGTGTGCCACGTTCACGGCCCCGGCGCGCCGGAAGCGCTGCTCGCCGCAGCCGGACGTTGTGCACAAGCCGCGGTCGAGGCGCTGTCCGCGGCCGGATTGCCGGCCGGCATGACGCTCGTGCCGTTCGCGGCGGGGCCCCTGCTGCCGCGTGGGACAGTGGCCACCTCGCGCATCGAGCTGGTGGTGCCCGACCGCCTGTCCGGGCAGCAACCGACCGCCGCGACGCCGTGAGCGCGGCGCGTGTGCAGGCGGTCATCGAATCCCTGGCCGGACGGTTCGCGTCCGCGCCGCTGGTGTTCGGCCACGGCACCGACAACGCCTGGGACGAGGCCGTGGCCCTGGTGCTCGGCGTCACCGGGTTGCCCGATGACGAGTCGAGCCTCCCGGCTATGCTCGATGCCGAGACGCTGACGCAGATCGACCGTCTCGCGGCGCGCCGCATCGGCGAGCGCGTGCCGCTCGCCTACCTGCTCGGGCGCTGCCATTACGCCGGGCTCGAGTTCCTGATCGAACCCGGCATCGTGATCCCGCGCTCGCCGATCGGCCAGCTGCTCGAAGAGGGCCTCGCGCCATGGCTCGGCGCGGCCCCCGCGCGGGTGCTGGACGTCTGCACCGGCTCGGGCTGCATCGGCATCCTGGCGGCGCTGGTTTTCCCCGCGGCTCGGGTCACGCTGGTCGACGTCGACCCGCGTGCGGTCGACCTGGCCCGACGCAACGTCGCCCTGCACGGGCTCGCGGATCGGGTCGAGGTCGTCGAATCCGACCTGTTCGACGCGCTCCCGAGGCCCGACCAGCCAGGCGGGCAGTTCGACCTGATTCTCAGCAATCCGCCGTATGTGGATGAAACGGATATGGCATCGCTGCCGGCCGAGTACCGGCACGAGCCTGCGCGCGGCCTCGCGGGCGGTACCGGCGGCATCGCGCTGGTCGCGCGCATGCTGGCTGCCCTCCCGGCACGGCTGGCACCGGGTGGGCTCTTCGTCTGCGAGGTCGGGGCCAGTGCGCCGGCGCTCCTGCGCGCGTTTCCGCGACTGCCGTTCGTCTGGCCGGACCTGCCGGAAGGCGGCGAAGGCGTGTTCCTGCTGTACGCCGACCCGCCGGCCTGACCCGCGCCGGGTCGCCGGGCCTGCGACATCCCGGCCCTGCGGTGCCCCAGCCTTGCGGTGCATGCCTGCTGTTCCCATACTGCGCGCTCGTTTTTTCCAGGTGCAGGTACGGGTACAGGCAAATGGCCGGCAACACCTTCGGACAGATGTTCACGGTCACCACGTTCGGCGAGAGCCACGGCCCGGCGCTCGGCGCCATCGTGGACGGCTGCCCGCCGGGGCTCGCGCTCGCGGAAACCGACCTGCAGCGCGATCTCGACCGGCGCCGGCCGGGCCAGTCGCGCTACACGACCCAGCGCGACGAGCCGGACCGGGTCCGCATCCTCTCGGGCGTTTTCGAAGGCGTGACCACCGGTACCAGCATCGGTCTACTGATCGAGAACGTCGACCAGAAGAGCAAGGATTACGGTGCCATCAAGGACCTGTTCCGGCCTGCCCACGCCGACTACACCTATCACCACAAGTACGGCGTCCGCGACTATCGCGGCGGTGGCCGATCGTCGGCGCGGGAGACTGCCATGCGGGTCGCTGCGGGCGCCATCGCCCGCAAATATCTGCGCGAGGCGGCCGGCATCGAGATCCGCGGACGGTTGAGCCAGATCGGTGACATCGTGCTCGGCGCCCCTGACTGGAACGCCGTGGACGGCAATCCGTTCTTCAGCGCCGACCCGGCGCGCAACGACGCCGTGGCGGAACTGATCGATGGCCTGCGTCGGGCGGGCGATTCGATCGGCGCGGAGGTCACGGTGGTCGCGAGCGGTGTACCGGTCGGGCTCGGCGAGCCGGTGTTCGGCAAACTCGATGCGGACCTCGCGGCGGCGCTCATGAGCATCAATGCCGTGAAGGGTGTCGGCATCGGCGACGGGTTCGAGGTGGTGCGTCAGCGCGGCACCGAGCATCGCGACGAACTCGAACCGGCCGGCTTCGCCAGCAACCATGCGGGCGGCGTGCTCGGCGGGATCTCCTCCGGGCAGGACCTGATCGCACGGATCGCACTAAAACCCACGTCGAGCATCACCACACCGGGCCGTTCCATCGACGTCCACGGCAACCCGGTCGAGGTGGTGACCAAGGGGCGGCACGATCCGTGCGTCGGCATCCGCGCCGTGCCGATCGCCGAGGCGATGACCGCTCTCGTGCTCATGGACCACCTGCTGCGCTTCCGCGGACAGGTACCGCCGCGCAGCTGACGCGGCCAGCGTGTCTAGCCGCGTGCGGCACCGGTCGGCGCCGGGCGCGGCACGTCGGCGTAGCGATCCAGAACCTCCCGGAACGCGCGCGCCGCGTTCGACAACGTCCGCCGCGGATGGGTCACGCAGCCGAGCGTGCGGCTGAGGGACGGCACGTCGGTGGCGAGTTCCACCAGCGGCGGCCGGATCATGCTGCGCGGCAGCACGCCCCAGCCGAGGCCGATGCCGACCAGCATCGCGATGGTTTCCAGGTAGTTGGTGGCGAGGTTCGGTCGCAGGGCGATCCCGGCGGTCGCGAAGGCGTCCATCACGATTCGCCCGGTGTAGGTGCCGAGCCCCGGCAGAACCGGCCGGGCGGCGGCCAGCTCCGCGAACGAGAGGCGGCCGGCGCGGGCGAGCGGATGGTCCTCGGCCACCGTGAAGCACAGCGGATCGTGCCAGAGCGGATCTGCGGCGAGGTCGCCTGCGCCGGCCGGGTCCAGGGTCACCACGGCGATCTCGCTCGCGGCGCGCCGGATCAGGCCGTGCGCGTCCTCGGAATCCTCGAACCGGATGTCGAGTTGCACGTCGGGGTAGCGGCGGGTGAACGCGCGCAGCACCGGGGCCAGGCGGTGCAGGCCGACGTGGTGGGAGGTGACCAGACCGAGCGTCCCGGTCACCTGGTCACCGAGCTCGCGCAGCAGCCGCTGGGTGTCCAGCGCCTGGCGCAGGAGTGCGAGGCCATGCGGCAGCAGCGTGCGCCCGGCGTCGGTCAGGTAGATCTGCTTGCCCACCCGATCGAACAGGCGGACCTCGAGCGCCGCCTCGAGCGCCTGGATCCGTTTGCTGACCGCCGGCTGGGTGAGGTGCAGGCGCTCGGCCGCTCGGGAAAAGGACTGGCACTCCGCAACCGCGAGGAATGCCTGCATATCATTAAGATTGATCATCGATAATATAAAAAAGATGAATTTGTTTTATTGGCGAGCCGATCCTAACATGCGCATCGGTCCGGTAAAGGGCCGGCAGCAGACAGATGCGTGGATATGCCGGCCCCCGCGTGCCGATCACGAGGCCGCGGACCGGTGCGCCACGCTTTTCCGTTAGCGATTTCAGATAGATAGGGGCAGATCATGCCGACCCTGTACGACAAGGTTTGGAGCGACCATCTGGTCGGCGAGCGCGCCGACGGGCAGAGCATGCTCTACATCGACCTGCAGCTGCTGCACGAGGTCACGTCTCCGCAGGCCTTCGAAGGGCTCGAACTGGCCGGCCGCCGACCGTGGCGGATCGACGCCAACCTGGCCACGCCGGACCACAACGTGCCGACCGACCGGCGCGAACTCGGGCTCGCCGGGATCGCGGACCCGATCGCGCTCGAGCAGGTGGTGACCCTCGACCGGAACTGCCAGCGGTACGGCATCACCGAATTCGACATCCGCGATCCGCGCCAGGGCATCGTGCACGTGGTCGGGCCGGAGCAGGGCGCCACGCTGCCGGGCATGACCATCGTCTGCGGCGATTCGCATACCTCCACCCACGGGGCCTTCGCGGCACTCGCCCAGGGCATCGGCACGTCGGACGTCGAGCACGTGCTCGCCACGCAGTGCCTGATCCAGCGCAAGGCGCGCAACTACCAGGTCGCCGTGCACGGCCGGCTCGGCGCCGGGGTGTCGGCCAAGGACCTCGTGCTCGCGATCATCGGGCGGATCGGGACCGCGGGCGCCACCGGGCACACCATCGAGTACCTGGGCGAGGCGATCCGCGCGCTGTCCATGGAAGGCCGCATGACGCTGTGCAACATGGCGATTGAGGCGGGTGCCCGTGCGGGCATGGTGGCGGTCGACGACACCACGCTCGAATACATCCACGGGCGGCCGTTCGCGCCGGTCGGCGCGCGCTGGGACGAGGCGGAAACGTACTGGCGCTCGCTGGTCTCGGACCCGGACGCGCACTTCGACAGCGTGCTCGAACTCGACGCGGCCGCCATCGTGCCGCAGGTCACCTGGGGCACGTCGCCCGAGATGGTGATCGGGATCGACGGCGCCGTGCCGAACCCGGCGCGGCTCGACGGGGCGCGGGCCGATGGTGTGCGCCGGGCGCTCGAGTACATGGGGCTCGTGCCGGATCAGCCGGTGACCGACATCCGGCTCGATCGGGTGTTCATCGGCTCCTGCACCAATTCGCGCATCGAGGACCTGCGCGCCGCGGCGGCGGTGATCCGTGGCCGGCGCGTCGCGGCCTCGGTGAAACAGGCCATGGTCGTGCCGGGCTCCGGACTCGTGAAGGCGCAGGCGGAACGCGAGGGCCTTGCGCAGATCTTCGTCGACGCAGGTTTCGAATGGCGCGCGGCAGGCTGCTCCATGTGCCTCGCCATGAACCCGGACCGCCTGCAGCCGGGCGAGCATTGCGCCTCGACCTCCAACCGCAATTTCGAGGGACGCCAGGGCCACGGCGGGCGTACCCACCTGGTGAGCCCGGCCATGGCGGCGGCCGCGGCGATCGCCGGTCACTTCGTCGACGTGAGGAAATGGGCATGAATCCGGTACGTATCGTCTCGGGTGTCGTCGCACCGCTCGACCGGGCCAACGTGGACACCGACCAGATCATTCCGAAGCAGTTCCTGAAGTCGATCCGGCGCACCGGGTTCGGCGACTACCTGTTCGACGCCTGGCGCTTCCTGGACGAGGGCGACCTCGGCATGACCCCCAACGAACGCCGCATCAACCACGACTTCGTGCTCAACCAGCCGCGCTACCAGGGGGCACGCATCCTGCTCGCCCGGGAGAACTTCGGCTGCGGCTCGAGTCGCGAACACGCGGTCTGGTCGCTCATGGAATTCGGGTTCGGCTGCGTGATCGCGCCGAGCTTCGCGGACATCTTCTTCAGCAACTGCTTCAAGAACGGCCTGCTGCCGGTGGTGCTGGACGCAGCCCTGGTCGACGAGCTGTTCCGCCTGGCGACCGGGCCGGCGCCGCTCGAGCTGACGGTCGACCTGCCGGAACAGACGATCCGGCTGCCGGACGGGCGCGCGCTGCCGTTCGCGATCGACGCGGACCGCAAGCGCACGCTGCTCGAAGGTCTGGACGAGATCCAGTTGACCCTGGCGCACGGCGCCGCCATCGAGGCATTCGAAGCGCGGCACCGGGCACGCATGCCGTGGCTGTTTCGCTCGAATCATCAGAAAGGTGCTTCAAGTGTCTGAAAAAATTGAAATACTCGTCCTGCCCGGTGACGGGATCGGTACCGAGGTCGTGCCCGTCGCGGTCGCGGTCATGCGCGCCGCAGCGGCGCGCACCGGGCTCCAACTCGCGTTCAGCGAGGCGCTGATCGGCGGTACGGCGATCGACCGGACCGGCTCGCCGCTGCCGGATGAGACCGTCGAACGTGCCCGGCGCGCACGGGCCGTCCTGCTCGGCGCGGTCGGCGGACCGAAATGGGATGCGCTGCCGACCCGCGAGCGCCCGGAGCGCGGCCTGCTCGGGTTGCGCGCGGCGCTGGGGCTGTTCGCCAACCTGCGCCCGGCGCTGCTCTTCGCGCCGCTGGCCGACGCCTCCTCGCTCAAGCCGGAACTGGTGGCCGGGCTCGATCTGCTCATCGTGCGCGAGCTGACCGGCGGCATCTATTTCGGCGAGCCGCGCGGCATCGAAACGGTGAACAACGAGCGCCGCGGCTTCAACACCGACGTCTACACGGAGCACGAGATCGACCGGATCGCCCGGGTCGCGTTCGACCTGGCGCGCAAGCGCAACCACCGGCTCTGCTCGGTGGACAAGGCCAACGTCCTCGAGGTCACCCAGCTGTGGCGCGAGGTCGTTACCGGGGTCGGGGCCGACTACCCGGACGTCGAGCTGTCGCACATGTACGTGGACAACGCCGGCATGCAGCTGGTGCGGGCGCCGAAGCAGTTCGACGTGATGGTCACCGGGAACCTGTTCGGCGACATCCTGTCCGACGTCGCCGCGATGCTGACCGGTTCCCTCGGCATGCTGCCGTCGGCCTCGCTCGCCGCCGACGGCGCAGGCCTCTACGAGCCCGTGCACGGCTCCGCGCCGGACATCGCCGGCCAGGACAAGGCCAATCCGCTCGCGACGATCCTGTCGGCGGCCATGCTGTTCCGCTACAGCCTCGACGCGCCGGCGGCGGCCGACGCGATCGAAGCGGCGGTCGACCGGGTGCTCGAGGCCGGCTACCGCACCGGCGACATCCTGGGCTCGGGCGACCGTACCGGGCTGCGGCTGGTCGGCACGCGCGAAATGGGCGAGCGGGTCATCGAACAACTGGAGAGTGCGCCATGAAGTCCGTCAACGTTGCGATTGCCGGCGCCACCGGCGCGGTCGGCGAGGCGCTGCTCGAGATCCTCGAGCAGCGGAAGTTTCCCGTGGAACGTCTGCACCTGCTGGCGAGCGAGCGCTCGGTCGGCAAGCGGCTGCAGTTCCGCGGCAAGTCGATCAAGGTGGAACTGCTCGACGATTTCGACTTCGCCGACGTCCAGATCGGGCTCTTTTCCGCGGGCGGCAGCCGTTCGGCGGAACACGCACCGCGGGCGGCCGCGGCCGGCTGCGTGGTGATCGACAACACCTCGCACTTCCGCTACGAGCCGGACATTCCGCTGATCGTCCCGGAAGTGAACGCGCATCGGCTGGCCGACTACCGCAACCGCAACATCATTGCCAATCCGAACTGCTCGACCATTCAGATGCTGGTCGCGCTGAAGCCGATCCACGATGCGGCGCGGATCACCCGGATCAACGTGGCGACCTACCAGGCCGTGTCCGGGGCCGGCGCCAGCGCCATCCAGGAGCTCGCAGGACAAACCGCCAACCTGCTGAACGCAAAGGAAATAGAGCCGAAGGTCATCCCGAAACAGATCGCCTTCAACGCGGTGCCGCAGATCGACGTCTTCCTCGACAACGGGTTCACCAAGGAAGAGATGAAGATGGTCTGGGAGACCCGCAAGATCCTCGAGGACGACAGCATCGGGGTGAATCCCACCTGTGTCCGCATTCCGGTGTTCTACGGGCACTCGGAGGCCGTGCACGTCGAGACCGAACGCAAGCTCTCGGCCGCCGAGGCCCGTGCGCTGCTCGAGCGTGCGCCCGGCGTCGTGGTGGTCGACGATCCCGCGAACCGCGGCTACCCCACCGCGGTGACCCATGCCGCGGCGCACGACCCGGTGTACGTGGGACGGATCCGCGAGGACCTGTCGCATCCGCGCGGGCTCGATTTCTGGATCGTCGCGGACAACGTCCGCAAGGGCGCAGCCCTCAACAGCGTGCAAATTGCCGAACTTCTGCTAGAAGTTCTGTGAAAGCTCGGTAATCTCTCGCCGGAGGATCAGCGCCTCGATACGCCTGCCGCTACCCCGCCAATATTGGAACCTGGTGCAATGTTTGGCGGGGCGCTATCGGTTAGGGTCGGATCCGGGGCCACATGGACGAGGCTCGCCCGTCGCAGCGACGGGCATCGGACCGTATTCCGATACGGCGGACAGACAGATTGAGGAACTTGCCTATGGCCAGTGTGCTGCGCACGCGTCTGCGCTTTTTTCGGGCAGGCCCGCTCGCCCTGACGCTGCTGGTATTCGCCGGTCTGCCGGTGAAGGGCCACGCGCTCGGACTCGGTGAGATCGCGCTCGAGTCGAATCTGAACGAACGGCTGGTGGCGGAGATCCCGCTGACCGACCTGCGCGGTCTCGAAGCGGAGGAGATCCGCGTCTCGCTCGCATCGAACGCCGACTTCGAGCGCCTCGGGGTCGAGCGGTTCTTCTTCCTCGGCGACCTGCGCTTCCAGGTCGATATCAGCCGCGCCGGCACCGGCCGCGTCCGGGTGACCAGCGAGCGGCCGATCACCGAGCCCTACCTCAACTTCCTGGTGCAGGTGCTCTGGCCGCAGGGACGCCTGCTCAAGGAATACACGCTGCTGCTCGACCCGCCGACCTTCTCGCAGGCGGCAGCGCCGGTGGTGCGACCGGCCGAGCAGGCGCCGCCGACCCGCACGGCCGGGGCCATCGAGCGGCCCGCGACCCGCGTCGACGTCGCGCCGGTGACGGCGCGCGCGCCGGCCGCGTCACCGCTCGACGCCGGGATCGTCGGCGACGAGTACCGGATGACCGACCATACCGATACCCTCTGGAGCATCGCGCGGCAGGCGCGGCCTTCGTCGGCGGTGAGCGTGCAGCAGACCATGCTCGCGATCCTGCGCAAGAATCCCGACGCGTTCATCGACAACAACGTCAACCGCATGAAAGCGGGTATGACCCTGCGCCTGCCCACCGAGGAAGAGGCGCGAGCGCTCAGCCAGGCCGAAGCCCTCGAACAGGTTGCCCTCCAGGATCGTGCATGGCGCGGCGAATCGGTTGCCGACGCGGGCGCGCAGCCGCCCCCGGCTGCGGCCCCGGCCGCGGGTCCCGCAGCGATCGATGCGAGCCCAGCGCCGGCGTCCGCGCCCGCGGCAACGGAAACCGCCGAAGGGCGCCTGCGGATCGTGGCCGGTGCCGGTGACAGTCCGGTTGCCACGGTCGAACCGGGTGCCGGCGAGACCACGGTCGGCGGTGCGCCCGCACCCGACCTCGCGGCCGCCCTCGAAGAACGCGATCGACTGGCGCGGGAGGTGTCCGACCTCGCAAGCCAGCTCGACCGCGAGAAGGAACTCGCGGCCAACCAGCTGGCAGTGAAGGATCGCCTGCTCGAGGTCAAGGACCAGCAGATGGCCGAAGTCGAAGCCGAACTGGCGCGCCTGCGCGAGGCCGGCTTGGCGGCTGCACCCGCTCAGAGCCAAGATCAGAACGCCCGGCGCGATGCGCCGGCCTGGTGGCAATCCCCGCTCGTGATGGGCGCGGGTGCCGGCGTTGTGGTGTTGCTTCTGGCGGTTGCCCTGGTCGCAGCGCGCCGGCGCCGCGCCGAGCAGGCGTTCGCGGTGCCCGCACGCGCCGCGGAGCCGCAGGTTGGGAGTCGCGCCGCGAAAGCGCCGTTCGATGCGCGCGCCCGTGCGCCGGCCGCCGAGCCGGCGGTGGCCGGTGCCGCAGGTTTCGCGACGGGGCAGGGCGCACGTGCGATGGCTGCCGAACCGGCCGGCGCCGAATTCTCCGACGTGATCGCCGAAGCGGACGTCTACCTGACTTACGGTCGCCACGGCCAGGCCGCGGGCCTGCTGCAATCGGCGCTCGAAAACGATCCAATGCGCCAGGACGTGCGCCTGAAGCTTCTCGAAGTGCTGGCCGCGGCCGGTGATCGCGCCGGCTTCGATACCGAACTCACGGCGCTGCGCGCGCAGGCGACCGATCCCGGGTTGCTCGAAGCCGCGACTGCGCTGGCCGCCTCGTTCGGCGCCGCCGGCGCCTCCCACGGGTCGGCACAAGTGGATCGGAACCTCATCGAATACGACGTCGAGCTGTTCCCGGAACGCGCCGATTCCGCGGCGGATACCGCCGCGGATGCGACCGTGGTGCGGGCCGCACCCGCGCCGGTGGCCGGGACCGAGGACATCCCCGACCTCGAAATCGACCTCGGTGGTCCCGTCGAGGGCGCCGCGGGCGCACGACTCGGACAGGGTCAGGCGGGCGATCCGCAGGCCGGCATGCTGGGCGGCGATCTCGGCATCGACTTCCGGCTCGACGACGAGGCGTTCCGCGTCGAGGCGGACGACCTCGAGGCGCTGGACGATACCGCGCTCGCACGCGAAATGGACGGTCTGCCGCTCGAGGAAGAGGCATTCGAATTCGCCGACGAGGGCGACAGCGCGAGCACCAAGCTCGATCTGGCGCGCGCCTACAACGAAATGGGAGATGCCGAAGGCGCCCGCGAGATCCTGCTCGAGGTGCTGAAAGAAGGCTCGACCGAACAGCAGCAGGCGGCGCAGGAGCTGCTGGCCCGCCTGTGACCGTGCGCCCGTGAACGTCGCGCTCGGCATCGAGTACGACGGCGGCGCCTTCAACGGCTTTCAGCTGCAGAAGTCCGCCCCGTCCGTGCAGGGCGCGCTCGAAACGGCGCTCGCCCGGGTCGCCGACGGGCCGGTGCGCATCGTGCCGGCCGGGCGTACCGACACCGGGGTACACGCCACCGGCCAGGTGGTCAGTTTCGAGCCACCCAAAGCCCGTCCGGAGAAAGCCTGGGTGCGCGGTGCCAACGCGCTGCTGCCGCCGAGCGTGCGGGTCACGTGGGCGCGCAGCGTGGAACCGGGCTTCAACGCCCGCTTCGACGCGGTGGCGCGGCGCTACATGTATGTCTTTGCCGAGCGCCGTTACGAGCACGACGCCGGGTCCGCGCTGCTGCGCGGCCAGGCGCTCGAGATCGGCCGCCTCGACGACGGCGCCATGCACCGCGCCGCGCAGGCGCTGCTCGGCGAACAGGATTTCAGCGCCGTGCGCGGCGCGGGGTGTCAGTCGCAGAGCCCGTTCCGCTGTGTCCACCGGATCGCCGTGCAGCGCGCCGGGCCGTTCGTCGTGCTCGACATCACCGCGAATGCCTTCCTGCTCCATATGGTGCGCAACGTCGCCGGCGTGCTGCGCCAGGTGGGCGAAGGCAGTCGACCGCCGGCGTGGGTGGGTGCCTTGCTCGCCGGCCGCGACCGCACCGTCGCCGGCCCGACCGCCGCGCCCCACGGGCTCTACCTGGTGCACGTGCACTATCCCGGCCGGTCGTTTCCGGAACCGGCGCTACCCCCCCTGCTGCGCGTGCTCGGCGGGCTCGACCGCTTCTGACCCGGCGTTGCCCTGACCCGGAGTTACCGGCAAAGGCGCAGGCGCCTGCGTTACGCGCGTCCGCGCCGTGCGGGCGTGCGCCTCGTCATTTCGGTTGCAGCGCACTAGACTACGCGCCTTCCGGAGGCCGGGCGGCACGCCGGGCCGGTTCGAGGCGCAGCATTCCCATGACAACTTGGCCCATGGCAACCCGGGTAAAGAAGACCTGGGTGAAGATCTGCGGCATCACCCGGGTCGAGGACGCGTTGCTGGTCGTAGACGCCGGTGCGGATGCCCTCGGGCTCAATTTTGCCGACAGCCCGCGCCACGTCGGCGTCGCCACCGCGGCGGAGATCGCCCGGGCGGTGCGCGGGCGGATCGAGCGGGTGGCGCTGTTCGTCGATGCGCCGCCAGCCACCGTGCGTGCGGTACTCGACGCGGTCGAGATCGACCTGCTGCAGTTCCACGGCGCCGAGTCCGGCGCGTACTGCCGGCAGTTCGGATTGCCTTACGTCAAGGTGATCCGGGTTCGGGCGCCGCTCGACCTGGCGACGCTGGAAGCGGAATACGGCGATGCGCGGGCGCTCCTGCTCGATACCTGGGTGGAAGGCGTGCCGGGCGGAACCGGACAGCGGTTCGACTGGTCTCTGTGGCCGCGGGCCGCGCGGCTGCCGCTGGTGCTCTCCGGTGGACTGACCGCGGAGAACGTCCGGGAAGCCGTGCAGCGGCTGGCGCCGTACGGCGTCGATGTGGCAAGTGGTGTCGAAGGTGCCCGCAAGGGCGAAAAAGATGCCGGCAAGGTCCGGCGATTCATGGCCGAGGTGCAAGGTGCAGGGAGCGAATAGATACGATCAGCCCGTGGACGGCCATTTCGGCCAGCACGGCGGCCGGTTCGTCGCCGAGACGCTCATGCACGCGCTCGAGGCGCTGACCGAGCTGTACGAGACCGCGCGGCGCGATCCGGCATTCCAGGCCGAGTTCCAGAGAGACCTGGCGCAGTACGTCGGGCGTCCGACGCCGCTCTACTTTGCCGAACGGTTGACCGAACGACTCGGCGGCGCGCGCGTGTATCTGAAGCGCGAGGATCTGAATCATACCGGCGCTCACAAGGTCAACAACACGGTCGGGCAGGCCCTGCTCGCGCGGCGGATGGGCAAGCCGCGCATCATCGCCGAGACCGGTGCGGGCCAGCACGGCGTCGCCACGGCGACCATCGCGGCGCGGCTCGGCCTCACCTGCCGGGTCTACATGGGTGCGGACGACGTCAAGCGGCAGAGCCTCAACGTCTACCGCATGAAGCTGCTCGGCGCCGAAGTGGTGCCGGTGACCTCGGGGTCCCGCACCTTGAAGGATGCGCTGAACGAAGCCATGCGCGACTGGGTGGCCAACGTCGACACCACCCACTACATCATCGGCACGGTCGCCGGGCCGCATCCGTACCCCGCGATGGTGCGCGACTTCCAGTCGGTGATCGGCCAGGAAGCGCGCAGCCAGTGTCTGCAGCAGATCGGGCGGCTGCCCGACGTGCTGGTCGCCTGCGTGGGCGGCGGCTCGAACGCGATCGGGCTGTTCCATCCGTTCATCGACGATGCGGCGGTGCGCCTGGTCGGCGTCGAAGCCGGCGGACGCGGGCTCGAGACCGGGCAGCACGCGGCACCGCTCAACGCCGGTCGGGTCGGCGTGCTGCACGGCAACCGCACCTATCTGATGATGAACGACGACGGCCAGATCATCGAGACCCATTCCATTTCGGCGGGCCTCGACTACCCAGGCGTCGGTCCCGAGCACGCGTACCTGAAGGACATCGGCCGGGCCGAGTACGACGCGGTGACCGACGACGAGGCAATGACCGCGTTCCGGCTGCTGAACCACTGCGAAGGGATCCTGCCGGCGCTCGAGTCGAGCCACGCGCTCGCCTGGGTGGCGCGCCACGCGCGTGCGCTCGGCCCGGACCAGGTGGTGGTGGTCAACCTCTCCGGCCGTGGTGACAAGGACATCATGACGGTGGCGGCGCTCGACGGGATCGAGCTGTGAGCCGGCTGGTCGGTCGCCTCGACGCCTGCCGGGCCGGCGGGCGCAAGGCGCTGGTGACGTTCATCACGGCCGGGGATCCCGACCTCGCGGCCACCGTCCCCGCGCTGCACGCGCTGGTCCGGGGCGGTGCCGACGTGCTCGAACTCGGCATTCCGTTTTCCGACCCGGAAGCCGAAGGCCCGGTCATCCAGCTCGCGTCCGAGCGCGGTCTCGCCGCCGGCACCACGCTGCGCGGGTGCCTCGAACTGGTCGCGGCGTTCCGCCGTACGGATACCGAGACGCCGGTGGTCCTGATGGGGTACCTGAATTCCCTGATCGCCATGGGCTACGCGACGTTTGCCGCCGCGGCGGCCGCGGCCGGCGTGGACGGACTGATCATGGTGAACCTGCCGCCCGAGGAGGCCGCGGAACTCGAGGCAGCGCTCGCCGCCGCGGGCATCCCGCTGATCTTCCTGGTGGCGCCGACCACTACCGACGCGCGCGCCCGGATGATCCTCGAGCACGCCGCCGGATTCGTTTATTACGTGTCGCTGAAAGGCATCACCGGGTCCGAGATCGGCGATCACGCACTGGCGGCAGCGCGCCTGCGCTGGCTGCGCGGGCTGACCGCACTGCCGGTCATGGCCGGCTTCGGCATCAAGGACGGGGCGACGGCGGTGGCCATGGCAGCCGAGGCCGACGGCGTCGTGGTGGGCAGCGCGCTGGTCGCGACCATCGCGGCGGCGGCCGCGGAACCGGCGAGCATCCCGGGACGCCTCGAGGCCCAGGTGCGCGAGATCCGCACCGCGCTCGACCGGCCACCGCGCTGACGCATGGTGCCGGCAACGCTCGCCGAATGGCTCGCGCATGCGGAGCGCCAGCACAGCGTCGGCATCGACCTCCGCCTCGACCGGATCACCCGGGTCGCCCGGGCGATGGGGTTCGCGCCGCCTGACTACCGGCCCGCGCCGCGCTCGGTGATCGTGGCCGGTACCAACGGCAAGGGTTCCACCACCATCTTCATCGAGGCGCTGTTGCGCGCGACCGGGCACCGGGTCGGCGCGACCCTTTCGCCGCACGTGCACCGGTTCAACGAACGGGTCCGGCTCGACGGCGCGCCGGTGGACGACGCCGCGCTGTGCGCGGCCTTCGCGGCGGTCGAGCAGGCGCGCGGCGCAGTACCGCTCACCTATTTCGAATACTCGGCGCTGGTGGCCCTGCAGGTCTTCCGAGCCGCCGATGTGGAGATCGCGGTGCTCGAGGTCGGGCTCGGCGGACGCCTCGACGCATTCAACCTGGTCGGCGCGGATCTCGCCGTCATCACCAGCATCGGCCTGGATCACGAGGCCTTCCTCGGCAGTGACCTCGAGCAGATCGGGCGTGAAAAGGCGGGCGTCATGCGGCCGGGGCGTCCGGTCGTGATCGGCTCGGACGTGACCGCGTCGGTCCGCGCCGAGGCCCGCCGGCTCGGCTGTCCGCTGCTCGCGATGGGCGAACACTTCACGGTGCACGAGGCGGCCGGGCACTGGTCGTTCGAGGCCGCGCCGTCGTTTGCATCGGCCGCATCGCTTGGATTCGCCTCGGGCGCTTTCGAACGCCTGCCGTGGGGCGCGCTCGCGCCGTACAACTGTGCGCTCGCGATTGCCGCGGCGGGGTGTCTGACGCCGGTGTCGGCCGCCGCCGTACACGCGGCGCTTGCCGCCGCGACGCTGCCGGGACGCTGCGAGCCCCGCCAGGTCGGCGGATGCCTGCTGCTGCTCGACGTCGCCCACAACCCCGCCGGTGCCGCATTCCTGGCGCGCCAGGTGCGGGCGCGCTACCCGGGGCGACGGTTCGTCGGCCTGCTCGGTATGCTGGCGGACAAGGATGCGGCAGGCGTGGCCGATGCGTTTCCCTTTGTGGAACCTGCCGGCGGCGATGCCAGTGCCCGTGCGGAAACGGAAGCGGAAGCCGATCCCGATGGCGCCGGACTCGTCACGCACTGGATCTGCGTATCGACTGGCGGACCGCGCGGGCAGGGCGCCGATGTGCTCGCCGGGCGTCTGCGCGCCGCCTATGCGGGGCCTGCCGCGAAGGGTAGCCGCACGCCGACGATCGAAGCGGTCGAGGATCTGGCGGAAGGACTCACCCGCGCATCCCGCGCGGCAACCGGCTGTGCTGGGAGTGGTATCCTTGCGTTCGGTTCGTTCGACCTGGTCGAGCGGCTGCGGAACCTGCTCGTGGCAGACCCGGTGGCGGGTGGCGGACGTGGGTGAGTCGACGTGGGTGAGTCACGGGTCGGGCATTGGTGAGTCAATGGTGAGTCTTTGGTGAGTCATTGAAAGGAGAGACCCGCTACAGAGTGACCGGCAGCCTGTTCCTGCTCGCGCTGGCCGTCATCTTCCTGCCGATGCTGTTCGACGGCGCCGGTCTGCCGGAGGTGCAGATCGAACCCCTGCCGGACGCCGTCGTCCTGGCCGATGCGCCACGCGTGCCGCCCCCGGCGCCTGCCGACATCGCCGCCGCCGACGAACTCGTCCCGCTGGTGGAGGCCCTTGCCGAAGCGGTGGACGAAGGGGGCTTCAGCAGCGCGACGCAGACCCGGCTCGGCGAGCCGGTATTGAGTGAAGTCAATGCCGACACCGCGGCCTGGGCGGTACAGGTCGCGAGCTTCGCCGACCTCGAAAATGCACGCGTATTCCGCGCGCGCCTGCGTGAGGACGGCTACGAGGCGTTCCTGTCGACCATCCGCACGGGCAACGAGACGCGCACGCGGGTGGCCGTCGGACCGCTGCAGAACCGCCAGGAAGCCGCGAGCCTGCAGGCCGAGCTGTCGGCGCGCTATCGCGTCACCGCGCGCCTCATGGGTTTTTCGAGCTGAGCCGCGCCGTGCCCACCGCCGACATCGTGATCCTTGCAGTGGTGTTGCTCTCCGCCCTCATCGGCCTCGCCCGCGGCTTGCTGAAGGAAGTGCTCTCGCTCGCGACCTGGATCGCCGCCGTGGTGCTCGCGCTCTACTTCGCGCCTGCGGTCGACACCTGGCTCGGTGAGCGTGTCGCGGATCCGATGATCCGGCGCGGCGCCGCCTTTGCGGGTATATTCGTCGCCACGCTGATCGGCGGCGGGCTCGTGCAGTGGCTGGTCGGCCTGCTGGTGCGAAGCACCGGGCTCACCGGGACCGATCGGTTTCTCGGGTTCCTGTTCGGCAGCGGTCGCGGGGTGGTGGTGTGCCTGGTGGGGCTCATCGCGATCCGCTCGTTCGCGGTCGAGACCGACTGGTGGCAGGCGTCAGGGCTCATCCCGGCGCTGCTCGCGTTCGAGAGCGACCTGCTCGATGTGCTCGGCAAGTCCACGGAATGGCTGTCCAGGGCCGGCAACGGAGAATAGACACATGTGCGGCATCGTCGGCATCGTCGGTCACGAACCGGTCAACCAGCAGCTCTACGATGCGCTGACCGTGCTGCAGCACCGTGGCCAGGATGCCGCCGGGATCGTGACCAGCGACGGGCGGCGCCTGCACCTGCGCAAGGGCAACGGCCTGGTGCGCGACGTCTTCCACCTGCAGCACATGCAGCGGCTGGTGGGCAACGTGGGGATCGGTCACGTGCGCTACCCGACGGCCGGCTCGTCGAGTTCCGCCGAGGCGCAGCCGATGTACGTCAACTCGCCCTACGGGATCACGCTCGCGCACAACGGCAACCTGACCAACGCCGAGCTGCTCCAGGCGGACCTGTTCCGCGAGGATCTGCGGCACGTCAACACCGACAGCGATTCCGAGGTGCTGCTCAACGTGTTCGCGCACGAGCTGCAGGCCCAGGGCGCGCTGCTGCCGCGCCCCGAACACATCTTCGCGGCGGTCCGCGGGGTGCACGAACGCTGCCGTGGCGCCTATGCGGCGGTCGCCATGGTGATCGGGGTCGGCGTGGTCGGCTTCCGCGATCCGAACGGCATCCGCCCGCTCGTGTTCGGCAAGCGCGAAGGGCCCGCGGGCACCGAGTACATGCTCGCGTCGGAGAGCGTCGCGCTCGACATACTCGGCTTCGACCTGGTACGTGACGTGGCGCCGGGCGAGTGTGTATTCATCACCAACGACAGGGAACTGCATACCCGCGTCTGCGCCGACCGCACCCGACTCTCGCCCTGCATCTTCGAGTACGTCTACCTTGCCCGGCCGGACTCGATCATGGACAACATCTCGGTCTACAAATCGCGTCTGCGGATGGGCGAGCACCTTGCCGAACGCATCCTCGATCGTTTCCCCGGGCGCGACCACGACATCGACGTGGTGATTCCGATTCCGGATACCGGGCGCACCGCGGCGCTGCCGCTCGCGCACCAGCTCAACGTCAAGTACCGCGAAGGCTTCATCAAGAACCGCTACATCGGCCGCACCTTCATCATGCCCGGCCAGACCCAGCGGCAGAAATCCGTGCGCCAGAAGCTGAACGTCGTGGAACTCGAGTTCAAGGGCAAGAACGTGCTGCTGGTGGACGACTCGATCGTGCGCGGTACGACGATCCAGCAGATCATCCAGATGGCGCGCGAGGCCGGTGCCCGCAAGGTGTACATGGCGTCGGCCGCCCCGGCCGTGCGTTTTCCGAACGTGTACGGCATCGACATGCCGACCCACCACGAGCTGGTCGCCTACAACCGCAGCGAAGAGCAGGTGCGGCAGCTGATCGGCGCGGACCTGCTGATCTACCAGCAGCTCGGCGACCTGGTACAGAGCGCCTGGGAAGGCAATCCGTCCATCGAGCGGTTCGAGTGTTCGGTATTCGATGGCCAATACGTGACCGGCGACATAGACGATGCGTACCTGGAACGCCTATCGTTGAGCAGAAGCGATGAAGTGAAACAGCGTCGTGCCGCCGATCACGCCAACGACCACACGGTCCTTGAACTACACAACCACGCGTGATCCGGCCGTGACCGTGCGCGCGCTCGTCAGCGCGCTGAACGGCGTGCTGCTCGGCAAGGAACCGCAGATCCGGCTGGCCCTGGCGTGCCTGCTGGCGCGCGGCCATCTCCTGATCGAGGACCTGCCCGGCATGGGCAAGACATTGCTGTCGCACGCGCTCGCGCGGGTGCTCGGCCTGCGCTTCCAGCGTATCCAGTTCACCAGCGACCTGCTCCCCGGCGACGTGATCGGTTCGTCGGTGTTCGATCGCGAGACCGGCGCCTTCCGGTTCGTCGAGGGGCCGCTGTTCGCCGAGGTCATCCTGGCCGACGAGATCAACCGCGCCACGCCGAAGACCCAGAGCGCGCTGCTCGAAGCGATGGAGGAACACCAGGTCACCGCCGACGGCGTCACGCGACGGCTGCCGGAGCCGTTTTTCGTCATCGCCACCCAGAATCCGGTCACCCAGACCGGCACGTTTCCGCTGCCCGAGTCGCAGCTCGACCGGTTCCTGATGCGCATCGAGCTCGGCTACCCGGACCCGGACGCGGAACGCGAACTGCTGCGCGGCGGCGACCGCCGCGCGGCGCTCGAGCGGCTCGAGCCGGTGGTCGACGCGGCCGGCCTCGCGGCGCTGCAGGCCGCGGTGGAGCAGGTGCGGGTCGCCGATCCGCTGATCGACTACGTGCAGCGGCTGGTGGGCTACAGTCGGCGCGGCGGCCAGTTCGCGTTCGGGCTGTCGCCGCGCGGCGCACTGGCGCTGCTCAAGGCCGCGCGTGCCTGGGCGCTGCTCAGCGAGCGCACCCACGTGGTACCGGAAGACGTGCAGGCGGTCCTGCCCGGCGTGGTCGAGCACCGCCTGCGCGAGGCGGCGGACTACGCGGGCCACGGCGGCGGCGCGCTGGCGCAGCAGCTCCTGGCCGGCGTCGACGTGGTCGGCTGAACGGGCGTGGCCGCGGCGCTCGGCGAACGCGTCTTCGCGCTGCTCGGTTCCAGGTTCTGGCGCTGGCTCGACCGGCGCATTCCGCCGTCCTCGCCGATCGTCCTGTCGCAGCGCAACGTCTTCATCTTTCCCACCCCGACCGGGTTTGCGTTCGGCGGATTGATCGGCCTGCTCATCCTCGGCGGCATCAACTATCAGTCGAGCCTGGTGTACGCGGTGGCGTTCCTGCTCGGCAGCATGTTCCTGGTGACTATCCTGTACACGTTCCGCAATCTCTCGGGCTTGCGACTCGAACTGGTCGGCGCACGTCCCGGGTTCGTCGGCGAGGATCTCGAGTTCACGGTGCGCGTGACGCGTCCGGCCGCCGGCAGCGGACGTGCGCGGGGACGGGAAGGCATCCAGCTCGGCTGGCCGCGCGGCATCATGCAGTGGGCGGAACTCTACGAGCGCGAGGCGGCTACGGTCCGGGTCTATCTCGCGGCGAGCCGGCGCGGCTTCTTCCACCCCGGACGCCTGCTGATCGAGACCTACTATCCGCTCGGCCTGCTGCGCGCCTGGACCTGGGTCGATCTCGGTGCGCGTGCGCTGGTCTATCCGCGACCGCTGTTCGACGAGCTGCCGCAGACCAGCAGCGGTCGCCGCGATGAAGGCGAACTGATCGACCCCCAGGGCAGCGAGGATTTCAGTGACATCCGGGCGTACCGGGCCGGCGATCCGGTGCGGCACATCCTTTGGCGATCCTTCGCGCGCGGCGGCGAGCTCGCGGTGAAGCGTTACGCGAGCTACCTCGAGCCGCGTTTGTGGCTCGATCTCGAGGCGACCCGCGGGTCCCTCGAGGAGCGGTTGTCCCGGCTCACCGGGCTCGCGCTCCAGGCCGCCCGGCTCGACCGTGAGTTCGGGCTGCGCCTTGGTGCCCTGACCGTGCCGCCCGCACGCGGCGAGGCGCACCTCGAGCGCGTGCTGCGCGCGCTCGCCCTGCACGGCCTGCCGGATGCGGATGCGTCGACCGGGGAGGCGGGTCGTGGGCGCTGAAGGCATTGCCGCCGTGGCGCCCCATGCCCCTGCGCGCGACGGTGCGCGGCGCGGGCGCGGCATCGCCTACCAGATTCCGCGCAACAGCCTCGCACTGCTGATGGTGGCGCAGGTGGCCGTGGTGCTGCCGTTCCTGCTGCATCTCGCGCCGTGGCTGATCGCGGTCTGCCTGTTCTGCTGTTGCTGGCGCTACGGCGTGTACCAGGGCCGCTGGGACTATCCTTCGCGCCTGCTGAAGGCGCTGGTGGTGGTTGCGGCCGTCGCGGGCGTGGCGCTGAGCAACGTGCCCGGCTTCAGCCTGGAAGCCGCGGCGTCGCTGCTCAATCTCGCATTCGCGCTCAAGCTGATCGAGATGAAGAACCGGCGCGACGCGTACGTCGTGATCTTCCTCGGCTACTTCCTGATCGCGACGCTGTTCCTGTTCGATCAGTCGATGCTGCAGGCCGGCTACCAGCTGTTCGCCATCGTGGTGGTGACGGCGGCCATGGTCGGCATGAACCAGCTGGCGACCCGGGTGCGGCCGTTCTCCAACCTGCGGCTTGCCGGTGCGCTGATCCTGCAGGCGCTGCCGCTCACGGTGGTGGTATTCCTGTTCTTTCCGCGGCTCGCGCCGCTCTGGTCGGTGCCGCTGCCGAACGCGTCGGTCACCGGCCTGCGCGAGGAGATGACGCCGGGCGACGTCGCGGAGCTCGGCCGCTCCGATGCGCTCGCGTTCCGGGCGGTGTTCACCGGCGCGCCGCCCGCGCCGCGCGAGTTGTACTGGCGCGCGCTGGTCTATTCGCGGTTCGACAGCGGCACCTGGTCGGTCGGCCCCGACCCGGGTGCGGCTGCCGGGCCGGACTTCGATCGCGACGAGACGACCGCCCGGTCGTACGAGGTGCTGCTCGAGCCCACGTTCGCGCGCTGGCTGGTCGCACTCGAAACCCCGCTGCCGGAGTCCCCCGGCATCGTGCTCACCCGCGACTGGCGCCTGCAGGCGCCGGATCCGGTGCTCGCCGTCTATCGCTACCGGGCACGCGCGTATTCCGGCGCCGTACCGGAGCCCGACCTCGTGCGGCCGATGCGGGCGCGGGAGACGGCCCTGCCGGCAGAGGACAACCCGCGTATCCGGGCCTTCGCCGTCGCATTGCGCGAAGCGACGCCCGATACCCGGGCGTTCGTGGACGCGCTGCTCACGCACATCCGAAGCGAGCCGTATTTCTACACCCTCAACCCGCCGGTCCTGCCGCGCGAGCACAGCATCGACCGGTTCTGGTTCGAGACCCGACGCGGCTTCTGCACCCACTACGCGGGTGCGGTGGTCTTCATGCTCCGGGCGGTCGGCGTGCCGGCCCGCCTGGTGGGCGGCTACCAGGGCGGCGAGGTCAACCCGATCACCGGGCACGTGGTGGTGCGGCAGTACGACGCGCACGCCTGGGTCGAGTACTGGCAGCCCGGGGCCGGCTGGATCCGCGTCGACCCGACCGGGGCGGTCGCCCCGGCGCGCATCGAACAGGGCCTGCGGGCTGCGCTCTCGGCCGAGGACCGTGCTTCGCTCCCGGTACTCGGCGGGGTGCGCCTGCGCGAGTCCGGGATGGTGCGCGGGCTGCTCGACTGGGTGGACTCGCTCGACCACCGCTGGAACCTGTGGGTGGTCGGCTACGACGGCCAGCTGCAGGCGGATGTGCTGAAGCGCCTGCTCGGCGAGGTGACGCCGCTGCGCATCGGCATCGCGGTGGCCACGGGCGGCGCGCTCTCTGGTGCGGTGGTGGCGCTGATCCTGTTCTGGCGCCGGCGGCCGCCGAGCCGTCACCCGGTGGAGCGGATGTTCGCCGGATTCTGCGCGCGGATGGCGCGGCTCGGCTGGGCACGCCGGCCCGACGAACCGCCGGGCAGCTATCTCGATCGCGTGGCCGCGGCGGCCGGGCAGAGTGCCGACGCGCGGGCCCGCACGATCGCCCGGCTGAATGGCCTGCTGTACAATCCCGCAGCCCCGGGGGGCCGCGCGGAACTGCGCCAGCTGCGCGGGGAACTGCGCCGGCTGCAGTTCAGGCTGGCGTTCGGTCCCTCTTCCGGAGTGCCTGGTTGACGTGCGCGGCATGCTTCGACGTACCCCCTGTATCGGCATCTGTTCGACCACCTACGGCGATCTCGTCTGCCGTGGCTGCAAGCGTTTCGCACACGAGATCGTCGGCTGGAACGGCTACGAGCGAACGCAGCGCGACGCGGTCTGGGCACGCCTGCTCGCCTTGCGCGCCGGCGCGACGGCGCACTGCGTGACGGTGGTGGATCAGGACCGGCTCGCGGCCATGACGCCCGAGCCCGGGTTCGGCGAGCCGTTCGATACCGACCCGCACCTGCGCGCGCACGAGGGTCTGCGGCGTCTGGCTGGCGAAGCCCCGGCGCTTGCCGAGGCGCTCGCGCGGCTCGGCCTGGTGCTTCGCGACGGCATCCGGGCCGCGACGCTGGAGGCGCTCCTGCGCGAGATCGACCAGGAACTGTTCCGCCGGTCGGTCGCGCAGTACGAGCGCAACTACCGAACGCCGGCGCTGTGAGTACCGCGGCGCTCGCGCGCGAGCTGGCCGCGGTGCGCGATTTCCTGCCCTGCGCGACGCCGACTGCCTGGCTGGAGCAGGCGGCCGCGAACCTGCCCCTGCTGCTGATCGACCACGCCAACTGCGAAAAGAAGGCCGCCGGGAATGCGCTCAGCATGATGTACCGCTACGTCGACCGGCCGGCCCTGCTGCAGCGCCTGTCGCGGTTCGCCCGGGAGGAACTGCGCCATTTCGAGCAGGTGCACGCCCTCATGCTGGCGCGCGGGATCGCCTACGCGCCGCTCACCGCCAGCCGCTACGCGGCCGGTCTGCGCGCGCTGGTCGCCACGCGGGAACCGGAACGCCTGGTCGACAGCCTGCTGGTGAGCGCAGTGGTCGAAGCGCGTTCGTGCGAGCGGTTCGCCGGCTTGGTCGACGTGCTGCCCGAGGACGTGGCGTCACTCTATCGCGGGCTGCTCGCGTCGGAGGCCCGGCACTTCCGCAACTACCTGACGCTCGCCCGCGAGGTCGATGCCGGGCGCGTCGCCGCGCGCCTGCCCGAACTGCTCGCCACCGAGGCGCGGCTGGTGACCGAGCCGGACTGCGCGTTCCGCTTTCACAGCGGGCCGGTCGCGGCCGACGTCACGAACGGACGGCAGGAGAGGGTGAAGGTGCCGGCGTCTTCGTAAAGCAGCCAGGCACAGCGTTCCCAGGCGCCGAGCACGTAGCGCACGCCCCAGGGTTCGCGATGGATCCCCGGCCGGTGCGTGTGACCGTGCACGAGGATGCGCGCGCCGGCCGCGGCCACCACCCGCGCCACTTCCGCCGCATTCACGTCCATGATGTTTTCCGGCTTGTTCGCGTTGCCGGCACGGCTCTCGGCGCGCATCTGCCGGGCCAGTGCGCGGCGTTCGGCGAGGCTGCGGGCGAGCACGTCCTGCTGCCAGGCCGGCGCGCGCAGCACCGCCCGGGCGGCCTGGTAGGCGGTATCGTCGGTACAGAACGCGTCGCCGTGCGCGAGCAGGATGCCCGCCGGCAAGGGGCAGGGGTCGGGAATCAGCTCCACGCCGGTGGCGGCGCCGAAGCGCGCGCCGAACAGGAAGTCGCGGTTGCCCGCCATCAGCCGGACCCGCATGTGGTGCGCCGCCGTGCGCAGCAGCGCCGTCAGGGCGTGCGCGAACGGCCCGTCGTCGTCGTCGCCCACCCAGACCTCGCACAGATCGCCGAGCAGGTACAGCTCGTCGACCGTGCCGCGGGCGCCATCGAGCAGGGCGGCCAGGGTCCGGAAGGCGGGTTCGGCCGCATCGGCGAGATGCAGGTCGGCGATGAACAGGCGTCTCAAGGGCGTCCGGCTCCCGTGGCAAGGCGCGCATCGGCCGCCTGCAGGGTGTTCTGCAGCATAGCCACCCGGGTCATGGGGCCGACCCCGCCGGGTACCGGCGTGATCCAGGCGGCGCGCTGGACTGCCTCTTCGAAACGCACGTCGCCGCTGAGCTTGCCGCGCTCGCTGCGCGTGATGCCGACGTCGATGACGATCGCACCCGGCTTGATCCAGTCGCCAGGCACGAGCCCGGGCCGGCCGACCGCGGAGACCACGATGTCGGCGCCGATGACGGCTGCGCGGGTATCGCGGGAGAACTTGTGCGCCGTGGTCACGGTGCACCCCGCCAGCAGCAGCTCGAGCCCCATCGGCCGGCCGACGTGGTTCGAGGCGCCGATCACGGTGGCGTCGAGGCCCCGCAGCGGCACGCCGGTGTGTTCGAGCAACTGCATGACGCCCTTCGGTGTGCACGACCGCAGGGTCGGCCGGCGCAGTGCCAGCCGGCCGATGTTGAACGGGTGGACGCCGTCGACGTCCTTGGCGGGATCGATGCGGTCGATGATCCGCGCCGCGTCGAGGTGGTCCGGCAACGGCAACTGCACGAGGATGCCGTCGATCGCGGGATCGTCATTGAGCGACAGGATCCGCTGTTCCAGGTCCTCCTGGGAGACGTTGGCCGACAGGTGCTGCACCTCGGAGTGGAACCCCACTTCCTCGCAGTCGGTCCGCTTGTGCCGGACGTAGATCTCCGAGGCGGGGTCGTTGCCCACCAGGATCACCGCCAGGCCGGGCGGTCGTGCGCCCGCGGCGGTGCGTACCAGCACCTGTTCACGGAGCGTCGCGCGCAGGGCGGCGGCGATGCCGTTGCCGTCAAGAATCCTTGCAGTCATGTTCGCGCTGATCGTGAGCCTGGGCGGGGCCGCTATTCTAGTGGTGGAGGCGGGGCATTGGCAGGTCCCGGAACGGCGCCCGAATCGATGAACGTGCGGGCATCGGCGCGTGACCGGGTCGTTTGACGCTATGGGGAGCCGCCAGTATCATCGCCCGCGTTTCCTGAGACCTCTCGGGGTATAGCGCAGTCTGGTAGCGCGCCTGCTTTGGGAGCAGGATGTCGGGAGTTCGAATCTCTCTACCCCGACCAACACTCTTCCCTGAGAACGTGCGCGCCTGTGCTACGCTGGCCGGTCCGTCGCACGGCTGCGGCACTGGTAAACGCGGCTGCGGCACTGGTAAGTGCGGCTGCGCCACGGTAAGAAAGGTGTACCGATGCCTCCTCAAGCTATGCGCCCGTAGCTCAACAGGATAGAGCATCGGCCTTCTAAGCCGAGGGTTGAAGGTTCGAGTCCTTCCGGGCGCGCCAACAGTTGTGAAGCCAACGGTTGTGAAGTGGTGGACGTAGCTCAGTCGGTAGAGCTCCGGGTTGTGATCCCGGCGGTCGTGGGTTCGAGCCCCATCGTCCACCCCAATCGCGCAGCGCCCCGAGCAGGCGACCAGACAGCATTTTCGAACACGACTTAAGCCAGATAACGGAACCATGCAGATTTCCATCGAGACGACTGCCGGCCTCGAGCGCCGGCTCACCATTTCCGTCCCCTCGGAGGCGTTCGAGCAGAAGATCAGCGAGCGACTCGGCGAAGCCGCCACGCGGGTGCGCCTGCCCGGGTTCCGCCCGGGCCGCGTACCGATGAAGGAGGTGCGCCGGCGCTTCGGTCAGGCGGTGCGGGTGGAGGTGGCCGGCGAGCTCATGCAGTCGAGCTTCGTCACCGCCATCCGACAGGAGGACCTCAACCCGGCCGGACAGCCGAGCCTCGAAGTCGTGCAGATGGACCCGGGCAACGATTTCGAGTTCACGGCGACGTTCGAGGTGTTTCCGCTGGTCGAACTCGTCAATCTGGGCAAGGCCGAACTCAGGAAGCCGGTTGCGGAGATCACCGAGGCCGACGTCGACCAGATGATCGAGCGGCTGCGCGAGCAACGGAAGACCTGGGAGACCGTCGAGCGTCCCGCCGCCGAGGGCGACCGCGTGACCATCGATTTCGTCGGTCGGCTCGACGGTGAACCGTTCGAGGGCGGCAGCGCCGAGGGCCAGCAGTTCGTGATCGGCGCAGGCCAGATGATCGAGGATTTCGACCGCGGCGTGCGCGGACTGGCGCCGGGTCAGCAGGGTACATTCGACGCGACCTTCCCGGCCGACTACCGTGCCGAGCAGCTGGCCGGCAAGACGGTGACCTTCGACGTGACGGTACGCCAGGTCGAGGCGTCGCGCCTGCCGGAGCTCGACGACGCCTTCTTCGAGGCATTCGCGGTGTCGGACGGTGGAATCGAGGCGCTGCGCGCGGACGTGCGCCGCAACATGCAGCGCGAACTCGAGGATGCCGTTCGCAAGCAGCTGAAATCGCAGGTGATGGATCAGCTGAACGCGCTGCACAACATCCAGCTGCCGCGCACCATGATCGAGCGTGAGATGGAGGCACTGCGTCAGCAGATGCTGCAGCAGTTCCGCATGTACGGATCGGCCGGCCAGCCGGACCTGCCGCTCGACCTGTTCCGCGAGCAGGCGGAACGGCGGGTCAACGTCGGCCTGGTGGTGAGCGAGATCGTCCGCTCCGCCAACCTCGCGGCGGATCCCGCCCAGGTCCGCGCCCGCATCGAGCAGCTGGCGGAAGGCTACGCCGATCCGCAGCAGGTGGTGAACTGGTACTACAGTAATGCAGAGCAGCTCGAGCAGATCGAGTTGGCCGTGCTCGAGGACCTGGTGGTCGATCACGTGCTGGCGGCGGCACGGGTAGCGGAAGTGCCGGGTTCCTACCAGGACGTGATCTCCGGCAAGACACTGGCGCCGGAGGGTGCCGAAGCAGGCGCCGAACGAGGCGCCGCAACAGGTGCCGAAGACCAACCGGCGGCGGAACAGCAGACCCCGTAACGGGGCTGGCGGAGACAGCGATGAGCGATACTTTCGACCCGATGCAGCAGCCGATCACCAATCTCGGACTGGTACCGATGGTGGTCGAGCAGTCGGCGCGCGGCGAGCGCGCCTACGACATCTTCTCGCGACTGCTCAAGGAACGGATCATCTTCATGGTCGGACCAGTTGACGACAACGTCGCCAATCTCGTGGTCGCGCAGATGCTGTTCCTCGAGTCGGAGAATCCCGACAAGGACATCAACCTCTATATCAACTCGCCGGGCGGTTCCGTCACCGCCGGCATGTCGATCTACGACACGATGCAGTTCGTGCGCTGTGACGTCAGCACCATGTGCATCGGCCAGGCGGCGAGCATGGGCGCCTTCCTGCTCGGCGCCGGTACGCCCGGCAAGCGGTACGCGCTGCCGAACGCCCGGGTCATGATCCACCAGCCGTCCGGCGGCTCGCGCGGCACGGCGGCGGACATCGAGATCCAGGCGCGCGAAATCCTGCTCATGCGCGAACGCCTGAACCGCATCCTCGCCCAGCACACCGGACAGACGGTCGAGCGCATCGCCGAGGATTCGGCGCGGGATTTCTGGATGACCGCGCACGAAGCCAAGGACTACGGACTGGTGGACCTGGTCCAGGAACCGCGCAAGCGCATCGTCAAGGTGGCCGCACGCTAAGGTTCATCTGCGGTGCACCCGGCGCGGTAAAACCGCGTTGATCCGGCCGACATTGTCGGCACAAACCGGGCAAATGCCGGCCGGAGCCGGGACTTGCATTATCAGGGTGAACCACGCAAGGTTAAGCGGTGGGTACAGGTCGAGGTAGTCATGCCAGACAACAGCGGTAAGGGCGACGACGGGGGCAAGCTTCTGTACTGCTCCTTCTGCGGCAAGAGTCAGCATGAAGTCCGCAAGCTCATCGCCGGACCGTCGGTGTTCATCTGCGACGAATGTGTCGAACTCTGCAACGACATCATCCGCGAGGAAGTTTCCGAAAGCGCGCAGTCCAAGGGCACCAGCAAGCTGCCGGTGCCGATGGAGATCCGCAACATTCTCGACCAGTACGTGATCGGCCAGGACCATGCCAAGAAGGTCCTTTCGGTCGCGGTCTACAACCATTACAAGCGCCTCAACTACAAGGGCAAGAAGGACGAGGTCGAACTCTCGAAGTCCAACATCCTGCTGATCGGCCCGACCGGCAGCGGTAAGACCCTGCTCGCCGAGACGCTCGCCCGGCTGCTCGACGTACCGTTCACCATTGCCGACGCCACCACGCTGACCGAAGCAGGGTACGTGGGCGAAGATGTCGAGAACATCATCCAGAAGCTGCTGCAGAAGTGCGATTACGACGTCGAGCGGGCCCAGGTCGGCATCGTCTACATCGACGAGATCGACAAGATCTCGCGCAAGTCCGACAACCCTTCGATCACCCGTGACGTATCCGGCGAAGGGGTCCAGCAGGCGCTGCTGAAGCTGATCGAAGGCACCGTCGCCTCGGTGCCGCCGCAAGGTGGCCGCAAGCATCCGCAACAGGAATTCCTGCAGGTCGACACGTCCAACATCCTGTTCATCTGCGGCGGCGCGTTCGCCGGCCTCGAGAAGGTGATCCGCGACCGGTCCGAGAAGTCGGGCATCGGCTTCGGCGCCGAGGTGAAGGGCGAGGAGGACCGCAAGAGCATCGGCGAGACGTTGCGCAGCGTCGAGCCGGAGGACCTGATCCGTTATGGCCTGATCCCGGAGTTCGTCGGCCGCCTGCCGGTCATCGCGACGCTCGAGGAACTCGACGTGACCGCGCTGATGCAGATTCTCACCGAACCGCGGAACTCCCTGACCAAGCAGTACACCAAGCTCTTCGAGATGGAAGGTGTCGAAGTGGATTTCCGCGACGACGCCTTGCGTGCGGTGGCCCGCAAGGCCATGGAGCGCAAGACCGGGGCCCGCGGCCTGCGGTCGATTCTCGAAGCGGTGCTCCTCGAGACCATGTACAAACTGCCGTCGCAGCACGCGGTCAGCAAGGTGGTCATCGACGAGAGCGTCATCAACGGCGACAGCGAGCCGATGCTCATCTACGAGAACGTGGAGAAGGCACAGGCCGCACCCAGTGAGTGACGGTTGACCATTGACGAAGCACGACAACATCCGCATTCCCGTACTGCCGCTCCGTGACATGGTGGTGTACCCGCACGGGGTACACCCGCTGTTCGTCGGAACCGAAAGCTCCATCCGCGCACTCGATGCCGCCATGGCGGAGGGCAAGCAGATCCTGCTGCTCGCCAAACGCGATGCCGACCGGGACGTGGTGGGCGCAGCCGACCTGTTCGAGGTCGGCACCGTGGCGACGGTTCTGCAGCTCCTGAAGCTGCCTGACGGCACGGTCAAGGTCCTGGTGGAAGGTGGCCACCGCGCACGCGTGCAGGGCGTCGATGCCGCGGGCGACCACCTGGTCGCGTCCGTCGTGCCGGTTGCCGAGCCGGAACACGAAGGCCGCGAGGGGGAAGCCCTCGCGCGGTCGCTGCTCGAGCAGTTCGAGGAGTACGTCAAGGCCAGCAAGAAGGTGCCGCAGGAAGTGCTGGCATCGCTCGGCAGCATCGACGACCCGGCCCGCCTGGTCGACACCATCGCCGCACAGATGGCGCTCGACGTCGCCGACCGTCAGCGCATTCTCGAGGCTTTCGAACTGCGCCCGCGCATCGAAGTGCTGCTCTCCCTGATCGATTCCGAAATCGATCTCTACCAGATGGAGAAGCGCATCCGTGGCCGCGTCAAGAAACAGATGGAGAAGAGCCAGCGCGAGTACTACCTGAATGAGCAGATGAAGGCCATTCAGAAGGAACTCGGCGACCTCGACGAAGCGCCCAACGAGCTCGAGGAGCTGCAGCGGCGCATCGAGGCCAGCGGCATGCCGCGCGACGCCCGCGCCAAGGCGCAGACGGAGCTGGCCAAGCTGAAACAGATGTCGCCGATGTCGGCCGAGGCGACCGTGGTGCGCAGCTACCTCGAGTGGATGGTCGGCGTGCCCTGGAAGGCGAAGAGCCGTGTGCGGCGCGACCTGGCGGCCGCGCAGCGCATCCTCGACGAGGATCACTACGGGCTCGAGGAAGTGAAGGACCGCATCGTCGAGTACCTGGCCGTGCAGACCCGGGTGAACAAGGTCAAGGGGCCGGTGTTGTGCCTGGTCGGCCCGCCCGGGGTCGGCAAGACCTCGCTCGGCGAGAGCATCGCACGCGCGACCAACCGCAAGTTCGTGCGCATGGCGCTCGGCGGCGTGCGCGACGAGGCCGAGATCCGCGGCCACCGGCGCACCTATATCGGCGCATTGCCGGGCAAGGTCGTCCAGAAGATGGCCAAGGTCGGCGTGCGCAACCCGCTGTTCCTGCTCGACGAAGTCGACAAGATGGGCATGGATTTCCGCGGTGACCCGGCGAGTGCACTGCTCGAAGTGCTCGATCCCGAGCAGAACCGCGCGTTCAACGATCACTACCTCGAGGTGGACTACGACCTGTCGGACGTGTTCTTCGTCTGTACCTCGAACTCGATGAACATCCCGCCGGCGCTGCTCGACCGGATGGAAGTGATCCGGCTGCCCGGCTACACGGACGACGAGAAGCTGAACATCGCCCGACGTTACCTGGTGCCGAAACAGATCCGCCAGAACGGACTCAGGCCCGAGGAGTTCCGGCTGACCGACGAGGCGATCGTGCACCTGATCCGCTATTACACCCGCGAGGCGGGCGTACGCGGGCTCGAGCGGGCCATCGCCAAGCTGGCGCGCAAGGTGGTCAAGGGTGCGCTGCTGCAGAAGAAGGGCCGCCGCAAACCGCCGGTCATCGATGCCGAGCTGGTCGAACAGCTTTCCGGCGTGCGCAAGTTCACCTACGGCCTCGCCGAGGAGAACAACCAGGTGGGGATCGTGACCGGTCTCGCCTGGACGCAGGTTGGCGGCGAGCTGCTCAACATCGAAGCTGTCGCGGTACCGGGCAAGGGCCTGCAGATCAAGACCGGCTCGCTCGGCGACGTGATGCAGGAATCGATCTCGACGGCGCTCACCGTGGTGCGCAGCCGGGCGGCCGTGCTCGGCATCGCCCGCGATTTCCATGAGAAATTCGACCTGCACATCCACGTGCCGGAGGGGGCAACTCCGAAGGACGGCCCGAGTGCGGGCATCGGCATGTGCACGGCCGTCGTGTCGGTGCTCACCGGCATTCCCGTGCGTGCGGATGTCGCGATGACCGGCGAGATCACGCTGCGCGGTCAGGTGCTCGCGATCGGCGGACTCAAGGAAAAGCTGCTCGCGGCGCTGCGCGGCGGCATCAAGAAAGTCATCATTCCGAAGGAAAACGAGCGCGATCTCAAGGAAATCCCCGAGAACGTGCTCGCCGGGCTCCAGATCCACCCGGTGCGGTGGATCGACGAGGTGCTCGAGATCGCGCTCGAACACATGCCGCACCCGCGCGAGGAGGACGCGTCGGAGCAGCCGCGTACGGTCGCCGGTGACGTCAAGCCGGCAGATGGGGAGGTCTCGATCAGCGCGCATTGAACGCGACCCGCAGTTGCGCTGCGACCCGCAGAGGACCAGGTCCCGCAGGCCGGGTGCGCCTTGCAGGGGCGGGGGTGTGTTGGTATAAACCGCGCGTTGTAGAAGTCCCCCCCGAAATCAGCCATTTTTTCCGGCCCGCATCGCGTTGCAGGGGCGGATTCCCAGAGGATCAGACGTGAACAAATCAGAACTCATCGATCAGATCGCCGAAGCGGCCGACATCTCCAAGGCGTCGGCAGGACGCGCCCTGGACGCGGCGCTCGACGCCATCACCCGCTCGCTCAGGCAGTCGGAGCCGGTATCCATCGTCGGCTTCGGCACGTTCCTCGTGCGCGAACGCGCTGCCCGCACCGGCCGCAACCCCCAGACCGGTGCAGCGATCGACATCGACGCGGCAAAGGTCCCGGCCTTCAAGCCGGGCAAAGGGCTGAAGGACGCCCTCAACTGATCTGATCCGACCAGTCGGACCGCTGAAGGAAGGCGCACCTCTGCGCCTTTTTTCTTGAGGGTCCGCCCCGACCGTATCGAGGAACCCGCTCATGTTGCAGAAGATGCGCGCGCAGACCCAGAGCCTGGCCTTCAAGGTGCTGGTCGGGATCATCATATTCGTGCTCGCCGTGTTCGGCTTCGGCGCGTTCAACCTGTTCGGCAGCGGCGATCCGGACATCGCCCGGGTGAACGGCGACTCGATCACCCAGGGCATGGTCACCGCGGAGGCGGAACGGGAGCGGCGGCGGCTTGCGGCACAGCTCGGCGCCGACTTCGACCCGGGCATGATCGACCCGGTGCGCCTGCAGAACCTGGTCGTCGAACAGATGATCGCACGCACGCTCATGAAACAGGCCGCCGACGATCTCGGGCTGACCGCGGGCGATGCCGAGGTGGCGCGGGTGATCCGCCGCGATCCCAACTTCCAGGTCGACGGCGTGTTCCAGGAAAGCCGCTACCGGCTGGTGGCCCAGGGCATGGGTTATACGCCGCAGGGCTTCATCGAGGAGACCCGCGAGATCCTGACGCTCGGTCAACTGCAGAACGGCGTGGTCGGAACCGCGCTCGCGACCGAACGCGACGTGCAGAACCACGCGCGCCTGCTCGGTCAGCGGCGCGACCTCGCGTACCTGCCGTTCACGCTCGAACGCTTCGCCGCCGAGGTCGAAGTGTCCGATGACGACGTCGCCCTGCGCTACGAAGAGAACCGGCTCGACTACATGACCGAGGAATCGGTCGACGTCGACTACGTCGAACTGGTCGCCGCCGAACTCGCGAACGATCCGTCGATCGCAGTCAGCGAGGACGCCGTTCGGGAAGCTTACGAGGCCGACCGGGCCGCGGCACCGGCAGGCGAGGAGCGGCGCAGCCGGCACATCCTGCTGACCCTCACGGATGCGCGCGACGCGGCCGCTGCGAGCGCCGAGATCGAAGCGCTCAAGGCGCGCATCGCCGCCGGCGAGGCCTTCGAGGACCTGGCCCGCGCGGTGTCCGAGGATCCGGGTTCCGCAGCGCAGGGCGGCGATCTCGGCCTGGTCGGGCGCGGCGTGTTCGACAAGGCATTCGAGGATGCGCTCTTTGCGCTCGCCGCCCCCGGCGACCTTTCCGGCCCGGTGGCGACCGAGTTCGGCTACCACCTGATCCGCCTGGACGAGATCCGTGCGTCCGAATACCCCGCGTTCGAGGATGCGCGCGCCGCCATCGAGCAGCGCCTGCGGCGCGAGCAGGCCGATGCGCTCTACCAGGAGCGGCTGCGCGAACTCGACAACCTGGCGTTCGAGCGGCCGAACGATCTGGCCGGGATCGCCGCGGACCTCGGCCTCGAGATCCGCCGCACCGACGGCGTCACGCGCAGCACCGGCGATGGCGTATTCGCGGCGCAGCCGGTACGCGACGCGCTGTTCGCGCGCGAGGTCCTGGACAACGGATTCAACAGCGCGGCGGTGGAACATGCGGCCGGGCGCGCGGTGGTGATGCGCGTGGCCGAGCGGCACCCTGCCGAGCAGATTCCGCTCGAGGCGCTGGCCGAAGCGCTGCGCGACCAGATCACCAGCGAACGCGCACGGGATCTCGCGCGCCAGGCGCGCGAAGCGGCCGAAGCGCGGGTCGCGGCCGGTGATCCGGTGGCAGAGATCGCGCTCGCCCATGGCGTGAACTGGCAGCGCTTCGAGGGTGCGATGCGCAGCGCGGAGGACATTCCGCGCGACGTCCTCGACGTGGCGTTCCGGCTGACGCGTCCTGCGCCCGGTGACAAGTCGGTGGGTGCAGCGGAACTGTCCGGCGGCGGCAGCGCCGTGGTGACGGTGACCCGCGTGCAGGACGGCGACGTCGCCGCGATGACCGAAAGCGAAATCGACGGCATCCGGCGCTTCGTCGCGGATCGGACCGCGCGGCTCGACTTCGGCGGGTTTTACGAGTCGCTCGAACGCGCCGCGTCGATCCGCCGGCCGAACTGACGGACGCGGGCTGGTGCCGTGGGCTGGCGCCGCGGACTAGGGCCGCGGACTAGCGCCGCGGGATGACGAGGCGCTGACCGATCCTGAGCACGGCGTTGCGGCGCAGGGCGTTGTGCGCGACGAGTTCGTCGAGCTTGATCCGGTAGGTGCGTGCGATGCCCCACAGCGTCTCCCCGGCACGTACCACGTGCACGCGATCCTGCCCTGCAGCCGCCGTCGTCTGTACGCCACCGCGGCCCTCCGCTGCACGGGCGGCTGCGCGCGCAGCTGAACGATCCTCGGGGCCGAGGCTCGCGAGCCACGCGCCGGCCTGGTCCGCGCTGGCGACCGGAACATGGAGCAGGTGGGGACCATCGGGCGGGGTGGTCGAGCGGTTGAGGCCGGGGTTGAGCTGGTACAGGTAGTCCTCCGCCAAGCCGAGCGCGCGGGCCGCCTTCGCGATCTCGATCTGTCCGCCGGTCGGCAGCGTCACGAAGGTCGCGCCGGCGGCGATCGGTGGCAGGGTGACGCC
Organism: Pseudomonadales bacterium; assembly: GCA_019634925.1. Classification (GTDB taxonomy): domain Bacteria; phylum Pseudomonadota; class Gammaproteobacteria; order Pseudomonadales; family Azotimanducaceae; genus UBA7803. The sequence goes on from JAHCAL010000003.1 coordinate 587,129, forward strand.
GTAGCGCGCTGGGTCGGCGACCACCTCGGCCAGCGCGAGGAGCTTGGGCACGAATGCCATCCCGGCCGCCGGGAGACGCAGCGCCCAGAAGGTTGCCGAGCCGCCGCGTGCGGCGAGCGCACGGCGCACGGTGCCCTCGCCGACGTTGTAAGCCGTGAGCGCGAGCGGCCAGGATCCGAACTGCGCGTGGTGATACTCCAGATAGTCGAGCGCCGCGCGGGTCGAGATCACCGGGTCGTGACGACCCTCGAACCACCATGAACGCGGCACGTCGAGGCGCTCCGCGGTCGCGGGCAGGAACTGCCAGAGTCCGGAAGGGCCACCCACGCGTCCCGCCTGCGGGTCCATGCCGCTCTCGATGATCGGCAGCAGGGCAAGTTCGGCGGGCAGCCCGCGTGTCTGCACGGCGTCGAAGATGTGTGGCAGGTAGAGCTCGAGGAGTGGGCCGAGCCGTTGCAGGTGCCCGGGAAACCGCAGCAGCTCGTTCAGCTCCGCGCGCACGCGTGGCTGGTCGAGCGGGCGTTCGAGCCGGAATCCGGCGCGGATCAGCGCCCACAGGTCTTCGTCCGCGGCGCAGCAGTCCCGGGCATCCTCGCCCGCTGGACCGGGCGCACCAGCCCGCTGGTGTCCTGGTCGGGTCGGTGCGGGCGCAGGCTCGGTGGCTCGTGTCGTGCGGCGTTCGCCCTGCGGATCGTGGTCCGGGGCGCGTCCCCCGGGCGCCTGGCAGCCGGCGACGAGCACGAGCAGCAGCATCAGCCAGGCGCCGGGAAACGGCGGTATCCAAGTTGCGATCATGGAATGCGGAGGTCAGAATCGATCCGCTACTTTGCGGGAACCTTTCGATCGTGGCAAATGCCCGTGCCCATCGACTTGCGACCTGGCTCGCCACGCCGGCGGGCCAGCGTGTGCTGGCTGAAGAAACCGCACCGCTCGCCGAAGCCGTGCGACGTGCGCACGGCGACACGCTGCTTTGGCTCGGTTGTCACGAGGTCATGGCCCAGGCGGTGCGCGGCTGCATGGTGCGCAGCCGGCTCTTCGGCGCGGTGCTGCCCGGGCCTGCGATCACGGACACACCCGTGCTGCGCTGCCTGCCCGAAGCGCTGCCGGTGGCAAACAATACGCTCGACGCGATCGTGCTGCACCACGCGCTCGAGACGTCGGCGGATCCGCGCGGCGTGCTGCGTGAAGCGGCCCGGGCGATCGCGCCCGGCGGCAGGCTGATCGTCTGTGCGTTCAATCCATTGAGCCTCTGGGGGGTGCGTCGTTGCGTCGCGCAGTTCAAGCCCGACGCCTTCCGAGGCCTGCACCTGATCACGACGCTGCGCCTGCTCGACTGGCTTGCGGTGCTCGGCTTCGAAGTGCAGGCGCAACCGCTGCACCTGCAGTACGGGCTGCCGTTCCAGCGGGAGCGCGCGCGGACCGACGACAATGCGCTGCAGCGCGCGCTGCGCCGGCGCCGTGTGCCGCTCGGTGGCGTCTACCTGGTGTCGGCGACCAAGCAGGCCGCCGCCATGCGGCCGCTGAAACGCGTGGCGACCGGCATCGCCCGGCCCGGTTTCGCCGCACGACCGGCGTTCGGTAACAGCAACGTCGTGCCGCTGCAGTTGCCTGCGGCGCGGCTGCGCGAGCCACCCCAGAACCCGGACTATCCATGAACCCGCGTCCGCAGTCGCAGGTCTAGGCAGGATCGCCGGTGCTGGTGGAGATCTTCACGGATGGCGCATGCCGTGGTAATCCGGGCCCCGGTGGCTGGGCTGCGCTGCTGCGGCGTGGCAGTCACGAGCGCATGGTATCCGGCGCGGAACCCGAGACCACCAACAATCGTATGGAACTGACCGCGGCCATCGAAGGCCTGGCGGCCCTGACCCGGCCGAGTCGGGTCGCACTAACCACGGATTCGCAGTACGTGCGGCACGGCATCACCCAATGGCTCGCCGGGTGGAAGCGCAATGGCTGGCGGACCGCGGCGCGCCAGCCGGTCAAGAACCGCGACCTCTGGGAACGGCTGGACCAGCTCGCCGCAGCCCACGAAGTGGAATGGCATTGGGTGCGCGGCCACAGCGGTCATCCGGAAAACGAGCGGGTCGACCAGGAAGCGAACCGGGCCATCGACATGATGCTGGCACAGGCATGAGGCAGGTCGTCCTCGATACGGAAACCACCGGCCTCGAAGTGGGCCAGGGCCACCGGGTCATCGAAATCGGCGCGGTCGAACTCGTCGGCCGCAAGCTCACCGGACGCCACTTCCACCGTTACCTCAATCCGGAGCGGGACGTCGACGACGGCGCGTATGCGGTGCACGGTCTCAGCCGCGAATTCCTGGCCGACAAACCGCGTTTCGCCGACGTGGCTCAGGACTTCCTGGCGTTCGTCACCGATGCCGAGCTGATCATCCACAACGCACCGTTCGACCTCGCGTTTCTCGATCAGGAGCTGGCCCGCGTCCCGGGTGCGCCGGCGCGCCTCGCCGACTTCTGTAGGGTGACCGATTCGCTGGCGCTCGCCCGCCACAAGCACCCCGGGCAGAAGAACAATCTCGACGCCCTGTGCCGCCGCTACCAGGTCGACAACTCCGCGCGCGACCTGCACGGCGCGCTGCTCGATGCCGAGATCCTCGCCGACGTCTACCTCGCCATGACCGGTGGTCAGACGCTGCTGTTCGGCGCAGAGGAGGGTGGCGCCGATGCGGATGGCCGCACGGTACCCGCGGTGCGCAGGCTCGCACCGGACCGCCCGCCGCTCGCCATCGTTCGCGCGTCGGTGGACGAACTCGGCGCCCACGAACGGCTGCTGGACCTCATCGACCAGCGGGCGCGCGGCGGGAGTGTCTGGCGCCGTGACGGTGCGGGCGGCTGAGCCCGCCATGACCCTCCCGACTTTCAATCGAACCGAGTACAGGATTCCGCATGTGGCCAATCGATCCCGATGATTTCGTTTCCGCCGTCCATCCGCCCGCGACGCCTGCCCAGGGCGAAGCCTGGTACTTCCTGGTCATGCGCAACCAGATCGGTTGTGTGGTCGAGCGCGGCGTCCCACGCCCGGTAGCCGCGGACGAGTTCCGCTGGCTCGATGTCGAGGAGCGTGCCCGCCATTACCTCGGCAGGTATCGCGGCCACGACTGCTATGCGCTCGACTGCCGGGGCAAGCTGCCCGAAGGCTATGCCGCGGTGGACCTGCGCGCCTGGCTCGGCCGGGTCGAGCCACCGCTGTTCTACCTGGCCGGACGCGCACTCCAGGTCATCGAGTGGCACAACACGCATCAGTTCTGCGGGCGCTGCGGGACCGCGATGGCGGACCACGGCCAGGATCGTGCCAAGGTCTGCCCGGAATGCAGGCTGGTCAATTATCCGCGGCTCTCGCCGAGCATCATCGTGCTGGTCACGCGCGGTGACGAGATGCTGCTGGCGCGCAACGCCAACTGGCCGACCGGCATGTACAGCACGCTGGCCGGCTTCGTCGAACCGGGCGAGTCGATCGAGCAGACCGTGCACCGCGAGGTGGAAGAGGAGGTGGGGATCCGGGTGCGCAACCTGCGCTATCTCGGCAGCCAGAGCTGGCCGTTCCCCAACTCGCTCATGCTCGGGTTCCACGCGGAGTACGACAGCGGCGAAATCGTGTGCCAGGAAGGCGAGATCGCGGACGCGCGCTGGTTCCGCTACGACGAGTTGCCCAACGTGCCCCCGGCCACGGCCATCTCGCGCTGGTTGATCGACGCGTTCATCGAACGGCTCCGCGCCGGCGGGTAGCGCGGCCGCAGTGCCGGGACGGGTGTCATTCCACCGGCGTGACCGGCAGGCTCCGGCTCCTGAACATCGCTATCAGCGTGAATGCCCACATGAGGTAACCGTCGGCGCGGAAGCGTTCGTTCATGAACGCCTCGAACGCGTCTTCGGTACCGGAGAACAGTGCCGACGCGGTCGCGAGATCAGCGAAATGGAACGTTGCGTCAGGCGCATGGAGCGGGTCGTCGAGCACGCTGAGCGTGCCGTGGGCCACCCTGAAGGTGATGTGCTCGTCGCCCACCTGAATGCGCAGCACGGCGTCCATGCCCGCCGCGGCAGGGGCATGAAAGGCGGCTTCGAGGCGTGATCCGAGGTCGCGCAGCGTCATGGTGTCCGACGTCACTTCGATGAATTCGTGCGCATCTGACACGGATCCGCGGGCCAGATCAAGGCCGCCCACTCGCGGCCGCCCAGTCGCGGCCGGACAGTCGCGCCGCGGCCCGCGGCGGGCAGCACTGATCCGCGTTTATCACGGACGTTCGGGCCCCGGCCGGTGACTGGCCCCAGCCGATCCTATACAGTACCGGGCTTTTCCCGACGCGGGTCCCCATGGAACACCTGTACGACTATCTCGGCTTCCTTGCGCGTGCGGCGACGGTCGTGGTGGCGCTGCTCATCGTCATCTCGAGCATTGCCGCACTCGCGATCAAGCGCCAGCAGCAGCACGGCGGCCATCTCGAGATCCGCAAACTGAACGAACACTTCCAGGACCTGAAATACGGTGTCCAGGAGGCCCTGCTGCCCGCGTCGCTGGTGAAGAAGGCGCGCAAGCAGGAGGAAAAGGCCCGCAAGCTCGCCGACAAGGAAGCCGCGCGATCGATGCGTGAAGCCGCGAACAACGACGCGCCGCCGCGCAAACGGGTGTTCGTGATCGATTTCAACGGCGATCTGCACGCGTCGCAAGTCAAGAACCTGCGCGAGGAGATCACCGCGGTGCTCATCACCGCCGAGCCGACCGACGAGGTGCTGGTGCGGCTCGAGAGTCCCGGCGGGCTGGTGCACGGCTACGGTCTCGCCGCTTCGCAGCTCGCGCGGGTCCGCGAGCGGGGTATTCCGCTCACCGTCGCGGTCGACAAGGTGGCCGCCAGTGGCGGCTACCTGATGGCGGTGGTGGCGGACCGGATACTCGCGGCACCGTTCGCGGTGGTCGGCTCGATCGGCGTGGTGGCGCAGGTGCCGAACGTGCACCGCCTGCTCAAGCGCCACGACGTCGACGTCGAGGTCCTGACCGCGGGCAAGTACAAGCGCACGCTGACCGTGCTCGGCGAGAACACCGAGGATGCGCGGCGCAAGTTCGTCGAGGAACTGGAAGAGATCCACGGTCTGTTCCAGGAATTCGTCACCACCCATCGCCCGCAGGTGGACCTGGAACGGGTCGCGACCGGCGAGAGCTGGCACGGCCAGCATGCGGTGGCGCTGAACCTCGTCGATACCCTCGTCACCAGCGACGCCTATCTGCTCGAGCAGAACGAATCCGCCGATCTCTTCGAGGTCAAGTGGGTCGAACACCGGCGTCCGCTGGATCGGCTCATGGCGCAGGTGGAGTCGCGGCTCGACGCGGCCGCCGAGCGCTGGATGGGCAGGCTGACCAACTGGAGAGGTGGAGCATGAGCGGATTCCGGGCGTTCCAGGTCGAGAAGACCGATACGGGCTACGTGCGGCGCATTGTCGAGCGCCAGGTGGCCGACCTGCCACCGGGCGACGTGTTGATCGACGTCCGCTACTCCTCGCTCAACTACAAGGACGGGCTGTCCGCGACCGGCAACCCCGGGGTCACACGGCAGTTTCCGCACACGCCGGGCATCGATGCGGCCGGCGTGGTGCTGGAGTCGGCGGTGGCCGACTTTGCCCCCGGCGACGAGGTGATCGTGATCGGTTTCGACCTCGGCATGAATACGCCGGGTGGCTACGGCCAGCGTATCCGCGTTCCTGCAGGTTGGGTCGTGCGCCGGCCGGCAGGCCTCACGCTACACGAGAGCATGGTCCTCGGTACCGCCGGCTTCACCGCCGCCCTCGCGGTCCACAAGCTCGAACACGCGGGCCTGACACCCGCGGCCGGTCCGGTGCTGGTCACCGGCGCGACCGGCGGCGTGGGATCGGTCGGCGTGCGCCTGCTCGCCCACCTCGGCTACGAAGTGGTGGCGGTGACCGGCAAACCAGCGCAGGCGGGGTTTCTGCAGTCGCTCGGTGCCGCGCGGATCATGAGCCGGGAGGAAGCGCGTGCCGGCACCGATCGGCCGCTCCTCAAGGAAACCTGGGCGGGTGTCATCGACACGGTCGGCGGCGAGATCCTGTTCAACGCGGTCAAGAGCCTGCGCTATGGCGGCAGCCTGGCCGCCTGCGGGCTGGTGGATTCACCGCAGATCCCGGCGACGGTGCTGCCGTTCATCCTGCGCCACGTGAACCTGCTCGGCGTGGACTCGGTGCAGCTGCCGCTCGCGCAGAAGGCCGAAATCTGGAACAGGCTGGCGGGTCCCTGGCGCCTGACGGGGCTGGCGGCGCTCGAGGAGCGGTTGACGCTCGAGACCCTGTCCGACGCGATCGACCGCATCCTTGCGGGCCGCATGGTCGGCCGGGGCGTGGTGCACCTGGGCGGTTAGCCCACGGCCGCCAATCGGTGACGGGCGCGGGTCAGGCGGCCCGTCCGCGTGCGACGCGCCGGAACGCGGGTTCCGGGTCGCGCACCGAAGCCTGGTAGTACTGCAGGTGCGGGACGAGGCGCGGATCCGCGAGATCGATGCTCACCCCTTCCGCGAGCTCGAACGTGTCGAAGCCACAGCGCACCAGGTAGTGCAGCAGGTCGGGGCGCACGTCACCAATGGCGCGCAGTTCGCCGGTGAACCCGAAGCGGGTGCGCAGCAGGACGGCGAGCGACAGCCCACGGCCGTCGTGAAATGCGGGGAACTCGATGGCGATGAGCGGGGCCTCGGCAAAGCGGGCCTCGGGTTCGGCATCGCCCGGCAGCCGGAGGCCGGCATCGGCCTGGCCGTGCCATGCCTCGGGGGCGAGCAGCGGCAGGCCGGCTCGGCCGGCGTCCGCCCCGCGCAGCGTGCCGCTCACCCGATCGATCTCAATCAGCGCGGCCATAGATTCGCTCCTTGAACGGTTCGGTGCCGATGCGGCGGCAGGTCGCGAGGAACGTCTCGCCGGGTGCACGCAGCGCCACATACGTGTCGAGGATGCGGCCGATGACGTCCGGTACCTCGTCGCGGGAGACCGATGGCCCGATGATCGCGCCGATCGACGCCGTCTGACCGGCATGGCCCGCATGGCCGCCGATCGAGATCTGGTAGAACTCCTCGCCCTTCTTGTCGACCCCGAGGATGCCGATGGTGCCGACGTGGTGGTGCCCACAGGCATTCATGCAGCCCGAGATGTTGAGGTCGATCGGCCCCAGGTCGTGCAGGTAGTCGTAGTCGTCGAAGCGCTGCTGGATGGCTTCGGCGACCGGGATCGACTTGGCGTTGGCGAGCGAGCAGTAGTCGCCGCCGGGGCAGCAGATGATGTTGGTCAGCAGCCCGACGTTGGATTCGCCGAGGCCCTCGCGGCAGGCGGCCTGCCAGAGTTCGAAGAGCGCCGCCTGCGGTACGTCGGGCAGCACGAAGTTCTGCTGGTGGCTGATGCGGATCTCGCCGAACCCGTAACGGTCGGCCCAGTCGGCAACTGCCTGCATCTGCCGGTCCGACACGTCGCCCGGCGGAATGCCGGTGACCTTGGTCGACAGCACCACTGCGGCATAGCCCGGCTGGCGGTGTGCCATGACGTTGTTCGCCACCCAGCGGCCAAAGGCCGGGTTGGCGAGCCGCTGCTCGGCGAGGGTCGCAGTCGCGTCGGGGACCGACGGCCAGGCGGGCGGCACGAAGTAGCCTTCGACGCGCTCGATCTCCGCGACCGTCAGCACGCTCGCGGAATCGCGGACGAGCGCCCATTCCTCGTCGACCTTGGCGCGGAAGCCTTCCGCGGTCAGGGCCCGGACCAGGATCTTGATGCGCGCCTTGTACTTGTTGTCGCGCCGGCCGTAGCGGTTGTATACCCGCATGACGGCTTCGAGGTAGGTGAGCAGGTGCGCCATGGGCAGGCCGGTGCGGATCGTCTCGCCGATCACCGGGGTACGGCCGAGCCCACCGCCGACGATGAAGTCGACCAGGCGCTCGCCCGCGGCATCGCGGTAGACACGCAGGCCGATGTCGTGCACGTCGATGGCGGCACGGTCCTCCGCGGCGCCGGTGACCGCGATCTTGAACTTGCGTGGCAGCCAGTCGAATTCCGGATGCGACGTCGACCACTGCCGGATGATCTCGCAGTAAGGCCGCGGATCGAGCGTCTCGTCGGCGGCGACGCCGGAGAATTCGTCGGTCGTCACGTTGCGGATGCAGTTGCCGCTGGTCTGGATGGCGTGCATCTCGACCTCGGCCAGCGCCTCGAGGATGTCCGGTACTTCGGCGAGTTCGGGCCAGTTGAACTGCATGTTCTGGCGCGTGCTGAGGTGGCCGTAGCCACGGTCGTAGTCACGCGCGATGTGGGCGAGGGTACGCAGCTGGGTACTCGACAGCGTGCCGTAGGGCACCGCCACGCGCAGCATCGGGGCCAGCCGCTGCACGTACAGACCGTTGCGCAGGCGCAGGTGGCGGAACTCGTCCTCGGAGAGTTCACCGGCCAGGTAGCGTTCCGTCTGGGCCCGGTAGTGCCGGACGCGTTCGGCGATGAACTGGCGATCGAAGCTGTCGTAGCGATACATAGGTGTGCCCGGATTTCGCGGGTCGCACCTTAGCATCGCCGCCGCCCCGGGAGAAGCAACCGAAATTGCTAAACTTATGCCCCTGGTCCGTTTGTTCGTCGGCGCGGACCGTGCTTCGCGGGCCCGGTGCAAGGGCGGTTTGAGCCGGCCGGGGCCATCCGGTAGACTGCGCGCCGGCGCGCGGTGCCCGGCACACGCCGGGCCGTTCAGGGCGCCCGACCCCGTCACAGTTGCAGGGAACCTTCATGAGCGACGACGTCCAGACCGAACAACTCGCCGAAGCGGACCGCCGTGCGGACGTAAAAGGCATCCTGATCATCTTCATCACCCTGGTGGCCGGCGCGGTCTACTTCATCTCGGGCTGGGCACCGGGCATCTGACCCCGGCTCCGGATTCTCGTATGCCGCGCGCGACCGACATGGCGGGTTTCCGGGCCGTGCAGGCACGGATGCTGACCCGGGACGGCATCATGCAGGGGCTCGCGTTCCGGCCGCTGCCGACCGACGTGATCATCACGCCGTTCGGCAAGTGCGGCACGACGTGGCTGCAACAGATCTTCCACACCCTGCGCACGCGCGGCGACACCGACTACGACGACATCTCGGCCGTGGTGCCGTGGCTCGAGACGGCCGCCGATCTCGGCATCGATCTGGAAGCGCCGCAGAAGGCCGCACCGCGCGGGTTCAAGAGCCATCTCTCCTGGGACCTGGTGCCGAAAGGTGCGCGCTACATCGTGGCGGTCCGCGACCCGCGCGATGCGCTGGTGTCCATGTACCGTTTCATGGAGGGCTGGTTCATCGAGCCCGGGGCGATTCCGATCGACGCATTCGCGCGCGAGAGTTATCTGCGCGAGGGCGAAGGACGTGACTACTGGGCGCACCTCGCGTCCTGGTGGAGCGTGCGTCACGATCCGGCCGTCCTGATGCTGTCCTACGAAGGCATGAACCGCGATCCGGTCAGTGCCATCCGGCGGGTTGCCGCGCACACGGGCATCGCGCTCGACGACGAGTTGCTCGCGCTCACGCTCGCGCACTCCTCGCTCGACTACATGCTGGCGCACAAGCATCAGTTCGACGACCGCCTGATGCGCACGCTGAGCGAGCGCAACTGCGGTCTGCCTCCCGGCAGCGACTCGGCCAAGGTACGGCTCGGCAAGGTCGGCTCGCACCGGAGCGAACTGTCCACCGCGCTGATCGCCGAACTCGACGCGATGTGGCAGCGCACCATCACCGCGCGGTTCGGCTACCCGGATTATCCCGCGCTCGAGGCAGCCCTCGCGGCGGGCGAATAGTTCCTCGTCCGGGTCGCGCCGAGTAGCGCGCCTGGAGAGCCAGAGGCTCCCACTCGTACGCGCGAGTACCGCGCCTGGCGAGCCCAGAGGCTCGCACTAGTCCTGCAGCGCGGGGCGCAGCAGGCGCCGCGCGGTCAGTTGGTCCCACCCCTTGCGCGCCGCATAGTCCTCGAGCTGATCGGTGCCGATCTTGCCGACGCCGAAGTAACGCGCGGAAGGGTGGGCGAAGTACCAGCCGGCCACGGCGGCAGCGGGCAGCATGGCGAAACTCTCGGTGAGCTGCATGCCGGTCGCATCGGCGGCGCCGAGCAGGGCAAACAGGGTCGTCTTCTCGCTGTGCTCGGGGCACGCCGGGTAGCCCGGTGCCGGGCGGATGCCCTGGTACTGCTCGCGGATCAGTGCGCCGTTGTCGAGCGATTCGTCGGCTGCATAACCCCAGTCGTGCTTGCGCACCCGCTCGTGCAGATATTCGGCGAATGCCTCGGCGAGCCGGTCGGCGAGCGCCTTGATCATGATCTGCGCGTAGTCGTCGTTGGGGTGCCCGGCGAGCGCGGTCTCGATGCCGAGCCCGGCGGTCACCGCGAACGCGCCGAGGTAGTCGGCGACCGGCGGCGGTGCCACGAAGTCGGCGAGCGAGAGGTTCGGCTGCCCCTCCGGCTTGACCGCCTGCTGGCGCAAGTGGTGCAGGCGCACGAGTTCGTGGCTGCGCGACTCGTCCGTGTACACGGCGAGGTCCTCGTCGCCGACCCGGTTGCAAGGCCAGAGGCCAAACACACCGCGCGCGCGCAGCTGCCGCTTGCCGATCAGCTCGGCGAGCATGGCGCGGGCGTCGTCGAACAGCGACCGGGCGCTGGCGCCGACTACCGCGTCGTCGAGGATGTCCGGGTACTTGCCGGCCAGCTCCCAGGTCATGAAGAACGGGGTCCAGTCGATGTAGGGCACGAGCGTCTCGAGCGGCACGTCGTCGAGTACCTGTACGCCGAGGACGGCCGGACGCGGCGGCTGGTAGCGCGCCCAGTCCCAGGCGAACGCATTCGCGCGGGCCTCGCCGAGTGCCAGCAGCTCGCGTTTCGCCGAGCGCGCCGCGCTCCGGTCGCGTACGTTGGCATACTCCGCGCGGATCGCGCTGCGATAGGCAGGCGCCTGGTCGGCGCTCAGGAGCTGCGCGGCCACGTTCACGCAGCGGCTCGCATCCGGTACGTAGACCGTGGGGCCGGCGTGGTAAGCCGGCTCGATGCGCACCGCGGTATGCGCCTTGGAGGTGGTCGCACCGCCGATCAGCAGGGGCACTTCGAAACCCTGGCGCTGCATCTCGCTCGCCACGTTGACCATCTCGTCGAGTGACGGCGTGATGAGTCCGGACAGGCCGATCATGTCGGCTTTGCGTTCCCGTGCGGTCGCGAGGATCCGTTCGGCCGGCACCATCACGCCGAGGTCGATCACCTCGTAGTTGTTGCACTGGAGCACCACGCCGACGATGTTCTTGCCGATGTCATGCACGTCGCCCTTGACCGTCGCCATCACGATGCGGCCCTTGGCCTGGCGTTCGGCGCCCTTGCGCGCCTCGATGAACGGCACCAGGTGCGCGACCGCCTGTTTCATGACCCGCGCGCTCTTG
>JAHCAL010000004.1 GCA_019634925.1 Pseudomonadales bacterium
TTGGCCCCAATATCTGTCCTAACTGTCCTACTAGTCTCATTGCGTCTGGAGTAGCAATTACAACATCAAAATCTAGGTCACCTGCTTTAATTTTTTCCGCAAGATCATCAAATCCAACAATATCGGCACCCGCGTTGGTAGCCTTAGTTGCATTGTCACCTTGAGCGAATACTGCAACTCGAACGACTTTGCCAGTACCTTTTGGAAGATTAGTTGAAGAACGGACAACCTGATCGGATTTTTTAGGATCAACACCTAGGTTAACACTTATATCAACACCTTCAGAGAAATTATTACTTGCAAATTGCTTTAATACTTCAATTGCTTCTTGAGCACTATATAAATGATTTTGTTTAACTACGCTGCGAATTTTTTGCTGCTTTTTACTTAATACCGACATGTTAACTCCTTACTCCACCAAACCTTCGACTTTAATACCCATGCTGCGCGCAGTACCTGCAATGGTACGAACTGCCGCTGCCAAATTTGCTGCTGTCAGGTCAGGTTCTTTTAATTTGGCAATCTCCTCAACCTGAGCGCGAGTAAGCGTCGCAACTATTTTTGTATTTGGAGTACCACTGCCACTTTGAATTCCTGCTGCTTTTTTTAATAAAACAGAAGCGGGAGGTGTTTTAGTAATAAATGTAAAGCTACGGTCGCTGTAGACGGTAATAACGACTGGCGTGGCCAGCCCTTGTTCGATATGTTGTGTTGCTGCGTTAAATGCCTTACAAAATTCCATAATATTCACGCCACGTTGGCCAAGTGCAGGTCCAACTGGTGGGCTGGGATTCGCTTTCCCGGCAGGAATTTGTAATTTAATATAGGTTTCAATTTTTTTTGCCATGGTAACTCCTTATGGGTATAACGCTCATTTACTATTTCAAATACAAATAGCTAAGCTCCCCGGTTTATAAAATTACGTTTTTTCAACCTGGCTAAACTCAAGTTCAACAGGTGTAGAACGACCAAAGATCAAAACGGCCACTCGTAGACGGCTTTTTTCGTAATTTACTTCTTCTACTACGCCATTAAAATCTACAAAAGGACCCTCTTTCACTCGAATAACTTCACCCGGCTCAAATAAAATTTTAGGCCGTGGCTTGGTAACGCCATCTTCTACTCGTTGGAGAATAGCACTGGCTTCTTTATCAGAGATCGGTGTGGGCGTTTGACTGGTTCCACCAATAAAGCCTAGCACTCTCGGTATTTTACGAATCATGTGCCAAGTGGCGTCTTCCATTATCATGTTGACGAGAACATAGCCTGGAAAAAATTTACGGGTGCTTTTTCTTTTCTGGCCAGCCCGCATTTCAACGACTTCTTCTGACGGAACGACTACTTCGCCAATTTTATCGTCCATTCCGTTATGGTGGGCACGTGCTTTAATCTCGCGCATAACAAAATTTTCATAACCTGAATAGGCATGAACGACGTACCATTGTTTTGCTTTTTGCTCTTCCACGTTAATCAACCCAAATGTGTTATTTTAGCAATTACCCAAATCATCCCCGAGTCAATGCCCCAAAGGATAAAGCCGGTAACCGCAACCATGATCATAACAATCGATGTTGTCTGTATTGTTTCTTGACGTGTTGGCCAAACTACTTTTTGCAGCTCGACTTTTGCTTCGCCACTAAACTGATAAACTTTTTTGCCTGGTTGAGTAAAAAAACCCAATATGCAACATAATAAAAACCAACTAAGCCAAATTATCACCATTACTGGTGAGGAATAGTTGTTATGATAAATAGTGAAAAAAGTAGCGATACTTATTATAAGTATTCCCAACCACAAGCTGACTTCTTTAATATTAAGTTTTGAATCTAATAATTTTTTCATATTCATCTGGTTTGCTGGCAGGCCAGGAGGGAATCGAACCCCCAACCTGCGGTTTTGGAGACCGCCACTCTGCCAATTGAGCTACTGGCCTAAACTTAACACGATTGATGCTAGAGTAATATTTTCACTCTAGCATCCTTATCACTTTTTATAGTGAATTACTCTATTATCTTAGCTACAACGCCGGCACCCACTGTACGTCCACCTTCGCGGATTGCAAAGCGCAGGCCTTCGTCCATGGCAATCGGTGAATGAAGATTAACAATAAGCTTCACATTATCACCTGGCATTACCATTTCAATACCGTCTGGTAGGTCGCAAGAGCCTGTGACGTCGGTAGTTCTAAAATAAAATTGTGGGCGGTACCCATTGAAAAATGGAGTATGTCGTCCACCTTCATCTTTAGATAAGACATATACTTCAGCTTCAAATTTTGTATGAGGCTTAATACTTCCTGGCTTAGCTAATACTTGGCCACGTTCCACTTCATCCCGTTTTGTTCCTCGCAGCAACACGCCAACATTATCGCCAGCACGACCCTCGTCAAGTAACTTGCGGAACATTTCAACACCAGTGCAAGTGGTTTTTTGAGTATCACGTATACCGACGATTTCTACTTCTTCACCGACTTTGACGATACCAGATTCAACACGACCGGTCACTACTGTTCCGCGGCCAGAAATAGAAAATACGTCTTCAATAGGCAATAAAAATGCCTTATCGATATTACGAATAGGCTCTGGGAAATAACTATCCATTGTTTCGACAAGCTTCTTGATAGAACTTACGCCTATGTCGCTCTCTTCACCTTCCAGGGCTTTTAATGCAGAACCAACAACAATTGGGATATCATCCCCAGGAAATTCATATGAACTAAGCAGATCACGGACTTCCATTTCGACTAGCTCAAGTAACTCAGCGTCATCAACCATATCTGCTTTGTTTAAGTATACAACGATATAAGGAACGCCCACTTGACGCGATAATAGAATATGTTCGCGTGTTTGTGGCATTGGACCGTCTGCTGCTGATACTACAAGAATTGCTCCATCCATTTGAGCAGCACCAGTAATCATGTTTTTTACATAATCTGCGTGCCCAGGACAGTCCACGTGTGCATAATGTCGATTAGAAGATTCGTATTCAACGTGAGCTGTAGAAATGGTAATACCGCGTTCACGTTCTTCCGGTGCCGCGTCAATTTGATCATAAGCTTTAGCAGTACCGCCATGCAATTTCGCCATGATTGTAGTTATTGCAGCAGTTAGTGTTGTTTTACCGTGATCTACGTGACCGATCGTGCCCACATTGATATGCGGTTTTTTGCGTTCAAATTTTTCCTTTGCCATTGGAAAATCTCCCCTTAAATAAATTGACAATTGGTGCCCACAACTGGACTCGAACCAGCGACCTCTTCCTTACCAAGGAAGTGCTCTACCGCCTGAGCTATATGGGCCGTTAAGCTACAGACTTATTTCGCATTCGCTTATTCTGCAAACTTGGAGCGGGTGATGGGAATCGAACCCACGCTATCAGCTTGGAAGGCTGAAGTTCTACCATTGAACTACACCCGCTTATTTTCACCATACCTACTATCTGGTGGAGGGGGAAGGATTCGAACCTTCGAAGGCTGAGCCGTCAGATTTACAGTCTGATCCCTTTGACCGCTCGGGAACCCCTCCAAAAAGAACGTCATTTTCTTTCAGGAAAAGACTAATGTCAAGAAAGATTTTCTTCTGGGGACTAGCTTTTAATGGTGCTGGCACTAGGAATCGAACCCAGGACCTACTGATTACAAGTCAGTTGCTCTACCAACTGAGCTACGCCAGCATTAACTCTACATTTTATATCGCAGCACTCTGTGCTGCGAATTGTCACACTTTTTTAATAAAGCCCTGGCGATGACCTACTTTCACATGGAGAAACTCCACACTATCATTGGCGCAATTCCGTTTCACTACTGAGTTCGAGATGGGATCAGGTGGGGCCAGAATGCTATGGTCGCCAGGAAAACTCGGGGTTAGGGTTAAGGTTAGCCCTAACAGGTAATTAATTGAATACTGTAGATTGGGCCCTTGGCCCAACGATAACGCACAATAACATACGATTGAGTGCTTGTTGGGCCAAAAGACCCAACCTACGTCGTTCCCGCAGGAAAAACCCCGGAACAGCGTGCTTAAGCGAAGTAATTCAGGTTATATGGTCAAGACATTCAGCCAATTAGTACGAGTTAGCTTCACGCATTACTGCGCTTCCACACCTCGCCTATCAACGTTGTAGTCTCCAACAGGCTTCATGGGAAAACTCATCTTGAGGGAGGCTTCCCGCTTAGATGCTTTCAGCGGTTATCCCGTCCGAACTTAGCTACCCGGCTATGCCACTGGCGTGACAACCGGTACACCAGAGGTTCGTCCACTCCGGTCCTCTCGTACTAGGAGCAGCTCCTCTCAATTTTCCTACGCCCACGGCAGATAGGGACCGAACTGTCTCACGACGTTCTAAACCCAGCTCGCGTACCACTTTAAATGGCGAACAGCCATACCCTTGGGACCTGCTTCAGCCCCAGGATGTGATGAGCCGACATCGAGGTGCCAAACACCGCCGTCGATATGAACTCTTGGGCGGTATCAGCCTGTTATCCCCGGAGTACCTTTTATCCGTTGAGCGATGGCCCTTCCATTCAGAACCACCGGATCACTAAGACCAACTTTCGTTCCTGCTCGAGCCGTCGCTCTCGCAGTCAAGCACCCTTTTGCCTTTACACTCTTGGTACGATGTCCGACCGTACCGAGGGTACCTTTGTGCTCCTCCGTTACTCTTTGGGAGGAGACCGCCCCAGTCAAACTACCCATCATACACTGTCCTCGACCAGGATTACTGGCCCAAGTTAGAACCTCAATAATAACAGGGTGGTATTTCAACGGCGGCTCCATTAAGACTAGCGTCCTAACTTCTTAGCCTCCCACCTATCCTACACAGTTATCATCAAAGTCCAGTGCAAAACTATAGTAAAGGTTCACGGGGTCTTTCCGTCTAGCCGCGGGTACACTGCATCTTCACAGCGATTTCAATTTCACTGAGTCTCGGGTGGAGACAGTGTGGCCATCGTTACGCCATTCGTGCAGGTCGGAACTTACCCGACAAGGAATTTCGCTACCTTAGGACCGTTATAGTTACGGCCGCCGTTTACCGGGGCTTCGATCAAGAGCTTCGCTTACGCTAACCCCATCAATTAACCTTCCGGCACCGGGCAGGCGTCACACCCTATACGTCCACTTACGTGTTTGCAGAGTGCTGTGTTTTTATTAAACAGTCGCAGCCACCTGGTATCTTCGACCGCCCTCAGCTCCAGGAGCAAGTCCCTTCACCAAAAGCGGCGCACCTTCTCCCGAAGTTACGGTGCCATTTTGCCTAGTTCCTTCACCCGAGTTCTCTCAAGCGCCTTGGTATTCTCTACCTGACCACCTGTGTCGGTTTGGGGTACGGTCGGTCATTATCTGAAGCTTAGAGGTTTTTCTTGGAAGCATGGCATCGACTACTTCCCACCCGTATAAGGGCGGTTCGTCATCACTTCTCGACCTTCCCACTGAAGGGGGGACCCCGGATTTACCTAGGATCCCGGCCTACGAGCTTAAACCTGGACAACCAACGCCAGGCCAGCCTAGCCTTCTCCGTCACCCCATCGCAATAATGATCGGTACAGGAATGTTAACCTGTTTCCCATCGACTACGCCTTTCGGCCTCGCCTTAGGGGCCGACTAACCCTGCGCCGATGAGCGTTGCGCAGGAACCCTTGGTCTTTCGGCGAGGAGGATTTTCACCTCCTTTATCGTTACTCATGTCAGCATTCGCACTTCTGATACCTCCAGCAAACCTTACGGTTCACCTTCGCAGGCGTACAGAACGCTCCTCTACCATGCGTGTAAACACGCATCCGCAGCTTCGGTTCACAGTTTGAGCCCCGTTACATCTTCCGCGCAGGCCGACTCGACCAGTGAGCTATTACGCTTTCTTTAAAGGATGGCTGCTTCTAAGCCAACCTCCTGGCTGTCTATGCCTTCCCACATCGTTTCCCACTTAACTGTGATTTTGGGACCTTAGCTGGCGGTCTGGGTTGTTTCCCTCTCGACGACGGACGTTAGCACCCGCCGTCTGTCTCCCATGATTGCACTCACCGGTATTCGGAGTTTGCATTGGTTTGGTAAGTCTAGACGACCCCCTAGCCCAAACAGTGCTCTACCCCCGGTGGTGAGACAAGAGGCGCTACCTAAATAGCTTTCGAGGAGAACCAGCTATCTCCGAGCTTGATTAGCCTTTCACTCCTAGCCACAAGTCATCCCCTACCTTTTCAACGGGAGTGGGTTCGGTCCTCCAGTTGATGTTACTCAACCTTCAACCTGCTCATGGCTAGATCGCCCGGTTTCGGGTCTACTCCTACAGACTTAACGCCCTATTAAGACTCGGTTTCCCTACGGCTCCCCTATACGGTTAACCTTGCCAGTAAAAGTAACTCGCTGACCCATTATACAAAAGGTACGCAGTCACCCGTCCCTCCCCGAAAGAAGAAGACAGGCTCCCACTGCTTGTATGCATCTGGTTTCAGGTTCTATTTCACTCCCCTCACGGGGGTTCTTTTCGCCTTTCCCTCACGGTACTGGTTCACTATCGGTCAGCTGAGAGTATTTAGCCTTGGAGGATGGTCCCCCCATATTCAGACAAGGTTTCACGTGCCCCGTCCTACTCGATTTCACACACCGCTCGTTTTCGCATACGGGGCTATCACCCGCTATGGCGTGACTTTCCAGACACTTCTGCTAACGAACGGCGTGCTTAAGGGCTAGTCCCCGTTCGCTCGTCGCTACTGAGGGAATCTCGGTTGATTTCTTTTCCTCCGGGTACTTAGATATTTCAGTTCCCCGGGTTCGCCTCCACACCCTATTTTATTCAGGTGGGGATACCGTCCGTAGACGGTGGGTTTCCCCATTCGGAAATCCCCGGATCAAAGTCTGTTTGCCGACTCCCCGAGGCATATCGCAGGCTACAACGTCCTTCATCGCCTTCAGCTGCCAAGGCATCCACCAGATGCACTTAAACGCTTGACCATATAACCCAACGCGCCTTCCCTCATTTCTGGCCTTAGCCATGCCGGCCATGGCCATGAGGTTGTCACATCGGACTGGTAACGTTCACGAACGACAACGTCTGATCCTGCTGATCGTCTCATGCCGATCAACGTCGTCGCATACCAAGACACATCTTGAGTTTGCCGATTGCTTTAGCAATCAACATGTACCCGCATTGTCCGCACCACCTGAACCAACGACCCTTCGGCCCGGTCCACGATGAAGCGGCATATGCGGCTTCGTATCTCTGAATTGTTAAAGAGCAGGCTCTTCACACAAACATGCGCCAGGCGGCGCAGCGGCGTGACAAACCAATACGTAAGAGCACGACTGCGCAGGCGAACCTGCGCGCGCTCTTAGATATTGCCTCGTTTTACAGAACTGAACCGACATGGTGGAGCCGAGGAGGATCGAACTCCTGACCTCCTGCGTGCAAGGCAGGCGCTCTCCCAGCTGAGCTACGGCCCCGTGGAAAGCACAAGCGCTGGTGGGTCTGGGTGGATTTGAACCACCGACCTCACCCTTATCAGGGGTGCGCTCTAACCAACTGAGCTACAGACCCTATGAAGGGCGGTCATCAACGCTCGTTTCGTCGTGTCACTGCAAGCCATTCGTGTGGGGGCTGACCCTTCCCGAAGAAAGGGGCAGCATCTGTAATTCACCGTGAGCATGAGCCTTCTTGCAGGGACTGCCGCGTCGACCGGATGGCCGCTACGACAGTTCCGACTCAGGCTATTAAGGTTTAAGGAGGTGATCCAGCCGCAGGTTCCCCTACGGCTACCTTGTTACGACTTCGTCCCAGTCATGAACCACACCGTGGTAACCGTCCTCCCGAGGGTTAGACTAGCTACTTCTGGTGCAATTCACTCCCATGACGTGACGGGCGGTGTGTACAAGGCCCGGGAACGTATTCACCGCGACATTCTGATTCGCGATTACTAGCGATTCCGACTTCACGGAGTCGAGTTGCAGACTCCGATCCGGACTACGAGACGTTTTTTGGGATTCGCTCCCCCTCGCGGGTTTGCAGCCCTTTGTACGCCCCATTGTAGCACGTGTGTAGCCCAACCCGTAAGGGCCATGATGACTTGACGTCATCCCCACCTTCCTCCGGTTTGTCACCGGCAGTCTCCTTAGAGTTCCCGGCATGACCCGCTGGCAAATAAGGACGGGGGTTGCGCTCGTTACGGGACTTAACCCAACATCTCACGACACGAGCTGACGACAGCCATGCAGCACCTGTCACTCAGTTCCCGAAGGCACCAAGTCGTCTCCGACAAGTTCTGAGGATGTCAAGGGGTGGTAAGGTTCTTCGCGTTGCATCGAATTAAACAACATGCTCCACCGCTTGTGCGGGCCCCCGTCAATTCATTTGAGTTTTAACCTTGCGGCCGTACTCCCCAGGCGGAGAACTTATCGCGTTAGCTGCGCCACTAAGACCTCAAGGGCCCCAACGGCTAGTTCTCATCGTTTACGGCGTGGACTACCAGGGTATCTAATCCTGTTTGCTCCCCACGCTTTCGCACCTCAGCGTCAGTATTGGTCCAGGAGGCCGCCTTCGCCACTGGTATTCCTTCCTATATCTACGCATTTCACCGCTACACAGGAAATTCTACCTCCCTCTACCATACTCTAGCTCGGCAGTTTGGAATGCAGTTCCCAGGTTGAGCCCAGGGCTTTCACATCCCACTTACCGAACCGCCTACGTGCGCTTTACGCCCAGTAATTCCGATTAACGTTCGCACCCTCCGTATTACCGCGGCTGCTGGCACGGAGTTAGCCGGTGCTTCTTCTGTAGTTAACGTCAAGACCTGGGGGTATTAGCCCCTGGCTTTTCTTCGCTACTGAAAGTGCTTTACAACCCGAAGGCCTTCTTCGCACACGCGGCATGGCTGGGTCAGGCTTGCGCCCATTGCCCAAGATTCCCCACTGCTGCCTCCCGTAGGAGTCTGGACCGTGTCTCAGTTCCAGTGTGGCTGATCGTCCTCTCAGACCAGCTAAGGATCGTCGCCTTGGTAGGCCTTTACCCTACCAACTAGCTAATCCTACGCAGGCTCCTCTGATAACGAGAGCTTATAAATAGAGGCCCTCTTTCCTCCGTAGAGCGTATGCGGTATTAGCTCGAGTTTCCCCGAGTTATCCCCCATTACCAGGCAGATTCCTACGCGTTACTCACCCGTCCGCCACTGTACTCATCCCCGAAGGGACTTTCTCGTTCGACTTGCATGTGTTAAGCCTGCCGCCAACGTTCAATCTGAGCCATGATCAAACTCTTCAGTTTATAACTGAAAGCAATCTGCACGATGCAGCCCCCTTGCGGGTTCGCATATGCCGATCGCTGATCGATTTTTTTGCTCAATGAATCAACTGCATAGTGCAGTAACTCACCCGGCTGCTTCGCCTCGCGGCGCGCATCCGGCGGTGAATTACAGGCACCCACACGAATGGCTTGTTCAGTTCTGATCTGTTAAGGAGCGGCCCCGTTCATTTGTGTCCCCGGGGCGAGGGATGCGTATTATGCATACGCGTTTTGGCCCTGCAAGGTCTTTTTGGACTTTTTTGGACCGCGCTTGAAAGGGTCGCCATCTGGCCGCCCTGCTCGCGCCGGCCCGAAAACCGGGACCCCGGCCCGGCAGGCCGATCATCCCGCGGCGCGAACCAACAGGTGCCAGTTCTTCTTGCCACGCCGGACCAGATAGTAACGCCCGAACAGCGCGTCGCTCCAGTCGAGCCGGCGCTCCGCGTCGGTCAGTTCGACGCCGTTCAATCGGACGCCGCCTCCAGCCACCAGCTTACGGGCCGCGCCGTTCGACTGGGCGAGTCCGGACCTCGCCAGCGCCTCGAGCACGCCGATCGACGGCTCGGACACCTCGGTCCGGTCCATGCCATCGAGCGCCAGTTGGGCGAGGTCATCGCGGTCCAGATCCGCGATGCCGCCTTCGAACAGCGCCGCGGTGATGCGCTCCGCGGAGCGAAGCCCGGACTCACCGTGCACCATCCTGGTAACTTCGGCAGCCAGACGTCGCTGTGCGTCACGCGCGCCCGGATCCTGCCGATGACGCTCCATGATCTCATCGATCTCCGGCACCTCCAGGAACGTGAAAAGCCGCAGAAAATTGCCCGCGTCCGCGTCACCGGCATTGAACCAGAACTGATAAAACGAATAGGGGGACGTCTTGGTAGCATCGAGCCAGACCGCGCCGCCTGCCGACTTCCCGAACTTCGACCCGTCTGCCTTGGTGACCAGCGGCAGCGTCAGAGCGAAGCTCTCGCGATGCAGCTTGCGCCGCACCAGGTCCATTCCCGAAACGATGTTGCCCCACTGGTCGCTGCCACCGATCTGCAGCGTGCAGCCGTATGTCTCGGCCAGGTGCAGGTAGTCCATGGCCTGCAACAACATGTAGCTGAACTCGGTATAGGAGATGCCCTCGCCTTCGCGTTCCAGTCGCGAGCGCACCGACTCCCGATGGATCATCGCATTGACCGAAAAGTGCTTGCCGATCTCGCGCAGGAACGAGATCACGCTCAGGTTGGCCGTCCAATCCAGGTTATTGACCACCCGTGCCGCGCAGTTGCCTTCGAAGTCGAGGAACCGGCCGACCTGCCCCTGGATCCGCTCCACCCAGCCCGCTACGACCTCGGGAGCGTTGAGGCTGCGTTCGTCGTTGCGACCCGATGGGTCACCGATCAGCCCGGTTGCACCGCCAACGAGCAGGATCGGCCGGTGGCCGCGCGCCTGGAAGCGGCGCAAAGCCAGCAGCGGCACCAGGTTGCCGATGTGCAGGCTCTCCGCCGTCGGGTCGAATCCGCAGTAGAGGGTTCGCTGCGTCGCGAGGTGCGCGACCAGCGCAGTTTCGTCCGATACCTGCGCCACGAGCCCCCGCTCACGCAACTCTTCCAGAATGTTCCGGGTCATCTGTTCCTGATTTCCTTCAACCGTTCGTACTCGTCCGACCGCTTCATATACCTATATGTATGTGTCGCATGTCCGCCGACTCGCACCTCTTTTCGCGTCTCTTTTTGGCACTTTGGCCCGATGATTGCAAGCGTCATTCGGACGCCTGCCGGGGGCGGAACGACCGCACAGTTTAGGGAGTTGTGGGGTTTTCATGAGAAAGGAAATACATATACTCCTCGAGGGGTGGGGCATGCCGAAACGGAAGTGTCCTGCTGCTGCCGGCGCGAATGGCGCACCTGGACCAGGCCAGCATCAAGAAAGGACATTTCGGCAACCGTGACCCTTGGACGATTCCCCAGAACGCATCTGCTGACCGCTGTCGGCCTGACCGCATTCCTTACGACACTGGCTCTCCTGCTGCCCGATACCGATGCGCCGCAGGACGACGATATCGCACTGCTGCTCGCCCCGGAGACGACCCAGCCCGCCGCGGCCGGCGATACCCTCGCGGACGCGGCACCGGGGGCCGTCGCGGTACCCGCCTCCGAAGGCACCATTGAGCACGAGACAGCCCACACAGCCGAGACCGTAGCGGCTACGCGCCCGGAACCTGCCGCGGACATCCGTACTACGGCGGTGCGGCCCGGCGATTCGCTGTCGGCCATCTTCAAGCGGGAAGGGTTGTCCGCGCAGGACCTGCACCTCCTGATGACCACCGATCCTCTCGCCAAGCGGCTGCGCAGCATCTTCCCTGGACAGCAGCTGAAACTGACCGTCGGCGCGGATACCACCCTGGACCGCTTCGAGTACGCGGCCGATGCACTGCAAACGCTGGTCTTCGTGCGCGACGGCGATCGCTACGTGGGCGAAGAGGTCAATCGCGAGCCCGAACGGATCCAATCCTTCAAGCACGGACTCATCGAGAACAGCCTGTTCCTGGCGAGCCAGCGGGCAGGGCTCAACGACGCCATGACCATGCGGCTCGCCCAGATCTTCCAGTGGGACATCGACTTCGTACTCGACATCCGCCGTGGCGACGAGTTTTCGGTCCTGTTCGAAGAGCTCTACGTCGACGGCGAGTTCATCGGCTACGGCAATATCCTGGCCGCGGAATTCGTCAATCGCGGCCGCAGCTACCAGGCGGTTCGCTACTCCGGTGCCCACGGCGACACCCACTACTATTCGCCCGACGGCAGACCCATGCGGCAGGCGTTCCTGCGGGCACCGGTGGAGTTTTCCCGCATCAGCTCCAACTTCAACATGAACCGGCGGCATCCGCTGTTCAATCGCAACATGCCCCACCGCGGCATCGACTACGCCGCACCGACCGGCACACCGATCCTCGCGGCCGGAGACGGTCGGGTCGCGACGGCATCCCGCACCGAAGCCAACGGGAATTACGTGATCCTCCAGCACGGCCAGACGGTCACCACGAAGTACCTGCACCTGTCCCGCTTCGCGCAGGGCCTCAAGCAGGGAGCGCGGGTGCGCCAGGGCCAGGTGATCGGCTACGTCGGCGCAACCGGGTGGGCCAGCGGGCCGCACCTCCATTACGAGTTCCTCGTCAATGGCGTTCACCAGAACCCCCGGACGGTGAAGCTGCCACAGGCGGAGCCTATCCCGCGTTCGGAAATCGCCAAGTTCAAGGCACACGCGGCACCGCTGCTCGCCGCGCTCAATGATCAGCGGCAACAGCAGCAGATTGCACTGGCACGGTGACCGGGGCGCTGTTCCTCGGCGCGATTTCCGGAACCAGCGTCGACGGCCTCGATCTGGCGCTGGTAGACATGTCCGGCCACCCGCGCGTCGTTGCCGGCGCTACGCACCCATTGCCGCCCGCGCTGCGCACCCAGCTGCTCGCGCTCGGACAACCCGGCGGCATCGATCTCGATGAACTGGGCCGCGCGGATGTCGCGCTCGGCAGGTTCATCGGCGACGCTGCACTCGAGTTTCTCCTGACTACCGGGGTCGCCCCGCGCGACGTCACCGGTTTTGGCAGCCATGGGCAGACGGTACGCCACCGCCCGGACGGAGCGCTGCCCTTCACCTTGCAGATCGGCGATCCCAACCAGATCGCGGAGCGCACCGGCATCACCGTCGTCGCTGACTTCCGCCGACGCGACATGGCCGCAGGAGGCCAGGGCGCACCGCTGGTCCCGCTGTTTCACCGCGTGCTGTTCGGTTCGCGAAACGAGTCTCGGGCGGTGCTTAACATCGGCGGAATCGCCAACCTGACCTTGCTGCCTGCGGACCAGGACGAGCTCGTACGCGGATTTGATACGGGCCCCGGCAATGGACTGATGGACGCCTGGACGGCCCGGCATCGTGGACAGGCGTTCGATGCGGACGGCGCCTGGAGCAGATCCGGAACGGTCGATCAGGTGCTGCTGGATCGCCTCTGCTCGGATCCGTTTTTCGCCGTGGCGCCGCCGAAGAGTACCGGACGGGAGTACTTCAACCTGCCCTGGCTCACCCGGAGCCTCCCCGCGACGCCACCGCCGGAACCGGCGCGCGTGCAGGCGACCCTTCGCGCGCTGACCGCGCAAACGATCGCACACGCCCTCGTGCGTTGGGGCGGACCGGTCGACCGGGTCATCGTGTGCGGGGGCGGGCGCCACAACGGCGCACTCATGGACAACCTGCGGGGGCTCATCGATCGACCGGTAGAAACTGCCGAAGACCACGGTGCCGACGGGGACAGCGTCGAAGCCGCCGCATTCGCCTGGCTCGCGAGCCGGGCGCTCGACGGCACGCCAGGGAATGATCCCGCCGTTACCGGCGCGGCAGGCCCGCGGGTACTCGGCGGGGTCTACCGAGCCTGAGCCTCCTGCGCTTCCGCTCGACCTTGTCGGCAGCTCGAGGACGGAACGACGAGCCCTCAGACAGCAAAAGAGTTGCCGCAGCCACAGGTTGCGGCCGCGTTCGGATTGGCCACGACGAACTGGGCGCCGTGCAGGTCTTCCTTGTAGTCGACTTCGGCACCGGCGAGGTAAGGGAAGCTGAGTGAATCGACCAGTAGGGTCACGCCATGCTCCTCGACCACCGCATCGTCCTCGGCGACCTCCTCATCGAAGGTGAACCCATAGGAAAAACCACTGCAGCCGCCGCCAGTGATGAAGACCCGCAGTTTGAGGTCCGGGGTCGATTCAACCTGCAATAGGCGCCGAACCCTTTCCGCTGCCCGCGGCGAAAGCTGAACACCTGCTTCCATTCGCCCTATTCCTGATCGTGATTCCTGATCGTGCTTCTTGTGGCATCCCGGCGCAACGCCACGCTACGCCGCCATAAAGCGGAGCGCGCAGCCAGCCCGAGCGCACCGCTGACAGACGTTCGCAGATGGGACCCGCAGCGGTCAAGCCCGGGCACTCCCATCGGCCGGCGTGGTCGCGGCCCGACTATCCGTCCGGCCGGCACCACCGGCTTCGGCGGCCGCGCCTTCGTCGTGCAGCAGTTGACCTTCGACCATCGCACCCAGTTCCATTTCCATCAGCCGGTAATAGACGTTGCCCCGCACCCGGGCGCCAGCCGACAGCTCGACACGCCGCCCCGCATGCACGTTGCCCTCCACGTGACCGCTGATGACCACGTTGGGCACCCGAATATCACCCGTCACCCGGCCGGTCGAACTGACGACCACGGTCGCTTCCTGGTCGTCGTTCGCAAAAAGGTCTCCGCGAACCACGCCGTTCACATACAGCTGGTCGCCGAAATGGACGCTGCCGATGATCTCCGTCCCTGGCGCGATGAGAGTGACTGTCCTGTCCGACTTGCGCTTGCCCAGCATCCGATGTCCTCCCGTGCAGAGTGTCCGTATCCCGCGCTCACCGCTGATCGAGCGACCACGCGAACTCCTTGCGCAGCACCTCAGACCGGCCCTCCGACGCCAGCAGGCGTACCCGCACTGCCTCCGGTTCGAAATCCGACGGCAGTTCCAGAACACCCGCGACGCCCTGGAAATAGCGGAACCGGAATGGAATCGGGTATTCCTCCAGTTCGGCCAGTTCGTCCAGTGCGAGAGCGATCGGCCTGCTCTGCCGTCCGCTCGCCGAGATTCCGCTGACGTCGATCGCGACCCTGCCCCGCGCGACTTCACCAACCGGGTCGACCCGCGTAAGCAGCACATGGTAGCGGTAGCGGCCCGCATCGCGTGTGGCGGAGAGCTCGAAATCGGCAATGCGCAGACCCTGTCCGGCATTGCCCGGATCGAGCATGTTGCGGTACAGACCGGCCTCGTCACGCAGCTCGGCAATCTCCCGGCGCAGCGTCGCGATGGTCTCGCGCAGCGACTCGGTGGCCTGCTGATCGACAGCACGGGCCAGCTCGGCGTCGACGAGTTGACTGCGCAGTGCCGCGATCTGGCTCTCATTGGCCCGGTCGCGCCGGACCAGCGCGCGGACGTAGTCGTCGTCGAGAACCGCGCGGGACATCCCGTACCAATAACCCAGACCACCCACACCGGCGACCACACAGAAGAGCAGGCCGAGCATCAGAACGCGCCGCCGCGGCCGATAAGGCACCAGCAGGAAATTGCCGTTCCTCTGTACGCTGGGCTCCTTCACGCGCTCCCGATCCTGACCTGGCTGGCTACCGACCCCCTGGCAATCGATCTGCCGAGGCCGCGATGGACGACCAAGCATATCTCAGAATCGGCAGCGGCCCCGTGCAGGGCCGCACAACACACCAGGACCAGGCCGGACCGGCGGCAGGCCGGCTGCGCCTATCGACACGACCTGGCTCTGCGTAGAATAGCGGCCCCACCCTGGCGTCGGTCACTACATGGCCACCGGATACCTCTGGCTGAAGGCCCTGCACATCATCGGCGTCGTCTGCTGGTTCGCCGGGCTGTTCTACCTGCCGCGGTTGTTCGTGTATCACAGCGCGGCCACCGATGCGCCCGGACGGGAGCGCTTCAAGGTCATGGAGGCCAAGCTCTACCGGATCATCATGCGCCCGTCGATGCTCGTGAGCGTGGTCTTCGGCGTCTGGATGCTGGTGCTCGGCTGGCACGGCTTCGCCGCCAGCGGCTGGCTGTGGGTGAAGCTCGCGGGCGTGCTGTTGCTGCTCGGCTATCACCACTACTGCGGACGCCTGGTCCGCGCCCTGGCCGAGGACCGCAATCCGCACTCGGAGCGTTTCTACCGGATATTCAACGAAGCGCCAGCGCTGCTGCTCGTACTGATCGTCATCCTCGTCGTCGTGAAACCATTCTGAAGCGAAACCCATGCACCGAAACCTATCCGACTCCCTGATTGCCCGAGCCGGGCTGACGATCCCCGGCGGCGTGAATTCTCCGGTCCGCGCGTTCCGCGGAGTCGGCGGAAACCCGGTCTTCTTCGCCGAGGGGACCGGCGCCTGGCTGACCGACGTCGACGGGAACCGCTACATCGACTACGTGGGCTCCTGGGGTCCGATGATCCTCGGCCACGGACATCGCGCCGTCGTGGATGCGGTCAAGGCACAGGCCGAACGCGCACTCGGATTCGGCGCACCTACCGAACTCGAGATCGAACTGGCCGAAGCCGTGGTCGCGATGGTGCCCTCGATCGAGATGGTGCGGATGGTGAACTCCGGCACCGAGGCGACGATGTCCGCGATCCGGCTGGCGCGGGGTTTCACCGGGCGTGACCTGATCGTGAAGTTCACCGGGTGTTACCACGGCCATTCCGACGCGCTGCTCGTCAAGGCCGGCTCGGGCGTGCTGACGCTCGGCATTCCGAATTCTCCCGGCGTGCCCGAAGGTGTGGCCGCGCAGACCCTGACGCTGCCCTTCAACCGACTCGAGCCGCTGGCGCAGGTGCTGGATGCCTACTCCGGCCAGGTCGCCGCCGTTGTCGTCGAGCCGGTTGCCGGCAACATGGGCTGCATTCCACCCGAACCGGGATTCCTCGAAGGGCTGCGCGAGCTGACCGCCCGCTCCGGGACGGTCCTGATCTTCGACGAGGTCATGACCGGCTTCAGGGTCGCCCGCGGCGGTGCGCAGGCGCGCTATGGCGTGATGCCGGACCTCACCACGCTCGGCAAGATCATCGGCGGCGGGCTGCCCGTCGGCGCCTTCGGCGGGCGCGCGGACATCATGCGGCACGTTGCCCCGGAAGGGCCGGTCTACCAGGCTGGCACGCTGTCCGGGAACCCACTCGCCATGGCGGCCGGACTCGCCATGCTGCGATTGCTCGACGCCGACCTGTACGTACGCCTGGAGCGGAACACCGCGCTGCTCGCGCAGGGACTCGCGGATGCAGCGGCGCGCCACGGTATACCCGTCACGATCAATAACGTGTGCGGTATGTTCAGCATTTTCTTCACGGCAGCCCGCGTGACCGAGTTCGATCACGTCGCCAACTCTGACGTGACGCGTTTCAACCGTTTCTTCCATGCCATGCTGGACCAGGGCGTGTACCTCGCTCCATCGGCCTTCGAAGCTGCGTTCCTTTCCGACGCCCACGATCACACGATCCTGGAGGCGACCATCGCGGCTGCGGACCGGGCCCTGGCCGGTCTCGCCCGGGACTGACAAAGGAGCAGACGCGTGAATTTCGACGTATACGGACTCGGCAACGCCCTGGTAGACATGGAATACCGCGTCGACGACGGCTTCCTCAGGAGCCAGGGCATCGACAAGGGCCACATGACCCTGGTCACCGAAGAACGCCTGGACGCGCTGACGGCTGCGCTGCGCGAGTACACCCCCGAGCGCATGAGCGGTGGATCGGCGGCGAACACGATCATCGCAGTGCAGTGCTTCGGCGGGCGCGCCTTCTATTCGTGCCGCCTGGCGGACGACGAGACGGGCGACTACTTCCTGCGCGACCTCGGCACGGCGGGTGTTGCCACCAACCGGAACGCACGCGTGCAATCGCTGCCCGGGAAGTCCGGGCGCTGCCTGGTCCTGGTGACGCCCGATGCCGAGCGTTCCATGAATACGTATCTGGGTATCTCGACGGCGCTCAACACCGCAGATATCGACGAAGCGGCATTGGCCCGGGCGCGCTGCTTCTACGCCGAGGGCTACCTGAGTTCATCCGACGACGCACTGGCCGCTGCCATCGCGGCGCGCGAACTGGCCGAATCGGCCGGCGTCGCGACTGCCATCAGCCTCTCCGATCCAAGCATGGTGACCTACTTCCGCGAGAACCTGGTGCGGATTCTCGGCAACGGCGTCGACCAGCTGTTCTGCAACGAGGAGGAGGCCCTCTCCTGGGCCGGCACCGACCGCATGGACGTTGCCATCGCACAGTTGCGCGACATCGGCCGGACGGTCTACATCACGCTCGGCAAGGCCGGCAGCCTGGTGGTCGCGGGGACGCAGCGCAGCCAGGTTTCAGGTTTCGAGGCCCGCGCGGTGGATACGAACGGCGCCGGGGACATCTTCGCCGGCGCCTGCCTGTATGGCTGGTGCCGCGGCTTCGACCCTGCGGCTTGCGCGGCCTTCGGCAATTTCGCCGCAGCGCGCCTGGTGGAGACCTACGGAGCGCGCTTCCGCAGACTCGAACAGTACCGCGCGGTGCTCGGGCGATTCACGGCAGACGCACAGGCAGCGGGTCGCCCAGGCTGATCGACTGTCGGTCGATCCGGCACGCGAACGCGAGCACTTCCACGCCCGCGGCGGCGGCGCGCCGGACCGCGGCGCCGTAGGCCGGGTCGACTTCGTCTGCGGTCGTGGCCCAGGCGATGCCCGTATGCTGTGCGCAGAAGAGCAGTACCGCGCGATCGCCGCGTGATCGACATTCGGCGAGAGTCTCGACGTGACGCAAAGCCCGAGCGCTCACCGCATCCGGAAACGCGCCGCGCCCGCCAGCCTCGCCCAGCGTCATGCTCTTCACCTCGATCCAGCACCGGCCCGCCATGCCCTCGAGACAGAAGTCGAGCCGTGCATCGGCCCCCGGAACTCGAACCTCCCGCGCAACCCCGGTGTAACCCGCAATGCCCGCAACACGCGACTCGAGGAGCGCTTCGTGCACGATCTGATTGGCGCGCGCCGTGTTGACGCCCACTCTGCCGAGCGGCGTGCACACCACTTCGAGGCCATGCGGATACTTGCGCGCCGGATTGTGCGAGGTCGTGTACCAGACCTCGAGGCCCGGCTCGGAGCAGCCGGTCATGGCACCGGTATTCGCGCAATGCAGCGTGAGCTGCCTGCCGTCCGGACACTCGACGTCGGCCAGAAACCGCTTGTAGCGCCGCACCAGCCGGGCGGACTCGAGGGGCGGATCGAATCTCACCGCGCGGACCATGCCACGAGCGCATCCGCGATCCGTTCCAGGGCACGACCGATCGACGTTTCCGACGTGGTGAACGCAAACCGCACGAACGTGTCCGCAGTTGCCGAGCCGAAGTCCACGCCCGGCGTCGTCGCCACCCCGAACTCCTCGAGCAGACGCCAGCAGAAAGCCGTCGCATCGAGCCCGCTCGAGGATACGTCGGCGTACACGTAGAACGCGCCCGGAGGGCGCAGCGGAATCCGGAACCCCAGGCGCCGGAGCCCGTCCACGAGGCGGTCGCGCCTGCCTGCGAACGCGCGGCGCCGTGCCTCGTGTACAGCCATCGCGTCGGGCTCGAACGCGGCGAGCGCCGCGTACTGGGAAATGCTGGGCGGCGAGATGTACAGGTTCTGCGCGAGCCGCGCGATGCCGTCCACCGCTGCCTGCGGCACCACCATCCATCCCAGCCGCCAACCCGTCATGCCGAAGAACTTGGAGAAGCTGTTCAGCACGTAGAGATCGTCGCTGACCGCGAGCCCGGTCGGATAACCGGGTCCGCCTTCGAAAACCAGACCCTGGTAGATCTCGTCCAGAATCAGGAAGCCACCCCGCGCGCGAGCCAGTTCGACAAGCGCTGCCAGCGTCGCACGATCCAGCACGGCACCGGTCGGATTGGCCGGCGACGCCACCAGCATGCCGCGCGTACGCGCCGACCATCGCGCGGCGCAATCGGCCGCATCCAGTGCGAAACCACGGTCGGGCGAGAGGGGCACGCGCACCGGCTCGCCGTTGACCAGCCACGCAAAGACTTCGTTGCAGGGATATCCGGGGTCCGTGACCAGCAGTTCGTCGCCCGGGTCGAGCAGCAACGCGCACAGGAGCAGGAGCCCCGCGCTCGCGCCCGACGTCACGACCACCCGGTCGGCCCCGACCTCGACACCCAGGCGCTCTCGATAGTCGCGCGCGATGCGCTCACGGAGCGCAGGAATACCGAGCGCCTGAGTGTACTTGGTCGCCCCAGCCGCCAGCGCGGCGTGGGCCGCGGCGACGATCGGCTCGGCGGTGGGAAAATCAGGCTCACCAACCTCGAGGTGGATGATCTCGCGGCCCGCGGCTTCGAGCGCCTTGGCACGCTCGAGCAGTTCGACGACGCGAAACGGCGTGATCCGTTCGAGGCGCGCAGCGTAGCGTCGGGAAGCGGGTTTCTGCACTGCGATCCGGGCTCCGTGCCGACCGGGGAAGCGCAGCATTATATATGGCGCAGAGCAAACGGTTCTGGTAGCTTACCCGGCCTTTGAATTTCCGGCGTCAAGCCCACCCCATACTGCGGCGTAACGACAGACAGCAAGCAGAGGCCCCGATGGCGGCATCACCAGGAAACAAGCGCGGATCTACGACCGCCCAGGCCAAGAGCGCACAGGCCAAGAGCGCACAGGCCAAGAGTGCAAAGGCCAAGAACGCCAAGCCCAAGAGCGCCACGGCCACCCGCGCGAAGCCCGCGAGTGCGAAGACCACGAGCGCCAAGACCACCGGCGCCAAAGCTCCCGGTGCCAAGTCTCCCAGTGTAAAGGCCCCCGGCACCAAGGCTTCCACCGCCAAAGTCACGGGCGCGAAGACCAAGACCGGCACGGCGGGCAGCGAGCAAGCCCGGGCCGCCAAGCCCACCACGAAGTCCGCAGCAAAGTCCCCACCTCGCGCCGGGTCCGGAAATTCTCCCGCAGCGACCAGGAGCAGCCGGGCAGCGCCCAAGACCCCTGCCAGGACCGCCACCCGGACCCCGGTCGCGAAGACGGCACCTGCCCGCAAGCCCGTCGCCAGACCTGCCGCGGCCACGAAGCCGGGCAAAGCTGCCGACCAGGCCGCCAGCGCGTCGCGCAACAGCCCCACAGGCAGCACGAGCACGGCACGTACACCGGCACCCAGAGCCGCGACACCATCCGGCGCAATGCCGACCGCAACGCCACCGACGGCAGGCAGACCAACGCCGCCGAAGCAGGATCGAACCACCAGCATTGCGTCGCCTGTGCGCAGGACGCCGCGCGCCGCAGATTCACCGTTCAGGAACTACATGCCCTACGAGCCCAAGAAGAACGAACCGTACATGAGCAAGGACCAGCTCATGCACTTTCGCAATATCCTGTTGCGCTGGCGCCAGGATCTGATGGAGGAAGTCGATCGTACCGTGCACCACATGCGCGACGAGGCGGCCAACTTTCCCGACCCGGCCGACCGGGCGACCCAGGAGGAAGAATTCAGCATCGAACTGCGCACGCGTGATCGTGAGCGCAAGCTGATCAAGAAGATCGATCAGACCATCGACCGCCTTGATGCCGGTGACTTCGGCTACTGCGACACGTGCGGCGTGGAGATCGGTCTGCGCCGCCTGGAGGCGCGCCCGACCGCGACCCAGTGCGTCGACTGCAAGGCGCTCGACGAGATCAAGGAAAAGCAGCTCCACGGCTGAACTGCGGCCCACCATGGACCGCGGTGCGGGTCGCTTTGCGCCGTCGCCGACCGGGCCGCTGCACCTGGGGTCGCTGTTGACAGCGACCGCTTCCTGGCTCGATGCGCGCGCGCGTGGCGATGCCTGGTACGTTCGCATCGACGACCTGGACACGCCCCGCAACCGGCCCGGTGCGACCGATTCGATCCTCGCGAGCCTGGACTGCCACGGCCTGCACTGGGACGGCCCGGTGCGCTACCAGAGCGCGCGTATCGCGGTCTACGAACGGGCATTGGCGGACCTGGCGGCGCGCGGCTGCGTGTTCTTCTGCTCCTGCTCCCGACGCACGGTCGGCTCGCAGCGTATCTATGCCGGAAACTGTCGTGCGCGACGCGCGCCGACGCCGGACTGCTCGATTCGAATGCGCGTCGATGAGGTCGCGGTCGACTTCGACGACCTGGTGTGCGGACACCGGTACGAAGTGCTCGCGGAGACGGTCGGTGACTTCGTCTTGCGCCGGCGCGACGGGATCATCGCCTATCCGCTCGCGACCGCCGTGGACGACGGCGCCGGCGAGATCACCCGCGTCATCCGCGGGCGCGACCTCCTGGCGAGCACGGCGGCACAGTTGCTGGTCATCGACAGGCTCGGACTCACCCGACCGGCCTATGGACATGTACCGATCGTGGTCAATACAGCGGGCCAGAAGCTGTCGAAGCAGACCCATGCCGCCCCGCTCGACCCCTCGCGTCCGCTCGCCAACCTGCGCCTGGTGCTCGAGGCGCTCGGCAGCCCTGCGGCGGCAGCCCCCGCAGGCACCAGCACCGAACTGCTGGCGGCCGCCACCGGCACCTGGTCGATCGATCACCTACCGGCCACGGATCCCGTCGCACCATCGTGAGTCTGTATCAGGGCTTTGTTACTATGCCCGCCCATGACACAAGTCCTGATCATCGATCCTGACCAGACGCGCCGCCAGCGTCTGCGACTGATACTCACCGAGAACGGTTACGGTGTGACGGATTCGGGGTGCTCGCTCCGGGATGGCCAGGCGATCGCGAGCCTGGAGCCGGGTGGATACCGCTGTATCATCGCATCCGTGGAACCGGGCGGCCTGCCGGCATGTGCCCTGCTCGGCGCCGAGACCAGCGTCCCCGTGATCCTGGTGGCCAGCCGCGGGGACGTCCGCCAGGCGGTCGCGGCGATCAAATCCGGTGCCGCCGAATACCTGGCCGACCCGGTTGCGGACGACGAACTCGTGGCGGCCGTGGAACGCAGCATCGCGGAGCACGCGGAGCGCGATGCCGCCACCGGCATCGCCAACGCCTACCCGATCATCGGCAACTCGCCGGCGATGCAGGAACTGTTCGCACGCATTGCGAAGATCGGTCCCACCGATTCGACGGTGATCATTCGCGGCGAATCGGGCACCGGCAAGGAGCTGATCGCACGCGCGCTCCACGCAGCGAGCCGGCGTGCGCATGCCCCGATGATTTCCCTCAACTGCGCGAGCATCCCGCCCCGCCTGATCGAGACCGAACTGTTCGGCTACAGCGCATCGGGGACCAGCGCCGATCGCACGCGTACCGGGCTGCTCGAAGCCGCCAACGGCGGCACCCTGTTCCTGGACGAGATCGGGGAACTGGAGCCCGAAGCCCAGGCCCGCCTGCTGCGCGTGCTGCAGGCTGGCGAACTGCGCCGGTTCGGCGCGGCGGAGACCTTTCGCATCGACGTGCGCCTGATCACATCCACGCAGCGAGATCTTGGGCAGCTCGTCGCAGCCGGGCAATTCCGCGAGGACCTGTACTACCGCCTGAACGTGGTCGCGCTCGAAGCGCCCCCCCTGCGCGAGCGCGGCGACGACATCCTGCTGGTCGCCGACTTCATCCTGGAGCGCACGCGCGCGCGGCTCGCGAAGCCCGCGCTCGCCTTCAGCGAGGATGCCCGGCAGGCGATGCTGCGCTACCGATGGCCCGGCAACGTGCGCGAACTCGAGAACTGCATAGAACGGGCGGCGATCCTGTCGGATCAGGAAACGATTCCTGCGGAGTTCCTGGCCATCGATACAGCACGCCAGGGCGGTCGCGAGGCGCCCGCCGGCAGCACTGACCAGACCTCGCTCGAGGACTACTTCGTCAGTTTCGTGCTGGCGAACCAGGATCAGCTGACCGAGACCGAGCTGGCGGACAAGCTCGGTATCAGCCGCAAGAGTCTCTGGGAACGTCGTCAGCGGCTCAACATCCCGCGCAAGCGCACCCGGCAGCGCGCGCCGCGGCGCGACGAAGGATAGGTCGCCTCAATGACGCCGATCACAGCGCAGAGACTGAACGCAAACGAACACGGACTGCGGCACGAGGAGGTCGACTCCAATGCCCTGGACGTGGTCGAGCAGCTGCGCGCGCACGGCTACGAAGCCTACCTGGTAGGTGGCTGCGTGCGGGACCTGCTTCTCGGGCTCGACCCCAAGGATTTCGATGTTGCCACCAACGCGACCCCCGAGGAGGTCAAGGACCTGTTCCGCCGCGCACGCCTGATCGGCCGGCGTTTCCGTATCGTGCACGTACGGTACGGCCGCCACATCATCGAAGTCTCGACCTTCCGCAAGGCACACGTCGCCGACGAGGACGAAGACGAACGGCATCACGCGGATTCCGGCCTGATCCTGCGCGACAACGTCTGGGGGACCCTGGAGGACGACGCGACGCGGCGCGATTTCACCATCAACGCCCTCTACTACGATCCGTTGCGGGAAGAGATCCTCGACTTCGTCGGCGGACTCGACGACCTCGAGCACCGGCGCCTGCGCTTCATCGGCGATACCCGGGTGCGTCTGCGCGAAGATCCGGTGCGCATCCTGCGCGCTGTCCGGTTTCACGCGAAGCTCGGCTTCGAACTCGATCCGGGCATCGTGGCGGCCATACCGGAATGCGCCGAACACCTCGCAGCCATTCCGCCGGCGCGCCTGTTCGACGAGGTCTGCAAGCTGTTCACCTGTGGGCGCTCGGCCGAGATCTGGTCCTACATGGCGCCGACCCCTCTGCGCCATGCGCTGTTTCCCTGCGCACCGCCCGACGATCCGCTCGCCCTGCGCGCGATGAGCAACACCGACGCGCGGATCGCGGCCGACAAGCCGGTCACCCCCGGCTTCATCCTGGCGGTCCTGCTCTGGCGGGATTTTCAGGCCCGTACGGCCGCCTTGGGGGAACACCACCGTCCGGCCGAGGCACGGGCGATCGCTGCGGCCGACACGCTCGCCGAAGAGCAGGAGATCATCACCATTCCGCGGCGCTTCTCGCAGTTCGTCCGCGAGGTCTGGGCGCTGCAGGGCAGACTCGAGCACATTCGGCCGAAAACCGCCGCCGCACTGCTCGAACAACCACGTTTTCGAGCCGCCTACGACTTCCTGGTGTTGCGCGGCGAGACCGGCGAACCCGTGGCCGAGGCGGCCGACTGGTGGACCGCCTTTCAGGAGCAGGACCAGGCCGGCCGCGAGGACATGATCCGCACGCTCGGCAAGGCGCCGGCAGCGCCTGCCAAACGCAAGCGCCGACGCCGACGCCGGGCCGGTGCACCAGCCGGCACGGCCGTGGGCGCAGCGACCGGCAATGCCGAGGACCAAGGTTGATCGGACACCGGGCCGGGGCCATGATTGCAGCCGCACCCTGGATCCAGACCTCATGAACACCCCTGCAATGCCCGCGCCGGGTCCTGTGCTGACCGATGCCGGCAGCGAGTCCGCGACATCTCTGCGCAAGCTGCCCCGACACATCGTCGTCGAGGGCCCGATCGGCGTCGGCAAGACGACACTCGCACGGCGCCTCGCCGAGCACCTCAAGTACCCGCTCCTGCTCGAACCGGCCGAAGAGAACCCGTTCCTGGACCGCTTCTACCGCCAGGGGCGACGGCATGCGCTGCCGACCCAGTTGTACTTTCTGCTCCACCGAGCGCGCCAGATGGCGGATGTGACCGGGGATGACCTGGTGGGTACGACGCTGGTGAGCGACTTCCTGATGGAGAAGGACGAACTGTTCGCCCGACTCACTCTGGATGAACACGAATATGCACTCTACCAGCAGATCTGCGCCGCTCTGGAGATCCGCGCACCCCGACCGGACCTGGTCGTCTACCTGCAGGCGCCGGTCAACGTGCTCCTGGCCCGCATCAGGCGCCGCGGCATTCCCTACGAACGCGAGATCCAGTTCGAGTACCTCGAGCGCCTGAATCACACCTACACCGAGTTCTTTCACTACTACAGCGACGCGCCGGTGCTCGTGGTCAACGCCGCGGAGATCGACTTCGCCGGCAACGACAGTCACTTCGCGGCACTGGTCCAGCAGGTGCTCGAGATGGAGGGGGTGCGCCAGTACTTCAACGCCAACCCCACCCTGCTGTAGGCAGGCCTGTCCTGAGCACGCCAAGCGAAGCGCCGACCCGGAGACACCCCCATGCCGAGCCCTGATCAACTTGCCGCGTGGCAGCGCCTGAGCGCGCTCGCGACCCGGCCGCACACCGACCAGACTGACCGGTTCGCACGCTACACGATAGAACTGCCCGGGCTGTTCATCGACTTTTCCAAGCAGCGCATCGACCACGACGTGCTCGCCGCACTGCTCGACCTGGCCGAGCAGGCGGGCTTCGCGACCGCGCGCGCACGTCTGTTCAGCGGCGCGACGGTCAACGTCACCGAGCAACGTCCGGCCCTGCATACCGCGCTGCGCGCACCTGCCGCCGAGCGGCCTTCGATCGCCGGCGACGTGGTCGACGCGACGCTCGCACGCGTGCTCCGGTTCGCGGCCGCGGTGCGCACAGGGGAACACCGAGGTCATTCGGGCAAAACCATCACCGACATCGTACACATCGGGATCGGCGGCTCGCATCTCGGCCCGGAGCTCGCCGTCGAAGCGCTGACCGCGGGCCGCGCAGCACCCTTGCGCTGCCACTTCGTCGCCAACGTCGACGGCCACGCGATCGCTACTACCCTCCGCGGGCTCGATCCCGCCCGGACACTGTTCGTCGTGGTTTCAAAATCGTTCGCCACGCTCGAGACCCAGGTCAATGCGGCCTCGGCACGCAGCTGGTTCCTGGAACGTGTCGGCTCGCTGACCGCATTGCGTCAGCACTTCGTCGGCATCACCGCCAACGTCCCGGCCGCACAGGCATTCGGCATCGAGGAGCACGCGATCTTCCCGATGTGGGACTGGGTCGGCGGACGCTTCTCGCTCTGGTCGGCCGTCGGCCTGCCGATCGCGCTCTGCGCCGGACCCGACGCGTTCCTCGGGCTGCTGGCCGGCGCTCGTGCGATGGACGAACACTTCCTCGGCGCAGCGCCCGACCGCAACATGCCGCTGCTCATGGCGCTCGCCGGCATCTGGAACTACGACTTTCTCGGCGCGACCAACCAGGTCGTGCTGCCCTACGACCAGCGGTTGCGGCTCCTGCCCGACTATCTGCAGCAGCTCGAGATGGAGAGCAACGGCAAGCGGGTCTCGCTCGACGGCCAGCCGGTGTCGGTTCCGACCATGCCGATCGTCTGGGGCGGCGAGGGAACCAACGGCCAGCACGCATTTCATCAGCTGCTGCATCAGGGCACGAGCCGATTCGCCGCCGATTTCATCCTGGTCGCCAACGCGGACCACACACTCGAGGAACACCAGCGCTGGCTGCTCGCCAACGGCCTGGCACAAAGCCAGGCGATGCTGCTTGGTCACGACGATCCGGACCCGCACCGCCGGGTCACCGGGAACAAGCCGACCACGACCATCGTACTCGACGCGCTGACCCCAGGAGCCCTGGGTGCGCTGCTGGCGCTCTACGAGCACAAGGTGTTTTGCCAGGGCGTGCTGTGGAACATAAACTCGTTCGATCAATGGGGCGTGGAACTCGGCAAGCGGCTGGCGCTGCCGATCCACGACCAGCTGCGCGGGCAGTCGACGGCAGGCCAGGATGCGTCGACCGCCGGACTCGTGGCACACATCCGCGCGCGCGCCCGCAATGCCCACTGAATACGTCGCATACTCAACACGGAGCTGAACGATGTCCGACAGTCACCTCCATCCGGTGCCGCCATTCATGCGGGACCGCACCTACATCAACGAAGAGCAGTACCAGGCGATGTATCGCCGGTCGATCGAAGACCCGGCAGGCTTCTGGGCCGAGCAGGCGGACATCTTCCTCAGCTGGGATCGCAAATGGGAGCAGGTCTTCAGCCAGGACATGCCGAACGGCCGCGTCAGCTGGTTCACCGGCGGGCGGCTCAACATCAGCTACAACTGCATCGACCGGCATCTTCCGGCCCGAGCCGACCAGACCGCGATCATCTGGGAAGGCGACGACCCGGCGCAGCACAAGACCATCACCTACCAGGCACTCCATGACGCGGTTTGCCGGCTCGCAAATGGGCTGAAGGCGCGCGGCGTGCAGAAGGGCGACCGGGTGTGCATCTACATGCCGATGATTCCCGAAGCCGCCTACGCCATGCTCGCCTGCATGCGCATCGGCGCCGTTCACTCGGTGGTCTTCGGCGGCTTCTCCCCGCACTCGCTGCGCGACCGGATCCTCGACTCGGATTGCCGCTGCCTGATCACTGCCGACCAGGGCGTGCGCGGCGGTCGGCAAGTGCCGCTCAAGGAAAACGCGGAAGCGGCCCTGGCCGAGTGTCCCGACGTGCACACAGTGATCACGGTTCGCCACACCGGCGCCGACGTGACCTGGCGCGCCGGACGCGACATCTGGTATCACGAGCTGGTGGCGGATCAGCCGGCCATCTGCCGGCCGGAACCCATGGATGCCGAGGACCCGTCCTTCATCCTTTATACCTCCGGCTCCACCGGCAAACCGAAGGGCGTCCAGCACGGCACCGCCGGCTACCTGCTGCAGGCGGCCATGACCCACAGATACGTCTTCGACTACCACGAGGGCGACGTGTACTGGTGCACGGCCGACGTCGGCTGGATCACCGGCCACTCCTATATCGTCTACGGACCCCTCGCGAACGGCGCGATCACGCTGATGTTCGAGGGCATCCCGACCTGGCCGGACGCCTCGCGCTGCTGGCAGGTCATCGATAAACACAAGGTGAGCGTCTTCTACACCGCGCCGACGGCCATCAGGCAGTTGATGGGCCAGGGCAACGAGTTCGTCTCGCGCACTTCGCGCAAGTCGCTGCACCTGCTCGGCACGGTCGGCGAACCGATCAATCCGGAAGCGTGGGAGTGGTACCACAGCGTCGTCGGTGAGGGCCGTTGTCCGGTGGTCGACACCTGGTGGCAGACCGAGACAGGCGGCATCATGATCACGCCGTTGCCGGGTGCGACCGCACTGAAACCGGGCTCCGCCACGCGACCGTTCTTCGGGGTACAGCCGGGCCTGGTCGACGAACAGGGCCGGCTGATCACGACCACCGAGGCGCGCGGCAACCTGGTGATCACACACACCTGGCCGGGTCAGATCCGCACGGTTTACGGCGACCACCAGCGCGTCATCGATACCTACTACAAGGCCTATCCCGGCTACTACTTCACCGGTGACGGCGCGCGTCGGGATGCCGACGGCTACTACTGGATTACCGGGCGTGTGGACGACGTCATGAACATCTCCGGACACCGCATCGGCACGGCGGAAGTGGAGAGCGCGCTGGTGCTGCACCCTGCGGTGGCTGAGGCAGCGGTGGTGGGCTACCCGCACCGCATCAAGGGCGAGGGCATCTATGCCTACGTCACACTGATGGCGGGAACCAGGGCCGATCCCGAGACACTGCGTGCGGAGCTGACCGAAGTCGTCCGAACCGAGATCGGCCCGATCGCCAAACCGGACGTCATCCAGTTCGCACCCGGTCTGCCGAAAACGCGGTCCGGCAAGATCATGCGCCGCATTCTGCGCAAGATCGCCGCGGACGAACTCGATAACCTGGGCGACACGACCACGCTGGCGGATCCGGCAGTGGTCGACGACCTGGTTGCGAACCGGGTCGTCTCGCACTAACCGGGCACGGGCCCCGCGCCTTCAGGTCAAGTACCCTCAGGCGCTTGGTGGGCAAGCGCCGTCAGGCGCTTTGTGCCTCCGCGCCGTCAGGCGCTTTGTGCCTCCGCGCCGTCAGGCGCTTTGTGCCCCCGCGCCGTCAGGCGCTTTGTGCCCCCGCGCCGTCAGGCGCTTTGTGCATAGTTCGCGACTTCCTTCATCGACAGCTTGATGCGACCACGCTGATCGACGTCCAGTACCACCACGTCGATCATCTGGCCCTCGGTCAGGAAGTCCGAGACGTTCTCGACGCGCTGGTCGGCGATCTGCGAGATGTGCAGCAGTCCGTCCTTGCCCGGCAGGATATTGACGAACGCACCGAAATCGACGATCCGCTCCACCCGGCCGTGATAGATCCTGCCCACCTCGGCTTCCGCGGTGATGGCCAGGATCCGCGCGACCGCGGCCTCCATCGACTCCGCATCGTCGGCGTAGATCCGCACGCTGCCGTCATCCTGGATGTCTATGTCGGCGCCGGTCTCGTCGACGATGCTGCGGATGGTTGCACCACCCTTGCCGATGATGTCGCGGATCTTGTCCTGCGGAACCATGAGCACTTTCATCGACGGCGCATTCTCGGACACGGTCGCCCGCGGCTTGTCGATGACCTTGGCCATTTCACGGAGTATGTGCAGCCGTGCTTCCTGCGCCTGGTGCAGTGCGGCCTCCATGATCTCCTCGGTGATGCCGGAGATCTTGATGTCCATCTGCAGCGCCGTGACGCCCTTGCCGGATCCGGCAACCTTGAAATCCATGTCGCCGAGATGGTCCTCGTCGCCGAGGATGTCGGTCAGCACCGCGTACTTGTTGCCTTCCTTCACCAGGCCCATGGCGACACCGGCGACCGGTGCCTTGACCGGAACACCGGCATCCATGAGGGCGAGCGACGTACCGCAGACGGATGCCATCGAACTCGAACCGTTGGACTCGGTGATCTCCGAGACGACGCGCAGCGTGTAGGGAAACTCCTCGATGCTCGGGACCATCGACTGAACACCACGCCGTGCGAGCCGGCCATGGCCGATTTCGCGCCGCTTGGGGCCACCCATCATGCCCGCTTCACCGACCGAGAACGGCGGGAAGTTGTAGTGCAGCATGAAGCTGTCCTTGTAGGTGCCTTCCAGCGCGTCGATCATGGCCGCGTCGCGCAGCGTACCGAGCGTCGCGACCACGATCGCCTGGGTCTCGCCGCGCGTGAAGAGCGCAGAGCCGTGCGTCTTCGGCAGGAAGCCGACCTCGATCTGGATCGGTCGCACCGTGCGCAGGTCGCGGCCGTCGATCCGCGGCTCGCCGTTCAGCACGCGCTGGCGAACGATGGACTTCTCGACCTTGCCGAACATCTCGTCCACGTCGGCCGCCGCGAATTGCGGGTTGTCGCCACCGGCGAGCTGCTCGATGACCTGGCGGCGCAGTTCGCCCACCCGGGACTGGCGCTGTTGCTTGTCGGTGATCCGGTAGGCTTCGCCCAGATCCGCCTTGATGGCCGCCGACACGGCGTCTTTCAGACGCTCGTCCGGCAACGAGGGCTGCCAATCCCAGCGCGGCTTGCCGGCCTCGGCCACCAGTTCGTCGATCGCCCTGATGGCGACCTGCATTTCCTGGTGCGCGAACAGTACGGCGCCGAGCATCTCGTCCTCGGTCAGCTCCTTCGCCTCCGACTCGACCATGAGTACCGCGTCGCGTGTTCCCGCGACCACCATGTTGAGCATCGACTCCTTCAGGTGTGCGTAGCCGGGATTCAGCATGTACTCGCCGTCGCGGTAACCGACACGCGCGGCACCGATCGGGCCATCGAACGGTATGCCCGAAATCGCAAGGGCTGCCGACGCACCGATCAATGACGCGATATCCGGGTCCTCGTTGCGATCCGCGGACATGACGGTGCAGACCACCTGCACTTCGTTCATGAATCCCTTCGGAAAGAGCGGACGCAGCGGACGGTCGATGAGGCGCGAGGTCAGCGTCTCCTTTTCCGACGGACGGCCTTCACGACGGAAAAAACCGCCGGGGATCTTGCCGGCCGCGTAGGTCTTTTCCTGGTAGTTGACGGTCAGCGGAAAGAAACCCTGACCCGGACGCACTGACTTGACGCCCACGGCCGTGCAGAGCACCACGGTATTGCCCATGGTCACCAGCACGGCGCCGGTCGCCTGCCTGGCAATGCGACCCGTCTCGAGCGTGACCTGCTGCTCGCCGAATTGAAATGTCTTGGTAACGATATTCAAACTTTATTCCTCCGATAGCTGCCTTAGCGGCGCAATCCCAACCGGCCGATCAGTGCGGCATAACGATTGGCGTCCTTGCGCTTCAGGTAATCCAGCAGTTTTCTGCGCTGGTTCACCATGCGGATCAGACCCCGACGGGAGTGGTGATCCTGCTTGTGCTCCTTGAAGTGATCCTGCAGAGCGTTGATGTTGTGGGTCAGCAAGGCCACCTGTACTTCAGGCGAGCCGGTGTCACCGGCTTCGATCTGGAAATCCTTGATGATCTCCGCCTTCTTTGCGGCATTCAGTGCCATGTCGTTTTCTCCAATATGCTCATTGATGATTCGAGACAACCGCGCATATTTGCAGTTGCCTCAGCTGTTGACCACGAGGCGCCGCGGGGCGACTCGACCGTCATCCAGTACTTCTCCGACTCCGAGAAACCGGGCGGCGCCCTGGTCCGAGACTTCGGACAACCTGACCCACCCGCTGCGCGGCGCATGTGCGACCAGGACCGGCTGGCCCTTGCGCACATAGTACGCCGTATCGTCGTTCAGCCGGACTTCCGGCCAACCTTCCACGACGGTATCCACCGGCAGCAGGAATTTATCCCGCGCGGCGAGATCCGGCGCGGCTTCCAGCGTCCCGATGGTAACCAGGTCTTCCTCTCCGTACGGCCCTGCCGTCAGCCGGCGCAACGCCACGACGTGCCCGCCGCAACCCAGCCGCTCGCCAAGGTCCTCCGCGATGGTCCGGATGTAGGTGCCCTTGGTGCAGTGGATCTCGAGCTCGAGCTCGTCGCCGTCGATCGCGATCAGCTCATTCGAGAAAATGGTCACCGCGCGCGCCTCACGCTCGACTTCGATCCCCTGGCGGGCCAGCTTGTACAGCGGCTGGCCCTTGTGCTTGATCGCCGAGAACATCGACGGGATCTGCTCGATCGGTCCGCGGAAGTGCTCGAGCGCCGACTCGATTCGGGCTGCGGTTAGCTCTCCCACCGGCCGGGTCGCCACGACCTGGCCTTCCGAGTCGCCCGTGTCCGTTGCCACGCCCAGGCGGATGCGCGTCCAGTAGCGCTTGTCCGAGTTCAGCAGGTACTGCGAGAAC
Organism: Pseudomonadales bacterium; assembly: GCA_019634925.1. Taxonomy (GTDB): domain Bacteria; phylum Pseudomonadota; class Gammaproteobacteria; order Pseudomonadales; family Azotimanducaceae; genus UBA7803. The sequence continues at coordinate 32,832 of JAHCAL010000004.1, forward strand.
TTGGTCGCTTCGCCGAGGCACAGCGGCAGCACCCCGGTCGCCAACGGATCGAGTGCGCCGGTATGCCCGACCTTCTCGGCATCGAACAGCCGCTTCACCTTCTGAACGGCATCGCTCGACGTCATGCCCAGCGGCTTGTCCAGCACCAGTATGCCGCTCACGTCACGCCCGCGCCGCCGCCTAGCCACGTGTGTCTCCCGGCCCGGTGTCATCGGTCGGTTCGTCGACCCGACCCGCCGCGCGCGCAGCATCTGCCCGCACCGCCCGCTCGATCAGTGACTCGAGCCGAGGCCCACGTTCCATCAGTTCGTCGTAGTGGAAGCGCGGCCTCGGCGTCGTGCGCATCGTGTGGCGTTTGGCGAGCTCCGAGCGGAAGTACCCGGCCGCGCCGTTCAGCACGTCGATCAGCTCGCGGCGCGCCGTATCCGTCGTCGCGTCGAGGGAGGAGACATAAACATCCGCGTACGACAGGTCACGACTCACCTTGACCTCGTTCACGCTGACCATGCCCACGCGCGGATCACGCATACCGCGCTGGATGATCGAGGCGATTTCATCCCTGATGAAATCCGCCACCCGCAGATCACGACCTGATTCGCGCATAGCCGTCAAAGCGCTCTCGCGACCTCCTTGGTCTCGAACACTTCGATGAGATCGCCCGGCCGGACATCGTTGTAGTTCCGGACACCGATACCGCACTCCATACCTGCCCGAACTTCGCTCACGTCGTCCTTGAAGCGCCGCAGCGATTCGAGCTCGCCCTCGAAGATGACCACGTTGTCGCGCAGGACCCGAATCGGCTTGTTGCGGAACACCTGGCCCTCGGTGACCATGCAGCCGGCCACCTGGCCGTAGCGCGGGGACCGGAATACGTCGCGGACCTCCGCCACGCCAAGGATCTCTTCCCGGACCTCGGGCGAGAGCATGCCCGACAGGACCTTCTTCACGTCGTCCAGCAGCTCGTAGATGATGCTGTAGTAGCGCAGGTCGAGCCCTTCGCGCTCGATGATCGCCTTGGCCGCGCCGTCCGCACGGACGTTGAAGCCGAAGATGGCGGCTCCGTAAGTGACCGCCATGTTGGCGTCGGTCTCGGTGATCCCGCCGACGCCGGAGCCGAGCACGTTGACCGACACTTCGTCGTTGCCGAGGTCCGACAGTGCCTGCGTGATCGCCTCGAGACTGCCGCGTACGTCGGCCTTGAGCACCACCTTGAGCACCCGTTTTTCGCCCTCGCCGAGGCTCGCGAACATGTTCTCGAGCTTGGCCGCCTGCTGAGCCGCCAGGCGATGCTCCTGGCTCTTGTCCTTGCGGAACTCGGCCAGTTCGCGCGCGGTCTTTTCGTCCTGCGCGACAGAAAACTCGTCGCCCGCCCCGGGTGTGCCCGACAGTCCGAGCACCTCGACCGGCACCGACGGGCCGGCCTCCCTGACCTGCCCGCCGGTCTCGTCGAACATGGCACGTACCCGACCGTAGTATTCTCCTGCGATCAGGACGTCTCCCTGGCGCAGGGTACCGTTCTGGACGAGCACCGTGGCGACCGGACCGCGCCCGCGATCGAGGCGGGATTCGATGACCACGCCGCGTCCGGGTGCCTCGGCCACGGCGCGCAGTTCGAGTATCTCCGCCTGCAGCAGCACGGACTCGAGCAGCGCCTCGACACCGTCGCCAGTCAGCGCCGAAACCGGTACGAACTGCGTATCACCGCCCCAGTTCTCCGGCACGACGCCGCGTGCCACCAACTCGTTGGTGACGCGTTCGGGATCCGCTGAGGGCAGGTCAATTTTGTTGATCGCCACGACGATCGGAACTTCCGCTGCACGGGCATGCTGGATCGCCTCGATGGTCTGCGGCATGACACCGTCATCCGCCGCCACGACCAGGATCACGATGTCCGTCGCACGCGCGCCGCGCGCGCGCATCGCGGTGAAAGCCGCGTGACCCGGGGTATCGATGAAGGTGATGCGTCCGTGCGGCGTCGCGACGCTGTACGCGCCGATGTGCTGGGTGATCCCACCGGCTTCGCTGCTCGTGACGCGGGTCTTGCGGATATAGTCGAGCAGCGACGTCTTGCCGTGGTCCACGTGGCCCATCACGGTCACCACCGGCGGACGCGGGGCGCCTTCGCCGGTAATCTTGAGCGAGCGCTCGAGCGCCTTTTCCATTGCGTCGGCATGGATGGCTTTCGGCCGGTGGCCCAACTCCTCGACGACCAGGATCGCCGTGTCCTGATCCACCGGCTGATTGATGGTCGCCATGACGCCCATGCCCATCAGAGTCTTGATGACCTCACCAGCCTTCACCGACATGCGGCTGGCCAGTTCACCGACCGTGATGAAATCCGGCACTTCGACGTCGCGGCTGATGAACTCGGTGGGTTTGAACTCGCCACCGTGCTGGTCCATCTTGAGCGGACCGGTCGGACCGCGGCGTTTGCCCCGGCGCTCAGTCTTGAGGGACAGTTCGCGGCGCCGACCCCGATCCTCCGCCTCGCCATCGCGGCCACGCTCGCGGGTCTTGCCACGCTTGCCGCCCCGATCCGCAGCCTTCGCGGGCGCTGGCGCAGCCGCAGTTGCGTCCGGTGCCGGCACGGCCGTGGCGGCACGGGCCTTCTCGGCAGCCAGCCGCTCGGCTTCGGCCCGCTCGGCTTCCTCGCGAGCCCGCTGCTCCTCGCGACGGCGCTCCTCTTCGGCCTTGCGCTCCGACTCCTTGCGCCGGATTTCCTCTTCCGCGTTGACGCGGGCCTGTTCCTGCTCGCGGATCCGCTGGGCCTCGAGCTCGGTCTGGCTGAGCGGTCGTTCCGCGACTTCGGGTGCCGTTTCGCCGCCGCCTTCGGCCGCTTCGACATCCTCGCGCTTGACGTAAGTCCGCTTGCGCCGCACCTCGACGGTGACGGCACGTCCGGTTCGGCCCTGCCCCGCTTTCAGCGTGCCGACCGTCTTGCGCTTGAGCGTGATCTTCTTCGGTCCGGTGTCTTCGGAGCCGTGCGCGCGCTTCAGATAATCGAGCAGCGTCTGCTTCTGGTCTTCCGAGACAGCCTGATCCTGACCGTCATGGGGCAGACCGGCTTCCTGCATCTGCTTCAGCAGTCGTTCGACCGTCGCGCCGACCGATTCCGCCAGCTGCTTCACTGTGACATCAGACATGTCCTATCCCCTTCTCTCGCGCCTTACTGCCCGGCGTCCTCGAACCACGGCGCCCGCGCGGTCATGATCAGTTCCGCAGCGCGCTCCTCACTGAGCTCAGGCGCGATGTCGAGCAGATCCGGCACCGCAAGCTCGGCGAGATCTTCCATGGACACGACGTCGTGGCTCGCCAGCAGGTAGGCCAGGCGCCGATCCATACCGGCCATCTCGAGCAGATCGTCAGCAGGCGCCTTGTCGCCGAGCAGTTCTTCGCTCGCGATGGCCTTGGTCAGCAACGCATCCTTGGCGCGATTGCGCAGTTCCTGGACGATCTCTTCGTCGAAGCCCTCGATCGTGGTCATTTCTTCGATCGGGACGTACGCGATTTCCTCGAGGGTCGTGAATCCTTCTTCGACCAGTACGGCAGCGACGTCTTCGTCGACGCTGAGCGCTTCCATGAAATCCGTCATGAGCTTGTTGGCTTCTTCCGCCTGACGCGACTCGGCTTCCTGCTTGGTCATGATGTTCAAAGACCAGCCGGTGAGTTCGCTCGCGAGCCGTACGTTCTGGCCACCGCGGCCGATCGCCTGGGCGAGATTGTCCTCCGCTACCGCGATCTCCATGGTATGGGTCTCTTCGTCAAGGACGATGGACTCGACTTCCGCCGGCGCCATGGCGTTGATGACCAGTTGGGCAGGATTGTCGTCCCAGAGCACGATGTCGATCCGCTCCCCGGCGAGTTCGCCCGAAACCGCCTGAACACGTGAGCCACGCATGCCTACGCAGGCTCCAACGGGGTCGATGCGGCCGTCGTTGGTGCGCACGGCGATCTTCGCGCGAGAACCCGGATCGCGTGCCGCACCCCGGATCTCGATGACCTGCTCGGCGATCTCCGGCACCTCGATCTTGAACAGTTCGACCAGCATTTTCGGCGCCGTTCGGGTCAGGATCAGCTGGGGGCCGCGGTTGTCGGGCTTGATTTCCAGCAGGAGTGCCCTGACCCGATCACCGATGCGGAAGGTTTCCCGGGCGATCAGGTGTTCGCGGGTGAGCAGGCCTTCGGCGTTGTTGCCGAGGTCGATGATGATGCTGTCACGGCCGAGTTTCTTCACTGTACCGCTGACCAGTTCGCCGACGCGGGGCAGATAGGCTTCGACGACCTGGGCGCGTTCCGCCTCGCGGACTTTCTGGACGATGACCTGCTTCGCCGTCTGCGCGGCTATGCGCCCGAACTCGACGGACGGCACTGGCTCTTCGATGGTATCGCCGAGCGCCGCGCCTGGCTTGCGCGCGGCGGCTTCCTCCACGGTGAACTGTGCTTCCGCGTTCCACTCTTCCTCGACATCCGGATCGGCGACCGTCCAGACCCGGTAGGTCTCGTAGGTTCCATGCTCACGGTCGATGTGCACGCGGAACTCCGCCTGCTCGCCGTACTTTTTCTTCGTCGCCATGGCAAGCGCGGCCTCGAGCGCGCCGAAAATCACGTCTTTCGGAACGCTTTTCTCGTGGGAAACCGAGTCCACGACCAGGAGCACTTCTTTACTCATAGCTGCTTCGACCTTGATTCAAGTCTTCTTCAGTCGAAACGCGGCACCAGCCGCGCCCGCTGTATGTTTTCGAGGGGCAGGACGTACTCGTCCTCACCCACCTGCACGATGACCTCGTCGTCCTCGATTCCCGCCAGCACGCCCACCACTCGCTTCGAGCCTTCGTAGGGGAAGTGCAGCCGCACATCGACCGTCTCGCCGACGTGTCGGGCGTACTGCGCAGCCCGGAACAGGATCCGATCCATGCCCGGAGACGACACCTCGAGCGTATAGGCCTGCGGGATCGCATCCTCGACATCCAGCAGATCGCTGACGGCACGACTGACGCGCTCGCAGTCCTCGATTCCGACACCTTCCGGGGAATCGATGTAGACCCGGAGCCGCGAATGCCGCCCCTGAGACATGAGCTCGATGCCCCAAAGCTCACAACCCAGCGCGGAGATGGCTGGGCCGATCAGTTCCTCGATGTCCTTCTCACGCGTGTTCAAGTTGTCCCGGACCGGATCCAGATGGACTTGCGCCCGTTGCGCCTCTTCGCACTGCGGGCATGAGCACCGCAGACACGAAGCGCACCACGACGACAATACGGACGCCGGCCCGCACTGCCGGTGAACTTCGGGCGAAGACCCACAGGCGACCCACCGACACGGGGGCCACCGCAAGGATCGGACGAATCGTTGGACTTCGCGCGGTTTGCGCTGATTGCCTACGAAAAGGCCCCACTAGGGGGCCTATCGAATCCTTTGGTAGCGGGGGCAGGATTCGAACCTACGACCTTCGGGTTATGAGCCCGACGAGCTACCAGACTGCTCCACCCCGCATCAGGGAGCGCGAATTATAGAGAGCCTCCGGAGATGCCGCAACTGCCGATGTGGTCCACTGACGTGTTCCATCGAGCTGTTCCGTCGACCACTTCCGTCGACCACTTCCGACGAGCGGTTCCGGACCGGCCGCCGTCGACCCGGGATTCTGGTCCGGATCGAATTCGCATTTTGGTGCCGAAGAGAGGACTCGAACCTCCACGGGCGTTAGCCCACTACCCCCTCAAGATAGCGTGTCTACCAATTTCACCACTTCGGCGGAAAAAAGCCCCGGTCACAGATCGGGGATGTCGGAATCTACACGTTCCGGTTCGGGAGTCAACATCTGCTCACCCGCCGGGACGGGCGCCTCCTCGACGGGCACGTCGAGCAACGGAATACCGAGACTGTCGGACGCCGCCGCCCGCTCCTTTGCCGTGTAGGCAAGCCCGAACGAGATCAGAAAGAAGCCGATCGCGAGCCACACCGTGAGTTTGGTCAGGAACGACGCCGAGCCGGCACTGCCGAACATGGTCGCGGCACTGCCACTGCCGAATGCGGCGCCAACATCGGCGCCCTTGCCCTGCTGGATCATGACCAGCGCCGCCAGGGCGATGGCATCGACGATGAGCAGCATCAGCAGCACGGTTTCCAGGGTCGACATATCGGCTCTCTGAGTCAGTTCCGATGCGCGCCGACCGCTTCGGCCGCGCGCACTATTGCAAGCAAACGTTCCACTACCAGCGATGCGCCACCCACGAGGACGCCATCGATGTCGGGTTCCGCGAACAGCGCCGGCGCATTCTCCGGGGTCACGCTGCCGCCGTAAAGAATCCTGAGGTCCCTGGCCACGCCGCCCGATCGCGCCTCGATGAGGCTGCGCAGGTACGCATGCATGTCCTGCGCCTGGGCAGGCGACGCAGTACGCCCGGTCCCGATCGCCCAGACCGGCTCGTACGCGACCGAAAGGCGGGCGAGCCCCTCCCGGCCGATACGTTCGGCGACCACCCCGAACTGTCGTGCGACGACCGCCTCGGCAGATCCCGCTTCGCGCTCCGCGAGGCTCTCGCCGACACACAGGATCGGCTGAAGATTCGCCTCGAGCGCCGCGACGATCTTGTCCGCCACGCGCTCGTCGGTGTCACCGAACAGCGCGCGCCGCTCCGAGTGACCTGCGAGTACCCAGCCTGCGCCGAGTTCGCGAACCATCCCCGGCGCGATCTCGCCGGTGAACGCACCATCGTTCGCCCAGTGCGCGTTCTGTGCACCGACCTCGACGCCGGTACCGGCCACCGCCGCCACGAGCCGGTCCAGATAACAGGCGGGCGGGAACACCAGGACGTCCACATCCTTCGCGCGCCCCGCGCGGCGCAACGCACCGGCATATGCTTCGATGAACCCGGCGTCGCCGTGCATTTTCCAGTTCCCCGCGACCAGCGGTCTGCGCATGGCTTCGAGTCTCCGGCGCGGCCCCTGACTTCGAGGGCGCGCAATGTTAACGGCTCACGCGTGCCCGCACAACGACGCCTGCCGGCCCTGGCCCACCGGCGTCAACAGGGTCAGCGGGCCTCGGCCACGCACCCGGCCAGTTCCTCCGCTATGCCGCGGACCTCGCTCTCCGACTCACCCTCGACCATGACCCGGACCACCGGTTCGGTTCCGGATGGGCGCAGCAGCACCCGGCCACGGCCGGCCAGCCGCGCCGAAGCGCTGGCCGCGGCCGCCTGCACCCGGGCATCCGCCGCGCGAGCCCGCGGATCGTCGCTGCGGACGTTGATCATCACCTGCGGCAGCTTCTGCATGCCGCCCGCGAGTTCGGTGAGCGAACGTGCGCCTTCCACCATCGGCACCAGCGCCTGCAACGCAGCGACGATGGCGTCGCCGGTGGTGGCGAGATCGAGGCAGAGGATGTGCCCGGAGGACTCACCGCCAAGCGTCCAGCCCCGTTCCTTGAGAAGTTCCAGGACGTAGCGGTCGCCGACGCTGGCGCGGGAAAACGGAATGCCGCATGCCTCGAGCGCCCGTTCGAGACCGAAGTTCGACATGACCGTGCCCACGACGCCGCCCTGCAGGGCTCCCGTTTGCGCACGGTGGCGCGCAATCACGTAGAGCAACTGGTCGCCGTCGAGCAGGTTGCCCCGCGCGTCGACGAACAGCACGCGGTCACCGTCGCCGTCGAACGCGATACCGAGGTCGGCGCGCTCTTCGACCACCCGGCCCGCGAGCAGCTCGGGATGCGTCGACCCACAACCGTCGTTGATGTTGGTACCGTTCGGCCGATTGCCGATGAGCGAGACCTCGGCGCCCAGCTCCTCGAAGACGCCAGGCGCCACGTGATAGGTTGCGCCATGTGCGCAGTCGAGCACGATGCGCAGGCCGCGCAGGTTGAAACCGCGGTGTACGGTCGCCTTGCAGAACTCGATGTAACGTCCGGCCGCATCGCCGATGCGATCGGCCTTGCCCAGCCGATCCGAGTCGACACAAACCATCTCGGCTTCCAGCTGCGCCTCGATCTCGGCCTCGACCTCGTCGGGGAGCTTGTCGCCGTGCCGATCGAAGAACTTGATGCCGTTGTCGTCGTACGGATTGTGCGAGGCGCTGATCACGATGCCCGCGTCGGCTCGCAGCGTCCGTGTCAGGTAGGCGACCGCGGGGGTCGGCATGGGTCCGAGCAGGCTCACATGCGTGCCGGCAGACACCAGCCCGGATTCGAGGACCGACTCCAGCATGTAGCCGGAGATTCGTGTGTCCTTGCCGATCAGCACACGGCTCTCGCCCGAGCGCGCGAACACCTTGCCCACCGCCCAGCCGAGGCGCAGGCAGAACTCCGGCGTGATGGGGAATTTCCCCACCCGCCCGCGGATGCCGTCGGTACCGAAGTATTTCCTGCCCAAGTTCGCCTCCAGCCCTGCGCGCGCCCCGTTCAATGGACGGCCTCCCGTGATCCTTCGACCGCCTGCAGCAGGCGCAGCGCGTCCGCCGTCTCGGTGACGTCATGGACACGAACCAGGTTGGCCCCGCGCTCTACGGCAAGCACCGCTGCGACCACGCTGCCGGCCATCCGGTCACCGATCGCGCGCCCGGTCAGCGCACCGATCATGCGTTTGCGGGAAAGGCCCACCAGCAACGGGAGGCCTTCCACACGGAGCGCCTCGAGTCGGCGCAGCAGCGCGAGATTGTGTTCGAGGGTCTTGCCGAAACCGAAACCCGGATCGAGCAGCAGTCGATCCGGCGCGATGCCGGCCGCACGACACGCCGCCACCCGGTCGGCGAAGAAGTCCCGCACTTCCTGCACCACGTCGACGTAGATCGGCGCCGCCTGCATGGTCCGCGGCTCGCCCTGCATGTGCATGATGCAACCGGCCAGGCCGGTGGCGGCCAGCGCCTCGATCATGGCAGGGTCGCGCAAGCCGGACACGTCGTTGACCAGGTGCGCGCCCGCCGCGGCGGCACGGCGCGCCACCCCGGCTTTGCGGGTGTCCACCGATATGACCGCATCGAGTTCCGCGAGCGCAGCGACGACCGGAAGTACGCGTCGGCATTCCTCGGCTTCGTCGACCGGATCGGCGCCCGGCCGGGTGGATTCGCCACCTACGTCGATGATGGCGGCACCGGCAGCCAGCATGGCCCGGGCCGCGTCGACGATGCGCGGCACATCCACGCCGCCGCGCCAGAACCGCCCCCCGTCGGAAAATGAGTCCGGGGTCAGGTTCAGGATCCCCATGATGCCGGGCTCGGCGAGCGAGAGAACCCGCGACCCGCAGGAGAGCGAACCCATCACATGCGGCACGCGTCACACCGCTCGCAAGGCGGCTTCACACCTCTTCTGCGGGACCACCGATCGGCGTGTCCCCGGTACCGGCGGCAGGCTTGCTGCCCTTGGCGCCCGGAGGCGGCGGCAGGTCACCGGGTGCACGCGGCCGCGCGCCGGCCATGATGTCGTCGATCTGCTCGGCAGTGATCGTCTCGAACTCGACCAGCGCCTCGGCCATCATGTGCAGCTTGTCGATGTTTTCGGTGAGCAGCCGCTTGGCCGTCCCGTAACACTCGTCGATGATCGACCGGACCTCGGCGTCGATCGTGCCCGCCGTGCCGTCGGAGAACGCTTTCGGCTTCACGCCGCCGGACATGCCGAGGAAAACCTCCGCATCCGCCTCGTCGTACATGATCGGGCCCAGGCGCTCGGAAAGACCCCACTTGGTGACCATGCTCCTGGCGAGCCGCGTCGCCCGCTCGATGTCGTTGGACGCGCCGGTCGTGACGTATTCTGGTCCGAGGATCATCTCCTCGGCGATGCGGCCGCCGAACAGGCTGCAGATCTGGCTGCGGATCGCCTGCCGACTCAGGCTGTAGCGGTCCTCTTCGGGCAGGAACATGGTGACGCCAAGCGCGCGCCCGCGCGGAATGATGCTCACCTTGTAGACCGGATCGTGGTCGGGCACGAGACGGCCGACGATCGCGTGGCCAGCCTCGTGATAGGCGGTATTGCGCTTTTCCTTCTCTGACATGACCATCGATTTGCGCTCGGCGCCCATCATGATCTTGTCCTTGGCTTTCTCGAACTCGGTCATCTCGACCAGGCGCTTTCCGCCACGCGCCGCGAACAGCGCCGCCTCGTTGACCAGGTTCGCGAGATCCGCGCCAGAAAAACCGGGCGTGCCGCGCGCGATGACCGCGGGCTCGACGTCCTCGCCGAGCGGCACCTTGCGCATGTGCACCTTGAGGATCTGCTCGCGGCCACGGATATCGGGCAGGCCGACCACCACCTGGCGGTCGAAGCGACCCGGACGCAGCAGCGCAGGATCCAGCACGTCCGGCCGGTTGGTAGCCGCGATGACGATGATGCCGTCGTTCGGTTCGAACCCGTCCATCTCGACGAGCAACTGGTTCAAGGTCTGCTCGCGCTCGTCGTGCCCGCCACCGAGACCGGCACCTCGGTGCCGGCCGACTGCATCGATCTCGTCGATGAAAATGATGCAGGGCGCCTGTTTCTTGGCCTGCTCGAACATGTCGCGCACCCGCGACGCACCGACGCCGACGAACATCTCCACGAAGTCGGAACCGGAGATCGAGAAGAACGGAACCTTCGCTTCGCCCGCGATGGCCTTGGCGAGCAGCGTCTTGCCGGTACCGGGCTGGCCGACCATGAGGATGCCGCGCGGGATGCGCCCGCCCAGGCGCTGGAATTTCCCGGGGTCGCGCAGGAACTCGACCAGTTCCTGGACGTCTTCCTTCGCTTCGTCGACGCCCGCCACGTCGGCAAACGTGGTCTTGATCTGGTCCTCCGAAAGCAGGCGCGCCTTGCTCTTGCCGAACGCCATCGGGCCGCCGCGCCCGCCCGCGCCGCCCTGCATCTGGCGCATGAACAGCATGAATACCGCAATGATGATCAGAATCGGGAAGCTCGCGATGAGCAACTGCGCCCAGATGCTCTGCTGCTCCGGCATCTTGCCGAGGATCTGCACGTTGTGGTTGTACAGGTCATCGAGCAGTTTCTGGTCGGGAATGTCCGGCCGCACGACCTGGAACGGCTCACCGGAGCGGCGATTGCCCCGAATGATCAGCCCGTCGATTTCCACCTGCACGACTTCATCGCGCCGGACCTGCTGCAGGAACTCGGAGTAACTGAGCAGCTGCGGCTCCGGGCGCACGTTGAAGTTGTTGAACACGGTCAGCAGCACGGCCGCGATGATCAGCCAGAGCAGCAGGTTTTTTCCCATGTCGGACAAGGACTTATCCTCTATTGAACGCCCACCTCGACGAGGTGTGCTGCCGGCGGAACTGCCAGCTACTACAGCCTACACCAGACCCGTATACCGAGAAACCGCGTCACGCCGGACATCCGGTGTGCGCCATTGCACAACTTTTCGACCTTTGCGCCATCGATCGCGCCATCGATCGCGCTATCGATCGCACTATCCAACACCGATCGATCAACACAGATCGATGTTGGCATCGTCGGCGTGTACGCCACGTCGTTTCCGGGGACGGCGCCGAACCAGGATCATGCGCCCGAAAAGCCGCGCGCCACGGCATACACCTCGCGGGAATCCGGGCGGGACGCCTTCGGCTTGACCAGGTGCACCTTGTCGAACCGGCCGCGCACGTCCGCGATCCACGCATCCACGCCTTCACCCTGGAACAGTTTGACCACCAGATCTCCACCCGGTTGCAGCCAGCGCAGCGCGGCATCCAGGGCGAGATCCGCCAGGTACATTGCGCGCGCCTGATCGGTCGCGCGCACTCCGGATATGTTGGGGGCCATGTCCGAGACTACAAGGTCGAGCCGGGTTTCGCCGAGCGCTTCGGCGATGGCCGCATCGGTGGCGGCATCGCCGTACTCTCCCTCGATGACGACCGCCGAGCCGCCCGCGGAGATCGGTCGTGGATCGCAGGCGATCAGGAGTCCGCCCCGGAGGCGCTCTTCCAGGTAGACCGTCCAGCCGCCCGGCGCGGCGCCGAGTTCCAGCACGCGCATGCCGGGACGCAACAGGCGGAAGCGTTCGTCGAGTTGCTTCAGCTTGAAATGCGCACGGGACACCTGGCCTTCGCTCGCGGCCTGCCGGGCGTAAGGATCGCGCTGCTGCCGGCTCAGCCAGCGGTGACTCGATTTGCTGCGTCTGGTCATCGGCTTCCGGCGGCTTGCGGACCCCGCGGTCGCGTTGCCGCGCAACTGGTTTGCGGGACCGGCAGCCGCATACAATGCGTGCCATGAAAACGGACAAACTGGCCACCCGCGACCGCAAGCGCCTGCGGCAGATCGCCCATCACCTCGACCCGGTGATCGCCGTGGGCGACCAGGGCGTCAGCCAAGCGGTCATCGCCGAAACCGAACGCGCCCTCGACGATCACGAGCTCATCAAGGTTCGGGTGCATGACGCCGACCGCGAGGAGCGCGCCCGGGTCGCGGAAGCGCTGGCCGAAGCCTGCAATGCCGTCGTCGTGCAATCCATCGGCCGGATCGTCGTGCTCTACCGGCGCAATCCGGAAGCGGAACCCAGGCTTTCCAATCTGGCGCGCTTCGGCATCATGCCCTGAGGCGCTCGTGCTCCGCGCATGCATGGGCCTCGGACCCGATCAGAGGTGTTCGATCAGGTCGACTTCGTATTCGACGTCGCCCTTTGGCGTCCGCACCGTCACCACGTCACCTTCGGACTTGCCGATCAGCGCGCGACCGATCGGGGACATGACCGACAGCTTGCCGGCCTTGAGATCCGATTCGTCCTCACCGACCAGCTTGTAGCGAACCTCGGCGCCGGAGTCCGGATCGGTCAGCGTGACGGTGGCGCCGAAGATCACCTTGCCGGTCGGCGCGATCTTCTTCACGTCGATCACCTGGGCGTCCGCGAGCTTGCCTTCGATCTCCTGGATGCGGCCTTCGTTGAAGCTCTGCTGCTCGCGCGCCGCGTGGTACTCGGCATTTTCCTTGAGGTCGCCGTGCTCGCGCGCGTCGGCGATCGACTGCGTGATCTGCGGGCGCAGCACCGACTTGCGATGCTGCAGTTCGGCGCGCAGCGCCTCGGCGCCCTCTGCCGTCATCGGAATGGCCATCGATCCCCTGCTCCCTCCACCGGATACACTGTCTAACGCATGCTCCGACTAACGCATGCACGGACCCGGCGGGGTTCAGGCCCGGCCGGTTTCGGCCGCGGCTTCGGTTTCGCCCGCTGCGCCCGCGCCATACAGGTCCTGCAGACGCCTCACCCGGATCCCGTCGTTCTCGCGCGCATAGCGAATCGCGATGCTGAACGCTTCACCGCCCGTCAGGGTGGTGGTGTAACACACTTTGTTCTGCAGCGCGAGACGCCGGATCATGGCGGAATCGCGGATCGAGCCATGCCCTTCGGTCGTGTTGACGATCAGGTCGATCTGCTCGTTCTTCAAGAGATCGATGACGTTCGGGCGCCCCTGCGTGGCCTTGTTGACCACCTCGGTCGGCACGCCGGCGTCCTGCAGACAGCGCGCGGTACCGCGGGTCGCCACCAGCTGGAAGCCGAGCTGCACCAGCGCGGCGCCGAGATGCGCAACGGCACTCTTGTCCGACTCCTTCACCGACAGGAAGGCGCGTCCGCCGGCAGGGAGGACCACGCCCGCACCGAGCGTCGCCTTGGCGAACGCCTCGCCGAAACTGTCGCCCACGCCCATCACTTCACCGGTCGACTTCATCTCCGGCCCCAGGATCGGATCCACGCCCGGGAACTTCACGAACGGGAAGACCGATTCCTTGACGTTGTAGACCGACGGGATGATCTCGCGGGTGAAGCCCTGCGCTTCCAGGGTCCTGCCGATCATGCAGCGGGCCGCGATCTTGGCGAGCGACACGCCGATGCACTTCGAGACGAACGGCACGGTGCGCGATGCGCGCGGATTCACCTCGAGCACGAAGATGTCGTTGCCCTGCACGGCGAGCTGGACGTTCATCAGACCGATGACGCCGAGCTCCAACGCCATCTGCTTCACCTGTTCGCGGATGCGGTCCTGGATCGAAGGCGCGAGCTGGTACGGCGGCAGCGTGCAGGCGGAGTCGCCGGAATGTACGCCGGCCTGTTCGATATGCTGCATGATCGCGCCGATCACCACGCGCTGTCCGTCGCAGACCGCGTCGACGTCGACCTCGATCGCCTGGTCGAGAAACCGGTCGAGCAGCACGGGCGAGTCGTTCGAGACGCTGACCGCCTCGCGCAGGTAACGCTTCAGCTCGTCCTCGTTGTAGACGATCTCCATCGCGCGGCCGCCGAGCACATAGGACGGCCGTACCACGATGGGGAAGCCGATGGCGCGCGCGCCGGCGAGTCCGGTCTCGACATCGACCGCGGTCCGGTTGGATGGCTGACGCAGGCCCAGTTTCTCGATCAGGCCCTGGAACCGCTCGCGGTCCTCGGCCCGATCGATTGCGTCGGGGCTGGTGCCGATGATCGGCACGCCGGCACGCTCGAGCGCATCCACCAGCTTGAGCGGCGTCTGGCCGCCGAACTGCACGATCACGCCCCGCGGCTTCTCGAGTTCCACGATGGCGAGCACGTCTTCCAGCGTGACCGGCTCGAAGTACAGCCGGTCCGAAGTGTCGTAGTCGGTCGAGACGGTTTCGGGGTTGCAGTTGACCATGATGGTCTCGTAGCCGTCTTCGCGCATCGCGAGCGCGGCGTGCACGCAGCAGTAGTCGAACTCGATTCCCTGGCCGATGCGGTTGGGCCCGCCGCCGAGCACCATGATCTTCGGCCGGTCGGAGGGCGCCGCCTCGCACTCCTCTTCGTAGGTCGAATACATGTACGCGGTCGCTGCCGGAAATTCCGCGGCGCACGTGTCGACCCGCCGATAGACCGGCCGTACGCCGAGGCCGAGACGGTGCGCACGCACGTCGTCCTCGGCAGCGCCGAGCAGCGTCGCGAGGCGCGCGTCCGAGAAGCCCTTGCGCTTCAGCTGATACATCGCGTCGCGGTCGAGTGCATCGAGACCGCGCCCCGCGAGCGCCTGCTCGGTGCGGATCAGGTCCTCGATCTCGGCGAGGAACCACGGGTCGATGGCCGTGTACTCGTGGATCTCTTCCAGCGACATGCCGAACCGGAACGCGTCTGCCACGTACCAGATCCGCTCCGAACCCGCCGAGCTCAGTTCACGGCGCAGGATCTCGCGCGCCTCGTCACCGCTGGCCTCGACGACCGGATCGAACCCGGTCATGCCCGTCTCGAGTCCGCGCAGCGCCTTCTGCAGGGACTCCTGAAAAGTACGTCCGATCGCCATGACCTCGCCGACCGATTTCATCTGCGTGGTGAGGCGCGCATCGGCCTGGGGGAACTTTTCGAACGTGAACCGCGGGATCTTGGTCACCACGTAGTCGATCGACGGCTCGAACGAGGCCGGGGTCACGCCGGTGATGTCGTTCTGCAGTTCGTCGAGCGTGTAGCCCACGGCGAGCTTGGCGGCGACCTTCGCGATCGGGAAGCCGGTCGCCTTGGAGGCCAGCGCGGAAGAGCGCGACACGCGCGGGTTCATCTCGATGACCACCATGCGGCCGTCGGCCGGGTTGATGGCGAACTGGACGTTGGAGCCGCCGGTGTCCACGCCGATCTCGCGCAGTACCGCGATCGAGGCATTGCGCAGGATCTGGTATTCCTTGTCGGTGAGGGTCTGCGCCGGCGCGACGGTGATGCTGTCGCCCGTGTGAATGCCCATCGGATCCAGGTTCTCGATCGCACAGACGATGATGCAGTTGTCCTTGCGGTCGCGCACCACCTCCATTTCGAACTCTTTCCAGCCGAGCAGCGATTCGTCGATCAGGAGCTCGCGGGTGGGCGACAGGTCGAGGCCGCGCCGGCAGATCTCCTCGAATTCCTCCTGGTTGTACGCGATCCCGCCGCCGCTCCCGCCGAGCGTGAACGACGGCCGGATGATGCACGGAAAGCCGAGCTGCACCTGGACCTGGGTGGCTTCCTCCATGCTGTGCGCGATCGCCGAACGCGCACACTCGAGTCCGATCCGTTTCATCGCGCGATCGAACCGCTCGCGGTCCTCGGCCTTGTCGATGGCGTCCTGGCTCGCGCCGATCATCTCGACGCCGAAGCGCTCGAGGACACCTTCCCGCGCGAGATCGAGCGCGCAGTTGAGCGCCGTCTGGCCGCCCATGGTGGGCAGCAGCGCGTCGGGACGTTCGCGCTCGATGATACGGGCCACCGTGCGCCATTCGACCGGCTCGATGTACGTGGCGTCGGCCATGGCCGGATCGGTCATGATGGTCGCGGGATTCGAGTTCACCAGGATGACCCGGTAACCCTCTTCCCGGAGCGCCTTGCAGGCCTGCGCGCCGGAATAGTCGAATTCGCAGGCCTGGCCGATCACGATCGGCCCGGCGCCCAGGATCAGGATCGATTGGAGGTCAGTTCGTCTGGGCATGCCGGGCTTCCATCAGGGCGATGAATTCGTCGAACAGGTATGCGCAATCCTCCGGCCCCGGGCTCGCCTCGGGGTGGCCCTGGAAGCCCAGCGCCGGGCGATCGGTGCGTCGGATGCCCTGCAGGGTGCCGTCGAACAGCGACACGTGCGTCACCTCGACACAGTCGGGAAGGTCATCGGCAGCCACCGCGAATCCGTGGTTCTGGCTGGTGATGACCACGCGGCCGTCGCGCAGATCCTTGACCGGATGGTTCGCGCCGTGGTGTCCGTGGGACATCTTCACGGTGCGCGCGCCGCTGGCGAGCGCGAGCAGCTGATGGCCGAGACAGATGCCGAACGTCGGCACCCCGCGCGCGAGGAATTCCCGGATCGCGGCAATGGCGTAGTCGCAGGGTTCGGGGTCGCCGGGACCGTTGGACAGGAATACGCCGTCCGGCGCCAGCGCCAGCACGTCCGCCGCCGGCGTCTGCGCAGGCACCACGGTGAGCCGGCAGCCTCGCTCGGCGAGCAGGCGCAGGATGTTGTACTTGATACCGAAGTCGTAGGCGACGACGTGAAACCGCGTCTCGGTCCGCACACCGTAGCCGGTCCCGAGCCGCCAGCTGGTCTGATCCCAGCTGCCCGGCTGCGCGCGCGACACCACGCGCGCGAGATCCAGCCCCTTGAGCCCCGGGAAAGCGCGGGCCTCGCGCAGCGCCTGTTCCACCGTGACCGCGGCACCTGCGGCGATACATCCGGCGAGCGCGCCTTTTTCGCGGATCAGCCGGGTCAGCCGCCGGGTATCGACGTCGGCGATCGCCACCACGCCCTGGCTTTCGAGGTACGCCTCGAGGGTCATGGTCATGCGCCAGTTGCTCGGCCGCCGCGGGGTCTGGCGGATCACGAGGCCCGCAGACCATACCCGGTCGGACTCGACGTCTTCCGGATTGATGCCGGTGTTGCCGATCTGGGGGTACGTCAGCGTGACGATCTGGCGAGCGTAGGAGGGGTCGGTCAGGATCTCCTGGTAGCCGGTCATGGCCGTGTTGAACACGACCTCGCCCACCGAGGTGCCGTCAATGCCGATCGACCGGCCGCGGAACACCGATCCGTCTTCCAATACGAGTAGAGCCGGATTCAAATCGCCACCCAATTGCCCGTTGCTGTCTGGACCGGCACCGCACGAGAGCGCTACCGGTACGACCCCGGCGCATCGCCGCACCTGCCTGGCGCGGGTCGTGGCACTGCCGGCAAGCTGAACGGGGCTCGCCTGACAACGCGCTGCGTGGGGCCGGAGATTCGACGGGCTGCCTCAGCGGCGCCTGGCTGAACCCGTCGTGATTGGGCGCAGGATTCTACCCAAGCCGTCGGGTAAAGCCCAGCACATCCTGCATGTCGAACAGGCCATGCGGGTGATTCGCGAGGAACCGCGCGGCGCGCAACGCGCCCTGCGCGAAGTTCATGCGGCTGTGGGCACGATGGGTGATCTCGATGCGCTCGCCGGCACCGGCGAACAGCACGGTGTGATCGCCGACGATGTCGCCGGCCCGAACGGTCGCGAAACCGATGGTCTCCCGTGCGCGGGCACCGGTGATGCCTTCCCGGCCGTACACGGCCACACGGCCGAGATCCCGGTCGAGCGTCCGGGCCAGGATCTCGCCCATCCGCACCGCGGTGCCCGACGGCGCGTCGATCTTGTCCCGGTGGTGCGCTTCGATGACCTCGATGTCGACTTCGTCACCGAGCACCGCCGCGGCGAGTTCGATCAGCTTGAAACAGAGATTGACGCCCACGCTCATGTTGGGCGCCATCAGGATCGCAATCCGTGCGGCGGCGGCGCGGATCCGCTCCAGCCCGGCCGGGTCGAACCCGGTCGTGCCGATCACCAGGCGCCGGCCGGCCGCCGCGCATAGCGCCACGCTCTCGAGTGTGGCCGCGGGGACGCTGAAATCGATCAGGACGTCGAACGCCTCGGCATCCGCGGCGGTGGCGGCACGCACCGGGACACCGAGGTGCCCGAGACCGGCGAGCTCGCCGGCATCGGCGCCGATCAGGCTCGAATCGGCCCGCTCGAAGGCGGCACCGAGCGTCAGGTCGGGTGCGGCGTGCACCGCCTGGATCAGCGTCCGGCCCATCCGTCCGGCCGCGCCGGTCACCGCGATCCGCATGCTCGTCTCCCGTGTCTGGCGCAGTCGGCGCCGGTCAGCGCGTCAGGCCGTCGAAGAAGTCCTTGACGCCCTTGAACCATGAACTGCCTTTCGGCGAATGGGTCGCGCCGCCGTCGGCGAGCGATGCCTGGAAGTCCCGCAGCAGCTGCCTCTGTTTCTCGGACAGGTTCACCGGGGTTTCCACGACCACGCGGCACAGGAGGTCGCCCACACCGCCGCCGCGCACCGGGGTCACGCCCTTGCCGCGCAGCCGGAACAGCTTGCCGGTCTGCGTCTCGGCCGGGATCTTGAGCTTGACGCGACCGTCGAGGGTCGGGACCTCGAGTTCGCCGCCGAGTGCGGCGTCCACGAAGTCGATCGGCACCTCGCAGAACAGGTTCTTGCCGTCACGGACGAAAATCGGGTGCTCACGGACGGCGATCTGGACGTAGAGATCGCCGGGCGGTCCGCCGTTGAACCCGGCCTCGCCTTCGCCTGCGAGCCGGATGCGGTCCCCGGTGTCGACTCCGGCAGGAATACGCACCGCGAGGGTCTTGCGCTTCTCGATGCGACCGCGGCCCCCGCAACTGGTGCACGGATCGGTGATGACCGTCCCGCTGCCGCGGCAGCGCGGGCAGGTCTGCTGCAGCGAGAAGAAGCCCTGCGCGACCCGGATCTGGCCTGCGCCGCTGCAGTCCGGACAGGTCTTGGGCTTGGTCCCGGGCTTGGCGCCGCTGCCGTCGCAAGGTTCGCAGGCCGCGAGCACGGGCAGATGGATCTCGACGTTGTCGCCGCTGACCGCCTGTTCGAGGTCGAGTTCGAGGTTGTAGCGCAGGTCCGCGCCGCGCTGGACCGAACTGCGCCCGCGACCGCCGCCGAATATGTCGCCGAACACGTCGCTGAATATGTCGCTGAAGCTGCCGCCCGCGAACCCGGCTCCCGCCCCGCCGAGCCCGGCGTGGCCAAACCGGTCGTACGCCTCGCGCTTCTCGGGATCCGAGAGCACTTCGTAGGCCTCGCTCGCCTCCTTGAACTGCTCGGCGGCGGAATCGTCGTCCGGATTGCGGTCCGGATGGTACTTCATGGCGAGACGCCGATAGGCCTTCTTGATGTCGGCCTCGGAAGTGCCGCGCTCGACGCCCAGCACTTCGTAGTAATCACGTTTCGCCATGTTCGGACCGCACCTCGTGGATCAGCCGGCGACCGGGCCGGCCCGGTCACCCAACATCACTTCTTCTTGTCGTCGTCCACTTCCTCGAACTCGGCGTCCACGGTGTCGCCGGTCGAACCACCGGTGTCACCCTGCGGGCCGGCACCGCCGGCGGCGCCGCCGGCCGGTTCGGCGTAGAGTTTCTGCGCGAGCGCGGCGGACGCTTCGGAAAGGGCCTGAATCTTAGCCTCGATCTCCGCCTTGTCGCCATTCTTGACCGCGGTTTCGAGTGCCGCGGCCGCAGCCTCCACCGCCGCCTTGTCGCCTGCGGGCACCTTGTCGCCGGCTTCCGCCACCGTCTTGCGACTCGAATGCACCAGCGCGTCGGCCTGGTTGCGCAGCGTGACCATCTCCTCGAACCGCGCGTCTTCCTCAGAGTGCGCCTCGGCATCGCGCACCATGCGCTGGATCTCGTCCTCGGACAGGCCACTCGAGGCCTTGATCACGATGGACTGCTCCTTGCCGGTCGCCTTGTCCCGGGCCGACACGTTCAGGATCCCGTTGGCGTCGATGTCGAAGCTGACCTCGATCTGCGGCATGCCGCGCGGCGCCGGCGGGATGTCGGACAGGTCGAACCGGCCGAGCGTCTTGTTCTGGCTCGCCTGCTTGCGCTCGCCCTGCAGCACGTGGATGGTCACGGCCGCCTGGTTGTCGTCCGCCGTCGAGAAGACCTGCTGCTTCTTGGTCGGGATCGTCGTGTTCTTCTCGATCAGCACGCTCATCACGCCGCCGAGCGTCTCGATGCCAAGCGAGAGCGGCGTGACGTCGAGCAGCAGCACGTCCTTGACGTCGCCCGAGAGCACGGCCGCCTGGATCGCGGCACCAATCGCGACGGCTTCGTCCGGGTTGACGTCGCGGCGCGGCTCCTTGCCGAAGAACGCCTTCACTTTCTCCTGCACCAGCGGCATGCGGGTCTGGCCGCCGACCAGGATGACGTCGTCGATCTGGCCGGCGGAGAGGCCGGCATCCTGCAGCGCGGTCCGGCACGGGCCCATGGTCCGCTCGACCAGCTCCTCCACCAGCGATTCGAGCTTGGCCCGGGTCAGCTTCAACACCAGGTGCTTGGGACCGGTCTGATCGGCCGTGATGTACGGCAGATTGATCTCGGTCTGCTGGCTGTTGGACAGCTCGATCTTGGCCTTCTCGGCGGCTTCCTTCAGCCGCTGCAGCGCGAGCGGATCCTTGTGCAGGTCGATCTTCTGGTCCTTCCGGAATTCCTCCGCCAGGTACTCGATCACGCGCAGGTCGAAGTCCTCGCCGCCGAGGAACGTGTCGCCGTTGGTGGAGAGCACCTCGAACTGGGTTTCCCCGTCCACCGAGGCGATTTCGATGATCGAGACGTCGAAGGTGCCACCGCCGAGGTCGTACACGGCGATCTTCGCGTCACCGCGCTTCTTGTCCATGCCGTAGGCCAGCGCGGCCGCGGTCGGCTCGTTGATGATGCGCTTGACCTCGAGCCCCGCGATGCGGCCGGCGTCCTTGGTCGCCTGGCGCTGCGAATCGTCGAAGTATGCGGGAACCGTGATCACCGCTTCGGTGACCGTTTCGCCGAGATAGTCCTCGGCGGTCTTCTTCATCTTCTTCAGGACTTCCGCGGAGATCTGCGGCGGCGCGAGCTTCTCGCCCTTGACCTCGACCCACGCGTCGCCATTCGGCGCCTGGACGATGCCGTAGGGCACCATCTTGATGTCCTTCTGCACAACCGCGTCGGAAAACTTACGGCCGATCAGGCGCTTGACCGCGAACAGCGTATTCTTGGGATTGGTGACGGCCTGGCGCTTGGCGCTCTGCCCGACCAGCGTCTCGCCGTCCTCGGTGTACGCGACGATCGAAGGCGTCGTCCGGTCGCCTTCGGAGTTCTCGATGACCCGGACCTCCTTGCCCTCCATGACCGCCACGCACGAGTTGGTGGTGCCGAGGTCGATTCCGATGATCTTGCCCATTGTTGGATTCTCCAGGATCTGTCATTTCCCCGGCACGGGCGCCGGGGCCGTCTCTGCACCGCTATGTTTGGCCGCCCGGGCGCGTTTCAAGGGCAGCACAGCAACTTCGGGGGCGGTCAGCGTTCGCCCGGCACGTCGCGCCCCTGCTCGTGCGCGCCGGGCGCGCCAGGCGAGCCAGAGGCTCCTCGCATTCAGCCCGGCGCCTTGCTGACCACCACCATGGCCGCGCGGACCAGCCGGCCGTTCAGCAGGTAACCCTTCTGCATCACGTCCATCACGGAGTTCGGCTCCGCGTGCGGATTCGGCACCATGGCCATCGCCTCGTGCCGCTGCGGGTCGAACGGCTCGCCGAGCGGGTTCACCTGCTCGATCCCGGCCTTGGCCATGACCCCGAGGAACATGCGCAGCGAGAGTTCGACGCCCTCGGCGATGGCCGCGACGTCGCCGAGGTCGGGTTTGCGGGCGATCTCGACCGCTTTTTCGAGACTGTCCAGCACCGGCAGCAGTTCGCCGGTGAATTTCTCCAACGCGAACTTGTGGGCGTTCTCCACGTCGCGTTGCGCGCGGCGGCGGACGTTTTCCGCCTCGGCCTGGACCCGCAGGAGCTGATCGCGCAGCGCCTCCGCCTCGGCGCGCGCCGCGGCCAGTTCGTCGCCGCCCGCCGGAAGTTCCGCCTGCGCGCCTGCCTCCGCGCCGGACTCGCCGGCTGCTCCTGTCGTGTTTTCATCCGCCATGACTGACCTTCTCCCGATGTCCACCCGGATCGCGGGCATGCGCCTACCTTCCCTGGGCCCCTGGGCGCCCGGATCCGCACTTCCGGCCTATCTGGGGTAAGGCTTGGCGGAATTCAACCCCGCCTGGGCGTGCCGGGTGGGGCGTGCCGGGTGGGGCGTGCCGGTTTCAGGGTACCCGCTGCCGCGGACCTGGTCAGGCGTAGTTCATGGCGGCACTGAGCACCCGGGCAGTGACGTCCACCACCGGAATGACCTCCTGGTAGGCCATCCGGGTCGGTCCGACCACTCCCAGCACGCCCGCCAGGCGGCCGTTCACCTCGTAGGGAGACATGACGAGGCTCAGGTCGTCGAGCAGTTCGTAGCCCGACTCTTCACCGATGAAAAGCTGGATGCCCTCGCTGTTCACGCAGCGGTCGAGCAGGTGCAGGATGCTGCCCTTGCGCGAGAACGTCTCGAACAGCCTGCGCACCTGGTCGGTATCGCCGCTGAAGTCGAGCAGGTTGGTCTCGCCGGCGACCACGAGCCCCTTCCCCGCATCCTCCGGTTCGGTCTCGAACGCGCGCGAGGCGACGTCGAGCGCGGTCTGCATGAGCGTGTCCATGCGGTCCTTGTCCGCCTGCATGCTCTCGAGCAGGGCCTGGCGGATCTGCAGCAGGTTCATGCCGCCGTATTCCCGATTCACGTAGTTCGATGCCTGGTTCAGCTCCGAGGCGTCGTATTCGCGGTCGGTGCGGATTACCCGGTTCTGTACCTCGCGGTCGTTCAGGACCAGGATGACCAGCACCCGCTGGCCGGACAGCGGCAGGAATTCGACGTGCCGCAACGCCACCTGGTCGCGGCGCGGCAGAGTGATGACACAGGTCATGTGGGTCAGGTGCGAGAGCAGCTCCGAGGCGGACGCGAGCAGCTCCTGCGGCGCCAGGTCGGGGTTGAGCTGGTGGCGCAGGCGCTCGACCTGCTCGGCATCGAGCGGCCGGACGTGCAGCAGGCTGTCCACGAAGAAACGCAGGCCGCGATTGGTCGGAATGCGCCCGGCGGAGGTGTGCGGCGAGCGGACCAGTCCGTGCGCCTCGAGTTCGGCCAGGATGTTGCGCACGGTCGCCGGGCTCACCTCCACGCCCGGTTGCGCGGCGAGCCGGCGCGAGGGCACCGGCGTACCTTGGGAGATGTAATGTTCCACGAGCAGCTTGAAGACCAGCTGCGCGCGGCTGTCGAGCATCTCTTCCGCTTGTCTTCTCATGGCGATTACAACTTAACTGTGCGGCTCCGGTAATATCAAGCCATGCGTAGCGCCGTACTCAAGGCCCTCACGATACGGGATTTCGC
This sequence comes from Pseudomonadales bacterium, assembly GCA_019634925.1. Classification (GTDB taxonomy): domain Bacteria; phylum Pseudomonadota; class Gammaproteobacteria; order Pseudomonadales; family Azotimanducaceae; genus UBA7803. The sequence continues at coordinate 56,530 of JAHCAL010000004.1, forward strand.
ACTCGTGCAGGCGCTCGACATCGCGTTCGCGGAAGGTTTGACCGTCATCACCGGCGAGTCCGGCGCCGGCAAGTCGATCCTGCTCGGCGCGCTCGGCATGGTGCTCGGCGACCGTGCCGCGAGCGACATCGTACGCCCGGGCGCCGCGCGCGCGGACATCACGGCCGAGTTCGACCTGACCGGCCATCCGGCCGCGCTCGGCCAGCTCGACGAGCAGGCGCTCACCGACCCCGACCAGCCTGGCCGCTGCCTGGTACGCCGGGTGGTCGGCAGCGACGGCCGCTCGCGGGCCTTCGTGAACGGCACGCCGGTGACGCTGCAGACGCTGCGCGCGCTCTGCGAAGGACTGGTCGACATCCACGGCCAGCACGAGAACGAGCGCCTGATGCGCCGCGAGGTGCAGCTCGAGCTGCTCGACGACTACGGCGTCGAGCCGGCGCTGCGGCGCAACTGCCGGGACAGCTTCCGGGCCTGGAAACGCACCGAGCAGGCGGCGGCCGAACTGGCCGGGGCCCTCGCGGCACGCGAGGACCGCGCCGAACTGCTGACCTATCAGCTCGGCGAACTGGAGGGGCTCGACCTGGGCGCGGACGAGTACGCCGGCATCGAGTCCGCGCACCGGCGCCTTTCCCAGGCTCATACGCTGCGCGAGACGGTCGCGCGCTGCCTCGAGGCATTGACCGAAGAGGCCGCGGTCGGACGCGTGCTGCGCCAGCTCGACGGCCTGGACGACGAGCATCCCCGGCTGGTCTCCGCGCGGGAGTCGCTGCGCGCGGCGGACCAGTTGCTCGCGGACGCGGCGCACGACCTGCGCGCCTACGACGATTCCCTGGAGCTCGACCCCGAGCACCTGGACCTGCTGGACCAGCGGCTCGCCGCCATTCACGACCTGGCCCGCAAGCACCGGGTCGCGCCGGCAGCGCTCCACGACCACGCCACGGCGCTGCGCGCCGAACTCGACCTGCTCTCCACCGACCGCAGCACCCTGGTCGCGCTGCAGCAGACGGCAGACGAGCATCGCAAGGCCTACCTGAGCCAGGCACGCAAACTCGGCAAGGCGCGCCGCGCGATCGCGACGGATTTCGCCGACTCGGTCAGCCGCTGCATGAACACGCTCGGCATTCGTGGCGGGGCGCTTGCGCTCGCGTTCAGCGACGCGCAGGCCGAGACCGGCCTCGAGACGGTCGAGTTCCAGGTCACGACCAACCCGAAGTATCCGGCCGGCCCGCTCAACCGGATCGCCTCGGGCGGCGAACGGGCGCGCATCAGCCTGGCGATCCAGGTGGTCGCCGCAGCCCGCTCGGCACTACCGTGCCTCGTGCTGGACGAGGCCGACGTCGGCGTGGGCGGCACCACGGCGGACGTGGTCGGCCGTCTGCTCCGGGCTCTGGCCGAGCACACCCAGGTGATCTGCGTGACCCACGCGCCCCAGGTCGCGGCACTTGGGCACCACCATCTGCGCGTGCGCAAGGACGAACAGCAGGACACCCTGATCGAACCGCTCGCGCAGGAACGGCGGGTCGACGAGCTCGCCCGCATGCTGGCCGGCGCCGACGTGACCGAAAAATCCCGCGACTACGCCCGGACCCTGCTGCAGGAAGCCACGGCACCCGCCCTTCATTAGCGCCTGCCGAGCCGGTACCATGCCGGCTGCCCGACTTCAGAGCGCCCGCGCATGCGTCAGACGATCGCGATCATGGTGGCCCTGGCCTGCCTGACCCAGGCGGCCTGCAGCCTGCCCAAGTTCGGCCTGCCGCGCGTGCACAAGGTCACCATCCAGCAGGGCAACGTGATCACCCAGCGCATGATCGACCAGCTGCGCCCGGGCCTGACCCGGAGCCAGGTCGCGTTCATCATGGGCGAACCGATCTTCCGCAATACGTTCGACGACAGCCGCTGGGACTACCTGTACTCGATCGAGATCCCGGGCACCTTCCAGGACCAGAAGCGGCTCACGGTCTACTTCGAGGGGGACGTGATGACCCACTTCGACGGCGACTTCGCGCCCACCGAGATCACCCCGCCCGAGGTGCCGGACGAGATCATCGAGGACGCCTGAGCCGCTCGCGCCGCGCGTCGAGCGGATCCACCTGCAACGGCCGGTAGATCTCCACGCGGTCGTGGTCCGCGAGCGGCCGGTCGAGCGGGACCCGCTCGCCGTAGATGCCGACCGGCACGTCCGGCAGCCCGAGCGCTCGGAACGGTTCGTGGTCCGCCACTACCGCAAGCGCGTCCGCTACGGTCGCGCCCGGCGGCAGCAACAGGTCCTCGAGGTATTGCCGCGCCGGCAGCGCGTAGGCGACGGTGACGCGCAGGCGCTCCGTTGCGTCGCGGTCGTTCATCCGTGCAGCGCGCGGACCCGCGCGCAGAACGCATCGACCATGTGGTCGGCGGCCTTGACGAACAATCCCGAAAACGCCGATCCGAGCACCGCGCGTGCGCCGCTGAACTCGAATGCGAGCGCGAGCGCCACCCGGCACCCGGCATCCACGCCGATCGGCGTGAAGGTCCAGGCACCGGTGAACGACCGGAACGGCCCGCTGACCAATTCGAGCTCGATGCGTTCGTGCGGGACCCGCACGTTGCGCGTGGTGAAGCGCTCGCGGATGCCCCGGCCGGCGAGCGCCAGTTCCGCGACCAGCAGGTCTTCGGATGCTTCCAGCACTTCCGCCGCCGCGCACCACGGCAGGAACTCGGGATAGCGGGCCACGTCGTCGACGACGGCAAATACCGTCGCCGCCGGAAACGGAAGCAGGGCAGAACGTTCGATGACCGGCACCGGGCGGCCTTCAGCCGAGCAGCGAGCCGGCAAACACCGCGAGTACGCCGAGTGGTGCCAGCACACCGCACAGGATCTTCCAGAGCACGTTGGTCCAGGCCCGCTGCAGACCCAGCTGAGCACCCACCACGGTGCGCGGCAGTACCCACCCTGCGAACAGCGCGATCAGCATGCCGCCGAGCGGAAGCATGACGTTCTGCGAGATGTGGTCGACGGTGTCGAAGAACGTCCGCTCACCCAGGAAATGCAGGTCCGCCCAGGCGTTGAACGACAGCACCGAGCCGATGCCGAGGAACCAGCTCAGCACGCCGAACGAGACCGCCACCCGCGCACGCTTGGCGTTGTATTCCTCGACCAGGTAGGCGAGCGCCGGCTCCGACAGCGAGATCGCCGACGTGATCGCCGCAAAGCTGACCAGCACGAAGAAGACCGTACCGAACAGCACGCCGAGCGGCATCTGCCCGAACGCGAGCGGAATAGTCACGAACATGAGCCCGGGGCCCTGCCCGGGCTCGAGCCCGTTGGCGAACACGATCGGGAAGATCGCGAGCCCCGCGCCGATCGCCACCAGCGTGTCGAGCAGCGCGATTATGCCGACCGTACCGGCAATCGACGCGTTCGACGGGACGTAGGCACCGTAGGCCATGATCGCGCCCATGCCGAGGCTCAGCGTGAAGAACGCCTGCCCGAGTGCGATGAGTACGGTGTTGGCGGTGACGTCCTCCCAGTGGAACGCGAACATGAACTCGAATCCCTGCGCGAAGCCGTCGGTGGTTACCGCATAGCCGACCAGCACGAACAGCAGCACGAACAGCAGCGGCATGAACCAGCGGATTGCGGCTTCCAGGCCTTTCAGCACCCCGCGCGCGACGATGTAGATGGTCGCCATCATGAAAAGCGTGTGCCAGAACAGGAGCTGCCAGGGGCTCGCGAGGAACGTATCGAAGATCGCGCCGGCCTCCGGGCCGGAAACGTCCACGAACCGCCCGCTCGCCATCTGCCAGATGTAGTTGAGCGCCCATCCGGCCACGACCGTGTAGTAGGAGAGGATCAGGAATCCGGCCAGTACGCCCATCCAGCCGATCAGCACCCAGGCCGGGCTCGCCCGATGCTGCTGCACCATCAGGCGCATGGTGTTGATCGGGCTCTGGCGGCCCTCGCGGCCGATCAGGACCTCCGCCATCATGATCGGCACGCCGATCAGCGCCACGCAGGCGAGGTAGATCAGCACGAACGCGCCGCCGCCGTTCTCGCCGGTGATGTACGGGAACTTCCAGATGTTGCCGAGCCCGACGGCCGAGCCCGCCGCCGCGAGGACGAACAGCCAGCGGCTGGACCACATGCCATGCCGGGATTCGGTGCTCGACGCCATGTCGTATCCGTGGTTGCCGCAGTGGCGGCGGATTTTCACCCAACGGTACTACTGCCTCAAGGTTCGCTCCTATAATTCGCCGATGAACAAACCCGCCAAGAAACCCGGCTCCAGCACGATCGCGCTGAACAAGCGCGCCGCGCACGACTACCTGCTCGAGGAGCGTTTCGAGGCCGGGCTCGTGCTCGAGGGCTGGGAGGTCAAGAGCCTGCGCGCCGGCAAGGCGCAGCTGGTCGACTCGTACGTCCTGATCCGGAACGGCGAGGCATGGCTGCTCGGCGCCAACTTCAGCCCGCTCGCCTCCGCGTCGACTCACGTGGTCGCCGATCCGCAGCGCACCCGCAAGCTTTTGCTGAACCAGCGCGAACTGGTGCGGATCGTGACCGCGACACAGCAGAAGGGCTACGCCTGCGTGGCGACCGCCCTATACTGGAAAGGCAACAAGGTGAAGTGCGAGATCGCGCTCGGCCGCGGCAAGAAGCTGCACGACAAGCGGGCGACGCTCAAGGACCGGGAATGGAGCCGACAGAAGGAGCGGCTCCTCAAGCACGCCGGCTGAAGGGCGCACGCACCCCGCCGGCCACGTACCGGCTCCCCCTCAGCGCGTCACGGCTTGGCTCGCGCCCACGGACCGGCGCCAGCGGATCATCTCCAGCGCCGCGGCGGCGGCCTCGTAACCCTTGTTGAATTCGTCGTCGCTGCCGCGCGCGCGCGCGTGTGCGATGTCGAATACCGGCAGCACCTCCACGATCACCGGCCGCCGGTATTCGAGCCCGACCGCGCCGAGCCCGCGCATGCACTCGTTGCTGATCATCTCGAAGTGCAGCGTCTCGCCCTTCACGATCACGCCGAAACAGACGATCGCGTCGAGATCGCCGGCGCGGTCGGTCGCCAGCAGGTCCGCGGCCGCGAGCGGCAGTTCCAGGCAGCCCGGTAGCGTATGGATCTCGACCCGCTCGTAGCCGCGGTCGCGCAGCACGCGCTCGCAGGTCGACGACATGCTGGTGACGATTTCCGGATACCACTTGCTCTGGAGGATGGCGATGCGGCCGGGGGTGGCGATGACCGGAAGGTCGCTCAGATCGATCTGGGTTTGAGCCATGAACGGTTCCTGGTGGGCGGTGACGGGCAGGCGGCGATCATAGCGCATCACTCGCTGATAGCGAGCCAGTACAGGGAGCCCCTGGGACGGTCACTGCGCGGGTCACAAACTGTCCTCAGTCGGTGCGGGCGTGCGACAGTCCGTCAAGCTGGGCTCATGCAGCCACAGGTCATGATGCAATGGCGCTCAGGCGAACCGATCGCGCAGCACCCGCTTCAACACCTTTCCCGAAACATTCTTCGGAATCTCGTCGACAAAAAACCAGCGCCGCGGCCGCTTGTAGCCGGCGAGTTCCGCACGACAGAACGCATCGAGCGCCACGGCATCGGCGGCGGCCCCCGGGCGTAGCAGCACCGCCGCCGCGACCACTTCGCCCCAGTGTTCGTCGGGCAGGCCGAACACCGCCGCTTCCGCAACGGCCGCATGGCGGAACAGCAGCTCCTCCACCTCGCGCGGATACACGTTTTCGGCGCCGCTCACGATCATGTCCTTCTTGCGGTCGACGATGTACACGTAGCCGTCCGCATCCATGCGCGCCACGTCGCCGGTGTGGAACCAGCCGTCGCGGAACGACTCGGCGTTCGCCTCGGGTCGGTTCCAGTAACCGCGGAGCACCTGGTCGCCGCGCACCACGATCTCGCCGGGCTCGTCGATCGCACAGTCGCGACCGGCTTCGTCCACGATCCGTACGTCGGCGAGCGCGCCGACCCGCCCCGCGGCACGCAGCAGTTCGGGCGTCTCCCGGTCGGCGCGCAGGTGGTCGGCCTTCGACATGAAGATGACGTTGCCGGAGAGTTCCGTCATGCCGAAACCCTGCGTGAAGATCGGGCCGAACCGCGCCATCGCGCGGCGCAGCACCTCCGCCGGAATGGACGATGCGCCATAGCCGAGGGAGCGCAACGAGCCGAGATCATGCCGCTGGATGCCCGGGTCGTTCAGCAGCATGTTGATCATCGTCGGTGCCAGCGCCGAACCGGTGATCTTCAGTTCGTCGACCATGCGCATCCACTCGCCCGGCGAATAAGCCGCCATGAGCGCGACCGGATTGCCGGCCAGGTGCTGGCCGACCACCGCGAATCCGGCGATATGGCAGAGCGGGAACGGAAACAGGAAACACGGCGCGTCCGGCACGTCGCCCGGCAGGCTGACCTGTGCGTTGAACATGGACGCGAACAGGTTGCGGTGACTCAGCATCGCGCCTTTCGGCATGCCGGTCGTACCGGAGGTATAGATGATCCAGGCCGTCTCGGCATCCGCGATGTCGGCAAACGGCGCGCGCGCCGGCCGGTCGGCGATGAACTCCTCGTACTCCGCTCCGATCGCGAGCGTGCGCCGGACAGTCTCCAGCTCGTCGCGCATGCTGGCCACCGTCTCGGCGAACTGCGGTGCGTAGAGCAGCGTCGTCGCGCGGGCATCGTTGACGATGCGGACGAGCTCGGGAACGGCGAGCCGGTAGTTGAGAAACACCAGGCGCTGGCGCGCCGCCGGCACGCCGTAGTAGGCCTCGACGTATTCCGGCTGGTTGTCCGAGAGGATCGCGACGTGGTCGCCCGGCGCGCCCGTGGCGGCCAGCGCCTGGGCGAGCCGCATGCTGCGGTCGTGCAGCACGGCGAACGTACGCCGCGAACCGTCCTGGCCGATGAGCGCCGTGGCCGTACCGCGGCGGCGCCGGTTGAACTCGAGTATCTCGTGCAGCAGCATCGTGCGTTCTCCCCCGCGAAGCAGCACCCGAACCGGCGCCCGGACGCGCATGCTGCCGGGTCGGGTCGTGTGGTAAGTTCGTCGCACGACATTATCGAGGAGGGAGACCCCATGCACTACGAGACACTGATCACCGAGAACGATGCCGGGATCCTGCGGATCACCCTCAACCGACCGGAACGCCTGAACGCCTGGACCTACCAGATGGGCGCCGAACTGTCCGATGCGGTGAGCCGCGCCAACGATGACGACGACGTCATCGCGATGGTAATCACCGGCGCCGGGCGCGGGTTCTGCGCCGGCGCCGACATCCAGGACGTCTTCAAGGCGCAGGCCGACGGCGACCTGCCGGCGCGCGACGGCAATCCGCGCGACTGGGTGACGCTGGTGCGCGAATCGAAACCGATGGTCGCAGCGGTCAACGGTGCGGCGATCGGCGTCGGCCTGACCCAGATCCTGCCCATGGACTACCTCGTGGCGTCGACCGCCGCGAAGCTCAGCGTGCGGTTCGTGAAGATGGGACTGGTGCCGGAACTCGCCAGCTCGCACTTCCTCGCCCTGCGCATGGGCTTCGGGCAGGCCAGCGAACTCATGCTGAGCGGGCGCACCGTGGACGCCGAGGAAGCGCTGCGCCTCGGCCTGATCGATCGGGTGACCGCGCCCGAGGACCTGGTCGCCACGGCGACCGCCGTCGCGCGCGGCATGGGCGAGAACCCGCAGGCATCGCTCAGGATGATCAAGGCGCTGATGACGCAGAACATCGCGGAGCAGGATATCGCCGCCGTCCAGCGCCGCGAGATAGAAGCCCTGCAGCGCTGCTACGCCTCGCCCGAGCACAAGGAAGCGATCAACGCGTTCCTCGAGAAGCGCACGCCCGACTTCAAGGCGGCGCGCCGCGGCGGCTGAGACACGCCACATGGGCGCGAACGATCTCTACCAGGCATGCATACCGCTGCGGGTGTCGGTGGAAACCCGTGCCGGCCCGCTCATCGTCCCGCTCTGGTTCGAATGGGACGGCGCGAGCTTCTGGTGCGCGAGCCATCGCAGCGCGGCGGTGCTGGCCGCGCTCGCCGCCGAATCGCGGTGCGCGTTCGATCTGTCGACCAACGAGATGCCCTACCGCGGCGTGCGCGGCCGCGGCAGGGCGAGTTGCCATCCGGAACTCGGCGGCGCCGTGCTCGAGCGCCTGATCGACCGCTACCTGCCAGACCGCACCCACTCGCTCGCGCGCTGGCTGCTGTCGCGACGCGACGCCGAAGTGGCAATTCGAATCACGCCCGACTGGCAGACCAGCTGGGACTATTCCGCGCGCATGGCCGGGCTCGGCGAGCGGGCGCCCGCCGGGTCCGTATCCTGATCAGCTGGTGAACGACGCGAGGCGCTCGCTGGCGGACGCGAAGTCCTCCATGAATCCGTAGACCACCTGGCGCACCGTCAGCGGCTGGTTCATGAGGCCGACGCCCTGCCCCACCCAATAGGTCGCAAGCTGGCGGGCGCCCGGGTCGCCCGCTTCCGCCAGCTTGTCGATCTTGCGCAACGCCGGCTCGCTGACGAGGCTCTGCAGCGGCATCGGCAGCGGTTCGGGAGCGCCCGGCGCCTGCCAGGCGTCCGTCCAGGGCGAGCGCAACTGCCGCGTATACTTGCCCGTGCGGCTGCGCGAGCGCACCGTCTGGCGCGAACTCGCGGCCAGCATCTTTTCCTTCACGACCGGGTTGGTTTCTGCTTCCGCGGTGGTGAGCCATACCGAGCCGCACCACGCGCCGTCCGCGCCCATGGCCATGCAAGCCGCCATCTGCCGGCCGGTCACGATGCCGCCGGCGGCGAGCACGAACATGTCCGGGTAGTCGCGGATCGCCTCGATCACTTCCGGCACCAGCACGATGGTCGCGATCTCGCCGCAGTGGCCGCCCGCTTCGCCGCCGGCCGCGACCAGCACGTCGACACCCGCCTCGGCATGTTTGATCGCGTGTTCGCGCGCGCCGGTTAGCGCGCCCACCAGCACGCCTTTCTCCCGCGCCAGCTTCATCATGACCGGCGGCGGCACGCCGAGCGCGTTGACGACCATCTTGACCTGGGCGTGCCGCAACGCAGTCTCGAGCACGGCCGCCGCGCCCGCTTCGCGCATGTTGTTGCCGAAGTCGCCGCGGATCCCCCCTTTCCAGAGGTCGGCCGTGTCGATGCCGTGCTGGGCAAGAATGCTCGTCACATACGCCTTGTGCTCCGGCGGGATGCGCGCCTCGATGTCGGCCGCCGTGAGGCCGCCTTCCTTGGCGTCCATGCTGGTCGGCACGATGATGTCGACCCCGTACGGCGCGCCGTTGGTATGCTCGTCCAGCCACTTGAGTTCGATCTCGAGCGACTCGGGCGTATGCCCGGCCGCGCCCAGCACGCCGAACCCGCCGGCCTTGCTGACTTCCGCGACGACGTCGCGGCAATGGCTGAACGCGAACAGGGGAAACTCGATCCCCAGCCGCTCACACAGTCTCGATTGCATGGCTTTACTCCCTCGATGATCGGTCCGAATGATTCAATGCCGGCCACTATAAGCCATTGCCCCCACCGATTCGCGGCGCGGGAGGCGCGCCCGCCGGGTGGCCGCCCGAAGCGCTGTCGCACCGCTCAAATCTAACACTGAGTATGTGCGCATACGCACAGATAGACCGAAACCTCAGGATCGGTTAGCTTTCGTCCATGCGCGCTTTCCTGATCCGCCGACTGCTCGCCCTGGTGCCGACGCTGCTGTTCGCCAGCCTCATCGTATTCGGTGCGATGCGGTTGATTCCGGGCGACGTCATCGACCTCATGATGGCGCAGAACGACGTCAGCACGACCCACGACCGCGCCGCCATCGAGGCGGCGCTCGGCCTGGATGCCCCGGTCCACGTGCAGTACGTACGCTGGCTGGGCGGCGCGCTCACCGGCGACCTCGGCCGCTCGCTCTGGCAGAACACGCCCGTCGCGAGCCAGCTCGCAGCGACCCTGCCGATCACCTTCGAGCTCGGCCTGCTCGCGCTGCTCGTTTCGATCAGCGTGGCGCTGCCCATCGGCATCTATTCGGCCATCCGCCAGGACACCGCGGGCGACTACGCCGCGCGCTCGTTCTCGCTCATCATGCTGGCCGTACCGAGTTTCTGGATCGGCACGCTGGTGATGGTGTTCCCCTCGGTGTGGTGGCGCTGGTCGCCGCCGCTCGAATACACCCCTTTCTTCACCGACCCGCTGACCAACCTGCGCCACATGCTGGTGCCGGCGATCATCCTCGGTCTCGCCATTTCCGCCGTCACCATGCGCATGACCCGCACCATGATGCTCGAGGTCATGCGCCAGGACTACATCCGCACGGCGCGCGCCAAGGGACTCAGCGAGCGCGTCGTGGTGCTGGTCCACGCGCTGCGCAACGGCCTGATTCCAGTGGTCACGCTGATCGGCCTGCAGGCGCCGCTGCTTATCGGTGGCGCCGTGATCCTCGAGCAGATCTTCGTCGTACCGGGCATGGGCCTCCTGCTCCTCGAGGCGGTGTTCCAGCGCGACTACCCGGTCATCTCGGGGGTCTTCCTGGTGACCGGCGTCGGCATCCTGCTGATCAACCTGCTGGTGGATCTCACCTACGGCTGGCTCGACCCCCGGGTACGGCACCGATGACCGACGCAGCCATCCCTGCCGCCGGCGCTGCCGGGTTGCCTCGATCGGTGCACGACAACCGGTTCCTCGCATTCAACCGGCGCCTGATCCGCGAGAAACCGCTCGGCGCGGTGGGCGGTGCGGTGTTCCTGCTGTTCCTGCTGGCCGGCGCGCTCGCCGACGTGATCGCGCCGTTCGGACTGAACGAAACCGACATGCTGCGCCGCCTCGAAGCGCCGAACCTCGCACACTGGTTCGGCACGGACCACCTCGGCCGCGACGTGTTCTCGCGGATCCTGATGGGCGCGCAACTCTCGATGATCGTCGGGCTCGCGGCGGCCGGGCTCGCGACCGTCGTGTCGATCGTGCTCGGAGTGCTCTCGGGTTACCTGGGCGGGCGCATCGACATGCTGATCCAGCGCTTCGTGGACGCCTGGATGACCTTTCCGGACCTGGTGCTGCTGATCGTGGTGGTCTCCATCGTCGGGCCGGGCGTACCCCAGATCGTGCTGATCCTCGGCCTGCTGTACGGCATCGCCGGCTCGCGGATCGTGCGCGGCGCGGTGATCTCGGTGCGTGAAAACATGTACACCCACGCGGCGCAGTCCATGGGTGCTACCACCTGGCACATCCTGCGCCGGCACATCCTGCCGAACATCATGCCGGTGGTCATCGTGCTCTTCACCACCCGGATCGGCGCGGTGATTCTCGCCGAGGCCGGGCTTTCGTTCCTCGGCCTCGGCGTGCCGCCCCCGGCGCCGACCTGGGGCGGCATGCTGAGCGACTCCGGACGCAGCTACCTGTACCTGGCGCCGTGGCTCGCGCTCGCGCCCGGGCTCTGCCTGACCGCGGTGGTGTACGCGATCAACGTCTACGGCGACGCGCTGCGCGACCTGCTCGACCCCCGCATGCGGGGGAGCCGGTGAGAGCGCTGCTGTTCGCCGCGGCGTGCCTGCTCGCGGGTTGCGCGGAACGGCACGCGTTCGACGAGGCGGATCATTCGCCCGGCCCGCCGCAGTACGGCGGCTCGCTCGACATCGGCACCGTGTCGATCACGCTCTCCGCACTCTCCTGGGACCCGGCCGACTGGACCTGGAAGGCCAACCACGACACCGGCATGGTGCGCGAACAGCTCTTTGCGGCCGATCTCACCCAGAGCGTCAGCCGCGGCGGCACCCAGCGCTTCGTCGCCGAGGCCTACCTGCCGCCCGAGACATTGCGCGGCGAACTCGCCGAGAGCTGGGAATGGGAAGATCCGCTGACCATGGTGATCCGGCTGCGCCGCGGCGTCATGTTCACCGCCAAACCCGGCATCATGGCGGCGCGCGAACTCGACGCCCACGACGTCGTGTTCACCTACGAGCTGCTGAACGCGAGCCCGAAGCGCATTCCCTCCTACTTCGATCACGTGGATGCGGTCGAGGCGCGCGACGATCACACCGTCGTGTTCCGGTTCAACCGCTACAACGCGGAATGGAACTACCGGTTCGGCTACGGCTACTACTCGGGCATCGTGCCGCGCGAGACCGCCGACGTGGATCGCAAGGACTGGCGCAACGTCACCGGCAGCGGCCCCTTTCTGCTCGCCGGCTACATCCACGGCAATTCCCAGACCCACGTCCGCAATCCGGACTACTGGGATACCGAGACCATCGACGGCACGGCCTACCCGATCCCGTTCGTCGACCGTGTGGTCTACCGGATCATCAAGGACGAGGCGACTTACCTGACCGCGCTGCGTACCGGCAAACTCGACATCCTCGAGGCGATCCGCTGGCTGAACGTCGAACACCTGAAGGAGACCACGCCCGAGCTGCGCTGGTCGCGCTGGCTCGCGAGCGGCGGCAACTTCATGGCGCTGCGCACCGATCACCCGCCGCTGGATGACGTGCGGGTCCGCCGCGCGCTGAACCTCGCGGTCAACCAGCGCGAGATCGTCGAGCTTTTCTACGGCGGCAACGCGGAACTCATGGCCTATCCGCAGCATCCGGGGTTCGGCGCCTATTTCCAGCCGCTCGAAGAGATGCCCGAATCCGTACAGGCGCTGTTCGACTACGACCCGGCGGCCGCGCGGCGGCTGCTGGCGGAGGCCGGCTATCCGGACGGCTTCGAGATCGACGCCCAGGTCTGCAGCTGCAGTACCGGCGACATGGATCTGATCCCGCTGCTCAAGGACTACCTGGCCGCGGTCGGCGTCACCCTGAACATCCGGCCCATGGAATACGCCTCGTTCCTCTCGGCCATGACCACGCGGACCCACGCACCGGCCTACCTGATGGGCAGCGGCCACGTCAGCCCCACCACCACGTTGCGCAAGAGCTTCGTGACGGGCCAGACGTGGAACCCCTCCATTTACTCCGACCCCGATTTCGATGCGCGAATGGAACGGCTGTACGAGACCCGCGACGAAGCCGAACGCATCCGCATGGTCCGCGATATGACCGTGGAGATCCTCGACCAGGCGCCGTACATCTGGCTGCCGACGCCCTACGTCTACAGCGCCTGGTGGCCCTGGGTGCGCAACTACGGCGGCGAGCTGCGCGCCGGCGCGGTCCGCCCGGGGCCGATCTACGCGCGCATCTGGATCGATCACGCCCTGAAGCAGCGGCTCGGTTTCGAATGATGACGGCACCCGCGGATCAAACGGCGCCGCTCCTCGAGATCGAGGACCTGTCGGTCGCCTTTCGCACCGAACGCGGCCTCGTGCGCGCGGTGGACGGCGCCAACCTGACACTGCGCGCGGGCGAGACCCTGGCGCTGGTCGGCGAGAGCGGCTCCGGCAAGAGCGTCACGGCCCTGTCCATCCTGGGGCTCCTCGGCGACAACGCGCGCGTGGAGCGGGGCCGCATCCTGTTCGAGGGTGAGGACCTGCTGCGTCTCGACCGGCGCGCACTGCGCGGGATCCGTGGGCACCGGATCTCGATGATCTTCCAGGAACCGATGTCGTCGCTGAACCCGGTACTGACCATCGGCAGGCAGGTCGCGGAACCGATCCGCCTGCACCAGGGCCGCTCGTGGCCCGAGGCGCTCGACCAGGCGGCGGAGCTCCTGGCCCGCGTCGCCATTCCGGACCCGCGCGAACGCCTGGCCCAATACCCGCACCATTTTTCCGGCGGCATGCGCCAGCGGGTCATGATCGCGATGGCGCTCGCCTGCCAGCCGCGCCTGATCATCGCGGACGAACCGACCACCGCGCTCGACGTGACGGTACAGGCACAGATCCTGGAACTGCTCAAAACCCTGACCCGGGAGACCGGCGCCGCACTGCTGCTCATCACCCACGACCTGGGCGTGGTCGCGCGTTATGCCGAGCGGGTCGCCGTGATGTACGCCGGCCGGATCGTGGAGTCGGCCTCGGCCCGCGCGCTCTACGGGACTCCGCGCCATCCGTACACCGAAGGGTTGATGGCGTCGGTTCCCTCGCTCACCGGTGAGCCCCGCGCGCGCCTGCTCACCATCAGCGGCCAGCCGCCGGATCTCGCCGACCTGCCGCCAGGATGCGCGTTCGCGCCGCGCTGCCCGCACGTACACGAACTCTGCCGGGGCACCGTGCCGGCGCTGCAACCGGCCACCGGCACGAGCGACCGCGACCACCGGAGCGCCTGCCATGGCTACCCGTGAGCGCGAACCGACAATGAACGACGCACCGCTCCTCGAAGTCACCGATCTCAGCGTGCACTTTCCCGTCACGGAAGGCGTGGTGAGGCAGCGCACCATCGGCGCGGTCCGGGCCGTGGACGGCGTGTCGTTCACGCTGCGGCGCGGCGAGACCTTCAGCCTCGTGGGCGAGAGCGGCTGCGGCAAGTCGACCACCGCGATGGCGGTGCTGCGCATGCAGCCGCTCACCGGCGGGCGCATCGTCTTCGACGGCACCGACATCACCACCCTGACGCCCGCCGCCATGCGGCCGTTCCGGCGCCGGATCCAGATGGTCTACCAGGATCCATACGGCTCGCTCAATCCGCGCATGACCGTGCGGGACATCATCGGCGAGCCGCTGGTCGTGCACGGCCTGGCCGGGGACCGGAAAACATACGCGGCGCGCGTCGCGGAACTGATGGAACTGGTGGGCCTGCTGCCGGCGATGGCCGGCCGCTATCCGCACGAGTTCAGCGGCGGGCAGCGACAGCGCATCGGCATCGCGCGCGCACTCGCACTCGACCCGGACCTGGTGGTCTGCGACGAGGCGGTGTCCGCGCTCGACGTATCGATCCAGGCCCAGGTGCTGAACCTGCTCATGGATCTCCAGCAGCGTCTCGGGCTCACGTATCTGTTCATCTCCCACGATCTGTCGGTAGTGCGCCATCTGAGCGACCGGATCGGGGTGATGTATCTCGGGCGGATCGTCGAGGTGGCGACGCGCGACGACCTGTTCGGCGCCCCGCAGCACCCCTATACCCGCGCCCTGCTCGACGCCGTGCCGATCCCGAGCCCGGAGCGGGAAGCGGAACGCCCGCACCGGGTGATCCCGGGCGAGGTGCCGAGCGCGCGCAATCCACCGCCGGGATGCCCGTTTCATCCGCGCTGTCCGCACGCACTGCCCCAGTGCCGGACCGATGCGCCGGCGCTTTCCGCGCGCCCGGACGGGCGTCTCGTCGCCTGTCACCTGTGAATCGACGGCGGTCGGGCCGCTACTCTTCCGCTCGGCGACCCGTCCGGCTATGGTGACCACCGCAACCGGTATCACGCAGCAGGGGAGGAATCGATCATGCCCATCAATCCGAACGCCGTGGGCGCCCGGGGCAAGCCGTCGCGGCGCAGCTGGACGTCCAAGGACGCGCTGCTCTACGCCGTCGGCGTAGGCGCCGGCACGAGCGAACTGCAGTTCACCACCGAAAACACCAAGGACGTCCCGCAGAAGGTGCTCCCGACCATGGCGGTGATCATCGGCGGCGGCGGCATTCCCATGGACCAGATCGGTTCGTTCAATCCGTTCCTGATGGTGCACGGCGAGCAGGGCATCGAACTTTTTGACGAGATCCCGCCCGACGGCGAGCTCGAGAGCACGGGCGTGTGCACGGCGATCTGGGACAAGGGTTCGGCCGCCGTGCTCGAATTCGAGTCGACCGCGGTCAACGTGGCGACCGGCAAGCCGCTGCTCAAGACCCGTACCATGCTGTTCTGCCGCGGCGAAGGCGGCTGGGGCGGCGAGCGCGGCCCGTCGGAGAAGATCGACTTCCCGGATCGCGCGGCCGATCACCAGGTCACCTACCAGACGCGCGAGGACCAGGCGCTCACCTACCGGCTCTCCGGCGACCGCAACCCGCTGCACTCGGACCCGTCGTTCGCGGCCGCCGGTGGCTTTCCGA
The DNA here is from genome assembly GCA_019634925.1 of Pseudomonadales bacterium. Classification (GTDB taxonomy): domain Bacteria; phylum Pseudomonadota; class Gammaproteobacteria; order Pseudomonadales; family Azotimanducaceae; genus UBA7803. The sequence continues at coordinate 72,414 of JAHCAL010000004.1, forward strand.
AGCCGATCCTGCACGGGCTCTGCACCTGGGGATTCACCGGCCGCGCGCTGCTGCACACGCTCTGCGGCAGCGATCCGAAGCGCTTCAAGGCCATGAACAGCCGCTTCTCGAAACCCGTGTTTCCCGGCGACGCGCTAACGGTGTCGATGTGGGTCGACGGCAAGCGCGCGCTGTTCCGGACCACCAACCAGAACGGCGACGTGGTGATCGACCAGGGCGTGTTCCGTTTCGAATGAAACGCAGACACGTCAACGCGTCCCGCCGGCCGCATGGGTGGCTGCTGCCGGCCCTGCTGCTGATCGCTGCAGCGCTGAACGCGGCCGCGGCCGACCGGCCGTACTTCCCCGGCACGGATGGCTGGAAGGCACGCCCGCCGGCCACGCTCGGCTTCGACGAAGTGGCGCTCGCGGCCGCGCTCGACTTCGCCGGCGAACACGACACGACCGGCATGATGGTGCTGCGGCACGGCTACGTCGCGGCCGAACGTTACTGGCAAGGCTGGACCCCACAGACGTCGGAGCGCATCTTCTCCACGACCAAGAGCATCATGGCGACCCTGGTAGGCATGGCCATCGAGGACGGCCGGCTGGCGGGCGTCGACCAGTCCGTCGCCGACTTCGTGCCCGCCTGGCGCGACACGCCGAAGTCCGCGATCACCCTGCGACACCTGCTCAGCATGACCAGCGGGCTCGGGTTCGCTCGCGAGCGCTCGGTACTCATGCCTGTGGGCGTCGACGCGCAGGCGCGCATGGCCGACGCGCCGCTCGAATACGCGCCGGGTACACGCTGGGTGTATCACACGCCGGCCTACCGGATGCTCGCCCGAATCGTCGAAGACGCTGTCGGCGAACCGTTGGCGGACTACCAGGCGCGCCGCCTGCTGGGCCCGACCGGCATGACCCACACGAACTGGGATACGCTCGAAGCGCCGAACGGCCGCACCAACTACCTGTTCATGCGCAGCAGCGTGCCCGACATGGCGCGGTTCGGACTGCTGATCCTGCGGCGCGGCAACTGGGACGGTACCCAGCTAGTCAGCGAGGGCTACGTCATCGAGTCGACCCGCCGCTCACAGGATCTGAATCCCTCCTACGGCTACCTCTGGTGGCTGGGCGGCGAATCTGGATATCTGCGCCCCTCGGGCGGTGGCCTGTCGATGGGACCCATGTGGCCCGAATGCCCGCCCGATGCGATCGGCGCGCTCGGCGCCCAGGACAAGAAGATCTACGTCGTCCCGAGCCTCGATCTGGTGGTGGTGCGGCATGGCGGTGCCGCCCATGGGGGCCGCGATCCCACCGGCGTGGGGCGCTTCGACAACGAACTCCTGGGCGCCATCTGCGCTGCGCTCGGCTACCGTGCTTAACGGGCTGCTGCTCGATCTCGCCCGGTGGCTGGACGGGCAGGCATGGAGCACGGCGCTGCACGAATCCCTGTACGCGTACGCCTGGGTGGAAACCACCCACGTGCTCACGCTGATGGTTTTTCTCGGCATGCTGTTCATCATCGATCTGCGCATGCTGGGCTGGGCGTTCACTTCGGTGCCGGCCACGACTATCGCTGCACGGCTCGACCGACCCATGATGATCGGCTTCGCGGTGATGGTCGGGACCGGGCTCGCGCTCTACTACGCCATCCCGGTGCGCACCACCCAGAGCATCTGGTTCCGCATCAAGGTGGTGCTGCTGATCGCGGCAGGGATCAACGCGCTGCTGTTCCGCGCGCGACTGCGTGCGGCCGGCGACACGTGGGGTCACGAAAGCCGGGCACCGCGCCGCCTGCGCATCGGGGCAGCACTCTCGCTCACGTTGTGGGCAGGCGTGGTCGTCACCGGCCGTGCCATTGCGTACGACTGGTTCGACTGCCACAAGCCCTTGCCTGCCTGGATCTACCAGGTGGCGGGCTGCGTCGACGAACTCGCGGCGCTGTAGTGAGGACATGGCACTCACCTGGTGCTCCGGGCGCGGGTACCTGTGGTAGCGTATGAACCACCAATAGTTGAGTACCGAAGGCCCGCGTGTTGCGTTCGCTGGTATCCGTTCTGCTGGTCTGCAGTACGTTCGCGCTGGATTCCGCCGTCGCGGCCAGCGCTACCGAAACCATCGACCTGACGCGGGTCGACGGCATTCGACTCCACAATACGGTCGTGCGCCTCGATGACCTCGCTGGCCGGCAGGGTCTGCGGGCCGAACGGGCGGCCGTGCCCGATGCGGTAACACACCGATGAACGATTCGTACGATTTCTCCCTGATCCGCGTCCGGTTACCCGGCCGGAGCTGGCAGCCATACCGGACTGCCCTGTTCGAGCGCCTGGCGGACGTGCTGCAGCCCACCGGCGCTGCACTGTGGGGCGCATTCAGCGGCCTGTTCGGGATCGCCTCGAACGAGTTGATTCTCATGACCCACGGGCCCGACCCCCGGCGCCTGGCGGAGGGGTCGCTGGGCGAAGCGCGCATCACGGAACAATACCGGCTAACACCGACCGTCCGACCCTCGACGCCGCCACCGGCCCTGATCAGGCCCGGCGTCTACGTGTTCCGGTTCTTCGACACAGAGTCTCGTCACATCGACGCAATCGCTGCGCTCTCGCAGGAAGCCTGGACGACTTTCGAAAACACCAGCGCCTACCAGAGCGAACCCCTCGGCCTGTTCGCGCCGGCGGACCGCAGCGGCTCGGAGGCGCGGATGCTGCTGCTCACCTGGTACGACGGCTTCGGTTCCTGGGAGAAGTCGCGTACGCCGGCGCCGGCCGCGCGCGCCAACTTCGCGCGGCGGCACGAACTCACCTCCGGCACCGTCGCGTTCGCAACCGCTCTGATCGGCGCCGCGTGAGCGCCCGCGGCCAGATCAGCGCCCCGGCTGGCTCGCCAGCCTGAACGCCAGCAACGCGTTGCCCGGCATCTGCCCGAAGCTGCCGTAGCCCGACTGCACGAACACCATGTCACCGGCGACCTGCGGGCCGGCGCTGTCGATAGCGCCGCCGTGCGTGGACACGCCATTTACGGCTTCGAACGGTCGTGCTGTCGCATACTCCCAGAGCAGGCGCCCGTCCGCGACGGCGAACGCGCGCAGGTAGCCGTCCAGGCTGCCGACGAACACCAGGTCGTTCGCGCTCATGGGGGCCGCCGAGTAACCGTAGGCAAACGGACAATCGGGCCAGGGGTTCGCTGCATCGAGCGCTGCCTGCCAGCGGAACTCGCAGCCGCGTTCGGCGCCATGCGACCACAGCACCGCGCCGCTCGCGACGTCGAGCGCATGCAGGCCCGGCCGCGCGCGCCGTCCGGGCCGCTCCGGATCGGCGACCGGCACCAGCAGTCGTTGGCCCGCGACCGCCATGCCCCAGTGGATGCCGCCGAGTGCCGAGCCCTCGCCAAGCCGGGTCTGCCAGACCGGCGCGCCGGTATCGGGGTCGAGGGCATGCACCGTGCCGGATTTCTGTCCGGCGAGCAGCAGCGGCCTGCCTGCCGACGTCGAAACCAGAATCGGCGACGCGCCGAAGTCGAAGTCCGGACCTGGCTCCGCAGGACAGTTGGGTCCGCTGTTCCGGCCACAGGCCATGTTCCAGACGTCGCCGGGCGTCCCCTGGAACACCCAGCGGTGCGCGCCGGTCTGCATGTCCACGGCGACGATCGCATCGCTGGTGCCGGTCGCCGGGGCGGACAGGTTCTGACCCGTTCCCACGTAGACGAGACCACGCACCGCGTCGACGGTCGGCGTGCTCCACACCGTCGCTCCGGACGGACCCCACTGCTCCACACCCACCGCATTGCGCCCGGTCGGCTGCGCGGGCGGGGTCATCGGGCTGGTCCAGCGCACCGCACCGGTGGATGCGTCGAGCGCCAGCAGCGCGCCGTGCGAACGACAGCATGGATATTCCGGATTGGCCGCCGCGCCGACCTCCATGCTCGACAGTGGTACGAACAGCGTGTCGCCGTGCGGGACCACGGCGCCGGTCAGCGCGGAGGTCTCGAACAGGCCCACGCTCTGGCGCCAGACCTGCTCGCCGGTCGCGGCATCCAGCGCAGTGACGTGTGCACGCAGATCGCCGAAGAAGAGCACGGATCGGTCACCCACGACGCCGAGACTGAGTGCCGTACGCAGGGGCACCGGCGCACGGTACTGCCACTTGATGCAGCCGGTGTCCCGATCCAACGCAAACACGTTGCCCGGGACAGTCAGGACGAAGAGCGTGTCCACCGTGATGACCGGTTGCGATCGCGCCTCGGTGACACCGGGCAGTCCGAACGCCCAGGCCAGTTCGAGGCCCACCACGTTGCCGGCGTCGATCCTGGTGCGGGATGCCGGCTGGTGGCGTGTGCTGGCCGCGTCCACGCCCCAGCCGGCGACTCCCACCTCCACGAGATCGATGGCCATGCGTTCCGGCGCGCAGCGCAGCGCGCTGCCGGCGTCACCTGCGCCGGCCGCCGCGGCGCCCAGGTACTGCATCAGCGCGAAACGCTGCTCGCGCGACAGCCCGCGGGCCTGTTCCTGCATCTTGCCGCGTGTGAGGGCGAACTCGAGTTGCGCGGGATGCATGCGCAGCATGGTGGCGAGCGTGGGACCGGGCCGTTCCAGGTCGGTGCGATCGTGGCAGGTGGCGCACTGCTGCCGGTACACCGCCGCGCCGGCTTCGTGCAGGGCCGTGTCGGGTGGGGCGGCCAATGCACAGGCGGCGGCTGCGATCAATCCGAGCCGGCACAGCAGCTGCCCTGCAGTTCTGCCCAGGCGCACGAATCCGGCCGCTGAATTTCCGCTCATGCTTCGCGCTCCTCCCCCGTCCCTTTCGATTGTACCGGCTTTCGGTATAGCCTGAGGCGCACGGCGCATGCTCGAGACCGCGCCGCACCCAGGAGCTGCAACGTGCGCATCCTCACCTGGACCGTCACGACCCTCGCGGTCGGCCTCGCATGGACCACGCTGGTCCTCGTGGGCGCGCTGCAGGGCTGGACCCGCTCCCCGCTCGCGCCCGCCGGCGCGACCGATCGATTCGTCGAAGCCGTACGCACACGCGTCGCGGACAATACGCACGGCAGTGTTGCGCTGCGCATCGTGGCGGATGGCAGTTCGTACGACCTGTTCGGTTCGAGCGGCGCGCCTGTCACGGCTGACACCCTTCACCAGGTTGCCTCGCTCAGCAAGTGGATCAGCGCGTGGGGCGTGATGAAACTTGTCGAGACGCGCCGTATCGAACTCGATGCGCCCGTGTCGCGCTACCTGTCGCGCTGGTCGCTGCCGCCGTCCGAGTTCGACACGGACGGCGTGACCGTGCGCCGCCTGCTCAGCCACACCGCCGGATTGACCGACGGGCTCGGCTACGACGGTTTTCCGGAAGGGGTCGAAGTGGAGAGTCTCGAAGCGTCGCTCACCCATGCAGCGGACGCCGGCCGTGACCGCGACGGGCGCACCCGCGTGGGACTCGCGCCGGGTTCGGAATGGCGTTATTCGGGCGGCGGCTACACGTTGCTTCAGCTGCTGATCGAAGAGGTCACCGACCGCCCCTTCGCCGACTACATGCGCACCGAAATCCTGGCGCCGCTCGGCATGGCGCGCTCGACGTTCGCACCGGATCCCGCGACACCCATCGCCGCATTCTACGATCAGGCCGGCACGGCCCTGCCGCCGCGCCGCTACACCGCGCTCGCGGCGGCTTCGCTCTATACGTCGGTCGAGGACGTCGCGCGATTCGTCGCGGCGCACGTCCCGGGCCCCGCCGGGGAACCGGTCGGTCGCAACGTGCTGAGCCCTGCGACCGTGGCACTCATGCGGGAACCCGCGGCGTTCCAGTTCGGCTTCGCGATATGGGGCCTGGGCACGATCCTCTATGCGCCGAATGGCCAGGGCGACTTCGTGATCGGGCACGACGGGAGCAACGTGCCGGCGATCAACACGGCTGCACGGGTCGACCCCGCGACCGGAGACGCCATCATCGTGTTCGCCTCCGGCAACCCGCAGCTGGCGACGTCGCTCGCAGGCGAATGGACGTTCTGGAAGGCCGGCGCACCCGACCTGGTTGCGGTGACCATGGCGGCGCCGACGGTGCTCGCGGTCATCGCGGCAGGCTGGCTATTCATCATCGCCGGCTCGGTGATCATTGCCCGGCGTTCCCGGCGCACCGGTCTGCAGTGACCACGGCGCGCACAAACCAAATCTCCAGACGAAATCCGGCACCGATCGATCGCCGTCGAACGGGCGACCTCGTCTGGTCTTCGCGGGTCAACTGCCCACAGGCGCTCGCGAGCCCGGCGCAGGAGCCTCCGGCGGTGGGCCCTCCAGCTCGAGGAAGCGCCGCAGCACGAGCTGCTCGGTACGCCCCTTCTTCCGTGCCGGCGCCGGGAACCGCACGACGAGGTGCACCTCCTCGGGTTTCGGAAACAGCAGGGTCACCCGCGGCTGGACCGAAGGGACATCGATGCCCTGGCGCTGCCCGACCTTTGAGAGATGGCTCTGCGCATCCGAGATGAACTCGCTGCAGATTTCGGTCGCGGCCTGCAGCAGATTCCGCTCGATCCGGTTCCAGTCATCCCTGCGCAACACCGGCATGACACTCGTGTGCAGCACGTAATCCTCGGTATAGCTTTCGTTCACCACCGGTTCGCTCAGGAATATCGAGTTCGGCAGCACCACCGCCCGCCCGGTGTGTTGATGGGACAGCTGGTCCGGGCCGATCTCGAGCACGGTGGTGGTCAGCATGGTGACATCGATGACGTCGCCCCGCAGTTTGCGAACTTCGATCCGGTCGCCGATGCCGAACATGGCTGTACTGGAGCGAAGCAGCCCACCCGTCACGCACATCAGCAGTTCCTTGGTGGACAGGATGATCGCGGCGGCAAACGCGACGACGGACAGGGCCAGCGTGCGCAACTGCTCGGCCCAGACGACCGCGAGCAGAAAGAGCCCGGTGAGCACCGCCACGTTGCGCACCATGACCAGCCAGCGCCGGCGCGCCTCGAGCGATGACCACTCCAGCCGGCGGATGCTCGCCGCGACGAAACGATAGGCAATGCTCACCCCGACGAGGGTGAGCGCACTGCTGATGAGCCGGCTCAGGAATACGCTTTCGGTGAGTATGGCGATCAGTTCTGTGGGCATGCTGCTCCCGGACACGCTGGCACAGCGGCGCATGGTGTCAGGGTGCAGGATGTCGGGCAATCATGCGGCCCGGCATCCCGGGCCGCTGCGGGAGGCTGCCCCTGGCGGATTCGTGCGATCCGCCAGGGGTGGTCGGGGTCAGCGTGCGCCCGGACGCCAGGTGGCCTGCAGGCCCCACATGCGCGGCGGACCGTACCAGCCGAGGAAGCCGCGCGCAGGCGCCGTGCCACCACCGCTCATCAGCGCGGCGACCGGCTGGCCAGCCACCTGGATGTAGTAGGCCTCGTTGTTGACGTTGTCGGCGAACGCGGATATGTCCCAGCTGCCGTCCTGGGCGCCGAGCCCCGCACGGAAGTTGAGCAGGCCGTAGGCGCTCTGGTCGCCCGGCGGATCGACCGTCACCCGGATCAGGTTCTGGTCGTCGACCCAGGCGTAGTCGGCACGGACCGACCACTCGAGGTTGGTGCCGGTCAGTGGTTGCGCCCACTCGGCGCCGAGCGAGTACTTCCACGTGGGCGCCATGGCTGGTGTTTCGCCCTTGCGATCGCAGGTTCCGCCAGGTCCGGTCGGCGCCTCGCCCACGCCGCACTGGGCGTTAGGATAGTCCGTGTACTCGGAATCCAGCAGGGCGACCGCGGCATTGAGGGTCAGCTCGCCGCGCGGGCGGAACAGCAGGTCCGCTTCGAAACCGCGATTGCGCTGTTCGCCGGCGTTGGCGACGATGAACCCGGTACCGGTCTGCAGATTGAGCGACGTGTCCTGGAAGTCGGTGAGGACGGTCCAGTAGGCCGTGGCGTTGAGCTGCAGGCGCTGATCGAGCCACGTCGACTTGATGCCGGCTTCGTAACTGATCGACTCTTCGTCCTCGAATTCCACCGGTGTGCCGACGCTGACGCGGGTAGCGTTGAAGCCGCCGGACTTGAAGCCGGTGCCGACGGTGACGAAGCCCATCAGGTTGTCGGTGAACCGGTAGCGGCTGTTCACCGACCAGGTCGCGTTGCGGTCGCTGCGCTGCTGCGGGCCGATGATGTTGGTGCCGAACACGTTGGTGAACGGCGGTGCCGCCCCCGGCGCGTTGTAGTGGGCGATGTCGACGTCCTTGTCGTCCATGCTGTAGCGCAGGCCGGCGGTCACGTCCCACTGTTCGGTCAGGTAGCGCGTCAGGCTGCCGAATGCGGCCACGCTGCGGGTTTCCTGTGTGAAGTCCTGGAACGCCGTGCTGCCGGGCACCATCCGGCACGGCGCCGGACAGACGGCGGCCGGCAACGGAAATACCCGGTTGGCGTCCGACAGCGCAGTGGAAGACGTGAAGAAGGTGGTGTCCTGCGCGTAGTAGTACAGGCCCGCGATGTATTCCCACGCCTCGCCGGTCGGCGAGGTCAGCCTGAGTTCCTGGCTCAGCACCTCGTTAACCTGGTTCTGCACGCTCAGCAGCACCGCTTGCGGCGTGGATTCCGACGAGATCGCCACCAGGTTGTCCCAGTCCTGGAAGCCGGTGATCGACGTGATGGTATGGCCGTTGCCCACGTCCCAGTCGGCCTGCAGCGCGGCGCCCCAGCTGTCCACCTGGTCATCTCCCTCGTCGTCGGCCCAGACCACGTGGTCCTTGTCGTCGAAATTCCTGAACGGCTTGCCGATCGCCTCCGCTGCCGCGAGGAATCCCGGGGTCGCAATGCCACTCGGCCCGAGCGGATCGATCTGCTCGCCGACGCAGCAGCGCTTTTCCTGCTTCGACCAGTAGGCGGTCAGGTTGATTTCGAGCGCGTCCGTCGGCGCGAACAGCAACCGGCCGCGCACGCCCTGCTCGTCGTTGTCGTTCACCCGGCCGCCGAGCAGCGCATTGCGCAGGTAGCCGTCGAACTCGCGATGGTAGAAGGTCAGTCGCCCTGCGACCCGGTCGCTGAGCCCGCCGCCCACGAAGCCGTTGACCACCCGGCCGCCGTAGGCGCCGATGCCGCCCCGGATCATGGCGTCGAATTCGTGCTCGGGGCGGCGGGTATTGATGTTGACCGCACCGACCGGCGTGTTGCGGCCGTACAACGTGCCCTGCGGCCCGCGCAGGATCTCGACGGTGCTGATGTCCGCCAGTTCGCCGAGCGACATGGCGCCGGTCGGCATGTAGAGCCCGTCGAGGAACACGCCCACGCTGGACTCGATGCCCGGATTGGTGCCCGTGGTGCCGATTCCGCGGATGCGCACCTGGGAGTTGCGGGTGTTGTTCGACCCGGGCAGGTCGAAATTGGGTACGAACGTGGCGAGCCGCTGCAGATCGTTCAGGCCGCGCGCCTCCAGATCCTCGCCGCTGAAGGCGGTGATCGAAATCGGCACCTCCTGCACGCTCTGGGAGCGCTTCTGCGCTACCACCACTACTTCCTCGATGACCGCGGCCTGCGCGGCGGCGGCCCAGAGCAGGGCGCCAGCCACCCCGAACGATCCGGCGAGTCGCTTGCAATTCATGAGTTTCTCCCCTTCCTGACGTCCGCCGGGGCGCCCGGCGATTTTACGAACACATATTCGTGTTCATGTCCAAGACTAGCGTTGCTGCCGGCCCCGAATCAAGACTCTTCGCGCGGACCGCCGCTGACGCCGGACCACAATTGCATTAGTCTCCCCCGCCGGGTGGAGAGGAATACGTTCGATGGTCCGACACTCCCTGGGTCGCCTGTGCCTGGCAGGCTGCATGAGCCTGTGCGCGGTGGCCTGCAGCGATCCCCCGGGCACGCCGTCGGCCGCAACGCCTTACCGCGCGAGCCTCGGCACCGCCGACTTCATGAACTGGGTGCTCGACCCGGCAGCCGACGTCATCTGGGGGTCGGCCGGCACCATCACGACCCTGGACGGCGAAGAAGACCTCGCGCCGACCACCGAGGCGGAGTGGGACGCGGTGCGCAACGCCGCGGCCCTGATCGCCGAGAGCGGCAACCTGCTCATGCTGCCCGGGCGCGCCGTGGACGACGGTGACTGGATGGAGCTCTCGCAGGGACTGATCACGGTCGGCGAGCGCGCGATCGCGGCCGCCGAGGCACGCGACGACGAACAGCTGTTCGACGTCGGCGGCCAGATCTACAACGTGTGCCTGGCCTGCCATCAGCGCTACATCAGCGAAGACGGGGACGGTGACGCGCCCTGAGCCGGGCTCGGGCCACCGGTCGAGCCGCGTCGGTCCGTGCCACCGCCCGGGCCCGCCGCGTGCCATGGACCTGCTCCTCGCCGGGTGCCTGCTGACCACTGCTTCGGTCGCGCTCGCTCACCCCATCGGCGAGAGCAACGCGGCCTATGTGCAGGACTTGACCGGCTCCGCACCCGCGGTGTTCGGCTACCTCGGCGCACGTCACATGGTCACCGGCTACGACCACCTGCTGTACCTGGTCGGCGTCGTCTTCTTCCTGCGCCGGTCGCGCGACCTGCTGCTGTTCGTCTCGCTGTTCACGCTCGGCCACAGCGTGACCCTCGTGCTCGGCGTGCTGTTCGCCTGGCCGGTCAATCCCTGGCTGGTCGATGCGGCCATCGGGCTGTCCGTCGTCTACAAGGGCTTCGAGAACATCGGCGGCTTCACGGCGGCCTTCGGCCACACCCCGGATCCACGCCTCGCAGTGCTCGGGTTCGGCCTGATTCACGGACTCGGGCTGTCCGCGCGGGTCCGCGAACTCGGGCTCGCCGAAGATGGCCTGGTCTTCAATCTGCTGGCCTTCAACGTGGGCGTCGAGGCCGGTCAGCTGCTGGCCCTGCTGCTCGTCCTTGCGATCCTGGCGCTGTGGCGAACACGCACCGGATTCGCCAGGGACGCGTTCCTCGGCAATACGCTGCTCATGTGCGCAGGCTTCCTGCTGGCCGGCCAGCAGCTCGCCGGCTACCTGCTCGAGGCCCGGCCATGAACTCCACGCCCACGCGGCGCCGCGTGCTGCTGGCAATCTCGGGCGCGCTCGCAGGCGCAGCGATCCTGCTCGTCACCGTCGTGCTGCCCGCGGAGTACGGCTTCGATCCGCTCGGTACCGGCGCCAAGCTGGGCCTGACTGGCCTCGCCGCTTCGACACCGGGCATCGTTCAGGATGCGGACCTTCCGCCACGGACGGTGCAGCTCTCGCTCGAGCTGGATCCGTTCGAGTCGGTGGAGGTCAAGTTCCACCTGGACGGCGATTTCCCTCTGCTGTTCGCCTGGCGCGCCGACGGCGAGCTGATCGCGGAACTGCACGGCGAACCGGACACCGGGTCTGCCGGCCGCGCCCAGGCATTCCAGTCCGTTCGCAGCAGCGCCCGGCAGGGCAGCCTGCGGGTGCCGTTCGCCGGCTGGCACGGCTGGTACTGGGAAAACCGGTCCGGCGCGACCGTGCGTCTCGACCTCGAGGTCTACGGGTTCACCGGGCGGGTGCGCGAGTATCGCGGCGGTCGAATATTCGAGTGGTCGCCAGCCGACGGGCAGCATCCCGCTTCGGACTGATCGTCCACCCCTGCGACGATTCATGCACCAGACCCCGCGCCCCGCAGCTGCGCCCGCAGCGGATTCTGTCGTGAAGCCCTTCGCACACCCGCGCGGCGCGGGATACGATTGGGTCCAACCGGTCCAGATCGCTCCACGACCATGGAATTCCGATTCAACGACGAACAGGCGCAGCTGCGCGACGTGGTCGCCCGGTTCTGCCGCGACAAGGCGCCGAGCAGCGCGGTCCGCAGGGTCATGGCGACCGACACCGGGCATGACCACGACGCCTGGCGCCAGATGGGCGCGGAGCTCGGGCTGATCGCGCTGCACGTGCCCGAGGACATGGGTGGCCTCGGCTTTGGCGCCGTGGAACTCGGCATCGTCATGGAGGAGCTCGGACGCAGCCTGCTGCCGGTCCCGTATCTCTCCTCCGTCCTCGCCACCAGCGCTCTCGCGGAAATCGAGGACGCCGCGGTCCGCGAGCCGCTGATGGCGGCCCTCGTCAGCGGTTCGAAACTCGCCACGCTCGTGCTGGACTCGACCAACGGACATCCGGTCAGCGGGGAACTGGTGGCGCAGGATGATCGGCTGACCGGCAGCGTCCGGGCCGTGCTCGACGGGCACCGCGCCGATCTTCTGCTGGTGGTCGTTCGCGCCCCGCACGCGCCCACCCTGTTCGCCGTCGACGCCGCGAGCAGCGGCCTGACTAAGCGCCCCCTGCAGGTCATGGACAGGACCCGACGGTTCGCCGGGTTCCGATTCGAGCAGGTGCCGGCCGCGCGCCTCGGCACCCTCGACGACGCGCAGGTCGAACGCATCTACGACACCGCGCTCGTCGCACTCGCCAACGAGATGGCCGGCGGCGCCCAGGCGCTGCTGGAGGCGACGGTGGCCTACACCCGGACCCGCGTGCAGTTCGGCCGCACGATCGGCTCGTTCCAGGCCATCAAGCATCGCCTGGCGGACCTGCTCGTCGACGTCGAGCTCGCGAAAGTGGCCGGCTACCAGGCCGCCGCGGCGCTCGCCGCGGGCGAAGACGTTTCGGCCAACGCGAGTCTCGCCAAGTTCGTCACCGCCGACGCCTACATGGGTGCCGCGCGGGAAGCGATCCAGCTGCACGGCGGCATCGGCTTCACCTGGGAGCACGACACCCACCTCTGGTATCGCCGCGCGAAATCCTCGGAAGTATTCCTGGGGACGCCGGCCTGGCACCGCGAACGCATGATCCGGGAGATGACCGCATGACCGCGCCCGCGCCCGCGCAGGACGCCCTCGCCCGCGAAGTCCGCCAGTGGCTCGCCCGGAACTGGGACCCGAACCTGAGCCTGGCCGAATGGCGCGAACGGCTCGCGGACGCCGGCTGGGGGCAGCCGACCTGGCCGACCGAGTACTACGGGCGCGGCCTGAATGCCGAGCAGGCGCTGGTCGTGCAGGCCGAGTTCGCCCGCATCGGCGCGGTCGGTCCGGCGACCGCCGGTCCGCGCGGCCTGGCCGCCGCCACGCTGCTGGAACACGGCAGCGATGCGCAGAAGAAGCGTTACCTGCGCGGTATCACCACCGGGCGCGACGCCTGGTGTCAGCTGTTCAGCGAGCCCGGCAGCGGTTCGGACCTGGCCGGCGCCACGACGCGCGCCGATTGGGACGGCGCGCGCTGGATCGTCAACGGCCAGAAGGTCTGGAATACCAGCGCACACCATGCCGACTACGGCATCCTCGTAGCGCGCACCGACTGGAACCTGCCCAAACACCAGGGACTCAGCTACTTCCTGATCCGGATGAAGCAGCCCGGCGTCGAGGTCCGGCCACTGAAACAGATGAACGGCCACGCTTCGTTCAACGAGGTGTTCTTCACCGACGCGGTGGTCGAGGCCGACGACCTGGTCGGCAAACCGGGACAGGGCTGGCAGGTGGCGTTGACGACGCTCTCCCACGAGCGCGCCGGCTTCACCAGCATTCGCGGGGCGGAGAAGCTCCGGCACGGCGACCAGCGCATCTACCGCGAGTACGCGCGCGAGATCGAGATCGCGAACGAGCCCTATACCTGGTACCCCCAACGCGCCGGGCGGATCGACATGCTGCTCGACCGCGCCAGGGAGTCGGGCGCCATCGAAGATCCGGTCGCGCGCCAGGAGATCGCCGGTGCCATTGCCCTGCAACGCTGTCTCGGGTGGTTCGGAGCGCGGGGCCTCGCCAAGGGCCCGGCCGGTTCCATCGCCAAGCTGGCCGCGAGCCGCGTGGCGCGCGCCGGCAACCGGGCGCATACCATCGTCAGCGGTATCGACGCGCTGTTCGAAGGCCCGGACAGCCCGCGCGACGGGATCGTCGGCGAAATCCTGCTGTCGACCCCGGCCACGTCCATCGCCGGCGGCACCGACGAGGTCCAGAAGAACATCATCGCCGAGCGCATCCTCGAACTCCCGAGGGAGCCGCGCTTCGACGACGGGCCGTTCAAGGACGTGCCGAGGAACTGAGTGCCTGCCCCCGGAGGATCATTCCTCAGCATCGCGGTGCGTGCGTTCCGCGATCCCGATACCCGCGAGTTCGCAGTCGATGCGCTCGGACAGGTACTCGACGCCGGTCACGGACTGGATGTACAGCATCAGCTGCCGGTCCAGGTGTTCGATGCGATAGGCATGAAGCCGGTCGTAGGCCGGCTCCACGACAGCCTCGTCGAACACCATCCGGCTGCGTGCGACCAGCATGTCGGCGCCCAGCGCCCAGGACCCGGATTCCAGATCCGAGTAGGCAAGTCTGTCGTTCGGGTCGACGTGGTCGAACCGCAGTTGCAGTGAGCCGTCGGCGTCGAACTCGACCGTCCAGAACCGGCTCCATTCCGCTTCCATGGGCTCCCACCCGGACCAGCAGCCGACCAGATCAGCGGCCGGCCACCGCGGTGCATCCCGCCCGGCGCCGAGGCGTTCGGCGAGCGCCCTCTCGATCGGCGGGAAATCCTGTGCCGCCTGGAACGCAGCTGCCATGCGGTCCGCATCGGCCGGGTGGCTGGCGAGGTATGCCTGCAGCCCGTCGGGCGGCGCGGACCGGCCGCGCCCTTCCTGCGCGGCCAGCCGCCCGATCGCGTAGCCGAACCAGGCCGGCGACAGGTTCCGCTGCGCCAGCACCTGGTGCGCGTGGGCATCCGCTTCCTGCTCGAACGCGCGCGAATAGTGGCCGTTCAACAGAAACACCGGAGCGGCGAGCAGCATGCCGGACGCGCCACTGGGATCACCGGCCAGCATCCCCACCACCAGGAGGATCGCCGAGTTCTGCAGCACGCTGCGCAGCAGGTGGCGCTCCCGTACGTGGCCGATCTCGTGTGCGAGGACCGCGAGCAGCGCTTCATCATGTTCCAGCTTCCCGACCAGCGCATCGGTCAGCACGATCCGCCCGCCCGGCAGCGCGAAGGCATTGGCTAGGCCCCCTGCGGACCGGAGGTGCAGACTGTATGCGGCGCCATCGGGCGCCGTGTCGACGAATTCGCGGAACAGGCGGTTCAGCCGGATTCGCTCGTCGCGCGGCAGCGCGCTGCGCGCGAGCCACGCCTCGTCGAGCACCGCGAGCACGTGTTCGCCCAACCGGGTTTCGGCAGCCTGGGGAATCGCGCGCGCGATGCGCTCCGCCGCAAGCGGGAGCGCCTGGAACAACAGCACGGCGGCCGCGGCAACGATCGTCACTACCGCGCCAGCCACGGCCGCGGGATGCCGTTCCAGCCGGTCGAGCAGTGCTTCGAAGGCGCTCTGCGGCCGCAATCGGTCCACGAACGCGCCGTCGTCACAGTGCAGCTGCGCGTCATCCGGCAGCCAGACGATCCGGCGCAGTCCGGCGAGGCGCGACGTGACCCGCAGCTGGTCCGCCGGGACCGTGCGAACGTCAGCCCCGTCCTCGATCGACAGATCCCCGTCCACGAAGCGCAGCAGCACGGTACGGCCCGTCGTCGTGCCATCGTCGAACAGAAGGGCGCTGACGGGGCTCACAGCGACAGATCCAGGCTGAAGAATCCGGCGACCTCGTCACCCGCGGCGCCGGGGCGTTCACCCGGGCCCGCATGGAACGCGACCAGGGACCCGGGCGCTAGCACCTGCAGCCGGGCGGCACGATATCGCGCCAGGCGAATCCGGGCCCACGGGACCAGCAGACCCAGGCTGCCGACGATGGCGAGCGCATTGGTCGCGTACAGCCAGACCAGATCGATAGCACGCACGGTCGAGCGAAAGCGCAGGTCGCCGAGCCGCGTGGCATTGAACGAGAGATTGGTCAGCCGGCTGGTGAGGAAACACCAGGCCGGCAGGAGCGCCACATAGAGCAGCGGCAGCGGGGCATACTCGGCGAAGCTCGGCGGGAAGGCCGGTAGAAACACGTTCGCGAGGAACATCAGAGCGATCAGCGCGGCCACGAATCCGGCCAGGCAGCACACCAGGGCGAGCACCGCGAATCCGTAGATGCGATAGAAGGCCGCCACCGAGCCACCGAACGTGAACCGGGTCGTTCCGAAGCGGTGCTCCCCGTTGATGTAGGCACGCTGGCAGTGGCGCACGTACGGATAGGCGAGACCCAACGAGGGAGCGACCAGCAGGTAGCGGATCAGGTAATTCAGGTAGCCTTCCTGCATCGATCCATCGAAGCGGAACGCGACGCCCGACCACGCCGCATTGCGCGCCCGGAAGCGCAGAGCGCCCACCACGATCCATGGGAGCACGAACAGGCCGATCGCCATCACGACGCCCTGCGCGAACGGCAGCAGCTGTCCGGCCAGCAGAAACGCCGCGAGCAGGATCACCGCCACGACGCGCCCGGCCAGGATCGGCAGCGGCTCGCCGAGGTATTGGAACGGCGCGCCGGCGACCCAGGTGTTGCCGTGGAAATAGCGCTCGCGCCGTACCTTGGCCCAGGCCGAGAAGATGCCGAGCGTCAGGATGCTGAGCGCGAGATTGACGATCCAGATCCGGAAATACTCGCCGGCCCGACCGCGGAACTCGAATGCAAGGACGTCGTCCACCGGCGGCGCGCCGGCGTTCGCGGTATTGTGATCGGCCACGGCTGCCCCCCATCCGCCCGATCTGTGTAGCGTAACAAACCCCATCCCGACATGCGGCCGGCCTGTGTGAGTGGGCGGCCGCGTCCGCGATGCCGCCGGCACGGTGGCCCTGCACAGCCGCCACGGCGTATAGCTGGCCCATGTTCACCGGGGACTTCGCCATGCAAGCCGACCACGGATCCGCCACCGCGATGGATGCGCTCGATCGGGATCACTACGCCGAGCACGGTTTCGCCCTGGCGACCGCCATGCTCGGCCCGAACGTCTGCTTCACGCACCAGCAATTCGTCGTCAAGCACCCGGACGGTCCGGCGGCACGGACCGACATACCCTGGCACCAGGACAACGGCTACGGCCAGCTGGAACCGCCGCTAGACCTGACGGTGTGGATTGCGCTCGACGAC
The DNA here is from genome assembly GCA_019634925.1 of Pseudomonadales bacterium. Lineage (GTDB taxonomy): Bacteria > Pseudomonadota > Gammaproteobacteria > Pseudomonadales > Azotimanducaceae > UBA7803. Next base: position 89,356 of record JAHCAL010000004.1, read on the forward strand.
TGCACGACGGAGAACGGCTGCCTGTGGGTATTGCCCGGCTCGCAACGCCTCGGACTGTTACCGCATGACGAACGCGGCTCGCTGCTCGCCGTCGCGATCGAAGAGCAGGGTGTACCGGTACCGATGGCCGCCGGTGACGCGCTGCTGTTCGGCACACCGCGTTTCTTCACGGCGCTGCGACGGACCAGTCGGACTAGGTCCTTGCCCTCAGCGCCACTTCGAGCAGCTTGTGAGTAATGTCCCAGGGTATGCTTCCGTTGGTGTTCGTGAACACGATAGCACCCAGGCCCGCACTCTGAAGAATACGCATATCCGTGTTGACGCCCGGATCGCTCCCGCCGTGCCCCCATGCCAGTTCACCGGCGAGTTCGGTCGACCCCATCCAGTTCAGACCCTGATGGCGGCGATGCTTGATGCCGGCCGCGTCGCGCGATTCATGCACGAAAATGGTACTCAGCATACTCCGGACGGTGTCGCGCTCGAGGATCCGGTGCCCGGCGTACGCGCCCTCGCTCAGATATGCGCGTACGTAGTAGCTCAGGTCATCTACGCTCGTGCGCAGAAACCCATCGGGATAATTCGGGTGGCCGTAGACGCAGTTCGCGACGAAGCCATCGGCAAGGGGCTCTCGCAGCGTCGGGCCGTCCTGTTGTATGGCGCCAAGCGGCACGCCGCCCCAATCCGGGCCCCGCGCTTTGCCGCCTTCTACCCACGTGTACGGAACCACGTGGCGCGCCCGATCGATGTCGGCGATTCTCCAACTCGTCGAGCGCATACCCAACGGGGCGAATATGTTGAGTCGGCAGTATTCGGGGAAGGCCATTCCGGAAACGTTTTCGACGATCCGCGCGAGAATTCCGTAGCTGAGGTTGCAGTATTCGAACTTCTCATCGGCCGGGAGCCAGGAATGGAAGTTCTCGTCCGCGCTGTAGTATTGCCCTTCTGGAACGAAATACGCCTGCAACCATTGTCCCAGAGCCAGCCGAGGATCGCCGCAGCCATAGAGGCGACCATACGCATTGCCATCCGCGATGGAAGAGGTATGGGTCAGAAGCTGGCGGATCCGGATGGGCTGTTCTGGTGCCCTGGGATGCCGGACGGAAAACTCCAGATGGTCGTTGATGTCATCGTGCAGGTGCAGCAATCCCGCCTCCTGCAATTGCATCACGGCGGTAGACGTGACGGTCTTCGAAATCGAGGCGACGTTCTGAATGCCGGCAAGGCTCATGGGAATGCGATTTTCGATATCCGCCCATCCATAGCACGCAGACCAGATCACCTGGTCGCGATCGACGATACATGCGGCGATCCCGGGAACACGGTCGCGTGCCATCCGTTGCCAGATGAAGCCATCGATCTCGGTCAACAGATCTGCGGATTGCAGCGGCAGATGGCTCGCCGAACCGACCGCGAGCCCGCCCGATGCAGCCAGCAACGACGCACTGCCAGCTCCAACGATCAATTGGCGGCGATTCATCTATTCAGTTCTCCACAGCGGCGGACGTATTGATTCCCCCGGCGATCAAACCACGCTCGGATCGACCCGTTCCACCCCTATTGCGCGTCGACGGATCGACGCGGGAACTGCAGATTAGTTTCCAGGACCGGGCCAGCGGACATGTCCTCCGGGGTAAAACAGAGGGGGCCGGCGCGAGGCGTCCGCCGCCCGTCCGGCGCCCTACCAGATCGGACCACCCATGACCGCTTCGACGGCCGGCGCTTCGAACGCTTCGGCCGGTATCGCCTCCGGCCCCACGAACACTGCACCGAAGGCGACGCCGAGCATGGGATTGGCAGCCAGCCGCTCGTGGATTCCGGCGCGCCGCCGGCGCGCCTCGTCGGTGAACTCGCTCTCGCGGACTGCCGACATGCGCGCCACGGTACGCAGCCGGCGCATGCGTTCGCGCCGTTCGGTCCGGTAGTCGTCGAAGATCGCGACATCCCAGTCCGCGTGATGCAGCAGTGCATCGCTGACCAGCCGCACGTCGCGATGGGTGATCGACTGCCCCTGCCCGGTGATTGGATCGTTGCGTCCCGCGGCGTCGCCGATCAGCACGACGCCCTGCCGGACCGGATCGTCGACCCAGGCGTCGTTGTTCGGGTAGGTGAGACACGGGCTCACCGGTGTCGCGCCGACGATGGCGTCGGCGTGCGGCACACAATCGAGACGCCAGGCGTCGAGGAACCGCCGAGGTCCGTCCGGGCCGAGCAGGCGACCCCTCTGGTTGCTGGAGAATCCCATGTAGACACGCACCTTGCCGCCGCCCCGCGGGAAGGCCAGCACATTCACATCACCTTCGACGGCGACGATCTGCAGGTCCTCCGGCCAGTCATGTGCGCCTTCGACCAGCATGCCCGAGAACAGATGGTGTTCCGGGTCGCGCTGCAACGTGCAGCCGATCTGCTGCGCCACGACACCATTGCTGCCGTCGGCACCGACGACCAGCCGCGGGGTGAGTGTGTGCAGCTGCTCGTCGTGCACGAACTCGATCGCCGGCGGGCTGCCCGGGGTTACCCTGACACGGGATACCCCGCGCAGCAGCCGGGCACCGGCATCGACGGCGGCGGCGTCCAGCAGGTCGCACATCCGCGGATGGCCGAGACACAGCGGTCCTGCCTGGCCGGGCAGCATCGCGGAGATGTCGAGCGTTCGGCGTTCCGCTTCCGCCCGCGGCACCAGTTCGTCGTAGGTCACGTGCCGCGTCAGGTGATGGCCGCCGGCGGAACGATAGAGGTCATACAGGCCGAGCCGCCTGGTTTCCGCGACCCCCCACGGCGCGATCCACTCGCCACGCACCACGTCCTTGTGCTCGAGCGTACGCTCGAGCACAAGGACGTCCAGTCCGCCACGGGCGAGCACCGTGGCGAGCGCGCCGCCCGCGATCCCCGCACCGACGATCACCACTTCGGGTCGCTTCATGTCCACCCCCCAGTCCATGACAACAACAGTCCCTGCCAGCGGCAGTCGCCACAAATTTACGCCGGTATCTGCCGTCTGTGTATGTGGATCTTGGAGCGCGCGGCATTCCCGCTGGCAGGTGCCGGGCCGCCCCGCTAGCATGGCTGCAGGAATGGGAGCAGCACGATCGGGGAGCAGATCGATGGGATATGCGGCAAACCGGCCGATCGATGACTGGCTGTCCCGGGAAACGCCTGAAGCGGTACTCGAACCCGACCTGCCGATCGTCGACGCACACCACCATCTGTGGGACATCCGCAGCTTCACGACCGAGCCATTCGCGGGCTTCGAACAGAAGGTCTACCTGTGCGAGGAGATCGTCGACGACATCCGTGCATCCGGCCACAACGTGGTGCAGACCGTGTTCGCGCAATGTGGCGCCTTCTACCGCGCCGATGGTCCCGAGGCCCTGAAGTGCGTCGGTGAGACCGAGTTCGTGCACGGCATCCATGCCATGAGCAATTCCGGGATCTACGGTCCCATGCGGCTGTGCACCGGGATCTTCGGCAGCGCGGATCTGCGCCTCGGCGCGGACGTCGAGCCGGTGCTCGAGGCGCACATGGCGGCATCGGCCAACTTCCGCGGCATCCGCACCGCGTTCCCCGCCGAGCTCGACGCCACCTTCATGCGCGGCTACGCGCTGCTCGGCAAACACGGCCTCACTTTCGACAACTGGTCGCCGGACTTCGACCGTCTGCCGGCACTCGCACGGCTGGCGCGCGCGAACAGCGACGTGACGGTGATCGTCAACCACCTCGGCGGCCGGATCGACCCGGACGCGCCGGACGACGTGGTGGCGCGCTGGCGGGCCGGTATCGATGCGGTCGCGCAGTGCCCGAACACGGTGCTGAAGTGCGGCGGCGCGCAGATGCGGGTGGGGGCATGGGAGCCACCGTTCCACATGCACCGGCGTGCGCAACCGATGGGCTCCGAGGAGCTGTGCGAACGGCTGTTGCCTTTCTACCGATATGCGATCGAAGCGTTCGGGCCGGCGCGCTGCATGTTCGAGAGCAACTTCCCGGTGGACCGGGAATGCGTGTCGTATCGCACGTTGTGGAACCTGTTCAAGCGCATCGCTGCACGTCTCGGCCTGAGCGCGGCGGAGAAGTCGGCGACGTTCTCCGGCACGGCGGCGCGCGTGTACCGTCTGCCGGAGCCGCTGAATCCATGATGACACTACCGGTCCTGAGCGTACTCGACCTCGCGCCGATCACGGAAGGCAGCAGTGCCGGCGAGGCGCTGCGCCGCAGCCGCGACCTCGCCCGTCACGCCGAGGCGCTGGGTTACCGCCGGTTCTGGCTGGCCGAACACCACAACATGCCGGGTATCGCGAGTTCGGCGACCGCCGTCGCGATCGGCTACGTGGCCGAGGGCACCTCCAGCATCCGGGTCGGTGCGGGCGGCATCATGCTGCCGAACCACGCACCACTGGTTATCGCCGAACAGTTCGGCACCCTCGCCGCGCTGTACCCGGATCGCATCGACCTTGGGCTCGGGCGGGCGCCTGGCACGGACCAGCGCACCGCACAGGCGCTGCGCCGGACGCTGGCCGGCGACGTCGACCGGTTCCCCCAGGACGTGCTCGAACTGCTCGGCTGGCTGGACGATCCCGAGCCCGGTCAGGCCGTGCAGGCGGTACCCGGCGCCGGCTCCAAGGTGCCCGTCTGGATCCTCGGCTCGAGCCTGTTCGGCGCCCAGCTCGCGGCGGCCCTGGGGCTGCCGTTCGCCTTCGCGTCACACTTCGCCCCCGCGGCCATGCTGCAGGCGATCGACATCTATCGGCGCACGTTCCACGCGTCCGGATATCTCGAGCGGCCCTATGTCATGCTCGGTTTCAACGTCTGCGCGGCGGCAACGGACGCAGAGGCGCAGTTTCTGCGCAGCTCGTCCCTGCAGGCGATCCTGCGGTTGCGCACGGGAAGGCCCGGCAAGCTGCCGCCGCCGGTACACGACTTCGAGGCGACACTCGGCACCGCGGAACGCGCCATGCTGGCCGAGTTCACCGTGTGTTCGGCCGTCGGCGGGCCGGAAACGGTGGCGGAGCGTCTGCTCGCTTTCGCCGAGCGGACCGGCGCCGACGAGCTCATGATCGCGACGCAGATCTACGACCACGCAGCGCGACGCAGATCCTATGAACTGCTGGCCGAGGTGCACGGAACGCTTGCGCGCGGAACACACGCGACCGCAGCAACACACTGACCGGGTGGCCGCGTGAGACGGACCCGGGGGAGGGTTTGCCGATGTCCACAGTGTTCCAAGGTCTCAAGGTAGTCGACGCCGCGTCGTTCCTGGCCGGCCCTTGCGCCGCGACGATCCTCGCGGACTTCGGCGCCGACGTCATCAAGATCGAACCGCCGTCCGGGGATCGGCATCGATCCATCGCGGGCGGGCATCCGAGCGAGTGGTCCTGGCAACTGACCGACCGCAACCGGCGAGGTCTCGCGCTCGACCTCGCCCGGCCCGATGGTCGTGCGGTGCTCATGCGCCTGCTCGCGACCGCGGACGTCTTCGTGGTGAATTTCAGCGCGGGACAGCTGCGCAAACACGGCCTCGAGTGGGAAACGCTGCGCGCGATCAATCCGCGCCTGGTGTTCGCCCAGGTTTCCGCCTACGGCCTCGAAGGTGACGAGGCCGACCGCCCCGCGTTCGACCTGACCGGCTGGTTCGCACGCACCGGCATCATGGACATGATGCATGACCGGGACACGCCGCCACCGGTTCCCGCGGGTGGGGTCGGCGACCACACAACGGCCATGACGCTCTTCGCCGGGATCATGATGGCGCTCTACCGCCGCGACCGGACCGGCGCAGGCGGGATGGTGTCCACCTCGCTCGCCGCCACCGGCGCCTGGGCGAATGGGCTCAACCTGCAGGGTGTGCTCGCCGGGGTCGACGCGGCGGCGCGCCGCGACCGGGAAGGCTGGTCGAACCCGGTGCAGAACGTCTATGCCACCCGCGACGGGCGTCATGTGCTGCTCGCCGTGCAGAACATCGCGCGCGATTGGCCCAAACTCGTGGCGGCGCTCGATGCCGCGCACTGGCTCAACGACCCGCGCATGCAGCCGGTCAAGCCGCTGTTCAGCAACCGGTTCCATGCGCGCGCGGAACTCGCGCGGGCGATCGGCGCATTCGATGCGGGCGAGCTGTGCAGGCGCCTCGACGCGTGCGGGGTCGTGTACAGCCTTGTGGCCCGCAACGCGGAGGTCGTCGACGATCCGCAACTCGCCGCAAACGGTGTGTTCGTGCCATCGGCATCCGGGGTGCCTGGCGTCGAGCGTACGCTGGCAACACCTATCCGGCTGCACGGCGAATCCCAGGTCACACCCGGCCGCGCGCCGCGGATCGGCGAGCATTCCCGCGCGATCCTCGTGGAGTACGGGTTTACCGAAGCACAGATCGACGCGCTCGTCGCCGCGGGCGCAGTCGTCATCGAACAATCCGCCCCGCAGGAGTAGGACATGAGCGAGTTCCGGCACATCCTCTACGAAGTCGAGCGCGGTCGCGCACGCATCACCCTGAACCGGCCCGACAAGCTGAACGCATTGTCGCTCGAACTGCAGACCGAGCTCAGCGAAGCGCTCTGGGAGGCCGACAACGATACCGACGTGCACTGCGTGATCATCCGCGGCGCCGGGCGCGCATTCAGCGCCGGCTACGACCTGGCCGGGAGCGGCGGCTACGTGCCGGTCTCGCGTGTGGAGAGCCAGGAGCGGCGCTATCGCGGCGGCCGCTCGATCGACGACGATGCCTGGCAGCTGGAGCGCGCCCAGCGACTGCGCATGGCGATCTTCGACATGCACAAGCCGTCGATCGCGCAGGTGCACGGCTACTGCCTCGCCGGCGGCACGGACATCGCGCTCATGTGCGACATGGTCATCGCGGCGGACGACGCGACGTTCGGCTTTCCGCCGGCGCGCGATCTCGGCGCGCTGCCGAACAACTTCTGGCTGTACCACGTCGGCCCGCAGTGGGCAAAGCGGCTCACGCTCACCGGCGATACCGTCACCGGCCGGGAGGCACAACAGATCGGACTGGTACTCAAGTCCGTACCGCCGGAGGCGCTCACAGCCGAAGTGGAACAGCTCGCGGACCGGATGGCGCTGATCGATCCGGACCTGCTGTCCGCCAACAAGCGCATCATCAATCTCGGCATGGAACTGATGGGCGCCCGCACGCTGCAGCGGCTCGCCGCGGAGAACGACGTGCGCGGTCACAATACCGCGGCGGCGCGCAACTACATGAAGTCGGTCGCGGAAAAGGGACTCAAGGCGACCCTGCGCGAACGGGACGCAAAGTTCGGCGACGGTCGCGCCCGGGTGGATGGGCCGGAACGGCGTGACGAGCAGGGCCGGCTGATCGACTAGCCGGGATCGTTCATGCGCTCACGGCACGCGGCCGAGGGGCTGCCATCCGCGAGCGAGCGCATCCTCCTCACGGGTGACCCGCTGGTTGCGATTGGTCGGAATGCCGATCAGCTCGGCCGCAAGTTGCCCGATCTGCCCCGCGGATGCCGCTTCGCGCAGAGCCCGGATCGGCCCGGGCGCACCGGGTCCCTGGTCGCCGAGTTCGGGACGGAACGGTGCTGCCGTGGTCAGCAGCACCACCGACGATTCCGCCAGCGGCTTTGCGAGCGGCGTGAATGGCGCGTCGGCGTTTGTTGCCCAGCGATACGGCGGATACCCGAGTGCTGCGTACCAGCTGCGCGTCCGCTCGAGATAGCGCAGCGGCTCACCGGGCATCTTTAACGCTGACGCTACTGCGCGCGTTCGGTCGGGTCGCGGCCGTCGCGTGGCGCGCCGGTACCGCTCGACCCCATGAAGATCTTGCGCCCGTCCTCGAACGTGACGTCGCGGCCGTTGGCGCGGTTGGAGCGGTCCTTGGCCTGGTAGCCGTCGACGACGATGACGGTGCCGGGCTTCAGCGTATCGCGCGTGAGGCCGGCGCGCAGCAGCGTGTTGGGCGTGCCCCCCTCCACCATCCAGACTTCGCTGGTGCCGTCTTCGGCGGTGTGTTCCACGTGTATCCACGCGTGCGGATTCACCCATTCCACCTTGACCACCGGGCCACGCAGCACCAGTGGGCGGTTGGGATCGAACTCGGCGCCGAACGCATGGTGCGCCCGGGCCGATCCGGGGCTCAGGACGGCGACTGCCAGCGCCAGTACCACGGGCAGCAGTATCGATGATCTGGACATGTGCGTGTTCTCCAATCGCTCAGGAACCGGTCAGCGTCCGCCCGGCTGTTCGCGTGCCTCGAGCGCGTCGGCTTCCAGCACACGCGCGCCGCGCAGGATGTTGGCGAGCGCGTAATTGCCCTCGTGACAGGCGTATTCGAACATCATGGCGTCGGTCGCCGGCCACGCGTACTCGCCGCTCCAGGGGGCCGTCCAGACCGTGGGATCGGACACCGTGAAGCTGTAGAGCAGCGTATCCGCGTCGAGTCGCCGGAACCGTTCCACGACGTGCAGGTTCTCCGTCGCACCGAACAGGCCCGACTCGCGCGTGAAGTTGCGCGTGTCGACCACAAGCGTGTCGCCTTCCCACCAGCCGATCGAATCGCCCATCAGGAACCGCATGTCGTCGGGCAGATGCTCGGCGCCGAGCCGGACGATGCGCGCGTCATGGTTCATCTCGACCACGATGATCACGTAGTCGGGTGTCTGCACGATACGCTTCAGGTTGTTGTAGAGCACCGGCAGCATCGGCGGACCCGACGTCGAACCGAACCCGAGCAGGCATCGCTCCGCGAGCGGCCGCAGTTCGGGGTCGTCGTACGGCCAGGGCTCCGGCGTGCCGACCCACCATGCCTCGCCCGTGTTCTGCCGGAACGCCCCGCGCCGCGCCATGGCCGCCTGCAACGCCGCCGGAGTCATGGTCGGCAGGCGCCCGTTGGCCGGATCGGTGATGATGGAGGTGCGGAACTTGCCGTCGATCAGCACGGCGCCTTCGCCACGGTCGATCCAGAACGCGTTGTAGCCGCCCACGTTGCCGGCCGCGCCTTCCGATCCGTCGCCGCCTTCGGGCGGGGCATCGCGGTTCGGATCGCTCGGCCGCTGTCCGGCCGCCATGAGCGCACGCTCGCGCGCCTGGATCGCTTCCGCCTGCTCAGGTGTCAGGTAGAGATTGTTGCCGAACTCGATCGGGCGCTGCAGCGGGGTCAGTGTCGCGACGTCGTACATGCCGGAGATGTCCGGATGCCCCCATGGTGTCAGCGCAGGCGTGCGGGCCACCGGCTCGGCAGCAGCGGCGAACTGCGCCGCGCTCACCAGCAGCAGTACCGCGAGCCTTCGTCCCGTTGCCCGTTCAGCGCGTGTCATGCTGCGCCCTCCACATTCCGGTCTCGTGTCCATACTCAACGCTCGAGCGGCTTGCGCCGCAATTCGCCGAACATCAGTTCCTCGACGAATTCCACGCAGCGGAAGTCGAGCAGGCGCGCATCCGGCTCCATCCGCCGGTACAGGGGCATGCTGATCTTCCAGGGTCGGGTGAACGTGACCGGATCCTCGATGAGCGCTTCGTAGTGAAGGTGGTCCGGCCCCACCCGCGTATAACGCTCGGTCACCTTCAGCTGATCGCTGTGGTGATTGCCGGACCGGTCGAACCAGGTCTGGTCGTTCTGGCCGGTCACCTCGATCACCAGCGTGTCGCCTTCCCAGCGGCCCACCGACTGGCCCATCCACGAGTCGACCGGCGGCGGTCCCGGATCGGTCATGTGGACCTCGCGGACCGCACCGGCAAACTGGTAGGTGAACAGCGCGACGTCACCGCTCTGGAAGATCTGGAACGGGTGCGGCAGGTAGGTCGCGCGCGGCACACCGGGCAGGTAGCACTTGATCTCCGGGTCCCGGTCCAGCCACTCGCGCTGGTTTTCCTGCTTCTTCGCGAGTCCCGCATCCGTATAGGGTATGGGACCGCCCTCCACGACGCCGAGGCCCGGCGGCACGGCGCCCACGGCGCCGAGGCGCAGCGTCGCGACCGCCGGCAACGGGCCGTGCGGGCCATCGCGCAGCGCCATCGAGTGCCGCGCGAGATGCCGCTCGAGGTCGTAGTTGGCTTCGTTCAGCGCCTGCCAGATACCGTTCAGGTCCGGCAACTGGGTGCCCGGCAGGCGCGGCGCCACGTATTCCTGTGCCGGGGCGGCGCCCGACACGAGCAGCAGGACGACGACCGCGACGACGCGGGCAGATCGATTGCAGCGTGGCTTCATCACTCCGTTCGCTCCCGCTGTTCCACCCGTCCCGCCACGCTCGCAGCGGGCAGGCCCGGCCTGGTCGAGTCCGCCTCCGCAGCCAGTTCCTCGGCCGACAGCGCCCGCCAGCGAACCGCCCCGAACAGCATTTCGTCCCAGCTCTGCTCGCCCCAGGGCACTTCGCGGTCCGGGTCGGGGTTGGCCGGATTCTGCGCCGAGTTGTCCCACGTGGTGGTGTGCACGATGCGCGTGCCGGCGGGCAGCCGCACCGGCTCCGTGAGTTCGTAGGTGGTCTGCCAGTTGAAGTCGTAGTTCGGCACCGACAGCAGCACGCGTTCCGAGCCGTCCGGCAGTACCGCCCTGAACTCGGACGCCTTGCCGCGATAGTGCGCGTGCGGCAGCAGGTTGTAGACCAGCACGTCCTGGTCGAACACCCGCGCCGCGGATTCGCTGTGCGCCTTGGCGCGCGGCGGAATGCGGATGCGCGGATTCATGAGAATGGTCGTATGCAGTTCGTGGCGCGGCGGCGCGTCGTGGAAATAGATGCCGAGCCGCGAGCGGTCCGTCACGGGGCGCCCGAACGGGGTGTAGTGCATCTGGAACCGCAGGACCGCGCCGGCCGGCAGCAGCACGCCGGTATCGTCGGGCAGCAGTTCCGCCTCCGCCCCGGGCACGTAGCCACCGAGGCTGCCTTCCCTGGCCAGCCCACCGCGCCGGTTGGGATCGGGCAGGCCGAAGGTGGTGATGACGTGGTGCAGTCCTTCGCGTGTGCCCGGGAGGATTTCCGTCGCGCGCACCCAGACGTCACGGTCCAGCGGATTGCGGACCATCGGGTACTGATACTCCACCACGCCGCTCGCCGGAATCTCGTAGGGAGGGATCTCGATGACCAGGTCCGGCTCGCCGAGCGCCCATTCCGGTCTTTCGTGCACCACCGCGAGCAGCGGATCGGGCCCGTCGCCGCGCGGCGCGCCTGCTTCGATCCAGTGCACGAGCAGGCGTACCTGCTCGGCGTCAAGCGACCGGTCGTTCGCGTATGCGCCGAAGTGCGGATCCGCGTGCCAGGGCGGCATGCGCCCGGTGCGCACGACTTCCCGGATCATCGGCGCAAACCCCTGCACCATGCGGTACTCGGTCATCGCCCACGGTCCGATGCCGCCGGGGCGATGGCAGGTGACGCAGTTCTCCACCAGCATCGGGGCGATGGTCTCGCTGTACGAGATCGCGGCATGTGCCTCGCGACGGCCGCGCTCGGGGAAATTGACCAGGCACCCCACCGGATCGGTCGTCGCCACGGCCGGTGCCTGCCCGGCGAGCAGCGCGTCGAGCGCGTCGGTCAGGTAATGGGCGGTCGCTTCGGCGCGCTGGCGCTCGTAGGTCAGCCGGTCGTCGAGTGCGCCTCGGTAGACCAGCTTCCAGCTGGCGGGGTCGATGACGAACACCTCGCCGGTCCGCACGATCCCGAGCGATTCGCCGATGATCTGCGCGGTGTCGAGCATGATCGGCATGTCGACGCCGAAGGCCTTCGCTTCGGCCACGATCGCACCGCGGTCGTCCTGCAGGTTGCTGTTGATGAGCAGGAACTCGACGCCTTTCGCGGCGTAGGCGTCGCGGATTTCGCGCAGCGCGGGCAACGCGTTGCGCACGATCGGACAGCCGTTGCCGTGCACCATGATCACGACGGCACGGGCATCCGAGAAGTAATGCAGCTGCTGGGAACCACCCTCATGGTCGAGGAGGCGGAAGTTCTCGACCCGATCGCCCGGTGCGAGCGCCGCCGCCGCGGCGCACCAGGCCAGTAGAAACGAACCTGTAAGACGTCGCATGGTCTCCCCCCTTCGGCCGGACCTTCACCGTCGCCCGAGTTTACCAGCAGCCGGCCGCTCGCAGGCAAGTCGTGCCCGGGCCTGGATCCGGGCGCGTCGATTGCAGGCCAGGTGCCGCAATTCCGCGGCGGGCATACGGGGGGTATGATCCCGCGATATGCGGTCGGGCACGCCGCGCCCGACGGCGCCGGGACCCGCACCCGCCGAGGGGGTATCCGGGTCAGGTGGAACTGCTGCACGTCTTCGAGTGGTTTGATCAGTCGCTGCTGGCCGATGCGGCAAAGGCCTACGGGGGCGTTTTCGTGCTGGTGCAGGGAGTGCACCTGCTTTCGCTCGCATTGCTCGGCGGCATGGTGCTGGCAGGCGACCTGCGCATGCTCGGACTGCTGCTCACCGACGTGCCTGCGCGAACCGTGGTGGCCGCGACACAGCGCTGGTTCTCGGTCGCGCTCGGCCTCATGGTGCTGTCGGGCACGTTCATGTCCGGCGCCGTGGCGCTGAAGCTTTACTACAGCGAGATGTTCCTGGCCAAGATGGTCGCCCTGGCGACCGGCATCGTCTTCTTCTACGGGATCCGCGGGCCGCTGTTCCGCCTGGCGGCGGACGAACCCACGGCGGGTGCGGCCGGCACGACCTCCATCTGGGCCGTGCGCCTGACGGCGATCGCTTCCCTGTGCATCTGGTTCACGGTCGCCGCCAGCGGGCGCTGGATCGGGTTTTCCTGAACGCGCAACCATCAGCAGACGGGGAACGGAGCCACATGCGTCGCACAACCATTGACCGGGTCGCCATCGCCGCTTCCGCCATCGTCATCGCGGCTTTCCTGTGGTTCTGGGGCCTGCAGATCCTCGGGGTCATCGAACTGCTTTCGCTCGCCTGAACATCCGTGCGTGACGGGCGGCCCGCCGGTCGGTCAGAATTGGCGCCGTCCGCGCCCCGGTCCCTGCGATGTCGGCAACTGTGCCGGCTGACACCGGTTCGAGGCGCAAACAGGTCCCGAAACTCGAACCCGGCAATCCAGGAGCCTTTGCACCCATGATCAAGACTCGTCTCACCGAAATGTTCGGCGTACAGCATCCCATCGTGATGGGCGGCATGACCGGCGTCGGCTACGCCGACCTCGTTGCCGCCGTCGCGAACGCAGGTGCGCTCGGCTTCATCACCGCGCACATGTTCCCGACCGCGGAAGGGCTCATGAAGGAGATCCAGCGCTGTCGGGACATGACCGACAAGCCGTTCGGCGTGAACATGACCATCCTGCCCTCGATCAATCCGATTCCCTACGATGAATACCGGCGCGCGATCATCGAAGGCGGCGTCAAGATCGTGGAGACGGCGGGCCGCAACCCCGAGCCGCACCTGCCCGACTTCAAGGCCAACGGCGTGCGTGTGATCCACAAGTGCACCTCGGCCCGGCACGCGGTGACCGCGGAGCGCCTCGGCGTGGACGTGATCAGCATCGACGGCTTCGAGTGCGCCGGCCACCCCGGCGAGGATGACGTCACCATCATGGTCCTGCTGCCCGCCACCTGCGACCAGGTGAAGATTCCGGTGATCGCCTCGGGCGGCATGGCCGACGGCCGCAGCCTGATTGCCGCGCTCGCGCTCGGAGCCGACGGGGTCAACATGGGAACGCGGTTCCTGGCGACCAAGGAAGCGAAGATCCACGAGAACGTGAAGCAGGCCATCGTGGCGAACACCGAGCGCGACACGGTGCTGATCAACCGCAGTCTGCGCAATACCTCGCGCGTGGCCCGCAATGCCGTCGCGGTTCAGGTGGCCGAGATCCAGCAGGATGTCTCCAAGACCTTCGACGACGTGCGTGAACTGGTTGCCGGGGTGCGCGGACGCACCAACGTGCTCGAAGGCGGCGATCTCGACGGCGGCATCTGGACGGTCGGCCAGAGCCAGGGGCTCATCCATGACATTCCGTCGTGCCAGGAACTGGTCAGCCGCATCATGACCCAGGCCGAGGACATCATTCACAAGCGTCTGGACCGGTTCGCGGCCGCGTAATCCGGCGACCGCAGGGAGGGGGGCATGAAATTCGGCATCTTCTACGAGCACCAGTTGCCAAAGCCATGGCACGACGGTGACGAACGACGCCTGTTCCAGGAAGCCCTGGAACAGGTCGAGGTGGCGGACCGGCTCGGCATCGACTACGCGTGGGAGGTGGAACACCACTTCCTCGAGGAATACTCGCACTCGTCCGCGCCGGAGGTGTTCCTGGCCGCCTGTTCGCAGCGCACCAGGAACATCCGGCTCGGCCACGGCATCCGCCAGGTGATACCCGGCTACAACCACCCGGCACGGACCGCCGAGGTGATCGCCACCCTCGACCTCGTGTCCGACGGGCGTGTCGACTTCGGCACGGGCGAATCCTCGGCGATCCTGGAACTGGGCGGGTTCGGCATTCCCGTTGCCGAGAAGCGCGCCATGTACCTCGAAGCGACCGAGCAGATCTGCAACATGCTGGCCATGGATCCGTATCCGGGCTTCGAGGGTCGCTACTTCTCGATGCCCTGCCGCAACATCGTGCCGAAGCCGGTGCAGAAACCGCATCCGCCGCTCTGGGTCGCGTGCTCGCAGCGGGAAACGATCCGGATGGCGGCCCGGCTCGGCATCGGCGCGCTGACCTTCGCGTTCGTCGACCCGCTCGAGGCGAAGGAGTGGGTGGACGAGTACTACGCGATCATCCGCTCGGACGCCTGCGTGCCGATCGGCTGGACGGTCAATCCCAACATCTGCATGGTGTCGAGTTTCTCCTGCCACGAGGACCGCGAGGAAGCGGTACGGCGTGGGCTCAAGGGTTTCGAATTCTTCGGCTACGCGCTCGGCAGCCTCTATGGATTCGGCGCGCACCGGCCGGGCCGCATGAACCTCTGGTCGGAGTTCGAGAAGGTCTATGCCGCCCGCCAGGCGGAGAACCCTCTCGAGCTGCAGGGCGCGCTCGGTGGTGGGCGGGGCGGGATCGGCACGCCGGACGACCTGCGCGCGCACCTCAGGAAATTCGAGGAAGCCGGGGTCGACCAGGTCACGTTCATCCAGCAGGCCGGCAACAACCGCCACGATCACATCTGCGAATCACTCGAGCTGTTCGCCGCCCGCGTCATGCCCGAGTTCAAGGCGCGTGCGGCGGAACGCGAGGCGCGCAAGACGGCAGAGCTGGCCCCGTACATCGAGGCGGCGCTGGCGCGCAAGCGCCACATGCCGATGCCCGCGGACGACGAACTGCCGGTGTTCGAGGCGCTGGGGCGACGGATCTCCGAGGAAAGCCGCAAGTCCGAGTCGATCTACGAGAAGCCGGGCACGGCACGCGGTTGAATCCATCGGTTTTCCCGAACGACCGACAAGGATCATCCGGTTTCGCCGGCCGCCTGCGGTCGTCGCATAATGCCGGCCCACCTTCGGCGAGGCCCGGACCATGACCGACTTCAATCGCATCATCGACGGACTGACCAAGAGCGGCGTACTGGGCGGCCTGGCCGGCGGACTGGCCGGTGGCGCACTGGCGGGCGCCCTCGGTGGCAAGGGCGCGAAGAAGCTCGGCAAGACCGCGGTGAAAGCGGGCGCCATCGCCGCGGTCGGCGGCATCGCGTGGAAAGCCTGGCAGACCTGGCAGGCGCAGCAGCAGGCTGCCGCGGCTGGTGCACCGGCCGAACCGCCGGCGCTGCCGGCGCCGGCGCACGACCTCCTGCTGATCCGGGCGATGATCGCCGCCGCCTATGCCGACGGCCACATCGACGCCACCGAGCAGACCCGTATATTCGATCGGGTGGACAGCATGAACCTTGCGCCCGACGACAAGGCGCTGCTGTTCGATGAACTGCGCCGCCCGCTCGGACTGCGTGAACTGACGGAGCTGACTCCCCCAGGCGAGACCGCGGTCGAAGTCTACGCGGCCGCGCTGGTCGCCGCCGATCGCAGCCAGCCGGCTACGAAACGCTACCTGGCGGAGCTCGCAAGCCGATTGCAGCTGCCGGACGGCCTGGTGGCACAGGTCCACGCGGAGGCGGATGACCGGGCCTGAGCGTGCGGCATCTCAACTACAACCACCTGCTCTATTTCTGGACGGTCGCCCGCGAAGGCAGTATCGCGCGGGCGTCCGAGGTGCTGTTCCTGACGCCGCAGACCATCAGCGGCCAGCTCAAACTGCTCGAAGACGCGATCGGCAAGCCGCTCTTCCACAAGGTCGGCAGGCGCCTGGTGCTGTCCGAGACCGGGCAGATCGTCAACCAGTACGCCGACGAGATCTTCAGCCTCGGTGCCGAACTCACCCAGCGCATGAAGAGCGGGCAGCACGGCGTACCGTTCGTGCTCAACGTCGGCATCGTGAACTCGATCGCCAAGCTGATCGGTTATCGCGTGCTGGCGCCTGTCCTCGAGCGCTCGGAATCCATGCGGCTCGTCTGCCTGGAAGGCGACCTCGAGCGGCTGCTGGCCGAACTCGCCGTCCACCGGCTCGACGTGGTGATCTCCGATCACCCGATCCCCGCCGGACTCAGCGTGCGGGCCTACAACCACCTGCTCGGCGAAAGTGGCGTGGCATTCTTCTGCTCGACGGCGCAGGCGGGCCGGTTCGAGAAAGGGTTTCCGCAGAGCCTGAACGGCGCGCCGGTGCTGATGCCGGTCGTGACCGGCGCGTTGCGCAGGCGCCTCGACGACTGGTTCGAGACGCGCGGCATCCGTCCACGCATCGCTGCCGAATTCGACGACAGCGCGCTGATGAAGGCGTTCGGTGCCGCGGGAGCTGGCCTCTTTCCCGCACCCGCCGCGATCGCCGACCAGGTGGAAGCCATGTACGGCGTGCGCCGCATCGGCGACGTCGACCAGGTGACCGAGACCTACTACGCCGTGTCACCGGAGCGGAAGATCTCCCATCCCGCCGTGCTGGAGATCACCGAACTCGCGCGCGCCCGGCTGTTCGCCGAAGCCTGACAGCCGTCGGCGCCGGCGGATCTCCCGATGGGCGCGCGCGAACGCCAGTTCGATCGCGGTCTCGCCTTCGACGTGGCTGGCCCGCACTTCGAGACTGCCGCCACCCATGTACCGGCCGCGCAGCCTGCATTCGAATCCTTCGTGTGCACCCCTGCTCACCGCGAACGCGACCACCAGTGAGCGCAGGTCCGCCGCACAGGCCGCAAGCCGCAACTGATAGTGCCGGGCCAGCACGGGGCTCCAGGCGTCCGTTAACGAATCGGCAACCTCCAGTCGCAACATGAATACGCTTCCCGAATGAATCGACCTGGCAAGCCTAGTGCCCGGGCGTACCAAGCCAAATCACGTAATTCCGTCGTCTCGCTTCGGTCGGGCCGAACCGTTGCGCCGGATTAATCGACTACCGGACGCGCCATGCGCGGGCGAAGCTTCGTCCTGCGGCACCGGGCAACAGCCATGTTCCGGCCGCCTGTCGCGCAACCCATCTTCAATCGAGGTATCGCCATGACCGTGCTGACTGCCCTGAAGCCTGCCTCGGCAACCCTGCCCGCCGGCAACGAGCGCACTTCCGCATCCCGCCGGGCTGCCCCGCACAGGATCTGCATCGCCCAGGGCGACGGGATCGGCCCGGAGATCATGGAGGCGACCCTGCGGGTGCTCGCCGCGGCTCGGGCACCCCTGGAGGTCCGGCCGGTGCAGATGGGGCTCAGCTGCTGGAATGCGGGGGTGACCTCGGGGATCGATGCATCGACGTGGGATTCCATCCGCGAACTCGGCGTGCTGCTCAAGGGGCCACTCAGCACACCGCAGGGTGCCGGCATGAAAAGCCTGAACGTCACGCTGCGCAAACGTCTCGGCCTGTTCGCAAACGTCCGGCCGGTGCGGGCCTACATGCCCTACGTGCATTCGCACCATCCGGGCATGGACCTCGTGGTGATCCGCGAGAACGAGGAAGACCTCTACGCCGGGATCGAACATCGGCAGACGGACGACGTGGTGCAGTGCCTGAAGCTGGTGTCGCGCCAGGGCAGCGAACGGGTCATCCGCTACGCGTTCGAGTACGCCCGCACGCGCAAGCGGCAGCGTCTGACCTGCATGACCAAGGACAACATCATGAAGCTCACCGATGGACTGTTCCATCGGGTGTTCGACGAGGTCGCCAGGGAATATCCGGACGTCGAGACGGAACACCTGATCGTCGACATCGGCATGGCCCGGGCCGCCGCGGAGCCGGACCGCTTCGACGTGATCGTGACGCCGAACCTGTACGGCGACATCCTCTCCGACGTGGTGGCCGAGGTCTCCGGATCCGTCGGCATGGCGCCCTCGGCCAACATCGGCCGCCACGCGGCCGTGTTCGAGGCCATTCACGGCTCGGCACCGGACATCGCCGGGCGGAATTTGGCGAACCCGTCGGGCCTGCTGCTCGCGGCCGCGAAGATGCTCGCGCACCTCGGTGAGGGTGACATCGCCGAGCTGATCCACGACGCATGGCTGCGGACCATCGAGGACGGCGTGCACACGGCCGACGTCTACCAGTCGGCAACCAGTGTCCGACGGGCCGGTACCGACACGTTTGCCGACGCCGTCATCGAGCGTCTCGGCGAACGTCCGCGCGCGCTGCGCCCGAGCGCGTATCCGCGCCACCGGCTCGCGCTGTTCGACCCCGTCGAGCGGGCGCCGGCACGGAAGTGCCCGGTGGGCGTGGACGTCTTCGTCCATGCCAGGACGACACCCGAGCAACTCGCCGGGCGGCTCTGCGGTGCAGGCGCACGCGAGTTCCGGCTGCAGATGATCACCAACCGCGGTGTGCAGGTGTGGCCGGCCGGGCTGCCCGAAACACTTTGTACCGATCACTGGCGCTGCCGGTTCGTCCTGCAGAATCCCGGGAACCGAAAGTTCCACGACCAGGTGCTCGGCCTGCTGCACGCGCTGAGCCAGGCCGGGATCGAGTGGATCAAGACCGAGCAGCTGTACACGTTCGACGAGGAGCCCGGGTACTCGCTCGCCCAGGGCCAGTGACCGGGTTCAGTACCGACGAACGGGCACCTGCCGATTCCGCAGCGGGATTTCCGCTGCGGGCACCGGGTGTGCAACTGATGCACTGACCCGCGCGGACACGTATCCTGCGTACTCGCCGAGTCGCAGGAACCCACCATGTCATCCTCGCCCGCCGCGGTCGGGACACAGCTGCCCACCGCGCGCTACCGCACCTATGTGCTGACGATGCTGGTCATCGTCTACGTGTTCAATTTCCTCGACCGCCAGATCGTCACCATCCTGGCAGAACCGATCAAACAGGAGCTCGGCCTCTCCGACACGCAGATCGGGCTCATGACCGGTCTCGCGTTCGCGATCTTCTACACGGTGCTCGGCATCCCCATCGCACGCCTCGCCGACCGCGCCAACCGGGTGTCCATCATCGCGGTCGCGCTGGTGGTGTGGAGCGGCATGACCGCCCTCTGCGGCATGGCACAGAACTTCGCGCAGATGCTCGCCGCGCGCATCGGGGTCGGAGTCGGTGAAGCCGGCTGCTCGCCACCCGCGCATTCGCTGATCGCGGACTACTTCCCACCCGAGAAGCGTGCGTCGGCGCTCTCCATCTATGCGCTCGGCATACCGATCGGCAGCATCATGGGCCTGCTCGCCGGCGGCTGGATCGCGGAGTTCTACGGCTGGCGCGCCGCGTTCTATCTGGTCGGCCTGCCGGGGATCGCGCTCGCCGTCGTGTTCAAGCTGACCATCCGCGAGCCCCTGCGCGGCATGTCCGACACGGTCCGCAGCCAGGCCACAAGCGTCCAACCGCCGCTCGGCGTGACCATCCGCACGCTGCTGAAGAGCCGGACCATGGTGCACCTCGCCATGGGCGGCGCGCTGACCTCGTTCGTTGGCTACGGACTCGGCCAGTGGATGCCTGCGCTGTTCATCCGCATGCACGGTCTCGGGGTCGCGGAGACGGCGACCTATTTCGGGCTCGTCATCGGCGTGGCGAGTGCCTTCGGCACCGCGCTCGGCGGCGCGATCGCCGACCGCCTCGCGCGTCGTGACCGCCGCTACTACGCCTGGATACCTGCCGCGGGTGTGCTGATCGCGTTTCCGTTCTTCGTGGTCGCGCTGCTGCTTGATCAGCCGTACGTGGCCATCGCGATCATGGTCGCCCCGCAGTTCCTCAATTCGCTCTGGCTCGGTCCGGCCTTCGGCACCATCCAGAACCTAGCGCCGATGCGCATGCGCGCCATCGCCTCGGCAGTACTGCTGTTCATCCTGAACATCATCGGCCTCGGCTTCGGCCCGTTCCTCGTGGGCGTGACCAGCGACCTGCTGGTTGGCCCGTTCGGCGGCGAGTCACTGCGCTACGCAATCCTGTTCAGTACGTTCGCCTACTTCTGGGCCGGCGCCCACTTCCTGCTGGCGGCGCGTTCGATCCGCGCGGATCTCGACGCCGCCAGCGCAGCACGGGACTGACGCCCCACCGCCTCGGGACGTCTTCAGGGCGTGTAGGGCAGCGAGGAGTGGTGCAGGACGATGCGCAGATCGCCCGCGGCGTCCTTGCGGAATCCCCAGGTCTTGTCGACCGTGGTGACCTGGCCCTGCTGGTCTACGAGCACCACGTTGCCCATCGTCAGGGCGAGATCGCCCGCGATCAGGATGGCGGCATTACGGATCTCGAATTCGCGCCAGCCCTTCAGGGCGAATCCGGAATCACCGGGATAGGTGGCATCACCGCCCACGAAGTAAGCGAGCGCGCCTTGCCGATCGACGCGGAATGTATGCTCGCCGTGGGCAAGCGTCGGCTTGAAGAGGACCACACCGTAGTCGTAGCCATATGCACCATCGATGACTTCTGCGGCGACCGCAGCGGCCCGCGCCTGACCACCTTCGTCGTGTGCGCGGCTGATCCGCACGAGTGCTTCGCCCCAGGCATTCTGGGCTGCGAGCACTTCGGCTTCGGAAATCGCGGAACTGACGACGACCGGTCCCTTCGCCGCGGCGGGCGCGCTCGCGACCACCAGCGTCAGCGACATCACAGCGAGAAACAGGGTGAAATTCTTCATGGCGTCCGTACTCCGTCGGTGTTGGCGACCGCACATTAGTGGGGCCGGAGTCCTCGGGCCATTCGATTAATCGGCGCAGATAGTTCGGCTGAGCCTGACGATCATCGAATCCTCCGCCCGACCGGCGGCGGCCCGCTTATACTGCGGCATCATCGATTCGAAGGAGAGGCGGACTCACATGAAAGAATTCGAGGGCAAGGTCGCGGTGGTCACCGGCGCTGCGAGCGGCATCGGGCTGGCACTCGCAGAGCGTTTCGCGGAAGCGCGCATGCACGTGGTCATGGCCGACATCCAGGAGGATGCGCTCGAGCGTGCGGTCCAAAAGCTCGAGGAACGCCAGACCCGGGTGATCGGCGCGGTCTGCAACACGATGCTGAAGGAGTCCGTGCAGGCGCTGGCGGAGCGCGCGATCGCCGAGTTCGGCAAGGTGCACGTCCTGTGCAACAACGCCGGCGTGGCCGCCACCCGCGGCGCGATGGGCACCGGCATCTGGGAGGTGCCCACCGCCGACTGGGAATGGGTGATGGGCGTGAACTTCTACGGTGTGCTGTACGGCCTGCAGGCGTTCGTGCCGCACATGCTGGCGCACGGCGAACCGGGCCACATCGTGAACACGGCGTCCCTCGCCGGTCTGCTGCCGGGCGGTGGCACGTATGGCGTCAGCAAGCACGGCGTGCTGTCGCTGACTGAAACCCTCCACAACGACCTCAAGGCCCGCAACGCCGCAATCGGCGCATCGGTGCTTTGCCCGGGGCTGGTGAACACGCAGATCTTCGACGCCGAGCGGAATCGCCCGGCCGCGCTGCAGTCCGGGGCCCCGGCAACGTCGAACGAGATGCTCGCCATGGGCCGGGCGATGCTCGCGCAAGGCAAGGATCCCGCGGAGATCGCCCGCATCGTGTTCGAATCGATCGAGCAGGAACGGCTGTACATCCTGCCGCATCCGGCATGGGACGACTTCGTCCGCAATCGGGTGGAACACGTGATCGCACGCAATGGCCCGGCGATCCTCGATTTCGAGGACATGATGCGGCGCCGCGCGGCGGGCGAACAGTTCTGATGCGCGCCTGACGCGTGCGGCCCCGGCGGTCATCCGTCGGCATCGAGCCTGGCCAGCGCTTCCGCCGCGAGGTCACGCCAGAGCGGCGTCGGTGACCAGTCACGCGCTTGCCCGAGGTGTGCCCGCGCGCGGGTATCGCCGAGCAGGCGATAGGTGTCGCCCAGATAGAAGTTGACGTGCGGTGCCCACGGCTGGCGGTCGTGGACGATCTGCAGGTAGTTGCGCGCTTCGCCCGGCCGGTTCAGGTATAGGTACGAGAGGCCGAGCGTGAAGATGGCATCGATGCGGTCCGGCGCCTGGGTCAGTGCCGCCCGCAGCAGCGGCACCGCGCGGTCCCAGCGCGCGCGGCAGTCGTCGTCCAGCCGCAGCAGGCAGCCGATGCTCAGTGCTTCCGCGACCCTGATGCGCGCCGCGACGTCGTCCGGCGCGTGCTGCAGAGCGATCTCCGCTTCCGCCAGTGCGGCTTCGGGATTGCCGGCCGCCTCCTCCGCGAGCGAGAGCACCACGCGCAAGGCCGGGTCGTCCGGTGCCCGGGTGAGTTGTGTGCGCAACTGCGCGATGGCTTCGCCGGGGTTGTGCTGCAGGATCGCGAGGCTGATCCAGCGCGTCCGCTCACGGGCGTCGAGGCAGCGCGCGGCCAGAACCTCATGCGACGTCTCGGGAAGGCTGTGGTGCACGGCCGGCAGGCGCCGCTCGGCGTAGCGGTCGAGTTCGCGCTCGAGCGGCCCGAGGCGCGCGAGCAGCCCGGATGCGCCCGCGCCGTGCGTGTCCACGGCCGCGAGATGATCCGCCAGTTCGCGCCGCCGATCGTCGAGGCCCGTCTCGTGGCCGAGCAGCAGGCGATGCACCAGCAGCAGGGACCAGGCGTAGTAAGACTGCCGCGCGGCCAGCGGCCAGCGGTGGACCTGGCTTTCCGACAAGACGCGGCGCAGGCTGACCCCGCCCGGGCGCTCGCGCGCAGCCAGCGACTGCGCGGTCAGCGTGCCGCTGACTCCGACCCCATCCTCGACGCGGACGGTCGCCAGAAAGCTCGCGAATCCCTCGTCGAACCAGACCGGGATCCGGATTCCGCGGCGCGTGCGCAGCAGATAGTGGCCGTATTCATGGAACACGGCACCGAACGGCTGCGGCGCACGCGGCTCCACCGCGACGACGAGCAGGCTCTGCGCAAGCGCGGGCACCATGAAGCCCGCGAGCGCACCGTCCCGGAGCGCGCGCCGCAGCTGCTGGCCTTCCGGAAACAGCACCATGACCAATGGCGCCTCGTCCGGATTGGGCTCACCCGGCAGGTAATGCCCCGCGACCGCACGCACGGCCTCGAGCTGCCCCACGAGTGCACGGATCGCCTCAGGATCGAGCGGCGTGATCACGCGCAGGTCCGGCGTGCGGTATTCACACCAGTTCGCATCCCATGGATTCGCCTTCGCGGCGCCGGCCTGGATCAGCCAGGCGCAGGCGAGCACAACCGCAATCGCACGACCGCCCGGACACCGGACGGCGGCGCCCGCCTGTCGACGCTCGCCACACGAACTGCTACAAGTGGCCGGGACCGGGACGCCGGCACGGAGACGACGATGCGGAGGATCCGGATTTCGTGGTTCGGCTTGTGCGCGCTGTTCGCGGCGATGCCCGCGCTCGGCGAGCTGCCGGCGCTCAGCTGCGCAGCGGAACAGACCGGCGGTTTTCACGACCACCCCGAAGATACGGAAGACTATGTACCCGTGCTCTTTCATCCAGTGCCGTTCCGGCTCGACGTGAACGCGGTATTCATGCTCAACCTGCGCAACCGCACCGATGTCGACCTGTTCCTGACGCTCACCACGAACTCGCCGGGCGGCGAGCAGACCGTCGAACTCGAATGCCGCAACGTGCGCGGCCATGACGGCAGCCCGGGCTACAGCTGCGTCAACATACCGCCGGCAGAAATGCTGCTGATCAACCGCGAAACCCTGCGTTTCACCCGCACCGCCGTCGGCGGGTGGACGTTTTCCGGCGCACCGGGCGAGTCCGCCGGGGACTCGATCTACGTCGAGTACGGAACGTGTACGCCGGCAAGCACCCCGGACACGCCAGCCGCGGTCATTCCCTGACGGGGTCGTCGCCGGACTGTTCGATCCGTTCGATTTCGTCCAGGAGCCGCGCGAGCTCCGGCTCCGGCACATCGAGCGTCGGGTCCGCCGGTTTCTCCGCGGTGACGTGGATGCGCTCCAGCGTCATGAGCCGTTCGCGGACTTCGAGACTCGCGGTACGTACGGCGCCCTCCGCAGTCCGCTCGTCCGCGAGGGCGGGCGCGGCGCCGGCCAGCGCGATTGCCAACAGGCCCGTCGTCCGTTTCCAGGTACCCTTCATGATGCTTCTCATGATGCTTCCTCCCGTTCGGGGGTTTCAGGTGTCGAACGCCACGCGCCCGTACCGGGCTCGTGATCCCAGACCGACTGTTCGTTGATCGCGAAAACGAAGCGCGTCCCGAACGGCTTGCCGTCGCGGTAGATCGCGTTGTCCGAATCCAGCAGCCAGACCGCGCCGTCATCGAACCGGACGGCAAGCAGGGCGTGGTGTCCGCGCGCACCGCGCTCCCGGGTGACGACCACCCGCAGATCCTCGGCGGCGAAGCCGAGCCGACGCAGCAGATGGTACTTGGCCGTCGCATAGTCCTGGCAGTCCCCACCGCGGGCGAGGAACTCAGTCAGCGAGGACCATCGGCCCGACAGCCGCACGAGCGTTTCGGCGACGCGGCTCTCGACCTCGACGGGTCGATCGTTGCGGTAGGGTCGGCGATTGACGTAGCGGTTCACGAGCTGCACACGCTCGGCGGCGCCGAGGCCGGCCGCGCGGCTGACGAGGGCGTGTACGCCGCGCAGGTGTGCCGGGCACGCTTCGAGGGCGGCGAGGCAGTCCTCGAGCAGGGATTCGTCGGCGCGATGGCGGGCAAGTGCTGCCGCCCAGTCAGCCATAAGGTCGGCTTCACCGAGGTAGACCCCGGTCTCGAACCGATAGCCGGCCGTGGCCGGGAAGGCGGCCAGGAGCAACCAGGCCAGGCACACCGCCCGCCTGCACCCTGCGGCTGCGACACGCATGCCCGCATCCTCGCGCAACCGCGCGTATCGCGCAACGGCGAACCGGGGCGCGCCGTTCGGGAATCCGGGGCGTTTCATTCCTCCGATTGCCAGTGACGTGCCGAGCCATCATGCTCCGCCCGGTCAACTACCACTAGGGAGCGCGCCACCATGTCGATCGGTATCCGCCGGACCTTCCGTCACCGCCTCGTTGCCGCAGTCCTGCTCACCGGAACAGGCCTGTTCGCCGCCATGGGTGTCGCCGCCGAGGAACCCGCGATGGTGGGCGGCACCTGGACGCTGACGGTCGAGACGAGCGCAGGAACCGGCACGCCGACGCTGGAACTCGTCCAGGACGGCGCAACCGTCACCGGGACCTATACCGGGCGGTTCGGCGCGCAGCCGGTGACCGGCAGCGTGGCGGGCAATGCGCTGACATTCTCGTTCGAGGTTTCCGGGATGATGGGATCGGCTGTCGTGACCTACCAGGCAACCGTGGACGGCGACGCCATGCAGGGCACCATGTCGATGGGCAATGCCGCCGGCGGATCGTTCACGGGCGTGCGCCAATAGGGCGTGGCCGACCGCCATTCGCAAACCACCGCTCGACGCCGGGAGGCATCATCCAACCGCGATGATGTCCGGACTGCGAGCGTTCCGATCGCCGTGGTCGCTGTTGCGCACGGCATCTGCCACGCGCCGGAGCGGCTCATGCAGCATGGCCTTGAGTTGCTCGGAAGCGCCCACCTGCTCGAGCGCGAGATCCATGCACTTCAGCCACGCGTCCCGTTCGACCGGGCCGATCCGATAGGGTTCGTGCGGAGCAGTCAGGCAGACACTGCCCTTGAGCGCGAGATAAACCGGCGGACCGCCCATCCACTGTGTGAGGTAGGCCGCCAGCATGCGCGTCACGTGGCCGAGGTCCGCGGCGTGCATGGCGCGGATGTCGGCCGCCTCCGGCAGCGTGTCCATGATCTCGTAGAACGCCTCGGCGAGCCGGCGGATGCCGGCATCGCCCAGAATTTCGTAAGGCGTCGTAAACGTATCGGGCGCCGCGTCGGTCACGGTTTCGCAATCCACTGATCCAGCAGCATGTGAAAGTGCCGGGGCTTCGTCTCGCCGTAGTTGCCGAATATCACCTCGCCGTTCTTCATCGCCTTGAGGCCCTTCTGGACGTCCGGCATGTTCACCACATCCTGGTTGAACACCTTGGCGAGCATGCCGAGTTCCGGCGCATCCACCCAGTCGTCGTCCGGGCCGAGCTGATGCACCGGCGCTGCCGGCCCACGGGGCTGTCCGGCGGGCGTCGGCTCGAGGTACATGCATTCCATGATGCATTCCTCGGGATTGTCGCCGTTTGGGCGGAAGCGGTAGACGATACGATGAAAGGTGCCCCACGGATGGAAGTTGGGAAAAACGGTCAGGTACATTGAATCGAGCAGCTCCGCATCGCTGACCCGATCCATCACATCGCCGAGTTTCCTGCGGAAGTTCTCGCGGACCGGCGCGGCCATCACGGCGCGGAGGTTGCCGCCTTCCGGGAGATCGGGCGGCGCGGCGAGCGGCAGCCACTCCGTGCCGGGCAATTGCCTGCCGCCCACCCAGTTGACCATGTTCGGGTCCGCATGGGTGATGGGGCCTTCGAGGTAGACCGCGTCGGCGGTGAATCGGCTGACGCCGCCGCGTGCATCGGTGACCGTGACCGTGCCGTCGGGCTGACGCTCGTAGACATGTCCGGTCAGGGCGTGTCTGAGCCGGGTATACATGCGGGCACCCTCGAGCGGCGGGCGCTCGCTGCCGTATACGTGCGGGCTCGGAGTAAAGTTCGGCGACATCGCGCGCGAGTAGTTGCCGAAGACGTCGTACTTGGTGTTCGCATCGCCGATCGATTCGAGGATCGTCGGATGGGTGGCAATCACGTGGTAGGCCTCGCTGAAGGCTTCCTGCGCCACCTTCCAGTTGCAGCGCAGGATCTTGGATACGTGGGCCACCTTGGTACGGCGCTCGTAGGGCAGGTTCGGGAACTGGCGGGAGAGATCACCCAGGAATGACTCGAGCGGCTCGCAGTTGGGGTCAGGGTTGATGAACACGAAGCCGCCCCAGCGCCCGACCTTCACCGCCGGCAGCCCGTAGCGCTCCGGTGTGACCGTGGGGAAGTCCCAGGCGCAGGGGACTTCCTTCAGGCCGCCGTCGGTGTTCCAGGCCCAGCCGTGAAACGAACAGCGGAATTCGCGTGCCCGTTTTCCGCCATGCGACTTGAGCAGGCGACCGCGATGCAGGCAGACGTTGTAGAACGCCTTGAACTCGTCGGCGGCGTGGCGCACCACCAGGAACGAGAGGTGCGCGATGTCGTAGATCAGGTAGTCGCCGACTTCGGGAATGTCGTCTTCGTGGCAGGCCATCTGCCAGACGCGTTTCCAGACCTTTTCGACCTCGAGGTCGTGGAACGCCCGGGAGTAGTACTGTTCCGCAGGGACGATGGTCGGACCCGGGGGCAGCGGCGACTCCTCGCGAAACACCTCGTCGACGGGGTGGCTGTCCTGATCCAGCAGCTGCAGATAGTCGACCCCGGCGGATCGATCGGTGCCGGTCCGGGTTTCGATCATGGCGGTTTTACTCTGACCCCAAATATCCCTCGCGAACGTAGAAGGGCGTGGGACGCCGATACATAGGGAGTTCCCCGTACAGCGACAGGCGGCGTGCGCGCTTGGGTGTATGCGTGGAGCGTTGCGCAGCATCCGGGCCTGCGCTATATCGTTCCGCGGTCGGCATGGGGGAGCAGATTCATGGGGCGTATCCGCTGGCTCGCAGCCTGGCTGTGGCTGCTCGGCGCGTTCGCGCACGGCACCGACGCGGCGCGCATCATCCATGCCGACCGGGAACCCGGTCAGTGGCTGACACACGGGCGCACCTACGACGAACAGCGCTTCAGCCCGCTGCGCGCAATCGACCGCAGCAACGTCGGCGGACTCGGGCTCGCCTGGCACTTCGCCACCGGCGACACTCGCGGTATGGAAGCCACCCCGATCGTCGCCGACGGGGTGATGTACGTATCCACGGCCTGGAGCCGCGTGGTGGCGCTCGACGCTGCGAGCGGTCGGCTGATCTGGCGCTACGATCCGCAGGTCCCGGGCGCGAAGGCGCGCGATGCCTGCTGCGACGTGGTCAATCGGGGCGTCGCGCTGTGGGGCGACAGCATCTTCCTCGGCGCCCTCGACGGGCGGCTGATCGCGCTCGATGCGAAGACCGGCGCCGAGCGCTGGTCGGTACAGACCACCGATCCCGCCAAGCCATACACGATCACCGGCGCACCGCGTGTGGTGAAGGGCAAGGTGATCATCGGCAACGGCGGCGCGGAATTTGGCGTGCGCGGCTACTTCAGCGCCTATGACGCCGCAACCGGTGCACTCGCCTGGCGCTTCTATACGGTGCCCGCGTCAGCAGAGGGTCCGGTGGAGCATGAGGAGCTGCGTCTCGCGCAGCGCACCTGGTCTCCCGATTCACTCTGGCAGACCGGGCTCGGCGGCACGGTCTGGGATTCGTTCGCCTACGATCCGGAACTCGACCTGCTCTACGTCGGCGTAGGCAACGGTTCGCAGTACAACCGCGCACAGCGCAGCCCCGGCGGCGGCGACAACCTGTTCCTCGCGAGCATCCTGGCGGTGCGGCCCGATACCGGGCGGCTCGTCTGGCATTACCAGACCACGCCGGGCGAGAGCTGGGACTACACCGCCACCCAGCACATGATCCTCGCCGAGCTCGACCTGCTCGGCCAGCGGCGCAAGGTGCTGATGCAGGCGCCGAAGAACGGCTTTTTCTACGTGCTCGACCGGGAAACCGGTGAACTGCTATCAGCGAACAACTACGTGCCGGTGAACTGGGCGAGCCACGTCGATCTCGAGACCGGCCGCCCCGTGGAGACCGGCCGCGCCGACTGGAGCGGTACGCCGCGCATGGTCATGCCGGCCATCGTCGGCGGCCACAACTGGCACCCGATGGCCTTCAGCCCGGAGACCGGACTGGTATACATCCCGACCATCCACCAGGTGTACCCGTTCGTACCCGACCCCGATTTCCGCTACGACCCGGCGACGTTCAACACCGGCGAAAACTGGCCGGCGCTCGCAGCGAGCGCTCCGGCGTTCGCACCGGGATTCTGCTCGCCGACCCGCCTCACCGCGTGGGATCCGGTGGCGCAGCGCCAAGTCTGGCAGGTGAAGTTCTCGCGCGGCGTCAGCGCAGGCGTGCTGGCGACCGCCGGCGGGCTGGTGCTCCAGGGCACCACCGATGGTCGCCTGGTCGCCTACGACGACCGCAGCGGCGCTGTATTGTGGGAGTCCCCGACCGGCGTCGGCATCATGGCGCCTCCCATCACCTACACGGTGGACGATACCCAGTTCATCGCCGTGGTTGGCGGCATCGGCGGTTCACAAGGCGGCCATGGTGATCGCCTCGACAACGTGAACAGCGGGCACGTCCTGGTGTTCGCGCTCGGCGCTCGAGGCGCGCCACCCGACGTGCCCGCGATCCAACGCTCGGTGCACGTGCCCGAAGAGGCGCTCGACGCCGCAGCGGTCGAACGCGGAGGCCGGCTGTATGCCGTGCACTGCCTGCGCTGTCATGGCCTGAATGCCGCGTCGTCCGGCCTGTATCCGGATCTGCGCACCTCGGCGCCGGGGATCCACGAGATCTGGAATGAAATCGTGCTCGGCGGCGCGCTGGCAGGCAACGGCATGGCCTCGTTCGCAGACGTGCTGGTGGAACGCGACGTACGCGACATTCACGCCTGGGTGATCGACCGTGCGATCCGGAGTATGCAGTGGTCGCACAAGGCACTGGACGCGGCGGCAAACCTCGTGTGTATCCCCGCGGAGTGGCTGGCGGACTGAGGGCGGCGGCGCTGTCGCGCCGCGCGCGTCGTTTGAGCGTCAGGTAAGCGTGTAGCCGCCGTCGACGACCAGGCTCTGACCGGTGAAATAGCCGTTGGTCATCGCGAACAGGAATGCGTGCGCGATCTCGTCGAGGTGGCCAGCGCGACCTGCGGGCAGGTGTGCATAGGCCTCGGCAATTCGCGCCGCCACCGCCGCCGGATCGGCAGTGGCGTCACCGAAAGCGCTCCGGACCCGCGGCGAGTCGATCACGCCGGGCACCACGGTATTGACCCGGATCGGCGCCAGTTCGAGTGCGAGCGCGCGACCGAGTGCCTCCACGCCTTTCACCATGCCCGATACGACCGCCCTGCCCGGCGCCGGCTTGATCGATACCGCACCCGAGCACAGGGTGATCGACCCGCCGCGCCGGATCCGCGGCGCCGCTGCACGGCAGACCGTGACGGCGCCCCAGAACCGGGTGTCCATGTCGGCGCGCAGGGCATCCAGGTCGGCGGTCGCGATGCGTCCACCCGCTCGGCCACCAGCCATCAGCGCGACGTGGTCCACTTCGCCGAGCGTGGCGAACAGCGCTTCGATGGCAGGGGGATCGGCGGCATCGGCGACCTGAGGCCGCAGGCGCGGGTCACCCTGAGTCGCTTCGTTCAGTCGCTCCGCCGATCGCCCAACCACGATGACTTCGGCGCCGGCGGCCGCTGCCGCACGCGCGGTCGCGAGGCCGATCCCCGAGCTGCCCCCCACTACGACCACCCGGCGGTCGCGCAACATGCCGTTACTGATGTCCTGCATGCACCCAGTCTAGCGGATGTCTGGCCTGCGGTGCTGCTTGATCCGCAGACCGGGCAGCACGCTCACAGTCGACCCCGTCGGTACCGCTCATAGAGCTTGATCGCGAATGCCGTGGATTCATCGTGCACGCCCGCGAGCCCCGCCTGCTGCAGCGGGCGGGTGAGGTTCCCGAGATCACGAACGAGCAGTTCGAGTCCTTCCGGACTGCGCCCGTCCACCGCCTGCGGCACGTCGATGATCCGGGGAACACCTTCCGCGATCAGCACGTTGTACGCCGAGAGGTCGCCGTGAACGAGATCGCAGCGCAGCATGGTTACGACGTCCTCGCGCAGCGATTCCCACCAGCCGCGCAGCGTGGCCGGGTCCAGGGCACCGCGCTCGTGCAGCAGGGCATCGTGCAGCCTGGGCGCGGCGCCGTCTTCGTTGCCGATGAACTCCATCAGGATGCCGGCTTCGCTGCGCGCCACCGGTTCCGGTACCGTGACGCCCGCCGCGTGGAGCACCTCGAGCGTGCGCCACTCGCGCGCGACCCACTGCAGGTGTCCCATGTCGCGGCCCTTGCGGGTCGCATTGCGCATGGCCTTGTCGGCGCGTTTGTCCTTGCCCCAGTGCGCGAGCGGGGTGCCGTACTGGCGGTCGTTGCGGAATGCGCGGAAGCGGCGCGCCCGGTACATCTTGGCGGCGAGGAGTCCTCCGGATTTTGCCGCGCAAAGGTAGACCGTGGCTTCCTTGCCGTCGTTGATGCGCCCGACGACTTCATCGACCTCAGCGGCGAAGACGTCGAGAATCGCTGCCTGTTCGAAACCGGCCAGTTGACCGCGCACGATCCCGGCGCGGAAGTATCCGTCTGAAAAATTGTTCACGCATGACCTCGTCCCGGCATGGCCGGACAGAAAAGCTGAAGGACGCTCTTGCTGGGACGCTGTGCGTGTGGGGACTGGTCGGGGGCGCCGGCCGGCGAACGGCGGGCCGGCGGGATGAGAGACGATCAGCAGGTGCGATACCCGGCGAGGCCCGACACGAACAGCCGAATGACTCGATCGATTGTCATGACACCTCCCCGGACGTGGATCCAAGCGTGAACCGTGCGGCAGTGTACCGGCATTTTCCGGTTCGCGCATGCTGCGCGACCGGGACTTAACTCCGACCCCATTTGTTACTCCGACCCCAACCGTCGTATCTGTCGCCGCAGGGGCGGGCATGCCGCGGATGCAGTAGAGTGGTGCGATCAGTACCTCGAGAACGCCAGCCGATGATCCGGATCCTGGTCGGGCGCGCCTTCCTGCGCCTCAGCGGCTGGCAGTTCGAAGGCGCGTTGCCGCAGTCGCGGCGCTACGTACTGATCGCAGCGCCGCACACCTCGAACTGGGATTTCGTGTTCATGATGGCGATGGCCTGGTCGCTCGGCGTGCGGCTCAGCTGGATGGGCAAGGCGTCGTTGTTCGTCGCGCCGTTCGGCTGGCTGTTCAGGGCCCTCGGTGGCATCCCGATCCGGCGCGAGCTGCGCACCAACCTGGTGGCGCAGAGCATCGCCCGGTTCGCGGAGGTGGAGGACCTGGTGCTCGCAGTCCCGGCGGAGGGTACTCGAAGCACCGGGGCTGCCTGGCGGTCCGGCTTCTATCACATCGCGCGCGGCGCCGGTGTGCCGATCGTGCTCGGGTACCTGGACTACGCCCGCAAGCGCGGCGGGCTCGGGCCGGCGCTTTGGCCAAGCAACGACGTGAAGGCGGACATGGATATCGTCCGCGCGTTCTATGCCGACAAGACGGGCCGTCATCCCGACCGGTTCACCGAGCCGCGTCTGGCGGAAGAGTCCGACCACCGATAGACGCAACGCGCAACACAACAGGAGGCACCCGCCAATGAGCCGCTCAGCATTCGACATCGTCGCCGGCCATGACCTCACCGGACGGACGATCGTGGTCACCGGCGCCAATACCGGCATCGGCGAACCGACCGCCCGTGCCCTGGCGAGCGCGGGCGCGCGGGTGATCTACGCCTGCCGCAGCCGCGCAACCGGCGAAGCGGCGGTGGCGCGGGCGCGCCGCGAGTTCCCGTCGTGCCAGGCCGAATTCGCCGAACTCGACCTCGCGTCGCTGGCGAGCGTGCGGCGGTTCGCCGAGACGCTAGACGCCGAGCGTATCGACGCACTGGTGTGCAACGCCGGCTTGTCGCGCCTCGATTTCGCGACCACCGAGGACGGCTTCGAGCAGACCGTCGGTGTATGCCACATCGGGCACTTCCTGCTGGCTCGGCTACTGATGCCGAGGCTGCTGGCGGCACCGGCGCCACGGGTGGTGATGGTATCGAGCACCAGTCACACCATGCCGCCTAAGCTCGACTTCGCGAACTTCCCGATGAAGCGCGAGACCTACAAGGGCATGACCGCCTACGGCCAGGCGAAGCTCGCCAACGTGCTGATGGCAAAATCCCTGCATCGTCGTTACGGCGAGCGCGGGCTGGTCGCCTGCGCGCTGCACCCCGGTACCCTGATCACCACGGACATCGGTCGGCACTCTGCGGTCATCGGACTCCTGATGCGGCTGGTCAGCCCGTTCACCAAGTCGCCGGCCGAAGGCGCGGCGTCGACGGTGTGGGCCGTCGTGCACGAACCGGCGGCCGAGCTCGCGGGTCAGTACATCAAGGAATGCCGCGTCGATCGTTCCAGCCCCGAGTCGAACGACCCGACCGTGGCCGAGCGGGTATGGGCGTTGAGCGAATCCTGGGTCGAACAGGCCGGCGCGGTGCCAGCCTGGCCGTAGCCGACCGGTCGGGCGCCGGCGAATCCGTCAAGGGCTCCGACCGCCCGGTACGCTCACGCCTCAAGGCGTGTTCTGCTCGAACGACGGACCGGCGAACCGCCGCGGGGGCGGCGGCTGGTTGGCGCCGGGCTTCGGGGCCAGCGCGACCGCTCCGGCGGTCGCGCCACCGTCTACCACGAGCGTATGGCCGGTGACGAACTGGGCCGCGTCGCTGGCCAGGAACAGCGCTGCACTCGCAATGTCTTCCGGCTGCCCTGCGCGCGGGTATGGCTGGCCGCGGGCCAGCATGTCCTCCACTGCGCTGCGGTTGGCTTCGGCGCCGTAGACGATCGGGGTCAGGATGCCGCCGGGCGCGATGCAGTTCACCCGGATCCGGTCGCGCCCGAACTCGAGTGCCGCCGAGCGGGTGAGATTCACCACACCGGCCTTGGCGGCGCAGTACGCGTGCAGATTCGGGAACCCGTCGATACCGGCGATCGACGCGGTCGAGATGATGGATCCACCGCCCGCCGCGCGGATCGGCCCGGCGGCATGCTTGATGCCCAGGAAGACGCCGCGCAGGCACACTGCCTGGGTCCGGTCCCAGTCTTCCACCCGGATCTGTTCGAGCGGGCCGACCGCGCCACCGATACCGGCATTGTTGAACATGATGTCGAGCCGGCCGAATTCGTCGACTGCCCGCGCCACCAGCGCCTCGACGTCGCTTTCCTCTGCCACGTCGGTGCGCTGGAAAACCGCGCGCGGACCGAGCTGGGATGCTTCAAGCGCCACCGCTTCGCCGCCGTCGGTATTGAGATCGGCAACCACGACGTGCGCGCCCGCACGCGTGAACAGCAGCGCGCTCGCCCGGCCCATGCCGCTCGCAGCGCCGGTGATGATGGCCACGCGGCCGCTCAGGTCGTACATCATGTTCCCCCCATCGAACTGCAATGAATCGGATTTGCATTAAAACGCGTTGTAACGATTCAAGTATGGGGAAAGGCGTGCCCGAACGGAACCTGGCATCGGTGACGAACGCGTGCTTCGGCATCCAACAAGCGCACAAGGGCGCGGCGTGCCCGCCATTGCATCGCCTCCCGGTCACCCGAGTCGAGGCGCGATCGCCCTCATGGGGAGATCCTCTGCCGCCCACCTGATCCGCTCGAAGTCCGGATGCTCGAGCGATCGACAAATGAGCATAGACATCGACGATGTGCCTCGTGAGCACCTGCCCAGGTTCGCGCATCTCCCCGATAGCTTATTCGTTATATGAAGGATAATATCCAACATATACAGAAAAAGGAGCCGATGATGGAAATCCGGAAGACGCGGCAACGGCTGAAGACCCTCGAAGCCCTGGCCGGGCTGGGGGTTTCGCATGGTTTCGAGATCGCGTCGACTGCGAACCTGAAGCCCGGCACGGTGTACGGCGTACTCGCCACATTCGAGGAGGCTGGATTCGTCGAGAGCCGCTGGGAGCCGGAGGACGATCCGAAGGGGCGTCCCCGCCGCCGGCTCTACCGATTGACGCCAGAAGGCGTCGAGCTCCTGCAGGCATATCGCGCTCACTTCGCTGCCGCCGCGTCTCCTGGTCTGATTGCAACGATCTCGAATGAGCTCCACGCGGCCATCGATCAGGTGTGGGGCGGCATGTTTCAGTATGGCGTCAAGGTCGAAAAGGAACGCCAGCTCAAAGCGCTCGAGGAATACCGCAAGCATCGGAAACCCGCCGACTGAACAGGCCCACACACGCTCTGCGGTTCGAGCATGCTCGCTCGCGCGGCTATCGCCAGCATTTCAGGGCAATGCCTGCGATTGATTGCTTGCCGGTTGGTTTGGTCTGGTTCGGTTTTCTGGAGCTTCCCATGGCTGGCTTGAGTGTCAGAAGACTCGACGACGAGAGGTTCGCACGCTTTCGGAATCGTGCCGTAAGGCATGGGGAGTCCATGCAGGAGACGCGCCGCATTCGCAATGACACGGTCAGTGCGCCAGAACGCCCTTGTTATCGCGCGCTTCGCAACTTCGGACTGGAACACGGGCTTGATCTGCAGTCGCCCAAAAGGACGGCGCACGAGCCGCTGGATCTGACCGAATGATCCTGCCGAGCACGAGCATCGTATCAGAGGTGACGTCGCGGCTGGGCTGGGTCTGAAGTAGCCGCATGGCCAAGTTCGCCATCAAATCGGCGGCGGCCCCATTGCCTGGGGGCACCGCTTTTGAAATTGGTGGCGGATGGTTGACCGCAGAACTGGGTCCTCGGTCAGCCATTTGGGGCCGGTGCGAACCGGTGCGAATTCCCGCATGAATCACCGCGACAACAGCTCGATGTAGCGCTGGTAGCTGTAGCTGCGATTCTTTTTCTGGCCGGTCATTTCC
Organism: Pseudomonadales bacterium; assembly: GCA_019634925.1. Taxonomy (GTDB): domain Bacteria; phylum Pseudomonadota; class Gammaproteobacteria; order Pseudomonadales; family Azotimanducaceae; genus UBA7803. The sequence continues at coordinate 125,233 of JAHCAL010000004.1, forward strand.
GTCACGATACCCAGGCCTTCCAGTACCTTGACGGCGGCAGTGGCGGTCGGAAAGGTGGTGTCCAGTTTTTGTCGCACCCGTTCGATGGTGAAGCGCGGCATCATGGGCAGCAGCTCGAACAGCCGGTAGCTGGCGGGGCCAGCCTTGGGAGCGTCGAGCAGGCGGCGCCGATCCGCTACGATCAGGCTGGCGATGGCGATGATGCTGCGTTCGGCGTCACTGGCGGCCATCGCCACGCCCTCGAGAAAGAACGCGACCCAGGACTCCCAGTCGCCCTCGGTGCGGACGATCGACAGGCGCCGGTAGTATTCGGCATGATGCTGCTTCAGGTAGCCGCTCAGGTACATCAGCGGCTCGGGCAACAAACCCCAGTGTTCCAGCAGTGCGGCAATCAGCAGGCGGCCGATACGGCCATTGCCGTCGAGGAAGGGGTGGATGGTTTCGAATTGGGCGTGCGCCAGCGCAATCCTGACCAGCGCCGGCAGCGCGCCCGCCTCGTCGTGAATGAATTGTTCCAGAATGCTCAGCAGATCTGCCACCCGGTCGGGGGGTGGCGGCACGAAAGCCGCGTTGCCCGGACGGGTGCCGCCAATCCAGTTCTGGGAACGCCGCAGTTCGCCGGGCTGCTTGCCGGCACCGCGCACCCCGTCCAGCAGGACACGGTGGGCCTCGCACAGCAGGCGCAAGCTGATGGGTAGCCCATTGGGATCGCGCAGATTGTCCTGTACCAGCCGGAAGGCGCGCAGATAGTTGGTGACTTCCTCGACATCGTCCGTGTTGCTGACGGCGAACCCCGCTTCCTCATCGAACAAGTCGGTCAATGTGGCCTGGGTGCCTTCGATCTGCGAGGTAAGCAGGGCCTCCTTGCGGATGGCGCTATACAGCAGCCAGTCTACCGACGGTATCAGTCCTGACACCCCGGACAGGCGGGCGAGCGCCAGCTCGGCCTGATGATTCAGGTCGGCAAATGCCTCGGGAGCCAGCGGAGGATTGGCGGGCGGCAGCGGATGTGGAACGAAGGCCTGAACCGCTTCGCCCAGCGTAGTGGAGGTGACGTAAGTGCCCGTAGCGCGCCTCATGATAAAGCCGTCTTTAATGTGGTTTCTACGTATTAAAGTACTCTTTAATAAAAGACTCCAGCGTTAAAGCAGCCTTTTATCAGAGGGCTCGCCGCCGGCCTGCACCGGCCTGTGAAGGATGTCTTGCCGGTCGCCGGGTGAATCGTCCCGGGATTCCCGGAGACACCATCCTCTCAAGGTTTGGGGTCTCCGGGAGTCCCGGGATGATTCAGCTGAAGCTCCCGGCTTGACTGTTAGGGCATCTCTTGTCCGGGATTGAACATATGTGGCGAGGCCTCGAATGGCGCCAAGGTGGCGCTGGAGAGGTCCTTGAGCTGGTGCTAACATCGGTCCTGTTTACGGGATCGAGAAACCCGGTATGGCCACCAAGTTCTCCGAGGACGTGATTCCGCTGACCGACCTGAAGGTCAACCCCGGCCGCGTCGTCAAACATGCGACAGACGCGCACCGGCCTGTGCTGCTAACCAGCCGTGGGCGCGGCGTGGCCGTGGTGCAGTCGGTGAATGACTACGAGGCGGCAGAGGAGGAGCGCGCATTTATGCGGGCGGTCGTTACCGGTCTTGCCGACCTCGAGGCGGGCCGAGAGCTGTCGCTCACCGAGGCCAAGGCGCGGCTCGGTCTGAAGTAGCTGCATGGCCAAGGTCGCCATCCGGTTCGCCGAATCCGCGCTGGCCGATCTCGAATCGATACGGGCCTGGTACGGCGAACAGAACGTACCCGAGGTGGGCGAGCGATTGATCGGCGAAATCGTCGCGAGCATCGAGGCACTCGCCGATCATCCAGACATGGGGCGTATCGTCCCCGAGTTCGACCAGCCTTTTCTGCGCGAGCTGATCCGGCCGCCGTTTCGCGTCGTCTATCGGCGTGACCCCAAGCACGTGCGTATTGTTCGGGTCTGGCGCAGCGAGCGCCTGCTCAACGTGCCGGACGACGACGCGCCCTGACGTGCCTGACCTGCCGGCTTTCTTCGGCCCATTCGATTATTGGAATCTGGCCTCGATTGTCATCGCGGCGATGCCGCAGGATTTGCCGAACTCTGCCGGCGTTAGCATTCGCAATCTCGAGTGCGGACGCACGTGACTGGGGGCTGTCGGAAATTCTGTGTTTAAGGGCCATACGATTCGGATCGGATCGTGCATACGGCGCATCAGCGCCGGTCGAATCGCCTTGAGGCTGGCGCGCATTCGCTTCGCCGAAGTCAGCCGCTTCAGCTGGAACCAGCCGTCCGACCGCGATCGCCCACAGAGTGGGTAAAACCGAGGAACTCGAACTTCGGCGGCTTCGGGAGCCCTTGTCGCGCGCGCAACTCGGCCGCGAAGCGACCGAACTGCAGCACGCGCGTCTTGTCCTCGTTCAGCGTCAACCCGAACTTGGCGACCCGCGCCTTCAAGTCCTCGAGGAAGCGGTCGACATCGGCCTTACTCTTGGAGTCCACTCCTTCCCAAGCATCCTCGGAAAGTCCATCGAGCATCTCGAGCACCAGACATCAATAGTTGTCGCTGATCACGCTGATCGAGTATCCGAGCCGCGCTCAGCACAGTCAATGGACGGACTCGCCGCCATAGTTGGCGTCGTCCGCTCGGGTCCACTTTCGCACCGTCGTTAAGGTTAGGGGCGCCAAGCAGGCGTCACGGCACATCGTTCACGTCCCCCGGGGCCCCTGGTAATGCGGGCGCGGCGCGTGGGGCGGTTGCCGCGGCTCGCCGTCCACGGGCACCACTCTCGCCGGAAACTCGATGACCGCATTGGCGAAAACATCGTTACGATCGCCCGCCACCATATGCCCCGCCTCCGTTACGTTCACGTACTCGGCATGCGGACACAGGGCCAGAAACTCCTGCGCTCCTTGCTCGCTCAAGACGTCCGACAACCCACCACGCACCAGCAGCGTGGGCAGGCGCAACGCTCGGACGCACGTGGTCAGCCGAGCCTCGCGCTTGCCGACGTCACGATGGCCGGTGCGAAATCGTGGGTCCCAATGCCAGTGGTACCGGCCGTCGTCGCCCAGGCGGAAATTCTTGGCCAGTCCAGCGAGGTATCGCGGTCGCCGGCGGTGCGGCTGATAGCTGGCGATGGCGTCGGCGACCTCCTCTAGAGAATCGAAACCCTCCGGCCTCCGGTTCATGAACGCCTGAATCTTCTGGACGCCCTCCGTCTCGATGCGGTGGCCGACGTCGACCAGCACCAGCGCGGTCGCGTCCACGTGATCCTCGCCGCAGGCCACCAGGCTCACGCCGCGTCCCAGCTGCTGCGCCACCCGGCACAGGTCCGCCACCATGACATCCTGACCGTGTACGCCGTCAGGCGCCCAGTCCGAGTCTCCGTGGCCGCGGGCATCGAGCGCAACCGCGTGATAGCCGGCCCGGCCGAGGATTTCGCCCGCGCCTTTCCAGGCGTGGCGCGTCTGCCCGCCGCCATGCTGGAGAATGACCAGCGGCCCGGCCGGATTCCCCCACACGTCCGCCGCCAGCCGGCAACCACCGGCACCTGCCAGGAATCTGTCTGGACCCGGGGTTCCCGGTAACCGATGTCTTGCACTCACGGCATGCTCCTGGCGAATCGGCGGCCGATTTCGGGCGAGTGCCGGCACCCGCGGCGGAGCGCTGCCGGAACGAGACAGCGAAACGACAATGACCGTAGCAGGCTTCGATCATGTCGCCGGACCCACGTCAACCAGATGAACAATGCGCCTCCACCACTCAGCCCAGCTGCGGAATGACCCGCTCGGTCAGCAGATCAAAGCCCTCGTGGCTAAGCGGCGCCGCCAGCAGGTAGCCCAGTGGCAGCTCGACCTCGAGCCGCCGCAGCTGCTCCGTGAGCCGCTCCGGCGTACCCGTAGACGACGACCTCCTCCAGACAACGCTGCAGAAGATCCTTGCGTCCGCCAACCTGTTGTTGACGTTCGTCGAGGAGCGCCTCCCGAATTCCGACCTCCACGTGAAGGGGCGGAAAACCCTGGAAGTCGGCAAGTAGCGGTGATGCCAGCGGATGGCGCAGGTTGTCCTCGGCATATAGCCGCGCCATTTCCCGCAGCCCATCGATCCGAACCAGCGGATCGTCCACTGCCCCGGGGCGATGGGAATCACCGGTGGCCTCCAGATCGGTCCAGGGCGAGAAGCAGATACCAGCGTCGGCAGCGCCTCGCCCTCGTCCTGCAGCCGCGCCAGCGTCGCCAACGCGAGACCGCCGCCGGCGGAGTCGCCGGCAATGACCACGCGCCCCGGGCGCGCCGACTCCTCGAGCAGATAGCGGTATGCAGCCACCGCATCGTCCACGGCAGCCGGAAACGGGTGCTCCGGGGCAAGGCGGTAATCGAGCAACAACACCCGGCAATCCGCAGCGCCCGCCATGCGCACGCCGAACTCGTGGTATGCGGTGCCCGAGCCGATGGCGTAGCGCTGCCGTGCAGATACAGCATGACCCGATCCGGCGAGGCCCCGGCGGCTCGACCCAGTCGGCACTGGCTGCTCCGACCTCAACGCTGCGGATCTCCATGTCCTCGGGCAACGGATTCCCTGCCAGAATAGCCGCGTAGTTGTCACGCTGCTCTTGCAGAGGAACGTCGTCTCTGCGGGGGATGGACGTCATCATCTCGACGAAGCTTTCATGCTCGGCGCTCGGCACGCTCTCCTCCAGGTTTCGCTGCGATGATCGGACACCCGTGCATCGCTCGCTCACCGCATAGATCGTAAGCGCGTTGACTAACTGGGACTTGCCATTCACACATTTGCCGCCATTGTGGCAATCGTGCGCGGAGTCGGTGGCGTCGCGGCGACCGGCGGCGCAGATGCCTCGCCAACGCTCGAGCGGGAGGGCCCGCTCATGAACTTGATGAACCCCTAAACCGCAAGCCTCGAATAGCTCTTCGAGCAGCCACCATGGTTCCCCCCTCGACATCAGCAACTGGAATCTGGCCCAGAAGGACGCCATCTGGCCCCGTTTCGCTACGGTTGCGGTGCCGAAGCGCCGGTATTCCGTCACCCGGAGTCGCGATACGGCCGGTTCTGGTCCATCTCCCACTTTGAGGACATCAAGTGGGTGGATCACCATCAGGAGCTGTTCCCGTCGGAAGGTTCCCGCTGGACGATCCCGACGAAGACTTCTAGACGCCGATGTTCATCGCCATGGATCCGCCCAGACACGACGTGCAAGCGAATAGCGCTCGCCTCGTGCACGCGGGGACGGTACACTTCGTTCACACGCTTACCAACTACGGCGGTTTGATCATTGATTGACGTCGACTCCCTGAAGAATCAGTTTCTGGGCGCAGAATTCGATGCCCGGGAATTCGTCCTCGACCCCGGGAAGCTGGTCGCCGTGGCCCGTGCGGTGGGCGAAACGCGACCCGAGTATCTCGAGCCCGACCATCCCGAGTTTCAGGCTACGCCGGCCTTCATCGGCAGCCTGGCAGCGGCACGGCATCTGCCGATGGATTTTCCGGCGCTCGGCGGCATCCCCATGGACGGCGGCAAGGCGGTGTTGCGCATCGCCCCGGTGCGCCCGGGGATGCGCCTTACCGGGCGCAGCCATCTGCACGACATCTATGACAAAAGCGGGCGCTCCGGACGCATGATCTTCATCGTCTCGCGCATGGAGATCTTCGACCCCGACGAGCGCCACGTGGCGACCAGCGATGCGCGCATGGTCGTGCGGGAGCGGCCGCGGTCATGACCATCGCAACCATCGAAGACGTGGAGTTCGGCGCCGAGCTGCCGCCGTTCGAGCCCGACACCTCACTTCGTGCCACCGGCGCTTTCGCCGACGCCGTCGGTTGGGGGCGGGCCGCCCGATTCAAGGACCACGACCAGGCCCGCGCGGAGGGCCTGCCCGGAGCGCTGGTGCCCGGCATCATGGCGCTCGGCTTTTTGACCAGCATGATCCACCGCTGGTCGGCGGCAGCACGGATCGAAAGCATCGACACGGTGTTTCGCGCTCCGCTGCTGGCCGACGAACCCTGCACGCCAATCGGCGTGGTTACTGACATCGACGAGGAAACCGGCACCGTGCAGCCTGATCTGACGGTGAAGAATCCGCAAGGAGAGAACCGTGTCTTCGGAACCGCCAGCATCAGATTGCCGATCGCGTGAAGCGCCGGACCCCGCCCGGATGGAACGGCCTCACCGTGGGCCTGCGGACGGCACCGTCCGGTCTTCGACACGGCGGTGACGCGTCTGCTCGGCATCCGCCACCCGATCGTGCTGGCGCAGATGACCCGGGTCTCGACGCCTGCCCTGGTGGCCGCCGTGAGCGAGGCCGGCGGCCTCGGCGTTCTCGCCACGACCACGCTGAGTGCCGACGCCATCCGCGAGATTCGACGACGCACCGATGCCCCCTTCGGGGTGGGCGTGCCCCTGCTGCTGCCGACGGGCAGGGAGAACGCGGAAGCTGCTCTGGCAGAGCGGGTGCCGGTGGTCGTGTTCTCGCTCGGCAACGGCGCCTGGCTGGTTCCGCGCGCCCGCGAGTACGGTGGCCGGATCATCGCGACGGTGACCACGCCACGCCCGGGCGGCGGCACGGGCCGGATGCGATGCCGTGCAGGTCATCGGCAACGAGGGGGCCGGCCACGGCAGCGCCGTCGGCTCTCTGGTGCTCGTTCCGACCATCCGGGACGCCGTCTCCATTCCGATCATTGCCGCCGGCGGGTTCGGCGACGGCCGCGGCCTGGTCGCCGCCCTGGCACTCGGCGCCGGCGCGGTGGCCATGGGGACGCGGTTCGCCACGGCGGCCGAGAGCCCGTTGCACCCGGCAACCCTTCAGCGCGTGCTCGAGAAGTAGGCGGAAGACACCCTCTACACGGACCGTTTCGACGGCATGGACTACCGGGTGCTACGCACGCCGCGCACCGAACGCCTCGAACGCGAGCGAGGCGGGCTGATGGCAGCTCTGGCCGCGTCCCGGGAACTGGCACGCGACCTGGGTCTGCCCTGGCTGGGTCTGCTGGGACGCATTCTGCGCCGCGGTCCAAAGCATACGCTCCGGCTGGCGAGGATGGGGGCTGCCCAGCGCGCCATCGAGGAGGGCGACCTGGAGCGCGGGGTTCAGCCCATCGGGCAGGTCCAGGGCCTCGTCCGGGACGCCCCGCCGGTTGCGGACATCCTCCGGCGCATGATGGAGGAGGCAGGCCGGGCAGCGGCTGGGATCGAGCAATGCATGGCTATCGGCGCGTCCCGGCGGACACCTCTGCGAAGGAGTGACTCATGAACCGGTTCAGCGGAAAGGTCGTGGTCGTGACCGGTGCGGCCTCGGGCTTCGGAGAAGCCATCGCGCGGCGTTTCGCCGCCGAGGGCACCAGCGTCTGCCTCTCGGACATCGACGTCGAGCGGCTCGCGGCCGAACTCGGCAGCGGCGAACGCCCGGTGGACTGCGCGCCAGCGGATTTGTCGCAGGAAGACGATGTGCCCAAGCTCATCGAAACAGACCGCACCACGTTCGGTGCCCTCGACGTGCTGGTCAACAATGCCGGCTATTCTCATGGCGCGGTGCTGACCTCGAGTCGCAGGCTCGCGCTGGAACTCGCAAGGCACAACATACGCGTCAACGCCGTGAACCCGGTGGCAGCGGCCACCGGGTTCATGAAGGGCTCCATGGGCGTGGATGAGCTCAGCGCCGATCAGCGCGCGGCACTGGTGAGCACCATTCCCCGGGGCCGGCTGGCAGAGCCGCGTGACGTCGCGGCCGCCGTGGCCTTTCTCGCCTCCGACGAGGCCGACATGATCACGGGAACGAGCATCGACGTCGACGGTGGGCGCAGCATCTGACACGGAGCACGAAAACGAGGCGAACATGACGAAGACCACGGCTCGGCAGCAGGAACTCTCTTTTGCCATCATCGGCGGCGGGATGGCAGGCATTCTCAGCGCCATCAAGCTGCGTGACGCCGGCTACACCAACTTCACGATCTACGAGAAAGCGGACCGGCTGGGAGGCACCTGGCGCGAGAACTGCTACCCGGGCATTTCCTGCGACGTGCCATCCCATTCCTACTGCTACGACTTCGAGCCGAATCCGGAGTGGTCGCACACCTGCGCGCCGGGCGGCGAGATCCTCGAGTATTTCGAGACGGTCGCGGAGAAGTACGGCGTGACGGACAAGGTGGTGCTGGGCGCCGAGGTCTGCCGGATCGTCTTCGCCGACGGCAGGTGGCATCTCGAGTGTAAGGACGGTCGTAAGGACGTGGTGGATCTCGTCGTGGCCGCGACCGGCGTTTTGCACCATCCCCGGTACCCGGACATTCCCGGGCTCGACGCGTTCGCGGGCCCCTGCTTTCATACCGCGCGCTGGGATCACTCGGTTCCGCTCGAGGGCAAGCGCGTCGGCATCATCGGCACGGGCTCGACCGCGATTCAGGTGGTCGGCGCGATTACCGGAAAGGTGGGCCAGCTTACCCAGTTCCAGCGCACAGCCCAATGGATCATGCCGCGCCCGAACCCGGCCTACACCGAGGAGGAGAAAGCGGAGTTCCGGCGCAACCCGGATGCCATGCGCAGGATCCGGGCCGAACAGATGGAAATCTTCGAGCATGGCTTCTCATCTGCCGTGGTGGGCGAGAATCCCGAGGCGCTCCGTGCCATCGAGGCGCTGACGCTGGCAAACCTCGAAGACAACATCAAAGACCCCGTGCTGCGTGAGAAGCTCCGTCCGGACTATAAGGCGGCTTGCAAGCGGCTGATCATGTCCGACAACTACTACGAGGCCATTCAGCGGCCGAACGCAGAGCTGGTCACGGACACCATCGACCGAATCGAGCCCGCTGGCGTGCGCACCGCAAGCGGGCGGCTGCACGAGCTTGACGTTCTGGTGCTGGCCACGGGCTTCAAAGTCGACCAGTTCCTGCGGCCCATCGAGGTGATCGGCTACGAGGGCGTCACCCTGGAGCAGGCGTGGATCGAGCGTCCATCAGCCTATCTCTCGGTATGCGTGCCCGGCTTTCCGAACCTGGTCATGCTCAACGGACCCAACGGCCCCGTCGGCAATTTCTCGCTCATCGACGTCGCAGACATTCAGCTCGCGTATTTTTTCCAGCTCGTGGCGCGCGTGCGCGAGGGGGAATTCCGGCAATTCTCCGCCACCCCCGAGGCGGCGGAGCGGTTCGAAGCCGAACGGGTCGAAGCCACCAGGAAGACCGTATGGGTCTCCGGCTGCAGCAGCTGGTATCTCGATGATCGGGGCGTCCCAGCCGCGTGGCCCTGGTCGATGCAGCGCTTCCGGGAAGTGATGAGGTCACCCGACCTGAAGGACTTCGCGGTGGCCTGAGGCTACCCCGGGTCCTCGATCGTGTACTCGAAGCGGAAGTCGCCTCTCGACATCACGAGTCGGTGACGAGGCCCCGGCACGTCGGCATCCCATGCCTTGTAGCCGGCGTCACCGTGCCACATCGAGACGGGAACGCCGTCGGCCCGCTTGCCCACGTGGGTCTCATAGAACCTCGGACCTGACGACCGTAAGCGCTCGAGCAGAGCCGTGACGGAGCGCTCGGCGGACAGATGATGCAGGGTCACCCACGTCGGCGGCGCCAGATCGATCTCCCCGGCAGCATGCCGTGCCAGCGCCCCTGCAGGCGAGAGCCACGCATGATCGCGTATCTCGCCGCCGTCCACCGTAATCGCCTGATTATCGGCACGCGCCGCGAAGAACCAGGTGGCGAAGCGCCGCGGCGCGATGGGCGGCGGTGTCCAATGCGCGAACCAAACGAACCCTTGCGGGCGACAGACCACGCCAGCCTCTTCCGCCGCCTCGCGAACGGCGGCATTGCGCGCAGCCAGCTCGGGATCGCCGCTCGGCGGGTAGTCGGGCGGATCGATGTGCCCGCCTGGAAACACCCACATACCGCCGAACGCCACCTCGGAGGTCCGGTGCAACATCAGCACCTGCACTTCCGGGGCCTCACGCAGCAGCACCACGGTGGCCGCCGGGGGATCGGCTCGTTGCCGGTCATCGTGAGGAGGCAGCGCTGCTGCCGCTGTGACCCGATTCGGCCCCTACGCCCCGCACACGCTCAGCCGTCATCATGCTCGTCGAACACTTCGCGGGCAATACGCATGCCTTCCACGGCGACCGGAAAGCCTCCATAGATGGCCATGTGCATGATCACTTCCGAGACCTCCGCCCGGCTGAGCCCGTTGTGCAGACCCCGGCCGATGTGCAGCTTCAGCTCGTTCGGCCGGTGCAGCGCACACAGCGCAGCAATGGTGATCAGACTCCGCTCGCGTGTCGCCAGCCCCGGCCGTGACCATACGCCCTCCGGCAGCACCGTCTCGATGATGAAGCGGCCCCAGTCGTCGCGGATCTCCTCCGGCGCCGGCAGCTGCTCGGTGATGGCTCGCGCCAGCTTACTCTTCTCTTCCTCTGTCATCGCGTTCTCCTATGGAATTCCTAAGTGCGTCGTGCAGCATCCGGTGAAAGTGTTGAAGGGCAGGCTCGTTTCGTCCGAACAAGAGATGATCGTTCCGGACCGAAAAGTCCCGCTGCATGTCTGCGGCCAGCGGAAAATCCTCTTCCAGCACGGTGGCCATCAACAGATCCAGGTTCTTCCGCCAGTGGCGGACGGCAGACTCGCTGCAGGCGGGCTCCGGCGTGTACAACGACACGTGCATGCGCGAGGCGTCCGGAGAAGCACCCGGATAGACCCGCCACGTCTCCAGATGATCGCCCTGCATGATGAAGACCGTGTTCGGGAAGATCACGTATACCATGGCGCTGTGACGCACCAGATCCCACTCGCACTCCGGCTGCGTGCGCAGCTGCTCGATGCTGCGCCGGGCGGCGATCATGCGCAAATGGCGGCCCATCGGCGTGAACGTGCTGAGGTTGCTGTGGAGGATCGGCGCGATGGTGCTCCGGTGCAGCGTGCCGAGGTGATAGGTCTCGAGGAAAGTATCCACCACGAGCTTCCAGTTGAGCGGCTGCTCCAGCACGCGCGTCTCGAAGTGGTGATAGCCCTCGAGGCCGAATTGCGCCAGGTCGTCCCCCACCTCTTCCAGAAAGCGGTCCGCGTCCAGCTCGACGCCCGGTTCCGGCACCGCGAAGATCAGGCCGTGAATCTCCCGGACGGGCAAGGGCACCAGCCCCAGACACCCGGTGTCGATCTCCTCGAACCCGCGCTCGAAGGGAACGGCCAGCAGCCTTCCGGAGTCCGCGGCGTATGTCCACGCATGATAGGGGCAGGTCAGACGCTCTGGCGACGAGCCCCGGCCATTAAGCAGACGGGCGCCTCGATGGCTGCACACGTTGCGCCAGGCCGCGACAGAGCCATCCTCGCAGCGCCGCACGACGATGGGCATTCCGGAGAAGTCGTCGCACAGGTAGTCGCCGGGGCGCGGCAGTTCGCAACCAAGGGCGATCAGTAGTGCTAGGCGGCGGAACAAAACCGCCCGCTCGCAGGCCGCCAGATCGTGGCAGACGTAATCGGCCACCGGCTGGGTCATCACGCTCGGCGCCAGATCCGTCGTGCGCCGATCCATCAGCTCGAACAGGCGCTTCGCCTGGCTCACCTGGATGTCGTGTTTCACCGTTTCATGTCCTCGTCGTTGAGCGCCATGATGTACGCGGGCTTACGAAATGACAACAGCTGGCCACAGCTGGCCACCTTGCGCGGGCAGTCAGCTTGTGGGGACGATTGTGGGGCTGAAAGAGAGGGAGATTCTGAAATGAGGTGACTGACATTTGCAGACCTGTTAGTTTCTGTAAGCATACGAACAACAACCGCCCATCGATGCCAAACCGTGTCGCGCTCGAAGACGGCTACCTGGTGTTCTCGGAAGACGGCATACGCCTGCTCGGATCCTACAGCCCGGCCGCAGACGTCACTTTCTTTCCCACCCGCAAACGTTGCCCCATTACCGAGGAGCCCGTCCACACCGTCGAGCTCTCGCGGGAAGGCACGCTGTACGCCTGGTCGTTCATTCACATGCCCAGGATGGGCAGCATGGATTCGACCCCGGCGGCGGGTATGCGGTGGGGCAGATCGACCTGCCGGAAGGCGTACGCGTGCAGACGCGGATCGACGGCGGGCCGGAGGACTTCGAGGTCGGTATGCCGATGCGGCTGGAAGCCGACGTGGTCGCGACCGATGAAGACGGCACGGAATATTGCGGCTTCAAGTTCGTTCCCCAGAGTACGTCGAGCACAAGGAGCACGCCGTGAACCGGGAAGTCTACGTCATCGGAGTCGGCATGCACCCCTTTACCAAAGGCTACGTGCCGCTTAGAGACATGTACTTCACCGCAGGCGTCGGCGCCCTCGAAGACGCGGGTCTGAAGTTCCGCGACATCGGCTGCTTGTACAACGGCTACATCGGCGGCGGGATGATGGAAGGTGTCGGCTACGCGAAGGATCTGGGCATGACTGGCCTCCCTGTGGTCCACGTAGAAAATGCCTCGGCCACCGGCTCGTCGGCGTTTCGCGAGGCCGTCTGGGCCGTCTCCGGCGGCGCGGCCGACGTGGCGATGGCCATGGGGTTCGACGACATGGCCCGCATTGGCATGCCTCGGCGCAAGCCGCCGCCGGGGCGGAAGAAGGCGGTGCCGGGGTTCGAAAACATCCTGCTGCCGGCAGGCTTCTTCGCCATGTGGGCGGTGCGCCGCATGCACGAGGCGGGCACCACGGTGGAGACCTTTGCGGCCATCGCCGCCAAGAACTGGAACCACGCCCGTCATAATCCCATGGCGCAGCGCCGCGCCGACCACGAGATCACCGTGGAAGAGGTCCTGGCAGCACCCATGGTCGCCTACCCGCACACGGCGATGATGGCGTGCACCAGCGGCGCCGGCGCCGCCTGCGCCATCGTCGCCACGCGGGAGTGGGCCAAGCGGCTGGCCAGCGGCCGGCCCCTGGTCAAGGTGGTCGCCTCTCAGCTGCAGTCGGAGGTCTACTCCCAGGGCCACGTCTTCCTCGGAGCCGTCGTTGGCCCTGCGAGCTCCACCGAACGCACGGCGCAGCTCGCGTACGAGGAGGCCGGATTGGGGCCGAAAGACCTCAGCCTCGTCCATGTCCACGACGCCTTCCCCATCGAGGAGCTGATGTACTACGAGCTGCTCGGCATCTGCGGGCCGGGCGAAGGGGACCGCCTCGTTCACGATGGCGACACGGCGATCGGTGGACGCATCCCGTTCTCCACCGACGGCGGCCTCACTGCTCGCGGCCATCCTGGGAGGCCCACGGGCCTCGCTCAGGTCTGGGATGCGACTCGGCAGCTACGCGGCGAGCAAGGCCCGTTTCAGGTGCCGGGCGCGAGGAACGCGCTGGTGCACATGATGGGCGCCGGGTCCGTATGCGCCATCCATATCCTGCAGCGCGAGTGACGACTCAGAAGGCGATGACCTGCCGCGCGACCTCCCCGGTCTTGAGGGCTTCCATGCCGTCGTTGATCTTCTCCAGCGAAATGCGTCGCGAGATGAGCGGATCGAGCATCAGCTTTCCGGACAGGTAGAAATCGACGTATCGCGGCATGTCGATGCGGAAGCGGTTGGAACCCATCATGGAGCCCTGCAGCTTCTTCTCCTGCAGCAGATCCATACCGCGGATCTCGATCGCCTGATCAGCAGGCACCATGCCAATTACCGTGGCCGTCCCTCCGATGGCCAGCATGCGCCAAGCCTGTTCGCAGGTTATTTTGAGGCCAATGGCCTCGAACGAGTAATCGACGCCGCCTCCGGTCAGCGCCACGACCTGCTCGACCGGATCGCCGTCGCTCGCGTTCACCGTGTCGGTGGCGCCGAACTGCCGTGCTAGCTCGAGCTTCGATGGCACCCGGTCCACGGCGATGATGCGTCCCGCCCCGGCAATGGCCGCGCCGTTGATCGCACTCAGGCCCACGCCGCCGCAGCCGATCACGGCCACTGTAGAGCCTGCCTCGACAGCGGCGGTGCGCAAGACTGCGCCAGCGCCCGTGGTCACCCCGCAACCGATGAGCGCGGCCCGGTCGAGCGGCATGTCGTCGCGTATTTTCACCACCGCGTTCTCGTGCACCAGCATCTCTTCGGCGTACGACGACAGGTGCGCGAACTGCGCGACCGGCTCGCCGTTGATGGACAGGCGCGGCCTTTCCCCGGACCTGCGGGCCGTGGCCCGTCCTCCGCACCGGTTCGGATGGCCGGAAAGGCAGTGATTGCAATGTCCGCAGAACACCGAAAGGCAAGTGATCACATGATCGCCTGGCTTCACGTACTCGACGTCGGCCCCCACCTCCTCGACGATGCCCGCGGATTCGTGTCCGAGCACCGCCGGCACCCGGAACGGAAAAATGCCCTCCACGAAATGCAGATCGCTGTGGCAGATGCCGGCAAAGTGCGTGCGAACCCGGATCTCTCTGGGCTGTGGAGCGTCAAGGTCCACGTCTTCTATGGTCATGGGCCTATTTGGGCCTCGGAACACGGCAGCCTTCATGCTGAACTCTCCCTTGCTTACATGCGCCCGGTTCGGTCCTTCCTGTCCCGCGCGACTGAGTCACGTTGACCTGAACGCGATCACCATCGGCGCTGGCCGATTCGAGTTAGCATAAAGTGCTGTACGTAGACGTACAATACGTTACGTTACTAGGATCAACTCGGACCACCTTGGAGAGGAGAGGGTTCCAATGAGCGTCGATAGCTCCAGGTTCTGCGGGAAGGCGAAGCGGAACTCTTCCGCCGCGCGGCGGGTGTCACGGCGCTGCGTAACTACGGGCTGGAGCTCAGCTACAAGATGGGCAATTACTGAGACTGAGAACATGCGTGGATGCGCAGTGCACCCACGCGTCTACGGCCAGTATTTGCGGCCGGACGGTGGTTGACCATTGACCTATACCTCGATCTTCGCGCCGGGGCTCTTTCGCGACCACCGCATTCTGGTGACGGGGGGCGGTTCCGGCATCGGGCGGTGCATCGCCCACGAGCTGTGCGCGCTGGGCGCACAGGTGCTCGTTGCCGGGCGCACCCAGGCCAAGCTCGAGGCCGTGCAAGCCGAAATCCGGGCGGACGGCGGTATGGCCGACACGGCCATCTGTGACGTCCGTGATGCCGCCGTCGTAGACCGCGTGGTGCGGAACTGGGCTGCGAACGGGCCGATCCACGGGCTGGTAAACTGTGCGGGCGGTCAGTTCCCCGCCCTGCTCGCCGAAATGTCCGCCAACGGCTTCGAGGCGGTGATCCGCAACAACCTGCTGTCGATGTATCTCGTCTCCACTGCCGTGTACCGGCAGAGCATGCGTCACCACGGCGGCGTCATCGTAAACATCACTGCCGGGGAAGCCGGCGGCATGCCGCTGATGGGCCACAGCGGCGCAGCGCGCGCGGGCGTACACAACCTCACGGCCACAGCGGCGGTGGAGTGGGCCGCCGACGGCGTGCGCGTCAACGCCGTAGCGCCCGGCTACGTGGCCTCGAGTGGCTTCGATACCTACACTGACGAGCGGATGCTCCGGGCCCTGCACGCGTTTCCTGGGGTGACGCCTGTCGGGCGCCTCGGCACCGAGGCGGAGATCAGCGCCGCCGTCGCCTTTCTGCTGAGCCCGGCCGCTCGCTTCGTCACGGGCCAGGTGTGGCGCGTGGATGGCGGCGCCGGTCTCACCACCAACAACCCCATGTTTCCCCTGCAGAGCCCGCCGGCACAGCCGGCTTTCGAAGGCTTCCACCGCGCACACACGCCTTCGGTGCTCGCCGGCGGACCTGCAACGACCGATGCACCCGAGGAGTCGGACTCATGACGCTGCTTAAAGACATCACGGTGCTGGATCTGACCCGCGTGGTGGCAGGCCCGGCCTGCACCCGCACTCTGGCCGATCTCGGCGCAGAGGTGCTGAAGATCGAGCCGCCGAAAGGCGATCTCATGCGCCGCGGGGTTCCTAACCGCGGCGGCGTGGCGGTCGGCTACGCGCAGCAGAACGCCGGGAAGCGGCATCTGTGCGTCGACCTGACCCAGGAGACCGGGCAAGCCCTGGTGCGGCGGCTGGCCGATCAATGCGACATCGTGGTCGAGAACTACCGGCCGGGTGTGGCCGCGCGCCTCGGACTCGGCTACGAGCTGCTCCGCCAGTCCAATCCGGCGCTGATCTATTGCTCCATCTCCGGCTACGGCCAAGAGGGCAGGGCATCCAGGCGCCGGGCCCACGCGCCGATCATTCACGCCGAGGTGGGGCTAATCGAGCTCAACGCCAGGGAGCGCGACACCCCGCCGCTGCCGGAAGCCGTTTCCCATGCCGACTTCGCCGGCTCCGCCCAGGCCACCGCAGGGATTCTGGCTGCCCTGGTGCAGCGTCTGCAGACGGGCCAGGGGCAGCACGTCGACGTGTCCATGGCCGAGACGATGCTGGCCATGAACGAGTGGACCGCGGTGGAAGTCAACGGCGGCATCGGTGACGAGATCAGCCCGTTCCGCCCCGGCAAAGCGGCCCTGCTTCGCACCGCCGATGGCGCATGGGTCCAGTTGCCCGGCAATCCGTTGACGGGCGTGTTCGCCATCGCCAGGGCACTGGGGCGGGAGCAGGCGCTTGCGGAGCGCGGTTGGCACGGCTTCGAGGATACCCGCGACAAAACCGCCGAGGTCCACGCGCTGCTGCAATCGTGGGCCGCGGAATTCGCCACGGTAACCAAGTTTGAGGCCGCACTCGACAAGGCTCGGGTGCCGCTGGGCCAGGTGCGCAGTCTCGCCGAGGTCGCCGAGCAACCCTGGGCCGTCGAGCGCCGGGCGTTCGTGGAGTTGAACCTCCAGGGCACCCCAGTGAAGCTGCCGCGATCGCCCTTTCGCTTCGCCGGCCACGACGTCGGCCCGCGACATGCAGGCGCGCGGCGCGGCGCCGACAATGCCGCCGTGCTGACCGAAAAGCTCGGGCTCAGCGAGGACGAGATCGAACGGCTGAGGACAAGCGGCGTGCTCTGCGCCGAGGAAGACGAACGATGAGCGATCAGGATCTGCAGTTCGGGGTGATGAGCGGCTTTCCGGATCCGGAGTCGGCCCGGGTCACCGTGGAGGAGGCGGAACGGCTGGGCTTCGATTCCCTCTGGGTGGGCGATCACGTGGCCTTTCCGGTGCCGATTCTCGACTCCCTCGCCCAGCTCGCCCTCGCCGCCGCCTTCGCGCGCCGTCTCACCCTCGGCACCTGCGTTTACCTCCTGCCCCTGCGCCACCCCACCCTGGTGGCCAAGCAGACCGCCACGCTCGACCGCATGCTCTCGGGCCGGTTCGCTCTCGGTGTCGGGGTGGGAGGGGAGTTTCCCAACGAATACGCCGCATGCGGCGTACCGCTGCATCAGCGGGGCGCTCGACTGACGGAAGGTATCGACGTGCTGAAGGCGCTGTGGAGTGCCGAGCCAGTCACCCGAAGCGGCCGCTTCTACCCGCTGGACGACGTCCGCATGCTGCCGCCCCCGACGTCATCAGGCGGGCCGCCGGTCTGGTGCGGCGGACGAGCCCCGGCGGCGCTCGAGCGGGCGGGCCGGCTGGGCGACGGCTATGTCTCTTACGCCGTCGATCCGCAGCGCTTCTCCGCCTCCCTGACGACGATCCGCCGCGCCGCCGCCGCGGCGGGCCGCAGCCTCGACGCCTTTACGCCGGCCCACATGCTGTTCCTGCGCCTCGACGAGCGCTTCGAGGATTCGCACCGGACGGCAACGGAGCACCTGAGCCGCCGCTACGCCATGGATTTTTCCAAGGCCGCTCGACGCTATGGCGCGCTCGGTCCGGCCGCGGACGTCGCCGAAACGATCCACCGCTACCGGGAGGCCGGCGTCCGGCACTTGATTCTCGATCTGGTCGGGCCCGCGGCCGATCGCCACGAGCAACTCCATCGATTCAGCCACGAGGTGATGCCCCTACTGAAAACCTGATCACCCATCCGGCTCAGCGGGTGATTCGTCCCCCGGCGGCACGGCCACCGGTTGCCGGTGGCACCAGGACTGTATGCTGCGTTACAGTCTGAGTCCCTACTGTGCCCTCGGAGTGGATCCATGGAGTACTCGCGCGTCTCTGCCGACTGTCACATCGACCTCTGCTGGCTGCCGCCGACTCTATTCACGGACGAGGCGACGCCGGCGATGAAAAGCCGCATGCCCTATGTCGCGTCCGGTTCCAAGGGTGACTACTGGACGACGCCGAGCGGCGCCAATCTCGGGCTCAAGAACGGGGTGGGGCCTACGGGAGCGCCCTATGTGCCCGGCCAGCATGCGCGTGTCGACCGGATGGCCGAAACCGGTCTCTACCGCGACGGCGAACAGGACATCCGCCGGGTCTCCGATCCCCACCTGCGGGTTCGTGACATGGACCTCGACGGGGTCCATGCCGAGGTGCTGTACGGCATTCTCGGCGCGGCCAGCCGGCTGGGAGACACCGAGGCCGTCAACGAGATGCTGCGAATCTACAACGACTGGCTGGTGGAGTTCTGCAGCCATTATCCCGAGCGCCACATCGGCCTGGCCTGCCTGCCGTACGGCGACATCGACGCGGCGGTGAGAGAGGCCTACCGGGTAGCCGATCTCGGATTGAAAGGCCTCGAGTTGTCCTGCTCGTGGGACATGCAGCCCATGCTGCACCCCTGCTGGGAGCCCTTATGGCAAGCCGTCCACGAGGTGGACCTGCCGCTGCACTTCCACACGTTCCCGAACGTGTCTCCGGACGCCATGCGCGCCATCCCCGCCGAGCGGCGGCGGGCGATGTTCTTCAGCGTAGTATCCGGGTTTCAGATGAACCTGATCAACATTCTCTCGGCGCTCATGGCCGCCAACGTGTTCGAGCGTTATCCGAACGTACGTGTCGCCTTCGGCGAGAGCGGATGCGGGTGGATCCCCTACGCCCTGGAGCGCATGGATTTCGAGTGGGAGGATCGCTTTCAGGACCTCGGGCTCGAAATGAGACCCAGCGACTACTGGCGGCGTCAATGCAAGGCCACATTCCAGTTCGACATCGTCGGCAGCAAGCTCATCGACGACATGGGCGTAAATACGCTGATGTGGGGCTCCGACTATCCCCACGGCGACGGCGTGTGGCCCGAGTCGGACCGCTACATTCGCGAGCAGTTCGCGCACCTACCGGCGGCCGATGTGCACCGCATCACCTGCGCCAACGCCGTCGAGTTCTACCGGCTGAGCTGAACCGAGGAAAAGCGGGCGGGAGCCCGGCACGCCGGCTACTTCCGGTAGTAGGCCTCCCGCTCTTGCGACGCCGGCACCACCGGCACGTCCTCCTCCGCCAGCGGCGCCATCCGGCGCTTGCGCGCGAGCGCCTGCTCCAGATAGGGCCCCAGCGCTTGCGCCTTGTCGGCCTCGCGGCGGGCGCGGCGTTCCTCGACCGGCGCAGCACCTCGGCGCCGAACAGCTCGAGGCTTTCGCAGATGTGCTCGTGGCGGTTCTTGCCACCCTGCTGAAGGAAGATGATCTGATCGACGCCGACCGCCTCGAAGTCTTCGATGTGGCGGGTGAGCTTGCTCCGGCGTGCCGATCGCCGGTGCCGCGATGGTGGGAAGATCGCGGCCCTTGAGCGTCTCGTATTCCTCCCAGAGCGTCGAATACCCGGGCCGGGCGTCGTTGGCCACCAGCGCGTTGATGACATACCGAAAGAAGGCGAAGCCATCCTCACCACGCCGCCGCGCTTCCTCGGCGTCCTGGTGCAGGGAAAACCCGGCCACGAGCGCCATGTTGGCGTTGACCCGGTGGCCGATCGGCACACACTCCTCCGACCGGATGATGCCGTAGTAGATGTCCGACCAGGTTTTCGCCTCCTCCGGATCCACGAAGGTGAACGCCAACGCGCGGAGCCCGTTCCTGGCGGCCGTCTCGATGGTCTTGCGGTTGGTGCAGGCCAGCCACATGGGCGGATGAGGCTTCTGCAGGGGCTTCGGGATCACGTTGCGACAGGGCATCGAGAAGCCTTTCCCTTCGTAGCCGGGGTACGGCTCCAGCACCATCATGTTGGCGATCTGCTCCGCGGACTCGAGCGACAGCGCCTGCTTCTCCTTCGCCGGGATTCCGAAGCCGTGCAGCTCGAGCCGCGTCGCCCCCTCGCCGATGCCGAACTCCACCCGGCCGCTCGAGATCAGGTCGAGCATGGCCACGGATTCGGCCGTCCGGGCCGGATGGTTGTAGTGGGGAATCACCTGGCGGATGCCGAAGCCGAGGCGGATGTCCCGGGTGCAGGCGGCCAGCACCGAGAGGAACACGTCGGACGCCGAGCAATGGGAATACTCCTCCAGGAAGTGGTGCTCCACCGCCCACGCGTGGTGAATTCCCAGCCGGTCGGCGAGGCGCACCTGTTCCAGCGCCTCATGGACCAGCCGATGCTCCGCGCCGTCGCTCCAGGGTTTCGGCAACTGCAGCTCGTAGAAGACTCCGAAACTCATGAATGGCTGCTATGGGTGGGGATTGCTCGGCCCCGGCCGGCTCACGCCGCCGATGGCAGGCTCGGCAGCGGCCCCAGCTTCGCCAGCTCGCGGTGAATCTCGTCACCCCGCGGGTGGCCCGCCAGTTCATCGACGATGTGCCGGTAGCGGTACGATTTCATGCGCTCGGTGCGCGCACCGCCCATGGCGTTGCAGACTGCTTCCACCAGCCGGTCGATCACCACCTCTCCGGGCAGAGTACTGCTGTCGGTGCCGCGGAATGTCCGTGCCCGGGCCTCGGCCAGCGCGCAGCCGAGATAGCGCACGTGGATGTCCTCATCGGCCTGGATGTTGTCGACCATGGCAGGCGCCCACTCCGGAGCGGCAGAGACATCCGGATCCGCCAGCACCTCCCGCGCCCACTTGAAGGTCGTATACGCGCCATACTCCACGTGAAGGATCCGCGCCAGCGCCAGGAAGGTGAGCTCGACCATCGGATCGAGCTGTTCGAACAGGCGCGTGACACTCCCGACCGAGGTGGCCTCTGGCGCCGCCTTGGCCTTGCCCTGATACCCCGGCGGCGGCGCCAGAGGCAGGTTTTCGAACATGTCGTCGGTGATTGTCGGATCCTCCAGCGCCCGGTCACGGATGGCAAACCACATCTCGTCGTGACCGTATTCATCGTCGCTGCCCGCTTCGTCCTGGCCGTGGGCAACCAGCAGGCCGCGGTGCAGGTGGGCAATGCAGGTGCCGTCGAGGGACTCCACGAAGTGCTCGCTGAAGTCTATCTCCGGCAGCAGCCGGATGCCGTCGTTGCCGAAGCCCTCGATCACACCGATCAGCGTGAGTATGCGGGTCAACGCATCCTTGCAGCCGTGACTCAGGAGCAGCTTCGCCTGCCCCACTGTCGGAAAGAACACGTTGGCGCGGTTGATGGCGTCGCGGTCCAAGACCTCGACATCACGCCCTTCTGCCTTCAAGCAGCCCCACCACGCCTCGATGGCCGGTGTGCGGTTCAGCGATCTCGGCGGGCGATACGTGCCGTCCGCTAGCAGGCCGCCGTGCAGCGTCTTGTCTTTGTGGCGGATCTTGGTCGCGTAATCGTGCTCGGCCATCAATTCGTCGAAGCTGTAGTTCAACTGGCTCATGCTCTCACCTCTGTAAGCGTCTGCTCGCACCCGGACCATCCGGTCGTCACCTCGAGACGTTCGATGGATTCCTGCGCACGTCGCGAAACGGCACGTCGACGTCGTCTCGGGGCTCCTTCGGCAGTCCGAGCACTCGTTCTGCGATGATATTGCGCTGGATTTCGTCGGTGCCGCCGGCGATGGAGATGGCGGGTACCGACAGCAGCACCTCCGCCACCATGCCCTCGGCCGGGGCATTCTCCCCGGCTAGCAGGGCATCGGGGCCTACGGCGGCGGCATGGGCCCGGGCCGCTGCCCGGGCCACGACGCTGGCGGCGAGCTTGCCGAGCGAGCCCTCCGGCCCCGGCGGTTGCCCCAGCGCACGGGCCGCACGTGCGCGCCGCGCCGTCCACTGGGCCGCCCGCTCGAGCATCAACGCCCGGGCGATCTCCTGGCGCACTACCGGGTCCGGGAGACGTCCGCTTGCCCGAGCGACCGGCAGAATCAGATCGACGCGCCCAGCCCGCTGGGGGTACCACTTGTAGGGCTCCATTACCCGGGCCTGCTCTTCCCGCAGCTCTCGGTAGACCCGGCCTTCGCCCCGTTCGGCCTGCCCCCAGGTGCGCATGCCGTCGGCCAGCCGCCGCTCGTGGGCGAGCGTCGTCAGCGCCACCTGCCAGCCACCGCCCGGTTTTCCCACCAGCATGTCGCGGGGAACGCGAGCGTCGGTCATGAACACCTCGTTGAACGAGGCATGCCCGTTCATCTGCCGCAACGGCCGGACCTCCACGCCCGGCTGCTCGATCTCGAGCACGAAGAAGCTCAGGCCACGGTGCTTCGGCACGTCCCAATCGGTGCGGGCCAGCAGCATGCCGTACCGGGCGTGATGCGCGCTGGTCGTCCAGACCTTCTGCCCGTTGACGATCCAGGTATCGCGGTTGAGCTCTGCGCGGGTGGTGAGTCCCGCCAGATCAGAGCCGCTGCCGGGCTCACTGAACAACTGACACCAGGTGTCTTCCCCGGTGAGGATGCGCGGCAGCAGCCTGGCCTTCTGCTCCTCGCTGCCATGCTCGAGCAGCGTGGCTGCCGCGAGCATGCGCACGCCCGACGACGCCACCCCCACGGCGCCGGCCCGGCGGAACTCCGCCTGCACGACTTCCCCGAGCGCCTCGGAGAGCCCTTTGCCGAACCACGCCGCCGGCCAGGTAGGACAGCCCCAGCCGGAAGACACCAGGCGCCGACGCCATTCCGCGAGGGGCAGATCGGAATCCCAGTGTTCGGCGAGCCAGGCGCGCGCCTCTTCGCGTACCTGCTCGGCGGCCGGCTCATTCATGGGCTGCCTCCCGTGCGCTCACGTACTCGACGAAGCGGTCGCGGAACTCCGCCGGCGTGCCCAGCAGAAATTCGGAGCCCCTCGCCCGCTTGAAGTACAGATGCGTATCGTTCTCCCACGTGAAGCCGATGCCTCCGTGGATCTGAATGGTATCCACCGCCGCCTGCAGAAAAGCCTCTGCGGCGAGGGCCTTCGCCAACGCCGCAGCCTCGCCCAGCTCGTCGGCTGATGCCTCCCGAGCCGCCACCTCCGCGGCCCCGTAGGCGGCCGACTTGGCCAGCTCGACCGCAAGCAACATGTCCGCGCACCTGTGCTTTATCGCCTGGAACGACCCGATCAGACGGCCGAACTGCACGCGCAGCTTGGCGTAACTCACCGCCGAGTCGAGCAGCGCCTGAGCGCCGCCGACCATCTCGCTGGCCAGCGCCACCGCCGCCCGGTCGAGCACCCGGCGCAGGGCGGGCGCCGCGGCCCCCGGTTCTCCCAGGAGCTCCGCATCGACCCCCGACAGGCGCAGGCGGCTCAACCGGCGGGTGGCATCGATGGTCTGCAGAGGCTCCACCTCGAGCCCGGCGGCGCCCGCCTGCACGACGAACAGCGACAATCCCTCGGCGCCGGTACTACCCGACTCCCGGGCGGCGACGATGAAAAAGTCGGCGATCCGGCCGTCGAGTACGTAGCTCTTGGTGCCTTCCAGCCGCCACCTTCCCGCCGACTGCCGCGCGCTGGCCCGCACGGTCTCGGCTTCCCAGCCACCTCCGGTCTCGGCGACGGCCAGCGAGCCGATGACGCCTCCGGCGGCCAGTTCCGGCAACCAGCGTTCCTGCTGCGCCGCCGTGGCCCCCTCGAGCAGTGCGTACGTCGCCAGCACCGCGGAGCCGAAGTAGGGTCCGCAGTACGCGACCCGACCCATCTCCTCGAGGACGATGCCGAGCTCCACCGCGCCGAACCCCTGGCCCCCGTATGCCTCGGGAACGTGAACGCCGGTGAGCCCGAGCTCGCCGCCGAGCCGCCGCCACAGTTCGGGATCGTAACCCGCTTCGCTGAGCATCAATTCCCGGGCACGTGCCACCGGCGACTGCTCACGGAAGAATCTGGCCACGAAGTCGCGGAACTGACGCTGCTCGTCACTGAAGCTCAACTGGCTCATGGACCCGGGCTCTATCTGGTTTCGTAACCATGTATACTATCCGTCTGCGATAGAGCCCCGTCAACCGTCGTCCGCTCATCGACCCCCGATACCCATCGCGCGGGCCACCGCGTTGCAGAATTCGGTCGTGGTGGCGGCGCCGCCCTGATCGGGCGTCAAGCACCGGCCTTCGGCATAGACGCGCTCGACCCCCTCCGTCAACCGCCGGGCCGCCTGCGCACAGCCGAGATAGTCGAGCATCATCGCCGCCGACAACAGCGTGGCCGTCGGGTTGATGGTGTTCGTACCCGCGATGTCCGGGGCGGTGCCGTGGGCGGACTCGAAATAGGCGTAATCCTCGCCGTAGCAGCCGCTAGGGCCGAGGCCGAGACCGCCCACCACCGCCGCGGCGGCATCGGAGAACAGGTCGCCGTAGAGGTTCGGCAGCACAATCACGTCGAACGCCTGCGGCCTCATGACGAGCTTGTGCACGAGATCGTCCGCCAGCAGGCTCTCGAAGGCGACCTCCGGGAACTGCCGTGCGGTTTCGCGAGCCACCTCGAGGAAGTATCCATCCGCCACAGGGGAGATGTTGTGCTTGGTGCCCGTCGTCACCTTCGGCGGCCGTCCACGCTGCTCGGCGCGCTCGAGCGCGAGGGTGCAACCGAACTCGACGATCTTGCGGGTGCGCGCCTCGGTGATGACCTTGAGCGCGAAGCGCCCCTCGCCCATCTGCGCGACCGGACGGCGATGCAACCGGCTGACCAGCCCCACCCCGTCCAGCGATCGCAGATCGCCCTCGACGCCGACGTAGACGTCCTCCGTGTTCTCCCGGACGATCACTAGATCCACCCCGCTCGGGTCGCGCAGCGGGCTGCGCGCACCGGGCATCCACCGGGCCGGACGCACGTTCGCGTAAGTGTCTCGTCCCCAGCGAAGATAGCGCAGCGCCCGACCGCTGGGACCGCTGGTGGCGCCGAACAGGGTCGCATCCGAATCGTCGATGGCCTGCCGGGCCTCGGGTGGAAACGGATCGCCGCTGGCTTCCTGCGCCGGGATGCCCACCTGCGGCCATACCCAGCCGATGTCCAGATCCAGCCGCCCGAGCAGCTCGACGGTGGGCAGGAACGCTTCCGGCGCGGCGTCCTCACCCGGTATCAGGGCGACCGTTTTGCTCATGACGCCGGCCCCGTCACCGCGCGAGCCACCTCCCCCCAGCGCGCCAGATCGGAGGGATTCCGGGCGATCGATTCGCCCGCCAGATACATCACCAGCCGCGACGCCGCGCCGGCATAGCGTTCGCACAGGGCGTCGGCCAGATCGTCCCAGCGTGCGATGACCGCGAAGTGCTCGAGGATCTCGTCGGTGATGACCGCCTGGGCGCCCTGAAGATCGCCGGCTTGCATCCGCTCGCGCAGCTTCGCCGTGGTGCCGGTGAAACCGAGATCGTCGAACTGGAACGCATAGTTCGGCGTCGAACCGTAGAACGCGAGTTGCATCCGTGCGCGCCCGAGCAACGGCTCGCGCTCCTCGGCGATGTCGCCGGGGACCGCGAAAACCGGAATCATCAGATCGACCGCGTCGATCGAGCGCCCAGCGCGCTCCGCGCCTTCCCGCAGCGCCGGCAGGAGGCGTTGACGTATGTAGTGCATCGAGTGCATGGGGTGCACGTGCACGCCGTCCGCGAGCTCGCCCGCCACCCGGCACATGAGCGGGCCCACGGCCGCAATGTCCACCTTGACGTCCTCGTGATCGTGGCGCGGCGGCGCCCACTGGGCCGGCAGATAGCTGAGCTGGTAGTACGGACCCTCGTAGTCGAGCCGCTCTTCGCCCCGGAACGCACGCAGACATGCTCGGACCGCGGCCAGATAGTCGCGCATCTGCGGCGCCGGCTTGTCGAAGACGGCACCGTAGCGGCGGGTCACGTGAGCCTTCACCTGACTGCCCAGACCGAGGCGGAAGCGGCCCTCGGTGTTCCTCGCGAGTTCCCAGGCCACCTGGGCCGAGATCATCGGACTGCGCGGAAATGCGACCGCGATGCCGGTGGAAAAGTCGAGCCGGGGCGCCGCCAGAGCCGCAGCGGTGATCATCATCCACGGCACCTGGCCTGCCTCGGTGAACAACATGCCGGAGAAGCCCGCCTTCTCGAGCCCTGTGGCGAGTTCGGCGGTGCGGCGCCACGACATATTTCCGGCCATCAGATCGAACTTCATGAGCGACTACCCCCTGTGTGTCTACCTGTATGCATGATGACAGAATCGGTGCTAGAGTGGCGAGCGGCATTATTATTGGTGAGGTGCGTGGAAGCCCATGGGTGAGCCGGGAGCAACCCTCGAGCGCCGTCTGCAGAGTTCGCCCTTCTGGCGGCGGGTGGGTTTTCGTTTGGAATCGGCCAGCGAGGGGACCGTGCGCGTGCGTCTGCCCTACCATGAGGGCAACACCACAGCAGCCACCGCGCTGCACGGCGGAGCCATCGCCGCCACGCTGGACGCGGCCGCCATGCTCGCGAGCTGGTCGACCATCGAACGCGACATGGAATCACAGATCGGACGCACCCTCGCCTGCGACGTGAGTTATCTCGCGGGCGCACTCGGAGAGGATATCTTCGGCGAGGCCGAAGTGCTGCGCCGCGGCCGGGAGATCGTCTACAGCCACGCCCGGGCCGTCAATGGCGACGGCAAACTGCTGGCCGTTGCGAACCACATCGCGCAGATCGCTCCGACCGAGCCTCTCCCGGCTGCGCCGACCGATCCGGCGGCGCCGGACTGGCCCGGCGCTCGCACCTCGCGCGGTCTCGGCGCCCTGCCGCAGCCGGATGCCGCACGTGTCGAGCGCAACCTGGAAATACTTCGGGATCTGGACGGCCGCATGCCGTACATGGCGCAGCTCGGTTGGCGGTTTCGCAGCGGGTCGTTCGGCGAGGTGCAATTCGACCTGCCCTGCGCTTCGCACGCCCGCGACGAGGCGGATGGCATTGCGGGCGGCGCGTTGCTCTCCGCCGTGGATCACGCCGGGTCGCTGGCTGCCTGGATGACTTCGAAGCTGGGCAGCCGAGGACTCTTCGGCTCCACCGTGAACACCAAGCTGCAGACGTTCACACCGCTCATCTGCCGGGATTGCATGGTCAGGGCCCGCGCCGCCGCCGGCACGGGTAATTTGATCCATTCCGAGGTGAGTCTGGTGACGGCCGCTGGCGAGCCGGTTGCTGCCGGCTCCACGGTCTACCGGATCGTCGAGCGGCCACGGCGTTGACCATTCATCGTAAACGGAAGGCATCCATGGAAACCTGGCAGATCGGCAACGTCAGCATTCATCGGGTGGTCGACGTCCTGCAGGACATCGACCTCACGTTTCTGCTGCCCGATGCGACTGCTGAGAACCTCGCCCCCATGAGCGCCTGGCTGCGTCCGCACTTCGTCAACGCGGACGGCTCGGTGCCTTTGAGCATTCATACTTTTCTGGTGCGCACGGGGGACGCGACGCTGCTGGTGGACACCTGCATCGGCAACGACAAGCCGCGGCCGCTGCCGGAGTGGGATCACCGGCAGAGCGACTTCCTGAGCCGCCTGGAGGCCGCCGGGGCGCCCCGGCACGGCGTCGACGCGGTGCTGTGCACCCATCTGCACGTGGATCACGTGGGGTGGAACACCATGCGCGAGAACGGCCGCTGGGTGCCGACCTTCCCGAATGCCCGGTATCTGATCGGCCGCGAGGAATGGGGCTATTGGGAGCACGAGGATGATCCGTTCGGGGCCGAGGCGAAGAACGACTCGATCCGGCCGATCATCGAATCGGACCTCGTGGATCTGGTGGAAACGGACCACCAGGTCACCCCGGAAGTCCGACTGGTGCCGACTCCGGGGCACACGCCCGGGCACGTCAGCGTGCTGATCGAGTCCGCCGGCGAACGCGCCATCATCACCGGCGATCTCTTCCATCATCCGGTGCAGTTCGCGCGCCCGCACTGGAAGGACATCGCAGACGTCGACTCCACCACCGCCGAGGCGAGCCGGCAAGCCTTCATGCAGCGCTTCGGGCGCGACACCCTCGTACTCGGCACCCACTTCGCCTCGCCCACCTCCGGTCGCATCGTCGCCGACGGTGATACGTTCCGGTTCGATGCCACCCTCCGACTGAATTCGCTGCGACCGGCAAGGAGCACACGAACATGACACAGCACGACATGGTCATCCGCGGCGGCCGCGTGATCGACGGCACCGGCCGGACCGCCTTCACCGCCGATATTGCCATCGACGGCGGCCTCATCCGCGAGGTCGGACGGGTGGCCGCCCGTGGTCAGCGGGAGATCGACGCCGACGGCGCGCTGGTCACGCCCGGCTTCGTCGACATCCACACCCACTACGACGGCCAGGCCACCTGGTCGAACCGCATGTCGCCGTCGAGTCACCACGGCGTCACCACGGTTGTAATGGGCAACTGCGGCGTTGGCTTCGCGCCGTGCCGGTCTGCCGATCACGAGATGCTGATCGAGCTGATGGAAGGGGTCGAGGACATCCCAGCGGCCGTGCTCGCCGAAGGTATCCGCTGGCAGTGGGAAACCTTCCCGGAGTACCTGGATTTCCTGGGATCGCGGCAGTACGACATGGACCTGGGCGCCCAGCTGCCCCACGGGGCGCTGCGCGTCTACGTGATGGGCCAGCGCGGCGCCGACCGGGAACCTGCCACCGCCGACGACATCGCCGCCATGCGCGCAATCACCGCCGAAGCCGTGCGCGCCGGCGCGCTCGGATTCTCGAGCTCCCGCACGCTCAACCACCGCAGCAGCCGGGGGGAGCCGACGCCGTCGCTGAAGGCCGAGCTCGACGAGTTGCTGGGCATTGCCGCCGGCCTCCGGGACGCCGGCCGGGGCGTGATCGAGATGATCTCCGACTTCGGCGACCTGGACGAGGAATTCTCGTTCCTCGAGGCCATGGTGCACGCGAGCGGGCGGCCCATGTCGATCTCCCTCGCCCAAGGCATCAGTCCCCAGGGCTGGCGCAAGCTGCTGGAGCGGATCGAGCACGCCAACGCCCGCGGCCTGCCCATGCGGGGGCAGGTGGCGCCTCGCGGTATCGGCATCCTGATGGGGCACGCCACCACATTGAACCCGTTCTCCACCCGTCCGAGCTTCAAGGAAATAGCCGACCTGCCGCTGCGCGAACGCCTCGCCGCCCTGCGCGACCCGGGTCGCAAGGCCCGCATCCTGGAGGAGCAGCCGATGCCGGGCTTCGCGCGACTGTTCGCCGTGATGGCCGGCGGCCAGAAGCTGTGGGAGCTGGGAGATCCACCCGATTACGAGCCCGCTCCGCAGGATTCCATAGCCGCCCGGGCGCACGCCGTCGGCGCCGACCCCTGGAGCTTCGTCTACGATCTGCTGCTCGAGCGGGACGGCCAGGTCATCCTGTACACGCCGTTCGCCAACTACGCCGAGAACAACCTCGACTGTTGTCGGGAGATGCTGCTGCACGAGAACACGGTGCCCGGCCTGGGCGATGGCGGCGCCCACGTCGGTACTATCTGCGATGCGAGCTTCGTAACGTCGCTGCTGACCCATTGGGGGCGGGACCGCAAACGTGGCGGCCTGATCGGTCTCGAGACGCTGGTCCGGCGGCAGAGCCGCGATACGGCGGCCGCGGTTGGCCTCGACGACCGGGGTGAACTCGTGCCGGGCAAGCGGGCGGATCTGAACCTCATCGACTTCGATGCGCTTCGGGTGCGCGCCCCCCACATCGTTCACGATCTGCCGGCTGGCGGGCCGCGGCTGCAGCAGCAGGCCGACGGATTCCTGGCCACCCTGGTTGCGGGGGAGATCACCTACCAGCAGGGAGAGGCGACCGGCGCGCTGCCCGGTCGGCTGATTCGCCCGTGAATGCGCGGCTGAATCTGATGTCGCCGTCGTTTCTGGCGGATCCCTATCCGGCCTACGCGCAGCTTCGCGCCGGAGCCGAGGCAGTGCCCGTGGACCCCGGCGGCATGTGGGCAGTGACGGCGCTCGACCGGGTGGTGGAGGTGCTGAAGCGTCCCGAGGCGTTCTCCTCCGAGCCTTCGGAGCACGACCGCGAGCGTCTGTTCGAACGCGCCTTCGGCGGCGCCAACATGATCGCGTCCGACAATCCTACCCATGACCGGCTGCGCGGCATTCTGCACAAGCGGTTCACTCCTGCCCGGATGCGCTCGCTGGCGGGGCGCATCGACGCGCTGTGCCGCGAACTGCTCGACGACGTGGCGGACGAGCCTGAATTCGACCTCGTCAGCGCGTTCACCGTGCCGCTACCGGTGATCATCATCTCGGAGCTGCTGGGCGTGGAGCGGAGCCGGATAAGCGACTTCAAGCGCTGGTCGAACGGCCTGGTGGCGATCATCAACGGCGCTTCCGGGGAGGCGCGGGAACAGGCGCTGGCCGAGGTATTCGAGCTCGCCGGTTACCTTGCGGCGGCGGCCGACCAACGTCGCGCCGCAGCGAGCGACGATCTGATCGGCCTGCTGGTGGCCGCCGAGCGCGAACCCGGGCGCCTGTCCGCGGGCGAGGTGTTGTCCTATTGCATACTGCTGCTGGCCGCCGGCAACGAGACGACCACGAATCTCCTCGGCGGGCTGACCGCTGCGCTGGCCGCGAACCCTGATCAGCTCGAGCGCCTCGAGCGCGACCCCGCGCTGATCGAACGCGCGGTCGAGGAGGGGCTGCGTTACTGCTCGCCGGTGCAGGGGCTGTTTCGCCGCGTACGCGCCGACACCCGTCTCGGCGACACGACGATTCCCGCAGGATCGCGGGTCTGGGTCAGCTACGGCGCGGCCAACCACGATCCCGACCGCTTCGCCGAGCCCGATCGCTTCGACATCGGCCGCGACTGCCGGGGCCACGTGGGCTTCGGCTGGGGGCTGCACTTCTGCCTGGGCTCCCATCTCGCGCGCACCGAGGCCCGGGTCGCGTTGACGCACCTCGTACCGCTGCTGCGACGCGCGGAGCTGGAAACGCCGGTGCCCTGGCTGCCCTCCTGGGTGGTACGAGGGCCGCAGGCGCTGCTCATCAGGCGGGCGGCCTGATGGGTGGCCCGACCGCAGGCTCGAGCGGCACATCGGGACGAGTCAAGAAAAAACCGGAGGTCCAATCATGATTCCCAGAGGTATCATTTCCGCCGATGGCCACATCTGCGAGCCCCCGAACTGCTACGTCGACTTCATCGATCCGAAGTACCGCGACGACGCACCACGGATCGTCGAGCAACCGGACGGCACCGAGGCGTTCGTGATCAAGGGCATGAAGAAGCCGGTGGCGCTCGGCTTCATCGACGGGGCCGGCTTCGGCGTCCGGGAGCGTCTGGAGCGCGCCAGGCGCATCCGTTTTTCCGACATCCGCGAGGCCGCCTACGGGGGCAAGGCCCGCCTGCCGTACATGGACCAGGACGGCCTTGCCGCCGAGATCATCTACGCGTCCGTCGGCATGGGCCTGTGCATGCACCGCGAGCCGGACTACAAGGACGCCTGCATGCAGGCCTACAATCGCTGGCTCCAGAGCATGTGCAGCGAGGCGCCCGACCGCATCTTCGGACTCGCCCAGACCGCCGTGCTGGACGTGGACTCCGCCATTGCGGATTTCCGTCGCGCCCGGCAGATGGGCATGGTCGGCATGATGATGCCGGGGGACCCGGTTCAGGAGGACTATGACCACCCGGATTACGATGCGCTTTGGGAGTGTGCGGTGGATCTCCAGCTTCCGGTCTGCTTCCACATTCTCACCTCACGCGCCGGCAGCCTGCACACCAAGCCCCGCGGACACGCCCTGAACAACTTCCTCGGCATCATCCGCGCCGTGCAGGACGTGGTGGGGCTGTTCGTGCTGGGCGGGGTGTTCGAGCGGCATCCGAAGCTGAAGCTGGTGGTGGCGGAGAGCGATGTGGGCTGGCTGCCGCACTACATGTACCGCATGGACCACGCCGCCATGATCCACGCGGAAGACGGCATCATCAAAGGTCTGTCGAAACTGCCCAGCGAATACGTGCGCAGCAATGTCTATGCGACCTTTCAGGACGACCGCACGGCATTTCAGTCCCTGCACATGATCGATCACCGCCACCTGCTGTGGGCCAGCGATTTCCCCCACACCGACTCCACCTGGCCACGCTCACAACAGCTCATCGCCGAGCAGACCGGGCACCTGACAGAGCAGCAGAAGCAGGACATCCTGCGCGACAACACGGCCCGCGTGTTCAACCTGCCGGCGGGCGCGGAAAGCTGGCGGATGGCGGGAGAGGCAGTGCCCTGAACAACGTGCCGGGCTGCCTGAGGGCTGAAGCCTCCGCTCCGAAACACCTAGTCGAAGACCGGGGTCTCGACGTGGTCACCCAATTCGGAAACCTTCGTAGCCATTCCGCGCACAGGTGTCGCAATGGTCCAGATAGATTCGAACGCCGGGGTGAAACAGCAGCTCGCGGCGCTTGCCCGGCACGTTGGCGCCCATGTACCACGAATCGGCGCGGGACAGGAGGGTCATCTCCGAGAGGTCGTGCATGTGCTTCACCCAGGCATCGGCCGCCTCCTCCGTGGCCTCGATGCGCGTCCGCCCCTGCGCCCGGAGCCGGCGCAGACAGTCGACCACCCATTCCCCCTGAACTTCGGCGCAGGTCGGGCCGTTGCAGAATGCAGTGGGGCTCTGCGGGCCGTAGAGCATGAGCATGTTGGGAAATCCCGGCACGCCGTAGCCGAGATGCGTGCGCACGCCATCGGCCCAGTAGTCCCGCAGCCGGCGGCCGTCCACACCGCGCACGTCCATGCGCGTGAAGCCGCCCGTGCCGGCGTCGAAGCCGGTGGCCAGCACCAGCACGTCCAGTTCGTGTAGCGCCGCTGCCGTGCGCACGCCCCGGGGGGTGATCACCTCGATCGGGTCCTCGCGCAGATCCACGAGGGTGGTGTTGTCCTGGTTGAACACCTCGAAGTACCACTGCTCGAGCGACGGGCGCTTGGCGCCGAACGGATGCGGCGCCTCGGCAGGCGCCAGCTTTTCCGCGAGTGCAGGATCCTTGATCCGGGCACGCGTCTTGTCCCGCCAGAAGCGATAGGCTTCCCGGTTGGAGGCCTCGTTGTACAGCACGTCGGCGAAGGTGCCTGCCCAGAAGTGGAAGCCGCCCTTCTGCCACGCGTCCTCGAACACGGCCAGCCGCTCGTCCTCGGAAGCCTCCATGGCCGAGCGCGGGTCGGGAACGAGGTCGTAGAACGATGACGGTCCATGATTGCGCCGGTCGAAGATGGCCGA
This sequence comes from Pseudomonadales bacterium, assembly GCA_019634925.1. Taxonomy (GTDB): domain Bacteria; phylum Pseudomonadota; class Gammaproteobacteria; order Pseudomonadales; family Azotimanducaceae; genus UBA7803. Next base: position 158,433 of record JAHCAL010000004.1, read on the forward strand.
ATACTCCTCCTTCATCTTGGCCTGCTCAGCCGCGTCGAGACGCCGCTGGCGCATGGGCAGAGCCAGCATCGGCGTGCGCTGGAAAACCGTGGTGTGGGACGCCACCCGCCCGGCTTCCTGAATCACCTGCACGCCACTGGCGCCGGTGCCGATCACGCCCACCCGCTTGCCGGCGAGCTCGACGCCGTGCTGGGGCCAGCGGGCCGTGTGGTGGCAGGGGCCGGCGAAGGTCTCGAGTCCGGGATAATCGGGAACGTACGCCTGCGCCGCGAAGCCGAGACAGGGGACGAAGAAACGCGCCCGTACCTGATGCCCATCCTCGGTGCGGATCAGCCACTCGTCCTGCTCGGCGTCGAACCGCGCCTCGGTCACCCGGGTGTCGAACCGGACATCGCGGCTGATGTCCAGCTTGCGGTCGACGTGCTGGAAGTACGCCCGCAGCTCCTGCCAGGAGGGAAAGCGCTCGCTCCAGGTCCAGTCCTGCCACACCTCCGGAATAGAAAATTCGTAGTTCGGCACGTGAGAATCCACCCGGGCGCCGGGGTAGCAGTTCCAGTACCAGATGCCGCCGAGCTCGTGACCGGCATCGAAGATCCGGGCCTTGAAGCCTTCCTGCCGCAGCCGGTAGAGCTGATACACGCCGTTGAAACCCGCGCCCACGATGAGCGCGTCCAGCCGTTCCGTTTCCGCTTCGACTCTGTCGACCATGTCCTCGATACCTCACCACGCCGTTGTGCTCGATGGTTGCTACGCTTACGGATTCCAAGCGGGACCGTAACGATGGGCCGGTCATAGGTCGCTCTCGCGTCGAAGCCGCGGATCCGGGCGCCTGACAATAGTCCGTAAGCGCGCTTATCATACCCCAGACCCGCGGCCGATTCGAACCGGCAACGGCCGTATCATTCCTGCAACCCATGCAACGCAAAGGAAACCAGCCCATGCCCCATCTCGACTACCAGAAACGCGACGGCATCGCCTACCTGGTCATGAACCGCCCCGAGCGGCGCAACGCGCTGAGCCCACAGATGATCGTGGAAATGGCCGAGGCCTGGCAGGACTTCCGCGACGACCGGGAGGCGCGCGTGGCGATCCTCACCGGCGCGGGCGACCGCGCCTTCTGCGCCGGCGCCGATCTCGGGCTGCTGATACCGCTGTTGTCCGGCTCCCGCAAGCCGGAGGACGAGCACGACGAGGCGCTACTCGCTGACCGCTCGCTGATGCAGAAAGCCCTGCTTCGCGACTTCGAGCTGTACAAGCCGGTGATCGCCGCCGTCAACGGCTTTGCCCTGGCGGGCGGCACAGAGATTCTGCAGGCGACCGATCTGCGGATTGCCGCCGAGCACGCCGAGTTCGGGCTCTCTGAGGTGATGCGCGGGATCATCCCTGCGGGCGGCTCTCTGGTGCGCCTGGCACGGCAGATCCCCTACTGCAAGGCCATGCAGATTCTCTTGACCGGCGATCGCATGAGCGCCGAGGAAGCCTACCGGATCGGGCTGATCAACGAGGTGGTGCCGGCTGCCGAGGTACTCGACCGCGCCGAAGCACTCGCGGCCCGCATTGCCGAAAACGGCCCGCTCGCGGTAGCCGCCTGCAAGGAAGCCGTCATCCGCACCAGCGGATTGCCGCTCAACGACGCGTTTCGCATCGAGAACGAGCTCGCCGGCCGGGTCATGCGATCGAGGGACGCGATCGAAGGCCCGCGTGCCTTCATGGAGAAGCGCAAGCCCGAGTTCCGCGGTGAATGAACACCCCGACCAGGTGCCGGGTCATCGTCACGGGTTCAGTTGAACCTCGGCTCACGACGCTCCCGGAAGGCCGCCAGGCCTTCCGCGGCATCGTCGCCGAGCAAGACGTCCACGACCCGCTCGCGCTCCAGCGCCAGTGCGTCCTGCAGCGGCAGATCGAGCCCCTCCCGCGCGAGGCGCTTCATGGCGGCCAGACCCGTCCGGCTGCGGCCGCTCAGCTCGGACGCCAGTTCCAGGGCCCGCTCGTCGAGCACGGTTGCGGGGACCACGTCGTTGACCAGCCCCCAACTCCGCGCCTCGTCCACCTCGAGCCAGCGCGCCGAGTACATCAACTCGAGGGCCCGCCGAAGCCCCACCAGACGCGCCAGCCGCTGGGTGCCGCCCCACCCCGGCACCAGGCCGTAGCGCGCGTGCTGGCAGCCGATCCGGGCATCCTCCGCCGCCAGCACCACATCGACCGCCATCATCAGCTCCAGCCCGCCGGCGAGGCAGTAGCCCTGCACCGCCGCGACCACCGGCAACGGACAGGCCTCGAGGCGCAGCAACACCTCGTGGCCCCGGGCGATGAACTCGGCGAGCCGGTCCCGGTCTTTCCGCCGCGCGCTCACCTCGCCGAGGTCGGCGCCGGCGCAGAAGTGCGGTCCCTCGGCGACGATCAGTATCGCGTGCACGTCGTCCGCCGCCTCCGCCGCCATGAGCCGCGCCTCGATGGCGTCGAGAAGCTCGAGGCACAGGCTGTTCAGACGATCGGGGCGGTTCAGCGCCAGCACGGCCACCCCACGCTCGTGCCTCCACCTCAGCATCCCGGCCATGTCGCCCCCTCCCGCTTCGACCGGCGCCGTCAGTACGGCACCGCCACGCGCCCGATCTTCTCTCTCGCGATGATCATCTTCTGAATCTGCGCCGTGCCATCGCCGATCTGCAGCCCGAGGATGTCGCGCAGCCGCTGCTGATGGGGCAGCTCCTTGCTGTATCCACCGTGGCCGTGGGTCAGCAGACAGCGGTGCACCGTGTCGAACGCCACCTTCGGCGCCCACCACTTGCACATGGCGGCCTCCGCGGTGTGTGGCTCGCCGCGATCGCGCCTCGCCAACGTCTCGTAGCAGAGCAGCCGCGCCGCCCGCAGCCACGTCTCGGATTCGGCGAGCGGCTCGGTCACTCCCTGATAGCGGGCGATGGGCGCCCCGAACGCTTCGCGCTCGGTCACATACTGCCAGGTCTCCTCCAGCGAAGCGGCAGCCGCCCCGAGACACTGAAGCCCGATCAGCGCCCGACTGTAATCGAAGCCGCGCATCACCTGGCGGAAACCTTCGCCCTCCGGGCCGACTCGCCAGCGCTCCGGCACCGCCACGCCGTCGAAGAACACGCTGCCGCGCCCCACCGCGCCGGAACCCACGTCGTCGAAGATGGTACGGGTGATGCCTTCCTGGTCCAGAGGAATCAGAAACGCCGAGACCCCTCCGGCCCCCGGCACGTCCGGGTCGGTGCGCGCGAAAAGCAGGATGCGATCGGCCTGACCGATGAGCGAGATCGAAGTCTTCTCCCCGCTCAAGTGATATCCGCCGCCCCGGCGCTCGGCCCGGAACGACAAATGCGCCGCATCAGAGCCGCCGCGGGGCTCGGTGAGCCCCAGCGCCACCAGGGACTCGCCGCGGCAGATGGCAGGCACCACTTCCTCGGCGAGCTCGCCTGCCGAAGCCGCCAGCATGCTGCCGGTGAGTGAGGCCAGCAGCTGCACGTAGGCCACGTTCATGTCCGCCCTGGCCACTTCTTCCATGATGACACCCGCCACACGCGCACCGAGTCCCATCCCCCCCAGGCGTTCCGGCAGCTCGACGCCGATCAGGCCGAGCTCGCCCATCCGGACGATCAGCTCCTCCTCGATGCGGCCGAGCCGCTCTCTCGCCGCGTAGCCGGGGGCGAGCTCGCCCGCCGCGAAGGCGCGCGCCGCATCGCGCACGGCATCACCGGCCTCGTGCTCCGGCATCGGATAGCCACGCGTGCCATCTCTATCTGCCATGGTGCTCATCCATGCATGGTTAGACCGCCGGACACACTGATGGTCTGGCCGGTGATGTAGCCTGATGCCGGCGACAGAAACAGACTGACCACCTCGCAGAAGTCCTCCGGGCGGGCCAGGCGCCCCATGGGGATGGCCCGCTCGAGCGCCTTGACCAGCTTTCCGCCCCCGGCGGCGTCGACGCTCGCGAGCAACGGCGTGTCGGTCGGCCCCGGGCACACCGCGTTGAAGGTCACCCCCCGACGGGCGAACTCCCGCGCCAGGGTTTTCATCAGCGCGATGATGCCGCCTTTTGCGGCCGAGTAGACCGCCTCCCCGGACGATCCGACGCGGCCGGCATCCGATCCGATGCTGACCACCCGCCCTTCCTGCCGATCCTGCAGGCGCCGGCAGACGGCGTGGGTCACGTTCAACGGACCCACGAGATTGATGGCCAAAACCTTGTTCCAGAACTCGGGGCCGGTGTCCACGAACGGTCGTGCGTCGTCCCAGCCGGCGTTGTTCACGAGCCCATATACCGGCCCGGCATCCTCTTCGAACCGCTGCACGGCCGCCTCGACCGCCTCGTAGTCCGAAATGTCGACACGGTAGGCGGACGCGGTACCCGACGTGGCGGTCGCTGCTTCCTCTGCCGCCGGACCGTTGATATCGAATATGCCTACGTGCGCTCCCTCGGCCGCAAGATGCGCCACCAGCGCACGGCCGATGCCGCTGGCTCCCCCAGTCACGATGATGGGGCGACCGTCGAACTTGCTCATTTGCACCCTCCCGTGCCGTGTGCCTTGCCCGGGTGCTTTCCGTCATGTCGCACGCCGGGGCGCTCCCATCATAACGGAGTGTGGACATACCATGTAAGTGACCTTACCGTATGGCAAACCCTCAGGAGACGAGGAGAGTGCGCGTGAACCTCCCGACCCGCATCGAGCCACTGCCGGAATCCCAATGGACCGACGAGCAGCGCCAGATGGCCGCACCCCTCGAGGCCCGCTACGGCATGGTTTTCAACGTCCTGAAAACACTGATGCGCCATATGCCGCTACTGGAAAGCTGGAACCCTCTCGCCGGCTACCTGATGACCGGGTCGAGCCTGTCGCCGCGACACCGGGAGCTTCTGATCATGCGCGTGGCGTGGCAGACCGGGTCGGACTACGAATGGGGTCAGCACGTGCTGATGAGCCAGGCGGCGGGGCTGTCGGAGAAGGATCATCGTCGCATCAAGGCCGGGCCGGACGATCCCGGTTGGCCGGCCATCGAGCGAGCGCTGCTGAAAGCCGCCGATGAGCTGCTCGACGAGCAGTACGTCTCCGAGCCGACCTGGCAGTCGCTCGCCGACCAGCTCACCGAGGAGCAGCGCATCGACGCCATTTTCACCGTCGGGCAGTACGCGATGCTGGCGATGGCGCTGAAGACGCTGGGTGTGAAACGCGAGCCGGGCGTACCGGGATTCGACGGCGGATGATGTCCGTGCCATGAGGAAGGAGAGCAATTCATGACCGACGCCTGGTTCGACAAATATGCGGGTCTGCGTTTCGAGCGCCGCGACCACGGCATCCTGCTGATCACCATCGACCGGCCCGAGCACAAGAACGCCACGGACGCGCCGCTGCATAATGCGCTCAGCCGGGTGTGGCTCGACGTCGATGACGACCCAGAGGTGCGGGTCGTCGTGGTCACGGGCGCCGGCGACGCCTTCTCGGCGGGCGGCGATCTCGCCTGGATCGAGACGATGATCGGCGACTACGACGGCATGAAGGTCGCCTTCCGGGAGGCCGGCGACATCGTCTACAACATGAGCAGCTGCTCGAAGATCATCATATCCGCCATCAACGGCGTCGCCGTCGGGGCCGGGCTCGCGGTGGCTCTGATGGCGGACATCAGCCTCATCGCCGAGGAGGCGCGCATCACCGACGGTCACCTTCGCCTGGGCGTCGCCGCGGGTGATCATGCGAACATCATCTGGCCGCTCCTGTGCGGGCTGGCGAAGGCCAAGTACTACCTCATCACGTCGGACTTCATCGACGGACGAACGGCCGACCAGATCGGCCTCGTATCGAAGGCCGTACCGCGGGAATCCCTCATGGAGGAAGCCATGACCGTGGCCACGAAGATTGCCACGGGGCCCCAGGACGCGGCCCGCTGGACCAAGCGCGCTCTCAATCTGTGGGTGAAGCAGGCGGCTCCGGCATTCGATGCGAGCCTCGGCTTCGAGATGCTGAACTTCCTGGGGCACGACGCCGCCGAGGGGGCCGCGGCGCTGCGCGAGAAGCGAAAGCCGAAGTTTCCCAGCGCGCAGTAAAGGTACGCCGGGGTGGCATCCGATCGATGCCGATCGGATCGCTCTGATAAGTGGCATAACACTGGCGGCGCCAATACTCCGACGGCTTCCTAGGAGCGCCTCTTTGTCGGCCCCACGCTGTCCATGCGCCGGCCGAGCCCGAGCCCCCACCTGGTTCAAGATACCTCCTTCGCCGTTTCGCCGTCTCTCACGGCACGTCGTTCACGTCTCCCGGCGGCCCCTGGTGATGCGGATGCGGCTCGTGGGCCGGCTGCACCGGCTCCCCGTCCACGGGCACCACGCGAGCGAGAAACTCGATCACGGCGTTGGCGAACACGTCGTTGCGATCACCGGCCACCATGTGGCCGGCTTCGGCCACGTTGGCGTACTCGGCTTGCGGACACAGCCCGAGAAACTCCTGCGCCCCTTCCTCGCTCAGCACGTCCGAGAGCCCGCCGCGCACCAGCAGCGTCGGCAGGCTGAGCGCCCGGGCGCACGCCGTCAGGCGCGCGTGACGCTTGTCGACGTCCCGATGGCCGGTGCGGAAGAGGGGGTCCCAGTGCCAGTGAAAGCGGCCGTCGCCGCCGAGGCGCACGTTCTTGGCGAGCCCGGACAGGTCCTTCGGCCGCTTGCGATGCGGCTGGTAGCTGGCGATGGCGTTGGCAACCTCCTCGAGCGACTCGAACCCCTCCGGTTTGAGGCTCATGAACGCCTGAATCTTCTGCACGCCGTGTGGCTCGATGCGGTGACCGATGTCCACCAGCACGAGCGCGGTGGCGTCGATATAGTCCTCACCGCACGCGACCAGGCTCACGCCGCCCCCCATCGAAGCCCCGACCAGCACCGGACGGCGGTTGCCGAGCTGTTCCAGCACCCGGCACAGGTCCGCCACCATGACGTCCTGGCCGTAGACGCCGTCGGGTGCCCAATCGGAATCGCCGTGCCCGCGTGCGTCCAGCGCGATGGCGTGATAACCCGCAGCGCCGAGCCTCTCGCCGGTGCCCTTCCAGGCGTGGCGGGTCTGTCCGCCACCGTGCTGGAAAATCACCAGCGGCCCTGCGGGGTCACCCCACTAGTCCGCCGCCAGCCGGCAACCGCCGGCACCTTCGAAATATCTGGATGGATCCGGCGTTCCCGGCAATCGCCTGCCTGCACTCATGATGAAACGGTCCTCAAAACTCCGAGATGTGACAGCCTGGACAACAGCGATCTTCATGACCGCCGACGCACCCCCAGGGGCGGATCACGGGGGCAGCTCGACGAAAGCTTCGTACTCTGGGCTCGGCATGGCTCATCCCTATTCGTTTTTTCAGATCGCAGACGGACAGCCAAACGTAAGTGCGCTGACTAATGGCATTTGACGTTCCCACATCCGCCGTCAGCGTGTCAATCGGGGCCTGCGGAGCTTCGTGGCGTTCGACATCAGCAACAGCGGTCTGGTCACCTCGCGGGATAGAGTGGCAGCGGGAAATGCTCGAGTGTCTGGAATGCTTCACGCGGCTTTGGCACGAGCGCGCGGCGCGGCCGGACCCGGGCAACGACCGGATCTCGATGCTGGCGCACGGCGACTCGACGATATCATGGGGCTTCTGGGAAACGCGGCAGCGATTCGGAGATCTGGGAGCCTGACAACCTACTGACGCACCGGCACGACTGGAATGACATGGTCGACCAGATGTGCCGACGGATCTGAGCCGGAGGCCGACTGGGCCTGTCCGGCGCCATGCGGCTTTTCGACGACCAGGGCAACCTCACCAACCCCGACAGCCGGGAAGCCCTGCGCAAGTTCATCGCCGGCTTCGCGGACTGCGCTGCCGCGTAACGACACCGGAAACGATCCCGCCGGCCCGCGGCGTGACAGCGCGAGCCGCCGCGGCCACCCTGATGGAGCGCCTGGAATGCTCCCGCCCCACCCTCAGCCGGCTCATCGGCTACATGTGGAATTGCCTCGGCGCGCCCATCGAATCGGATCGCCACCGCGACGGTTATCGCTACGCTGAGGACGCCCAGGACCGTTACGAACTGCCCGGGCTCTGGTTCAGCCCCGCCGAACTGTTCGCCCTGGTCTCCATCTGCCAGTTGCTCAAAGGCCTGCAGCGACCGCTCGTCGTACAGAATCCGGGGACACCGATGGTCTACCCGGTGACGAAGCCCGAGCCCGGTGACAGGAAAAAGCTGACCACCTCGCGGAAATCCTCCGGCCGTGCGAGCCGGGGCAGACCGTGTTGAAGGTCACCCCTCCCCGCTGCTATTGATAACCGCTCGCCTGCACGACATGATGTACGCGCATTTACTGTCTAGCAACAGGCCTCAGGGGGAGGCATGTCACAAGCCAATCGTGCCGCCTTGTTCTTCGAGCCTGGCAGGCCGTTCGAAATCCGCGAGTTGCCCATCCCGGAGCCGCGACGGGGCGGGCTGACCCTACGCATCACCCGCGCCAATATCTGCGGATCCGAGCTTCACATCTGGCGGGGCGACGGCCGGTTCAAGGAGATCGCCACGCCTCAGGGGCGGATTCTCGGCCACGAAGCCACCGGCTTCGTGCACGCGCTGGGCGAGGGCGTCGACCAGGACTGGAACGGCGCTCCCGTCCGGGAGGGCGATCGGATCGCATATCAGTACTTCCGGCCCTGTGGCCGGTGCCGGAGCTGCATCCGGGGCTCGACCGAAGCCTGTCGGGACAGCTTCGCCATCCAACGCGGTCCGCTCGACGAGTGGCCGTACGTTCGCGGCGCCTTCGCCGACTATCTCTACCTGCATCCGAACCAGGCGTTCTTCAAGGTTCCGGACAACGTCACGGATACCATGGTGGTGAGCGCCAATTGCGCGCTCGCCCAGGTGGTGATGGGGCTCGAACGGGTCGATGTGGCGCTTGGCGATCAGGTCGTGATCCAGGGCTGCGGCGGCCTCGGCCTCTACGCCTGCGCCATCGCAAAGGAGCGCGGGGCTGCGCAGGTGATCGCCATCGACGGCATCGACGAGCGTCTGTCGATGGCAGAGCGTATGGGCGCGGATCACGTCATCGACTTCCGCAAGGTGTCGGAGCCCAGGCAGCGCGTCGAGGCCGTTAAGGATCTCACCGGCGGCTGGGGCGCTGACGTGGTCGTGGAGGTGGTCGGATTCGCCGGGGTGATCAACGAAGGACTGCGCATGCTGGGGCTGGGCGGCCGATATCTGGAGATGGGCACGTTCTATCCCGGCACGTCGTTCGAGTGCGACCCGGGGCGCCTGGTGATGCAGAACCAACGTATCGAGGCGGTGGCATCATACGATGCCGTGAGCCTCCAGCGCGCCATCGACTTCCTCAGTCGTCACGCCGGCTCCCTGCCCCTCGACGAGGTGGTGGTGGACTACCCTCTGGAGTGCATCGAGCAGGCATTCGCCGACCAGGATGCGGGGCGAACGCGGCGGGCGTCCCTGGTGATGTCATGAGCAATATGCCGCTGCTCGAAAGCTGGAATGCCCTGGCCGGCCACCTGATGACGCGCTCGAGCCTCTCGCCCCGGCATCGCGAGCTGTTCATCAAGCGCGTGGCCGGAGCGACGGGGAATCACAAAAGCTCCAACCCTCGAAGCGTGCCTTCGTCGCGCCAGTCCCGCAAAATCTGGAAGAACGCCTCCGGCCCGCCGCCGTACTGGCTGCCGAGCAGGGAGTTGCCGCCTTCGGGGTGCCCTTCGTTGTTGTAGTAACCGGGCGTGCACTCCTGCAGGAACCGCTGGTTGAACACCGCCATCCGCTCGATGGTGTCGACCCACTCGTCCTCCGCCGCCTGCGTCGGCTCGATGCGCTGAACGCCGTTGCGGCGCGCGTGCTCGATGATATAGGCGATGTGCAGGCTCTGCTCGTTCAGCATGTGCGGGAAGTTGGCCGTGAACCCGCCCTGAGTCACGCCCATGAAGAAGCAATTCGGAAAGCCATGGGTCTGATAGCCGTGGAAGGTCTGCATCCCGCCGGCCCACTTGTCGCTCAGGGTGACGCCATTGCGGCCCACGAGTTCGTAGCCGGCCCGGCGCGTGTAGGCCGTGCCCACCTCGAAACCGGTGGCGAAGATCAGACAGTCCAGCTCGTACTCCCGGCCGGCGGCGACGATACCGCGCTCCGTCATCCGTTCGACCCCCTGACCATCCGTGTCCACCAGGGTGACGTTGCCGCGATTGAACGTGGCCAGGTATTCGTCGTGGAAGCAGGGCCGCTTGCAGAACTGCCGGTACCAGGGCTTCAAGGCCTCGGCCATCGCCGGATCCTGTACGATCTCGTCCACCCGCGCGCGGATCTGCTCCATCTTGGCGAAGTCGGCCAGCTCTACCCGCCTACCCATCTCATGAGGATCCACCCCGTCCGTGCCCGCCCGGGCGGATGCCGAGACGCCGAGATTGCGGATGATGTCGGTCCAGCCGTCGTTGACGAGATCCTCCTCCTGCTGGCCGCCGGTGACGAGAACGTTGAAGTTCTGCATGCGCCGCCGATGCCAGCCTGGCTCCAGGGACTCCGCCCACTCGCGGTCGGTGGGGCGGTTACCGCGCACGTCCACCGACGAGGGCGTGCGTTGAAACACATAGAGATGATCGGCGGTTTCCGCGAGGTGCGGCACACACTGCACGGCCGTCGCACCCGTGCCGATGATGCCGACCCGCTTGCCATGCAGCCCCGTCAGGTTGCCGCTCGCGTCGCCGCCCGTGTAATCGTAGTCCCAGCGGCTGGTATGAAAGGTGTGGCCGGTGAATGACTCGATGCCGGGAATGCCCGGCAGCTTGGGACGGTTCAGCGGGCCGTTCGACATGCAGACGAAGCGGGCGCGCATGCGGTCGCCGCGGTTGGTCTCGATGATCCAGCACGCTTCGACCTCGTCCCAGCGCATGCCGGTCACCTCGGCCTGGAAGCAGGCGTTGTCGTAGAGCCGGTAGTGGCGGCCGATTGCTTGGCTGTGGGCCAGGATCTCCGGCGCGTGGCTGTACTTCTCCTTCGGAATGTAGCCGAGTTCCTCCAGCAGCGGCAGATAGATGTACGACTCGATGTCACACTGCGCGCCGGGGTAGCGGTTCCAGTACCACGTTCCTCCGAAGTCGCCGCCTTTCTCGATGATGCGGATGTCCTCCACACCCGCCTCCCGCAGCCGCGCGCCGGCCAGCAAGCCGCCGAAGCCGCCGCCGATGACCACCACCTCCACCGTATCTGTCAACGGCTCCCTCTGAACCGGCGCCGTGTAGGGGTCGTTCAGGAAGTGGGCGAACCTACCCGTCACCTCCACGTACTGGGCGTTGCCGTCCGCCCGCAGCCGCTTCTCGCGCTCCCTGCGGTACTTCTCGCGCAGCGCGTCCGGATCGAACCCCAGTTGCTCCACGTGCTCAGTCATCTCCGTTTCCTCCAAACCAGCCCAACCCCATCCGCGGCACGTCATCCAGCGTCCGGCATGAGAGCGCACATCCGCTCGTGCACCGCCAGGTACTCCTCGACGATCTCCATGAGCTGCTCCCGGGCGCCGATCGTCTGGTTCATCCGCCCCACGATCTGACCCACCGGCACGAAAAGCAGGTCCTTGGCCTTGTCGGGATACTTGCGCATCCGCGCCATCGCATTGCCGACCGCCATCATCTGCATTGGCGCGTCGAGAGACTGCGGATTGTTGCCGGAATCCCAGGACTCCGTCCAGGCGTTGCGCAGCATACGCACGTGCTTGCCGGTGACGCTCTTCGAGCGCACCGTGTCGGAGCTGCCGGCCGCGAGCAGCAGTTCCCGCTCCACGTCGCCGCTCGCCGCCTCCGCCACCGTCAGCCAGATCGAGCCGCACCACACGCCCTGAGCGCCGAGGGAGAGCGCGGCATACATCTGCCGGCCGGAGCCGATGCCGCCGGCGGCGATGACGGGAACGTCACCCGCGATATCGACGATTTCCGGCCACAGCACCACGCTGCCGATCTCGCCGGTGTGACCGCCGCCCTCGCCGCCCTGCGCGACGATGAAGTCGAGGCCAGCTTCCACGTGCCGGCGCGCGTGCTTGGGCGAGCCGCAGAGCGCGCCGACCATCCGGCCGGAGTCCTGAATCTGACGGATGATCTCGGGCGGCGGCGTGCCCAGAGCATTGGCGATCAACTTGACGTTCGGGTGCTCGAGCGCAATGTCGACCAGCGGCGCCGAGGTCGCTTCGGTCATGCTGAGCCGGTCGTCGGTCCGCTGGCCTTTGGGCAGGCGCGGCACGCCGTGGGCGTCCAGCAGCTCGTCGGCGAACTCCCGGTGGCCGCGCGGAATCGCCGCGCTGATCAGGGCCTTAAGCTTCTCCGGGTCCTTCTCCTCCTGTCCCTGGTACCGGTTGGGGATGATGACATCGACCCCATATGGCTTGTCTCCCACGTGTTGGTCGATCCAGTCGAGCTCGACCTTCAGCTGATCGGGGTGAAAACCCACGGCGCCGAGCACGCCGAAACCACCGCTGTTGGAAACCGCTGCCACTACGTCCCGGCAGTGGGTGAACGCGAACACCGGAAAGTCGATACCCAGTTTCTTCGCCAATGCTGTCTGCATGAATTCCCCTTGTTTCTGACGTTTTTTCCGGGGCCCTGCCCGGTTCCCCCAATGGGCCCGCAATGGCCACCCGGTAGTTTAGTAAACATGTTTATGGTATACCTAGCGCGCAGGGCGGTCGAGTACTGAGGGGACTCTCATGAGCGAGGCAGACACCACCACGACCAAGGCTCCGGGGGGGGAATCCGGCCGGCCGGTCCTCCACGACGTCATCGTCATCGGCGCCGGGCTCGCCGGCCTTTACCAACTCAAGCGCCTGCGCGACCGCGGCTTCTCGGTCAGGGTGTTCGAGGCCGGCGACGGCGTCGGCGGCACCTGGTACTGGAACCGCTATCCGGGCGCCCGCTTCGACTCGGAGTCCTACACCTACGGCTATTCGTTCTCCGAGGAGTTGCTCGAGGAATGGGAGTGGCAGGAGCACTTCTCCCCGCAGCCCGAGACGCTGCGGTACGCCGAGTACGTGGCCCGCCGATTCGATCTCTACCGGGACATCGAGTTCGGCCAACGCGTCAGCTCGGCCGTCTACGACGAGGCCGCGGCCGAGTGGCGCATCGAGACCGATCGGGGCAGGCAGGCACGGTGCCGCTTTCTCGTCACCGCCGTCGGTATCCTCTCGGCTCATACGCTGCCGAACATCAAGGGCATGGAGAGCTTTCGCGGCGAGTCCCATCACACCGCGCGCTGGCCGCACGAGCCAGTCTCCTTCGAAGGCCGGCGCGTCGGCGTGATCGGCACCGGGGCGACCGGCGTGCAGGTCATCCAGGAAGTGGCCAAGACCGCGCGTCATCTCACCGTCTTCCAGCGCACCCCCAACTACTGCGCGCCGCTGGGCAACCGGCCTATCACCCCGGAGGAACAGCGGCAGATCAAGGCGAGCTACCCGGAAATCTTCGCCCGCTGCCGGGAATCCAACGGCTGCTTCATTCACCGTTCTGATCCCCGCTCGGCGCTGGAAGTCTCGGCCGAAGAGCGCGAGGCTTTCTACGAAAAGCTCTACGATCAGCCCGGCTTCGGCATCTGGATGGGTAACTTCTACGACATCATCATCGACCGGCGCGCGAACGACACCATCAGCGAGTTCATGCGCAGCAAGATCCGGGAACGCGTCCTCGATCCGGCAGTGGCGGAGAAGCTCACTCCGCGAGACCACGGCTTCGGCACGCGACGCGTGCCGCTGGAAACCGGCTACTACGAGGTCTACAACCAGGACAACGTCTCCCTCGTCGACCTCAGGGAAACTCCCATACAGCACATCGAGCCCGGGGGCATCCGCACCAGCGCTGAGTTTCATCCGCTGGACCAGATCGTCTACGCCACCGGTTTCGACGCCATCACCGGCGCGTTCGACCGCATCGACATCCGCGGCCGCGACGGCCGGCGCCTGCGCGAGAAGTGGCACGACGGCCCGCGGACCTATCTCGGCATCCAGAGCGCCGGATTTCCCAACCTGTTCACCCTGGTGGGGCCCCACAACGCCGCCACCTTCTGCAACATTCCCCGATGCATCGAGCAGAATGTCGAGTGGGTGACCGATGCCTTGGTGTACTTGCGCGAGCATGGCCGCCGATGCATGGAAGCGACCGAGGCCGCCGAGGACGCGTGGACCCAGCACGTCTACGAGATGGCGAACCTGACGCTGATTCCCACCGCGGACTCGTGGTTCATGGGCGTGAACAGCAACCTGCCCGACAAAAAGCGCACGTTCATGGCCTACGCCGGCGGCGCCCCTCGCTACCGGGAACGGTGTGACGCCGTAGTGGCCGCGGGTTACGAGGGTTTCACGATCGAATAGCTATGAAAACGGAGTGGCAAACCATGCAAATTTCGCGAGGCCGAGCGCCGTGGCAGAGCCGGACCTGAGGGGCCGGGTCGCCTTGGTCACGGGCGCCGCGCGCGGCATCGGTGCGGCCATCGCCCGGCGCCTCGCCGCCGCCGGCGCCAGCGTGCTGGTCACGGACATCGAGGAAGAGGGCGCCCGGACCTCGGCGGCGGAGATCGTCGAACGCGGCGGCGAAGCCGCCGGGCTGGGGCTGGACGTCGCGGACGAGGCAGCCTGGGCGAAGGCCATGGATGCAGTTGTAGAGCGCTTCGGTGCGCTCGACGTGCTCGTGAACAACGCCGGCGTCGCCTCGGCTGCCAGGCCTCTGGAGACGCTGTCGCTCGAGTCCTGGCGGCGCCTGACGAGCATCAATCTGGATGGCGTGTTCCTCGGCACCAAGCACGCCATTCCCCACCTGGCGGAGCGCGCCGGGCGCTGGCACGGCGGCGCCGCCATCGTCAACGTGTCCTCCGTGATGGGGTTCGTCGGCGGGCGGAACGCGGCCGCCTACTGCGCCAGCAAGGGAGGCGTGCGCTTGTTCAGCAAGGCGGCGGCGCTGGAGCTCGCGCCGAAGCACATCCGGGTCAACAGCATCCATCCGGGTTTCATCGACACGCCACTGTTTCGGGCCGGCGTCGCGCGTATGGAGGCAGCCGAGCCCGGCAGCGGTGAGCGCTTTCGCAGCGCGGTGATCAACCGCCATCCGCTCGGACGTCTTGGTGCCGCCGACGACATCGCCGACGGCGTCGCCTACCTTGTCAGCGATGCGGCGGCCTTCGTCACCGGCACCGAGCTGGTGGTGGACGGGGGATATCTGGCGCAATGAGGCAACGAGGGCGATGAGAATTCAACCAGCGACACGAAGGAGCTTTCGTTCATGACCATCAAGGACCAGGCGGCCATCGTCGGCATCGGCGAGACCGACTACGTCAAGGGCACGGCACGCACGGCCGTAGACCTGATGCTGGAAGCCGCCCGCACCGCCATCGATGACGCCGGGCTGACAGCTCGCGACATCGACGGGCTGGTGCCGCCACCGATCTACACGACGTCCGAGGAGCTGGCGGCGAATCTGGGCATTCCCATCCTGCGCTACGCGTCCACCGTGCATATGGGTGGGGCGAGCCCGACGGCCGCGCTGCAGAACGCGGCCACCGCCATCGCCAGCGGCATCTGCGAAAGCGTGCTCGTGGTGCTGGGCTGGAACGGCTACTCGGCGCTTCGTCCGAAGCCCGGTCAGCCGCCGACTCGCCCCATGGGCATGACGACACTGTCCGCGACCATGCAGGGATTCTACATTCCCTACGGCGTGACCCTGCCGGTGCAGATGTACGCGTGGCTTGCCACCCGTCACAAGCGGCTCTACGACATCCCCGATGAGGCCACCGGCCAGGTCGCAGTAGCCTGCCGCGCACACGCGCAGAGCAACGAGCGCGCGCTCATGCGGGAGCGGCCGCTCGACATGAGCCAGTACCTGCAGTCGCGGATGGTCTCCGAGCCGTTCCGGCTCAACGACTGCTGTCTGGAAACGGACGGCGCCTGCGCCGTGGTGCTGACCCGCGCCGACCGCGCCCGTGATCTGCACCACCGGCCGGTATACGTGATGGCTGCCGCGGAAGGGCATCCATACCCGGCGGACGACATTCCCTCCCGGAAAGATCCGTTCCGCATCGGTCTCTCCTATGCGGCGCCGCGGGCCTTCGAGATGGCCGGCATCCAGCCGCAGGACGCGGATTTCCTGTGCATCTACGACTGTTTCACCTACGTCGTGCTGCTGCAGCTCGAGGCTCTGGGCTTCGCCGAGCGCGGCGGGGTATGGGACTTCGTCAAGGACGGCGCCCTGCAGCCCGGCGGGCGCTATCCACTCAACCCCCATGGCGGGCTCCTGAGCCAAGCCCACGTCTGGGGTCTCAACCACGTCGTCGAGGCCACACGCCAGCTCCGCGGCGACTCCAGCGCCCAGGTCACCGACGCCGAGATCGGCATCGTCACAGGCTGGGGCGATCTCGGCGACGGCAGCATAGCCATTCTCCGGAGGTGACATGAGCCACTGGCCCTTACCCAAGAACGTCGACCCCATCAATGCCGAGTTCTGGCAGTCGCTGCAGGACGGCGTGCTGCGCTTCCAGCGCTGTACGGATTGCAGCACGCTGCGGCATCTACCCCGCTACCAGTGCGCCGAGTGCGGCTCCACGGCGTACGAGTGGGCGCCGGTGAACGGTCGCGGCACCCTGTATTCGTGGACCGTTACCCATCAGGTCTTTCATCCCGCGTTCGACGTACCTTTCGTCGCTGCCGTGATCGAACTCGATGAGGGGGTGCGCTTCGTCAGCCAGCTCATCGATGCCGATCCGGCTGAGCTGGAGCTCGGCGCCCCGGTCCGAGTAGCGTTCAAGCGCATCACCGACGATTTTCAAACGCCGGTGTTCCGGCTGGAGAAGACATGAGCAGCTCACTGCGAGAGCGGCTCGATCATCCGGTGATCGATGCCGACGGCCACACCGTCGAGTTCATGCCCCAGGTAGCCGAGTACTGCCGGGAAGTCGCGGGACCCGAGGTGGCGCGACAGTTCGAGCGCAGCGGCTGCCTGGATGGCCTGCCGCTCGCGCTCGAGGCCAGGGCCAACGGTGGCCCCGGGCCGGCGATCCGGCCGCCCTGGTGGGCCGTGCCGGCGCGTAACACCCTCGATCGCGCCACGGCCATGTTCCCGCGCCTACTCTACGACCGGCTCGACGAGATAGGGCTGGATTTCGCCGTGCTCTACCCGACCCACGGGCTGTTCGCTCTGGGCCTCGAGGAGGACGAGGTCCGCCAGGCGGCGTGCCGGGCCTTCAACCTCTACCATGCCCGGCTCTACGGCGAATTCGCCGATCGGCTGGCGCCGGTGGCGGTCATTCCCATGAACACCCCCGGGGAAGCCGTTGTGGAACTGGAACACGCCCGAACGCTGGGGCTGAAGGCCGTGCTGCTCGGCGGCATGAGCCAGCGCGACGTGAACGGCCGCCGGCGGCTCGACGTCGTCGGCTTCGACAACGCCCACGACTACGACCCGGTCTGGGCCGCCTGCGAGCGCCTGGGATTCGCCCCGGCGTTCCACTCCTCTGGCATGGGCTGGGGCAGTCGAGCAAGCGACAAGAGTTACGTCTACAACCATATCGGCAATTTCGCCGCCGCCCAGGAAGCGATCTGCCGATCGCTGTTCCTCGGCGGCGTGACCCGGCGATTTCCCGGCCTCACCTTCGCTTTTCTGGAGGGCGGGGTCGGCTGGGCCTGCAATCTGTTCTCCGATCTGATCGGCCATTGGGAAAAGCGTAACGTCGAGGCCCTGCGCCACTACGATCCGGCCATGCTCGACCGGGCCGAGCTCGAGCGCCTGTTCGACCGCTACGCCCCCAAACCCTTCGCGGACAAGAAGGAACAGCTCGACCGGACGCTGCGGATCCTGTCCAACCCGAATGAAGATCCGGCCACGCTGGACGAGTTCGCCGCCTTGCAGATCGACCACGCCGAGCAGATCGTCGAGCTTTTCGTCGAGCCGTTCCATTTCGGCTGCGAAGCGGACGACCCGATCAACCAGTTTGCCTTCAACCGCCGCGGCAACCCGTTCGGCGCCGAGCTCAAGGCACTGTTCAGCTCCGACATCGGGCACTGGGACGTGCCGGACATGAGCGGTGTGCTGGCGGAGGCCTACGAACTCGTCGAGCACGAGCTGATCACGCCCGCGAACTTCCGCGACTTCGTGTTCGGCAATGCCGTTTCACTGTACACCGCCGTCAACCCCCGGTTTTTCGACGGTACCGTCATCGCGCCACACCGCCAGGAGAACGCCTCATGAGCAAGCCGATCATTTCAGCCGATTCACACATCACGGAGCCCCCGGATTGCTACACCGCCCACATCGGCCCCCGATATCGTGACAAGGCCCCGCACATCACGCAGATGCAGGGGCTCGGCGACGTGTTCGTCATCGACGGGATGCCCTCGCCCATTCCTCTGGGTCTCGTCGCCGCAGCCGGCCTCGATCCCAAGGACATCAAGGCCGACGGCGTTGCCTTCAAGGACCTGCACCGCTCCGGCTGGGACCCAAAGGCCCGGCAGGCGGACCAGGAGCGCGACGGCATCGCGGCAGAGATTCTCTACCCCACCGTGGGCATGGTGTTGTGCAACCATCCGGACGTCGATTACAAGCAGGCCTGTATGGAGGCCTACAACCGCTGGCTCGCCGAGTATTGCGCCGGCGCCCCGGGACGGGTCTTCGGACTCGGGCAGACTGCCGTGACCAGCGTCGAAGCCGCCGTGCGTGAGCTCGAGGAGATGCGCAAGCTGGGGTTCGTCGGCGTGATGATGCCCGGCGAGCCGGGCACCGAATTCGACTACGACGACCCGCGCTTCGATCCACTGTGGGAGGCGGCCATCGACCTCGGCATGCCCCTGTCGTTCCACATCCTGACCTCACGCTCCAGCGGCCTGAACGCGACGCGCGGCCCCAAGATCAATGCCTTCCTGCAGATCATCCGCGGCTGTCAGGACGTGATGGGGCTGTTCATCTTCTCCGGCGTGTTCGACCGGCATCCTGAGCTGAAGCTGGTCTGCGCAGAAGCGGACGCGGGATGGGTGCCCCACTACATGTACCGTATGGACCACGCCTACGAGTACCACCGCTACTGGATGAAAGCGCCGCCGCTTGAACGCAAGCCCAGCGAGTATTTTCGCGAGCACATTGCCATGACCTTCCAGGACGACTACGTGGCGTTCCAGTGCAAGGATCTGGTGAACGTGCGGCGGCTGATGTGGGCGAGCGATTTCCCCCACAGCGATTCCACCTGGCCCCGGTCGCAATCGGTGCTCGCCGCGCAGACGGCTCACCTGACCGAGCAGGAGAAGGACTGGATCTGCCACGACAACGTCGCTGACTGGTACGGCATCGAGGTGCACTGAGCACGGGGAGGCAACGCCATGATTTTCGACCTGAGAATCGATAACGGCACGCTCGTAGACGGCTCCGGTGCGCCGGGCCGGCCCGGTAGCATCGCGGTGAAGGACGGCCGCATCGTTGCCATGGGCGACGTGAGCGGCAAGGCCAGGCGCTCGCTGGACGCCGGCGGCAAGGTGATCGCGCCGGGTTTCGTCGATATCCACACGCACTACGACGCCCAGATCCTGTGGGACCGCATGCTGACGATCTCTCCCTGGCACGGCGTCACGACCGTCGTCATGGGCAACTGCGGCTTCGGCATCGCCCCGACCCGGCCGGTACATCGGGAACTCATCCTGCGGACCCTCGAGAAGGTCGAAGGCATGACCGCCGAGGCGCTGTTCGCGGGCCTCGGCGACGACTGGGCCTTCGAGACGTTCCCCGAGTACCTCGACGCCATTGAGAGCCGCGGCAGTGCCATCAACGTCGCGGCCCTGGTCGGCCACACTCCGGTGCGTCTCTACGTGATGGGCGAGGAGGCAACCGAGCGCGAAGCCACGGACGACGAGATCACGACCATGCAGCGGATCGTGCGTGAAGCGATCGCCGCGGGAGGCCTCGGCTTCGCCACGTCGAAGGCCGCCACCCACGTCGGCTTCGAGGGCCGGCCGGTGCCGAGCCGACTCGCGGGCTTCAAGGAAATCGACGCGCTGGCGGCCACCGTTCCCGCCGCCGGCCGCGGCGTGATGCAGGCCACCATCGGCAAGGGCCTGGCGCTGCCCGAGTTCGAGCGTCTGGCGAACAGCCACGGCATCCGCGTGAGCTGGACGGCGCTGCTCGGCGGCGGCGGCCTGCTGCGCAACAGCTCGGTCACGGATCAGCTCGAACGATCCGCCGCCATCCAGGCGCGCGGCGCGGACGTCTGGCCCCAGGTAGCCTGTCGGCCGCTCGTGCTGGAATTCACCCTGAAGGAGCCGTTCCTGCTGGACATGAACCCGGTGTTCAACAAACTCTCCGGCGCCGACCCGGCCAGCCGCATGCAGGCATACGCCTCCGAGGATTTTCGCGGCGAGTTCCACCGGATGATCGACGGCGGCGCTCTGACCGACGCGTTCGCCAAGGCGGTGGTCTCCTACAGCCGCTTGCACCCGGAGTATCAGGAACGTCTGCTCCCGGAGCTCGCCGCGCAGAAAGACAAACGCATCGCCGATTTCGTGCTCGATCTCGTCATCGAGGAGGAGCTCGACACCCGGATTCGCATGCCGGTGGCCAATGTCGACGAGTCGGAAGTGGCGACGATGCTCAGCAACGATCATGTGGTGCTGGGGCTCTCCGACGCCGGCGCTCACGCCAGTCAGCTTTGCGATGCCTGCTATAGCACCCACCTGCTCGGCCATTGGGTGCGGGAAACCGGCGTGCTTTCTCTGGAGCGGGCGGTGCAGATGCTCACCTCGCTGCCGGCGACGGTGTTCGGCATCGCCGATCGCGGGCTGCTCGCCGTCGGCCGGCCCGCCGACATCGTGGTCTTCGATCCGGACACCGTGGGGGCAAGCCCGCTGGAGCGGGTCACGGACCAGCCCGCCGGGGCGGAGCGCCTCATCAGCCGGGCCCGCGGCATCGAGGCGGTGATCGTCAACGGAATCCTGCTGCGCCAGGCGAACGAGGATCAGATCGCAGGCCCGGGTGCCCTGCCCGGCAGGCTGCTGCGCAATGGGAGGGCCGCATGAAGTTCGGCCTGTTCGTCTACTGCACCATCGGGCGCCGCGCGGAGCTCGAGGCCGGCATGGCCGGCCGCCGGCCCGAACTCTACCAGCGAATGCTCAACGAGCTCGGCGAAGTGGCGGCGTTCGCCGACGATGCCGGGTACTTCGCTTTGGGTCACCCAGAGCACCATCTGCAGATCGAAGGCTTCGAGATCTCCAACGACCCGTGTCTGATGGCCATGTGGCTGGGTCAGCACACCCGCCGGCTGCGCATCGTCACCTGCGGGTTCGTCAGCACCGTCAACAACCCGCTGATGACGGCCGAGAAGATCGCGACCATGGATCACATGTTGAAGGGTCGTTTCGGCGTGGGCTTGGTGCGCGGCTATCAGGCTCGTTGGGTCGAGAACTACAAGATCCGCCCGGAGCTTGCCGCCGTCGGGCCCTGGAACGCGCATGCGCCGGAGGACGAGCTGAACCGCGAGTACTTCGCCGAATTCGTCGATGTGGTCGTCAAGGCGCTCGGTCAAGACACCATCAACCACCAGGGCAGATTCTGGCAGTTCCCACCCCCGGACTTCGTCAACCCCCACGATCATCCGGTCTACGTTCAATATGGCCGGGGCGTGGATGCCGCCATGCGCGTGCACGAGGTGGGTATTGCGCCCAAGCCTTACCAGGCGCACATCCCGCTCTACGGCGGCTTCTCGCAGAGTTTGCGGACGGCGAAATTCTGGGCCCGCTACAAGGGACGGCCGATCGTGCTGTCGGGCAACACCGAGTTCCTCGAGCTGTTGTGGAGGGAATGGGAAGAAGAAGCCAAACGACACGGCCATGACGTGGCGCCGGGGGAACAGGCCTGCTGGGGTGGGATCGCCGTGTGCGCCGAGACGGATGCCAAAGCCCAGGCCTTGTTCGAAGACATGGAGTGGTTCTGGAAGACCTGGGCCACCCCATTCGGACAGGGGCTACCCCAGCTGCTCGTCGGTTCTCCCGAGACCTTGAACCGGCAGATCGAAACCGTATCGAAGAGCGTGCCCATCGAAGAGGCTTTCCTGCTCATTCCTCAGGGTCTGCACACGCCGGCCCAGCTACAGGACTCTCTCGACCTGTTTGCCCGCAAGGTGATGCCGAATTTCGCCGATAACTGAATGGAGAATCCGATGGTCTGGAACTTCGCCGACGTCTTTGAAGCCATCGCCGAGGTCAGCAACGATGAGCTACCGGCCTGCATCCACGCGGGCCCGGGCGGCGCGGCAGGCATCACGATCTCATGGCCGGAGCTGATGCGGCGCAGCAACCGACTGGCCCGCTATCTGGCCGCCCAAGGCCTGCGTCCGGGCAGCAAGGTCGCGCACTACATGCGCAACTGCCCTGCGTACGTCGAGACTATGGTCGCGAGCTTCAAGGGCCGCTATGTCCACGTGAACGTCAACTACCGCTACCGCAACAACGAGCTGCACTACATCCTCGACAACTCGGACGCCGAGGCCGTAGTGTACGGCGCCGAGTTCCGCGAGCACGTGGCGGCGCTGCGCCCGCGCCTGCCGAAGGTACGTGTCTGGATCGAGGTCACACCCTACTTCGAGCAGCCGCAAGATCGTGCCGCACACTTCGCCGTGTGCTACGACGACGTCGTCGGCGAAGGCGACGGCTCGCCACTCGACATCGAACGCAGCGGCAAGGACCTGCTTTTCATCTACACCGGAGGCACCACCGGCATGCCCAAGGGCGTGATGTGGGAGCACGAAGCCATCTGGCAGGCCGGCGGCTCTGGAGCTTCGTTGCTGAATCCCGGCCAGTCCGCACCCGAGTCCCCGGCGGAGCACGCCCAGCGCGTCGCCAAGGCCCCCATGCGGGGCAAGATGCTGGCCGCCTGTCCGCTCATGCACGGCACCGCCATGCTGACGAGCATCAACACGCTGACCCAGGGTGGCTGCGTGGTCACGGTGCCGGAACACAGTCTCGACCCCCACGCCATGTGGGCAACGGTCGAGCGCTACCGGGTCAACTCGCTGGCCATCGTCGGCGACGCCTTCGCCAAGCCCCTGCTGCGCGCCCTCGAGGAGAAACCCGGCAGCTACGACCTCTCCAGCGTGATGGGCATCGTCAGCTCGGGCGTCATGTGGTCCCCGGAGGTGAAGCGCGGGCTGCTGCGCCACAACCCCAACATGGTGCTGATGGACTCTTTCGGCGCCTCCGAGGCCATAGGCTTCGGCACGTCCCGGACCACCGGCGACGAGGAAGCCACCACGGCTAAGTTCAGCATCGGCGAGCACTGCAAAGTATTCACCGAAGATCATCGTCCCGTACAGCCCGGTAGCGGCGAACCAGGTTTCATCGCCCGCCCCGGCCCGATTCCGGTGGGTTACTACCAGGACCCGGAGAAAACGGCAACGACGTTCCCCGTGATCGACGGCGTGCGCTACTCCGTCCCGGGCGACTGGTGCGTGGTCGAAGCCGACGGTACGCTGACCCTGCTCGGCCGGGGCTCCGTGTGTATCAACTCTGGAGGCGAGAAGATTTATCCCGAGGAGATCGAGGAGGCGCTCAAGACCCATCCCAACGTGGAGGACGCGTTGGTGGTGGGCGTGCCAGACGAGCGCTGGGGGCAGGCAGTGATCGGGGTCGTCGTCCCCGGGGATCCGGCAAAATTCGACGAGGCTGCGCTGCGCGAGCACGTCAAGTCACAGCTCGCGCCCTACAAGGCCCCGAAGCGGATCCTGATCTCCGACGTTCCCCTGCGGGCACCGAACGGCAAGGCCGATTACAAGATTGTCACGGAATTCGCCAGGGCCGCCGTCGGCAACGTCTCGGGGGCCAAACGCTGAGAGATTTGCAACCGTAAACTCCGGGACTTCATCTCCTCTCGATAAGACAGAGTTCGGCTCAACAGAACCCGCGGCCAGATGCCAGACTCGCAGCCTGAAGAAGGGCGGAGAGCATCATCCGGTGATCGGCAACCCCCTGTCCGGCAATGTCGTAGGCCGTGCCGTGTCCAACGCTCAGAAACAGATAAGGCGCACCCAGGAACACAGCGCAGTTGCCTTCGAAACCCCAGGTCTTGATGGCTATATGGCCCTGGTCGTGGAACATGGCGATCACTACGTCGTAGCGGCCCTCGATGCAGTGTCGGAACACGGTGTCCGGTGCAATGGGACCCTCGACGGCGACCCCGGCCGCCGCTGCCGCCGCCACCCCAGGCTCGATCGACGCACTTTCCTGGCGCCCGCGCGCGTGCGGGTTCAGCCCAGCGACACCGACACGCGGATTGGCGATTCCCCAGCGCTCTAGGGATTCGGCCGTGCGGAGGATCGCGCGTGTGACGAGTTCCTGCGAGAGGTTCCGGCAGACGTCCTCGAGGGGGACGTGATCGAACACATGCACGACACGCAACGGTCCGGACAGCAACGTCAGATACAAGGAACCCGGATCCGTGCCTGGCAGCCCCCCTGTCATGCCGCCCTTCGCCAGCGCCTCGCCGTTGACCGGCGCCATCACACTGGCTGCGATCCGACCGGACATGGCCAGGTCGGCGGCGGCCTGGAGCCACTGCCCGTTGGCGCGCCCGCAGCTCTCCTTGGCCACACCGAGCTCAATCTCCGACGCGTCGAGGTTGCCCGGATCGAAGACATCCACGGTGCCCTCCTCACGCCCCGCCTGCGACAGATCCTCGATCCGCCGGATCTTCAGGTCGGCCCCCGCCACCTCGGCACCCAGTGCAACCGCTGCTATGCTGCCGATCACCACGGGACGGCAGCTCGCATAGGGTAAACCGGTCGCCAGCGACTTTGCGACGACCTCGGGCCCAATGCCGCAGGGATCGCCAGGGGTAATACCGATCAATGGCTTTTCTCCCATGAACCCCCCTGGAACCGTAAGTGACTTTACTACAGACTACGCGTGCACCAGTCCGCGTGGCAAGTTCCGGAACGCATCGGGCCGGGCTGCCGGAAGGGAGGAACCATGGAGATCGTCGGCATCGGAATCGCGTGGGAGGATCTGCCGGTGGGCAGACGCTTCCGGACCCTCGCACGGACCGTCACCGAAACGGACCTCGTCAACTTCATCAATACCACCGGCATGGTGGAGGTGCTGTTCACGGACGCCGAGTACGCCGCGCGACACGCGCCTCGAGGAGGTCGCCTGGTGCCGGGCGCGCTGGTGTATGCGATTGCCGAGGGGCTGCTGGTGCAATCCACGCTGCAGCGGACCGGCCTTGCCTTCCTGTCGATGACCTTTGACGTCAAGGACCCTACCTTCGTCGGAGACACCGTGCACGTGGTAGTGGAAGTGCTGGAAAGCCGGGCCACCTGGAAGGACCCCAACCGGGGCCTGGTGCGTACCCGCAACAACATCGTCAACCAACGCGGCGAGACGGTGATCTCTTACGCACCGCTGCGGCTCTCCGCGGGGCGCACCCTGAGAGACTCGAGCGGCGACTGATCGAGACGTCGCTGGGGCCCGATGTCATACATCCATCGGGTTCAACGGCTTCGGCCAGCGATCGCGGGTCGACTCCATGATCTCGCCCGCCCCTTCCACGGTCAGCGGCGCGTCCTGCTCTTGCTCTGCCAGCGTGTCGACCTGCCAGTTCAGCATGCTGATGCGGTTGCCGCTCGCGCAGAAAATCCTGCCGGTCACGTCGGCCGCGGCGTCGGTGCACAGCCACGCCACCACCGGTGAAACCTTCTCCGGCGCGAAGCGATCCTTGGCCGCTTCCGGGAGCAGATCCTCGGTCATCCGCGACCAGGCCGCCGGTGCCAGCACGTTGACGGTGATGCCGTAGCGGATGCCTTCCCGCGCCAGGCAGCGCATGAAGCCGGCGACACCCGCTTTGGCCGCCCCGTAGTTGGTCTGGCCGAAGTTGCCGATGAGCCCCGCAGTGGAACTGGTGACGATGATCCGCCCGCCCCGCTGCTGCTCGAGCATCCGGTCATAGGCGGCCTTCGACACGACGTACGTGCCCCGCAGATGGACATCGATGACCGCATCCCACATATCCGCGGTCATGTTCTTGAATGACTTGTCACGCAGAATCCCGGCGTTGCAGATGCAGATATCCAGACCACCGAAATTCTCGACGGCAGTCTGCACCATGGCAGCGGCATCATGTTCATCGCTCACGGAGCCGTAGTCGGCGATGGCCTTACCGCCGGCGATACGAATCTCCTCGACGACCTGATCCGCCATGCCGTGACCTGCACCGGTACCATCCCGGGCGCCGCCGAGGTCATTCACTACCACCGCGGCACCTTCGCGCGCGAGCAGCAGCGCATGGCTGCGACCCAGCCCCCCGCCTGCTCCGGTCACCAGGGCCACTTTTCCTTCCAAGGTCGGCATCTCTCGCTCTCCTGCTGTTGTGAAACTGGTGTCGGGCGCCGCCGTCGCTGCGAACGGTCAGTGGGGACGCCGATGCCCCCAGATGCTCACTGCGGCATGGCGCGCCACTCGCCAGGTCGCTTCGTCGATGATTCGGGCACCGCTGCCGATTTCCACGTCGAAACCGGATGGCGTGACAGCGTAGAAACTCACCATGTGATCGTTGGTGTGACAGCCCAGACCCATGCTGAGCGGCACGCCTCCCGCACCGCAGCGGTCCAGCGCGGATCCCACATCGTTGAGGTTCTGCATCTGCACCATGAAGTGAAGCAGCCGCTTGCCGCCCGGTACCGGTGCCAGCGCTACGGTGTGATGTCGCGGGTTACAGTGCAAAAACACGATTTCGATGCTCCCCCCAGGTGGGCCAAGCACGACGAAATCGCTGAGGCAAAAGCCCAGAGCTTGCTCATAGAAGCGGCGCGCGGCATCGGAATCGGCCACCGACAACACCACGTGGCCGAGTCCTTGCTCGGCCGTCACGAAACCCGAGCAGACGATGGAGCGAAACGGGCATTCCGGCGCCAGATAGGGTCCGCAAAAAATCTCCACCTCCAGCCCATCCGGGTCGGTCGTTCGGATCATCTCCATTACCCGGCGCTCAGCGCACTGATCCCCGCTCGCCAACTCGACGCCGAAGCCGTCGTGCTCGAGCTGCCGGGCAACGGCCTGCAACGCCGCCGGGTCGCGCACCTGAAAACCCAGGTAACCCACGTCGTCGGACGCACCGTGGTGCAGGCACAGCCGCTGAGCCTGGTCGTCGGTCCGGTAGGTCGCGATGCCAGCCGGCGTCGGTCTCCCACGCATCAGTCCAACCGCATCGTGCAGAAATCCGTCCCAGGCAGCAGTGTCACGCACCTCGAGCCCGATGTAACCCAGCGCCGATACCGCCATACCACCCCCTTTGAACCTGTCGATCTCATTCTGTCACTTCATATACAATCAGGCTACTGGGTCGCGGACCACATTGGCATTCAACAAGGGGGGGCATGCTTATCAAGGCTACGACGGTCGCCAGCTACGATCACCTCGTCCGCCCGGACGCCGTGCATGGTGACGTCTATACCGACCCCGGGATCTTTCGCGAGGAGTTGGACCACATCTTCTCCCGTTGCTGGGTATACATCGGACACGACAGCGAGATTCCCCACCCTGGCGACTTCAAACGCAGCACCCTCGGCACGCGGCCGGTGATTTTCTGCCGTGACCGCGATCACCGCGTCCAGGTGCTGTTCAACCGATGCCGTCATCGGGCCGCGCTGGTCTGCCTGCCGGACTCCGGGAATGCCGAGGGGTTCCACTGCGATTACCACGGCTGGCAGTACCGGCTGAGCGGTGAGCTGGACCGCGTGCCCTACGCCGAGGCCTACGAGAACCTCGACATGGGCTCCCTCGGTCTCGGCAAGCCGCCGCGCGTGAGCAGCTATCGCGGGTTTGTGTTCGCGAGCTGCGCAGCCGATGGAGCGGGCCTCGAGGAGGAATTGGGACACCCCTGCATGGAGCAGATAGATCTGTTCTGCGATCTCTCGCCGGAAGGCAGGATCCGCCTTCAGGCGGGCGTATCCAAGCTGGCCTACGATGGCAACTGGAAGCTGCAGATGGAGAACTCCATCGACGGCTACCATCCGAACTTTACCCATCAATCGTTCTTCGCCGGCATGCGCGGGCCCGGCGGCGCGCGTGTGGACATGTTCGACGGAAACTCCGCAGCGCTCTGCCGGGCTCTGGGCAACGGTCACACGCTGCTCGATTATCGCCGTTACAACGTCACCCATGCCCGCGCGCGTATCGAAGCGCTCCAGGCAACCTCCTGGGGCCGTCAGTACTACCAGGACCTGGTGGCCGCCCACGGGGAACCGCGCGCGGAGATGGTCCTGAGCGCCGGCGGCACCCACATGAACGTTTTTCCCAATCTCGTTGTGCTCGGTCAGCAGGTCAGGACGATCCGGCCGATCCGTCACGACCGCACCGAGGTGTTGCTGGCACCGGCGCTGCTCGAGGGCGTGCCGGACGAGATCAACACCCAGCGCCTGCGTGCCTACGAAGCGTTTTACAGCCCTCAGGGCGGCGGCATTCACGACGACATCGAGATGTTCAGCCGCGTGACCGAAGGCCTGAAATGCGACCACGATCCATGGCTGCTGTTTCAGCGCGGCAAGCACCGGGAACAACACGACGAGGACGGCACCATTGTCGGACAGGTAACGGACGAGGTGTCACAGCGGGCCATGTGGCGCCGCTGGAAAGCGCTGATGGAAACTTCATGAGCGACCTACAGCATCGCGTCGAGCAATTCCTGTACCAGGAAGCCTGCCTGATGGACGAGAACCGGTACGAGGACTGGCTGGCGTTGTTTACCGAGGATTGCCGCTACTGGATTCCCTCGAATCGCGAAGGCGCCGACCCCACCCGAGAGGTCTCTATCCTCTATGGCGACCATGCCGTGCTTGAAAACCACGTGCGCCGCCTGGCCAGCGGCAAGGCCTTCGCCCAATCACCGCCGTCGCGTATGCGCCGAATCGTTGCAAACGTCGTGGCCGATGCTGACGCCGCCGGCGAGATCGAGGCCGCCGCGAACTTCGTCGTCTTCGAGACCCGACTTCACGTGCAGCGTCTGCACGCGGGACGCAGTCTTTATCGCCTGGTCGAGCACAACGGCGGTCTGGCCATCCGTTACAAGCAGATCACTCTGCTGGGTATCGACGAGCCGCAGGAGAACATCACTTTTCTGCTATGAGTCGATCCAGCCCTGCCGACCCGTGATGCAGCGCGCCCTCCCGTCCTGCAGAAGTTGAGGATTCAACGCCCTGGACCAATCGTGGTAGTATATGCGTTGACGGTCAGGAAAGCTCTTCCGAGAACTGCCTCGTCACCCGCCGCTTTCGCCCGACGCTCCCGCAGCTCGGGGTACAGTAACGGCCCGGCCTGCGGCGAGAGTGACTACGCGACCACTGCTACTGACACCAGATGAGGAATCGACCCCATGCGAGAACAGCTGCGTACGGTGGACATGACCGATCCACTCAATGACCATCTAGGGTTTCTCGTGCACGATTTGGCGCGCGCATTCACCGCCGCTTATGCGGCTCGCATGTCCTCTCTCGATCTTTCCCGCCCCCAGGCTCGGGCCATTGCCTATGTGCAGCGCTTTCCGGGGGTCACCCAAGTGGAACTCTCCGAGTACCTGGGCGTCGGTCGCATGGCAATGACCGGGTTGCTGGATCGAATGGAAAGCAAGGGATTGGTAGAGCGGAAGGAAGATACGAGCGATCGTCGCGTCAAACGCGTCCATCTCACGAAAGCTGCCAGAGACATGCAGCCGCAGATGGAGTCGATTGCGCGGGAACTGCATGCCGGCTCGATCACGGGGGTTTCTGCGAGAGATCTGCGAAACACCGTGAAGGTGCTGCTGCGGATCCTCCACAACGTGGGGTCACTAGTCACTCAGGACTCGGCTGACGAAGCGGTATGAGCCGCCGCATGTGACTAAGGCACGCGGTAGCCACCGCGGTCAGACCCGCGATGCACACCCGGAATTTCCCTGAGTTTTCCCAGCCGGCTTCCGGCGAGTTCAAGACACCGCTGAAGAATCCGCCACTGCGGCCACGGTCCGACGATTTTCCACCACCAGCGAGTACACGGCGGGCACGACGACGAGCGTGAGGAGCGTGGATCTGACCATGCCGCCGCTGACCGCCACGGCCAGGGGCCCAGCTGAAGCGGCGCCTCACGGCGCCGCCGGTTTCAGCCCGAATGAAGCCGCAGATCAGAAGTTGGTGCTGACCGTCAGCCCGTAGGTGCGCGGCGGTGCAAAGAATGTGCTGAAGCTTCCCGCCTGGAACACCGAGTCGAAGATCAGCGTCTCGACGTGATTGTCGAACAGGTTACGTGCCCAGACCTGTGCATCCCAGCGGTCGCCCTGCGACCGCACACCGAGTTGCAGGTTCACCAGCGTTTCTGCTACCCCAAGCGTAGTAAATAAGCTTACTATACAGTGATCAAGCGAACCGGAGGGATCGGACATGTTGCCCAGAAAATCATTCGCCATGGTGCAGACGGGCGTTCGAATCCTCGAACCCCGCGACATCGAGATCCCGGACATCGACGCGTTCAGCGCCATCCTCGAGCTTGAAGCTTGCGGTATCTGCGGCAGCGACTATGAGCAGTATGAGGGGGCTCTGCGTACTCCCATGCCGGTGATACCAGGACACGAACCTCTGGGCAGGATCGCTCGAATCGGGGATGTCGCGGCCGAGCGGTGGGGCGTGGACGTCGGCGACCGGGTGGCGGTAGAAACGATGCTGTCCTGCAGACACTGCTCCACCTGCTTCGATGGCCGCTATCACCTCTGCGAGAACCGTCGCATCTACTCGTACATCCCGCTGAGCGAGTCGCCCGGGCTCTGGGGCGGATACGCTCAGTACATGTATCTGCACGCTAACTCGGTGATTCATCGCATGGACCCATCGCTACCCGCCGAACTGGCGGTGATGTTCAATCCATTGGGGGCCGGATTCCGCTGGGCGGTCGAACTGCCGAAAACGATGCCGGGCGAGAGCGTCGTCATCCTTGGGCCCGGCCAGCGCGGTCTGTCCTGCGTGATTGCCTGCCGGGAAGTGGGGGCGGGAACGATCATCGTGACTGGACTCGCTGCCGACGCACGTAAGCTGGCGCTTGCCCGGGCCTTCGGTGCCGACCACACTGTCGACGTCGACAACGAACCCGCCGTCGAGCGAGTCAGAGCCCTGACCGACGGCGGCGCCGACGTCGTGATCGACGTCTCGGCCTACGCGACCAAACCCGTCCGCGATGCTCTCGACATGGTCAAGCCGGGAGGCAGAATCGTGCTCGCCGGAGTGAAAGGTTTCCGGCCGGTGGATGATTTCGTTTCCGATCTAATCGTCATGAAGGAGATCACCATTCACGGCGCGATCGGGGTGACCTCCTCCGGCTACCGCAGTGCCATTCGGCTGATCGAGTCGGGCCGATCCCCCATCCAACAAATGCACACCCACGACTTCTCCCTGGAGAACGCGGATCTCGCGATCCGGACGCTTGCCCGGGAGGTGGAGAATGACGAATCCATTCATTCCTGCCTGATCCCCCCGAAATAGACACGTTTCACCCAACCATTCCCCCGACCCATTCTCCAGATAAGGAGCAGATTGTGAACGATTACAGCATACCCGTTGCCGACGTACCCTTCAGCCAGAAGATCGCGGACGGCTTTCTGGCGAACCGTGGCGGCGCTGGCGGCTTGCACGAGTATCTCGGCTTCAGAATCACGGCGGCCGGACCGGGCACCATGAGTGGAGAGCTCGACGTGCGCGAGGAACTGCTCACACCCTTCGGCAACATGCACGGCGGTGTTCTGTCGGCATTCTGCGACCACATGCTCGGATGCGTCTGCTATCCGGCAATGAAGCCGGGGCAGTGGGCAGCAACTACAGAATTCAAGATCAACCTGACCGCCCCCGTCAGCAAAGGCACGGTCGGTGCCACTGCCCGAATCATCAACATGAGCCGAACACTCGCCGTCGTCCACATTGCCGTGGTCAATGAAGGGCGTCTCGCCGCCGTCGCGCAAGGCAGCGTAACGATCCGCGATCCAAAGAAGTAACGTAAAGCGAAAGCAGCATAAGGTGCCGCGCGCCCGAGGCAACGAAAGCCGAGCCCCGGACGCGCAACCAGGTTCCGCGTGGAGGAAAGAGAGAGTTCTGGACCCAAACTGTCGCGACTTAGTAAGTACGCTTATTTTCTAGCCCGGAAAACTCACCGCCCCTATGGAAATAGGCCTCTCTCTGTTGCATAAAGTAAGAGCCGCCAAGCACTTACCCACAACAGAACGAGAGGCCTATGACGACAGAGTGTATTCCCTGCCAGTTGGAATTTCACGCGTTGGGAACGCGAGAAGTTGTGGGTCGCTTCGATGGCGGTCGCATCACTTCGGACGGCGGCGGACTGCTGCTACGCGAGGTTGATCACCGGCTCGGCTTATCGGATCGGCTGGCTCGGTGCTTCACCGACTATCGCAATCCGAACAGCATCGAACACGGCGTGCTGTCGCTGGTCGCGCAGCGGGTTTACGGGTTGGCACTGGGCTACGAAGACCTCAACGATCACGACACACTGCGCGCCGATAGCGTGCTGGCGCTGCTGGTCGGTAAACGCGACCTGACGGGCGAAGACCGCGAGCGAGAACGTGACAAAGGCAATCCGCTCGCTGGGTCGAGCACGCTGAACCGGCTGGAACTGACGACACCGGAATCGGCCAAGTCCGACCGCTACAAGAAGATCGCGGCCGATCCGAAGGCGTTCGATCGTCTGCTGGTGGATCTGTTCATCGAGTCCCACGACAAGCCGCCGCGCGAGATCTGGCTGGATCTGGATGCGACGGACGATCCCCTGCACGGCAACCAGGAAGGGCGGTTCTTCCACGGCTACTACGGTTGTTACTGCTATCTGCCGCTGTACATCTTCTGCGGCGAGCACCTGCTGTGCGCGCGACTGCGGCCGTCGAATCAGGATGGTGCTACGGGCAGCGTCGAAGAGCTCGAGCGGATCGTTACGCAGATCCGTGCCCGCTGGCCGAAGACACGGATCGTGATCCGCGGCGACTCCGGGTTCTGCCGCGAGGCGATCATGCGCTGGTGTGAGGGCAACCAGGTCAACTATCTGCTGGGGCTGGCCCGTAATGCGCGACTGAATCGGGTCCTGGGCGAGGCGATGGAGGCGGCACGCATCGAGCATGCCCGCACCGGCCGGCCGGCCCGTCGCTTCCGTGACTTCCGCTATCGGACGCGCAAGTCCTGGTCCGCCGAACGGCGGGTGGTGGGCAAGGCGGAATACCTGCCGAACAAGGCCAACCCACGGTTCGTGGTGACAAACCTTCCGATCCGCCAGGCCGGTGCAAAGCGCCTCTATGAGAAGCTCTACTGCGTACGCGGTGAGATGGAGAACAGGATCAAGGAGCAGCAGTTGGGGTTGTTCGCCGATCGCACCAGCACTGCGACCCTGCGGGCCAATCAACTGCGCCTGTACTTCTCCTCCTTCGCCTACGTGCTGATGCACGGGTTGAGAAGGTTGGGGCTCGCCGGCACGCAGCACGCCAAGGCGCAGTGCACGACCATCCGGCTGAAGCTACTGAAGATCGGTGCGCGGGTGCGCATTACCGTGCGCAGGGTCTGGCTGTCGTTCTCTGATGCCTATCCGTACGCCAGCGACTTCGCACAGATCCTGGCCAACCTCCGTCGTCATCCCGCCTGGCCGCCGCCCGGATAGCCATTGCCGTGATTGCCGCGTTCGCTTGTCAGTATTTACGACTGACAGGGAGACCTACGCTCCGACGAATGCCAAAGTGCCTCCAGAGCCCGACTCAGACCTCGCGCAACGACGCAAAGGCCCTCGTCGGCGACCTAATCGGCCTATGGGCCCGCTCGAACCACCCGGTCCACGGCAAAATGAGCGCCGAAGGCGCGCTGAACTGAAATCGGTGAGCTAAGCGGGCTAGGTGGCTGTCGAGAGGAGGAACGCCTACTCCCTTTGCAACCATCTTTCGAGTGAGTGATCCTGGACGGAGGGCCTTGTGTACGGCCACTCACATAGTACTACCCTCCATCCGACGGCCGCCCACCGGTGGTCGGTGGTACCTAACCACCGCCAACGCTCTCCTCGCCGATCGGCCTCAGTCCAGCCGCAGCCGTACCTTCAGGTGCTTGACGCCCCCGATGAATCCCGATCGCAGCCGCTCAGGCGGTTCGATGAGCTCAATCTCCCGCATTCGTGCGAGCAATGCTTTGAAGATGGCCCGCAGCTCGTTGCGCGCCAGATGCGCGCCCAGACACAGGTGCTCACCGATGCCGAATCCGATCTGCGGATTCTTGTCGCGCCGAACGTCGAATCGCATCGGCTCGGAAAAAACGGTCTCATCGCGATTGGCAGAGGGGTAGAACAGCGTCAGGTGCTCGCCCGCCTTGATGGACACGTCGTGCAGGGTGACGTCGCGGTTCGGTGTACGGCAGAAGTGAATCACCGGACTGGTCCAGCGCACCATCTCTTCGACCAGCGAATCGAGCAGCTCGGGCTGCTTCTGCACCAGTTCGAGCTGGTCGCGATGCTCCATGAGCGCCAGCACGCCACCGCTCGTGGCATTTCTCGTCGTCTCGTTGCCTGCCGCGATCAGCAGAAACAAGTATGACAACAACTCCAAGGGCGGAAGATACCGACCTTCGATCTTCGCGGTGGCCAGCACCGTCGTCAGGTCATCGCGCGGATGCTTGCGGCGGTCTTCGACGAAGTCGTTGCAATAGGCGAACACCTCCTCGATCGCGCGCTCCGCCAGTTGCCGACCGCTCGTTCCGTCCTCACGCCGAAACTCAGGGTCGTTCGCGCCGACGATCTCGTTCGTCCACCGGAAGAACTGGTCGCGATCCTCCTGCGGAAGCCCCATGAGCTCCGCGATGACGGCCAGCGGCAGGATCGCCGACACGCGCGTGACGAAATCCATCTCCGTCTCGTCCGCCACGCTGTCAAGCAGAACCTCCGCGACGTGATCCAACCGGTGCTGATCCTCGTTCAACCGGCGCTTGGTGAAGTACCGGCTCATGAGCTGACGGTAGATACGATGGTCGGGCGGATCCATGTTCAATAGCGTCCGCACGCGTGAGATCAGGTCTTCCTCGGCCTCCGGCTGAACGGAGAGCAGTGGCGCGTTCTCGAACACGCTCGGCTGCTTGGAGATGTTGACTATGTCCTCGTAGCGGGTGACCGCATAGAAAGGAACCAGCTTCGGGTGCTTGCAGTAGGCGATGGGACGGTCGCGACGCAATTCGGCCCAGAACTCGTGGGGGTAGCCATTCTGCTGGTAATAGTCGGGATCGATGATCTCGATGGGAGCCGTCGGTGTCTGCATGTCGTCCTCCAGTGTCATTCGTCGGTCACGGTAATGGCGAGCCTTGGGCAGAGCTGGGCCGCCGCTTCCACCTTGGCCCGCAGTTCCTCACCTGGATGCTCCTTCAGCAGCATCAGCTTGTCGTCGTCCGTGAGCTGAAACACCTCCGGGCATTCCATCACGCAGAGTGCGTTCGCTTCGCACAGCTCCATATCAACGATCACCTTCATGATCATCTCCCTGATCCCATAAACCTGTTGTACTTTCGCACATATGTGTTAAAAGTAAAGCCGTTGCGTCAGCCGGCGATATCCGCCCCCGGGAAGGAAGGAATCTTGCCACCGCCATCAGCCAACGTCGTCAAGTCCGCGGCACGTGTGCTGGAGATCTTCGAGCTCTTTGATGAGCTGCGCAGGCCAGTGTCGATCAACGAGGTCGCCGAACACCTCCGCTATCCGCATTCCAGCGCCGCCGCTCTGCTGCGTAGCCTGGAAAGTCTCGGTTACCTCGAGTACGACTCGACCGAGAAAGAGTTCTTTCCGAGCATCCGAATTTCGATGCTGGGACAATGGGTCGAGCATGAGAGTCTGCCGGTCAAGGCTGTGCAGAGGCTCATGCAGGAGCTGCTCGATGCCACGCAATGCACGGTCATCGCCGCCATCCGGTCCGGCGTGCACGTGCAGTACATCAAGGTCCTGCAGGGCACAACGGCCATCCGTTACCACGTCAAGCCGGGCACCCGAAGGCTGCTTCACGCCTCCACACTGGGTCGTGTGCTGCTAAGCCAGTACGACCCACCGGAAGCCGAACGCCTGCTCCAACAATCCATGGCCCGAGACCCGGACTGCAAGGCGTCACGCGATGACCTGCGGCGCGCGATCAAGCAGGCGCGAGAGCACGGCTTTGCCGTCTGCACAGGACTGATCGTACCCGGCGCCACCATGGTGGGCGTGCCGATGAACCTGGACCGGGGCGGCCGGCCCGCCGCCATCGGTCTCGCCGCGCCCGAAGAGTGGATCGCCACGAGGCGCCAGGAGCATCTCACCGTGCTTAGAAAGACGCTCGACCGATACGCTACGCCTGCGGAGAAGCGCGCGTGAGCGCGCCCTCGACCATCCCGGCCATGCCTCAACCGCGCATAGAGACGCGTCTGTGCCAGTTGCTGGGGATTCAGCACCCTATCGTGCTGGCCGGCATGCCCGGAGTCGCCGGCCCAGAACTCACTGCCGCCGTGTCCAATGCCGGCGGATTGGGAATGCTGGCTGTTCATGCTGGTACGCCGGACGAGCTTCGCGCCCTGATCCGCCGCACCCGCGAACTCACCGACAGACCGTTCGGCGTCTTCCTCACCCTGCCGGATTCCCGGCCCTACGGATTGCCGCGCCCCGGACAGCGTGCCCGCCTCCCCGCAGACGAGCTGGTCGACTGTCTCGAATTCGCCGAATCCTTCATGGAGCAGCACGGTCTCGACCATCAGGACGAATCCGGACCGCCGGGCGTGATCCCACTATGCACGCCCGCATTTCTCGATGCCCACCTCCAGGTAGTGATCGAGGAACAGGTACCTGTCTTCGCTGCCGGCCTGGGAACGCCGCTTCCCGATCTCAAGGTACTCCACGATCACGGAATCCTGGTGATCGCCCCGGCCGGAACTGTCCGGGACGCGGTGCAGCTGGCAACCGCCGGTGTCGACGTGGTCGTCGCTCAGGGCCACGAGGCCGGCGGACCGAACGCACCGGTCGGTACCCTGCCGCTCGTCCCTCAAGTCGTCGACGCCCTCGGACCCGGACTGCCCGTGCTGGCCGGTGGCGGCATCGGTGACGGGCGCGGTGTCGCAGCCGCGTTGATGCTCGGTGCACAGGGCGCGTGGATCGGCACTGCATTTCTTGCGGCGCGCGAGGCCCGCCTGCCGGACTTTCAACGACGCGCGCTGATTGGTGCCGGCGACGACTCCACGGTCGTGACCCGATCCATCACCGGTCAGCCGCTGCGAACATTGCGCTCGCGCTGGACCGACACGTGGGAGCGCACCGAGCTCGAGCCGCTCGCCGCACCCTACCAGGCCCGGATATCCGGCCCA
Organism: Pseudomonadales bacterium; assembly: GCA_019634925.1. Classification (GTDB taxonomy): domain Bacteria; phylum Pseudomonadota; class Gammaproteobacteria; order Pseudomonadales; family Azotimanducaceae; genus UBA7803. The sequence goes on from JAHCAL010000004.1 coordinate 195,778, forward strand.
GTGCTGGCAGCCGCCCTCAGCAGCGGCCGCGCGGACGTCCACCCGGGCACCGCAGGCCCGGCCGCCGGCTTTATCCGATGCATCCGGCCTACCGAAAATATACTCGCCGACCTGGTATCCGGCGCACGCGCGGCTCTCGATCGACCATTCGACGTCGGCGTTCACCCTACCCCCCTCGTTCAACAGCTTCGTAGGATACCCTCATGAATTACCCCATCATCTCCGCGGACTCCCACATCACGGAAGCTCCGAACACGTATACCGACTACATCGACAAGCAATGGCGCGACAAGGCGCCGCGCATCGTGACGACCGAGAGTCAGGGCGACGTGTTCGTCATTGACGGCATGGAGCGCCCCATCGCGCTCGGCCTGGTCGCCGCCGCCGGCAAGGATCCCGACGACCTCGCCGAAGGCGGGGTTCGGTTCGACGACCTGCATCGCGGAGGTTGGGATCCACACGCTCGGCTCGCCGAGCAGGATCAGGACGGCGTGGCGGCAGAAATCATCTACCCAACGGTCGGCATGATGCTGTGCAACCACAGCGACTTCGCCTACAAAGATGCCTGCTTCGCGGCCTACAACCGCTGGATTGCGGAATACTGTGCCACCCACCCGGCCCGTCTGCTGGGCTGCGGTCAATCGGCTGCGACGAACCCACAGCGCACGGTGGAAGATCTCCGGGAGATCAGGAGGTTGGGCCTGCGGGGGGTCATGCTTTCGGGAAACCCGGGGGAGAAAGACTTCGACGACCCGGTCTGGAACCCGGTCTGGGAGGCGGCCATCGAGCTCGGTCTGCCGGTGTCGTTTCACATTCTGACCATCCGGGGGTCGAGCCACTTCCGCGGTCCGCGCATCAACAGCTTCCTGTCCATCATCCGCGGCAACCAGGACATCATGGGGACGCTGATCTTCGGGGGCGTATTCGAACGTTACCCCGATCTGAAGGTCGTCTGCGTGGAAGCGGACGCAGGCTGGGTCCCCCACTACATGTATCGCATGGATCATGCGTACAAGCGACACCGCCGTTGGCTCGCGCCCGGCGTCACGCTGTCGAAGTTGCCGAGCGAGTTCTTTGCCGATCACATCTACACCACGTTCCAGGACGACTGGGTGGCCTTTCGCTCTGCCGATCAGATGAACTGGCGCCGGCTGATGTGGGCCAACGACTTCCCCCACTCGGATTCGACCTGGCCTTGGTCACAGGAGATGCTGGCCGAGCACACGGCTCAGCTCACCGACGAGCAGAAACGCGCCATCCTGTGCGACAACGTCGCCCAACTATATGGCATCGACCTCGGCACGCTGCGAGCCGCGGCCTGAGTCAGGGTCCGGTTCAGCCGATCGAAGACAACATTGGAGGACTGATGCATTTTGGACTGAGCGAAGAACAGACGATGCTCCAGGACATGCTGCGCCGCTGCCTGGGGGAGCGTCTCGATCTGGAGACATTGAAGCGCACGGCCGGCCAGCCATGCGACCCGGATCTGTGGCGGGCGCTGGTGGAGCTCGGCGTCACCGGGGCGTTGATTCCGGAAGACCACGGCGGCTCCGGGCTCGGCATGCTGGAGGCGGAGGTGATTGCTGAATCCATGGGGCGGTCGGTGGCGCCCGCCCCCTATCTCGGCACCGCGGTGCTGGCGCCGCTGGCTTGGCAGCTCGCCGGCACACCTGAGCAGCGGGAGCGACATCTCGCACCGATTGCGAGCGGCGAACATCGCTACGGCGTCGGCCTCACCGAGGTCGCTGGAGCACCACGCCACTTCGGCAAGGTAACCCTCGAGGACAATCGCGCCTGGGGACGCTGCTACTTCGTGCTCGATGCGAGCGACGCCAGCCATTTTCTGCTGACCGCCAACGCAGATACGCTGGTAGTCATCGAGCGTGATGCGGAAGGCGTGTCGATCGAGATGCTGAACGACGTCGACCGTACCCGCGGTTTTGCCGTCGTCGGCCTGGAGCGCACGCCGTTCGAGACCGTCGGCGAATCTGGAGGGGCGGCACAGGCCATCGACGCCCTCCTGGCCGCGGGGCGGCTGATGCTCGCAGCCGACACCTTTGGCGCCGCCGAGGCCATGCTGTTCCGGGCCCGGGATTACTCGATGGAACGCTTCCAATTCGACCGCCCCATCGGCTCGTTCCAGGGCGTCAAGCATCTCCTGGCTGACATGGTCACCGATCTCGAGCCGTGCCGCTCGCTGATCTGGTACGCCGCCCACGTCTTCGACGAACAGCCGGCGGAGCGGGTCCTGCACGCCTGTCACGCCAAATCCCTGGCCTCCGAGATCGGCAAGTTCATCGCCCGCTCCTCGATCGAGATTCACGGCGGGATGGGCTTCACCGAAGAGCTGGGCCTGCACCTCTGGTACAAGCGCATCGAAGCGAATCGCCAGCTGCTCGGGGGCCCCGAAACCGTCCGCCACGCCGCTGCCGTCGATCAGGGCTGGGTCCAGCCGCTGACCGCCACTGCCACTTGAGGAGTCTTTCATGGATCTGAGCTACGGCCCGGAGTACGACGAGTTTCGCGCTGAAGTTCGCGAGTTCTGCCGTAACCATCGTCCGGCGAAGCATCGCAGCCGCGGCATACCAGGCGTCACCGAGCGTCCGAACCCCGACGTGCTGGCCTGGCAGGCCAAGCTCATCGAGCACGGCTACGCCGCTCGCACCATCCCCAAGGAGCACGGCGGCTACGGCGCCAAGCCCGACATCATCGAGAGTCGCATCATTCAGGAGGAATTCCTGGCCGCCGGCCTGCCCCTCGGGCTCAGCAATCAGGGCATCTCGATGCTGGTGCCGACCCTGCTGGAAGTAGGTACCGCGGAACAATGCGCCGCCTACATCCGCCCGACCATCTATGGCGAGATGATCTGGTGTCAGGGTTATTCCGAGCCTGGCGCCGGCAGTGACCTCGCCAGCCTGCGCACCCGAGCGGAGCTCGATGGCGACGACTGGGTCATCAACGGCCAGAAGATCTGGACCAGTTCCGCCCACGTCGCCGATATGTGCTTCATCCTCGTGCGCACGGAACCGGAAGCGCCGAAGCACCACGGTATCAGCTATCTGCTGATGCCCATGGACCGGCCCGGCATCGACATCCGTCCGCTCGTCACCATGACCGGAGACGCGACGTTCAACGAGGTGTTCCTCAACGACGTGCGCATCCCGGCAAAGAACATCGTCGGTGCCCGCGGCCAGGGCTGGCACGTGGCCAACGTGACGCTCAAGTACGAGCGCGGCATGCTCGGCAGCGCCGATCAGGGCCAGAGCGGCATCAAAGGCCTGGTGGAGCTGCTCCAGGAGGAAACTGTCGGCTCGGGCAGGGCCATGGACCTCGACCACTACCGCGACCGGCTGCTCAGGCTTCAGGGGCGTACGCTGGCCAACAAGTACCACGGGATGCGGCTGCTGTCGCAATCGATCAACGGCGAGCAGACCGGCACGGAGGGTTTGATCACCAAGCTCTCGGCAACCGAGCTCGCGTACGACATCTATTCCCTGGGCGTGGACGTGCTCGGCGAGACCGGCACGCTCTACAACGGCAGCCCCTACCAGGCCGAGCGGGATTGGCAGAAAAGCCTGCTCGGCTGCTTTACGGGCATCATCGGCGGTGGCTCCGCAAACATCCAACGCAACATCATCGCCGAACGTGGTCTGGGGCTGCCGCGTGAGCCGCAAGTGCGGTTCGACAACGGTCGCTGGGAGATGATGCCGTCCGCGAGCAACAAGGGAGGTAACTGATGGCCGCAAAAGCGCTGTCGCCTGACATGGTGGGGACCGAGTTCGAGCCCACCACGGTAAGCTGGAACGAAAAAGACGTGATGCTCTACGCCCTGGGAGTCGGCGCACGGCCGAGCAGAGATCTCGATTTCATCTACGAAGGGCGGGGGCCCAAGGTGCTGCCGACTTTCGCCGTCATTCCCGGGATGCGGGCCATGGGCAGCATCAACAAGGTGGTGGAGCTCCCCATCGCGCGGATGCTGCACGGAGAGCAAGGCATCACGTTGCACCGGCCGCTTCCGCCAAGCGGCGAGCTGACCATGACCAGCCGAATCTCGGAGATCTGGGACAAAGGCAAGGCGGCCGTCATCGGCGTCACCGCCGATTTCAGCGACGCCGACGGCATCGTATTCTCGACACACTCCACGCTGTTCTGGATCGGCGGCGGCGGGTTCGGCGGCCAATCCGGGCCCAGCACCCGCGACCTCAATCAGCCGCCGGACCGTGCCCCCGATCACGAGGTACGGGACGTGACGAGGGAGGAACAGGGTGCAATCTATCGTCTGAGCGGCGATCGGGTCGCGCTGCACATCGATCCCGAGTTTGCGGGGAAGGCGGGCTACGACAAGCCGTTCATGCACGGACTGTGCACTTACGGCTTCGTCGGCCGCGCCGTGCTGCACGAGTTGTGTGGCAACGACCCCGCGAACTTCGTGAGTCTCGAGGGGCGATTCTCCGAGCGCGTGGAGTTCGAAGACGAGATCATCACCCGCATATGGGTCGAGGAACCGGGCAGCGCCGTCGTGCAGGCCGTGACCCAGGACGGCAAAGTCGCGCTGTCCCAGGCTCGGGCCCGGTATCGCGCGTGAGCACGTTCGCCAACCTGTTCCAGGCCCGCCGACAGAATGGATCCTGGACCTTCGAGCTCGAAGCACGGTTCAACGGCGCCTTCGGTGGCACCAACGGCGGCGTTGCGGCGGCGGTCTCGCTAAACGCCGCCCGCGGCGAACGGCACGGACTGGTGCCTGCAGCCATCGATTGTCATTTTCTGAAGGGCTGCCGGCCCGGCACGGCAACCGTGACCACACGGCCGCTGAGCGAAGGCCGTACGCTGACCGTGATCGCTACCGAGACGCGCGACCACACGGGATCGCTCTGCACCACGGCGCTGGTGACTCTGGTGAATGCCGACCGGCTCGAGCAGGCTCTCAGGGTTCTACCGACGATCTGCGTACCCGCCGACCACTCCGCGGAGCCGCTGCCATGGCGACAGCCGGCAGGCCACCCAATCCCGTTGATCGACACCTTCGCACCCGAAATCGTCGCCAGTTCCGGCGACAGCACGACGACCCGCATCCGTCTGGGGTTCGATGTCCGGGGAGCGACCGCCGAGGCGGTGTGCATCGCCGCCGACATCTCGGTCGGGCCGCCGGTGGGCCGGGCAGTGAGCGGGCGTGCGTCGTTGCCGAATCCGAACCTGGCCCTGCGCTTCTCCGGCGCCAGCTATGCAGGATCGCATCTGCAGAGTTACTGCCGGCTCGCCCAGATCGAGGCTGGCCTCGCGTGCACCGAGATCCGGGTAGGCAGCGACGAGATGCTGCTCGGCACCGGCACCTCCATGACCACGTGCCTGCCGCTGCCCGGATCCAGCGGCCGAGGCGGCGGATAGACGTGGCCGGACCGCTCGCAGGCGTGCGCATCGTCGAGATGGCCGGCATCGGCCCCGGGCCGATGTGCGCAATGCTGCTCGCCGACCTTGGCGCCGAAGTCGTCCGTGTCGACCGCGTGGCGCCCGCCGATCTCGGCCTGCCGCGGGAGCCGGCGGCGGATCCCCTGCTGCGCGGCCGCCGCTCGGTTGCCGTGGACCTCAAGCAGCCAGAAGGGGTGAGCACGGTCATGGCGCTGGTGAGCCGGGCGGATGCCTTGATCGAGGGCTTCCGCCCGGGGGTGATGGAGCGGCTCGGCCTGGGGCCGCAGGCCTGCCTCGCCGAGAATCCCCGTCTGATTTACGGTCGCATGACGGGCTGGGGGCAGGACGGCCCTCTTGCCCAGGCGGCCGGGCACGACATCAACTACATCGCGCTGGTGGGCGCCCTGGATGCCATCGGCCGCGAAGGCGAGCCGCCCGTTCATCCCCTGAACCTGGTCGGCGACTTCGGGGGCGGTGCGCTCTATCTGGCCATGGGCGTGCTCGCCGGCCTCATCGAAGCCGGCCGCTCCGGTCAGGGTCAGGTGATCGACTGCGCGATGACAGACGGCGCCGCGTCCCTGATGACGCTCTTCTACGGTATGAAGCACGCCGGGCGCTGGCGCGAGCGCCGCGGCACCAATGCCATCGATGGCGGCTCGCACTTCTACAACGTCTATGAGACCCGCGACGGCAGGTACGTCTCCGTGGGCGCGATCGAGCCGAAGTTCTACGCCGAGCTGCTCGACAAGCTGGGGCTCGACGCCGCGGACCTGCCCCCTCAACACGACCGCACTGCCTGGCCGGAAATGAAGGCGCGGTTCGCCGCCGTTTTCTGCACCCGGACCCGGGACGAGTGGTGCGAGTTGCTCGAGGGCAGCGATACCTGCTTTGCGCCGGTGCTGAATCTCTCGGAGAGCCTCGAGCACGCGCACAACCGGGCACGACACACGTTCGTGTCCCCGGGCGGCGTGCCGCAACCGGCGCCGGCGCCCCGCTTCAGCCGCACGCCCTGCGAGCTCACCCGGCCGCCCGCCGCGTCCGGCGGGGACTCCCGCACGGTGCTGCTCGACTGGGGGTTCGATGCCGATCGCGTGCGGCGCCTCGAAGAGGCGGGGGTGATTCGCCAGGCCCCCGAACCGCCACCGGACTGAGGAGACGATTCATGCGCAAGCTCGGCCCCTACCCACTGCTGGACGTGACCCTGGACCACGACCACGTCGCCACCGTCGAGCTGCGGAACGGCGACCACAACCATTTCAACATGGACATGCTCACCGGCCTAGCGGACGCTTTCGAGGCGCTGGACGAGGAGCCGGAGTGCCGGTCGATCGTGCTCGCTGCCGCCGGGCGGGCCTTTTGTGCCGGCGCCGATTTTCAGGGCGGACGCCAGGGGGCCCAGCCGGCAGGATTGCGCAGCTCGCGCGGCGACGGCGTCGACGGACACCTCTACGCGCAGGCGGTCCGACTGTTCGGCAATCGCAAACCCATCGTCGGAGCCATCCACGGTGCCGCCGTCGGCGGCGGGCTCGGGCTCGCCCTGGTGCCCGACTTCCGCGTCGGCTGTCCCGAGTCACGCTTCAGTGCCAACTTCACGCTGCTCGGCATCCATCCCGGGTTCGGCCTGAGCTATACGCTGCCCCGCCTGATCGGCGTGCAGGCCGCGTGCGACATGTTTTATACCGGCCGCCGGGTGAAAGGTGATGAAGCGCTGGCGCTCGGGCTGCTGGACCGGCTGGTCAGCCGGGACCACGTTCGCGAGGCCGCGCGGCAGAAGGCGCTGCAGATTGCCGCGGCAGCGCCGCTTGCCGTGGTCTCGGTGCGGCAGACCCTGCGCGGGCATCTCGCCGACGAGGTGCGGCAGGCCACGGCGCACGAGCTCGAGGAGCAGAACTGGCTGCTCAAGACGGCGGACGCGCGCGAAGGCGTGCGCGCCGTGGCCGAGCGCAGAACCGGGAGGTTCATCGGACAATGACGACGTCAGCCGCCGGGGAGCGGACCCTGCGAGGCCGCGCCGCCATTGCCGGCGTGGGCGAAACCAACTACTACAAGCGGGGCGCCGCCGAGGATCCGGAATTCGTGCTGGCACTGAAGGCGATTCTGACCGCGGCGCAGGACGCCGGCATCGATCCGCGCGAGATCGACGGCTTTGCCTCCTACAGCAACGATCGTAACGACCCCTCCCGGCTCGCCGTCGCCACCGGCATGGCTCGCTGCGTGGTGGTGTTCCGCGCCCTGGCCCAGGGCCAGTTCGCCCGCTTCGGCCAGGGGCCCAGGCTTCCGGGCGTCTCGGGCGAGCCCGCCTATACGATGCCCTACGGGCTGATGTCGCCGGCGCAGATGTTCTCCATGCGTTGCATGCGCCACCTGCACGAGACCGGCGTGAGTCGCGACACCTACAAGGCGGTATCCCTGGCCGCCTATCACCATGCCCAGAACAATCCCCGGGCGGTCATGCATGGCCAGCTCCTGTCCCCTGAGGCCTACGACGAGGCGCGGTGGATCGTCGAGCCTCATCGCCTCTACGACTGCTGCATGGAAAACGATGGCGCGGCGGCGCTCATCGTGGTGCCCGCCGAACGTGCCCGTGACCTGCCGAACACGCCGGTGTACCTGCTGGGCGCCACCACCGGGTCCGAGCACCGCGCCGGTGCCCCATGCCACAACGCGCCGTTGTACGCGACCGCCTGCTTCACCACGCTGGCGCCGCGGCTCTATGAGATGGCCGAGGTGACGCCCGGGGACGTCGACGTGCTGCAGAGCTACGAGAACTTCACCGGCGGCGTGGTGATGTCCATCATCGAGCACGGCTTCTGTACGCCCGAGCAGGCAAACGAGGTGCTCACGTTCGAGAACCTGATTGCGCCCGCCGGCCGGCTGCCCCTCAATACCAGCGGCGGCAACCTGGCCGAGTGCTATATGCATGGCCTCGAACTCGTCATCGAGGCCGTGCGGCAGATCCGTGGAGATTCCCCGAACCCGGTATCCGGCGCCCGGGTCTCCATGGTTACCTCGGGACCCATGGTCACCCCGGCGAGCAACGCCATCTTCGGCAGCGAGGAGGTGCTGTGAACGCCGCAGCGAATCATCTGCCCGCGGGCCTGCCCGCGCCGCGTCCGGCCCGCGACGGTCTGGATACGCCCTACTACGAAGGACTGCTGAGCGGCAAGCTGCTGATCCAGCGCTGCACTGCCTGCCGCGGCTGGCAGTGGGGGCCGGAGTGGATCTGCCACCGCTGCCTGTCCTTCGACCTGGACTGGGCCGAAACCGAAGCGGCCGGGCGCATCTTCAGCTGGGAGCGGGTCTGGCATCCGGTGCATCCGGCGCTCGCGCAGCACGGGCCGTATCTGGTGGTGCTCGTAGAACTGCCTCAGGCGGACCACGTCCGGCTCGTCGGCAATCTGCTGGGCGACCCCCACCAGCCGGTGCCCATCGGCGGCGCCGTCGAAGGCGTTTTCGAGCATCGCCCTGACGGAGAGCCGCCGTACACACTGCTGCAATGGCAGCTCACAGGTTAGCCAACCTGTACTTCCCGAATTCAGGAGGATAGACATGGAAGCGAGAAAGATCGAAGTCAACGAACCGAACCGCTGGCGCCTCGACACGCCGGGTGCCGAAGGCTGGCCCCGAACTGCGCGGCCCACGGAACCGGACAAGCTGTTCGTGGTCTCCGCCGACGGCCACGTCAACGAGCCGTCCAACCTGTTCTACGACCGCATGCCCGAGCGCTTCAAGAGCCGCCTGCCACGGGTGGAAACCGACGAGAAGGCCGGCAAGTGGATGGTCTCCGAGGGGTCTCGCCCGACCAAGCTGCGCGAGAGCATGTTCGAAGGTGAAGACCTGGCGCGCAGCCAGGCGGGCCGAGACCCGCAGGAGCGGCTGGCCGACCTCGCCATCGACGGGGTCGACGCGGAGATTCTATTCCCCAACAAAGGCCTCATGATGTGGGCCACCCGCGACGCCGAGTTCGCCCAGACCATGTGCCGAGTCTGGAACGAGTGGGCCTGGGAGACCTTTGCCGACTACAACGACCGGCTCTCACCCATGGCGTGCGTGGCAACCGCCGACATCGAAGGCTCAATGCGGGAAATCGGCCGATGTGCGAAGCTCGGATTTCGCGGCCTCTGCCTGCCCTGCAAGCCCATCTTCGGCCCCCACGATCACGACCACCTGAACTACAACCTGCCGGAGTTCGAACCGCTCTGGGAACTGATCGAAGACGTCGATCTGCCGATCACGTTTCACGTGTCCACCGGCCGCGACCCCCGGGCGTCGAAAGGGCACGGCGGTGCAGTCATCAACTACGTGTCACACTCGCTGTCGCCGACCATCGAGCCGCTGGCCAACCTGTGCGCGTCCGGCGTGCTCGAACGGCACCCGAAGCTGCGGTTCGCCACCATCGAAGCCGGCATCGGCTGGGTGGCATGGGCGCTCGAAGCCATGGACGAGGCCTACCGCAAGCATCACATGTGGGCGCGTCCGAAGCTCCAGGCGCTGCCGTCGGAGTACTACCGCCGCCACGGTTTCTCGAGCTTCCAGGAAGATCCCGTGGGGCTCGCGCTGGCGGAGCCGTTCGATCTGGTGGATAACTTCATGTGGGCCAACGACTATCCTCACCACGAGGGTACCTGGCCGCATTCCCCCGAGGCCATCGAGCGGACCATGAAGGCGCTAGAGCCCGAGTCGCGGGAGAAGATCCTCGGCGGCAACGCGGCGCGGCTGTTCGGGTTCCGGCCCCACACGGCCGGTTGAGAAGGGGTCATGGACCTTCAGCTCACCGCCGAGCAGGATCTCCTCGTCAGCATGGTGCGTCGTTTCGTCCGTGAGGAGATCCTGCCGCTGGAGCTCGGGCTCGACCCCGACGCCGACAGCCTCGATCCGGAAATCCACGCCCGGCTGGTGGGGCTCACCCGCGGCATGGGGCTCTACAACCTCGGCGTGCCGCCGGAATACGGTGGGCCGGAAGTCGATCTGGTGACCCACGTGCTGCTCGCCATCGAGATGAGCCAGCACCGCGCCGGTCTGTACGCGCCCTGCTACGGGGTATTCGGGGGCATGGGCCTGGCGCAGCTATTCGAGGCCACCGACGATCAGAAGGCGCGCTACCTGTACCCTGTCCTGCAGGGGGAAAAACGCGGTTTCTTCGGCCTCACCGAAGCTTCCGGCGGCAGTGACCCGGCACGCGCGATCCGCACCCGGGCCATACGCGACGGCGACGACTGGATCATCAACGGCACCAAGATGTTCATCAGCGGCGCGCACCAGGCCGACTTCGGCCTGGTGTTCGCCCGCACCGACCCGGACAAGGGGCGCGGCGGCATCACCTGCTTTCTGGTCGATACCGACATGCCGGGGTTTCACGTGCGCCGGGTGATCCCGACGCTGCGCGCCGCCCATCCTGCCACCGAGCTGGAGCTGGTGGACGTTCGCGTGCCACATCGCAACGTGCTCGGGGAAGTCAACGGCGGGTTCGCCATCGCCAACGACCGGCTCACCCGACAGCGCCTGCCGTACGCCGCCGGCTGCATCGGGGTCGCCGTGAAAGCACACGAGATGGCCCTCGAGTACGTCCCGCAGCGGGAGACCTTCGGTGCCCCGCTGGCGTCACGCCAGGCGATCCAGTGGATGCTGGTGGACAACGAGATCGACATCCGGCAAGCCACCTGGCTCACCCTGGACGCGGCCCACAAGGCTCAGCGCGGCGAGCCGTTTCGCACCGAAGCCGCCATCGCCAAGCTGGTGGCAAGCGAGGGCGGCGGGCGGGTGGTGGACCGATGCATCCAGATGTTCGGCGGCTACGGCGTGACTAAGGACTTCCCCTTCGAGCGCTGGTACCGGGAAATGCGCATTCGCCGCATCGGCGAGGGGCCGAGCGAGGTGCAGCGGCATGTCATCGCCCGGGATCTGCTCGGCGCGTCGTTGCGCTGATCTCCTGGTCCTGAAGCAGCAGCTCCGCCACCGCTTCCGGGACCTCCATCGGCAGCAGATGACCGCCCGCCATGGTGCTCACCCGGCCACGGGGTATCTTCGCCGCCAGCGCCTCGTAGAGGCCCGGCGGGAAACGGCCTTCAGTGGCGCGGACGATGTGCACTGGCACATCGATGTCTGCAGCCCGGGCGTACAAATCGATGGCGAGCATCCAACAGGCAGCGCGCCAACGACTGCGTCAGCCCGAGCGGCTCATCGCACGCCTTCAGAAACAACGCGCCGCCGTCCGAGCTGCTATCCGGCTGGTCGAAGCAGGCAACCACCGGCTTCGTAAACAGATCCTTGAAGAGCACAGACTGTCGTGTGGTATCGTTCATCCCGCGACGGCCTTCTTGTGCAGAAAAGTGTGTTTGGCGGCTGCTTTTCTAACACAACCAGGCCTTCTCTTTATTCAGAATTCATGAATTTTTCGGGCTAGCAGCTTCAGACGCACACGTTGCAAGCCATTGAGCATGTGCTCACGTTGCCTCGGAGGCAGTTCGCTGAATACCTCATCGTACAATTCGGCTGCCTTGGAACGCATGAGAGGGACCAGCTGCTTTGCAGCATCTGTCACGTAAACCCGATTGGCTCGGCGATCGACCGGGTCGTCGCGTCGCTCCACCAGGCCTGCCCGGGCCAGCCGATCGACGACGCCGCCGATCGTTGCCTTACCGATGTCCAGTTGTTGTGCGAGCTCTGTCTGGGTTAGACCATCTAGGCGGATCAAGTAGACCAGCGCTTGCCATTGTGTGCGGGTGAGCCCGGTCTCGAAGATCTGTCGTTCAAACGCCGCACGTAGCAACCGTGCCACGTCCGCGATCAAAAACCCGGGGTCCTGTTCTGCGTCCCACGTCGCCGCCTTGCGCCACAACGGAACGCCCTCTTCCGCGGAGGAGTTGCGTTTCCCCTGACCCATTGCCGAGAGCCTCTTTGCTGTTGTCGTCATGGTCGTATAGTATTGCAACATATCGTATTTGCAGATACTACTTTTCATGCAGGATGTCACGTTCAACACCCCCTCGGGTCTAGTCATTCGGGGGAGCCGCTGGGGCAACGATAGCGCACCTCCCGTTCTGTTGGGACACGGAGGCGGCCAGACTCGGCACGCATGGAGGCAGACCGCGGAGCTGCTGTCGGAGGCAGGGTGGTTGGCTATCGCTATCGATCTTCGGGGGCACGGAGACAGTGACTGGGCGGCAGATGGGGCTTATCAAATAGAAGCGTTTGCGGACGACCTGATTGCCATAGCGGGTCAGCTCCCCAGCAGGCCGGCGGTTGTTGGCGCTTCGCTTTCGGGGCTGGCGGCGCTGATCGCCGAGGGCGAGGTGACGCCGGGTTCCTTTCGTAGTCTGACGCTTGTGGACATCACCCCCCGGATGGATCCCGTAGGCGTGATGAAGGTCCTCGGATTCATGCATGCGCACCTGGAGGATGGTTTCGCGTCGGTCGACGAAGCAGCAGAAGCCGTCGCCGCCTATCTGCCGCACCGAGACAGGCGGCGAAGTAGCGAGGGCCTGCGACGCTCACTCCGGCGCTGGCCTGACGGGCGCTATCGCTGGCACTGGGATCCGAACTTCATTCGCAATATCGTCACGACGCGGGAAGAGCGGCGCTTTGAGCGCTTGGAGGAAGCGGCGGCTCGCCTTCGCCTACCTGTACAGCTCATCCGCGGGCGAATGAGCGAGCTGGTGACACCAGAGGCTGCCGAGGCCTTTCTGCAAGTGGTCCCACATGCTCGCTTCGATGACATCTCCGGAGCCGGTCATATGGTTGCCGGAGACAGGAACGACGCGTTTACGGGGGCAGTTCGGGAATTTCTCGAGGGCCTTGAGGGGGAGGGAAACGCGTGACGGATTCGACACTCGGCAGGCTAGACATTGAGCAGGCGCTGCTCAGCTCCCCTTATCACCGCTGGCTTGGGCTCGAGCTGCTTGGCTCGGGGCCCGATGAGACCACAATTCGCTGCGCATGGCGGGAAGAAATGGTCTCGAACCCGCGCCTCGAGTCGACGCATGGCGGAATTTTGGCAGCGCTCGTCGATCTGACAGGGCTGTTTACCCTCTTGGCCGCCGGGGGCGCGGTTACGGCGACCGCTGATTTGCGTGTGGATTTCCACCGGCCAGCGCGTCCAGGCGTCCTTCTTGCGCGGGGCCGCCCGCTGAAGATCGGCTCCCGCATCAGCACGGCGGAGGTGTACGTCTATCAGGAAGACGGAGAACTGCTCGTCGCAAGTGGCCGCGGGGCGTACCTCGCGGCCAGTTCTCAGGCTGCACCCTGAACATGAACAGATTGCCGATTAAAGTGCGATGGATGTTCGCGGTAGCTTGCGTCCTCGTTGTCGTAGGTTGTGGGAGCCCGGAGGAAGGTTCGGCTTCAAACAAGGAACGAATCGAAGAGTTACCTACTGACGTTTCCCAACCGCAAAGCGTTGAGGTCGTTGCGGTACGCCGCGTGGAAATCGAGGAGGTGATCCGGGCCAGCGGGACCATCGCGGCCAAGCAAACCAGTCGCATCGGCCCGCTGGTGGAAGGCGTGGTTGACGAGATCTTCGTTCGTGTCGGTGACCGCCCGCGCCGGGGCGACCCGCTGTTCCGCACTCGGCAGAACGGCTATCGCCAGGCCGTCAATGAGGCTCAGGCCAGGCTCGACGTGGTTCGTGCAGAGCTCGAACTCAAGCAGAAGCGGTTCGTACGCGCTCGGAGCCTCGTCGCCCGTAACCTTCTCTCCCAGGAACAGTTCGAACTCACTGAGACGGATGTCGCGGTCGCCCAGGCACAGCTCAGGTCGGCCGAAGCCGCCCTAGCCACTGCCGAGCAACAGCTTGGAGATACGATTGTGCACGCGCCATTCGACGGAACTATCACAGGTCGTTTCGCCGACGAAGGCGTGTACATGAGCAACCGATTTTCGATGGGCGGCCAGTCGGCCGTTGTCGAGTTGGCGGAAGCTCACATCGTTGCCGGCATCATGCAGGCGCCGGAAGCGGTGCTGTCCAGGCTGCGCCTCGGACAACGCGCGCTACTGTACGTCGGTGAAAGCAGCCCTCCTCGTGAAACAGAGGTTTTCATAATCAATGACCGGGTAGACCCTGCCACACGGATGGCAGAGTTCCGCCTGCCCGTGCGCAATGACGACTACGCGATCAAACCCGGACAATTCGTGCGTGCAGAGGTGCTCACTGGTAAGACGACAGCACTGACTCTTCCGCGTTCCACGATTCGGGAGACGCAGGGCCAGAAGTTCGTCGTTCTCGTGGATGGGCAGAGCACCGAACGTCGAAATGTGCAAGTGCGGGATCTAAACACGGACGACGTGGAGGTGCTGGCGGGGCTGAAAGAGGGCGATCTGGTGCTCCTTGGACCTGGCGATCAAGTTTCGGAAACATCGGGACGGGGGAATCTGGCGCATGTGGATCGCTGACGTTTCCATACGCCGTCCGGTCTTTGCGGTCATGATGATTGGCTCTCTGGTCGTTCTCGGCCTCCTTGGCTTCACCAACCTCGGCGTCGACTTATTCCCAAAGGTTGAGTTTCCCTACGTCTCGGTGGCCACTCGGCTCGAGGGTGCGTCACCGGAAACAGTGGAAACCGAAATCACGGATATTCTGGAGGGCTACGTCAACAATATTTCGGGAATCGAGCGCCTCCGGTCCTCGAGCAGCGAAGGTCTCTCGCAGATCACGATTGAATTCAAGCTCGAGGAAAACGCTGACCTCAAGGCCCAAGAAGTTCGCGACAAGGTGGCGCTGGCGCGCTCGGAGCTGCCCCAGGAAACCGAGCCCTCCGTCGTCGAGAAAGTCGATCCTGACGCCGCGCCGATCCTGAGTGTGCTGGTATCGGGCGATGCCGACATCCGGTCACTCTCTGGCTTTGCGGACGACGTCGTTCGTGAGCGTTTGCAGCGCATTCAGGGGGTGGGCTCGATCAACCTGGTCGGGGACCGGGAACGAGAGATCCGTGTGTGGCTCGACGCGCAGCGCATGCGGGCCATGGCAGTGACCGCAGACGACGTCGTTCGTGCCATCGAGGCAGAACACGCCGAACTGCCTGGCGGCCGTATGGAGCTCCCATCGAGCCTCATCGAGCTTGGTGTGCGAACCGACGCGGAGGCTGAGGACACTACGGAGCTTGCCGATCTGGTCATTCGATTCAACGACAATGCGCCGCCGACCCGCCTGCGTGACGTGGCCCTCGTGGAGGATGGCCTCGAGGACGAGCGCTCTTACGCAATCCTTGACGGTCAGCGAGGAGTCGCGCTCGAGGTACGGCGCCAGAGTGGTCTGAATACTGTGGAAGTAGCGAGGCGGGTCCGGACAGCGGTCGGTGAGTTGCGCGAATCTGCGCCACAAGGTGTCAGTATCACGACCACACGTGATATCAGCCGGTTTATCGAATCCTCTGTCGCAGATGTCACCAAGGAACTGCAGATCGCCATGCTTCTGGTGGTCATGATCACGTTCTTCTTTCTACTCAGCTGGCGCGCCACACTCATCGTGGCTACGGCTATTCCGACTTCACTGATTGCCACCTTCTTCGTATTCGATCTCGCCGGCATCACGCTGAATATTCTGACCCTGCTCGCGTTGACCGTTGCGATCGGCCTCTTGGTCGACGATGCCATCGTGGTGGTGGAAGCTATCCAGAAGGACGTGAACGAGGGTAAGCCGGCGGCCCAGGCAGCCTCGGAAGCGACCCGGCGGGTGAGTCTCGCCGTGCTCGCCGGTACGTTCGCCACTCTGGCGGTCTTCGTTCCCATCGCCTTCATGGAAGGCGTCGTGGGGCAGTTTTTCCGGGATTACGGGCTGGCCATCGTGTTCTCGGTGTCCGTGTCACTACTCGTGGCGCTGACCTTGAGTCCGATGCTTTGCTCGCGTTATCTCACTGCTCACGATCGGGACAGTTCCGGTCATGTTCTCTCCACGCTCGAACGGTTTCACGATTGGATGGCCGAGGCCTATGCGGCAGTGGTACGAGCTGCCATGCGATGGCGGTACCTGGTAATCCTTCTCGCCATCGGTTCGGTGTATCTCGGTGCGCTAATCGCAGCGCAGGTGCCCGGTGGCTTTACCTCGAAGGCAGATCGCAGCGAGTTTCAGGGCCAAGTGGATCTTCCGCCCGGCACCGCCATCGAGGAGAGCAAGTCGAGGGCGCACGAGCTGAACCGCGCACTCAGCGCCGTGACCCACGTGCAGTCGGTATTCGTAACGGTGGGCGCGGGCGCCGCCGGCGAGCCCAGCAGGATAGATGTCTACGGCACGCTGACACCGAAGCAAGCCCGGGATGTGGGTCAATTCGAAGTCATGGATGACGTTCGTGAAGCAGCGCACCAGGTTGTACCAAATGCCCGCACAATCAACATTGCGGAAGTTCCTTGGGTTTCCGGGGGCGGACTCTCCACGGCCGATATCGAGCTCGTGCTGCAGAGTGCGGATCTAGACGTAACTCGCCAGTACAGCGAACGCTTGGCGGCTGTACTTGGTTCGATGGCAGGGCTCTCGGATGTCCGCAGCGGCTTTGAGCCGGGCAGGCCAGAGCTCGTTCTGGACGTGCGAAGAGATCGCGCCGGTGATCTCGGAGTATCGGCGCGCGGAATCGCTGCAACCAGCCGTGCGCTGATCGGCGGGGTCGAGGCCGGCACCTATGAACATCTCGGGTCCCGATACGACATCAGAGTCAGGCTTCGGGACGCGGATCGCTCTGACGTCGAGCAGATCGAGCAGATGCAGGTTCGGACGGCGCGCGGACAGCTGGTGGATCTGGCCAGCGTGGTGGACCTGAAATTTCGTTCCGGTCCGGCTCGAATCGAGCGACAGGACCGCACGCGCAAGATCTCGGTGTTCGCCAATGCCGCAAGCGGCACCGCTTTGGGGGATGCGACGGCCATCGTCGAGCGTGCTTTGGCCGAGATGCCGCCACCCGACGGTGTCTCGATCGTTTTCGAGGGTCAGGTCAGGCGGATGCGGGAAACCGGCAGCGCGATTGGTATGGCGTTCTTGCTCGCGGTCATTGCGCTGTACATCGTCCTGGCCAGTCAATTCGACAGCTTCACGCAACCGCTGGTCATCATGCTTTCTGCGCCGTTGTGCTTCTCAGGCGCATTTGCCGGGTTGTACCTTACGGGGCACGAGATGAGCCTGTTTGCGCAGATTGGCTTAGTCGCATTGATGGGCATCGTCATGAAAAACGGCATTCTGCTGGTCGATCGCGCCAATCAACTGCGAGCTACTGGGTTGAATCCGGCCGAGGCGATGGCAACGGCCGGGCCAGAAAGGCTGCGGCCGGTGCTGATGACAGCCTTTGCAGCCGTGTTCGGCATGGTGCCAGTTGCCCTTTCGGGTGCCGACGGGTCAGAGTGGCGAAACGCCATGGGCGCGTTGATGATCGGCGGGCTGGCTTCGTCGACTCTGCTCACTCTCCTAGTCGTTCCGGCGGCGTATGTGATCGGGCCGGATTTGAGCGCCGCCCTCCAAAGGGCACGCAAGCTTGGCGCTAACTCGAAACACTGGTTGAAAACCAGTAGCCAGACATCGACTTGAGCGAAAGAGACCGTGTCGTGACCTACTGTTGCGCCACGCAGCAGTGTCTTCGTTGGAACCCTGTGGAGGTCCGGCACGCCCGAAAAAGGAAATCACATTCAATGACCGCGGGCAAAGGAGAAAGCCCCTAGAGAGCACCTCAATCGTTATATAACTTATTGATTTTGATCAGAAAATCTGGTGGAGGCGGCGACAATCACATCGCCTTATAAATCAATATGTTGCGCTGCTAAATGCCAGAAATGCCCCCATAGATACCCCAAAATCGCTTCGCCTGCCTTTTTTGGCCAGATTCCGGCAGATTTTAACGCTCTTCAGGCGCTCGCCACGCGTCGAATCGCTCCAGCGCATCAGTGCTGCCGATCAGCGCGCGCGCCCGTCGAAGCCGCTCTATTGTGCGCTCGCGTTCCTCGTCAGGTAAATCCTGCGCACGGTGTTCGGCGTCGGCGAAAAACGCCTCGAGTCGCTTTGCCGCCGCCCAGGCATCGATCATCTGGAGCAGTTCCTCTTTGCTGTCCTTCAGTGCCTTCGCGGCCCGCCGCGCCTCCTCTTCGCGGCGCCACTGCTCGCGCTGAGCCTCCCAACGCTGGCGTTCGATCTCCGCCTGGCGCTCTCCCTCCTCGGCGAGTCGCGCGATTTCGACCGTGGCCTTCTCCAGCTCGCGGACAATAGCCGGGATCGGGCCCGAAAGGTCCCGGGACGGTGTCTCTCGCCACTGCTGGGTCCATTTTGCCCGTGGGTACGGCGAGTACGCCTGAAGGCACAGGCGCCCGGTCGGGAAGTCGTGGGTGCTTGTCCAGCCATAGTCCTGCGCGTACCGGCCGCGTCGCTTGGGCACGTAGTCGGTCAGCCGAACGTACTCGCCGTTTATGTATCGGGCCTCAGCTTCCTCGGACATCACGATGACGGTGAGGCCGATCGCCACGGTTCCGATGTAGACCACGGTGCAGCGCATCGGTGACCACAGATCGTTATGGTGATGGCCTTTCCCGGGATTCTCCCGCTCATCGACGTCCGGGCGATGAAATTGCTCGGCGTTGGGTGCGATGACCACGCGATGGTCCCTGGCCTCCAGGGCGAGGAAGAGTTCGTTCGCGAAGGCGATGGCCTTGTCCAACCCTGTCTGGGTGACCACAAGGTCGACGAGCAGCATTTTTGCTGGCTTGAGGTATTTGCCCTGCCGGGAGAGACGGCCGGCCTCGAACAGCGGTTTGGCTCCGCTGATCAGTGGATGCCGATCCGGAAGCTGCCGCCGTACCGTGCGCTTCCGCCGAGGCCGCTGGTCGGGAGGCTTCGGTAGGGAATGGGCTCGCTTCGGCAGTGCTCCGTCGCGCGTCCACTCGAGCGGGTCGCCCGGACGCGGTTCGGGGAGCGGCGGCTGCTTCGGCGCTTTGCCGACCGCCAGCTTCGCCCAATAGCCGCGCTCAGGCCGCGGTACGTTGAGCAGCGTGGAGACGCGGGCCATGTAGATCGACGAGACGCCGAACTGGGCTGCCACCCGGAGCATGGGCTCGGACCAGATCATCCCGTACAGTGCTTCTCGACTGACCGGGCCGTCGTCGGTTGCATCCGGCCGAGACGGTACCTGCGTTGTGTCTTGTTCCTCTGTCACGATGCTCGATCGACCCCACATCTGCCCGCCGGCGTTCATGAAGGTGGTGCGCCGCGTGGATAAATGATACAAATCCTCGGTACATAGGGTCTACACGTCGAGCATTTGTATCAATGGCAAAGCCCCGATCGCAGCGTGAGCTCGCCCAAACCCTGCTGAAGAAGCAGGGAATCATGCGCCTGCTCGAGCTGCGCGAAGCCGGCGTGACCGCGGCGACCATGAGTCGCATGGAGCGGGCCGGCGAAGTGATCCGCCTGTCGCGGGGCGTCTATCAGCTGCCGGATGCAGACCTAGATCCCAATCACAGCCTGGCGGAGGCCGCGAAGCGGGTGCCCAAGGGCGTCGTATGTCTCGTATCGGCGCTGGCGTTCCACGGCCTGACCGACCAGCTACCTCCGAAAGTCTGGATGGCGATCGGACCCAAGGACTGGGCGCCGCAGCGTAGCGGACCGGGTATTCGCATTGTGCGGTTCACAGACAGTCTGCTGAGGGACGCCATCGAGACGCATGTGATCGAAGGCGTGTCAGTGAAAGGCTTCGGCGTGGCCAAGACGGTGGCGGATTGCTTCCGACATCGCGGCAAAGTGGGCCTGTCCGTCGCGATCGAGGGGCTCCAAGAGGCGCTGAGGCAACGTAAGGCGACTCCCGCGGAAATCGCTCGTCAAGCCGAGAAGGGCGGGGTGTCCACAGTCGTGCGGCCGTATCTCGAGGCACTGACCGCCAATGCCTAGGGAGATCAGAAACGTCGGCGCCTCCGTTCGGGCGCGTCTGCAGAACCTCTCCCGAGAAACGGGGCAGAGTTTCGAGCTGATACTCACCCGGTTTGCGTTGGAACGCCTGCTTTACCGTCTCAGCACGTCGGCATTCTCAGACCGATTTGTGCTCAAGGGCGCAATGCTGTTGACGAGCTGGTTTTCGGATCCACACCGGGCTACTCGTGATGTTGACCTGCTGGGGTTCGGCGATCCAAGCCCAGAGGCGATGGTCGCAGCGTTCAAGGAGATTCTTGCGATAAAAGTCGAGGATGGCGTCGATTTCGATTCGGACGCGGTGCGTGTCGATCAGATCCGGGAAGAGCTCGAGTACGGCGGACTGCGGCTGCGCACGACCGCGTCGATCAGTGGTGCCCGTATTGCCGTGACAGTTGACGTTGCATTCGGAGACGCGTTGGAGCCGGGTGCCGAGGTCATCGACTACCCGAGCCTGCTGGACTTTCCGGCACCTCGCCTGCGCGCGTACGCTAAGGAAACGGTGATCGCCGAGAAGTTCCAGGCCATGGTGGCGCTGGGGCGCGCGAACAGCCGGATGAAGGACTTCTATGACGTTTGGCTTCTCAGCCAGTCGTTTCCTTTCGACGACAACCGGCTGGCCCGAGCAATCGCCGCAACCTTTGAACGGCGCGAGACAACGATACCGGAGACGCTCCCCGATGCTCTGACCCCAGCGTTCGCTGACGATGATCAAAAGAAAAGTCAGTGGAACGCTTTTCTCGAAAACGTGGCGCTCGAACCCGGCAGCCTCGCCGATGTGACGACGAAGATTGCTGAATTCATCAAGCCTCATACGCTGTCGGCAGCGAGGCTGGAACGGGAAGATGAGATCCGTGGTCATCCCGACCGTAGAGATTGAAAAATGATTGTCGCAGACAATGAAACCTCCGTTGATCTTCTCTACTACGAAGCCATCGCGCGCACCGTGGTGCGCCTAATCAGCGAGAAGTCTGATGAACCGCTAACCGTCGGTGTGCACGGCGACTGGGGTGCCGGGAAGTCCAGCGTGCTCATGATGGTGCAGGAGGTATTCGACAAGGACGATCGAGTTCTCTGCGTCCGATTTAATGGCTGGTTGTTCCAGGGCTACGAGGATGCGAAGGCGGTCCTTATAGAGACTATTGTCGACGAGCTACTCAACAGCCGATCAGCATCCACTAGAGTGGTCGAGCAGGCGAAGAAGGTCTTACGTCGTGTCGACTGGATGAAGGCAGCACGGAAGCTGAGTGGATTTGCGATCTCCGCAGCCACAGGTATTCCGCATCCAGAGACGCTGAAAGATCTGTATGACATTGCGTCGCGACTAGTCGGAAAATCCGCCGAAGAGATCACCGCAACTGACCTGAATTCGGTTGTGGATCAAGCAGGCCAGTATCTAAAGGATGTGGAGCCTGACACTGCACCGGAGCAGATGCACGCTTTCCGCGAGGAGTTCGAGGAGCTGTTGCGTCAGGCAGATATCGATCGACTTGTGGTCTTGGTCGACGATCTTGACCGCTGCTTGCCCGAGACGGCTATAGAGACGCTCGAGGCAATTCGTCTGTTCCTCTTCGTGCCCAAAGCTGCATTTGTGATCGCAGCAGACGAGGGCATGATCGAATACGCGGTCCGGCAGCATTTTCCAGACCTTCCAGTTGCTACTGGGCCAGCGACTTACGCCCGTAACTATCTTGAAAAGCTGATTCAGGTGCCATTCCGGCTGCCCTCACTCGGCTATGCTGAGACGCGCATCTACATCACGCTGCTGCTAGTGCTGAATGAGGCCGGGGAAAACTCGGATGAATTCGTAAAGCTGGTTGAGCTCGCGCGGCAAGTGCTGCAGCGACCATGGAAGGGACCAGGGCTCGATCGGAATGGCGTGGGAGAGGTCCTTGGATCTGTACCGGAATCCGTTGAGCGCGCGCTGGATCTTGCCCACCGGATCGCACCCATTCTCACTGATGGTGCGCGCGGCAATCCTCGACAGGTAAAGCGCTTCATCAACACCATGGCTCTTCGTCGTGCCATCGCCGAGGAGAGAGGGTTCGGCGATGACCTCAACACGACCGTGCTCGCAAAACTTATGCTAGCAGAGCGTTTTGCGCCCGACGTCTATGACGTGATCGCAAGAGGGGCAGCCGGAACGGGTGCTTCTGAAGAGCTAGCGACGCTGGAAAACATTGTCCGCAGTGGCGAAGCGGGAGCAAGGAAGTCGAAAACTAGCAAGGCCGAGAAGTCTGGCGAGGAGGAAGCTGCGGCACCGTCGCTTCCGGACTGGCCGAGCCTTGAATGGGCCAAACAGTGGGCAAAGATCGACCCCCCACTGGCTGAGTACGATCTAAGACCGTACCTTTTCGTGACCCGCGACCGGCGGAATGTCTTCGGCTCGGTCACCTCGCTCGGCGAGCTGGACGAACTTCTGGTTAAGTTGACTGGCCCACCCCTGCAGGTGCGGCAAGCGACTGCCGAGGTCGCGCGTCTGCCGTCGACCGAAGCCGAGCAACTCTTCGACGCGTTGCGCGGGAAGGTAACGGTGGTTGAGGATCTGTACGAGCAACCGCCCGGCGCGCAAGGGCTGTCGGTCATTTGTCAGCACCATAGCTTTCTCCAGCCCTCGTTAGTTGCACTCCTCAGAGCCCTGCCCGCGTCGAAGCTTGGCCCTTGGGCAGTCAGCGGTTGGGCGGGCGCTCTAACGTCCGACGGCGCGAAGGCGGAGTTTGAGGCTCTAGTCGCGGAGTGGGCAGCGCAGCAGGAAAACAAGCCGCTCCAGGCTGCAGCGAAAGCCGTCGCGCAACTTGGTAAGCGTCGAGGGCGAAGCTGATGGGTACGTCCGGAAGCTTTGGCGGATCGAAAACTGGCCTTGTGCCCAGTTGGGTCGATGACCCGCCGGCGGCCCCAGCAGCGGCCCCTGCGGATGGTGCGTCGGCACCTCAGCCCGGCAGTGGCGACGGAGTCGACGGCGACGACGCCAACACTCCTGTATCTCCGAGCGCCTATCCACCATTGCAGCCCGCGCCACCCACATCGGGGCTCGGAGCCGCACGCGGAAACATAACGCGGGGCGCGCGCAGTTCGGATAGTCGAGCCATTCGCCGCGGTGCCGGGCGCTATGTGGCCGCGAGTGGGGGCGGCCATCGTGCGGCTCGGCGAATGTCTAGTTCACGGGCGGCGGCCGGCGGCATCGCTGGCCTCGCGCATGCCTTCGCTGCTCTGGGC
Source organism: Pseudomonadales bacterium (assembly GCA_019634925.1). Classification (GTDB taxonomy): domain Bacteria; phylum Pseudomonadota; class Gammaproteobacteria; order Pseudomonadales; family Azotimanducaceae; genus UBA7803. Next base: position 219,263 of record JAHCAL010000004.1, read on the forward strand.
CCCGTGGAGGCCTTGCGGACGTTCAAACTGGAGAGCCTTGCGGGGTCGCCAGCAACTGATGTGTTCGTTGCTTTAACGGATGCGCTATGTCCGCCTGGCGGAACTATCGACGAGGCGATTGCGCGCGATGCGATGCTCGAGACGGTCGCCGCACTGGCAGCAGAAGGGGTAGGCAATTTCGATGAGCTCACGTCCGACGATCTGCAAGAGTTCTTCATCAGTGTCGTCAGCCGCTCGATCGAAGGGAAGATACTGAACGAGGTTGGTACGAACAGCATTCGACTTCCTCCAGATCTGGCGGCCGTAGAACGGGCGCAGCGCATGCTCCACGATTTTGTAGACGGTTGTGTACGTGACCGCTTCGCCGAACTTGGTTCGAGCCTGGCCGAAATATCCGGCGAGGAGATTGATGAATTCGTGAATGATCTGTACGCCGCAACGTTCGACCTAATGCAGACCTTGGGCGAGACGCCATGAGGAGATTTAGTCTTATTGGTCGACTCGGACCCGACGACAAGGTCACGGTTTCAGTTCTTCAGAAAGATTCGGCTGTCTTCGAAATCGATTTCCTGAATGCCAATCGGCGTCTTGGTTTCGGGCTCGGACATGCACTCGAGCAGCTGTCGTCGCTTGGTCTGACTCCGACAGAGGTGGCACTTGATCTCGCAATCGTCGCGGCGCACGTGAACGCTGGCGACACTCGGATATCGCGAGCGGTAAACGCCCAGGACGGATGGACCCGCGAGATTGATCTCTACATTCCAGTGTCCGATGCCCATCGGTGGGACGCTGTGTCCCGGCAGATCGAGACTCTATTGACGTTCCTCACCGGCGACCGGTGGCGTCTCTTCTTCCGAGCCCGCCCCATGCGCATGACGTCAATGATTGTGCCGGCGGAGAGGCTTTCACTAGGTGGATTCGACGAAGTATCTCTCTTCTCAGGAGGCCTAGATAGCCTGATTGGGGCGATCGATCTTATGAAGAGTGGCCAACGGCCTTTGTTCGTTAGCCATTATTGGGACGCCGAGACTTCCAAGGCGCAGACGGCTCTTCTGGATAGACTGCGGCGTCACTTTGCAACTGAAGAGTTTCGATCCATCCGGGTGCGTGTAGGTTTCGATCGCCACCATCTGAATACCGGCGAAACCGAGGACACTCAGCGCGGGCGATCTTTCCTCTTCTTCGCATTGGCATCGTTGGCTGCGTCGTCGTTTACCCAGCCTGTGACGATCGATGTGCCAGAGAACGGTTTGATTGCGCTCAATGTCCCTTTGGATTCGCTAAGGTTGGGGGCACTGAGTACACGCACTGCACATCCGCATTTCATTGCAGGGATGAATCGAGTGCTACACGACGTGGGTGTTTCCGCCACCCTGGTGAATCCGTATCGACACAAGACGAAAGGCGAGATGGTCGCGTCCTGTGCCGACCTAGATTTTCTTCGAAGAGAGGTCGGCAGATCGATGTCCTGCTCGTCGCCCGCAAAGGCTCGTTACAAGAAGCTCTCACCACGGCATTGTGGATACTGTGTACCCTGTCTGATCCGTCGAGCGTCGCTAAAGAAAGGACTGGGAATAGCTGACCCAACGCTTTACACGATTGCAGATCTTGGGGCGCAAACGTTGTTCACAGACAAGTCGGAAGGTGAACATATCCGTTCATTCCAGCTAATGGCAGTGCGGCTACAGAAGCGACCGGAGCTGGCTAACATTCTGGTCCATAAACCAGGGCCACTCATCGACAAGCTATCCGAGGTACCGGCCTACGCCGATGTATTCCGGCGTGGTGTTCGGGAAGTGGCAGATCTCCTGAGCGGCGTTACTGCGAAGCCGAGTTGACAGGCAATGCGACCGACGCTCGTAGACTTTCATTGCCATCTCGATCTCTATCCAGATCTTGGGACCGTAATTTCGGCATGTGATGCTCGGCGCGCGGCCACCCTTGCGGTCACGACGACGCCCAAAGCGTTCTCTCGCAATCGGCACCTCGCTAGCAAAAGCGAGTACGTACGCGTTGCGCTCGGCCTTCATCCCCAGCTGGTGGAGCAAAGAGCGAATGAAATGGATCTATTCGAGCGTCTTCTCCCGGAGACGCGTTACGTTGGCGAGGTGGGCTTGGATGCCGGACGGCGCTTCTACCATTCGTTTGACGCCCAAAAGAGTGTATTCCGAAGAGTTCTTGATCTATGTGCTGATGCCGGCGACAAGATATTGAGCGTGCATAGCGTCCGCGCCGCCAAGCATGTGCTCGATCTCATTGAGGAGTGTCTACCCATGGGGAATAGCACCGTCATTCTTCATTGGTTTACTGGAAGCGCGGCGGAAACTCGGCGCGGAGTTGAACTGGGATGTTACTTCTCGGTAAACGAGCGGATGCTAGCTACGCCGAACGGAGTTCGTGTGCTGCGGGAAATCCCTGACCACCTTCTGCTGACGGAAACCGATGGCCCGTTTGTGGAGAAGAGCGGCAAGCCGATAGAACCCGGCGACGTTTGGGCCGTGCTTAGCGGTATCGCTGCAATGCGAGAAACGACCGCGGAACGGGTCCAGGCCCAGGTAATTGCAAATCTTGGCAGAGTGGTATCTCACCACCAAGACGCCGCGCCCTGATGTGAGCCGTAATCCAACCGCAGCAAAACAAGAACATTTTCACGGCGCTAATCGATTGCCGCCCCGGTGAGCGTCGTTGGTTGCCGAGAAGTTGTTGGCGGCACGGCTAAACCACCTCGCCCTTGAACACGACGACCCCACAAATCCTCGCATTCGAATCCACCTCGATGATCCGCTGCGGCCAGTCGGGATTCACCGCCTTCAGGAACTGCCGATCGCCCTCGACGATCAGCTGCTTGAATATCGCTTCGTGCGAATTTTCCAGGCGAACGACGACATACCGGCCGCTGAGTGGCGCTGCCTCGGGATCGACGAAGATCAGGTCGCCGTCGTGGAACTTGGGCTCCATGCTCTCCCCGCGGACGCGCAGCACGAAGGTGTTCTGACTGCAGCTAACCGGGCACGGGAGCAAATCTTCAGCATCGCCGAGTGCGAAGCCGCCGGCGATATCAGCCCATCCGCCTGCCTCCACCCATGAGATTAGGGGATGCAGGCCGCGTAGTTCCGGGCCCGGCTCAGCGTTGTAGGGCGCACGTTCTTCCATGAATTCCCAATGCGATTCATCCATCCACCCATTCGGCTTGCCCATGGCCCTCTCGAGCTTCGCTGCCAATTCATCACCCACACCGCGCGGTGTACCCTTCGCGGTCAGGAGCTGGTTGCGAATCTGACTGAGATAGGACTCGCTGGTGCCCGCGAGACGGGCAAGCGCGGCTGCCGATCCGGCTTCGGCAACCAGGCGCTCAAGGTTGCTCAGCCGAACCGTCTCATGCCTTCGTTTCATCGGACCCGCCGGGTAAATATTTAGCACGGTGATAAAGATAAACCCGCTTTATCCTCTTGGAAAGCTAAACAGTGCCGAGCTACCGTCTTATGCATGGAGCTAAATTATTTTCTCAAAGCGGCGAGCAAGCGCGAGCGGGCGGAAGTGGCCACCGTATGCAACGACTCGGTGTCCTATCTCTACCAGCTCGCCGGCAAGCACCGTTACGCCAGCGCACTGATGGCGGCCCGGATCGAGGCTCAGACCCGCGCGGTGGCGGTCAGGACAAATGGGCGCCTGGCGACCGTCCCCCGGGAGACCCTGGTCCGATACCCCGAGATATTCGAGCGGGATGAGCCGTACCTCATGGTCGCCGAGGAGCGGCCATGACCGGGAAGGCGGGCCTGCGGCAGAGTGGGACCGGCCAATCCGCCAGGGACAGCCTCGAACTGGTCTATCTGGACGTGGCCAGGATCAAACCCTACGAACACAATCCGCGCCGCGCACCGAACGCAGAGTTCGACCGCATCAAAGCCTCCATCCGCGTCGACGGGCTCGGTCAGCCGCTCGTAGTCACCCAACGACCAGGAGAGTCCGACTACCTGGTCCACGCCGGCGGCAACACCCGTCTGCGGATCCTGAAGGAGCTCTTCGCGGAGACGGATAACCCCCGATTCGGCACCGTCGCCTGCGTGGTCCGCCCCTGGACGCGGGAGGCCGATGTCCTGCTCGCGCACCTGAGGGAGAACGATCTGCGCGGCGAGCTCACCTTTCTGGACAAGGCCCTGGCGGTGGCCGACGCCAAACAACTCCTGGAGGAAGGCGGTACGGCCGAGCTCACGCAGGCGCGGCTCGCCGAGGTTCTTACACGATCCGGCTATGGCCTGAGCCAAGGGCTCGTCTCGCAGATGGCGTATGTGGTGGAGCGGCTGCGACCAGTGTTGCCGCGGACCTTGGAGAGTGGGATCGGCCGGCCGCAAGTCGCCAGGATCCGCGCGTTGGATCGCGCCGCCCGGGCCCTGTGGGTGGAACGCCCGGTCGACACCGAGGCCGAGTACGACCAGGTCTTCGAGGTTCTCTGCCGTCGCTACGACACACCCGACTGGGACATCGCCAATCTGCGTCGCGCGCTGGAGGCAGAAATCGCCGAGCGTGCGGACATCAGCATCCATGCGGTGAGCATCGAGATCGACGCGCGGCTGTCCGGACGGGGCGCGAACGCGCCACCGAAGCGCGACGAGGATAGCGATTGGGAGATCAGCCTCGACAACGACGAGCCCCACTCGGACAACGGCGTAGCAGCACCGGTGAATCCCGGTCCACCCGCACACACGATCAAACCACCACAGCAGCCCGACACGACAGGTAGCGCCGACGCCTCGAACACGCGCACACGAGCCGACGTGTCGTCGAGCCAGACAGCCGACGAGGACGACGGGAACGAGGCTCCAAACATCACGATCGGCGCCCCGGCCCGAGGCGATGTGAAATCGCTCCGAGCCCGGCTCTGGACACTCGCAAGCCGCCTTGCCCAACGCAACGGACTGGGCGACCTCGTTCGCCCGCTGTCCGGCCAAGGCCTCGGCTTCATCCTGCGCGACGTGCCGGATCCCGCCCTGGTCGACCAGCTCGACGAGGACGCACTCGCCCAAGTGTCGATGGTCTGGTGGCATCTCGCGGCGTGCGCCGAGCTCACCGTGGCGCCACTCGACGCGCTGTTGCCAGCGCTGCCGGAAGAGTCCGTGCTCAGGCGCGCCCTGGTGGAACAGGATGCGGGGCTGCTGTTCGCCAGCGTATGGACCCTGGATCCCGGTCATACGGGCTACCGCCTCTGGCGCCGACTGGACGAGCGCGACTGGCAGGACCTGTTGGGGCTGATGGATACCTATCGGGCCCTCCACCGCACTGCGGTCGCCGGCAACCAGAACCTCTGGAGCCCGCCGTGATCGGCACGAAGGAAGCCGACCTGGTCACGGCCGTCTTGCTCTATGCCATGCGCTGCCTCGCCGAGGGGGATCAGCACGCGCTGCGCGGGATGCAGTTTGGTCCGAAGGAGATCGAGGCGTTGCGCGAGTTGAATCTCGCAGACCTGTACCGGGTGGGCTCACTGCAGGCGCACTGCCTCGCCATTCGTCTGGACCGGGATGTCTTCTGGCCGATGATCGCCAATCTACGCGCGACCCGGGAGGCGGAGGAAGTGCAGCGGGATCTGATCCAGGCCGACGCGCCGCTCGAAATGATGCGTAGTCTGTTCGGTGTGGGTTCCCGGGAGTACACGCGCCTTCGCCGGATGCTCGCACTTGAACCCGCCGTCGGCCGGCCACCGGAACCGGACGAGGAGACCTCGCACAAACTCTGGCGCGCCTTGTCCGCCCATTTGCAGCCCGACGCCGACGAGGCGCTCGATCCGAAGCAGTATCTGGCTGTGCACGTGGAGTCTGGCGCGCCGATGCGCGCGATCTGGAATCTCGCTCAGCGCTGGCTCGAGTACGGCGATGTCTACGCGTGCGCCGACCAGGCATCGGCTGCGAAGGAACCGGCGCTTACAGAGCACGGCAGCGTCCAACGGGCGGTTCGAGGTTGAGCCCCGTGAACGCATGACTGCATGGCCCGCGATGATTCCGAAATCCGACCAGAGACCTATGCGCTCGATGCCCTGATCCGCGAGACCATCACCCGCGCTGGGCGGGAAAGCACAGCGGGTGCTGCGGACGCTTTGCTGTTTCTCGGTAACTGGCACCACGCCTTCCCAACCGTCGTGGTGCAGGATCCCGTGCTCGAACCCGTCGATAAGCTGGTCTGGATGGTGATCTACCAGAGCGGTCGCGGGACGGGCGCCAAGGCCGTCTTTCCGAGCTACACCGATATCGCACGCCTCGCGAACGTATCGTCCACCTCCACCGTTTCACGCGCCATCGCGATCCTGCGGGCGACCCGCTGGCTGTCGCTCTGCGCGCGCACCCGGGACCCGAGCGGTCGCTTCGGCGGCAATGTCTACGCTCTGCACGATGAGCCGCTGCCGCTCGTCGACGCCTTGCATCTGGATCCTGGGTACATGGCGTTCCTGCAGGAAGCCGGCAGCCACCATCATGCCCGCGTGCGGCGCGTGGCGGAGGCGGTCTCTGCGTCCCTCGACGAGGACATCCGTGCCGGCAAGGATGTACTCGCACCCGTGAACCGCATCGAGCGCCGCCTCGATGCGATGCGCGCCATTCACCAGGGCGGCGGTCGTCAGTATTTCAGCTTCAGCGCCGCGGTACTGTCGAATCTCTCCAACACCGGTATCGATCGTGCGCCGTCTGACCAGGACCAAATTTCGAAGGCGGTACCGGTTACGCCGGACCCTCAAAATTCGAAGCCGGTTACACGTAGTAGTAGTAAATATATAAATACAACTACAACAACTCTTACAGACAGAGATAACTCCGCGCGCGAGGCCGCGGCGATCGATGCGTTGATTTTCCCGGCGCGGCTGAAAGACAACCAGCGCGCCCTCGCAGTGCGCTACCTCACACGGATCCCCGTGGAACATCGCCAACCAGTGCTCGATGAGCTGGCCGGACGGCTCCAGGCCGAACAGCACGGCGCGAAACCGGTCTACGACGAGCTCCGCTACCTGCATCACCTGTGCGTCGAAGTGAACCGCGGTGGATTTCATCCGAATCTCGGACTCAAGGTGCAGGGCGAACGCGATCGCCGGCGCCGGGAAGCAGAACGTCTGCGCGAGGAGGCGGCCACACGAGAGCACGAACGGCAGGAGCGCGGAGAACGGCCGCCAGGTGAAGGCCCGCTCGCCGAGATCCGCAAGCTACTCGGGATGGCCTCGTCAGCGGAGCGCTAGCCGCACTGAGTAGTTCGCGGCCAAGGGGATTATTACACTGAAATAACCTCGGCCGATGAAGCACGCCAGGGTTGGTCCAGGTTTCTCATTCACGTTGTTTGGCGTCCCGTGCGTTGATGGGCGCTGAGCCAACCACTTGCTGACAGCGACGGCCGAATCGACGTGACCGAATCATCCGCTGATACCAAGCCCATGCCAGTCCGGCCCGCCGAATCTGGTGACCGGCCCGCGCGCATCGAAGAACGCCCCGGCGCACTGCGCGGGGGCGCGACGTTGACGTTGCAGACACGGCAGGCACAACGGCTCGTGAAGGGGCGTGGCTACACAGCCGAGAAGCCTGCGATCACCGGGTTGATCGGATTCGCCAATCTCCTGCGATCGATCTGGCACGGCGCACGCGCCGACGATCCGTACGCGGACTGGTGGATGCTGAAAGTTCACGAGGCGCTCGAGTTGGCCGAGCAGAAACTTGTCGCTGCCGAGCAGACAATCATCAGGCAGTTCCAGGCCATGGGTGCGATCGAAGTTGCAGCACCCGCCTCGATCAAGCCCGCACGCATCGCGCTCAACTTCAGCAATCCGTATGCGTTTCGCGCGGCGCGCTTGGTGGGGCGCTATGACGGCCTGGTTCGAACGGTACTGAGCGCACAGCACGTCGGCCTGCTGTCCCGCGACGAGGCCGAGCGGGCGTCGCACATCGGCGGCCGGCAGGTCCGACGCGCATTGCAGAGTGCCGTCGGCTATCGATTCGTGGGGGTGACGCGTCTCGATGTCGCACAAGGAACCGCCAAAGCACAGCAGGCCAGGGATCTCATGGGCGAACTCCCCGAACACATTCTCGCCGGTACGAGCAGAGCACCGTACGCGCCAGCGGTCGCCATCGCGACGGCGCCTGCGGCGACGGATCCGATCCGCCTTCGGGCGTTGCCGGATCTCACCTGAGTATCGTCCCCCGGGCGATAACCCCGACCGAACGGGCGTTCCTTTGCGCTGGTGCCCATCGGCACGTTCCCAATAATCACCGCATGGAGCCAAAGCGCGGGCGCTGTCATGTCGGCATCTGAAATCACCGAGCCACTACGTTTAAGCCTCACCCTGGATCCGGACCTGGTGCTCGAACGCCTGATCCTTCGGCGCCTGTCGGGACTCAAACGTAAGCGCGGTCAGGACTGGCTGCGCTCGCTACTGGTCCAGGGTTTTCTCGCCGAGGGTCAATGGATCCGCAGCGAGTGCCCGCGCGACCGCGCATCGTCGCAGGCATCCAGGATCCCTACGTCGTCCTTCGCGAGCTGGTTGGAGCGCACCCATAAACCCGCCCGGCCTGCATTCGATCCTGCAGCGCCTACATCGACACCGGCATCACCGGTGACCACCGCGATCTGTCCGGCGCCAGCGACTAAACCGTTCGCCCATCTCCGCAAAGTGATCGGCTGACCCCATGAATCAGGATTTCACCAGGAGGACAGCGTGACGGAACCCGGCGAGTTGAGAACGATCGGTGTCGGCCTGGACGACGGCTATGCGTTCACCAAGGTGGCGCTGCCGGATGGTAGGCTGATCGCCATTCCGTCGCGGGCGCGCATCGGCCGCGCCAACGTTACTTGGCTGAACGGCAGTGAGCGGCGCGTCTTCGAGTATGAGACCGACGACACCCTGTTCGCGGTCGGCGATATCGACGGCGAGCCCACGCATTTCGATGGCTACCCGTTCTCCGGACTCAACCGCGCCATCGTGCAGCATGCGCTGCACGAGGCAGGCCTCGGTGGACACTCGGTGCATGCGGTGTCCGGATTGCCGGTCAGCAGTTTCTACCTGAAGGACGGCAGTCAGCGCATTGAAATCATCGAGCGCAAGCGCAACAGCCTCAAGCAAGCCGTGCATCCCATCGACGGTCGACTTCCTGCCTCCGTTGCATTCCACGAAGTAATTCCTGAGGCGTTGGCAGCCTGGTACGACCACATCATCACGGAGGCCAACGGCGGCGTTCAGCTCGAATCGGAGCGCCTCAGCGTACCGGTCGCGGTAGTCGACATTGGCGGGCGCACAACGGATTTCGTGGTGGTCGCCGATCAGGCGGTTCGCCACAACGGATCCGGATCTCTGCGCTGCGGATTGCTGGACTTGAAGCGCCAGGTAAGCGAGAGCATTCGCGGCCGATTCGACCTCGAAGAGATTTCCGAGCGGGCCACTGAGGCAGCCGTGCGCACCGGTAGCGTGCGACTGTTCGGCAAGACCCATGACGTCGCGGAGCTCGTCCTCGAAGCGCGCCATCAGATCATCGAACGTTTGCATGCGGAGACCCAGCGCCAACTCGGGCGTGGTGCGGAGCTCGAGCGGATCCTGTTCGTCGGCGGCGGCGCCGTCGCTTTGGCATCAGATATCCAAGACTGGTTTCCCAATCAGGCGATCGCGCCGCATCCCGCCTTCGCCAACGCGCGCGGAATGCTCAAGTACCTCAGATATGTCTGCCAGGAGCCGACGCGGTCCTGAGGAACAGTTCTATCCGTGGTCACTGCGGTCTCAGTGACACCCGATGCATCTTCGGGCTGTGTGACAGATGCATACGCACGCCCCGCAAAGGATGTGCGTCAGTCCAGGTGAGACCGCTCTGCGGCCTTGCTTTTACCCAACCGGCCGGGAATGTGCTCCCGACAGGGATGGCGCGTTCCCCGGATCCCTCGAGTTATCAGGAGAACTGCCATGTCCAATGAAGATACCGCCAAGTATTTCGACCTCTACACCACCGGCATCGGTTATCTCAACCGTGTTCGGGAGGTAACGCCCAAGGAAGGTTCGCCTTTCTGGAGCGTCACCATCGCTGCGCTTCGGGGCAGCGTCGACGATGCCCAATACACCCGTTTCGAGTGTCGCGTGTCCGGCAAGCAGGCGCAGGAGATCGTGCGTCAGGTCAAGCCGGCTGTCGAGGGCAAGCTCAAGGTGCTCGTCGGGTTCACGCTCAGCGATCTGTTCGCTGAACCGTTCACCTTCAAAAACGGCGACAAAGCCGGCGAAACCGGGGTCAGCCTCAAGGCTCGTCTCCTACGAGTCAGCTGGGCCAAGGTCGACGGTCAACCGTTCTACAGCGAGCAGGCCGCTTAATGCCACGCACGACCGGGTGACTTCGTCGCCCGGTCATCTTCAACCCGTCGGGGAGCTGCTCCCCACGGGACGGTCTCCCCATTTTTTTAGGAGACCATCATGACGAACCAGAACGCCGAGTCAGCCTCGGCCGAAAATCGATTCGATGCGCTGAAGCCTGCAGGGCTGAACCGGAGGGAGAAAGAAACCGTGGTCAAGCTGGCGCTGTCCGTCCTCGCCGATCGTCACCGGTCGGGCCGTGCGCTGGGCAGTCCCGAGCAGACCCGGGCTTTCCTCGGCCTGAAGCTCGTTGATCGCAAGCACGAGGTGTTCGGTGCGTTGTTCCTCGACAACCGACACCGCGTGCTCGAGGTAGCGGAGATGTTCCAGGGCACCATTGATGGCGCATCAGTACATCCTCGCGTCGTGGTGCAGCGTGCCCTCGAGGTCAACGCGGCCGCGATCGTCTTTTTCCACAACCACCCTTCGGGTGTTGCCGAGCCGAGTCACGCTGACGAGGCGCTCACTCGAAGGCTGCGGGAGGCGCTGGCACTGGTGGACGTACGGGTGCTCGATCACTTCGTCGTCGCTGCCGGTGAAAGCGTGTCCTTTGCCGAACGCGGGCTCCTCTGAACCCGTCCATCAACCAATGACCCTGTCGGGAAGGCGCGCTCTTCCCGACAGGGTCGAGGTGCGTCTCCGAGGTCGTATTCTCAAGGAGAACCACGATGAGCAATCAACAGACCGAGCACCCGTTTTTCGGGGAGGTCATTTCCGTATACACCCGCGCCCAGGCCCTGTCCGACGGCGTACTGATCGACGCAGGGCCGATGGCTCGAGAAGTCGGCTTCCGCTGGCCTGTTGCCGTGACGGCGGCAGCCTGGGAGGAATGCGTTGCTTGGAGCGAGTCCGACAGCGATCGACAGACCCACCAGGATCAGTCGGGCCGTCTGTGGGACGTGCTGTTCATGGCTGCCTATGCGGCGCGCGCCAATGCCGAGGCAGGGTCTGAGTTGCGCTTCGAGCTCTATCGCGTCCCGCGCGATGGTCACTCGACGGAAGCGGAGCTCGCCACGCTGAAGCTGATAGTCGGCCCAGGCGATAACGCCGAGCCGGTCATGACGATCCTGCTTCCGAACGACGACTGACAACGCCGGCCGATGCCGGCATCTTCTCCCTGGCCACTTGGGTAAAAGTGGCGCCTCACCCTCTTCGCCTCGTGTGGTTCCCGTCCCGAGCTTGTCTCACTGTGTCGTCGGCTTCGAGAACCGGTATGTGCCGGCACACAGCCGGTCAGCTTGCGACCTGCTCGCCGCTTACGTACATTGGGACGTACAGATAAGCGTACTTCTAGAGGTTGCCATGTCAAAGGTAAGAGTTGATGAGGATATCCGCCCCTTGTCTGAGTTCCGCGCCGAAGTGGCGTCTTTTGTGAAGCACATTCGCGAGACCCGGCGCCCGATGGTTTTGACCCAGCGAGGGCGTGGGGTCGCCGTCCTGATAGATGTCAACGAATTCGAGCTCATGCAGGAACGGCTGGAGATCCTCGAGGACATCTATCGCGCCGAGGAACAACTTGCCGCCGGCGGGGGCGTGCCACAAGAAGAGGCGAGGGCTCGGGTCCTGAAAGGCATCGCTCGGTGAGAGTGGAGTGGTCTCCGCTGGCCATGGATCGGGTATCTGATATCGCGCGGTACATCGCCAACGACAACCCGGATGCCGCCGAGCGGTGGGTGAACGAACTGTTCGATTCGGTCGAGCGTTTGGCGGATATTCCGGAGAGCGGTCGCGTTGTCCCGGAAGTCGGTCTCCGGCGAATCAGAGAGCTGATCTTTGGTGCCTATCGCGTGATCTACAGCGTCAAGGACAAGGTCGAGATCCTCACGGTCCGCCGGGGCAGCCAGCTACTGGATTTGAGCGAGATCGACGAAGAAAAGGACTGACAAGACTATGGCACAGACAGCGCGTCGCCCAGGACCGAATGGATCGCCACCTGAGCGAACCAGCCGCGGCCGGAGCGTGGCGGAAGTGCAGTCGGTGACTGACTTCGCGAGGGCCCAAGAGGAGCGGGCGTTCATGCGCGCCATCGTCGCCGGTCTCGCCGACCTCGAGGTTGGCCGGGAGCTGCCGCTTGCGGAGGTCCAAGCGCGGTTCGGCTTGAAGTAGCCCCATGCTGAAGAGAACCGGCTCGACGTGCCAATTGAGGACGCGCTCTGAAGTACCGCCTCCGCGGATGATTACACTGTAATAATCGCCCCGCCGGCTGCTCGAAGCCGTCCCTCACTCCCGAATCAGCTGTCCACAGAGTCCACAGGCCCTGCCCGCCACGGCATAGCGAGCCCCGACACTCGCGTCGCCAAGGGCGGGACCGCGCCGTGCGCGGTGCCTGTGGACCCCTGTGGGCAGGTGAGCCCGCTCCGAAGGTGCGCCAGATGCCATCGATGCAGGGCCTGTGACAGGCGAATGCCTGGCGCCGGGCCTGCGCCGATGCGAAGCCGCCCGTGTCACTAGCGAGCGCAAGCGGGGTAGTGACGCGGGCGGCGTCGCCGTAATCGACGCGGGGGTGGCGCCAATTTACCGATGACGCGCGAATGACGCGTTCCTAAACTGCCGCCCACGACCGATTCATCCGTGGCCACTGCGGCTCAGTGGCAAAGAGGGCGCCCGTCCTCGACCTCAGGGTCCAATAGGGCATGCGCGTCCAGGACCGAATCCGACGCGCCGACCTCAGGGTCGTCGGTCCATCGTCCAAGCCGTCGACTTATTCGTCGATTCATCCGGTGAGCTCCCCGCTCGCCATTCCACGATCCGCTCGATGCAGCTGCCGCCAGGCAGACCGACGAGCGTTTTTCCTATCGTCGCGAAAGTCCCTTTCGCCCAACTCAACGGAGGTGATGTGTAACAGCAAGACCATTCATTCCACTTGAAGCTTCACGCAAGGAGGTGATGCGTTATCGAAGAGCGGCCCGCAACGGGCCAGTTGGTCTGCACCGGACCACTCCCCAACAGGGGAGAACCGGTGTTGCCTGCAACCAGGCGTTTTCAGGTTGAACGGGAGTGGTGTCCCGTGACCCCAGCCGGATTCCGGACTTGGTCGGCCAAGGCCTGCCAGGTGGTCAGAAACACTTACCAGAGCATCGAACACTGTGAGAGACCTGAACTACCAACTCAAACAACTGTGCCGCCGGAATCGGGATGGTGGGTATGCGACCCAGCGAAACCGGGAGCGGCTGTTGTCGCTGATCGCAGATCAGCTCCACGCGCTGGGATTCCGAAACATGAGCGCCCAATCGTTGAAGCCGAAACACGTCGAGGGACTGGTGAGCAGCTGGCAAGCCGAATCGCTGGCCGTCGGCACGATCAAGAACCGGATGACCGTATTGCGCTGGTGGGCCCAGAAGGTCGATCGGCAGAACGTGATCGCGCGGCAGAACGACCACTACGGGATCCCCGAGCGAAGCTTCGTGAGTCGCGAGTCGAAGGCCGTCCGCGTGGACGGTCAGGCACTCGATCGCGTCGGCGACATTCATGTGCGGATGAGTCTCGAGCTACAGCAAGCGTTCGGGTTGCGACGTGAGGAAGCTATCAAGTTCCAACCGAGCTACGCGGACCGTGGCGATCGGCTGGTGCTGAAAGACAGCTGGACGAAGGGCGGCAAGGCGCGCGAGATCCCGGTGCGGACGCCGGCGCAGCGAGAGCTCTTAGACCGAGCGCACCGGCTGGCGGGACGCGGCTCGCTGATCCCCGACGAGCGCAACTACCGGCAGCAGCTGAGGGTTTACGAGCGGCACACCGCGAATGCCGGCTTATCCAAACTGCACGGGCTCCGGCACGCCTACGCGCAGGCGCGATACGAACAGCTCACGGGGTGGAAGCCGCCGGCGGCCGGCGGACGATCCTCGAAGAGTCTGTCCGGCGGCGACCGCGCCGTGGACCGCGAGGCGCGGCTTGCGATCAGTCGGGAGCTCGGGCACGAGCGCGAGCAGATCACGGCGGTCTACCTCGGCCGGTAGCCAAAGGGCTTCGCAGGTCGCTTGAGTTTCCGGTTCCGCCAGGCACGGGAGTTGTCGACTATCGGGTCCTGCAGCGAGCCACTGACTGACCCGAAATGCCCAGATCCGTTTCACCTCTCCATCGCCAACCATCGTTTCACCTACTGCTGTCGATGGCCGCGCTGCTTGCCGCAACCTCTTCGATACGGGCTGACGAACTTGCGGTCGCGCGGTACTCGACGGTTCGCGCCGCACCAACGATCGCGCAGCAGGACCCGCTCGCGGCCTCGGTCCGCACGACACTGTCGTCATCGGTTGTCCGCGTCGGTGACGCCATCGCCGCCTTGTTGGCACCGTCAGGCTATCGGTTAGCCGACTCGCAAGCGGCCGGACCCGACCGTGAGACGCTGCTCTCGCTGCCGCTGCCCGAATCGCATCGCGATCTGGGCCCTATGCCCCTGCGCATGGCCCTTGCCACGCTGGCCGGCCCGGCGTTCGTCCTCGTGGAAGATCCCGTGCACCGACTAGTCTCGTTCGAGTGGTGCACGTCCGCACCGGGAGGTCGATAGTCCCGATGGAACCGATCATGGCCGTTCTCATTCTGCTCGGCGCGCTGATCATCGGCGGCAATGTGCTGGACAAGCAAGCCGCACGCGCTGGCAGCGAATCCACCACGTCGGCGACGCTCGCAGATGGCGAGGCAAAAGACCGTCCGGCTTGTGACAGTCAGGGTCCGCGCCAGCGCGATCTTACGGTCCCCTACAGCACTCGGACGACGCCAGCGTCTATGGGTGCCGAGACCTGCGATGAGTAAGCGGACATCGGGTGTCCTCGCTATGACACTGCTAGTGGCGTGCGCGTTGCCGGCCTTGGCCGCGGAATCGCGCGACGGGCAGTTGACATCAAGTAAGGCGAAACAGGCCGCGCTCGAGTGGAGCGACTTCACTGCCAACGAGCGCGTACGAGCCGAGGTGTGGGGCTTGTCGGCGACCGAATGGGATCGCTACCGATCGCTGATGGAAGGCATTCGCGGCAGTATCAGTCCGGGAACGATCTCTCCCATCGAGGTGCTGGGCATTCACGCCCAGGACGATGCCGAACGCCGTCGCTATGCAGAGCAATGGGCAGTCATGATGCGCGAGGATGCCGAACGTATCCTCGCCTTCCAGCACGCCTACGATCAGGCCGGCCGGTTGCTGTACCCCAGCGAATCATTGATCGACGTGGCCCGGCTCCGCGACCGTGCGGAGAGCGAGCAGGCGCTTGTCGCGACGGACCGTGTGCTCTTGTTCGCGCTTCCAGACTGTGCCGCCTGCGATGCGATCCTCTCGCGACTGTTGGCGAGGCTCGGCCGCGTGGCGGGTGTGGACGTCTATCTCGTAGGCGTCGCCGCCGGTGACGAGGGCGAGATCCGCGACTGGGCCACGGCGCGCGGGATCCAGCCGGAGTGGGTGAGAACACGCAGGGTGACGCTGAACTTCGATGGCGGCGCGCTCGAGCGACTCGCGCCCGGGCAAAGCGAACTGCCGTACCTGATGCGTCGCCGTGGCGAATCGGTCACGCCCCTGCCTCGGTCGGCGCTGTGATCCGAACATCCGCGTTGATTCTGCCGATGATTGCGTTGGTCGCGATGGCACCAACGGCGTTCGCGGCCAGTAGCGTGCCCGAAGGCTACCGGCAGGTCGCCCAGGTCCACGGTATCCCGAGCACGCTTTTCTATGCAGTCGCGCTCGCCGAAAGCGGCAAGCGTATCGACGGCCTGCGGACGCTCCGGCCCTGGCCCTGGACACTCAACGTCCATGGCGACGGCCGCTTCTATCCATCTCGCCGAGCTGCAATGGCCGCACTGCAGGAAGCGCTAGCCAGCGGGCGCAGCTCGGTGGATGTCGGCTTGATGCAGGTGAACTGGCGCTACCACGGTACGGCCCTTGGCCGCATCGAGGAGGCGCTCGATCCCTACCGGAATCTGAACGTTGCCGCGACCATCCTGGCGGCCTGTTACCAATCCCGGAAGGACTGGTGGGCGGCGGTCGGCTGCTACCACGCACCGAACGATCCAGATCGCGCGTTGCGCTACCGCCAGCGGGTGCGCGGCTTCTGGGTCAGCCTCGCGGCGACGGGATAGTGCCGGGATGGCTCGCGCCCGAACCGCTGGCATTGTGCTGATTTCGCTGTCGCTCTGGGCGAGCGGCGCCTGCGCAGAGCTGACGGTCATCTATGACAGCGGCGTCACCCGGCCGCTGGCGCGCTATCTGGAAGTGTTCGGCGAAGCGCCGCGCATGGATCCACCCGCGCGGATCGAGACTTCGAACGCGAATCTCGGCGCCGCCACTGTGCCGAATCTACTGCCGATCCGCACACCGGGTTTGACGCCGGGGCCCGTGACGCCGCGGCCGTTGCGGCTGCCGAACAACGGCACACTCTCGCGGCCGTTCTTCCTCATCGGCTCGGATGCTCGATCGCGCGAGTGGTTCGCAAAGCACCGCGATCGCCTGCAGGCGATCGGGGCAGTCGGCATGCTGGTCCAGGCCGAGACCGAGGCCGACCTCGCTGCAATCGCACAGATTGCGGACGGCATCCCGATTCTGCCCGCCTCCGCCACCGACATTGCGCGCGCCTTGGGTCTCGAGCACATCCCGGCTCTTGTCTCCCGACACGGCATCGAGCAATGACGCCGCATCCCGTCGAGGCGCTGCTGCGCCCGCCGGTAGAGCTCTGGTCGGCGCTGGTCGCGGTGGCGACCGCCGTGATGGCGCTCATGGCACCCTGGGCGCTGATGATGCCGCCCGGGATCGCCTATGCGGCGGCGACTGCGCTGTTCGCGCTGGCTTTCGTCCGCGTGCGCCAGGCTTGGCGCGTCTTGCGCTACCAGCGCAACATGCGGCGCCTGCCGACCTACCTTCTTCGCGCGGCACGCATTCCGCTCAGCCGCCACAAGCTCTTCCTCGGTCGAGGATTCCGCTGGACCCAGCGACACACTCAGCGCCTGCGCGACACGATCCGCCCGGAAGTGCAGCATTACGTGCAGCCCGGGGCGTTCGACCAATGGGCGCGGCAGAAGGAGGTCGCCTGGGAGTCCGTGCCGGTGCTCCGCGTTGTGGCATGGGCATTGCGGCAGCCAGCCTGGTGGAATCCATTCAAGCCGCTGCCCGCGGTCGGTGGCCTACCGGCACTGCATGCGGTGGAACCTCATGAGGAAGATGTCTGGATGGATCTGGGCGAGCGCGTCGGCCATACCCTTGTGCTCGGTACCACGCGGGTCGGCAAGACGCGGCTGGCCGAGCTCCTGATCACACAGGACATTCGTCGCGGCGACGTCGTCATCGTCTTCGATCCCAAGGGCGATGCCGATCTGCTCCGGCGCGTGTACGCAGAAGCCAAACGCGCCAGCCGCGCCAAGGACTTCTACCTGTTTCATCTCGGTTTTCCGGAGGTGTCGGCCCGCTACAACGCGATCGGCAGTTTCTCACGCATCACCGAGGTCGCAACCCGGATCGCGAACCAGTTGCCGAGCGAAGGCAACTCCGCAGCGTTCAAGGAATTCGCGTGGCGCTTCGTCAACATCATCGCCCGCGCGCTGGTGGCGCTCGGACGTCGGCCGGACTACCAGCAGATCCGTCGCTACATCAACGACATCGAGCCGTTGTTCGTCGAGTACGCGCGCGAGCATCTGCGCCGTATCGGTCTCGAGAGCTGGGCAACGCAGGTGGAGGAGATTGCTTCGAATATCAGCGAACGCAATCTCTCCTCGGCGCTCAAGGGCCGGGACCGGGATGCGATCGCGATGATGCGCTACCTGCAGACGCAGGACCTTTACGATCCGGTGCTCGATGGTCTGGTCTCCGCGTTCAAGTACGACAAGACCTATTTCGACAAGATCGTGAGCTCGGTGGGGCCGCTGATGGAAAAGCTCACCACCGGGAAGCTGGCGGAGTTGATTTCGCCGAACTACCTGAACGACGACGACAGTCGCCCGATCTTCGAATGGTTGGAGGTGATCCGCCGCAAGGGCATCGTCTATGTCGGCCTGGATGCCTTGACCGATACGACTGTCGCGAGCGCCGTCGGAAACTCGATGTTCGCCGACCTGGTCTCGGTCGCCGGCCACATCTACAAGCACGGCGTGCAGGACCCTCGCAGTGATGAGATCCCTGTAGAGGCAGCACGCCTACCGACCATCTCGATGCACGCCGATGAATTCAATGAGCTCATCGGCAACGAGTTCGTACCGCTGTTGAACAAGGCCGGCGGTGCCGGCTTTCAGGTAACCGCCTATACGCAGACCTGGTCCGACGTGGAGGCCAAAATCGGCAGCCGCGCCAAGGCCGGCCAGGTGGCCGGCAACTTCAACACGATGATCATGCTGCGGGTGAAAGAGCTCGCTACCGCCGAGATGCTGACCGACCAGCTGCCACGCGTGGAGGTGTTCACGCTGATGAGCGTGTCCGGCGTCGATGACTCGTCGGACCCGACCTCGGGCATCGATTTCAAGTCCCGCAACGAGGACCGCATCAGCGTCTCCGAGGTGCCGATGCTGACACCGGCGGACCTCGTCCGCCTTCCTAAGGGCCAGGCCTTTGCGCTGCTGGAGGGCGGGCGGCTGTGGAAGATCCGCATGCCTTTACCGGATGACCGTGGCGATCCGGCAATGCCCACGAGTCTTGCCGCCATCGCCAATGAGATGGAGCGAACCTACATCACGAACGAGCACTGGTACCGGGCGACCGAGACCTGGTGGCATGCCGGCGCCGACGTCGACTTACCACGAGCGCACGTCGCGGACGATGGCTGAGGCCACTGCGGATCCCAGGCGCAGGGACGTCCGCCAAGGGCTGATATCCAACTTCCTGACGACGCTCGCCCAGGGGGTCAAATGGCTGCTGCTGTCCCTGGTGTTCTCAATCCTCACCGAGTGGATCGGCATGGCCATCTGGTGGCCGGATCAGGGACTCGACCACAGTCGAGGTATGCTCGCCGCTGAAATCAGTTATCTCCAGCAAGACTTCGGCCGAAGCCTGGTCAGCTCGGATCCGGCGCGGTTCACCAAGACGGTGGCCGACAAGACGTACTACGTCCTGTTCGAGGCGACCCGATTCACGGATCTCGTGCGGTGGATTGGCGTCCCGCCGAAGCCGACCGAGACTGGTCTGCGGGCGCGAATGCACGCGATGTTTCAACCGATCGCCGAGTACGTCCTGGCAGCCATGCAGGTGACACAAGTATTTTCGGTACGCCTCGCCATCCTCGTGCTCGCCCTGCCAGTATTTGGATTGTTCAGTCTGGTGGCGATCGTCGACGGTTTAGTGAAGCGCGATCTGCGCCGATGGGGCGGAGGGCGCGAGAGCTCGTTCGTGTACCACTGGGCCAAGCGCTCCGCCATGCCGCTGCTCGTGCTGACGTGGGTCATCTACCTGGCGCTGCCGTTCACCCTGCACCCGAGCTTCGTGGTGCTCCCCTTCGCGACGTTGTTCGCGCTGAGCGTGGCGGTGACGGCAAGCACGTTCAAGAAGTACCTTTAATCGGTGAGCAGGTAGCAGCGCTACTTGAAGCGAGGCGTCCACCGCTCTTCAAGATCTTCGTCCTCATCGTCGTCGTCGGCGAACGTTTCAGTCGAGAGAATCGTGAGCGTTCGCCCATACGCGCCTAATCCGATTATCTCTTCGGTCAGCGGAACTGATCGCCGCCCACCAAACCAATCTCTTACATCTGACTCGTGCTCCTCGCGATGAGACTTATGGACATTCGCCGTAGCACGGTTGAAGGCTGCCGTTGGGACAGCCGGAACGGCCGAGCCCTTTTTTGGCCAAATGATGTCACGAAATTCCTTGAGTTCGTCCGATAGAAACGCGTACTCGATGTGCTGGCCTGCCGAGACGATCATTGCCATAGGCAGATCAGTTTCTTCAACGTAGCGGCTTGCAGTCGCCAGCAACGACGTTTCACAAATCGATGCGAGCGTGACGATAGCTTCTAAGCCTTGACCAGCGGATCGCATGGCTCGGGAAAAAAGCGGGTTTGGCATGAGCAATCGTGCTGAAAAGTGGTCAGCTTCCCGCTCGTACTTGTCTTCTGATCGATAGCCGGCTCGGGACTCGTGAATCGACTGTCCAATTGGCAGGAGGGCGTCGGCGTGTCCCTCGAGCAGGTAGTGGCCAAGCTCGTGGCCGATGCTAAAGCGTCGGAACCCTTCGCTTTGAATATGCGTGGCATACGCAATGACGAACTGGTTGTCGATCTTGATAAGCGCGCCCGACACGCCTTCAGAGGCGTCCGGCTTCTCGATGACCGTAATACCCAGTGCCTCGGCGAGAGCGGCCGGATCGACAGGTAGCGCCGCGACACCCTGGTCCTCAAGAAATCTCTCAGCTGCTCTTCCAGCAGTGCGGCGAGCCAAGTCCGCCATCAGCTCTCCGATTTGGTCCGACCCGCAAGGTGCTCGCGGATCTTCTCCATCAGATCAAGGTCGTCCCGACTCATCTGATCCTCATGGCGATAGGCGACCGCACTGAGGTGGGCTGACACGTTATCAGTTCGTCCGAGCAGGTAATCAATGCTGACTTGAAGCGCGTCAGCCAGCTTCCGGAGATTGTCGAGGCTCGGCTTTCGATTACCGGACTCAAAGTGAGAGATCGAAGTCGCCGGGATGTTGGCGAGCTCACCGAGTTCGGCTTGATCCAGTCCCCTCAGGTTTCTGGTCTCACGTAGCCGCGCTGGGAACGGACTCGGAGTTCCTGCCTCTTCAGTCATGTCAGTAACGCTAAGTGGTACTTGTCGAAGACGACAAGTTCTCATATGATTGGTGTGTCAAGTCTGGCATGGCGGAGTCGCCAAGTGCAAGAGATATCAACATTAGCGTCTAGCGAGCGGTTCCAAATCCTCTCGCTTGATGGCGGCGGGCTGAAGGGGCTCTTCACCGCATGCTTCCTCGCGGAGTGGGAGCAGCAAGCCGGCCGCCCGGTCAGCTCATCCTTCGACCTGATTGCGGGGACCAGCACCGGCGGGATCATCGCGCTGGCACTCGGGGCGGGAATCCCCGCCACCCAGATTGTGGATTTCTATCTGGAGCACGGGCCCTCGATTTTCCCCGTGGAGGCCTTCGAAGGGATCGGACTTGCGCGCCAGGCGATCGGGAGCCGCTACCGGCCTGAGCCGCTCGAAAACGTTCTTGATGTGTATTTCGGAAGCCGTTTGCTCGGGGAGAGTTCGACCCGTCTAGTGATACCGGCGTATCACGCTGAGCAAGGGATCTACATCTTCAAGACCGCACACCATCCGAGGCTGCTCGTGGATTGCAACGAGCGCATGGCAGTCGTGGCTCGTGCTACCGGGGCCGCACCGACCTACCTCCCGCCGTTGGAACTCGATACGGGGCTGCGATTGATCGACGGTGGAATGTGGGCCAACAACCCGGTACAGATCGCAGTCAACGAAGCTCTGGGTTACCTCGCTGTGCCACAAGGCCGAATAGCCGCATTGAGGATCGGCACAACCAGTGAGGTCTTGTCAGCCACCGACTATCCGCGGGACCCAGGTGGCATGGGATTCAAACAGGTTTCGCTGTTCGTCAATCTCATGATGCGGGGCCAGTCTCAAGGTGCCAGCGGCGGTGTTCGTCACATTCTGGGGTCGGAGCGGTTTATCGAGGTCGACCCACTCGTCGCGCGTAACGACTACCGGCTGGATCGTCTGTCCGACGCGCTTCGCGGTCTCGCACGTGCCGAGTTTCGCCGCACGGCCTCCGAGCTGCGGGAGCGTGGGTTTTTCACCCACGTTGCAACGCCATTCACCCCATCCAACCCTATCCGAGGTAATCATCATGGACCTATCCAGGCGAGCCCAGCTTGATACCCTGTTGACCTATGGTGCCGAGGCGCTCGATCTGACGCCGACGCAATACGAGGACGCTGTTCAAAAATATCAGGCAGTGGGCGCATGGCTAAACAAGCCCGACTCTTTGCTGGTCGGCGCCAATCCGATGGTGTTTCCGCAAGGCTCAATCGCGATCGGCACCGCAACAAAGCCCGTGAGGCGCGACGAGTTCGACCTCGATCTAGTGTGCCAGCTGCAGATAGCTGACCGCATCAGTCCAGCACAGCTCAAGCGTGCGATCGGGCAACGGCTACGAGAGAACGCCGTGTACCGCGAACGCTTGGAAGAAAAGAATCGCTGCTGGCGCATTGTCTACGCTGGCGACTTTTACATGGACATTCTGCCGGGACGCCCCGATCCAAGGTTCGCCGATACCACCGCTTTGCTGATTCCCGACAAGGAGCTGTCGGCATGGAAGGAAAGCGACCCTAAGGGTTACGCCGCGTGGTTCACGGAGCGATCACGTCTATCGATGACGGCTAGCAAGGGTGTTCGAGCCGGCGTGGAGGCGCCTCCGCCGGCACCGGACGCATCAACAAAGACGCCGCTCCAGTTGGCAGTACAGATCTTCAAGCGTCACCGGGATTTGAGCCTGGGCGACGACGAAGATGCTCCGATCTCGATCATCATCACTACGCTCGCGGCCAGAGCGTATGTGGGACAGGACTCCGTCTACGACACGCTACAACATCTACTTATGCGGATGCCGACGTTCATCGAGACTGATAGCGCCGGAAACTCGGTGGTCAGCAATCCAGTCAATCCGCTTGAAAACTTTGCCGACAAATGGCGGGACTACCCGAGGAAGCGGCAGCGTTTCTTCGATTGGATCCAGGCTGCGAGCCACCAGCTGAACAAGTTGGCCGGCGCAACATTGCCGCAATCGGTAGAGGCACTGACTCCGTTGATCGGAGCGCGCCCAGGCACGGAGGCGGTGAGGCAGTATGGATCCGCTGTCCACGAACAGCGGACGGCTGGCTTACGAGCCGCGGCTGCGACGGGAGCGCTTGGATCCACGTCGGCCAGGGCACGTGTGATTCCGACGCAGACATTTTTCGGTGGACCTTTGTAAGTCATGCGGCCACCGCCCAGACGACCGACCCTCGCGCAGCAGGGAGTTCGCCTGAAGCAAGGGCAACCGGATTCTGCGTTTCGCATCGACCAACGTGGGTGTCGGCTGGTTTGGATTGGCTGGCTCCAGCCTACGCCGGCCAGCGAACGTTATCGGGTCCGGATCGAAGCGTTCAGGTCGACAAAAATATCGCCAAAAGTCTATGTCGAATCTCCGGCGCTCTTCGAGCGGAACGGAGAGCTGGTGCCCCACCTGTATTCCGTTCGGCGCGCACAGCTTTGCCTTTGGCGCCCCGGGAAGAGCGAATGGTCACCATGCATGTGGCTGGTTGATTCCGTGTTGCTGTGGGCGTCGCTGTGGCTTTTCTTTTACGAAGTCTGGCTCGCGACAGGGGATTGGCTGGGTGGCGGCGAACATCCAGAAGTTAATGATTGATGCGCAGCGGTCAAACGTAAACCGGGTGTCGATCGACCCGCAGTTGCTAAAAGAAACCGATCGCTGACCTGACTGGGTTTCGCATAGCCCTTCGGACCGACCTCACGGACCATGCGTTCCATGCAGGGTCCAAACGAATCAACTATGCGAGTTTATTGGTGGGCGGCGGTTGCCGCTGTGGTATCGCTCCTTTCAGTCGCATCGGCCATGGCCGACCCCGACGCCGAACGCGAATCCCTCGCGCGCCTCATCCACGAGATCGAAGCGCTTGCCCCGCTGGTCGATACCGCTGAGTCGCAAGCCAGCCCCGACACTCGCATCCGCTTTCGCTACGACTGGCTGCGCCAGGACCTCGAGCGCATCCGCGCCGGAATCCAGGAACACATCGACGCGCCGCGCACCGAGCCGCGGACGTTTCCGCCGCTGCGCGGCGACTACCGGCAGTGAACGAGAGCGATGACGCCTGCGCAGAGTGCCGCGTTTCAGGCTGGTTCCGGGGTCACTCCGGGAACGTTGCTCACGGCCATCGCGAGCGTGGTCCTGGTGCTCGCGTTCGTCTGGGTGATGTGGGTGACCGTCGGATCGTTTCGCGCGTGGCAGGACGGGCAGGTCGCGCTGTTCGACCTCGTCTGGGCGGCGCTGCGCGCCAGCATCGTGCTGCTCGTGCTCGGGTTCTACTTGCGGTGACGGGGTGACCGAAACCGTGTTGGGCCGGGAGCAAGCCCCGGCATGTCGTGATCAGGGGCGTACCCCGCAACTTCGGAGAACTGATGATGTTCAATCGACTCAAGAAAAGGACGGTGGCCCTGACGGGGCTTCTCGGTCTCGCAGCCAATCCGCCCGTGTGGGCGGCGCTTCCGACCCCGGTTGCGCCGAGCACGGCGCCGGCGGCCGGCGACTGGATCGCCCTGATCCAGGGCTACATCAAGGATGGCGGTCTCGTGCTGGGGCTGGCGATCGCGGTGCTGGGCTTCCTGTGGGTGGCTTATCTCGCGTTCGCGAAGTTCAACGAGGCGCGCCAGGGCAAGGCGGAGTGGGCGGAGGTCGGCGTGCTCGGCATCGTCGGGGCTGTGGTGCTGATTTTCGCGAGCTACCTGCTGACCGAAGCCGCTGGCGTCATCTGATCCGATATGAGCGACCGACACGACATCCTGGCCGACCGGCTCAACGCGGCGCCCGCCATCTTCAAGGGCTGCTCGTCGAGCGAACTTGGCGTCATCGTCGGCGTGGCCGCACTCGTGTGGTTACCCGTCAGTCTGATCCTGGCGTGGCTCGCGGGTGCGGTCACGATGGGCTTCGGCATCGCGGGCGTCGGCATCGTCGCCACCGTGCTGCTGATGGCGAGTCTGTTTCAGCGTCTGAAGCGGAACCGGCCGGACGGTTACTACCAGCAGCAGATCGTACTCTGGCTCGACGATCGGGGCCTGAAGCGTTCGCCCTTCGTCCGCCGCACCGGCGCTTGGGATATCGGCAGGAGCGCACATGCGACGTTACCGATACGAGATCGATAATGTCCGGGCGCACGTGCGCTCCCTTTGGGTCGTGATCGCCATCCAGGCGGTGGTGATCGCCGGACTATGGTTCGGCTGGAGTCAGTCACCCGAGCGACTCACCGTGCACATCCCGCCGGATCTCCGTTCGGGGGCTGTGCTCGCCGTCGACGAAGTGCCGCCACCCAACGTCTACGCGTTCGCGTTCTACATCTTCCAGCAACTCAACCGCTGGCCGGAGGATGGGGCCAGTGACTACGGCCGGGCCATCTTTCAGGTGTCGCCATATCTGACGCCCCGTTACCGCGCCGATCTGATCGCCGAGCTCGAGCAGAAAGGACGCCAGGGCGAGCTCGCCTATCGCGTTCGCGGCATGCAGCAGATCCAGGGGCACGGCTACGAGGAACGCCGGGTGGATGTGCTGAGCGCGCATGCCTGGATCGTGTGGCTGGACGTCGACCTCCTGGAGTCGGTGAAGGGCATGACCGTCAAGCGCACCGCCATCCGCTATCCGCTGCGCGTGGTTCGCTACGCGGTCGACCTGGAAGCGAATCCCTGGGGGCTGGCCCTGGACGGATACGGCGCGGAAGGCCCGCGGCGACTCACTGACGCGGAACTGAGCGATGAGGGAGACGCCGATGGCGGTGCGTAGTCCGGCCGTAGTGCGCGAGCAACGATTCGAAACCGCTATGACCCTGTGGCTGTTTGCCTTGCTTATGTTGTCCACCGGCATCGCACAGGCGGCGCCCAACGGGGCCGAGCGCGTCGCCTGGCGCAAGACGCCGATCGCCATCGAGCTCCCGGTCGGGACCGAACGACTCGTGCAATTCCCGGGCGCTGTGCAGGTCGGCGTGTCGCCGCAACTGCAGGGCGTGCTCCGCGTTCAGAGCATCGCCGGCACGGCCTACCTGTTGGCACATCAACCGTTTGCCAGCACTCGCGTAGTCGTGCGTGGTCTCGACGATGGTCAGGTCTATCTGCTGGACCTGTCCGCAAGCGCGGAGAGTGCGGCCACCGCGCCAATCGAGATCTTCCTCCCGGACCAGCCGACCACCGATCGCCAGGCGACCGATTCCGCACCCTCAGCTTCACAGCAATACGGATACGTGACCCTGACCCGGTACGCGGCACAGCAACTCTACGCACCGGCGCGCCTACTGAAAGAACTGCCGGGCGTAGTGCGCGAGCCCGTCAAACGCGAGCCGGTCGCGCTGGTACGCGGTCGTGCCGTCGAAGCGGTGCCGCTCGTCGCCTGGCGGGCCGGCGATCTGTATCTGACGGCAGTCAAGCTCACCAACAAGACCGACCGGCCTCAGACTCTGGACCCGAGAACCCTACGCGGCAGCTGGCTCACGGCCGCGTTCCAGCACAACCGATTGCATGCGGCAGGTAGTGAGGCCGATCGGACGGTGGTGTATCTGGTTTCGGCCCGGCCCTTCGTGCCGTCGCTCAGGTAAACGGCCATGCCCGCTGCGAGCTCCAATCGGCTTTTACCCATTCTCGGCGGAGTGGTCGTGCTGATGCTGGCCTTCGTGACGCTCAAGTCGTGCACGCGCGAGGACGAAGACCTGGTCGTACTGGACAGCGTGCCTGTATCGCCGACGCCGGATGCCGATACCCCCGCGGACACCATCAAAACGCTGACCGCAAACGTCGCGGCCATGACCTCCGAAGTCCAAGCCCTGCGCCGTGACAATGCGACCTTGCGCAAGGACAACCAGGCGCTCGCCGCGAGCCGCACCCAGATCGAGGAGAACGTCGCGACACGGCTGCGTCGCGAGCTCCAGGCACGGCAGCACGACGACGAAAATCAAGCCCGGATAGACTCCGGGGTATTGGCCTCGCTCACCAAGCGCGTCGACAGCCTGGCGGAGTCGATGCAGCGGACTCAATCCGGCAGCAACGGGATCGATATTCCCGTCGGCCTCGGCCTGGACGGCCTAGAAAATCCCCCGGACACTGCGCCCAACCTCATGTGGGTCGAGTCCCTCGACGCCTCCGATTCCGCCAAGACCGCTACCGGGCTACTCGACCGCGCGGGGCAGACCGCGGGCGGCTATCTCGAAGACGCGCGCAGCAAGACGGGCCAGGCCGTGACCAGCGCGCAGGAGCGGGTCGAGGCCATGCAGGATCGGCCGGCCTACACGGTTCCGCGCAATGCAACGCTCATCGGCTCCACTTCCATGACAGCGCTGGTAGGCCGGATCCCAATCCAGGGGCAAGTACGCGACCCGATGCCGTTCAAGGTGATCACCGGCGCGGACAACCTCGCTGCCAATGGCCTGACGGTGCCGGGTGTGCAGGGAATGGTCTGGAGTGGCACGGCGGTCGGCGACTGGACCCTTTCCTGCGTCACCGGGCGCCTCGAATCGGTCACCTTCGTTTTCGACGACGGCACGATCCGTACAATCTCGAGCGACGATCGCAACGCGCAAGGGGGCAACCAGGGCGGGCGAGACCAGGCGCTCGGCTGGATCTCGGATGCCCAGGGGATCCCCTGCATCAGCGGCGATCGCAAGAGCAATGCCGTGTCGTTCCTGTCCCAGCGAATTGGCGTGCAGGCGATCCAGGCCGCAGCCGACGCGGCAGCCGCCGCCGAGACGACCTCGGTGGTGAGCAACCTCGGCAGTGTGACCGACAGCGTGACCGGCGATGTCGGCGCCTATGTCCTCGGCAAGACCGTCTCGGGTGGCAGCGACGAGGTGGCCAAATGGCTGCTCGAACGCCAGTCCCAGAGCTTCGATGCCGTTTTCGTGCCGGCCGGCACAGCGGTTGCCATCCACGTCGACCGCGAGCTCGCCATCGACCTCGAACCCCAAGGCAGGAAGCTGAATCATGCGCTCTCGTCTACGACCGATCGTCATCATCGCCTGGATTAGCGTGGGGCTCGCCGGCTGCGCCAGCACCAAGGAATCGGTGCTGCCCCAGGACGGCCCGTCGATGAAGGCGATCTACGATGCTCACTTCGAGTCGATGGGCGCCAACGACCTGCTGGCTGTGCAACACGAATTGGGCCGCCGCCCGCTGGGCAACGACGGCGAGGACCTGGCCGGCTACTCGCGAACCGCGCACACCGAGCTCGAGACGATCTTCCCCCGACTCCCAAACCCGTCGTTAGTGATGTACGTGTTTCCGCACCTGGCGGGCGCCGAGCGTGTGCCCGTGCCGGGCTACGCCACGACGTTCCCCCTGTATGAGCGCATCGAGTATGCGTTGCCGGGCGAAGTCCCGAGCGGAGCGGAAGAACAAACGCAGAGCGGACAGCACTGATGATGGCCTGGTTTTCGCTAAACGCGCAGGGTCCCACGTCACACGTTGTATCAACTCCGCCTTCACGCCCGCTTACCACTTCGGACGTGGCGGCGCTCTACGCGCGCCCACCGTCGTTCACCGACCACCTGCCCTGGGTCGAGTACCTGCCGGAGAGTCGCTGCTTCCTGCTTGAGGACGGAGTCAGCGTCGGCGCGCTGTTCGAGCTGACGCCGGTGGGCACCGAGGCGCGGACGCCGGCCTTCATGACCGAGCTGCGCGACGCCATCCAGACCGCGATCACCGAAGCGATCCCCGAGCTCGACGACGCGCCGTGGGTCCTGCAGCTCTACGTACAGGACGAGCCGAGTCTGTCGGACCTGTTGCGTGACGTGGCAGCTTACCTGCCCGACGGGGTTGCCGAGCAAAGCTATTCCCACTACTACCTTTCGTTGCTGAAGGAGCACTGCGCGCGAATCAGTCGTCCCGGCGGGTTGTTCGAAGACTCTGCCCTGACGGGCACGGTCTGGCGCGGCCAGGAGCGGCGAGTCCGGGCCGTGCTCTATCGTCGTTTGAATCCGCGCGGTCGCGTGCCGAGCGCCGTCGAAGTGGAAGCGGATCTCAATGACGTTGCCACGAAGTGGGTCGCGGCCCTCGGCGCGGCCGGCATCCGCGCGCGGCGCGGTTCTGGTGAGGATCTACATCGGTGGTTGCTGCCCTGGTTCAACCCGCGCGCCGCGGTTGTCGGCGACGATCCGGGCTGCCTCCGGACAGTCGTGCCTTATCCAGGGGATGACGATCTGCCCTTCGGCGCCGACTTCGCACAAACCGTGACGTTATCCATGCCGCGCTCGGACGAGGCTTCGTCGACCTGGTGGTTTGACGACCTGCCGCACACGGTGGTGACCGTTCAAGGACTGCGGCGCGCCCCGGACATCGGTCATATGACTGCGGAACGCCAGTCGGGTGACCACGTGTTCTCACTATTCGATCGTCTGCCAGAACACACCGTGATGGTGCTGACCGTCACGGTGAAGACGCAGGACCTGACTCGCAATCACATCGGCCTGGTGAAGCGCGCGGCGGTCGGCGACTCCGCCGAGGCTGCGCTGACACGCGAAGACGCAGCCGCGGTCGAGCGGGAGATGGCGACCGGGAACAAACTCTATCCATTCAGCATGGCCTTCTACGTGAGAGGCCAGGATCTGGTGTCGCTGCGCGCCAACGTCAATCAACTGAACGCGCTGCTGCTGCCGAATGCACTCCAGCCGATCACGCGGGAGGCGGATCTGCTGGCAATCGACAGCTATCTCCGCAATCTTCCGATGGCGTACGACGTGCGACTGGACCGTTTGAGTCGACGCTCCCGCCTGGTGTTCTCGCGTCACATCGCCAACCTTCTGCCGCTCTACGGCCGGTCGCGCGGCACCGGCCATCCTGGACTCGTGTTCTTCAACCGCGGCGCTGAGCCACTGGTCTTCGATCCGCTGCATCGCTCCGACCGCAAGAAGAACGCGCACATGCTGATCCTTGGCCCGACCGGTGCCGGCAAGTCCGCGTTGCTGGTCTATCTGCTCCAGCAAATGGCGGCCGTGCACCGGCCGCGGATCTTCATCATCGAGGCTGGCGGTTCGTTCTCGCTGCTGGGTCAGCACTTTGCGAGCCACGGCCTCGACGTAAACCAGGTAACCCTCAATCCAGGCACGGACGTGAGCCTGCCACCGTTCGCCGATGCACTGCGCCTGCTCGACAAGGATCGGCGGGCCAAGCTCATCACCGACCCCGAGACCCTCGCCGACAGCGATGATGACGACGATGAGGACGATGCCGAAGGACCAGGGCGCGACATCCTCGGCGAGATGGAGATCGCTGCGCGCATCATGATCACCGGGGGCGATGAACGCGAGGACGCCCGCATGACCCGGGCCGACCGTCTGCTGATCCGCAATGCCATTCTTCTCGCGGCAAAGACCGTGGCTGCGGAGGAGCGTGACCAGGTGCTGACCCGCGATGTGGTAGAAGCGCTGACCAGTATCGGCCGCGATACGGGTTTACCCGAGCACCGGCGCAACCGGGTGCTCGAGATGGGCGACGGCATGGCACTCTTCTGCTCGGGGCTGGCGGGACAATTCTTCGATCGCCCCGGCAAGCCGTGGCCCGCGGCTGACGTCACGATCCTCGAGATGGGCATGCTCGCCCGCGAGGGCTACGAGGATCAGCTCACCGTCGCCTACATCTCCATGATGAGCCACATCAACGATTTGGTGGAACGCCACCAGAGCGATGCGCGGCCGACACTCGTCGTCACGGACGAGGGGCACATCATCACCACGAACCCGCTGCTTGCACGTTACGTCGTCAAGATCACGAAGATGTGGCGCAAGCTCGGCGCCTGGTTCTGGATTGCGACGCAGAACCTCGAAGACTTCCCGGACGCGAGTCGCAAGATGCTCAACATGATGGAGTGGTGGCTGTGCCTGGTGATGCCCAAGGAAGAGGTCGAGCAGATCGCCCGCTTCAAGGACCTGAACGAAGAGCAGCGAAGCCTACTGCTGTCAGCGCGCAAGGAACCGGGCAAGTATGTCGAGGGTGTCGTTCTGGCCGACAACCTCGAAGCACTGTTCCGCAACGTTCCGCCGCCGTTGTCGCTCGCGCTCGCGATGACCGAGAAGCACGAGAAGGCCGAGCGTGCAGAAATCATGCGCGAGCGCGGCTGCACAGAGCTCGAGGCCGTGCACATTATCGCGGAACGGATTACTGTTCAGCGGGGCCGCGACTAGCGAAGGTTTTGCGGGCTCCCGTGTCCACCAACACGGCAGGAGGCTTAGCGGTTGAGTTATCATCCGCGTAATGTCCGGGCTGAACTATGTTCGGTTAAGATCTCTTAACTACGCCAGATTTACCGTGACATGGCAGCTATTCACACTCTGAATGCACGCGGCAATGTGATGCTTTCCGTTCTGCGGGAATACTTTTCTTGGACTGATGCACGTACCTTCCGCGAGATCCGGCGATTCCACAGTGACCTTCTAGACATTCTCAACGCCAAGGGTATTGACTACGACCTGCTGCGAACAGCGCTCACTCCTCAGCAAACTAAGCAAGAGGTCGCCTTTCTCTTTGACGAGGAGAGATGTGACAACGCGGTCATCCCGGGCGTGGAATGCGCGGATGCGCTATTCAAGTTGCTCGATCGCAACACGACTCACAGCATTCTTGGTGGAGATTTGATCGACGACAAAGACGAGATCGCTCGGAAACTGTTGAGCGAAGCCGCAGTCGTGGCCAAAGACCTGAACCTTAGGCACCCGTGCTTTTGCTATGTCCTGTACGTAAACAACTTATCGTGCAAGGCGGTCAACACTATCCACGATGGCTTGAAGGCTCATGGGGCGTATCTAGGCTATGTGCCCTGCACTTATGCCAGCTTAGCCAAGACCTTTATATCCATGAGTCTGGTGAACTTGGCCATCAAGCACAAAACCGTTGTCATTCTCGGGCATGAGGACGATCGTCCGAATACAGAGGACTACAACCTTCACCTTCACGACTACACAGTTCTCGGGCTGAATCTCAAGAGCATTCAGCCCAGCTACTTCAGTACTTTCCTGGCCTACAAGATCGAGCGGATGTTCTTGGAGAAATCGGACGATGACCTAGAGATTGCTCTGAGGTCCATGTCCAGCGAGGCAGCCCCACTGGCCGACTTCACTGTGCTCATTGAAGAAGCAAAGTTCAGCAAGAACTTGCAGACCAAGAAACTAGGAAAGCTGGAGAGGGCGGGTGTAGCTCAGCTTACGAAGGCTGATCTGGAGGAGGCCATCCGGAGAAAGCTCAGATCAAACTACCTCTATAACATGGAGTGGATCGATGAGCGCACCCACCAACTCAGCAAGTTCAATATCATGTTGGAGTTCCCGAGGGTAGGGGGTTTCCCCGAGCGTCTGTTAGTTTCCCTGGAATACAAGCCTGCTGAGAAAGTGCTGAGGCTACTGACTGCCTGTTGAAGGTCAGCTGTTTGGGTTCTACGTGGCCTTCGGCCAAGTAGACATGGGGCACCTTCGACACGCGGTACGCCCAGCAGGCAACCACGCCGTGTAGTGCATGGGTTTCCCCTTCCTAGGCTCTCTGTCTGAACGGACGATGGCAACCATGGGCCATCGAACCACGACAGAGAAATGCTCGCGATATCCCACGCGCTGGTCGCAATGACGCTCCTCGGACCTTTGCTCTTCAGCACTGTCCTGCACGCCGGCGATCCGCTGACCCTTGAAGTGTTCACCACGGCAGAGTTCCCGGTCAGTGGCCAGGATGATCGCCAGCTGCAAGGAGCGACCGTCACCGTCTATGCCGTAGACGGTCTCGATCAATTCGAATCGGCGCTTTCGCACAACCTCCCTGCTGTCGCAGATGCGGCGAAGGCTGAAGCACTGCGACGCATCGGCGAGTTGAGCGACGCCCGCATGACCTCCGCGAAGGACGCCGCGATCGGGCTGGCCAAGATCGCGCAGTATGGCGTCGATCGTTATCCCGCCGTCGTCGTCAACGGCACAGCCGTGGTCTACGGCGTGACAAATCTGGTCGATGCAGCAGCACTCTACGAAGCCTGGCAAATGGACCAATCGCGATGACGCGGCACGGCCTCACAGCGTTCATTTTGGTCGTGATACTTCAGGCCTCTCCGACGACACATGCGGCGACTATCACCACGCCGGATATTGTCGCCCAGACCACAGCCGCGACTTTCGCTTGTATGCGCTGGATGCCGGTGGGGATGTGTTTCTGGCTGCGCTGCTCGTCGACCGGCTGCCGGGTGCGCACTGCGCTCAAGGTTGGCCACTATAACCCCGACCTGGTGGTGAGCGCCTACAACGAGCTCGGTGGCAACCCCTGGGCCGAGATCCGCGCGACGCTCGGTCTGGCCCAACGCGCTGCGGCCAGCGGATTGCTCGGTGCGCTGCTCCCCGTGCCCATCGACAGCGCTGGCAATCGCACCGAGGGGACTGGCGATCGGCGGGACCATCGGAACCTGGTATTCCGCGAGACCGATGCTATCGGTCATCCGTTAAGTTCGCTGTCCGGCGTCGTCACCGGCGCAGGACTCCTGTGCGAATCGCAGACAACGAGCTTCGTTCCGTACTTTCAGTCTGGCCTCGATGCGCTGTCCTGGCGGCAGGAGATCCCGGAGATTTTCTATCCCGCGAGCTGGATCCCGGGGCTGCGCGAGGTAGGCACCTGGCCGCTGCAGACCTGGGGCAGCGTGCATCCTCGCACCGGTTGGTCAACCCAGGCGGAAGAGCCCAAGGCCGCAGCCATGAATGCACAGCGCGCCGGGGACATCGTCACCCGTGCGGGGCAGCCACATGTCTATATACCGCTCACCGGGCCGAGCTCCGGCAGCCAGCGGGTCTGGCCGCCGGGTCCGCTCGTCGAGAAGGACGCCCGCACAGGCACCTGGCAGATGTTGGCGCCTCGTCCCGAGACCAGCTGCGACGTGTTCGGTACCAACGACCTGGTCGGACTCGCCGGATGGGGTGGCGGCCGCGTCGATTCGGCCGGTGACTATGCCTGGAACCTCTGGCGACCCTACCAGTGCTGCAGCCGGCGCGGCCAGTGGTTCCTGTTCGACATCAACTGGATCGCGTACCCGCCATGAGCAAACCTGCCACCCAAACTTCGCACCGCGCCGCATTCGTCGTCCTGATTGCAACCCTCAGCGTCGGTCTGTCCCACGCTGCCCAAGGCCCGACGGAGGACGGCCTCTGGTACTACGAGATCGGCGGGGCGGAGCCGGTTTCCGCACCAGCGAATCCCTCGGTGGTGTCGGTGACTCTCGGCGGCTCGGCCCAGCTCGGGCTCGGTTACAGCTGCGGCAAGTTCGATCCGGTGCTGGCGGTGACCAACAGCCTGAACAACATCAAGTCCGGGGTGGACGACATGATGAATGCCATGACGGCGGCCGCAACGTCAGCGATCGCGGCACTGCCGGCGCTGATCCTCCAGCGCGCGAATCCCGGGCTCTATGACCTGTTCCAGAACGCGCTGCTCAAGGCCGAGGAGTCGATGCAGCTCGCGACAAAATCCTGCGAGCAGATGGAGGCCGAAATCGCTAAAGGCAAGAATCCGTACGCGGATCTCATCACCATTTCCAAGGGAAACGACTGGAAGAGGCAGATGGGTATCGGCGGCAACGATGCCGTGACTGCCAAGGGGTCAGTGGAGGCCTCGAACGGCGACAACGGCGTGCCCTGGATCGGGGGCCCGGCCGGTGGCGCCGGGCAACCGCTGCTGCAGTTCACCGGGGACATCGTACAGGCTGGCTACAACATCAACATGAATCGCCCAATCACGGCGACGGGCCCGGTGCCCCCGGCGTCAGCCACGCGCCTATCCGAAGTCTGGCCGACACCGGTGGCGGCACGGAACTGGGTGGTCGACGTGGTCGGCGAGAACATCGTCACCACCTGTGACACCTGCCGTAAGGACAGCATCCCGGGAACGGGCCTGCTGCCGAAGCTCTATACCGAGTCCACCGCGGTCACCGTCGAGTTGCAGAATCTGGTGAGCGGTGCGACCGCGCCGACGCTCGCCAATCTCGAACTCGTCACCGCACCGGGCGTCGCAGTGACCCGCCAGGTCGTCGAGGCGATCCGGGAAATGCCGGCGACCGAGCAGGGACTCATCATCGGTCGATTGGTTGCGGAAATCAGCACGGCCCGGACGGTAGAGAAGGCGCTCTATGCGCGGCGCCTGCTGCTCTCCGGCCGCCAGGTCCCCGAGGTGTACGCCACCGAGGTCGCGCGTGAGCATGCCGATACGGCACTGGCCGAGCTCGACAAGGAGATCGAGAGTCTCTTGTTCGAGACGCGCGTACGTCGCGAGGTGGTTTCCGACACAGTGACGGTGCTGCTGCAGCGCGCTGCAGCTCGACGGCAGGCGGCGCTCAACGTCCCGCAAGCTGAACCCATCGACCCGCGGCCGCTCAGCAATGGCCGCGTGCAGTAACGGCAGCGGATTGCGCCGACGTTGGTTCCTCACGCTGTCGCTGGTTGCAGCCGCCGCCGTGATCGGCGTAGCGCTGGTCCTGTGGCAGGCGGTTGAGCTCAGCTCACTGGCGGCCGTGTCGGAAGGCGTGGACCGTTGGAGGCCGCTCCTCGGCGGGCTGCGACTTGCACTGATCGGAGCGCTGGCGGTGGTCTGGCCATGGCTTTCATCGCGTCGGTCGCGCGCGGACGACGAACCCGCGCATGCACGCTGGATGGCTCTGCGCTGGCGTGTCGTCGGCTGGCTGCTCGTCATCGAGCTCATCATCGGCCAGAACCTGCTCGGCCGCTTCTTCAGCGCGGCGGTGCACTTGGCATGAGTGTCGACAGCTACCTCGAGCTCTTCACGACCCTGTTCGGTTGGGCGTTCTACGGCGTGCTGTGGGATGTGCTGGTCAGCACCGGTATCGTCTATCTGCCCTTTCTCGGCATCCTCATCGACAATTGGCGGGAACCGGCCGAAGGCGGCGAGTTCGGGACCGTCACGGGCCTTTCGCTGCGGCGCATGGAGATCGAGCTTTTCATCGCGCTCCTGGTGGTGGTGCTGGCCGGCCAACCCGCCGCCCTGACCCCGCTGAACGCGGGGACCTTGAGCTACGCGCCGCAACCGACGCTGACCGATCCGACGCCGGCGGCCGCCACCGTGGCGGCGCCGCAGAGTACCTATGGCGTCGCGGGCTTCACCGGCTCACCGGCGACCGTGAACATTCCGGTGTGGTGGTATGCCGTGCTCGCGATGACATCAGGGTTCAATCACGCGGTGGTCGAGGGTCTGCCCGCGGCCAGCGATCTGCGCACCTACGAGCAACAGGCTCGACTCGCGACCATCGCGGACCCGCGTTTGCGCCAGGAGGCGAGCGATTTCTTCAGCGAGTGTTACGTGCCGGCGCGTTCCAAGTACCAAGCGGAGCGGCCCGCGACGGCCGCCGTCGCCGCGGTCCTGACAACCTACGGTGACGATGATCCGGACTGGATGGGCTCACACGTCTACCGAGACACGACCGGTTT
Organism: Pseudomonadales bacterium; assembly: GCA_019634925.1. Classification (GTDB taxonomy): domain Bacteria; phylum Pseudomonadota; class Gammaproteobacteria; order Pseudomonadales; family Azotimanducaceae; genus UBA7803. The sequence continues at coordinate 255,712 of JAHCAL010000004.1, forward strand.
CTACGACAGCCTGCGTCCGACAAAGCAGATCCCCGGGTGGGCCTACAACGCGGCACGCGATACCGAGTACGACCCGGCCTCGCCACCAACCTGGGGTAAGCCGACCTGCAAGGAATGGTGGGAAGACGGCGCCGCGGGTCTGCGCGAGAAGCTCATCGACGAGGCGGATGCGACGTCGGCCGGATTCTCCGGGCTCGTCGTGGCCGTGGCGCCAATCCTGGCGAACGAACAGCAGGAAGATGCCGTGGTCCGCACTGTGCTCAACAACGCGCCGCCATCCTGGTCGAGCAATGAACTGGTCGCCGGCAATACGGCTAGCACGGGTTGGCTCGCCACCGCCGAGAACGTCGTCAAAGGTGGGCTCGCCACCGGTGGAGTGATCACCGCCTCGGCGCTCTTCTCGGTGACGATGACCGCGGTGCTGCAGGCGCTTCCGATGGTCCAGGCCCTGATGCTGCTCGGCATCTACGCCCTGTTGCCGATGATCGTCGTGCTGTCTCGCTACTCAATCGCCATGATGGTCGTCGGCGCGATGGCGATCTTCACGATCAAATTCTGGAGCGTGCTCTGGTACCTGGCCATGTGGGTGGACCAGAACCTCATCCAGTCCATGTATCCGGACGTGAATGTGTTCCTGCAGATCTTCGCGAACCCCGGCGAGCATGACGCCAAGCGCATGCTGCTCAATATGATCACGACCAGCCTTTATCTGGGCCTGCCATTGCTTTGGAGCGGGATGATGGCGTGGGCGGGCCTGCACATAGGGAAGTCCATCGACGTCGCGACGAACCCGCTACGCAATCCCGCCCAAGATGCCGGCCAGCGTGGCGGTGCTATAGGCAAGGCGATCGCCGCGAAGGGCGCGCGCAAGTGAGCTAGTCGCGCTCGTACCAGCCCGCCGGATCGGTGCCATCATCGAACCGGCCTGTGCGATGGTTGAGCTCCCCACCTCGAATGGCGCTGTTCAGCGCATCTTCCTCGGGCGTGGGATCGGGTGCCGCAGCGAAGAACGCCACGACGTCACGCACGAGGTTGATGCCGACTCGAACGGCAGCGGTCGCGATGCCAACGCTGTGTTTGATTGCGTCTGTCATTCTCGGCTCATTATCGGCGCTCTGGCGCCGCCTGACTCTCTCCCGTCATGACGCCACATCTTGCCGCGCGAGGCAACTGCAGCCCAAGGCGTTGAATTGTCCGGAGTTCAGTGCGGCGTCTGAGATGCTGAGACACGAATTTCTGGCCCCAAATGGCCAATTCTACTAGCATGAGACCGGCTCTACTGGAATCTATTGGACAGCCTCAATGGTAATCGAGCTGATTCGCCCGTATCCGAGGACTAAGTTGACGGTCCACCGGCCCACTATCCGGGGCGCTTGAAATGGTTGAAGACCGATGGCTCTCCGTCGACGAGATTGCCGGCTACCTCGGGGTCAAGCGCGACACCGTGTACAAATGGATCGACCGCAAGCATATGCCGGCGCATAAGGTCGGCCGTTTGTGGAAGTTTCGTAAAGAAGAAGTCGATCAGTGGGTTCGAAATGACGGTGACGCGCAGCGTGGAGGAAGCAATGGTTGATGCCGCAGGTGAAAGGATGACCCGCGGATTGCCCGCAAGTCGTTATCCCGGTAACTGGGCGCGGAGGGTACGACATCGTGGATAACGCGTTCTTCGAGAAACCGATCCTCAACTCCCCCTATGACTATCCCGTACGTCATTGGGAACTCGACGACACCGGTCAGCCAACCCAGAAAATCCTCGAAACGCGCCGGCGGGCTGAGTTCATCACGCCGATCCCGAAGCCGAGAAAGCAAAAGGGATCGGCGGAGCAGGCCTCGTTGCTGTTCGACGAGGGCAAGGGCCTGTCGACAGAGGCGCAGCAGTACGACCACACCGCCATCATCAACGGTGTCCGCCAAGAGGTCGACCGGTGGCGGAAACTGCCCAATCCGAGCCAGTGGCAGGTGACCCCGGAGACAGCTCGCTTGCTCCAGCACTGGCGTCACCATAAGTTCAGCGGCATCCGTCCGTTCTTCTGTCAGGTCGAGGCCGTCGAGACCGCCATCTGGCTTACCGAAGTCGCGCCCCACGCCGGCAACTCTGGCAAGCGATTTCTGGAACATCTCGCGAACGCCAACAACGACGCCAATCCAGAGCTCCTGCGCCTGGCATTAAAGCTCGCGACGGGAGCCGGCAAGACTACTGTGATGGCAATGCTGATTGCCTGGCAGACCGTCAACGCCGTTCGTCATCCGCAAAGCAAACGCTTCACCCGTGGCTTCCTGATCGTCGCGCCGGGTCTGACCATCCGTGATCGGCTCCGAGTATTGCAACCAAACGATCCTGACAGTTACTACCAGAGTCGGGAGTTGGTTCCGGGAGACATGCTGGCCGACCTCGAACGCGCGAAGATCGTCATCACCAACTACCATGCATTCAAACTGCGCGAGCGGATCGACCTGTCCAAAGGAGGGCGTTCTCTGCTCCAGGGTCGTGGCGACGCCCTCAACACGGTCGAAACCGAAGGGCAGATGCTGCAGCGGGTCATGCCGGGCCTGATGGGCATGAAGAACGTTCTGGTAATCAACGACGAGGCACACCACTGCTACCGCGAGAAGCCGGGCGAAGAGCTCGAAGGCGATCTGAAGGGCGACGACAAGAAGGAGGCCGAGAAGAACAAGGAAGCCGCCCGCCTCTGGATCTCCGGCCTCGAGGCGGTCAATCGCCGGCTTGGCGTGTCGCGCGTGATGGACCTCTCGGCCACACCGTTCTTTCTGAGCGGTTCGGGCTATGCCGAGGGCACGCTGTTTCCCTGGACGATGAGCGACTTCTCGCTGATGGATGCCATCGAATGCGGCATCGTTAAGCTGCCGCGAGTGCCGGTGGCTCAGAATCTTCCCGGCGATGAAATGCCGATGTTCCGGGAACTCTGGAAGCACATCGCGAAGGATATGCCGAAGAAGGGAAGGGGAAAATCAAAGTCGCTGGATCCACTCGCGCTTCCCGTGCGACTACAGACGGCGCTCGAAGCGCTTTACGGCCACTACAAGAAGACCTTCGATCTGTGGGAAGCCGCCGGCATCCGAGTGCCGCCCTGCTTCATTATCGTCTGCAACAACACGTCCACGTCGAAGCTGGTTTACGACTTCATCTCGGGCTTTTACCGCGAAAACGACGACGGCACCACCACGCTCGAGAACGGTCGCTTGCCCCTTTTCCGGAACTTCGACGAACACGGCAACCAAATAGCGAGACCGCGCACGCTGCTGATCGATAGTGAGCAACTCGAATCCGGTGACGCGTTGGACAAGAACTTCCGTGACATGGCGTCCGACGAGATCGACCGCTTCCGCCGCGAGATCGTCGAGCGCACGGGAGATCGCCGTCAGGCCGAGAATGTCACCGACCAGGACCTACTGCGCGAGGTCATGAATACCGTTGGCAAACCAGACCGACTGGGTGATTCGATCCGCTGCGTGGTATCGGTCTCCATGCTCACCGAAGGCTGGGACGCCAATACCGTCACCCATGTGTTGGGCGTACGCGCGTTCGGTACACAGTTGCTCTGCGAGCAGGTCATAGGCCGCGCCCTGCGTCGACAATCTTATGATCTGAACGAAGAGAACCTGTTCAATGTCGAGTACGCCGACGTGCTCGGCATCCCTTTCGACTTCACGGCCAAGCCGGTGGTGGCGCCGCCGCAACCACCGCGCGAGACCATCCAGGTCAAGGCGATTCGGCCGGAGCGGGACGCACTCGAGATCCGCTTTCCGCGTGTGGCTGGCTACCGCGTGGAGTTGCCAGAGGAACGACTGACCGCGGAGTTCAACGACGACTCCGTACTGGACCTCACGCCAGATCTGGTCGGTCCGTCCATCACCAAGAATGCGGGCATTATCGGCGAGGACGTGGACCTGAGCTTGGAGCACCTGCAGGACATGCGGCACTCAACGCTGCTGTTCCACGTTACGCAGCGTTTGCTCTACACCAAGTGGCGCGATCCGGGTGAGGAACCGAAGCTGCACCTGTTCGGCCAGCTCAAGCGCATCACGAAACAGTGGCTGGATACCTGCCTCACTTGCCGTGGCGGCACATATCCGGCCCAACTCATGTATCAGGAACTTGCCGACATGGCTTGCGAGCGCATCACCGCGGGTATCACGCGAGCGCTGGTTGGCGAGCGCCCGGTCAAAGCGGTGCTTGATCCCTACAACCCGGTGGGTTCTACGGCGCACGTCAACTTCAATACATCCAAGACCAGCCGTTACGAAACCGATGCCCGCCGGTGCCATGTCAACTGGGTGATCCTGGACAGTGACTGGGAAGCTGAGTTCTGCCGCGTCGCCGAGGCGCATCCGCGCGTGCTGGCCTATGTGAAGAATCACAACCTCGGACTCGAGGTGCCGTACCGCTACGGTTCGGAAACGCGAACCTACATCCCTGATTTCATTGTGCTCGTCGATGATGGTCACGGCATGGACGCTCCTCTTCACCTCATTGTCGAGATCAAGGGCTACCGGCGCGAAGATGCGAAGGAAAAAAAAGCCACCATGGAGACGTACTGGGTTCCGGGTGTGAACAACCACGGACATTATGGGCGCTGGGCCTTTGCCGAATTCACCGACGTCTACGAAATGCAGTCTGATTTCGAGGCCAAGGTGGAGGCGCACTTCAACGAAATGATCGACAAGATGATTGATGCCGCGGCAAGCGAACCGGTGGTGTAAGGGAATCGACATGGCCAGAAGAACGAACAAACCGCGCGGCAAGTCCGTTGAGGCGTTGACCCACGAGGAGGCAACGCGCAAGAACATACCGACAGCCGAATACCAGTCCGTCATGCAGAGGGAAGAGCAGTCGGCTGTCCGCGTCGCCTACGAACGCCGCAACCGCGATCTGGATCCTCAACTCGTCTGGCGTGGTAAGGACGAACAGGACTGGTCGGATCTGGTTGTCCACGCGCCGCCGCTATACATCCAGGAAAAGGTGCACCCCAAGGTCCTGATCGACGACCTGCTAAAGCGCACGCAAGTGGACGATCAATCGACCGAGGATCAGATCGATCTGTTCGCGGATTTTAACGGTCTGCCGGATGACAGCGCCAAGACTGAGTTCTATCAGCACGACGCCAACTGGACCAACCGCATGATCCTGGGCGACAGCCTTCAGGTGATGGCATCCCTGGCCGAACGCGAAGGGCTCCGTGGCCAGGTGCAGTGTATTTACATCGATCCGCCATATGGCATTAGTTTCAATTCAAACTTTCAATGGTCGACTACAAGTAAGGCCGTTACCGACGGAAAGCTGGAGCACATTACGCGTGAGCCGGAGCAAGTAAAGGCCTTTAGAGATACTTGGCGGGATGGCATTCATTCGTATCTAACGTACCTGAGGGATCGCCTCACCGTTGCGCGCGACCTATTGACTAACTCCGGTTCCTTGTTTGTGCAGATTGGAAATGAAAACGTTCACCGAGTTCGAGCGCTCATGGATGAGGTGTTCGGCGAAGAGTGTCTGATATGCGAAATTCTCGTGAAGAAAAAGGGCGCGCAAAAAAGTACGCTTATTGATCCGGTCAATGACTACATTCTCTGGTACTCAAAGTCCCCGCGTGAGTCAGGGCTAGTCAAGTTTAGGACGCTGTACGAAGAGAGACTTTTGGATTATGAAACCGTTGACTACTTCTCTCGAATCGAACTTCCAAATGGTGAGATTCTTAACCTCAAGGACAAGCAGGATGTAGGAGAAGACGTCGACTATCGGCTTTTTCCAAAGCTTATCGAGAAAAACTACCCTGGTGCTCGCTTGCTCCGTCAGTGGCCGATCACGAATGGCGGCTACCGCGAAAATCAGATGGCTCCGGTTACATTCAGGGGGGAAGCGTATGACCCTCCAAGGAACCGGTGTTGGAGCCATACGTCGAAACCGACGGATGGAACTCTGACCGGAATGGATCGGGTCAAGGCAGCGGACCGCCTAATGGCTTCGGGTATTAGTCTTGATTTCAAGCGGTACTACGATGACTTTCCGTACAAGAATATTGCGAACTGGTGGGATGGGTTCCGCGGGGCCCTCGACCAGATCTATGTCGTACAAACCAACGAAAGGCTTGTCGAGCGTTGCATCCTTATGGCGACAGACCCAGGGGATCTCGTCCTTGATCCTACATGCGGCTCTGGAACAACCGCTTATGTTGCAGAGCAGTGGGGCCGCCGCTGGGTTACTGCGGATACTTCCCGCGTTGCGCTAGCCCTGAGTCGGGCGCGCATTATGGGAGCGCGCTTCCCGTACTATCTTCTTGCCGATAGTCAAGCCGGCCAGTTGCGAGAGGAACAACTCAGCGGGCTGCCAGCACGCACCAGGTCGCCGAGGAATGACATTCGGCAGGGATTTGTCTATCGGAGATGCGTCTATGTGACTTCAGGTCTGTTCGCAAACAATTCGGAGATCGATGTCATCTGGGAGAAGTTTCAAGAAGTGCTCGAGCCACTGCGACAGCAAATCAACAAGGCGCTTAATCAGAACTGGGAGGAATGGGAGATACCTCGGAGTTCGGACAAGGACTGGCCCGCCGACGCTAAGGGCATTCAAAAGCGATGGTGGGATCAGCGAACAGCGCGTCAAAGGGAGATTGAAGCTTCCGTCGCCGCGAAGGCTGACCTTGTATACCTCTATGACAAGCCCTACGACGACAAGAGCGTAGTTCGCGTCGCGGGGCCGTTCACTGTCGAGAGCCTGTCCCCGCATCGCGTACTCGGTGTCGACGAGAATGACGAGCTGATCGATAGTGTCGCTGACGGGCGTGCCGGCTACAGCGACGAGGTGGACTTCGTCCGTATGATCCTGGAGAACCTTAAGACCGCGGGTGTCCAGCAGGCCCACAAGGACGACAAGATCACCTTCACGTCACTTACGCCCTGGCCGGGTGATCTGATCTGCGCGGAAGGCCGTTACATAGAGGGCGGGGTCGTAGATGGTGAGGGTACTGCCGGACCCGAGAAGCGGGCCGCCGTCTTCATCGGCCCCGAATTCGGTACGGTTTCACGGCCAGACCTGGTCGCAGCCGCCCGTGAAGCCGGCGATGCTGACTTCGACGTGCTTGTTGCTTGCGCCTTCAATTACGACGCGCATTCCTCGGAATTCGAAAAGCTGGGGCGCATCCCTGTGCTCAAGGCGCGCATGAACGCTGACCTGCACATGGCCGACGATCTCAAGAACACCGGCAAAGGCAATCTGTTCGTGATCTTCGGCGAGCCAGATATCGACATACTGGAAGCCGAAGGCGACCATGTGCAGGTCAAGGTCAACGGCGTGGATGTGTTCCACCCGCAAACCGGCGAGGTCCGCTCCGATGGCCCCGAGGGCATCGCCTGCTGGTTTATCGACACGGACTACAACGAAGAGAGTTTCTTCGTCCGACATGCGTACTTTCTCGGCGCCAACGATCCCTACAAGGCGCTCAAGATCACATTGAAGGCCGAGATTAACGAAGATGCCTGGGCGACGTTGCACAGCGATACGTCGCGCCCGTTCTCGAAGCCGAAGTCAGGTCGCATCGCCGTCAAGGTCATCAACCATCTTGGCGACGAGGTGATGAAGGTGTTCCGAGTATGACGCGCGGCAAAGAGAGAGGAGGCAAAGATGGCTAGCGCCGATCAGTTGAAAGCGCTGCTCAAATCGCACCTGGAGGGCGACGACGAGCGATTCTTCTCCGTCGCGATGCAGGTTGCCGCCCACGAAGCGAAGCTTGGCCACGGCAAGCTCGCGGAGGAGTTGCGCGCGTTGGTCGACGAGGCAAAGGCACGCCGCGGTTTGCCACCGCAAGGCGGGGAGAAGGCAATCCCGATCAGTCGCCCCCGAGGCGAGTTGGCAGGGTTGCTGACGGTTACCTATCCAAAAGCGCGGCTCGGGGAGATGGTGCTGGACGATACTCTCTCGAGCCAGCTCGAACGGATCATCAGGGAGCAGCGACAGGCGGCACAGATTCTTGCTCACGGGCTCAGCCCAAGGCGAAAACTGCTGCTGATGGGACCGCCGGGTACCGGTAAGACGATGACAGCATCGGTGCTGGCCGGCGAGCTTGGTCTGCCGCTGTTTCAGGTGCGGCTCGATGGGCTGATTACCAAGTTCATGGGCGAGACCGCGAGCAAACTGCGCCAGGTCTTCGAAGCCACCGACCGCACGCGGGGTGTCTATTTCTTCGACGAGTTCGATGCCATCGGCTCACAGCGAGGGCTTTCCAACGACGTTGGTGAGATAAGGCGCATCCTGAACAGCTTTCTGCAGATGATCGAGCAGGATGAGTCCCACAGCCTGATCGTCGCCGCTACTAACCACCCGGAGATCCTCGACCACGCATTGTTCCGGCGATTCGATGATGTTCTGCACTACGAGCTGCCGGACGAAGGCCATATCGCATCGGTACTGAAGTCTCGCCTCGGACGAACGACTACCAAAGGTGTGTCGTGGAAGCGACTGGCCAGTGGTGCGGTGGGCCTGAGCTATGCCGAAGTGGCGAGGGCGTCGGATGAGACGCTGAAAGCGGCGCTCATCGAGGGACGTCAGGAAGTCTCGGAGGAAGATATTCGCCGTACGCTGGAGGAAAGGCAGCTGATTTCCAGCCGACTCAAGGCGAAATAATACTAACTCCGGGGCATCAGGCGTCAAATGGCAGAGCAGGACGACCAACGCAAACGTCACTTCATCCTCGAGGGGACGGCCGAGACCGAACGCTTTCGTTCCCCACAGCAAGGGGGCGGTGGGGCCCCTATACCCGACCGCAATCGGAGCCAGCACGGCGGCGCGCTGATGCGTCAACTGGAAGCGCTGCGGCCTCAAGTGGTGAACGCACGGGAGGCGCAAGAGGCGGCCGGGATTGAAGAAGGTTTCGGTCTGCAGGTGGAGTTTGAGAGTTTTCCGGATATCGAGCTCGCCTTCGAATCGCTGGCCCGCGAACGGTCCGGGATAGAGTTGTTGAATGTTCGCCATGACGAACAGCGCACGCTTGCAACGGTGTTCGTCCCCGACGGGAAGCTAGAAACCTTCGAAAACCTGATTCATGCGTATCTCGATGAGTCGAAGGACACGAAGAGCGGCCCCAAGAATCGCAAACTGCTGAACGCGATCTCCGAGATTCGGGCGGCCACGCTCAGCGCACTCTGGACCGATGATCCCGCAGAGCTGCCTGCTTCAGAAGAGGAGACCCTCTGGTGGGAGGTTTGGTTGCCCGTGCGAGGTGATCGAGCCGAGACGACGGGCCGATTCAAACAGATGGCAGAAGGGCTTGGGTTCCAGCTTGCGCCCGGCGAGCTCCAGTTTCCGGAGCGCACCGTGTTGCTCGCGCATGGGTCCGCGGCCCAGATGAAGCAATCCGTTCTAACGTCTAACAGCATTGCTGAGTTGCGGCGTGCGAAAGAAGCGGCAGAGTTTTTCGATGCGCTGCCGCCCGAGGAACAACCTGCATGGCTCGACGAACTGCGCGCCCGCCTGACTGTGCCAGGCGAGGACGCTGATGTGCCGCACGTGTGTCTGTTCGATACGGGCGTCAATCATGCGCACCCGCTCATTGCTGCGGGCCTGGCCGCCCCGGATTTGCACACCGTGGAGCCAGGCTGGGGAACGAATGATGGCGATGGCCACGGGACGGAAATGGCTGGGCTCGCCTTGGCCGGCAACCTGACTGAGGCACTCGCCTCGCAAGAGCCGCTAGACGTAAGGCATCGGCTCGAGTCGGTCAAGCTGTTGCCAGCGAACGGTGCCAACGGCGGCGATGCCAGGCATCACGGTTATCTCACGACCGAAGCGGCCGCGCGTCCGGAAATAACGGCGCCGCAACGCCGCCGCCTGTTCAGCATGGCCGTGACCGCCCGTGACAACCGCGATCGCGGCCGACCGTCTGCCTGGTCAGCGGCGATCGATCGACTTGCTGCGGATTCGGAAGGCCAGAGTGAGACGCCACGGCTCTTTGTCATCGCTGCCGGGAACGTGCAAGACCCCAATGCATGGGCGGAATATCCCGCGAGCAACACGACTGATGGCATTCATGATCCAGGGCAAAGCTGGAACGCGCTAACGGTGGGTGCAGCGACCCAGCTTGTGCAGATCACCGAACCCGATGCCGGGGGCTATCAACCAATTGCTCCGGCCGGCGGCCTCAGCCCGTTCAGCACCACTTCAGCGGCCTGGCACAAGACCGGCTGGCCGCTAAAGCCGGATGTCGTCCTCGAAGGCGGCAATGCCGCCAAGGATGCCCTGGGCGCGGTATGGATGCCGAGCCTGAGTCTCCTCACCGCGAATTCGAAACCGGAAGAGCGCGTGTTCACCACCACGAACGCGACCAGCGCTGCGTCTGCTCTGGCCGCACGGATGGCGGCCCAGTTGATGGCGGAGTACCCGGGTCTCTGGCCCGAAACCATTCGCGCGTTGATCGTCCATTCTGCAGAGTGGTCGGAGGCGATGCGCCAGGCGTTTCTGCCCGGGAACGGACAGCCGACAAAGGCGGAAATTTCCAACCTCGTGCGCCACTGTGGATTCGGAGTTCCCGATCTGGATCGAGCTATGTGGAGCGTGGAGAACTCGCTCACCATGGTCTGCGAGGAACGACTGCATCCGTTCAGTCGTGACGGCCGCAAGGAACCGACTTTGCGGGACATGAATCTGCACCGGCTGCCGTGGCCTCTTGAAGAACTGGAGGCGCTCGGTGAGACGCCGGTCGCGATGCGCGTGACGCTCTCCTATTTCATAGAGCCAAATCCATCTGAGCGCGGGTTCTCCGCACGATACCGCTACGAATCGCACGGCTTGAGGTTCGATGCGAAGCGGCCCGCAGAGTCGGAGGCGGATTTCAGAGCACGAATCAATGCGGCCGCGCGCGATGAGGAGGAGCGGACGCGGAGCGGTGGCGATGATCCGGGCTGGGTAGTTGGCAAGCAGAACCGACACAAGGGATCCCTGCATTCTGACATCTGGCGGGGAAGCGCCGCGGACCTTGCCAGTCGAGGCGTGATTGGTGTCTATCCAGCGCTTGGCTGGTGGAAGACCCGGCCGCGGCTGGAACGCTACGACCGGCCTGTTCGATACGCACTGCTGGTTTCGATTCGGGCGCCCGAAGTGGACGTGGAACTCTATTCTGCCGTCGCTAACCAGGTAGCGGTACCTGTGGCGGTACAGGTCTGATGCAGTTCCGCATCGCAGATACCTTCACTGACAGCCTCGCGAGGTTGACTGGCGACGAACAGAAGGCCGTCAAGACCACAGCGTTCGATCTGCAGTTGAATCCGGCGAGCCCGGGCATGCAGTTTCACAAGCTGAGCGCCGCACGGGACCCGAACTTCTGGTCGGTCCGCGTTAGTCGGGATATCCGTCTGATCGTCCATCGAACCACTGACAGTTTATTGCTGTGTTATGTAGATCATCACGACAAGGCATACCAATGGGCCGAGCGTCGGAAGCTTGAAACGCACCCCAAGACTGGGGCGGCGCAGCTCGTCGAGATTCGCGAGGCGGTCCAAGAGATCACCGTCCCGGCTTACGTGGTCGCGGGTCGCCCCGTGCCGGCCAAGCCGGCCCTATTCGCCGACGTTCCAACGGAAGAACTTCTCGAATTTGGTGTTCCGATTGAGTGGCTCGCCGACGTTCGCAGTGCCGACGAAGACAGGCTGCTCGAGCTTACCGATCACCTTCCGAGCGAGGCAGCAGAAGCACTCCTGGAACTTGCCACCGGGGGGCGACCACAAAAGCCAGCGGTTGCAGTGGGTACGATCGACCCATTCGAACATCCCGATGCCCAGCGTCGCTTCCGGATCATGGCAGACGCCGATGAGTTGGGTCGGGCGCTCGAGTTCCCTTGGGAAAAGTGGACGATCTTTCTGCACCCGGCCCAGCGCCAGATTGTCGAGAAGGACTACAACGGCCCTGCCCGTGTAGCCGGCTCGGCGGGTACCGGTAAAACCATCGTCGCCCTCCATCGCGCTGCTTACCTTGCGCGAAACAATCCGGAAACGCGTGTCCTGCTGACCACTTTCTCCGATACGCTTGCCAACGCCCTGCGGACCAAGTTGCGGCGACTGATCACCAACGAGCCGCGTCTTGGGGAGCGCCTTGAGGTCCACGCGATCGATGCGATCGGGGAGCGCCTGTATGAGGCTCACGTACGTCGTCCGCAAGTCGCCTCCAGAGAGCACATCCAACAGCTACTGAGAGAGGCGAGTAGCGGGGTTGATGGCCTCAAGTTCAACGCTCGATTCCTGTTGGGGGAATGGGAGGATGTTGTCGATGCTTGGCAGTTGCAGACATGGGACGAATACCGGGACGTCAAAAGGCTGGGGCGAAAGACCCGCCTTCCCGAGAACCAGCGGACTGTTCTATGGGAAATTTTCCACCAGGTGAAACGGTGGTTGCACGAGCAGGAACAGGTGACCCGCGCGGAGATGTTCAGCGTGCTGGCAGAAAAGCTGCGCGAGCGACGTAACCCACCCTTCGACTTCACGGTAGTTGACGAGGCGCAAGATATCAGTGTCGCGCAACTACGGTTTCTTGCCGCTATGGGCGGCGAGCGGCCGAATGGTCTGTTCTTTGCCGGCGACCTGGGTCAGCGCATTTTTCAAACACCGTTCTCCTGGAAGTCGCTTGGTATTGATGTCCGCGGGCGATCACAGACATTGCGGATTAATTATCGGACGTCCCACCAGATCCGAATGCAGGCGGACCGGCTGTTGGGCCCGCAGGTCGCCGATGTGGACGGCAATGTCGAAGACCGCCGCGGTACGGTATCCGTATTCAACGGACCCAGCCCGGATTTACGAGTGTTCGAAACTCGCGAGAGAGAAGCAGAAGCGGTCGGAGAATGGTTGGTTGATCGAAATGACGAAGGACTTACGCCCCATGAGATCGGTATTTTCGTGCGATCTGCGGAACAGCTGGAGCGTGCCAAAGAAGCAGCCGGCAAATCAGGGCTTCCGTTCAAAGTGCTTGATGAACACGTTGAGCCGACCACAGGCCAGGTGTCGATCAGTACAATGCACCTCGCGAAGGGCCTGGAGTATCGTGCGGTCGTCGTTATGGCTTGCGACGATGAAGTCATTCCCTTGCAGGAGAGAATTGAATCCGTCGCTGATGACGCCGATCTGCAGGAGGTCTACGACACGGAGCGCCATCTGCTCTACGTCGCGTGCACCCGGGCCAGGGATAATCTGCTGGTGACGAGTGTTGAGCCGGCGTCTGAGTTTTTGGATGATCTGAGGGGCTGATAGCCAGGTAGTCTCCCAGCACGGCGTTCGAATGCGTTACCGGTCGGCCGCGTATCGTGGCGCTGGCCGTTCAGAGTCCGACCAACGATGCGATCGCCTTATCTGCCTCATCCTCGGGAGTCACGTTCCTACTTCCGAGCTTCTTGGGCTTCGGTAGCTTGCCATCCCTGCGTAGGCGCCAGATCGTCATATCGGAGCAACCACCGAGCTTTTCCTTCAGTTGCTTGTCTGTAATGAGTCGTTTCACCATCGGTCTCCTGTTCTATCGCGACCTCTCGGGTATGGATGGTATTGATATCGCTGGCGATGACTGCAGAAAACCAATGCAACCGGTGTCGTGGTTTTTAAGTGTCTGACACCGCTGGTGAAGCTCTTCACGCGCCGGCCTCGGTTGCAGCTACCGCCGTGGCCGACGGTTTGGCGACGGCGTCCAAGTAGTCCGCCCACCACTGCATCAGGCGGGTCCGCTCCTCGAATCGGTCACCCCGGTCGTAGGCACCCTTGACCTTGTTCTGCTCGGTGTGGGCGAGAGCGCGTTCGACCGCATCGACGGACCACATGCGATGCTTCTTGCCGTCGATCTGCGTGACGGCCTCGTTGAGGATCGTCGAGGCCAGGGCGCGGAAGCCGTGGACGGTGGTGCGCTTGTGGAAGCCCATCCGGTAGACGGCGAAGATCATGGTGTTCTGGCTGGCCGGTTTGTCCTCGAGCCGACCAGGCATCAGCCACTGTGAGTGGCCAGTGACCTTGTGCAGTCCCTCGAGCGTCGCGAGCGCCTGTTGCGACAGGGGCACGCGGTGCTCGCGGCGGTTCTTCATACGCCCCGCTGGAACTACCCACACCCCTTCCTCACGGTCGAACTCGGTCCACTTTGCTTCGCGGACCTCGCTGGTGCGGGCGAGGGTGTGGATCAGCAGGCGCAGGCCCAGGCGTGTTGCTGCGTCTCCGTTGTACGTATCGAGTGCGTGCAGGAACGCCGGGAGCTCCTCGGCGGCAAGCGCGGTCTGTTGTCCCTTCTTGCGCGGCTTGAGGTGATTGCGAAGTTCGCCGGCCGGATTGACGTCTCGGTAGCCGAGAGCCACGGCCCGGGAGAAGACGGCCCGCACCCGCTGCAGTACCCGAGTCGCGATCTCGCCAGCACCGCGGTCCTCGATGCCCTCGATCAGAGCCATGATCTCGCGCGGCTGGATCTCGTCGACGGGACGCGGGCCCAGCGTCGGCAGGATGTCGATTTCGAGGGAGCGCCAGACCTGGGAAGCGTGCTTGCGGGTCCAGCCGGGCGTCTGGCGCGTGTGCCACTCCTTGGCGACGGCGAGGAAGGTCGGCGTCGCCGAATCTGAAGCCTGCTTCTCCACCTGTTTGACCGCGGAGGGGTCGTCGAGCTTTCGCGCGTCTTGCCACTTCTCGCGGGCCTCGGCCAGGCCGATCTTGGGGAACGGTCCTAGGCTGAGGGTCTTCTCTCGGCCTTTGACGCGGTACTTGCCGCGCCAGAGCTTGCCGCCGGCTGTGGTGACGAAGAGGTACAGGCCGTCGCGGTCGTAGAGCTTCCGGGGCTTGTCGCCGGCCTTCGCGTTCTTGATTTCCTGGATCGTCAGCATCTGGGGGTATTTCCTGGCTGAGAGTATTTTATACCCCCAAACATACCCCCGGAAAGGGCGCAAAGGCCTGATATACCGGGATGTGGCCAGATACCTGACTGCTAAACGTATTTGCTTGATTTAGATAAGAAAAAAGCGCCACTGAGGGCGCTTTTTCTTGAGTTTTCAGGGGCTTGAAAACTCTATAATGGTGGAGGCGGCGGGAGTTGAACCCGCGTCCGCAAGCACTCTACCCTTGGCTCTACATGCTTAGCTTCCGTCTATTGATTTAGCCTTGAGCGACCCGACGGTCAGGGTTGTCGCGGCGATCCCGATTGGTTTTAACGCTTCAGCCCCGGGCGAGGCATCCACGCGATCCTGCAGCATGCGCCGCCGATTCCACCATGCAGGCCTGGATCATCGGCGTAAGCGGGGTTTTAGGCCGCTAGTGCGTAGTTTTCGTCGTTGGCAACTATTACGTTGCAGAGATTGATTAACGAGAGTCCCTACCCTCTCGGCATGCACCTCAGGCTTCGCTACTCACGTCGAAGCCATGTCGCCCCCGTAAGGAGATCGCTGAGTGTAGCAGCCCTGCGCCGCGGATGCCCGTGACGTCGGGGGTTGCTGCCACCCTGCTCTTTCCGATGGCTGCATAGACCAGGGCACCGCACATTTGGTTCCCTGCCGATAACGTTCGCTGATGCGGGGCGCGACCCGACGCAGGATCCGCCCGGTCCACGCGACTGGATGGCAGCTGGACGGCACCCGCCCGATCACTACACTGGCGGCAACCTCGCCATACCGCCGCGCATGTCCGTACGCTTCACCCTGGTATCGATACTCATCGCCGTGCTCGCGAGGCCGGTCGGCGCCGTCACGCTCGACTCGCGCGCCAGCGTCGAGCGCGCGGTCGCGCTGATCGAAAACGGCGACCATGCGCTCGCGCGCGTCTACCTCGAACCGGCGCTGATCGACCCGCGCCTGTCGGCCGGCGAGCGTTCGCGCGCTTACTACATCCGCGGCTACAGCTTCTATGCGGACGGCCAGTTCAACTCCGCCGCCAAGGACTACCACCATGCGCTCGAGTTCGACCCGGGCAATCCGGTGGTGCTGTCGGCGGTAGCGCAGCTGCACCTCGAGGGGCTCGGGGTCGACCGCAATCCGGCGCTCGCGGTGAATCTCTTTCAACAGGCGGCCGACGCCGGGTTGCCGGAAGGGCAACTGCGCATGGGCTACCTGTACACCCAGGGCATCTGGGTGGAACAGGATCTCGACGAAGCGCGGCGCTGGTTCGCGCTGGCGGCCGCGGGCGGCTCGACGCAGGCCATGCTGCAGATGGCGCAGACGTGGCGGCGCCCGTGGGCCGAACGGCCCGAACCGCAGGCAGCGCTCGAGTGGCTCGAGCGCGCGCACGGCGCGGGTGCGGCGGACGCGCTCGCCATCGCCGGGTTCATGTTCGAGAACGGCGAATTCGGCACGCCGGACCCGGCGCAGGCGCGGGCGCGCTTCGAGGCGGCGGCCGCGGCCGGCAGCGGGCTCGCGAGCGCCAAGCTCGCGCACCTGTATCTCGCGGGCGATGGCGTGCCGCAGGATGACGCCCGGGCGCGCGCGTTGTTCCAGGCTGCCGCGGAACGTGGTCACCCCGCCGGGTTCATGGGCCTCGCCTACCTGTACGAGTCCGGAACCGGCGTGCCGGAGGACCCGGACCAGGCGCATGCCTGGTACCGGCGCGCGGCCGAGGCCGGCATCCTGGACGCGCAACTGCGCCTCGCGTACACGGCGCTGGGGCGTGGCGACCTGGATGGCCATCGCGAGGCCGCGCGCTGGCTCGCGCTGGCCGCGGCGCGCAATGATCCGCAGGCGATGAACGACTATGCCTGGCTGCTCGCCACCAGCCCGCATGACGAACTGCGCGACGGGACCCGCGCGCTCAGCCTCGCGCGCCGCGCGGTGGCGCGCGACCGCAATCCGAGCTTTCTCGACACGCTGGCCGCCGCGTATGCCGAACTCGGGCTCTACAACAAAGCCGTCGCGACCCAGGAAGAAGCGCTGACCGCGGCGCCCGCCGATGCCACCCGGCTCATTGCGGAACTGCGCGCACACCTCGAAGCGTTCCGGGCCGGCCGCCCGTGGCGGGAATAGGCGCGTTCTGGTAAAACACCGCGCGTTCGTGCCGACCAGGAGAATTCCTTGAGCATCGCTCACCGTCGTACCCGGCTGGTCCAACGCGCCATCGAGGCGCTCGCCGCCGAGGGCCACAGCGCATTCCGCCCGGGCGATGTCGCCAATCACCTGCGCGTGTCCAACCAGCCGCTCGGCGTGTGGGAGGTGCGCGGCGAATTCTCCAGCCTCGAGGCTGCGGGCGTCATCGTGCTCGATCCGGCGACTGGCGCCTGGCGGCTCGCCGCGACCGACGCGCGCAAGGCGGGCTGACCCGAACGGCCCTGCGCGCAGGCGCCTGCCTTGCGCGGTATCCGGGCCAGGGGTAACGTGCCGCGATGACCGAGAAGACCCCCAGGAAAAAGACCGCGCCCGAAGCAGGCGCCGCCGCCGACGCGCCGCCGGACATCGACTTCGAGGCTGCGCTCGCCGAGCTCGAGCAGCTGGTCGCGCGCATGGAAGCCGGCGACATGACCCTGGAAGCCTCGCTCGCCGCCTTCGAACGGGGCGTCACGCTGACCCGGCAGTGCCAGACCGCGCTGCGCACGGCGGAACTCAAGGTGCAGCAGCTGACGGCCAGCAACACGCTCGAGGACCTGGACCTCGAGGAACTGGATGACAACTGACCTCGACGGCCTGAAAGGGGTCATCGAGGCCACCCTCGCCCGGCTGCTTCCCGACCACTCCCCCATCGCGCCCGACCTGGTGGCGGCCATGCGCTACGCGACGCTGTCCGGCGGCAAGCGCCTGCGGCCCATGCTGGTCTGCGCGGCGTGCACGGGGGTCGGTGGTCGACTGGCGCATGCGCTCGCGCCGGCCTGCGCGGTCGAGTTCGTCCACGCCTATTCGCTGGTGCACGACGACCTGCCCGCCATGGACGACGACGACCTGCGCCACGGCGTCCCCAGCAACCACGTCCGCTTCGGTGAGGCCACCGCAATCCTCGCCGGCGATGCGCTGCAGGCGCTCGCGTTCCAGACCCTGGCGCAGGCGCCCGACCTGTCGGATCCCGTACGTTTGCGAACGCTTACTTTGCTCACGGATGCTGTGGGCTGGCGCGGCATGGTCGGTGGGCAGAGCTTCGACCTCGCCGCCGAAGCGCGCGCGCTCGCGCAGGAAGAGCTCGCGGCCCTGCACGGCGCGAAGACCGGGGCACTGATCCGCGCGGCCGTGCAGATCGGCGCGGTGGTGGGCGACCCGGACCTCCCGGCCGCGACGTTCGACATCCTCGGCGCGTTCGGCACCCGGCTGGGGCTCGCCTTCCAGGTGATCGACGACGTGCTCGACGTCACCGCCAGCACCGCCGAGCTCGGCAAACCGGCCGGTTCGGACCTGCTGGCCGAAAAGAGCACTTATCCGAAGCTGCTGGGGGTCGACGGCGCCCGCGCGCTGGCGGATCGGCTGCTCGCGGAAGCGCTGGACCTGCTCGGCCAGGCCGGGCTGCAGAATGACTGGCTGGCGCAGCTCGCCCACCGCGGCGTGCGTCGCGCGTATTGACCCGGGGCGGCTACGCCGCGATTGCTGACCGGAGCGGGCATACGCCGCGCCGGTCGCGTACGCCCGCGCTTCAGCGCCGCTTGAGGGTGAGCACCCCGTCGCGCGCTTCCATGGCGACGTCGCGCAGGAACGACATGCCGAGCAGGATGTCGGCCGGGAAGTCACCGTCCACCACCGCCGCCTGCACGGCGCGGCTCGAGATGCCCGCCACCGCGACTTCGTCGAGCGGCAGGAAGAACGCGGCGACCACGCCCTGCGCGGTCTGGATGGAGCCCTTCTGGCCCTGTTCGAAGCTGACCCCGAGCGAGCGCGCGTGCACGCTGCTCATCACCACGATGGACGCCCCGGTATCGACCAGGAAGTCGGCCATCCGGCCGTTCACCGTCCCGCGCACGCGATACTGACCCTGGCTGTCGGGCGGGATGGCGATCTGCGCCGGCGCCGGCGTGGTGAACCGTCCGGCGCCGCGCGTGTCGAGGGTCAGTGTCTGTACGACGCCGTTGACGCGCACCCGCGCGCTGCGCGCGTCCGCCGCCAGCAGCGTGACACCATCCGGCGTGGTCTCGCCAACCCGTAACATGCGCTCACCGGTCACGGTGCGCAGCACGGCGCGGTCCTTGAACAGTCCGACCACCTCGACTTCGGAAGCGGCCGCGCCGGCGGCGAGGGCGGTAAGGAGGAGGCTAGGCAACAGTCTGCGCATGACCCGGGTCCAGTCCTGGCGCCGGCTTCCCTGATCGGGGCGGCGATCGGATGAGTCTACCGAGTGGCCCCGCGGATCCGATCAGCCGATTACGAGAAGTGCGACCTGCAGCACGCCGAACGTGATCAGTCCGGCCACCACGTCATCGAGCATCACGCCGAACGCGCCCGGCGCACGGCGCTCGGCAAACCGCACCGGCCCGGGCTTCCAGATGTCGAGCAGGCGGAACAGCAGGAAGCCCGCCGCCGCCACGGCTGGCGTCGCGGGTGCCGCCAGCAGCGCGAGCCAGAGGCCGACGAACTCGTCCACCACGATCGCGGGGTCGTCGCCCACCCCATGCCGGCGCGCGACCCGCGCGGTCAGCCAGGTGCCGGCCACGAAGACCACGACGACGACGCCAGCCTGGATGGTCCAGTGGAGCGGGGCAAGCGCCCACCACCAGATCGCGAGCGCCACGAGGCTGCCCGCGGTACCCGGCCCGCGCGGAAAGAAGCCGCTGCCAAAGCCGGTGACGAGCAGCACGGCGGGGTCCCGCCAGGCATGCGGCAGCTCCCGAAGGCGTATGGCGCGCGGGGCTGCCATCACCCGAAATGTTGGTAACCGGATGTGACGACCGGCTTTCCGTTGATAGTGAGCCCTGACTCTGCAACGATCTCGCCGATACAGTACACCGGCACGCCGAGCGGCGGCAGCGCGCCGGCGAGCGTGAAGCAGAGTTCGTAGTCGTCGCCGCCGTGGAGCGCCTGCTCGAGTGTGGCGCCTTCGGCGACCGGGATCGCCGCCGCATCGAGGCGGGCGCCGACCCGGCTGGCCTTCAGGATGTGCCCGAGGTCCTGCAGCAGGCCGTCGGAAAGATCGATCGCACTGTGCGCACGGCCGCGCAGCGCGATGCCTTCCGGCAGCCGGGCCCGCGGCCGGAAGTAGCGCCGGGCGAGGGGGTCGAGCTGGTCCGCTGCCCGGCAATCCGCGAGCCCGCCGCGCGCCAGCGCCGCGGCCGCGCCGCCGAGTTCGCCGGTGACGTAGATGCGATCCCCGGGCCGCGCGCCGGAACGCAGCAGCGCCTGCCCCGCCGGTGCGAACCCGTGCACGCTGACCGCGATGGCCAGCGGGCCGCGCGCGATGTTGCCGCCCACCAGGCCCACCCCGAGGGTTTCCGCCGCCTCGCGCATGCCGACGGTCAGCTCGCGCACCCAGGCCGGGTCGTCGGTGGGCAGGTTGAGCGCCACGAGCACGAAGCCCTGTTCCGCGCCCATGGCGGCGAGATCGGACACGCTGACCATGATGGCGCGGTAGCCGATCAGGGCCGGCCCAGCGGCCGCGGGAAAATGCACGTCGCCGACCAGCGCGTCGATCGACGAGATCAGCTCCATGCCGGGCGGCACGCGGGTCACCGCGGCGTCGTCGCCCGGTCCCACGCGCACCAGCGGACCAGAGGCCGCCGCGCCGAGGGTCGCGACGATCTCGTCGATCAGCTCGAACTCGTTCACGACGCGGAGCGTTCCAGCGCGCGCAGGTCCTGGGCGAGCCGGTCGAGCACGCCGTTCACGTAGCGGAAGCTCTCCTCGGCGCCGTAGGCCTTGGCGAGTTCGACGTACTCGTCGATCACCACCCGGAACGGCACGTCGATGCGGTGCTTGAGCTCGAACGCGCCGAGCCGGAGCAGGGCCAGCTCAACCTTGTCGAGTTCCTCGACGCGCCGGTCGAGCGCGGGGGCGAGCAGCGCGTCGAGTTCTTCCGTGCCGAACACCACGCCGCGCAGCAGCTCGCGGAAGAACTCGCGGTCGGCCTTCTTGAGCGCACCTTCTTCGGCGAGATCGCGCTCGATGGCGGCGGTTTCCGCACCGGTCATCTGCCACTGATAGACCGCCTGCAGAAGCGCACGCCGGCTCCTGCGCCGTGCCCAGGCGCCGGTGCTGCTCATGCGCACCGCCCGGCGCGAGCGAAGGCGCGCGGCATGGCATCGATCGGCGGCGGGCAGTTCATCGGTGGACCCTGTCTTGCGGCGGACGTCTTGGGTTGCGGCGCCTAGTCCTGGCGGACCAGGCGCAGGCGCAGATCGTCGCCGACCTGCACGCAGTCGCGGATTGTAGCCTGAACGGCATCCGCCATTCCGGGCAATGGCAGGTGGGCGAGCGGGCGGGCGTCACTGCCGAGCAGTTTCGGCGCGATGTACACCAGCAGCTCGTTCCACAGTCCGAGCGCGAGGAAACTGCCGAGCAGCGTGGGACCCGCTTCCACCAGCACCTCGTTGCAGCCGCGCTCGGCGAGCGCGTCGAGCAGGGCCGGCAGATCGACGGTTTCGTCCCCGCACGCGACGTGCTCGACCGTGGCGAGCCGCGGCTCTGCCTGCCGGCCGTGCGCGAAGAGGATCGGGCCCGGCGCCTTGAGCAGCGCGGCATCGGCCGGTACGCGCAGGCCCGTGTCGACCACCACGCGCAGCGGCTGGCGCAGCGTGCCGTCCAGTGCGTAGCGGGTATCGCGCACGGTGAGTGCCGGATCGTCGGCGAGCACCGTGCCGGAGCCGGTGACGATCGCGCAGCTGCGCGCCCGCCAGTACTGCACGTCGGCGCGCGCCGCGGGGCCGGTGATCCAGCGACTCTCGCCGGACGCCATCGCGGTGCGGCCGTCCAGCGAGATCGCGACCTTGAGCCGTACGAACGGGCGGCCGAACTTGATCCGGTGCCGGTAGCCGGCATTCAGCTCGAGCGCTTCCGGCAGCTCGCGCAGCTCGGTGACCACCCCGGCCTCGCGCAGCCGTGCGAAGCCCTGTCCGGCGACGCGCGCGTAGGGATCGCGCATCGCGGCGACCACGCGTCGTACGTTGGCGGCGACCAGTGCGTCCGCGCAGGGCGGGGTGCGGCCGTGGTGGGCGCAGGGCTCGAGGCTCACGTAAGCGGTCGCGCCGGCCGCGTCGCCGCCGGCGGCCGTGAGTGCATTGACCTCGGCGTGCGCCTGCCCGGTCCACAGGTGCGCGCCGCGGCCGAGTACGCGGCCGTCGCGCACCAGCAGGCAACCGACGCGCGGGTTCGGCGTGCAGGTGAACATCCCGCGCTCGGCGAGCTGCACCGCCGCGCGCAGGTACATGAGATCGGAGTCCTGGATCATGCGTTCGCTACCGCCCCGGGCCGGCGTGCCGGGCCACCGGCGTTACGCCTCACCGGGATCCCGGTCCTCGGTCAGGCTCTGGATTTCCTTCTGGAATTCGCTCACGTCCTGGAAGTCGCGGTAGACGGAGGCGAACCGCACGTAGGCTACCACGTCGATGCGGCGCAGTTCCTTCATCACCTCTTCGCCGACGTAGAGCGACGGCAGTTCGCGTTCGCCGGTCGCGCGCAGGTTGTGCATGATCCGGGTCACGCTGGACTCGATTTCCTCGACGCTGACCGGCCGCTTCTCGAGCGCGCGGGTCAGGCCGCGGCGCAGCTTGTTCTCGTCGAACGGTTCACGCGAGCCGTCGCGTTTGACGATCCGCGGCATCACCAGTTCGGCGGTTTCGAAGGTGGTGAAGCGTTCGCCGCAGGTCAGGCATTCGCGGCGCCGGCGGACCGACTCGCCTTCGGCGACCAGCCGCGAGTCGATCACCTTGGTATCGTCGGCGCCGCAGAACGGACAGTGCACGGCCGGCTCCGTTCAGGCCCGGCCTGCCTGCGACGCGTGGGCCTGGTAGACCGGGAACCGGCGGCACAACTCGACGACCCGCTGACGCACCGACTCGATCATGTTGTCGTTGCGGATGTCGTCCAGCACGTCGCACATCCAGCCGGTCAGCGTCGCGCACTCGGCTTCCCGGAAGCCGCGCGTGGTCACGGCCGGCGTGCCGATGCGCAGGCCGCTGGTGACGAACGGCGAACGCGGATCGTTCGGTACCGCGTTCTTGTTGACCGTGATGAAGGCGCGGCCGAGTGCTGCGTCGGCATCCTTGCCGGTGATGCCGCGGCTGACCAGGTCGAGCAGGAACAGGTGGTTGTCGGTGCCGCCGGATACCACGTCGTAGCCACGCGCCTGGAAACCCTCGGCCATGACCCGGGCATTGGCCAGCACCTGGCGCTGGTAGGCGCGGAATTCCTCGCTCGCGGCTTCCTTGAAACACACCGCCTTGGCCGCGATCACGTGCATGAGCGGGCCGCCCTGCGAGCCGGGGAACAGGGCGGAATTGAGCTTCTTCTCGATCTCCGGGTTGGCGCGCGCGAGGATCACGCCGCCGCGCGGGCCGCGCAGGGTCTTGTGGGTGGTCGACGTCACCACGTCGGCGTGCGGGACCGGATTCGGGTACAGGCCTGCGGCCACGAGGCCGGCGACGTGCGCCATGTCCACCAGCAGGTAGGCGCCGACCGAGTCCGCGATCGCGCGGAAACGCGCCCAGTCGAGGGTGCGCGAATAGGCCGAGAAGCCGCCGATGATCAGCTTCGGCCGGTGCTCGGTGGCAAGCCGCTGGATCTCATCGTAATCCACCTCGCCGGTCGCGTTGTCGAGCCCGTACTGCACGGCCTGGTACATCTTGCCGGAGAAGTTCGGCGCGGCGCCGTGGGTCAGGTGACCGCCGGCGTCGAGGCTCATGCCGAGGATCGTGTCGCCGGCGTTCAGGAGCGCGAGGTAGGCCGCGGCGTTCGCCTGCGAACCGGAATGCGGCTGGACGTTGGCGTAGTCGGCGCCGAACAGCGCCTTCACGCGCTCGATGGCGAGCACTTCGACCTTGTCGACGTATTCGCAGCCGCCGTAGTAGCGCTTGTGCGGGTAACCTTCGGCGTACTTGTTGGTGAGCACGCTGCCCTGCGCCTCGAGCACCCGCGGGCTCGCGTAGTTCTCGGAGGCGATCAGCTCGATATGGTCTTCCTGGCGGCGCGCCTCCTCCTGGATCGCGCTGGCGATTTCGTCGTCGAATCCGGCGATACGTTGGTCTCGTGCAAACATCCGGTCACACCCTGGCGGTTCGGGGAAGCGCGCGATTATAGCCCAGCGCGCGCGCCGCCCCCACGCGAAAAACCTTCACGGTCCGGATGAATCGCCTCGCGGCACGGCGCGCCGTCTAGCGGGAGACGAACCACACGTTCTGCGGGTCGTGCGGCAGCAGGTGCCGCTGGATGTCCCGGAAACCGGCGTCGCGCAGCATGCGCTCGGCCGTCTCCCAGCCCCACATCGTGCCGAGCCCCGCGCCGCCCTGGCCGAGCGACACCGGCGTGCAGTGCACGCACGAGATCGCGTACAGGAACGCCGCCATCGGGAAATCCAGGTTGTTCTCGAGCGCCGCGGAACCGCCGATGTCCTGCATCACGTAGACGCCGTCGGGGCGCAGCGCCCGCCGGATCCGGCGGATCAGTTCGTCCGGCGCCTGCTGATCGTGGACCGCATCGAACGACGTGACGAGATCGTAACGACCGGGCTCGTCGAAATGCGTCATGTCCACGACCTCGAAGCGGACGTTGTCCACGCCTGCGCGGGCCGCCGCGGCCCGCGCCGCGGCCACCGCGTCGGCGCAGAGGTCGTAGCCGGTGAAGCGGCTCTCCGGAAACGCCTGCCCCAGCGCGACGAGCGCCTCGCCCCGGCCGCAGCCGGCGTCGAGCACTTCGATGCCGGATTCGAGGCGCGCCTCGAGACCCGGCACCAGCGGCAGGATCGTCTCGCGCAGCTGCGCCACGACGGTCTGGCCGCTGTCTTCGGCCATCATGTGATGGAAGTGCGGATACTCTTCGTAGCGCGTGCCCGCTCCGGTACGGAAACACTCGATGATGCGTTCCTGCATCTGCCCCATGAGCGCCACGTGCTGCGTATACACGGCGAGATTGCCGAGCGCGCCACCCGGCACGAGGCAGGCCGCGTGCTCGTCGGGCAATCGATAGGTCGCGGTTCCCGGTTCGTACTCGACGATACCGGCCGTGACGAGCGCCGCGAGCCACTCGCGCACGTAGCGTTCCGCGAGGCCGGCGGATGCCGCGATCGCGGCGCTGCCCGCGGCCGGCCGGCCCGCCATGGCGGCCAGCAGGCCCGTGCGATGGCCGATCGACAGCATTACCGCGACCGCCCCCAGGTTGACGATGTCGGACACGCGCTCGGCGAACGCCTCGGCGCGCCCCGGCTGGGCGGGGCTCTTGGGAAGAACTGCGGGCTGGTTCATGGCTGGCCTCCTGTGGGCGCGGCGTTGCAAGGGCGCGCATGATGGGTGCGAGTGCGGCGCGCGCAGAGAGGCGCAATGGACACGAGCAGGGCATTCCGGCCATATTCCAGGGCAATGAGCACCCTGGAGTCAGCGAGCCCCGGCTCGGCAAGCATCGGCGCCGCGCGTCCCGCCGGGGGGAGCCCGGTCTCGGTCAGCCTGGTCGCGCTGCCCGAAACCACCCCGACGTCCCTGTACGGACTGTTCGAGATCCTGTCCGCGGTCGGCAGCGTGTGGAGTGAGTTGACCGGCCAGCAGGTCCAGCCCGTCCGGCCGATCCGGCCGCAGATCGTCGCGACGACCCGCGACCCGTTCACCTGCGCGGTCGGCGTGCCGGTCGCCCCGCACCGGGCCTTCGCGGACGTCGACCGGACCGACGTCGTGGTCGTGACCGATCTCGCCATCCCGATCGACCAGGACCCGCGGGGCCGCTGGCCGGAAGCCGCCGGTTTCCTGCGCGACCGCGAGGCCCAGGGCGCGACGATCTGCTCGGTATGCACGGGCGCGGTACTGCTGGCGGAAGCCGGCCTGCTCGACGGGCACGAAGCGACCAGCCACTGGAGCACCACCGGCCTGTTCGGCGATTTCTATCCCGGCGTGCGCCTGCGTCCCGAGCGCGTGCTGTCGCCCGCCGGCACCGCGCACCAGGTCGTGACCTGCGGCGGCATGGCGTCCTGGGAAGACCTGGCGCTGTACCTGATCGCGCGTTACGCGGGCGAGGCGGAGGCGGTGCGCATCGCCAAGGTGTTCCTGCTCGGCGATCGCAGCGAGGGGCAGCTGCCGTTCGCCGCCATGGCACGCCAGCGCCGCCACGAGGATGCCGAGATCGCCCGCTGCCAGGCCTGGCTCGCCGCGAATTACGACGCACCCCAGCCCGTCGCGCGCATGGTCGAACTCTCCGGACTCACCGAACGAACCTTCAACCGCCGGTTCCGGGCCGCCACCGGCTATGCGCCGGTGGAGTACCTGCAGGCCCTGCGCGTCGAGGAGGCGAAGCAGCTGTTCGAGAGCACGGACGCGACCGTGGCAGCAGTGGCCCACCGCGTGGGTTACGAGGACGTCGCGTTCTTTCGCCGGCTGTTCAAGCGGCGCACCGGGGTCGCCCCCTCCGGCTACCGGCAGCGCTACCGGCGCGTGTTCGGCTGAACCGGCAACGGGCTCGCGGCCCATGTGGGCCGCGCCGCCGCGACGGCTTCTCGTCTATGCTTGCAGCAGCGGAAACGTCCGCTTGGTGACCGTGTCTCCGGAGCTCATTGGGGGGTACCTGGCAATGCTCGCCGCGCTCGAACGCGTGATTCCTTACCGTTACTGGCCCTGGGCCGCCTGCTGTTGCGCCGCCGTGCTGTGCGGGCTGCTCATGTTCCTGAGCGTCCACTGGCTTTGGCCGGCGGGGCTGTTCGGCGCGCTCGCGTTGGTTGGGCTCTGGGACTACCTGCAGCCACGCCAGGCGATCCGCCGTAACTATCCAGTGGTCGGCAATCTGCGCTTCTTCTTCGAAAAGGTGCGTCCCGAGGTGCGCCAGTACTTCATCGAATCCGACACCGACGCCGCCCCGTTCTCGCGGGCCCAGCGCTCGCTCGCCTACCAGCGCGCCAAGCACACCGTCGACAAGCGGCCGTTCGGTACCCAGAAGGACGTCTACCAACCCAACTACGAGTGGATCAACCACTCGGTGGTCCCGGCCGAGATCGAATCGCACGACTTCCGCATCGCCATCGGCGAAGGGCGCTGCGCGAAGCCGTACTCGGCGAGCGTGTTCAACATCTCCGCCATGAGTTTCGGTGCGCTGTCGCAGAACGCGATCCTCGCGTTGAACGAAGGTGCCCGGCGCGGCAACTTCTACCACGACACCGGCGAAGGCTCGATCTCGCGCTGGCACCGCGAATCGGGCGGCGACCTGGTCTGGGAGATCGGCAGCGGTTATTTCGGCTGTCGCGACGCCGCGGGCAATTTCGACCCGGCGCGCTTCCGCGACAACGCGCAGAGCGACCAGGTCCGCATGATCGAGGTCAAGCTTTCACAAGGCGCCAAACCCGGCCACGGCGGGATGCTGCCCGGCGAGAAGGTCACCGCGGAAATCGCCGCCGCGCGTGGCGTGCCGATCGGCGTGGACTGTATCTCGCCCGCGCGCCATGGCGCGTTCACCAGTCCCGCGGAACTCATGGAGTTCGTTGCGCGCCTGCGCGAGCTCTCCGGCAGCAAGCCGGTGGGGATCAAGCTCGCGATCGGCCATCCCTGGGAATGGTTCGCCATCGTCAAGGCCATGCTGCATACCGGTATCGTTCCGGACTTCGTCGTCGTCGACGGCAAGGAAGGCGGCACGGGTGCGGCGCCGATCGAATTCACCGACCACGTCGGCACGCCGCTGCGCGAGGCGCTGATGCTCGTGCACAACGCGCTGGTCGGCGCGGGCCTGCGCACCCAGGTGCGGATCGGCGCGAGCGGCCGCATCGTCAGCGCGTTCGACATCGCGAAGACCATGGCGCTCGGCGCCGACTGGTGCAACGCCGCGCGCGGCTTCATGTTCGCGCTCGGCTGCCTGCAGGCGCAGACCTGCCATACCGGCAAGTGCCCGACCGGCGTCACCACGCAGGACCCGCATCGTATGCGCGCGCTGGTCGTACCGGACAAGGCCGAGCGGGTTTTTCAGTTTCACCAGACGACGCTCGAGGCGCTGCGTGAACTGGTGTCGGCGGCCGGACTCACGCACCCCGTACACCTCGGCCCTGAACACATCATCCGCCGGATCTCGACGCGGGAGATTCGCTCGCTCGCAAGCCTGCACCAGTGGGTGCGGCCCGGCGAACTGCTGGACGGCGTCTACCGGCAGCCTGTATTCCGCCGCTTCTGGCAGGACGCGCACCCGGATTCCTTCACCGCGCCGGCTTCGGCGTTGCGGGTGCGCAACTACAGGACGGCATGAGCCGCCTGCAGGCGCTTGACACGCGCGGCCACAGGCGGAAGATGCACCCCATGATGCTTCTCCGACTCCTCGGCGTTGCCTGGCTCACGCTCGGCGTCTACACGGCGCCGCTTACCCATGCCTTCGCCGCGCCCTGCGATCATCACGCTGGCTTCGTCGACCGCGCCGCTGGAGGCCATGAACATCACGCGCGACACGACCACGCCAATCAGGCAGCGTCGGGACACTCGGCTTCGCACGATACGGCCGCGAGTCCGGACTGCTGCGGCGGAGACGGCGCCTGCCTCGGCTTCTCCTGCGGCGCCGGCGGCCTCTCCGCACTGGCGCCCGAGTCCGTGAACGCGCTGGCAGCTGGTCTTGCGCACCCGGCGTCGCAGCGGACCCCTCGGCATCCTCCGACTGCCGGTCATTACCTCCTGCCGCTCCGACCACCGGCCTGACACCGCCCCACGGCCGTTCTGCGGCCGCATCCAGGCCGCGTTCCGACGCGGCGCTCGCGCAGCGCGCATGCCCGGGAGCCGGCATTCCGCACCCCGCAGCCTGTCCGCCAACGCGATTCGACCGGAACGACCCAAACCTTTCGACGCCCCGTCCCGGGGGCCGGAGGAACCATGCCCGAACCGGCACGACCGATCGACCCGACCCGTCCGCGCCCGCGCTCGCGCGCGGTGACCTTCATTGCTTGCATCGCTCTCCTGGGGGGTTGCGCCGCCTTGCCCGCGGACCACGGCCGCGGGGCGGTGGCCGAGTTGCTCGCCGCGCGTGACATCCCGCTGCACGAACCGGCCGAACCGGCAGCGGGTCAGCCGCAGGTTCAGCAGCCCGATGGACCGCTGGCGCTGGCGGACGCGATCAGCTGGGGACTCACCTACCATCCCGGGCTGCGCGCCGAGTTCGCACGGCTGGGCATCGCGGCTGCCGATATCTACGAGGCCGGGCGCCTGGCGAACCCCCGCATCGGCCTCGGCTACCTGTGGTCCACGAGCCCGGACGGCGGTCACGAGCGCTCCCTGGGGATCACCCAGCGCTTTACCGAGCTCATCACGCTGTCGGCGCGGCGCCGACTTGCCGCAGCCGGGTTCGAAGAGATGCAGGCCGAGGTCGCCGCCGCAGTGCAAGGCCATGCGCTGGCTGTCGCGGACGCCTGGTTCGATCTCGCCGGCGCGGTCGAGGTGGCAGCCATGGATGCGGCGCTGGCCGACGCCGCGCGGATCCAGTCGGAGCTCGCCAACCGGTTTTTCGAAGCGGGCAACCTGAGTCGACGCGCGCTCGCCGAAGCGCGTGCAGGTGCTGCCGAAGCGCGGCTCGGCGCCATCGCCGCAGCCGAGCGCGTATCCCGGGCGCGGAACCGGCTCGCCGCCCTGCTGGGGTTGCCCGGCGTGGACGATTCCTGGACGGTCGGAGGCGGGCTCCCGCCACCCGGGAGGCCGGCGCCGGCCGACGTCGAGATTCCTGCGGACGATCGGCTCGACCTGCTCGCCGCTCGACGGGGCGTCGTCCATGCACGTACGGCTCTCGAGACAGCCCGGCGCTATCGCTATCTCGGCGTCACCGAACTGGGTCCCCGGTGGGAAGGCGAGCGCGACGGTCCTGAGCGCACCGGCCTTTCCCTCGCCGTCACGCTCCCGCTGTTCGACCACGGCGACGGACAGATCGCGCGCGCCGAGTCCGCGCTTATACGCGCCGAGGCGGGCCTCGCCGCGCTCGAACTCGACCGGCTGCGCGCCATGGATCTCGCCAGGGTGGAAATCGCGCGCGCCGCTGAGCGCTACGAGATCCTGGCAAACGGCCTCCTGCCCGCACGCCGCGAAATCGTTGCGGCGCGCCAGCTGGAAGTGAACTTCATGCTGACCGGCCCGTTCGAGCTGCTGACGGAGCGGCAGCGCGAATACGCCGTATCGCGCGATGCGCTCGCCGCGCTGACCGACTACTGGAAGGCACGGGTGGCATACGCTGCCGCAGCCGGTCTGCCACCTCCCGACATCTCCGATGCCGGCCCCGCGGTGACCGCCGCGGGCCTGCGCGCCGAACCCGCCGGCGACGATCCGAATCCAGAGAATGAACATTCGCACCACCACCTGCATCAGCACGACGGAGCACACCGATGACCACCCGCCGCGACGCACTCTCGCTGCTCGGCCTCGGCACCCTGGCCGGCGCGACCGCCGGCCTGACCCGCAGCGCTTCGGGCCAGACCACTGCCCACGATCACGGCACGCCGCCCGCAAACCGCACAGGCGAGTCGGCGACGGAGGACAGCGCACCCACTCCGCCCGGGTCGACCGCCGAAGTCGGCGGCCTGCCCTACCGCCCGGTGCGAACCCTGAACGGCTGGACCCTGCCGTACCGGCTGCGCGATGGCGTCAAGGAGTTCCACCTGGTCGCCGAAGAAATCGATCACGAATTCTCGCCTGGCTCACGGGCGCGCTGCTGGGGCTACAACGGCACGACGCCGGGGCCGACCATCGAAGCGGTCGAAGGCGATCGTGTGCGTATCCTGGTCACGAACCGGCTCGGCGAACCGACCACCATCCACTGGCACGGCATCCTGCTGCCGAACGGCATGGATGGCGTCGGCGGCCTGACGCAGCCGCAGATCCAGCCCGGCGAAACCTGGGCGTACGAGTTCGATCTCGTGCAGCACGGCACGCACATGTACCACCCCCACGCCGACGAGATGGTGCAGATGGCCTACGGCATGATGGGGATGTTCGTGATCCATCCGCGTGCCGGCGAAGCGGTACCGGTAGACCGCGACTACTGCTTCCTGCTGCACAACTGGGCGTTGCATCCCGGCACCTACCGGCCCGACCCGTCGGTCATGCAGGAGTTCGAACTGTGGACGTTCAACTCGAAGGTGTTTCCGGCCATAGAGCCGCTGGTGGCCCGAACCGGTGAGCGCGTGCGGATCCGCGTCGGGAACCTGTCGATGTGGAATCACCCCATCCACCTGCATGGCGTGCAGTTCCAGGTCACCGGGTCCGACGGCGGGCGCTGGCCGCGGGCACTCTGGCGCCCCGAGACCACCGAGATCGTGGGTGTCGGCCAGACCCGCGACCTCGAGTTCGTCGCAGTCCCGGGCGACTGGGCCCTGCACTGCCACATGGCGCATCACGTGATGAACGCGATGGGCCACGGCATCCCGAACCCGACCGGCGTCGACCAGTCGGGCGTCGAGCAGGAGATCCGGCGCATCCTGCCCGGCTACATGGCCATGGGCCGGCACGGCATGGCCGAGCACCAGTACCACACCGACAGCGGCCACATGCGCGGCCCGGAAAACACCCTGCCGATGATGACCGGCCGGGGCCCGTTCGGGAACCTGGAGATGGGCGGCATGTTCACCGTGATCAAGGTGCGGGACGACCTGGCGCCGGCCGATTTCCGCGATCCAGGCTGGTTCGAGCATCCCGCGGCCGGGCAGGCGCGCCGCGTGAGCAGTGACCCGGGCTTAGGCAGGCAGGCACCGCGACGGTGATTGTTGTTATCCTGTCGATCTTCGATCGGGCCTCACGTTGGGGAGTGGGAAAATGGGTTCCAGACACGATTCCAGGCACAAGACAGACTACGACGTGATCGCGGTCGGCGCCGGCTTTTCCGGACTGGCGCTGATTCACTACGTCCGGGAGGCGGGGCTCTCGATCCGCGTCTTCGACAAGGCATCCGATATCGGCGGCACCTGGACCTGGAACCGTTATCCCGGCGCAGCCAGCGACAGCGAGTGCTACTACTACTGCCTGACGTTCTCCAGGGAGCTGTTGCAGGACTGGTCGTGGTCGGTCCGCTACCCCGGCTGGGAAGAGAACCTGCGCTACATGCACTTCGTTGCGGACCGCTGCAACATGTGGCCGCACATCCAGCTCGGCACCACCGTGGTGGGTGCCGACTTTCAGGAGGACACCGGCCTCTGGCGCATCCGCACGGCAGCGGGCGAGCAGTTCACCTGCCGCTATTTCGTGAGCGCCATGGGCATGATCTCCGAGCCGGTGATTCCCGCATTCAAGGGCATGGACCGGTTCAAGGGCCCCCTGTTCCACTCTGCCCGCTGGCCGACGGAAGGGCTCGACTATGCCGGCAAGCGCATCGGCATCATCGGCAGCGGCGCGACCACGGTGCAGATGCTGCCGGTGGTGGCGCAGACCGCGGCCGAGGTTACGGTCTTCCAGCGCACCGCGAACTTCATCATGCCGGCGGTGCAGAAGCCGATGACGCCCGAGTGGGAGCGGGAGATCAAGGCGAACTACGATGCGATCGTCAGCAAGTGCCGCAACCACGTGTTCGGCATGGCGTTCGACAGCCCGGTGGGCCGCAACCTGGCCGACACACCCCCGGACGAGGTCCAGAAGATACTCGAGGAGCACTGGCCGCGCGGCAGCTTCCGCTTCGTGTTCGAGACTTTCGACGACCTCCTGTCCAATCCCGAGTCGAACCGCATCGTCGGCGAGTTCGTGGTCCGCAAGATGCTCGAGAACGTCAAGGATCCGGCGACGCGGGAGAAGCTGACGCCGAAGGGTTATCCATTCTTCGCCAAGCGTCCGCCGCTGGATCATGGCTTTTTCGAAACGTTCAATCGGGACAACGTCAGCCTGGTCGATATCGGCGAGTCGGAGCCCATCGTGGAATTCACCGAAACCGGCATCCGCACCACCAGACAGCAGTACGATTTCGACATCATCGTGCTCGCGACCGGGTTCCAGGCCTACACGGGCGCCCAGGAGGCACTGCCCATCCGCGGCCGCAACGGGCGCCTGCTGCGCGACAAGTGGGAAGACGTGTCGAGTTCCATCATGGGCGTGTTCGTGGCCGATTTCCCGAACCTGTTCATGGTCACCGGCCCGCAGGCGCCGTTCGCGAACCTGCCCACTTCCATCGAACAGAACGTCAGCTACATCGTCGACTGCATCCGCAAGATGGAGCAGGACGGCTACGACGTGTGTCTGCCGAAGCAGGCTGCCGAGGATGCCTGGGTTGCACACACCGCTGACATCCACCGCCAGACCCTGATGGCGCAAGGCGACAAGGTCCACTCATGGATGATGGGTGCGAACCTCGAAAAGCGAAAGCCGCGGGTGCTGATCTACTTCGGTGGCGCCAACGTGTACTACGACAAGCTGCGGGAATCGGTGGAGGCCGGCTTCCCTGAGGTCGAATTCCAACGCATGGCGCGCGCATGAACCGCAAGGGCTCTTGCGGCAGGCGCCGCCGACTGCCCTGGCAACACCGCGCATGATCGGAAACGCGATGAACGTTCGAACTGGTGCGGATGTGGAGCATGCCCGCAGGGCCAGAACGATCCTGTACGTGGGGCTCTCGATCGCCTTCGGCGGTTCGATCATCGGCGTGCTGTTCTACCTGGTCCCGGGCGCCATAGGGGTGCACGAACTCTGGCTCGTCGCCGGCTGCGCGATCGGCTCGGGACTCATGCTGCTCGTTCTGGCCACCCGGCCGAACGTATCCCTGTCCCTGGTCGCCGCGACTGCCGCGGTCTTCTTCGCGCTCTATCTCGCCGCGGCCGCTCTCGTTGCGTACTTCGAGACCGGCCAGCTCCTGCTGATGTTTCCGTACCTGCTCTGGTACTACCTGCTCATCGCATTCAACAAGTTTGCCAATACCGGCCGAAGCCAGCGCTACATCGACCACCTGATCGTGGGATCGGCAGTGCTGGTATTCGCCGTCTACCTGGTAGACGTCGAACTCGAACACTACGCTCTGCAGCTCGGCGCCCCTGCCGTATTCCTCCTGAGCTTCGTTTCCTTCGCGCTCTTCCTCGACCTCTTCGCGCAGTATCGCGAACGCTACATCGCGGAATCGGAACGCCTGCTCGCGATCGAGGCCGCGAGCGCGACGCTCCGCCAGAACGAGGAACGACTACGGCAGCTGTTCGACCGCTCTGGCACGGGGGTCGGCCGGCTGGGCATCGACGGCGGTATCGAGACCTGCAACAGCGCGTTCCTCGCGATCGCCCGCCACGACAGTTCGTCCGGCAAGGCGTTCGCGGACCTCGTGCACGAGGAAGACCGGGCCGCCTGGCGCGCGGACTTCGCGAAACTGGTGCGCCGGGAATGTGACTCGTTCGACTTCGAGGGCCGGCTCGCGGGGCCCGAAGCGACTCCACGACGCATCCACACCAGCTTCGTCGTCACGGCAGCGAGCGAGATCCTCGGCGAATCCATCATGTTCATCTGCCAGGACGTCACCGAGCAGCGCGCCGCGGAGGAAAAGCTGCGGCAGTCGCAGAAGATCGAATCCCTGGGCCAGCTGACCGGCGGCATCGCGCACGACTTCAACAATCTGCTCACCGTCATCCTCGGCAACGGCGAGATGCTGGAGCAGGATCCATCGCTCGACGCGACGGCCAGACAGCTCACCGGGACCATCGTCACTGCCGCCGAACGCGGCGCCGGGCTGACCCGGCGGCTGCTCGCTTTTGCACGGCGGCAGCCCCTCGAACCGAAGGTCGTGGACGTCAACCAGCTGATCCGCGGAATCGAAGGGCTGCTGCGGCGGACCCTCACCGAAGACATCGACATCGAGATCGACGGTGCGCCCGAATTGTGGCAGTCGGAGATCGATCCCGGGCAACTCGAGGCCGCACTGGTCAATCTCGCGGTCAACGCCCGGGACGCGATGCCGAACGGCGGCCGCCTCACCATCGAAACCGCGAACGTCACCCTCGACGACTGGTACGCGGAGTCGAACAGCGAAGTCATTCCCGGCCAATACGCCATGGTCTCGGTTTCCGACACCGGCTCCGGCATGTCCAGGGAGACGCTCGACCGCGCATTCGAGCCGTTCTTCACCACCAAGGGGGCGTCGCAGGGGAGCGGGCTCGGTCTCAGCATGGTATTCGGGTTCGTCAAGCAGTCCGGCGGGCACGCGAAGATCTATTCGGAGATCGGCGAAGGGACTTCGGTCAAGCTCTATCTGCCGCGTTGCCGCACGACCGGCGAGAGTCCTTACGAGCCGGTGGCGCGGCGCCCGGATGCCGTCGGCACCGAACACATCCTCGTGGTCGAAGACGACGACCTGGTGCGGGAGCACGTGCTGCGCCAGCTCGCCGCGCTCGGCTATCGAGTCACGGGCGCGAGCAGGGGCGCGACCGCACTCGAGCTTCTGGAAGCGGCGACGGACGTCGACCTGCTGTTCACCGACGTCGTGATGCCCGGCGGCATGAACGGACGGCAGCTGGCGGAAGCGGCGAAGCGCATCCGCCCCGGCATCAGGGTCCTTTTCACGTCCGGGTACACGGAGAACGCGATCGTGCACCAGGGCCGGCTCGATCGCGGCGTGCAGCTGTTGAACAAGCCCTATCGACGCGAAGACCTGGCCGCAAAAGTCCGCGCCGTGCTGGACGCGAAATCGGATTCATCGGGCTGACCGCCGCGACAGCCCGATGCAAAGGTCCGGAACGGGTTCACATCGCCGGCGGTAAGGGTCGCCAAGCGTACTAGACTTTCAGCGATCTACAGACCGATGGGGGCGGCATGGGTACGCCAGGGGAGGTCCGACTGCCGGAGGAACACACCGCGCGTTCCGAACGCCGCGATAGCACGCCCGCGCCGTTGGCCGAGGACCTCGGGGCACCGCCAGACGCACCCGCCTGGCTGTCGGCCCGGTTCCGGCGACGCGCGCTTTCGATCGCCGCCATCTATGCAGCCGTTGCGCTGCTCTGGATCTACTATTCCGACCTTGCACTCATCGCGCTGGCGCCGGATGCCGACACCTTCGGTCAGTGGAGCGTGTACAAGGGGTTCGGCTTCGTGACCGTCACCGCCATCCTGCTGTTGTGGTTGA
The DNA here is from genome assembly GCA_019634925.1 of Pseudomonadales bacterium. Taxonomy (GTDB): domain Bacteria; phylum Pseudomonadota; class Gammaproteobacteria; order Pseudomonadales; family Azotimanducaceae; genus UBA7803. Next base: position 291,762 of record JAHCAL010000004.1, read on the forward strand.
TGTGGCGCGCGTTCGCCTCGACGGAGCGCGCCTACGAGGCCCTGCGGATCTCGGAGCGGCGCCTGGCGGCAAATCGCAACCAGTTGTCCGCCGTGATCGGTTCGGCCATGGATGCGATCGTCACCGTCGACGAACGGGGGCGCCTCGTGCTCTTCAATCAGTCGGCCGAAGCGATGTTCGACTGCCCGGCGGACGCAGCACTCGGACAGCCCCTGGCACGCTTTCTGGAAACCGATATCGGCAGCGACGAAGGCGCCTATCGACTGACTACAGGCATTCGCACCGACGGCGCACGTATCCCGATCGAAGCGGCCGTCTCGGCGGTGCCGGGTCGGCACGGTGTGCGTTTCACCGCCATTCTGCGCGACGTCAGCCGCCAGCGCGCGCACGAGGCCGAGATCGAGCGCCTGAATCGGCTCTACGCCGCGCTGACGGACATCAATCAGGCCATCGCAACCGAACGCGACCGCGACCGCCTGTTCCGGCGGGTGTGTGACGGGCTGGTCGAACACGGTGGATTGAGCCTCGCCTGGATCGGGTGGCGCGAGATCGACGGCGATCGCCTGCGCCCGCTGGTCGCCAGCGGCCGCCGCCCGCCGCTCGCCGACTCGATCGAATTGCGCTGTGACGACCAGGGGCGGGTGCTGGCCGGCGACACACTGGTGCTGGGCGGCAGGGCGCCCCATATCAGCAATGACATGGCAGCGACTCCCAATGCCTATCCCTGGCGGCGCTCGGCGCTGGAGGCAGGGTTCCGTGCCAGCGCGCTGTTTCCGATCTACCGGAACGACACCCTGAGCGGCGTGCTGCACGTCTACGCCGACTCCGAAGGCTTTTTTCAGCAACAGGAGCTGGAACTGCTCAAACGGGCCGTCGCGGACCTGCGGTTCGCCATCGACGCGCTCGAACACCATCAGGAGCGCGAACTCGCGGAAGCCCGCGCGGCTGCCGAGCGCCGCTTTTCGGATGCCGTGATCGAACAGCTGCCGGGCATCGTGTGCGTAGTCGACCTGCGCGGACGCATGCTGCGCTGGAATCGCAACTTCGAAGACGTCACCGGCTACGGTGCGCGCGAGATCGCGCAGATGACGCCCGAGCGTTTCTTCGTCCCCGATGGTCGCGAAGCCGTGGCGCAGCGAGTCCAGGACGTGTTCCGCGGCGCGTCTACCCAGGACGACGGCGTCCTGCTGGCCAGGGACGGCCGCACGACGCCGTTCTACATCACGGCGCGCACCGTCATGCTGAACGAACAGCCGTGCCTGATCGCCATCGGCATCGACACGACGGAACGCCGCAAGGCGGAATCGGCGCTGCGCGAACTGAACGAAACGCTCGAGCAGAAGGTCGACCAGCGCACGGCCGAGCTCGCGGCGGCCAAACACGATGCGGAGTCAGCGGACCGGCTGAAGTCCGCATTCCTCGCCACCATGTCCCACGAACTGCGAACGCCGCTCAACTCGATCATCGGCTTTACCGGCATTCTGCTGCAGCAACTGGCAGGACCGCTGAACGAAGAGCAGCAGAAACAGCTCACCATGGTACGCGGCAGCGCGCGCCACCTGCTGGCCCTGATCAACGACGTGCTCGATCTCTCGAAGATCGAGGCCGGCCAGCTGCCCATCAAGATCGAGGCATTCGACCTGCAGGAAGTCATCGACCAGGCGCTCGGCACGGTCCGGCCGATGGCGGAGAAAAAGGGCATCGATCTGTCTATCGAATTGGGCGGCACCCTGCCCGTCATGCACAGCGACCGACGGCGGGTTGCGCAGATCATCCTCAACCTGCTGAACAACGCCCTCAAGTTCACCGACCAGGGTTCGGTCACGCTGTGCGTGGATCCGGACCATGAGCCCATGTCTGCGCCGGACGACAGGACGATCGTGCTGGCCGTCCGCGATACCGGCATCGGCATCCGGCCGGCCGACCTGAACGGGCTGTTCCAGCCATTCCGGCAGGTGGACACCGGCCTCGCGCGCGAACACGAGGGCACTGGCCTCGGGCTCGCGATTTGTCGTCGACTGTGCCAGCTGCTCGGTGGCAGAATCGCGGCGCAAAGCGAGTGGGGTGTGGGGTCGACCTTCACGGTCCACCTCCCGCTGCAATGCCCGCCGACCGCCAGCCAGGCGCGGTCCCCGTCCCTGGAGTCCGTGTCATGAGCCTGCAGATCCTGCTGATCGAGGACAACGAGCAGAACCGGTACCTGCTCAGTTTCCTGCTGCAGAGCCGCGGCCACACCGTGACGCACGCAATCGACGGACCGGCCGGGCTGGCCTGCGCCCGGGCTGCCACCCCGGACGTGATCCTCCTCGACATCCAGCTCCCGACCATGCACGGCTACGACGTGGCGCAGGCACTGCGCCGGATCGATACCCTGCACCGGACACCGATCGTCGCGGTCACCTCCTACGCCATGCCCGGCGATCGCGAAAGGGCCCTGGCGGCCGGTTGCGACGGCTACATCGAAAAGCCCATAGATCCCGATACCTTCGCGGGCGAGGTGGAACAGCTGGCCCGGATTCCGCCGCGGCAGGGAGCGTCGGCGTGACAAGCGTACTGGTGGTCGACGACAAGGAAGAGAACCGCTACTACCTCGAAGCGCTGCTGGGCGGGCACGGTTATGCAGTCAGGAGCGCCCGACATGGCGCCGAGGCCCTGGTGCTGGCACGGCAGGCGCCGCCAGACGTCGTGGTATCTGATCTGCTGATGCCCGTCATGGACGGGTATACCTTGCTGCGCCACTGGAAGGCCGATGCCCGCCTGCAGCCGATCCCCTTCGTGGTTTACACCGCGACCTATACCGAAGCGGAGGACGAGCGCCTCGCGTTCGACCTCGGCGCCGACGATTTCGTCCTGAAACCGGCCGAGCCGGAGCAGTTCCTGGAACGCATCGAAGCAGTGCGGTCCCGTCCGCCGGCCACGGGGCCAAGACCCGCCGATCCGGCCCGTGCGGACGAGACCGACCTGCTCAAGGTCTACAGCCAGACCCTCATTCGCAAGCTCGAGGAAAAATCGCTCGAGCTGGAGTCGGCCAACGCGGCCCTGCAACAGGACATCCAACGCCGCAAGTCCGCGGAAGCCGCGCTGCGGGTCAGCGAGGAGCGATTCCGGCTGCTCGCCATGGCGACCAATGACGCAATCTGGGACTGGGATGTGGAACAGGACCGGCGCTGGTGGGGTGCCGGCTTCACCGATCTGTTCGGCCACCAGCCGGGTGCCGCCGAGTCCAACGAAGCCACCTGGGCCGCCTTCATCCATCCGGAGGACCGCGGGCGCGTGCTGGCGGAACTGCAAGAAACGCTGCTGAATGCCGACGGGAGATGGCAGTGCGACTACCGCTTCCGGCGGGCCGACGGCACCTGGGCACAGGTCCAGGATCGCGGCCACGTCATTCGCGATGACGCACGCATCGCGATCCGCATGGTGGGCGGTCTCTCGGATGTCAGTGAGCGGCTGGCCCTCGAGGAGCAGGTGCGAAAGTCGCAGCGCATGGAGGCAATCGGTCAGCTCACCGGGGGCGTCGCACACGACTTCAACAACCTGCTGACCGTGGTGCTCGGCAATGCCGAAGTCCTGGCCGAACAACTGGATCCGGAGCCCGGCAAGCGCGCACTTGCCCAACTCATCATCGGCGCCGCGGAGCGCGGGGCGGATCTGACCCGGCGGCTGCTGGCCTTCGCACGCAAGCAGACCCTGAGCCCACGGGCCGTGGACCTCAATGACCTCGTCGACAATCTGGACCCGCTGCTGCGCAGGCTGCTCGGCGGGCAGATCGAGCTGGGCCTGCGCCAGGCATCCGGCCTGCCACCCGCCATGGTCGATCCGGCCCAGCTTGAGCACGCGCTGCTGAACCTGTGCATCAACGCGCGCGACGCCATGCCCGACGGTGGCGTGCTGAGCATCGCCACCGGAACGCATCGAACCCCGGCGGGTGACCACTACCTGGCGCTCGACGTCAGCGATACCGGTGTCGGTATCGCGCCGGAACATCTCGGTCTGGTGTTCGAGCCGTTCTTCACCACCAAGGAGGAAGGCAAAGGCACCGGGCTCGGGCTCGCGATGGTCTATGGCTTCACCAGGCAGTCGGGCGGATTCATCACCGTCGACTCCACGCCCGGCGCAGGGACCCGCTTCCGGCTCCACCTGCCGCTGGCCGAGGGCACTTCGGTTCCCGCCGAACCCGCACCGGCGCAGACCGCGCCATCCACCGGCAAGGCGCGAATTCTGCTGGTCGAGGACGACGCCCAGGTCCGCGAGTTCGCACTGGCGCAGCTGCGGGCGCTGGGGTATCGGGTGACGCCCGCCGGCAACGGTGAGGAAGCCCTCGCACTCCTCGATGCCGACGACGGATTCGAATTGCTGTTCAGCGACCTGATCATGCCCGGTCTCAACGGCCGCCAACTCGCCACCGAAGCGCGACGGCGTCGACCCGACCTGAAGATTCTCCTGACCTCCGGATACCCCGGAAGGGCTGCGGCAGCGGACGACGGCGCGCCGGTGCTGGCCAAGCCCTATCGACGCGCAGAACTTGCGCGCCACGTGGCGGAAGCCCTGGCTGGACCGTCGCACACCACGCAACGGCCCGCCGCGTCCACCTGACTCGCGAACCGCGGCGGATGCCCGGGATGCCTGCGTCCGCCTAGCCTGCGCCGAGTTCGAGGCACGCGTAGAGGGCGGCGATCAGTCGTCCGCCGCGCGTATCGGTCTCGATACCGGGCTGCATCTGGTTCATCGCGTAGCCAACACCGAGCCGCGTCACGGGATCCGCGAATCCGACGCTGCCTCCGGCACCGGCGTGACCGAAGCTCTGCGGATTCGGCCCATACTGGCCGAGCGTATTCAGCATGACGCCGCGCGCGCGCCGCATCGGCCGGCCGAGTACCAGGTCGTCCTGACCGCCGACCTCCTCCACCGTCAGCGCCGCGATGGTCTCCGGCGCGAGGATGCGCCGTCCTTCCAGCTCGCCGCCGCGCGCCACGGCGCCGTAGATGCGCGCGATGCCGCGCGCGTTGGCCTGCGCGTTCGCGGCGGCGATCTCGGCGCGCCGCCAGGCCGGACTGCAGGCGTCCTGCCACGGCCGGATCGATGGATTCTGCAGCGCCACCGGATAGAGCGGCGGCATCCTGAGCTCCGCAAGGGCGGAGAGATCCGGCTGCCGGCGCGCATGATTCGGGCCGATCAGATCCGCGACGCGATGATGTTCGGCGTCGGGCAGCCCCAGGTAGCAGTCGGCCTGCAGCGGGCCCGCCACCCGTTCGGCCAGGATCCGGCCGAGCGTGCGGCCGGTCAGCCGACGCGCAAGCTCGCCAGGCAGGTAGCCCCAGAGCACTGCGTGATAGCCGGCACCTTCCCCTGGCTCCCAGTGTGGTTCCTCGGCCTCGATGCGCCGGATCATCCCGTCCCAGTCGTAGAGGTCGGCCACCGTCACCGGCCCGCGGAGTCCGCAGAGGCCGCCCTGGTGAGAGAGCAACTGACCCACCGTGAGCCCGTTGCGGCCTGCGGTGAGTTCGGGCCAGTAGTCGCGCACCGGCACCTCGTAGTCGATCAGGCCGTCTTCTACCAGTGTGGCGAACGCGATCGACGCGATGCCCTTGGTGGTCGAGTACACGTTCACCAGCGTGTCGTCCTGCCAGGGACGCGTGCACGCCCGATCCTGCCAGCCACCCCACAGGTCTACCACCGTACGCCCGTCGTGCACGGCGCAGAAGCTCGCACCCACCTCGATGTCGTCGGTGAAGTTGCGCTCGAACACGGCGCGCAGCGACTCGAATCCGGGCGCAGTAAATCCATGGACTGGGTAGTCGGCCATCGTCTCACCTCCATCGGGAGCCTCCGCCCCGGGGCCGGTGAGGTTCGCACGCGACACCCTGGATGTGAAGCGGCAGGCCGGTCGGCAGCCCGGCGCTCGCCGCACCGGATTGCCGACCAATTTCGCGGGTCGCGTTCGTGGATCGCGCGCCCGCGGCGCGGGCCGCGCTATTCGCCGCCGCCGAAGTTCCAGCGCAACCCGATCTTGTAGGTCCTCCCGAGCGGGCTGTAGGTCATGTAGTCGTAGTTGAACTGGCTGCGGATGTAGGGCGGCTCCTCGTCGAACAGGTTGGTGATGGTCGCGGTCACGACCGTCCGCCAGGGCAGCTCCACCTGATAGACGAGGTCGTAGGTCATGTGATCGTCACGTTTTTCCATGTTCCTGTTGCGGTCCTTCACGCCGGCATAGTAGTGGGCCATCAGCCGCACGTTGTGCCGGTCTCGGCCGTAGTTGATGTGCGCGTTACCGCGCCAGTCGGGATAGGAGAAGAACGCGCTCAGGAGTTCCGCGGTGCTGGCCCGGTCGGTCGCCGCATCGAACACCAGGTTCGTACCCAGCAGATACTGGTCGCCACGCTTCCACTCATCGAGGTATGAAGCATTGGCACCTACGGAGAGCACGCCGGAGAACACGTCGTCGCGCATCCAGTTCAGCGAAATGTCGTATCCGGTGATCTCGGTGTCCTCGCGCGCATTCACGATATTGGTCGTGATGCCGAGGAAGTTGTCCGGATGACACTCCGGGTAGTTGCTTCCATCAGGATAGACGTAGGCATTCGTATTGAGGCTGGTCGTGAAGGTGAACCGCTCGCGCAGTTCGTCGATGTTGCAGCGCCAGTTGGCGGGATTCGCGCCGCCAGCGGCCGCGGCGGGGAACATGGCGCCATAGACGCGAGCTGCCGTTTCGGTCGCGATCTCCTTCTGGAAGGTGACGTTGAAGTAGTCGAGCATCAGGTTGAAGCGCCCGATGTTCCAGCCGCCGACCTGCAGGTCGTCCGTCGATATCACTGCGCCGAGGTTCATGGTATCGGCAGTCTCGGGCTTGAGTCCCGGGTTGCCGAAGACGTCCACGGGGCGATAGAGCTGCGCACCGCTGGTCGGGTTGCTGAATTGCGCCTGTATGCGACCAGAGCCCGGCGTGACTGCCGCCTGCGGGGGCGCCCGGAACGTGGTCCCGGTGCTGCCGCGCAATACCAGCCAGTTCAAAGGCTCCCAACGCAACGAAAGTCGATAGTCGGCGGTCGAGCCGATGGTGCCGCTGTAGTCCTCGTACCGACCTGCAATACCGAGTTCGAGCCGCTCGAGCAGCGGTACGCGCAGTTCGCCGAACACGGACGGAACGTCACGGTCGACGTCGCTGGGATTGGTCTGCCCGTTGAACAGCAGCGGGCCCACCCCGGGAACGGTACAGGTCGGGAAGCCGTCACCGTACGGCGGACTGTCCACACAGGGGGTGGAGAAGGGATTCGCATTGTTCGACGGACTGACGGTACGGCTCTCATAACGCCACTGGGCACCGAGCACCCAGTCGATCTGCCCGGCGGGCAGCCTGAACGTTTCGCCGAAATCGCCTGTCAGCACCGCTTCCGCGGTCAGGAGGTCCGCCTCGATCGTGACCTTCTGCACCTCGCGCATCCACCCCCACAGCTCGGCGGAATTGAGCGCGCTCAGCGGACGTCCGGTTGCCTCCTCGTAGCTGAGGCCGTTCACGACGCTCCGCGTGATGCTGTTGGCAAACGGGTTGAACCATTCGCAGGGTCCGACGCCGGGCGTTCCGGTATTCGGATCACAGCCTTCGCCGCCGAGGCCTCGCAACCCGAGCTGCACCCGGGTGACCGACAGGTCGGACGCCTCGGACTCGCCCTTGAACCGCGCGTACGTGAGCCGCGTCGTCCATCCCCAGCCGTTGGGCAGGTCACCATCGAAGCCGCCCGATATCCGCCAGGCGGTGGTCTCGTTCCGGTACGGGTCGGTGTCGCCGTTGAAAAGGGGTGAACCGCCGAGGGCGCGCGGCCGCCATCCGGTCTGGGACGTGATGACGCCGCTGGCGAGCGCGCTGTCGCAGAGCGCCTGGGCGTACGGGCAACCCCCATCGGTCATGAGCGACACGAGCCCCGGGTTGTCCGCTGGAATGTAGAACCGCGACTGCCGCTCGCCACCAACGGCCGGGAACGGCGAGCTGCCGCCGCCGGGCGAGCCGCCCGACGCCTCGATCGGGGTCGGAAACTGGGTGCTGGACAAGGTGACCGACACACGGTTGTTGGGGATCAGAGTCTTCGCGAAGTAGCTTTCCAGGTGGAAGCGCAGGGTATCGGAAAACTCCCAGTTGACCTCGCCGAAGAGGTGGAAGCGCTCTTCATCGTTGATCGGAGACTCCTGCCAGACGAACGGATAGGTGCAGGACACGGGCGGGATCGGCGCTGCGCCGAGCTCCAGACAGCCCAGGTCGCGGAATGCGGAACCCTGCGTGGTGCCCGGCTCGAAGAAGCCGTCCCCGTCAATATCCACTGGGCTTCCGATGGTGAAATAGGTGCCCGGATTGCCAGCCAGCGAGATCCCGTCACCCTGTCCCGGCGGCAGCGGCTTCATGAATTCGAAATCGAACAGCCGGATTTCATCCTTCCGCGCATAGTCCGCCACGAGCAGGACGTTGCCGGAGTCGTTGTTCCAGCCATATGCGATGCTGGCGTCCCAGTCGCCCGCCGAGTCGTCGATCGAGGTAAAGCTGCCCGAGAATTCGAAGCCCTCGAGGTCCCGCCTGGTAATGAAATTGACCACCCCGGCGACGGCATCGGAGCCATAGATCACCGCGGCGCCGTCGCGCAGCACCTCCACCTGGCCGATGGCCGCGAACGGGATCTGGCTCACGTCCACGAATTCCTGTCCGCCCGCCGCCGTGTGACGCGCCATGCGCTGGCCGTTGAGCAGTGGCAGCGTTCGGGTCAGGCCGAGCCCGCGCAGGTTCACGGTCGCAGAGCCCTGCGCCTGATTGCCCAGGAACCGGTTGGACTCGCCGATGTTGCCTCCCGACATCGACGGTATGCGCTGGATCAGCTGGATGATGTTCGGATTGCCCTGCTGACCGAGCGATTCGGCCGTGATGATGTCGACGGGCAAAGCCCCGTCCTCCTGCGTACCGCGAATGTATGATCCAGTGACGACCACCTCCTCGATCACGCCACCTGCCGAACCTGCGTTGGTCACGGGCCCGAATCCAACGAGCGACGCGACAGCAAAGATCAATGGAATTCCATGCCGAACCTTCGGCGCAGTCTGCCTTGCCATGATTTCTCCCCTCGATTGACGTTACCGACGATGTCCCCACATCGCCGCGGCGTCCCCACACCGCACCCCGAGAAAAAAACGTTTTCGCTGTCATGTCAAGACAAACGTTTCGAAACGCGTTACAGAAAACAAGCGATCCGCCATGCCTGTCGGTCCCGAACCGACCGCTCGGCATGTTCCGCACGACCCGCTGGCCAGCTGAATCCTGCCCGCAGAGGGCGTCCTTCCCGGGGGTTGCGCCTGCTGCCCGTTGAAAGTAGCGTGCGCGTTCCCCGGTTTTCGACCCTTCCCTCCATCACGAGACACTGGCAGACGAACTCTTATGGCGCAGTACGTTTACACCATGCAGGGCGTGACGAAGATCGTCCCGCCGAAACGCGTGATCCTCGAGAACATCTGGCTGTCGTTCTTCCCCGGCGCGAAGATCGGCGTGCTGGGCCTGAACGGCTCCGGCAAGTCGACCCTGCTGCGCATCATGGCGGGGGTCGATACCGAATTCGAAGGTGAGGCGCGCCCACAGAAAGGCATCCGTATCGGCTACCTGCCCCAGGAACCGCAGCTCGACGAGACCCTGGACGTACGCGGCAACGTCGAGCAGGGCGTCGGCGGGGTCATGACGCTGCTCTCCGAGTTCAATGCGATCTCGGATAAGTTCGCCGAACCGATGAGCGACGACGAGATGAACCAGCTGCTCGAGCGCCAGGGCGAGCTGCAGTCGGAAATCGATGCCGTGGACGGCTGGGACATCGACCGCCAGCTCGAAATCGCCGCCGACGCGCTGCGCCTGCCGCCGTGGGATGCCAAGGTGGCCAATCTCTCCGGCGGCGAGAAGCGCCGGGTGGCGCTCTGCGCGCTGCTGCTCTCGAAGCCGGACATGCTGCTGCTCGACGAGCCGACCAACCACCTGGACGCGGAAAGCGTGGCCTGGCTCGAGCGGTTCCTGCACGATTTCGCCGGCACCGTCGTGGCCGTCACGCACGACCGTTACTTCCTCGACAACGTGGCCGGCTGGATCCTCGAGCTGGACCGCGGCCGCGGCATTCCGTTCGAGGGCAACTACAGCGCGTGGCTCGAGCAGAAGGAAACGCGGCTCGAGCAGGAGGCCGCGCAGGAAAAGTCGCGCCAGCGCGCGATCAAGTCGGAGCTCGAATGGGTGCGCTCGAACCCGAAAGCCCGCCAGGCGAAGAGCAAGGCGCGACTGCAGCGTTTCGAAGAGCTGCAATCGAAGGAAGTGCAGGCCCGCAACGAAACGGCCGAACTCTACATCCCGCCCGGCGAGCGGCTCGGCGAGAAAGTGATCGAACTCGAGCACGTGACGAAGGGCTTCCAGGACCGGCTGCTGATCGACGACCTGACCTGCAGCGTTCCGCGCGGCGCCATCGTGGGCATCATCGGCCCGAACGGCGCCGGCAAGTCGACCCTGTTCCGCATGCTGACCGGGCAGGAGCAGCCGGACGCCGGCGCCATCACCCTCGGCGATACCGTGGACCTCGCCTACGTGGATCAGAGCCGCGATGCACTGGCCGGCGACAAGACCGTCTGGGAGGAGATCTCGGACGGCCAGGACATCATCCGCGTCGGCAAGTACGAGATCCAGTCACGCGGTTACGTCTCGCGATTCAACTTCAAGGGCGCCGACCAGCAGAAGCGTGTCGGTCAGCTGTCCGGCGGCGAGCGCAACCGGGTGCACCTCGCCAAGCTGCTGCGTCGCGGGGCCAACGTGCTGCTGCTCGACGAACCCACCAACGATCTCGACGTGGAGACCCTGCGCGCGCTCGAGGAAGCCCTGCTCAACTTCCCGGGCACGGTGCTGGTCATCTCCCACGACCGCTGGTTCCTCGACCGGATCGCGACGCACATGCTCGCCTTCGAGGGCGACTCGCACGTCGAATGGTTCGCGGGCAACTTCAGCGACTACGAGACAGACCACAAGAAGCGCATGATCGAGGTGGGCGTCGATACCGGTCCGAAACGGATCAAATACAAGCCGCTCAGCCGCTGAACGATACGCCGCGCGACCGCGCCGGTCGCGCGGCGATCACAAGATCCGCGAGTGTCATACATTTGCTTTCGTTTCCCAACGGGAGCAATATCCCCTGGCTCCAGATAGAGCTTTCGTCTGCGGCCAGGAATGCCCTTCCTGGCCACCACGCAGACACTTGAATCCGCAGTTGTCGCCACCGCGTCCCGGTCGCAGCGCGGTGAGCCGAGGGAGGACATTCCATGCAACGAATCGCCCATGCCGGCCTGCTGATCGCGCTCGCCGTAGCCGCAACTGCCTGTGCGCGACCGACGGAACAGGCCGTCGAACCGGCCGCGACGACCGCGCCCGGTCCCGCGTCGAGCCCTGCGCCGGACGCACGCCCCAACGTCATCGTGATCGTCGCCGATGACCTCGGCTTCGGCGACATCGGCGCCAACGGCGGCACGGTCATCGCCACGCCGAACATCGACGCGCTCGCCCAGGCCGGCATACGGTTCACCTCCGGTTACGTGACCGCAGCCGTCTGCGCGCCGTCGCGCGCCGCGCTGTTCACCGGCCGTCACCAGCAGACGTTCGCCTACGAGTACAACCCGCGGGCGCGCCGCGACGTCGGCGTCCCGCCCGATGTCCGCATGATTCCCGACGTGTTGCGGGAGTCCGGCTACCGGACCGGCCTCGTCGGCAAATGGCACCTCGGGGAGACGCCCGAACACCATCCGCTGAACCGCGGATTCGACGAATTCTTCGGTTTCCTGGCCGGTGGCAATGGGTACCTGCACGAACCCGGCGCAGGCGACGAATGGATGGACAATCCCGTGCCGGGGTCCCGTCCGGGCTTCCAGGCCATGGTACTCGAGCGCGGTTTCGAGCAACTGCCGCCGCAGCCCGGCTACCTGACGGATATCCTGAGCCGCGAGGCGGTGGGCTTCATCGAGCGCAACCACGGGCAGCCCTTCTTCCTCGCCGTCACCCATTTCGCGCCGCATACACCCCTGCAGGCGACCGCCAGCTACCTGGCCCGCTATGCACATATCGAGGACCAGACGATCCGCATCTACGCGGCGATGGTGAGCGCACTCGACGACAGCGTCGGTGCAATCGTCGACGCACTGGAGCGGCACGGGCTTACGGAGCGCACCCTGGTGGTATTCACGAGCGACAACGGCTGCGCCGCCTACATCGGCGAAGGCAAGTGCTCCAACCAGCCTTTCAACGGCGCGAAGGCTACCTATTTCGAAGGTGGGATCCGGGTACCCATGATTGCCGCCTGGCCGGGCCGCCTGCCCGTGGGTTCGGTCGTCGACGAACCAGTCGCGAGTTTCGACTGGACCGTATCGACGCTCGGGCTCGCGGGCCTGCCCTGGCGCGACCAGGGCTACGACGGCATCGACCTGCTGCCCTGGCTCACCGGCGGCGCCGCCGCGCCACGCAACGGCATGCGCTGGCGTACCAGCCCGAATTACGCGATCCGCGACGGGGACTGGAAGCTGATCAATCTCGAACGCGCCGACGGGCAGGGTTTCCGGCAGTTGCTGTTCAATCTCGCGGACGACCCGGGCGAGACCCGCGACCTCGCCACGGCCGAGCCGGACGTCGTTGCGCGCCTGGAAGGGGTCTACGCAAACTGGAAGAACACGCTCCCAGAGCCGACCCACGACAGCCAGCGGCAGGGAACGCTCATCCTGCCCGACGGCGTGGAAGTCAAACTCTACAACTGACCCCGTCCGTCCGCGGCCCGTTCTCGCGCTCCGCCAGGCGCGCGAGCGGGCTGTCGTCCTCAACGCTCCAGGCGGGTGACCAGCGCCTTGCGATACTCGCGCGCCTGCGCGCGCTCCGGGCCATCCGCCGACACGTCGTCGACTACCACAATGCCGTCCAGCCGGTCGAAGACCCGTCCACCGAGCCAGGCGTCGGCGGGTCTCGAGTGCACCGTGACGACGATCGCACCCAGCCAATGCGTTTCGCCGGGCGCCAGCTCGAACGCGAGCCCGGGATCCACGATCCCGTTGACGTGCGCCGCATGGCCGTTGGTCATCACGTGCAACTGCCCGGTAGGCGACATCCCGCCGAACAGCACCGCCACACCATACTCGCCCGGAGGAAGTCGCCAGACGAAGCGGCCGTCACCACGTACTTCCGGCGTATTCAGGTAGCGCCCGTCGTCACGCCGGAAGAGCAACATGGCGGGCTTGTTGAGCAGTCCGTAGTCGAGCTCCCTGCCGTCCACGATCCAGCGTACCCGTCCGACGGCGACCGCCTCGCCTAAAGGAACGGGGTCCTGCAGTTGCGCCCGACGCACCGATCGGGTGTCGATCCCCATGCACCCCGCGAGCAGCACGCTCGCTGCAATAACCCAGACGCCCGCACGCACGACCGCTCGGCGGCTTCCGCGCCCGACCACGACGACGTTCATGAAGATCCTGCTCCTCTGTGTTGACCCCGTTTGGGGTGCTGCAGCGTTATCCGTATCGGAACCCAATGCAAGGAGCGCCACTCATGTCAACGATGCCCTTCCACCGGCTGCTGGTCGTATGTCTCGTCGCGGTCGTGGGCTGCAGCCCGATCGCTCCGGTCGACCCCGCCCGGGGCCCGGTCAACGGATCGGATGGATCCGACATTGCCCCAGGAACGAACGAGCCGGCACCAAACGAACCGGGCACGCCGCCGCCCCTGACCCACCGGACAAAATCGCACGCCGAGCGCCTCCTGGCGCGCGGGGACGCGGCGTACGCCACCCAGGAAATCCACGCCGGCCATCCGGGCGCCGCCTTCGACCCGCACACGGGCTGGGCACCTGCCGTGCCGGCCGATCGGGAACGCTACGCGCGATTCGACGACAACCCGGTGCAAAGCCCCACCAGCGACCCGGTGTCGACCTTCTCCATCGACGTCGACACCGCCTCGTATGCCCGGGTCAGGCGCTTCCTCAACCAGGGACAGCTGCCCCATCCGGACGCGATCCGCACCGAGGAGCTGGTCAACTATTTCGACTATGCCTATCCAGCGCCCACCGATCGCGACAAGCCGTTCGCCGTTCATCTCGAACTCGGTCCGAGCCCATGGCATCCCGAACGGCAGCTGCTGCATATCGGGCTCAAGGGTTGGACGCGCAGCACAGCCGAGCTGCCACCGGCCAACCTGGTCTTCCTGGTGGACGTCTCGGGTTCGATGCAGGGCCCCGACCGCATCGATCTGCTGCGAGCAAGCCTCAAACTGCTCGCGGGCCAGTTGCGCCCCCAGGACCGGATCAGCATCGCCGTCTATGCCGGCGCGGCCGGCACCGTCCTCGAGCCCACGCCCGGCGACCAGCGCGCCCGAATCATCGCCGCGCTCGACGCACTCGAAGCAGGCGGCTCCACCAATGGCGGGGCCGGTATCCAGCTCGCCTATGCGTTGGCCCGCCAACACCTCGCGCCGGACGGGATCAACCGGGTGATCCTCGCGACCGACGGCGACTTCAACGTCGGTGTAGTCGACCAGCGCGGCCTGGAACAGCTGATCGCGCGCGAGCGTGATGCCGGCATCGGGCTGACCGTGCTCGGGTTCGGCATGGGCAACTACAACGACGCCCTGATGCAGCACCTCGCGCAGACCGGCAACGGCAATGCCGCCTATATCGATACCCTGAACGAAGCACGCAAGGTGCTGGTGGACGAACTGGCGAGCACCCTCGAGATCATCGCGCGCGACGTGAAGATCCAGGTCGAGTTCAATCCGGCCAGCGTCGCCGAATACCGTCTGATCGGCTACGAGACCCGCCATCTCGAGCGCGCCGATTTCGCCAACGACCGGGTGGATGCCGGCGACATCGGTGCCGGGCATACGGTGACCGCGCTCTACGAGATCACACCGGTCGGCGCGTCGGAAACCCTGCTCGAGCCGTTGCGTTACGCGGGCGCTCGACCGCCCGCCGCAGCACGCACGGGTGCCGACGAGGTCGCGTTCGTGCGCCTGCGCTACAAGCTGCCCGGCGCAGCAGAGAGCCGCCTGCTCGAGCATCCGGTGCGTACCAGCGACGCGGTCGCCAGACTCGATGCCACCAGCGCCGACTATCGCTTCGCCGCGGCGGTGGCCGGGTTCGGACAATTGCTGCGGGGCGGCCGCTATACTGGCGACTTCGGCCACGGGGACGTGATGGCGCTCGCCCGCGGCGCACGCGACGCGGATCCGTTCGGCTACCGGGGCGAGTTCCTCGGGCTCGCGGGCACCGCGGCCGCGCTCGCAGGGCGTCCGGTGGCCAGTCACTGAGGAGCACGGGTGAGGGAGCCGGTTGCCGCGGTCGATGACGACCTCCTGATGGCACGCTACCGCGCCGGCGACCTCGCCGCGTTCGAGTGCCTGTACCAGCGTTATCGTGGACTGGTGTACCGCTTCTTCCTGCGCCAGCTGCCGCAGGCGGATGCCGAGGAGTGCCACCAGGAGGTCTGGCTCAAGGTGATCGAAGGCGCGGACGGGTTCCGCGCGCAGGGCCAGTTTCGCGCGTGGCTGTTCACCATCGCGCACCATACGCTCACCGACCGCCACCGGCGCGGCATGCGCCACGCGGCGATCGACCCGGACGTCGAGACCGACGGCCTCGCGGATCCGGCACCCGGGCCGGAAGCCGATACCGAACAGGCGCTTACCGCGGCGCGTCTGCATCGGCTGGTCGCCGCGCTGCCGCTCGCACAGCGGGAGGCGTTGCTCCTCAAGGAATCCGCCGGGCTCTCGCTCGCGGAGATCGCCGCCGTCACCGGCGCGACCGAGGAAGGCGTCAAGAGCCGCCTGCGCTACGCGATGCAGAAACTCCGGGACGCACTGGGCAGATCATGAACAAGCAGCCAGACCAGAACGACGACGACCTCCGCGCACTGCTCGGTGCCGATACGGCTGAGCCGCCAGACACGCTCGACGCGCGAATCCTCGCGGCTGCACGCGCGGCCCGGCAGATGCGACCGGCTGCGCCCGGCATAACCGATACACACACGCATGGTGCCGAGACCGGCTCGCACAGACGGGGTCGACCCTGGTATCTGCCGGCGGGTCTCGGCGCCGCGGCGGCCGTTCTGCTTGCGGTCCTGGTGGTGGACCGGGCACCCGAAGTGAGCATCGGTCCCGGCGCCTCGCCACCACCACCACAGCTGACCCGGCCCGAGGCGCCGGCGGCGCTCGCGCAGGACGCGCAGGCCGAGCGCTTTGCCTTGGCCCGCGAGCGGGCCATGCCTGACGAAGCCGCGGCGGATTCGGCACTCGTCGCCGCAGATCCGGCGCCCGCTGCGCGATCGGCACCGGCTCCACGGGGGCCCGCCGCCGAGGCACCGGCTCCACGGGGGCCCGCCGCCGAGGCGCCGGCCCCAACCTGCCCTGCGTCAGCCACGCCGCAGAGCGGCGAAGGTCTGCTGCTCTGCCTCACACCACTGCACGTCGAGATCCACGACCGCTCCACCAGCGGCTGCACGCAGCCGCTGGTGCTGGCGCGCAGCGCGGGCAACGTTTCGCTCGCGCGCGACGGGCCGGAGGTGATCATCCGGGTCGACGGTATCGAGCAATGGCGGGTGCAATGCACGGCGGGTGCCTGGGCGGTGCGCGCCGCGCGTCCGTAGTACGGAATTCCGCCCGACACATCCAGGAAACGCTGGCAACCACCGACACCGACAGGCATGGTTCACACGCCTGTCCAACCAGAAGAGGAGTGAGTACGAGCATGAAGAATCTGTTCTCGATCGACGGCAAGGTCGCGCTGGTGACCGGCGGATCGCGCGGCATCGGCGAGATGATCGCCGCCGGCTTTCTCGCCAACGGCGTGAAGGTCTACATCAGCTCGCGGAAGGCGGCGGCCTGCGACGAGACGGCGCGCCGGCTCATGGGCGAGTACGGCGGCGAGTGCATCCCGATTCCCGGCAACCTGGCCGAGCTCGCCGGCATCGAAGCGGTCGCCACGGAACTCGCCGCGCGTGAAGACCGCCTGCACATCCTGGTGAACAACGCTGGCGTCTCCTGGGGCGCGCCGCTCGACTCGTTCCCGGAGATCGGCTGGGACAAGGTGATGGACACCAACGTCAAGGGTTACTTCTTCCTGACGCAGAAGCTGCTGCCGCTGCTGCGTACGGCGGCGACTCACGAGGACCCGGCCCGCGTGATCAATGTCGGCTCCATCGATGGGCTGCGCACACCGATCTTCGATACGTTCTCGTATGGTCCGTCGAAGGCCGCAGCCCATCACCTGACCCGTGTCCTGGCCGCGCATCTGGTCAAGCAGAACATACTGGTGAACGCCATCGCGCCGGGGCCGTTTCCGACCTGGATGCTCTCCACCGGCGTCGGTGGTGGCGGCGACGTCGAAGCAACCGACTGGGACGCGGTCGCGCGGGGCAATCCGCGCGGGCGGGTCGGAACGCCGGAAGACATCGCAGGCATCGCGATCTTCCTGTCGTCCCGCGCCGGCGCCTATACCGTGGGCGAGGTGATTACCTGCGACGGCGGCTCGGTGGTCTCCTGATCGGCCACCGGGCGCGCGCCTTCAGTAGACCGGCAGGGTTGCCAAGCGAGCCTCGATCTCGGCCATGATCGCCTGGTAGCCCGGCCCGCCGACCCCGCCAAAACGCGCCTCGAATTCGGTGTCGGACATGCCCTCGGGCAGATCCGCGCCGGGCGGCATCAGGTCGCCGAGCGACACGCCCGCGGCGAGCGCGCCCTGCAGACCACGCGCTGCACGCTCGCTGCGCGCGGCGAGCTCACCGAACCGCGTGCCGGCACGATCCGCGAGCAGATCGCCGAACGAGAAACCCGAACGGCGCTCGGCGTCCAGTTCTTCCTTGAGGAGTCCGGCGGCGTCGCTGATCGCGGCGGCCGAGAATTGCGTGATGGCCGCGCTCACCAGGAAGTGGCGCACCCAGTCCTCCCGACCGTGCAGGCCGACCGGCTGCAGCGCACGCCGCAGCGCGCGCCAGTCTGCCGGGCGCTCGATCCCGGCCACGGTCGCTACGTCGTGGTGACCGAGCACCGTCGCCAGCGCGAGGATCGCGCCCTGGTTCTCGGCCACCGCGCTGCCCGATGCGGCGCGCGCAGCGGCAAGCCGGAAGGCGGCCGCGAGCAGCGCACCGAACCGCGCGTCGGCCGCCACGGGCAGCGCTTCGATGGCGCGCAGCGCGTCGAACTGCGCCGCCACGGCAGACTCGATCTCGCTGCCTGGCCCCAGCATCTGCTGCAGACGCTCGCGAAACTGCCCGTCCACCTCCGGCCGCGTGTACCGCGCGGTGAGTCCGCTGGCGTCGAGCCGGAGCAGCTCGATGGCCGGGGCAATCGCGCCGCGGGCGTCCGAGCCGAATACGACGCGGTACAGACTGCGCAGCAACGACCGGCACAGCCATTCCGGGATCCGCGTACTCCCGAGCGAAAGCGCGCACGCGTCCGTGCGCAGCCGGCCATGCGTGACTTCGAACGCGAGCTCGCCCGCCAGGGTCAGGTGCCGGTAGCGCGCCGGCATCCCCGGCAGGCGGATCGAGGCGAGCACCCGCTGGCCGGCCGCGTGCGCCGACACCGCGCCGCGCGCCTCGGGATCGAGCAGTTGTACGCTCCAGGCCAGCAGAGTCGCCAGCTGCTCTGGTTGCAGCAACAGTTCCCCCGATCCGCCGCCCCGCAGGCGCATCGGATTGTGGCGGCGCAGCTCGGCGACCAGGGCGCGGCGCTCGTCCGACGTGACGACCGTGGCCGGTACCGCGGGTGGTTCGGCAACCAGCAGGTTGGCGACCAGCACAGCCGCGCCGGCCGCACCCGCGGTCAACAGCACCACCAGGCGCACGAGTGCGCGCCGGGTCGCGGCACCGCGCGCCGGCGCGAGCGCGCCCGCGAGCACGATCCCGGTTACACAGCCGAGAGTCGGCAGCACGAGCTCCAGGATACCCGGCCAGCGCCATCCGCCGGCCGGCTCGAGACCGATCACCAGCAGCAGGCAGACTCCGGCAATGCCGAGCGCCACCACCGAAGCGCGCAGCTCGTCGCGCAGCCCCGCCGCACGACGATTGGCCAGCACACAGCAGGCGCCGAGCGGCGCAAAGAGCAGCGCGTAGCCAGCCGCGTGCCCGAGCGCGGTGACGAGCAGGCCCGCGGAGAGCCCGACGAAGCGCGCTTCCGCGAACATCTGCCAGAGCCGCAGGTCCTCGGCCTGCCAGACGCGCAGGAACCCGAGCAGACCGGCCCAGGCGAGTCCGGTCAACAGCCAGCCGCGCCGGGTCACCCTGCGTTGCGCACGGGACGCGCGCGCTCCAGCAGGACATAACCGACGATCGATGTACCGCAGATCACCATCATCGTCATGGTAGCGACCTCGAAGCCCGCCGCACCGATCAGGACGCCGACGATCGGCGGGCCGAGGATGCCGCCGAGCATGGCCGTTCCTGGCACCAGGGCACCGAGCCGCCGCGTGGTATCGCGGGCGGCCACCAGCGCCACGATGAACGGAATGAAGAAATTCCAGGCTGCGTTGAAGACGAACACCGCGCCGGCAAACGCCACCCGGCCGTCCGCCAGCGCGAGTGCCGGGATGGACAGCACGAACAGCACGCCGCAAACCGTCTGCGGCCAGATCGACCGAACCCGCCCGGCGACGAACACCGCACCGAGCGAGCCCACCATGCCGACGAACAAACCGGCTGCGATCATGTTGGCTGCGGCACCCCGATCGAGGCCGGCGTGCTGGCCGAGCCGTTCGAGGAACGGCCAGATGCCCGCGCCCGCGGTGTAGAACACGACCATCGCCACCAGCACCAGCCAGGCCGTGCGCGGCGCCGCGCGCAGGGACTGCGCTGCGATCGCCGTCGGCCCGGCGCCGAATATACCGGACGGCAATCCCCTGACCAGCGGCAGTGCGGCGACGAATGGCAGCGCCAGTAGCATCATGAAGCCGTCCAGGTCGAGCCGGCCCACTGGTACCACACTCAGGAACGTTCCGGCGATGATGACATCCGCGGTGATCTTGAGCCCGTAGGCCCGGGCCGGATTGTCGAGCTGGGCGATGACGTTGACGCACACGCTCGCGACGCCGACCGCGACGATCCCGAGCAGCACCTGGACGCCGAACAGCACCGCGAGATTCGGCGCCAGCGACAGCCCGTACAGGCCGATCGCCATCAGTACGATAAAGCTCGCCACCGCCACCCGGAGCCTGACCCTGCGGATCCAGTAAGGCGCAGCGAGCGAAGTGCAGAGCCCCGCCAGCGTGTTCGCCGCGACCAGATAGCCCATTTGCGCGGGCTCGAGCGCAAAGCGCCCGGACAGCAGGCCGAGCGTGACCGGCAGCACGTTGGCCGGCAGCGCGGCAATGCTGGCGATCAGGATGGCAAAGATGGCGACGGACGGCACGATCGGATGACCCGCTCTGCGTCACGGACCCATCCGCGACGCGGCGACATCGTACGCGCTCGCCCGCGCATTCGTCAGCGGGGCGCGGGAAAGAAATGTCACCTGCCGTTCCGGTCCACGGACCCTGCCGGTAACCGGCGCGCGACCGGCGATTGACCATCGGGGGCCCGCACCCGCATAGTCGATCGCGCAACGGAGATCTGCATGCGACTCAGCGAGACGGACGCGTCCTTCATCTATGCCGAATCGGTCAGCGGACCGATGCACATCTCGTCGATCTACATCCTCGACGGTGAACTGCCCTTCGAACGGGTGCTCGAGCGCTTCCGGGCACGGTTGCACCTGGTCCCGGCCTATCGCCGCAAGCTCGCGCCGGTACCGCTCAGCATCGCGCACCCGGAGTGGGTCGACGATGCCGAGTTCGACCTCGGCCGGCACGTGCTGCTGCATGAGCTGCCGCCGAACAGCACACTGGACGACGGGATCGCCGCCGGCGTCACGCTGAACGAACCGATGCTCGACCGCGCCCACCCGCTCTGGAAGTTCGTGGTCATCCGTGGCGTGCCAGGCAAGACGCTGATCCTGCAGGCGACCCACCACGCAATGATCGACGGCGCATCCGGCATCGAACTCACTACCATCCTCTACGATCTCGACCCGAACGCGGGCGAGCCCACCGCGCAACCCTGGTCCCCGACCGAACCGCCGGGGCCGCTCGAACGATTGAACAAGGCCGTTCAGGACAACCTCGCCGAATGGCGCGAGACCGACCCGCTGCGGCTGTTCCGCAACGGGGCCGATCAGCTGCAGCTGGTCCGCAAGGCGACCGAGATCTTCGGTCGTTTCGTCGCGCGGCCCGCGATCACCGCGCCGTTCAACGCCGGCCTCGTCGGACCGCACCGCCGCGTCGCGTGGATGAAAAAGTCGTTCGCCGACATCCGCGAGATCCGCCGCACGCTCGGCGGCACCATCAACGACGTGGTGCTGGCCGTCGTGACCGAAGCCGTCGCACGTTACCTCGACGGGCTCGGCGAGCGCACCGCTCAGCAGCAGCTGCGCATCATGTGCCCGGTCAACGTACGCACCGAGGACCAGAAAGGCGCGCTCGGCAACCAGGTATCCGGCATCTTCCCGATGCTGCCGGCCTGGCCGATGGCGGCTACCGAGCGCATGAGCGCCGTGATCGCCGAGATGGAACGCATCAAACAGGACCAGGAAGCGCAGGCACTCACGCTGTTCCGCGAATCGTTGCCGTCGGTGCCGCCCATCGCGCTGCTGCCGACACAGCTGGTCGGCACCCCGTTCGACCCGACCGCGCTCGCCGCGCGCTTTCCGATGCCGATCGTGCCGAGCCCGGGCGGGCTCCGGCCGCCGAACGTCGGCATCAACTTCGTGTGCACCAACGTGCCGGGCGTGCAGGTACCGCAATACATGTGCGGACACGAGGTGACCGATACCATCGGACTGCTCGTGCTGACCGGCAACGTGGGGTTCAGCATCACGATCCTGAGCTACAACAAGCAGCTGTTCTTCAGCTTCATCTGCGAGCCGCGGCTGCTGCCGGATATCGAAGTCATCGCCACGGCGGCGGACACGGTATTCGGTGAACTGATGCACGCGGCCGCGGCCCGCGACGCAGCGACCCAAGCACACACCTGAACGGAGCGGCGATGACCGACATCAATCCCGGATACCTGCCGGAACACGTGCTGGCCCGATACCCGAAGACCATCAGCCTGCCCGACGGCGCGTCCATCGAGCTGCGCCTGATGACCCCTGCCGATCGCGACGCCATCCTCGTGTTCGCCCGCGCGCTGCCGGTCGAGGACCTGCTGTTCCTGCGCGTCGACCTGACGGAACCGGCCGTGGTGGACGAATGGATGCGCGCCATCCAGACCGGCCACTCGGTGAGCCTGGTCGCCTACGACACGAGCGGGCTCATCGGCTATGCGACCGTGCACCGCAACCCGGCGCCGTGGACCCGCCGGGTCGGCGAGATCCGCGTGAACGTGAGCCGCGCCTACCGGGCACGCGGCCTCGGCCGGCATCTGACCGGCGAGATCTTCGACGTGGCCCGGGGCTTGGGCTTGAAAAAAATGCAGGCCAACATGACGGCCGACCAGCACGGTGCCCAGGCGGCCTTCCGGCGCCTCGGCTTCGTGCCGGAAGCACTGCTCGCCGACTACGTCGAGGACCGCAACGGCCGGCCGCGCGACCTCGTCATCATGTGTTACGACATCGCCGGGCACACCGACCAGGTCGAGGAGCCGGTGCGGCTGTGACCGGGCGCCCCGGCCCGATCGGCTGGGACGACTTCGCGCGCGTCGAGCTGCGCGTCGGTACGGTCGTCGAAGCGGCGTCCTTTCCAGAAGCCCGCAAGCCGGCGCTCCGGCTGCGCGTCGATTTCGGGCCGGAGGTCGGCATCCTGAAGTCCAGCGCACAGATCACCGACCTCTACGACCCGGCAGAGTTGGTCGGACGCCAGGTGGTGGCGGTGGTCAACTTTCCGCCGAAGCAGATCGGCCCGATGCGTTCGGAATGCCTGGTCACGGGATTTCATCGTGCCGACGGGGCGGTGGTGCTCGCGGTACCCGACCAGCGGGTGCCGGACGGCGCGCGGTTGGCCTGACGATACGACCGCGAACGCCGCCCGCCACGTTCAGTCGGTCACGGGTGTGGCCGCCAGATCCTTGATCGAGCGGCGCGCATTGCGCTCGATCGTCTCCGGATCCCACAACGCCGCGAACTGGAACGACCGCGGGCAATGGAAATACGCCTGGTCGACGTGCAGCAGGATGCCCTGTACCAGGCCGGCCGACGGGTCGGGATGCCGCACCGCGTCCAGTACACCGCGCCGCTCGAGATCGTCGAGTTCGAGCACCTCGACGTGGCCGTTGACCCGCGCGGTGATGTCGAGACCAGGGATCATGAAGACCAGTCCGGCCTTCGGATTGGTCTCGAAGTTCTCGTAGCCCTGGAACAGCCGGTTGCCGCCATAGTCGGGAATCAGCAGCGTGCGTTCGTCGATGATCTGCACGAATCCTGGCTGGCCGCCCTTCGGCGATGCATCGCAGTCGCCGGCCGCATTGCTGGTCGCGATGACGAAGAACGGCGCGTGCCGGATGAACGCTGCCACGTAGGGTTCGAGATGATCCTTCACCTTGGTGGCGGCCAGCGGGTGCACGCCGCCCAGCGCTGCGCGCATGCTTTCGATCCGGCCCATTGGCTGCCTCCCCGTTCGCGCTGCAGACCAGCCCCGTTGGCCGGCTGGCGCAAATGAAAATGATTGCTGATTGAATACTGCGCCGACCCGCCGGCGAATGCAATCGCGCCGCGGTCAGCGCAGCGGGTACAGCTGCTCGAGCGCCGCGTGCAATGAGGGTGCTTCCTGCGCGAGCGCCTCCGCCAGACTGGCGCGGTCCTCCGGCCTACGGTTCTGGCCGAGCTTGAACTTGCCTTCCAGGGCGGTGATTTCGACGTCGACGCCCGCGATGTGCCCACAGAGTTGCTCTATATGGTCCGCTGGCGCGTCATCGACCCGCCAGGGCGCAACGCGTCGGGCTTCCATGTGATCGGTCAACAAACGCACACGCGCATCGAGGCGCTCCGGGTCATCGAACGTGCGCGCCACGCCGCGGGCATGCACCACCACGTAGTTCCAGGTTGGGACCACGCGGCCGGTGGCGCGTTTGCTCGCGTACCACGCCGGCGGCACGTAGTGGTGTGGGCCCTGGAACAGCACCAGCACGTCCGCTCCATCGAGCGACTCGTGATGCGGATTGGCCCGGGCGAGATGCGCGTACAGCGTACCGAGCGGGCCGGCGGCGCGGTCGAGCAGGAACGGCGCGTGGCTGATCGCCAGGCCCTCCGCGCCCGTCGAGATCAGCGTGCCGAACACGATCTCGTTGACCGCACGCGCCAGCAGGCCAGGGTCGTCGACGCGGAAGTGCGCTGGATTGTAGAAGCTGACATCCATACTCACGACCTCCTGGCCGGCGCGCGGTCAGAGGGACGCGATCACGTCGAGCGCGCCGGCGAGGCTCTTGACGCCATGTACGGTCATGCCGGGGATCACGTCCTTCGGCCGGTTCGCCCAGGGCACGATCGCGAGCCGGAAGCCGTGCTTGCGAGCTTCGGCCAGGCGCTGCTGTCCGCTCGCTACGGGGCGCACTTCGCCGGTCAGGCCGAGCTCGCCGAACACGATCAGGTCCTTCGGCAGGATCCGGTTGCGGAACGACGACAGCACCGCGAGCAGGGCGGCGAGGTCCGCGCCGGTCTCGCCGATGCGGACCCCGCCGACCACGTTGGCGAACACGTCCTGGTCGGCGAGCGTGATGCCGCAGTGACGGTGCAGCACGGCGAGATGCATGGCGAGCCGCTGCTGGTCGAGCCCCACCGCGACGCGCCGCGCATAACCCGACTGCACGCCGTCGACCAGCGCCTGCAGCTCGACGAGCAGCGGCCGGGTGCCTTCCCAGGTCACGGTCACCACGCTGCCGGGTGAGTCGAGTTCGCCGCGCTGCAGGAAGATCGCGGAGGGATTCGCCACCTCGCGCATGCCGTGCTCGGTCATGGCGAAGATGCCGAGCTCGTTGACTTCGCCGAAGCGGTTCTTGATGCCGCGCAGCGTGCGGTAGCGGCTGCCGGCTGGGCTGTCGAGCATCATGAAACAGTCGATCATGTGTTCGAGCACCTTCGGACCGGCCAGGCTGCCTTCCTTGGTGACGTGGCCGACCATGATGACCACCGTGCCGGTCTGCTTGGCGAGGCGCGTGAAGAACGCGGCCGTCTCACGCACCTGCGTGACGCTGCCCGGCGTGCTCTCGACGGACGCGAGTTGCATCACCTGGATCGAATCGAGCACCAGGACGCCGGGCTTTTCGCGCTCGACCAGGGCGGCGATCTCCTCGCCACGCGTCTCCGAGGCGACCGCGAGCTCGCCGGTCGGCAGCCCGAGCCGACGCGCACGCAGCGCCAGCTGATGCAGCGACTCCTCGCCGGTGACGTACAGCACGGGCACGTCCAGCGCGAGCCGCGTGCAGACCTGCAGCAGGAGCGTGCTCTTGCCCGCGCCCGGGTCGCCGCCGATCAGCACGACCGAGCCCGGCACCAGCCCGCCGCCGAGCACCCGGTCGAGTTCCGCGAACCCGCTCGGCAGGCGGGTCGTATCTTCCGCCTCGACTTCGGAGAGCCGTTTCACCTGGCTCTGCGTGCCGGCGTAGCCGAGCCCGGGTTCCTTGATCGGCCCGACGCTCACACGCGACAGGGTGTTCCACGCTTCGCAGGCCGTGCACTGCCCCTGCCACTGCATGTGTTCGGCACCACACTCGGTGCAGACGTACGCGGTTCTGGCCCGGTTCTTCGCCATGTCTATTCGTAACTGGCGTACTGGCTGTAGCGCTCGGGCGCCAGGTTCTCGAACTTGGTGAGATTGCCGATGAACGCCAGGCGCACCACACCGATCGGGCCGTTGCGCTGCTTGCCGATGATGATCTCGGCGAGTCCTTTCTCGGCGGTTTCCGGGTGGTACACCTCGTCGCGGTAGACGAAGAGGATCACGTCGGCATCCTGCTCGATCGCACCGGACTCGCGCAGGTCGGCCATCACCGGTCGCTTGTCCGTGCGCTGTTCGAGGCTGCGGTTCAGCTGCGACAGCGCGACCAGCGGGCAGCGCATTTCTTTTGCGATGGCCTTGAGCGACCGCGAGATCTCGGAGATCTCGTTGGTGCGGTTCTCCGCATTGCCGGAACCCCGCATGAGTTGCAGGTAGTCCACCACGATCAGGCCGAGGCCGCCGCTCTCGCGCGCGACGCGGCGCGCCCGGGTGCGCAGCTCGTTCACGGAGATCGCCGGGGTGTCGTCGATGTAGAGCTGTTTGTCCTTCAGCTGCGACACCGCCGAGCTGAAGCGCGGCCAGTCGTCCTCGTGCATCTCGCCGGTTCGCAGGCGCGTCTGGTCGATCCGGCCTAGCGACGAAAGCACCCGCATCACCAGCTGCTCCGCCGGCATCTCGAGGCTGAACACCAGCACCGCGCCTTCGCCCTCCATGACCGCGTGCTCCACCATGTTCATGGCGAACGCGGTCTTGCCCATCGACGGGCGGCCGGCAACGATGATCAGGTCGGACGGCTGCAGGCCCGCGGTCTTGCGGTCGAGGTCGTCGAATCCGGTCGCGAGCCCCGTGACCGGGCTGCGATTGAGGTGCAGTCGTTCGATGCGCTCCACCGCCGCCTGCAGGAGCGGCACGAGCTTCTGCGGACCGCCTTCCTTGAGGCGCCCCTCGGCGATGCGGAACACCTCCTGTTCCGCCATGTCGAGGATGTCCTGGCTGCTGCGGCCGTCCGGCGCGTAGCCCGCCTCGGCGATCCGGTTGGCCGCACCGATCAGCTGACGCAGTGTCGAGTATTCGCGCACGATCCGGCCGTACGCACGCACGTTGCTGGCACCCGGCGTGTTCTCGGCCAGTTCGGCGACGTAGGCGAGCCCGCCGGCCTTGTCGAGCTGGCCTTTGCCGGACAGGCGTTCGGAAACCGTGAGCGCGTCGATCGGCTGGTCCTCGCCGGCCAGCGCCGTCATCGCCTCGAAGATCAGCTGGTGCGAAGTCCGGTAGAAGTCCGCGGCCGACACGAGCTCGGCGACGTCGAACCAGGCGTCGTTGTCGAGCATCAGGCCACCGAGCACCGACTGCTCCGCTTCCACCGAGTGTGGCGGGAGCTTCAGGCCCGTGGCGCGCGATGCCGGGCGCGCCGCACCCTCGAGGTCGAACCGCACCGCGACGTCCGGCGGGCCCGGGAATTCCTCGGCAGGAATGTCGGCAAACGGATCGTAGGTCGGTTCCGACATGGGTTCGGTCGCGTCCAGGTACGGGCGGAGGGACTGGCTAGGGTGCCTGATTCGACGCGCGGCGACTACCCCGAGTGGCTCACGCGCGGCAGGGTCGCGAGCTCGAGAGACGCAATCAGCCGCAGTGCCTCCTCGCGCGATTCACCGCAGATGTCCGGCGCCGGACGCAGGCGCGCGCAGCAGTCCGGCCGCGCCGGGCTGCCGTAGATCGCACAGCGGTAGTCGGCCTGCAGATGGATGCACCGCACGCCCGCCGGCTTGCCATCCGGCATGCCGGGCAGTGGCGTGGAGATGGACGCGGCGACGCAGCATGCGCCGCAGTCCGGCCGGCAGACCGGGCTGTCCGGCACCACCCGCTCCCGGCCCGGAAGGTGTAGGACCCCCGCGCCCGAAGGGCCGTCAAGCATAGGCCTCCTCGAGGTATTCGAGAATGCGCTGCGATTCGGCCATCTCGGCGCCGGTATTCGGATCGACGAGGTATGGCAGCGAGATGCGGCCCGCACGGGCTTCGAGCGCCTGCCGGTTGATGGTCACGGAGCCGGGCTCGAGCCGCAGCGCATCGCGCACCCCGGGTGGCAGCCAGTCGCGCGGCGCGGCGCGGCCACAGGCTCGCAGGATATAGGGCAATTCGAGCTCGCACAGGCGCTCGCGCACCAGGCGCGCATACGGACTCGACTCGAATCCGTACAGTTCGAGCGGCAGCGCCGGTGCAGGCCGCTCCGGCGCATCGGCCGGTCGCGCCGGCGCGCGACGTCCGGCCGACGACCGCAGCAGTCCGGCGACCGCCGACCCGACCTGCTGCAAACCGATCCACTGCCAGTGCAGGGGCACGCGGCCCGCGCCGTAGGTCTCGAACAGGTATGTGATGATGTCTGCCGACTCGTAGAGCCGGCGCCCGGTATTCGGGTCGACGAAGAACGGAAACTGCATCCTGCCGCCGAGTTCGACCACGCGCGGCCGATAGCGGGTGCCGCCCCGCGGGCAGGGGTAGACGAGCGCATCGAGATCGAGTTCGGTCAGCGCCTCGCGCACCAGTCGGCAGTAGGGGCACCCTTCGAACTCGTAGAGCTCGAACATGAGCGCAGGTCGGTGGGAGACCGGCGTGGTGGCGATGCCCATGCCACCCCGGAGGAAGGTGGTGGCAACCGACGCGGCGAGATCGAACGGGAAGGAACTTCGGGCAGCGGACATGACGGACTCCCTGCGGTTGGACCTATCCCCCCTGGACGAATCCCCGTGAGCGCCAGGCGCCCGCCACTGCGGGCGCCTCTCGTACATCCGGTCGCCGGCGGGTTCGACGACCTGCTCCGCCGAGGCGGAGGCCAGCCATGTTGCGAAGCCGCCTTACTCCGCGACCACGGAGACCTGCACTTCGACCGTGACGTCGGAGTGCAGCTGGATGTCGATCGCGTACTCGCCGGTGGCGCGGATGACGCCTTCCGGCATGCGGACTTCGCTGCGCTCGACCGGCGTGCCTTTCGCGGAGATCGCGTCGGCGATTTCCTGGGTGCCGACCGATCCGTACAGCTTGCCTTCGTCACCGGCCTTGGCGACGATCGTGACCGTGGTGCCCGCCAGCCCCGCAGCACGCTTCTGTGCTTCTTCGAGCCTGGCATTCGCGACCCGTTCCAGCTCGAGGCGGCGCGCCTCGAACATTTCGCGGTTCGCCTTGGATGCACGCACCGCCTTGCCTTGCGGGATGAGGAAATTGCGGGCGAAACCCGGGCGGACGTTGACCTCGTCACCGAGACCGCCCAGCTTGCCGACCCGTTCGAGCAGAATGACGTTCATTGGATGCTCCTCGCCTCAGCGATGCGAATCGGTGTAAGGCAGCAGCGCCAGGTAGCGCGCACGCTTGATCTCGAGGGCGAGCTGGCGCTGCTGGCGGGCCGACGTGCCGGTGATGCGGCTCGGCACGATCTTGCCGGTTTCGCCGACGTACTGGCGCAACAGGTCGAGGTTCTTGTAGTCGATCTCGCTGCCCGGGGTGTCGAGGCGCGCGAACTTCTTGCGGCCGAATCGTCTGCTCATGCCTGTTCCTCCGCGGGAGTCTCTTCCGTTGCCGGTCGTTCGCCTTCGTCACCGCCGCGTGCTGCCTGTTCCTGGCCACGGCGCTGCTCGCGCTCGCGGTCCTTCTCCTGTTCGCGCAGCTCTTCCTCGTAGATGCGCGAGTTGCCCGCCGGCGGGCCCTTGCGGCCGATGATCATGTTGCGGATGACCGCGTCATTGAAGCGGAACGCGTTCTCGAGCTCCTTCAGGGTCTCCTGGTCCGCCTCGATGTTCATGAGCACGTAGTGGGCCTTGTGCACCTTGTCGATCAGGTAGGCCAGCTGGCGCCGACCCCAGTCTTCCTTGCGGTGGACGGCGCCGCCGCCGCGCTGGATCAGGGCTTCGTAGCGTTCGATCATGCCGGGGACCTGATCGCTCTGATCAGGATGCACGAGAAACACGACCTCGTAATGTCGCATGGGTGGCTTGCTCCTTTCGGTGTAACCGCCTCCGCTCAACAGACCGCGTGCGGCCGGGCGTGAGGCAAGGACCTTCCGGTGGAAGGGCGCGGAATTCTAGTGGCGTCGGTCACCCGATGCAAGGCCACAAAGGAGTCTGGCGGATGATCGAGGCGTCGGCGCATCTGGTCTCCTCACCAATTCGCGCGATATCAGGTGTCTGCGCCACTGCCGATACTCCGTGGGTCGCAATGGAGGCGGGCCATGACTCACAAGCACCGGACGATCCAGGGGACCACCCGCCGGCCCCTGCTGGCCCTGCTGACCGTGCTCACCCTGGGCGCTTCGACCGCTGCTGCGGTGGACCCTGTTCGATCAGCGTCAACCACAGTACTACCGAGCAGGACCGACGGGAGTATCGAACTACAAGCGCTCAAAGACAGTCGCCTGACTGTCGCGCAGGCGACCGCAGAGCTCGCCCGCCGCGGCCCGGTGGAACCATTGAACGTCGCGCGGGTGCTGCTGGCCGCCGAGTATCGAATCGACGAGATACCGGCCGCGTTGAGCCAGACTTTTCGGCTCAGCCGGACCGATGCGACACGGCTGGTCGAGTCGGCGCGTTCGACGCCGGCCAGGGTCGAACAGACGGTTCCGTTCCAGCCAGGCACTCCGGTGACCACTTGCGTACGGCCAGACGGCACGCTGTTTATCTGTCCCGCCGGCAGCCCGATCACCGGCGGCCGGGTTGCGTCTCCCGATCTTGCGCCGGGCGGGATCAACTGGACGGGGACCATACTGACACCGGCGAACGACGCGGAAGCAGGATCGACGCTGCTCATTCAGCCGCCGCCAGGCGCCGCGCTGCCCCCGGTCGCGCTGACGCTCGCCGGCACGCCGTTGACGATCCTTTCAGCAGCGCCGCAGGAGGTTCGCGTGCAGCTGCCCGCCCAGACCCTGCGCGGCGCCCTCGCGATGACCAACCTCGACAACAATCTATCCGGCACGCTCGCAGCTGACTATCGGGTACGCAAGACTGGTCCACTCGACCTGCTGGAAACGAACACCACCGTGCACAGCTGGACCAACAGCTACCTGCTCGCCGTCCTCACGCACCTGATCTACCGCGATGCACTCGGCAGCACGTCGACCCATCCCAACGACTTCCGCGCGCTGATGAGCGACTGGGGCATGGACACCGTGCACTACGTGAGCATCCCGGAACTGCACCTGCTGGCAGCCGTACTGATCGGACCGCGGGCGGTGGTCGTCGTGTTCCGCGGGTCCGAGCTGCAGACCACCGCACACTGCCTCATGACCATGGTGCTGCCGCAGCTCTGCGCGAACCTGCCGCCCAACTGGATTACCAACCTGGCTCACGTACCGCTCCGGCAGCGCCCGGAGTGGGGTGATAACGTGCGCACGCACATGGGTTTCGACGCCGCTGTAGACGCCCTGTACAACGGCATCCTTGCGCATGTCGAGCCCGCGCTCGGCGCCGATCGCCGTCTTTTGATAACCGGGCACAGCCTCGGGGCGGCCATGGCCACCCTGTTCGCCTTTCGCGTCGCGGTGGAGGCGGAACTGCCGATACAGGGGGTCTATACCTACGGGTCACCGCGCGTCGGCAATGTGCCATTTGCACAGGAATACACCGCAAAACTCGGCGCCATCACGCAGCGCTGGCAGAACCGCGCCGATCCGGCGCCCGCCGTGCCGCCCGGACATCCATCCCATCTGGCACCGCCACCGCCACCGGCATCCTGGTCCATTTACCAGCACGTCGGCCGCCTGAACTTCCTGGCGCAGAACGGGCCGCCTCAAGTTGGCCTCGGCGCCGAGCCGTTCCAGCCACCCACCATCACCGCGCCGTTGCCGATCGGAGATCACGCAATGGGTGCCGGCGCGGACTCGTATACGCAGCGGATGCACCCCTGGTTGCCGGAAGCGGTCAAGGCACTGGTGCCGCCACCCCCATGATGCCCAATGGAGGCTGTTCGCCCTGGTCTGCAAGACCGAGAAGCTCGTCCGAGTACGGGTTTTTCTACAGCCTCAACGCCTGAGCCAAGCGGCCCGCAAAGACCAGGCGGGGCAGATACGAGCGGTCCGTGAGCCTGCCGCTCGGACCCCAGCACGGAAGAAGAGGGCTGCGTTACCCGCTACGTGGGCGCGCCGCCGGCCGGGCGTGTCAAGGCGCGCCCGGATCGGTCGGCGGCCGGCCTGCCCGCGGGCGGGAACCGTGATCCGCCGCACGGTGCGGCAGCACTTGCGGCAATCCCGATACTGGTAGAATCGGAACCCGGACCGACCAACCCCTCGAAACGGAGCCAGAGCGAGCATGGACAAATCGATGATCAAGGGTCTCGTCATCGGCGCGGTGATCGCGACCGCCGGCGGTGCGGTCGCCGGCTACAACATGATCGGGGGCGGCTTCGCACCGCCCCCGCCCACCCATGCGGAAGTGCTGAACGTGGTGCCCGCCACCCGGACCGTCAGCGTCCCGCGCGAAGTCTGCGAAGAGGTTCCCGTCACCCGGCAGAAGCCGGTCAAGGACGAACACCAGGTGATCGGCACGGTGGCGGGTGCCGTGATCGGCGGTGTGCTGGGTAACCAGGTCGGTGGCGGCAGCGGCAAGAAGGTCGCGACCGTCGCGGGCGCTGCCGCGGGCGGCTACGCTGGCAACAAGATCCAGGAGCGGGTGCAGGAGAACAACACCTACACCGCGATGGAGACGCGTTGCAACACCGTCAGCGATTCGAAGGAAGAGGTGATCGGCTACGACGTCACCTACCGCATCGGCGACCAGCAGGGTCAGGTCCGGATGGACCGTGACCCGGGCGCCGAGATTCCGCTGGTGGACGGAGAACTCGCCCTCAACTGACCGGCGCGCCGGCCATCCGCTGCGCGCGCCGCTCGATGTGCGCGCGCATGCGTTCCTGGCGAGCGCGGGTGAGCGGATAGTTCCACAGGAGCGGCAGCGCGACGCAGGCGATGGCCGCCGGGATGATGCTGTAGAGCCACGCGACGGCTATCTTGGCCGTATCCGTATTGTCCGGACTCGACGGATCGAAGCCGAACAGCGCGGCGCCGTTGGTCGCGAGCAGCACGCCGAGCGCAACCGCGCCCTTGTTCACCATACCCCAGAGAGAAAAGTAGAGCCCGGTGCGCTGTTCGCCCGTACGCAGCGTATCGAGGTCCACCACGTCCGCGGCCATCGACGCCGGCAGGAACACCAGCGCCCCGACCGCCGATCCCTTCAGGATCATGATCAGGAAGAACAACCAGTAGTGGCCCGGCCCGAGCAGAGGAATGAAAGCGCTCCAGAGCGAAAGCCACGCCACGCCGAGCACGACGGTCTTGTGTTTGCCGAGCCGCCCGGAAATGCGGAACCAGATCGGGATCGCCGCGCTGCTCGACAGGTAGTAGGCGAGAATGAACAGCGCATAGCGCTCGAAGGACTCCTGCATGACACTGGCTACGAAAAAGAACGACAGCGATGCCGTCATGCTGACCGCAACCACGAAGAACACGAGGCTGATCACGAGGCGCCGGTAAGGACCGTTCGACCAGACGATCCGCAAGCCCCGTTTCCAAGGGACACGCGCCGCCGGCGTGCCGCGTGCCGGCTGCTCGCGCACCCAGATCAGCCCCGGCAAAAACAGGAGCGGGATCAGCACCAGCACCGCGACCGCGATGCCGAGCAACGCGTTGGCCGGACCCGCCATGCCATAGGCCGCGGCCAGGATGAGCGGGATGAACAGCGCCATCAGCGTTCCGCCATAACCGAATGCCTCGCGCCAGCCGGTGACCCTGGATCGCTCGTCGTAGTCGGGGGTGAGTTCCGCGCCCCACGCGCGGTACGGCAGGTCCACCAGCGTGAACGACAGGTACAGCAGGCTGATCCAGACGAACAGGTAGAGGTTGGAGACGGCGTCTCCGCCGAGCATGCCCCACAACCCGACCGCGAACGCGCTGGTCGGCACGAACAGCATCCACAACGACAGCAGCATCAGCGGCGCGCCGGCGACCATCCACGGCTTGCGACGCCCGAATCGGGTCTGCCAGCGGTCCGACGCCACACCGATCGGTGGATCGGTAAACACGTCGGTGACCCGCGAGAGCGCGATCAGCGCGCCGACCGCTGCCAGCGAAAGCCCGAGATTTTGCGAATAGAAGGCCGGGATATAGAGCGCGATCGGCAGGCCGATCACCGATGTGGGCAGGTTCATGAGGCCGTACAGCGCCATGCGCAAACGGCCGATCGGTGCTGCGGCGGTGTCCGACGCGGTAGCGGTTGCCGTATCCTGACCCGAGCTTTTCAACGTACCGACCTCCCCGTTGCGCGAACCCGGGAGTATTGCATTGATCGACCGACATCGGACAACCGTTCTCGCACTCTTGGGCATTGGCGCGGCACTGCTCGGCGGCGGCTGTGCCGCGGCGCGCGAGAGCCAGGCGCCGGCGGCCGCGCCGCTGCGGCTGAACGACATCCAGGTACTCGCGAGCCACAACAGCTACAAGCAGGCGATGGATCCGGCGCTCGCGCAAATCCTGCTCGCATCGGCCGGCGAGCAGATCCTGACCCTCGATTACGCGCACGCGCCGCTCGATGACCAGCTCGAGCGCGGCATCCGCAAGCTCGAACTCGACGTCTTCCACGACCCCGAGGGCGGGCGCTACGCAGCGCCCGGCGGACTCGGGCTGCTGGTTTCGCGGGGGCTGCCGCACGCGCCGTTCGACGCTGCCGCCATGCAGGCGCCCGGTTTCAAGGTGCTGCACGTCCAGGACATCGACTTCCGCAGCCACTGCCCGACTCTGCTGGATTGTCTGACCATTCTGCAGGACTGGTCCGACCGGCACCCGGGACATCTGCCGATCATGGTGTCGATCAATGCGAAAGACGCCCCGTTGCAGGATCCCGCGGCGGTGGTCCCGCTGCCGTTCGACGCCGCCGCGTGGGCCGCGCTCGACGCGGAGATTCTCGCCGTGATCGGCGCCGAGCGGCTGCTGCGTCCGGACGACGTGCGCGGCACACGCACGAGCCTGCGCGAGGCGGTGCTCGCCGATGGGTGGCCCGAGCTCGATGCCGTGCGCGGTCGCTTCCTGTTCGTGCTGGACGAACCGCTCGCCAAGCTCGAGTCCTACGCGGCAGGTCACCCGGGCCTGCGCGGCCGTGTGATGTTCGGAAATTTTCCGGAGACGCACCCGGCGGCGGCGTTCCTGGTGATCAACGATCCACTCGCGGAGGGCAGCCGGATCCGCGCGGCGGTCGCGGCCGGCTTCCTGGTCCGCACCCGGGCCGACGCGGATACCCAGGAGGCGCGCAGCGGCGCGGTCGCGCGGCGCGATGCGGCGTTCGCGTCCGGTGCGCATTTCGTGAGTACGGACTACTACGTCGAGGATCCGCGGTTCGGTACGGGCTATCGGGTCGTGTTGCCGGGGGGCAGAGTGGCGCGCTGCAATCCGGTGCGCACCACCGATTCGGTCGGCAGGGATTGCGCGGCCGTGCGGGTCGAGTCTGGCACCGACCCCAGTCCAGCGCGAAGATGAGCGGCCGACCCGGGGAGACGACCATGGCAGCCTTCGACTATTCCGATGCCGGCCTGCAGATTCGTCCCGACATCGGTGCCGCGCACCGGAATTACTGGCAGACGCTCGCGCGCCCCGGCAGCTGGTGGACCGGCAGCGAGCGCGTCGCGATCGCGCAGGAAAGCCGCAACGCCCTCGATTGCGCGTTGTGCCGACGCCGGCGGCAAGCGTTGTCTCCCTACGGCATGGCGGGCGAACACGATCACGATCGGGCACTGCCCGAGGCAGCGGTCGACGCCGTGCACCGGGTCGTCACAGACCAGGGCCGCATCACCCGGCGCTACGTCGAGGACAACGTCGGGCGCGGGCTCTCGAAGGAAGCCTACGTCGAACTGGTCGGCGTCGTGGTGGCCGTATTCAGCATCGACGAATTCCACCGCGCGCTCGGACTGCCGCTGGAGCCGCTGCCCGCGCCACTGCCGGGCGCGATCAGCCGCTACCGGCCGGCACACCTGCGCGAGGACATCGGATTCGTTCCGACCGTGCCGCCGGATGGCGCGGTCGGACCAGAAACGGACCTGTGGAAGGGTGGGCGCGCGGCAAACGTGATCCGCGCCCTGTCGCTGGTGCCCGATGCGCTGCGTGACTGGCGCGCACTCGCAGCCGTGCAATACCTGTCGTTCGAGGCGATGGCCAACTACGTCAAGGATGCCGATCGCGCCATCGATCGGATGCAGATGGAGCTGGTGGCCGGGCGGGTTTCAGCCATCAACGAGTGTTTCTACTGAACCAGCGCACATGCAACGATGCTCCGTGTGAGCGCGCAGACGACCGGGACCGAAATCGATCTGAATGCCGTGCTGGGCGATGCGGCGGGCGCGGCGAAAGGCATCGCGCTCGGGCCCGAATTGATGAACTTCGCGGAGAGTCTCGCCCGGCGCGACGCCGACGCGCTGGCGCATAGCCGAGCGGCGCTGCTGGCCGCGGGCGGGCCGGCGGTACTGGTCGATGCTGCCGGAGTGGCGGCGAACTTCCAGCGCATGGTGCGCATCGCGGATTCGATCGGCATTCCGGTGGATGACCTGAATGCCGAGACCGGCCGCGCGGTGCGCGCGGCCCTTCGGCTCTCGGAATTTCCAGGCGCACGCAATTCCGGACTTTGATGGGGTCGGAGTCAGAGTTGGGGTCGGAGTAGAATTTTTTGCTTTTGGGGTCGGAGTGCTTCTGGGGTCGGAGTAAAGTCTGTCGCTTCGAACGCAGTGCTGTATCGGGATGGCCAACGCGACAGCCTTTACTCCGACCCCAGAAGCACTCCGACCCCAAAAGCAAAAAATTCTACTCCGACCCCAACCCTGACTCCGACCCCGCCTGTCAGCCGCCGGCGCGCAGCAGGTTGAAGAACTGGCGCCGGGTCTTCGGCCCGTAGGTGGCGAAGTGGGGGTCGCGACGGTCCTGGTAGTTCGTCCGCGCCTGCGCGACCGCGTCGCGATGCGTGTGCCCGCGGATCTCGTCCGCACTGATACCGTAGGGGCCAGCGGCGTTCAGCCCGAACACGCGCGCGCGCAGCGCCGGGGTGATTTCCGGATAGCCGTGCGCATCGCGCAGCGAGGGCGCGATCTGGAACGCACGGAACGCCTGGATCTGGTCCTGCGGCGATCCGTACCAGATCGAATCGGTGCCCCACAGGACGTTGCCTTCGCCGACGAACTTCAGGAGCTTGCCCATCACGTGGGCGGCATGGTCCGGCTCGCGCATCAGGAACCGCCACGTACTGCCGAGTTCGGCGTAGACATTGCTGCCCGGGCCGATGCCGTTGTCGACCAGCGACTGGATCAGGGTGTCGACGCCGTCGCGGCCGGCACCCGGTTCGAACGCCTGTTCCGGCCGACCGGCCACGTAGCCCGAGTGGTAGACGATGAAGGTCACGTCCGGATACAGGCGCGCCACGGCTCCGATGTCGCTGCACTGGCTGTGTTCGTACGAGTCCGCCGAGAGCGGCAGCCCCTTGTGAATACAGATCACCTTCACGCCGAGCGCACGGGCCCGCTCGATCATGGCGAGCCCGACGTCGTCGGTCAGAAAAAAGCCCTTTCCGCCGGGGCCGAACTGGGTATAGGTCTTCCAGGCCGACACGCCCCAGTCCTCGGCGAGTTGGTCCATGCGCTCGAGGTCCCCGGGCTGGTTCGGATTCACGCGGCCGTGCAGCAGCAGGCGCTTCGACCCTTCCAGCGCATCGACGATGCGCCGGGTCGCATCCGCCGCCTCGATGGTCACCGGTTCGGCGTCCGCGGTCGACGGCACGAACGAGAGCACCATCAGGTCGGTGTCGGAATCGAGGAACACGTCCTTCACGAACTCGTCGGGGCCGAGGCATTCGAGATAGCCGCGCGCCGCATCGCCTTCGCCGAGTTCGCAACCGGCTTTCGGCATGCCGGCGAACGGCCGCGCGAACTCGGGCACCTGGGCGAGCCACCTACCGGTCGGGTCCACGTAGTGGCCCTGCACATCGAAAATGAACTCGTCACCGCCGAGCGTGGCATCCGCCAGCAAAGGATCGAACGCCGCGTCGGCCGGCAGATCGAAGAAGCCACCGACACGCCCCGCAGCAGCGTTGGCCTGGTTGAACGCGAGCAGCGTCGTCGCCGCGCCGCAGGCCGAGATCATGAAGCGCCGGCGCGCCTGGTTCGTTCGGCGTGCATTGCCGGTCGCCTGTTCGAGGGCCAGCCGATTGCCGAGCCGGTTGGCGGGGCTCAGCGGCACCGGCACGAATTCGCCGTTCGAAGTAGTATCGATCTTGATCGGCAGGCGCAGCCCATCCGGATCGGCGGTGTCCATACTGGTGGTCGTTCGTTTCATCGTCGGTCTCTCCCCTGGTCGGACGATCGAACAGACGGGCGCCTGTCCGTATGGTTCCTGCTGCCTTGTAACAGGCAGGCGGTTGCGTATGCTGTGACCTTATGCCACCAGGTCGTTCGCGTCCACGACCATCGACCAGCCAGCCAGCCAAAGGGCCCATCTCATGACGAGTCTTCAAACGGAGCGCCTGTCGTCCGATCGGTGGGCGGTGTATCGGGCGCTGCGCCTGGCAGCACTCGAAGACGCACCGGACGCGTTCGGCAGTACCCATGCGGATGCGTGCCGACTGACCGATGCGGAGTGGCAGGCGCGGCTCACGGGTCTTCTGCCGGAACGGGACCTGCCACTCGTTGCGGTGGTCGACGGCGTTCCCGGAGGTCTCGCCTGGGGTCGGATGGACACAGGCGAATCCCGCAGCGCACATCTCTACCAGATGTGGGTGGCGCCGGCATTTCGCGGCCGGGGCGCCGGCCGCGTGCTGGTCGCCACGGTGATCGACTGGGCCCGAAGCATCGGCGCAGAGCGTATCCTGCTTTCGGTCACCTGTGGCGATACGCCGGCCCGGCGGCTGTACGAAAGCGCCGGCTTCCGGCCTGACGGCGAGCCGGAACCGATTCGCCCGGGTGCCGATCTGCTGGCGCAACCGCTGCGACTGGACCTGCGTACAGGTGATCGTCGAGGATGAGATCCCGACGTTGCGCATTCGGTGGGGCATGGCCCATATCGCGTTTCTGCATACCGCCGCGATTCACGTGTCGACCTTCGATGCATTGGTCGACGCGGCCGCGCCGGGCACCCGCGTCGAGCACTTCGTTCGACCGGATCTGCTCGCCGCTGCGCAAAGCGTCGGTCACGACCTCGCGCACCTGGCCGAGCACATCCACGCAGCGATGCGCCAGGCCGCCGCCGGTGGCGCACGCGTGGTGGTCTGCACCTGCTCCACCATCGGCGCCGCCGCGGAGGCAACTCGAACGACCGGGCGCTTCCGCGCGCTGCGCATCGACCGCGCCATGGCTGATGCCGCGGCGACCTCGGGACCCGACGTGCTGATCGTCGCCGCGCTCGAGAGTACGCTCCGACCGACCCGCGCGCTCGTGGAAGACTCGGCGCGTCGACTCGGGGTGGCCGTCCAGCCGCGAAGCCTGATCGTGCCCGATGCGTGGCACCTGTTCGAACAGGGCGACCTGGATGCATATACGAACGCAATCGCGGACTGCGTCCGCCGCGCGTTGCCCCGACCGAACGTGGTCGTGCTCGCCCAGGCGTCGATGGCGCCCGCGTGCGAACGACTGCAGGACGTCGGCGTGCCCGTGCTGGCAAGTCCGGCGCTCGGGGTGGCTCAAGCGCTGCAGGTAGTGCGCGACTACGCTATGGTCGCGCTCACGCCTGCGGCGCAGCCCGGCAGCCTGGATTATTCGGTCGACAGAGCGAGAACAAAATGAGCGAGCGGCAGTTGATCTCCAGCGGCTCCGAGTTC
This sequence comes from Pseudomonadales bacterium, assembly GCA_019634925.1. GTDB lineage: Bacteria > Pseudomonadota > Gammaproteobacteria > Pseudomonadales > Azotimanducaceae > UBA7803. Next base: position 331,324 of record JAHCAL010000004.1, read on the forward strand.
GAGCAACGGATCGGCTATTCGCGCGCGGTGGTGGATGGCGACTACGTATTCGTCTCCGGTACCACCGGCTATGACTACCGGACCATGCACATCAGTTCGGACGTCGTGGAGCAGGCCGAGCAGTGTTTCCGCAATATCGAAGCCGCCCTCGCGGAAGCGGGCAGCGGGATCGAGCGGATCGTGCGGGTGACCTACATCCTGCCGGATCGCGCCGATTTCGAGCCGTGCTGGCCGGTACTCGCCCGCTGGCTCGGTAACGTCCGGCCGGCCGCGACCATGCTGGTCGCGGGCCTCATGGACGAGGCGATGAAGATCGAGATCCAGGTGACTGCGCGCGCCTGATACTCAGCTGAGCGCGCCGCGTGCGCCTGCGTGCCGGGCTACACCGCGCCGCGCTGCCGCACCACCTCGAACAGCAGGATGCCGGTCGCAACCGAGACGTTGAGGCTCGCCACGCTGCCCTGCATGGGTATGCGCACCACGTGATCGCAGAGCTTGCGGGTGAGTGCGCGCATGCCCTCGCCCTCGCTGCCGACGACGATGGCACAGTCCTGCCTGAAGTCGGCGCTGGTCCAGTCGAGTTCCGCGCTGCCATCCGCGCCGATGACCCACACCCCTTGCTCTTTCAACCACTCGAGCCGGCGCGCGAGGTTCGCGACCTCGACCAGGAAGAGCCCCTCGGCGCCGCCTGCCGCCGCCTTGAGCGCCGCTTCGTTGAGCGGCGCGCTGCGCCGGCGGGGCAGGAGCACGGCGTCGACCCCGGCCGCGTTCGCGCTGCGCAGGCAGGCGCCGAGGTTGCGCGGATCGGTGATGCCGTCGAGTACCAGTACGAGACGCGGGCGACCGAGCTCCGGCCAGCGCGCCTCGAGCATGTGTTCGTCGGCGAGCGCCAGGTCGTGACAATCGGCCAGCACGCCCTGGTGACTGCCTTCCACGCGGCCGTCGAGCCAGCGCCGCTCGGCGAATTCGACCCGGATGCCGTGCGCCCGGGCCGCGGAAATCACCTCCGACATGCGTTGATCGCGACGACCGCGCTGCACGTAGAGCGCGCGCACCCGCTCGGGCGCGTCCGCGAGCAGCGCCGCGACCGCGTGGATGCCCGCGACCTGGCTCACCGGCGCCGGCCCGAGCGCTTACCGCCTTTCTCCTGCCGGCCGCCCTTCTCGTGCCGGCCGTTCGACCGCTCGCTCTTGCCGCGGTCGGCAGACGACTTCGCGGTGCCCGCCAGCAGCAGGTCGACCTTGCCGAGCGCGGGCTGCACGTCGACCAGGCGGACGCGCAACCGGTCGCCGAGACCGAAGCGTCGCCCGGAGCGATCGCCGACCAGACTCATGCCCGTGGATGAATAGCGGAAATAGTCGGCGCCGAGTTCGGAGATGTGCAGGAGACCCTGCACGTAGAAGCCGGTCAGTTCGACGAACAGGCCGAAGTCGGTGACCCCCATGACCACGCCGTCGAACTCCTCACCGATGCGCCCGGCGATGTACTCGCACTTGAGCCAGCCCTCGACACCCCAGCCAACGCTTTCGGCACGGCGTTCCGCCATGGAGATGTGCTGGCCCGTGGCGACCAGCCAGTCGTCGCTCATGCCGGCGTCCGCGCCGTGCAGGGTCGCCTTGATGGCCCGATGCACCACCAGGTCGGCGTAGCGGCGGATCGGCGAGGTGAAGTGCATGTAGCGCTCGAGCGCGAGCCCGAAATGACCCTTGTTGGCCGGGCTGTAGACCGCCTGGGTCATCGCGCGCAGCGCCAGCATCTCGAAGATCCAGCGGTCTGGCCGCTCGCCAAGACCGGATAACGCTTCGTGCACGAGCTTCGGCGTGAACTCGCCCTTGCCCAGCCGGATGCCGGCATAGGCGAGCGCCTGACGCAGCTGTTCGCTCTTGTCGCGGTCCGGCGGCTCGTGCACGCGGTACATGCCGGGCCGGCCCGCACCTTCGAGGAAGCGCGCCGCGCAGACGTTGGCGGCGATCATCGCCTCCTCGATCAGGCGATGCGCGTCGAGGCGGGAAACCGGGTGGATCGCCGAGACGTGCCCGTCGTGCAGCTCGAGCGCCGCTTCGTGGGTGTCGAAGTCGAGCGCGCCGCGTGCTTCGCGGGCGCTGCGCAGGACGTCGTACACCGCCTTGAGCTCGCGCAGCGACGCCTGCACCGGCGCTTCGACGTCGAGCGCGCCGGCATCGAGAAACTCCTGCACGCGGGTATAGGTGAGCCGTTGCCACGAGCGGATCACCGCCTCGTAGAACTCGAACTTGGTGACGTTACCGCGCGGGGTGACGCGCATCTCGCAGACCAGCGCGAGCCGGGGCTCGTGCGGGCGCAGCGAACAGAGCCCGTTCGACAGCGCCTCGGGCAGCATGGGGATCACGCGATCCGGCAGATAGACCGAGGTACCGCGCTCCCAGGCGGACTGGTCGAGCGGCGCGCCGGCCTTCACGTAGTGCGCGACGTCCGCGATCGCCACGACCAGCCGCCAGCCGCCGCGCTGCCGTTCGGCATAGACCGCATCATCGAAGTCCTTGGCGGTCTCCCCGTCGATGGTGACGAGCGGCACGTCGACCAGCGAGCGCCGGTCGCGATGGCGATGCGGCTGCACCTGCTTCGGCAGACGCGCAGCGGCACGCAGCACGGCTTCGGGCCATTCCACCGGCACGCCGTGGCTAGCGAGCAGCGTCTCGGCCGCATGCGCAGCACCCGCCCGGGTCGAGAGCACGCCGCTCACCTCGCCCACCAGCCCGTCGCGGTCCTCGCCCACGACACGCACGGTCACGGTATTGCCGTCCGCACCCTGCGCAGGCGGTCCGTCGAGCGCCACGCGGCCGCGGTAGTCGGGCGAGAGCGAGTCAACCCAGGCCTCACGGCCGCGGATCCGGAGTTCGCCTACGATCGGCCGCTCGGCATAGGCGAGCACGCGCAGGATGCTCGCCCGATCACCCTGGACCACCGCCTCGACGCGGTCGCCGGGCCGCAGGCGCATGCCGCGCGTGCGCTCGACCGCCACGCCGGCAAAGGTGAGATCGCGACCGCTGGACTCGAGAACCCCCACCAGCGCGGCGCTGTCGCGACCGGTCCGGGCCGCCACGTGGAACCGGCCCTGCAGGTCTTCGATCAGCTCGCCGGTACGCACCATGCCGCGCACCAGCAGGCGCAGGTGCTTGCGCGCGAGCGCATCGAAACTTCCGGTGAGCGCGAGCAGATCGCGGAAGGTCGGCGGTGCCGGCTCGCGAACCAGGCACTCGATCAGTGCGGCAGCGCTGAGCCGTCCCGACCCGCCGGGATGCGACCCCGACCCTGCGTCGGGCCGGCTTCGTTCCGGCCGCGTGTCCCGGCTCCGCTTCATGTCCGTTCGTATTCCTCGCCTGCCGCGCCGACACCCTGCCGACGCAATCGCGGCAGTCTGGCACCCGGGCCCGGGCTTGGCCAGACATCCGGCGCACGCGCGATCCCCACATTGACAGGACAGCGACGGCTTCTGTACATTTCGCGGCCCGCTGCCGCCTTGCCGGGCAGCATGACCGCTTCGGGCCGAGGTGGTGAAATTGGTAGACACGCCAGCTTCAGGTGCTGGTGGGGGAAACCCCGTGAAGGTTCAAGTCCTTTCCTCGGCACCACTCCTCCGGACCGCATCGCAATCACTCCGTTTCGGCAGGCGCCTGCGCGTGCTCGGCCTGGCGACTCTGCTGCTCGCCTTCGCACTGCCGGTATTCGCTGCGGCCGCCAACACGGCGACGATCGAGTCCACCCGTGCGCGGCTCGAAACCGCGCGGCTCGACGACACCCAGCGCCAGCTTGCGACCGAGCGACTCGACGCCGCGGCCGCCGAGGAACGCAGCGCCGACGGGCTCCAGCGGCAACTGCTCGAACTGCGTGCCGCCGCCGCGGCGCTGCCTGCGCGCAGCGAGCGGCTGCGCCAGGCACTCGCTTTGGATCGCGATCAGGCCATTGCGGAGTGGGCCGAGCGCCTGCCGCGCGATGCCGATGCCGAGACGCTCGAGCGCGTGCTCGAGCAGGAACGCTCGATCATTGCAGAGCTCAACGCCGAGATCGACGCGGTCGCCGGCGAACTGGCGCAGACCCTCTCCCGGCCGGCCCAGGCTGCCGGTGAGATCGCGACGCTGCGCCGACGCATCGAAGACCTTTCGGCGCCCGCACCCGAAGTGGCCGACGAGCCCCAGCTGCTCGCCGAGGCGCGGCGCATCGCACGGTCGAGCGAGCTGCGGCGCACCCAGACGGAACTCGAGCTGCGCGTGCTCGAACAGGATACGGCCACGCAACGCCAGCGCCTGTTCGAACTCACCATACGCGAACTGCGCTACCGCCAGGGGCTCCACGTACGGCGCACCGAGGTCCTGCAGGAGCGCATCGCCGACCTCGGCCGCCGCCAGCTCGACACGCTGATCGCGCGGCTTGCCGAGACCGAAACAAGCTTCGCGGAGGCAACCGGTGTCCTGGCCGATACCGTGGCCGCCAATCGCGCGCTCGGCGACGAACTTCTCCAGCAGAACGAACTGCTCGCGCGCGACCGCGTGGCACTCGCGGGCAACGAAGAAGCCAAGGAGCGGATCGCCGCCTCGTTGCGCGACAGCCGCGCCCGCCTGGAACTCGGCGGGACCAACGAACGCGTGGGCCGCTGGCTGTGGAGCGAGCGGCGCCGGCTGGAATCCCCCGCGCGGCTCGGTCAGCGCCTCGAAGCGGTGCGCGGCGCATTGGCCGACGCCAGGCTGCGTCAGGTGACGCTGAACGAGGAAGCACGCGACCTCGTGGACATTCCGGCGGCCGCGCGGGCACGCAGCGCCGCGACGCCGGCGACCGTCGACGACGAGGCGACCGAGATCACACCGAGCCAGGCGCTGGAACCGATCCTCCAGCAACAGGCCGACCTGCTTGCCCTGCTGGAACCGCTGCTGCAGCGGCGGATCGCCGCGCTCGAACAGACCGAGCTGGCACTGCGCACGCAGATCGACGACACCCGCACCCTGCAGCAGCTGCTCGACCGGCACCTGCTATGGATACCAAGCCACGGCCCGATCGGGCCGACCTGGTTCGAGCGCATACCGGAAGGCCTCTATGACCTCGTCAAGCCATCACGCTTTCTGACCACCTTGGATCTCTCGCGGCGCGCAGTCGCGGCGCAGCCGTTGCCCTGGCTCGGCAGCCTCGCGTTACTCGTCGTACTCGTGGAGTTGCGGCGCCGGGCGCGTGCCCAGATCGAATCCGAAGCGCCGATCACCCGTCAGATCAGGCGCGACACCTATCGCGCGACCGCACGCGCGCTCGGCTGGACGCTGATCGCGGCCCTTCCCGGTCCGGCGGCCGTGTACCTGCTCGGGCTGCTGATTCAGGGCGTCGGCAATCCTGGCCGCTTCAGCGACTCGCTGGGCCGCGCGCTGGTGATGCTCTTCATTCCGCTGCTGGCGGTCCAGGTGTTGCGCTGGACCGCGATCGAGCGCGGCCTCGGGCACGCCCATTTCCGCTGGATGCGGGCACGCCGCGAGGCCTTGCGACGCACGCTGCCCATCGCGGCGGCCGTGGTGCTCCCCGCCTACTTCGTCAGCACGCTCGCGTTCCTGCGCAATCTGGAGCTGCCGAACGACGTGCAGGCCAGGGTCGCCGTGGTCATCGCCTGCCTGGCGCTCGCCTGGACTGCCTGGCAGCTTCTGGCCGCCGGCCGCGTGTGGGTCGTGCGCGGGGTCGAACTCGAGCCGTCGAGCGTACGGCGCGCGCTGCGGATCGCCCTGCCGGTGGTACCACTCTTCATCGCGTTCCTGGTGCTGAACGGCTACGTCTACTCCGCCACGCTGCTGCTGCAGGCGCTGCTGACCACGTTCGCGATGATCGTGCTGGTCACGATCCTGGCCGGCCTGCTCGGCCGCTGGTTCCTGCTCGGCGAGCGCAGGCTCGCCTACCAGCGCCAGCAGGAGCGGCTCGCCGCCCAATCCGGCGACGCCCGCGGCGACGCGACGCCGGAGCCTGAAGCGGAGATTACGCTGGAACAGGTCAACGCCCAGACCAGCCGCATGCTGCGCGTCCTGCGGCTCACCCTCGTGGCCGCGGGGCTGATCGCGGTATGGGCCGAAGTGCTGCCGGCCGTCGGCCGATTGGACGAAATCGCGCTCTGGCACTTCACCGAGACCGGCGCCGACGGCACGCCGCTGCGGCAGCCGGTCACGCTGATGGCGCTCCTGCTCGGGGCGTTCGCGCTCGCGCTCACCACCGCCGGCGCCCGCAACCTGCCCGGCCTGATCGAGATCGGCCTGCTGTCGCGAACCCATATCGATGCCGGATCGCGCTACGCGATCACGAGCGTGTTGCGCTACGCCATCGTGATCACCGGCACCCTGATCGGGCTCAGCCTGCTCGGCATGCGCTGGTCGCAGCTGCAGTGGATGGCGGCCGCGCTCACCGTCGGTCTCGGCTTCGGCCTGCAGGAGATCTTCGCCAACTTCGTGTCGGGACTCATCCTGCTGTTCGAGCGGCCGTTCCGCGTCGGCGACGTGATCACCGTCGGCGAACTCACCGGGCGCGTGACACGGATCCGCACGCGCGCCACCACGATCCTCGACTTCGAAAACAAGGAGATCGTGGTACCGAACAAGAGCTTCATCACCGGCCAGCTGATCAACTGGACACTCAGCGACACCACGACGCGCGTCACCATCAAGGTCGGGGTGGCCTATGGTTCGGATCCCATCCGGGTACGCGAACTGCTCCTGCAGGTGGCCCGCGAGCAGGCCCAGGTTCTGGCGGATCCGGAACCCGCCTGCTGGTTCCTGCAGTTCGGCGCGAGCTCGCTCGACTTCGAACTGCGCGTCTACGTGGGCACGCTCGCCGACCGCCTGCAGGTGCAGAACGCGATCAACACCCGGATCGCGGGGATTTTCGCGGAGCAGGGCATCGAGATCGCGTTTCCACAACTCGACCTGCACGTGCGCGACCTGCCCGCCCGCGTACCGCGCGGCGGCGACCAGCCATCCGCGCCGGCCGCCTGACGAGGACCCGAACGGGGCGGGCGATCTGCGCGTCAGGCCGGTTTGCGGGCGAGGAACAGCTCGCGTTCGTACCCGTCGATCAGCACCTCGGCCACGAAACCGGTCTCGTGCAGGAACCCGAGCCACTCGGCGCGGGCGAACAGGCCGTACGTGTGGGTTTCATGCACGACCCGCACGGGCTTGCCCGTCTCCCGCAGCAGGCAGACGTATTCCACCGTGCACGTGCTGTCCGAAGGGTCCGGATCGTGGAGCCATTCGAGATAGCGCAGCCCGCGACCGTCACCGTCCACCCCACCGTGCTCGGTGCCCGGCGCGAATGTCTCCCGCACGCTGTCCGGAACGAACAGCGCGAGGCCGCCAGGCCGCAGGTGTACCCAGGCGGTCGCCACCGCTTCGCGCAGGGCGGTCGGGGTCGTCATGTATTCGATCGCGTCGTGCACGAACACCGCGTCGAACGCCCGGCCGAGCCTCAACGTACGCATGTCGCCCTGGACGTGCTCGCAGTCCGGATTGAGGTCGCGGCTGATGGCGAGCATGTCGGCCGACAGGTCCGTCAGCGTCACTTGCCGGAAAGCCGACTTCATGTGCCAGGCGTTGTTGCCGCCCCCGGCGCCGAGTTCGAGGAGCGTGGCGTCGGCCGGTAGACCGGCGGCGCGGAAGGTCTCGACGAAAAACCGAGCCTCCTCGGCGTAGTCTTCCACCGGCGACAGCAGCGGCCACCAGCGGGCGAGATCTCCGTACATTTCGAGCATCTTCCCGAACCTCCCGGCCGACTCGTACCCGACCGATCGACCTCGCCAATCGACCCGACCAATCGACCCGGCCTAGGCCCGCTTGCTTTTGCCTGCGAGCGGATCAATCATCGACGGCGTCGCTCAACAGAAGGAAACCACAAACCGCAACCAGCCACCAATGCAGCACAGAGACCCGGTCATCCAGCAATCGACGAGGTACCTGTTTTACATGGCGAAACGATCCCAGGCACGGCACAGGACTCTTACCCGGACAACCAGCAACGAGGAGCGCGGCTACCGAGATCGCAAGACCAGACCAGGACGACGAACCGATACCGACACCGCGATCATCGTCGACCTGAACGCCCTCAACCACAGTCTCCAGACCGCCTATAGCTCGCCACGGGTCCCGGCCCCGCTCGAAGCCCGCACGCCTTCACAGAAACGTTACATCACCGCCATCCGCAATCACTGCCTGACCTTCGGTATCGGCCCGGCCGGCACCGGCAAGAGCTATTGCGCCGGCGCACTGGCGGCACAGGCCCTGGAAAGCGGCCAGATCGATCGCATCATCCTCACCCGGCCGGCCGTCGAGGCGGGCGAACAGCTCGGCTTCCTGCCCGGCGACCTGAACGAGAAGTTCTCGCCCTACATCGACGCGTTCCGCGACATCCTGAACGCCAGGCTCGGCGCCGGCACGGTGGAGTACTGCCTGCGCCACGGCCGCATCGTCGCGTCGCCGCTCGCCTACATGCGGGGCAAGACCTTCGACTCACGGACGTTCGTGGTGCTGGACGAGGCGCAGAACACCACGCCGGCCCAGATGAAGATGTTCCTGACCCGGATCGGCGAGGACAGCCGCGTGGTCGTCAATGGCGACCTGCGCCAGAGCGACATCCGCGGCCCGAACGGGCTGGCCGATGCCATCGAGCGACTGGACGGCCTGCCCGGCGTGCACGTCCACCGTTTCGAACGTGATGACATCGTCCGCAGCGGGCTGGTGCGGGCGATCATCGACCGCTACGAACCCGCCGCAGCGACGTGAGCGGCGGATGAGGCACGATGACCGGCTCGCCGGGGCCGGTCATCCGTTCGACGCCACCGCTGCTGGCCGCGCACGCATGGCATCCGGGAGCCAGCGCCAGCCCAGCACCGCGCGGATCATCACCGGCAGCATCGTGATCGAAAGCAACGCGGCACCGACCAGCCCTCCGATCATCGCCCACGCCATCGGCGGCCAGAGCGTCGAGTCCGACCATACGAGTGGCAACAGGCCGACGATCGTGGTCGCCGAGGTGACGAGTATCGGACGCGTGCGCCGGCGCAGGGCGTCCTCGATCGCACGATCCAGGGGCGTGCCGTCGCGCAGCCGGTCGTCGACCGCGGAGAGCAGGAGTATCGCGTTGTTGACGGTGATGCCGACGAGCGCGATCAGTCCCTGCAACGGCTGGAACCCGAACGCGCTGCCGGACAGGAGCAGCGCAGGGAAGACGCCAGCCGCGGCGAGCGGCAGCGACGCCAGCACGATGCCGACGCGGCGCAGCGAATTGAACTGCACCAGCACGAAGAACAGGAACACCAGTGCCCCGAGCGGCGCGGCGGTCACGATCGCGCTATTCGCCTCGCCCGACGCCTCCGCCTCGCCGCCCTGTTCGATCACGGTTCCGGCCGGCAGCGCGGTCACGTCGAGCGCGGCGCGCAGCCCCTCGAGCACGCCGGCATAGCCCACCCCGGCGTCGAGTTCGGCGGAGACACTCGCATACTGCCGCTGATTGCGCCGCTCGATCAGCTCCGGACGGATCGCCACCTCCACGGCGGCCAGCTGGGCCACCGGCAGCATGCGCCCGTCCGGGTGCCGGATCGGGAGCCCCACGATATCGGCCTGCCCGAGGTACGGACTGCCCCGCATGCGCACCTGGATCGGCACGCTCTCCTCACCGGCGCGATAGCTGCCGGCGGGATAGCCCTGGGTGCTGGCGAGCAGCCATTGGCTCACCGCAGCCGGACCGAGCCCCTGCCGTTCCGGCCAGCCGGCCGGCAGGGCGACGTCGAGCGCCGGCACGCCCTGGCCGAGGCTGTGCCGTACGTTGCGGGTGCCGGGGGCTTCCTGCAGCAGTCCCGCGACCGTCTCGGTCGCCGCCACCAGCGCGCGGCGATCCTCGTGGTAGACACGTAGCTCGACCGGCGCATTGGTCGGCGGCCCCTGCCGCAGGATCACGGGAATCACCTCCACGCCGGGGAGCGCCTCGGCCGACCAGGCCAGGACCCGGGCGACCAGCTCGCGATTGTGGGCGAGCCCGGCGGTCTCGACGAGCAGGCGCGCGCGTTCAGGTTCGCGCGGCGTGCGCGACAGGTTGTAGTAGAACGCGGGCCCGGAGAAACCGGTGAACCGGTGTACGCTGCCGACCCGCGGGTCGGTGCGCAGGAAGTCCTCCACCCGTGCCGCGGCGACACCGGTCGTGTCCATGGTTGTGCCGCTCGGCAGGCGCAGCTCGACGAGCACCGCCGCACGGTCCGCTTCCGGAAAGAACTGCTGTTCGAGCAGCGGGAATACGGCGAGCGAGCCGCCGAGCGCAAGCGTGCCGGCCAGCACCGTGAGGCGTGGGCGCCGCGCGACGAGGCCGACCGCGCTTGCGGCGATCCACTCGAACACCCGTTCCCGTGCCGGCGCCTGGCGCGGCTGCAGTACACGCCCGGCAACCAGCGGCATGACCAGCACCGCGAACGCATAACTCACCACCAGCCCCAACGTGACCGCGAGCGGAATGCCGCGCGTGAAGTCCGCGGTACTGCCGCTCGACAGCAACAGGGGCATGAACGCGGCGACGGTCGTGCCGGTGGCTGCCAGCAGCGGCCCGGCGAGTTCCCCGACGGCGTTGCGCATCGCGCCGACCCGGTCGTCGCCGGCATCGAGCCGGCGCTGCACGCCTTCCACCACCACGATGGCGTTGTCGACGAGGATGCCGAGCGCAACCACCATGCCGATCACGGCGATCTGCTGCAGCACGCCACCACCCATGGCGTAGACCGCGAGTGTCGCGAGCGTCACGACCGGCAGCATGGTGGCGACCACCAGCGCCGGGCGCAGGCCCATCGCGGCCACGAGGACCACGAAGATCAGCGCCATGGCGGTCAGCAGGGTACCGAGCAGCCCGCGCATCCGCTCCGCGGTATAGGTGGGCTGGTAGAACATCTCCTCGATGGCCAGCGGTGCGACTTCCGCACCCACCGCTGCGGCCGCGACGCGCAGGCGTGCACCGAGTTCGAGTACGTCCACCTGGTCCGGGGTCGCGCGGACTTCGACGGCGACGGCGGGTACGCCGTCGAGCCACGCGCCGGTCAGGGCAGGCCGCGGCGTAGCGCGGGTGATTTCGGCGATGGCGCCGAGCGGCACGACGGCGCCACCCGGCAGCGGCACCGGCACGCCGGCGAGTTCCGCGAGGTCGGCGAAATCGAGCTCCATTGTGACCGGCAGGCTGCGCCCCGCGCCCTGCAGCGTTCCCGTCGCCGACGGCAGGTTGCGCGCCGCGACGGCCTGCGCGAGCGCCGCCGGGTCGAGTCCGAGCGCTGCGAGCTCGGACGCGCTGACGTCGATCGCGAGTTCCTCGCCCGGGTCGCCGGAAAGGCGCGTCACCGAGACCCCTTCGATGCGCGCCAGCCGGTCGCGCAGCCGGATCGCCGCCGCACGGCGATCCACGGCCGCACCGCCGGTCACCGCGTATACGGCGACGACGGCGCCGAACACGCGGTCGTCGAGCTGCGGGGCGGGGACCCCCACCGGCAACTCGGCGCGCGCCCGCTCGAGCGCTGCCCGTACCCGCATCCACTCGGGCTCGGTGTCGTAGACGTCGTCCCTGAGCGCCACGCTGATCACGGCCAGCCCTTGTCGCGCGGTGGTGGTCACCTCGTCGACGGCGGCTTCCTGCATCAGCTCCCGCTCTATGGGGCGGGCGACCAGCCGCGCGACCGTCGCGGCCTCGGCGCCAGGGTAGGCGGCGGTGACGATTCCGAGCCGATACGGGAACGTGGGGTCCTCCTGCTTCGGCATGCCCTGCAGCGCGATGAGTCCGGTGGTCGCCAGCAGCAGCGCGATCACCAGCAGCAGGCGATCGCGGCCGAGCACCGCGGCGATCACGGCAATACCCGAACTGCAGTGCCGACCGGCAGCACGGCGGGGGCCGCGGTGATGACGAGGGCCCCGACCGGTAGACGCGCATCGGCCAGCACCGCATCGCCGAGCAGATGGCGCGGCTCGACCACGTGGCGGGCGACGCGGCCCTGTTCCACCGTGAGTACGGTGGCCGGCGGAACGCCACCGGCGGCCCGCAGGCTTTCCACGGGCAGTCGCACGGCTGCCACCAGTGGCATCGGGAAGCGGGCCTCGACGGGCTCCCCGGCGATGCGCGACCCGCTCGAATCGGCGAGGGCCGCCACCACCCGCACGAGTCCGCTGCCGTCGCCGCCGCCGGACTTCTCGCGCACGATCGCCGGCCACGGTCGTGCGTCCGCGAGCCCGCGCAGCGCAAGCTCTGCACCCGGTTCCAGGGTCGCCGCCAGCCGCGGGGGCAGCAGGAATTCCGCCTCGAGTTCGTCCGGATCGGAGAGGACCAGCACCGGCTGCCCGGCGGCTAGGTAGTCACCGGGCTCCGCAAGTATCCGGTCGACGATGCCGGCATGGGGCGCACGCACGATCAACTCGTCAGCGGTGGCCGCCGCGGCGCTGGCACTCGCCCGTGCGCGGCGCAGGCTGGCCGCGAGGCTCTGCACGTCCGACTCGACGGCATCGACCCGGTCCGCCGCGATGAGTCCACGCGCGAACAATGCGCGTTCGCGTTGCAGATCGAGTTCCGCCTTGCGCAACCGCGGCTCCAGCGCTGCGGCTTCGGCCAGCGCGGCCCGGCGCGCCGGATCGAGCGACGGATGCTCGAGCACCGCGAGCACGTCGCCCGCAGCCACCCGGGTACCGAGTTGCACGGGGCGCTCCGCGAGCACGCCCGCGACCTGCGGCGCGACCTGGCTGCGCGCGCGCGCGCGCAGCACGCCATGGAAGCCGACCGCCACCGCGTCGGGCGCGGGTTCCACCGGCACCGCCACTACCGGCACCGGCACCGGGGCAGCCAACTGTGCCGGGGGTCCGCTGCAGCCCGACTGCAGGCCGGCCACCCCGACGATCGCGAGCGCGCCAACCGCGACCGCGAGGAAACGGATCACCCCGAGTGCTTTGCGAAAGCCTGCAGACATCACGACCACCACCCGACTTCCAACTGCGCTGAGCATGGACTTACCACCGTAAAGATCCATCTTACCGCCGTCAAGTTAAATCTTATCAATGTCAACTTACCGATGTTAAATTGGTGTGATAGACTGCGCGCCTGCCTGACCGCTCCCCAGCGCCCGGGAACGCCCATCGACTCGAGACCCCCCGCCATGATCGACACGACCCGCGACACCGCCCAAGCGCCGGCGCCGAAGTCGTTTCACCACGGCGATCTGCGCCGGGCGCTGATCGAGGCTGCCAACGAGATCCTGGCCGAGGACGGTCTCGACGGGCTCACGCTGCGGAAGCTCGCCCAACGGATCGGTGTCTCCCACGCGGCGCCCTATCACCATTTCGAGGACAAGGCCGCCGTGCTGGCGGCCGTCGCGGAAGCGGGCTTCGCCCGGCTGACCGAGGCGCTGCAGGCCGCCACCACCGCGACCGGGACGGATCCGTTCGCGCGCCTGACGGCGACCGGCACGACCTACGTGGCGTTCGCGCTCGCGCATCCGGGGTACTTCGCGGTCATGTTCCGACCGGACCTGTCCCGGCCCGCAGCCAATCCCGGTGTCGATCAGGCGAGCGGGGGCGCGTTTCAGCACCTGGTCGCGGTAATGGGTGAATGCCTCGGCGCAGGCGTGCCGATCGAGGTGCGGGACAACCTGGTGCTGACCGCCTGGTCGGCCGTGCACGGCGCGGCCGAGCTGCTGGTGCACGGCCCGCTGGGGCGCAAATCGGCCGGCCTTGGCATACCCCCGGACGCACTCGCGACCCGGATACCCGCAATGATCACGGGCCTGGTCCGCACCGCTGTCGCGGCCGGCCTGACGGGCGCGGCGGGCCACGCGTGGCTCGCCGCGGCGACGGCGGCTGAACGTCGTGCGCGCGAGTAGCGCGCCTGGCGAGCCCCAGGCTCGCACTCAGACCCGATAGGGAATCGCGGGCGGGCCGAGCTGGGTCGCGAGCACTGCTTGCGCGTCCTCGACGAACTCCGCGAGCAGGCGCCGCGTGTCGCGCGGATCGATGATGTCCTGACCGGTTGCCTCCGCCGTCCGGAACGGCGACGCCAGCGCGTTCAGGCGCGCCTCGATCTCCGCCCGACGCGCTTCCGGATCCGGCGCCGACTCGATCTCGCGCCGATAGGCCGCGGCCGCGCCGCCGGCCACGTGCATGGATCCCCAGTTGGCGGACGGCCACGCATAGCGGCGGAACATGCCGGACGGCCGGTGGTGACACTGGCCGGCCACGCCGTAGAGCCGACCCACGACGAACGTGATCCACGGGATCCGGCTTTCGCACACGGTCTGCACCAGCCGGGCGCCGGCCCGTTCGATGCCGGCGAGTTCGGCCTCGAGCCCCACCATGAACCCGGGTTCGTCGGCGAACGACACCAGCGGCAGGTGGAAGGTGTCACACAGCTGGATCAGGCGGATCACCTTGCTGCCCGCCGCGAGATCGGTGGTGCCGCCCTTCTGGCGCGGGTTGTTGGCCATCACGCCGACCGGGAAACCGTTGATGCGGCCGAGACCGGTGATCCGTGCGGCGCCGTACCGTGGTGCGATCTCGAAGAAGCTGTCGCGGTCCAGTACTGCGTCAAGGATACGGTGCGCGTCGTAGACCTGGCGCCGGTCGCGCGGCACCACCGACAGCAGCGCGTCCTCGCGGCGCGTCACCGGATCCGTGGTGTCCCCGCGGGGCGGCAGCTCCCAGACGCTCGCCGGCAGATAGGACAGGAACCGTCGGATCTGCCGGAACGCATCGTGCTCGTCCTCGGCGACGTTGTCGACTACGCCGCTGCGCCGCGTGTGGATCTGCGCCCCGCCGAGTTCCTCCTTGGTGATGTCGTAGCCGAGCGCCGCCTTGACCACCGGCGGGCCGCCGGGAAACAGCTGGCTCGTGTCCCTGATCATCAGGTTGAAATGCGCGAGGCAGGCGTTGATCGCCGGAAGCCCGGCCACCGACCCCAGCACCGCGGACACCACCGGCACGCGTGACAGGAGCTGCACGTCCACGGTCGACCAGACGTTGCCGTCCGGCAGGTAGGTCCGGCCGATCTCCTCGAACGAGCGCACGCTGCCGCCGGCCGCGTCGAGCAGGCGCACGAACGGGATACGCCACTCGAGCGCCCGCCGGTTCGCCGGGAGCTCGCTGCCGAGCCCGCCGCCGGCGCCTCCGGAACCGCCGCGCACCGTGAAGTCGCCACCGGTGACCACGACCTTGCGGCCGTCGAGCCGCAGCATGCCCTCTACCGCCGGCCTTGGCACAAAGTCGATCAGGCGGTCCGCTTCGTAGGTGGCCTGCCCGGTCAACCCCATGAATTCGCGGAACGAATCCGGGTCCGCGAGGGCATCGATACGCTCCCGCACGGTCAGCTTGCCCCGTGCGTGCTGCCGGGCGACGCCCTCCGCTCCGCCCATCCGGGCGGCGAAAGCCTGCCGTGCCGCAAGCTCTTCGAGTTCCCGTTCCCAGCTCATGAACCGCCTCCTGCTCTGCTCGGAATCGTGATGGTCGGGGGGATCACCGCCGGGAAGCAACCGTCACGCACATGCGGCGGCGCCGGTCCGGGATTGGTCGGCCGGCGGACGGTTCCCCGCTCTCCTCGAGGCCCCCAATTTATCACCCGGTTTGCATACTTGACATTTGAATTCACAGAGCGGATGTTTGCCCGGTCGCCGGCCGGAGCGGGCATCCAACCCTGGGTGGCCGTCGGGTGGGGATCATCAAACCATTGGGGAGCAATCATGCATATCAAGCGTACTGGCTGGACGCTGCTGTTCTGCAGCGCCACGCTGCTCGCGCCGCCGGCGCTGACGACCGCCCAGGAGACCGGCGCGAGTCCACGGGTCGTCGAGGAAGTCATCGTCACGGCCACGCGCCGCGCGGCAAGCCTGCAGGACGTGCCCGTCTCGGTCAGCGTCGTGTCGGCCGAGGACATCCGCGAACTCTCGCTGCAGAACCTCGACCAGCTGTCTGCCTACGTGCCGGGACTCACCGTCTCGGAAGGCGGCGAGCAGACCAGCATCAGCATCCGCGGGTTCGGCGCGGGTCTCAACTTCGGCTTCGACCAGTCGGTCGGCATGTTCATCGACGGCGTCTACGCCGGACGCGAGCGGCAGTTCCGCACCTTCTTCCTCGACGTCGGCTCGGTGGAAGTCCTGCGCGGCCCGCAGGCCACCCTGTTCGGCAAGAACACCACCTCCGGCGCGATCATCATCACGACCGGTGAGCCGTCGCAGGAGTTCACGGCCGATGCATTCCTCGAATTCACGCCCGAGACCGAACGGCAGAACTTCCAGTTCGTCGTCAATGGCGGCCTGACCGATACGCTGGCCGCGCGGCTCGCGCTGCGCTGGTCCGATCAGAGCGGCTACCTGGAGAACACGTTCACCGGCGACTCGGAGGAACAGGAGGAAGACTGGGTCGCCCGGCTCACCCTGCTCTGGACGCCGACCGACAACCTGTCGGTGCGTACCAAGCTCGAGCGCTCCGAATACGAACGGTCGGGACGCAACTTCAACGTCTCGAACGTCAGCGGGCTTGAGGTCGGCAAGCCGCTGGCCACGGGAGCAGACGTGAGCGTCGCATCGCGCCTCAGCACCTACGTCGCCTACGACCCGCTGTTCCAGTACAACAACAAGAAACGCAACTCCAAGCAGCTCGAGACCGCCGACGTCACCTCCACCAACGCGACGCTGAAGATCGACTACGATCTCGCGAGCGGTCACGTGATCAGCGCGATCACCGGGTATTCGGGATTCGACTCCGAGGACCAGCGCGACGTCGACTGGACGCCGACCAACTTCCTGTACGAGCCGATCACCCAGGAGTTCGACCAGTGGAGCCAGGAGGTCCAGCTGATCTCGCCGGACGACCAGCAACTGACCTACCTGGTCGGTGTCCACGCGTTCCGCAACGAGTTCTTCGTCGACCGCCGCACCGACATCAACATCGAACCGTTCCTGCTGCCGTTCGGCGTCACGCCGTTCTCCGACGTGATCTTCGGCGGCCCGGCCTCGAACTGGCGCCGTGCGAACCTGCGCTTCCTCGACCAGGAGACCACCAGCTGGTCAGCGTTCGGTTCCGGGACGTGGCACTTCAACGAGCAGTGGTCGGTGACGGCGGGCGTCCGCTACAACTCCGAGACCAAGGAAGCCGACGACCGCTACTTCCTCTCGGAATTCGGCACCACCCGATTCCTGGAGTTTGCCCCCAGCGTCAATCAGTACGTCCTGTCGAACCCGGTCAACTTCAGCGGCGCCGCACCCGAACAGGTGGACGCACGTAACGAACTGATCGCGCTCGCCGCGGCGGCCGGCGGCGACTCCACCATTTTCGCGAACCTGTGTACGTTCGCGGTCAGCCAGTGCCAGGAGATGGCCAACATCATCCGCGCAGGCCGGACCGGCGGCGGCAAGCTCGAGGAGAACGACTGGTCGCCGGAAGTCACGTTGACCTGGGACTACAGCGACGACGCGATGTATTACGCCAAGCTTACCCGCGGGCACAAGGGCGGCGGCTTCAACTCGCAGGCGACCGGCCAGAACAACGATCCCAAGTTCGAGGACGAGACCGTCACCGGCTTCGAATTCGGCGGCAAGCTGCGCCTGCTGGACGGCGCCGCGCGGCTGAACTTCGCGCTGTTCCGCCAGGAATTCGACAACCTGCAGACTTCCACGTGGACCGGTACCGAGTTCGACGTCAAGAACGCGGGCGACGCGATATCCCAAGGCCTCGAACTGGACGGCACCTGGGTGCTGACCGATCGGCTCCAGGTCAACGGCTCGCTGATCTGGCTGGACGCGCGCTACGGTGAGTTCGACAACGCCGCCTGCAGCGTGCCGCAGCAGTCCTTCGGCGCGCCCGGCTGCACCTACTTCGTGGGGACCTCCGGTCCGGGCCTGCAGGATCTGAGCGGCAAGCGCTTCGCGCCGACCTTCTCCGGCAATGCGGGCTTCGGCTACGTGGCGCCGGTAGGCGACCGGCTCGAGATGCTGCTGCGTACCGACGTGGTGTACTACGGCGACCAGCGCAACCCGCGCGATCGCACCATCGAGCAGGATGCGCGCGCGATCGTGGATCTGAGCGCGACGCTGCGCACCACCGGCATCCAGGGTGCGAGCCTCGGCTTCCTCGTGCAGAACCTGACGGACAAGTCGTACTACTGGTACGAGTTCGAGGCCCCCTCGCAGATCGGCACGCGCATCGGGTTCCCCGGCGCACCGCGGCTGTTCTCGGTCCGGGCGTCCTACAGCTTCTGATCCGACACCCGTCGGGCGCGGTGCTTCAGACCGCGCCCGCCGGCACATCGAGCTGCCGTCGGGCGCGCGACCAGCGCGCCTGGCGAGCCAGAGGCTCGCACTGCTACTTCACCGGTCCCGACCCTTCCCCGCTCTCCGACACCGGCGCCAGCTCGAATGCGAGCAGGACATTGCCGGGCAACTGGCCGAACCAGCTGTATCCCGACTGCACGTACAGCATGTCACCCGCCGGCAGCGCCGCGGCACTGTCGATGGAGCCACCGTGCGCGGGCACGCCGTTGATGGTTTCGAAAGGCCGCGCGGTCTCGAACGACCACAGGGGCACACCGTCATGCGTCGAGTGGGCCGTCAGGCGGCCGTTCAACGCGCCGGCGAAGACCACACCCGGCACGCTGCTCACGGCCGCGGAGTAGCCGTAGTACCAGGGGCACTCGGGCCAGGGTTCGGTACGGGCGTTGTACGCCTCGAGCGTGGTCTCGCAGCCGCGCGCGAGCGGGTGGTCCCAGAGCACCCGACCATCGTCGATCGAGAGCGCGAACAGCGCAGGCCTTGGGGTATAGCCGGCCAGCGGCCACTCCGGGTCCGCGATCGGCACGAACAGCCGCTCGCCTTCGAGCGCCATGCCCCAATGTACACCGCCGAGCCAGGATCCCTGCGACAGCCGACGCTGCCACATCACACGGCCGCGGTCATCCGGGTCGAGCGCATGCACCTCGCCGGACTTCTGGCCGGCCAGCAGGATCGGTTTGCCGGCACTGGTGCGTGCCATGATCACGCTGGCGCCGAAGTCGTGGTCCGGGCCACGCTCGGGCGGACAGTTCGCCCCGAGCGGCCAGGTGGTACAGGCATCGTTGTAGGCGTCGCCTTCGGTCGCCTGAAAGATCCAGCGCACCGCGCCGGTCGCCATGTCCAGCGCGATGATCGCGTCGCTCGTCCCGGTCGCCGGAGAAGACGCATTCTGCCCCGTGCCGACATAGATCACGCCGCGTTCCGGGTCGATCGCCGGCGTGGTCCAGACCGTCGCACCCGACGGCCCCCACTGCTGCACGCCGGCCGAACTCACGAACGTCGGGCGGGCGTCCTCCGTGGTTCGCGTGGTCCACAGGATATCGCCACTGTCCGCGTCCAGCGCGAGTACGGCACCGTGGCTCCTGCAGCAGGGGTGCTCGTCGCGTCGCGCTACGCCGACTTCGTAGGATGACAGCGGAACGAACACGCGCGCGCCGTGCTGAACCGGCGAACCGGTGGTGGTCGACCACTCGAACAGTCCGACCGGGCGCCGCCAGACGGTGTCGCCGGTCAGTGCGTCGACCGCGAATATCTCGGCCCCGAAGTTGCCGAAGTAGAGCGTCGCCCGACCTCTGCTGGTGCCGAGGTGCAGCGCGGTTCTGAGCGGCGTGTCGAAGCGCCGCGCCCAGCGCACGCAGCCGCTCGCGCGGTCGAGCGCGAACAGCTGCCCGCTGACGGTCCCGAGGAACAGCGTGTTCCCGGCGATGACCGGCGCCGACCGCATGTCCGACGTCTCCGGGACGCCGAACGCCCACTTGAGGCGCAATCCGGCGACGTTGCCCGCATCGATCGCGGTCGTGGTGGGGCCCTGGAAGGCGGTGTTGGCGTCGTCCAGGCCCCAGCGCCGCACCGCGACCGGCTCGATTTCGATCGCGGAATCGGCGCAGTAGGCGCTCGCGGGCAGTTCGTGCACGCCTTCCGGACGCCCGGCGAGGAACGCCATGAGCGCACCGAGCGCGTCGCGGTCGAGCCCATCGGCGTGGACACGCATGCTGCCGCGCGTCAAGGCATAGCGCAGGCGCGCGTGGTTCATCTGGCGCAGGGCGGTGAGCGCCGGCGCACGCGTTTCGCCGGTCTGGTCGTGGCAGGCCGCGCAGCGGGTTTCGTAGAGCGTGGCGCCCGTGTCCGCTGCCCGGGCGCCGGCGACGACGGTCAGCCCCGCCCAGCCGAGCGTCCAGATGAGCAGACGCAGTCCGCTCACGGGGACTCGCCGAGCAGGTGGCTCTGCAGCCATTCGATCTGCATGGCCAGCGCGCGGTCATAGCTCTCGCCACGATAGAGGTCGTAGTGCTTGCCCGGCAGCTTCGCGTACCGAGCGGGTACGCGGTGCCGGATCTGGTGGTACAGCGCCTCGCCCATGATGCGGATGTCGAACAGCTCTTCGTTCTCAGCGTCGACGATCAGCGTCGCCGCCTGCAGTTCGTCGGCCCGCGAAAACGGATCGTAGTGATACGACTTGCCCCAGTTCATCACGCCGCGCAGTCCCGGCAGCCCGGCCTCGGCGCCCGGAAACGGCGGGAGCTCGCCGCGTGCCCGCGCGGTACGGTGCGCAAGGGCGGTGGTCCGCGAAAGCGGGCTGCCATCGGGAATGAACACGATCCCGCCGAGCGGGTTCACGTTGCCGATCTGGGCGATCAGTACCCGCGTGCGCGGATGGTCGATGGCCGCCTGCAGGGCCAGCCCGCCACCGAGGCTCGTACCCCAGACCCCGATGCGCGCCGGGTCGACCTGCGTCTCACCGAGCAGAAACGCCATGGCATTGCGCACGTCCTCGAGGAACATCAGTGGGTCGACCAGTTCGCGCGCCTCGAGCCAGCCGTCATCGCGTCGGCGCAGCGGCTCCCCTTCCGCGGGCACGCGGTCGCCGGGAAAGTACAGGCCCGGGCTCTCGCCCCAGGTGCGATAGTCGAAGGTGAGCACGACGATGCCGAGCCGCGCGAAGTGCGGTGCATAAGCCTGGTTGAGATGCGACTTGACCCCGCCCCAGCCGTGCACGAGCAGCAGTCCGGGCAGGCGCGCATCCGGCGCGGCATCGGCACGCAGCCAGAGATCCGCGGCGAGTGGCGTGCCGTCGCTCCAGATCACCACGCTGCGCCGCTCCACGCCGTCTTCCGCCGCAGCCTGCAGCCCGCCCGGAGCTCCCGCGCCGAGCAGCGCGAACAGTACAACGACCAGGATTCCACGCATCGTTCCTCTCCCTTGTGATGAACCGTGCCGAAGTGTCCGACCCCAGATTTCAAATATCAAGTATGTATTTCATCCCAATGCTCGTGTATGTATACAATTCGTGAAGGTCAACCGCGGGAACCGCGGGCGCAGCGTATAATCGGCGCGCCACAATCGAGTCCCGGACAGGATGGCGCGCCCAGACACCCGGCCTGAGTTCCTGATGAACAACCGCAGCGCTTCGAAGCGGGAAGCGAAACTCGCCGAGATCCTGGTCGTGGCGACACGTCTCTTCAATCAGCGCGGTTTCCTCGCGACCACGATGGAGGAGATCGCCGAGGCGCTGGCCATGAATCCAGCCAGCCTCTACCACTACTTCCGCGGCAAGGAAGAACTGGCCTACCAGGTCTATGTCCGCAGCTGCAGCGCACGCCGTGCCCAACTCGAGGCCGCCGGGGCCGGCGTCGGGTCGGGGCTCGCCCGCATCGAGCGGTTCCTGGACAACCTGCTGACCGAGGAACACCGACCGGCACTCCTGAGCGAAGTCGGCGCGCTGCGCCCCGAATGGGCCGAGCACGTCCGGCGTGCCCAGCGCGACAACATCATCGCGGTGCAGTCGATGGTCGCCGACGGCGTGCGGGACGGCTCGATCGCACCCACCGACCCCGCGCTCACCGGCATCGCGGTGCTCAGCATCGTGGAGTGGATGACCTTCTGGTACAGCCCCCGGCTACGTTATCCACGCGAACGGATCATCGAACTGTTCCGGGACGTGATCGTCAACGGCATCACCCCGCCCGACGCGCGACCGTTCGAAGTGCCGGTGATAACGCCGGCCTTTCCTCCGGCACCCGCACCGGATCCGTTCGACCGCGAAGCCATCTCGGCACTGAAGCTCGAGCGCTTCCTGAAGGTCGCGATGGAGTCGTTCAACCGGATCGGCGTCCACGCGACCTCGATCGACCAGTGCGCGCGGGAGTTGAACCTCACCAAGGGGGCGTTCTACTACTACTTCGAGAACAAGGAAGAGCTGCTCTATCGCTGCTACAAGCGCGCACTGGCATTCAACTGGACCGCCGCCACCCACCTGCAGCCCCGCGACCCGGTGGAACGCGAGGTGTTGTGGCGGCGCTCGCTGTTCGAGCGGCACGTGAGCGAACACGGTCCGTTTCCGACCTATCACCACGTGACCTTCCTCGCGCCGGCACACCGCGACGAGATCATGGCGGAACTGATGAAGCAGCAGGCCGCCGACGTGAAGATCGTGGGCGACGCCGTCGAAGCCGGTTTCTACCGCCGGGTCGAGCCGTTCCTGGCGGAAAAGGTGCGCGCCGGTCTGACCAACTGGTTTCCGACCTGGTACTCGCCGGCCGGACGCGCCACGCCGACCGAGGTCGCCGACAACCACTCGCGCCTGTTTCTCTATGGGCTGAAGCCGCGGTCCTGACCGCCCTGCCGCAGGATCTTGAGCCCTACCCGCCGAACAGGATCCACTGGTAGCCGACGAACGCGAGCAGCAGCAGGCCGCCCTCGAGCCGGTTGATCCGGCCGACCCCGCGAAACCCGTACGCCATGCCGAACAGCAGCAGGGTGAGCAGCACCATGATCGGTATGTCGCGGGTCAGCACTTCGGGCGGAAAGGCGCCCGGAGCGATGATCCCCGGCAACCCGAGCACGGCGAGCGTGTTGAAGGTATTGGAACCGACGATGTTGCCGACCGCGAGATCGTCCTCCTTCTTGAACGCCGCCATGATCGACGCGGCGAGTTCCGGCAGGCTGGTGCCCACCGCCACGATGGTCAGGCCGATGATCAGATCGCTGACACCCAGCATCTGGGCCAGGTCCACCGCGGCCCATACCAGGAGCCGCGAGCTCGCGAGCAGCACCACGAGGCCGATGACGAGCCACATGACCGCAGCGCCGTTGCTGACCGGGCGCGGCAGCTCGGCCGTGAACTCCGCAACCAGCGCGTCGCTCGGATCGCCGCGCCCACGGACCGCAACCTGCACCATCCAGTACAGCATGATCGCGAAGGCGACCAGCAGGAGAACGCCGTCCAGCCGATCGATCCGGCCGTTGCTGAGCAGCACCCAGCCGGCGAGTACCGCCGAGAGCAGGATGGGCAGCTCGCGCTTCAGTACCATCGAGTGCACCTCGATCGGCCGGATCAGCGCAGCCGCGCCGAGGATCAGCGCGATGTTGGTGATGTTGGAGCCGATGGCATTGCCGATCGCGAGACCGGGATTGCCCTGCCAGGCGGCAATCCCGGATACCATCAGCTCCGGCGCCGACGTGCCGAACCCGACGATGATGACGCCGATCAGCAGGGGCGAGACGCGCAGATTGCGTGCCAGCGCCGAGGCGCCAAAGATGAATCGTTCCGCGGAGAAGATCAGGATCACGAGGCCGGCGAACAGGTACCCGAGCGACATCAGCACGTGGGACTTCCTCGACTGCTTGCGGTCAAAATCGCGGGCCTTGCAGCTCGCCGCGGGCACCCCGGGCACCCGGCAGCGAGCAGCTTACCGGTTACAGGAGTCCATGCCATGAAAAGAATTGCCATCAACGGTCTCGGACGCACGGGACGGGTCATGCTGCGCCGGTTCCTGACCGGGGACGCGCCGTCGGGACTGGAACTGGTCGGGGTGAACGACATCGCCGATGCCGACGACATCGCCTACCTGACCACCTACGACTCGGTTCACGGGCGGCTCCCGGAACCGGTGCGGGTCGAGGACGGCGCGCTGGTCTACGGCGGCCGCCGTGTCCCGGTGTTCGGCGAGTCCGCGCCCGAGCAGCTGCCATGGGCACGGCTCGGCGTGGACGTCGTGATCGAAGCCACCGGCGCGTTCACCGCCCGTGCGGCTGCCGCACGCCACCTGGCTGCCGGCGCCCGGCGGGTGCTGGTCGGCGCCCCCAGTCCGGACGCCGACGTCACCCTGGTGCTCGGTGTGAACCCCGGTGATTTCGACGCGGACGCACACCAGGTCGTGTCCAACGCGTCCTGCACCACCAATTCGCTCGCGCCGGTACTAATGGTCCTGAACCGGTCGTTCGGGCTCGAGGAGGTGGTCGCCACCACGGTCCATGCCTATACCGCGTCGCAGGGGATCGTGGACAAGCCGGCGAAGAAAAAGCACCGCGGGCGGGCTGCCGCGGTGTCCATGATTCCCACCAGTACGGGCGCGGACGCGGCCACGGTCCAGGTGCTGCCGCAGCTCGCCGGGAAGCTGCGCGCGATCGCGATCCGGGTCCCGGTGCCCAACGGTTCGCTCACCGACATCAGCGCGCGCCTGACGCTCCCCGCGGATCCGGACGCGATCAATTCAGCGCTGGCCGCCGCGGCAGGCGGCGAGCTCAGCAGCATTCTCGGCTACACGGAGGAAGAACTGGTCTCGGTGGACATCATCGGCCGCCGCGAATCCGGCATCGTGCACGCGCGCTCGACCGCGAGCACGGGACGGCTGTGCAAGGTCCTGGTCTGGTACGACAACGAGACCGGCTACGCCGCGCGCTGCCTGGACATGATCGCGACGCTTCCCCTGTAAGCGGCGGCAACGCACCGGTCAGCGTTTGCGCACCACCAGGCTGCCGATCGAGTAACCGGCGCCGAACGAGCAGATCACGCCGTGGTCGCCCGCCACTAGGTCCTCGTGATGCAGGCAGAACGCGATGATCGATCCGGCCGACGCGGTGTTGGCGAATTCGTCCAGCACGATCGGCGCTTCGTCGGGCGAGGCATCGCGGCCGAGCAGGCGCCGCGTGATGAGCTGGTTCATGTTGATGTTCGCCTGGTGCAGCCACCAGCGACGGATGTCGGGCACCGCGAGCCCGACCGCAGCCACCTGGGCTTCGAGGTGGTCGGCCGCCATCGGGCAGACCTCCTTGAACACGCGCCGCCCGTTCTGATGGAACAGGTTCTCCGGCCCGAACGGCTCGGTGTCCTCCGCATGGGCGACATAACCGAAGTTCGAGCGGATGTTGCTCGAGTACAGCGTCATCGCGCGGCTGCCGAGCACCGTGTAACCGTGCGGCGCGGTGCACGTCTCGGCGCGCTCGAGCACCATCGCGGTGGCGACGTCGCCGAAGATGAAATGGCTGTCGCGGTCGCAGTAGTTCACCTGCGGCGAAGTGAGCTCCGGATTGATGACCAGCACGCCGCGCGCGGAGCCGGCCTTCAGCGCATCGCTCGCGCGCTGCAGCGCGAACGTCGCGGCCGAGCAGGCGACCAGCATGTCGAAGCCGAACCCGGCGATGCCGAGCGCGTGCTGCACCTCGATCGCGATGGCCGGATAGGCGCGCTCGGTGTAGGCGCACGAGACGATGACCATGTCGATGTCGCTGGGTGACTTGTGCGCGTTCGCGAGCGCGATCCGGGCGGCGTTGAGCGCCATTTCGGCCTGGTGCGAAAGCGCGTCCTCGCCGCGGTGCGGTATCCGCGGCCGCATGCGCTCGACCTCGAGCGTACCGTCCTTGACATAGATGTAGCGGCTGCGGATGCCCGAGGCCTTCTCGATGAACTCGGCGCTCGAATGCGGCTTGGCCTCGAGCGTCCCGGCCGCGATGGCAGCGGCGTGCTGCGCGTTGTACCGGTCGACCCACGCGTTGTAGCTGGCGACGAGTTCCTCGTTCGTGATCCGGTGTTCGGGGCGCCACAGACCGGCGCCGCTGATCACCACTGCTGCATCCATGGATATGACTCCCCCGGGATCCGGATAGGCGAGGACGGCGGCCTGCCGCTCAGGGAATCGGCTGGTAGCCGTCCTTCACGCCCTTGGTGAACACGCCCACCGCATCGTGGGCGTGCAGGCTCTCGTGATGCTCGATGCGCACCCAGAAGTCGTCCAGCCGCCGGTCGGCATCGAGCGCGTGCTTGAGCTTGCGGCCGGCGTCTTCGATGAACATCAGGTTCTGGCCGTTGAGGCGTGCGAATTCCTGTTCGTCCTCGCGTTTGACGGCGGTCTGCACCGGCGTCTTGAGGGTCGCCTCGATCTCGTCGATCAGCGCCGTGATGGGAAACTCCTCGAGGCCGTCGGCAATGCGCGCCAGGACCCAGGCATGGCTGCGCTGGCTGTGCGGTGTGGCGACGATCCCCTGGCTGGTGCCGAGCCAGGCCTTGACCTCGCTCGCGCGCACGTTGCCCGAGGCGCCGAAGTCTTCCTCGAACCGGTTCTGGATCAGCTGGCGCGCGAGCGCGGCCGATTGCGGGCAGGTGGACGAGTACTGCACGCCGAGGCGTACCTCGATCGCGATCTCGCCGCGGCTGAGCGTACCCTTGATCGACACGGGATACGCGTTCCAGCCGGAGTTGTCGCTTACCAGCGCCTTGCGGCGCAGGTAGTAGTCGAAGTCGAACTGGATGAAGACCTGGGTGCTGAGGTCGCGGTGGCTCTCTAGCACGCTCGCGAGCATCAGCTTGAGTCCGGCCGGCGACAGGGCGCGGGTCTCGGCGTGTTCGTCGAGGATCAGGTACAGGCGGGACATGTGGATGCCCTTGGCCAGTTCGTCGGCCAGGTCCACGTAGATCTGCACACGGGTCTGGGCCTGCCGGCTCGCGCGTCCGTCGCGGATCAGGAGCGGCTGATGAATACCGCTCATGCCGACCCAGTCGAGCGTCGCATGCGGCTGCTGGAGCCCCATGCTCGCGACGTCGGGCATCTCGTTCACGGCGACGAGTTCCGGTTTGTTCGTTCTGTTGGCCATGCGCTGCTCCGCCTCCGACCCCGCCGACTGCCGCCGGGACCGGCCGGGCATTGTAGCGAAACGCCCCGCCACCCGCACAAGCCGCCCGATCAGCCGCGCAGCGACTCGCGTTCCGTGTCGGTCAGCACGCGGGACTCCTCCTCCAGCATCACCGGAATGCCGTCCCGGATCGGATAGGCGAGCCCGCTGGCCCGGCACCAGAGTTCATCGGTCTCGCGGTGGTACACGAGCGACGCCTTCGTGACCGGGCAGACCAGGATCTCGAGCAGTTTCGCCTCGATGGGCATGGTGACTCCTGCGCGACAGGCGAGCCAAAGGCTCGCTCTCAGAGATCGAACGGGTCCCGGAGCACGATGGTTTCCTCGCGGTCCGGGCCGGTCGAGATGATGTCGATGGTCGCGCCGACCGTCTCCTCGATCCGCGCGAGGTAGCGGCGCGCGTTGACCGGCAGGTCTTCCACGTGCCGTACGCCGAGGGTCGACGTCTCCCAGCCCGGCAGTTCCTCGTAGACGGGCTGGATGTCCGCGTAATACTCGTTGGCGAAGCGCGCTACGCCCTGCAGGCCGTCCGGTGTCTTGTAATCGACACAGATGCGCAGCGTCTCCAGGCCGTCCAGTACGTCGAGCTTGGTGAGACAGAGGCCGGAGATGCTGTTGATCTGTACCGCCTGGCGCAACGCGACGGCGTCGAACCAGCCGCAGCGCCGGGGGCGCCCGGTGGTCGAGCCGAACTCGTGGCCGCGCGCGGCGAGCCGCTCGCCCACCGTGTCGAAGAGTTCGGTCGGGAACGGCCCGGAACCCACTCGCGTCGAATACGCCTTGGTGATGCCGAGCACGTAGTCCAGGTAGCGGGGCCCGAAGCCGCTGCCGACCGCCGTGCCGCCTGCGGTCGTATTGGACGACGTGACGAACGGATACGTGCCGAGATCGATGTCGAGGAGCGCGCCCTGCGCACCCTCGAACAGGATGTTGCGCCCGGCTTCGCGCAGCGCATGCAGGATCGGCACGATGTCCGCGACCAGCGGACGCAGCTGTTCGGCGACGGCCTGGCACTGATCGAGCGTCTGCTGGAAGTCGACCGGTTCGGACTTGTAGTAGTTCTGCAGCAGGAAGTTCTGGTAGTCCATCACTTCGGCGAGCTTGGCGGCGAATCCCTGCCAGTAGAACAGGTCGCCGAGCCGCACGCCGCGCCGCGCCGCCTTGTCCTCGTAGGCCGGCCCGATGCCACGCCCGGTCGTGCCGATCTTCTGGTTGCCCCGCGCAGCTTCCCGCGCCAGATCTAGCTTGACGTGGTACGGCAGGATCAGCGGGCAGGCCGGACTGATGCGCAGGCGCTCGCGCACCGGCACGCCGCGTTCCTCGAGGCCCGCGATCTCCTTCAGGAGGGCGTGCGGCTCGAGCACGACGCCGTTGCCGATGAGGCATTGCACTCCAGGGCGCAGGATTCCCGAGGGAATCAGATGCAGCACGGTCTTGCGACCCTCGATCACGAGGGTATGGCCAGCGTTGTGGCCGCCCTGGAAGCGGACCACCGCAGCCACTTCCTCGGTCAGCAGATCGACGATCTTGCCTTTGCCCTCATCGCCCCACTGGGTTCCGATTACGACGACATTGCGCCCCATCAGTGTTCGCTCGCTGTCAGATTGGACGAACGGCCCAGGCACCGTCCGCGAGAGTCAGAATGCGATCGCAGGTCGCCGGCGGCGCCTCGCCGGGATCGAGCGCGCTGATCACCGTCTCGCCGGCTGCACGAAGCGCGCGAATTCTAGCCGACAACGCGACGCTCTGCTCCGCGGAATCCGGTCCCGCCAGGCAGGGTGCCCAGATCGCCGACGCGGCCGCCCGGACCGGGCGCAGCAGCTGTTTCAGGCTCACGTCGAAACCGGTCGCCGGGCGGGCGCGGCCGAACGCAGCGCCAATCCCGTCGTAACGTCCGCCGCGGGCGATGGCGCCGCCCTGCGCCGGCTGATACGCCGAGAACACCGGGCCGTTGTGATAGCCGTAACCCGCGAGTTCGGCCAGGTCGAAACGTAAGTCGACCGGCGCGTGCAACGCGGCGACCCGCGCCGCCAGCCATTCCAGCGCATCGAGCGCCTGCTCGACGCCCGGCGGCGCGCCGGCGAGCGCCCGGCGGGCGTCGGCGAGCTGGTCGTGGCGCCCCATGAGCATGGGCAGACGCACCAGGTGCTGCGTTTCGGTTCGGCGGCCGAGCAGCCCGGCGATGTCGGTTTCGCTCTTGTTCTGCACCGCGGCAAAGAGCTCGCGTTCGACGTCCTGCGGCAGCGAGAGCGGCGCGGTCAGGCTCTGGTAGATGCCCATGTGCCCGAGCACCAGCACGCTCGACGCGACTTCGTTCACGCGCAACACCTCGAGCAGCAGCGCGACCACCTCCGCATCGGCGGCGAGCGACGCTGCTCCGAAGATCTCCGCGCCGGCCTTCTCGGGTACCCGGCTGTCCAGTACGCCCGCCGGGTTCGCGTGCACCACGGTTCCCGCATAACAGAGTCGCCGGACGCCGTCGCCCGGCAGGCTGTGCGCGTCGATCCGGGCGGCCTGCGACGTCATGTCCGCGCGCACGCCGAGCAGGCGCCCCGAGCGCTGGTCGACCACCTTGAGCGTCTGCAGGTCGAGGTCGCTCCCCGAACCCACCCGCAGCGATTCCAGGTACTCGATCACCGGCGGTTCGACGTACTCGAATCCCCAGCTGCGGAACACGTCGAGCACGCGCCGCCGGACCAGCTCCAGCGACCAGGCAGCGGGCGGCAGCAGTTCGTCGACGCCATCCGGAAGTCGCCAGTTGTTGAGCGTGGTCACGACGCGTTTCCTGAGGCGGGCGATTGGGCTCGTTGGAATTGGGGATCAGGGCGGCGCCTTGGCTGCGCGGCCGCGACCGGGCGCTCAGGAGCCCCGGTCGAGGTGCTTGAAGAAGTCGCTCTTGGGATCCAGCACCAGCATGTCGGACTTGTCCGTGAAGATGTTGGTGTACGCGTTGATCGAGCGATAGAACTGGTAGAACTCCGGATCCTTGTTGAACGCGTCCGCGTAGATGGCGGCGGCACGCGCATCGCCTTCGCCGCGGGTCTGCTCAGCCTGGCGATAGGCCTGCGCCTCGATGACCACGCGCTGCCGCTCGGCGTCGGCGCGGATCCCGAGCGCGAGCTCGCGGCCCGTCGCACGATACTGGCGCGCCTCGATCTGGCGCTCGGAGTTCATGCGTTCATACACCGATGCGGACACCTCCGTGGGCAGGTCGATCCGCTTCACGCGCACGTCCACCACTTCGATACCCGCCGCACGGTCCATGACGCGGTTGAGCTGGTCGCGCAGCTCGTCCATCAGCTGGTCGCGCTGGCCGGAGACCACTTCGTGCATGTCGCGGCTCGAAATCTGGTTGCGCAGGCCTTCGTTGACGCGCTCCTGCAGAATACGGTTGCCGATGCGTTCGTCGAAGCCGGTCGCTTCGTAGAAGCGCAGCACGTCCTTGATGCGCCACTTCGCGAACGAATCGACGATGAGCGGCTTCTTCTCGAGGGTGAAGTAGGTCTCGGTCTGCGCGTCGAGGGTCAGCACCCGCCCGTCGGCCTTTTTGATCGAATCGGCAATCGGCAGCTTGAAATGCAGGCCGGGCTTCACGTCGGCCTCCTGCACGGCACCGAACCGCAACAGGATCGCGCGTTCGGTCTGGTGCACCGTGTAGATGCTGTTGTTGGCCACCACGATCACCACGACGGCGAGGACGGCGAGTATGAGACTGCGCGTATTCATGTCGGTTACCTATCGGCTTTCACGCGGGCGGGCGGCCGTCGCACGGTCGCTCAGTTCCCGCACGATCGTGTCGGCGATGCCACGGACCGCGTCCTGGCTCACCTGGTTGGAGGACGTGGTGTTTCCGCCGGCGAGCCGGTCGAGCGGCAGATAGAGAATGTTGTTGCCGCCCTCGACCGCGACCATCACCTTCGACGTGTTGCCGAGCACCATCTCCATCGCGTCGATGTAGAGCCGGTCGCGGGTGACGTTCGGTGCCTGCCGGTATTCCACCAGAAGCTTGTTGAAGCGATCCGCTTCACCTTCCGCGCGCGCCACCACCCGATCCCGATACGCGTTGGCCTCCTCGATGATCCGCTGGGCTTCACCACGCGCTTCCGGAATCACGCTCTCGGCATAGGCGTTGGATTCGTTGATGAAACGCTGCTCGTCTTCCTTGGCCTTCTGCACGTCGTTGAACGCATCGGCGACCTGGGCCGGCGGGGCGCTGCGGTCGATGTTCACCTTGTCGAGCCGGATACCGGCGCCATACGAGGCGAGGTAGGTCTGCAGGCGCTCCTGTACGCTGACCGCGATCGCCTCGCGGCCCGCAGTGATGACGTCGTTCATGAGCGAGCCGCCCACGACGTGGCGCAGTGCGCTCTCGGTCGCCTGGGTCACGCTTTCCTGCGGCGACCGGACGTTCACGAGAAACGCGACCGGATCGTCCACCACGTACTGTACGGTGAGCGAGACGTCGACGATGTTCTCGTCCTGGGTGAGCATCAGCGCCTGGTGGCTGTGCGAATTGATGCGGGTGACGTTCACCCTTTCCACCACGTCGATGATCGGCGGATTCCAGTGCAGGCCGGGCAGCACCACGTCGTCCTGCACGGCGCCGAAGCGGAACACCACACCGCGCTCGCCCTGGTCGACCTGGTACAGACCGAGGAAGAAGTAGGCCACCGCCGCGACTACGAGCAGGAGTCCGAACACTTTCGCGTTGAACGCCGAGCCACCGGAGCCGCCGCCGCGCCCGCCGCCGAAGATGCCGGCAAGTTGTGCCTGCAGCTTGCGGAACGCCTCGTCGAGGTCCGGTGGCCCCTGATCGCCGCGATTACCCCACGGATCCTTGCCGCCCCCGGGTTCGTTCCACGCCATTAAACCTGCTCCATCTGATACGCGTCGCCTGGCAGACCCGAAAGTTTAGGGACGGGCTCCCCGACCTGCAATAAAACCCGACCTGCGATACCCAACCGCGCAAGCACCGCGGGATCGGCACGGACCTTCAACGCAATGCTGCCGTCCTCGCGCACCTGCTCGTCCTCGACGGCACCGATCCGGTAGAGCTGGGCCCGCAAACGGCCATCACCCGGGCCGAGCAGGACTTCCACGGCCGGCGCGATGCCGAGCCGGGTCGCGATTGCCTCGATCAGCTGATCGAGGCCCGCGCCGGTGCGGGCGCTAACGGCAATCGCGTCGGGGAAGCCGGCGAGCACGCCCGCCCCGCCGTCCGGCAGCGCATCGACTTTATTGAGTACCAGCAAAGTGGGAAGTTCCCGCGCGCCGATCTCCTCGAGCACCTGGTCGACCTGCTCCACGCGCAGGCGCGGATCCGCCTGGCTGGCATCCACCACGTGGAGCAGCAGGTCGGCATTGGCGACCTCTTCGAGGGTGGCCTTGAACGCGTTGACCAGTGCATGCGGGAGATGGCTGATGAATCCCACGGTGTCGGCGAGCACGACCTCACCGACGCCCGGGATGTCGAGCCGGCGCATCGTGGGATCCAACGTCGCGAACAGCTTGTCCTCGGCCAGCACCCCGGCGGTGGTCAGCGCATTGAACAGCGTGGACTTGCCCGCATTCGTGTAACCGACCAGCGACAGCGTACGCACCTGGCCGCGCTCGCGCCGGCGGCGGCCCTGGCCGCGCCGCTGTCCGACCGCGGCGAGCCGTTTTTCCGTCATGCGGATACGCTCGTTCAGCATGCGCTGGTCGAGTTCGAGCTGGGTTTCGCCCGCACCGCGCAACCCGATCCCGCCTTTCTGCCGGTCGAGGTGCGTCCAGCCGCGCACGAGCCGTGTCTGTGCGTGCTGCAACTGCGCGAGTTCGACCTGCAGCTTGCCTTCGTAGGTGCGTGCACGATCCGCGAAGATGTGCAGGATCAGTTCGGTACGGGTGAGCACCCGGCAACCGAGGTGTTTCTCGAGATTGCGCTGCTGCGCCGGCGACAGGCCGTGATTGACGATCAGCAGGTCCGCTTCCGCGGCCGCCATCCGTTCGACGATCTCGGCGAGCTTGCCTTCGCCCACGAACCAGCGCGGGTGCGGCCTGGCCCGGCTCCCGGTGACCACGTCCACGACGTTGACCGCCGCCGAACGCGCCAGCTCGACGCATTCGTCGACGGCGTCGGGTTCGGCGGTGGCGGCTCGGTCCTTGATGTGCAGGTGCAGGACCACCGCGCGGCGGCCTGCTTCAGGTCGTTCGAAGAACAAGGGATCTCCTGCGCGTGGCGCCTGTTACCGGCACGTACCGGCCGGGCGCATCCGCGCCGTACGCGCTATGTATGACCGGGATCCTCGTCGCCCGGCGTGCCCTGCGGCGCGAACTTCACGTTGCGCGCGGGAACGACGGTCGAGATCGCATGTTTGTAGACCATCTGGCTGACGGAATTACGCAGCAGCACGACGAACTGATCGAACGACTCGATCTGCCCCTGCAGCTTGATACCGTTGACGAGATAGATCGATACCGGGACGCGCTCCTTGCGCAGCGCGTTCAGATAAGGGTCTTGTAGCGAGTGCCCTTTCGACATGGCGGAATTCTCCAGCTGGCCCGATCGGCGCCAGAATGCGCCGCGTGGCCGAGGGGCGCCGCCGGATGCTGAACCGAAGCAACGGCCAGCTGAAAAAGCGACACACGCGGCTAATATGGAGCCCGCATCAGCAGAATTCAAGCTGGGGATCCGTGGCCAGCCGCCGTGCCAGCCGTTCCGGCGTGTCGGTCGCGGTCTCGACCCAACCCCAGCTGCGCAGCCAGGTGAGCTGCCGCCGGGCGAGCTGGCGCGTGGCTACGATACCCTGTTCGCGAAATTCCGAACTGCTGGTCTGGCCCTCGAGGTACCGCCAGGCCTGCCGGTAGCCGACCGCGCGCATACTGGGCAACCCGCCGTGCAGGTCACCGCGTGCGCGCAGCGCGATGACCTCGTCCAGGAAGCCGGCGGCGAGCATCGCATCGAAACGGGCCGCGATGCGCGCGTGCAGTGCGGCACGATCGTCCGGCACCAGCGCGACGACGCGCAAGGCAACGCCGAGCCGCTGCCCGACGTCCGTCCCGGCCTGCGCCGCCCACCACGCCGAGATCGGCCGCCCGGTCGCCCGCAGGACCTCCAGCGCACGCAGCAGGCGCTGCGGATTGTTCGGGTGGATGCCGGCGGCGGCCACCGGGTCCCGTTGCCCGAGTTCGTCATGCAGCGCCGCCAGGCCGCGCGCCTCCGCTTCGCGTTCGAGCGCGGCCCGGACCGTCGAATCGACGGTCGGCAGGCTCGCGAGGCCCTCGCGGAACGCGCGCAGGTAGAGCATGGTGCCGCCCACCAGGACCGGCAGCCTTCCCGCGTCGAGCGCGGCGCGCACCGCGGCATCCGCGTCGGCCAGGAACTCCGCGACCGAATACGCCTCGGCAGGATCGCGGATGTCCACCAGCGCGTGCGGATGGCGCGCGAGTTCGGCCGCGCTCGGTTTGGCCGTGCCGATGTCCATCCCGCGATAGACCATCGCGGAATCCAGGCTGATCAATGCGACCGGACGCCGGTCGGCGAGCGCGAAGGCCGCCGCGGTCTTGCCGGCCGCGGTCGGCCCGACCAGGGCGAGCACCGGCGGCTGCCCGGTACGCCCGCTCACTGTCCGCGCAGGAACAGCCGGTCGAGATCGGCCAGCGACTGCACCAGGAACGTCGGGCGTCCGTGGTTGCACTGGCCGGCATGCTCGGTGCGTTCCATGTCGCGCAGAAGGGCATTCATCTCCTCGAGCCGCAGCGGGCGGTGTGCCCGCACCGAGCCGCGGCACGCCATGGTCGCGAGCAGATCGTGCTGACGATCCTCGAGCCGCCGGCTCACGCCGTGCTCCATGCAGTCCGCCAGCACGTCGCGGACGAGCCCGGCGACGTCACCGTCGGCGAGCAGGGCGGGCACTTCCCGCAACGTGACCGACTGGGGCCCGCTGCGGTCGATGACGAGCCCCATCGCCGCGAACGCCGTGCCTTCGCGCTCCACCAGCTCGGCCTCCGGTTCGCTGACGTCGAGCGCCACCGGCACCAGGAGCCGCTGGCGGGGTACGCCCGCTTCCGCGAGCTGGCGCTTCATGCGCTCGTAGACGATCCGTTCGTGGGCGGCGTGCATGTCGACCACGACCAGTCCATCGGCGTTCTGCGCGAGGATGTAGATGCCGTGCAGCTGCGCGATCGCGAAGCCGAGCGGCGGGACGGCGGCGCCGGGTGTTGCCTGCGGCAGCGCCGGTCCGACCGCGCCCGGCGACTCACCCGGACGCTGGGACCGCAGCGCGTGCGCGCTGTGCGCCGTCCGGGCATCGCGCACCAGTCCCACTACGGCAGGCCGGTCGGCCGCCACGTGACTCGGGGCGGTGTACCCGGCCGGCGCCGCCTCCCAACCGAGCGCCGCCTGTTGCGGCACCGCCACCACGCCACCTGCAGCGTCCGCGCGGCCGACGCCTGCGCTCGTCATACCAGGCGGCAGCCCGCCCGGGCGCACGGCCCGCAATGCGCGATTGAGCTTGCCGAACACGAAGTCGTGGATGGTACGCGCCTCACGGAAGCGGACTTCGTGCTTGGTGGGATGCACGTTGACGTCGACCTGCTCCGGCGGCAGGTCGAGGTGGAGCACGAAAACCGGGTGCCGGCCGTTGAACAGCACGTCACGGAACGCCTGGCGGATCGCGTGGGCGATGAGCTTGTCGCGCACCACGCGGCCGTTGACGAAGAAATACTGCTGATCGGCCTGGCTGCGCGAATGGGTCGGCAGCCCGACCCAACCGTGCAGCCGCAGATCCTCGGCCGACTCCTCGATCGCCACGCTCTGGCGCACGAACTCCGCGGAGAGGACGCGACCGAGCCGGTCGATCGCCGATCCGGCGGGCAGTTCGAGCGCGGCCCGGCCGGGGCCGAAGCCGAGCTCGAACGCGACGTCGGGACGCGCCAGCGCCACGCGCCGCACCACCTGGTCGATCTGCCCCTGTTCGGTCCGCTCGGTCTTCAGGAACTTGCGCCGGGCCGGTGTGTTGAAGAACAGGTCGCTGACCTCGACCGACGTCCCCGGCGGGTGCGCGGCCGGCTCGAAGGCGAGTTCCGCGCCGCCTTCGACAACCAGGCGCGCGGCCACCGTCGCGTCCGGCGTGCGCGACGTGATGGTGACCCGCGCGACCGATGCCATGCTGGCGAGCGCCTCGCCCCGGAAGCCGAGGCTCGCGACCCGCGCGAGATCGTCGGCGTCGCGGATCTTGCTCGTGGCATGGCGGCGCACCGCGAGGCGCAGGTCGTCGGGGTGGATGCCGCTGCCGTCGTCGCGGACGAGCACACGTTTCACGCCGCCGGACTCGGCGAGGATCCGGATCGTGCCGGCGCCGGCGTCGAGGCTGTTCTCGATGAGTTCCTTGACCAGCGAGGCCGGCCGCTCGACGACCTCGCCCGCGGCAATCTGGTTCGCGACGAGGCTACTCAGCTCGTGGATTCGTTGCTGCATGAAAGAACCGGTGGCCGCGTTCAGCCGGCCGGTATGACGATGGTCTGACCCACGCGGATCACGTCGCCGCGCAGCCCGTTTGCTGCGCGAATGCGACTGGCGCTGGTGCCATGCCGGCTGGCAATGCCCGACAGGGTATCACCCCGGGCGATGGTATACCGCACGTCGCCGGCGCCCCGGCCACCGGCGAGCAGGGTGCCCGGCGGCGCATTGGTTTCCATGTAGTTGCGGATGCCGCGTAGGAGCGCGTCGACGATGCGGTTCTGGTGGCTTTCCGTGTTGAGCCGGCGCGCTTCCTCGGGATTGGAGATGAATCCGGTCTCGACCAGGATAGACGGGATGTCGGGTGACTTCAGTACCGCGAACCCGGCCTGCTCGACGCGCGCCTTGTGCAGCTTGCCGATCGAGCCCAGCTGCGCGAGCACGTACTGGCCCGCCTCGATGCTGGCCGAACGGTTCGCACTCATGGAAAGATCCAGCAACACGTGCGCGAGCATGTCGTCCTTGTCGCCGAGCGGTACGTCGCCGACGCCGCCGATCAGGTCCGAGCGGTTTTCCTTCTCGGCGAGCCAGCGCGCGTTCTCGCTGGAGGCGCCGCGCTCCGACAGGGTGTAAACCGACCCACCGGTGATGTGCGGTTTTGGAAACGCGTCCGCGTGCACGGACACGAACAGATCGGCGCGCTGGTCACGCGCGATCCGCACCCGCTGGCGCAGCGGGATGTAGTAATCCCCCGACCGCACCAGGACCGCCCGGTAGCCCGGCGTCTGATTGAGTTTCGCCGCGAGCTTTTTCGCGATACTGAGCGTGACGTGTTTTTCATAGACCCGACCCGGACCGATCGCGCCCGGATCCTCGCCACCGTGACCTGCATCGATTGCGATCACCACGTCGCGGTTGGTCTCCCGCGCGGGTGGGGGCGGCGGGGCGGGCCGCGCGGTCGAGTTCGACGACGCACCATGCAGGTCGATCACCAGCCGATGGCCGTGCGGCGCCACCGGTTCCAGGGTGAAGCCCTTGGGCTGCGCCGGCGCCGCGAGATCCAGCACCACGCGGTAGTCGCTGCCGCGCGCCGACGTGCGCAGCGCCTTGACCCGGGTCTGGCCGCGGGTGCTCCCGCTGGTGTCGAAGCTGGCGTGCGGGGTGACGTTCTTGAAATCGACGACCACCCGGTCCGGCTCGGTGAGGGTAAAGAGCTCGTAGCTGACCGCTTCCGACGTGTCGAAGACGACCCGGGTGTAATTCGGCGCATCGTGCATGCGCACGCCTTCCAGGCGCCGCGCATCCACCGTTCCCGCGGCAACGACGAGCGCCGCGCAGGCGATCAGGCTAGCGATGGAAGGTGATTTCAAGGCGCCGGCCTCCGCGTTCCGGAACCAGTCGGATCTCCACGTCCGGGTCGGGCAGGCGATCCGCCACGCGCTCCGGCCATTCGATCAGCTTGAGGGCGTCGGAAGCGACCAGTTCATCCATGCCGAGAAAGTCCAGTTCCTGGCTGCCGCCGATCCGGTAGAAGTCGAAATGGTAGACCACACCGAAGGGTAAATCATGAGGTTCAAGAATGGTATACGTGGGACTCTTAACCGCGCCTGAATAACCTAGCCCGCGCAGGATGCCACGCACCAGGGTCGTCTTGCCTGCGCCCAGATCGCCCCGCAGGAAGACCAGCGCACCGCGGTCGAGCCGTGCCGCGAGTGCCGCACCGAACGCCTCGGTCGCAGCCTCGTCGGCCAGGAACACCCGCTCGGTCGACGCACCGCGGGTCAATGCCGGGTCTCGCCGGCCAGAATCGCGATCATCGGCTCGAGAAGATCGGTGGCCAGCAGGCTGCGCTCGCCGACCCGCTGCACGGCCTGGTCCGCGGCCAGGCTGTGCAGACAGGTGCCGGCCACGGCGGCTGCCGCAGGCGCCAGCCCCTGCGCCAGCAGCCCACCGATCACCCCCGACAGCACGTCGCCCATGCCGGCGCTGGCCATGCCGGGATTGCCGTGCGCACAGATGCCGAGCACGCGCGGCGCGCCGCCGCCGTCCGGCGCAGCGACCACCGTACCCGCGCCTTTCAGCACCACCACCGCGTCCAGTTCACTGACCAGCGTGCGGGCCGCGTGCAGCCGATCCGCCTGCACGGCCGCGCTGGTGCCGCCGAGCAGCGCGGCGGCCTCGCCGGGGTGCGGCGTCACGATCAGCGGGCCGCGCCCGGCACGGCTTAAGTCCCGCAGCCCGTACAGGCCGTCGGCATCGACCAGGGCCGGTTTGCCGCTGGCCAGCGCCTCCTCGAGCAGCGCGCAGCCCCAAGGTCCGCGACCGAGTCCCGGACCCACGACCAGGCAGGTCGCCCGATCCAGCGCCGCGCGCCGGGCCGCCGGGTCGTCGGCGTCGACCACCATGGTCTCAGGCCGGCGCGCGAGGATCGCCGGACGATGGCCAGCGCGGGTGACCACGGTCACGAGGCCGGCACCGGTCCGCAGCGCCGCTTCCGCGGCCATCAGCGGTGCGCCGCCCATGCTGTGATCGCCGCCGACCACGAGCACGTGTCCGAACGACTGCTTGTAGGCGCCGGGATCGCGCGCCGGTACCCGGTACGCGGCGGGCAACTCGGGGTACTCGAGCAGCGGACAGCCGTCGACCTGCCGGTAGACGGGCGCGCCGACACCCAACCCCGCGAACCTGCGCGCGCCGGCAACCGACCTCCCCGGTCCGGTGTAAAGCCCGAGCTTGCGCCCGATGAACGAGATGGTGACCGCCGCGCGGACGACCGGGTCGGTGACGCTCCCGGTATCCGCGTCCACGCCCGTCGGCAGGTCGAGCGCGAGCACCGGCCGGCCGGACCCGTTGATCCAGTTCACCGCCGCCGCGTACGGCGGTCTCAGTGGACCGCGCAGCCCCGTGCCGAGCAACGCGTCGACCACCACGTCGCCCGCCGGAGCGTCCGGCCAGGCCCCGGCGACCGCGACGCCGGACGCCTGGGCCATGTCCCGCGCCAGGGCCGCATCACCTTCGAGCGCGGCGGGATCGCCCACCTGCAGCAGTTCCACCGCGAGCCCCAGGCGCCGCGCCAGCGCGGCCACCACGTACCCGTCACCCGCGTTGTTGCCCTTGCCGCAGCAGACCGTGAGGGCACGGGCGTCCGGCCAACGTTCGAGCAGGCAGTCCAGCGCCGCCTGGCCGGCACGGGTCATCAGGGTGAACCCCGGGGTGGCCTGCTGATCGATGGCGAGCCGGTCGAGCGCGCGGCATTGCGCGGCGTTGTAGAGCGATTCCACCGGAAGACGCGCGTCGTTTCGCCCGGGCGGGCGGCGCGCTCATTATACTGGCGACATGCCGGACGAGGTGACGCCGAACCCGATCGATCCAGCCGACCTGCCGGCGGCGATCCGCCGTTGGGGTACCGAACTCGGCTTCCAGCAGACCGGCATCACCGACACCACGCTCGAAGTCTACGCGGACAAGGTCCGCGCCTGGCTCGCCGCCGGGCATCACGGGGGCATGGACTGGCTGGCACGCAACCTCGACAAACGTCTCGACCCGGCACTGCTCGAGCCCGGCACGTGTCGGGTCATTTCGGCACGCATGGACTACCGCCCGCCCGGCGCCGACCCCCTCGAGGTGCTCGCCGACCCGCGCCTCGCCTATGTCTCGCGCTACGCGCTGGGGCGCGACTACCACCGCGTGGTGCGCCACCGGCTGACCCGGCTGGCCCGCCGGATCGACCATGCCGCGCGCGCACTCGACGGGCGCTTTCGCGCGTTCACCGACTCCGCACCGGTGCTGGAGAAGGCCCTGGCAGAGAAAGCCGGGCTCGGCTGGATCGGCAAACACACGCTGCTCCTGAACGAGCAGGCCGGCTCCTGGTTCTTCCTCGGCGAGATCTACACCAATCTGCCCCTGCCGATCGACGCGGCGCCGGCCGTGGATCGCTGTGGCAACTGTCGCGCCTGCATGACCGTCTGCCCGACCGGGGCGATCGTCGGACCGCACCGGCTGGACGCACGGCGCTGCATCTCCTACCTCACCATCGAGCATCGCGGCAGCATTCCGCCGGAGCTGCGGCCGCTGATCGGCAACCGCATATTCGGCTGCGACGACTGCCAGCTCCACTGCCCGTGGAATCGCCATGCGCGCCTGACCGCGGAACCGGATTTCGCGCCGCGCCACGGGCTCGATCAGGCGAGCCTGGTGGCGCTCTTCGGCTGGAGCGAGGCGGAATACCTCGCGCGCACGGAAGGTTCCGCGCTGCGTCGCGCCGGCTACGAACGCTGGCAGCGCAATCTTGCCGTGGCGCTCGGCAACGGCCCGCCCGACGCCGCCGCCATCGCCGCACTGCGCGCGCGTCGGGCGAGCGCGTCCGAACTGCTGCGCGAACACGTCGACTGGGCGCTCGCGCGGCTCGGCGCCGCCGCGGCCGGGTGACGGCGGCGCACGCGATCCTTCTGCTCGAACCGTGCTGCCGGGGCGGCCCTTCAGGGCGCCTGGAAACGGATGAAGTGCTCGCGGTAGTAGCGCAGCTCCTCGATCGATTCGCGCACGTCCGCGAGCGCCGTGTGGGCGTTCCGCTTGGTATAACCGGGCACGAGGTCGGGCCGCCAGCGCTGCACGAGTTCCTTGACGCTGCTGACGTCGATCATGCGGTAGTGCAGGTAACCTTCGAGTGTCGGCATGTAGCGCGCCAGAAAGCGCCGGTCCTGCCAGATGGTGTTGCCGCACAGTGGCGAACGTTTCTTCTCGACATGACGCTCGAGGAATCCGAGCATCGTCGCCTCCGCCTCGCGCTCCGAGACGCCCTCGGCGCGGATCCGGTCGAGCAGCCCCGATGCGCCGTGCTGCCGCTTGTTCCAGTCGTCCATGGCTTCGAGCAGCGCCTCGGACTGGCGCACCACGATCACCGGCCCTTCGGCGATGACGTTGAGATCGCTGTCGGTGATGATTGCCGCCATTTCGATGATGCGTTCCCGTTCCGGGTCGAGCCCGGTCATCTCCATGTCCAGCCAGACCAGATCTGCCGCCACCGAACCTCCCATCGCCACGTCCTTGTACCGCACCATCCGTTACTATAGCCCGCACGACGGGCGGCCCAGGAATACAACTTGAACGAACAGCCTCCAGGCGCACAGCGCGGTGGTCCCATCGCGACGGATCGGCTTCTCGAGCCCGGGCAATTTGCCGCACTGCGCACCGAAGCGGCGGGCAAGGACCTGCTGCTCGTGCACGTCGCGAGCGCCGCGGCCTTCCAGGCCGCCCACATCGCGGGCGCCGTGCTCGTCGAGCCGGGCGAACTCGTCTCCGGTACACCCCCTGCGCCGGGCCGCCTGCCCGACCGGGCGCGCCTGGAGGCCCTGCTCGCGCGCATCGGCTACCGGGCCGACCGAACCGTGGTCGCGTACGACGACGAGGGTGGCGGCTGGGCCGGGCGCCTGATCTGGACACTCGACGTGATCGGTCACGGCGACTGGGCGTACCTGGACGGCGGCATTCACGCATGGGTCGCAGCCGGGCTGCCCGTCGCAACCGGGCCGGAACCGGCACCGCAACCGACCCGGGTCAGCGTGACCATCGACCCCGGACCGATCGCGGAGATACCCGATGTGCTGGCGGCCATCGGGGATCCCACGAGCGTGATCTGGGACGCGCGCTCACCGGCCGAGTACCTCGGCCTGCGCAGTGGGTCGCGCCGCGCCGGACACATACCGGGTGCCGTCAACCTCGACTGGCTCGCCCTCATGGACCCGGCACGTCAGTTGCGGCTCATCGCGGACCTGCCGGCGGTTCTCGCCGCGCGCGGGATCACACCAGATAAGCAAGTCATCACTCACTGCCAGACGCACCATCGATCGGGACTGACTTACCTGGTCGCCCGCCTGCTCGGATTTCCGCGGGTGCGCGCCTACCATGGCTCGTGGTCGGAGTGGGGCAATCGCGACGACACCCCGGTGGAGACCGGCGCATGAGCGGCTGGTTCGCCGCCCTGCAGCGTGCGCTGCCACAGCACGCCCTCTCGCGCTTCGTCGGGACCCTGGCGCAAAGCCACCGGCCCTGGATCAGCCGGCCGTTCATTCATGCCTTCGCGCGCGCCTACGGCATCGACCTGGCCGAAGCCGCCTGCACCGACCTCGACGGTTACGCCAGCTTCAACGCATTCTTCACCCGTGCGCTCAAGCCCGGTGCGCGCCCGCTGGACCCCGACCCGAACGCCATTCTCTGCCCGGCGGACGGC
The DNA here is from genome assembly GCA_019634925.1 of Pseudomonadales bacterium. GTDB lineage: Bacteria > Pseudomonadota > Gammaproteobacteria > Pseudomonadales > Azotimanducaceae > UBA7803. The sequence continues at coordinate 373,926 of JAHCAL010000004.1, forward strand.
GTCGTGAGCCAGTGCGGACCGATCAGCGGGGACCGTCTGCTGCAGGCGAAAGGCACCCACTACAGCCTGCGATCCCTCCTCGGACGATCCGCGCCGGAATACGTCGACGGCACTTTCGCGACCGTCTACCTCGCGCCGCGCGACTACCACCGCGTGCACCTGCCCGTGGCCGGACGGCTCCTCCGCACCACGGCCATCCCCGGCGAACTCTTCTCGGTCAATGCTCGCACCGAGGCCTCGATCGCGGACCTCTTCTGCCGCAACGAGCGCCTGGTGTGCGAATTCGCCACTGCGCATGGCCCCATGGCGGTGGTGCTGGTCGGCGCCATGATCGTCGCGAGCATCGAGACCGTCTGGGGCGGGCCGCCGTCACCCTACCGGCAGACGCAGGTAGATTCCTGGAACCAGACGTTCGGCCGCGGTGCCGAGATCGGCCGGTTCCTGCTCGGTTCCACGGTGATCGTGTGCCTGCCGCCGGGCGCGATGCGCATCGATCACGGCATCCGGCCGGGGCGCAGCGTACGGATGGGTGAACGGATCGGTAGCATCGCGACCTGAACGACGCGGCGCCGCCAGGTTCAGGCCCGGTCGATCGGAAACGGGATGACCGCGCGGATGTCGCGAACGCCGAGCTTCAGCATCAGCAGCCGATCGAAGCCGAGCGCGACCCCCGCGCACGCCGGCAACCCGTGATCCAGCGCGGCCAGCAGGCGTGCGTCGGGCGCCGGCACGTGCTGGCCGGCCGTACGCCTTGCTGCCCGGTCGGTCTCGAAGCGTCGGCGCTGCTCGGCCGCATCGGTGAGCTCGTGATACCCGTTCGCGATCTCGAGACCGTCGATGACCAGTTCGAAGCGCGCGGCGACCGTCGGATCGTCGGCACGCAGACGCGCGAGGGCAGCCTGGTCGGCAGGATAGTCGATCACGAACCAGCGCCCCGGCGGCAATGCGTCGAGCCCGAGCGAGAACCTCAGGTCGAGCAGTTCACGCGCGGTCAACGCGGCCCGGTCGTGCACGTCGGGCAGAACCGGCGCCCGGGCCACCACGTCGGCGTAGCGGATCAACCGATGCGGCGCCGGACCCAGCACCGCGGCCACCAGCGCGGCGACCTCGTCGATCAGGCGCAGATCGTCCCAGCCGAGCCGGTACCACTCGAGCATGGTGAACTCGGGATTGTGCCGACGGCCGGCCTCCCCGGCGCGGAATACCGGTCCCAGCTGATAGATCGAAGGCGCACCGGCCGCGAGCAGGCGCTTCATCTGGTACTCGGGAGACGTCTGCAGGTAGCCGAGGCCCGGTACGGCGATCGATTCGACCGCCGGCTCGGTCACCGTCGCCGTCCCGATCACGCCGGTCTGGACTTCCAGCACGCCCCGCTCGCGAAAGAACGCCCGCACCGCAGCGAGCGTGTCCGCGCGCGCCACGAGGGCGTCGAGGCTGCAGGTCGGCGCCCAGTCGACTGCCGGCTCGCGGGTCATGCTACGTCCCGATCGCCCGGACGGCGCGGACGCCTGCCGCGGCGTCAGTCGCCCTTGGCGCGGCTGACGTATTCACCGGTTCGGGTGTCCACCCGCAACTTGTCACCGGTCTCGATGAACAGGGGCACCTTCACCACTGCACCGGTCGACAGGGTTGCGGGCTTGGTGCCGCCCTGGGCGGTGTCGCCGCGAATGCCCGGGTCGGTCTCGACGACCTCGAGCTCCAGGAAGTTCGGCGGCCAGACCGCGATCGGCGCGTCGTTCCAGAGCGTGACCTGGTAGGTCTCCTGCTCTTTCAGCCACTGGCGCGCATCGGCGACGGCGGAGGCCGGCGCCACCAGCTGTTCGTAGCTGCCGTCGACCTTCATGAAGTGCCAGAACTCGCCGTCCTCGTAGAGGTACTCCATGTCGAGATCCATGACGTCGGCGGCTTCGAGAGACTCGCCGGACTTGAAGGTCCGCTCCCATACCCGGCCGGTCTTCAGGTTGCGCAACCGCACGCGGTTGAATGCCTGACCCTTGCCGGGCTTGACGTATTCGTTCTCGAGGATCGCGCAGGGCTCCCCTTCGAGCAGGACCTTCATGCCCGCCTTGAATTCATTGGTGGAATAGCTTGCCATGTCGCGTTCCCGGACCTCTCGGTGGGCGCGCATCATACCCGCGTTGCCGGTAAAGCGCAGCCGGCCGGGGCGCCCCGCAAACGTCGGGCACGCGGCTCGCCGACGCGTACGGCGGGCACGCCGGCGCACCGGTCCGCGGCAGACCGCACCTCGCATTTGTTAACCGGTTCACACCGCAAATGCCGGCTGGTTACTTGGCTCCTCCGGCACCGGACCGGAGAATCCACCCACGATAACAGGCGCGCGGCACCTGCCGAATGCCATGACGGGTATGGATACGCTGTCGTGAAGAAGGACTTGCCCAGGGAAAACGGGGCCTCGAAGCCCGTCAGACTGATCGTAGCCGAGGCGTCCGAGCAGGCCGTCCGGCATTTCGACTCGGTGCTGCGCGACGCCGGCATCGCCACCCGCATGCAGCTGGTGGACCTGTCGCTCGCGGCAGAGTCGCTCGACGACGCCGACCTCATGCTCTGCAACGCGGCATTGCCGCAGCTCGATCGCATCCTGCCGCAACTGCGGCGCAACGCCCCGGACGTCCCGATCATCCTGGTCGACCATCGACCGCAGGGAATGAAGGTCGCCGAAGGCGCCCGCCTCGGTGCAGTGGACGTGGTGCCGGGCGACGATCCCGAACACCTCGTGCTGGTGTTCCGGCGCGAGCTCGAACACGTCTGCCGGACACGCAGCGTGGTGGAGCTGCGCGACGCGCTGCGCGAGGCGGAACAGCGTTGCGAGCTCCTGCTGCAGACCACGCAGGCCGCCATCGCCTACGTCCACGAAGGCATGCACATCCATGCCAACGACGCCTACCTCGGACTGTTCGGCTTCGCCGACGCGGACGAAGTGCTCGGACTCCCGCTCATCGACCTCATGACCGGCAAGAGCGTCGACTGCCTCAAGGCCGAACTGAAACGGTTCCGGCGCTCGCCCGACGCGGAAGAGCAGGAGCTGCCGTTCACCGGCCGCGCGCGCAACGGCGCCGAGGTGCGTGGGCAGCTGACCCTGTCGGCGGCGCAGTACGAAGGCGAACACTGCATCCAGGTGACCGTGCGTGCGGCGGCCGCACCACCGGCCGAGTGTCGACCCGAGACCGCGGGTCCGGCCACGGCGCCGGGCCGCGCGGAAACCCACGCGAACGGCGCCACGGGATCGCAGGATTCCGACCATGCGGATGCACTCAGCCACTTCCTCGCCGAGGCTGCCGCGCATCTGCAGGGCCTCGGGCCGTGGCGCGCGCTGCTCGTCGTGCAGATCGACCAGTTCGACAAACTGCAGGCCGAACGCGGGCTGCGCAACGGCAAGCGGATCGCGGCCGCGATCCGTGCGGCGCTGACCGAGGCACTGCCGGAGGCGCCGGTCGTGGCGCTCGCCGCGCACCGGTTCGCCATGGCCGCAGGCGGCGACACGCGCAGCGCCGTTATGAAGCTGGCCCAGGGTCTCGTGGAGTCGATCGCCGCACACAGACTCACGATCGACGACCAGCGTCTGACGACCACGATCAGCATCGGCGGCGCGATCGTCGAAGGCGCCGACGGTGCCGTCGAGCCGGGGCGCCTCGAAACGGCGCTCGACGGCGCGTACGCGGCCGCGCTGCGCGTCGCCGAAGGCGGCGGCAACGGCGCCGAACTGCAGGGCGGCGCACTCTCGGCCGGTGAAGCGGACAGTGCGACCGGCCGGCTCCTGGCCGCGATCAACGAAGCGATCGAGAACGAGTCGTTCGTGCTCCAGTTCCAGCCGATCATCAGCCTGCGCGGCGACGCGAGCGAACACTACGAAGTGTTCCTGCGCATGGTCGACGACAGCGGGGCGGAGATCCGCCCGCAGGGCTTCCTCGGCACCGCGATCGAACACGGCGTCGCCGGCAAGATCGACCGCTGGGTGATCCTGCGCGCGATCAAGCTGCTCATGGCACACCGCGCCGAAGGACACGACACGCGCCTGACCATCAACGTCACGGCGAACAGCATGACCGACCCGGACTTTCCCAACTGGCTCGGCGTGGCGCTCAAGGCGGCGCGGCTGCCGAGCGACGCGGTCATCTTCCAGGTCACCGAGCCCGACGTGACCGCCATGGTCCGCCAGGCGCAGGTATTCGTGCAGGCGCTGCGCGCCATGCACTGTCAGACCTCCCTTTCGCGGTTCGGTACGAGCGAGGAATCGCTCGAGCGCCTGCGGCTGCTGCCGGTGGACTACGTGAAGCTCGACGGCAGCCTGATCCACGCGATCGGCGCCGATCCCGCCAACCGGGAGCCGGTGGTCAAGATGCTGAATGAGCTTCAGTCCCACGGCAAACTCAGCATCGTACCGATGGTAGAGACGGCGGGGATCCTCTCGACCCTCTGGCAGGCCGGGGCGAACTTCGTGCAGGGCAACTACCTGCAGGAACCCACCGCGGAGATGAATTTCGACTTCAGCACCGCGGACTGATGGCCACTCAAGCGGTCAACGCGGTCTCGATGTCCCGGTCGCTGAACCCGAGCAGGTACAGCACGCTGTCGAGGCCGAAATTCGAGATCGCGTGACTCGCGGTTTCCTTCACCACGGGCTTCGCATGATAGGCAACGCCGAGGCCGGCCGTGCTCAGCATCGGCAGGTCGTTGGCGCCGTCGCCGATGGCGATGGTCTGCTGGCGCGCAATGCCTTCCCGCGCGGCGATCTCCTGGAGCAGCTCGGCTTTCCGGTCGGCGTCAACGATCGCACCGTCGACCTCGCCGGTCATCACGCCGTCGCGGATGACCAGGCGGTTCGCGAACACATAGTCGATGCCGAGTTCGCGCTGCAGGTGCTCGCCCACGTACTGGAACCCGCCGGAGATGATCGCCGTCTTGTAGCCGAAGTGCTTGAGGACCTGGATGAGCCGATGCGCACCCTCGTTCAGCGCGACACTGCGGGCCACCTGCTCGAGGGCTGATTCGCGCAGTCCCGCGAGCAGTCGTGCGCGGCGCCGGAAGCTCTCCTGGAAGCCGATCTCGCCGCGCATCGCCTGGTCCGTGATGCCGGCCACCCGCTCGCCCACCCCGTGCAGCCGGGCGAGCTCGTCGATGATTTCCGCGTTGATCAGCGTGGAGTCCATGTCGAACGCCACCAGTCGGCGGTTGCGCCGGTAGACCGAGTCCTCCTGCACGCTGAAGTCGAATACCAGCCGGTCGGCAGCCGCGAGCAGGTCGGCCTTGAGCGCCTTGGGATCGGCCAGGTGGCCGCGCAGGCTCATCTCGATGCTGGTGCGCGCGTGTCCGTCGGCGCTGGTGAGCGGAATGCGCCCGGACAGCCTGCGGATCGAATCGATGTTGAGGCCGTGGCCGTGGATCAACCCGGTCACGGCCGCGAGCTGGGCGCCGGTGATCCCGGCCGCCAGCAGCGTCACGATGTAGCGCGGCTTGCCCTGACTGCCCACCCACTCGGTGTAGTCCCCGGCGGAGATCGGCGTGGTACGCAGGGTGACGCCGAGCAGCGCCGCCCGCGACTGCAGCTCGCGGATCACCGCATCGGTCGCATCGCGCCCGGCGATCTGGACAAGCATGCCAACGTTCAGCTCGTCGTGGATGACGGCCTGGCCGATATCGAGGACCCGCACTTGATATTGCGCCAAGCTGGATGTCAACATGGCCATGAGGCCAGGCTGGTCCGCACCCGATATGTTCAGCAGGACTATCTCGCTGGCCAATTACTACCGCCTCGTCGCCATCATTGCCCCGTCGCCCGGAGTCCGGACCGCGTGAAGCTAGCGCCTTGGTCAGAAGCCGTCAAACCGGACCCAGGCGTGCTGTGGCCGGCGCTGTGCGCCGCATTCGTAACCGCACTGGGACTGCTGTTCGCCTGGACGCAGCTCGATCCGCGCACCGAGCAGATGGAACGGTTCGGCGCGACCACCGCGACGGCACTCGCCGAGCTCTGCATGGAGCCGCTGCTGAAGCAGGATCGCCTGCACCTCGGAGTCATCGGCAATCGCCTGACCGAGCTCGACGCGATCGCCGCCGTCGCGACCTACACGGTCGACCAGCAGCTGCTCACCCTGTCCGGCACGATGACCGGCCCGCAGTACGCCGCTTCGATCACCATCGACGGCACGGTCGTGGGTCATGTCCGCGTGGCACTCGACCCGGCGGCATTCGCCGGCGGCATCACCGCGCCCGACCAGCGTCTCGCGGCGACGGCCGCGACGCTCGGCATCAGCGTCGGCGCAGGCTTCCTCGCGGCACTCGGCGCGGCGCTGCTGCGCGCCTGGCGCACCGGCGCGCTGGTCGTCGACACACCCGCCCTCAGGCAACGCCTGCGCCGCCGCCTGCAGCCCGAACCGCCGCCGGAAGAGCTCCCGACGGCGCCCGAGGCGCCCCCCGAACCACCCGAACCGATCCGGCACTACCTGCTCGGCATCAACCTGTACAACCAGCTGAGCCTGAAGGGCGTCGAGCGCGAGTTCGAACTCTCGCTCTGCACCGAGCTCGCGGAGACGGTCGCGATCGCCTACCAGGGCCAGGTGGTGAGCCTGCCGGGGCTCGGCGCGCTGATCGACTTCGATCACACCGACTCGGATGCGCGTGCGTTCGACGTCGCGTGCGCCGGCTTCGCCCTGGCCCGGCTGCTGCGCGACGAAGCGCCGTTCGGGATCTACCGGCTGGGTCTGCACCTGGTCACGCGGCCCGGCGACGAGCCGCTGCCGCTCGACCATCCGGCGGTCGCGGACGTGGCGCTGCTCTCCGCGCTCGCGCGCGACAATACCCTGGTGCTGAGCGAGACCATGTGTACGGCGTTGGCCGGCACCGAGCGTCTCACCCTGCGCCCGATGCAGAATGTGCTGCTCGACGAGCTGCGCACCAGCGGGCCCGGCTGCCAGCTGCTCACCGACCTCGCGGCCGCGGACAAGACCCGCCTGCTCCAGCAGGTGGAGCAGTTCAAGAATCAGCGCGACTCGATGGCGAGCGAGTCGACCTTCTGAAATCCCCGCGGCAGCAGCCTGCCGCGCCGTCCACGCTCACCCACATAGTGCTCGAGGTCGCGGTACTTCAGCCGCAGGTGGCGTTGTCCGGCGAGCACGAGCAGCTCGTCGGCCTCGGTCATGGCGACCGCACCCACCACCTGCTCGCTGCCGTCGCGCAGGGCGGCCGCGGGGATGTTGATCAGCTTGTTGCCCTTGCCGCGCGCGAGCTCCGGCAGTTCCGCTGCCGGAAACGCCAGCAGGTGCCCCTGGCCGGTGACCACCACCACCAGTTGCCCCGCAGCTGGCGACTCGGCCATCGCCTCCGACTGGCCGAAGAGCGCCGGCGGCAGCGCCTGCGCGCCATCCGGCACGGTCAGACAGGCTTTGCCCGAGCGGTTCTTGCTGACCAGTTCGCCGAGCCGCGCAATGAAGCCGTAGCCGGTACTGCTGGCGAGCAGTACGCGCCGGTCCGGGTGACCGAAGGCGAGCCCGACGAAACGCGCGCCAGCGGGCGGCTTCAGCCGCCCGGTGAGGGGTTCACCCTGGCCGCGCGCCGACGGCAACGTGTGCGGGACCACCGTGTAGGTGCGCCCGGTGGAATCGAGGAACACCAGCGTGTCGTTGGTTCTGCCGCGCCCGGCCTGGGCGAACCGGTCGCCGGTCCGATAGCTCAGCTCTTCCGGATTGAGGTCGTGTCCCTTGGCCGCCCGGGCCCAGCCCTTGTCGGAGAGGACCACCGTGATCGGATCGTTGCCGAGCAGGTCCTCCTCGGCGTACGGGGCCGCCTCCGGCGCGTCGACCAGCGGTGAGCGGCGCGCATCGCCGAATTTCTCCGCATCGGCCAGGAGTTCGCGCTTGATGAGCGTGCGCAGGCGCGCCTTCGAGCCCAGGATCTGCTCGATATCCGCGCGCTCGGCCTCGAGTTCGTCCCGCTCGCCCTTGAGCTTGAATTCCTCGAGCTTCGCGAGCTGCCGCAGGCGCAGGTCGAGGATCGCGTTGGCCTGGATCTCGGTCAGGCCGAACTTCGCCATCAGCGCGGCGCGCGGTTCGTCCTCCTCGCGGATGATGCGGATCACCTCGTCGATGTTGAGGTAGGCGACCAGCAGACCCTCGAGGATGTGCAGCCGTTCGTTGATCCGCTGCAGGCGATGTTCGAGACGCCGCGTGACGGTGCGGCTGCGGAACTCCAGCCAGTCGCGCAGGATCTCCTTCAGATTCATGACGCGCGGCCGCTGGTCCAGGCCGATGAGGTTGAGGTTGACCCGGTAGGTCTTCTCCAGATCGGTCGTCGCGAACAGGTGCGACATCAGCCGGTCGACGTCGACCCGGTTGGAGCGCGGCACCAGTACCAGGCGGGTCGGGTTCTCGTGATCCGACTCGTCACGCAGATCGGCGAGCATGGGCAGCTTTTTCGCCTGCATCTGCTGGGCGATCTGTTCGAGGATGCGCGCCGGCGACGCCTGGTGCGGCAGCGCCGAGATCACGATGTCGCCGCCCTCGCGCCGGTATACGGCGCGCGCACGGATCGAGCCGCGGCCGGTCTCGTAGAGTTCGCGGATCTCGGCGACGGGCGTCACGATCTCCGCCTCGGTCGGGAAGTCCGGACCGCGCACGTGCGTCATGAGATCGGCAACACTCGCCTGCGGACTTTCCAGCAGGTGAATGCACGCACTCACCACCTCGTTCAGGTTGTGCGGCGGGATGTCAGTCGCCATGCCGACCGCTATACCCGTGCTGCCGTTCAGCAGCAGGAACGGCACGCGCGCCGGCAGCAGCTTCGGCTCGGTCAGCGTACCGTCGAAGTTGGGCACGAAGTCGACCGTACCCTGGCGAATCTCGGCGAGCAGCAGGTCCGCGTAGCGGGAGAGGCGCGATTCCGTGTAGCGCATGGCCGCGAACGACTTGGGATCGTCGGGCGCGCCCCAGTTGCCCTGCCCGTCCACCAGCGGATAGCGGAACGAGAAGTCCTGCGCCATCAGCACCATGGCCTCGTAGCAGGCGCTGTCGCCGTGCGGATGGAACTTGCCGAGCACGTCGCCCACGGTGCGCGCCGACTTGGTGAACTTGGCCGTGCTGGCGAGACCGAGTTCGCTCATGGCGTACACGATGCGCCGCTGCACCGGCTTCAGCCCGTCCGCGATGTGCGGCAATGCACGATCGTTGATCACGTACATCGAGTAGTCGAGATACGCGCGCTCGGTGAATTCGCGCAGCGGCAGCGTTTCGATGTCGGAGGGTTCGGTGGTCATGTCCGGATGCCTGGTTCGCTGCGAAGGGTCATTCGAGCAGGCTGGCCTGGTCGCCTTTCTGCTCGAGCCACTGCCTGCGGTCGCCGGCGCGTTTCTTGGCGAGCAGCATGTCCATGGTCTCGTCGGTGCGTGCGGCATCGTCGAGGGTCAGGCGCACCAGCCGGCGTGTGTTCGGATCCATGGTGGTCTCGCGCAGCTGCAGGGGATTCATCTCGCCGAGACCCTTGAAACGCTGCACGGACACCGCGCCGCGTTTCTTCTCGGCCACGATGCGATCGAGCACGCCCGTCTTCTCCGACTCGTCGAGCGCGTAGAACACCTCCTTGCCGACGTCGATGCGGTACAGGGGCGGCATGGCGACGTAGACGTGGCCGGCCGCGACGAGCGGCCGGAAGTGCCTGACAAACAGGGCGCAGAGCAGGGTCGCGATGTGCGCGCCGTCGGAGTCCGCGTCGGCCAGGATACAGACCTTGCCGTAGCGCAGGCCCGAGAGGTCCGCCGACCCTGGATCCACGCCCACCGCCACCGAGATGTCGTGCACTTCCTGGGATCCGAGCACTTCGCCGGAACCGACTTCCCAGGTGTTGAGGATCTTGCCGCGCAGCGGCATGACCGCCTGGAACTCACGATCGCGCGCCTGCTTGGCGGATCCGCCGGCGGAATCCCCTTCCACCAGGAACAGTTCCGACCGCTCGCCGTCCTGGCCGGAACAGTCGGCGAGCTTGCCCGGCAGCGCAGGTCCGGCGGTGACCTTCTTGCGCGCGATCTTCTTGCTCGCCTGCACGCGGCGCTGCGCGTTGCTGATGGCGAGTTCGGCGAGCCGTTCGCCGTCCTGCGGGTGTTCGTTCAGCCACAGGCTGAAGGCGTCCTTGGCCACCCCGCCGACGAACGCAGCCGCCTGGCGCGACGACAGCTTCTCCTTGGTCTGGCCGGCGAACTGTGCATCCGACAGCTTGGCCGACAGCACGTAGGCGCACTGATCCCACAGGTCTTCCGCGGTGAGCTTGATGCCGCGCGGGATGAGATCGCGGAACTCGCAGAACTCCTTCAGCGCCTCCGAGAGACCGCTGCGCAGGCCGTTCACGTGGGTGCCGCCCTGGGTGGTCGGAATCAGGTTCACGTAGGACTCGGTGATCAGCTCACCGCCGTCGACCACCCACTGGACCGCCCAGTCGACGGCTTCCTGGTTGCCCGCCGCGCTGTGCAGGAACGGCGTCGCCGGAATCGTCTCGGCGCCCGTCAGCGCCTCTTCGAGATAGCTGCGCAGGCCGTCCTCGAAGTACCAGCTACCGCTGCGTTCCGGGTCGGACGCCACGGTGAGCGAGACGCGCAGCCCCGGGCAGAGCACGGCCTTCGCGCGGAGCAGGTGGCGCAGCCGCGACACGGACACGCGCGGCGAGTCGAAGTAGCCGGCCTCGGGCAGGAACCGCACGCGCGTGCCGGTATTGCGCTTGCCGACGGTATCCACCACCTCGAGCGCGGTCACCGGTTCGCCGCGCTCGAAGCGCTGCCGGTAGACCTGACCGTCGCGCCGCACCTCGACCTCGAGCCAGTCGGACAATGCGTTGACCACCGAGACACCCACGCCGTGCAGGCCGCCCGCGAACTGGTAGTTGGTATTGTCGAACTTGCCGCCGGCATGCAGGCGCGTGAGGATCAGCTCGACACCGGAAACCTTGAACTCCGGGTGGATGTCGACCGGCATGCCGCGCCCGTCGTCGGCCACTTCGATCACGCCGTCCGGCGCGAGCACCACCTCGATGTTGCGCGCATGCCCGGCCAGCGCCTCGTCGACGCTGTTGTCCACCACCTCCTGCACGAGGTGGTTGGGTCGCGTCGTGTCGGTGTACATGCCGGGCCGGCGGCGTACCGGCTCGAGCCCGGAGAGCACCTGGATGGATTCGGCGGAGTATCTGGCTTCTGCCATGGGTCTGGACCTGTCGGATCAGTCGGGGCGCACGGCGGATCAGCCGGCGGGGGCGAGTGCAGAGAGCGCGATCCCGTTGGCGAGACACATCGACAGGAATTCGCCGAGAAACCGGTTGACCTGGGCCTTCTCGTCGGGAAGGTGCATGCGCTGGTTGGGATAGGCGTACGACGGCCGGAAGTGCCGCGCGCCGTGGAATTCCACCACTTCCGCGCTCTGCGCGTCGTGATAGAGGCGCACGGCGAGCCGCGGCTCGAGATTCCAGGGGCCACCCGGCAGGTGGCGCAGCTCGATCAGCGTCGTGTAGGGACCGCGCTCGAGCACCGTCAGCCGGACCTGGTAAGGATGCTCGCCGAGCGCCACGCCGAATTCGCTCACGTCCTCGTCCCGCAGCGCCGGAAACAGCTTCATGACGCGCAGGTAATTGGCGTCGCACTCCGCCATGTGCGCGGACAGATCGACGCGGTAGCGTTTCCCGGGCATGGATGGCTCAGGCCGGATTCGCGGGCACGGCGCCGCTCAGCGTGGCCGGCGCGGGTTCACGGAGCCATTGATTGATGTCGTAGATGTCCGCCGGGCTCAGCATGCCCGCGACCCGCTTCAGGACGACCAGGTCGAGGACGTAGTCGACGATGCTGTTCTCGTAGTCCCGCACCGCGGAGAAGTACTCGCGCTGCGCGTTCAGCACGTCGACGACGTTGCGGGTGCCGACTTCGTAGCCGACCTGCGCCGCCTCGAGTGCCGACCGGGTGGAGGTGACCGCCTGCGCACGCGCAGCCGCGCGCGCCACGTCGGAACGGACCCGGATGTGCATCGCGCGGGTTTCCTGCAGCACCGTGCGCACCGTGCCTTCGTAGCCGGACTGCTGCGCGTCGGCGCGGGCGTTCGCCTGGGCGATGGTGGCCGTCGTGAACCCGCCGGTGTAGATCGGCAACGTCATCCGCAACGCGATCGTGGTGCGTTCCTGGTCGTTCGGGAACTCGTTGCGGGTGCCCGTACCGAGATTGCGCTGCACCACGTCGGTGTCGCTGTCGGCGCGCATGAGGGAAAGGTCCACGGTCGGCAGACGGGTGCTGGTCGCCGCACGGGCGCCGCGTGCCGCGGCGTCGCGCGCGTACTGGGCAACCTGTATGTCGAGGTTGTTCTGACGGGCGAAATCCACCCATTCCTCGCCGGCGACCGGGTCCGGGTCGCGCACCGGGAACGCCTGGTCGAGCATCCAGAGGTCGCCGTGCGGGCGGCCGGTGAGCACGGACAGCAGTTCGCGCCGGGTGCCGAGCTGGCCTTCGTCGAAGATCCGCTGGGCGACCGCAAGGTCGTAGGCGGCCTGGGCCTCGTGCACGTCGGTGATCGCCACCATGCCGACCTCGAACCGCTGCTTGACCTGGTCGAGCTGCGCGTTCACCGCCGACTCCTGGGCGCGCGAAGCCCGCAGGTTGGCCGCCGCCCGCAGCACCTCGAAATACGCGGATGCCGTACGCACGATCAGTTCCTGCTGCGCCACCGAGAACGTCGCCTGCGCCTGCTCCGAGAGCGCCTTGCCCTGCTGGAAACGGAACCAGGCCGGCAGGTCGAACAGCGGCTGGCTGAGCGAGATGTCCCAGCCGTACGTCTCCGTGGCCGTGTTGGTGGTGTTGGGGATGATCGTCTGACCCGCCGCGAACGATCCTCGCGTGTCGGTCTCCTGGTCGACGTAGTCCCACGTGCCCTGCACGCGCGGCAGCAGCCCCGCGCGCGCGAGACGACGCTCCTCGACCCCGGCGCGCAGCTGCGCGCGCGCCTGCGCGATGGTCAGGTCGTTGCGCACCGCGAGTTCGTAGATGCCGGCCAGCGTCGTATCCGGAAAGTCCTCCGTCGCCGCGGATTCGGCCGGTCCTTCCGCGGACCCGGCGTACACCGGCGCCGGCGCCAGCTGCCCGAACAGCCCCGCAACCAGCAACATCAGCACGGCTGGCATCTTGTTCATCGCGTCGTTCCCTAAAACTCTGGTGCGTAAAACCCTGGTGAAAGCCCGGATGGAACCTCGAATGACGACCGGCGCCCTGGCAGGACAGCCGGCTCCGCTGCACGGCGGAATTGCGCGCACACCTTACCCCATGGCCTGCCGGTTGTCGTCACCGGCTCCGCCGGTGCCGGCGCGGGCCAGGACCCCGTCCAGGAGCGCGCGCAGGCGCACGGACGCCCCCGCATTCGCCGCTACTACGGCACGCGCTCGCAAACCCGTCGCCCGCCGGCCCTCGGGATCGTCGAACCAGGCCCGGATCGCTCCGGCCAGGTCGTCCGCGTCCGCCACCAGGCGCAGACACCCTGCCGCGCGAAACCGCTCGACCACGTCGGCGAAATTGAACACGTTTGGGCCCATGACCACCGGCACGCCGAGCAGCGCCGGCTCGATCGGGTTGTGCCCGCCCTGGTCGACCAGGCTGCCGCCCACGAACGCGACGCCGGCGCGGCCGTAGTAGTCGAGCAGCACGCCCATGGCGTCCACCAGCACCACGTCCGCCGACGCATCCGCAGGATCCGCGATCGCGTGTCGGCCGACCGTGAAGCCCGCCGCCCGGCAGCGTGCGTGCACTTCCTCGGCACGCACCGGATGCCGCGGCACCAGAATCAGCCGCGCGCCGGGATGGCTCGCGCGCACCGCGCGGTGCGCGGCCAGGATCCGTTCCTCCTCGCCCGGATGGGTGCTGCCGGCGATCCAGACCGGCTGGTCGGCGAATCGCCAGCGCGCCTCGAGCGCGGCGACGCGCGCGGCGTGGTCGGCCGGCAGGCGCGCATCGAACTTGACGCTGCCGAGCGCGACCACACGATCGGCCGGCGCACCGAGCGCGCAGAACCGCTCGACGTGTTCCGGGAACTGGCAGGCGAGCCGATCGATGGTCGCGAGCATGCGCCGGGTCAGGCCCGCCACCCGCGCGTAGCCGCGCGCCGAGCGCGCGGACAGGCGCGCATTGACGAGCACCACGGGAACGCCGCGCGCGGCGGCCGTGGCGATCAGGTTCGGCCAGAGCTCCGTCTCCATCAGGATCAGCACGCGCGGCTCGAGTCGGTCGAAGAAGCGCCGCACGCCGCGCGGAAAATCGTACGGCGCGTAGCAGTGGTGTACCCGGCCGCCCAGCCGCGCGTGCACTTCCGCGGAACCGGCGGGCGTCATGGTGGTGACCAGGAACGGCAGCTGCGGCCAGGCCCGCACGAGCTCCGCGATCAGCGGCGCCGCCGCGATGGTTTCACCCGCGCTCACGGTGTGGAACCAGACACACCCGCGCGGAATGTCGGCCGGCGCGTGACCGAAACGCTCCGGGATGCGCTCGGCGTAGGCCGGCTCGCGGCGCGCGCGCAGCACCAGCCGCAGGCGCACCACGGGATACGCGAGCCAGAGCAGCAGTCGGTAGAGCAGCGGCCACATGCCGGAAGCCTGCGCGGCGCGTGCGGCCACCGTCAAGCAACCCACGCGGCAGGCCACCGGGCTTGCCACTCCGTACGCCAGCGCCTAGTGTGATCGATCGTATGCGCGCCGGTGTACCTGCCCGCTCATGGCCGAGCCGAACACGTCCGAACCGAAACTCCCGTCCGACCCGACCGCCGGGGCGGATGCCCCGGCCGCGACGCGGCTCGACGCGATCATCGTCGGGGGTGGCATCGCCGGGCTCTGGCTCTTGAACCTGCTCACCCGGCGCGGCTATGACGCCGTCCTGTTCGAGGCCGATACGCTCGGCGGCGGGCAGACCCTCGCGAGCCAGGGCATGATCCACGGCGGCATCAAGTACGCGCTGGCGGGGCTCCTGACGCGCGCGTCCGAGGCGATCGCGGACATGCCGGAGCGCTGGGCGGCAGCACTGGCCGGCCGCGGCGACGTCGACCTGTCGGGCCTCGCGCCGCTCTCCGACCGTTACTACATGTTCGCCGAGGCATCGAGCATCGGCCAGCTGACCACCTTCTTCGCCAGCCGCGCCGTGCGCGGACGGATCCGCAAGCTCGAGCGTCGCGACCACCCGGCGGCGCTCATCGCGCCTGGTTTCCGCGGCGTGGTGTACGTGCTGCGGGACTTCGTACTCGACACACCGGCGCTGCTGCAGGCGCTGCTGCGGCCGGTCGCCGATCGCGCCTTCCGGCTGGCCCTGCCGGATCCGGGGACACGTCTCGCGGTCGACGCAACCGGCGTGGTGCTGCAACGCGGCGGACACACCCTCGCCGCACGTCATCTGATCCTCACCGCCGGCGCCGGAACGGAGGCCCTGCTCTGGTCGCTCGGGCTCGAAACCCCGCACATGCAGCGCCGGCCGCTGCACCAGGTGATCGTGCGCCACCCCGGGCTCACCCCGCTGTTCGCGCACTGCCTGACCGGCATTCGCCGTCCAGAACCGCGGCTCACCATCACGAGCCACCGGGACGGCAACGATTGGCTCTGGTATCTCGGCGGCCAGATCGCGACCGATGGCGTGGCCATGGGCCGCGCCGAACTGATCGAACACGCGCGCCGTGAACTCGAGGCGTGCCTGCCGTGGCGCGACTGGCGCGAGGCCGACATCGACACCCTGCGGGTCGACCGCGCGGAACCGGCGCGCGCCGGCGGGGTGCGTCCCGACGAGGCGTTCGTCGAGGTGACCGGGCCCGGCGACACGGTGATCGTGGGGTGGCCGACCAAGCTGTCGCTTGCGCCGGACCTCGGCGACCGGGTGCTCGAACGCCTGCCGGCCCCGCGCGCGGATGCCCGCTCCGCACCGGGGCTGACCGCGCTGGATCTGCCCCGCGCCCGCATCGGCACGGCACCCTGGGAGCGCTGACATGGACTATCGCCCCCTCGGCGCGACCGGCATCACGGTCTCCCTGCTCGGCCTCGGGACCGTCAAGCTCGGCCGCGACCGCGGCGTGCGCTATCCACGCCCGTTCCGCATCCCCGACGACCGGGACGCCGCGCGGCTGCTCGACTGCGCACGCGAACTCGGCATCAACCTGCTCGACACCGCACCCGCCTACGGCACCAGCGAGGCGCGGCTCGGCCGGCTGCTCGCGGGACGCCGCGCCGACTGGATCCTCTGCACCAAGGTCGGCGAGACGTTCACGGACGGCGTCTCGCGCTTCGACTTCACGCCGGCGGGGGTGCGGGCAAGCGTGGCGCGATCGCTCGAGCGCCTCGCGACGGACTACCTGGATATCGTCCTGATCCACTCCGACGGACGCGACGTCGACATCCTCGACGACCCGGCAACGCTCGACGCCCTCAGGGAACTCAAGCGGGCGGGCGTGATCCGTGCGGTCGGCATCTCGCACAAGTCACCCGCCGGGGCCCTGCGCGCAATCGAGGCCGGCTGCGACGTGATCATGGCGACGCTCAATCCCGACTACCGTGACGAGGCCGCGGCGATCGCCAGGGCCGGCGCGCGCGGCTGCGGCGTGCTGGTCAAGAAAGCGCTGGCGAGCGGACATGGCGGACCGGAGAGCCTCGCGTTCGTCGCGGCCCAACCCGGGGTGTCGAGCATCATCGTCGGCACCGTCGACCCGGCGCATCTGCGCGAGAACGCCGGGGTCCTCGAGGCGTTCAGCCGCCGCTCTGGATCCGCTCCACGATCCGGGTCGTAGAGCAGTCTTCCACGAGTCCGAGCACGCGCACTTCACCGCCGTAGCCACGCACGAGGTCGGCGCCGACCACCGCGTCCGCGCCGTAATCACCACCCTTGACCAGCACGTCGGGCCGGACCGCCGCGAGCAGCGCCTCGGGCGTGTCCTCGGCGAAGCCGACCACCCAATCCACGGCCTTGAGTCCGGACAGCACGCGCAGCCGGCGTTCCAGCGGGTTCACCGGCCGGCCGGGCCCTTTCAGCCGGCGCACCGATTCGTCGTCGTTGACCGCGACCACCAGCCGGTCACCGAGTGCGCGGGCTTCCTCCAGGTAGGCGACGTGGCCGGCGTGCAGGATGTCGAAGCAGCCGTTCGTGAAGACGATCCGTTCGCCCGCGACGCGCGCCTGCGCAACCGCGTCCAGCAGCTGATCACGCTCGAGCACGCCGCGGTCGATACGGTCGGTCGCATTCAGTGCAATGGCGAGTTCCGGTCCGGTGACCGCCGCCGTCCCGGACTTGCCCACCACGATGCCGCTCGCGACGTTTGCGACCTGGGCGCACGCGCGCGGCGCCCAGCCGAGGCTGCGCGTGACCGCCAGCGCCGCGATCGCCGTATCGCCGGCGCCGGTGACGTCGTAGACGTCGACCGGCAGCGCAGGAATGTGCTGGTGTCCGCCATCGCGCTCGACCACGGTCATGCCGCGGCTGCCGCGCGTGATGACCAGCGCGGCGAAGTCGTTCGCAGTACACGTGCCGGTCGCCAGCCGGATCAGTTCCTCGTCGTCCGACCAGTCTCCCGCCGCGGCACGAAACTCGTGCGCATTCGGCTTGACGAGATCCGCGCCGGCATAGCGGGCGAACGACTTGTGCTTCGGATCGACGAGCACCCGCCGGCCCTTCGCCCGCGCGAGCCCGATGAGCTGCTCCGGCCCTTCGATCGTTCCCTTGTCGTAATCCTGCAGCACCACGACGGATGCATCGGCGAGCCGGGCCGCCACCCGCGCGCACACCTGCGCGTGGACTGCCGCCCGACGTGGCGCCGGCAAGGGCCGCTCGAAGTCGGTACGCAGGAGCTGCTGATTGCGGCTGACCACGCGCAGCTTGATGATGGTCGGCCAGTCGTCGACCGTGACGAAATCGCAGGTCACGCCGGCAGCGGTCAACCGCTCGACGAGCGCGTCCGCGGCCGCGTCCGCGCCGACGAGTCCGATCAGCGTACAGCGCGCGCCGAGGCTCGCCACGTTGAGCGCCACGTTGGCGGCGCCGCCCGGGAGATCCTCGGTCCGGGTCACGTCGACCACCGGCACGGGCGCTTCCTGCGACACGCGCCGGGCGTCGCCGACCCAGTAACGGTCGAGCATCACGTCGCCGACCACCAGGACGTGCACGGACTGCAGGGAAGGGAGTCTCATGATCCGCGGATGGTATCACAGGCCCCCCTTGCTACAATGGCGCGGCCCGGAAGGATGCCATGTCGAAACGCCGCAAGAGACCTGCTCCCTGGCACCCACGCGTCTGGGGCGCATGGATCCTGGTTGCGTTCGGCTGGTTGTTGGCGCAGCTGCCGCTGCGCACGCTGTTCAGGGTCGGCGCACTTTTCGGCGCGCTCGCCTACCGGCTCGGCGGTTCGCGGCGCCACATCACGCGCGTCAACGTGGCCCTCTGTTTTCCCGAACTCTCCGGCGCGGCCCAGGATGCGCGGGTGCGCGAGGTGTTCCGTCACACCGGCGTCGCACTCGTCGAACTGCTGCTCGCCTGGCTCGACCCCAAACTCCCGATCGCCGACCGCTGCACGATCCACGGACTCGAGCACCTGCGCGCCGCCGCGGCGCAAGGTCGCGGCGTGCTGCTGGTCGGCGCGCATTTCTCCTGCATCGACATCATGGCGCAACCGCTGGCGCGGGCCATCGACCTCGACGTCGTGTACCGGCAGAACCGCAATCCCGTGTGGGAGTGGCTCCAGGTGCGTGGCCGACGGCACTATTTCGACGGAGTCATCGAGCGCGACGACGTGCGCGGCATGCTGCGGCGCCTCAAGGCCGGCCGGATCGTGTGGTACGCGGCCGACCAGGACTACGGCCGGCGCCACTCCGTGTTCGCCCCGTTCTTCGGCATCCCGGCCGCCACCATCACCGCGACCGCACGGCTCGCGCGCGTCAACGAATCACCGGTGCTGTTCATGTACCAGCATCGCGATCTCGATTCGCAGACCTGGGAGGCGCACATCGGCCCGCCGCTCGATGGATATCCGAGCGGCGACGACGTCGCCGACGCGACGCGCATCAACGCACTGATCGAGGCCGCGGTCCGCCTGCACCCGGCGCAGTACCTGTGGCTGCACCGCCGGTTCAAGACGCGCCCGCCGGGCGAACCGCGGCTCTACTGAGGCGGCGGCGCCGGCTTGGTGACCAGGTAGTCCTCGAGCACCAGGTAACGCAGGTCGGAGCCGAAGAACATGGCGAGCGCGTCCTCCGGGGAGCAGACCATCGGCTCGCCGCGCCGGTTCAACGACGTGTTGAGGACGACGCCGTTGCCGGTCAGCAGCTCCAGCGCCTCCAACAGCGCGTAGTAGCGCGGATGCTGGTGCCGCTCGACGATCTGCACACGCGCGGTGCCGTCTTCGTGCACCACCTCGGGAATGCGCGCCTTCCACGCTTCGGCCACATCGAACGTGATGGTCATGAACGGCGCCGGATGGTCGGTCTGGATGATCTCGGCGGCAACGCGATCGAGCACGCTGGGGCAGAACGGCCGCCAGCGTTCGCGGAACTTGATCTGCTCGTTGATTCGCGCGGCGATGCCCGGGACGCTCGGACAGCCGAGAATGCTCCGACCGCCCAGCGCACGCGGACCGAACTCCATGCGCCCCTGGAACCACGCGACCGGATGTCCGTCCGCGAGCAGCGCGGCGGTCTCGCCGGGTACGTCGTCGAGGCGGCGCCATTCGACAGGCTCGCGGCACGCCTCAAGCGCCGCGCGGCACGCCGCGTCGTCGAACCGTGGGCCGAGATAGACGTGCTGCATCCGCCCGAGGCGCTCGCCGCGAGCGGCCGCGACGAATGTGGCCGCGCCGAGCGCGGTGCCCGAGTCGCCGGACGCCGGCTGCACGAACAGTTCCTTCACGTGGTCGAGCGCCACGATGCGCTGGTTGAGCTTCACGTTGAGCGCGCCGCCGCCCGCGAACGCGAGCTGGCCGGTCTCGCGCAGGATGTCGCCGAGGTACGTCTCGATGAGTTCCAGGCACCAGCGCTCGAACAGCTGCTGGATCGCCGCGGCGTAGTGGACGTAGGGTTCGTCCGCGACGTCGCCCTTGCGCCGCGGGCCGAGCCAGTCCACCAGCCGGTCGCTGAAATAGAAGCCGACTCCGTTTTCCTTGTAGCGGCGCAGGCCCACGGTATTGACGTAGCGCGTGTCCACCTCGAAGCCGCTGCCCTTGCGCCGGATCAGGCGCGAAAGGTCGTAGCGGTCGGGATCGCCATAGGGCGCCATCCCCATCACCTTGTACTCGCCGTCGAGCATCTCGAAGCCGAGGTATTCGGTGATCGCGCCATAGACGCCGCCGAGCGAGTCCGGATCGTAGAACTCGCGGATCCTGTGGATCCGGCCGTTCTCGCCGTAACCGAAGAACGTGGTCGCGTATTCGCCCTTGCCGTCGACCCCGAGGATCGCCGTCCGGCCGCTGAAGCCGCTCAGGTGATAAGCACTCGAGGCGTGCGCCAGGTGGTGTTCGACCGGCACGAACTCGGTGCGATTCCAGTCGATGCCGAGCTCGGCCCCGGCGGCGAGGACACGCCGGCGATTGCGCCGAAACCGCCGGTTGCCATTGAAGAGCGCGTCCAGCGCGCGGTCCGGCGCGTACCAGTAGCGCCGCGCATAGTGCCAGCGGGCAGGGCTCGCGAGACTGATCGGCGCATACGGAAAGGCCACGACGTCGACGTCGCGCGGCGCGAGATTCGCCGCCTTCAGACAATAGCGGGCCGCTTCCATGGGCATGCGATTGCGCGCGTGCTTCTCGCGGACGAAACGTTCCTCCTCGGCGGCGGCGACGATTTCGCCATCCACCAGCAGCGCCGCGGACGGGTCGTGATTCAGGGCGCCGGAAAGGCCGAGGATGATCAAGGTAGACAGCCGCTGGCGGAAACGGCGGCTACTATAGTCGACGCACCGGTCGCCACAACCCCAGGCGCGCGCCGGGGACGGTCAAAGACCGGGCAGACCGGCGGCACGGAACGCCGTGACGAAGGTTTCGTGGATCCGGGGCTGATCGCGCCAGTTGGCGAGGAAGCGCTGCAGGTCCCTCGTGATGCCGCGGCCGTTCACGTCCGGCCGCATCGAGTCGAGATCGATCAGCGCGGCACGTTCGCCGACCACCAGAAAGTTGGTGGCCTTGGTGTCGCCGTGACAGACCCGCAGGCGGACCAGGGCGACGAACAGTTCGCAGACCGAACGAACCAGGTGCGCGGGCGGAACGACATCGACGTCCGCGCTCAGCACCGTGCGCAGATCACGATCGCCGAGATCCTCCATCACGAGATAACACGTATCGCGCAGCCAGCCCCGACGCCGTTCGATGAGGGCGATCGGGCGTGCCGTCGGCACACCCGCATCGTGCAGCAGCTGACCGAACCGCCACGCGTTGCGACCGCGGGTGCGATGCCGCAACGACACGCGCAGGCGGTGCAGCAACCCGGTGACGTTGTAGCGCTTGACGATGAACGCACGCGCGCCGATCGCGACGCTAGCCACGGTCGCACTGTTACCGTCCTTGCGCCGCGGCGCAGCGGCAAAGCTGCGTTCCGGGTCGTCCAGGAAGGCGCGCATCGGTGGGTCCAGGAACGCGCGCAGGCAGCGGCGCGTGTCCTGCCCGCGCCGATCGACCCATACCGTACCGGTGTGCGCGCCGCTCATGGCGCGTAGCGCCCCTGCACGTAACCCTTGCGCACGCCCTTGCGATACAGCGCGAGCGCGCGTCGTTCGACCGCCATCCAGAAGGCGCCCTCCTCGCTGAGGGTCTTGCGGAGGGGTTGTCCGCGGTAGACGCGCAGGAACCGATACCAGGCCCGCCGGTCGAGCGGGAGATCCAGCGTGGAGAACAGGAGCGCGGCGAGATCGCGCGCGAGCCAGCGCGTCGGGATGCGCCGGAAAATGCGCGCGCGATGCAGGTCCAGCACCGCGAGCTCCACCCGCCCGGCCGCCCAGGCGGCCTGCTCCGCGAGCAGGTGGCAGATGTAGAAGTCACGATGGATCATGCCGACGCCGTGGAACGCGCGCGCGAACCGTGCGACGCCCATCACCAGGCGGCGCTTCTGCAGCGGGGTCGGCGGCGCCGCTTCCCAGCCTGCGGCCAGGTCCTCGAGGCTCGTGAATCCCTCGAGCGCGTCGCACACGATGAACGATTCGCGCCGGGCCGGGTTCCACCCGCGTGCGCCGTAAGCGGCAACGACGGGCGCCCGGATGCCCTGTTCGGCGAGATAGCGGCAGGCTTCGAACTCGTTCCTGGCGCTGACCACCGGCAGCCGCAGGGTGACGAGGTTCTTCAGTATCTCGCCCCAGCCGGATCGCCCGTGCAGCTTGGCGAAGTATGCGCGCCCGCCGGTCTCGAAGCGCAGCGTGCGCCGGTTCGCGATGGCGCGGTAGACCTCGCCCTCGAGGCCGAAGACACGCTCGAACAGGTCCGCCTCGCCCCACTGGCGGCGCAGGTCTTCACGCAGGAAGGGTTGGCCCATCGAGCGGCTCCCGAGGCTCTTGGCGCCTGCCACGGCGCAGCGCCGTATTCGTAATACCATAGCCGGGATCCGTTCCCGACCTGCGAGATTGTCCTATGGCGGAATGCCCCGGGTCGATGCCGACGCCGGAGTCGGCGCCGGAGCCGGCGCGCTCCCCGATCCGCGCCGCGGAACTGCGCGCCGCCGGCCGCAAGATCCGCACGCCGTTCACCGTACGGCTGGCCGACGGCCGGATGCTGACCGTGCTGCGCCTCCTGCGCGTCCTGCCCGGCCGCCGGGTCGTGGGCGAAGGCCGGTTGGGCGACCGGGCCGTGCTGGCCAAGCTGTTCGTCTCGCGCGGCAGCTGGCGCTACTGGCGCCGCGAGCGAGCCGGCATCGAGGCGTTGCTCGCGGCAGGCATTCCCACGCCGACCCCGGTCGCCGCCGCGCACCTGGCCGGCGGCGGCCAGGTCCTGCTGACCACGTTTCTCACCGACGCGCTGCCGCTGGCCGACGCCCTTGCGGACCAATCGGCGGCGGCCACCCGGCTGCCCGCCGTCGCCCGCCTGGTCGGCAGCATGCACCGCGCGGGCCTCATGCAGACCGATCTGCACCTCGGCAACGTGCTGCTGCACGCGGACACGCTGCTGATGATCGACGGCGACGGGGTCCGTCGCCGCCGCAGGCCGCTCGGCGAGCGGGCCGCCACCGGCAACCTGGCGCGGCTGCTGGCCGCACTGCCGACCGCCTTGCGCGCGCACACTCCCGTGATGGTCGAAGCCTACCGGTCGGCGAACCCGGATTTTCGGGCAAGCGCGGACTCGATCCGGGCGGCCGTCGCGCACGCCGATGCCCGCCGGATCCGCGACTTCGTCGACAAGAGCCTGCGTGAATGCTCCCGGTTCCGCGTCACGCGCAACGACACGTATCGCACGGTGGTGCTGCGCGATGCGTCCGAGTGGCTCGAACCGGCGCTCCACACAGCCCTCACCGCACTCGCGGAGGTGTGTCCCGGGTCAGACGCATCGTTGCCCCTGGACGGTCGACCGGTGCAGGTGCGCGGCTTCGCTGCTCCCGCCGGCATCAGGCGGGCCATGCCCTGGCGCCGCGCCCCCGCCGCCCGGGCATGGCACGCCGCGAACCGGGCGCGCCTGCTCGACGAAGATGCTCCGGAACCCCTTGCGCTCGTGCTGACGCGCGCCGGGCCGCTGACCGGCCGTGGTTGGGTGGTGCTGGCGGCGCAGGCGCCGGGCACGATCAATCACGAATGACCAGCAGCCGGATCTCGGTCATGTCCTCGATCGCGTAGCGCACGCCCTCGCGGCCGAGGCCGGAGTCCTTGACCCCACCGTAGGGCATGTTGTCGACGCGCCAGGACGGTACGTCGTTGATCACCACACCACCGACCTCGAGCACGTCCCAGGCGCGCATGGCCTTGCGCAGGTCGTGGGTGAAGATCCCGGCCTGCAGGCCGAAGCGGCTGTCGTTGACCGTTTCCAGCACCTTCTCGAAATCGCTGTAGCGGTACAGCACGGCGACCGGGCCGAACGCCTCCTCGCAATTGAGCTCGACGTCGAACGGCACGTCCTCGAGCAGCGTCGCCTCCAGCATCGCGCCTTCGCGCCGGCCGCCGCACAGGACCCGCCCGCCCTCGTGCCGGGCCCGCGTGATCCAGCGCTCGAGGCGCTCGGCTTCCCCGACCGAGATCATCGGCCCGATGAAGGTCGACTCTTCGCGCGGATCGCCCATCGGCAATGCGCCGACCGCGGCCACCAGCCGTTCGCGCAGCACCTCGTAGATCGAATCGTGCACGAAGATCCGCTGCACGCTGATGCAGCTCTGACCCGACTGGTAATAGGCACCGAACACCAGGCGCTCGACCACCGCGTCGAGCCGGTCGACCTGGTCCGCGTCGACCACGCAGGCGGCGTTGCCGCCGAGCTCGAGCACCACCTTCTTGCGCCCGGCCTTGGCCTTGAGCGCCCAGCCCACGTCCGGCGAACCGGTGAAGGACAGCAGCTTCAACCGGTCGTCCTCGGTGAACAGGTCCGCGCCTTCGCGGTGCGCCGGCAGGATCGAGAACGCGCCTTTCGGCAGCCCGGTCTCGGCGAGCACCTCACCCATGATCAGCGCGCCGACGGGGGTGCGGCTGGCGGGCTTCATGACCCAGGTGCAGCCGGCGGCGATCGCCGGCGCGATCTTGTGCGCGGCGAGGTTCAGTGGAAAGTTGAACGGGCTGATCAGCGAACACGGACCGATCGGCACCCGTTTCCAGAATCCGCGGTAACCGCGCGCGCGCGCCGAGATCTCGAGATTCATGACTTCGCCGCCGATGCGCACGGCTTCCTCCGCGGCCACCCGGAACGTGTCGATCAGCCGGGTGACCTCGCCGCGCGCATCCTTGATCGGCTTGCCGGCCTCGATGCAGAGGGCGAGCGCCAGCTCGTCGAATCGTTCGCGAAACCGCGCCACGCAGTGCTGCAGGACAGCCTGGCGCTCGTACGGGGGCATGCGCGCCATGGCTTCCTGCGCCTGCACGGCCGCCGCGATGCCGGCGTCGATCGCCGCCGCATCGGCCAGGGCGACCCGGGTCGCGACCGCACCCGTGTACTTGTCGGTGACCTCGAGGTCGCGATTGGCCTGGACCGGCTCGTTGGCGAGGTAGTAGGGGTAGGCGTCCCTCAGCATCGGATTGCTCCCGCTCGTCAGATCTGCGCAGACAGTTCCCGGATCTCCCGGTTCAGGATCCGGTCGTTGTCGGAATAGTCCACCGGTACCTCGATCAGGTCCACGCCGGGCTCCTCGAGCGTCTTCTGCAGGATGGGCAGGAACTCGTCGGCCGAGGCCGGTCGATAGCCGCGGGCACCGTAACTCTCCGCGTACTTCACGAAGTCCGGATTGGTCATGTCCATGCCGAACGTCGGGAACTTCATGTTGGCCTGCTTCCACTTGATCATGCCGAACGCGTCGTCGCGCAGCACCAGCACGGTGAGGTTGAGATCGAGGCGCACCGCGGTCTCGAGTTCCTGGGAGTTCATCATGAAGCCGCCGTCACCGCAGACCGCCACCACCTTGCGCTGCGGGTACACCATCTTCGCGGCGATCGCCGACGGCAGGCCGGCGCCCATGGTCGCGAGCGCATTGTCGAGCAGCAGCGTGTTGGGGTGCATGCTGCGGTAGTAACGTGCATACCAGAGCTTGTACATGCCGTTGTCGAGCGCGGCGATGCCGTCGGCCTCGAGCGCCTTGCGCGTGTCCGCGACCAGGCGCACCGGGTGCATGGGAAAGCGGCCGTCACCGGCGTGCATCGACAGGTGCCGGTTCAGATGCTCACGCACGTGGTCGAAGTACTCGAAGTTCCAGTGCGCCTGCCGCTCGAGGCGCTGCTTCAGGCGCCAGACCGAGTTGGCGACGTCGCCGATCACCTCGATCTGCGGGAAGTACACAGTGTCCACCTCGGCGCTGAAGAAGTTCACGTGGATGACGGTGCGCTCGCCGCGGCGCATGAAGAACGGCGGCTTTTCCACCACGTCGTGGCCGACGTTGATGATGCAGTCGGCCCGCTCAATCGCACGATGCACGAAATCGCCGTCCGAGAGCGCCGCATTGCCGAGGAACAGCGGGTGGGTCTCGTCGAGCACGCCCTTGCCCATCTGCGTGGTGAAGAACGGGATGCCGAGCTTCTCGACGAACTCGTTCAGCATCTTGCTCGAGGTCTTGCGATTGGCGCCGGCGCCGACCATCAAGAGCGGCCGGTTGGCGTTGGTGATCGCGTCGACCGCACGGGCGATCGCCTTCTCGTCGGCGAGCGGCCGCCGCACGTAGCTCGCCGGGATCACCATCGCATCGGTCTGGTCGTGCGCGATGTCCTCCGGGAGCTCGAGGTGCGTCGCACCCGGGCGCTCCTCCTCGGCCTGCCGGAACGCTTCGCGGACCCGCGCCGGGATGTTGTCGGCCGACACGATCTGGCGCGTGTACTTGGTGAGCGGCCGCATCATGTCGACGACGTCGACGATCTGGAAATGGCCCTGCTTACTGGCCTTGATCGGCTTCTGGCCGGTCAGCATCAGCATCGGCATGGCGCCGAGCTGGGCATAGGCTGCCGCGGTGACGAAGTTGGTGGCGCCCGGCCCCAGGGTGGCGAGACACACCCCGGCCTTGCCGGTCAGCCGCCCGTACGTGGCGGCCATGAACCCGGCCGCCTGCTCGTGCCGGGTCAGGATCAGCCTGATCGACGACGTGCGCAGCGACTCGAGGAGATCGAGGTTCTCCTCGCCGGGAATGCCGAACACGTATTCCACGCCCTCGGCCTCGAGCGCCTTCACGAACAGATCCGACGCCTTCATCCCGGAATCCCCCACCGATCGGTTTGTCAGACAGCACGATTCTGGGTCCCGCGTGCCGGGGTCGTCAAACACCATCGGCCCGCGTTCCGGCATAATCCGTGGCATGGAGCCGCAGCGCGTCAACTCGACCACCCCCG
Organism: Pseudomonadales bacterium; assembly: GCA_019634925.1. Lineage (GTDB taxonomy): Bacteria > Pseudomonadota > Gammaproteobacteria > Pseudomonadales > Azotimanducaceae > UBA7803. The sequence goes on from JAHCAL010000004.1 coordinate 400,864, forward strand.
GTGCTGCTGCGCCGGTCGGCGGCACGCTCGGTGCGGGGATCGTGAACGTATGCGGCTGCGGTTCGTCGGGCAGCACGATGCTCGCCTACACGCTCGACCGGCATCCCGAGATCGCCTGCGGCGACGAGCTGTTCCTCTTCTGCATCCCGACCCTGTACGACGACTACGCGCGCTTCCGCCGGCACCGCCACCTGTACCGGTTCATCGGCGTCTCCGGCAACCCGTACCACCAGGGCCGCGCGATCTTCCGCCAGGCCAGGGCATACGGACTCGGCCGCAGCGCGTTGTGGGGCATGGCCGGAAGGGCACGCAGCCTCAACGAACTCGCCGCCACCATGCAGGCCCACGTGCAGGCGCGCACCGGCAAACGCCTCTGGGCCGAGAAGACGCCACGCAACATCCGCGTGATCGGCAAGTTCGTCGACGCCTTCCCGGAAGCAAAGGTGATCCACATCGTGCGCGATCCGCGCGACGTGCTGCTCTCGCTCGCGCGCCGCGGCAAGCCGCTGCTCGAGTCCGCCGAGACCTGGATCGCGTCGACCGCAGCCATCGCGGCGCACCGTGGCAATCCGCGATTGCTGGAGGTGCGTTACGAGGATCTCTGCCGCGAACCCGACGCGACACTGGCGCGGATCTGTTTATTCCTCGACGTCACGTTCGACCCGGAATACTTCCGATCGGACCGGTTCGCGAGCCAGGGGCTCGGCAAGTTCGCGGGGCATGCGAGCTGGACCCAGAATCCGGGCCAGGGCTTCAGCGCGGCCTCCATTGGCCGCCACAGGACCGTGGACTTCGACTGGAACGCGCTCACCGGCATGCGGCTGACCAAGGCCTACGCGGCGCTGCTCGGCACTCCGCAACTGCGCCTGGGAGAACTCGCCACCCACTACGGCTACGATCTCCTCGACACGGCGGACCGCGGCGACGGCACGCCGTTCGAGACGCTCGACACCGCGTGGCGGCTCGATCCGGTGCGGCGTGCGCTCGACACCATGCTCGACATGCCGGGGTACGTCCCGATGGTCGAGCATCAGCCGCTCGCGAGTTACGATCTGGTTGGATCCAGATAGACGGACGCGATTCGGCGGGTCTGCTCTCGAAACCCGCCCGGCGCTATGCCTCGAGCGGCTCTCACCCAGTGCTGCCGAATTGTCATCGCGCGGTTCCTGTACAACATGAGAACTGAGCCAGGAAGGCACCTTTCGCCTGGATCGAGGCTCAGATGTCTTCCGTGCCTTGCATCCCCGCCGGGATGTCGCGCTGGCCGTGCAGCACGCGCCAGACATCGATGCGGTCCGGGCGCTCGACGTAGAACACAAGGTATAGGTAGCGCGTCAGTGGCCAGGCGCGCAGGCCCGGTAAGTGCAGTTCATGCGCGTAGCGAGGTGATCCAGTCGCTGGGTGCCGCCCGATGTGCGCGTAGGCCTGCTCCAGGGCGGCGACGAAGCTGAGCGCGGCAGCCTCGGCGGCTTCTGCCAAGTAGTACGCCAGTGCATCCTCGACATCCTGCTGGGCCTGCTCGCGCGGGACGACGGGCTTGGCCTTCACGGCTTGCGGCGGGACTTGCCTGTCTCCCTTGCCGCGCCCCGTACCCGCTCGCGCAAGCCTTCGAAGTAGACCTCGGTCACCGGCGCCGTGGGAGCCGACGACGCGCCCGCGAGCAGCAGGTTGCGCAACTGCTGCCGATCCTGATCGCGGCGGATCAGTTCGCGCACGTACTCACTGCTGGTGCCGTAGCCGCGCTGACTGACCTGTTCATCCACGAATGACTTCAGGGTGTCTGGCAGGGAAATGTTCATCGTGCTCATGCCAGCAGGCTAGATGGTTTGGCAAAATTTGGCAAGACCACCGAGACGTGCCATCAGACGCGAAGGAGCTGGGCATTCCCAATGCCCACCCTCTCTCCAGCGAGGGACTACCGGGAAGCCGACGTCCGAGACGTTCAATGGGCGTTTCGAGATCGGTCTGACGTCGCTGGTTTGTGGCAGTCAAGAACGCAGCAATTGCGTCGACACACTGGCAGTATTGTGCCGGCACGGTCGGGCAAAGTGATCGGGGAGACGTCATGAGCATGTTCACGTGGAAGAGACTGTTCGGTGTTCTAGCAGCCCTGCTCGTGCTCGCCGGGGGCTATTACACCTGGATGATGATGCCAGGCGGCGCGCTGACCGGTACGACAGCCGTCGCGCCGACCGATTGGGGCGGCACACCGGTACCGAATGTAGTGGAACTCGAGACGAATCCCGCCAAGCCTTATTCGGTCAAGATCTGGGTCGTTCCGCTTGGCGCCAACCTCTACGTTCACGCCGGCACGAACCGCGCCCAATGGGTCGTGTACCTGGAAAACAACGATGCTGCGCGCATACTGATGGACGAGCGCCTGTACGATCTCAGTGCGACACGCGTGACCGACGCAGGGGAGTTCGCGGCATTCAGCGACGCCTACGAGATCCGCTACGGCCGCCGTCCGCGCAATGAGGATGTCAACCAGGCCTATCTGTTTCGGCTGAGCCCGCGCGACGGGGAACTGCAGGTGAATTGATTCTGGACTTCGGTCTGCGTCGACGTCCGGGTCCAGGGAGACGGGCACCCGCCATGATCGATCACTTCAATCTGCCGGTCAGCGATCTCGCCAGGAGCCGCGCTTTCTATGCCGCGGTGCTGGCCTGCCTCGACAGCAGGCCGCTGGGCCGCGACGGCGATGCGGAAGGGTTCGGGTCCGACACGTGGGGTTTCGGAATCGTATATACGACTGCGCCAATCGCCCCGTTGCACGTCGGTTTTCGGGCCAGCTCACGCGCCGCGGTCGACGCGTTCTTCCGGGCAGCACTCGAGCAGGGCGCCGTGTCGAACGGGGATCCGGGACTCCGCCCGGACTACGACCCTGACTACTATGCCGCCTATGTGCTCGACCCCGACGGACACCGCATCGAAGCCGTCTGTCGGCAGCCCGAGGCCCGTCTGCATATCCTGCGGATCGACTCGGTCACGGTCGATGCGGCGCATCCGACCGGGCTCGCCCGGTTCTGGGCAGCGGCGCTCCCCGGCTATGCCGTGCGCGTGTACGACGCAACGGAAACCGCCCGACTCGCCGCACTCGGACTGACACCGGAGACCGATCCCGTCGTCATGGTCGATGGCCCGGGGCCCACGCTCTGCTTCCAGCGGATGCCGGGACAGACCGCGGGACGGAACCGCTGGCATGTCGATCTTCGCGGCGGCACCGTGCCCGACGAGGTCGCGCGACTGCAACGCCTCGGCGCAACCGTACGCGAAGTGCGCGACGGCTGGACCACACTGCTCGACCCAGAAGGCAATCCCTTCTGCGTCATCGAGCCGGCCTGACGAACCAGCCCGAGTCCCACCGCTGGCGCCCTATACCTCGCGGCCACCGCAGGCAAGGGATCTGTCAGCGCCCCAGCGTACGTTTCATCGCTTCGCTCACGCCGGAGTACGTGGCGAGGGTCGAGCTTCAGTCGCTTGCAAGTTACGATCCGAGCAAGTCCACGCAGGTAGACAGGAGCGGCGCGAATGGAACCGGACCAGCCACTGTTCCCGATCTCGCTGGCGCAATGGTCGCTGCACCGGACCTTCTTCGGTCGCGCGCTCGACGGGGGTTACGGGAAGCTCTTCACGCGTCTTCGCGAGGACCCAGCCAGCGTCCTGCAGGGCGACACCCATCCGCTGGCGTTCCCGAGGATGGCGCGGGAGCAGTTCGGCATCGATGCGGTCGAGTACGTGAACACGTTTTTCTTCGATCACGCGGAGGACACACGCTACCTCTCCGAACTGAAGGCCAACGCGGCGGCCGCCGGCGTGAGTTCGGTGCTGATCATGTGCGACGCACTGGGTCGCATCGGCGACCCGGAGGCGACCGAGCGCGCCCGCGCCGTCGACCGGCACCGGCCCTGGATCGATGCGGCGGCGTTTCTCGGCTGCCACGCGATCCGCGTGAACGCCTACAGCGAAGGCTCCCGCGAGCAGCAGCGCGACCTGGTCTGCGACGGGCTTGCCCGCCTTGCCGAGTACGCCGCGCGCGCGGGCATCAGCGTACTGCTCGAGAATCACGGTGGACTCACCAGCGATGCCGAGTGGCTGGTCGAGGTGGTTCATCGAACGGCTCACCCTGCAGTGGGCACGTTGCCGGACTTCGGCAACTTCCGGATCGACGCCGACACGGTCTACGACCGCTACGCGGGCGTCGCGAAGCTCATGCCGTTCGCGCGGGGCGTCAGCGCGAAATCGAACGACTTCGATGCCGCGGGTAACGAGCGCCACACCGATTTCACGCGCATGTTGCGGATCGTGCTGGACAGTGGTTACCGCGGCCACGTCGGCGTGGAATACGAGGGGCGCCTGCTTTCCGAGGCCGAGGGGATCGTCGCCACGAAGCGACTGCTCGAGCGGGTCCGTCACGCGGCGCGCTCTCCCGGCCAGCCGAAGGCATAGGCGTCCATGGCCAGCATGCCGTGGGCGATTCCGCCTTCGATCACCATAGCGGGCGCGCTGCCCGCGCCGCCGTCCGCGGCACCTGCCGCGACCAGCAGCGGCCAGAAGTGCTCGGGTGTCGGATGCGCGCGACGCGCGGCCGGGGCGTCGTCCAGCGCGCGCAGCAGGCGCGCACTGTCACCCTGCTCGACTGCCTCTCGTACCCATGCCGCAAACGCGGCGACGTACGCTGCGTCCGCAGCGTGACGGCCGGGAAACTCGGCCAGGTTGTGGGTCAGACTGCCCGATCCGACGATCAGCACGCCGTCGTCCGGCAGTGCAGCGAGCGCGTGGCCGAGATCCCAGGCTCGCCGCGCGTCCAATCCGGACGGCAGCGAGACCTGGACCACCGGCACGTCGGCATCCGGGAACAGGTGCAGCAGTGGCACCCAGGCGCCGTGGTCGAGGCCGCGGTGCGGGTCGGCGCGTGCCGACCAGCCAGCGTCGTTCAGTCGTTCGAGCGCGCGCTGGGCCAGCACGGCATGGCCGCACGCCGGATACGCGAGCCGGTACAGCGCAGGATCGAAGCCGCCGAAGTCGTGGAGCGTCTCGGGTCGCTCCGCGGTGCTCACGCGCGGCGTCGGCGTCGTCCAGTGGGGTGAGACGACGAGCACGGCTTCCGGACGAGGTAGCGCCCGGCCAAGGGTCGTCAATCGGGGACCCGCCAGGCCCGGCTCTAGCGCGAAGTCTGGCGCGCCGTGCGAGACGAACAGTGTTGGCAGGCGGCACATCATTGTGCTCCTACGATGGCGCGGTCCACCGAGAACCGGCCCGCGCCGCTGAACAGCAGCGCGAGCGACGCGCCGAACAGCGTGAGCGCGTATTCATAGCCACCGTTGTCGAGGAAGAAACCGTTGCCGACATGGACCGCGAACACGGCGACCAGCATCGCAAAGGCCAGTGCCGCGGCAGCCGGGCGCACCAGCAGACCCGCGATCAGCGCGAGTCCCCCGAAGAACTCGACCGCCCCGGCCAGCAGCGCCATCAGGTAGCCCGGGCTCAGTCCGATGGAAGCGAAGTATTCGCCGGTACCCTCGAGACCGTAACCGCCGAACCAACCGAACAGCTTCTGTGCGCCGTGCGCGACGAATACGATGCCGACCGGAACGCGCAGGGCCAGGCCCGCACTCCCGTTGTCGGTGACCAATACCCGATTGACGAACGCGTGAATCATGACGATCTCCTGCCGCTGCGCGGCCAAGTAGTGTCCGACCACGTTAAAGGCGCCGAGTACCGGGATAAATATGTCAATCGTGGACTATCTATCCCGGTTTCCGGGACAATTCCCAGATGGACCGGTTTCAGCAGATGCGCGCTTTCGTGGCGGTGGCCGACGCCGGCAGCTTCGTGCGCGCGGCCGACGAGCTCGGCCTGTCCAAGACCGCCGTGTCCCGGCTGGTCGGCGACCTCGAGGCGCGGCTCGGCACCCGCCTGCTGCAGCGCACGACGCGCAGGCTGTCCCTGACGCCCGAAGGCGACGTATTCCTCGACCGCTGCCGACCGCTGCTCGACGGCGTCGCCGAAGCCGAAGCCGAGCTGTCGGCCCACGCCGGCCAGGCAATCGGCCAGTTGCGTCTCAACGTGCCCGTCAGCTTCGGCCTGCTGCACCTGGCGCCGTTGTGGCCGGCGTTCATCGCGCGGCACCCGAAGGTGGTGCTGGACGTCACGCTGTCCGACCGGGTCGTCGACCTCGTCGACGAGGGCTACGACCTGGCGGTGCGCATCGCGCGGCTGCAGGAGTCGTCGCTGGTCAGCCGCAAGCTCACCTCGACACGCCTGATCCTGTGCGCCTCTCCGGAATACCTGCGGCGCCATGGCAGCCCGGGGCATCCGGCGGATCTGGCGGGGCACGCGGTCATCGCCTATTCGCTGATGGCCATGGGTGACCAATGGCGATTCGACGGATACGACGGCCCGGTCACCGTGAAGGTGACCCCAAGGATGCGCACCAACAGCGGTGACACCTGCTGCGCCGCGGCAGTTCAGCACCAGGGCGTGGTGCTGCAGCCTTCGTTCCTGGTCGCGGCGCATCTGAAGTCCGGGGCTCTGGTCGAGATCCTGCCGCAGTTCCGCTCGATCGAACTCGGTGTCTACGCGGTGTACCCCAATCGCAGGCACCTGGCGCAGAAGGTCCGCGTATTGATCGACTTCCTGGTCGATGCGTTCAGCGTGCGTGCCTGGCCGGGCTGAATGCAGCAGACGGCCATCCCGGCCTGGGCTGCTGAGAACGCGACACGCCACGCGACTCGTGACTCGCGGCTGGCTCCCACTTGTGACCCTGCGATCCATGCATCAATATCGATCGGAAGTGCCACCGACTTGTTATCCGCGAGTGCATACGATCCCACTCATCAGGCGCTGTATCGAATGCCACGGGTACATGGCAGTTATTGCCATTCCACACTGCCCCTATTGCGGAAGCGACATCAACAGCACCGGTTCGTCGCCATCGTTGCCCGAGGAAATCCAAGATCTCCCCGTGCCGCAGGAGACCGAGTGTGATCCATTGTTGAGACGCCATCAGCTGGCCCATGGGAACGCCGTGGACATACTTGATCACTAGGGACGTCCATCCTTTGAGCCCACTCTTCAAGTTGAAGTTCGCTCGATGCATGGTGTTCGCCGGCATGCTCCTCATTCCCTTTTTCGGATATTCCTTCGATATTGGACTCCTTGTCGGCCTGTACGCGTTCGCTGGCTGGAACTCTGTATGGGTCTGGTACATCGAGTCCGATCGATGGCTTCCGGTCGGCATTCGAAAGCGCTGGAAGAAGCTATCCTGGTTGTATGGAGTAGAGCGAAAACCGCTCGACGTGGAGATCAATCACTCCGGCTGGACATACTTCGTTCCTGATCGGGCGACGTTGGCGTTTCAAACGGACGTGGGCGTTTCGTCGAAGGGTCTGTACCTCAATGTGAGGCATCTCGGGAGACTCTGGATTTCCTGGGACAAGGACACCACGTTCCGTCGCGCGAGAATTCCCGCGGTCGGTGGCTGGACAGATGCGCTCACCGCATCGATTCCCGAGGTCGAGGGTATGCTGCTGTTCTCATGGGACCGAAAGCTCGACGATGTTCCCCCGAAACGCGTCGCGCTTCTGGAGAATTGAACCATCGAGGGTACCGTTTTGCGGCGCTGCTTTACGTGGTGGTCCGACTTCCCCTTCAAGAGCGCCGGCCTGGATGCTTATTCAGTCGATCGGACTCGGGTGCAACCCGCATTGCATCCCTCGGCCACGACCCATTGCCATTCGAATCACGGGCGACCGGGCGCCGCCAACTCCCGCGCCCACGCCCAGACCCGCTCCGGCGGCAGACTCGCATAACACGCCGGCTCCACCGTGATCCCCGACCAGGCTTGCGCGGGCCCGCGATAAGCACATTCACGCGCCCGGCACGGCACGCAGGGGAATTCCGCCTGAACGCTGCGCGCGCGGCGGCCGCGGCAACCGGTCAGCGCGCTGTCGGTGCTGCCGTAAAGTGCCAACGTCGGGACGTCGAGAGCGGCCGCGAGGTGCGTGAGCCCTGAATCGACACCGATCGCGAGCGCCGACTCGCCGAGCAGCGGGATCAGTTCGGCGAGCCCCATTCCACTCCACACCATGCCGCCGATCGGGCCCGCGATTGCGTTCGCGCGCGCCGTCTCGGCTGCATTGCCCGCCGGCAGCGCGATCTCATAGCCGGCTGCGTGACCCTGTTGCGCCAATGCTTTCCAGAACACATCCGGCCAGTGCTTGCTCGCCCAGGTCGTGCCGTGCAACAGCACGCAGCGCCGGGTGAGCGAAGTTCCGACGCGCACGCCGTAGTCGATCGGATCACCCGCCGCTGGCGCCGCGTAGTCGAATACACCGGCGAACAGCATGCGCAACCGGTCGATGGCATGCCTGTCGCGTGGCACGGCAACGCGCCTGCCATAGGCGAGCGCCGCAATGCCCTCGCGCGCCGAGCCGAAGCCGAAGCCCGCCCGCGCCCGCGCGCGTGCCGCGCGGGTTACCGCCGCACTTTTCGCGAGCCCCTGCGCATCGAGCACCAGGTCGTAACGGGTCGCGCGCAGGCGCGCGAAGAAATCCGCGAGCGCCGCGCGCTCCGACCCGAGGCTGCGCCGCCAGCGCCGCCACGCGATCGGCACCACCTGATCGACCGCAGGATGCAGTGCCGGGATCGCCGCAAACGCCTCTTCGACCACCCAGTCGAACCGGATGCCGTGACGCGCCGCGTCGGTGACCGCCGGCAGCGCGTGCACCACGTCACCGAGCGAACTCATCTTGACCAGAAGTACCCGCATCACAGGCCCGCCAGCACGCGTTCGGGGCGGAGGTCGACCAGGCAGCGCAGGTGCCCGAGCGGGCATTCGCGAGCGAAACACGGACTGCAGTCGAGCCCGAGGCGCAGCACTTCGGCGCCGGGCCCGAGCGGGGGCGTGAACGCCGGCGACGTGGAACCGAACACCGCAATGACACGCGCACCCACGGCGCCTGCGACGTGCATGAGTCCGGAGTCGTTGCAGACGACCGCATCGGCAAGCGAGAGCAGGTCCACCGCGTCGATCAGCCGGGTTCGGCCGGCCAGGTTCGCGACTCCGGGCGCCTGTGCGGCGATCGCGTCGCAAGGTTCGCGGTCCTTCGGCGAGCCGAGCAGCCAGACCGCGCGGCCGTCTCCGGCCAGCCGGCGCGCGACCGCGGCGTAATGCTCGGGCGGCCAGCGTTTCGCGGGTCCGAACTCGGCGCCGGGGCAGAGGATGACCGGATGCGGTTCATCTTGCAGGCCCAGTTCGCGCAGCAGGCGTGCGCGATTGTCCTGATCCACCTCGAGACGCGGCAGCGGATACGGATCAGGGAGCGGCGCGCCGGGCGCCAGCCCGAGCGCCATGAACTGCTCGATCATGAGCGGCAGGCGCGCACGATCGAGGCGCCGGCGGTCGTTCAGCACACCAAAGCGTGCTTCGCCATGCCAGCCGGTCCGGCGTGGAATGCGGGCGCGGAACGGCACCCAGGCCGACTTGAAGCTGTTCGGCAGGACGATCGCCTGGTCGAAACCGATCGCACGCAATGCGCGGCCCTCGTGCTCGCGTTTGCCGAAGCCCAGTTCGCCATGCGCCACGTCGAAGGTGCGCACGCTCTGGATTTCCGCCATGCGCGTCGCGAGCGGCGCCGTGGCCGGCGGTGCGAGCACGTGCAGCTCGGCGTGCGGGCGAGTCTCTGCCAGCACCTGCACCAGGCAGTGCGCCATCACCATGTCACCGACCCAGGCCGGTGCCACGATCAGGATGCGCTCTGCGTCCACCATCGTGTCAGTCCGCACCGAATACCGCGTGCCAGGCCTGCTGGACGGTCGCGCGGTGCAGATCGAGCACCTGGGTCGCGCGCTGGGTGTCCGGCAGATCGAGCACGCTGCGATGCCACTCGGTTCGCAGAGCGAGATACGCGGCGCGCAGGCGTTCGGCCAGGTCGGCCGGAATGAGCGCCAGGCGCCCGGCGGTCTCGAGAATCCGCACGTTGTCCGACCACGCCGCGAGTTCCGGATGGGTGTGCGCATGCGCGAGCACCAGGTACTGGACGATGAACTCGATGTCCACCATGCCGCCGCTGGCGCGCTTCAGGTCGCCTTCCGCCGTGACCTGTCCCGCCATGCGCCGGCGCATGCCGAGCACGTCCTCGCGCAGCCGCGCGGCATCCCGGGCCGTGCACAGAATCTCGCGGCGCACCGTTTCGAAACGCGCGATCAGTGGGCGATCACCGGCGAGGCCGCGTGCACGCACCAGCGCCTGGTGTTCCCAGGTCCAGGCTTCACCGAGCTGGTACTCGCGGAACGCTTCGAGGCTGGAGACCATCGTTCCGGCATTGCCGGACGGCCGCAGCCGCATGTCGACCTCGTAGAGCGTGCCGACGTAGGTCGGCACCGTGATGATGTGCAGCAGCCGCCGCACCAGCCGGTGCAAGAACTGCGCGGCGTCCGCCGGCAGGTCGTGGATGAACACGAGGTCGAGATCGGAGCCCGGCCCGAGTTCGATGCCGCCGAGCTTGCCGTAGCCGACCACGATGAACGGCTGCGGCCAGGGATAGGCGCCGAATTTCTCCGCATTCTCGTGCCAGGCGAGCTCGAGCGCGCGTTCGAGGATCGCCTCGGCGAGAAAGGTCAGGTAGTCGCTCACGTTCATGAGCGGCAGCGTGCCGCGCATTTCCGCGAGCGCGACGTTGAAGACGTGGTGTTCCTTGAACTCGCGCAGCGCGTCGAGCACCCGTTCGGCGCCTTCCGCGCTGGCGGCCGCGACGCGTTCGCCGAGTTCGGCCGCGAGTGTGCCGCGCTCCGGCAACGCGGTGAGCTGGCGCTGGTCGAGCAGCGCGTCGAAGAAGGCCGGATGCCGCGCCAGCTCCTCGGCGAGCCAGCGGCTCTTCGCCGCCACGTCGAGGAAATGCGCAAGGGTCACCGGATTCTCGCAGAGCAGCGCAAGGTAAGCGGAGCGGCGCATGATCGCTTTCAGAACCGGCGCGACCCGCGCGAGCGCGAGATCCGGATCCGGCAGCCTGCGTACCAGGTCGAGGAGCGCTGGCATCAGGCGATCGAGGCGCTGCCGCCCTTCCGCACCCACGGACGAGCGGTCGCGGGCAGCGACGAGATCCGCGAGAACGGCGCCCGTAGCGGCCGCGTCCCGAAAGCCGAACGCGGCGAGCGCATCGGGCCGGTCCGGCTCGACCCAGATCGCGAGGCCCTCGCCCGACGTCGTGTCCTCCGCACCCACCACGGACGCGAATACGTTCGCGACCCGCGTGCGGTGTGCGTCGAGCTCGGCTGCGAACGCTGCGTAGTCCGCGAAGCCGAGCGAGCGCGCGAGCCGCAGCCGCGAGAGCGCGGATGCCGGCAGGGTCTGGGTCTGCCGGTCCGCTTCGGCTTGCAGGCTGTGTTCGGCGTCGCGCAGGAAGCGATAGCCGGCCGCGAGGTCAGCGACCGCCGCGGGTTCGAGGTGGCCGAGCCGTTCGAGCACGGGCAGTACCGCGAGCAGGGCGGACTCCTGCAGCTCGGTCTGCCGCCCGCCCCAGATCAGCTGCTGGACCTGGACGGTGAATTCGACGTCGCGGATGCCGCCGGGCCCGAGCTTCAGGTTGCTCACGTCGTGGCGTTCCGCCTGGATGCGCGACTTCATGTCGCGCAGCGCATCGATCGCGCCGAAATCGAGATAGCGCCGGTACACGAACGGCCGCAGGTCGCGCAGCAGTTCCTGGCCCGCCGCGACGTCGCCCGCACAGGCGCGCGCCTTGATGAACGCGTAGCGCTCCCAGTCGCGTCCCTGGCTCGTGAAATAATCCTCGAGCGCAGCGAAGCTCATGGCGAGCGGGCCGGCGCCGCCGAACGGCCGCAGGCGCATATCCACCCTGAACACGAAGCCGTCGACGGTCAGCTGGTCGAGCGCCTGGATCAGGAGCTGGCCGAGCCGCACGAAGAACTGCTGGTTGGTGCGCCCGCGCTCGGTGGTGCCCGCTTCCGGGTAGGCGAAGATGAGGTCCACGTCGGACGAGAGATTGAGTTCGCGCGCACCGAGCTTGCCGAGCGCCAGCACTACCATGCGCTGCGGGGCACCGCTGGCGGCACCATGCGGCGCGCCTTCGCGCTGGACGTTCCAGGCATGGACACGGTCGAGCGCGGTATCGATCAGGATGTCCGCGAGATCCGAAAGGGTCGCCGTCGTTTCCTCGAGCGGCGCGCGCGCCGCGAGGTGGCGCCAGACGATCCACAGCTGACAGCGATTGCGCACCCGCCGCAGCCCGGCCTGCAGCGCCGGCATGTCGGGCGCTTCGCGCAGGACCTCGTCCGCCATGCCGCGGACCACCGGCGCCGTCAGCGGTGCATCGAAACGCTGCGCGGCATGCGCTTCACGCCACCACGCATGCTCCGTGATCGCTACATGCAACGCGAATTCCGAAAGCGCAAAGACATACCTGCTCGGCGCATCCAGTGCTCCGCCGATCAGCGTTTCGAGTCGTTCGAGCTGAGGCGCCGCGTGCACGGCGAGCTCGTCCTGCAGCCATAATTCCAAGCAACGGGTCCCTCATCAGACCCCTGCGAATCTAGCACACTCCCCGCCCCGACCCCGATCGTGACTCCGACCCCACCCGTGACTCCGACCCCGATCGTCCGACCCCGATCGTCGAGGTTCGGGAGACGTTGCAGGTCGGCGGGTGTGCGCGACATTCCCAGGACCATGTTGCGGCACCAAGCGGCGCGAATTGACCCGGGGGTCGGGCCCGGGCGACCGCCGGGGCAAGTTCGCAGAGCGCGGGGACCCCCGGAGGGGGTGCCGCAA
>JAHCAL010000005.1 GCA_019634925.1 Pseudomonadales bacterium
GGCGCCGAACAGGTCGCCGACCACGTTCATGCCGTCCATGAGCGGTCCCTCGATCACCTCGATCGGGTGATCGGCGCCGAGGCGGGCTTCCTCGGTGTCCTCGACGATGTACTGGTTCAGGCCGTGCACCAGCGCATGGGTGATGCGCTCGGTCACCGGCAGTTCGCGCCAGCCGAGGTCGGTGCGTTCGCGTGTCTCACCGCCGCCGGCGTACTCGCCGGCGATCGCGAGCAGGCGTTCGGTGGCGTCCGCACGGCGGTTCAGTACCAGGTCCTCCACGTGCTCGCGGAGTTTCGCGGGGAGATCCGCGTAGATGGCGAGCTGGCCGGCGTTGACGATGCCCATGGTCAGCCCCGCCTGCACGGCGTGGTACAGGAACACGGCATGGATCGCCTCGCGGATCGGATTGTTGCCGCGGAACGAGAACGAGACGTTGCTGACGCCGCCGGACGTGCGTGCGTTCGGCAGATTGTCGTGAATCCAGCGGCAGGCCTCGATGAAGTCGACCGCGTAGTTGCGGTGTTCGTCGATGCCGGTGCCGATCGCGAAGATGTTGGGATCGAAGATGATGTCTTCCGCGGGCAGCCCGACGGTTTCCGTCAGGATTCGGTAGGCGCGCGTGCAGATCTCGGTCTTGCGCGCGAAGGTGTCGGCCTGGCCGGCTTCGTCGAACGCCATGACGACCACCGCGGCGCCGTAATCGCGGCACTTGCGGGCGAGTTCGATGAACGCCGCTTCGCCTTCCTTCAGCGACAGCGAGTTCACCACCGGCTTGCCCTGGATGCAGCGCAGGCCGGCCTCGATGATCTCCCACTTGCTCGAGTCCACCATGAACGGCACGCGGCTGATGTCCGGCTCCGCGGCGAGCAGGTTCAGGAACCGCACCATGGCGGCCTGGCTGTCGAGCATGCCCTCGTCCATGTTGATGTCGATGATCTGGGCGCCGTTCTCGACCTGCTGGCGCGCGATGGCGAGCGCGCTCTCGTAGTCGCCGTCGCGCACGAGCCGCGCGAACTTCGCCGAGCCGGTGACGTTGGTACGTTCGCCGACGTTGACGAACAGCGCCGTATCGTCGACCACCAGCGGCTCGAGGCCGGCGAGGCGCAGCGCAGCCGGGGCAGGGGACCAGGTGCGCCGTGGCTTGCCGGAGAGCGCCGCGCGCAGTGCCGCGATGTGCTCCGGGGTGGTCCCGCAGCAGCCGCCGACCAGGTTCACGAGGCCGCTGTCGGCGAACTCGGCGAGCGCGGTGGCCATGGTTTCCGGGGTCTCGTCGTAGCCGCCGAAGGCATTCGGCAGGCCGGCGTTCGGGTGCACGCTGACGTAGGTGTCGGCGATCCGTGCGAGTGCCGCGACGTAGGGGCGCAGCTGGGCCGCGCCGAGTGCGCAGTTGAGCCCGATCGCGACCGGGCGGGCGTGCCGCAGCGAATACCAGAACGCTTCGCAGGTCTGGCCGGACAGGGTGCGGCCGCTGGCGTCGGTGATCGTGCCCGAGATCACCAGCGGCACGCGTGCGCCGCGTTCCTCGGACAGCCGGGCGAGTGCCCAGACGGCGGCCTTGGCGTTCAGGGTGTCGAACACCGTTTCCAGCAGGATGAAATCGGCCCCATGGTCCAGCAGGGCGCGGGCGGCTTCGAGGTAGTTTTCCGCGAGCTCCGCGAAGTCGGTGGCGCGGAAACCCGGATCGTTGACATCAGGCGAGAGGCTCGCGGTCCGGTTGGTCGGGCCGAGCACACCGGCGACGTAGCGGGGCCATTCCGGCGTCTCGAATTCGTCCGCGGTCGCGCGGGCGACCCGTGCCGCCGCGGCGTTCAGTTCCACCACGTGGTCTTCGAGCCGGTAGTCGGCTTGCGCGAGCCGCGTGGCGGTGAAGCTGTTGGTCTTGATGATGTCGGCGCCCGCGTTCAGGTAGCGCCGATGGCAGTCCGCCACCACCTCCGGCCGGGTGAGCGCGAGGACGTCGTGATTGCCCTTCAGCTCACCAGGGTGGCCGGCGAACCGGTCGCGACGGTAGTCGGCCTCGGTGAGGCCGAGGCCCTGCAGCAGGGTGCCGTAGGCACCGTCGAGGATGAGGATGCGTGCGGCGAGCGCGTCGGCGAGCGGCAGCCGGCTGGGTGCCGGCCGGCTTATCGCCGGGTGATTGGATTCGGCCATGGTGATCCGGGTCGGGGCTGGATGACCAACAAGTCTAGGGCGCAGGCGCGTGAGCGCAATTGAAGATGAGACGGATAAACGTGAGCTGCATTCACTTGGTGAGTCGTGCCGGCGGGGCGCGCAGGTCGGATTCGCTGCGGCAATTGCGGCCGGCGGGTGCGCTGCGCTAGCATTCCCGACCAATTTAGTCGGATATTGCCGGCGAACGGCCCGAGCGGCGAGTCGTGCGAATAGTGCGAATGGAGCGAATGGAGCGAATGGAGCGAATGGTGCGAATGGTGCGAGTGGTGCAAGAGGAAGCCAAATGATCGAAATCTCTGCGTCTGCCCAGAACTACCTGCGCGACCTGCTCGCGAAGCAGGACGAGTCGGGGGTCGGCATTCGCGTGTTCGTGACCCAGCCCGGCACCCCGCAGGCCGAGACCTGCATAGCCTACTGCCGGCCCGGCGAGGAGCAGGCGGGTGACATCCCGGTCGCTTATGAAGGCTTCACGGCGTGGTTCGAGGAGCGCAGCGCGCCGTATCTCGCCGAGGCGCTGGTCGATTTCCAGGAAGATCGCATGGGCGGGCAGCTGACCATCAAGGCGCCCAACGCGCGTACGCCGCGAGTGGGGCCGGATGCGCCGCTCGAGGACCGGATCAACTACGTGCTCTACAACGAGGTCAACCCCGGGCTCGCGTCGCATGGCGGCCAGGTATCGCTGGTCGAGGTGATCGAAGGCGGGGTGGCGATCCTGCGCTTCGGCGGCGGCTGCCAGGGCTGTGCGGCGGTCGATATCACGCTGAAGCACGGGGTGGAGAAGACCCTGCTCGACCAAATCCCGGAGGTGACCGGGATCCGCGACGTGACCGACCACACGGTGACCGAGCACGCCTACTACCGTTGATAGATGGGACAGATGGGGTCAGAGTCAAATGTTCGTCCCGGTCAGCTATCGGGCGCAAAGCGCCCGGTAGCTGACCGGGACGAACATTTGACTCTGACCCCATCTATTGCCGCTCACCGGCCCTTCAGCGGCGCCGCCAGCGTCGTCGCGAGTTCGGTCAGCAGCGCCTCCGTTTCGTGCCAGCCGATGCACGCATCGGTGACCGACACGCCGTAGCGCAGCCCGGCCCGACCGGCCACCAGCGGCTGGTTGCCCGCCTCGAGATTGCTCTCGATCATGAGCCCGATCACCGAGCGATTGCCCGCGACGATCTGGTCGCGGATGTCGCGTGCCACCAGGGCCTGGCGCTGGTAGTCCTTGGCCGAGTTCGCGTGGCTGCAGTCCACCATGATGTTGGCCGCGGCCCCGACCTTGGCGAGCGCTGCCTCGCAGGCCGCGATCGACGCGGTATCGTAATTCGGCCCGCGCGTGCCGCCGCGCAGCACCACGTGCGCGTACTGATTGCCGCGCGTCGTCAGCACCGCCACCTGGCCGGCCGGATTGATGCCGAGAAACCGGTGTGGACTGCGCACCGACTGCAGCGCGTTGATCGCCACGTCGAGCGAGCCGTCGGTCCCGTTCTTGAACCCCACCGGTGAACTCAGACCCGAGGCCATTTCGCGGTGGGTCTGCGACTCCGTGGTGCGCGCGCCGATCGCCGTCCACGCGATCAGGTCCTGCAGATACTGCGGCGATATGGGATCGAGCGCCTCGGTGGACAGCGGCAGGCCCATGGCGGCGATGTCGAGCAGGATGCTGCGCGCGAGGTGCAGCCCGGCGTCGATCCGGAAGCTGTCGTCGAGGTCGGGATCGTTGATGAGGCCTTTCCAGCCCACCGTGGTGCGTGGCTTTTCGAAGTAGGCACGCATGATGACGAGCAGGCTGTCCGAGACCTTGTCGGCCAGATGCTTCAGGCGTTCCGCGTACTCGCGCGCCGCATCGACGTCGTGGATCGAGCAGGGCCCGACCACCACGAGCAGGCGCTGGTCGCGCCGGTCGAGGATGTCGCAGACGGCGCCGCGGGCCGCCTGCACCGATTCGCGCACCGCCTCGGTGGCCGGCAGCCGTGCCTTCAGCTGGTCCGGCGTGATCAGCAATTCGTGCGACTCGATGTTGCGGTTCTCGAGCCGGCCGCCCTGCAGCCGATGCACTGGTTGTTCACTCTGCGGGCTCATGTCCGCCTGTCTCCTTCAAGTGGCGGCGCAGTGCTCGAAAAGAGTCGCGCCGCGCGTGCAAAAAAAAACCCCGTGGCGGCTGCCGACCGGGGTTTTCCTTCCGGAGGCAGCCTGCACTGCCTCCGAACTGCGTTCGAGGACAGTGCTAGTTCAGAAAGAAATAGAAACCGTCCCGCCAGCGTCGGCTGGTGGACGTGCTGCTGAACGTGACTGTCCGGAACGTATGCATGGCGCGCATGTTACTCCCCGTCTGGTGGAAATCAAGAGCGCAGCGGTTAGAATGCGCGCCGCCGCGGGCCTGTGCCCGCATCACCTCGAGCAGCGTCAGCGCCCTATGCCCGAAAATGTGCCCGAAAATGTGCCCGAAAACGTGACCGGAAAAGTCGGCTTCGTAAGCCTCGGTTGCCCGAAGGCCCTGGTCGATTCGGAACAGATCCTGACGCGGCTCACCGCCGAGGGCTACGCAACCGTCGGCGACTACGCCGACGCCGATGTGGTCGTGGTGAATACCTGCGGATTCATCGACAGCGCGGTTGCCGAGTCCATCGAGGCGATCGAGGAGGCGCTCGGCAGCAACGGCCGCGTGATCGTGACCGGCTGCCTGGGTGCCGATGCTGCACCCCTGCGCGAACGCTTTCCCGACCTGCTCAGCATCTCGGGGCCACAGGCCACCGACGCGGTGGTCGACGCGGTGCGGACCCATGCACCGATCGTCACCCCGCCGGGACTCGACCTCGAACGGCTCATGGGTCCGGCGGGCGTTAAGCTCACGCCGCGCCATTACGCGTACCTGAAGATCTCCGAGGGCTGCAATCACTCCTGCTCGTTCTGCATCATCCCGGCGATGCGTGGCAAGCTGCGCTCGCGGCGCATCGACGACGTGCTCGCCGAGGCGGAACGGCTCGCCGCGGCCGGCGTGCAGGAGATCCTCGTGATCGCCCAGGACACCAGCGCCTATGGGGTCGATCTGCGCTACGCATCGGCCACCTGGCGCGGCCGTGAACTGGCCACCGATCTCGAGACGCTGTGCCGGGAACTCGGCGCGATCGTGCCCTGGGTACGCCTGCACTACGTCTACCCCTATCCGCACGTCGACCGCCTGCTGCCGCTCATGGCGGAGGGGCTGGTGCTGCCGTATCTCGATATTCCACTGCAGCATGCCGATCCGGCGATCCTGCGCGCCATGCGCCGGCCGGCCGCGGTCGAGAATACGCTGCGCCGGCTCGAGGACTGGCGTCGCATCTGCCCCGACATCGTCGTGCGCAGCACGTTTATCGTCGGCTTCCCGGGCGAGACCGACACCGCGTTCGGGAACCTGCTCGATTTCCTCGACGCGGCCGAACTCGACCGGGTCGGCTGCTTCACCTATTCGGACGTCGCGGGCGCGCGGGCCAACACCTTGCCGGAGCACGTCGACGAGGGTGTGAAGCTCGACCGGCAGGAGCAGGTCATGGAACTGCAGGCGGCGATCAGTGCCGCGAAACTGGCGCGCCGGGTCGGGCAGCGCATCGAGGTGCTGGTGGACGAGGTGCGCGGTGACCGGGCGGTTGCGCGCAGCCGGGGCGACGCACCCGAGATCGACGGCGTCGTGAACGTCACCGGCGCCCGCGGCGTGCGCACCGGCGAACGCATCTGGGTGCGCGTCACCGGCAGCGACACCCACGATCTGGCGGCCGTGCATCTAGGGAACCGCGTCCAACTGCAGTAGAATTGCCGGCTTCCGGCAACCCGTGCGCAGGCGACAAGAAAAGCAGGAGGCAGACCGTTCATGTGGTACCTGATCGAAGACTTCTTTGAACAATCCTGGATCCTGAAGCTGGTCACGCTGTGGGGATGGCTCTCCGTGCTGATCATGCTCACCAGCATCTTCCTGAGCTGAGGATCGTACGCCCGATGTGGCTCCGCGGGCTCAACGACCGGCAGCGCGAGGCGCTGCTCGGCCTCGCGCATAACGTAGTCGTCTCCGACGGTCTGCTCGACCCAAACGAGGAGGGCATGCTCGACGATTTCAAGCGCGAGATGGAGCTGCACCCGGCGACGGAGGCCGAGTACCTCGAACTCGAAGGCATCGAGCAGACCTTCGATTCCCGCAAGTCGCGCATGATCGCGATCCTGAACCTGTTGCGGTTGAGCTACGCCGACGGCGCGTTCGAGATCGAGGAGGAGTGCCTGCTGAAGGAGATCAGCCGCACCTTCGCGATTTCCGACGAAGAGTTCCTGCTGCTCGACAACTGGGTGCGGCGCCTGCTCGCGCTCGAGGACGAAGCGCGGCGGCTGATGGTCGGGTAGCGTCCGTCATGGGCGCGACGGGAACCCATGTCGGTCCCGAACAACGGTATCTTTTCGCTGGCCAGACCGGGATGGCCCTCGTTGGGCTGCAAGTTGGGCTTCAGTATGTGGCCCGCGTGATATCGGTCTGCGTGAAATCCATCCCCTTGAACAGGAGCGGTTCGTTTGCGGCCCGGGCCGTTCCGTAGGTCAGGCAGTCACCGAAGTTCAGCAAGCCAGGCGACGTCACCCCTTTTCCATAGCGCGTGTACGCCGATCGGGCGAAGGCAGCTGCTTCGGCTGACATCGGGATAACCTCGATGTCCAGACGCTGTAGCAGGGCATCGAGCGCGATGTTTCCCTCGGGCCCCTTGCGGCCCAGCAGCACCGCCGCTGTCTCGACGAGTGTAGGTGCGCCGACCAGGCGCTTCGCGTCCATCGCTATTGCCTCGACCAAGGCCATGGCCTCCGGCTCGTTCAGCAGGATTGCGATCAATGCAGAGGTATCGATGACCATCAGTGAGTCACCGAGGCAGACCATATTGGTCGTATCCGAGGATATCGTCCGGATCACGTGTGTCGCGGTCCGGGAGCTTCGCCAGGAAAGCCTGCAGCGCGGCGATTTCATCTGCGATCCGCGCGTGCTCGTTTCTGCGCCGAACGGCGCTGAGCCGCTCACGCAAGGCAACGGTCAGCGCTTCCGTTATGGATTCGCCGGTCGCTGCGGCCAGTTCATGCGCCAGTCGATCCGCCTCGGCATTCTTGATGTTCAGCGCCAACGTACGTCTCCACGTTCGATGCTGTAATCCTACCCCCCGTTCTACCATGGTGTATAGGTTCGGGGTGACCATCCGCGCGACCATACGGGCCCCGCGCGCTTGCCGAGGGTAGGGTCGCCTGCCGCTACTGATCGAGCAGCGTCTTCCTGGCTTCGTTCAGCTGCTGGGCGAGGAACGTCGAGCCGCCCCGGTCCGGGTGCAGGTGCTGCATGAGCCGGCGATGCGCGGCTATCACTTCTTCCCGGGTGGGGTGCGGACCGAGACCGAGTATCTCGATCGCGCGATCGCGGGTCATGGGTCCGCTCGGCGTGGGGCGGCGCGGGCCTGCGCGCGCGCCACCATTGCGCCCCTGGTACTCGCTGAACAGCCGGCGCAGTAGCGGCAGATAACGGATGACGCCGACCAGCCGGCGCAGGAATGGCAGGAACGCGGCGGCGACCGCGGCGATCCAGTGCAGACGGCCGGTGGCAGCGAGGACCGCGAGCCCGATCACCAGCGCGGCGGCGAGGACCGCGAGCACCGTGCCGTAGTCCGCCGACTGGCGCGCGCGCCAGAGGTAGCGGATCACCAGGATGGCAGCGATCACCGCCAGCGCGGCTGCGAGAAAGATCAGCATCGGTGTCCGGTGACTGCTCGCACGGCGTGTGCTTTGAACGGGACGGCTTCGTCCGTATCATGCCACGAATGACCGGACCAGGTGACCGAATGGATCGCGCCGAGATCGAACGGTGGCTCGCCGAGCTGCGCATCGAGCATCGGGACCTGGACGAAGTCATCGCCCACCTGGTGGAAACCGGGCACGCGGACGCGATGCGTATCCAGCGCCTCAAGAAACGCAAACTGAAACTGAAGGACATGATCGCGCGACTGGAAAGTCAGCTCATTCCGGACCTCGACGCATGACCCGCGACGCGCCGCTGCTGACGGTCGCCATCAGCTCGCGGGCGCTGTTCGATCTCGCGGCCAGCAATGCCGTGTACGAAACCGAGGGGCTCGAAGCCTACCGGCAGTACCAGATCGCTCACGAAGACGCGGTGCTGGAGCCGGGCGAGGCGTTCACCTTCGTTAAAAAACTTCTGAATATCAATGCGTTGCTCGGCAAACATCGGGTCGAAGTGATCCTGCTGTCGCGCAATTCGGCCGACACCGGGCTCAGGATCTTCAATTCGATCCAGGCCTACGACCTCGCGATCACGCGGGCCGCCTTCTGCGGCGGCGAATCCCCATACCGCTACGTGCGGGCGTTCGGCTGCAGCCTGTTCCTGTCCACCCATCCGGACGACGTCGGGCACGCGCTCGAGCACGGCGTGGCCGCGGCCACGCTGCTCGGCGGCGCAGCGGGACCGCGCCCGGACGGCGACGACCTGCGCCTCGCGTTCGACGGCGACTCGGTGCTGTTTTCCGACGAGGCCGAGCAGGTCTACCAGGCGGAAGGGCTCGATGCGTTCAGCCGGATGGAGGCCGCGGCGGCCGCGCAACCGCTCGAGGGCGGGCCGTTCAAGGACTTCCTCGGGGCATTGCATGCCCTGCAGCGCGAGTTCGGCGCGGACCGCTGTCCGATCCGCACGGCGCTGGTCACCGCGCGCAGTGCGCCTGCCCACGAGCGGGTGATCCGCACGCTGCGGGCCTGGGACGTGCGGCTCGACGAGTCCCTGTTCCTCGGCGGCATGGACAAGACCGAGTTCCTGCGCGCGTTCGGCGCCGATGTGTTTTTCGACGACCAGCCACTGCACTGCGAACGTGCCGCCGCACACCTGACGGCGGGCCACGTCCCGCACGGCATCGTCAACCGGGACCGCTGACCGCGGCCGGCCGCGTGGCCGTGCCTGATGCCGCTCGCGCTGGCAGGCCCAGCGGATCGGTTATACTGCGCGGCGTTTTAATAACTCCGGCCCGGCATGCCATGAAGCTGCAACAGCTCCGCTACATCTGGGAAGTCACGCGGCACGATCTCAACGTGTCGGCGACCGCCCAGAGCCTCTTCACGTCACAACCCGGCATCAGCAAGCAGATCCGCCTGCTCGAGGACGAACTCGGCGTCGAGATCTTCGCGCGCAGCGGCAAGCACCTGACCCATGTGACCCAGGTCGGCGAGACCATCATCGGCATGGCGGGCCAGATCCTGCGCCAGGTCGAGACCATCAAACAGGTCGCCCAGGAATTCAGCAACGAGCAGCACGGCAGCCTGTCGATCGCGACGACGCACACCCAGGCGCGTTATGCACTGCCGCCGGTGATCCGCGATTTCCGGGCACGTTATCCGAACGTCGCGCTGCACATGAACCAGGGCTCGCCCACCCAGATCGCGGAGCTTGCGGCCACCGGGGCGGTGGATTTCGCGATCGCGACCGAAGGGCTCGAGCATTTCCAGGACCTGGTGATGATGCCCTGTTACGAATGGAACCGCTGCGTGGTGGTGCCGAGCCAGCATCCGCTCATCGAACGGGCGGCCCGCCATGGCCCGCTGACCATTGCCGACGTAGCGGCGGAGCCGATCGTGACCTACGTGTTCGGGTTCACCGGCCGCTCGCGGCTCGACGAGGCGTTCTCTGCGGCAGGCGTCAAGCCGAACGTGGTGCTGACCGCCACGGACACCGACGTGATCAAGACCTACGTGCGGCTCGGGCTCGGCATCGGCATCATCGCGCGGATGGCGCTGGACCCGGAGCGCGACAGTGACCTGGTCGCGCTCGACGCGTCGCACCTGTTCGCGCCGAGCGTCACGCACATCGGCTTCCGCCGCGGCACTTTCCTGCGCCGGTTCATGTACGACTTCATCGAACGGTTCGCGCCGCACCTGACGCGGACCCAGGTCGATGCCGCGGTGGCCTGCACGACCCGTGCGGAGCGCGAAGCGCTGTTCGCAGGCCTCGCGCTGCCGGACCGCTGACCGGTCCGCGCGGGCCGTTCCCGACATTTCACTGACTGGAGGACGCGTGGACGTTCTGTGTCTCGATCTCGAAGGCGTGCTGATTCCGGAAATCTGGCCGGCGGTTGCGGAGCGCACGCAGATTGCCGAACTGCGCAAGACCACGCGTGACATACCGGTCTACGACGAACTCATGCAGATGCGTCTCGCCGTGCTGGCCGCCAACGACCTGCCGCTGACGCTGATCCAGCAGGTGATCGACACGCTGGACCCGCTGCCGGGCGCGGCGGCGTTCCTCGACTGGGCGCGTGAGCGTTACCAGGTCATGATCATCTCCGACACGTTCTACCAGTTCGCGATGCCGCTGATGGCGAAACTCGGCTATCCGGCGCTGCTCTGCCACAAGCTGGTGGTCGAGAACGACCGGATCGTCGGCTACCGGATCCGCCAGCCCGACCCGAAGCGGCGCAGCGTGCAGGCGTTCAAGTCGCTGCGCTACCGGGTGCTGGCAGCGGGCGATTCCTACAACGACGTGACCATGCTCGAGGAAGCGGACGCAGGATTCCTGTTCCGCGCGCCGGACAACGTGCGCGCCGAGTTTCCCCAGTATCCGCACGCGGTGGAATACGCCGATCTGCAGCGCCTGCTCGAGGCCGCGTCGTGAGCGCGCCCGACTTCGTGCTGCCGGATCTGTGCGACCTGCATGGCGAACGCCTGCGGGTCGCGGCGCCGCTGTTCCATCAGTTTGGGGGCCGGGCGGTGTTCTGCGGGCCGATCCGCACGATCCGCTGTTTCGAGGACAACAGCCTGGTGGCGGACCGGGTGCGCGAGCCGGGCGCGGGCGCGGTACTCGTGGTGGACGGCGCCGGATCGCTGCGCTGCGCGCTCGTCGGCGACAACCTCGCGCGCCTCGCGGCCGAGAACGGCTGGGCCGGGATCGTGGTCAACGGCTGTGTGCGGGACGTCGACGAGCTCGCGACCATGCCGGTCGGCATCAAGGCGCTGGCCGCGCATCCGCTGCGCAGTGTGAAGAAGGGGCAGGGCGAGCGCGACGTGACGGTCGCGTTCGCGGGCATCGCGTTCGTGCCCGGGCAATTCCTCTACGCCGACAACAACGGCATCGCGGTGGCCGAGCGACAGTTGGGGTCAGAGTAAAACTTGGCCGCAACCCGGGCCGGGGCGCAGCGCGCCCCGGCCCGGGTTGCGGCCAAGTTTTACTCTGACCCCACTTATCCTCAGAGCTTCAGGACGCGCAGCTCCGGATCCGGCGCACTGCGCGCCCACATGCGCTGGAACTCGTCGCCGAGCCTGGCCGCGGCCACCGGATCGTGGAAATTGCGCATGGCCTGGTAGTCGCGGAAATCGGGCATCAGCCACCAGCCGGTGCCGTCCCAGACCGCGAAACTGCGCTCCCGGAACGCAGGATCGTCGGGCATGCGGCGGATCTCGATGCGGCTGTCGAGGCGCCGGGCGAGTTCGGCGAGCCGGTGCCCGCGCGCTACGATCAGGCTCGAGTCGGCGATCAGGATCTGCATGCGCGCCTGGCGCGTGTCGCGCGCGAATCGCGAGATCGCATCCACCACTTCGGCGCGGTCGAACAGCAGCGGATCGAGCTGCTGGCTGACCAGCATCAACTGACGCCGCGGCCGTGCCAGGCACTCGACAAGTCCCTCGACACACGCCCGTTCGCCGCCATCGGTGACCAGCAAAGGCGGATCGGCCGGCTCCGGCGCGGGCTCGGATCTTACCAGCGGGGCCGCCACCGGGCCGACCGGCTCGAACGGGATGGGCAGCTCGAGCGTCATCTCGAAGTGCGGGATGCCTGCTTCCATGAATTCCGCTCCGTGCGGCAGGAAGCCAGCCTTGCGGTAGAACCCGAGCGCCTGGGTCTGCGCATGCAGGAAGACCCGCGGCAGCCCACGTGCGACTGCGGCGGCGATGGCGGCTTCCAGCAGCCGCATGCCGAGCCCGGTTCCGCGCGCCTGGGCGAGCACGGCCATGCGGCCGATCTGGCCATCCGGCAGCAGTCTTGCACAGCCGAGCGCCTGACCGGCCTCGTTCAGTGCAAGGAAGTGGGTCGCAGACGCGTCGAGTCCGTCCCACTCGAGCTCGCGCGGTACCTGCTGCTCCTCGACGAACACCGTCTCGCGCACCTGGCGCAGCCGTTCACCGTGGGTGTCCCAGTCGACCGCCGTGACGTGGACCTGCATGACTCAGTACCGGCTGCGGGCGAGGCGCGGCGCGAGGCCGACGTAATCCGCCGGCGTCAGGTGCTCGAGTTCGGCCCTGGCGGCAGCCGGCAGCTCGAGGCGCTCCAGGATCTCGCGATACAGCACCGCGTCGAGCTGCCGGCCGCGCGTCGCCGCTTTCAGGCGCTCGTATGGCTCAGCCATGCCGTACTTGCGCATCACCGTCTGGACGGCTTCCGCGAGCACCTCCCAGCTTCGCGCCAGGTCGGCGGCGATCGCCGCGGGATTCACCTCCAGCCGCGCCAGGCCCTTGCCGGCGGCCTGCCACGCGATCAGACAGTGCCCGAGCGCGGTCCCGAGGTTGCGCAGCACCGTCGAGTCCGAGAGGTCGCGCTGCCAGCGTGAAACCTGCAACTTGCTCGCCATGTGCGCCAGCAGTGCATTGGCGATGCCGATGTTGCCTTCCGAATTCTCGAAATCGATCGGGTTGACCTTGTGCGGCATGGTGGAGGATCCGGTCTCGCCCTCGACTTTTTTCTGCCGGAAGTACTCGATCGAGATGTAGCTCCAGGCGTCCCGGTCGAAGTCGAGCAGCACCTGGTTGAAGCGGATGAGCGCGTGGCAGTGTTCGGCGAGATAGTCGTGCGGTTCGATCTGCGTGGTGAACCGGTTCGGCACCAGGCCGAGCGTGGCGACGAATCGTTCGCCGAGCGCGATCCAGTCGAGCGCCGGATAGGCGACCGCGTGGGCGTTGTAGTTGCCGACCGCGCCATTCATCTTGCCGAGGATCGCTGCAGCCGCGAAGCCGTCGCGCTGGCGCGTGAGCCGGGCGGCGAAGTTGCGCAGTTCCTTGCCGAGCGTGGTGGGCGATGCCGTCTGGCCGTGGGTGCGCGACAACATGGCGAGGTCCGCGTGCGCAGTGGCCAGCGCGTCGATTGCGTCGATCACCCGGGCCATGGCGGGCAGCAGAACCCTAGCGCGCGCCTCGCCGAGCATGAGCGCGTACGCCAGGTTGTTGATGTCCTCGGACGTGCACGCAAAATGCACGAACTCGACATGCGGCGCGAGCCCCGGGATCCGCGCGATGCGCTCCTTGACGAAGTACTCGACGGCTTTCACGTCGTGGTTGGTGGTGCGCTCGAAGTGCTTGATGCGTTCGGCGTCGGCGAGATCGAATCCGGCGTGCACCGCCTCGAGCGCCGCGGCCTGGCCGGCATCGAGCTGGGGCAGCTCCGGTATCTCCGGCGCCGCGGCGAGGAATGCGAACCAGCGGCATTCCACGGCGACGCGGTAACGCATCAGGCCGTATTCGCTGACGATCGGTGCCAGGTCCAGCACCTTGTCGCGGTAGCGGCCGTCGAGCGCGCTCACGGCCAGCAGCGGATTGGATTCCATGTGCGTCGCCTTTTCGATTGGGAAGTGTCCGTTGGGCCGGGTCGGTCAGGCCACCCGTTGCATGGCGATGGCCAGCGCGCGGCGGCGGAAGATCAGGTGCCAGCGGCGTCCGCCGAGCTGCTGCCACAGCCAGGCCATGCGGATCCCGGCGAGCAGCAGCGAGCGAATCCGCTCCGCCGTTTCCTCGCGGTTCAGCACCTGGGGATTGCCGGTGACCTGGATGCGCTTGCCGAGCGTACTGATGGTCTGCTGGTAGACACGCGCGAGTTCCGCTTCCACCGGCGCGTCGCGATCGAGCCCGTCGAGCAGGCCGCCGAGCTTCTCGATCACCTGGGGTACGCCCTTCAGGAGCGTCGCGAGTTCGATCAGCTGCAGCGTATAGCGCAGCACTTCCGGCGCGCCGGCACGGCCCGCCAGGGCTTCGAGCGCGATACCGGCGCCGTAGCGGAATGCCGCCGGGTCCGCGAACACCTCGGCCAGGTCGCTCGCCCGATGGGTCGGGATGGTGCGCAGCAGGGCGTTGCGCAGCTGGTCGTCCACGCCTTCACCGTTGGCCGTGCGGTGCACGAGTGCTGCGGCCTGCACCACGCCGGCGAGGGCGAGTGAAGCGTAGTCGGGCGTCGTTGCGGGTCCGTTCATGCAGGGTCCTCGTGCGCGCGACTGGCGCGACTGTCGCGCCGGCGCGCATTCACCGGTTGGTCTCGATCAGTGCGCCGCCGAGACAGACGTCACCGCGGTACAGGGCCACGTACTGGCCCGGCGTCACGGCGCGCTGCGGTGTATGGAAGCGTACCTCGATCCGCCCGTCCGGCGCCGCGGCGACCGTGGCCGGCTGGTCGGCCTGGCGGTAGCGGACGCGCGCCTCGCATGCGAACGGCATGGCCGGCGGCGGGAACAGCCAGTTCGGGTCGCTCGCCACCAGCCAGGTGCTGTCGAGGTCGCTTGTGCACTGGGTCACCACGAGCGTATTGGTTTCGATCACCTTCCGCTGCACGTACCACGGCGCCTCCGCCTGGCCGCGCACGCCGCCGATGCCGAGCCCCTGGCGCTGGCCCAGCGTGTAGTAAGCGAGCCCCTGGTGTTCGCCCAGCACGCGACCCTGCATGTCGACGATCGGACCGGGCTTCACCGGCAGGTACCGTTGCAGGAACTCGCGGAAGCGGCGTTCGCCGATGAAGCAGATACCCGTGCTGTCCTTGCGTCGGTGGTTGTGCAGCCCTTCGCGGCGGGCGATCTCGCGGACCGCACGTTTTTCCAGCCCGCCGAGCGGAAACAGGCACCGCGCGAGCTGCGCGCGCGGTACCGCCTGCAGGAAATAGGTCTGGTCCTTGGCGGGGTCCACGCCCTTCAGCAGGCGGAAGTCGGCGGCCTGCGGGTCGGCGGCCAGCGCCTGCGCCGGCGCGAGGCCGTTCTGCCAGACGCCGCGCGCATAGTGGCCTGTGGCGATCAGGTCGGCGCCGAGCTGGACGGCATGATCGGCAAACTGCCTGAACTTGATCTCGCGGTTGCAGAGGATGTCCGGGTTCGGGGTACGCCCGGCCGAGTATTCGGCCAGGAAGTGGGCGAACACGTTGTCCCGGTATTCGGCGGCGAAGTTTGCCGTGCAGAGGTCGATGTCGAGGTGATGGCAGACCCGTTCGGCATCCATCAGGTCGTCGCGCGCGGTGCAGTACTCGGTGCCGTCGTCGTCGTCCCAGTTCTTCATGAACAGCGCCGACACCCGGTAGCCGGCGCGTTTCAGCAGCAGGGCGGCCACGGCGGAATCCACCCCGCCCGACAGGCCGACCACGACCGACGGCGGCGCGCCCATGACCGAACAGACGGGGGGAACCGGTACGGTCGGGTCGACGGTTGCGGCGGGCGTGTTCGACATGGTGGCGGGCATGGTGACGGGCATGACAGGTACGGCGGGCCGGTGTGATGCGTTCAGGCGCGCCAGTTTACCCGCTGGCCGCGCGTTTGGGCGAGGCATCTCCTATAATCGCGGCCTCGCGCAGTTCGCCCGACACGAATCGTATATGACCCGACTCACGCATCTGAACGAAGCCGGCGAAGCCAACATGGTGGACGTTTCGGACAAGTCCACGACGCGGCGCGTCGCCGTTGCGACCGGGCGGGTACGCATGGCGCGCGCGACGCTGGCCGAGATCATGGAGGGCGGCGTACCGAAAGGCGACGTGCTCGCGGTCGCCCGCATCGCCGGCATCCAGGGGGCCAAGCGCTGCGCGGACCTGATTCCGCTCTGCCATCCACTGCCGCTCGACCGGGTTGCCGTCACGTTCGCGGTCGGTGGGCCGGACTGCCTCGACATCCGCGCCGAGTGCCGCGTCACCGGCCGCACCGGCGTGGAAATGGAAGCGCTGACCGCGGTGAGCGTGGCTGCGCTCACCGTCTACGACATGTGCAAGGCGCTCGACCGCGGCATGGTGATCGAGGCGGTGCAGCTCGAACACAAGGAAGGCGGCAAGAGCGGCACGTGGCAGCGGGCGCCGGCCGACGCCGTGCCGGTCGATGCCGGGCCGACCTATACCGGGCCGACTGGGGCCGGGCCGACCGGGGCCGGGCCGGCATGAGCCGATCGACATGAGCCGATCGACATGAGCCGATCGACTTGAGCATGGCCGGCCCATGACGAATTCCGCCGTACGCGTCGAAGTCCGGTTCTTCGCCTCGCTGCGTGAAGCGACCGGCTGCCCGGCGCTTGCGCTCGAACTGCCGGCCGGCGCCGATTTCGCCGCACTCTGCGCCGTGCTGGCCGATCGGCTCGGGCCCGCCGCGCTCGAGGCGCTGACGGCCGGCAACGTGCGCGTGGCGCGCAATCAGACGCTCGCGACCCCGCCGTTCGCGCTGGCCGACGGCGACGAAGTGGCGTTCCTGCCGCCGGTGACGGGCGGATGAGCGGGGCAGGGCAGCCGCTCGGCGGCACGGACGCGCGCGGCCCGGGCGCGGCTGACCCGTGCCCGGTCTGCGTCCGGGTCGAGACGGCGGATTTTTCGGTGGCCGACGAATACCGTTCGGTGCGGGAGCGCCTGGGCGGCCGTGCGGGCGCGATCGCGACGTTCGTGGGACTCGTTCGTGACCTGGCCGGCGACGGCCCGGTCGGCGTGCTCGAGCTCGAGCACTACCCGGGCATGACCGAGCGCAGCATCGCGGCGATCGTCGACCAGGCCGTCGCCCGGTGGCCGCTGCTCGACGTGGTGGTGATCCACCGGGTCGGCGCGCTCCACCCGACCGAGCAGATCGTCTACGTGCAGGTCGCCTCGGGCCACCGCGCGGCGGCGTTCGCGGCGTGCGAGTTCATCATGGACTACCTCAAGACCGAAGCGGTGTTCTGGAAACGCGAATCGGGGCCGGCAGGCCAGCGCTGGATCGAGTCGACCGGCGAGGACCGTGCGCGCCTCGCCAGCTGGTCTAACGACGCGCCCGCGGACGGCGGACACGCCCCGACCGGCGCGCAGCGCTGAGCCGGCGTTCGCTCGCATCCGCGCGACCTGGCCGGTCCACGCGAGCGCGCAGGCCCTCCGGCACGTCGAGCGCCGCCCACGTGCCGGGCTCGAGCCCTTCGAGCGTCACCGGCCCGATCGCCACGCGCACCAGGCGCAGTACGGGCATCCCCACCGCGGCGAGCATGCGCCGGACCTGGCGGTTGCGGCCCTCGGTCAGCACGATTTCCACCCAGCTCGAACGGCCCGCGCGGTGCGCGGTAACCGGTGGTTCGCGCGCGGGGAGCTCGGGCGGGTCGAGCGCACGAACCGCGACCGCGTGCGCCGGGCCGTCGCGCAGCTCCACCCCCTCGCGCAGCCGTGCCGCGGCGGCGCCGAACTCCACCGGGTCGGGACGCGCCTCGACCTGGGCGTGGTAGGTCTTCGGCAGCTTGTGGCGCGGGTCGCTGATGCGGGCCTGCAGCGCGCCGTCGTCGGTCAGCAGGACCAGGCCTTCGGAGTCGAAATCGAGTCGCCCCGCGGCGTAGACGCCCGGCCGGTCGATGAAATCGCCGAGGCACGGCCGGCCGTCGGGGCTCGTGAACTGGCAGAGCACGCCATAGGGCTTGTGAAAGCGGATCAGCATCGCGCGCCGCCGGGGCCCGAGTCCACGCCTGCCCTGGTGGTGCTATACTCGCGCGCTTCGCACCGAAACTTCATACACACGACTCCAGATACGACCCCACACACGGCCCATTTGAAAAGGGAGTAATCGATGGCCTACAAGCACATTCAGGTGCCCGGGAACGGCGCAAAGATCACGGTCAATGGCGACGGTTCCCTGAACATTCCGGACAACCCGATCATCCCGTTCATCGAGGGTGACGGCATCGGCGTCGACATCACGCCGGTGATGATCGACGTGGTCGACGCGGCCGTGGCGAAGGCCTATGGTGGCAAGCGCAAGATTCACTGGATGGAGATCTACTCCGGCGAGAAGTCGCTCGAGGTCTACGGCGAAGACCAGTGGCTGCCGGAAGAGACCCTCGACGCGATGCGTGAATTCGTGGTCGGCATCAAGGGGCCGATGACCACGCCGGTCGGCGGCGGGATCCGCTCGCTCAACGTAGCACTCCGCCAGGAACTCGACCTGTACGTCTGCCTGCGCCCGGTGCGCTGGTTCAAGGGCGTGCCGAGCCCGGTCGTGCATCCCGAGAAGACCGACATGGTCATCTTCCGCGAGAACACCGAGGACATATACGCGGGCGTCGAATGGCAGGCCGGTTCGGCGGGCGCCGACAAGGTCATCGCGTTCCTGCAGAAGGAAATGGGCGTCAACAAGATCCGTTTCCCCAAGCAGTGCGGGATCGGCATCAAGCCGATTTCCGAAGAAGGCAGCAAGCGTTTGATTCGTCAGGCAATTCAATACTGTATCGACGAAAACCGCACGTCCCTGACGTTTGTCCACAAGGGCAACATCATGAAGTTCACCGAGGGTGCCTTCAAGGACTGGGGCTACGAACTCGCGGTGCAGGAATTCGGCGCCAAGCCGCTCGACGGCGGCCCGTGGCATCAGCTCACCAATCCCAACACCGGCAAGCAGATCGTCATCAAGGACGTGATCGCCGATGCGATGCTGCAGCAGATCCTGACGCGCCCGGACGAATACGACGTCATCGCGACCATGAACCTGAACGGCGACTACCTCTCCGACGCACTGGCAGCACAGGTCGGCGGTATCGGCATCGCGCCGGGCGCCAACATCGGTGACGGCGTGGCCCTGTTCGAGGCCACCCACGGCACCGCGCCGAAGTACGCTGGCCAGGACAAGGTCAACCCGGGTTCGCTGATTCTCTCCGCGGAGATGATGCTGCGGCACATGGGCTGGCGCGAGGCGGCGGACCTCATCGTCAAGGGCATCGAAGGCGCGATCAGCGCGAAGCAGGTCACGTATGACTTCGAGCGCCTGATGAGCGGCGCCAAGCTGCTCAAGTGCTCGGAGTTCGGCCAGGCGATGATCGCCCGGATGTGATCCGTGCGCCGCTGCGACGGCGCGATGCGTCGTCGCTGTCGGATCGGCTCGAGGTCGGCGGGCGTACCGCCGGCCCTGCGGCTCTCAGGCAGTCGCCCCCTGGCCGATGCCGTTCGCGGCGGCGCCGTTCATGTGCGCGGCACCGGTGCCGTTCGCGATCGGTGTCGCCGTACCGTTGACGGCGAGCTGCGGCGGCCGGCCGCGGTCGGCGCCGTTGCCGGTCGAAGCCTCGACCGCTGCGGCGTCGGATTCGGCCCGGATGTTCACCGCGTGCAGGCCTTTCGGCCCCGTCACGACGTCGAACGTGACGCTCTGACCGGCACGCAGCGTCTTGTAGCCGTCCATCTGAATCGTGGAAAAGTGTGCGAACAGGTCCTCACCGCCCAGCTCCGGCAGAATGAAGCCGTAGCCCTTGGCGTTGTTGAACCACTTGACCTTGCCTGTTGCCATGGCGACCTACCCCTCCCCAGGAATTGGCCATCCAGAATTCGCGTGCAGTGTCAAGCACTGCGGCCCCCGGATGCGACTGTCCACCCATTGGGACGCCGAGTCAAGCATCCTGTTCGACAATGTGCGTTCGCTGCAACCTGGGGCGGATTCCCGGCCCGGTCGACGCAGTTGTAAATGCGCGTGCCGTCCCTACATACTGGTTTCGTGAGACGGGTCTCCGTGCGCCGTGCGCGGATCGCACAGTGCCGGGGTCCGGTCGAATGGGTGAACTATCCTTGGATATGATGGCCGGCATGAGCTGGGATGAATGGCGCGGGCAGGGCGACGGTCCGGAACGGACCGACCGGGACAACGAAGGCGGGCTGGCCACGGCGACGGCGAAGCCCGCGCTCAAGCGCCCGCCGATGTACAAGGTGGTCCTGCTCAACGACGACTACACGCCCATGGAGTTCGTGGTACACGTACTCGAGGTGTTCTTCGCCATGAATCGTGAAAAGGCGACCCAGGTGATGCTCGCCGTGCACACCCAGGGCCGGGCCGTGGTCGGCATCTTTCCGCGCGACATCGCGGAAACCAAATCCGAGCAAGTGAATCAATATGCTCGTGAGAACCAGCACCCCCTGATCTCCACCATCGAAATGACGGACTGAACGGACGCAATGCTCAGCAAAGATCTCGAACTGACCCTCAACGAAGCCTTTCGCGCGGCGAAGGCGAAGCGGCACGAGTTCATGACGGTCGAGCATCTGCTGCTCGCCCTGCTCGACAACGCCGTCGCCCTCGACGTCCTGCGCAAGGTCGGCGCGGACGTGGAAAAGCTGCGCGGCGATCTCGGCGCGTTCATCGAGTCCACCACGCCGCTCATTCCGGCGGGCGACTCCGGTCGCGAAACTCAGCCCACGCTCGGCTTCCAGCGTGTCCTGCAGCGTGCCGTGTTCCACGTGCAGTCCTCCGGGCGCAAGGAAGTGACCGGCGCCAACGTGCTGGTCGCGATCTTCAGCGAGCAGGAAAGCCAGGCGGTGTTCTTCCTGAAGCAGCAGAACATCGCGCGGATCGACGTGGTGAACTACATCGCCCACGGGATCTCGAAGGTGGGCGGCGAAGGTGAAGGCGCATCGTCCGGGCAGGAGCAGGACGAAGAGGCCGCGCAGGGCGAAGGTGCGGCGCAGAGCGCGCTCGAGTCGTTCGCGACCAATCTGAACGAGCAGGCGAAATCCGGCCGCATCGACCCCCTGGTCGGGCGCGACCTGGAACTCGAGCGGGTGATCCAGGTGCTGTGCCGGCGCCGCAAGAACAACCCCCTGCTGGTCGGCGAATCCGGTGTCGGCAAGACCGCGATCGCGGAAGGGCTCGCCAAGCGTATCGTCGACGGCGAAGTGCCGGAGGTGATGGCGAAGAGCACGATCTATTCGCTCGATCTCGGGGCGCTGCTGGCCGGGACCAAGTACCGGGGCGATTTCGAGAAGCGCTTCAAGATGGTGCTGGGCGAGCTCAAGAAGAAGCCGGGCTCGATCCTGTTCATCGACGAGGTGCATACCATCATCGGTGCCGGTGCGGCGTCGGGCGGCGTCATGGACGCCTCCAACCTGCTGAAGCCGATGCTGACCTCGGGCGAGATCCGCTGCATGGGTTCGACGACCTACCAGGAATACCGCGGCATCTTCGACAAGGACCGCGCGCTGTCGCGGCGCTTCCAGAAAATCGACGTGGTGGAGCCGGACGTCGAGGACACCTACAAGATCCTGAAAGGGCTGAAGTCGCGCTTCGAGGACCACTACGGATTGCGCTACACCGACCGCGCTTTGCGGTCGGCGGCCGAACTCGCCAGCCGCTACATCACCGACCGGTTCATGCCCGACAAGGCCATCGACGTGATCGACGAGGCGGGCGCGGCACAGCAGCTGTTGGCACCGAGCAAACGCAAGAAGACCATCACGCCGCAGGACGTCGAGCAGGTGGTCGCCAAGATCGCGCGGATTCCGTCGGCCCAGGTCACGAGCTCCGACAAGGAAGCCCTGCGCGATCTCGACCGCAAGCTCAAGATGGTCGTGTTCGGCCAGGACGAGGCGATCGACGCGCTGGCTTCGGCGATCAAGCTGTCCAGGGCCGGGCTCAAGTCGGGCGAGAAGCCGATCGGTTCGTTCCTGTTCGCCGGGCCGACCGGGGTCGGCAAGACCGAGGTCAGCCGCCAGCTCGCGAACATCATGGGCGTCGAGCTCCTGCGCTACGACATGTCGGAGTACATGGAACGGCACACGGTCTCGCGGCTCATCGGTGCGCCGCCGGGATACATCGGTTTCGACCAGGGAGGCCTCTTGACCGAAGCGGTGAGCAAACACCCGCACTGCGTGGTGCTGCTCGACGAGATCGAGAAGGCGCACCCGGAAGTGTTCAACCTTCTGCTGCAGGTGATGGACCACGGGACGCTAACCGACAACAACGGCCGGAAGGCGGATTTCCGCAACGTCGTGCTGATCATGACCACCAACGCGGGCGCGCAGGAGATGTCGCGTACCTCGATCGGGTTCGTGGAACAGGACCATGCGCCGGACGGGATGGAGGCGATCAAGCGCCTGTTCACGCCGGAATTCCGCAACCGGCTCGACGCGACGATCCAGTTCCAGCCGCTCGGGATGGAAGTGATCAAGACCGTGGTAGACAAGTTCCTCACGGAACTGCAGGCCCAGCTCGATGCGCGCAAGGTGCAACTCGAGGTGGACGAGGCGGCGCGCGAGTGGCTGGCCCGCGAAGGCTACGACGTGAAGATGGGCGCGCGGCCGATGCAGCGGCTGATCCAGGAGAAGATCAAGCGTTCGCTTGCCGAGGACGTGCTGTTCGGACCGCTGTCGAAGAACGGCGGCACGGTGTATGTCACGGTCGAGGACGGCGATCTCAGGGTGCGCTGCGAGTCCCGCGAAAACGCGGCGCCGGAGCTGGCTGCGGAGGACTGAGCGTGCGGTCCGCGCTGCGCGCGGACCGGGCGAATCACTTGCGGAAGGTGATCCGGCCCTTGGTGAGATCGTAGGGGGTCAGTTCGACCTTGACCTTGTCGCCGGTCAGGATGCGGATGTAGTGCTTGCGCATCTTCCCCGAGATGTGCGCGGTCACGATATGACCGTTGTCCAGCTGGACGCGGAACATGGTGTTCGGCAGGGTGTCGATCACCGTGCCTTCCATCTCTATCTGTTCTTCTTTCGGCATACCGCTCCGGCCTGAATTGGCGCGGGCGGCATTCTGCCCCATGCCCCCGCCGATGACAAATGGGGTCGGAGTCAAAATTGGGGTCGGAGTAAAATCCCATCCCTCCCTGGCACCGGGCGCTGGTCGCCCGGTGCCAGGGAGGGATGGGATTTTACTCCGACCCCAATTTTGACTCCGACCCCAACTGTCCCACCCGTCGCCACGCGCCATTCGTGAAAAGTTCGATCGGCCGGTAGTCGATCTTGTAGCGCATCTTCTCGCAGTCGCGGATCCAGTAGCCGAGGTAGAGGTAGGGCAGGCCCAGCCGCTGTGCCAGCGCGATCTGGTGCAGGATGCTGAACACGCCGAGCCCGCGGTCCGTCTCCTCCGGCTCGAAATACGTGTACACGGCCGAGAGCCCGTGCGGCAGCCGGTCGGTGACCGCCGTCGCGACCAGCCGGTCCCCGGCATAGCTGCTGACGAACAGCGTGTCGCACCACTGTGCGAGCAGGAACGAGCGGAACTGCTCCACGCTGGGCGGATACATGTCGCCGTCGCGATGCCGCCCGGCGATGTAGCGCGCGTAGAGTTCGTACTGGCGCCGATCGAACCCGGCCGGCTCGACGCGCACGTCCAGATCGCGGTTCGCCGCCGCGACCCGCCGCTGGCTGCGCCGCGGGGCGAAATCGGCCACCGGGATCCGGGTCGGCACACATGCCTGGCAGGTCTGGCAGTGCGGGCGGTACAGGTGTCCGCCGCTGCGCCGGAAGCCCTGGTTGCTGAGCGCCTGGTAGAGCGCCGCGGTGACCGTGTCGCGCGGGTCCAGGAACAGGGTGCGCGCCTCGCGCCCGGCCAGGTAGCTGCAGGCATGGCCCGGCGTCATGTAGAACTGCCGTTTGCCGAGCTCCTCCTGCATGCCGTCACTCCGTCCCTGCCAGGTCCGCATCGAGCTGCCAGTGCCCGCGCCGGGTCCGTGTCATGTCGTTGCGGCGCACGTAGTCGAGGAACCGCACGCGGCGCATCTCGCGCACACCGAGCCTGCCGAGGTGCGGATTCATCACCTGGCAGTCTATCAGCTCGAACGACCAGCGCTCGACCTGGCGCGCCAGCACGTACAGGGCGATCTTCGACGCATCCCGCGCGCGCGTGAACGCGCCGGTGAACATGCTCTCGCCGAAGAACAGCCCGCCGAGCGACACCCCGTACAGCCCGCCGGCCAACTCATCCCCATCCCATACCTCCACCGAATGCGCGTAGCCCGCTTCGTGCAGCGCGAGGTAGGCACGCTGCATCGCCGGTGTGATCCAGGTGCCCGACACCCCGCCGTCGCGCGCCGGGCGCGGTGCCGCACAACCCGCCACGACCTCGGCGAACGCCGTGTCGAAGCTCAGCCGAAAACCCCCGTTGCGGATCCGCTTGGCGAGGCTCCGGTGCACCGTGAGCGCCCCGGGCAGCAGCACGGCGCGCGGGTCCGGCGACCACCACAGGATCGGCTCGCGATCGTCGTTGAACCAGGGAAAGATGCCGCGCCGGTAGGCCGCCAGCAGCCAGTCGGTGGTGAGTCCGCCGCCTGCCGCGAGCAGGCCGTTCGGTTCGTCGAGCGCGGATTCCGGTGGCGGAAACCGGATCGGGTGCGGCGGCAGGAGCGGGATGGCCAATCCGGTGGGTCCGATGCCCGCGGCGCGTCAGCGGCCGCGCGCCCTCATGCTGCGCTCATCCCGCCCGCCGCGCGGCGAGGATCTCGCGAAAGGGCGCGCCGTGCCGGTGATCGGCGATCGTCTCGGCAAGGGTCTGGCCGAGCCGGCCGCGGGCCTCGAGATCGCGTCCGGCTGCCACGAACATGTCCACGAACACGGCGAAGTCGTCCGGTCGCATGCTGCGATAGGCGTAGAGCAGGGCGCTGTAGTCGGGGTCTTCGTCCGCGCCGAGCGGCGCCTTGTCGAGGAATCCGCGAATGCGCGCCTCGTCCCAGACTTCGTCGGTGATCTGCTTCTTGTCGGGTCGCACGGTGTCGGTCCTCGTCCGCATACGTCGTTCAGTCGATCGGCCAATGGGCAGCAGGCCGCAACGGCGGCAGATGATAGCGCCGCCCGGCCGGAGTGCCCATAGCCGGTGCCGATTCGGCTAGAATCCGTATCTGAGCAGAGGAGACAGCCATGTCCCCAACCGTCATTCCCGTACGCGAGATCGGCCTGATCGGCTGGCTCGCCGCCGCGTTGTTCGCCTTGTTGGCGATCGCCTCGTATTCGCCCGCCGATCCGTCGTTCAGCTTCACCGGCAGCGGCGGCGAGGTGAGCAACCTGGTCGGCCGCAGCGGCGCGTGGTTCGCCGACCTCATGTTCTACCTGTTCGGCTGGCCGGCCTGGATCCTGCCGTTCGCCTTCACCCTGGCCGGCATCCGCCTGGTCATGCAGCGCGACGAACCGATCGCCTGGCCGCTGGTCGCCTGGCGTACGGCCGGCTGGCTCGCGGTGCTGCTCGCGGCCTGTGTCCTGCTGCACATGCACTTCGTCAGCACCGGGCGCCTGCCCGCAGGCGTCGGCGGCATTTTCGGCAGCGCGCTCGCCGAACTCGGCCGGCCCGTGCTCGGCTGGGTCGGCCTCACCCTGCTCGCCGTGCTGGTGCTCATGATCGGTGCGCAGACGTGTCTCGGGTTCTCCTGGCTCGCGGTCGCCGATGCGACCGGCCGGCGCCTGTACTGGCTGGTCGGGCTCGGTCTCGAAGCGCTGGAACGGCGCCGCTCGGTGCGCGCGGCGCGCCGCGAGGCGCTCGATACCGCCGAGCAGCTGAAGGAAGACCGCCGTGAGCGGCTGAGCGAGGAGCGCCGCCGGAAGGCCGTGCGCAAGACGCCGGATATCCAGCCGCCACCGCCAGCGGCGGTCAAGAAGCCCGCGCACCAGAAACGCCTGTTCAATACCCGCGCCCGTGGCGAGTTGCCCGATCTCGACCTCCTCGACGAACCGCGTTCGGAGGACGAAGGCGGCTATTCGGAGGCGTCGCTCGAGAAGATCTCGCAACTGCTCGAGAGCAAGCTGCGAGAGTTCGGCGTCGAGGCGGAGGTCGTGTCGGTTCTGCCCGGCCCCGTGGTCACCCGCTTCGAACTGCAGCCGGCGCCGGGTGTGAAGGTGCAGAAGATCAGCTCGCTCGCCAAGGATCTCGCCCGGTCGCTGGCGGTGATCAGCGTGCGCATCGTCGAGGTGATCCCGAACAAGCCATATGTCGGCATCGAGATCCCGAACGAGGATCGCGCGGTGGTCCGGCTCAAGGAAATCCTCGCCAGCGCGGCGTTTCAGGAGTCCAAGTCGCCGGTCACGCTGGCGCTCGGCAAGGACATCGCCGGCCAGCCGGTGGTCGCGGACGTCGCCCGCATGCCGCACCTGCTGGTCGCCGGCACCACCGGCTCGGGCAAGTCGGTCGGCGTCAACGCCATGCTGCTGAGCCTGCTCTACAAGTCGACGCCCGACGAGGTTCGGCTGATCCTGGTCGACCCGAAGATGCTGGAGCTTTCGGTCTACGAAGGCATTCCGCACCTGCTGACCCCGGTGGTCACCGACATGAGGGAGGCCGCCCAGGCGCTCAACTGGTGCGTGGCCGAGATGGACCGCCGCTACCGGCTCATGGCGGCACTCGGCGTGCGCAACCTGGCCGGCTTCAATCGCCAGGTGCAGGATGCGGAAAAGCAGGGCCAGCCGCTCGTCGATCCGCTCTGGCCGAAGGACAGCGGCCTCGAAGCGCCGCCGCTCGCGCGCCTGCCGGTGATCGTGGTCGTGATCGACGAGTTCGCCGACATGATGATGATCGTCGGCAAGAAGGTGGAAACGCTGATCGCGCGCATCGCGCAGAAAGCGCGTGCGGCCGGCATCCACCTGATCCTCGCCACCCAGCGGCCGTCGGTGGACGTCATCACCGGCCTCATCAAGGCCAACATCCCGACCCGGATGAGTTTCCAGGTGTCCTCGAAAGTGGACAGCCGCACGATCCTGGACCAGGGCGGCGCGGAACAGCTGCTCGGTCACGGCGACATGCTCTACCTGCCGACCGGCACCGCGCTGCCGACCCGCGTGCACGGCGCGTTCGTCAGCGACGAGGAGGTGCATCGGGTGGTTTCGGACTGGAAGGAACGCGGCGAGCCCGACTATCTCGCCGACATCCTGTCCGGTGCGGGCGGCGAGGAACCCGGCTTCGGTTTCGAGTCTAATGGGGGCGGCGCGGAGCAGGAGGATGCGCTCTACGACGAGGCGGTGGCATTCGTCATCGAGTCCCGCCGGCCGTCGATCTCGAGCGTCCAGCGCAAGCTCCGGATCGGTTACAACCGTGCCGCGCGCCTGATCGAAGCCATGGAGGAGGCCGGGGTGGTGAGCCCCATGAACAGCAATGGCAGCCGGGAAGTACTGGTTCCGAAACGTGACTGAGCGTCGCGCCGTCCATCTCTGGCTGACCGCGGCAGGCCTTGCGGTGCTGCTCGTGCAGGCCGCGCCGGCGCTCGCCCAACCCACCGCGCTGCCGGCGCTCGCCCCGGGCAGCGCCTACGGCTCCGAGGCCGACCGGGAAGCGCTGGCGAAGCGCCTCGCCGCACTCGCCGTCTACGCCGCCGACTTCACCCAGTCCGTGCACGGTGCACGCGGCGAAGTTCTAGAAGTATCAGAAGGTTACGTTCGACTTCAGCGACCGTCTTTCAAGTGGGTGGTGCTCGACCCGTACCCGCAGACCATCGTCACCGAAGGCGACCGGCTGAAGCTCTACGACCCCGATCTCGAACAGCTGACCATCCGTCCGCTTTCGGACGCCCTGGAGGACACCCCGGTGTCGCTCCTGACCCGCGACGACGTCGCGATCGGCGAGGCGTTCGTCGTCACCCGCATCGCCGATGCGGAGGGCGAGTCGTATCTCATCGACCCGCGCTCGCCGGACACGCTCTACCGGCAGATCCAGCTGCACTTTGGTCCGGTGGTAGGGGGTACCGGCGCCGGGGCCGCAGACCAGCCGTGGCTCCTGATCGGGCTCGACATCCTGGACCACCTCGGCCAGCGCACCGAGATCCGTTTCGAGCCGGACCGCACGGTCGCGGCCATCGCGGCCAGCGAGTTCGCGCTGGACGTGCCGCCGGACACCGATGTCATCGGCGGATGAAACGGACCTCGACGGCGCGCCGCTCGCGGAGCGCCTGCGCCCGCTGACGCTCGCCGACGTGGTCGGCCAGCGCCACCTGCTCGGCCCGGGCATGCCGCTCGCCCGGGTGGTGGAAACCGGCCGACTGCACTCCATGCTGCTCTGGGGCCCGCCGGGCACCGGCAAGACCACCCTCGCGCGGCTGCTCGCGGCGGCCTCCGGCGCGCGCTGGTCGAGCATTTCGGCGGTGCTGGCCGGGGTGAAGGAGGTCCGCGCCGCGGTGGCCGAGGCCGAGGCGGCGCGTGCGGCCGGTGCGCGCACCGTGCTGTTCGTCGACGAGGTGCACCGGTTCAACAAGGCCCAGCAGGACGCCTTCCTGCCGCACGTCGAGCGCGGCACCATCACCCTGGTCGGCGCCACCACCGAGAATCCGTCGTTCGAGGTGAATGCGGCACTGCTCTCCCGCGCCCGCGTCTACGTGCTGAAGCCACTCGCGGCCGACGAACTCGGGACCCTGGTCGACCGCGCGCTGGCGGCGCTGCCCGGCATCGCGCTCACCGATGATGCGCGCGCGCTCCTGATCGACCTCGCCGACGGCGACGGGCGGCGCCTGCTCAACCTGCTCGAAGTGGTCGCCCAGCTGGCCGAGGCCGGCGTGGCCGACGAAGCGGCCGTGATGACCGCGGCGGGTACGCGTTACCGGCGTTTCGACAAGGGCGGCGACCTCTTCTACGACCAGATCTCGGCCCTGCACAAGGCGGTGCGCGGCAGCGACCCAGATGCCGCCCTGTACTGGCTCGTGCGCATGCTGGACGGCGGCTGCGATCCGCTCTACGTGGCACGGCGCATGCTGCGCATGGCGAGCGAGGATGTCGGCAACGCCGATCCGCGCGCGTTGCAGCTGGCACTCGCCGCCTGGGAGACCTACGAGCGGCTCGGTTCGCCGGAAGGCGAACTCGCCCTGGCGCAGACCGTGCTGTACCTTGCCAGCGTGCCGAAGAGCAACGCCGCCTACGTCGCCTGGAACAACGCCCGCGCCCACGTCGCTGCGACGGCGAGCCACCCGGTGCCCCTGCACCTGCGCAACGCGCCGACTCGCCTCATGAAGGACCTCGGCCACGGCGCCGGCTACCGCTACGCGCACGACGAAGGCGGCTACGCGGCGGGCGAACGCTACTGGCCGGACGAACTCGCGCCGGAGCATTACTACACGCCGGTGGACCGCGGGCTCGAGACCAAGATCCGCGCCCGGCTCGCGCGCCTGCGGGCCCTCGACGCGGCGGCGCAGGCGGGTTCCGCCGACCCTGCCCGGGAGAGGGCGCCGTGACCACTATGCTCCCCATGACGGCGGCCGCCGCGCTCCTGGTCGCGCTCGGCGGCGCCTGCGGCGCGCTCGCGCGGTTCGGCATCGCGACGTGGTTCGCCACCCCCGGCCGGTTCCCCTGGGCGACACTGTTCATTAACATCGCCGGCTCGTTCGCCATCGGACTCCTGTGGGGCGTCTGCCAGCAGCAGGCCTGGTTCGAGCAGTGGGGCCGCTACCTGCTGGTGACCGGCCTGCTCGGCGGCTTCACGACCTTCTCGGCGTTCTCGCTCGAGACCGTGGCGCTGATCGATGCCGGCCGCTACCTGCCGGCAGGCGCGTACGTACTGTCGAGCGCCCTGGTCTGCGTGGCGGCCGCCTGGCTCGGACTGCGGCTCGCCGGTTACTGATTCTTCGAGGTTTACATGCTGGATATCAGGGTGTTGCGGCAGGATCCCGAAGCGGTCGCCGCCGAACTCGCGCGCAAGCACTTCGTGCTCGACCTCGAGGCGTTCCGCGCACTCGAGGCGGAGCGCCGGCAGCTGCAGGAGGAAACCGAGCGACTGCAGAACGCGCGCAACGT
The DNA here is from genome assembly GCA_019634925.1 of Pseudomonadales bacterium. Lineage (GTDB taxonomy): Bacteria > Pseudomonadota > Gammaproteobacteria > Pseudomonadales > Azotimanducaceae > UBA7803. The sequence continues at coordinate 29,831 of JAHCAL010000005.1, forward strand.
CGCCTCCAAGGCGATCGGCCAGGCCAAGGCACGGGGCGAGGACACCGCGCCGCTGGTCGCCGAGGTCGGTGATCTCGGCGACCGGCTCGACGCGGTGAAAGCCCGGTTCACGGAATCCCAGGTGCGCTACCAGGCGTTCCTGGCCGCGATCCCGAACGCGCCCGACCCCGCGGTGCCCGCCGGTCGCGACGAGCGCGAGAACCAGGAACTGCGGCGCTGGGGCACGTTGCCGTCGTTCAACTTCGAACCGCTCGACCACGTGGCACTCGCCGGCGGCGAAGCCATGGACTTCGAACGCGCCACCCGGCTCACCGGCAGCCGGTTCGTGGTGCTGCGCGGCGAACTCGCCCAGCTGCACCGCGCGCTGACCCAGTTCATGCTCGACACCCACGTGCGCGAGCACGGCTACCAGGAGGTATACGTCCCGTACATCGTGAACGCCGACTCGCTGTACGGTACCGGCCAGCTGCCGAAGTTCGCCGACGACCAGTTCCGGCTCGCCGTGGACGAGGCCTACTACCTGATCCCGACCGCCGAGGTGCCGGTCACCAACCTGTACCGCGACGAGATCATCCCGGCCGACCGGCTGCCGATCCGCCACGTCTGCCACACGCCGTGTTTCCGCCGCGAGGCCGGCAGCTACGGCCGCGACACGCGCGGCATGATCCGCCAGCACCAGTTCGAGAAGGTGGAACTGGTGCAGCTGGTCAGGCCGGAGGACTCGACCGATGCGCTCGCCGCGCTGACCGGGCACGCCGAGGCGATCCTGAAGAAACTCGAGCTCCCGTACCGGGCCGTCGCGCTGTGCGGCGGCGACCTCGGCTTCGCCGCGGCCATGACCATCGACCTCGAGGTCTGGCTGCCGGGGCAGCAGGCGTACCGCGAGATCTCCTCGTGCAGCAATTTCCGCGACTTCCAGGCGCGCCGCCTGCAGGCCCGTTACCGGCACCCGGATACCGGCAAGCCGGAGCTGGTGCACACCCTGAACGGCTCCGGGCTCGCGGTCGGCCGTACGCTGGTCGCGATCCTCGAGAACTTCCAGGACGGCGACCGCCACGTGCACGTACCGGACGTGCTGCGCCCGTACCTCGGTGGCATCGGCCGGCTCGAGCTCGGGCGCGCCTGACAGGGCCGCGAACGACAGGGCCGCGAACGACAGAGCCGCGAAAGATGGACTACCTGCCGCTGTTCCTCGACCTCAACGACCGGCCGTGCCTGGTGGTCGGGGGCGGCGAGGTGGCAGCGCGCAAGCTCGAGCTGCTGCTGGCGGCGGGTGCGCGCATCGAGATCGTTGCGCCGGTGCTCGGGGCGCATACCCGGCGGCTGGTGGATGATCACGGCATTCCCGTGCAATCGCGGGTATTCGCGGCGAGCGACCTCGACGGCCGCGTGCTCGTGATCGCCGCGACCGACGATCCGGCGGTCAACCGGCAGGTATTCGAACTCGGCACGGCGCGCAACATGCTGGTCAACAGCGTGGACCAGCCGGCGATTTCCAACGTGATTTTTCCGGCGATCGTCGACCGCTCGCCGGTGATCGTCGCGGTGTCGACCGGCGGGCGTTCGCCGACGCTCGCGCGCACGGTGCGCGGCTGGCTCGAGGCGCGATTGCCTGCGCGGCTCGGCGCGCTCGCGGACTTCATCGGCGCGCGGCGCCGCGCGGTCCAGCAGGCGCTGCCCGACGTGCCCGCGCGGCAACGGCTCTGGGAAGCGTTCCTGCGCGGGCCGGGTGCGGAACAGGTCTATCGCGGCGATGTGGACGCGGCCGCGGTCGCGTTCGATGCGCTGCTTGGCGGGGCGGCGAGGGCGTCTGCGGACGGCGTGGAAAGGCGGCCGGACCAGGGCCAGGGCACGGTCGCGCTGATCGGCGCCGGCCCGGGGGACCCAGAACTGCTGACCCTGAAGGCGCTGCGCCTGCTGCAGTCCGCCGACGTCGTGCTGTACGACAACCTGGTGGACCGGCGCATTCTCGATTACGCACGCCGCGACGCGGAACGCGTGTATGTCGGCAAGCAGCGCAGCGATCACGGCGTCGGCCAGGACGGCATCCATCGACTGCTGGTCGAGCACGCGCGCGCGGGGCAGAGCGTCGTGCGCCTGAAAGGCGGTGACCCCTACATTTTCGGCCGCGGCGGCGAGGAGGTCGAGGCGCTGGCCGAAGCGGGCCTCGACTGCGTCGTGGTGCCGGGCATCACGGCAGCGCTCGGTGCGGCGAGTTATGCCGGCATCCCGCTCACTCATCGGGAACTCGCGCAGTCGGTGCGGTTCGTCACCGGCCATCGCGCCGAGGATCGCGTGAACCTCGACTGGCCGGAGCTCGCCAAACCCGGCCAGACGCTGGTGATCTACATGGGTCGTGGCGGGCTTGCCGAGATCCTCGCGCGATTGGTGGAACACGGCATGCGGCCCGACATGCCGGCGGCGCTGGTCGCCAATGCGACGCTCGAGGATCAGCGGGTGGTGCAGGGGACGGTCAGCGATCTCGCCGAGCGGGTGGTCGCGGCCGGGGTGACCGGCCCGACCATCACGCTGGTGGGGGAAGTCGTGGGGTTGCGGCGCCCGGGGTGAGTTGCCTGGCCCGCGCGGGACGCCGCAGGGTCGGCCGGCGCGTCAGTCAGGCAGGCCGTCCAGAAACGCCCGCAGTTCCGCCTGGAACCGCGCCGGCTGGTCCACGTTCGGCATGTGCCCCGCGTCCGGCAGCACCACCCGGCGGCTGCCGGGGATGCGCTTTTCCATGTACTCGCTCGCGCCGATGAACGGCTTGTCGTCGGCGCCGACCACGATCAGCGTCGGCACGCGGATGTTCGGCAGATCCTCCATGACCAGGCCGTCGTGCTGAGCCAGGATGCCGCGGGCCGCGAGGGCGAGACCGCGTGCGCTGGTATGCCGCCCGCCGTGGCCCGGCGCACCCTCGAGGCCCGCGAGGCCGTGCTGCTCGAACTGGCGGGCGCGTTCCTCGGCCTGTGCGTTCCACCCCGCGCGGGCCTCCGGATTCCGGTAACCGGGGCCGGTACCGACCAGCACGAGCGCGCGCACGCGCTCGGGATGCTCCACGTGGAACGACAGCGACAGGTAGCCGCCGAGCGAGTGGCCCATCAGCACCGCACGCGGCGCGCCGAGCTCGTCGAGCAGTGCGTTCATGTCGCCGAGCGCGAGCGCCTTGCTGTACGCGGCCGGATCGTCCGGCGAGGCGGAGTACCCGTGGCCGCGGATGTCCCAGGCAGCAACCCTATAGCCGTCCGCGAGCGCGGCGGCGTCGGCCTGCCACATGGCGCCGGTCAGGCTGTAGCCGTGGGTGCAGAGCACCAGCGGAGCGTCCTTGGCGGTACCGGTCACGTCGTAATGGATCGCGACGCCGGCTCGATCGATGTAAGGCATGAACAGGCCTCCGGGGGATGGGACAGTTGGGGTCGGAGTAAAATCTCGCGCGGGCTGGACCGCAACGCCGACCGGCGTTGCGGTCCAGCCCGCGCGAGATTTTACTCCGACCCCAAAAAATTGAGCGGCAGGCCAGGCCGCGACCAGGGCAGGGCGACCAGCTTGCCCACGGACGACAGCGTCACGTACGCCGTGCGCAGCCCCGGCCCGCCGAAGCAGATGTTGGTGGTCAGCACGTCCGGCATCGGCACGAACTCCGGCGCGCCGCCGCGCGGCTTCAGGATCGTGATGCCGCCGTCGACGATGGTGGCAACACAGACGTTGCCGTCCGCGTCGACCGCAAGCGAGTCGAAGAAGAAATACCCCGGCCGGCCCTCGATCAGGCGCCCGCCATCCGGCTTGGTGCGCCGCTCGCGCCGCACGCGCCCGGGGCCGTCGAGCTCGTAGGCCCACAGGCGCCCCGTGGTGGTCTCCGCCACGTAGAGTTCGTCCTCGTCCGGCGACAGGCCGATGCCGTTCGGGCCCTCGAGCGGGAAGATCACTTCCTCGATGTGCGAGCCGTCGGCGCGCGCGTAGAACACGCCGGTACGGTCGCGCTCGCGCGCGCGGGTCTTGCCGTGGTCGGTAAACCAGAAGCCGCCGGTCCGGTCGAACACGAGGTCGTTGGGCCCGCGCAGCTGACGGCGTTCGCAGTGGGTGTAGAGCGTGGTGACCTTGCCGGTGGTTAGATCCACCTTCTCGATGCGCCCGCCGCGATACTCGTCCGGCTCCTCGCCCGGGAACAGCCGGCCGCCGGCCTCGATCCACTTGAAGCCGCCGTTGTTGCAGACGTAGCAGGCCCCGTCCGGACCGATGGCGGCGCCGTTCGGACCGCCGCCGAGGTTTGCGACCACCTCGACCCGCCCGTCGCGAACCCGGCTCAAGGTGCCCCGTGCGATCTCGACCACGAGCACGCTGCCGTCCGGCATCGCGATCGGGCCTTCCGGAAAACGCAGCCCCTCGGCCAGCACCGTGAGTTCGCTCATTCCGCCCTCCGTGATATGTTGCGGCCGCCGTGACCGGACCGTGGCCGCATTCTAAGCGGTCGCCACCTGGCCGGCACAACCGGCGCGCCGCGCGAGGCTCGCCCTGATGTGCAAAGGGATCCGCACAGGGGTCTGCAAATAAATCCGCAAGTCGATTCGCCATCGGATATCGGGAGGAACCGGAACATGTTCGAGCACCAACTCCAGCCCGGCCAGCACGCGATGCTGCGCAGCCTCGTCGCAGGACTCCTGATCGGCCTCCTGGCCGTAGGCACTGGCTGCGCGGCCTACCGCGAGGGCGGCAGCCGTACCGCCGGCGAAGTGGCCGACGACGTCGCCATCCAGACCGCGGTGCGCGCGCGTCTGCTGGCCGACCCGGACGTGAAGAGCCTGCAGATCGGTGTCGAGGTCTACCGGGCGGTCGTCACCCTGAATGGGCGGGTACCAAACGAGACCGCCCGACGCCACGTGATCGCCGTGGCGCAGGACGTCAAGGGCGTCACCCAGGTGGAAGATCGTCTGACAATTGTTACCGAATGACCCAAGCCATGGCGCGCTGCACCGTAATTATGCACATTCGCGGTGGTGCCCTTGTCGTGGTCGTGTGAAAAGCAATGTTAGAAATTTCGATCATAACCCGCTGATTCAAAACACTTTATTCCACCAGAAGCGGCTCGGTTGTCGGCTCCGTGACGATTTTGTGATACTCGTTCAGGTTTCGTCCACAGAGTTATCCACAGGGCCGGGTCCGCGCGTCAGACCCAATCCCGTGGCGGCAGGAAGTCGGTGTAGAGCTGTGCTTCCGGCGATCCCGGCGCCGGCTGGTGGTTGTATTTCCACTTCACCAGCGGCGGCAGCGAGGCCAGCACCGACTCGACCCGGCGTCCGCTCTGCAGCCCGTATTTCGTACCCCGGTCGATCGCCAGGTTGAACTCGGCGTAGCGCCCGCGCCGGTACAGTTGCCAGTCGCGCTCCCGTTCGCCGTAGGCCGTGTCGATGCGCCGGCGCAGGATCGGTTCGTAGGCGGGCAGGAAGTGGTCGCCCACCGAGCGGGTGAACGCGAACGCGGCGTCGAACCCGCCTTCCGTCCAGTCGTCGTAGAACACGCCGCCGATCCCCCGGCACTCCTGGCGGTGGGGCAGGTAGAAATACTCGTCGCAGGCGCGCTTCAGCGGCGGGTAGTGCGCACCGGTCGCGTCGCGCGCGGTGCGGTGCCAGTGCACGGCGTCCGCCTCGAACCCGTAGTACGGGGTCAGGTCGAAGCCGCCGCCGAAATACCACACGGGGCTCTCCGCCTCGACCAGGAAGAAGCGCAGGTTCGCGTGGGTGGTCGGCGCATAGGGGTTGCGCGGGTGCACGATGAGCGAGATCGCCGCCGCCTGGAAGCCGTGGCCGGCGAGTTCCGGGTTGCGCTCGGTCGCGGCCGGGGGCAGCGACGGCCCGCGGCTGTGCGTGAACTGCACGGCGGCTTTCTCGATGTGCCGGCCGTCCTCGAGCACGCGCGGCCGCGACAGCGTCCCGCCCGGTCCGGGGACTTCCTCGCGCAGAAACCGGGTCTGGCCGTCGACCGCTTCGAGGGCCGCGACGATGCGGTCCTGCAGGTTCATGAAGTAGTCGCGTACCGGCGACATGGCGGCTGGCGTGGTGGTCATGCAGCGGGGTCCGTCGATGAGGATGGCCGGCATTATGCCGCGCGTTGTGAGCCGAGGCACGGCGGGGCTACACTCCCGGCCGCATCAATTGGCCGCATCAATTGGCCGCATCAGGGGAGAGCCACGCGTGGTCGGAATCACTGCCTTCGGCGGCTACGTGCCGCGCCTGCGGCTCGCGCGCCAGGCCATCGTCGCCGCCCACGTCTGGGCCGATCCGGGCCTCGCCGGCAAGGCGAAAGGCGCGCGCAGCATGTGTAACTGGGACGAGGACGCGGTGACCATGGCGGTGGAGGCCGCGCGCAACTGCCTGAACGCGCGCGCCGCGTGGCGCGGGCAGACGCCCGCTGCCGTCGCCGACCCCGAACACGCGCCCGGCGCGGTCTTCCTCGCCACCACCACCGCGCCGTTCGCCGACCGGCAGAACGCCGGTATCGTGAGCGGCGCGCTGGGCCTGCCGGAATCGATCGCCACACTCGACGTCACCGGCAGCCAGAAAGCCGGCACCGGCGCGTTGCTGCAGGCGTTCGGCGCGGTCGCGGGCGGCCTGCACGGCGACGTGCTCGTGGCCGCGAGCGATCACCGCTCGAGCAAGGCGGCGAGCCCCGGCGAACTCGCGTTCGGTGACGGCGCGGTCGCCTTCACGGTGGGCGCCGGGGACACGCTGGTCGACTTCGTGGCGGCCGAGAGCGCCAGCGTCGACTTCATCGATCACTTCAGGCCCGCCACGGAACGTTTTGATTACACGTGGGAAGAGCGCTGGATCCGCGACGAGGGGCTGACCGGCATCGTGCCGCCCGTGATCGCGCGGCTGCTGGCCCGGGCCGGCATCGAAGCGGGCCAGATCGCGCATTTCGTCATGTCGAGCACCATCGCCCGGGCGGTCGACGGGATCGCGAAACAGTGCGGGATCGCGGCCGCCGCGCTCTGCCCGGACCTCGCCGGGGAACTCGGCGAAACCGGCACCGCGCACCCGCTGGTGATGCTCGCGCACGCACTCGAAACCCGCGTGCAGCCGGGCGACTACGTGCTGGTGGTCGGCTTCGGCCAGGGCTGCGACGCGATCCTGCTGCGCGCGACGGACCGCCTGCCGGCCTGGACCGCGGGCGCCGGGGCCGGCGCCGGCGTGCTGGCTGCACTCGCGAAGGGCACGCCGGAGACCAACTATCAGAAATTCCTCGCCTTCAATGACCTCGTGACCCTCGAAAAGGGCATGCGTGCCGAGAAGGACGACTACAAGACCGCGCTCACGGTCACCTACCGCAAGCGCGACATGCTGACGGGCCTGATCGGCGGGCGTTGCACGCAGTGCGGGACGATCCAGTTCCCGCGCACCGACGTCTGCGTGAACCCGCAGTGCCGGGCCACCGGTACCCAGGAACCGCATCCGTTCCGTGAGGAACCGGCGAGCATCCTGACCTGGTCGGCGGACTACCTGACCTATACGGCCGATCCGCCCTCGCACTACGGCATGATCACGTTCACCAACGGCGGCCGCTTCATGACCGATTTCACCGATGTTAAGGTGGGCGACATCGAGGTCGGCATGGCGGTGCGGATGATGTTCCGCATCAAGTCGGTCGACAGCATCCGTGGCTTCGTCCGTTACTTCTGGAAAGCGGTTCCGGTCCGCGCGTCCTGAGCAACTTCACCGAGATCACCGAGAGGAATTCACCATGGCATCCGGCATCAAGGACAAGGTCGCGATTCTCGGCATGGGCTGTTCGCGCTTCGGCGAGCGCTGGGAGTCCGGCGCCGAAGAACTGATGGTCGAGGCGTTCGACGAGGCGCTGGCCGACGCCGGCATCGACGTGACCCAGATCGACGCCGCGTGGCTGTCGACCCACTACCAGGAGATCAGCGTCGGCAAGGGCGGCCTGCCGCTCTCCATCGCGCTGCGCCTGCCGAACATCGCCGTATCGCGGGTCGAGAACTTCTGCGCCTCCGGGTCGGATGCTTTCCGGGGCGCCGTGTACGCGGTGGCTTCGGGCGCCTGCGACATCGCGCTCGCGGTCGGCGTCGAAAAACTCAAGGACACCGGCTACGGCGGCCTGCCCGGCAGCCTCGGCGGGACGCTGAACCCGCAGTGGGCGGCGAACGGCTCCGCGCCGGGCAACTTCGCCCAGCTCGCGAGCGCCTACCGGGCCAAGCACAAGGTGAGCCGCGAGGACCTGAAACGGGCCATCGCGCACATCTCGGTCAAGAGCCACGCCAACGGCGCGAAGAACACCAAGGCGCACCTGCAGAAGCCGGTCACCGAGGAACAGGTGCTGAACGCGCCGCTGATCGCGGATCCGCTGGGACTGTTCGACTGCTGCGGCGTCTCCGACGGCGCGGCCGCAGCCATCGTCACCACCCCGGAGATCGCGAGGCAGCTCGGCAAGCACGACATCGTGACGGTCAAGGCGCTGCAGCTCTCGCTCTCCAACGGTTCCGAATCCGGCCACAACAGCTGGGACGGCAGCTACTTCCACACCACGCGCATCGCGGCGGCCAAGGCGTACAAGGAAGCCGGCATCACGAAACCGCGCGAACAGGTCAGCATGTTCGAGTGCCACGACTGCTTCTCGATCACCGAACTCGTGACCATGGAAGACCTGCAGCTATCGGCCGAAGGCGGCGCGATCCGCGACGTCATGGTCGGCTTCTACGATGCCGATGGGCAGATACCCTGTCAGATCGACGGCGGGCTCAAGTGTTTCGGACACCCGATCGGGGCGTCGGGGATCCGCATGCTCTACGAGATGTACCTGCAGCTCACCGGCCGCGCCGGCCCGCGCCAGCTGCCGAAACCGAGCATCGGCATGACCCACAACCTCGGCGGGTCGCCGGTGTCGAACGTGGCGGCGGTGTGCATCGTCGGGGCGCTTGCAAACTGATACATCCTGCTCCTTCAGAACGGGCGCGCCGTGGGCTAGCTTGACGGTCGTACAGCAGGCGACCGGGGCAATTCGTGCAGCTCATACTCGAGGACGGCACCACGTTCGAGGGCGCCAGTTTCGGCGCGGCCGAGGCCGTGGCGGGGGAGGTCGTCTTCAACACCGGCATGGCCGGCTACATAGAGACGCTCACCGATCCCTCCTACCGCGGCCAGATCCTGGTCATGACCTATCCGCTGGTCGGCAACTACGGCGTGCCGGCGCCGCGGCCGGACGGCTCGCTCGACGAGCCGTTCGAATCGGACCGCATCCAGGTGCAGGGCCTCGTGGTGCAGAACTACGTGGACGACTTCAGCCATCACGCGGCGGACCGTTCGCTCGGTGAGTGGCTGCGCGCCGAAGGCGTGCCCGCGCTCACCGGCATCGACACCCGGGCGCTGACCCGCCACCTGCGCGCGGCCGGCACCATGAAGGGCAGGCTGGTGCCCGGTCCCGCGCACGGCGCCTGTGGTCAGCGTGAACCGCGCGCGGTGGACATGCGCAGCGAAGTGTTCCGGCTGGTGGCACCGGCCGACGTCACCCGTCACGGCGCCGGACCCTTGAGCGTCCTGCTGGTCGATTGCGGCGCCAAGGACAACATCGTGCGCTCGCTGGTCAGGCGCAACGTGCGCGTGGTGCGGGTGCCCTGGCATCACGACCTGCTCCCGCATTACGAGCTTGCCGACGGCGTGCTGATCGGCAACGGGCCTGGCGATCCGAACGATCTCGACGACCTGGTGGTGCAGGTGCGCGCCATGCTCGACGCCGGCCGCAAACCGGTGATGGGCATCTGCCTCGGCAACCAGGTGCTGGCCCGGGCGGCGGGTGCGACCACCTACAAGCTGCCGTACGGCCATCGCGGCGTGAACCAGCCGGTCCAGGACCTGATCACCCGGCGCTGCTTCATCACCAGCCAGAACCACGGCTACGCAGTGGCGGACGATTCGCTGCCCGAGGACTGGGAGCCCTGGTTCGTGAACATCAACGACGGCAGCAACGAAGGCATCCGGCACAAGACCCGGCCGTACTTCAGCGTGCAGTTCCATCCCGAGGCGCGGCCCGGCCCGGAGGACACCGGCTACCTGTTCGACGAATTCATCCGCGCCGTGCGCATCCAGCGCGGCTGACCGACGGGGTATCGATCATGTATGGCGTTTACCTTCCGCAGAAACCGCGTCGGGTGCTGATCATCGGCTCCGGCGCGCTGCAGATCGGCCAGGCGGGCGAATTCGACTACTCCGGCTCGCAGGCCATCAAGGCGCTGCGCGAGGAGGGGATCCACACGGTACTGGTCAACCCCAACATCGCGACCATCCAGACCAGCGAAGGCCTGGCCGACCGGATCTACCTGAACGCGGTGACCCCGGAGTTCGTCGAGGAGATCATGGCGCGCGAGGACATCGACGCGCTGCTGCTCTCGTTCGGCGGCCAGACCGCGCTCAACTGCGGCCTCGCGCTGCACGACAGCGGCGCCCTGGAGCGCCTCGGGGTGCGCGTGCTCGGCACGCCGATCGAGTCGATCCGCACTACCGAGGACCGGCAGCTGTTCAAGGACGCGCTCGCCGAGATCGGCGTGCTGAGCGCGCGCAGCCGCGCCTGCCGGACCATCGAGGACGCGCGCGCCGCCGCCCGCGAAATCGGTTTTCCGGTCATGCTGCGCGGCGGCTATGCGCTCGGCGGCAAGGGCAGCGGGATCGTCGAGAGCCCCGATGCGCTCGACGAGGCGCTGCGCCGGGCGTTCACCGGTGGCGTGCCGCAGGTGCTGGTCGAGGAATGCCTGCGCGGCTGGAAGGAAATCGAGTACGAGGTGGTGCGCGACGGCCGCGACAACTGCATCACCGTGTGCAACATGGAGAACTTCGACCCGCTTGGCATCCACACCGGCGAGTCGATCGTGGTGGCGCCGTCGCAGACCCTGAACGACGCTGAATACCAGATGCTGCGCACCATCGCGATCCGCGCCATCCGCCACCTCGGCATCATCGGCGAGTGCAACATCCAGTACGCGCTCGACCCGCTCAGCATGGACTACCGGGTGATCGAGGTGAACGCGCGGCTGTCGCGCTCGAGCGCGCTCGCGAGCAAGGCGACCGGTTATCCGCTCGCGTACGTCGCCGCCAAGATCGCCATCGGCTACGCGCTGCCGGAGATCCCGAACGGGATCACGCGGCGCACCACGGCGTTCTTCGAACCAGCGCTCGACTACATCGTCTGCAAGTTTCCGCGCTGGGACCTGACCAAGTTCGAAGGTGCCGCGGTCGAGATCGGCAGCGAAATGAAGAGCGTCGGTGAGGTCATGGCGATTGGGCGCACCTTCCCGGAAGTCATCCAGAAAGCGATCCGCATGCTCGACATCGGATTCGACGGACTGACCCCGGCGTCCTGCACCAACGACACCGACGTCGAGCGCCTCGCGACCGCTACCCCGGACCGGATCTTCCGCATCGCCGGCGCGCTGGCGGCGGGCGAGCCGGTCGAGCGCATCCACGACGTGACGCGCATCGATCCCTGGTTCCTGCACGGGCTCGCCGACATCGTGGCGCACCGCGGCCGCCTGATGGACGGCGACGAGCCGGACGCCGACACCCTGCGCGAGGCGAAACGGCTCGGCTTTTCGGACAAGTCGATCGACACGCTCGCCCGGCTCGAACGGGGTACCGCGCGGATCCTGCGTCAACGATATCGGATCCGCCCGCACCTGGCACAGATCGACACCATGGCCGCCGAATTCCCGGCGGAGACCAATTACCTGTACTCGACCTACCACGCGCAGGCCGACGACGTGCGGCCCTCGTCGCGCAAGAAGGTGATGGTGCTCGGCTCCGGCGTCTACCGGATCGGCTCCAGCGTCGAGTTCGACTGGTGCGCCGTCAACGCGGTAAAGGCCGCGGCCGAGCTCGGCTACGAGACCATCATGGTCAACTACAACCCGGAGACGGTCAGTACCGACTACGACATCTGCGACAAGCTGGTATTCGACGAGATCAGCTTCGAGAGCGTGCTCGAGATCTACGAACGCGAACGCCCCGACGGGGTGATCGTCAGCATGGGCGGGCAGGTGCCGAACAATCTCGCGCTGCGCCTGCACCAGGCCGGGGTCAACATCCTCGGCACACGGGCGGAAGACATCGACCGCGCCGAGGACCGCAGCAAGTTCAGCGCGCTGCTCGACACGCTCGGCATCGACCAGCCGCGCTGGTCGCTGATCGAGAACATGGCCGACGCCGAGGCGATCGTTGCGCGGCTCGGCGGCTACCCGGTACTGGTGCGGCCGAGCTACGTGCTCTCCGGCGCCGCCATGAGCGTGGCGCACGAGGTGAACGAACTGCAGCGTATCCTCGAGCGTGCGAAGGACGTATCCCCCGAGCATCCGGTGGTGGTCTCCAAGTTCGAGACCCACGCGCGCGAGGTCGAGATCGACGCGGTGGCCGACGAGGGCAAGCTGGTCCTGTGGTCGATCAGCGAACACGTCGAGGACGCCGGCGTGCACAGCGGTGACGCCACGCTCGTGCTGCCGCCGCAGACGCTGTACATCGCGACGATACGACGGGTCCGGCAGATCGCGGCCCAGGTCGCGGAAGCGCTGCGCATCACCGGGCCGTTCAACATGCAGTTCCTGGCCAAGCACAACGCGGTCAAGGTGATCGAGTGCAACCTGCGCGCCTCGCGCAGCTTCCCGTTCGTCTCCAAGGTCACCAACGCCAACTACGCCGCGGAGGCCACCCGACGCATGCTGGGCGTGCGCCGGCCGGTCCGCAACGAAAGCCTCGAGCTCGACTACGTGGGCGTGAAGGTGCCGATGTTCTCGTTCTCGCGCCTGGTCGGCGCCGACCCGCTGCTCGGCGTCGAGATGGCGAGCACGGGCGAGGTCGGCTGCATCGGCCAGAACCTGCACGAAGCGCTGCTGCACGGCCTGCTGGCGACCGGGTTCCGGCTGCCGAGGCAAGGCGTGCTGCTCTCGCTCGGGCCCTGGGAGGACAAGTTCTGGTTCACCAACGAGGCGCGCGTGCTGGCGGACGAGCTGGGGCTCGCCCTGTACGCCACCGCCGGCACCGCGCGCATGCTGCGTGACGTCGGCATTCGCTGCACCGAGGTCGGCAAGCAGGCCGGCGAGCCGAACAGCGCGCTCGCGCTGATCGACAGCGGCGCGGTGGACCTGGTGATCAACGTGCCGCGCTCCTACGACCGGCTCGGCCGGCCGGACGGCTACCACATCCGCCGGCGCGCGATCGACGCCGGCATCGGGCTCGTGACCGACCGCCAGCTCGCCCGCGCGGTGGTCGACGCGCTGCGCTGGAAGAACGGCCGTGCGCTCGGCCTGGTGGCCTGGAACGACCAGGTCCTGGCCCGGCAGGAGCCGGGTGGAGTTCCGCTCTTCGCCAAATGACGGTATCGTGCCCGCGCCCTGCGGGCATCGCGCCGTCCCCTGCCAGCCGCGCCGCAGCGCCATCGTCCCGATCACCCATGCCCAGGGAACGCCGCGATATGTCTGAGATATCGGAACTCGATCGCCTGCTCGAAACCAGCGCAACGCTCGTCGACCGCGCCATCGGCCACCTGCGCGGCGACCTCGACGACGAGCAGGTCGAGCTCTACGACCTCGCGTTCAGCGTCGCCGAACTCGGCGCCGCGCGCGAGGCGCGTGCGGTAGTCGACGCGGCGCCGCTCGCCGACCGGGCACTGCTCGGGCAGCTCGCGGACACGTTTGCCGCGGAGGCCATTGTCAACGTTCTGCAGCGGCTGCAGGTGCGCCTGCAGGCATACGGGCTGGCGATCGCCGACCTCCCGACCGACTGGTCCACGGTGGTGGGCAAGCACCTGGCACCCGCCGCGCTCACCGCGCTCGGCCGCGAACTGCTCGCCCGCGGCGGCCAGCTTCCCATGGTCGGCCTCGACCAGGAAAAGCAGATGATGCGCGAGACGTTCCGGCAGTTCGCGACCGACGTGGTCATGCCGCGTGCCGAACACGTACACCGCGCGGACGCCATGATTCCCGACGAGATCCTCGAGCCGCTGAAGGCGATGGGCTGCTTCGGGCTTTCGGTGCCGGAACGGTTCGGCGGCCTCAAGCCCGACGACCACGAGGACAGCCTCGGCATGGTGGTGGTCACCGAGGAACTCTCGCGCGGCTCGCTCGGGGCGGCCGGCTCGCTCATCACGCGCCCCGAGATCATGGCCCGCGCGCTGCTCGAAGGCGGCACCGAGGCGCAGAAGCAGCGCTGGCTGCCCGGCATCGCGCGCGGCGAACCGCTCTGCGCGATCTCGGTCACCGAGCCCAACACCGGCTCCGACGTCGCCGCGGTGACCCTGCGCGCCACCCGCACCACGCAGAGCGGCGGCGGCTGGCTCCTGAACGGCGGCAAGACCTGGTGCACGTTCGCCGGCAAGGCGGGCACCATCCTGGTCCTCGCGCGCACCGACGCCGACGCGCGCCCGCCGCACAAGGGGCTCTCGCTCTTCATCGTGGAAAAGCCGTCCACCGACGGCCACGACTTCGCCTACGACAACCCGCACGGCGGCCGCGTGACCGGGCGCGCGATCGCGACGATCGGCTACCGCGGCATGCATTCCTACGAGATGTTCTACGACGACTTCTTCGTGCCGGCCGACGCGCTGGTGGGCGAGGCGGGCGGCGAGGGCCGGGGCTTCTACTTCACCATGCGCGGCTTCATGGGTGGCCGCCTGCAGACCGCCGCACGTGCGTGCGGCCTCATGCAGGCCGCGTTCGAGGCGGCGCTCGGCTACGGCGCCGACCGGCGCGTGTTCGGCCGCGCGGTCGCCGACTATCCGCTCACGCTCGCCAAGTATGCGCGCATGGGCGCGCTGCTCTCGGCGTGCCGGCATTTCACCTACGCGGTCGCCCGGCTCATGGACCAGGAAAAGGGGCAGATGGAGGCGAGCCTGGTCAAGCTCATCGCCTGCAAGGCGGCGGAATGGGTGTGCCGCGAGGCGCTGCAGGTGCATGGCGGCATGGGCTACGCGGAGGAGACCGCGGTCAGCCGCTACTACGTCGATGCGCGGGTGCTGTCGATCTTCGAGGGCGCCGAGGAGACGCTGGCGATCCGGGTGGTGGGGAAGGCGCTGGTCGAGCAGGCGCAATCGGGCCGCGCGCGCCCCGGCGCCTGAGGCGCGCTCGGGGCAATACTGGTTCTCGAACCTGCCAGGTCGCGGCCGGGCCTGTTACAAGTTCGTGATGGCGGCCGGTGCGCCCCTCGGATGCAATGCCCGCGACGGTCTCCCGTCACGGTTGCCCATCTACGTGCCGCGCAATCGCGCCGGCGCCGGTTGCAGCGCAAGGGGAGCGATGAATCCGGCAGCGACCATCAGCATCCTTCCGCGCGGGGGCCCGCTCTTCTTCGGAACGGGGCAGGACACGCCGCTGTTCGGCTGGTTTCACGCAGCGCCGGCCCGGGCGCCGGGCGCGCAGCTCGGCGTCCTGATCTGCAATCCGTTCGGATTCGAGGAGGTGGCTGCGCACCGCGGTATCCGGGCACTTGCCGCGCTGTTCGCCGCCCAAGGGTTGCCTTGCCTGCGCTTCGACTACATCGGCTGCGGCAATTCGGCGTCCGACGCAGATTCCGGCAACGCGTTCGCCGCCTGGCTCGAATCGGTCGGACAGGCGATCGATGCCTTGCGCCGCCTGGCGGGTGTCGATCAGGTCGTGCTGGTCGGCTTCCGGCTCGGAGCGACGCTCGCGGCGCTCGCGGGTGGCGGCCGATCCGATGTCCTCGGTCTGGCTGCCGTCGCGCCCGTTGTCCAGGGTCGCCGCTATCTCAGGGAACTGCGCGTTCTTTCGCGCGGCGGGCCGGATGTCACGGATACTACGGGTGCCACGGGAGCCGAAGGGGCTTCCATCGCGCTCGAACCGGACGGGTTCCCCCTCTCGCGCGCTGCCTGCGCGGCCATCGAAGCGGTGGATCTCGCCAGGGACGGGACCCTGCCGGCGCGGATCCTGCTGGTCGAGGACCCGGCCCGCGAGCGCGAAAGCCTGGGCTGGGTCGAGCGCGCGCAGGCAGCGGGTGCGCCGGTCGCGCGGGTCGTCATGGGCGGCTACGAGGCGCTCGCCGGCGATCCGCAGACTTCGGTCATTCCGCGTGACCTGTTCGCTCGCATCGTCGACCACGTACTCACCTGGCGCGACGCTGCGGCTGCGTCGCCGTCCTCCGGCCGCGCGCCCGACGAGCCGCGAACCGCACACCCCGGGGACCTCGTGTACCGTACGTGTCGGGAATTGGGGGATGCCGCCCGGATCGTGGAGCGGATCGTTGCCGTCCCGGCGCAGGCCGTGAAGCTCTTCGCCGTGATGGTGCAACCCGTCGCGCGCGACATCGCGGGCGACGTCGTACTGCTGAATGCGGGCGCCGTCCGCAACATCGGGCCCAACCGTTACTGGGTGGCGCTGTCGCGGGCGTGGGCGGCCCGGGGATACCGGGTGCTGCGCCTCGATTTCTCCGGGCTGGGCGAAAGCCCGGTCCGACCCGGCGGAAGTGAAGGCGATTCCTATGCGACCCATGCGGTCGCGGAACTCGCCGCCGCGATCGATTTCCTGCGCGCCGAGGATGGCCCTGCGCGAGGCGTGCACCTGGTCGGCCTCTGTTCGGGTGGATTCCAGGCCCTGCAGGGCGCCATTGCTGGCCTGCCCCTGCGCTCCGCGACGCTGATCAACCCACTCGCTTTCGTACGTGAGGACCTGCGCGACGCGGCGACCGGGGCCATCGCGAGCTACGAGGTGGTGGAACTCTACGCGCAGTACCGCAAGCGCATCATGACGCGGGATTTCTGGATTCGGCTGGCCGGCGGCGGCGTCGACCTGGCAACGATCAGGAAGGTCGTGGCGCGCCGGATACGTTTTACCGGCCAACTATTGCGGCAGCGCCTGGGCCGCCTCGCGGGTGCGCAGCGGTGCGGTGATCTGCGACGCGACCTCGAGACCGTGCTCGACCAGGGGGTGCGGTTGAACTTCGTGTTCGCCACCGACGACCCGGGTCGCGAGCTGTTGCGGCGGCGCCTCGGCAGGGGCCTCGATCGATTGCAGCGTCTGCCCGGCTTCCAGATCGCGCTGATCCCCGATGCGGACCACACGTTTACCAGCTCGGCGGCACGCCGGCGGTTGACTGCCGTGCTGGATGACCTGGCTCGGTCGTGAAGCGCCTGCTGCCAATCCTGGGCTCGCTCGCAGTGCTGGCGGTCATCACCCTGGTGCTGGCCGAGATCGCCTTGCGGGCCTGGGTGCCGTTATCGTCGCTGGTGGATCCGAACGGTCTGTACCCGAAGGTCTGGTACCTGGACCACGTCGATTCGCTCGTCGATCGAGCCGAGCATCCGTCGCACGTTTCGCACCCGGTGCTCGGCTGGACCTATGCAGCCAACGTACGCCAGGGGGAGCTGTCGACGAACGCCGAGGGGCTGCGCGGGCGACGCGAGTATCCGCTCGAACGCGTGCCTGGCATACGCCGCGGCATCGTGCTGGGTGATTCGTTCTCGGCAGGGTATGGCGTGGGCGACGACGAGAGCTATGCGGCCCGACTCGAAGGGATGTTGCCGGGCACCGAGATCCTCAATCTCGCCGTGCCCGGCTACGGCGTCGACCAGGCGATCCTGCGCTGGGAGTTGATGGGGCGGGCCTACCAGCCCGACTTCGTCATCCTGGGCATCTTTCTTCCCGACTTTCACCGCAACGCGGGAACCTGGTGGTTCGATGCCCCCAAGCCCAGGTTCCGGATCGTCGACGGCGAACTGTATCTGCCGGATACGCCGCTCCCGCCCATGGAGGATACGCGCGGCAACGAAGCGCGGATCCGCGAGGAACTGGCGCCGCTCCTGCGCATGCCCCGGGTCTGGGTGGCGGGACAGTACGTGGCCGGCCGGATCGCCGGCCGCCTGCGCGGCTGGCGGGAGCCGGACACGACCTTTTCGGAAAAGCAGCAATTGCTCGAGCTGCTCATCGAACGGCTCGCGACGGATTGCCGCAGGCGGGGCGTCGATCTCGCGATCGTGACGATCCTGACCGATTACGCGGCGTACCCCGACGAAGCACGCATTCTGCAGGTGATCGCGGACGCCGCCGACCGCGTCCAGGTGCCGGTGCTGGACCTCGAACGTTTCCTCGGCGCGGATCCGGGCGACGGCGCCGCGGCGCGAGTTTTCGATCCGGCCACACAGCACTGGTCCGCCTACGGCCACGCGCGTGCCGCGGAGACGATCGCGCGCTTCCTGCAGGTACGAGGGATTGTCATGGCCGAATCCGCGGCCACGCCGGGATCCGACTGACCAAGCAGTTACAATTCGAGCCACCTCGTCGATGGGCTTTGGCGCTTTCCTGGCGCTAACATGGCTGATGTTAAGCGCGCGTAATGTGGTCGTGCCGAGGGTCGTATGACAGCTGCAGCGGTTGGGAGCCTCGAGGTGCAGATTGATCATGTCGAACAGACCGTGCGATCGGTCCTGGCTCGCCTCGCAATCCTGGCGGACGCGGCGTCGATCGACACCGACAGGGATCTCTACGACGCCGGCATGACGTCGCATGCGAGCGTGAAGTTCATGCTGGCGCTGGAGGATGCGTTCGACGTCGAGTTTCCGGACGAGCTGCTGAAGCGCGAGACCTTCGGTTCGATCGGCGTCATCGCTGCCGCGATCGGCAAGCTGCTCGGTCCGCGCTGATGGACACGGCTGCCGTCGAGCGGGTCGCGGCGGACGTCGCCGCGCGCCATGCCGATGCCGTGGATCGCGACGCACGTTTTCCGGCCGAAACGCTGGCGGCCCTGAAGGCGCTCGGCGCTCTCGGGGCAGGGATACCACGAGCGCTCGGCGGAGGCGGTTCGGACATCGTCGCCCTGTCCGCGATGTGCCAGGCGCTCGGCAGGCACTGCGCGTCGAGCGCGATGGTCCTGGCGATGCACCACATCATGGTCGCCGCGCTGGTCCGCCACGGTCTCGGCAGCGAGCAGATCCGCGACTACCTCGCCCGCGTGGCGCGCGAACAGCGTCTGATCGCGTCGGTCACGTCCGAGGTCGGCACCGACGGCGACATGCGCCGCAGCATCGCGGCGCTCGAACCCACCGAATCCGGTTTCAGCTTCACCAAGCAGGCGACCACGGTTTCCTACGGAGCGTACGCCGACGACCTGCTCGTGACGGTACGTCGTGACTCTGCTGCAGCGGACAACGACCAGGTCCTGGTCCTCGCTTTACGCGGCGATTTCGATTTTCAGGTCACAGGCGTATGGGACACGCTCGGCATGCGCGGTACCTGCAGTCCGCCGGGAGTCGTGTCTGCACGCGGCGCGGCGTGGCAGGTGCTCGACGCGCCGTTCAGCTCGATCGCGGCGAACTCGATGGTGCCGGTGTCGCATATCCTCTGGTCCGCGCTCTGGCTGGGTATCGCGACGGACGCGGTCGATCGCGCGCGCCGGCTCATGCAGCAGAAGGCGCGCAAGGATCCCAATGCGACGCGCGGCACCGCAGCGCGGATCGCGCTGCTCGACGCCAGGTTGCAGAGCATGCGCGCCGAGCAGGAGTCGGTTGCGCGAGACTACGCCGCACTGGTCGGGTCCGGCACCCTGATCGACTCCATGAACGTCGGCTTCGGGCTGCGCCAGAACAACCTTAAGCTGAACGCCTCCCGGCTGGTCAAGGAGATCGTGATGGATGCCATGGAAGCCTGCGGCATCGCCGCCTACCGGCAGGACTCGGCATTCAGCCTCGGGCGGCACATGCGCGATGCGCTGTCCGCCTGCGTGATGATCAGCAACGACCGCATCCTCGAATACAACGCGACGATGCAGCTCATCCACCGCGGCCGGTGACGGCGCGGGACGGCCGATGGACATGGATGCCGCGGAGCAGGATTTCAGTCGGGCGCTGGTCGATGAAGGCTGGTGGCTCGCATCCGGGATCGCAGGTCTCTACGGCTGGACACACGCGTTCGAATCGCTCGTCCAGTCCGTGGACCGGCTTGCCAACGCCTTCGCGGCGCAGGATGGCGCGCAGCCGGTGCACTTTCCGCCGGTGCTGAACCGCGAGGTCCTGGTCCGGAGCGGCTACATGCAGTCCTTTCCGGATCTCTGCGGGTCGGTGCACAGCTTCCGAGGCAGCGACGCGGAGCACCAGGCGCTGATGGCCGCAATGGAGGCGGGCGAGGACTGGGGCCCGCATCTCGCCCAGACGGCGGTCGCGCTCACGCCCGCGGTCTGCTACCCGCTGTATCCGACCCTCGCCGGCACGCTGGGCCGCGATGAGGTGGTGTTCAGCCTCTCGTCGTACGTGTTCCGGCACGAGCCGTCGCAGGATCCGGCGCGGCTGCAGGCGTTCCGGATGCGCGAAAACGTCTGCCTCGGCAGTGCCGATGCGGTCCGGTCGTGGCGGCAGGCCTGGATGGATCGCGCGCAAGGCCTGCTCGCCGCGCTCGGTCTGTCGGTGTCGCTGGCCGTCGCAAACGATCCGTTCTTCGGTCGCGGCGGACGCATGCTGCGCGCCAATCAGCGCCAGGACGAAGGCAAGTTCGAGATCGTCTGCCCGATCTGCTCGACCGCGCATCCCACGGCAATCGCCTCGTTCAACTATCACCAGGACAAGTTCGGGGTCGCGTTCGGTATCCGGCAGCGGAATGGTGAAGTCGCCCACAGCGCCTGCATCGGGTTCGGACTCGAACGCTGCGCACTCGCCATTCTCAGGACCCATGGGCTCGATCGGGCACGTTGGCCGGCGATCGTGCGCCGGCAGCTGGAGGCCTGATGCCGCGCGCGCGTGTTCTGGCGCTGGACCCCGCGGCGTATCGACCGCATCCGCTGCACGGCGGTCTGCGCGACTGGGTGGAGTCGAACTGCTACCTCGACCTCTGGATCGAACTGCTGCACGCGCTCGAGCTCGAGGTGCATGCCTGCCTCGGCTTCACGCTCGCGAGCGACTTCGAGGGCGACCAGTGGACGTTCGCCAAGCCCGGCAACTTCGATCTCGTCGAACTCTACGGCATCAGCATCGAGGAACTGACCCTGTGGCGCAGCCTGGAGGAGCACTGCCTGGTTCAGCTGATCCACGGGCACCTGCCGCTCCTCGAGGTCGATGCGTTCCATCTGCCTGACGTGGCGCAGACCGACTATCGGACCAACCACGTGAAGACCACCATCGGTGTCTGCGCGATCGATACCGACGCCCGATGGCTCGAGTACTTCCACAATGCCGGCTACTACCGGCTCGAAGGCGACGACTATGCCGGACTGCTGCGCATCGATCGTGCGCACGAGCGGATCGAGCTGCCCCCATACTGCGAGATCGTCAAGCTGCAGCGCCGGATCCGCCTGGCAGATGACCGGTTGCGCCGCGTGGCATTGCGGCAGTCGGCCCTGCACTTCGCGCGTGGACCGGCCGACAATCCGGTGAACAGGTTCGCGAGGACATTCGATGCGCAGCTGGCGCGGGTGGTGGCCGAAGGTGAGCCGGGCTACCACCCCTACGTGTTCGCGGGACTGCGCCAGATGGGCGCGGCAGCCGAGTATGCGGCGCTGCATCTGCGCTGGCTCGCGGATGCCGGCGAGGCGCCGCTGCTGCGCGCTGCCGACGCGTTGGGCGAAGTGTCCGCAACGGCCCGGGTGCTCCTGCTCAAGACCGCGCGGATGGTGGCGCGCGGGAGCGTGAGCGACGTGTCGGGGCAGCTTGCGCAGCTGCGCGACGCCTGGCAGCGCGCCCACGACGCACTGCAGCAGGCGCTTGGCGCGTGAACGGCGCTGGGTTGCCGGTGGTGTCTGGCCTGTTCGGGCTCGAGTCAAGCAGCTTGGAGGTGCGCCGGCCCCTGGACGCCGGTTGGGAGTTCTGCACCTGCGCACCGGATGCCTTCGACCATCCCGACGAACTCGCGGGTCACGGCCTGGAATGGCTGCCGGTTTCCGTTCCCGGCACCGTCGCCGGCGCGCTGCGTGCGCTCGGACGTTTCGACCAGGCACCGGCGCCGGGGCTCGATGAGCGTGACTACTGGTTCAGGGCGCGCTGGGTGGTCGACCCCGCCGACGACGGCCCGCTCCGGCTGCATTTCGAAGGCCTTGCCACCCTGGCCGAGGTGTTCCTCGACGGACGCCGGGTGCTGACGGCGGACAACATGTTCCGCCATTACGTTCTCGAGCTGCCGGCCGGGAACACGGTGTCGGAAGCGGTCCAGCTCGTCATCCGCTTCCGCAGCCTCGCGGCGGCGCTCGAAGCGCCGCGCCCGCGCGCCCGCTGGCGCACGCGGCTGGCGTCGCATCGCAATCTGCGCTACGTCCGCACCGCGCTGCTCGGCCACATGCCCGGCGTGTGTCCGCCCGTCCCGGCGATAGGGCCGTGGCGCCCGATTGCGCGAGTGGCGCAGCGGGTCCTGCGCCCGGTGCAGCTGCGGGTGCGCCCGTCGGTGCGTGGGTCGCAGGGCATCGTCGAAACGCTGCTGGAACTCGCGTGCGCACCGGGTGCCGACTGGGGCGACGCGAGTCTGCAGATCGTGGTGGGCGATCGCCGCGCGCCGCTCGTGCCGGAAGCAGCAGCCACGGCGGGACCGGATGCCCGCCGGTTCGCCGGTTCGGTGGTTCTGGACGACGTGGAACGCTGGTGGCCGCACACCCACGGCAGGCCGCAACTTTACACGGCGCATATCGAAGGCGTGGTGGCCGGCCAGGCGCTCCGCCTCGAACTCGCCCCGATCGGGTTCCGCAGCATCGAACTGCGCGATCCGGAAGGCGATGCCGAGCTGCTGGTCAACGACGTGCCGATCTTCTGCCGCGGCGCATGCTGGACGCCGATCGACCTGGTCTCGCTCGGGGCAAGCCCCGATGACCTGCGGCGCGCGTTGGAAGACGCACGCGACGCGGGCATGAACATGCTGCGGATCACCGGCAACATGGTCTATGAGTCGACCGCGTTCTACGCGCTGTGCGACGCGCTCGGGATCCTGGTATGGCAGGACTTCATGTTCGCGAGCCTCGATTATCCGACGCAGGATCCGGACTTCATCGCCAATGTCGAGCGGGAAGTCGACGATACGCTCGACCGCATCGCGTACCGTCCGTCGCTCGCGGTGCTGTGTGCCGGCAGCGAACTGGCCCAGCAGCCGGCCATGCTGGGGCTGCCGCGCGAGCTGTGGCACGACGACTGGTTCACGATCCGGTTGCCGGAACTGTGCCGGGCGCACCGGCCGGACGTGCCGTACTGCGCCGGTTCGCCGATCGGCGGGGTGCTGCCGTTCCACGCCGACCGTGGTATCGCGCACTGGTTCGGCGTCGGGGCCTATCGTCGTGGCCTGGACGACGCCTGGCTCGCGGAGCCGCGCTTTGCCAGCGAATGCCTGGCCTTTGCAATTCCGCCCGAAGGCGCGGCGGGGCAGGACCAGGACGCGCCGGTGCCGCGCGACGCCGGTGCCGACTGGGACTTCATGGACGTGACCGACCACTACGTACGCCTGTTGTATGGGCGCGATCCCGCGGAGCTGCCGGTAGCGCTGCGCGCGCACGTGCGATCCGCGGCGGTCGGGGAAGCGATGGCACGGGTCCAGTCCGTATGGCGGCGCCCCGGCGCCCGCTGTCGCGGCGCGCTCGTGTGGCTCCTGCGCGACCTCGGTCCGGGGGCGGGCTGCGGGCTGGTCGCGGCAGACGGGTCAGTCAAGGCGCCCCTGCACTACCTGCGGCGGGTCTGGTCCCCGGTTTCGGTCCACGTGCTCGACCGTGGCCTGAACGGCCTGCGCATCGTCGTCACCAACGACACGCCGCACGGCCTGCGCGGCGAGTTGCGGCTGCACCTCCTGCGCCTGGACGGTACGACGACCGGGTCCGCTGCCGCGCCGATCGAGTGCCCCGCGCGGTCCGGCACGGAACATGCGCTCGAAGCACTGCTCGGCAGCTTCGTCGATTCCAGCCATGCCTACCGGTTCGGCCCACCGGCGTTCGACATCGTTCGCGCAACGTTCGAGGCCGTCGACGCGGCCAACGCGCCGCAGCGGCACGAGGTCGTGTACCTGCGCGACGGACTCGGCCTGTTGCCGCAGTCGACGCTCGGTCTGCGGGCCGTGGTGACGCCGCATGACGCGCAATCGGCGCGGGTGTGGATCTCGACCGAACGGTTCGCCCAGGCGGTCCGGATCGACGCGGCCGGGGTGCGTGTCAGCGACGCGTACTTCCATCTGTGTCCGGGCGATGCGCGCGCCGTGACGGTGGCAGCCAGCGCTGAATGGATTGCCGCCAACTGTTCGGTGCGCGCGCTCAATGCGGATGCGCCCGCGCCCATCACTTTCGACCTCGATCGTGATGAACCCCGGCGGGGCTGAGCAGGACGGCCGGGTGCCGGTCACGGTCGTCGTGGTCAGCTACCAGTCGGCCAGTTCCATCGGTGAGACGCTCGAGTCCATCGGGCGCTGCCGGGCCGAGGGCCTGGTCCGATGTGTGGTGGTGGACAACAACAGTACCGACGGGACGCAGGAGCTGGTGCGCCGCCGCGCGCCCTGGGCGCGGCTCATCGAAGGCGAGCACAACGTCGGCTTCGCGCGCGGCTGCAACGTCGGGCTCGACACCGTCGCGACACCCTATACCCTGTTCCTGAATCCTGATGCGTGTATCGAGCCCGATGCGCTGCGGACGTTGCTCGTTTTCCTGGCGGACCGGCCCGAGGTCGGTGCCGTCGGACCCGCGACGATCTGCCGTCCGGCTGGCCAGGGCGAAGTCCTGCAGCTCACCGGCGCGTTGCCGACGCCGCGCTCGATCCTTCCTGGTCGGGTGGCCCGGGCGCTCGGAGAGGCGCCGGCCCGTCCGATCGTGCCGGGCGATCCGGCGTTCGAGACGGGGTGGATTTGCGGTGCAGTGCTGCTCGCACGGACGACGCTGCTGAAATCGCTCGGGGGTTTCGACCCCCGGTTCTTCCTGTACTGGGAGGAAACCGATCTTTGCCTGCGGATCCGGCACGCCGGCTTCGCGGTGTGCGCGGTGCCCGGTGCGGTCGCGCACCACCGGGTTGGAGTAAGCTCGCGGGATGACCCCTACAAGATCAACGGCTGTATCGCCAGCCACTACTATGCGAGTCGCCGCTTGTACATGCTGAAGCACTATCCCTGGTCGATCGCGACCCTGGCGGAGCTCGTCGAGTGGGTCTGGCTGCTCGGAGCAGGCATGCTCGATGTCGCCCGCGGGCGCGGCCCGGCACGCCTGCGGACACGCCTGCAGGCGCAGCTTTTTGCATTGCCCGCGGCCGACCGGGTGCAGGCCACGGGCGGGCCGGCGGTTCGGGACGGTCATGCCTGAACAGCGGCTAAGGCTCGGCGTCCTCGACCAGTCTCCGGTCCCGAGCGGCAGCACCCATGCGGATGCGCTGCGCACCACGCTCGAACTGGCGCGCATCACCGAGCGGCTCGGCTACCACCGGTACTGGGTCGCCGAGCACCATGGCTCGGAGAGCTTCGCCGGCAGCTCGCCCGAGATCCTGATCGGCCAGATCGCCGCGGTCACTTCGCGTATCCGGGTCGGCTCGGCCGGCGTGATGCTCATGCACTACAGCCCGCTCAAGGTAGCCGAGAACTTCAAGGTACTCGCCGCGCTGCATCCGGGCCGGATCGATCTCGGCGTCGGCCGCGCGCCAGGGAGCGATGGCCTCACCGCCGCCGCGCTCGCCTATGGTTCGCAGATCGGCATCGAGTACTTCCCCGCCAAGCTTGGCGACCTGCAGGCGTTCCTCGCAGACCGGCCGCCGTACACGGAAGCGTTCGCGCGGGTGGTGGCCACGCCGCGTGTCGATATCGCGCCCGAGCTCTGGATGCTCGGTTCGTCGGAGGACGGCGCGCGGCTCGCCGCGCACTTCGGGTTGCCGTTCTCGTACGCGCACTTCATCGGTCCGGATGCGTTCGAGCGTGCCTGCGGAATCTATCGGGACGCCTTCCGGCCGAGCGCCACGCTCGCCGAGCCGTACCTGAACGTCGGGCTCTTCGCGCTCTGCACGGAAGACCGGCGTGAAGCCGAGCGGCTCGCGCGCTGCCGCGACGTCTGGCGGCTGCGGGTCGAGCGTGGGGAGTTCGGGCCGATTCCCTCCATCGAGGAGGCCGAGGCGGTCGAACTCACCGCCGCGGAGGAAACGCGCATCGCCGAGCGCAGACAACACCAGATCCTCGGCACGCGCGACGAAGTCGCGGACCAGATCACGGCCCTGGCACGCCGGGTGGGCGCGGCCGAAGTTGCCGTGATCTCGATCACCCATGCATTTGCCGCGCGTGTGCGATGTTACGAACTCCTGGCCGAAGCATTCCTGCAATCGAAGAGCCCATGACCGATCCGACCCGATACGTCCTGACCCTGTCCTGCCCGGACCGCACCGGCATCGTCGCCGCGGTGACCGGGTTCCTGGCCAACCACCACGCCAACCTGGTGGATGCCGCGCACTTCAACGACGAGCACAGCCGTACCTCGTTCGTACGCGCGCTGTTCCACGAGGACGGCCCCGGCATGCCGGACATCGCCACGCTCTCGCGCTGGTTCGAGCCGGTCGCGGAGCGGTTCTCGATGACCTGGGCGATCCGCCCGGAGGCGCAGCCGTGCCGCACACTCATCGCGGTGTCCAAGGCCAGCCACTGCCTGCAGGGGCTGCTGCACCGCTGGAGCGTCGGCGCGCTGCCGATCGACGTGGTCGGTGTGGTCTCGAACCACGAAACCCTGCGCGAACACGCCGAGTTCCATGACGTACCGTTCTTCCACCTGCCGATCGAGGCGGGCAACGGCGCGGCGCAGGAGCGCCGGCTGCTCGAACTGATCGAAGCCCAGGGCGCCGAGCTGCTGGTGCTCGCGCGCTACATGCGCGTGCTGAGCCCGGCGCTCTGCGAGGCGCTGCGCGGCCGCTGCATCAACATCCACCACTCGTTCCTGCCCGGCTTCAAGGGCGCGAAGCCCTACCACCAGGCCTGGGAGCGGGGTGTCAAGCTGATCGGCGCCACCGCGCACTTCGTGACTGAGGATCTCGACGAAGGGCCGATCATCGAACAGGCGGTGGAGCGGGTGGACCACACCTACGATCCGCCCCGGCTCGTGGATCTCGGCAGGGATCTCGAAACCATCGTGCTGACCCGGGCGGTGAAGTGGTACGCGGAGCGGCGGGTGTTCGGGAACGGGAAGAAGACGGTGGTGCTGAAGTCCTGAACCTGCATCGCAAGGCAATCCGTCAATCTGCATGACCATGTGCGTGTCATGGGTGTAGCGCTTCGCGGCCGGCAGGCACAAAGTATGCTCACATATCAGGTACACGTTCCCGGACTACCCTTCGCTAATATCGTTCGCCGAATGACCCGGCGCGTGACATGGAAGGGGGCGTGCTCCTGATCAGCTTCACCCGGTCACCGGGCCACATCAAGTCGTCGCCGCGGGTCTGCCCGCACCCGTAGTTCAGGATCGGGTCGGTCTCGATCCCCAAGGACGCTTTAGAGAGCAAGCACAATGGAATCCCCAATGGAATCGGCTTATCCGCTGACGCCCACTCAGCAGGGCATGCTGTTCCACCATCTCTCGGCGAACCATCCCGGCGTGGACATCGAGCAGATCGTCTGCGAACTCGACGAGCCGGCGGATTTCGCCATGCTGCTCGAAGCCTGGCGCGCGACGGTGGCCCGGCACCCGTCGTTGCGCACGCGTTTCCTCTGGGAGCAGGTCGACGAGCCGCAACAGGAGGCCCTCGCCACCGCCGAGTTCGAGTCGCTGCACGAAGACTGGGGTGACGTAGCGGGTAGCGATTTCGAAGAGCGACTGGGGTCGGTACTGGATCGCGAGCGTTCGCGCGGATTCGATCTCGGGGCGGCGCCGCTCATGCGGATCCTGCTCGCTCGAGCGGGCGCGTCCCGCTGGGTCATGGTCTGGACCTTTCACCACATCGTCTGCGACGGGCGCTCGTTCCCGCTGGTGCTGGGAGAAGTATTCGGCCGCTACGATGCCCTGCGCCAGGGCGTGGCGTTCGAGGCGCCGCCCTGCGTCGCATTCAGGGAGCACGTTGCGCACGTCCGCTCGCACCCTGCCACCGGCGCCGAGGCATTCTGGCGTGAGCGGCTGGCGGGCTTCGGCGCGCCGAATGCGCTGCCCGGTCGCCCGACCGGCGCGGCGCCGACCGGGCGTGGCCATGTCGAGAAAGTGCTGGATCGAGCACTGTCGGACCAGCTGCGCCAGGCCGCCGACCGCGCCGGCGTTTCCATGAACACCGTCCTCCAGGGAGCCTGGGCGGTCCTGCTTTCGGGATGGAGCGGCGACGCCGACATCGTGTTCGGCGCAACGCGCAGCGGCCGTGCCAGTTCCATCGCGGACGCCGCGAACGTCGTGGGCTGCCTGATCAACACCCTGCCGGTGAGAGTGCAGGTGGATCCGGCGGCGGCGGTGGCCGACTGGCTGCTGCAGTTGCGTGAGCAGGAGCGGGCGGTCCGACCGTTCGAACAGAGCGCACTGATGGAAGTGCAGGGTTGGTCCAGGATCGGCCCTGGCCAGCCGCTGTTCGACAGCCTGATCGTGTTCGACTACGAGTCGCTCGATGCACAGATGAAGGCGCTGGGGCCGGCGTTTGCCGATCGCCGATTCCGCCTGGTGGAGCGCACCAACTATCCGCTCACGCTGTATGTGTATGCGGAAGCCAGCGTGATCCTGAAGCTCGCCTACGACGAACCGCGGTTCGACGCTGACCTTGCTGCCAGACTCGTAGACGGACTGGTGCGTGTGCTCGAAGGCATGGCGGTGGGCATCGAAGATCCGGTCGGCCAGCTGAGCATCCTCACCCGTGAGGACGAAACAAATCTGCTGGTCCGCTGGAACGACACGCGCGTGGACTACCCGGCGGACAGCTGCATGCACCATGCGTTCGAGGCGCAGGTCGCGCGCACACCGGATGCGGTGGCAGTCGCGTTCCGCGATCGGTCGATCACTTACGATGCGCTGAACCGGCGCGCGAACCGGCTGGCCTACTACCTGATGGGGCTCGGCGTGGGGCCCGACGTGCCGGTCGCTCTGTGCGCCTCGCGGTCCATCGACCTCGTGGTCGCGCTGTTCGCCATTCACAAGGCGGGTGGTTGCTACCTGCCCCTGGACCCGGCCTATCCCCGAGACCGGCTCGCGTACATGCTGGAAGATTCCGGTGCACCGGTGCTGATCACCGAGCGCCAGCACGAAGGCTTACTGCCGAACCGCGACGTGGAGGTGGTGCTGCTCGACGACGAGGCCGCCTTCGCCGGGCGCCCGGACCGCAATCCGCGCTCGGCAGCGCGCCCCGACAGCCTGGCCTACGTGATCTACACCTCGGGCTCGACCGGCAAGCCCAAGGGCGTGATGATCGAGCATCGCAATGCGCTGAATTTCTTTACCGGCATGGACGCGCGCATTCCGGTCCGGCGCGCCGCGGACGGTACGGCCGGTACCTGGCTCGCAGTGACCAGCCTGTCGTTCGACATTTCGGTCCTGGAGATATTCTGGACGCTCGCGCGCGGGTTCCGCGTGGTGCTGCACGAGGATCAGCAGCGGGCGGCCACGGCAGCCACCCGGCCGCGACCCAATGCACAGAAGCCGGTCAGTTTCAGCCTCATGTACTTCGCGTCGGCCGATACCGCCGGCGAGGAAAAGTACCGGCTGCTGCTCGAGGGCGCCCGGTTCGCCGACGAACACGGCTTCGAGGCGGTCTGGACGCCGGAACGGCACTTCCACGAGTTCGGCGGCCTGTACCCGAATCCCTCCGTGGTGAGCGCCGCGATCGCCGCGGTGACGGAGCGTGTGAAGCTGCGTTCGGGCAGCGTCGTGGTGCCGCTGCACCACCCGGCCCGGATCGCGGAGGAATGGGCCATCGTCGACAACCTGTCGAACGGGCGGGTCGGCATCTCGTTCGCTTCGGGATGGCAGCCGCGCGACTTCGTGCTGGCACCGGAAGCCTTCGAAACCGCCCGTACCGGCATGATGGACGCGATCCGCAAGGTCCAGCGCCTCTGGCGCGGGGAGTCGGTCGCATTCCCCGGTCCGCGGGGTGAGACGTTCGAGGTACGCACGACGCCACGGCCGGTGCAGGCCGAACTGCCGATCTGGCTGACGGCAGCCGGTTCGCCGGAAACGTTCCGCGCCGCAGGGGCCGCCGGCGCCGGTATCCTCACGCACCTGCTAGGGCAGACGTTCGCCGAGCTGGTCGACAAGATCGGCGCCTATCGTGAAGCCTGGCGCGCAGCCGGGCATCCCGGTCTCGGGCACGTGACGCTCATGCTGCATACCTTCGTCGGCGACGATTCGGACAGCGTGCACGAACTGGTTCGGCGCCCCATGATGAACTATCTCGGATCCTCACTTGGGCTGGTCAAGGGTTTCGCCGAGACCTGGACCGCCTTCAAGAAGCGCTCCGACGGTTCCACGAGCGTCGATGTCGACCTGGATTCGCTGAGCCCGGAGGAAATGGAAGGGCTGCTCGAGTATTCATTCGAACGGTACTACGAGAGCAGCGGACTGTTCGGCGACGTCGAACGCTGCCTGGACATCGTCGACCGCATCAAGGGGCTTGGCGTCGACGAGATCGCCTGCCTGATCGATTTCGGGGTCGACGAGTCGCGGACGCTGGAACATCTTGCGCATCTGAATCGGGTGCGCGAACTTGCCCAACCGCCCATACTGGCCGGCGCCGGCGCAGACGGCTCGGTGGCCGAGCAGATCGCCGCCTTCGGCGTGACCCACCTGCAGTGCACGCCGTCGCTGGCCAGCATGCTGGTGCAGGATCCGGCTGCCGCGGACGCGCTGGCGCGGCTCGAAGTGATGATGGTGGGCGGTGAGGCACTGCCCATCGCGCTGGTGGGTGAACTGCGGCGCGCCGGCGTCGGTACGCTGCTCAACATGTATGGGCCGACCGAAACCACGATCTGGTCGTCCGTGCACGAAGTGGGCGACGAGCACGACAGCGTGCCGATCGGCAAACCGATCGCCAATACCACGCTGTACGTGCTCGATGGGCAACGCCGGTTGGTGCCGCCCGGCGTGCCCGGCGAACTCTACATTGGTGGTGCGGGCGTGGTCCGCGGTTACCTGAACCGCCCGGAACTGACCGGGGAGCGGTTCGTGGCCGATCCGTTCGCCGGTGTGGCCGGCGCGCGCATGTACCGTACCGGCGATCTTGCGCGCTGGCGCACCGACGGCGTGCTCGACTTCCTCGGCCGCATCGATCACCAGGTCAAGATCCGCGGACACCGCATCGAACTCGGCGAGATCGAGGCGGCGTTGGCCGAACATCCCGACATTCGCGAGTGTGTGGTGATCCCTCGCGAAGACACGCCCGGCGACGTACGCCTGGTGGGCTACATCATTCCCGTCGACGGAACTCGTGTGCCGGAAGCCCAGACACTGCGCCAGCACCTGCGTGCGCAGTTGCCGGAAGCCATGGTGCCCGGCCA
Source organism: Pseudomonadales bacterium (assembly GCA_019634925.1). Lineage (GTDB taxonomy): Bacteria > Pseudomonadota > Gammaproteobacteria > Pseudomonadales > Azotimanducaceae > UBA7803. The sequence continues at coordinate 61,170 of JAHCAL010000005.1, forward strand.
CTTCGTGACGATGGAGCAGTTCCCGCTCACGCCGAACCGCAAGATCGATCGCAAGGCATTGCCGGCGCCTGACTCAGGCCGCGGGCATTCCGGTCCCACTGTGGTCGCCTCGACGACGCCGGTCAGCGAAACCGAGCGTGCAATCGCAGGCGTCTGGCGCGAAGTGCTCGGACTGGTGTCGGTCGGCCTCGAGGACAATTTCTTCGACCTGGGTGGGCATTCGCTGCTCGCAGTCAAGGCGCATCGGCGCCTCGCCGAGGTGCTGCAGAAGCCGGTCGCAATCACCGATCTCTTCCGGTTTCCGACAGTGCGAACCCTGGCCGAGCATCTGACCGGCGCTGCCGAGGACGTTACGTTGCAGCAGAGCCAGGATCGGGGCGCCACACGGCGCGATGCGCTGGCGGCACGTCGGGCACGCCGCGGCCAGCGGGGCGAATCGGCGGAGCAAGGATCCGACGCGTGACGGACAGCCACCTGCTGGAGAATGGTATCGCGATCGTAGGGATGGCCCTGCGCGTACCGGGCGCTGCTACGCCTGAAGCGTACTGGCGCAATCTCTGCGCTGGCGTCGAATCACTTCGTATCTACTCCGACGAGGAACTTCTATCCAAGGGGGTGAGCCAGTTCCAGCTTGCTGACCCGCATTACGTCAAGGCAGGCATGCCGCTCGACGGATTCGACCAGTTCGATCCGGAGTTCTTCGGTTTCAGTCCGAAGGAAGCGGCGATCCTGGACCCACAGCATCGGTTGTTCTACGAAGTAGCCTGGGAAGCCCTGGAGCGGGCGGGACATCCGCCTGCGCGGTTCTCCGGATCCGTCGGTGTCTTCGCCGGGTGTGGGATGAACTGGTACTTTGCTCGCAACATCCTGACCAATCCCGAACTCGTCGATTCGGTTGGGCTGTTCCTGTTGCGCCACACCGGAAACGACAAGGATTTTCTGTCCACGCGCGTTTCCTATGCTTTCAATCTGAGGGGCCCGAGCGTCAACGTCCAGACCGCCTGCTCGACCTCGCTGGTTGCGACTCACCTGGCCGTGCAGAGTCTGCTGGCGGGTGAATGCGACATGGCGCTGGCCGGTGGTTCGACGCTCGATCTGCCGCAAGGGGTCGGCTACGTCTACAAGGAAGGCGAGATTCTCTCGCCCGATGGACACTGCCGAGCATTCGATCACCGTTCGAAAGGAACGGTGTTCGGAAGCGGTACCGGCGTCGTGGTTCTGCGGCGCCTGGCGGACGCGGTAAAGGATGGCGACCATATCCACGCCGTGATCCGCGGGACGGCCATAAACAACGACGGGGCAGGCAAAGCTGGTTACCTTGCGCCCAGCGTCAACGGACAGGCAGCTGCTATCACGGAAGCGCTCGCAATCGCCGACGTCGATGCGGATTCGATTGCATATGTCGAATGCCACGGGACCGGTACGCCGGTTGGTGACCCTATCGAAGTGACTGCGCTTACGCAGGCGTTCCGGCAGACGTCGAGCCGGGACGGCATTTGTCTGATCGGTTCGGTGAAATCAAACATCGGACATCTGGATACCGCGGCAGGCGTCGTTGGGCTGATCAAGACCGCGCTCGCGCTGGAACATCGATACGTCCCGCCGTCGCTCAACTTTGAGGCGCCGAACCCGGCCATTCCCTTCGAAGGATCACCGTTCGCGGTTGCTGCAAGTGGAACCAGTCTCGCGGGACGCAGTGGACCGCTTCGTGCGGCGGTCAACTCGCTGGGTGTTGGCGGCACCAACGCATTCGCCGTACTCGAAGAAGCGCCGCCATCCATTGCGGATCATGCGGACCCAGCACCACAACTTATCGTCTTGTCAGCCCGAAGCCGGAAGGCGCTCGACGCTGCGCAATCGAATCTGATCGAGTGGCTACGCAAAAGTCCGGATCAGCGACTGGATGACCTGTCGTATACCTTGCTGAAAGGGCGCCATGGGTTCGACCATCGACGGGTGCTCGCAGCAGGATCGCCGGGTGAACTGATCCAACTGCTCGAGGAAAACGATCCGCGGCGGGTCTTCACCCATGTGAAGGACCTTGATCGACCGTCCGTGGTCTTCATGTTTCCGGGCGGCGGTGCGCAATATTCGGGGATGGCGCTCGGCTTGTACCGGACCGAGCCGGTGTTTCAGTCTTGTATCGATGACGGTCTACGGATCCTACGCGACCGGTTCGGTCACGACCTCGTCGATGTGTTCATGAACGCCGAGGCGGCCCGGCATGACCCTGCCCTGCAACTGGAACGGCCATCCATCCAGCTTCCGCTGATCTTTCTGGTCGAATACGCGCTGACGAAGCTCTGGGCGCACTATGGCATTGCCCCGTCTGCGCTCATCGGACACAGCATGGGCGAGAATACCGCAGCCTGTGTGGCCGGTGTGTTCTCGCTGGAGGATGCGCTCGGGCTCGTGCTGCTGCGTGGACAGCTGATGGATGAAGTCGAGCGCGGCGGGATGCTCAGTGTCGCGCTTCCCGCAGCCGAACTTGCCGAACATCTGGGCGGGAATCTCGACCTTGCCTCCGCAAACAGCCCGGGACTGTCCGTTGCTTCGGGTCCGATCGAACTGCTGGATGCATTGCAGGGTCGGCTCGTCGAGTCGGGCATCGAGTGTCAGCGGATCAAGATCGATATCGCTGCGCATTCGAGAATGCTCGATCCGGTGCTCGAACGCTTCCGGAGCTACCTGGAACGGATACGACTGAGCCCACCGACGATTCCCATCGTATCGAACAGAACCGGGGATTGGCTGGAGGCTTCGGCAGCCACCAGTCCCGAGTACTGGGTCCAGCATCTGCGCGGGTCGGTGCAATTCAGCACCGGCGTAGTCCGCCTGCTCGAGGATCCCGACCGGGTGTTCCTGGAGGTCGGTCCCGGCAATGCGCTCAGCTCGCTGGTACGACAGCACCCCGGCGCGACAAATCAGCGTGTTGTCTCATCCATACGCCATCCGCAGGACACCTGTCCCGACCAGGCCTACCTGAGAACCATGGCAGGGCGCCTGTGGGCAGCGGGGCTCGAGATTCGCCACCAGGCATTGTGGTTACAGCCGCGCCGGCGATTGATCCTGCCGACCTATCCGTTTCAACACGGCACGTTCTGGATCGAGCCTGGCAAGCGCCAGTCCGTTGAAGCAACTACGCACAGCCCGAACAAGCTCGAGGCCTTCGCGGATTGGTTCCGTGTGCCGCGCTGGGTTCAGCAGGGCATCGTCTCACCGCAGCGAGGCCCGTTCAGGTGGCTCGTGTTTGCCACGGACGACGAAGCCACGAAGCGCCTGGTCTCTGAACTCGAGAGCACCGGGCACTCGGTAGTCCGCGTGCTTGCGGGCGATGCGTTCGCGCGGCTCGATGAGCGGACTTTCACGCTTGCGCCGGAAGCGGGTGGAGCGGGCTATGTGCAGCTCATTGAGGCCCTGGCGGCCGAGGACTACAGACCGGATCGGATCCTGCATACCTGGCTGGTCACGCACGACGACAGCCATCGACCGGGATCCAGTTTCTTTCACCGTTCGCAGGAGCATGGTTTCTATTCGCTGTTTCACCTGGCAAGGGCGCTCGGGAAGGCGGGACTCGACCAGCACCGGACGCACCTGATCGTCGCCGCCAATGGCGCGCAGCGGGTCGGAGTCGAGGCGCTCTCCTTTCCTGAAAAGGCAACCGTACTCGGCGTGTGCGGCGTGCTGCCGCGGGAGTTTCCTGCGTTCAGTTGTACGTTCGTGGATCTGCAGGACGCGGGCGAGGGCGCCGGGCGCGGGTGGTTGCGCAGCAGGGCGCCAGATGCCAAGGCCGGGCTGGCGTACCAGCAGCTGGCAGCCGAATTGACGGCAGAGCCGCGCACCGAGGTGGTTGCATGGCGCGGTGAGACGCGTTGGAAACGCTATGCCTCGGGCCAGTTCCAGGCGCCTGCCGAGGCGCAGCCCAAGTTACGCCAGCGAGGCGTATACCTCATCACAGGCGGGTTTGGTGGCATTGGCTCCGTGGTCGCAAGGTGGCTCGCAAAGGATTACGCCGCGCGGCTCGTACTCGCTTCGCGCACGCCGCTTCCCGACCGGTCGCAATGGGACGAATGGCTCGTTTCGCACCCGTCCGATGATTCGATTTCCTCGGCGATCCGGTTGGTTGAGGCGCTGGAGTCCCTCGGTGCCGAGGTACTGCCGGTGGCGGCCGATGTCACTGTCGATGATGACATGCAGGAACTGATGCGTCGGGTCCGGCATCGGTTCGCAGTCCTGAACGGCGTATTCCATGCCGCTGGTGTGACGCGGGACAGCCTCATCCAGCTGAAGAGTCAGCGTGAGATCGAAGACGTGTTTGCCGCCAAGGTCTATGGCACGTTGGTACTCGATCGCGTATTGGGTGAGGAAGCGCTGGACTTCATGCTCCTGTTCTCGTCCACCAGTGCCATTCTCGCGCCGCAGGGGCAGGTGGACTATGCGGGCGCGAATGCATTCCTGAATGCCTTTGCCGAATCCTGCAGCGGGCGTCACACGTATCCGGTTACTGCGATCAATTGGGGTATCTGGCGGGACGTGGGGATCGCTGCCCGGCAGGTATCGGACTCAGCTGCCGTGCCATTCGAAGCGAGCAGTGCGCGGGTGCCTTCCGAGTCGACGAAGTATCCCATATTCACCGGCAGGACCTCGTCGATGGACGGCATCGAGCAGGTTCATATCATTGAAGGGGCGCTCGATTCCGGCATATGGTTCATCGACGAGCATCGCCTTGCGACCCGCGAGGCCATTCTGCCCGGAACGGGCTTTATCGAACTGATGCGCGCCGCACTCGAAGAGATCGGTGTGTCGAAGGGCTGGTCGCTTCGGAACCTGGTTTTTCACGCGCCGATCGTGGTCCCGCAGGACCAGCACCGCAAGTTCCGGGTATTGGCACGGGGAACTGCACGGCGGCTCGAACTGCGGCTAGAGGCCCTATTGCCCGGCATTGGTCAGGACCACTGGCAGTTGTGCGCTGATGCAGCCTGCTCGCCCACCGATTCGGAACCGCCGCAGACGCTGGACATCGCGCCTGTTCTCCGACGTTGCGATGTGGAGGAGGCAGCTGCAGGCGGTAGTTCGACCTTGCGTTCCAGCCAGGAGGATCACCTGCTTTTCGGGCCGCGCTGGCGTGTGCTAAAGCGCGTCTACACGGGGCGTGGAGAGGCGGTCGCGGAGCTGGAGCTTGCGGACGAATTCGTGGGTGATCTGGCAACCGAGGCCCTGCATCCGGGCCTTCTGGACATTGCCACTGGGTTCGCGATGCCGCTGATCGATGGATATGGTGGTTCGGGGTCCGACGACATGCTTTGGGTGCCGCTCTCGTACGGCACAATTGCCTATCGCGCACCGCTCGTTGCGCGGTGTCGCGCGTGGGCTCGCCTGAATGCGGGGAGCTCTGTCAGATCCGGGACCGCATCTTTCGATATCGTGGTGTTGGATCAAGTCGGAAAAGTGCTGCTCGAGGCGAAACGACTCGTGTTCCGGCTCGTTCCGTCCGGCACGATCGGTGCTCCAGCGTCGTCGAACGATGGATCCGTCGCGCCAGCCAGCGAAGCGAGTACACAGACGGCGAAGATGCTCTCACCGGGCGAACGCGCGCTTGCGCACAATCGCTCTCAAGGCATCCTGAACGAAGAGGGCCTGTCTGCATTTCGCCGGGTGCTGAGTTCTGCGATGCCGCCCGAGATCATCGTCAGCTCGCTCGATCTCGACCAACTGGACGCGCAGTTGACGGCAATATCGGGATCGGCATCGACCGACCAGTCAGCGAAGTTCGAGCGTCCGACGCTCGATACGGACTTCGAAGCCCCGCGCACGCCACTGGAAGTCGACCTGGCCGCGCTCTGGGGTCGACTGCTTGGCATCGAGGGAATTGGGATCCACGACAGCTTCTTCGATCTGGGCGGACATTCGCTCATTGCCGTGCGGCTCTTCAACGAGCTCTCGGAGCGATATGGCTTGGACCTGCCGATGTCGGTACTCATGCAATCGCCGACCATCGCCAAGCTGGCCGAACTCGTCGCGCCCCACGCTGGCGACGCGGATTCGGCGGCGAATGATCGGGCGCACGCCCCTGAGCAAGCGTTGCAGTTGAAACACCTCGTGCCGATGCACGCGGGCCCGGTAGCCAACGGCACACCATTCTTCGTCGTCGCCGGTATGTTCGGCAACGTGTTGAATCTAGGGCATCTGGCCCACCTGATCGGTGAGGAGCGGCCGTTCTACGCAATCCAGGCCAAGGGTCTGTATGGCGGTGACGCACCCCATGAGACGTTCGAGGAGATGGCGCGCGACTACCTTGCCGAACTGCGCAGTGTTCAACCGCATGGACCGTACCTGCTCGGTGGGTTTTCGGGTGGCGGGATCGCCGCGTACGAGATGGCGCGGCAGCTGCTGGCCGACGGCGAACGTGTCGACCTGCTGGTGCTATTGGACACGCCGGTGCCTGAGTTCCCGGAGTACGGGTTGGCCGATCGGATCCAGATTTTCTACCAGGGCGTACGCGACGGTGGTCTGGAGTTCCTCACGGACAAGGTCCAGCGTCGCTTGCGGTGGGAGCGGGAGCGTCGTGCGTCGCGTTCAGCAGGCGAGTTGCACGGGCGTGGTGACGATGCGGCGCACCACTTTCAGTCGCAACGGATCGGTGATGCCTTCGTGCGCGCGCTGAAACGCTATGAGTTGCGGGCTCTACCAGTACCAGTCGCGTTGTTCCGCCCCCGACAGCATGTCGCCTACCGGCTCTCGGGTGGGCGGCAGATCAATCGAGAGCGTTATCCCGTGTATCCGGACAATGGCTGGACACCCTATGTCTCTGACCTTTCGGTAGTCGAAGTGCCTGGCAACCACGATTCGATGGTGCTGGAGCCTAGCGTGCGAGTGCTTGCGTCGCATATTCAGAAGCGCTTGCGAGCTGCCGCGGAGACCGGTCAATGAAACGGGTGGTCTCGATCATCGTCAATTTCCGTACGGCGGAGCTGACCTTGCGCGCGCTCGAAACATTGCTGAAGGAGAGCGGGTGTCTCGATCATGCGCATGCGATCATCGTCGACAACGATTCTGGCGATGGTTCGTACGAAGCGATTGCCGAGGGCGTCCGGTCCAAGGCGGTTGGCGATCTTGTGACCGTGCTGCAGTCCGGCCGAAATGGCGGTTTTGCGTTCGGCGTGAATACAGGCATCCGGCATGCAATCGAGACCGGCATGACGCCCGATGCCATATACCTGCTGAACTCGGATGCGTTTCCCGATCCCGGCTCGCTCAGGCGGATGGTATCCTTCCTGGACGAGAATCCGCGTGCTGCGATCGTCGGCAGTTACGTTCACGGGATGGAAGGGGAACCCCACTGTACGGCCTTCAGGTTCCCGACCATTCTTGGCGAAGTCGTCGGCAACCTGCGCCCAGGTCGTATCCTTCCGTTTCTCAGGCCTTTCGAGATACCGATACCCATACCCTCGGAGACCACTCGGGTCGATTGGGTGGCAGGTGCCAGCATGCTTATCCGCATGTCGGTCATTGATCGGATCGGACTGTTCGATGAAGGCTATTTCCTGTATTACGAAGAAACCGACTTCTGCCGGCGCGCGGCGGATGCCGGTCTGGAAACCTGGTACCTGCCGGAAGCCTCGGTATCCCATGTCGGCAGTGCATCCACTGGATTGCAGAGGTTGAACCGGCGTCGTGCACCTTACTGGTTCGAGTCTCGCAGCCGCTATTTCCGCCGACATCACGGATATCTGTACCTGGCACTGAGCAACCTGGTCTGGGTGCCGACATACATGCTCTGGCGCTTGCGAGTGCGAATCCAGCGTCTCGGTGATACCGATCCGCCTCGCTTGCTACTCGACTTTATCTGGCACGGTTTGAGATCGCTGACTAGATCGGAGCCAGATCCGACCGGCATCACCCTTCGAACGGCCGGTAGGGCTTCGTCGTCCAATTGCTGAGGATCCTTGGGTCATGGAACTCGAGTTCGTTGCGCATTCTTCGGTGATCTACCGGCACGACGGCATCGAGCTGCTATGTGATCCATGGCTGCTCGGTACTGCGTTCGACGACGGCTGGGCGCTGCTTTCCGAGCCGGTGCATCGTCCCGAGGACTTCACCGGGGTGACGCACCTCTGGTTTTCCCATGAACACCCGGATCACTTCAGCCCTCGCACGCTGAGTGCGATTCCGGAGGATATCCGTCGCAGGATCGTCGTGATGTACCACGAAAGTGACGATGGGAAGATCAGGGCCTTCTGCGAAAAGCTTGGATTCGGTGGTTTCCTGGAACTTGCCGGGGGCGCCTGGTACGAGCTTTCCGCCGATTTCAGAGTCCGCTGCGATCGTTGGAAAGGAACCGATGATTCCTGGCTGCTAGTGAAGTCCCGGGATGCGGCAATACTGAACTTGAACGATTGTCAGGTCGGCACAGAGGAGGAACTGCGGAGCCTCAAGCGGGATGTGGGCCCGGTCGATACCCTGCTTACCCAGTTCTCGATCTCCGCATGGGATGGCAACGCGAGGGATCTCGATCGTCGCAAGGCGGGCGCTGCCACGATGCTGAATCGCATGGTGCTGCAGACCGACACCCTGGGGGCCAGGCACGTCATTCCTTTTGCAAGTTTCATTTGGTTCTGCCACGCCGAGAACGCTTACATGAATGACGCGCTGGCTAGCGCGTCCGAGGCGTCCCAGGCCATCACCTCACGTACGTCCGCTCAGGCGGTCGTTCTGTATCCTGGAGATCGTTGGATCCACGGGCGACAGCACGACTCACGGGCCGCCGAGGAAAAATATGAGCGCGATAAGATGGCGATCGGCTCGCGTCCAGCATTCGCAGCCAAGCGTGTTCCTCTCGACGACCTGGCGGGGATAGGTGAGCGGTTCAGAGTCAGCCTGACTGCAGGTATTTCTCCTCTGCGGCGACGTGTGCAGGAGATCAGGCGGGGATTGCGGCTGCTGCAGAGACGCCGGCAAGCCGGAACAGCGGCGACCGACTCGGCCGGTCTGTTTTCATTGCTATTCGCTGGAGCGATCCCGGCGAGGATATGGCTAACGGATCACGCCGAAGCGGTCGAATTCGATCTGATGCAGGGGCTTCGATCTGCTTCGGTCGGCAGGGCGTCCTGTGACGTGGAAGTCTCTTCGGCAGCACTTGCCTATGCGCTGCGATTCCTGTGGGGCGGCGAAAGCCTACAGGTCAATGGGCGCTTCGATGAACGGTACGCCGACGGCCGGATTGCCCTCTTCGAGTACCTCTGGCTCGCTTCAGCAATGAATCACGAAGCTGGCGCGACGGCGGCTCCGATCTAACATGTCCAGGTCAGACAACGTAGACAGATTCCTGGACAAGCTGGCTTGTCCGCGTACGCGAGCCCAATTGCTGAGGAATGGCGATCGCCTGCTCACAGCAGATGGATCAAACTCCTACCAGTTCGCGGATGGTGTGCCGGATCTTCGCCTCGCACCGGCCCGACTCCATATCGATGCGCCTTGGTACGAGCCCTGGGACGACCTGGATTCGGTGATGCTGGAGGCGCCGGATCCGTACACTGGCTCGGATGTTCCGCCGAGGCTGGACAAGTTCCAGGCCGCAGCCATTCTCGCTGGATCGGGCGAACGTTGGGTGCTGGAAGTCGGTTGTGGTGAGAAGTGGAACAAGCCATGGCTCGGCTCCAGGGGCTTCGAGTACGTGGGGATGGACATCGACAGCCGTGGCCCTGGCCCCGATCTGCTCGGTGATGCTCACAATCTTCCAATCGCCGATGGTGCGTTCGATCTGGTGATCTCGTTCGCTGCACTCGAGCATGTCGTGTCACCGATTACTGTCATGTCGGAGATCAAAAGGGTTCTACGCCCCGGTGGACGATTCGTCGGCTCCGCTGCGTTCATGTACGGTTTTCACGACCGAGCCAGCTTCTTCCACATGAGTCATGCTGGACTTCTCTATTCACTACGAATTGCAGGCTTTGCGGTCGAGCGTATGTGGTGTGACTGGCCCTATGCAGCTTCGATTTCGCAATGGGGCTTCAGAGGTCCTACGGGCGCGCTGTGGCGATGGGCTAGCCGGACTATGCTCTGGAGTTCCGAGCAATCGTTTGTGGCCCTGTCGAACTTGGCGCGTCGTACTGTTGGCAAGAAATTGATCGACAAGCCGCGCAGAGCGGTCGAGATGGCGGGTTCTATTTCCTTCGTGGCGCGGCGAGCTCGGTAGCGGATAGGAACCTGAACTCCTCGGCTACGACGTCGCAGGCCGTTGGGTCCTGTCCTGACGAAGTTGGGAGTATTTTGTCTTCAGTTTCAGGAATCTGGATTCGAAGTACCTGAAGCTTACTTCGGCGAGGACGTACGAAACAAACAGGCCGCCACTGAATGCAGCTAGCGGATGGTGAATGCCTCCGACTGCTAGGAGTTTCTCGGCGAGCAGTATCCCGTGTATGTGAAATAGGTAGATTCCGTAGCTGACTACGCCGATCCGGGCCACACCTCGAAGAGTCAATGCCTTCACCAGCCAATGGTGTTCCGTTGCCACGCAACTGGCGACGAGCCCGGTCATCGCAAGGTGGATCGCAAGCCGATGTAGGCCCGATATGTCAGGGTTTGGAATCGACGCGAGGACGACCGTAAGTCCAAGCCACCCTGCGGAAGCGTACTGGTGGCAAAGTAACGTCGCAAGCCGATCGAAATGCAACCTCGAGTGCATGACGTGGGCCATCACGACTCCGAGCAGTATCGGGGTGAACGTGGCCTGAACGATTGAGTACGAGGATAGGTTCGGAACGCCGATGGCAGACCCGATCATTTCCCTGGTGGCGGGAAAATTGAAAAGCTGATTGATTCCAATCGCGACGACAAGAATCGGAAAGATCAGGTGGGAAAAGTAGTGTTCTACCTGGGGCCAGACCGTGTAGAACTGTTCTTCGGCAGCCAAAGACCAGACGATTCCCCACCCGAGAATGAAGAAATTGCCGGTGTAGGTTAGATAGATGACCAGGTCACTGAGGAACTGCTGGCCGGTCTCGCTTCGATCACCCAGATAGAAGTACAGGGCGGCGAGGCTCAGCACCATTCCGTAGTACAAGGGGAAAATTCTCAGGAATCGCCGCATGTAGAACCGTGAACGCGAAAATTCCCCTGCCGTGGTCTTTTCTCGCAGGAGGAGCGTCACGATCAGGAACCCGCTGATCACGAAGAATAGATCGACGCCGAGGAATCCGCGCGAGCTGACATCTTGGTTGAAGAGGTCCGCTGCAGAGTGGTGCCAGACCACTGCGACGATGGATAGGCAGCGCAATCCATCCAAGGCGCTGAACTTCGCCTGGTCACGAAAGCGTCGATGTGCGCTCGTCGGTTCATCGGTGATCTGCCCCTGCGAGTGGGCGGCGGTTTGCGTGATGGACATTTTGATCTTCAGGTCCAGCGTGTAGGCGGCTGCCGATCTCGCACCTTATCAGGGGGACGGGTCGGCAGGTGTCATCCAGATGTTAGCAGGGCCTCATGTCGAGGGATTACAGGGTCTGAAGCATTCGAACAAGGCCGCTCCGCCAGTCGATAGGTTCCGGCAGGGCCTGATCGAAATATTGGGACGGTTGCAACACGGAGTACTTCGGTCGGCGAGCTGGTGTCGGATAGCCGCTGGTTTCGATCGCCTGGATCATTGGAGTTCGGGTCAGGACGTTGAGGTTCCTTGCCTTGTCGAATATCACGTCGGCAAATTGCTTCCAGGTGATGGCCGGACCGCCAGTGGCATGATATGTGCCCCCCGGAACGCGATTCCCTGCCGTGTCGGCGGCTTGGAAAAGGGAAACGACTGCCATCGCGAGATGCCCGGCATACGTGGGTGTGCCGTATTGGTCGTCCACGATCCGTAGGTTTTCATTCGTGGATCCGAGTCTAAGCATCGTCTTTACGAAGTTCGAGCCATGCTCGCTGAACACCCAACTGGTTCGCACTATCCATGCGTGCGGACACAGGGCGGCTATTCCAAGCTCTGCACCCAGTTTGCTCCTGCCATACACGCTCAATGGTCGAACGGGGGTGGATTCGGTGTACGGAAATGTTGCTTCGCCGTCGAACACGTAGTCGGTTGATATGTGTGCGAGTGGAATCCCCGCATCCCGTGCGAATCGAGCGAGCTCGATCGGCGCATCCGCGTTGATGCGCCATGCGAGATCGGATTCGCTCTCCGCGCGATCCACGGCAGTGTAAGCGGCCGCGTTGATTATCGCGGTGGGTCGGAGTCGGGTGAGCGCTGGCCCGATTTCATCGGTTCGACTCAGGTCGAGATCATTGCGGGTCCAGAAACTGGCGGTCGGGAGCATTGTTCGCAGGTGGCGCCCTAGCTGTCCATCGGCTCCCAGGACCAGCGTCGTCATCGGGTCGTACTCAAACTAGCCAGCGTGGGCAGCATCTGGTCTTTGGCGGATAGCTCCGGGTTGGCGATCGGCCAGTTGATCGCCAGTTGCGAGTCATTCCACAAGGCTCCTGTTTCGTCCTCCGGATGGTAGTAGTCGGTGCACTTGTATTCGAAGTCAGCAGTCTCGGAAAGCACCAGAAAGCCGTGTGCATAACCCGGTGGGATCCACAATTGGCGCATGTTGGTATCCGAGAGTACGACTCCCACCCACTGCCCGAAGGTGGCCGAGCTTGGGTCGATGTCTGCCGCGACGTCGAATACTTCGCCGCGCGCCACCCGCACCAGTTTGCCCTGCGGGTGACGACGCTGCGCGTGCAGGCCGCGCAGGATGCCGCGCCGCGATCGCGAATGGTTGTCCTGCACGAAGGGCAGGTCGATGCCGGCCAGTTCGCGATACCGTTCGGCCTGGAATGTCTCCACGAAGAAGCCGCGCTCATCGCCATGCACGGTTGGCTGGATGATGCGCACGCCAGGCAGCCGGGTTTCTTCGACGATCACGGGCCGAACTCCATCAGTTCGCGCAGGTACGCGCCGTAACCGCTCTTCGCGAGCGGGGCAGCGAGCGCTTCGAGCGCGGCGTCGTCGATCCAGCCCTGCCGCCAGGCGATTTCCTCCGGGCAGCCGACCTTGAGCCCCTGGCGTTTCTCGAGCGTCTGGATGAAGTGCGCGGCTTCGAGCAGCGAGTCGTGCGTGCCGGTGTCGAGCCACGCCATGCCGCGCGCCATCATCTCGACGTGCAGGGCGCCTTCGGCCAGGTAACGGTTGTTGAGATCGGTGATCTCGAGTTCGCCGCGCGCAGACGGCCTGATCTCACGGGCGTAGTCGCAGACCCGCTCGTCGTAGAAGTACAAACCCGTCACCGCATAGCGGCTCTTCGGCGCCTTCGGCTTTTCTTCGATCGAAGTGACTTTTCCGTCTGCATCGAAAGCGACCACGCCGAAGCTCGCCGGATCGCTGACCGGGTAAGCGAATACGGTCGCACCGCTGGCACGGGCCGCCGCCTGGCGCATGAGTCCGGTCAGCCCGCTGCCGAAGAACAGGTTGTCGCCCAGGATCAGCGTGCTCGACCGGCCGTCGATGAAGCGTTCGCCGATGATGAAGGCCTGGGCGAGCCCGTCCGGGGAGGGCTGTATCGCATACTCGAGACGCAGGCCCCATGAAGAACCGTCGCCCAGGATCTGCTCGAAGCGCGGGGTATCCTGCGGCGTGGAGATGATCAGGATCTCGCGGATGCCGGCCAGCATGAGCGTGGCCAGCGGGTAGTAGATCATCGGTTTGTCGTAGATCGGCAGCAGCTGCTTGCAGACCCCGAGCGTGACCGGGTGCAGGCGGGTGCCGGATCCGCCGGCCAGGATGATACCGCGCCGATCGCTCACGCCTGCCTCACCGCGCCGAGGCGCTCGAGTCGGTAGCTGCCATCGAGTACCCGCTGCCACCACGACCGGTTGTCCAGGTACCAGCGCACTGTCCGCGCGAGCCCGGACGCGAAGGTCTCCTGCGGGCGCCAGCCCAGCTCGCGCTCGATCTTCGTGGCGTCGATCGCGTAGCGGGTGTCGTGCCCCGGGCGGTCGCGGACGAACTCGACGAGATCCGCGTAGGGGCGCTGGTCCGCGCGGCGCGGCGCGAGTTCCTCGAGCAGCGCACAGATCATCCGTACCACCTCGATGTTGCGCTGCTCGTTGTGGCCGCCGACGTTGTAGGTCGAGCCCGGCACGCCCGCTTCGAGCACGCGGCAGAGCGCACGGGCGTGATCGTCCACGTACAGCCAGTCGCGCACCTGGTGGCCGTCGCCGTAGACGGGCAATGCCTTGCCGGCGAGTGCGTTCAGGATCATGTGGGGGATCAGCTTCTCCGGAAACTGACACGGACCGTAGTTGTTCGAGCAGTTGGTGATCAGGATCGGCAGCCCGTAGGTTCGGCCCCAGGCACGCACCAGGTGGTCGGATCCGGCCTTGGTAGCGGCGTAAGGCGAACTCGGCGCATACGGCGTCGATTCCACGAAGAAGGCGCCGGTGTCTGCGAGGTCGCCGTAGACCTCGTCGGTCGACACGTGCAGGAAGCGGAAAGTCTCGGCCTGCGTGGCACCGAGCGAATCGCGGTAGGCACGGGCGACCTGCAGTAACTGTCCGGTTCCGACGAGGTTGGTCTCGAGGAATGCGCCCGGCGCGTCGATCGATCGATCCACGTGGCTTTCCGCTGCGAGGTGCATCACGGCATCGGGGCGATGCAGGCGAAACACCCGCTCGAGCCCCGTGCCGTCGCAGATATCCACACGCTCGAACGCATAGCGCGGCGAGCCGGCGACGGCAGCGAGCGACTCCGGGTTGCCGGCATAGGTGAGCTTGTCGACGTTGACGACGGCGTGGTCGGTTTGCCCGATCAGATGACGGATCAGGGCGGAGCCGATGAAGCCGGCCCCACCCGTGACGAGAATTTTCATGCGCTGTACCGGGCTCCGCGAAGTTCAATCGTGGCGACCGAAGGTTACCGGCCTGCCAGGCAGGTGAACAGCCGGCCGCTGTAAGCCCGATGTAGCGGGCGGCCAGCGCGCGTTTTTCGCCCGGCGCAACTGCGTTACCATTGCCGCGTTTTGCAGATCAGGAGTGGTTCAGTGGACTTGGCATTCTCCGCGGAAGACCGCAAGTTCCAGCAGGAAGCCCGGGCATGGCTCGAAACCGCCTGGCCGGTGGAAATGCGCGAGCGCCAGGCGCGCAGCGCGCTCGGCAAACTCAGCAAGGACGACCTGGTTCGCTGGCAGAAGCGGCTGGCCGAGAAGGGCTGGGCGGCCGTCAACTGGCCGAAGGAATACGGCGGCGCGGGATTTACTCCGACCCAGAACTATATTTTCGACCTGGAGCGGGCGCGCGTGGGTGCCCCGGGCGTGGTCCCGTTCGGCATCACCATGGTTGCGCCGGTGATCATGAAGTTCGGTACCCAGGCCCAGAAGGACAGGTACCTCCCCGACATACTCCACTCCAATGTCTGGTGGTGTCAGGGCTATTCTGAGCCCGGGGCGGGTTCGGACCTCGCCTCGCTCAAGACGCGCGCCGAGGACAAAGGCGATCACTACCTGGTCAATGGCGTGAAGACCTGGACGACGATGGCCCAGTATGCGGACATGATGTTCTGCCTGGTCCGCACCAGCCAGGAGGCGACCCGCCAACTCGGCATCAGCTTCCTGCTGATCGACATGAAGACCCCGGGCATCTCGGTCAACCCCATCATCACGCTGGATCAGCCCGCCGAGGGGTTCCAGGAGATCAACATGGTCTACTTCGAGGACGTCAAGGTCCCGAAGGAGAACCTGGTCGGGGAGGAGGGCAAGGGCTGGACCTGTGCCAAGTATCTGCTCGAGTTCGAGCGTGGCAATGCCTACTCGCCCGCGCTCAAGCATTCGCTCGCGCACATCCGTCAGTTCGCCGCGGCGAGCCGCGCCGACGACGGCATGCCGTACGCCGAGGACCCGGATTTCCGTGCGCGCCTGCACGACGTGGAAGTCCAGGTTCTCGCCATGGAATACACGGAGCTGCGGATTCTCGGGTCGCTCGCGGCCGGTCAGAACGTCGGCCCCGAGTCGTCGATGCTGAAGACGCGCGGCACGGAGCTCCAGCAGGCAGTCACCGAGCTCGCACTGGAAGTGGCGGGCAGCTATGCGCTGCCGTTCGACAGCTCCACACCCGAGCCGGGCGACAACTTCAGCGCCATCGGGCCGCAGGCCGCCAACGGTGTGGCGCAGGACTACTTCAACACGCGCAAGGTGAGCATCTACGCCGGATCCAACGAAATCCAGCGCAACATCATGGCCAAGCTCGTGTTGGGACTCTGACCCCGATCGTCGCGGTCGAATGGCCGTCTTCCGGTTGACGCGGCGCCGGCTGCTGGTCGGCGCGGCCGGCGGCCTCGTCGTGGCGGGCGCCACCGGCCTGTGGCTCGGCGTGAACACCCTGGCGGACCGGCGTTACCGGCGTCCGGTGGTGCGCGACGTGGCGTTCGCGCCGAACGTCTACCTCGCGATCGAGCCGGATGGCTCGGTGGTCATCTGGGTGACCCGTTCGGAGATGGGGCAGGGTGTCGCGACGGCGCTGCCCATGCTCGTTGCCGAGGAACTCGATGCCGACTGGTCGAGGGTGCGCGTCGAGCAGGCCGCTGCCCAGGGGCGTTACGACTATGGCCGGCTGTTCACGGCGGCGAGTTCCAGCGTTCCCTCCCTGTGGACCGAACTGCGCCGCGCCGGCGCCGTTGCGCGGTCGATGCTGATCGACGCCGCCGCGCGGCGGTGGGGCGTTGCGCCCGCCAATTGCGAGACCCGCGCCGGAACCGTACGCCACGGGCCGCACGGCCGCGTGCTCGGCTATGGCGAACTGGCGAACGAAGCCGCGCTGAGCCGGGTACCGCTGCGCGTCGAGCTGAAACCACGCTGGGCATTCACCCTGATCGGCAAGCCGGTCCCCCGGCTCGACACGGCCGGAAAAGTGACCGGGCAGGCTCGCTATGGCCTCGACGTGCGGGTACCGGGCATGCGCCATGCGGTGCTTGCGCGCGCCCCGACAGCGGGTGCGCGGCTCGTCAGCCTGGACGATTCGGCGGCGAGGCAAGTCGCGGGCGTCGAGCGGGTGATCCGCCTCGACGACACGGTTGCGGTGGTGGCGAGCGGTTCGTACGCGGCCCTGCGCGGTCGCGCTGCGCTCGCAATCGAATGGGCCGCGGGCCCGGATGAGCCGGTCAGCGATGCACTGATCGACGCGGCACTCGTGGCGGCGCTGGGTGGCGACAGCTTCGGCGTGGCCGTGGACCGCGGCGATCTGGAGGCGCAGGCGCTCGGCGCCGCGCACACGCTGGTCGCCGAATACCGGACGGACTACGTCGCGCATGCCTGCATGGAGCCGATGAACTGCACGGCCCGGGTCGGCAACGGAAGCTGCGAGATCTGGGTGCCCACGCAGGATCCGGAAGGCGCCCGGTCTGCCGCGGCCGCGCTGACCGGTCTCGATCCTGTGCAGATCACCGTACACGTCACGCAGCTCGGCGGTGGATTCGGTCGCCGTGCGTCCCAGGACTTCGTGGTCGAGGCCGTGCGTCTCGCGCGTGAGCTCGACGGCCCGGTGCAGCTGCTCTGGAGTCGAGAGGACGACTTCCGCCATGGTGAGCACCGGCCCGCGTCGCAACATCGTCTGGAGGCTGCCCTGGACGACGCCGGCATGCCCATCGGCTGGCGCCATCGTGTGGTCACCACGCAGGCGGGGCAATCCCAGCCCAGCGCGGTGGACCTCGGTGACACGCTCGGTGCCGGCGACCTGCCCTACGCAGGCATCGCCGCCGTGCGCGCGGAATGGGCCGCGGCACGGGTGCCGGTCCCCACACGCATCTGGCGATCGGTCGGACATTCCTTCAATACTTTCGCGACCGAGGCGTTCGTCGACGAGATCGCCGGCCTCCGGGGCGCTGATCCGCTCGAATTCCGCGCGCGGCTGCTCGTCGACTCACCCCGTCTGGCTGCCTGCCTCGCGCGGGTACGGGAGGCCTCCGGTTGGGCGCAGGCACTTGCCGACGGCCGTTTCCTGGGCGTGGCCTGCGGCCGCTGCATGGGCGCGTTCGCCGCAGTCGTGGTGCGCCTGGCGGTGGATGGCGATCCGCGCTTGGTCGACAGCATCTGGTGCGCGGTGGACTGCGGGATCGTGGTGAATCCCGACATCGCCGCGGCGCAACTCGAGGGCGGACTGCTGTTTGGCTATTCGGCGGCGATCGGTGAACGGCTGTCGTTCCAGGATGGTCGCGTGCGGGAGACCAACTTCGATGGTTACCGGTTGGCGAGATTGCCGGACACACCGGCCGTGCATGTCATGCTGATCGACAGTGCCGAGTACCCGAGCGGTCTGGGCGAAGCCGGTGTGCCGCTCGTTGCGCCGGCCCTGGCCAATGCACTGTTCCGGCGTGACGGGACGAGGCGCCGCACGCTGCCCCTGCACGAACGCTCAGATTGACCCGACCGCCGCCCGCAGGGCTGTGCCCGGCGGATGTTCGCGCAGGATTCGCGCGACCAGTTCGCGGGCGCCGTGCAGGGAGAGGTGGTTGTCGTCCACGTACAGCGGGCCGTCCGCGGACCGGTAGCGACAGGTGCGGGTTGCCGGGTCACAGAAAGTACCTGCGGTGTCGAAGTAGCGCAGGTTGGGTGCATCGACGCGGGACCAGATCGCTTCGACCTGCTGGTTGCGTGCCTGGTATTCCTCCAGCGAGACGAGCAGCGGCTGTGGAAGCTCGCCGTCGCCGAACATCAGCGCCTTGGCCAGCGCCTCCGGCACCCGCGAGTGATATTCCGGTACGCTCTTGACCACGATGACCTGCTTGTCACGCAGAATTTCGAGGGTGCGCGCGAACGCGTGCGCAAACGCGGCGCTGTTGTCCGTATCGTCGGTACTGCTGGCGCCCTCGGTGTAGCGGGCTACCCGTGGATGCCCCCAGCGGGTCCCGGTCGTGTAGTTTGACCATTCGGCAACCAGGAGCACCGTGTGGATCGCCGGGTCCGCCGCAACGGCCTCCAGTGCGCGGGTCATGAGCGCGCGGCAGCGCGGATTACGGTCGGCGTCGGTGGTGCCGAATTCGTGCAGAGGCGCGCACCAGTGATCGTTCACCGGCAGGAGCGTCTGGTTGAGTTCGGCGCCACTGCCGTCCAGTGCATCGGTCAGCGCCGCCGCATGGCTGTCGCCGAGCACCGCATACCCGGGTGGCATCCCCGCGCGACCGATGGTGCAGGTCCGAGCAGCGCTCCCTTCGAGCACCGTGGCTACGTTGCTGCAGGGAATGGTGTTCCCGACGGGCGGCTTGCTCATCCGGGCGAGTTCCGGTCCGAAACGTTGCGGGAAGCCATCGGCGACATGCATGGTCAGCCCGACGGCCAGGAACAGGCTCGCGGTGCTGGCGGCAGCGGTCAGTACCTGGCGCTGCGTCAGGCGCGTGCGGCTGCGGAATGGCTGCTCGACGTAACGCCAGGTCAGGTAGGCCAGCCCCAGTGCGCACCCGGCCAAGAGCAGCATGGTGATGGCGCCAGGTTCCGTGAGGCTGCGCAGGCGCGCGAACGCGAAGAGCGGCTGGTGCCACAGGTAGGCGCTGTAGCTCAGCAGCCCGATTCCGACCAGCCAGCGTGCCGCGAGCAGGCGGCCGACCTGCGTCGTCTCGGTTCCAAAACGAATGACCAGGACCGTCCCCAGTACCGGCAGCAGTGCGTATGCGCCCGGGAACGGGGTCGATCGGTCGTACAGGATCACCGCGGCGGCGATGGCGCCGAGCCCGACGAGGGCGAGGAGGTCGTTGCCTTTGCGCCGATCGCCCGCCACGCGATGAAGGCGCAGGGCGATCAATGCGCCGGCGAGCAGTTCCCAGATGCGCGTAGGTGCCAGGTAGTAGGCGAACACGGGTGCCGCGTTCCAGCGGAACGCCTCGCCCGGTTCGGCAGGGTGCTGCAGGTTGCCGCCGAACTGCGCCAGGGCGAAGCTCGCGAGCGCGATCAGCACGACGGCCAGCGTGAGCCGGGCGATGCCGAAGCGCCACAGGACGACCATCAGAATCGGGAAGACCAGGTAGTACTGTTCTTCCACCGCCAGGCTCCAGGTGTGGAGCAGGGGCTTGGTCTCCGCAGCGGCGGAGAAATATCCGCTCTCCAGCCAGAACAGGATGTTGGACGAAAACAGCGTGGTCGCGAACACGCTGCGACCGAAGTCCCGGAGCTGGTCGGGGGTCATCCACGCCCACGCAAACGGCACGCAGGCCACCATGACCACGAACAGTGCCGGTAGCAGCCGGCGCGCGCGGCGTTCATAGAACGAGGCAAATGAAAAGCGTCCGCCGGCGATCTCGGCGAGCAGGATGCCGGTGATCAGGTACCCGCTGATCACGAAGAAGACGTCCACGCCGACGTAGCCACCGGAGAATCCGGCGAACCCGGCGTGGAACAGGATCACGGGGAGTACGGCGACGGCCCGCAGGCCGTCGATTTCCGGGCGATAGTGCTGCGACATGCGGGCATGCTAGCGGGAACGGTTCCTGCGGGGCGCCGAGGCTTGTGGCCGGACTGTAAGTTTTCCTTCCGGATCGCCGGGTTCGGCTGCGCGGGCGATCCGTGCGCGTGACCAATCCCATTACATTGCTCACACACCCACCCCTGCCGGCACCGCTACCATGCCATGCTGCACATCCCGAATAGAATTTGGCGGAACCGCGCATGCCCAAGGGACAGGCTTTCTGATGATTCGTACCGCCATAGTCGGCCTCGGCAAGATGGGCTTGTCCCATCTCGCGATCCTGCGGGCGCATCCCGAGGTGGAGCTCGTGGCCGCCTGCGACGGGCTCGGCTACCTCACCAACAGCCTCGAGCGTTACGCGGCACTCAAGTGCTACAACGACTTCGACGACATGCTTGCAAAGGAGACGCTCGACGCGATCCTGATCGCCACCCCGTCGAAATCCCACGGAGCACTCGTGCGCAAGGCCATCGATTCGGGCCTGCACATCTTCTGCGAAAAGCCATTCGTGCTCGACCATGCGGAAGGCGTCGGCCTGGTGGAACTCGCGGAGTCTCGCGGGCTGGTCACCCAGGTCGGATACCACTACCGGTTCGTGGCGACGTTCGGCGAGGCGGCACGGCTGCTGCGGGCCGGTGCGCTCGGACGCGTGCATCACGTTCGCGCCGAAGCCTACGGACCGGTGGTGCTGCGCCCCAAGGGATCCACCTGGCGCTCCAACCGCCAGGACGGCGGCGGCGTAGTCTACGACTACGCCTGCCATGCCATCGACCTGGTGCACTTCGTGGTTGGCGAGATCGGCGCCGTCAGCGGCGTCATCCGCAACAGCGTCTTCTCGCGCGACGTCGACGACGAGGTCTACTGCTCGTTCAGCGCGGCGGACGGCATCTCCGGCCAGCTGTGCGTCAACTGGAGTGACGAGAGCTGCCGCAAAATGACGACGCGGCTTTCGGTCTGGGGCGAGAACGGCAACATCAAGGTCGACCGCCAGGAATGCCAGGTTTACCTGCGCCAGCCGGTCGCGGCCTTTCCGGAACTCGTGAAGGGCTGGACGACGCTCAACATCACCGAGCTGCTGCCGCCGGAGTGGTACTACCTGCGCGGCGAGGAGTACTCGCGCCAGATCGACCAGTTCGTCCGCCGTGTCATGGCGCGCGAAGTGCGCGGCACCAATGACTTCCGCTCGGCACTGAGCACCGACCGGGTGGTCGCGATGATTCACGGCACGCTTGCGGACGGCGCCGCGGGGGAGTCCATGCAGCCTCCGCCACGCCGCGGCGCATTCGCGCGGCTGCGCCAGCGCCTGCTCGGGGGTGCGCGATGACCATGGACCGCGTGATCTTCGGCGACAACCAGTTCTTCGGCATCAATCACATGTCCGAGGAAAAGGCCCGGGCCCAGGCCATCCGCTTCCAGGACACCGCATCGATCATCGAGGTGCTGGATACCGCTTATGCCCAGGGTATCCGCACGTTCATGTGCACCACCCACGAACGCATGCCGGAGATCTGCGATCACTTCCGGGCGCACCGCGACCGGTATCCCGATTACCGGTTCTATCCCTGTATGCCGTACGCGCACAAATACGCCAACGCGGTGACGGAACTCGGCATGCTTGGTGCGCTGCGCAGCTTCCTGCCGGAGAGCGGTGTGCTCGGCACCCTGATCCAGGGCGGCAAGGCGCTGGCCACCTCGGACATCGAGTCGATCGGGCGCATGCTCGTGGATGCCGAGATGAAGATGTTCGCCGGGCTCAGCACGCCGGTGATCTTCATCCAGAACATCGTCACCGACCTGCTGCTGGGCCTCGGCATCAAGGACGCGTTCCGGATCTTCAGCGACCATATCCGCACGCGCTACCAGGCAGAACCCGGGTTCATCACCATGAACGTCCCAATGCTGCTCGATGCGCTCGATGCGGTGGGTATCGAGAACCCGATCGTCTGCGCCAACATCAACAAGGCCGGCTTCCGGATGTCCGGCGGCGTGGCGCGCTACGAGGAGATCCTGCGTACGCGGCGCTTCAGGCCAATCGCGATGTCGATCTTTGCCTCCGGCGCGATTCCCGCGCGCGAGGCGGTCGCCTACGTCTGCGGGCTCGAGCAGGTCGAGTCGATCGTGTTCGGCGCGTCCAGCCGTCAGAACATCCAGCAGACCAGCGACCTGATCAGGCAGCTGAGTAAGTGAACGATGAGCAAGCGCCCGTTCAGGTTCTGCGTCGGCGCCTCGTCCGGGGGGCACATGACCGAGTTGGCAGCCCTGCTCGCGCACCGTTCGCTGTGGCCGCTGCAGCCGAGCCTGTTCGTGAGTTCGCTCGCGCTCGGCAGCAATTCGATCCTGCCCGGTGTGCCGAGCCGCGTGATCGGGGAATGCGACCGCAACCAGCCGGCCAGGGCGATTGCCACGCTGTTCCGCTCGCTCGCCGTCGCGTGGCGCGAGCGGCCGGATCTGGTGGTGACCACCGGCTCGTTGCCGCTCGCGATCTTCAGCCTGGTGTGCCGGCTATTCGGCGCACGCATCGTATGGATCGACAGCATTTCGCAGATCGACCGTATCTCGGTGAGCGGCAGGTTGGTCAAGCCGTTTGCGTACCGGTTCTTCGTGCAATGGCCGGAACTCGCCGAGCGCTATCCCGGCACCATCTATGCGGGAGAGCTCGCGTGATCTTCCTCACCGTCGGCAGCGCGCTGCCGTTCGATCGGCTGGTCGAGATGGTCGATCGCGCGGTGGGCGACGGCGTGGTCAGGGAGGAGGTGTTTGCGCAGGTCGGCGCCGGGCGCTATCGGCCGCTGCACTGCGAGTTCGTCGATTTCCTGGCGCGGCCGGAATACGAGGCGCGCTTCGCACAGGCGTCGGCCGTGGTCAGTCACGCGGGAATCGGCACCATCGCCACCGCACTCAAAGCCGGCAAGCCCATCATGGTCATGCCGCGCAAGAAGGTGCACGGTGAACTCGTGGACGATCACCAGGCGCTCACCGCAGAACGCTTCGCCGCGCTCGGCCACGTACTGGCGTTCTCCACCCGCGCGGAATTCGAGGCCGGCATGCGCCGGTTGCCGGGTTTCGTGCCGGCGCCCCGGCATGCCAACGCCGAGGGAGTCGCCCGCGCGATCGGCACGCTTCTGAATCAACTATGCCCTGCGGACATGGGGAACATGCAGCCATGACCAGAAACTACCTGCTCATCACGCCGTGTCGCGACGAAGCGGCCTACCTGCAGTCGACCATCGACAGCGTGGGCAGTCAGACGGTACTACCCCGCAAGTGGGTGATCGTCGATGACGGCTCCACAGATGCGACGCCGGAGATACTCGCCCGCGCCGCGGCCAAGTACCCGTTCATCCAGGTGGTGCGACGCGAGGACCGCGGACGCCGCTCGGTGGGCCCGGGCGTGGTGGACGCCTTCTACGCCGGCCTTGCCGTGGTTGACATCGACGCGTACGACTACGTCTGCAAACTCGATGGAGACCTCGAGTTCGGACCGCGCTACTTCGAGCGGCTGATGGAGGTCATGGAATCCGACCCAGGCCTCGGCAATCTCTCGGGCAAGCTGTTTCTGCGCTACGGCGATGAACTCGTGGAGGAGCGTCTGCGGGACGACAATGCGATGGGGCCGGCCAAGTTCTACCGGGTGGCCTGCTTCAAGGACATGGGCGGCTTCGTGCGGCAGGTCAGCTGGGACGGCATCGACGGGCACCTGTGCCGCATGCACGGCTGGGTACCCGCGGCGATCGACGAGGAGGAACTGCAGGTGATCCACCTGCGGCGGATGGGTTCGAGTGAGATCAGTTTCTGGGAAGGCCGGCTCCGGTGGGGCAGGGGCAAGTACTTCATGGGCTCGCGCTTCTATTACGTATTCGTGATCGCCATCTACCGCATGTTCGAGCGCCCCTATGTGATCAGCGGAATCGGAATCCTGGTGGGGTACTTGAGGGCGCTGTGGAAGCAGGAATCCCGCTACGAGAACCCGGAGTACCTGCGATTCTTCCGACGCTACGAGTTCCAGTCGGTATTCCTCGGTCGCGAGCGCACCATGCGCAAGTTCAACGACGAAGCGCGCGCGCGCCGTGCTGGCGATGCGCTGGCCGGCCCGGTGCCCGGCTGAGCAACGACCGTGGCCACCGCGGTGCTCGTCCTGACCGGATTGCTGCTGTTCATGGTCGGCACCATCTACCTCCTGCCGCAGGCGTACCGTCTGCTGCAGGTCCGGCGCTGGAATCGGCAGCGTGGGCTGCTAGCGCTCACCTATGACGATGGCCCGGATCCGGTCACCACGCCGGCACTGCTCGACCTGCTCGACGAACTGGGCGCACCAGCGACGTTCTACCTCACCGGCTTCCGTGCCGAGGGCTGCCCGGAGGTCATCGAGCGGCTGCGCGGCAGCCGCCACGAACTCGGCACCCACGCACACTTCCACTGGCATGGCTGGCGAATCTCGCCGCTGCGTGAATACCGGAACGCCATGGCGGGGTACCGGACACTGGCCGGCGTCGTGGCGCCGGATGCACCGTTCCGCCCGACCTTCGGCAAGATCACGCTGCCGACCCTGCTCGGCATGTGGCGCCGCGGCCGCCGGGTCGACTGGTGGAGCATTCCCACCAATGACACGGACGACGAGTTCGAGGATCCAGGCAGGCTGGCCCGTTCGATCCTCGATCGCGGCAAGACCGTGGTGCTGATGCACTGCCACCATGACGAACCGCACCGCCGCGCCTTCATACTCGCCACGACGCGCGCACTGGTCGAACAGGCGCGCGAACGGCGGATCGAGCTCGTGACCATGGCCGGGCTCACGACACGTCTCGCGAGCGCCGCGCCGTGATACCCGGGCTCGCGATCGTGGCGATCGGCCGCAATGAAGGTGAGCGACTGGAACGCTGCCTGCGTTCGGCGCTGCGCGATGCCGGGTTGGTCGTATACGTGGATTCTGGGTCAACGGACGGCTCGGTGGCGCTCGCGGAGGGCCTGGGCGTGCAGGTCGTGAAGCTCGACATGTCCGTGCCGTTCACTGCGGCCCGGGCGCGCAATGCCGGTTACCGGGCTGCGCTGCAGGCGGACCCGGACCTGCGCTACATCCAGTTCGTCGACGGCGACTGTGAACTGGTGGCGGGATGGTTGGCCGAGGCCGCGGCATTCCTGGATGGCGCACCGAAGGTCGGGGCGGTGACCGGGCGGCGCAGGGAGCGATTTCCGGAACGCTCGCCCTACAACGAGTTGTGTGACATGGAGTGGGCGGTACGCCCCGGCGCATCCAACTACTTCGGCGGCGACGTAATGATCCGTACTAGCGCCCTTGTCGGCGCCGGTGGGTATCGGGATTCGCTGATCGCCGGCGAGGAACCGGAGCTGGCCTTGCGGATGCGCAGGCTGGGGTGGGCCATACACGTGCTGGATCGGGACATCACGCTGCACGATGCGAACATGCTGCGCTTCCGACAGTGGTGGTTGCGCATGAAGCGCAGCGGTTATGCCTATGCGGAGGGTGCCTGGCTGCACGGCGCGGGACCTGAACGGCATTGGGTGTGGCGTTCACTTCAGGCCTGGCTCTGGGTACCGGGCCCGCTGCTGATGATGGTGCTCGCCGTATGGGCCTTCGGGTTGTCTGGTTTCCTGGTGCTGGGTATCTATCCGGCACAATTCGTCAGGTTGTTTGCGAAATCGGATCTGACGGGACGCAGGCGGGTACTGTCAGCCTTGTCCAATACCCTGGTGCGGTTCCCGGAGTTTGCCGGACAGCTGCATTACCTGGGGAGTCTCGCGTGCGGGGGGGGCGCGAGTCTGATCGAGTATAAGTGAGCTCGGGCTCCCTGCTCCCGGTTTGTGGCTACCTTGTATTGGCGGCGTCCAACGGTGGCGGCCGCGTGCATAATTACACGTTGCAGCAGCGCCAATCGGCCTGACGCCGACCCACCGGTGAAAGCAGATGAATGAAGTGCTCGAACAACTGATCCAGATGATTCGCAGCGCCTGGCGTTTTCGCTGGTGGGCGCTCGGTGTCGCCTGGCTGAGCAGCATCGCTGGCTGGGGCCTAGTGGCGACTCAGAAGGATCTATACGAGGCCACTGCGCGCGTTTACGTCAATACCGCTTCGCAGTTACGCATGCTCCTTGATGACCAGATCGTGGAACCAAACGTCGAGGATCAGCTTCGGCTGGTGCGAGAGGCACTGCTTGGGAGGCCACAGCTGGAAAGGATTGCTAGAGAAACAGGACTGGCGGAAGGCGTAGTCGGAAACGAAGCTATGCAGATGCTGGTCGACCAGCTTGCTGCGCGCATCCAGATTATCAGCGGATCGGACCTGGCTCCGCCGCGCTGGGGCGTTCAGCGCACCGATGACACGTACACCATCCTCTATCACCATAATGAGCGTGACATGGCGGTTTCCGTGGTTACAAAGCTCCTGAATGTTTTCGTCGAGGACACGATTGGCGGTAAACGGACGAGCTCGCAAGCGGCGGGGGACTTCCTGCTCCGGCAGATACGAGAGTACGAGCAGCGCCTGCGGTTCGCGGAAGAAGCGCTTGCCGCGTTCAACCAGCGAAACTTCGAGCGACTGCCAAGTATGCAGGGGGGCTACTTCCAGCGATTGCAGACTTCGATCGAGGAACTGGAGAATGCGCGGCAGCGGCTTCGCCTTGCGCAGTCGCGTCTGAACAGCATAGAACAGCAAATCCGTGGCGAGGTTCCTCGTGCAGGCGCGTCCGGGCAGTCAGATCCCACCAGCATCGAGGCCCGCATCCAGGAAAACGAAGCTCGGCTGGATGACCTCCGTTTACGCTACACGGAGAACCATCCGGACGTCATCGCGGCCCGCGAAATCGTGGACCAGTTGCGGGCCAGGCAGGCGCGTGAGCTGGCGGAGCTGCAGGAGCTGGGCGGCCAGGCGCCATCGTCGAACAATCCTGTCCTACAGGCCCTACAGATCGCGCGTAACGAAGTCCAGATGGAGATTGCGACGCTGCAAGCTGACGTGCGGGATCGGGAAGGGCGGGTAGAACGCCTGCGGAGCCTCCTCACCGAAGGGCCGGAGGTCGAAGCAGAACTCGCCCAACTCAACCGCGACTACGAGGTGATCCAGGCCCACTACCGTTCACTGCTCAACAGTCTCGAACGCGAGAAACTGAGTCGCGAAGTACTCGAGAGCGAGTCGATCGACTTCCGGATCATCAATCCACCCACAGCCGGGCTCGGCCCGGTAGCGCCGAATCGGACGCTGCTCCTTATGATTGTTCTCGTCGGCAGTCTGGGATTGGGCGCCGGGGTTGCCTGGCTTTTGAGCCAGATCAAAGGTGTCTATCAAGATCCTACTAGCTTGGAACTCGCGACCCAGTTGCCAGTGCTCGGATCCATCACTCGATTTCTCACGGCAGATCAACGATCTATACACATTCGGTCATACATCCAGTTCGCTGGTGCAACGATAGGTCTGCTGATTGCGAACGTCGTCATCATTGGCATAGAGGTTGTAGGTCCCGGCATCCGGGCTCTCGTGTAGATCCCTAGCGATGTTGGCCTGGCTCGACAGCGTAGAGAACCTGCCGAAACTCCGGGCTGGACAACCACCCGGAAATCGCTCGGGCTTGTTGCCATGACTTTCGTGCATCGGGCTGTAGAGCCACTCCGTGAGCGTGCGCGCCGGGCGCTCGGGGGCGGTGCAGGTTCGCTCCGCGCCAGGGTAATCCAAGGCGGTAGCATCCTGATGGTCGCCGACCTCTATTCGAACGTTCTGCGGCTTGGCGCGAACCTGATCATGACCCGATTGCTCTATCCAGAAGCATTCGGGCTAATGATGATCCTTAACCTGATGTTCTCTGCGCTGGAAATGCTATCAGATCTTGGCATTCGTAGTGCGCTGATCGTCAAGAAGGGCGAAATTGACGGTCGCTACCTGAATACCGCCTGGACGCTCAGCGTACTGCGTGGACTTCTCTTGGCGATCGTTGCCTTTGGGCTTGCCTATCCCGTTGCGACTTACTACGGCCACGACGAACTCTTCGCGATGATCGCGCTGGCGAGTCTCGCACCGCTGATCAACGGATTCTGTTCGCCGCACCCCATGCTGAGCGAAAAGAACGTTCAATTCGGGCGTATCGTGATCTGGAAGAGCACGGTGCAGACGCTAGCGATGCTGATCCTGCTCGCCTGGTTGCTGATCCACCCGACAATCTGGGCTTTGGTTGCCAACGGCATCGTGGCGGCTATTCTCAATGTTCTGATCTCGTATCGTATGTTCCCGGCCGAACGACCCACCCTGCACCTCGATCGACCAGCTGCGCTCGAGATCGTAAACATTGGCAAGTGGGTGGTCATCGCTTCGGCCCTGACCTTTCTTGCTCGCCAGGGCGACAGCGTCATCATTAGCAAGTGGGTAACGGCCGAGATGCTTGGTGTCTTCAGCATCGCGCTGGGGTTCGCCAAACTGGTCGAAACGTTGGTGGAACGTATCAGCTGGTCTCTATTGTTTCCAGTGTATGCAGAAATCCAGGCCTCGCAGACCTCCCGCTTCAATCAGCAACTCGGAAAGGTGAAACTGGTCCTTTATGCATTGTGCGGGCCGATGGTGCTTTTCTTTGCAATCTTCGGAAGTGATTTCATCAAGCTGCTCTACGATCCACGTTATCACCAGGCTGGTTGGATGCTTCAGCTTATGGCTGCAGGCTCAGCATTCTTCGCAGCAGGCTCGGCAATCATCAACATTCCCATGTCTTTCGGCGATTCGTACCGGCATATGTTGCTGCAATTCAGTAGGTTCGTACTTCTACTGTCGGCGATGCTCGTCGGCGGTTGGTACTCGGGACTACCGGGCCTTGTTGCGGGTATTGCCGTCTCTCAAGCGCTCTTCTACCCGGTCCTGATCGCAATGGCCCGACGCTATGGAGTCAGAAATTTTGCGCCCGACATGGTATTCCTGGCCGTGACTTTGAGCGGAATTGCCCTTGCGTGGTCGCTGCGTGGTATGCCGTTATGAAAGTCACAGCCCGGATCGCCCCCGTGCGGCGAAGAAGCCCGAAGGTCGGGTAAGGCTGCCATGGATTTCGCTCCGAGGGCACTTATCGCCTACCTGCTGTTCTTTCCTCTTGCCCTGTACCTGACAGCACGACATTCACGGGCGAAAGGAATTGCGCTCGGTGTGATCGCAGGTTCGATGTTCCTGCCTGAAGGGGTGTTGTTGGCCATACCTGGATTGCCGATCATCGACAAGGAGCGGGTTACCTACCTTGCTATTTTGAGTGGAATCCTGATCTGGCACCGGGAGGCATTCTGGAGCGCGGCTCCTGGTAGGGGATTGGAGCTTCTTCTGATTCCTATATTCGTTCTGAGCATTGCGACGATGGCAGCCAATCAGAATCCGATCGTCAATGACGGTGCGATTCAGGATGGTCTGAGTATACGATGGCTCTTTGGGCAGACCATCGCCGACTTCCTCACGCTCGTTGTCCCCTATCTTGTTGGGCGCACGATGTTCAGGAGCATGGAAGATCTCCGGATCCTGGCTCGATTGCTCGTCGCCGCGGGCATAGTGTACGTTGGATTGATAGTCATCGAAGTTATTGGGGCCATTCCATTCAGAGTTTTTCAGTTCAGCGACTATATATATGGTGTGGCGATTCGCCCACAGTTTCGTTGGGGATTCACCCAGCCCGTGGTCTTCATGGATAACGGCCTCGCGCTGGCGACCTTCATGGTGATCCCGTTGATTCTGGCTGTGGCCCTGAGGCGGGCGCGGATGGCACAAGCTTGGTTCGGATTCAAGCGAGTTACGCTACTACTGTTCGCGGGGCTGCTGCTCACTTTCAATGTGGCGGGCACCACCTATGGAGCCACCATGGCCATGGTGACGCGAATGTTCAGTCCGCGCATGATTTCGACAGTCGGATTGATGCTTGCGATGTTTGCCTGTATCTACCCCTCGCTGCGCATGATGGACCTGTTCCCCAATGAGGCACTTGTTGAATTCGCCGCTCAATACGATGCTGATCGAGCCAGATCGCTCGAGGGCCGGTTCCTGGAAGAGGATTTCGTCATCGGAAGCATTGGCGAGAGATTCTGGGTCGGTTGGGGACACTTCTCCAGAATTCCCGGTGCGGGTTCGTTCGGGTGGGATACAGGGGAGCCGGGTCTTGATGCGTGGTGGGTGATCAGAACAGGAATGGCCGGTTTTGCCGGTACATTACTCGCGATGATGTTCATGACGCTACCGGTTTTCGTGTGTTGGCGCCGTTCATCCGCTTACCTTGGCTCAATGGACACAATCCTGGTCGGTGCGCTGATGATCTGCATCTCGATTCGTATGATCGACATGTTGCTGAATGGGTGGTGGAACTGTCTGCCTGTATTCATAGCCGGGGCGATCATGGGCGCGACCGCTTCCGGTGCCATCGACTCGTCCACACCGAGGCGAAAAGGGCCGCGCCCTCCAAGTTCGTATGGGGTTGCAGGTGGAAGGCTAAAATCGGGCTTGGGGAGTTGACGTTGGCGACGGTATTCAAGAACGCAATCCTAGTCTCCATGGCGGCAACAGCCGCAATTCTGGCTGCCGAGGGCGTGTCTCGTCTTGTGCTTTCGCCAGTGGATTTTCTCTTGCCCGACATGCAAGGCCACGTCGAACTAAACCATCGCATAAAGCCCTACTCAGCTGGACATGACTTGCTCGGCTTCCGAAACGAATCGGTTCCCGAAAAGGTCCCGATCATTGCAATCGGAGATTCCATGACCTATGGGGTGGCCGCCTCGCATCGTGATGCATGGCCAAGGCAGCTGGAGCGATTGCTTAACAAACCAGTTTACAACATGGCGCTTGGTGGATACGGACCTGTTCACTACCAACATCTGCTTGCCGAGTTCGGGCTGGCGATGCAGCCTGAACTCGTCATCATCGGGCTCTATTTCGGAAACGACCTGATGGATGCCTACAATCTGGTCTACAGCAACGAGTCATGGGCACACCTGCGCCGCCAGGATTCAGCGGATGGCGTTGCGGCCGAGGGATTGATCGACCTGCCACCCGAAGGAAAGCTGTTTGGTGATCTTAGAAATTGGCTGGCCCGACACAGCGTGATCTATAGGGTTGTCACCCAGTCTCCGCTCGCTAATCCGGTGCGCAGAGTGGAAATCGCCAACGCGCATGCCGATGTGTTCAGGATCGACGTTCCCGGAGGGATTACCTTCCTCACACCGGGTTTGCGGCGCGCTGCCCTTGACTTAGCGGATGCCAAAGTCCAGGAGGGGCTAGATCTGACGTCGCAAGCGCTGGCTCAAATTGTGGATCTCTGCGATTCGCACGACGTAAGGCTGCTCGTGCTGCTCATCCCCACCAAGGAGCGGGTCTATAGTGATCGTGTGCTTCGAAGAGGAATGGATGTTGCGGATTCATCGGTTCAGGAACTGGTGGATTTCGAGGATCGCGTGAAAGCGCATATTCGCGCGCTACTGGAGTCCTCGGACGTGCCGTATGTCGATCTCCTGGAACCGCTTCGCGCGGCTGCCGAAGTAAGTGTGATCTTCCCGGAAGGCGACGGGCACCCGAACGCGGTGGGATATTCCATCATCGCCTCCCAGGTATCCAACTGGATCAATCAGAAGGATTCTGCCCCTTGAACCATCGAGATATTCGGACGGTCGATATCGAGGTTGCTCAATCACGACATTGGGATGTGGTCATTGTCGGCGGCGGCATGGGTGGGGCAGCGGCCGCGCATAAATTGACTGAGCTCGGCTATGAGGTTCTGCTCGTTGAGAAAGGCAAGGCCGACATGCGACCAGCATCATCTGACGCGGGGGCGTGGGAAGCGGCTCGGAGACACGGCCAGTGGACGGAGCGGATAAACAGTGCAATGGATGGACGTTCGAGCAATATCCTTCCTCCGCTCGG
The DNA here is from genome assembly GCA_019634925.1 of Pseudomonadales bacterium. Lineage (GTDB taxonomy): Bacteria > Pseudomonadota > Gammaproteobacteria > Pseudomonadales > Azotimanducaceae > UBA7803. Next base: position 93,454 of record JAHCAL010000005.1, read on the forward strand.
TTGCGGAGTCGGCGGTTCGACGCTCCTCTATGCTGCTACGCTTGGGCGTCTTGATCCGATCGATTTTGAGTCGCGTTGCTTTCCCGATGGTCGTCGCGGCGGATGGCCACTCAGTTATTCAGACATGCAACCTTATTACTTAGAAGCAGAGCGTCTATTCGAAGTTAGTGGCACGCCGGATCCGCTTCAGCCGGCAGCTGAGTATGCATTGTCCCCACCGCCGGCCATGAACGAGTCAGATCGCCATCTGTTCGGCTCAATGCGACAGACCGGACTTCACCCGTATCGAGTACATCTTTCGATGCGCTACGCCGAAGGATGCGTCGAATGCGGCGGGCACTATTGCCCCCTAGAGTGCAAAGGCGACGCACGCAACCGCTTGGTCATTCCAGCGCTACGTTCGGGCCGATTATCCGTTCTTGAGAATTCCCAGGTCGTCCAACTTGAGGCGATTGGTTCGCGGATTACCAAGGTCGTGATAATCAGCGGCTCCGTGAGCCGGTCGCTTACTGCTGATGTATATCTTTTGGCAGCAGGGGCTCTGGCAACCCCTGTGTTGCTGCAGAATTCCACAAGTCGCGCGTGGCCGCGAGGGATAGGGAACGAAACAGATCAGGTCGGGAGAAATCTCATGTTTCACGCTTCTGATCTGATAGCGGTCTGGCCGCGGAAGAAGCTTTCGCGCGGCGGCCCGCGCCGGTCGATCGCGCTTCGAGACTTTTATGTCGTTGAAGGGCGCAAGCTTGGAGAGCTGCAGTCCATGGGTTTGACCGCCGGATACGGGGACATCCTGACGTATTTGCTATTGCGCTTCGAGCAGTCGAGGCTCCGGAAGCTCAGTCCTTTACGGCATGTGCTGCGTATTCCAGCGTTTCTGGGATCTATGTTGTTGCGGGAGGCAACGGTCTTTGCCACCATTGTCGAGGACTTCCCCTATGTAGATAACAGAGTGTTGGCCGATGGGGCCAGCGAGTCTGGCATCCGCTTCGAATACATCATCCATGAAGAGTTGAGATCGCGTGTGCTGGAAATGCGCCGGCGGGTTCGTGATGCGCTAGATGATCACCGGGTTCTGCAAATGACCTATGACGTTTCGCTCAATCTGGGGCATCCCTGCGGTACCTGCCGCATGGGCCTTGACCCGCAATCCAGCGTTGTGGACCAGGACTGCAAGGTACATGGAACCGAGAATCTCTACATCGTCGATGGGTCCGTGATGCCGACCAGTGGGGGTACCAACCCCAGTCTGACGATCGCCGCTAACGCGTTGCGGGTCGCCGACCGTATCCAGGCTCGCCACGCGGCCTGAAGGGCGCCCAGTTCTTCATTTGCGCTTCCAGAATCTGACCAGATCGAGCAGACGCGCGCGGAGCCCCTTGGTTGGGAGCCATTCGTGGTCATTCTCGAAAATCCGGCTTCCCATTGAAGACTGCATCATCGGGAGGATCCGGAGGGCCCACTCTGCCGAGACCGCCGGATCGATGCCAGTGAAATCACTCATGCGGGTATTGAGATGCCCGGGAATCCACTCGTGAATTTCGACGTTGGAACTCACACCGCTCAAATCGGCGGCTATGGACTTGGTAAGGCCGTGCACAGCGCCCTTCGAGGCGGAGTAAGCGGCGCTCCTTGGTATTGGCGCAATGTCCGCAAAACTCCCCAGGTTGAGCACCCGACCGAAGTCGTTCCTGATCATCGCCGGAAGTACGGCTTTGCAGCAATTGGCGATTCCGCAAACGTTGATGCTGATGGCGCGCGCGAACTCCTCGGGAGTTTCCTCCAGGAATCCTGACTTTGGGTAGACCGCTGCATTGTTGAAGAGCACGTCAATTCGGCCGAACTTCTCGAGTGCGGACGCTACCGCGGAGTTCACCTGATCGAATTCCGCCACATCGGCTGCGATCGCCAGGAATCGATGCGCCTGCACTTCGGTCGGGATGGATTCGAGCGACGTTGCGTTGCGCGCTACGGCGACAACACAGGAGCCCGCTTCCAGGAACGCCCTGGCAAGCGCTCGGCCGAGGCCGGCGCCCGCACCCGTGACCATTACGGCGAGCGTTTCGGGAGACTGGAGTTGCGGAGGGGGGAGCATGCTATCCGGCTTAAGGTTCACCGCGAGCTAGTCGAGCTCGAATGCACTCTTGTAGTCCAGCCTCAGGGACTCGTCCTGTTCATCCTTGAGCATGAGGCAGTTGCCGACGATAAGGGCATCCATCTCCGTACCCATGAAACACTTGAAGGCATCTTCGGGCGAACATACTGGCGGCTCGCCACGAACGTTGAACGAGGTGTTGATCAGCACACTGCACCCGGTCAGATCCTTGAAGCGCCTCAGTAGCGCGTAGTAATCGGGATTGGTCTGTTCGTGCACGGTCTGCACCCGGGCCGTGTAGTCGACATGGGTGATGGCCGGTAGGTCCGAGCGCTGTACGTTCAGCTTGTCGATGCCGAAGAGTTTCTCTTCCGCCTCGGTCATGGGCCTGCAGATCTCTGGTTTGACCTTGTCGACCAGCAGCATGTACGGGCTGTCGACGTCGGTCTCGAAATACCGGCTGACGTCCTCCCGCAACACCGAGGGCGCGAAGGGTCGGAAGCTCTCGCGATACTTGATCTTCAGGTTCATGACTTTCTGCATGGCCGGCGAGCGCGGATCGCCCAGGATCGATCGGGCGCCGAGCGCCCGGGGGCCGAACTCCATGCGGCCCTGGCACCAGCCGAGCACCTTTTCGCTCGCGAGAATGCCGGCGCAGGTATCGATCATTGCCTCGCGATCAGGCAGCACCTTGAATCTTGCGCCGCACGCGCTCAGGCGTTGCTCGATGTCATCCTGGCTGTACTGGGGGCCGAGGTATGAACCATTCATGCCATCGAGCCGGGTTGGGTCTACCCTTCGCGGCTGTTGCTGGTACAGATGGTGAGCCAGAAGTGCGGCGCCGAGAGCCCCGCCGGCATCACCCGCGGCGGGTTGTACCCAGAGGTTCTCCACCACGCCTTCCCGGACCAGCTTCCCGTTCGCCACGCAGTTGAGCGCCACACCGCCCGCCAGGCACACGTTGCGCAAGCCTGTCTCCGCGGTGAGCGATCGTACGAGTCGCGTCACCACTTCCTCGGTGACGGCCTGCACCGAGGCCGCCATGTTCATATGAAACTGATCCAGCAGGTCGTCCTCGCGCTGCCGCACTGGTCGACCGAAGAGCTGACTGAATTTGTCGTTCGTCATGGTCAGCCCGGTGCAGTAGTTGAAATACTCCATGTTGAGCCGAAAGGTACCGTCCGGCTTGAGGTCCATGAGCTTCGTGAGCATCAACTCCTTGAACACCGGCTCGCCATAGGGCGCGAGGCCCATGACCTTGTATTCGCCGGAATTCACCTTGAAGCCGATGTAGTACGTGACCGCGGAGTACAGCAGGCCGAGCGAGTGAGGGAAGTGCAGCTCGCGGATGATCTTGAGTTCGTTGCCGCGCCCGATCGCGGCCGACGTCGTCGTCCACTCGCCGACACCGTCCATGGTCAGCACCAGGGCTTCCTCGAACGGCGACGGATAGAAGGCACTCGCTGCATGGCTCAGATGGTGCTCCGAGAAGAGCAGCCGGTTTTCCCAATCGAACTCCGCATCGAACTTGCGGAACTCGTTGCGCAGCATGGTCTTCTGGAAGAGCTTCTCCTTCAGCCAGATGGGCATCGACATGCGAAACGAGTTGAAGCCGCGCGGTGCGAATGCGAGATAGGTCTCCAGCAATCGCTCGAACTTCAGGAACGGCTTGTCGTAGAACACCACGTAGTCTATGTCGGCAAGCGCGAGGCCGGCTTCTTCGAGGCAGTAGCCGATCGCGCGTTCCGGAAAACTGGAGTCGTGCTTTTTGCGGGTGAAGCGCTCCTCCTGCGCCGCGGCCACGATCCGGCCATCGTCGACCAGCGCCGCGGCACTGTCGTGGTAGTAGGCGGAAACGCCGAGCACGCGCATGTGGTCGTTCTCTCCCGGGCTCAGAACAGGGTGTAGATGAATGGCGCGACGGCCGAGCCTTGCACCATGACCAGCAGGCCGCCCAGCGAAACCATGACGATCAGGATCGGCAGGAGCCAGAACTTCTTGCGGACCTTCAGGAATTTCCAGAGTTCCTTGACTATCATCTGCGCCTCTCCGTCAGATCTGGGCTAGAACTGGTCTTTCATCGATTCAGGGGCTGGGCCCGGCGGTTCACGATGGATCCAGTAGGACTGGGATGCCGGCTCGAGCTTCATTCGCAACAGGTCCTTGCCAAGGCCCCGCATGATGAGTCCGATCGGGACCATCGTGACAACATAGATGATCAGCATGACGATCGGATTGACGATGCGCCCGAGCAGCATGCCGAACTTGAACCACAGGACATTGAGCGGCTGCAGTATCCGCGGGAACAGCAATGCCACGAACGCGAATCCCGCCGCGATGGCCGCAGCCCAGATCCGGACATCGCCACCTTTCCAGAGCGGGAAGAGGGCGATGATCAGGAATACGGCCGCGAACACGAACCCGAAAGAGCGACTCGAGCCGACTTCGACCTTGGTGTATTCGTGAGTGGTGCTTTCCATCTGGTCCTCGTGCCCGGGCGTTGTTGCACGGGAACTGCGCTGGCTGATCCGATCAGCGGCCAGAATAAGGGAATCGCCGCGGCAAGCCTATCGGGCCTTGTGGCAGGATTGTAATGGCGGCGCATGGGTTACAAAGAGGCGCGATGTTGGGCCGGGAGGGGTGTGCTAACCTCCTCCAATATACCTGCTCAATCGCGTCCGCACGGTGTTCGGAAACTTGCCATGCCCAGCCCAATCCGCCTCGCTTGTGCGTTGATCGGCGTCCTGCTGATCGCCTGGGGTGTGCTCGACGACGGCGTTCTCAGCGCGGGCGAGGAGTTCGGCTGGACAGAGGGCGCAGTAGTTGCCCTTGGTGTTCTCAATCTGGTCGTGGCGTGCCTGTCGGCCGAGCTGATCGGTGGCTGGTTGGCGGTTCAGATCTCGGTCATGCTGGCGCTGGTCGGGGCGGAATTCGCGCTGCGCGGATTGCTCTCGGAACGGTACTACTCTCCCTTTCAGTACGATGCGCGTTACCACTACGCGCTGACGCCAGGGGCCAGGCGTGAATACCGCCACATGCCCGAGAACGGCGGCGGTACCCTGGTGTATTCGGTCAACTCGCGCGGCTACCGTGGCGCCGAGTTCGAGGTGCCCAAACAGAACCAGTACCGGACCGCCGTGTACGGGGACTCGTTCATTCAGGCCGAATATTCGCCCGAAGAGGCGACCCTGCCGGCGAGGCTGGAACAGGCGCTCGCAGCGGGATCCGAGATGCCGATCGAGGTCATCAACGCTGGTGTTGCCGGCTATGGTCCCGACCAGGTTCTGCTGCGCCTGGAGGACGAACTTCCCTGGCTCGAACTCGACCACCTCGTGGTGGGTATCTTCGCCGGCAACGATTTCGGCGACCTGGTGCGCAATAAACTTTACCGCCTGGATGAGAATGGCGCATTGGTCCGCAACGAGCCGAGCGTCAGCCCCGACGTCATTCGCGCAATGCGAGTCGACAAGACGGAGCTGATGCTCAAGAAGATCGCGAAGGACGCCGCTACTCGGATACGCGCGCGTTGGGCACCGGCCACGTCGGTGAGCGACGCGGCGTACGCGCGTGCCGAGGCGGCGCTGGCTCAGCATATCGCAGAGTATCGGGAGTATGTGCTCGACGGAGACAACGAAGTACGTGAGCTGCGCAGTGACCCCTATTCCGCGGACATCAGCCTTTTTCCGGAGAGCGATTCGGCAGTCTACAAGGTGGAACTGATGAGGGCCGTCCTCGGCCGGATGGCTGAGGTCGCTGCAGTCCATGCGGTACCGCTCACCTTGTTGTTGATTCCGCACCCGACGGACCTGCTCGATGGTGGTCATGAAAGCGTCATCATTGATCGAACCCGGCACCCCGGATATCGGCCTCGCCAGTTGACGGACAGTCTGCGGTCCATCGTGGTATCGCATGGCATCGACTACTTGGACCTCTACGATCTCTTTGCCGCAGCTGATCCGGCTTCGCTTTACCTGAAAGGCGGTGACGATCACTGGAATGGGCAAGGACAAGAGCTGGCAGCCAATGTGCTGGCCGAACGTCTGCAGTTGGAACTAAGTCGTTAACCATGCAGGTTGCCTATTTCGTAAATCTCTATCCTGCCGTATCCCATACCTTCATTCGCAGGGAGATTCTGGAACTTGAAAAGCTAGGAGTTAGTATCGAGCGGATCGCATTGAGGGGCTGGGAGGGCGAGCTCGTCGACCCAATCGATTTTGCTGAGCGAGAGCGTACGCAGTTTCTGTTGCGGCGAGGATTGCTAGGTCTGATGAGCGCCGTGGCCGCGATCGGCATGCGACATCCACGACGCCTGCTTGCGGCGGCCCGCATAGCTTGGCATATGGGTGGGCGAGGTGGGCGCGGCCGGTTGTATCACCTGGTGTATCTGGCTGAAGCCTGCGCCCTCGTCGAAACGCTTCGCGGGTGTGACGCCGTTCATGTGCACGCGCACTTTGGCACGAACTCCGCAGCAGTCGTGATGCTAAGTCGGATGCTGGGCGGGCCGCCCTACAGCTTTACGGTTCATGGACCCGATGAATTCGACATGCCGCGTCAGCTGAGTCTCGGGGAAAAGGTGGGCAACTCTACGTTCGTGGCAGCGATTTCTTCATATGCACGCGCGCAGCTGTATCGGTGGGTAGCGCTATCCGATTGGGACAAGATCAGAACAATCGGTTGTGGCGTGGATGGAGCCTATCTGAATGCCGAGCGAGTTCCGATCCCAGAAGCGCCAAGGCTGGTATGTATCGGCAGGCTTTCCGAACAAAAGGGGCAGCTTCTGCTCATCGAAGCAGTTCGAAGATTAAAGGCAAAGGGCATGTTGTTCGAAGTGCTGCTGATCGGCGATGGGCCATTGCGCGGGCAATTGGAACTTCGAATCGGGGAGTCTGGCCTTGACACATTCGTCAAACTGGTGGGCTCCAGGAGCCAGGAGTTCATCAGAACGGCGTTACAAGACTCGCGCGGCCTCGTCCTGCCGAGTTTCGCCGAAGGACTGCCTGTCGTCATCATGGAGTCGATGGCACTCTTTCGTCCGGTACTGAGTACTTACATCGCGGCCATCCCGGAACTGGTTCGCGATGGGGAGCACGGTTGGCTCATTCCGGCAGGTGATGTGGATGCCTTGGCCGCCTCAATGGAGGAAATGCTCACCGCTCCAGTCCAACGGCTCGAAGTGATGGGAAGCGCTGCACACGAGCGTGTAGCGGCGCGTCATGATGTGGCGGCACAAGCTCACCTGCTCAAACATGCCATAGCGCATAACGGCGCGGCCCCATGTGCGGAATAGCTGGAGCAGTTGGCTCGGGCGACGCTGCGACACTAGATTCGGTCGGGAGAATGCTGGCTGGATTGGTCCATCGAGGTCCGGACCAAGACGGCCTCTGGAGCTCCGAGTGCGCCACCCTTGGCCACCGAAGATTGTCGATCCTCGACCTCAGCGAAGCGGGCCGTCAGCCGATGCTTGATGCAGTGACTGGGATGGTCATTGTTTTCAATGGTGAGGTTTACAATTTTCCGGAGCTCAGGCGGGAACTCGAAGGGCTAGGCAGGCAGTTTCGATCGAGCTCGGATACCGAGGTCGTGTTGGCGGCCATAGCAACCTGGGGTTCCGCCGCGATCGAGCGCCTGCGCGGCATGTTTGCATTGGCAATCTGGGACCCCCGAGACCGTACTTTGCTGATCGCTCGGGACCGGCTTGGCATCAAGCCACTCTACTATGTCACTTCCCAAGGGCGGTTCTGGTTCGCATCCGAGTTGCGCGCCTTGCTCGCGGTAGGCTTGAGTTCCCGCAGAATCGACCCTGATGCCTTGGGGAGCTACTTGTGGCACGGGTTCGTTCCTGGACCCCGGACAATCGTGGACGGCATCAGCCTGCTTCCGCCAGCCCACATAGCCAGGATCGCGAGCGACGGTAAGTTCGTCGAACTGCGTCGATATTGGGCGGAACCGGCATCTATTGGTCCTGGGCCTGACGGCGGGTCCATGCTGGATGCGGCGGAAGAGCTCGAAAACGCGGTCAAGCTTCATCTGGTGAGTGACGTGCCACTCGGGGTTTTCCTCAGTGGAGGAGTGGACTCCTCTGTACTTGCTGCGCTCGCACAAAGGCATGCCGAGGGCCCAATTCAGACTTTCAACGTAAGATTCGAGGAAGCCGGATTCGACGAATCGCCGTATGCGCGCGATGTTGCGCGACGGCTTGGGACGGATCACCACGAAGTGGTGCTATCGCATGGGAAGTTTGCGGCTCACTTGGAAGATGCGTTATCCAGCATCGATCAGCCAACGTTCGACGCAATCAATTCCTACTTCGTCAGCCGGGCGGTGCGCGAAGCTGGCCTGAAGGTCGCCCTTGCCGGTACCGGAGGCGATGAGCTATTTGGTGGTTACTCGAGTTTCGTGGATCTACCTCGCGCCAGGCACATCATGCGCCTCGCTGGATTGCTGCCGAAGGCCCTTAGGCGGCTTGCTTCCCGAACCGTATCGCAGCTGATGACCGTTCGTGGTGGAGAGGTCGCGCCTCAGACTCGGTGGGGGAAACTCGAGGACCTCGCAGAGACACGCGGAGACCGGGTCGCCATGTATCAGGTTTCCTACGGACTTTTCACCCGCGAACTCCTCGCGCAGCTAATGGTTAGCTGGCCCAAAGAGCTGATTTGGGGCCTCTACCCGGAGCGATGGCGCGCTCTACAGAGGGAAGTAGAGGGCGATTCGGATCTTCGCGCCGTCAGCCGGCTCGAGATAGCGAGTTTTCTCGGGGATCGTCTGCTACGCGATACGGACGCGGCCAGTATGGCCGTATCGCTGGAGGTCCGGGTGCCATTTCTGGATCACTGCTTCATCGATAAGCTGGCGCGCGTATCCGACACTGAACGATATCTGCCTATACGCCGCAAGATGGCTCTTCGTGCCATGGTTGCGCAGGAACTGGATCCCCGCTTGTTCGATCGACCCAAAGCCGGTTTCGAGTTGCCCCTTGGCGTCTGGAGTCGCAGTCATTTGTCTGGCGAACTCAGTGAGACGTTCCACGACCTGAAGCTAGCACAGTCCGTCGGCGTAAATGGTGAGGTGCTGGGACGGCTCTGGCGGTCGTTCGGGGCAAATGACGCAGGTTTTCACTGGTCCCGCATCTGGGGGCTCTATGTCCTGATGGATTGGTGTCGGCGGCATCGTGTTGTGCTTTAGCGGCACGCGGTTGGGACTACCGTAGCGCTTGTTTTGGCTGGCATTCTGGAAGTTGACAGGCTTTGTGCGACGCTTGTAAGACCAGGATCTAGGGGGTTGGCGACACGATACAATGCGCTCAGCGCGCTTTGAGCCCGGTCGAATGGCCTTGAAGATTGTACCCCATGCCCCTCATCTCGCTGAAGCCGTAGGTGCCTTCAACCAGCGCATGCGAGACGGTGGATCGCGATGGGGCTTTTACACTGACCCGGTCCCGGACTGGATGCCGTTTCAAGATGGGGCGCCAGCCTGGCGCGAGTATCATGTTGCTCTAGATGACGAAGGTTTTGTAAGGGCGGGATACGCACTTAAGCCGCAGCAATGGTGGATCGCGGACAAACTCGAATGGGTCACGGATTGGCAGGGGCCTTTTACCGAAGGTGCAGTGAACCCGAGATACGCCCCATTGGGATTGCGCATGCTTCGCGACATGCTCGCAAAGTACCCTCTGCTTTACAGCTTTGGGCACGGCGGCAGTGAAGAGCCCATGGTGCAACTTTTACGTTCATTGAAGTGGACTTTGCATGGGACGCCTTTCTGTCTTCGAATTCTCAATCCTGCGCGGTTCCTTCGGCTCAATGGCTACCTCCGACGGACAAGAAGGCTCGCACTGATTCAGGACGCCCTGGCAATGTCTGGCTTGGGCGCAGTTTCATTGGGGGCACTTCACCAAGCGATTAAGCTGCGCTATTCTCGACCTCGTTCGGCAGTTCACGCCGAGGTTGTGGGTTCTTTTGGCGCTTGGGCCGACGAATTGTGGGTCGCTCATCGGGTGCGCTATCGCTGTCTCGCGGTACGTGACAGCAGAATGATGAACCGGCTATTGCCCGCGGTGGGCTGGCCTGGTGGTACCCGACTTCGGATGAATCTGGACGACCGCCCGATTGGTTGGGCGGTCGTTCACCATAGGCAGATGATTGACGATCCGCGCTTCGGTTCGCTTCATGTGGGGCTGATCTCGGATTGTTTCGGTGATCCTGCAGACGCAGCGGCAATCGTAGCCGCCTCTCACGAATACCTCGCTTCAAAAGGGGTCGATCTCATCTGCTCGAATCAGGCTCATCGCGGATGGGTCGACGGCTTTCGCAGCAACGGGTATGTCGTACTCGAGAACAGACGTCTGTTTGCGATCTCACCGCAACTGCGTGAACGGCTCGAGCCCTTCGATCAGACGATCCAGGGTCTACACCTGACCAACATGGACGGTCATGGTCCGCACGGCTTCGAAGACTCAACAGAGAGGTTGTCATGAGCGTTACTTCCTATGATCTGGCTCCCCGCCTGAGCACGGCCTCCATCCGGACGGCGTGGGACGTCTATTCCGCGTTCGACTGGCCGGACAAACTGCCGGAAGATGCTTGGTGCATGAGTCCGGAGCTCATCTCGCTCTACGGCACCGATGTCTATGAGCGATTGACGGTCGAACAGCAGAAGCGCCTGAGCTTCACCGAGATCTGCAACTTCTTCAGCCTGGTCCTGCAAGGTGAGCGGCCCCTGGTACAAGGGCTGGTGCATCGGCTGTACCTGAAGCATACCCGGCCCGAGGTCAGCGAGTATCTTCATCATTTCATCGATGAAGAAAACAAGCACATGATCATGTTCGGGATGTTCTGCAACAAGTACCTGGGCAAGGTGTATCCCGAGAAGAAGATCTCGCTCACGCGTGAGTACGCGAAGGGTGAGGAAGAAGTCATGTTTTTCTGCAAAGTGCTGACAGTCGAGGAGATCGGGGACTACTACAATGTGTTCATGCTGAAGGATGAACGTATTCATCCGCTGGTGCGGGAGCTGAACAAGTTTCATCACGCGGACGAAACACGCCACCTGGCGTTTGGCCGGTTGCTGCTGGCGGAACTGTGGGACGAGTATGCCAGGCACTGGTCGAAGGAGACGCTGGAGGGATTCCGGCAGTGGCTGGTCAGCTACGTGAGCAGTTCCTGGGGCGACTACTACAATCCGGCCATGTACCGTGATGCCGGTCTCGCCAACGGCTACGAGCTGCGTCAGCTGGCGATGGAAAATGGGAAGGGCCTGCGACGCAAGGCATCCGAAAAGCTGGTGGGCCTTTTTCTCAACACGGGCATGCTGGAGCAGGAGCCGGAATTCTGAGATGGACGAGCGCGAAGTAAAGGAAAAGCTCAGGACGTGGATCATCCAGCGCTCGAAGCAGCCAAAGGCGGCCGGTGAGCTGACCGATGATACCCCGATCATCGAGTCCGGGTTCCTTTCTTCGCTGGATATCGTCGAGTTCGTGCTCTACATCGAGGACCTGCGGGGTGAGGAGATCGAGCTGGACGACCTCGAACCCGCGGTTTTCACCAGCACGAATACCATGTACCAGACTTTCTTCGCCCAGAGCGCCTGAGCCACTCGGGCGCCGAGCCGAGCCAGGAGCCTGGATGGAAGCGCGCACGATTCGAACTGGTTTCCTGAACTCCGTGCGGGCCTTTCCGGATCGCCCGGCGCTCGCCATTCAGGACGCGACGTGGAGCTATCGGGACCTGTTTCAGCGCGCCGCGGCAGTCGCGGTGACGATGGATGCCCGCTCTGCGGTTCGGCCCGGACGCCTGACGGGCGTGTTCGGGCACAGAAGTGTCGCCGCCTTCTCCGGCGTGCTTGGAGCGCTGCTCCGGGGCGATGGCTACGTACCCCTGAATCCCTCATTCCCTGCCGAGCGAAACCGGTCGATGGCCGAGCGGGCGGAACTGGACTGGATCGTGGCGGAAGCCGCCTCGCTGGGCCAGCTAGGGGAAATGCTCGAGGGCATGGAGAATACCGTCTCCGTTCTCGTACCTGATTCCTCGAACCTGGATACAGTGGCGGCACGGTTGCCCCAGCACCGATTTTTCGGTGCCGAGGATCTGAGCACGGCCGAAGAATGGACGCCCGGGCCGGTCGATCCGAATGGGATCGGATACCTGCTGTTCACCTCCGGCAGTACCGGCATCCCCAAGGGCGTGATGGTCGCGCACCGGAACGTCACGCATTTCATCGACTGCATGACGGCACGATACGGCATCACGGAACAGGATCGCTTCTCGCAGACGTTCGACCTGACCTTCGATCTGAGCGCCTTCGACATGTTCGTGGCCTGGGAGAAGGGCGCTTGCGTCTGTTGTCCGACACAACAGGAGAAGCTCTTTCCTGCCCGCTACATCGATGCGCACGGCATCACCATCTGGTTCAGCGTACCCTCCACGGCTGTACTCATGAAGAAGCTGCGGATGCTGAAGCCGGAACGATTCCCATCGATTCGCTACAGCCTGTTCTGTGGCGAGGCTCTGCCGATCGAGATCGCTGAGAGCTTTCAACACGCAGCGCATCGGTCCGTGCTCGAAAACCTCTACGGACCAACTGAACTCACTATCGCATGCACGCTCTATCGCTACGACAGCAGCCGCACCCCCGAAGAATCGGCGATGGGTGTGGTGCCGATCGGCGAGCCGTATCCCGGCATGGTCAGTTTGATTGCGAACGAAAACCTCGAGCCTTGCGAAGTGGGGGAGGCGGGTGAACTCCTGATGGCCGGGCCTCAGCTTACGCTCGGTTACTGGCAAGATGCGGGGAGGACCGCGGCCGCGTTCGTGCGACCACCGGGTGCGGATGTGGTGTACTACCGGACCGGTGATCGCGTAGTGCAGCGTGCTCACGGCCAGCCGCTGCTGTATCTCGGGCGCGTGGACAACCAGATCAAGGTGCAGGGCTACCGCGTGGAACTGGGCGAGATCGAAGCGGTCATGCGGGAGGTTGCACGAACAGAGGTGGCGATCGCGCTTGGCCATCCGGTCGGCGACAACGGAGTGGAAGGTATCGTCGGCTTCGTCAGCCGGGCCGACGCGGATCTCGAGGCCGTGCGGCGTGAGGTCTGCTCGCGCCTGCCGCCTTATATGCAGCCAGGCAGAATGCTGCATGTCGACGAGTTTCCGCTGAATGCGAACGGCAAGGTGGATCGAGGTGCCTTGCGGGCGCTGTTGACTCCGTAGTGCTTATGCCGAACGCGCCTGCTCAGGGTCCTCGTGACAACGAATTGAGGTAGACGCCTCGTGACCGAACGTTTGACTGACATCGATCGAGCCAAGGGCTTCGCGATATTCCTGGTCGTGTTGGGGCACATCGTCGCCGGGGACCTGCCCGCGGGCAACGCCTGGTTCGGCTACGTCATCACAGTCATCTACAGCTTCCACATGCCCTTCTTCATGTACCTTTCGGGGTTCGTGATGATGTACACGTATCGGCGGCTAGATAGTGCCGGCGAGTACGGAAGGTACGTGGTCGGGAAGTTCAACAGGCTTGCGCCGGGGTTCTTTGTATTCGCGGTGATCATCCTGGTTGGGAAGATTCTCACCAGCCGATTTTTGCACGTCGACAATATGCCCGAAGGCTTCCTAGAAGGGATTCAGTCTATTCTCCTGACGCCGGGGCTGAGTGCCGCGAAGTCGTTGTGGTTCATCTACGTGCTGTTCGAATTTTATCTGGTGGTGCCTTTTCTACTAATGATTTTCAAGGGCCGCGTGCTGCCGATCGTCGCAATCGGGGCGGCGATCCATTTCCTTCCGTCGACTCACTATTTCATGCTTGAGGGATTCTTCGAATACCTGATCTATTTTTCAATCGGCGCGTTGGCAGCGAGCGCGCATGAGCAGTATCGCGTGTATCTGGACAAGTATAGGGGAGCGACCTTGGTGCTGTTTGTTCTGTCCTTCGTGCTTCTCCTGACTCCGATGTCGATGCAGATCGCGAAACTGGTTATCGGGTTGATGTCTATACCAGCGATTCATGCGTTGATGCGTGGGGGCAGGTTTTCACACTCTTCACTTCTAATTGTCTGGGGCCTGTTCTCGTATGCGATTTACCTCATGAACACAATTGCTATCGGGTTTGTTAAAGGACTGGTGCTCTACTTCTCTTCTTGGGATGGACTTCATTTCCTCTGGGTTGCTCCGCTCCTACTGATCTCCGGCCTCTATGGCCCAATACTTGTTAAAAGTTTCATTTTTCCCTACTTACGACCGCTGGACAGAATTACCAGTTAGCAGCAGGTGATACCAGCTGTGGATATTGGTATCCAGTGGTCCTCACTGCCGGTCTGGAGTTTGAGCTCCAATGCGCGGTCGTCAATCGTCCACGGTCTGGGTAGGTGGCGCGAACGCCGCCTTTGCGAGCCTCCTTCTCCAGGATAGCTGTTTGCGCGTAACCGGGTAAGTCAGTTGTCCGCTCAGCAATGGATGAATATCGATTGGACCAATGATGATGAAACGGAAACGTATCCAAAATGCCATGTTCTAGACGAATGGCGTCCGGGGTGTCGATTCGTGGCGAGAAGACGGTCTTAGAGAGGGACCAGTAGTCACTGTGCGTGCCGCGCCGAATACCGATTGGGAGTGTCATCCTCTGCCACAGTAGCCGGATCAGTACAGCTGACATCTAATATATATTGCGGAGGGTCCCTAAGGAGTGCAATCTGTGCGAACTGCGCGGCCCCCAGCCGCTAATGCTCTGAGACGCAGTTCAACAATCGTTGAAGAAATCCGGTTTAGCCTTCCGATCGTCGGTTGTTTGATTGATCAATCTGCTCAGTCCCATGTCTGAATGCCTCTCCGTAGATTGATTTTGGGCCGGATTGGGAATATCAAATGAGTTGTAGGGAACAGAATTCGATGCCCACGCAAAAGAATGTAACCTCGAGCCTCGTAGCGTCTAACGTGACGGCACTTCTTCTAGTTTTGGCATTGGCAGCACATTCTGCGTCCGCGCCGATGCCGCCTTGCCTTGAGGGCGGCGGCTGCCTCAATGAACCTTACGATCTGGGATCTGTGCCCTTCGCATTCTCTTGGCCTGATCCACCGATCACTCAGCGAACTATAGAAGTCACGACTATTGAACAGTTTCGATCAGCGGTTCAACAGAGCAATGCCCGTGTCTTGGTTGCTGCTGGAAACTACCGTGGGAACTTGAATGTTACTGGCTCCGACCTTGACATTGTTGTTTCAAACAACGCAACGATCACGGGTGTTCTAGTTTGGGGGAATGGGCTGGTATCTCAGCGTCCAGCTCGGATTCGGTGGACTGGAGGAAATCTAATCGATGGCGGTATGCAACTGCAGCCGATCGAGGATCTTTTGGTTAATGACTTTTTTATTGACAATCTTGCGAGCAATTCGCCTGAAGGGATCCACAACTTGACGGGGCTGAGTGGCGTGCAGCGTCAAGGTTGGAATCGAATGGCCTGGATTAATTCAACGATTCGGCTACGGGGAGGCAGCTCCGCTGGAGGGTGGGCATTTTATACGAGTCCAAATGGAGGCTCGGACTTGATACTCGCCAACGTAAAGGTCCAGACCACCGCCGGTCAAAACAATCGGTTTATGGGCGTGCGCAATCTGATTATTGTTGATAGCGCATTTAATCCGGACGGTTTGTCTGCGAATGGCATGCGGATACACAATTCATCGAGCAACGTATTCATGCGAGACTCAATCGTGCGCGGAATATTCAAAATGGATCCCGTGAATCAAAGTGATACGGGACCTCAAGTCATAAATGGTACATTTTTAAGAGTCAGCCGCTTTGATGCAACATATGGTTCATTCGCGTTCCAAGGTCTTTCTCCAAATTCCGGATCAGTTCGAGATAGCATCGTATATTCTGGGTCAGGTGGCGGCGCTCCGTCAGTGAGCCCGATGACGGGCAGTGGTAATCGAGTTTTGGCTTGGGATGGCAATACTATGCCTGACTACTCTCACATTGGCGCGCGTCGCTAGCAGAGCGTACGTCGATACTCTCAGCACATGTGAGGAGCATTCGGACCCCACGATGCTAGAATGTATCCTGTTATGGGGCTAAATGGGATTGGCTATGCCGTTCGCAGGTGTTTCTGTGTACATCATCAGTGCGATTCGACAGTTGTTAGGTGACGGAGTATCAGCTCGGCCCTATGTTCAAAAACCGATTCGTCATCGAACTTGGCTCCATCCTGTGCCGCGCATGCTATCAATTTCCCCAGTCGCACTCTGTCTTCAGCAAGAGTTGCTAGCGCCTGACTCAGCGCTTGGATATCATCTCTTCGTACAAGATGGCCGCCGCCGTGTATTGCAATCAGATCTGCCGGGTAAGGGCTTTCATAGCCAACGATTGGGCATCCGGAGGCAAGGGCTTCGATCAAACAGCGCGGGCTTTCAGGAGTCTTGTGGCAGAAGAGCATTACGTGTGCATCTCGCAACGCATCCAGCACGGACGATCGATCGCTGACAAACCCGCGTAGATTGACTCGATCGACTAACCCCAACGGTTCCAGGCTAGAGCGCATCTCAGCCAGAAGAGGGCCGTCTCCCAGCCATTCGGCTTTAAAATCAACTCCCAGTTTGACTAGTTCAGCCAATACTGCCAGCCAGTCTCGTGCGCCCTTCATCTCATCCGCGCGGCCAGCATAGACGATATTTATCGGGCCTTCGCTGGCACGAACGACCTTCCTTTCAAGAGTGATCTGCGATATATGATCGTCGCGAGTAAGGTGCACATCGTGGACCAGTTGTGGATTCTGGCAGTATGGTGCGTAGTATTCGAAAGTTTCTCGTCCATGAAACATGCCCAGCTTCGCGTGACGTATCAGCATGCGCTCGACGTAACGCATCGGGATGTACTCCAACCATGCGCGTAGCCGCCGTCGCCAGGGCATTGTATGCGCTGTGCGTCGAACGACTTCACTCTCTACCCGATCGGTCCAAATATAATACGGCTTCCCCATTCTATATGCGGTCCACGCCCCGACAGCGCCCCAGTCCCCCACAAGTCCGCCAATTGCAAATCCAATTAAATCGGAGCGTTCAATCGCATTCCGTATTTTCGGCAGGCTATCTGGCAGCGCTAAAAAAAATTGGTCAGGCCTATATGCTTCGGGAAGATGCACAAACTCGATCCGTGCCAACGGCGGGCCGATGCTTTCAAGTGGAATCCAAGCTGGCGGAGCCGGCCTATCGCTCACAAGTTCAAGTACTAGTATCCGCTCGAAATGCTTGGCCCAGAGACGCAGTCCATTGCACGCTTGGTTTTCCAAACAGATCACGCCATCCCGGTAATGTAGTGGTACTGGGAGGTACAAGAGTAGAGTTTGACCCATAGCGTGACAATCCTGTGTCTAGTCTAACAGTGGTTGGTGCGAGGCTTCGGGCTCACGTGCTATCGTGATTACAGTGGCGCAGCGTGGTTGGAAGATGTAGATGAATCATTTTCTAGAGACCGGAACGTATTCGTCGCGCATATTCAGCACCATTTTGTAAGGCTGTACCAACGATCAGAAGATCGGCCGTCTTAGAGCTTTTGGGATCTGTCTTATGGCGCATGGTCGGTATCAAGGAATCCGTTCGAGCTTAGTTCGTGCAATGCGCGAAGCGGTTGCACATTTTCAGAGAGTTGCTCAAAAGCCCTTGGCTAGAAGAGCTATTTTGTTTCCTAGTCAATCAGATTCAGGTAGTAGCGGAGACCTGCGTGCATACCAAGTTGGGCGCGCCTTGAGGCGCCGAGGGTGGCGTACGATTGTAGTCAGTCCAACGCTATCGCTCGTTCAGAGGCGGAGATTGCTATCCTTTGAGCGACCCGACGTGATCCTGCTCCAGCAAGCGCGCCACCCGTTGAATAGACCATCGCTTTACCCGGGGATAGCGTGTGTATTTGATCTAGATGATGCAGATATCCTAGATCCTAGTTGCAGTCAAGCCGTCGAGGAATGCCTGACCTTTAGTCAATGCTCGATTGCAGGAAGCCACTACGTTGGCGATCTCATGCGAGCTTACAATCCTGACGTAACTATAGTCTGGACGTGCATACCTCGGGAGTACGCTCATCGAGTTCCGTCATTTGTGGGACGCCCTCCGGTTGTTGCTTGGGCTAGCTACTCGCCCGCCGGCTTTCCTATGGAAGCGAAACTGATTCAGCAGTCCATGGTTGCTCTCGCGCGTCGCAGGAGTTTCACTTTTCGCCTATATGGAGTGCGCGATCGCAACAACTTCCGTGATTCGGCCTGGGCGGACCGGTACGTTGCACCAATCGCTGATGCTGGGGCTCGGGTCGAACTCGTCCCGCTTTTGAGATACCGAGAATTTCTAGATTCACTGAAAACGGTTGCTGTCGGACTACAACCCGTATGTCCCGAGAATGATCATAGTCGAGGGCGCTCATTCGGAAAGGTCTTGGGATATTTGAGTTCAGGAGTGGCAGTGGTAGCGTCGAATGTGGTGGACCACCCCTTGTTCTTCAATGATCGAATCAACGGGCTATTGTTAGACAATAATCCCGAAAAATGGACGAACGCTTGCGATCTATTGCTTGATGACGTGGAGCAGCGAGCAAGTATTGCTGCGGCTGGCTACGCAGACCTACTTAGGCGATTGACGAGCGATTTCGCCGCGGAGCAACTTGAGAAGGTGCTCCTGCGAGCGATTTCCAAGCAATCTGCGAATTGATCATTCGTCCCAGAGAGCTTCTTTGCGGCGCTCGTGTGCGAAGCCATCGAAGCGCATTTCTGGCAGACGACTGCACAAACTCAGTCTAGTTTTTCAGGTACATCGACGGTTGGTACAACCAACGATGGTAACAATGCGTCCTCGGCTAAGCTTCGCCCATCATGCGCCAGCAACGTTTGGCGAGAACGAATCGTCTTTAGTTTGGATCGAATCATGGTCGGATTCTATGGACGCATGCGTGGAGGGCGCCAGGCTGCCGCTGGACATCAGTTGTTCCGTGAGCACGACCATCAATTGACCATCAAACCCCAAACTCTTCGGAGGAGGACGTCAAGTCGAGATTCTTGGGGGCCGCGTCTACTGCTGAGTATGCTTCGGTGAGACTTTGCGCTACTGCGATTCGATCAGGTGCATCCTGTCAGTGAATTGATCCATAGGGTAAGTAGCGAAACCCCTTGAGCATCGATCACATTGCTTGACAGCGGTGGCATCGTGTACTGGTCACGTCGGTTGACTCGTGATGACAGTACTGATCTGACAGCGTTTCCGGGCGCAATGATTCTCGCGTCTCCAATACCCAGGTCGCCTGTCTGCGGAAGTGTGTCGCACGCGCCGGTGTTCGAAAGGGGCGTGGAGTATCTAAAATCCAACTCGACCCGATCTGGGCCACCAGGTTGATGGCATTGGGAGCAGTTTGTATGCAGGTACGCGCGCGCTCGTGCGTTCAGCGAGGCCGCGGAGTTGCTTGGACTCGTCAGTGCAGGGAGTTGATTTACCGGTTCCGGCACCGGTGCGCTGAACATCCCGATGTGATTGAACACTTCCAACTGGTTGTCCGTGATCCCGGTGCTGACATAAAGGAAATTGCTGTTCATTTGAGCCGTTTCCGGTCCGAGAGTGAAACCACCGACTTCGGTATGGCAGGCCATGCACTCCGCTTCGGATGGATAAATCCAAGTCTGCTCGCCCAGTCTTCTGGTTGCGCCGTTTCGCACGCGGGTTGCCTGTGTCTGGCCGGCGTTCCATTGATACGTATAGCCGGCCCATTCGCCATCCGGATGGCGCATGAATAGTCGCGTTTCGATGAGCACTCCCTGCAGCTGGAAATTTTTTACAAGTACTGAGCCAGGAGGGAATATCCAATCATCGTTGGGCTCTACATCAATTGTGGCGCCGTTCGGCAAGCCGATCCACCGTGTCTTTGTGGCGTTGTCAGACCAGAATTCGGCGGCGGGCGCATAGGGGACCAATCCGGATGCAGGCTGGTGTGGGATTGACGCATCGATGCATCCGGTTTCGGTGAGCAGATCTGGCACGTTGTCGTCAATCACGCCTCCTGACGCCGCGAAACGGTAAATCAATCCGCTTCCGGTGAGCGCGTACACTTCCCCATCATTCCCCTGCGAGAATGCGGGCAGATTGTTGCTCAAGCGTCCTAGCTCGGTAGCTTGGTAGCCAACGCCGATAGGTCGTAATGCCCAGATTCGTCGCCCAGTCCAGTCTCCGAAAATGTAACTCCCAATCAATGCGCCAGCCCGTGTCCCACGGTACACGTACCCGCCTGTCACGGAAGCATTGCCGTCGGAGTGCGGATACTCGAACACCGGATCCGTAAAGTCTTCGGTGAGGCAGCCACTGCTATTGAATGGAAGTGAGCCTTCACGACAGTGCCAGCCATAGTTTCCTCCTACGGTGACCTGATTCACTTCCTCGCGGGATCCCTGGCCCACGTCGGCGAGCCAGATCTGGCCGGTGGGTGCGTCGATGCTGAATCTCCAGGGATTACGGAATCCGAGTGCATAGATCTCCGGGCAATTCTGTGTGTTTGTTGCAGCACCACAGCGCGGATTTCCAGCATATGGGTTGGACGAAGGTATGTTGTACCCGGGGGTCGGGTAAGCCACATTGACCGCGTCGATCCGGAGCAGTTTGCCTAGCAAGCGGGTACGGTTTTGTGAGTGCACTGACTCGCCGCCATCGCCGAGGCTATAGTACACAAGGCCATCGTTGCCAATAGCAAGGTCGCCACCGTTGTGAATGTCTGAAGGTTGGTCAATCGTCAGGAGTACTTGCTCGGTAAAGGCTGCCGGCAAGTTCGTATCATTGGTGACGATCAGCCGAGAGAGCCGCGACTTCGCTCCATTTTCGTTGACGACATAGGACACGAAGATCTCGCGCCTAGAGGGCCACTCGGGGTGGAACACCGCGGAAAGGAATCCGTTCTCGCCTGTCGTCGATACTGGGACATTCAGGTACCTCGTGCTCGAGGCAACGCCGGGTGTGTTTGAGAAACGCTCCAGCCCGCCATCGCGCAATACCGCGAAGAACTGCGACGAATCGTTTCTTGGCTGGATCAGTTTCATCGGCGCATTCAGCGCCGGCAGATTCGGAAACGCGAGTTCGAGTGAGACCGTGCCACCGGTGATTCGTGCAGGCGCGACACAGGTCGTATTCGATGGGCGCGACGGCAGCCCGACCAGGTCGCCGGGGGGTGGTGGAGGTGGTGGAGGAGGCGCCGATGAACCCGAACCGCCGCCTCCGCATCCGAACTGGATGCTGGCAATGGCAACAAGGGAAAGCGCTCGGTACGGCTTCTTCGTGCGCATGGCCGTGCCGGTCCGCTGCATACGGGACGCGGAGTCTACGCCGATAGCGCGGCGGTTGCCATTTCTTGGGTGGCCCGGCGGCTACTAGCGGCGACGCGGTCGATCGAGCTGCCCGTTGATGATCCCGGCCAGAATCGTCGCGCTGGGGTCCTCGAGGATATCCATGTGCCGACCCGGAACTTCGTACGTCTGCAGGCGCGGCATGATCGTCGTCCAGCCGTATTGCGCGTCGTCGGACGGGTCGTCCGCGGCACGGATGTAGATCGCGCGCCCGGGGTACTGGGTAGGCCGGTATTCGCGCATCGCGCGCATATGGATCGCATTGCGCCGCGCGAAGGTTGCTCGGATCAGGCGGCGGGTTGCAGGGTCCTGCCCGTGGTCGGCGCCGTCCGGACGTGCCTCTGCGAGCGGATCCCTGAGCGCACGCAATGCGAGGAACGGGTAGCGCCATCCGTCCTGGCGCAGGCGCAGCCAGCGCCGCTTCAGCCACAGCCAGGGGGTCAGCGCGCTGCGTGATGGATACCCGCAGTCGATCATCGCCAGCAGGCCGATCTGGTGGCCCTCGGCCCTCAGGCGCTGTGCGATCTCGAATGCGAGCACGCCGCCGGCGGAAAAGCCGGTCAGATTGTAGGGCCCCTCCGGCTGTCGGGTCCGGATCAGCGCGATGTACTCGCTTGCTAGCTGTTCGATCGTCGGACCGTCCTTCTGGGTCGTGAGCGATTCTTGCGAGGACAGACCGATCTCCGACGGTACGATCATGCCGTAGACGGGTCGGTCGTGTCCGAGGCGGGCGGCCAGTGTCCGGTAGGTCTCCACGCCATAGATGCAGAACAGCGGCGTCTGCTCGCCGTCGGGCTGAAGTGCGACCAGCTGGGCCTGTTCGAGCCGATGATGGGATTCGATTGCCTGCGCAAGCGACGCGATCGTGGGATTGCGGAACAGGGTGGGCAACGGACAGTCGACGCCCAGCCGTTCGCGGATCCGGTGCATCAGCAGTACGGCGAGAATGGAGTGTCCACCGAGCTCGAAGAAATTGTCGTGCACGCCGAACTCGGTGGCGCCGAGCTGCTCCCGCCAGAGCTCCCACAGGGCCCGCTCGGCCGCTGTGCGTGGCGCGACGAACCGACCACTTTGCTCTGGCGCAGGCTGCGGATCCGGCAGCGCGCGACGGTCGACCTTGCCGTTGGGAAGGGTCGGCAGCCGATCGAGTACCACCAGATGTCGTGGCTGCATGTACGCGGGCAGATAAGCGCGCAGGTGGTCGCGTAACGGCGCGCTGGCGAGTCCCGGCTCGCGACCGGTCACGAAGGCGGTCAGTTCGGCCAGTGCAGGCTCCGTGCCTCGCACCGCGATGACCGCTCGGGCCACGGCCGGGTGGCTTTCGAGTACGGCCTCGATTTCGCCCAGTTCGATCCGATGTCCGCGGACTTTCACCTGGTCGTCGAGCCGGCCGAGGTGTTCGAGGGTGCCGTCTGCGTGCCAGCGGCCGAGATCGCCGGTGCGATACAGGCGCTGCGCGTCATCGGTCGGCGTGCCCGCATCGTGCCTGAATCGTTCCGCGGTCAGTTCCGGGCGCCCGTGGTAGCCGAGTGCGAGTCCTGCGCCGCCGATCCAGATCTCGCCCGGCACGCCGATCGGGCAGAGGTTGCCGTGTTGGTCGAGCACCACGATCCGGGTGTTGTCGATGGGGCGCCCGAGCGGCATGGTAGCCGGCGCTGGCAGGTCGATCGGCGCGCAGCTCGACCAGACCGTGGTTTCGGTCGGCCCGTACATGTTCCAGAGCTGCCGGCAGCGGCTGCGCAATGGGTTGGCGAGCGCCGTCGGCAGCGGCTCGCCGCCGCACAGGGCAACGAGCGGCGTCGAGCCGCCCCATTCCGACTGCAGCATCAGGTGCCAGCGGCTGGGCGTGGTCTGCAGCAGCGTGATGCCGTGGCGGTCGATCATGGCGGCGAGCGTCGTGGCGTCCGCGATCTGCGCCTCCGTGGCGAGCACGATCCGGGCTCCGACCGTGAGCGGCAGCAGCAGTTCGAGGATGGCGATGTCGAATGCAAGCGTGGTGACCGCCAGCACGCGGTCGTCTGCCCCAATGCCGGGCGTGATCGCCATGCTCGTCAGGAAATTGTCCAGCGCGCGGTGCGGGATCACGACGCCCTTCGGGCGGCCGGTGGAGCCCGAGGTGTAGATGAGGTACGCGGGTGCTTCCGGATCAGGCGCCGGGCGAGCCGGGGCGGTCCCTGCAGGAGCAGGCAATTCCGCGTCGAGGCAGAGCACCCTGGTGCCGACGAAGCCGGCCCGGTCGCGCAAGGCGGAATGGGTGAGGGCGAGGACCAGCCCCGCATCGCTGGCGATGAAGTCCAGGCGTTCGCGCGGGTAGGAAGGATCCATCGGGACCCACGCGGCGCCGGACTTCATCACGGCGATCAGCGCAGTCAGCATGTCGGGCGAGCGTGGCAGCAGAATCCCCACCCGGTCACCCGGACGTACCGAACATGCGGCGAGTGTGTCGGCAATCCTGTCGCTGGCTGCATCCAGCTCGGCGTAGGTCATCGCCTGCCCGTCGCACAGCAGTGCCTGATGCTCGGGGTATCGTTGCACCGTCAGGTGGAGCCGCGCCAGGAAGCCGATGCCGGGCGCCCTTGCTGGCCCCGTTCCCCAACTCTGCAGCTGTCGGGCTTCTTCGGCCCCCATGAGCGGCAGTCGTGAGATTGCCACGGATGCACGGTCGACCAGGGTCTCGAGCAGTCGTCGATAGTGTTCGGCCAGGCGCAAGATGGTGGGTCGGTCAAACAGGGCGGTTGCGTATTCGAAGACCACGCTGCCGGTGAGGATCGGATCGACCGAGACCATCAGGTCGAACTGCGCTGCCCGTCTGTCGAAATCCACCCGGGCCCAGGCAAGCCCTTCGAAGACGATTTCGCCGATTGGCGCGTTGATCATGTTGAACATGACATCGAACAGGGGCGAGCGACTGGCGTCCTGGGGCAGATCGAGCTCTCGCAGGAGCTGCTCGAACGGTATGTCCTGATGCTCGAAGCTCTCGAGCGCGTGGTCTCGAACCTGTGCGAGCAGGTCGAGGAAGGGCCCTTCGGGATGCAAGTGGGTACGCAGGACGAGGGTATTGACGAAGGTGCCGATCAGGTCTTCCGAGGCCAGATGATTGCGATTGGCGATCGGCATGCCGATCCCGATGTCGGTTCGACCGGTGTGCCGGTGGAGCAGCACCTTGAGCGCTGCGATCAGCACCATCGACAGGGTGGCACCGTGCCGAGCGCCGAGTGCTGCGAGTCGATCGAAGAGATCGGATTGGACGTCCAGCCGGACCTGGCTTCCCCTGAAGTCCCGTTCCGGCGGGCGCATGCGATCCGCGTTGAGCGTGATCGGTTCGAGTCCGGCCAGCCGGGTCTTCCAGTACAGCAGCTGGTGCTCACGCCGGGCGCCCTCGAGCCAGGCGCGATGCCAGCCGGCGTATTGCGCGTATTGCAGAACCGGGCGGGGCCTGTCGTCGGTTCGCCCGGCGAGCGCGTGTCCGTAGCAATGCGCGAGTTCACGCCCCAGCACCGCGAACGACCACTGGTCGCCGATGATGTGATGCATGACCATGAACAGCACGTGTGCGCCGTCGGCCAGCCCGATCAGGTGCATGCGCAGGAGCGGTCCGCTGGCCAGGTCGAACCGCTGGCTGGCGAGTTCGGCAAGCCGAACGGGCAGGCCACACGCAGGGTCGCCTTCGGCCGCCCGGAGCATCTCGATCGTGAACAGCGGTCGTGCGGCATCATCGACCACCGGCACCACGCCATCGGGCCCGGTTTCGAAGCGGGTGCGCAGAATATCGTGGCGCGTCGCGACCATGTCGAGTGCGCGGGCGAGCGCCCCTGCATCGACGCTGCCCTCCAGTCGGAGCGCCAGCGGCATGTGGTAGGCGGTGCCGTCCGGTGCGAACGCCTGCATGAACCACATGCGTTCCTGCGAGAACGAGAGGCGCGCCGGGCCGGCGGCGGCTGACGCAGCCGCGTCTGCGGCGGTCGGTCGCGCCTGCGGGGGTTCGGACCGGGGCAGGGTGCGTGCCTGTTCGACCGCGGCCGCGAGCCCCTGGATGGTCGGCGCCTCGAAGAGTGCGCGCAGCGGCAGGTCGACCCCGTAGCGGTCCCGGATGCGCGAGGCGATCTGGGTGGCGGTGAGTGAATCGCCACCGAGGCTGAACAGGTCGGCATCGGGCGCCAGGGCGTCGAGCCCGAGGACTTCGCGGAAGATCCCGGTCAGCGTGGCGAGCAGTTCAGGATCGCCATCGGCGATCGGTGCTGCGCGCGCTTCGAGCCTGGCGTCGGCGAACTGGCCCTCCACGTACATCGTACGTGCAGCGTTGCGTTGCGGCTTGCCGCTCGAGGTGCGCGGCAGAGTTCCCGGGCGCAGCGGCACCACTTCGTGCACGTCCACCTCGAAGCCGCCGGCGATGACCGCGCGGACCGCGGCGATCGCTTCGGCCACCTGCTCGGGGGAGCTGCGCACGGCGCATTCCACGAGCAGCACCAGCACCTCCCGCTGGCCCGTGTCGATGCCGAGCGCCATCACGCCGCCGGCGCGGATTGCCGGGTGCGCCCACTGCGCCGCGTCCTCGAGGTCGTGCGGATACAGGTTCCGGCCGTGCACGACGATCAGGTCCTTGCGCCGGCCGGTGATGAAGAGTTGGCCCGCGTGCAGGAAACCGAGGTCGCCGGTGCGCAGGTAGCGCAGCGCTGCGTCCGTCGCACCGGCGGCCGCGTCACCGGTTTGCAGGGCGGCGTGAAAGGTCTGGCGGGTGGCTTCGGGGTCGTTCCAGTAGCCGCTGCCGACGCTGGCTCCGGCCACCCAGATCTCACCGATCTGGTCGGGTGGGCAGGGCGTATGGTTCTCGGGGTTGACGATCCGTACGTCGAAGCCCGGCAGGGGTTCGCCGCAGCCGATCAGGGTCCGTGCACCCGGCGCGTCGGCGTCGGTTTCCCTGACCAGATGACGTTCCAGGCGCGCACCATCGGCGTACATGCGGGTTGGGCCGGTCCCGGCGTTGACGGTCACGGCCAGCACCGCCTCGGCGAGTCCGTACGAGGGCGCAAGCGCGATGCGCCGAAAGCCGTGTGGTTCGAACGTGTCCGCGAACGCGTCGAGCGTGACCGCGCGGACCGGCTCTGCACCGCAGCTCGCGAGTTCCCAGCTGCCGAGGTCGAGGTGGAGGTTCGGCGTGCGCGCGGCTGCGAGCACGCAGGCACCGTACGCGAAATCCGGGGCGCCGCTGTGGGTGATGCGGTGCCGGTCGATCGCCTGCAGCCACTTGAGCGGATGCCGCATGAAATTGAGTGTGGGCATCAGGAACGATGGACTGCCGGCGAACATCGGCTGCAGCACGGCGTGCACGAGCCCGTAGTCGTGGTACCACGGCAACCAGACCAGCCCGCGCGAGCGGGTGGGATCGGTCGGTACCCGACCTTCGATGGCCGCGCACTGGGCGAGGGCGTTGGCATGTGTGATCACGACGCCGCGGGGTGCGGAGGTCGAGCCGGACGTGTACTGGAGGTAGGCGACCGAGCCAGGATCAATCTTCTCCGGTCGGTCGATCGTCGGTTCGGCTTGCGACACGCCGGGTGCCAGTTCGAGTACGGTAGCCGAGGACACCCAACGGACCGTCGCCTGTGCAGCGGCTACATGTGCAAGCAGATCGGGAGTCGTGATGGCCAGCGCGATCTCGGCATTTTCCGCGATCCATGCGAGCCGCATGAGCGCCACGCCGGAGCGCCGTTGGTCGGGTGCCGGGGCCGGAATCGCGACTACCCCGGCCGCCATACAGCCCCAGAACAGCGCCACGGCGTCCAGCCCGTTTGGTAGCGCGAGCAGCACCCGCTCGCCGCGCTCGACACCGAGCCCGCGAATCCCTCGTGCGATTCGGTTGGCTTCGGCCGCGAGGTCGGCGAAGCTGCGCGAGTCGACGATTTCGAGGTCGTCACCGAGCACGGCGCAGGCCGTGGCCGTTGGCCTTACCGACGCCTGCGCCTCGAGCAGCGCGCACAGGCTACCCGCGTGTGGCGTGCGTAACTGCCGCGCACTATCGCGATTGACATCGATGTCCGTTGGCACGGATACCACCGGGAATGTTCCTCACGCTCGCTCGAAGAATGGCCGAATCGGTGGCTCAGCCGTACCAGATGATCGATGGACTGACCGATCCCCGCGTTGAGCAGTTTATCGACGCGCAGACGCTGGACTGTCGTGAAATTGTATGCCTGGCAGACGTGCGTGACGGGCTGGCACGCAGCCAAGACCGCGCCACCGGATACGCGCAGTGATGGGACCAAGTCCGGGGAAAGAACGGGAGGCTGCGGGCGCAGCCTCCCGATATTGGTCAACCGAATCGGAACCCAATCAGTTCAATGGGCATCCCTGTTCATTGAAATGCTCGAGCACGTTCTTCAGGTGCTCCTGCGCATCGCGGGTACCGGCGTAAGCGGCGTTGAACGACTCGATGATCGAATCCACGCTGCGATCGTAGGCGACGTTGCCGGAGGCTGCATTGAGTAGTGCCGCTACGGTATGCCGGCCCAGCGCACGCAGGCCGCCGCCGCCCTGGTTCAGGACCTGCAGCAGGGTCCTTCCAGGGAAGGCGTCCGCGAACACGTCGCTGAACAACGTCTGCGGAGTGTAGGGGGCCGGGTAGGAGTCGAAATGCTGCGACTGCTTCCAGTATCCGGGCGTGCAACCCTGGCCCCCGGTTTCGACCGTGCAGACCGCCGAACACCCGTCACCGTTGAGGGTGTTGCCGTCGTCGCACTGCTCGCCCGGGTCGAGCTTGCCGTCACCGCAGAAGGCTTCGACCGTGCACGAGGCCGAGCAGCCGTCGCCATCGATGATGTTGCCATCGTCACAGGCTTCGCCTGCATCGAGCACGCCATCGCCGCAGAACGAACCACGGCAGCTCGGCGAGTTCACGAGCCAGTTGACCGTCGGCGTGATCGACTCGGCGGTGATCTCGAAGGGCTGGGGATTCGGTGAAACCAGGGTCGCATCCGCCGGAAGTGTGGTCGTGTCGAGGCTGATTGTGTACGAGGCGACGACCCCGGACGGTACTGGTCGCGTGTAGACGCCGGTCGGCCCGGTCCAGGCGTCCCCGACGCCTGGGACGGTGAGGCGGATGCCCGAGCCCAGCCCGGTGTCGAGGAAGTCGATCTGTCCATTGACGTTGACGTCACAGTACACGGTGCCGTTGACGTTGGTAGCGAAAGCCGGCGCCGCGGAGAGTGCAGCCAGGGCTGCAGCGCTCGCGCAGGCACTCCTCAATAGTCGGTTCATGTTGTCTCCCCCCGGAGAATATTCGGCTCGATCTGAGCCTTGCGTCACATTCTGCGCGTGCGCAGGTCGACAAGTAAACGGGCTACGTACGTCAACTTGTAAGCAGAACTGCGTATGTGACTTTGATCATGCGGATCCCAAAAACTCGCGTACTTCACGTCTTCGGGATCTTGCCGCAGAATCCATCGATACAAACGACGCCCGGTCCCTATGAGCGATCGCGACGACAGCGGCCGTAACCGCCTGGCGCACAACGTGTTCGCAGGCTGGTTGGCGCATGCGGTGACGATCGTGATCGGCTTCGTCATGCCGCGCCTGATCCTGGAGTCGGTGGGCCCGGCTTCGCTCGGCGTCTGGGACCTCGGCTGGTCCCTGGTCAGCTACGTCGCGCTGTCCGGGCTCGGCATGGCCGGTGCGGTGACCTACCTGGTCGCGCGATACCGGGCGGAGGACGACGCCACGCAGGTGCGTATCACCACCGCGACGGGCTGGTACTGTCAGCTCGCACTGGCGCTTGCCGCCGGTCTCCTGTTCCTGGGGCTGTTCGAGATGCTGGTCCTCTGGATGCCCGGCGTCGACGCGCTCGCGGCCGACGAACCCTGGCGGATCGGGCTGCTGCTCGGGCTCGCCATCTTCGTCTCGCTCGCCGGTGGGGCTGCCCAGGGAATCCTCGCAGGCTGTCACCGCGGGGATCTCAACGAATACGTCTCGATCGCCTCGGAGGTGGTGCTCGCCATCACCATGATCGTCGTCCTGCTGCTCGGCGCCGGTATCGTCGGGCTCGCCTGGGCGACGTTCGCGACCCGCCTGGTGTTCGAGTTGCTGCGCTTCGTGCTCGCCTGGCAGGTCTGTCCGGAGGCCGGCATCGCCGCGCGCGACTTCACGCTCGGCCGGGCGCGCGCGCTCGTGCGATTCGGCACCAAGAGTTCCGTCGCGGTCGCGCACGACCTGGTTGTCCAGCAGGGCGCGCGGATCCTGCTGGCGCTGGCAGCTGGTCCGGTGGCGCTGGCCGTGTATTCGCGTTACGCGACCATCGTGCGCCAGATCGCGCGGGTTTCCGAACGTACCGCGCAGGTGCTGCCGGCGATGACCAGCGGGCTGGTCGGGCTCGGGCGGGAAGGGGACGTGCAACGCCTCTTCCTGCGCGCGGCGAACGCGACGGTGATGCTGGCGCTGCCGTTGGTGCTGGTTTTCGGCGTGTTGGGCGATGAACTGGTCACGGTCTGGATGGGAGCGGAATTCGTCGTACCGGGGCTGTCCTGGGTGCTGGCGGCCATGGCGTTTGCGACCGCCGACCGCAGCGTCGCGAGCCAGGTGCTCACCGGGCTCAATGCCCACGGCCGCATCGGCCTGGTCTGCCTGCTCGCATCGGTCTGCGTCTTCCTCGCGGCGTGGCTCCTGCTCCGGCCGCTCGACCCGTTGCGGGCCGGTGTGCTCGTCGCCGTGACGCTCACGGCAGGTCATGCGCTGCCGCACTGGTTGCTTGCGTGCCGGCGCATCGGTGTGGGGCCGCTCGGCTACCTGTTGAAGGTCTACCTGCGCCCGCTGATCGCGAACGCGTGGCTGCTTGGCTGGCTGCTGTGGGCCGACGGCCGCCTGGACGCCGGACGCTACGGGCCGGCATCGTTCGGCGCGGCATTCGGCTTTGCGGGGCTCGCGGGCCTCTACTGGTTCTTCGCGTTCGACGACGACCTGCGCGACAAGGTGCGCCGTCGCCTGGCGCGTGGACTCGCCTGGGCAACGCGCTGAACGGCGACAGGCGCGTACCGTGCTTACGACTTGCCGCCATTTGACTCACAACCCGGCACGACAGGGTCGGAACCCGGGGTTAACCTTGCAGGCTGTTCCGCCAGGCCGTCGGGCGTCATTCGGTTGACCGCATGCGCATTTCGAAGTCCAACCACCTGAGACGCCTGCTGCGGGTGCAGGATGCCCTGATCGGGGTCGCCGCACTCGCCCTCGCGGTCAATGGGGCATGGTGGCTCGGTTTCGCGAACCTCGACGACACGCTGAACCATCTCGTCCTCCTGCCGTTCGCGCTGCTCTTCAGCCTGGTTGCCTCGTCCGGCCGCACGGCCGGTCTGCGCGGCCAGGACCTGCCGCGCATCGTCTGGTTCAGCCTACGCCACGCGGCGATCGTCGTGATCGGCCTGCTCGCGGTCGCGTATTTTGCGAAGCTCGACTTCGTCAGCCGGTATAGCCTCGCGGCATTCGGCGCGATGCTCGCGGGCGCGCTAACCGTCAATCGGCTGTTTCTGCGTTGGTGGTACTTCAGGGGCCGTCAGGAAAAACCGGATAACTTCCTGAAAGTACTCGTAATAGGCAGTGGGAACAGGGCGCGTAACCTGATGCGCGCCTACCGCGACAACTCGGAGTGGGGCGTGTCGTTCATCGGCATGCTGGACCCATCGCCGTCCTGCACGGTGCGCGAGGTGGACGGCGTGCCCATGCTCGGCAGCGTCAGCGCGATACGCGACATTCTGGCCACGCAGGTGGTGGACGAGGTGGTGATCTGCCTGCCGCGCAGCCTGATCGACAACATCGAGGAAGTGATCGACGCCTGCGGTGAGCAGGCGGTGTGCATCAAGTTCCTCGCGGATGTTTACGACATTCCGGAGGGCGGCGCGATCAGCCTCGAGATGGTGGGCGGCTGGCCGGTGCTGAACCTCGATCCCGTGGCCCACGACGAAAGCAAGCTGGTGGTGAAGCGGGTCGTGGACCTGTTGATCACCATCCCGGCGTTGCTCGTGCTGCTGCCGTTCTTCGCGGTGATCGCGGTGCTGATCAAACTCGAGTCACCGGGCACGGTATTCTTCAAGCAGCCGCGCGTGGGTCTCAACAAACGCACGTTCCGGATGATCAAGTTCCGCAGCATGTACCAGGACGCCGAACAACGTCTGGCGGAGATCGAGCACCTGAACGAGGCGGAAGGGCCGATCTTCAAGATCGCCAACGACCCGCGCGTGACACGCGTCGGGCGATTCCTGCGCAAGACCAGCATCGACGAGCTGCCGCAGCTCTTCAACGTGCTGCTCGGACACATGAGCCTGGTCGGGCCGCGGCCGATGTCGCTGCGCGACGTGAGCCGATTCAGCCTCGGCATCCAGCGCCGGCGCTTCAGCGTGCGCCCTGGGCTCGCGTGCCTGCGCGAAGTGTCCGGCCGCAGCCGGCTGTCGTTCGATCGCTGGCTGGAGCTCGACCTCAAGTACATCGACGAGTGGTCGTTGTGGCTCGACATCAAGATCCTGGTCAAGCTCATACCCAGCGTGATCAGGGGCGATGGAGCGTCGTAGGGTAGGGGGAGCGTGACACTCGCAGCACCACCGCAGAGCGAGGGCGATGGAGGATTCCTTCCGCACATCCACATCTACCGGGCGCTGGCGATCATCCTCGTGCTTTGCGCGCATTCGGAGATCCTGTTTCGCCCCGACTCGACCGACTCGGACAGCATCCATCTGCTGGCTACGCTCGCGAGCGGCGGCACGATCGTCTTCGTCTTCATATCGGGATACCTGTTCCAGCATCTTTCCGCGCGCTTCGAATACCGCACGTAATTGCGCTGGTGCTCGGTCTGGCGCGGGCAGACCATTCGTACATTCCGTACTGGTTCATTCCGACGATTACGGTCATCTATCTATGCGCCCCTTTGCTCATATTCATCGACCGGCGGCCGAAACTGTATTGGTGACTGCTGGTGCTGATTCCGGTCGGGGCGCTTCTGCACCGATCCTGGCTGTATGCGAATCCGCTGCAGAATGCCCTGCACATGCTGCCCGTGTATCTGCTCGGCATGCTGGCGAGTCGCTACGCGAGTGAAGTACTGGCCCTGTGCCAGCGGTATGGCCACGCACTGTTGCTGCTGACCGGCATACTGATCGCCATCGAACTCTCGCTCGATCGCGGCGGGCACATCATGTCCGACGCTTTTTCATTCGAGCACGGCGTGGTCGACTGGAACTACCTGCACAAGGCGGTTCTGTCGGTCTGGCTGCTGGGCTTCATGTACCAGGTGAATGGGACGTTGCAGCGGTGGGAGGGGTTCTATGCGTTCCTCTCACGAGTTGCGGACCTGAGCTTCGGTATATTTTTCCTTCATATCTATCTGAATCTGTTTATCCTTCCCCGCCTGATCGATTTCCCGGAGTTGAACTGGCCCGGGTACCTCCTGGTCACGCCGCTCTATTTCCTGGTGGCCTACGGGATCACGGAGGTCGCCAAGCGGGTGACGGGTCGTTACAGCCGCAGACTGATCGGGTGCTAGCAGACTGCAGAGAGGCGTGCCACGCACTGGCGGACCACGGGGCCGCGTGATTGTTCGAAGTGGTTCAATCGGCGTTGGCTTACGCGCGCCCCGGCGAACTTCGTTCCCTGCCGGCAGCTTGAGAGGCGCATGATTGGAGTTGAGTTAGGTACCTGAGCAACTCTGGGTGGCATGGCATTCAGAATCTTCGGAACAATAGAGCAGCAGGAGACCATCGCTGTCGGCTCTGGTATCAGAGAAGTCGCGCGCCTTCGCCGGCAATACGGCAAGGGTCGCTGGCGAAAGCGAAAAGGCGTAGCCTTGGTCGAGCTTGGAAACGGCGCCACACGTACGGCCGAAGTTCACTGGTACGAAGCCTCCGGCGTTGGCAAACGGGAAATCAAGATCAAGCGATTGTTGTAGCGGCTCGTTATGGACACGACCTCTTATGTACTGTGCATCGACAATACCGGTTATCCCGCTGCGCTCGAGTTGCGCAAGGTCTACCTGGTCCTGGCCGACGAGGAAGCCGCGCGCCACGATCTGCTGCGGGTGATCGACGAATCCGGAGAGGATTACCTGTATCCTGCATCGATGTTTGTCCCAATAGATCTCCCCGAACGCGCATCGCGGGAACTTCGGTCCAAGCCTGGACACAGTTCCTGATCTGCAGATGGCGGCTCCGCGGGGACAGAATGTTCGTCCAATCTCGGCCCGAAGGGCCACTGCCGAAGATCGGAAGCGTTATGAAGGTTGAAAAGCTCCGCATGGGTCTCGAACGAAATCGCCCGATGACCTCGGTGACGATTCGTATGCCGGAGGATGTGGTGGAAGATCTCGAGCAGCTCGCGCCCACGCTCGGGTTCTCCGGTTATCAGCCCTTGATTCGCGCGTATGTTGGCCAAGGCATGCGCCACGACATGAAGCGCCTCGAGAAGGATCGAATGGCCGTTTTGATCGATAGCTTGCGGCGCAATGGCGTCACGGATGAGGTGATTTCGAGGGCGCTGGAAGAGGCGGGCGGCGAATGAAGTCGTTGTGTCGGCGCAGCGCGTCGGCTGCTGTGGTGCCTCTGGAAGTGAAAGTTGAGGAGGTGCTGAATGTCAGCTTCATTGAAGCAGATCGAAGAGCAGGCCAAAGCTCTAAGTGCGGACGAGCGGGCCATGCTTGCGGAAACGATGCTCGAGTCGTTGTACGAGCCGGTCGCGGAGGTTGAAGCCGCCTGGGCCAACGAGATCGATCGGCGAGTTGCTGCATTCGACCGTGGGGAAATAGACGCGTTTCCGGCCGAGGACGTTTTCGCGGAAGCCCATCGCTTGTCACGGTGACACGGGCACGTTTCATTGCTGCAGCCCGACGTGAGTTTCTTGCTGAAGTGGCGTTTTACAGGGAGCAGGAGCCCGGGGTAGCGGCTCGCTTTGCCGCGGCCGTGGAGGAGGCAACGGCGCGAGCCGTCGCATTCCCGCTGGCTGGCTCGCCAGTATCGAGGCAGATTCGGCGAGTGTTCGTCAAACACTTCCCGTTTGCGCTGGTGTATCGACCCGATGAAGGCGAGATCATTGTCATCGCGCTCGCGCACCTCTCGCGTGTTCCCGAATATTGGCTGGCGCGGGTACAAGAGCGCTGATCGTTATGCCGAAGCTTAGATCGCGTGGCGGACACTTCGATCTGTACCTCGATGAGTGGGACCGCGATGCTGTGAGGGATAAAGATGAACCAGTCTGTTGAGGATTCGCCCGAGCCCGAGCGCAGGGAATCTGTCGAGTTGTTGGCGTACTCGAATAAGCCCGTTCGTCTGGGAGATCTCCTCGCTAATCTCGGCGAACGCTATGGTGGTTTGGATCTCGATATTCGTCGGGATCAGTCACTTGTCCGGCCAGCATCGTTCGCATGACCGGGCGCGCAGTCCTGGGGCGCAACCTGTAACGTTCTAGGTTACGTTCTGCCAATGATCGCCGGATTCAAACACGTAAAGGCACTTGGTCTGTACGGGTTTCCGGAAACTGGCGCATCGCGTTTCGATTCGAAGGCCCTGATGCGTACGACGTCGATCTGGAGGACTACCACTGATGGCGATGCACAATCCACCGCACCCGGGCGAAGTACTTCGCGAACTTTGCCTGGCGCCACTCGATCTGACGGTCACCGACGCCGCGGAGGCGCTTGGCGTCAGTCGCAAGACGCTGTCGGCGATTCTCAATGGTCGGGCCGGTATCAGCCCGGAGATGGCGATTCGCCGGTTCTCTGCCGAACGCATAATCAATATTATGTTAAATATAAGATATATGGCCCCGGAACCGTGCCTCAGGCATTGATGCGCGCTCCCTGACTCCACCGCGCCGCCCACATCCCCCCGACACTTCATGTCATTACTTCGTATCCCACATGTAGCAAGATACGGATCAGAGGCTTGAGCCGTAGTCTTGCGAAACTGGATGCCACATCTCCGGATCTTCAGGCATTACGTCCACACACCGTTTCTGAT
Organism: Pseudomonadales bacterium; assembly: GCA_019634925.1. Lineage (GTDB taxonomy): Bacteria > Pseudomonadota > Gammaproteobacteria > Pseudomonadales > Azotimanducaceae > UBA7803. The sequence continues at coordinate 128,870 of JAHCAL010000005.1, forward strand.
GATGTCGGCACTCGAGGCCGTGGTGCTGTTCGGTGCCGCGCTCGCGGGCTACTGGTGGTTCGGTCTGCACCAGGATGCAATGGGCACCCAGGCACTCCGTGGCGTGCTGTTTGTACTGGCGATGCTGGCCGCCATGGCCGCCATGGGCGTCTACGAGTCGCGCGTCCGGGAAGGCTACTCGGCCATGATGCTGCGGACTGCGGTGGCACTGTTCCTGCTCGGGCCGATCGGTCTCGCGCTGGTCGCCGCCGTGGTTCCCCGGCTGGTCATTCCGCTCGGCACCACGCTCTACGTCTCCGGATGTGCGTTCCTGGTGCTCGCGACGCTCCGGCTCGTCACTCCACGGCTCTTTCCCGAGGACAGTTTCAAGCAGCGCGTCGTCGTGCTCGGCGTTGGAGAGCGCGCGCGCAAGATCGCGGCGCGGATGCGACGGCGTTCCGATCAGCGTGCCTTCGTCCTGCACGGATTTCTGGACAACCGGCCTGGCGCCGGAAACGAGGTGGTCGCGGACTACGGCGCACGTGTCCTGCGCTCGGAGCTGCCGCTGTACGATTTCTGCCGCCAGCACCAGATCGACGAGATCGTGGTGGCCGTGGACGAACGTCGCCGCGGCGATGATGGCAGTGGCGGGATCCCGCTCGATCAGTTGATGGATTGTCGTTTGTCGGGCATCCGGGTCTGCGACGTGCAGCAGTTCATCGAACGGGAAGCCTGCAAGGTGGACGTCGACCTGCTGCGTCCTTCCTGGCTGGTGTTCTCGGACGGATTCATCGCGAGTCCGGCGCGTGCGTTCACCAAGCGTACGTTCGACCTGCTGGTGAGTTCGGTGCTGCTGCTCGTGCTCTGGCCGGTCATGCTGCTCATCGCCGCCGCAATCTGGCTCGACAGCGGACTGCGCGGCGACGTGCTGCTGCGCCAGGAACGGGTCGGTCTGAACGGCCGTACGTTCAACCTGCTGAAGTTCCGCAGCATGGTGCCAGACGCCGAGGCCGACGGCCCGGTGTGGGCCCGGCGCAACGAGGACCGGGTGACGCGCATCGGCGGATTCCTGCGCAAGAGCCGGCTGGACGAGTTGCCGCAACTGTTCAACGTGCTGAAGGGCGAAATGAGCTTCGTGGGCCCCCGCCCCGAGCGCCCGGTATTCGTGCACCAGCTGGCCGAGCAGATCCCGTTCTACGGCGAACGGCACCGCGTGAAGCCCGGCATCACCGGCTGGGCGCAACTCTGTTACCCGTACGGCGCGTCGGTGGAGGACGCCAAGGAGAAGCTGCAGTACGATCTGTACTACCTCAAGAACCAAGGCATCCTGCTCGACCTGATCATCCTGCTGCAGACAGTCGAGGTGGTGCTGATCGGAGAAGGTGCGCGATGACAACCGATGCCGCGGATCCGAATCCTGCCGATGGCGCGCGCCCGCAATCGCGCCTGCAGATGGTCTCCGACGTCTTCGTGTTTCAGCTCAAGCTGATCGCCGACGGACTCCGGGACCTGATCATGAGCCCCCTCTCCCTCTTCGCCGCCGTCCTCGGCCTCATCGCGGGCGGCGACCGCCCGGACCGCTACTTCCGCCGGGTCCTGGGCCTCGGCCGGCGCACCGAGCGCTGGATCAATCTGTGGGGCCAGCACCGCGGCGCCGGCACCTCGGACGAACTGGTGGATCCATTCCGCTCGCGCATGCTGGATCGGGCCCAGTCGACGCCGTGGCTCAACAAGGCAGGCGGTTCGGTGAACCGGCAGCTGGACGGGGTCAATGAAAGGCTCGCGGAGCTCGCACGGCGTGCGCGTGAGAATGCGGCACGGCCGTCTGGGTCACCGCCCGGACCCGAATCGGGTGCCGGGACCGGTCAGTCCGGTGAGCGCCTGGGAGACCGGGACGCCTGAGGGGCGCGTGGTCGCGCGGCCCGATCAGGCGCGCGCGCGATTCAGTTCGTCGACCTCGCTTCGGGTCAGGAAGCCCGCATCCTGCATGCGCATGTTGCAATCGCCGTACACGGGCCCGAGCCGGTCGAGCACGAAGCGGACGAACAGGTCCTGGACGATCACGATGGCGTGTTCGTCGAACTTGAGTGCTTTCATCGTGCCGAGGAAACTGCCGGCGATTCGTTCCGGGCCGATCGGCAGCGCCGCCACGTCCGGATCGCAGTCCAGCGCAAAGGCCGTACGTTCCGACAGGCTGCGCAGCACCCCGCCGAAATGTGCCATGCAGCGCTCGGCCATGCCGGCTGCCAGGGCGTTGATCTCGGCATCCGTTTCACCGTTGCCGAGTTCGGGGCGGAACCACTGCTGGAGCGCTTGCTGCATGCGCCGGGCGAGCCCCTGGATCAGGCTCGATTTGCGGTAACGCATTTCGCGCATGAGATCGAAATAGCGGCGCTTGCGCGCCTCTTCCGGTGCCCGGTAGGCGAGTTCGAACAGGCCGTCCTCGATGTTGGCGTAAAGCCCGTCCACCAGGTGCAGCAGTTCGCCGGTGACGCGATGGTGCAGCGCGGAGATCACGTTTGCGGGTTCGGACTGACGTCCCATCGTTCCCTCCAGGTGCGGATGCCGGACTGCTCGCCACGGCCGTGGCCGACCGACCTTGTAAGGAAGTGTATGGAAGCTTCCGGGTCCATTCAGTGAACGGATGGCGCCCGGCAACGTGATGCCGGTCACACTACTGCAAGCGTACCTGCGCGTTGACGAACCCAGGACGGGCGTCCGCGTCGAACGCGACCCGGGTGACCGCGATGCCGTTGTTCTCCTCGAGCTGGTGCAGCCAGCGCACCACGTCGTTGAACGGCTGGCCCTGCAGCACGACGCTGACCGCCCCGCTCGCCTCCGGCTGCAGCCGCGTCAGCTGCAGGCCCTGCGCTTCGGCGGCGCGTGTGATGAGCGGGATCAGCGAACGGTCCTGGGACTGCGTGGCGCTGGCGCGCGCGCGTTCGCGGGCACGGGCTTCGTTGGCCCGCATCCAGTCGAGCGTGGCCTGGGCATTGCTGTAACGGTTGTGCTCCACGGTGCGCCAGTCGCTGATCGGCTTCCACACGCCGAGCCACAGCACCGTCACCAGCGTGACGAGCCCGAGCCCGACGATGATGCGCTGCTCGTTGCGTTCGCGCAGCGCGAGCCAGCGCGCAGGTGCCGTATTGCGCAGCCGTTCGGCGATCTGTTCGACGCGGCTCATGCGCCCTGCCCCGCTTCGCGCACCCTGACACGTGCACGCACGCCCCGTCCCTGCTGCTCGGCCGACGCGATGTCGACCTGTACGCCGCGCGTGACCAGGCGTTCCTTCAGCTGGTCGAGTTCCTCGTAGCCGGGAATGAACAGGTCGACCGCGAGTTCGCCGCGATCGAGCGCGTAGTTCAGGCTCTGGATCGAACTGTCGGCCGTCACGGCCGCGGCCAGGTGGCCGAGATTGTCGATCAGCCCCGCGCCGGTCCCCGCACGCTCGCCCATGGCGGCCTGCATCTGCCGACGGACGTTGGTGATCCGCGTGGTACCCGGGTAGATGTCACGATAGAGCGCGACGCTCTCCGCTTCCAGGCGATCCGCCTGACGGCTCGCGTGCAGGGCCTCGATCACGTTCGATGCGAGCGCGACCACGACCCAGACCGCCGCGAGAGCTGCGGCGGCGCGCCATTGCAGCCAGTAAGGGCTCGCCTGCTGGCGCGGACGGTAGGCCCCCTGCAGCAGGTTGACCGCACTACGGCGCGCCTCCGCCTGGGCGGCGAGGAAACCGAGCGTCGAATCGGCCGCGAGCCCGCTGGTTTCCATGTGGGTGATGGCGACGCCCGGGTCGAGCCGGGCGCGTTCCAGTGGCGCGAGGTCGCCATTGATCAGCAGCAACCGTTCGGCCGGCAGCGCGTTCAGCGCGATGGCCAGGTTGTCGCGGTCGACGGTGGCGCTCTGGTCGGGCGTGCGTACCAGGGCGAGGTCGCCGTCGAACAGGACGCTCACCTGCCCGGCCGCGACCGGCAGCAGCTCGGTCTCCGGCAGCAGGAATCCGGGGTGCACGTGCAGCTCGGCGAGGCAGGCGAGCCAGTCCTCGAGCAGGGTCCGTTCGACCAGGCTGCAGCGCACCGGTGCGCCGCGGCGGATCTCGCCATGGGCGAGATGCATGCGTTCGATGTCGGTGGTGACGAACTCCTCGACGACGAACGGCAGCGCACGGCGGATCTGCCCGGCGGTGCGCCCGGGCACGTCGCAGGTGATGCCGAGCACGTACTCGCTCGGCACCGTCACGATCACGTTGGCGGGATCCTTGAGCCAGGCTGCGTTCGGATCGATCAGGTCCGAGAGTCCGCGGAAATCGGTTTCGCCGTGGGCGCGTACCGCGTCCGCGTCGTCGATGATCATCCAGGCGCTCAGGACGTCGTAACCGCCCTCCTCGGAGGCGGTCGCGGGCGAGCGCAGGCGGATGAACAGTTTCGGCATGGCTTGGGCGTCCCTGTCAGGGCGAAGTCTCGCGAGCGTCCAGCTCTGCCAGAAACAGGCTCCGGAAATTCCTGGAAAGATCGCGGCTGACGAGTTCGATGCGGCCGCTCCCGGGTTCCCGCCGCAGGACGCTGACCAGCTCGGCCTGGGCGTCGTCGACCCGCGCGCGGATACTCACTTCGAAATACTCGCTTGATACCGAAAGCGCGTCAACGGCGCCCGCGAGTTCCGGCACCTGCTGCGTGAACTGCGCCACACCGTCGTAATCGCGCGGCTGCCCGGTCAGCGCCTCGAGCGCGGTCTCGGCGAGCGTTGGTTCGAGCGCGGCCAGCACGTCCGCGCGCGCGGTGTTGACGTTCAGGCGCAGCTCGGTGGTCGGCAGCACGCACAGGCTGTCGGCGATTGCGTCGTACATGTCCGGCTCGAAATCCTTCAGCAGGCGGAATTCCGAGACATGGGCCGCGAGCCGGTTCGCGGTCCGGTAGGCCGGCTCGTTCAGCAGGTAGTCGCCGTCCTCGGCGCCGAACCCGCCAGGATCCTGGTCCGCGTCGACCCAGTCACGCCAGGCGTCCGCGAGCGCTTCCGGCAGCCCCTTGTTGCGCAGCAGCTGGCGCAGCCGCTGCTGGTTCGGGCCGCCCGCCGGCGCTTCCCCGCCTGGCCCGGCTCCCGGCCCGCCGCCCGAGGAACCGGCCGCCACGCTGTTCAGGTTGAAACAGCCGTTCAGGTCGCGCATCTGCACCTCGAGGAAGCCGTTGTCGATCTCGAACGGCGGCACCGTCTGCGCCCAGATCTCGAGCAAGGTGTCTTTCTGCGCGCCGCCCTGGCTCAGGTCCTGGTAGAGGATCTGGCGTGCAAAAGTCTCGGCGCCGAGGGCGTAGGCGAGCGCCTGGTCGCCTGCGAAGGCGGCCCGGTACTGGGCGATCAGCAGGCTGTGCCGGCCCACCATCTGCCAGGCGAGCGCGGCGAGCAGCGCCAGCACCAGCAGCGTGGTGAGCAGCACGACGCCGCGGTTCAGACGCCCGGTAACGGCCATACCCGCTCGATCTCGCCAAAGGGTGGGAACTCGATGCGCAGCACGATGGCGGCGAGGCGCAGCGCCGGGTCCAGCGGCGCGCCGCCGGTTTCCTGTGGCCAGAACGAGTACTCGTTGCCGCTGCGGTCGAGTGCCACGAACTCGACGCGTTCGACCCCGGTGAGCAGTTCCTGCAGCACCGGTTCGGAATCCGCGGCGCGGTCGAGCACGTTCCAGTAGACCCGGTAGAGCGTGTCCTGCTCGAGCAGGTAGCCGACGCGCTGCACTTCGGCGCGCTGGCGCGCGAGCGGATTGCGCCAGCCGAGCCGGGTGAACTCGATCAGTCCGTTGGCATCGATCTGGAGCGCGGGCAGCGGTTCGCCCAGCATGTCGCGTACGCCGCGGTCGACGTACTGCAGGAAATCCCGCTGGATGAACTGCATGGCGCGCTGCACCTCGCCGAGCCGCGCGGCGCGCTCCTGCACCACCTTCTGGTTCCGCGTCACGTTGCTCACGATCTGCGCGGTGACGATGCCGATCGCCGCGAACACCGCGAACACCACCAGCATTTCGAGCAGGGTGAAGCCGGCCACGCGCCGGGCGCCGGCACCGGCACTGCGCACGTGGCGCTCGTGATTCGGCTGGCCCTGCCTGCGGCGATCCATCAGTAGCGCCCGACGAACCCGGTCAGCTGGTCGATCGGACCGATCTCGCGACCGTCCTCGACGGCGGAGACGGCCAGGTCCACGCGGCGCAGCCAGGGATGCGCGGTCTCGGTGACCTCGACCGCGAGGATCCACTCCCGGCCGCCCATCACCACGCGGTCGCGCGAGCGCCCGGTCGGCACCGCTTCGGCGTCGCGCTCGGTCTGGACGCGCAGGCGCGCGAGCTGGTTCTGCGCGATCCAGTGCGCGACCGTGCGTCGTTCCAGGCTGAAGGTCTGGTTGACCACGTCGCCGATGCGTGTGGTCACGGCGAACCCGAGGATGGCGAACACGACCAGTGCCACCATCACCTCGATCAGGGTGAAGCCGCCGCGCCGCATCAGGGTCCTGTCGTTCACGCGTCGACCCGGCTCGCGCGGACGGGCGCGAGTCCGTCGGAGCCGACCTGCCAGGCGCCGCCGGGCCGCGCCGGCTCCAGGTACAGCTGGAACGGCGTCACCTCGCCGCTCGAGAACAGCAGCACCTGCGGCAGCCGTTCGCGGTCGCGCTCCGAGAGTCCCTGGTACTGCTCGGCCTCGATGCGCAGCGTCACGTCGTCCACCGGCAGGGGGGCGCCGAACGGGCGCTGGCTCTGCTCCACCCAGGCGCCCTGGTCGGGGTCGAACTCGGCGAACCGGATGGCCGCCTCCTCCACGTAGATGCCCCATTCGCGATTGCGCTGCAGCGCGTACTGGCGGGCGAGTTCGGTGCGGTAGGCGAGCTGTTCCGCGACGCCCTGCAGACGCTGGGCGCTGTCCGCCCCGGTGATGGTGAGCATGACCGTGCCGGTCAGGATCGCCACCAGCGTGATCACCACGAGGATTTCGAGCAGCGTGAAGCCGCGCGCGCGTGGGGCGTACTCAGAGGTCCTCATAGCGGATGTCGGCATTCAGGCCGTCGCCGCCCTCGTTGCCGTCGGCGCCGAGCGAGAACAGGTTGAACCCGGTGCCGGTACGCTCGTAAACGTACGGCGAGCCCCACGGGTCCGTCGGAACCTTCTTGAGGTAGCCGTCGGGGTTGTAGTTCTTCGGCTCCGGGAATCCGCTCGGCATGCTGACGAGTGCCTCGAGGCCCTGGTCGGTCGAGGGATAGTGGAAGTTGTCGAGCCGGTAGATGTCGAGCGCGTTGGCGAGGCTGCGCAGATCGCTCTGGGCGGCGGTGACGCGGGCCTGGTCCGGCCGGCCGAGCAGGTTCGGCACGATCACGGCGCCGAGAATGCCGATGATCACCACCACGACCAGGATCTCGATCAGGGTGAAGCCGCGGGTCCTGGTGGAGGTCTTAGGGTGTGACATGGGTACTGAATCCCGAAAAATAGCGTTCAACTGATTGAAGACAATAGCATTGCAGTATGACGTGGTTGTTGCGCCGGTACGCATTGCGGTCCTCGCCGGGGCTAGACCAGCTGGTTCATGTTGAGAATCGGCAAGAGGATCGCCATGACGATGAACATCACCATGCCGCCCATCACCAGGAGCATCATCGGCTCGAACAGGCGCACGATGGTCGTCACGATCCGTTTGACCTCCGCCTGCTGGTAGACCGCGACCTTCTCAAGCATGGCGTCCAGTTCGCCGCTCGACTCGCCGCTCGCCACCATGTGCAGAAGCATGGGCGGAAAGTGTCCGACACCTTCCAGCGCAATGCGCAGGCTCGAGCCTTCGCTCACCCGCTGGGTGGCGTCACCGAGACGCCGCTTCAGCCAGGCATTGGATACCACATTCGCGGCAATGTTCATTGCCTCGACCAGCGGCACGCCGCTGCTGGTCAGGATGCTGAGCGTGTTCGCGTAACGCGCGGCGTTGCTGCTGCGGGTGATCCGGCTGACCAGCGGCATGGAAAGTTTCTGCCGATCCCATGCTTCGCGGATGGCCAGCTGGTCGAGCAGCCAGCGCGCCCCGGCCACCAGGCCGACGATACCGAGCAGGATCAGCCACCAGTAGTTGCGCGCGATTTCGGATGCGCCGATCAGGAACCGGGTCGAAGCCGGCAGCTCCTGGCCGACGTTTTCGAGCACGCCGACCATGTCCGGCACCACGTAGACCATCAGGGCGCCGACGATGGCGAACGCCAGCAGCGTGAGCAGCACCGGGTACAGCAGCGCCATTTCCACGTCGCGCCGCGACTCGAACTGGCGCTCCTGGTAGTCGGCGAGGTTCTCGAGCACCTTGTCGAGGTGCCCGGACTGCTCGCCGGCTGCGACCGTCGAGCGGTACATGCCGTTGAAGCTGCGCGGGTAGTCGCCGAGCGCGCCAGCGAGCGAGTGGCCCTCCAGTACGCGGCTCCTGATGCCCATGACCAGCGCCCGCACGTGCTGCTTTTCCGACTGCTGGGCGACCGCGTTCAGCGCTTCCTCGATCGGCAGGCCGGCGGCCACCAGGGTCGCGAGCTGCCGGGTGAGCAGCACCCGGTCGAGGGCGCCGAGGCCGCGACTGAACGAAAGGAGGCTGGCACGGGTCTGCTGGCGGCGTTCCGACGCGGCTTCGACGTGCAGCGGCACCAGCCCCTGGTCGCGCAGCATCTGGCGCGTCTGGCGCAGGCTGTCGGCTTCGAGTACGCCGCGGCGGCGCCGGCCGCGGGTATCGAGCGCGGCGTATTCGAACGCGGCCATGCGCGGCTCAGTCTTCCATCGTGACGCGCAGGACTTCCTGCACCGTGGTCAGGCCGCCGAGCACCTTGTCGCGGCCATCGTCGCGGATGCCGGGTGCGTGCTGGCGCGCGTACGTGGTCATCTCCTGCTCGGACGCGCGATCGTGGATCAGCTGGCGCAGCGTGTCGTCGACCACAATCAGCTCGTAGATACCGAGGCGTCCGCGGAAACCCGTGTGCTGGCACTGTTCGCAGCCGCCCGGCTCGTGGACGGTCGCGCTACCGAGGCGCAGGAACTGCAGTTCGGTCGCGGTCGCCGCGCGCGGACGCTTGCAGTCCGGGCAGAGCACGCGCACCAGGCGCTGGGCCAGTACGCCGACCAGGCTCGACGAGAGCAGGAACGGCTCCACGCCCATGTCGATCAACCGGTTGACCGCGCCGATGGCCGTGTTGGTGTGGAGCGTCGACATGACGAGGTGGCCGGTCAGACTCGCCTGCACGGCGACTTCGGCGGTTTCCAGGTCGCGGATCTCCCCCACCATCACCACGTCCGGGTCCTGGCGCAGGATCGCGCGCAGGCCACGCGCGAAGGTCATGTCCGCCTTGGTATTCACCTGGGTCTGGCCGATGCCGCTCAGGTTGTATTCGATCGGGTCCTCGACGGTGAGGATGTTGATCGTCGCGGTATTGAGCTCGGCGAGCGACGAGTACAGCGTGGTGGTCTTGCCCGAGCCCGTGGGGCCGGTGACCAGGAAGATGCCGTGCGGCTTGTGCACGATCTCGCGCAGGCGTTCGAGGGTCTTCGGGTCCATGCCGAGGTTCTCGAGGCGCAGGCGGCCGGCCTGCTTGTCGAGCAGCCGCAGCACCACACGTTCGCCGTTGCTCGACGGCAGCGTCGAGACCCGCACGTCCACTTCCCGTCCGCCGATCCGAAGCGAGATGCGACCATCCTGCGGGACCCGCTTTTCGGCGATGTCGAGCCGCGCCATGACCTTGATGCGCGACACCAGGAGCGGCGCCAGCTGGCGCTTCGGCCGCACCATCTCGCGCATCACGCCGTCGACCCGGAAGCGGACCACCAGGTCCTTCTCGAAGGTCTCGATGTGGATGTCGGATGCGTTCTCGCGGATGGCTTCCGCGAGCAGCGCGTTGATGAGCCGGATGATCGGCGCATCGTCCTCCTGCTCGAGCAGGTCCTCGGTCTCCGGCACCGACTCGGCGAGGCTCATGAGATCGAGCTCGTCGCCCATGTCCTCGACCATCTGACGCGCGGCAGAACCATCGCGTGCATAGGTGGTTGCGACGAGTTTCTCGAACTCGTCTTCGGTCACGAGCCGGATCGAGAGCGGTCGCTGCGCGAAGCGTTTCAGCTCCGCCAGGGTGGCGAGGCCGGGCTCGCTGCGACAGGCGACCACCGCCTGGCCGTTCGGACCGGGCGTGTCGAGGATCAGCGCACCGAACCGGCGCGCGAACGCGAACGGCAGGAGTCGCGCGGGTTCCTGCAGCAGCGTGGTCACGCCGCCGGGTGGGGTGGTGGCCGGTTGAGCCGGTTGATTCATTGGCGCGGGGCCTGCCGGTACGTCCGTGTACCGCGAATCATAGCAGCCCCCCTGCCCCGCGCTGAAGGCGCGCATGCCGCCTCTAGTGGAACCGCCGTCACATTGATTACCATTGCCGCGCCTGCCGGCCGGGAATTTTCTCCGGCCATCAATGACTTCTGGGAGACTTCAGGTGGAATTCGTCGGGAGCCACGTCCTGTCGGTGGATCAGTTCGACCGCGGTGCGATCCAGCGGATATTCGCCGTCGCCGACGAGATGGCACCCTATGCCCGCCGCGAGCGCATCACCCGCGTGCTGGAAGGCGCGATCCTGTCCAACATGTTCTTCGAGCCGAGCACACGCACCCGGATCTCGTTCGGCTGTGCGTTCAACATGCTGGGCGGGGAAGTTCGCGAAACCACCGAACTCAAGTCGTCGGCGCTGGCCAAGGGCGAGTCGCTGCAGGACACCGCGCGCGTGCTCTCGGGCTACAGCGACGTGATCGTGATGCGGCATTACGAAGCGGGCTCGGTCGCGGAGTTCGCACGCGCGAGTCGTGTCCCGGTGCTGAACGCAGGTGACGGGCCGAACGAGCACCCGAGCCAGGCGCTGCTCGACCTCTACACGATCCGCAAGGAACTGAAGAGCCGCGACCGGGGCGTCGACGGCCTGCGCATCGCGCTGGTGGGCGATCTCAAGTACGGGCGTGCCGTGCACTCGCTCTGCAAGCTGCTCGCCCTGTACGACAACGTGCACTACAAGCTGGTGGCGCCACCCGAACTGGGTCTGCCGGGGTCGATCGTCGACGAGCTGCGCTCAGCCGGGCACGTGGTCTCGGAATACAGCCAGCTGCAGCCCGGGATCGACCACGTCGACATCCTGTACGTGACCCGTACCCAGGAGGAGCGTTTTCCGAGCCAGGCCGAGGCGGACCGCTACCGCGGTCTGTTCCGGCTCAACCAGGCGATCTACACCCAGCACTGCGAGCCCAACACGGTGATCATGCACCCGCTGCCGCGCGATTCCCGCGCCCAGGCGCAGGAACTCGACGACGACCTGATCGAGCATCCGAACCTGGCGATTTTCCGCCAGACCGACAACGGCATCCTGGTGCGAATGGCGCTGTTCGCACTGGTGATGGGCGTGGCGGACCGGGTGCACGAATACGCGCGCCCGGTCACGTGGGCGACGACCCGACGGTTCGCCTGAACGAACCGCGTCGGGCACGTGCACCGGCCAGTCGAGGGGTCAGCCGAGCGGTCAGTCGACTGAGGGCATCCGCTCCGACCAGGCTTTCGGCGCGCTCTTGTAGCCGCGGCATTCGGCCAGGAACTTGGTCGCCTGTGCCCACGCCTTCTGCGCACCGAGGCGCTTGATCGAGAACTCGCGCACGTGCGACCGGCCGTCGGTCTGGACCTGCACCCGGAATGCGGGCGAAGGGCGCCGTACCAGGTTGATGCCGCGTACGCCGGTGCTGTGGCGCGTGTCGGTTGCCGCATCGCGTACGCGCCGGGCACGGGCCTTTTCCTGCTCTTCCTGCCAGCTCTCGTCGAGCGCCTTGGCTTCCCTGTAGACCTGCCGGGCGCGGGTCTTGCTGAGGCCGATGAGGCTGAAATAATGCTGGCGCAGTTTGCCGTCGATGCTGCGCGCCACGCGCAGCAGCTGACCGTTGTTGAGTTCGTAGACTGCCAAGTTGGACTCCCTGATACCTGCTGGATGATGAGCGGACGCACCCGCTTGCGGATGCGTCCCCGTCGTTACGACCCCTAGAGCTTCGCTTCGAATTCGGGCAGCGCCTGGAACAGGTCGGCGACCAGGCCGTAGTCGGCGACCTGGAAGATCGGCGCATCCTCGTCCTTGTTGATCGCGACGATGACCTTGCTGTCCTTCATGCCCGCGAGATGCTGGATCGCGCCGGAGATGCCGACCGCGATGTAGAGATCCGGTGCCACGATCTTGCCGGTCTGGCCGACCTGCATGTCGTTTGGCACGAAGCCGGCGTCGACCGCCGCGCGGGACGCGCCGATGGCGGCGCCCAGCTTGTCGGCGATGCCTTCGAGCAGCTTGAAGTTGTCGCCGTTCTGCATGCCGCGACCGCCGGAGATCACGACGCGGGCAGCGGTCAGTTCCGGCCGCTCGCTCTTCACGATCTCTTCCTTCACGAAGGTCGAGAGTCCCGCGTCATGAGCGCTGGCGACGGCTTCCACCGCGGCCGAGCCGCCGGTCGCGGCGACCGGGTCGTAGGCGGTGCCGCGCACCGAAACCACCTTGATCGCATCGCTCGACTGCACGGTGGCGATGGCGTTGCCGGCGTAGATCGGCCGCTTGAAGGTGTCCGCACTCACCACCTCGACGATGTCGGAGATCTGCGCGACGCCGAGCAGTGCCGCGACACGCGGCAGGAAATTGCGGCCGTGGGTCGTGTGGGCCGCCAGGACGTGGCCGTACTGCTTGCCGAGCTCGGCGACGAGGAGCGCCAGGTTCTCGGCGAGATTGTGGGCGTAGGCCGCGTTGTCGGCCTGCAGTACCTTGCGCACGCCCGGGACGGCCGCCGCGGCCTGGGCGACGCTCGCGCAATTGGCGCCAGCCACCAGCACGTCGACGTCGCCACCGATCTTCGCGGCCGCTGCGATGGCCACCCGGGTGGCGGGCTTCAGTTCGGAATTGTCGTGTTCCGCTACGACCAGAATGCTCATCAGATCACCTTCGCTTCGTTCTTGAGTTTGTCGACCAGGGCGTCCACGCTCTCCACCTTGATGCCGCCCTTGCGCTCGGCCGGCGGTTCGACGGAGAGCACCTTGACGGTCGGGGTGACGTCGACGCCGAGGTCTTCCGGCGTCACGACGTCGAGCGGCTTCTTCTTGGCCTTCATGATGTTGGGCAGGCTGGCGTAGCGCGGTTCGTTCAGGCGCAGGTCGGTGGTGACCACCGCGGGCAGCTTGACGTCGATGGTCTGCAGGCCGCCGTCGATCTCGCGGGTGACCTGCAGGTGGTCGGCCTCTACCGTGACCTTGGAAGCGAAGCAGGCCTGGGGCATGCCGGTCAGCGCGGCGAACATCTGGCCGGTCTGGCTGTTGTCGCCATCGATGCTCTGCTTGCCGAAAATCACCACCTGCGCCTGTTCGCGTGCCTGCAGGGCCGCGAGCGCACGGGCGATGCCGAGCGGCTGGACGTCGAGATCGGTCTGGATCAGTACGGCGCGGTCGGCGCCGAGCGCGAGACAGGTGCGCAGCTGCTCCTGACAAGCGGTCGAACCAACGGCCACCGCGACCACTTCGGTCGCCTTGCCGGCTTCCTTCATGCGCACCGCTTCCTCGATCGCGATTTCGCAGAATGGATTGACGGACATCTTGACGTTGTTGAGATCAACGCCCGTCCTGTCCGGCTTGACGCGGACCTTGACGTTGTAGTCCACCACGCGCTTGACGGGAACCAGTACCTTCATGAATGCCTCGGGCCTGTCGTTATGGTAAAGGGGTAATGACGTTTCAGATATTGACAAACGTGCAGCAGTGAAATAAGGAAAAGTCTGCCGCCGCAAAACAAACGGGCCAAACCGGTGTGTTGGTAGGCCCGTCGCCCGCTTGGGGGCGCGTATTCTCGCTTGCACCCTCCATGGGGTCAAGAACGCAGGTCAACAGAACGCAAGCCAAGGTCTTTTGCGCCGTAGCGGTGCACCTACGGGGAACTACTGATCAGCCTGTGTGTGCGCTGGTCGGCGCAAGTGCGGTGCGTCCGCGAATGCCGGAATGCTCCCACCCGCAACGGCCTTCCTCTATAATCCGGCGCGAATTTTCCACCCGATCGGAGTGCGCGCATGGAACGTGAGGCCATGGAGTTTGACGTCGTCATCGTCGGCGGCGGCCCGTCCGGACTCGCCGCGGCCTGTCGCCTGATGCAGCGGGCGGCGCACGATGGTCGCGAGCTGTCGGTGGCGCTGGTCGAGAAGGGTTCCGAGATCGGCGCGCACATCCTCTCCGGCGCCGTTTTCGAACCGACCGCGCTGAATGAACTGTTCCCCGACTGGCGCGAACGCGGCGCACCGCTGAACAACCCGGTCACCCACGACGACGTCTACTACCTGGTAAACGACACCAACCGCATCAAGGTGCCGTCGTTCTTCGTACCCAAGGCGACCCACAACCACGGCAACTATGCCATCTCGCTCGGCAACCTCTGCCGCTGGCTCGGTGAGCAGGCCGAGTCGCTGGGCGTCAACCTGTTCCCCGGCTTCGCCGCCGCGGAGATCCTCTATGACGACAATGGCAGCGTAAAGGGCGTCGCGACCGGAGACATGGGCATCGGCGCAAGCGGCGAACACAAGGCGACCTATACGCCCGGTTACGAACTCCACGCGAAGTACACGGTGTTTGCCGAAGGCTGCCGCGGCCACCTCGGCAAGCAGCTCATCCGCCGGTTCGAACTCGATGCGGGCGTCGGCACCCAGCACTATGCGATCGGACTCAAGGAGATCTGGGACGTCGCGCCGGACCGGCATGTGCCGGGCAAGGTCGTGCACACGGTCGGCTGGCCCCTCGGTCACCTGCCCGGCGCCAGCACCGGGGGTTCGTTTCTCTATCACCTCGAGAACAACCAGGTTGCACTCGGGCTGATCGTCGACCTCAGCTATTCGAATCCGCACCTGAGCCCGTTCGACGAGTTCCAGCGCTGGAAGCAGCATCCGCTGATCCGCGAGACGCTCGAGGGCGGCAAGCGCGTGGCCTACGGGGCGCGCGCGATCGTCAAGGGCGGGCTGCAGGCCCTGCCGAAGCTCACCATGCCGGGTGCATTGCTGGTCGGCGACGACGCCGGCTTCCTGAACGTGCTCAAGATCAAGGGCAGTCACACCGCGATGAAATCGGGCATGCTGGCGGCCGACACCATCTATGGCGCGCTGGCGGCCGGCGACGCGGGCGGCAGCGACCTGGTCGGTTACCGGAAAGCCTTCGAGCAGTCCTGGCTCCACCAGGAGCTCGAGTCGTCGCGCAACGTGGGCCCGGCGCTGCACAAGCTCGGCGTGCTCGGCGGGTCCGCCTACGCGTTTCTCGACCAGTTCGTGCTGCGCGGCAACGCCCCGTACACGCTGACCGATCCGACCCCGGACCACGCGACGCTTAAAGCCGCGGCCGAGGCGAAACCGATCGTGTATCCGAAGCCGGACGGGGTGATCTCGTTCGACAAGCTGTCCTCGGTGTTCCTCTCGAACACCAACCACGAGGAAGACCAGCCCTGCCACCTGCGCCTGACGGATCCGTCGATCCCGATCGCGCAGAACCTGCCGAAGTACGCCGAGCCGGCGCAGCGCTACTGCCCGGCCGGGGTTTACGAGGTCATCCAGGAGAACGGCGGCGCTCGGTTCCAGATCAACGCGCAGAACTGCGTGCACTGCAAGACGTGCGACATCAAGGATCCGGCGCAGAACATCACCTGGGTGGTGCCGGAGGGTGCTGGCGGTCCCAACTATCCGAACATGTAGCCGTCAGAACCGTCCCAGCACGAACCGCGCCGCGCGGCTGTAGGCGACCAGTTCCGCACCTTCCTCGACCGTCCGTTCGATGAGGCGGTAGTAGACCGGCCGGGCGATCAGCGCCTCGAGGCCGTCGCGTACCAGCACGTACGGGCGCGGTGCCTCGGGGGTGCCCGCCACACGAATCGGATGAGCTGTATCCGCGACGACCACGTCGTCCACGTTGGTGCGGAACAGGAGCGACTGCGCGCGCCCGCTGCCCTGCGCCTCCATGTCGACCGCGACGAACGGGGCGTCATCCACTTCGATCAGCAACTTCTCGGCGGGCGTGACGAGGCAGAATCCGTCCGGGTCGCGGCGCAGGATCGAGGCGAACAGCCTGACCAGCGCGGCGCGTCGGATCGGGTCGCCTTCGTGAAACCAGGTACCGTCCGGCGCGATGCGGATGTCGATCCGACCCACCCGGGTCGGTTGCCAGAGCCCGACCGGCGGCCGGCGTCGGTCGGCCTCGAGCGCGAGCAGGGATTCGAACAGGTTGTCGACGGTCTGCGCGGACACCCGCTCAGCCGCCGATGAACTTCATGACCGTCACTTCGCCCTTGAAGCTCAGGTCCTGCTTGTCGGCCAGCGCCCGGACCAGCAGCGACTGCAGGCGCGCGAGGGCCTGGTGCTCCGGTTCCAGCAGGATCGGCCGGATGTCGTGTGATGCGGCGTTCGACAGGCAGCCGTACAGGAATCCGTTGGAGGCAAGGCGCAGGCGCGTACAGGCGCTGCAGAACGGCTCTGTCTCGTTGGCGATCACGCCGAAGGTCCCGGCGTCGGGAATCGCGAATCGCACGGCGGTGGAATCGTACGGCGCATCGGTACGCGTGAACGCGTAGCGGGTGCTGATCAGTTCGAGGATCTCGTTCATGCCGAAGAAGTCGCGGCCGAACGCGTTGCCGTGGCGCAGGTGGCCCATGCTCATCAGTTCGATGAATCTGAGCTCGAAGCCGCGCTCGAGGCAGTAGTCGAGCAGCGGCAGGATCTGGTCGGCGTTGCGGGTGCGCATCGGCACCATGTTGATCTTGATCGCGAGTCCCGCCGCACGCAGCGCCTCGATGCCGGCGAGCACCGTTTCGAGGTCGCCGCCGCGCGCGATCTGGCGGAAGCGCTCGGCGTCGAGCGTGTCGAGGCTCACGTTGATGCGTGAGAGTCCCGCGCCGAGGATCACGTCGAGCTTGCGCAGGATCAGCTGGCCGTTGGTGGTGACCGACACGTCCTGGAGCGGCAGCTGCATCACGGCCGGCAGCAGGGCGTCGAACTTCGGCGACAGCAGCGGCTCGCCGCCGGTGATGCGCACCTTTTCGATGCCGGCGGCGTCGACCAGCAGGCGCACCGCGTAGACCAGTTCGTCGGCGGAAAGCTCGTGGTCGGCCGGCAGCAGGCGCTTGCCATCGGGCACGCAGTAGGTGCACGCGTAGTTGCAGGCGGCCGTCAGGCTGACCCGCAGGTTGCGGAAACGGCGGCCGAATCGATCGACGATCATGCTGGACTGCTCATGGCGCTCGGGGCTTTGCCTTCAGGTCTTGGGAGGGAACGACCTGCGCGCCGAGTATGCCACGCCGGCGGGCCGCGACGCAGCATGCGCGATTTGTGATGTCGTTCCGGCGCTGCCGGTATGGGTCTGCTTCAATTCGGTCATCGGGGCCTGCTACTCCCCTCCCCCCTCCCCTCGCGGCGGGTCCCGATTGAGCGTGTTCTGCACACTCATGTTGACTCCTAATGGCATTCGCCCGGCGCTCTCAGAGGCCGGGCTTTTTTTTGCCCGTACGTTCCAGTCGATCCAGCCGTTCGAGGAGCCGCGTCACGAACGAGCGGGTCCAGAACACCCGGTTGGACCCCTTGACCAGGAGCGAGTCGCCCGGCGCGAGCAGCGCTTCAAGTGCGGTGAGCAGGGAGTCATCCGCTTCGGGAAACCAGCGCGCCGGCGGGGCGTCCGCCCGTGTGGCGAGCGCGTCACGCAGTGCCAGCATGCCCGCGCCGACACAGAACACGCCGTCGAGACCGGTGCAGAGCGGCGCCAGCGCGCGATGGTAATCCGCACCCTCGTCGCCGAGTTCGAGCATCTCGCCGAGCAGCGCGAACCGCCGACCGTGGCCCGTCTGCCCGAGGCCGCGCAGCGCCGCCGCCATGCTCTCCGGATTGGCGTTGTAGCTGTCGTCGATGACATCGACTCCGCCTGCCGACCGGTGCCGGCCGCGGCCGGCCGGCACGAGGGTGTCGGCCAGGGCCGTGCCGGCCGCAGGGTCCGCGCCCAGCACGTCGAGCACACACAGTACCGCGGCGAGGGTCAGCGCCCGGTGTTCGCCGCCGCCCGGGACGTGCGCCTCGAGAACGCGTGCGCCGACCCGGTAGCTGGCCCGGCCATCATTCAACGTGAGCAACTGGACCCGCGCCCCCGGACCGCGCCCGAATCGGCTGATCGAACGGGTCTCGGGCAAGCCGGCCGCATCCAGTGATTCTTCCAGAACCAGTTGACCAGTCTCGCCCAACCCATTCTGAATGCTGAGCTTTTCCACCCGTATCGCGTCCAGGTCGCGAAAGTGTTCGCGGTGCGCAGGGTGGACGTTCAGCACCACGGCGACGTCCGGTCGGGCCAGTTCCGCCAGCGGTCCGATTTCGCCAGGGTGATTGGTGCCGATCTCGCAGACCGTGGCGCGCGCGTCGCGCGGCGTGCGCGCGAGCGAGAGCGGCACGCCGAGGTGATTGTTGAGGCTGCCTTCGGTCGCGAATGCGCCGAGCGCGGCCGCCAGGAACGTCTTGGCCGTGGTCTTGCCGCTGCTGCCGGTCACGGCGATCACGGGGCCGTGCAGACGCGCGCGCGCGGCACGGCCGAGCGCCCAGAGGCCGTCCAGGGTATCGGCCACCTGCAGTTGCGGTACCGTGCGTGCCATACGGTCGTGCGCCATGACGCCGACCGCCCCGGCCGCGAGCGCGGCATCGATGAAGGCGTGACCGTCGCGGTCCGATCGCCGGCTCGGGTTGAACCGCGGGCCGGGATCCCCGGTGAGCGCGACGAACAGGTCACCGGGCCGGGCCTGGCGCGAGTCGATGCAGATGCCGGCCACGTCCGGGCCCGGCACCTCGGGCAGCCCGAGGGCCTGGCACAGTTCCGCCCAGCGCCAGAGCGGCTGATCGTTCGAGGCATTCATGCAGGTTCCCTGATGGCGCGGGTGCAGCAGGTCGGCACTTCACCATACTCCACCACGCTTCACCACACTCGCTTCACCGCACTACACTGGGCGCTTTTCGCCAGGGCAGATACCCGCGCACCATGAACCAGACCCGAGAATTCAGACCTGGCCGCTGGGCGCGCATCGGCGCAGCCCTGACCAGCGTGCGGCTGTTCATCAGCAACCTGTTCTTCTTCGTCTTCCTGCTGATTCTGCTCGTGGTGCTGTTCGCGGGCGGCGGTGGCGTCAAGATCCCGGACGGCGGCGCGCTGATCCTCAATCCCGGTGGCACGATCGTCGAGCAGCGCTCGATGGTGGATCCGTTCACACGCTGGCTGAACCCGGCGGCTTCGGCGCCAGATACCGAGCTCGGCACGCTGCTCGAAGCGCTCGAGCGCGCCCGCGACGACGCGCGGATCCGCCTCGTGGTGCTCGATCTCGACAACCTGCAGGGTGTTTCCACCGCGCACGCGGACACCATCGGACAGGCGCTCGAGGCGTTTCGTGCGACCGGCAAGGAAGTGATCGCCTATGGCAGCTACTACGGACAGCAGCCCTACCTGATGGCGAGTGCGGCCGACGCGGTCTACATGCACCCGCTCGGCCAGCTGCTGCTGCCCGGCTACCGGTTGCAGAACCTCTACTTCCAGAGCCTGCTCGAGCGGCTCAAGATCAACGTCCACGTGTTCCGGGCCGGCGAGTACAAGGAGTTCGTCGAACCCTACCTGCGCAACGACATGTCGCCCGAGGTGCGTGAGGCCAATGCCGGGCTGGTCGCGGACCTGTGGACGCATTATGCGCGGCGTGTCACCGAGCGCCGTCGCATCGAACCCGACCGGTTCGAACGCTACACCCAGTTCCTGGACCAGGCGCTCGCCGAAACCGACGGCGACCTGGCCCGGCTCGCGGTCGAGTACCAGCTGGTGGACGAACTGCTCACGCCGGACCAGGCGCGGGTCCGGATCGGCGACAAGGTCGGCTACGACCCCAACGGCGACTATCGCGGCATCGGCTTTGCCGACTACGTTCGAGCGCTGGGTCCGCGGCCGCAGCCGGCCGACGTTGCCGGCCAGATCGGCGTGATCACCGCCGAAGGCCCGATCGTCGCCAGCGGTGCGGCACGCGGCATGATCGCGGCGGATCAGCTGATCGATCTGATCCGGCGCGTGCGCGACGACACGACGGTGCGGGCGCTGGTACTGCGGCTCGACACGCCCGGCGGCAGCAGCTTTGCGTCCGAACTGATCCGCCAGGAACTCGAGCTCCTGCAGGTCGCCGGTAAACCGGTGGTCGTATCGATGGGACCGGTTGCGGCATCCGGCGGCTACTGGATCGCTTCGACCGCGGATGCGATCGTGGCCGAACCCACCACGCTCACCGGCTCGATCGGCGTGTTCGGCATCTTCCCGACGTTCGAGAACAGCCTCGGCGCAATCGGGGTCTCGAGCGACGGGGTGGCAACCTCGTCGCTCGGCGACATGGATCCGTTCTCGGCCCTGAGCGCGCCGGCGCACCAGGTGCTGCAGGCCAGCACCGAGCACGTCTACCGGCGCTTCGTGAACCTGGTCGCGCGGGGTCGCGATCTGCCGGTGGAGACGGTCGGCGCGCTGGCCGAGGGCCGGGTCTGGCTCGGCGCCACGGCTGCAGAGCGCGGCCTGGTCGACCTGCTCGGCGACCGCGGCGTCGCCGTGGCACGCGCGGCGGAACTGGCCGGTCTCGATACTTACGGGCTCAAGCCGTTCGCGCCGTCGGTATCGCCGGGCGAGCTGTTCCTGCAGCAGCTGGTGGACAACCTGGCCCTTCCGGAACAGGGATTTGCGGGTGGGCTGCGCAACCCGGCCGTCGGCGCCCTGGCGCGTACGTTCGCGGCCGACTGGCAGCTCCTCGGTGCCCTCGACGACCCGCAGCACCTCTACGCGCTGTGCGCGAGCTGCCTCGGACTACCGGGCGGCACGGGACGGCCGGGCTTGTGATCGGCCGCTGGCCCGGGCCGCCGGTGGGCCGGGGCCGCGGGTGGATGGGATCAGGCGAATCGGATCAGAACAGGCGGATGCGCGTGCGCGACCGGCCGTGACGTGCCGCGACGCTGCTGCGCCGGCGGCGCATGCGGGCGTGCAGTTCGCGCCGCTTGATGGCCAGGTACTCGTCGCGCGAGAGGTTGGGATTGCGGTTGCGCGCCTGTTCGTCCCCACGGTACCGGCAGAAGTCCTCGAACGCGTCGATCTCGTGCTTGAGCTCGCTCACCACCAGCTCGATCATGATCGCGTCGTCGATGTAGCCGAGTACCGGGATGTCGTCCGGGATGATGTCGTGCGGATCCGCGAAGTACGCGAGCGCGGTGACGACGTTGCGGCGTTCCTGGCTCGCGAGCGCCCACTCCTCGTCGCGCAGCATGCCGATCATGGCCTGGAGCCGCTCGATCCGCTGCATGACGAACGCCGGCGGCTTCGCGGCAACCACCTCGGCGATCATGGCCTCGGCCTTGTCGATGATCTCCGTCTCGCTCGCCTGCTGCGCGGCTTCGCGCGCCTGCTTCATGCTGTTGCGGAAATACTTGAGATCCTGGTCTTCCAGATCGAAGGTGACCCTGAGTGGCATGCGCGTTGACCCCTTCCAGTTGATGCCCCGTCGTGCGCCGCACTATACCCGATAATCCGGCACGCGCGATCACCGGCCGGTGCACACGCCCGCCCGAACGGCTGCCTCGAGGACGTCCGGCCGTCAGCGGTCGCGGAACCGGCGCCAGTAGTCGTCGGTGAGCGCCTTCACTTCCTTGCGCATCAGCACGAGGCCGATCAGGTTCGGGATCGACATGATCGCGAGCGTGACCGCGGAGATGAGCCAGATGAGCGAGGTGTCGACGATGGTCGCGAGGAAGAATCCGATCACGTAGACCAGCCGGTATGGCTGCACCGCCTGCACGCCGATCAGGTAGGTAATGGCGCGGTCGCCGTAGTAGGACCAGGCGAGCGCCGTGGAAAAGGCGAACAGCACGAGCCCGATGGTCACCGCGTACTGGCCGTAGTCGCCGAGGAAGCTGCGTTTGAACGCTTCGGCGGTGAGCGGCACCGAGTGCAGGAGCGATCGTCCGCTCACCGTGATCGCGCGGTCCTGGATGCGCCCGTTGACCACCGCCAGGCTGCCGTCGAACGGCTGCCCGGCGCGCGCGAAGCGCACGTCCTCGGCGATCGAGCGGTTGTGGATGACGGTGAAATCCTGTTCCACGGCCACGCCGTCGACGATCGTGAGCGTTGCGGTGAGCGGTCGCACCGGATCGTCCTTCGGCGGCACCAGGTCGAGGTGCGCGAACAGCTGCGCGACGTGTTCCGGGTCGGTCTCGGTATAGACCCCGGCGACGAACTCGGTGTCGAAGGTCGCGAAGTTGTTCTGGAATTTTTCGGTCCAGACCCCGGATGAGAGAATCACCAGGCCGGTCAGCGTGCAGATGATCAGCGTGTCGATGAACGGTTCGAGGATCGAGACCATGCCTTCGGAGACCGGCTCCTCGGTTTTCGCCGACGCGTGCGCGATGGGCGCCGAACCCTGCCCGGCTTCGTTGGAGAAGAGCCCGCGGTTGACGCCGCGGTTGAACGCGTAGGCGAACGTGGCGCCGAGAAAGCCGCCGGCCGCGGCCGAGCCGGTGAACGCGTCGCGGAACACGGCGACGAACGACGGGATGATCTGTTCGACGTTGCTCGCGGCGACCGCGAAGGCCCCGACGGCATAGAAGATCCCCATGAACGGCACGATCGCGGCGGCGACGATCGCGATCCGGCGGATCCCGCCGACGATGACGAGGCCGAGCAGGATGGCGAGCACCAGCCCGCTCACCCAGGTCGGTATGCCGAACGAGGCCTCAAGGCCGGACGCCATGTTGTTGCTCTGCGGCAGGTTGCCGGAGCCGAACGAACTCACCACCACGGCGCAGGCGAAGATCACCGCCAGCCACTTCATGCCGAGGCCGCGCTCCATGTAGTACATGGGTCCGCCGGCGATCCGGCCCTGGCTGTCCTTGACCCGGTAGCGGTGCGAGATGGTCACCTCGACGAACTTGGTGGTCATGCCGACCAGCGCGGTCATCCACATCCAGAACAGTGCCGCCGGGCCGCCGAGGAAGATGGCGAACGCGACCCCGCCGATGTTGCCGGTGCCGACGGTGCCGGAGAGCGCGGTCGAGAGCGCCTGGAAGTGCGTGGTGTCGCCGGGGTCCCCGGGTCGCGAATGTTTACCGCGTACCACGCGCCAGGCGTGGCCGAAGAAGCGGATCTGCGGGAATCCGAGATAGAGCGTGAAGAACAGGCCAACGCCGAGCAGCAGGTACGGGAAGTAGAACGCGCTGCCGAGAAAACCGTCCAGGAAGGAGAAGAACCAGGTGATCCATTCCATGGGTCAGCGCGCCGGGCCGAACAGCGCGTCGCGCATCACGTCGAACAGCCGGTTCTGCTCCATCACGCCCCTTACGGCGCCGGCGTTCACGCCGATGGCATAGGCGGCGACGTCCTCGCCGGCGTGGGTTTCGCTGCTCATCGGAATCGCTGCCACCTGGAGGAAGTCGCGCGCCGTGGTGTCGACCTCCCGGAGATCGGGCAGCGTCGCCCGGTAGCCGGGGCCGTTGGCGTAGCCGAGCGAGGTATACGGGCGCCCCTCGCTGTCGCGCGCGAGCTCGCCGAGCGGGGTCTCGACCTTGCCGAAGATCGGATTGCCGCGGCGCGGATAGCCCGCCAGCGTGAAGGTGTGGCTGTGATCGGCGGTGACCAGGATCAGCGTGTCGCTGCGGTCGGTCAGCTCGACGGCGGCCGCGACCGCGTCCGCCATCGCGAGCGTATCGGTGAGCGCCCGGTAGGCATTGCCGGCGTGATGGCCGTGATCGATCCGGCCGCCTTCCACCATCAGGAAGAAACCGCTCCCGGCCGCCTGCAGACGCCGGATCGCGAACCGGGTCATTGCGGCGATGGACGGTTCGCCGGCGGTATCTCCCGCGCGGTCTGCCTCGTACTGCATGTGCGAGGGCTCGAACAGGCCGAGCACCTGTCCGCTGGTCGGCGGCAGCGCCTCGAACTGCGCACTGTTCCAGACGTAGCGGCGATCCGGCCCCGCTGCGAGCCACTCGGTGACCAGGTCGCGACCGTCGCGGCGGTAGCCGCCCGCCTGCGCGACCTCGGGGTATTCGGGGTCAACGGTACCCTGGGGAAAGAACAGGGCCCGACCGCCGCCAAGGATCACTTCCGGGCCGTCGCCGCTGCCTGGCCGGCTCGTGAACTCGACGAGCTGCCGGGCGATGTCGCGGCAGCCATGTTCCACCGCGGCGGGCGGCAGCTGGGCGTCGCTCTCCCAGTCGCGGTTCGGCACGTGCGCATACGTGGCGGCCGGGGTGGCGTGGGTGATCCGCGCGGTGCTGACGATCCCGGTCGCGAGCCCCGCCTGCTCGGCCATCTGCAGCAGGCTCGGCACCTCGTTCGCGAGTGCGCCGGCGCAGTCGTTGCGGTTGACCGACGCGGCCACGTTGATGAAGCCCATGCGGGTCTTCTGGCCGGTCATGATGGCGGCCATGGTCCCGGCACTGTCCGCGACCTGGGCGTCGGTGTTGTAGGTCTTGATCAGCGCCACGTCGCTGAAGGCCTCGAACGGCAGCACGTGGTCCTCGCCCGGCCCGCCCTGCAGTTGTCCGGCGAGTATGCGTGCGGCGGTGACGGTGCTGATGCCCATGCCGTCGCCGAGAAACAGGATGACGTTGCGTGGCGCGGTTGTGCTGGCGGCCATTGCATCGGATGCCGGGCCGCCCTGGCCCGCGCAGGCGGTGGCCAGCACCATGGTGCCGGCGGCCACGAGGCGACCGACGGAACGCTTCATGACGATCGTTGCGATCATGACTGGGCCCTCGGCTGGCGCATGGTGACGAATTCCTCGGCCGCGGTCGGGTGGATGCCGATGGTGCGGTCGAAGTCGGCCTTGGTCGCGCCCGCGGTGAGCGCGACGCCGATCCCCTGGATGATCTCGCCGGCTTCCGGACCCACCATGTGTGCGCCCACCACCTTCTGGTCGGCGGGATTGACCAGGAGCTTCATGAACGTGCGCTCGTCGCGGCCCGACAGCGTGTGTTTCATGGGCCGGAACTCGGTCGCATAGACGTCGACGTCGCCGAAGCGGGCGCGTGCCTCGGCTTCGGTCAGGCCGACCGTGCCGATGTTCGGCTGGCAGAACACGGCGGTGGGAATCAGGCCGTAGTCCACCTTGCGCGGCGGATTGTCGGTGAACAGGTTGTTGGCGATGCACATGCCTTCGGCGATCGCGACCGGGGTCAGCTGGTGGCGGTCGATCACGTCGCCGATCGCATGGATGTTCGGCACCGAGCTCCGGTAGAAGTCATCCACCACCACGCCGCCGCGTGCATTGAGTGCCACGCCCGCCTGCTCGAGGCCGAGCCCTGCGGTGTTGGGCAGCCGGCCGGTCGCGTACAGGACGAGGTCTGTGTCGACGTGCTCGCCGTCGCCGAGGCGGACCCGGCGTGCACCGTCGTGCGTTTCGATCGCGTCGACTTCGGTGCTGAACCGCAGGTCGATGTGTTTCTTGCGCAGTTCCTGGGCCACGAACGCACGCACCTCGTCGTCGAAGCCGCGCAGGAACAGCGGCCCGCGATAGACCAGCGTCGTGCGCGCGCCGAGGCCGGCGAAAATGCCCGCGAACTCGACCGCGATGTAGCCGCCGCCGACGATCACCACGCGCTCGGGGAAGCGTTCGAGGTAGAACGCCTCGTTCGAGGTGATCGCGAGTTCGCGGCCGGGAATGTCGGGCACCATCGGCCAGCTGCCGGTGGCGATGAGGATGTTGCGGGTGGTGAAGACCTGGTCGTCGACGCGTACACGCTCGGCATCCACGAGCTCGGCACGGCCGCGCTTGATGTGCACGCCGGCGCCGGTGAGCAGATTCTCGTAGATGCCGTTCAGCCGCTCGATCTCGCGGGTCTTGTTGTCGCGCAGCCGTGGCCAGTCGAAGCCGGGGCGTTCGGTGTTCCAGCCGAAGCCGCGCGCGTCCTCGAACTCCTCCGCGA
Organism: Pseudomonadales bacterium; assembly: GCA_019634925.1. Classification (GTDB taxonomy): domain Bacteria; phylum Pseudomonadota; class Gammaproteobacteria; order Pseudomonadales; family Azotimanducaceae; genus UBA7803. Next base: position 154,857 of record JAHCAL010000005.1, read on the forward strand.
AGTGCGAGCCATAGACGAACAGCTTCTTCGGCACGCATCCGACGTTGACACAGGTGCCGCCGAGATAGGTGCTCTCGGCGACTGCCACGCGTGCACCGTAACTCGCCGACATGCGGCTCGCGCGCACGCCGCCGGAACCGGCGCCAATGACGAACAGATCGTAGTCGTAGTGCATGCGCCAACCGCCGCCACAAAGCCCCGGAGCCTAATTCATCCATCGGGTTTTTCCTAGGCAAGCACGTCCTGCGCTTCTACACTCGCCGGCTGCGGCGACCGGCAGCTGCTTCGACCGACGCATGTGTCCACCGACGCGCGTCGGGGCACGCACCGAATTTCGAGAGGGAGGATTCCAGATGAATGGCGCACAGAGCCTGCTCGGTACGTTCGTCGCCGCAGGCATCGACGTCTGCTTCACCAACCCCGGCACGTCGGAGATGCACTTCGTCGCCGCGCTCGACAAGGAGCCCGGCATGCGCGCGGTGCTCGGGCTCTTCGAAGGCGTGGTCACCGGCGCCGCCGACGGCTACGCGCGCATGGCGGGCAAGCCGGCCTGCACCCTGCTGCACCTCGGTCCGGGGCTCGCCAACGGCCTCGCCAACCTGCACAACGCACGCCGGGCGCGTTCGCCGATCGTGAACGTGGTGGGCGAACATGCCACCTACCACCGCAAGCTCGACGCACCGCTCACCTCGGACATCAACGGCTTCGCGAGCCCGGTATCCGGCTGGATCCGTGTGTCCGAATCGGCCGACGCGGTCGCCGGCGATGCGGCCGCGGCGGTGCAGGCCGCCCTGCTGCCACCCGGGCAGATCGCCACGCTGATCCTGCCGGCCGACACGGCCTGGAATCCGGCCCAGCGCATCGCGACGCCACTGCCCGTGCCTGGCCTGACGCCTGCCGATCCGAACGCGATCGAGGCGGTGATCGCGGCGCTGCGCTCCGGCGAGCCGTGCACGCTGCTGCTGAACGGGCTCGGCGTGAGCGAGGCAGGTCTCGCGCTCGCGAGCCGGATCGCGCAGCAGTGCGGCGCGCGACTGTTCGGCGACACGTTCATCGCGCGCATGCCGCGCGGGGCCGGACGCGTGGACCTGCCGCGGGTGCCCTACTTCGCCGAGCAGGCCGAGGAAGCGCTGGCCGGCACGCGGCACCTGATCCTGGTCGACACCAAGGCGCCGGTGAGCTTCTTCGCCTACCCCGGACGGGCGAGCGAACTGGCGCCGAAGGATTGCGTGATCCATCGCCTGACCGCACCCGGCGAGGACACCCTGCACGCGCTCGCGGCCGTGGCCGAAGGCGTCGGCGCGCAGGGTCGGACGCCCGCGTTCGGCGGACTGGTCCGCCCCGCCCTGCCGCGCGGCGCACTCAACCCTGCCAGCATCGCGCAGGCGCTCGGCGCGCTGCTGCCGGAACAGGCGATCCTGGTCAACGAAGCGGCCACGTCGGGATTCGCGCTGCCGGCGATGACGGCGCAGGCGCCACCGCACGACTGGCTCGACCTGACCGGCGGCTCGATCGGCATGGGCCTGCCCGCCGCGCTCGGCGCCGCGGTCGCGTGCCCCGACCGGCGCGTCGTGGCGCTGCAGGCGGACGGCAGCGCGATGTATACGATCCAGTCGCTCTGGACCATGGCGCGCGAGCAGTGTGACGTCACTATTATTTTGTTTTCCAATCGTAAGTACGCGATTTTGCAGGTGGAATTCATGCGCGTCGGGGCGGAGAATCCCGGCCCGAAGGCCATGAGCATGCTCGACCTGTCGCGTCCGGACCTCGACTTCGTCGCGCTGGCGAAGGGCATGGGCGTGCCGGCGGTCCGCGCGACCGATGCGGCCACTTTCAACGATGCGCTGGCCGGCAGCTTCGCGACCCCGGGCCCCTTCCTGATCGAGGCGGTGCTCTAGGATCACTGCCGGGGCGGCGGTCCGGGCAGAACGAGGAGCAGTACTTGAAGATCACGATTTTCGGCACCGGCTACGTGGGCCTGGTGACCGGCGCCTGTTTCGCCGAGCGCGGCAACGACGTGTTCTGCGTGGACATCGACCGGGACAAGATCGCGGCACTGTCGCGCGGCGAGGTGCCGATTTTCGAGCCGGGCCTCGAACAGATCATCCGCAACAACCTGCGCAGCGGCCGGCTGATATTCAGCACGGACGCGGCAGCCGGTGTCGCGCACGGTGAACTGCTGTTCATCGCGGTGGGTACTCCGTCCGGCGAGGACGGCTCCGCGGACCTGAGCCACGTGCTGGCCGTGGCGCGGACCATCGGCACGTACATGCAGACGCCCAAGGTGGTCGTCGACAAGTCCACGGTGCCGGTCGGCACGGCGGATCGGGTGCGCGAAGTGGTGGCCGAGGTACTCGCCGGACGCGGCGTGGAGGTCGAGTTCGACGTGGTGTCGAATCCCGAGTTCCTGAAGGAAGGCGCGGCGGTGAGCGACTTCATGAAGCCGGACCGGATCGTCATCGGCACCTCGAATCCGCGCAGCGCGCGCCTGCTCGAGGCGCTGTATGCGCCGTTCAACCGCAACCACGACAAGCTGATCCACATGGACGTGCGTTCGGCCGAGCTGACCAAGTACGCGGCCAACGTGATGCTCGCGACCCGGATCAGCCTGATGAACGAACTGGCCAATCTCGCCGAGCGGCTCGGTGCCGACATCGAGGCCGTGCGTCGTGGCATCGGCTCGGATCCGCGCATCGGCTATCACTTCATCTACGCCGGCGCCGGCTACGGCGGCTCGTGTTTCCCGAAGGACGTGAAGGCGCTGGTCCGCACGGCCGAGGACGTCGGCTACGAGGCGACCATCCTGCAGGGCGTGGAAGCGGTCAACGAGCGGCAGAAACGCGTGCTCGGCGCGAAGATCGCCGCGCATTACGGCGGCCGGCTCGCCGGGCGTGTCTTCGCGGTGTGGGGCCTCGCGTTCAAGCCGAATACCGACGACGTCCGCGAGGCGCCGAGCCAGACGCTGATCGACGGCCTGCTCGCCGCCGGGGCCAGCGTGCGGGTCTACGACCCGGCCGCCGGCCGGGTCATGGCGCAGCGTTACGCCGGTTGCAACGACTTCACGCTCTGCACCGAGCGCGATGACACGCTCGACGCGGCCGACGGCCTGGTCGTGGTGACCGAGTGGAACGAATTCTCGAGCCCCGACTTCCACAAGCTGAAGGCACGCCTGCGCGAGCCGGTGATCTTCGACGGCCGCAACCTCTACGACCCGACCTACCTGGCCGATCTCGGGTTCACCTACTACGGTATCGGGCGGGGAACACCGCCGTGAGCAAAACCCGTACTGCCAGATTGTTCAGGGACTGAACATGGCCCCGTAGGGGGTATTGATTACTGGACATTCATACAGGTACTCTTTCCCTCCCCTGTATGAAAATCCAGTACCGTCATGGCCACACCCAGCTCTGCTTTTCGCGAACCGTCCGTTCAGTCCGAACTGCCTGCCCGGTCCCTGCAGACGCTGCTCGAACACCCTGCGCTGTGGCGCGCCGGCCAGTTGCAGCGTGCGCCGGCCGCGCATCCGAGCGGCTTTCCCGAACTCGACGCGCACCTGCCCGGCGGCGGCTGGCCGCGCGCGGGGCTCGCCGAGTGCCTGCTCGACACCACGGGCGTCGGTGAACTGCGCGTACTCGCGCCGCTGATCCGCGCGCTCAGTCGCTCCGAGGCGCGCTGGATCGCCTGGATCAACCCGCCGTTCACGCCTTATGCACCGGCGCTCGCCGCGCTCGACATCGATCTCGAGCGCATGCTGGTGATCAGCCCGCGCACCCATCGCGAGGCGGTCTGGGCGCTCGAACAGACGAGCCGCTCCGGCTCGTGCAGCCTGGCGCTGGCGTGGCTGGACGAACGGCAGCTCGGCCCGCGGGATACCCGGCGCCTGCAGTTCGCCGCCCAGCAGGGGCAGATGCTGACCTGCCTGTTCCGCCCCGCGCAGGCGGCGGCGACCCAGTCCATGGCCGAACTGCGCCTGGCGCTCGCGCCGGCCGGGCCGGGCCGGCTGCGGATCGACATCCGCAAGCGGCGCGGCAGCTGGCCGGTGAGCGGCATCGAGGTGCAGGTCGAGACACCCGACAGCCCGGAAGCGGTCTACGTCCAGCTGGATCACTGGCGCCGGCAGCGGGCTGCGGCGGTGACCGACGCGGTGACCGACGCAAAAGAACCTGCGGACCTGGCTCCCGTCGATACCGCCACGGCGCTCGACGCTTCCCCTGGTGTTTCCAACAGCCCGGTCGACGCGGTGGCGCCGGTCACCCACTGATGCGCTGGCTGGCGGTCCACTGCCCGACCCTGCCACTGGAGGTGTTCACCCTGCGCGAACCGGGGGGCGCCGGGATCGCACCGCCAGCCGGATCCGAGCCGTCGCCCGCGCTGCCGCGCGTGGTGATCGAGGACAACCGCGTCGTGCTCGCCGACCCCGCAGCCGTGGCCGCCGGTATCCAGCCGGGCAGCACGCTGGCCACGGCACACGCCATCTGTCCGGCGCTCCGCCACTATCGACGCGAACCCGACCAGGAGGCGCGCTGGCTGCGACGCCTCGCGGAGGCGCTCCATGCATTCAGCAGTCAGGTGAGCCTGGTCCCGCCCGCCGGCGTCGTGGTGGAGATCGGTGCGAGTCTGCGGCTGTTCGGTGGCGAGGAGGCACTCGTCGCGGCGGTCCGTGCCGCCTGCCTTGCACTCGGCCACCAGGTGGTCTGCCGCACGGCTATGACCCCGCTCGCCGCACTCGCACTCGCCCGGGCGGAGTGCCCAGAGCCGACAAAAGCGCTGACAGAAGCGCTGACAGAAGCGCCGACAGAAGCACTGACAGAAGCACTGACGAAAGTCCCGCTCGCTGCGGCCGCCATCGAGTCCGATCGGCTCACGCCGGCCATCATCGAGCAACTCGCCGGCATGGGCGTGCGCACCCTGGGTCAGCTGCTGGCGTTGCCGTCCGAAGGGCTCGCCAGCCGGTTCGGCAGTGACCTGGTGGACTACCTGGCGCGCCTGACCGGTACCCGGCCGGACCCGCGGCAGGCGCTCGTGCCCGCGCCGTACTTCCGCCGCAACCTGCACCTGCTCGAGCCGGTGCGGAGCCGGGATGTATTGCTCGGTCTCATGACCCGACTGCTGAACGCGCTGCAGCACTGGCTGCTCGCGCGCAACCTCGGCGTCGAAGAACTCGCCTGGCGGTTCACGGCGGCCGGGCGGGCCCGGCCGCCGTTGGTGGTCGGGGTACGGTTCTCCACAGCCCAGCAGCGCCAGGCGCGCCTGCTCGAGATCAGCCGGCTGGAGCTCGACCGGACACAGCTGCCGGACGAAGTGATCGGCATCGGCCTGTCCGCCGAGCGGCTCCAGTCCTGGCGGGGCGACAGCACGACCCTGTTCCGCTGGCTGCCGGGTACGGCGCAGCCGACGGAACTCGGCCGGCTGGTCGACCGGCTCGAAGCACGGCTCGGCCGCGGCACGTGCTGGAGCATCCGTGCGCGCGATCAGCACATGCCCGAGGCGGCCTGGCAACCGGTCGCACCCTTGCGGGCGGTTGCACCTTTGCGGGCGGTCGCACCTTTGCGGGGGGTTGCACCTTTGCGGGCCGGCCCGACGGCGAAACCCGGTCCGACGGCCCGATCCGGGCCGCGGCCGCCGCGCGCGACCGGGCCGGCACCACGCCCCGGCCGGCGCCCGATCTGGCTGTTCGTCCCGCCCCGACCGATCCGCTCGAGCCAGCTGACCCTGCTACGCGGCCCGGAGCGGATCGAAACCGGCTGGTGGCAGCCGGACACGGCAACACGTACCGATCCGCCCGAGGTCGCGCAGACCACCGCCCTGCCGCAGGCGCGCTGGCGCGACTACTACGTTGCCCGGCTCGTGAACGGTGCGGAATGCTGGGTGTTCGTCGACACCCACACGCGCTGGTACCTGCACGGCTATTTCGGCTGAGCAGCGGCGGACCGGTGACATGTTTTCGAACGACCGACCGCGCCCGGCGCAACCCTTCGCGGAGCTGCACTGCGTCAGCAACTACAGCTTCCTGCGCGGCGCCTCACACCCGGAGGAACTGGTCCGGCAGGCTGCCGCGCTCGGCTACCGGGCGCTCGCGCTGACCGACGAGTGTTCGTTCGCCGGCGTCGTCAAGGCGCACGTGGCGGCCCGCGAGTGCGGCATCAAGCTCATCGTCGGGGCCGAGTTCCGCCTGCACGACGACACGGACGACCTGCACCTCGTGCTGCTCGCGCCGCACCGCAGCGCCTACGGTCAGCTCGGCACCCTGATCACCCGGTTCCGGCGGCGCGCCGCCAAGGGCAGCTATCTCGCGCGGCTCGCGGACTTCCGCTGGGGCGGGCGCGACTGCCTGGTGCTGTGGGTGCCCGGCGCGCTCGACATCGGCCGGCTCATGGACCAGGGCGCGCGCCTGCGCGAGCTGTTCCCGCGGCTCTGGATCGCGCTCGAGCTGTTCCACGAAGCCGACGACCTGGACCGGACTGCGAAGGCCCTGACGCTCTCGATGCGGCTCGGTCTGCCGCTGGTCGCCGCGAACGACGTGCACGCCCACGCCCGCGAACGCCAGCCGCTGCAGGACCTCCTGACCGCGATCCGCCATCGCACGCGGGTCGCGGCACTCGGCAGCCGGGCGTTCCAGAACGCCGAGCGGCACCTGCGTCCGCTGCCGGCGCTGGCCGCGCTGTATCCGCCGGAGCTGCTCAGCGAGTCGTGCCGCATCGCCGACCTGTGCCGGTTCTCGCTCGACGAGCTGCGCTACGAGTATCCGCGCGAGCTGGTGCCGCCGCACCGCACCCCGGCCGCCTACCTGCGTGAACTCACCTGGGCGGGTGCCGCCGAGCGCTGGCCGGACGGCGTGCCGGAGTCCGTGCGGGTGCTGATCGAGCGGGAACTCGCGCTGGTCGGCGAACTCGGCTACGAGTTCTTCTTCCTGACCGTGCACGACATCGTGCAGTTCGCGCGCAGCCGCGGGATTCTCTGCCAGGGCCGCGGCTCGGCGGCCAACTCCGCGGTCTGCTACTGCCTGCACATCACCGAGGTGGACCCGTCGCGCATGCACCTGCTGTTCGAGCGGTTCGTGTCCCGCGAGCGTAACGAACCGCCGGACATCGACGTCGATTTCGAGCACGAGCGCCGCGAGGAGGTCATCCAGTACCTCTACAAGCGCTACGGCCGCGAGCGCGCGGCGCTGGCCGCCACGCTGATCACCTACCGCCCGCGCAGCGCGATCCGCGACGTCGGCAAGGCGCTCGGCATGGACCAGGATCTGGTCGACCTGCTGGCGAAGTCGCTCGCCTGGTGGGACCGGGAGGATGCCCTCGCTACCCGCTTCACGGCCGCCGGGCTCGACCCGCAAGGCTCCCTGGCCGTGCAGTTCCGCCGGTTCGTGAGCGCGATCCTCGGGTTTCCGCGGCATCTCTCGCAGCACGTCGGCGGGTTTGTCATCTCGCGCGGACCGGTCGCCGAGCTGGTGCCGGTGGAGAACGCCGCCATGCCGGAGCGCACCGTCATCCAGTGGGACAAGGACGACCTCGAGGCGCTCGGCCTGCTCAAGGTGGACGTGCTCGGGCTCGGCATGCTGACGGCGATCCGCAAGGCGCTGGCGCTGGCGAGCGTCGGCCGTGCCAAACCGCTCACCATCGCCGCCATTCCCGCCGAGGATCCGGCGACCTATCGCATGCTGCAGCGCGGCGACAGCATCGGCGTGTTCCAGGTGGAATCGCGCGCCCAGATGGCCATGCTGCCGCGCCTCAAGCCGCGGCATTTCTACGACCTGGTGATCGAGGTGGCGATCGTCCGGCCCGGCCCCATCCAGGGCAACATGGTGCACCCGTACTTGAGGCGCCGGCAGGGGCTCGAGCCGGTCGACTACCCGAGTCCGGCGGTACGCCGGGTGCTCGAGCGTACCCTCGGCGTGCCGATCTTCCAGGAACAGGTGATCGAACTCGCCATGGTGGCCGCCGGTTTCAGCGCCGGCGAGGCCGACCAGCTGCGCCGCGCCATGGCGGCCTGGAAACGCCGCGGTGGACTCGGTCACTTCGAGGCGAAGCTGATCGACGGCATGCTGGCGCGCGGTCACGACCGTGATTTCGCGGAGCGCGTGTTCCGGCAGATCCAGGGCTTCGGCGAGTACGGTTTCCCGGAATCGCACGCGGCGAGCTTCGCCCTGCTGGTCTACGTCTCCGCCTGGCTCAAGTGCCACGAGCCGGCCGCCTTCTACTGCGGGCTCCTGAACAGCCTGCCGATGGGTTTCTACTCCGCCTCGCAGCTGGTCCAGGACGCCGCCCGACACGGTGTGGCCGCGCATCCGGCGGATGTCGGGCACAGCGGCTGGGACCACCGCCTGGAAGACGGCGCGCCGGGCGATCCGCCCGCAGCGTCTGACGCGTCTGACGCGCCTGCCGGGCGCGCGCACCCTGCCCTGCGGCTCGGCCTCAGGATCGTGAAAGGTCTTGCGGAGGCGACCGGGCGGCGCATCGAGGTGGCGCGTGCAGCACTCGGCCGGCCGTTTCATGATCTAACGGAGCTCGCCCGATGCGCCGGGCTCGAGGCGCGGGATCTGCGCTGCCTCGCACGCGCCGGTGCGCTGGCGAGCCTCGCCGGCGACCGTCACCAGGCGCACTGGGCGGCGGCCGGTGTCCGCGCACCGCTGCCGCTCGAGGCGCACACGGACGTGGCAGCGCGCTGGACGGTTCGCGATGCGGCACCCGCTGCAGCACCGATCGCGGCACCTGCCGCAACAGCCGCCGCGGTCCCCGCGAGTCCGGCCATGCACCCGGTCATGCGTCCGCCCCTGCCGGCGCCGACCGCGGCCAGCGACATGCTGAATGACTACCGGTACCTGGGCCTGACCCTCGGCATGCACCCGCTCGAACAGCTGCGCAGCCACGCCATACTCGGCCGTGACCTCGCGCGCTGCTGGACGGCGCGCCGTCTCGAAGCGAGCCGCTCCGGCCAGTTCGTGCGGGTCGCCGGGCTGGTCACCGGACGGCAGCGGCCGGGCACCGCTACCGGCGTGCTGTTCGTCACCCTCGAGGACGAGACCGGCAACGTCAACGTGGTGGTCTGGGCGTCAGTGCTGGAACGGTTCCGGGCGGCCCTGCTGCAGGGGCGCCTGCTGCGCATCAAGGGGGTGGTGGAACGCGAGCGCGAAGTGATCCACGTGGTGGCCGGACAGGTGGAGGATCGCAGCGATCTGCTGGTCGCCTTGAACGTCGATCAGGCGGATGACCCGCCGGGCTCAACGCCATTCCTGTCCCGAGACTTTCATTAGCGCGTTGATGTCCTCGTCGGAAACCCGGGCGCCGTTCTGTGCGTGCCGGATCTCGAGTACCAGGTCTTCCATCAAGTTGCGCACGTACCCCAGTTCCTCGCGCAGCTCGGCGAGTTCGGGCTTGAGACTCTGGCCGAGCCCGTCGATGGCGCGTTCGAGCGCGGCGAGGCGCTGCTGCACGTTGGCCTTGTCGAACATCACCCGCGCCATGGTCTCGAGCGGCTGGCCCGGCGTGTCGAAGACTTCCGGCGTCACCGCGCGCGGCTCCTTCGAGGCCGTCGGTGTCTCGCCCCAGAACTCTGCGCCGATCTCGCGCGACACCGCGTCGACCACGCTGCCATCGATGTGGTGCAGTTCTTCGAGAAACGCGTACAGGAGCAGCCGGTCGCACAGGTTGTTGAGCCGCCGCGGCACGCCCTTGCAGAAGCCGTAGATCGCAGCGTAAGCGTCGTCGGTGAAGAACGGGTCGTTGGCCCAGCCCACCAGCGATAGCCGGTATTCGATGTAGGCGCGGGTTTCGGCTTCGTCGAGCGGGTTAAGGTGGTAGGTGGCGATCACCCGCTGGCGCAGCTGCTCGAAGCCCGGCCCGAGCAGGGTCACCCGGAACTCCTCCTGGCCGAGCAGGAACACCTGGAGCAGCGGCTTGCCGCCCGCCTGGAAGTTGGAAAGCATGCGCAGTTCTTCGATCGCGGCGGCCGGTAGGTTCTGCGCCTCGTCGACGATCAGCAGCACGCGGCGGCCTTCGCGGCGCTGCTGCAGGAACAGCCGCTCGAGTTCGCGCAGCAGCACCGCCTTGCTCGCGTTGTTCACGCGCAGGCCGAACTGTGCGGCGATCAGCTGCAGCAGGTCGTCGTCGCCGACCTGGGTCGTGACCAGGTTGGCGACCAGCGTCTCGCGCGGATCGAGCCGGCGCAGCAGCATCTGCACGAGCGTGGTCTTGCCGGTGCCGACGTCGCCGGTGATGACGATGAAGCCGTCCTGCTGGTCGAGACCGTAGTCGAGAAACGACAGCGCGCGTTTGTGCTCGCTGCTGGGATAGAAGAAGTTCGCGTCCGGGGACAGCTGGAACGGCTTGCCGGTGAGTCCGTAGTATTCCTGGTACATCCGTTGACCCGCCTCTCCTCGCGCTAGTCCTGCGACTCGCTCCCGTACCCGTAACCGTATCCGTAACCTTCCGACTGGCCGCCGGTGGTTTTGTTCAGTATCAGGCTCACGTTCTCGCATCCGTCGAGCAGCGCCAGCGCATCGGCGACTGCTTTCTGCGGCGTGCGGTTGGCCTCGACCACCACCACGATCTGACCCATGTTGCGTGCCAGCACCGCGGCCTCCGTGGTCGCGAGCAACGGCGGTGCATCGAAGATCACCACCCGCGCCGGATCCGCTTCGGCGAGCGCCACGACCAGCTCGCGCATCAGGGTACTGGCGTAGAGCTCGTCGACGTCGTCGACCGGTCCGCCGGCCGGCAGTATGCCGAGCCCTTCGACGTTGGTCGCGAGCACGCCGTCTTCGCGCATGTAGCTGTAGTCGCGCAGGAGGTCGGACAGCCCGCGGGTCGGCTCGAGCCCGAGCACACGCGACACGTCGCCGCGGGCGACGTCCGCATCCACCAGCAGCACCCGGCGGTCGAGTTCCGCCGCCATGCTCATGGCCAGGTTGATCGAGGTGAACGTCTTGCCCTCGCCCGGCAGCGCACTGGTGACCATGATCAGGTTGGCCGGATTCGGGTCGGTCCCGGTCGACTCGAGGGCGCGCGCCTTCTGGCAGTGGAGGAGCAGTGGTCGCTTGATGCGGCGCATTTCCTGGCCGAGCTGTGAGCGACCGGCCTTCGGGGTCAGGTAGCCGCGTGCGCGCAGTCCCTCCAGATCGATTTCGCAGAGCGTGACCGGCAGGCCGTGTACCTCGGCGCGGTGCGTGTCACGCTGGCGCTTCGGCCCGTGTTCCCCCGCCGCGCCGCGCGCGGATGCCGCCGTGATCGAGGTGCCCGCGTGGTCGCCTGTCCGTGCATCGGGCGCCCGTGGGGCGGCCCGATCGCCGGTTCGGTCTCCGCTTCGGGAAGCCAGGCGGGCGGCAGCTTTCTCGATTGTGCTCATCGACGGCACGTGGCCCTCATGTCAATCGCGCGATCATACACAGAATGCTCGGCGGGGCTTCGCAATGCAATGTAAAGACGCGGTTACGTCTCGGGGCGTCTCGGAGCGTCTCGGAGCGCTTCCCGGCTGCTCGCTCGCCTACAATTACCTGACAGCCACTTCGACCCCGGATGGCAATCATGCCGGGCTGACTGCAACGACACGAGCAGCATGAGCGAGCTGAGCAATATGGGCGAGATTCTTGTCACCGGTGGTGCCGGCTACATCGGCAGCCACATGTGCGTGGCGCTGCTCGACGCAGGCTACACGGTCACGGTGTTGGACAATCTCTCCAACAGCACGTCCGAGTCGATCGCCGCGGTGCAACGGGTCACCAATCGGACGCTCGACTTCGTCGCGGACGACCTGCGGGATGCCGGCGCCCTGGCGCGCCTGTTCGGCCGCAAACGCTTCGCGGCCGTGCTGCACTTCGCCGGCCTGAAGGCCGTAGGGCAGTCCACGGCCGACCCGCTCGCCTACTACGACAACAACGTCGTCGGAACCCTGCGCCTGTTGGAGGCGATGACCGCGCACCAAGTCCGCACGCTGGTGTTCAGCTCCTCGGCGACCGTCTACGGCATTCCGGACGTCATGCCGATCACCGAGGACAGTCCGCCGGGTCCGATCAACCCATACGGACGCACCAAGTTCCACATCGAGCAGATCCTCGCGGACCTGCAGGCGACCGACCCCGCCTGGCGAATCTCGATCCTGCGCTACTTCAACCCGGTGGGCGCGCACATTTCCGGCGACCTGGGCGAAGACCCCAACGACGTGCCCAACAACCTGATGCCGTACATCGCACAGGTCGCCGTCGGCCGGCTGCCGGGCCTTCGAATTTTCGGCGATGACTATCCGACGCCGGACGGTACCGGCGTGCGCGACTACATCCACGTCGACGACCTCGTCGAGGGGCACCTGGCGGCACTGCGCTATCTCGAACGGCATCCGGGTCTCGCCATCCACAATCTCGGGACCGGGCGCGGTCACTCGGTGCTCGAGATGGTCCGGGCCTTCGAAGCGGCGAGCGGTCGCACGATCCCCTGCGAGATCGTCGCGCGCCGTGCCGGCGACGCGGCCGAAAGCTACGCGGATCCCACCAAGGCGAATCGCGAACTCGGCTGGCGGGCCCGTCACGACGTTCGCCGCATGTGCGAGGACGTCTGGCGCTGGCAGCAGCGCCATCCGCAGGGATACCGCGCCTGATGATGGTGGATATGGCTGTGCTAGGATGCGCGGCTGCCGGAGGGGTGGCTGAGCGGTTGAAAGCACCGGTCTTGAAAACCGGCGTAGGTATCCCCTACCGTGGGTTCGAATCCCACCCCCTCCGCCAGTCCGCCCGAGGCGCGTCGTCGGCTGAGGTCGACCCTTGCCGGCACCGCCCGGCATGACCGCCAGGCTATCCCCCACATACCTCGCGTTGCTGGCGCTGGCGCTCCTGCTGACGCTCGCCACGGCGTGGCCGGGGCTCGTCTACCTCTGGGGCCAGTGGCAGACCAACGTCGCCCACAATCACGGTCCGGCGATCGTGCTGCTCGCCGTTCTGTTCGCCTGGCAGAAGCGCGCCGCGCTGCGCGCCATGCCGTTCAGCCCCAGGTGGCTGGCGGTGGCCGGCCTCCTGCCGGTACTCGTGTTCATGGTCTTCGCGCGGCGTGCGGAGATCCACGTGTTCGTTCAGTACGCGTGCTGGGCGGCGCTCGCCTCACTCGTCGTCGCCACCGTCGGCTGGCAGGGGCTCAAGGTGCTCGCCAACAGCCTCGTGCTGCTGTTCCTTGCGATTCCCCTTCCCGGCTTCATGGAGGCGAGCCTGACGGCCGAGCTCAAGCTCGTCTCATCGCGGGCTGGTGCGGCCCTGCTGCAGGGCTTCGGCATCCCCGTGTACGTGGACGGCAACGTGATCGACCTCGGCATCTACCAGCTGCAGGTCGTGGACGCGTGTTCGGGTCTCAACTACCTGATCCCGCTGCTCGCGATCGGGTTCATCTTCGCCGGGTTCCTGCGCGCGCCGTTTTGGCAGCGCGCGCTGATCGTGGCCGCGACCGTGCCGATTACCATGCTCATGAACGTGGTACGGATCGCCGTCACCGGCCTGCTGGTGCGTTACGCCGGTCCGCAGGCGGCGGACGGTTTTCTGCACGACTTCGAGGGCTGGCTGATCTTCCTGGCCTGCGTCGGACTGCTGATTCCGCTCGCCGCGCTGGTGCTGCGCACCGGCAGCCGACCGGTCTCGCTCGGTACTGCGCTGGAACTCGATATCGGCCTCGGCCGGGTGCCACCGGCTTCGGTACAGCGCCCTGCTCCTCGGCAACTCGCCGTCGCCGTGGGTCTGCTGGTCGTCGCGTTCGCCAGTGTGATCGCGCTCGGGCAGCGCAATGAGATACTGCCCGAACGCAAGGCGCTGACGTTCTTCCCGCGCGTGATAGGCGAATGGGTCGGCACCCGCGAGTCGTTGTCCGGCGGGGTCATCGACATGCTGCAGCTGAGTGACTACGTGCTCGCCCAGTATCGATCGCCGGCGCATTCGGAGCCGGTCGAACTCTATATCGGCTATCACGGCTCGCAGCGCCAGGGCGCCATGCCGCACTCGCCGCTGATCTGCCTGCCCGGTGGCGGCTGGGAGACCCTGAGCCTCGACCGGACCCGGCTCGAGCTGTCCGATGGCCGCGCGCTACCCGTGAATCGGGCCGTCATGCAGGTACAACGGCGCCGCATGCTGGTGGTCTACTGGTTCCGGCAACGGGGCGCCGACTATGCGAACGAGTACCTCATGCGCGCGGCCCTGTTCCGCGATGCGGTTCTGGAGGGACGCTCCGACGGCGCGCTGGTCCGGCTGATCACGCCGATCGACACGGATCTGGCAGCGGCCACCGCACGCCTCGTGGCCTTCGCGGAGCGCCTCGAGCCGGTGCTCCCCGAATACGTACCCGACTGACCCGGACCTGCCCGCCCGCAACCAACCGGATAGCTGCCCATGCCATCGTTGCCCAGGATTCGCATCAGCCCCGGCCCGATCGTCGCGATCGGCCTCGTGCTGCATCTTTTGACCGGCTGCAGTTCGCCGGAAGAGCGATCAGCGCGACATCTGCAGAACGCGCGCGACTATCTCGCGACCGACCAGGTGGCGCTCGCGAACGTGGAGGTGCGCAATGCCCTGCGCCTCGCGCCCGACGATGCCGACGCCCATTACCTGCAGGCACAGGTGCTGACCCGCCAGGAGGACTGGATGGGTGCGCGATCGAGCCTCGAACGCGCGACCGCTTTGCGCCCGGCCTTTGCGCCCGCGCAACGGGACCTGGCCAGGATCTACCTCTTGCGGGGCGAATTCGACAGTGCCGAGTCGGCGACTCAGGCGGCCCTTGCGCTGGCGCCCGATGATGCCGGCACGCTCGCGCTGCTGGCTGCGATCAAGCTGCGCCAGGGCGATCCCGAGGCGGCGCGCGGCGCGGCCGAGGCGGCACGGTCGGCGGTGCCGGACCACCCGGAAGCCATGGCGGTCCTGGCTGCGGCGGCGCTTGCCGACGGCGACCGCGAGGCAGCCGGCCGGATCCTCGAGGAGGCCATTGCGGCGAACCCGACCGATCTCACCCTGCACCTCATGGGGCTGCAATTCGCCGAGGCCGAGGGCGACGTCGAGGTCGTGATGGCACGGCTGCAGGCGTTGACCGAGGCGTTTCCCGAGCGGATCGAGTTCTACCAGGCACTGGCGGCCTACCAGGCGGGTCGACCGGATGCAGGCCCGGGCGGGCTGGAAGCGGCGGCCGCGACCCTCGAGCGCGCCGTGGCTCGGAATCCGGACAGCACGACCGCCCGCATCGCACTGGCGGAACTTCTGGGTGCCACGGATCCGGCACGCGGGGTCGAGTCACTGCGCGCACTGGTCGCCCGCGGCAGCCCGGATCCCTTGCTCGATCTTGCGCTCGCTGCCCTGTATGTACGCCAGGGCGATGATCCGGCAGCGGCGGCCCTGCTCGAGAGTGTCGCTGGTCGCGAGCGCGGCAGCGTCGGAATCGAAGCACGCACGGAACTGGCACGCCTGACCCTGCGCGCCGCCGACGCTGCAGGGCAGGAACGGGCGATCGCGCTCGTCGAGGAGATTCTCGCGCTGGACCCGGGCAATGCGGAAGCGCTCTCGTTGCGCGCGCGCCTGCATCTCGATGCCGGACACTTCGAGGCGGCACAGGTCGTGGCCAATGCCCTCGTGCAGGCGCAACCGGGCGCGGCGGAGGGCTATGCCCTGGCCGGCGAGGCCTACCTCGGTCAGCAACTCGATACCCTGGCACGTGAACGCCTCGTGCGCGCCCTGGAGATCGACCCCGGTCACAGCCGTGCGGCGCGCCAGCTTGCCACCATGCACTTGCGCGACGGCAGCCCGGCGCGCGCAGCACAGATCCTCGAACGCGCCACCCTAGCCAATCCGGGCAGCGCGGTACTCGCGCAGGCGCTGCTCGATCTCCAGGTTCAGACCGAGGCCATCCCCGCGGCGATCGAGACCGCGCGCAGGATCCTCGCGCTCGCGCCGGAGGCGCCGCACACCCGACTCGTGCTGGCGAGCCTGCTCGAGCGCGCCGGCGAATCGGAGGCCGCCATGCTGGAGTACGAGGCCTTGCTCGCCGCGGAACCGGCAAACGTCATCGCCGCGAACAATCTCGCGAGCCTGCTGCTCAAGACCATGACCGACGAAGCCTCGGCCCGGCGGGCCCTGACGCTGAGCCAGCCATTGGCTGGACGCGCGGAGGCGCCGTTTCTGGATACTGCCGGCTGGAGTCGGCTGGCAAACGGCGATTACGCGGGCGCGCTGGAGTTGCTCGAACGCGCGGCCGGCGCGGCGCCGGAGAGCGGGGAAATCGCCTGCCATCTCGCCTTAGCCCGGTATCGGGCGGGGATCGAAGCGGGTCCCCAGTCGGCCCGGGCGGCCTGCGCTGGCGCTACCGACGATGTCCGGCTCCAGCGCTGGCTGGCAGAGTTGCCTGCCGGGTGAGCCAGCTTCCACTGGCCTCACCCGAGTATCAGTTTCCACGCGTCGTCGGCACCCTCTGCATGGCAACCCGACCCATCGGCAGGCATAAAAAAACCCGGCCTGGGCCGGGTTCTTCGAGGCGAGCGGGTCGGGCGTGTCAGGCGGTGGCGCGCCTGCGGCGCGCGTAGCCGACCAGCAGACCGAAGCCGGAGAGGAACAGCACCAGCGCCGGCGGGATCGGCACCACGCTGCCGTAGGCCATGTCGCTGCCGCCATTGTCGAAGCCCATGAAGCGTACTGCGAAAACCTGCGGGCCGTAGCTGCCGATGCCGGAACCTTCGGAGTACTCACCGGACGTCGGCGCGAGCAGGCTGCCGAAAAAGTCGGCGATCGAAACGCCGAGCGGGCCGGTGAACGTGAACGTGAAAATCCCCGTCTGGCCGGCGCCGATGCCACGGCTCGGATTGCCGCCGCCGTGGAAATTGGATCCGGTCGAGGCCCCGATGTCGAACCGCCCGAACGGCGAGGCGTTGACCTGATCGTCCCAGGACGATCCGCCGAGCAGCCGGAAGTGACTCGGCCCGGACATACTCACGCCGGTGATGGACCTATCGCGTGGCACTTCACTGGAACTCGGATTATTGAACGCGATGCCAGTCAGCCAGCCGTCGGTGCCGGTATTGGTCACGGCGAGCGACATCGTGCCGGTGACACGACCACGATGGTTCGCGGTTTCTTCGTAAGATGCGTCTGCGGTGAAGCAGCCCAGCGCGTTGATGCCGCAGCCGGCCAGTTGCACGCTGGCCGCGAACGCCGAGGACGCGCCCATCATCAGGGCGAGACCGAAGGACATGAGCCTGGCATTCATCGACATCTACTCCTCGATTGGACTGGCGCGGCGTATCCTACGCGCGCCTCAGCTTTCTGATCGACCGCCGAGGGCTTTCACTTCCCCGGTCGGAAACCATCACTTTTTTCCTTGGAGCTACTCTGGCGTGACGAAAGTCACATTGCAAGCAACCTGCCATAGCCGACCCCGGTATTTTGTAAACAGTTTATGAAGATCGGGCGGCGCAGACCGACTCCAAGCCCCGCTTGCGCCCAGCTGCCGGGCTCGCGTGCCCCAACCGTGGCGGAAGCGGGCTAGAATCCGGGCATCCGTCACGATCCCGAGCGCTCCAACCCATGCTGTTCGCCCTGTCCGTTCACGGCTCGCCCGCCTCGTCGCAGGCCTCGATGACCGCCCTGCGCTTCGCCCGCGCGGCGCTGGCTGCGGGCCACGGCATCCACCGGGTGTTTTTCTTTCACGACGGCGTCGAGACGGCCGATTGCCTCGCCGTGCCGCCATCGGACGCGCCCGGTCCGCTGGCAGGCTGGGTCGACCTGGCCCGGACTGCGGGTGTCGAGCTGACCGTGTGCGTCAGCGCGGCCCTGCGCCGCGGCATCGTGGACGCCGACGCGCGCGCCCGTCACGGTCTCGACGGCACGAGCCTGCACCCGGCGTTTTCCAGCGCCGGTCTGGGCCAGCTCGTGGAAGCGCTCGCGGCCAGCGACCGCCACGTCAGCTTCGCCGCGTGAGTCCTGCGCCATGACCACGGCCCGCCGCCTCCTCCTCATCCTGCGCCAGCCGCCGTACACGAGCGTCAATCCGCGCGAGGCGATCGACGTGGCCCTGGTGGCCGCCGCATTCGAGTTCGAGGTCAGCGTACTGTTCGAGGGCCGCGGCGTCTGGCAGCTGCTCGCCGGCCAGCACGGCGCCGCGCTGGACCAGCCAACCCATGGTGACGCCCTGGCCGAGCTGCCCAGGCACGAAGTCACGCGCTTCTATGTCTGCGCCGACGCGTTGGCAGCCGCCGGGCTCGGCGCCGAAGCCCTGGTGCTGCCGGTGGAACCCCTGTCACACGCAGCACAGCGGGCGCTTGTCGCGTCTCACGAAGTCGTCATAACCGATTGATGAACATACTTTTTATCGTTAACCACATGGCTGGGCTCGACAGCTGCCTGGCGCTCGCCGGCGCCACCGATACCGTGCTCCTGATCGAAGACGGCGTCTACGCGGCGGTAACTCCCCGCGCCTGGTCCGGGCGCCTCATTGCGCTGGAACCGGACGTGCGCGCGCGGGGCCTGGCCGCCCGCCTGGCACCTGGCGTAACCCTGGTGGACGATGCCGGCTTCGTCGAGTTGACGGTCGCCCACAGCCCGGTGGTGAGCTGGCGCTGAGCCGCGCGGGTAGAGCGGCTGCGCAGCGTGCGCCGCGCAGCCGCGACGCTAGGCAAGCCCGGACTGCGTGAGTAAGATACCGCCCATTCGAGTCTGCAGTAGAGGGTGGGACGTGCGGAGACCTTTCGGAAGCGGCAACCAGGACGAACACGACGAGCAGATCAACCTGACGCCGATGCTCGACGTCGTGTTTATCATGCTGATCTTCTTCATCGTGACCGCGACCTTCATCAAGGAAGTCGGGCTCGACATCAACCAGCCGCCGGACGACAAGCCGAAGACCGTCGACCCTGACAAGAAGAGCATCGTGGTGCGTATCACCAACCGCGACCGGATCCTGATCGCGCAGCGTGATGTCGACTGGCGTTCGGTGCGGGCCAATATCGAGCGGCTGCACGCGGAGAACCCCGAGGCTCCGGTCGTGATCCAGTCACACCCGGACTCCACCACCGAAGCGCTGATCCACGTCATGGACTCGGCCCGGCAGGCCGGCGTCTACAACATCTCACTCGCGGCCAACTGACGACGCGCGGCGCGGCCGCGGGCGGGCCGTGACCGCGCCGGTCGACCTGCGCAGCGACACGGTCACCCGGCCGTGTGCGGCCATGCGCCGCGCCATGTACGAAGCCGAAGTCGGCGACGACGTCTACGGCGAAGACCCCACCGTCAAGCTTCTAGAGGCCGAGGCGGCAGCGCGACTCGGTCACGAGGCCGGCCTGTTCATGCCGAGCGGCACCCAGTCCAACCTGGTCGCGCTCCTCACCCATTGCGGCCGCGGCGACGAATACATCGTCGGCGCCCGAGCGCACACATACTGGTACGAAGGCGGCGGCGCCGCCGCACTGGGGGGCATCCAGCCGCAGACCCTGCCCTTCGCGGCCGACGGGTCGCTGGACCTCGCGACGGTCGCCACGCTGATCAAGCCCGACGACCCGCATTTCGCGCGCACGCGGTTGGTCTGCCTCGAGAACACCCAGGCCGGCAAGGCGATCGGGCCGGACTACTTCGCGGCGGCGCGCGCATGCTGCGACACGCACGGGCTCGCGCTGCATCTCGACGGCGCCCGCGTCTTCAATGCCGCGGTGGCGCTCGACTGCCCGGTCACGGCGATCGCGGCCCCGTGCGATACCGTCTCGGTCTGCCTCTCGAAGGGTCTCGGCGCGCCGGTGGGGTCGGTGCTGGTCGGCTCGCGAGCGTTCGTCGGCGCCGCCCGGCGCTGGCGCAAGATGGTCGGCGGCGGCATGCGCCAGGCCGGTGTGATTGCCGCCGCAGGGCTTTACGCCCTGCGCCACAACGTGGCACGCCTCGCCGAAGACCATGCCAATGCCGCCCGTCTGGCAGAACTCGCCGCGGTGCGGTTCCCGGGTGCGGTGCGCCAGGCGACCAACATGGTATTCGTCGATCTGCCGGAGGCCGAACTCGTCGCCCTCGGTGCGCACCTGCGCGCAGCGGACGTCATCGTGCGCGGCAATCGCTGGGTGCTGCACAAGGACGTGAGCGCCGCCGACGTCGAACGCGTCGGGCGCGCGCTCGACGCGTTTACCTTCAGAGCAGCGTGACGAGTGCGACGATCGCGCCGGTGTTGCAGGTGACGATGGTGCCGGAGACGAGGCTGCGCGGTCCGATGCTGAGCAGTTCGGCGCGCCGTTCCGGCACCAGCGTGGCGAGTCCGCCGAGCAGGATGCCCAGGCTTCCGAAGTTCGCGAACCCGCACAGCGCATAGGTCATCACCAGCCGGCTCGTATCGCTCAGCGACTCCGCCGGCAGCGCGGCGAGGTTAATGTAGGCCACCAGTTCGTTCAGGATCAGCTTCACGCCGAGCAGGGCGCCTGCCGCCTGCGCTTCCGCCCACGGAATGCCGATGAGCCAGGCCACGGGCGCGAACAGCCAGCCGATCGCGCGCTCGAGGGTGACCGGCGCGCCGGCCAGTTCCAGATTGCCGAGCAGCTGGTTGACCAGCGCCACCAGGCTCACCAGGACGATCAGCATGGCGCCTACGTTGGCGGCGAGCCGCAGCCCGTCGTAGGTACCACGCGTAATGGCGTCCATGTTGCTCGTGTAGAGCAGGCTGTCCGGTATGGTTTCCTCCGGCAGGTCGGGCGGCGGCGGAATCATGATGCGCGAGATGAACACCGCGCCGACCACGTTGATCACGGAAGCGATCAGCACATGGCCGAGCGCGCCGGGAACCGCGTCCATCAGCACGTTCGCGTAGAGCACCATGATCGAGCCGGCGACGGTCGACATGCCGCAGGTCATGAGCGTGAAGAGTTCCGAGCGCGACAGCGATGCCAGGTAGGCGCGGATCACCAGCGGCGTCTCCACCATGCCGAGGAACACGCTGGCAGCGGCCGACGTGCCGACCGGGCCGCGCACACCGAGCGCGCGGCGCAACAGCGCGCCGAACGCATGAATGACGAGCGGCAGTACCCGCCAGTACCAGAACAGCGCGACCAGCACGCTGAATACGATGATCTGCGGCAGCACGCGGAACGCGAAGATGTACAACGCGCCATCGGCGGCGACGTCGAACGGTGCGTCGCCGCCGCCCAGATACCCGAATACGAAACCCGTGCCGGCGGCGGTGGCCGCCTCTACCGCGTAGACGACGTGATTGAGCAGCAGCAGCGCCTCGCTCACGGCCGGTACCCGCAACAGCACGAGTGCGAGCGCGCACTGCAATGCGAGTCCCAGCGCAACCGGCTGCCAGCGCACCGACCGGCGCCTTTCCGAGAACAGCCAGGCGAGTCCCATGAGAAACGCGATGCCGAGGATTGCCTGCATGCTTGAGCGATTCCGGATCAGGGGATGACGAAAGCGGTCAGCACGTAACGCGTATCGACCGAGCAGAAATAACCAAGGCCGGTTTCCATGATGCGATTCGGTGCGTGGGTGCCGACATAACGCATCGAGAATGCACCTGCGGGCGCGTCGATGTCGCCGGCGATCGCCACTTCGACTTCCTGAAAGCCGATGAACACGCCGACCGACGGGTGGACCGCCTTGTACACGGCTTCCTTGGCGCTGAACAGCAATGCCGCACGGCGCGTCGCTGTTGCGCCGGGTGCAGGGTCGAGCAGCCGTGCGCGTTCGGTGGGCGTGAAGAGTTTCGCGTGGAGTTCGGCCGTGACCCGGTGGGCTTCCTCGAGGTCCACGCCGAGACCGCACAGCGACTCGCGTCGGGTGACGGCGGCCAGAACGTGTCCGCCGGCATGGGTGATGCTGCCCTGGCATGCTGCCGGCCACACGGGCGAACGGTCGGCGGCACGGGGAATCGGCGCATCCGGCATGCCGAGCCTGATCATGGCCTGCCGGGCGAGCAGACGCCCGGTGGAAAACTCGTGGACGCGCCGGTCGACGGCGCGGGCGATCGCGGGCAATTCCTCGGGCCGGAGTGTGTCGCGGTGATCGGCCATGGCGCCTGCCGTGACCGCGACGCCGAACCGCGCCGGCAACAGCGCGGCCAGCGCCGCGGCCAGCGCCTGCGCATCGCCGCGCGCTTCCCCACTGTCGCAAGCCCGCCCGACATCGGTGCCCGCTCCCGTTCCCGCCGCCATACCTCTGCCTTTGCCTCCCGACCCGCCGCCCTGCCTTGTCTTGTCTTGTGTTGGGCGCCGCGAATTGTCGTTCACCAGGCATCCGGATACCATCCGGCGCCATGACGTCCGGCAACATCATTTTCCTGAACGGATCCTCCAGCGCGGGCAAGACGACCCTCGCCATCATGCTGCAGCAGCTGCTGCCGGAGCCTTACCAGCACATCGCGCTCGATCAGTTCCGTGACGGCATGCCGGGCCGCTACCGCGGGCTCAATTCGCCGGAAGGCACCCCGGGCAGCCGTGGTCTGAACGTCGTGCCGGTCACGCGCGATGGGCAGCGCATCACCGAGGTGCGGTTCGGCGACCACGGCGAACGGGTCCTGCGCGGCATGCGCCGGGCGATCGCGGCGTTCGCGCAGGCCGGTAACCACGTGATCATCGACGACCTCCTGTTCCGCGCCGACTACCTCGAGGACTACGCCGAAGCCCTCGAGGATCTCGACGTCTGGCTGATCGGCGTGCGCTGTTCGCTCGACGTCGTGAACGCGCGCGAACGTGCGCGGTCCGGGCGTTTTCCGGGGACCGCCACGTCGCACTTCCACGCGGTGCACGCGCATGGGGTCGACTACGACCTGGAGGTCGACACGAGCGACACCACGCCGCGCGCCTGCGCCGAACGGATCATCGCGCGGCTCGGCGAACCGCCGCGTGCGTTGCGCGCCATCCGCGGCAGCGCAGCCGCAGGCTAACGCGTAAGCGCTGCGGCGACCAGCGGCAGCCGGTCGTTGCCGAAATACATGTCGTCTCCATTCACGAACAGCGTCGGCGAGCCGAAGCCGCCGCGTGCGATCAGTTCGTCGGTCGTCGCGCGCAGCTGCGCCTTGTATTCCGGCATCGCGATCCGGGCCAGCAGGACGTCCGGATCGAGGCCGGCAGCCGCTGCGATGCCGCGTACCTCCTCGTCGCGCGAAATGTCGGCGAGTTCTCCCCAATAGCGCTGGAAGGCGCGGCGCGCGTACGGCACCAGGCGGCCCTGCTCGATGGCGAAGAACGCGCCGCGCATGACCTTCACGCTGTTGACCGGGAACACCGGTGGGCTGCCGATCTCGATGCCGACGTGGCGCGCCCAGTCGCGCAGATCCTTGGCCGCGTAGCGCGCCTTGGCCGGTACCGGCTTCTGCCGGCTCTCGTAGACGCTCGGGTTGACGCTGTTGAAGATGCCGCCGACCAGGATCGGTTTCCAGGTGACCGTGACGTCGGTCCGCGCGGCCAGTGGCTGAAACGCCTCGAAGGCCAGGTACGTCCAGGGGCTCGAGCAGTCGAAGTAGAAATCGATCGTGTGCATGGTGGTTGTGCGCCTGCGCCTCCCCGACTGTGTCCAAGCATAGTGGGCCCAAGCATAGTGGGCCCGAGCATGGTTGACACGTCTGGCCAAAGCACGTGTGATACCGGACGACATCGATGCCATCTCTTTTGGGGGGAGACGCGCGTGAAATTCACCTGGTTCAACCTGATGCCCTGGCCTTACCTGCCGGACGACTTCCGTCGGCAGCACCGCTCGGTCTGGGTCGACATTCCGAGCAGTCTCTACGACCCGGTGAAGGGGCACGCGCTCTACAACACGTACCTCGACGAGCTCGAGTACGCGGAAACGCTCGGTTTCGACGGGATCGGCGTCAACGAGCACCATGCCAACGGCTACGGGCTCATGCCCTCGCCCAACATCATGGCGGCGACGCTCGCGCGGCGCACCTCCGACGCCGCACTGGTGGTGCTCGGCAACTCCATCGCGCTGTACAACCCGCCGATCCGGGTGGCGGAGGAGTTCGCGATGCTCGACGTCATCTCCGGCGGCCGCCTGGTGGCCGGGTTTCCGGTCGGCACGTCGATGGACACGAACTACTGCTACGGGCAGATCCCGGCGCTCACGCGCGAGAAGTACCAGGAAGCGCACGACCTGATCCTGCGCTGCTGGGCCGAAGACGAACCGTTCGCCTTCAATGGCCGCTATACGCAGCTCCGCTACGCGAACTGCTGGCCGAAGCCGATCCAGAAGAATCCGCCGATCTTCATCCCGGGCGGCGGATCGCTCGAGACCTACGACTTCTGCCTCGACTACGACTACGTCTACTGCTACTTGAGCTTCTCCGGCTACAAGCGCGCCAAGCAGCTGATGGACGGCTACTGGCAGCGCGTCGCGGAACGGGGCAAGGATCTCTCGCCCTACCGCGCCGGGTTCGCCCAGACCATCGTCGTCGCGGAGAGCGATGCCGAGGCCGAGCGCGAGTACCGCAGCCATATCGACTACTTCTACAACCGCTGCCTGCACGTCTATCCCGGGTTCGCCGACGCACCCGGCTACCGCACCATCAAGACGCTCAAGGCCAACGTGACCACGCAGATGACCCGCCAGGCGCTCGGCGACGTCTCGGCCATGAGCTGGAAGCAGCTGGTCGACGACGGCTACGTGATCGCCGGCAGCCCGGATACCGTGGTGGAAAAGATGCACGAGCTGATCACCTCACTCCGGGTCGGCAACATCTTCTGCCTGATCCACGTCGGCGACATGCCGCAGGAGAAGTGCAACCGCTCGACGAAGCTCTTTGCCGAGGAAGTCATGCCGCGCCTGCGCAACGTCTGGCCGGAGTACGCGGATGACGACCGGTTCTGGATCCACCCGCTGACCGCCCCGGCACGTCCGGCACGGGCGGCCAACGGAGTGGGCGCATGAGCGGCGCGCGCATCGAACAGCGAGTGATCGAGGTCGCGGGGCCGGACGACGTCCGGTTCCGCATTCGCGTGCACCAGGGCGGCAACGGACCGGACCTGCTGTTCCTGCACGGCGCCGGCGGTCTGCTGCAGGACGATCCGTTCCTTGCGGCGCTCGCGAGCCACTATCGGGTCCACGCCCCGCTGCTGCCTGGGTATGGCGATTCCGAGGGCGCCGAACACCTGCGCGACATGCTGGATGTGACCCTGCACGCGTTCGACGTGTGGCAGGCGCTCGGGCTCGAGCAGCCGCTGGTGGTCGGGCATTCCATGGGCGGCATGATCGCGGCCGAAATGGCCGCCATCGCCCCGGATGCGATCGACCGCCTCGTGCTGATCTGCCCGGCCGGGCTCTGGCTCGACAGCCACCCGGTGGCGGACATCTTCGCGGCCCTGCCGTTCCAGTTGCCGGAACTGCTGTTCCACGATCCGGCGCGGCACGGCGCCCTGCTGTCCGCCGGCGGTGACCTGAACGACCCGGAGTACCTGACCGACTTCCTGGTCGGCAACGCGCGGCGGCTCGGCATGGCCGGCAAGCTGCTGTTCCCGATCCCGGACCGTGGCCTCGGCAGGCGTCTGTACCGCATCCGTGCGCGCACCAGTGTGGTCTGGGGCGACGCTGACCGGCTCATCGATCCGGTCTACGCCGACGAATTCGTCCGGCGCATTCCCGGCGCCGGCGTCGTGCGTGTCCCGGCCGCCGGCCACATGGTCCCCTACGAACAGCCCGCCCAAGTCCTCGCCGCGATAAATGGGGTCGGAGTAAACGGGGTCGGAGTCGACGCGCATGCCGCCGCGCAACCACGGTGACGCCGACCGGCTGCGCGCCCTGGTGGACGCGGCCGAACGCATCGTCTTCTTCACCGGCGCCGGCATCAGCACCGAGTCCGGCATCCCGGACTTCCGCAGCCCGGGCACGGGCCTCTGGACGAAAATGAAGCCGATCCAGTTCCAGGATTTCGTCGCAAGCGACGCGGTGCGCCAGGAATCCTGGCGGCGCCGCTTCACGGGCGAGCGGGTCCTCGAAGGCGCGCAACCCAACGCGGGCCACCACGCGATCGCCCGGCTCGTCGCCACCGGCAAGGTGCTCGCGGTCATCACCCAGAATATCGACAACCTGCACCAGGACGCCGGTGTGCCGGCGGCGCGGGTCATCGAACTGCACGGCAACGCGCACCACGCCCGCTGCCTGCGCTGCGGCCTGCGCCACGAACTCGCCGACCTCGAACGGGAATTCCGTGAAACCGGCCGGGTCGGCCCGTGCAACGCCTGCGGCGGCATCGTCAAGACCGCCACCATCTCGTTCGGCCAGGCGATGCCCGAAGACGAGATGGCGCGCGCCCAGGACGCCATCGAAGCCTGCGATCTCTGTGTGGTCGCCGGCTCGTCGCTCCAGGTCTACCCGGCTGCCGGTTTTCCGGAATACGCCAAGCGGCGCGGCGCACTGCTCGCCATCGTCAACCGGGAAGAGACACCGCTCGATCCGCGCGCGGATCTGGTGGTGCGCGGGGAACTCGGGCCGACGCTGGCCTTCGTCGCGGGCATCAATCCGGGGCCGGCCGGGCCACGCCTCAGCGACTGACCGTGAGCAGGCGATCCGCGAACCGCTCGATGTCCCGCAACCGCGCGCAGGTGTCGATGCGCTGGCAGTAGGGCGCGTAGCGCTTCATCAGCGAGTCGCCCTCGCCCCAGCGGTCCCGGCTCTCCGGATTCAGCCAGAACACCTGGCGTACGCGCTGCGCCAGGTCGCGCAGCACGTCGACGTGCGGATCGTAGTAGTTGCTCCGTGCGTCACCCAGGATAATCAGCGTGCTGCGCTGGTCGAGATCGGTGCGGATCAGCTCGCGCAGGTCCAGGAGCGCCCGTCCGTAGTCGGTGCTGCCACGACCCCACTCGAGAATCGCCTCTTCCACGGCCCGTTCCGGAGGCTGCCGGCGAAACAGCTCCGTCACCTCCCCCAGCCGGCCCGAAAAACCGAACGTCCGCATGTCCGGCAAGGCGTCGGCGAGTTCGTATAGGAAGGTCAGCAGAAAACGCGCGATCCGGCTCACCGAGCCGGACAGATCGCACGCGACGAATACCGTGGCGCGCTCCACCCGGCGCTCGCGCCAGCGCAGCCTGAACAACGTGCCGTCGTAGGCCACGTTGTCACGCAACGAACGGCGGATGTCGAGCGTGCCCCGCTCCGCGCGCCGCCGGCGCCGCCGGTGCTGCTGCTTGAGCCGTTCGGCGAGTTTCCTGACCACGCGTGCGGCATCGGCATGGTAGCCCGGCGGCAGCTGATCGAGATTTGCCGCCAGGGCCGCATCGAGCAGCGCGCGACGCCCGGTCGCGTCGACCCTGAGCGCGTACTGCGCGTCCGCCCAGGCCTGCACCTGTTCGCGCAGGTACTGGCGTACGTAGCGCAGCGCCGCGACGAGTGCCTGCGCGTCATCGAGCTCCGGGCTGCGCAGGAGCGCATCGAGCGCCGGTGCGCCAAGTCGCTCGAGCAGCCGGTCCACCAGGTTGCGCTTGTCGCGGAGCGTCTGCATCCGGCCGAGATCGAGTGCCGGCACGAGCGCCTCCAGCTGCCAGGCGAGCGCGGTGCGGCGGTCGCGCAGGATCTGCTCGATGAGCCCGAGCAGCGCCGGGTCCGCGAGTCCCTCGAGCCGGGCCATGGCGAACCCCGGGTCGACGTCGCGCAGGAGCGTCGCCTTGGCCGGTTCGCTGAAGGCGTGCTGCTGAAAGAACCGGTCGAAACACGCCGAGAAGCGCGCCTTGTCCTCGGGCGTCTTGGCCAGCGCGAGCGCGAGCGCATCGTGCAGCAGGACGCGGTCGCCGATCCCGATCCGCGCCAGGATCGAGAGCGCGTCGAGCGTCTCGGCCGGCGAAACCGGCAGGTCCGCGCAGCGCAGGGCGTGCACGAACCGGGTGAGCGTAGTATCCATGGCCGCATTGTATCGGCTGCCAGCGCGTCGCCGCGAACCGTGGGACCCCGAAGATCGACGGTTCCGTCCCCGCCGCCCCGAGTCCAGGGTCCGGCCCTTGGCGTTGCGCCCGACGGGCATCTGCCGGTAGTGTCCGCGCAAACCCGAAGGGCCCCTTTCTCCAATGACGCTCCAATGACGTTCCAATGAGTTGGCAGGAGATCCTCGAGCTGGTTCTCGACCTCTGTCCGCACTGGGACACGGCGGACCTCGGTGGCTTCCGCTACCTGGAGGGCGGCTACAGCAACCGCAACTTCCGCTTCAGCCATCGCGGCGAGTCGTACGTGCTGCGCGTTCCGGGCCGACCGACCGACTTCACCGACCGGGCATTCGAAGCGACCTTCTACCGGCTGGCGGCAGGGCTGCCCACGCCCGAAGTGGTCGCGTTCGATCCCGTGGGGGGAAGCATGATCACGCGCTGGGTGGCTGGCCGACTGCTCGCGGACCTGGCGCCCCCGGCAACGCGCATCGTCGCCCATCTCGGCGACCTGCACGGACGGCTTGCCGCGGTGCGCGGGGCGGCGGCCGGTGCGCTCGAGCGTCGCTATGACCCCCTCGCCCAGGCGCGCCGCTTCCTGGATGCCGCCCCGGCGCCGGACTGGATCCAGACAGTCGCGGCAGCGCTCGGCTGGGCGCCGCCGGAACCGGTCCTCTGCCACAACGACCTCAATCCGTGGAACCTGATCGAGGTCGACGGTGGGAGCTGGATCACCCTGGACTGGGAGTGGCTGGGGCTGAACGACCCCCTGTTCGATCTGGTTGCCCTGCACCAGGGGCTCGGCCTCGAAGGCACGGTGCTGCCGGAACTCGCGGCGACGCTGCTCGGCCGTGCGGCGGATCCCGTGCGGCTGCGTGACTGCCTGCTGGTCTACTGGCTGCGCGAGTACGGCTGGGCGCTCGCGGAACTCGCGGCAGGCAACAACCGGCCGGAGATCGAGGACCAACGCATGCTGGGCGAGCAACGCCTGAAGGCGCTGCTGCCTGGCGCCTGACGCGACTGACGTAGCCGGCGCGCCTGATCCGGTTGGCGACGTCGCGCGTCGCGCGCCGCGCGCCGCTCACGCCTGCGCGAGCCAGTTCCGTACGTGTTCGAGCGCACCGGCGAGCCGGGTCGAACCGGATCCGCCAATCTCGGCGTGCGGGAAGCCGTCTTCCGCGAGGGCGGCCCGGTAGCGCGCGAAAAGGCGCTCGCGATCGTGTGGCGACTCACGCAGGGGGTCGGGTTCCCACGGCAGGTCCGGCCGGGCCAGCAGGTAGCGCCGCGGCGAACGTTCGCCGAGCGTCGCTTCGAGCCAGGGGTCGAGGGTCCCGAAACGTTCCTCCCACCAGACCCGGAAGACCGTCAGATCGGTATCGGCGACGATCACACCCGCGCCGCGCTCGAGCGCGGTTCGTTCCCATTCGAGCTGCATGCGCGCGATCGCGAGCACGTCGGCCCGATCGTAGCCGCGGCGTCCGGCGAGGTAGACCCGTGCGGCCTCCGGCACCAGCGGGGCCGCGAGCGTCGCGGCCAGTTCCCGGGCAAGCGTCGTCTTGCCGGTCGATTCGGGCCCCGTCACGCAGATGACGAGGCCAGTCGCATGCTCCGTCGCCATGCCTGCCATCCCATGACCGCCATGATCAGATAGATCCCGTACAGCACCGCATAGAACTCGATCCCCTTGTAGACGTACATCCCGGTGGCGATGACGTCCACGACCAGCCAGACCACCCAGCTGTCGATGTACTTGCGCGCGGTCATCCACATCGCCGCGAAACTCATGGTGGTGGTCGCGCTGTCCCAGTACGCGAGGTCCGCATCGGTCCGGTTGTCGAGGAACCACCCCATGGCCGCGGTCGCAAGCGCCGCCAGGACGATCAGCACGAGCCGGACCGACCCCGGCGCGAACGTGACCGGCACCGGGTCGATGCCGGGCCTGCTGCCGCCGAATCGCCAGAAGTACCAGCCGTACGCGTTCATGAGCACGTAGTAGGCGTTCAGCAGCACGTCCGCGTAAAGGCGCGCTTCGATGAACACCACCACCGAGATCACCGCGTAGACGAGCCCGATGGGAAACGTCCAGATGTTCTCCCGGATGAGCAGCCACACACACAAGAGCCCGCTCACCAGCCCGAGGAACTCGAGCCAGGCCATCGCGAGCAGCGTGTCGACGATGAACGACAAGAACGGGGATGCCGGGGAACGGCCGCGTGGTGAAGATGGACTAAAGTACCGTCTGCAGGATATCGAGGCAAACCCGTGATACGGCTAGAATGCCGCATCATCCGCTACTAACCCGAACAGGACAGCCATTGATGGCCAGGACGATCGCCATCGTCGAGGACGATCCGGATCAGCGCGCCAATTATGCCGACGCGATCACCAAGAAAGGTTACCGCGTGTTCGCGTTCGCTAGCCGCCAGGAGGCGCTGGCCGGCTTCGACGAGGCGCTGCCGGACCTCGTGATCCTCGACATCATTCTCGGCGAGGAAGTGGACGCCGGCTTCCAGCTGTGCCGCGACCTGCTCGCCCGGGCGCCGAGTCTGCCGGTCATCTTCCTCACCGAGCGGATCAACGAGATCGACAAGATCTCGGGGCTCAGGCTCGGCGCGTGGGACTATCTCGCAAAACCGATCAGCCTCGACTACCTGGCGGAGCGGATCTCGTCGCTCCTGCGCATCAGCGAGGTGCGCGCCGAGCAGGGCGATGCACGCCTGAGCGCGACCGCGCGCCGGATCGGAGACCTGACGCTCGACCAGGAAGCGCTGCTCGCGTCGTGGAAAGGCCAGCGCCTGGATCTGTCCGGCACCGAGTTCCGCATGCTCGCCAAGCTGGTGCGCGCGCCCGGGCACGCGGTCAGCTACGAGACGCTCATGAACGCCACGATGCAGAGTCTCGTGACCAACAACACGATCAACACACACATGCGCAATATCCGCAAGAAGTTCGAGAAGATCGACAAGGACTTCGCAGCGATCAAGAGCGAGTACGGCTACGGCTACCGCTGGTCGAGCGACGTCTGACGCCAGGCGATGAAACTCCTGCGGCGCTTCAGGGGACCGCGCCTCGGCACCAAGATCATGCTGCTCGGACTCCTGCTGCTCGTGGTGCCGTGGTTCAGCTACCGCCAGCTGATGGAAATGGAGCGCCTGCTCATCCAGGGCCAGTCGAACGCGCAGCTGCTCACCGCCGAAGGTATCTCGACCCTGTTCAACGGGCGCGAGGACCTGTTCGACGATCTGCCGGTCACCTTCGAGGAGTTCGAGAACCTCTACGTACACACCCTGCAGAATCCGATCCGGCTCGATGGCCGCGCCGACGACTGGGACGAGGCGACCCGCGGGCGCAGG
Source organism: Pseudomonadales bacterium (assembly GCA_019634925.1). Classification (GTDB taxonomy): domain Bacteria; phylum Pseudomonadota; class Gammaproteobacteria; order Pseudomonadales; family Azotimanducaceae; genus UBA7803. Next base: position 186,020 of record JAHCAL010000005.1, read on the forward strand.
CTCGCCTTCGGCAGCGACAGCGGCGACCGCGACGGGGACTTCACGGTGCTCCTTGGCGAGCGTGCCGGGCAGCTCTACGTTCACATGGAAGTGGTCGATCGCACGCGCGTGTTCCGCAGTCCCGATCACCTGCGGCTCGACAGCAGCGACCACGTTCGGGTCAGCTACATCCGTCCGGACGGTGACGACGGCCGCATCGCCATCGTATTCGGCGCCCCCGGGGTGATCACCGCCTATGAAATGACGGCCGACTGGCGGTATGCGCAGACCGGGACGCCGAATACGCAACTGCAGGGTGTGATGGAGGAAACGCCGGACGGCCTGCGCATCGAGTTCCGCATGCCGCTTGCGCAGATGGGGTCTTCACGCTACTTCGGGCTCGCCTACGCGGACGTCGCCGACCCGGCCGCCCGGGAGATCCGCCGGATCACCCAGACGCTGCCCACCGCCGGCAAGGAGAGCTTCAACCTGGTCGTGCTGCGCTCGCCGGAAGTACTCAACATCATCCAGGGCCTGGGATATGCCGGCGCACGGATCCTGGTGATCGATCCGCAACTGCGCGTGCGCGCCGAAACCGGAACCGACCTCGCGGTTTCCAACGATGCCGACGAAGACAGCGCTTTCGACCGACTGCTCGGCTGGTTCGGCGCTGCCGGCGACTGGCTGGCTGGTCGCTTCGGCGCCGAACCGGCCGACCCGCGTCTCAGGATTGCGGAAGATGCCGAGGCGACCGCCGCCAACGTCATCGCGAGCGCCCTGCAGGGCGAGCCGATTGCATTGCGCCGGCGCCTCGGCGAGCGGCAGGAAGTGATCATGGCCGCCCACCCGATCGTATCGCGCGACCGGGTGATCGGCACCATCGTGGTGGAGCAGAACACCAGCGAGATCCTCTCGTTCCAGCGCGCCGCCCTGGAACAGGTGATCTGGGTATCGCTGCTCAGCATCTTCGCGGTATTGATTGCCCTGCTCGCTTTCTCGGCGCGGCTCGCCTGGCGGATCAGGAATCTGCGGCGCGACGCCAACAGCGCCATCGATCCATACGGCCGCCTGCGCGCGGCCACGCTCCGGCACGAACTTCGTGCTGGAGACGAACTCGGCGACCTCGCCCGGAGCGTGTCGAACATGCTCGCCCGGCTCCAGCAGCACAACACTTTCCTCGAGAACATGCCGCGCACACTGCGCCACGAGATCAACAATCCGCTGAACGTGCTCAGCACGTCGCTGCAGAACATCACCGCCGAACATCCGGAGCTCGAAGACAGCAAATATCTCGAGAGCGCGCGACGCGGTCTGCTGCGGATCGGTTCGATCGTGCAGAATCTTGCCGACGCCGCCAACCTCGAGGACGCGCTGGCCGCCGAGGAACTCGAACGCGTCGACCTGCGCGAACTGCTCGAGAACTACGTGGCGAACTGTGCGCTGACCCACGCGAATACACGTTTCGAGTTCAGTGGTCCGGATCACCCGGTCTATGCGATGGTCTCCGACTACCGGATCGAGCAGCTGCTCGACAAGATCATCGACAATGCGGTGGACTTCCACCGGGCCAACTCACCGATCAAGGTCCACCTGGAAACCTGGCGGGATTTTCTGCAGATCACGGTTGCGAACCGGGGCCCCACGCTGCCGCCGCGCGCGGAGAAGTCGCTGTTCGATTCGATGGTGAGTCATCGCGCCCCGGAAAACCGCCTGCACTTCGGACTCGGGCTATACGTAGTGCGGGTGATCGCCGAATATCACGGCGGCTTCGCTCGTGCCGCGAACCTCGCTGACGGGTCGGGGGTCGCGATCATGGTGCAGCTGCCGATTGCGCGCCCCGCCGGCGCCCGCGAAGCCGAAGGTCCGGTCGACGCGACCCCAGTCGACATGAACGGTGCGGTCAGTCCGGCAGGCGGTAGCGGCTCTCCATAGCGACCGGGCCGTCGCAGGCGAGTTCGCCCTTCTGCACCAGGTACTCCACGGCGGCCAGTACGCTGCGCGCAGCGGCGGGATACATGAACTCGGGCGTCGTCGTGTACATGACCGGCACCATCTCGCGGATCCGTCCGATACCGCGCGTTATGCAGGCGAGGATCTGCTGCTCGCGCTCGTGTCGATGGGCGATGAACGCGCGCACCAGGCCCTTTGGGTCGTCGATGCAGGGACCGTGCGTCGGCCAGTAGACGGCGTCGTCGCGTTCGAGCAGCAGATCGAGGCTGCGCATGTAGGCGGCCATGTCACCATCCGGCGGCGAGATGATGCTGGTCGACCAGCCCATCACGTGGTCGCCGGTGAACAGCGCGCGCGATTCGCGGAGCTGGAAACACATGTGGTTCGACGTGTGGCCGGGTGTGTAGACACACTCGACCGACCAGTTGCTGCCCTGAATGATGTCGCCGTGGCGGACGAGCACGTCCGGCCGGAACAGCATGTCGCCACCTTCCTCGACCGGCACGCCCTCCTCGAGTTTCCCCGCCCCATGCGGACCGTAGGCATAGCTCTCGGCATCCACTTCGAGTTTCAGCAGGGCACAGCCGGGTGAGTGATCCATGTGGGTGTGGGTGATCAGGATATGGGTGATCTTTTCGCCGCGTGTCGCATCGAGTATGGCGCGGACGTGTGCAGCGTCGGCGGGGCCGGGGTCGATGACCGCGACTTCGCCATGGCCGAGGATGTACGTGCCCGTACCGTACAGGGTGAACGGGCTCGGGTTGTTGGCGATCACCCGGCGCACGTGCGGCGCGACTTCCTCGACACGACCGTAGGCGAAAGTGAGCTCGCGGCGGAACGGAATCTGCGTGGACATCGGCCTCTCGCAATCGGGTCAGGATGTGACGCGCAAGGATATCACAGCGCCACCAGCAGGGCCGCGCAGGCGGCGCCGCCGAGCAGCAGCGCAATCCATGCCGGCGTGAGGAGACCCCTGCCGGGACCGGGCCGTCCGGATTCCGGATCCGCGGCGGGCGGATCCTTCGATTGAGTGTGCTTCGGCTGCGGGTCGAACGGATTCGGCAACCCGGCCGCGTCGCGTGGGGCATCCGGGCCCGATCCGTCGACCGACGTCCCGTCATCGGCCTGGTGGGCGAGCAATCGGCAGGCGAAGCGGTCGAAGCGCACTTCGTCGCCATCGAACAGGCGGCGCGCACCGCGGATCCGCTCACCATCGACGAAGGTGCCGTTGGCGGACTCGAGATCGAGCACCCACACCGCGCCTGCGCTGGGGTGGAGCTGCGCGTGCCGCCGCGACACGTGCGGGTCGCTGATCTGCAGATCGTTCGCTGGATCCCGTCCGATCCGCAGCACGTCACGGACTGGCAGACCAGGGTCCTCACCCGGCCGGTACAGGTACCAGGCGACGGGCGCCGCGGGCGGATCCGTGCGCGCCTCGAGTTCCATACGGGTCTGTCCCAGCTGCAACCGGTCGCCAGGCTTCAGCCCGGTCGGCAGTTCCAGCGGTGCGCCGTTCAGGTGACAGTCCGTACGCCCGAGCGGGACAGCGACGGGGCCGCGCATCGACAGGTCGATGCGCAGATGATGGTCCGCGATGTCCTCACCGGCGACGATCAGGTCGTTGTCCAGGTGTCTGCCGAGCGTCATGCCTGGCGTCACGGGAACGGAACGGCCGTCGACGACCAGTCGGAACTCGATCGGTGCGTGTTCAGTCATCGCGCGTCCAACGTGCAAGTTGCTGCTGCCAGGCTTCTACATCGGGTCGGACCGACAATGCCAGAGCGAGGTACTCGCGGCCGCGTCGGCGCATCCCGAGCCCGTGCACTTCCTCGGCAACTGCCGCGAGTCGCTCGGCCGCCTGTTCGAGCATGGCGCGGGCCGCCTGGTTGCCGGGGTCCAGGTTCTCGACTTCGCGCAGCAGCCGGACGGCATTGTGTTCCGGGGGCTCGGTGATGAGGCCGCGCGCCAGCAGTTCACGCGCTTCCTCGAGCTTGCGTGTCACGCTGTTGAAGCGGGCGAGCTCGGACTCCAGGCGCTGCCGTGCTTCGATCACTTCGGTCTGATCGAGCCCGAGCGCGCCTGCCCGTGCAACCAGCTCGCCGGCCGAGACGAGGTCTCCCGCCGTGAGGTATTCGTTGATGGTCGTGATCAGCCGCCCGACCAGATCGGTGATTCCCGCGGTGGCGACGGGATTGCCGGGATCGGTCGCCAGCACGCGGAGGTACAGTTCCGCCGCGTTTGTGTCGGGTGGATCGATCAGGGCACCGGCGGCGCGGTATCGGGCGGCCTCGGCAAGCAGCCCGGTGAGTGCCGCCGTGCTGTCCGCGCTGCCGAGGATCTGCTCCCGCACGGCGGCGAGCATCGGCAGGCGGCTGTTCGCCGCGTTCGCGCGGTCGAGGTAGCCGATGGCGTCGTCCATGTTGCCGGCGGCGGCCGCGTCCGCGGCGCGGGCGGCATAGAACGCCGCGAGCACGTCGAGTTCGGCCTGCGCGACCGGGTGTTCGGGCACCAGCCGCAGCACCTCCTGGTACGATCGGATGGCGAGTGTCGCGGCCGCGACGTCGCCGATCCCGTAGCTGCGCAGCTGGGCCAGGGCGTTGTTGACGAGGTTGTCCGCCGTGCGCCGGTTGCGGATCCGCTCGGCCAGTTCGGTGACCACCGGATTGCTCGGGAACACCAGCAGATACTCGGCGAGCCGGTTCGCCGCGAGCGTCACGTTGCCCTGCGCCAGCGCGCGTTCGATGTCGGTCTTCCACTCCGTGGCGAGCACCTCGAGCGCCGCCTGGGCCCGTGCGTGGTTGGGATCGAGGCTCAACACCCGCCGGTAACCCGCGACGACGGTTGCGAGACTCTGGTTGGGATCGCGGCGCAGCGCGCGGGCGTTGTTCCAGGCATCCTGAACCGCGGGATCCTGCACCAGCCCGGTGACGGCCAGCACCCGGGCGGCCGTCTCGGAGCGCTCCACCAGTGCCGCGAGCCACCACACAGTCAACAGAACCAGCGTCGAATAGGCACCCACCCGAATCCAGGTGCGATCCCAGAGCGGACGACGCTCGCGCGCTTCGTCGCGGGGCCGCCGCGCGGATGCGAGGATCGCCGCACCCACAGCACGAATCTCCTCGGTGCTGACCGCTTCGGACCTGAGCGTCAGGTTCAGGGCGGCGATCCGCGCGGCGCCTGCGGCCAGCGCGGCAGCGAGTTCCGCGCCGGTCGCGAAGCGCTGCTCGGGTTGACGGGCGAGCGCACGTTCCACGAAGCTCTGCAATGGCTCCAGGTGCGGCGGCAGGCGCGGGACTGGATCCTGGACCTGATGCAGGGCGACCGACTCGGCCTCGTCTCCCGCGAACGGGCGTGCGCCGGTCAGGGCTTCGTAGGCCACTGCGCCGAGCGCATAGAGATCCGCCCTGCCATCCGCGCTTGCCCCGCTGAGCTGCTCCGGGCTCATGTACGCGGGCGTGCCGCGCAGTGCGCCCGGTCCACCACGTGGCACCTCATGACCAGCCTCGGTCGCAAGTCCGAAATCCGCCAGCAGGGCCCCACCCTCATCCTTGACCAGGATGTTCGACGGCCTCACGTCGCGATGAACGATACCATGCGCGTGCACGTGATCGAGCGCGCGCGCGACGTCGGCGATCACGTTTACCAGGTCGGCCAACGGGATTCCCCGCTCGAGCCTGACCTGCAGATCGACGCCGCGGACCGGCTCCATGGCGACATAAGTCCGGCCGTCGCGCTGTTCCGCTTCGAGTACCGGCACGATGTTCGGATGGGCAAGGCGCGCCTGCAGACGCGCACCCGCGAGGGCCTGTTCCGTGCAGGCGGGTTCGGCCGCATTGTCCAGCACCTTGAGCGCGACGGTCCGGCCCAGGCGTTCCGCGTAGGCGAGGTAGACGCTCGCGGTGGGCGTCCCGCTCAGGGTCCGCTGTACCTGGAAACCGGGAATCGCGATCACGCGTCACCCGGCCTGAGTGGTTGCACGGTGCCTTCCAGCATGTGACCGAGCGCGAAGCGACCGTCCAGCACCACGCCGGCGCCATCGAGGCTCGCAGCGAGCCCGCGCCCATGTGCCAGACCGTTGATGCATTCCGGGCTCTCGAACATCCATGGGCGGCCGTCGATCACCAGCCGGCAGTGCGGCACTTCGCGCAGCGGCCGGGCCTCGGCGAGTTCGCCCGCGACCCAGCGCTGCAACTCGCGCGTCCCGTCCGGCAGGCGCTTCACGCCGTAGCCGTGCATGCGGCTGGCTTCGAACTGGCCCTGGAATACCGTGCCGTCACGCCAGTGGTAAGTACCGAGACCCGTGCGTTCGCCGTCGACGAACTCGCCTTCGTAGCGGTTGCGATTCGCCCAGACGAAGGTGCCGGGGCCGTGCAGCTGGTCGTCGCGGAACATACCTTCGTAGTAGTCCCCATTGGGCCAGCGCATGACGCCGCGTCCGTCACGCCGATCGTTCACGAAACTGCCGGTGTAGGTGCGGCCGTCCGGCCAGAAATAGGTGCCCTGGCCGTTCATGCGATTGTCGGCGAAGCGGCCCGTGTAGCGGTGCCCGTTGCGCCAGATATAGGTACCCTGCCCGGCCCTGACGTCGTCCCTGATCTCGCCTTCGTAGACGTCGCCGTTCGGCAGTTCGATGCGCTGCTCGGCCGCGTGGACCGCGGTATGGCAGACCGCCGCCAGCGCGACCGGCAACCACCATCGGGCGCAGAGGCGCAATTGCCCGGTGCGACGCAACTTCAGTAGACTCCCCGCAATTCTTCTCACCATAATGCAATTGGAACAACTTTTCTTCCTCGGGTGCTGCCTCGGTGTCGGCATCCTGAGCGGCTTCGTGGGTGGGCTGCTCGGCATCGGCGGCGGTGTCGTCATCGTGCCCGCGCTCGTGCTCCTGCTCGACGCACTCGGCGTGCTCGCGCCAGCCGATGTCACACCGGTGGCCGTGGCGACGTCGCTCGCGTGCGTCCTGCTGACGTCGCTGTCCGCGGCCCTGGCGCAGGCGCGTGCGCGCATGGTCGAGTGGGGCATCGTGCGGCAGTGGGCCGCCGGGCTCGTTGCCGGCAGCTTCGCCGCGGGTTTCATCGCCACGGCGTTGCCGGTCGCCGTCCTGCGCGGATTGATCGGCGCGTTTCTCGCCTTCGTCGCGTTCGTGATGCTCACCAGCTGGCGTCCGGCGCCGCATCGCGTATTGCCAGGCATGCTGCCGAGCACGTTCATCGCGAGCGCCGGCGGACTGGTGTCCGGGATCGCCGGCATCGGTGGCGGCAACGTGATCGTGCCGACGCTCACCTACTTCAACGTCGCACTGCATCGCGCGACCGCGACCTCGAGCGCGCTGGGCGTGCCGGTCGCGCTGGCGGGCAGCCTCGGCTACGTGGTCGCAGGACTCGACCGGGACCTCGGTCCTGGTCTGCTCGGCTACGTGCACCTGTCCGGCTTCGCGGCCATCGTATCGGCCGCCGTGCTGACCGCGCCGCTCGGCGTCCGGGCCGCGCACCGTATCCAGCCGTTGCCCCTCAGGCGCGTCTTCGGCCTGCTGCTGGTGCTCGTGGCGCTGCGCATGCTGTACACCGCCTGGGCCGGCTGACCGACTACTCCAGGTGGCGCAGCTGGATGGCGTCCGAGTTCTTCTCGGCGAGGACGTCCGATATCACCACCACCTTGGCGCCCGGCGGCAGATCCTCGCGTTCACGCAGGATACCGAGCGCACGCTGCAGCGTCTTCTCCGGCTCCTTGCTGAACTCGATCCGATGACTGTAGACCGACCGGTTGATCGCGAGGCGCCGCCGCGTCTGGCTGTGATTGGTGAACGCGAACACCGGGACGCGCTGCGGGCGTGCACTCGTCACCAGGTCCGCGGTGATGCCGCGACGCGTGATCACCACGATGCCGGCCGCGTGGATGTCCTCCGCCAGCGCCACGGCGTTGACCGCGATGTGCTGCTTGTCGGTATCCGCGATGAGGTCCTTTTCGTAGCCGAGCCCGGGCCACAGTTCCGCCCTTTCGGCAATCGCGTGCAGCTGCGCCACGCAGCGGACCGGGTGCTTGCCCACGCTGGTCTCGCCGGAGAGCATGATGGCGTCGACCCCCTCGTAGATGGCGTTGGCCACGTCGGTGACCTCGGCGCGCGTCGGGATCGGGTTCTCGATCATCGACTCGAGCAGGTGGGTCGCGACGATGGAACGCTTGCCCCACTTGGTCGCCGACTGGACGATGCGCCGCTGCACGTTCGGCAGGTCGGCGATGTTCGTCTCGATGCCGAGATCACCGCGCGCCACCATGACGCCATCGGCAGCGCGCACGATGTCGTGAATGTTGGTGACGCCTTCCTGATCCTCGATCTTGGCGATGATCTTGACGTTGTTCGCCTTGGTGCCGAGCAGCGCACGGCATTCCTCGACATCCTCGGCACTGCGTACGAACGAGAGCGCGATGAAGTCGACGTCGTGCTCCACGCCGAACTCGATGTCCTTGCGGTCCTTCGCGGTGATGGCCGGCAGGTTGACGCGGATGCCCGGCAGGTTCACGTGCCGCCGGCTGCCGAGCGTCCCGCCATCGATGACTTTGCAGACCAGCTTGTTGCCGTTCTTCTCCAGTACTTCGAAGTTGATCAGCCCGTTGTCGACGGTCATCCGGTTGCCGACCTGGAGCACGTCCACCAGCTCCTGGTAGTTGACCTGGATCGAGCTGGTCTCGACGTCGCTGGCACCGCGCACCGTCACCGTCACGATCTGTCCGGGTTTCAGGTCCATGGGCTCGTTGACTTCGCCGGTCCGGATTTCCGGTCCCTGGGTGTCCAGCACGATGGGCACCGGGTAGCGAACCTTGCGGTTCAGCGTCTTGATCCAGTTGATGATCTCCGCCGCGCCGCGATGATCGGCATGCGACATGTTCAGTCGCACCAGGTTCATGCCGGCGTAGTAAAGCGCTTCCAGCTTCTCGTAGCTGTGCGTGGCGGGGCCGATGGTGCAGATGATTTTGGTGCGCCGGCTGATCATTCGGTGGTTTCCTGTTCCGTGGCGCGCAGTCTAGGCAAGGCCGCGGCGTCCCGCCAGAAGTTTGCCAGGCGCGCGCCGAGATCGCCGGCGCGGACCCGGACGGGACGCCAGTGCGCGGGATAGAACGCGCGACAGGCGGGTTCGGTGAAGCGCGGATCGACCAGGCAGATCACCCCGCGATCCTCCGGTCCGCGCAGCAGCCGGCCGGCCATCTGCACCACCTTGACCATGGCCGGCTGCCGATATGCGACGGTCTGCCCGTCGAGCCCCTGCGCCGCGAAGTAGCTGGCCTGCGCGTCGCGGAGCGTCGAAGGCGGCGGCAGGCCGAGGCCCACGCAGATCACGCCGGCGAGGCGCGCACCGCTGAAGTCGACGGACTCGCCGAACACGCCGCCGAGCACGACCAAGCCGGTCCGGGGCTGCGCGGCGTCCCGGAATGCGGCGAGGAATGCGCTCTGCGAGGGTTGGTCCATGCCCGGCGCCTGCACTACCAGCGGGTGCCCGGGGTGGGCGGCCCGCCAGGCGTTCTCGAACTGGCGAAGGTAGTCGAACGAGGGAAACGCCACGAGGTAGTTGCCGGATTGCACCCCGACGACGGTGCCGACCAACGCGACCAGCCGGTCGAGGCTCTGTGACCGGGTACGCAGGTAAGTCGGCAGGTCGTCGACGATCAGCACCGCGAGCTGCGTGGGATCGAACGGATTGCCGGCCCGCTCCGCAACCGCATCCGGCAGTCCGTGCAGGGCCTGGTAGAGCGGGAGCGGGGATACCGTGCCGGAGAAGCGTACATGTCCGCCGTACTCGCCGAGGCGCTCGGCGATCCACGGTCCGGGATCGAGGCATTCGAGCGCTACCGCGATGTCCCGCGTCGCGTGCGGTCCGATCCTGATCGTATGCAGCCAGCGCGGCGCGTCGTCGGGCGCGCCGTCGCGCACCCAGCGCACGGCGTCGAAATAGAGCGCGCGGGTCGCAGGCCAGGCATCGAGCTGGATGCCCTCGCTCACGACCGTGTCGCAGAAGCGCGCGAGTGCGCGCAGCAGGGCCGCGGGGGCTTCGATCGCGGATTCCTGCCATCCATCGTCGGAGCGCCCGGCAGTGCCAGTCATCGCGCGCGCGAGCTTGCGGAACTGGCGCGCAACCCCTTCGATGCGCCGGACCAGCGCGGCGGGCGGTGCTTCGTCGAGCGCGGCTGTGAGCGCCTCGAAGCCGAGCGTCAGCGAGAGCATCTCGCGCACCCGCGGCGCGAGCTGGTGCGCCTCGTCGATCAGCAGGGCCGCCGTGGGCTCGCCGGCGAATCGCTGCAGTCGCACCACCGGGTCGAAGACATAGTTGTAGTCCCCGATCACCACGTCGCTCCACAGGGCGGCATCCAGCGCCAGTTCGTGCGGACAGACACAGTGCGCGGCCGCGACCGCGACCACCGTGTCCTCAGTCATCGCATATCGGTCGAGCAACGCACGCACCGCGGCGCGCGAGCGGTCGTAGTAGCCGATCGCGCGTGGACAGCTTGCCGGGTCACACGCCGCGCCATCGATCCTGCAGGCCTGCTCCCGGGCGACGATGCGGATCTGCCGCAGCCACTCGCCGGCGGGATCCATGCGGGCGAGCGCGTCGCGCGCCGCGTGTGCGCCGGTGCCGCGACTGGTCAGGAAGAACACGCGCGAGCATGCCGCGGCCTCGAGCGCGCGCACCGCCGGGTACAGCATGGCCGCACTCTTGCCGCTGCCGGTGGGGGCTTCGAGCAGCAGGCCCTCGCGATCGCGCAGCGCCCGGTAGGCGCGGCGGGCCATGGGGTGCTGGTGCGGGCGGAACGTGCCGTACGGAAAAGCGAGCCCGGCGATGCGACTGTCGCGCGCCCGTTCGTGCGCGGCCTGCGCGGCGATCCAGGTTTCGAGCTCGTCCAGCGTGGCGACGAGGAAGGCTTCTGCATCGGCGCGGCTGAAGGTGGCCTCGAAGCGCCGTTCGGCCAGCGTCTCCGGATGGCAGTAACGCAGACGCAGCAGGAATCCATCGTTCCCGATGCCCTCGCGTCCGAGCATGCCGGCGTAAAGCCGTGCCTGGGCCCAATGTTCGGCGCCATTCGCGGCGTGTGCGTTGGCGGGGTCCGCGCGGGTCGCCTTGAACTCTTCGATCAACACTGGGCGCGCGGTCGTGTCGCAGCCGTCGATCCGGCCCCCTAGAACGAACGTATGCGTGGCGAGCGTGACGCTGAGCGCGACCGGACGTTCGCACTGGTAGCTGCCCTGCCCCTCGGTCAGCGCTGCCTGCAGGGCCCGCTGTGCACGCACGCCCTCCTCCGGGCGCGTGATGCCGGCAGCGGTCCCGTGCAGGTCGCCGCGTCGGTGCACGAATGCGGCGAGCCAGGTCACCGGGATCCGCGCGGACATCATCGGAACTGCAGCACCCGCGCTGGGAATCCGAGTTCGACCAGCTTGCGCAGCCAGACGCGCTGGGCGGGCTGCAGCTGGTCCGTAGGGCCCTTCACCTCCACGAAGCCGAGCGTGCCGTCGGCGCTGATCGTGGTCAGGTCGGGAAACCCGGTGCGGGCACGCTCGAGGTGGCGGATCGCGTACCCGGCGAGCCCGAGCAGCGCCTGGTGTGCACGCGCCGCGAGCACGGTGTCGAGTACCGCTTCGAGCAGGGCCGGCGACCACGCATTCCAGTTGACCAGCCGATTGGCGATGCCCTGCCGGGTCGCGTAGGTCTGCACGAGCATGTCCCGGAACGTCGGCGGGTCGGCGAGTTCGGCGACGCGCGCGGCGATCAGGTCGGCCCTGACCCGGGCGAAGTCGGGCCAGAACAGGTCGCGCGGGCCATGCTGCAGCGGGTGGCTGAATGCGCCCGCAACGGGCGCGAACACCACGTCCCAGAAGACGAGCCCGGCGAGCCCGAGCGGAAACAGGTTCTCCAGATGCCAGCCGGTGGTGGTTTCAGCGTTCCCGAGCCAGTTCAACGCGTGTGCCTCGATCCGACCGGTACCGCCCGGCACGGGCTCGCTGTCACCCAGCATGACCTCGATGCGTACCGGTGCATCAGCCTCGCCGCCTGGGCAATGCGCCGGGCGCATGCGGCGCGCGTAGTCCTCTTCGGCCGCGCACCACGGGTCGCTCGCGATGCGGGCGACCAGCGTGGCGAACCCGGTTTCGTCGCCGAGACGCAGCAGCAGGCGGGCCCGGCGCTCGCGGGCGGGATGGGCGCCCGAGAGCGCATAACTCTCCAGGGCGGCGTCGAATTCGCGGCGCCGCTCGTGTGCCTGGCCGAGCCGGTTCAGGACGCGATCCCGCAGCCGTGCCACCGATCGCGATGCGGTCCTGGTTCTCAGCCGGTCGCGGATGGCTGCCGCAAGGGCCGGATTCCGGGCGGCTTCCTCGATCCAGCCCTCGAGCCGGCGACAGGCGCGATAGGCCTCGAGTTCGGCCCGGTCGGCGAACGGCCGCGTCCGCGTGCCGACTTCGTAACGCTCGAACCGGACGACGCCCAGATCCTGCAGCACGAAGTCGGTCAGATCCTGGCGATCGGACCCGAAAAACAGCAGCCGGCACACGGCTTCGGACTCGGCCTGCGCGACCTCGAGCCAGGGCCGTGCGCGCCCGAGCACAGCGCGGATCGCCGCATCCGGATAGCGGGCGATGCAGGCCGCGATCCAGTCCTGTTTGGTACCGGCGCGAATGCGTGGAAACAGCTGATCGAGTTCGGCCCGCGTGCATAGCGCGAGCAGGCGGTCGGCCGGCGCCGTCGGGCACAGGCGCACGAGACCCCGGCCGGCCAGTTCGTCGAGCGCGGCCGGAAGATCGTCGATCTCCGCATAGTCGAGCCGGTCGATCCGGATCCACGGTCCCTTGCGCGTGAGCAGGCGCGCGAACAGGCGCCGCGCGCCGGTGCCGGCAGCGAGCCAGGCAGCGATGAAGCGCAATTCGGCGGTATCGAGAAGATCGGCGTTGCGCCGCGCGACCTCCCCGATCAGGAAACTCAGGTTGTCGGCGTAGTAATCGGGCGGCGGCGGCTTGCGGGGTTCGAGTCGCGGCACCTGAACATCTTCGTTCCAGCGTGCGGCGGATTATAGGAAACCATGTATATCTGTACAGTCCGGCGTGGATTCCGGGCTACTTGTGATGTTCCGCACGCTGCGGATCGCCGTGAATGCGCATCCAGACTTCGCGCCGGTGCACGGCGGCGTCGCGCGGCGCCTCGATCCCCAGGTGCACCTGATTCCCGCGTATTTTCAATACCTTGAGTTCGATCTCGTCACCGATGATGATCGACTCGCCGGCGCGGCGCGTAAGAACCAGCATGGTCGTTCCTCGCAATCCCTTTCGATTGGGAGACTCTACTGATCCGTCGGTCGGGAAACTGTGACGGCCGTGCCGATTCTCACTCGGCGGGGACGTCGTCCGGGAACTGCGTCTCGGTCGATTGTTCGACGGTTTCCGTTCCGTCGCCGCCCACGGCGTCGCCGTCCTCATCGAGCACGGCGCGCGGCAGTGGCCGGCGTACCGGCGCGCCGAGCTCACGGAACTGCTCGACCTGGCGCGCCAGGCTGCCACGCCCGGTGGCGAGCTTGCCGAGCGCGCTGCGATAGGTATGGTCGACGGTCCGCAGCTGCCGGCCGAGCTGCTCGAGATCGTCGAGCAGCCCGCGCACCTTGTCGTACAGCGCCCCGGCCTTGCGCGCGATCTCCTCGGCATTGCGGTTCTGTTTCTCGTAGCGCCAGACGTTGTGGATGATGCGCAGCGTCATCATCAGCGTGGTCGGACTGACGATCACGATGCGCCGCTCGAACGCCTCGGTGAACAGCCGCTGATCCTGTTCCATGGCGGCAATGAAGGCCGCCTCGATCGGTACGAACAGCAGCACGAAGTCGAGCGAGCGCACGTCCGGCAGCTGGTCGTATTCCTGCTCGGCGAGCTTGCGCACGTGCCCGCGGAGGCTCGCCACGTGTTCGCGCAGCGCCGCGGTGCGCCCCGTTTCCTCCTCCGCCGCCACGGCCTCTTCGTAGGCCAGCAGCGACAGCTTGGCGTCCACCACGACGTCCTTGTCGTCGGGCAGCCGGATGATTACGTCGGGGCGCTTCAGGGCACCGCCGGTGTCGCGCTGGACCGCCTGCACGAAGTACTCGTGATCGCGACGCAGTCCGGAAGCCTCGAGTACGCGTTCGAGTACCAGTTCGCCCCAGTTGCCCTGCACCTTCACGTCACCCTTGAGGGCCCGCGCGAGATTGGCGGCCTCCTGGTTGATGCGTTCGCTGGCCTGCTGCAGGTTGCGCACTTCGCCGAGCAGCGTCGCGCGGTCGCGCGTCTCCGTCGTGTAGACCGTCTCGACCCGGCTGCGGAAATCGGCCAGCTGCTCGCGCAACGGGTCGAGCACGCCGGCCAGCCGCAGCGTGTGCTGCTCGCCCTGGCGCTCGAAGATCCGGTTCGCGAGCAGTTCGAACTCCCGGCGCAGCGCCTCGCTCTGCGCCTGCAGCATGGCTTCCTTTTCCTCGAACGAACGGCGGGCTTCCTCGAGCCGGGCCGCCAGCGCCGACTCGCTGGCGCGTCGACCGGAGAGCTCTTCGGTGCGCTCCGCGAGGTCGCGTTCGAGCAGCCCGACCCGCGCGGCGAGTTCCTCGACACGACCGTCCTGGCGCGCGAGTTCCCGGCCCCGTTCGGCGAGTCGCTCCTCGAGCAGGCTCACCTCGAGACGCCGCTGTTCGGCCGCCTCGGCTTCGAACCCTGCGCGCGCCATGGCGATGCGCCGGCGCCCCAGGTAGACGGAGAACGGCAGTACGACCAGTACGCCCACGAAAAACGCGAGCAGCAGCCGGCGGTCGAGCGCAGCCAGGATCAGCGTGAGGTCGAGCTCGGGCATCTTGCCGATCAGTCAGCGTCCCGCGTCCCGCGCCGGAAGTCGGGCTTGCGTTTCTCCAGGAAGGCCGCCACGGCTTCCTTGTGTTCCGCGGAGGCGTAGCAGCGCTGCAGCAGTTCCCCTTCGCGGGCCTGCACTTCGTCGAGGTCCGTGGCGCAGCCGTTGCGGCTCAGCAGTTCCTTGATCCAGCGCAGCTGGGGTTCGGGGTTCGCCGCGATCTCACCCGCCAGCGCGAGCGCCTTGTCGAGCAGTTGCTCGTGGGGGATGAGGTGGTCGATCAGCCCCATCGTGTGTACTTCGCGGGCGCTGTAGAGGCGGCCGGTCAGGCACATTTCGCTCGCACGTCCGAACCCCATGCGCTGCACCAGGAAGTGCGAGCTCGCGAGTTCCGGCACCAGGCCCATCTTCACGAACGCCATACCGAAGCGCGCCTCTTCGGAGGCCATGATCACGTCGCAGGGCAGGATCATGGTCGCACCGACGCCGACGCAGGCACCGTTCACCGCGGCGATGACGGGCTTGGAACGCCGCAGCAGGGCCACCCAGCCGCCGGTTCGCGTGGTGTCGCGGGTTGCGTCCGCCCCGTCGAGGCGGGCCTTGAAGGTATCGCTGATATCGGCCCCGGCGCAGAACCCCTTGCCCGCGCCGGTGATCACCATCGCACCGACCCGATCCGAGTCGTTGCAGTACTCGATCGTATCCATCAGCTCGGTGCTCATGCGCGGCGTCCACGCATTCATGCGCTCGGGGCGGTTCAGGGTCATGATGCCGACGCCGTCCCGTACCTCGAAGCGGATCTGCTCGTGATTCATGTGTGGTCCCCGCTGATTGCGAACTGCCGCCAAGTGTATGCGCGAACCGGCGCGAATGGACAGGCGCGCCGGTGCCCTGCGGAGCCAGGCACGGACGCCTGCAGCCGCGACCGACCGTATGCTGGCGTCGTGCTACCATGCGGCCACCTCAGTGCACGCCAGTCCCGACGAATGACCGCCGCGGCCGACCTGCCGATCCTCGTGCTCGACGACGACGTCGCCCACGCCGCGAGCGTGCGCGAACTGCTCGAAGCCTACGACTACCGGGTGGCAACTAGCGCGGATCCCGCCGGCGCACTCCCGGGCTTGCTGCGCGGTGAGTTCCCGATCCTGATCCTCGACCTCAACATGCCAGGCTTCGGCGGCCTCGACGTGTTGGCCCGACTGGCCGAAGCGCACGCGCCGGTCAACACCATCGTGCTGTCCGGCGAAACCGAGCTCGGGATGGTCGCGCCGGTACTTCGGCTCGGCGCATCCGATTACCTGCCGAAACCCTGCGATCCGCAGCAGCTTCTGACCAGCCTCGGCAACGCGGTCGCGCGGGTGCGCCTCGAACGCGAAAACCAAGCCATGGCCGCGCGGGTGCGGGCCGACCAGGCGCTGCACGAATTCATGCTGGACGCTTCGCCCGATCCGGTGTTCATGCTCGATCCGGAGGGCAGCTTCCGGTTCGCCAACCGGCGTTTCCGCGAGCTCTTCGCGGCCGGCGGCGAGCTGATCGGCACGCATTGGGCGGGCGTGCTCGGACCGGATCTCGCGGCCCTGCTGCAGCATCGGTTCGACGAGCGCCGTACGGGCGATCGGGCGACCCATCACTACGAATTCCGCCACGGCACGGCGGACGGAGTCGCGCGGTTCTTCGACCTGGCGGCGACCGGGCTCTACGAGGCGAATGGCACACCGGCCGGTCGCGGCTTCGTCGGTACCTATGGCGTGCTGCGCGACCTCACCGATCAGCGCCAGGCGGAAGCGCATCGGCTCGCCCTGCAGCAACGGCTGCAGCAGACCAGCAAGATGGAAGCGATCGGCCAGATCGCCGGTGGCATCGCCCACGATTTCAACAATATCCTCGCGAGCATCATCGGCTATGCGGAGCTGGTGCGAAACGCGCACGCGCGACTCACGCCCGCACAGATCGAGGGGTTCCTCGACGAAGTGATCGGCGCAGGCCATCGCGCGCGCGACCTGATCGCGCAGATGCTCACCTTCACTCGCGCCGGTCGCAGCGCGGCACAACCGGTCGACGTGCGGGCCGCATTGCAGGACGTCTCGCGCATGCTGCGCGCGGCCATTCCTTCCGCGATCGAATTGCGCACCGAATTTGCGGACGGCACGGAGCCGGTCCGCGCGGACCCGGTACAGCTGCAGCAGATCATCATCAATCTGCTCGTCAACGCGCGCGACGCCATCGACGGGCGCGGGACCATTCGTGTGACGCTGCGCCAGGACACCCAGTCGGTACCCTGCGCGGCCTGCGGCGAGATCCTCGAAGGCGACCACGTGGTGCTGGCCGTGGCCGACTCCGGTCACGGCATCACCGACGCGGTCCGCGCGCGGATGTTCGAGATGTACTTCACGACCCGCGAACCCGGCCACGGCACGGGAATCGGTCTGTGGCTGGTGAACCGGCTGGTGCACGAGTACGAGGGCCACGTGACGGTGGTCTCGAGCCCCGGCAGCGGGGCAACCTTCGAGATCCACCTGCCCCCGGCCGACCGGCCGGGGCGCGATCGGGCGCCAGTTCCCGTCGAAGCGCTGCGCGCTGGCCGGATCGTCCTGGTGGATGACGAGGTATCGGTTGCCAACGTCATGAGCGAAGTGCTGCGCGACGCAGGCTACGAAGTCGTGGTCTTCACGGAGAGTCTGCCGGCCTTGCGCTACCTCGAGACACACCATGCGTCGGTCGCGGCCGTCCTGACCGACCAGCAGATGCCATTGATGACCGGCCTGACGCTTGCTGAGCGCATCCGCGAGCTCAGCCCCACGCTGCCGATCGCGCTGGTCACGGCGTATCTCGAGTCGTCCGCATCGGTACCGGAAGCGCCGTTCGATCATGTGCTCGCCAAGCCGTTCCGGATGGATCAGCTGCTCGAAGTACTGGACACGCTGCTCGCGCGCCGGACGGGTTCCCCCATCCGGGTGGCGTGATACGCTCGTCCGGCGAAGTTCACCCGGACGTTCGCAGAGGCCTCCACCAGGAAAGGGAGTTCCACACCATGTTCCAGTTCACCAGCCGAACCCTGCAATGTCTGATCGGCGCGACGCTGTTGCTGTCGGGCGCGGCCCACGCCGATCTGCGCGCGAGCCTCGAAGCCACCATGGCGAGCGACATCCGCACGCCGGAGGAGCGCGCGCGCGACGCGCAACGCAAGCCCGTCGAGACTCTCGGATTCTTCGGTCTGCGCGAGGACATGCGGGTCCTCGAACTGCTGCCTGGCGGCGGGTGGTACACGAAACTGCTGGCGCCGGCGCTTGCCGAGCGTGGCAGGCTGTACGTCGCGATCGGCACGCAGACCATCGCGCCGCTGGTCGCGGACGGGACGCTCCCGGGCGTCGAGGTGGTGGAAATCGAAGGCGCCATGGCGCGCCCCGAAGGCCAGCGCCGGTTCCAGATCGACGGGCTGCGCATCCCGGTCGACAACATCGACATGGCGCTGACGTTCCGGAATCTGCACAACTTCACCGAAGAGGGACGCCGCCAGCTCAACTCCGAGGTATTCCGGGTTCTGAAGAAAGGCGGCCTGTACGGCGTCAAGGACCATACGCGCCGGCACATGCAACCCGACGACAACGAGAACTGGCGCCGGATGGACCCGGTTCAGATGATCAAGGAGATCGAGTCGGTCGGCTTCGAGTTCGTGGACTATTCGACGCTCCACTACACGCCGGACGACGAACTCCGCTACGAAGTCGGCCGCCGCACGGTGACCAACAACAGCGATCGATTCACGCTGCTGTTCAGGAAGCCCTGAGGCGCAGCCCGGAACGCGCCCGGCCGCGGGCCGGGCTGACGGCTATTTCCCGAACTTGTGCCGGAGCGTGTACCAGCTCGGGTACGGAATGGGCCTGGGGTCGGTCTTCGAGGTCCAGAAGCGCACCACCCGGCCGTCCGAAAGGCGCAGCGCCTTGGCCACGTCCTTGCTGGACAGCCCTTTGCGGTCCATCCACTCGCGCAATTCTTCGGGGCTGGGCGGGTATTTCTTCACGATGGCCGACCCGGGCAGCCACACGGTGCGGATATTTTATCCGTATTCGATAACGCAACCTGCGGGGGTTCGACCACCTGGATCCTGGCTGGTGAAGTGCTCATGCAGTGCGAGAATACACCTTCCGATCAGCGGGTTACGAGCCGAACCTTGAACCTGCGGGCAAAACCATACCGACGGCAGGCACGCGGCATGGCACCCAAATTTAGGAAAAAAAGTCCTAGGGACTCTTGCGCGGCGTCCGATCGAGGGCTAGGCTCGCTACACGATCTTCATGACAGTTTCATGACGGTGATCATGCGACACCGCGATCGGGCTGTCGAGAAGGCGTGGGTTCGGGGAACAATCCGCAGGAGAACGAGATGAAGCAGATTCTTGCCGCAGCTGCACTGCTCTTCGTTGCCGCCGCGTGCACATCCACGCCGACCGCACCGCCCACCCACTACTGGGAGTCCGCGAAGGCCTCGGGCAACAAGTACCGGGTCGATGACCAGAGCTGTCAGCAGGCTGCAGCCGGCGATGCCAGCCGCCAGCCGCAGTTCGAGCTGGACAGTGAATCGTTCGAGGCATACCGCACCTGCATGATGAATCGCGGTTACGTACTGCGCGAATATTGATGAGGTGATGCAGGCGCGTCGCACATGCGGCGCGCTGCACAATCAGCGCCGCTCGCGTAAGATGCCGTTCCGCGCACCTGCGCCCAGGTGTTGGAACTGGTAGACAAGCTGGATTTAGGTTCCAGTGCCGCAAGGCGTGTGGGTTCGAGTCCCACCCTGGGCACCATCGCTCCTTCACGTCGCGTTGATCCGACGTTCACCGCCGGTTGACCCGGTCCTTCCTACCGTGCGCTCGGCAGCGTCGCTTGCCGATCCCATGGAGGCCGCGCCTGCGGCCGCGTTCCCCCAACGCACTGACAGGAAGTACCAGATGATCCGACCACGAACCTTAGCGGCCGCCTTCATGGCGGTCACGTTTCTCGCTGCTTGCGGCGGCAACAATTCGAACAGCCCGGCCCCTGCGCCCGACCCTGCCCCGCCGCCGCCTCCGCCCGCGACCTCATCGCTCGAGGTGCTGCATGCCTCGCCGGACGCGCCTGCCGTCGACGTGCTGGCCGGCGGGAGCGTGGTTCTGAGCAACGTGCCGTACAAGACCGGCAGCGGTTTCCTGACCGTGCAGGAAGGGACGCTCGCAGTGGAAGTCAGGGCGATCACGCCCAGCGGCAGCGTCACCGTGATCGGCCCCGCCAATCTACCGATCGCGGGTGACGAGCGCATCACCGTGATTGCAGTCGGCGAAACCGCGACGCTCGAGCCGCTCGTGCTGACCGCCCCGGAAGCCGGCCCGGCCGCAGGGAACGTGCGTCTGCGTGTGGTGCACGCAGCCCCCAATGCACCCGCCGTCGATGTCTTCGCCACCGCACCCGGTGCTGACCTCGCGTCCGCCGCGCCGCTCGGCACCTTTGCGTTCGGCGAGGACCTCGGCCCCGTGGAAGTTCCGGCCGCCACCTACCAGGTACGCGTAACGCTTGCCGGCGACGCATCGACCGTCGTGTTCGATTCCGGCGAAGTACCACTGACCGCGGGCGCGGATCTCGTGATCGCTGCCGTCCAGAACACCGGCCCGGGTACCGCGCCGATCAGCCTGGTGGCACTCGACGGTACCGGATCACTCGAGATCCTCGACGCGACCACGCCTTCGGCCCTGCGCGTCGTGCACGCCTCGGCGGACGCACCCGACGTCGACATCATCGCCAACGACGACTTCGCCGCGCCGGCGGTACCGGCGCTCGCGTTCCCCGACGTGACCGGCTACCTCCTCCTGCCGCCTTCGACCCTCAACGTCAAAGTGGTGCCGGCAGGCGCTGCGACCCCGGTGGTCATCGACGCCGACCTCGAACTCGAAGCCGGTGTCGAGCAGACGGTGCTGGCCGTTGGACCGCTTGCGGACATCGAACCGCTCGTCCTGGTCGATGACAACCGCCGGATCGCGACCGAGGCCCGCATCAGGCTGGTGCACGCTTCGCCGTCGGCCGGCAACGTCGATATCTATGTCACGGATGCGCTCACGTCGATCGACGACGTGGAACCGGCCTTCGCGGGCGTGCCCTTCAAGGCGGACACCGGTTATGTCGGACTCGCACCGGGCAGCTACGCGGTCACCGTAACGCCCGCCGGCTCCAAGGTGCCGGCGATCGGTCCGGTGTCGCTGGACCTGGAGGCAGCCGGCATCTACACGGCGGTCGCGCGCGACGAGTTTGGTGGCGGCCTGCCGCCGGGTCTCATCCTGCTCGACGATCTGGCGCCCTGACGCCGCTGCGGCGCGGCCGGCTTGCCGTTCAGGCGACCGGTCGTGCTGCATCCAGCGGCTCGGGCATGCCCGCCGGACTGGTGTGGGTGTGGTGCCCGGGGCGGGACTCGAACCCGCATGACCTTTCGGTCGAGAGATTTTAAGTCTCTTGCGTCTACCAGTTTCACCACCCGGGCGCGGGCCGATCATACACGAGAAGCCCCGGCCTGCTGCCGCGCTGCCAGCGCGGCAGCAGGCCGGGTAGAATCGCGATCCACTCCCGGTTCCGGATAGCCCATGACGTTCAAAGCCCTGGCGATCGATCTCGACGGAACGCTGCTGGTCGGCGAAGACCTGCCCGAGGACAACATCACCGCACTGCGCGCGGCGCGCGATGCGGGGCTGCAGATCATCATCGCCACGGCACGCTGGATCCAGATGGCGCAGCGCGTCGAGGCGCGCATCGGCCTCCACGGACCGGCGATCGCCTGCTCAGGCGCGCAGGTTCATATACCGGATCTCGGTCGCGACATCTTCGACGAACGCCTTCCGGAGGATTTCGTCGAGGAGCTCTACGAACTCTGCGATACCGAGCGCTGCATCGCCACGATCACGGTCGAGGACCGCGTCCTGGTGAAGCTGGAAGGCGCGCCCGCAGCCGGCAGCATGCCCCCCGAGATGCATTTCGTCAGGCAGTTGCGCGGCGCCGATCCCTCCCGGCCACGGGTCGCCAACATCCAGGGATCCGGCGTCTACGCGCGCATCCGCGGTGAACTCGAACCGCGCTACCGCGGTCGCGTGAACTTCTTCGACAGCATCGGCCCCTCTGGCAAGACGATCATGACGCTGACCTCGGCGAACGCCAGCAAAGGCGAAGCGCTGAAGCGGGCCTGCGCCTACCTGGAACTCGACCCAAGCGAGGTCATCACCTTCGGCGACGCCGAGAACGATATCGAGATGTTCCGCATTTCCGGCGCTTCGGTGGCCATGGGCCAGGCCGACGAACGCACCCGGGCGGCAGCCACGTTCGTCACCGCCCGCAACGACGAGGCCGGCGTCGCACGCGCAGTCGAACGCCTGCTGGCCACCGGCCGACTCTGACCCCCGCTCCGGCACCCCACTACGGGGCTGCTTCAGGATCCGCCTGCCTGGCTGGCGGGGTTACTGCCGGCCGCGGGTCGCGGTCGATCCTGACGCGCCGCTTCGTCGCCGAACAGCGCGACCGCCTGGTGAACCTCGTTCATCGCTTCGTAGATCATGCGGGTGGCTTCAGGCACGGAGGTTCCCGGTGCGAAACGGATCGGCTCGAGGACATGCGCGCCCGCGGGCCCGGGCCGGATCTCGCGGCTGCCTTTCGGGCGCAGGGCCGCCAGGCCGGTCAGGAATACCGGCACCACTGGGACGTCCTTCTCGAGTGCGAGGATCGAGACGCCGTGCCGGAACTTGGCCATGCTGCGGCTGGTCGAGCGGGTCCCTTCCGGAAAGATGATCAGGTTACAGCCCTGGTCGAGCAGCCAGCGCGGGTAGTCGAGGGCTTTCGAGCCGCCGCCGCGCTGGATCGGAAACGTGCCCATGGCCAGTGACTGGTACCACGGCTGCATGACCAGTTCCTTGCGGCCCTTGACGAACCAGCGGTCCGCGGCCGCGCCCGAATAGATGTTCCAGCGGACCCGGAACGGCAGTGCCGCGTTCAGCACCAGCGCATCCATGTGGCTGGTGTGATTCGCCACCACGATGCAGGGACCCTTGATCTGCCCGAAGCGTTCGCGGCCCGTCACGGTGAGCGGTTTGCACGCCTGGTGAACCCAGCGGCCGTAGGCATGCCATCGGAACGCAAGGCGACCGAGACGCGCCCACCAGTTGATCTGCCAGGGATGCGGGCCTTCGGTGCCCGCTTCCTGGCCGACCATGCGGCTGAACAGGTCGTAGTCGACTGCAGGCAGGATCTCGGTATCCGCCGTCGTGCCGAACTCGTGTTCCAGCATGCCGCGGTAGGCGCGGAAGTTGTCCGGCGCTTCGAAGATCGTGCACTGGTCCCACTCGCCGAGCACGTGGAAACTCGACAACACCTTGCATTCCCAGCGGGCGAGTCCTTCGTGAATGCGCAAGAGCGACCGCGGGTCCTCCTGCGCCGCCCGCAGGCCCGCCGAGTGGTAGCGCATGAGCATCACATAGGCAGGCACGACTCAGCTTCCGCCCGCCGATTTCCCCTGCAGCATCTCTACGAATGAGTTGATCTCCATCGCCGGCAGCGTGGTGATCTTGATGGTGCCGCGCGCGCCGAGTTCCATGGAGATGCGTGACATGGTCTCGTTGGTGGGGGCCTCGATCACGTTCACGAAGTCGTAGCCGCCGAGGCACGCGTACTGGGCGACCACCCGAGCGCCCATCGACTCGAGTTCCTTGTTCACTTCCTTGAGGCGCTCGGGACGCTCCTTCAGGGTCTTGCGGCCTTCGTCGGTGAGCGTGCTCAGCATGATATAGGTAGCCATGGATTCTCCCCTTACCCTCGATCGAGTGTACGGGTTCCACTGTGGGTTGCCAGCATTGTCTCGCGCAGCGGCCGCGGTTTAGCATGATGGGCCACTCGGGGAGGATTCGATGAAAGCCGCGGTATTCGACGAAACCGGCGAGCTCGCGCTCGTGGAGCGCAATCTACCCGACCCGAAACCGGGCTGGGTGCGACTCGCCGTCACGGCCGTCGGGATCTGCGGCAGCGACCTGAACCTGTTGTACGGTCAGCGTGGCACTTCGCGCGGGGTACAACCAGGGCACGAGGTCGCCGGGATCATCGATGCCGTGGGTGATGGCGTCGCGCTCGCGTCTGGTGCACACGTGGTGCTCGAACCGGTCATCGGCTGCGGCAGCTGCCGCTACTGCCGTACCGGCCTGCACAATCTGTGTCCTGAAATGCGCATCTGCGGATTCATGCGCCCAGGCGGCATGGCGGAGTTCCTGACCGTCCCCGCGGATGCTCTCTATGCCACGCCACATGGTGTTCCGGCGCATATCGCTGCACTCGCGGAGCCCATGGCCGTATGTGTACGGGGCGTTCGCCTGGCGCGTCTCGGCCTCGGTGAGCGGGTCGCGATTCTCGGCGCCGGCAGCATCGGACTCCTCACGCTCCTCGCCGCGCGTGCCGCAGGTGCCGCGGAGGTGTCGATCACCGCGCGCCACCCCCATCAGCAGGCGCTGGCCCATGCGCTCGGTGCCGACGCCGTCTTCGCGTCCGGCGCCGAGTTGCTGGATGCGGTCGGCACCCAGCACGTGGACGTCGTCATCGAAACGGTCGGCGGTCATGCCGACACGCTCGGCGAGTCGGTACGCATCGTCCGCAATGGCGGCCGCATCGTCATGCTCGGGGTGTTCGACCGGCCTCCCGCCCTGCCGGCCTTCGAATTCTTCCAGAAGGAACTGACGCTCGCGGCCTCGAACTGCTACGGGCGCGAGTGCCACCAGAGCGATTTCTCGATCGCGGTCAGTCTGATTGCGCACCACCGCGACCGACTCGAGCCGCTGGTCACGCACCGGTTCAAGCTAGACGAAGTCGCGCAGGCGTTCGCGACCGCAGCCGACAAGACCACTCATTCGATCAAGGTACAGGTACAACCATGACAAAATTCCGGAACCTGCTCGTGGCCGTCGATCTCGACGATGCTTCTGCTTCCTATGTCCTGGCCAGCGCGCAGCAGTTGGCACCAGAGGCGGCCATCGAAGTCGTCCACGTACTGGAGCGCAGCCACTTCTACAACGTCGGTGATCCCAGTGCCGCCCTGATCGACGATCTGCAGGGGCGCATGCGACGCGAAGTCGGCGCCTACCTGGAAAAGCTCTGCAGCGGCAAGCGGCTGAAGAGCTGGAAGATCCTTGAGGGGCATCCGGCGACGTTGATCCAGCAGCATGCCGACGCCGGCAATCACGACCTGATCGTGCTGGGCACGCACGGTCGGCACGGCATCAAGCGCCTGCTCGGCTCGACCGCCAACGCGATGCTGCACGGCACCGAGCGCAACGTGCTCGCGATTCGCGTCCCCGGCAAGGACGTCGAGGTGCGCCCGGCCGAACAGAAGTACCGGCGCGTGCTCGCGGCCATCGACCTGTCCGCGGAGTCCAACCAGGTACTGGACGTCGCGCGCCTGGTCGCGGAGCGGGAGACCGCGGAACTGGACATCGTGCACGTCATCAAGCCGTTCCGGCACGCCTACGCCGGTATGAACCCGACTACCCTATCCGACATCGGCATCCAGTTCGAACAGGAAGCCGCCCAGCAGGCGCGCGTGCAGCTCCGCGAACTGACCGTCAAGTACGGCCTCCCCGCCGACAACGCGCACGTCCGGCACGGCGCGCCGCACCTCGAGATCCAGGACCTGCTGAAGACGCTCGACTGCGACATGCTGGTGATCGGCACGCACGGCAAGCAGGGCGTGCAGCTGCTGCTCGGGTCCGTGGCGAATTCGGTCATTCACGGCGTGACGTGCGACGTACTCGCGGTGCGCATCAAGTAGCCGGGCGGCGCGCTCAGGACTCCAGCACGTACCTGCCCGGTGCCGCGTAGAGCGGCGGATACTTCTCCGAGCCGAGTGATGCGGGCGCGGGAACGGCTTCCGTGAAGCGGCTCTTCAGCCAGTCGATCCAGTGGAACGTCCAGGAGCCCGGGTGCTCGGCGGCAGTCGCGAGTGCTGCGTCCGGGTCGACCGGCAGTTCCTGCGGAATCCAGTAGCGCAGGTGCCGGTTGTCGAGCCGCCCGCTGATGGTCTGGGTATGGTTCTGGTTGGTCAGTACGAAGGTCACCTCGCCGCCAAACAGCTGCGTGCTGCGATAGCAGGCCTTCCACGGGGTGATGTGGTCGGTGCTGCCGGCCATGAGGTACACCGGATAGCGGATCTTCGACAGGTCGATGCGCTTGCCGAGCACCCGCTTTTCTTTCTTCACGATCTGGTTGTACTGCGAGAGGTCAAGGAAATCGCACTGCATCTCCGCGGGTACGCGCGTGTAGTCCATCGACCAGAACAGCAGCGGGTGCTTGAGCGGGTCCTCGCCGAGCAGATAGTTGCTGCGGAAGAAACTCATGATGTTCTCTTCGACCCGCAGCAGCGCGAACATTTCGAAAACGTCCTTTTCCGCAAAGATGCCCTTGCTGCGCACCATCGCTTTCTGCGCCTCGACCGACCGCTCGCTGACGAACAGGCCGAAGTCGCTGTCTTCCGGACGGAAGTCCAGGACGTTGATGAACAGTGACAAGGCATCCAGCCAGTCCTTGCCGCGCGCAGCGAGCACGCCCGCCGCAGCGGCGGCCGCAAGTCCTCCAGCACAGACGCCGATGAGGTGGACCTTGTCCTGTCCGGTGATCTGGCGCATGACGCGGATGGCATCGATGATGCCGCCCGCATAGGTATCGAGATTCCAGTCGCGTTCGTCGGGTGTCGGATTCTTCCAGCTGACTGCGAACACCGGTATCCCGGCATCGAGCAGGCGCTGGACCAGGCTCCGGTCCGGCGTGAGATCGGCGAGATAGAACCGGTTGACCTGACTGAATACGTACAGCAGCGGGACGGGCGCGACGGTAGACGTCTTGGGCCGGTACTGGATCAGCTCGAGCAACTCGTTGCGAAACACCACCGAGCCGTCGCTCGCCGCTACCTCGCGACCGATTTCGAACGCGTGCCGGTCAGCGACGGCCGGGTAGCCGTGATTGTGCCGGACGTCATCGACGAAGTTGCGCAGCCCCTTGAACACGCTACCACCACGGGTCTCGACGGCCTTGCGCAGGGCTTCCGGGTTGCCGACCAGGTTGTTGACCGGGGCCATGACGTCCTTGGCTGCATCGAGGACGAAGCGCGCCCGTTCCCGGTCCATGCCTTCGAGCCCGGACTGCGTGAGCCACTGGTCGAGCGAGCGGCTCCACGCCAGATACGTCTGGCCGATACGCCGATAAATCGGATTTTCCTGCCACGCTGAATCGGCAAATCGGGTATCGCCGGGCGGTGCCGCGAGTTCGCTGTCGCCAAGCCAGATCTCGCCGAGCGACGCGCCGAACCCCTGCAGCGCGTCGAAGACGGCGCGTGGCTGTGCGCCGGCGTCGTTGAGGATGGTGCCCCAGGTATCGATGATCGAACGCATGTCGACACCGAACGCCGATGCAGCGGCGATGCCCCCGGTACGTTCGGCGAGCGATTCGATGAAACCCTGGGTGTCGCCCGGCGCGCGTGCGTTCGGATCCTGTGTACCGTCGTTCGACATGTTCAGCTGCCCTCCTGACGTCCGTCCTGGGTCGTCCTGCCGGCCACTGCGCCCGGGCGCTTTGCCCCGAACGTGCTCCGCGCCGCCATACCCGAAAACCAGCGTACCAGCCCGCGCGGCTGGTACTGCAGCCAAGTGACCATCGCCTGGTTGGCGAGTCCGGGAATACGGACCACGTCTCCGGCCAGACACGCCCGGTAACCATCCTGCGCGACTTCCCGTGCGCTTGTCATGAACGGGCCGGCCAGTTCCAGCGGCTCGATGTCGGCGATCATGTCGGTACGGGTCGGACCTGGACAGAGGGCGGTCACGGTCACACCGGTGCCCTTGAGGTCCTCGGCGAGGCTTTCGCTCAACGACAGGACGAACGCCTTGGTCGCGCTGTACAACGCGATCCCCGGCACGGCCTGGAATCCCGCGACGGAAGCCACGTTGAGGATACGCCCGCGGCCACGCGCGAGCATGGCGGGCAGCACGCCCTGGGTGAGTTCGACGAGGCTGGCCATGTTGACCTGCATGAGGTTCCGGGCAGTCCGGCCGTCCATCGACTGAAAGGGTCCCGAGGCTGCGACGCCGGCGTTGTTCACCAGGATGCCCACCTCGACTTCATGATCATCCAGGTCGGCGAGCAGGCGCCGCGCGCCCTTGCGACGACCGAGGTCGGCCGGTATCACGGTGACCTGAACCTTGCCGCGCAGTTCTTCGGCCAACGCTTCGAGGCGCTCCTCGCGCCGTGCCGTCAGTACCAGGCCATGGCCGTGCCGGGCGAATTCCCGCGCCAGTTCCTGGCCGATGCCGGGCGAAGCGCCAGTGATCAATGCGGTCGGTTTGCTCAAGCGCCTTGTTCCTTACCTGAGACTCGAAACCCGAAACCCGAGACCCGAATCGGTGTTCGCGAACGCAAGCCTTTGGCTCGCCGGGTTTGCCGGTGGCCCGCACTAGGATCACGTAGAGTTTCGCATTCCGCAACGAAAAAGCCCGTGAATTCATCCGAACTCACGGGCTTCTGGCGGATCTGGCGGTCACGCGTACGAACGCGTGGCCCCAAAAGCCGGGTCAGGCGCCGATCAGGCAGCGGCCTGCTGGTCTTCGTCGTTATTCGAAATGACGCCGCGCAGCACGGTGCCGGTCTGTTCGACGGCATTCTTCAGGATCTCACCGCGCGCCTTGAAGTCTTCCTGGATACCCTGCCACAGGCTCTGACCATAGCCGCGCTGCAGTTCGACGAACGCGCCGAGTTCACGGACTTCCGGCAGCTTCTGGAAGTAGTCCTGGTTCAGCTCGATGTACTTCTTGAAGTTCTCGGCGCTGAGTTCGGCGATCTTGCGGAACGTCGCCGTGTTGATTTCGAACAGATCGCGGCCGGCCTGGGTGGTCTTCTCGAATACGTTCATCAAAAGTCTCCTGATTCGGTTGTGGTGGCGATCGCGGGACTTCTATTGCGATGCACAACGAAATTGTGCGCCACACAAAAAGTCATTGCAAGCACTTTTTGTGCGACGCACCAACCAATCAGGCCGCTTCCGACCGCTGCGGCAATTCACCGTCCGAGGCCATGCGAGCCCCGGACATCCCGGCGCGGTCGGCCGGCTGCGCGCGGCGCGGGAATGGAACCGGCACACCCTGGCCGGCGCTACCCGCGACGCGGCTCCCGAGCACCGCTTCGGTGAGTTCGGCGAATGCCGCGAGCATGTCGTCCCGGAACAAGCCTGCATCCGGCAGTGCGCGTGCACAGCCGGTCACGCCGAAGAACAGATGATCCACATAGCTCTGGACGGTGACATTGACTGCCTGGCCATGAGCCGGGATGGATACCGGATAGTGCGTGAGAACGCGACCGCCGAGCGAGTACAGGGGCTTGCGCGGCCCTGGCACGTTGGACACGACCATGTTGAACGGCAACGCGGGCTGCGGGAGTTCCGCCAGGTTGGTCGCCTCGACGAACCGCGCGGCCGTACCCAGGAGACCCGGCAAACCCGGCAACGCGACGTTCGTGTCGTAGCTCGTGGCCAGGTCCGCGACCACGCCCTTGGCCTGCACGGAGGATTTCGCGATGCGCAGCAGGCGCTTGACCGAGTCGGCCTCGTCCGTTGCAAACGTGACCTGCATCATCGTCACCTGGTTGTTCAGCGACTTGTCGCCGGGTCGGCGCAGCGAAACCGGACAGCCGGCGATCAGCGAGCGGGCGGGTAATTGGCCCTTGCGATCCAGGTAGCGACGCAACGCGCCACCGCAGACTGCGAGAAACACGTCGTTCAGTGTGGCACCGGTGACCTTGCCGATCGCCTTCGTCTCCGCCAGCGGCAGTTCACCGGTGGCATAGCTGCGCGCCTTCAGGACGCTGCGGTTGAACGCTGTGTGCGGCGCCGGCTCTGCGGCTGCACCCAGACCCTTGCCGGGGTCGACGGCGCGCTGCAACAGACGCACGCCGGTATCCAGGTATTTGAACAGGCTGCGCGCCTGGCGGACCTGGTAGCCGGCCAGGTTGTCCAGGGCCGCCAGCAGCAGACGGGCCGGAGCCTCGGCGCTGGGGCGTGCTGCCTGGTCCGCCGGCGGCGCCTCGATCACGTCGCCTTCGGGTGCTTCGTCGAATACCGCGCGTACCGCATTCTGGCCCGATACGCCATCGAGGCAGGCATGGTGGACGCGGTTGTAGTACGCGATGCGCCCCCCTTCGAGCCCGGTGAGAACCCAGATCTCCCAGAGCGGCCGGTTCCGGTCGAGGGGCAGCGCATGCAGGGTCGCGATGGCCGCTTCGAACTGCGCGCGCCCGCCCGGTGCGGGCACCGGGTATTCGCGGACATGGTGATCGAGATCGAATGCGTCGTCGCGCACCCAGACCGGATGATCGAGCCCGAGCGGCGTGTGCTGCAGCCGGCTCGTGAAATACGGCACCCGATGCAGCCGTGCGCCAACCGTTTCCCGGAACCGCGCTACCCAGGTCGTCATGTCCGCACCGGGCGGCGGCTCGACCACCTGTACCGAAGCGATGTGCTGGGGACAGCGCGCGGTTTCGGCGTAGAGAAAGGCAGCATCCAGTCCAGCCAGCTTATACATGACGCTCCTCCGGTTCCGTGTGTCGCAACGATAGCCCCTGTGGGTTACAGATACGTTTCAGCAAGGTCCATGCCAGCAGCGATCGCCGCTCGTAACTGCCTGAATTTACGGGACGATCCGCGAAATTCCAGATTCAGACGCAGGCCGGGCGAGCGGTGTCGGGTCGCCGATCTGCCCTGCCGGGGTGCGCGGCCGACCCAGGATGGGGCATGGCGACTGGCGCGGGCGCGCAGTTTAGCCATGTCGGCTCTCGATGCAAGCACCGCGGTCAACCCTGCCATAGTCGACACACAGCACCGTCCCGCACCGCACAAGATTACCGTTGACCGGCCGGGGCTTCTCCGTAACACTCCGGTCACATCAGTCGCTGAAGCGGCCCGTGTATCAAGAGATTGACGTCGAGCAGAGCCGGGGACGAAGTCCCTCGGTATGGCACGCCGCGACCGAGTTGCCGCGGGTCGTCTTCGAATTCTCCTCGCTTCTATATACGTGGCCGTTGCTCGGCACGGCGCCGCGCGGTGATGGGCATCCTGTGCTGGTCCTCCCGGGTTTCACGGCAGGGGACGAATCGACGGTCATGCTGCGTCGCTACCTCGGCCGGCTAGGCTACACCCCGCTGCCCTGGGGGCTCGGCCGCAATACCGGCAGCTTCGCGCTGCAGGAGCAGCTGTTCGAGCGGTTCCGCGCGCTCGCCGGCGGGGATCCGCGACGCATCTCGATCATCGGCCAGAGCCTTGGTGGGGTGTTTGCGCGGGAACTCGCGCGGCAGTTCCCGGATCGTGTGCGGTTCGCGATCACGCTCGGCAGCCCGTTCTCCTCGGAAGGCCCCGAGAGCGCGAACGGCGCCGTGGCACGGCTCTTCCAGTACATGTCGGGCATGACGCGCGAGCAGATGCGCGACCAGATGCTGCGTTACCCGGCCGAGGCGCCGCCCGTTCCCTGCAGCGCCGTCTACAGCAAGTCGGACGGGGTGGTCCACTGGTCGAGCTGTCTCGAGTATCCCGGCACCGAGGCCGAGAATATCGAGGTGGTCGCCAGCCACACCGGCATGGCCATGAATCCCGTTGTCTACCACATCATCGCCGACCGCCTGGCGCAGCCCGAGGGGCGCTGGAAGCCGTTCGATCGGTCGCGCGGGTGGCGGGCGCTGGTCTACCCCCAACCGGAACGCAAGACTGCGAAGGTGCCAGCGTGCGCGAACTGAAGAAGTACCCGAACCGGCGTCTCTACGACCTGACCGACAGCCACTACGTGACGGTGGATGACGTGCGCCGCATGATCCTCAAGGGCGAAAGTATCCGGGTCCTGGACAGCAAGGACAGCTCGGACATCACCCGCAGCATCCTGCTGCAGATCCTGGCCGAACAGGAAGCCGAGGGGCACGAGCCGGTGCTCACCAACCGGGCGATCGAACAGATCATCCGCTTCTACGGCAATAACGCGGGCAACGTCGTGTCCCGCTACATCGAGCAGAGCATCCTCACGTTCTTCGAGCACCAGGATCAGTTCCGCAAACGGCTGCGCGAGATGAACGACCTGAACCCGTTCAATTTCATGCGCCAGGCCATGGAGCGTGCATTCGGCGATCAGCGCCGAACCGGGCGCACGCCCGACAAATCGACGGAGCCTCCGCCGGAGGGCTGAGCGGCAGCGAGGCAAGCGCGCGTCAGGATGCGTCGGCCGCCGCTCCGTGGTGGCGCGCCAGCGCGCGGGCGATCCTGCGGTAGACCTCGACGTGTGCCACGAGACCCATGTGGCTGCAGTCAACCGCTTCATGAACGATCCCGGGCGTGAGGTCGTCCAGACAGGCCTCCCGTGACACGATGCCGTCGGTCGGCGAGTAGATGGCGGTCACGGGCACCCGGATCGGCCGGGCCTGACGCTCCGCGACGATGCGCGAGATCTGTTCTGCGGTGATCCCGGTGGCGCGCGTGACCCAGGCACCGACCCGGGTCCCGTGCACGCCGCCGCGGACGGGACTGCCCAGCGTGACGACCGATCGCACCAGATCCGGCCGGTCACGAGCGACCTCGCGCGCCATCACGCCGCCCCTGCTCCAGCCAACGAGGCTCGGCAGCGCAGCGGAACGCGCACGCATCTTTTCGAGACGCTCGACGATTCGCGGCAGGTACCCGAGCATGGGTCCCCGGTTCTGGCCCAGTCCCCAACCAGAGGCGTCGTAGCCGAGGCTCTGCAGGAATTGCCGCAGCAGCCAGGTCGGCGTGTCGTCGGCGAGGAAACCGGGCAGCACCATGACCGGCCCACTGCCGCCAGGTACCTGGCGGCGCAGCAACGGGAGCTGGAGCATCACGCGCCACGCCTCCGCCGCAAGGCGTCCCTCGAGCAGAAGATGGAAGCCCGGGGGCGGGCCGATCGTTTCGCGCATGCTCTAATCCGTCGGTTTCAGTAACCTACGGAAACGATTTAAGGACCAATCGATCCCCGGAGCAATCCCGGTGCCGATTGCCGTGGCGCGCGGACCCGGGTCCGTCCGAGCGGAATGTTCAGGTCAGCACAGCCGCGAGCGCGATGAGCGCAAGCGTGACGCCGACCAGCACGGCGACGTTCACGCCGATCTTGCGAAGGGTTCCGGCGTCTTCGGTCGTGATGTATTGCATGGCCCTGCTTCCCGGTTGGTGACGTTGCCGGGAAGCTAACCGCCCTGCGTGGGCGCAGGTTTGATCGGGATCAAGCCGCGAGCGAATGGCGAATCTGGAGGCTGGGGTCGGAATCGAACCGGCGTACGCGGAGTTGCAGTCCGCTGCATGACCACTCTGCCACCCAGCCAGAGGCGGCGCATTCTAGCGATGTTTGGAAGCGAGCGCGAGACGTTGCACCGCACCCGCAGAAGCCACCGCGCGGCCTATTCGCCGCTCTGTTCCCAACCGCTCTGCAACGACGGCCACGCGGCACGCAGGTACAGCACCATCGACCAGAGCGTCATCACCGCCGCAATGTAGAGCAGCACGTAGCCAAGGATCACCAGGGACAGGCGGAAGTCCGGCGGATTCGCGAGCAGTACCACCAGCGCGACCATCTGGAACGTGGTCTTGACGCGTCCGAGCCACGCGACGCCGACCAGGCCGCGTCGGTTCATCTCCGCCATCCACTCGCGCAGCGCGCTGACGACGATCTCCCGGCCCACGATGACCATGGCCGGCAGGGTGAGCCAGAGCGTGTGATGGTGGCCGACCAGCAGCACCAGCGCGGTCACGACGATCAGTTTGTCCGCGACGGGGTCGAGGAAGGCGCCGAACGGCGTGGTCTGGTTCAGGCGGCGCGCGAGGTAGCCGTCGAGCCAGTCCGTGAAGGCGGCGAGCGAGAACAGCGCCGCAGCCAGCAGGTAGGTTCCGGACACCGGCAGGATGTACGCCAGCACGAAAACCGGCACCAGCAGGATGCGCACGAGCGTCAGAATGTTGGGCAGGTTCATCGAATCAGGTCCACTACTCGGCATGCAGGATACCGTATATGTCCTGTGCGAGCTTTCGGCTGATGCCCGGCACCTTGGCGATCTCCTCGACACTCGCGCCTTTCACCGCGCGCAGGCTGCCGAAGTGCGTGATGAGCTCGCGGCGGCGTTTCGGTCCGATCCCCGGGAGGTCATCGAGTTCCGACCCCTGCCGCGCCTTGTGGCGCCGCTGCCGGTGCCCGGTGATCGCAAACCGGTGCGCCTCGTCGCGGATCTGCTGCAGCAGGAGCGCCGCATCGCCCTGCGGGGGCAGGACGATCTCGCGCCCGTCCAGGTAAAACTTCTCGAGACCCGCCTTACGGCTCGGTCCCTTGGCGATGCCGAGCAGGACGGGTTCATCCAGCTGCAGCTCTTCGAGGATCCGTTCGGCCCGCTGCAGCTGACCCGGACCACCGTCCACCACGATGAGATCCGGCAGCTCGCCTTCCCCTGACTTGATTCGCGCATAGCGGCGCCGCAGCGCCTGCTCCATGGCCGCATAGTCGTCGCCGGCGATGACACCGGAGATGTTGAAGCGTCGGTAATCGGACTTGCGCGGCCCGCTGGCGTCGAACACCACGCACGACGCGACCGTCGCCTCGCCCATGGTGTGACTGATGTCGAAACATTCGATGCGCCGCGGCGGGTCGTCGAGCGCCAGCGCTTCCTGGAGCGCGACGAAGCGGGCAAACACGCTGCGCTGATCGGCCAGAAAGGCGGCCAGGCTGTGGGCCGCATTGTCCCGGGCGAGATCGAGCCAGCGTGCCCGCTGACCGCGCACCTGGTGCGCGACGGCGACCCGACGCCCGGCCAGCTGACCGAGCGCATCGGCCAGCACGTTGGCGTCGGGGAGCGCGAGCGAGACGATCACCGCCCGCGGCAGTTCCCGCGCCTGACCGCCGAAGTAGTATTGGGCCAGGAATGCATCGAGCAGTTCGTCCTCGGGCAGTTCGAGCTCGTTCTTCGGAAACCAGGTGCGCTGGCCGAGAACGCGGCCGGCCCGCACGAACATCGCCTGGATGCAGGTCACCGAACCTTGCGCCGCAAGCGCGAACAGGTCCACGTCGCCTTCCTCCGCGTGAACGTACTGCTGCTCCTGGACCCGGCGCAGCCGGTCGATCTGATCGCGATAGCGCGCGGCGCGCTCGAATTCGAGCGCTTCGGCGGCCGACTGCATACGCTCCTTGTAGATATCGAGCACTGCCTGGCTGCGCCCCTCGAGGAAGAGCACCGCCAGCTCGACGTCTTCGTGGTACTGCCGCTCATCCACCAGACCCACGCACGGTCCGCTGCACCGCCGGATCTGATATTGCAGGCACGGGCGCGAGCGATTGCGGAAGAAGGCGTCATCGCAGTGCCGCAGGCGGAACAGCTTCTGCAGAATATTGAGGCTCTCGCGTACCGCACCAGCGGACGGGAACGGGCCGAAATAGCGTCCGGTCTTGCGCTTGGCGCCACGATGAAAGGTCAGTCGCGGGAAATCGGGATGATCCGTCAGGTATATGTAGGGATACGATTTGTCGTCACGGAGCACGACGTTGTAGGGTGGCCGCTCCTCCTTGATGAGGTTCTGCTCGAGCAGCAGCGCCTCGGTCTCGCTGCCGGTGATCGTGATCTGGATGTCCTCGATACGCGCGACCAGGGCCATCGTCTTGGTGGTCAGGCCCGATGCCCGGAAATAGCTGGTGACGCGATTGCGCAGGTTGCGCGCCTTGCCGACGTACAACACGCCGCCGTCGGCGCCGATCATGCGATAAACCCCGGGTTTCCGGGGCAGTTGCTCGAGCAGGGATTCCAGGCGGGCGGTCATGGACGCACTATAGAGTCGGGTCGAGGGACCGGCAACGCGGCCCCTGGCCGGGAGCGGCCTGGCATGGGTATGCCAGGCCGGGCGGCGCCCCTTACCCCGTGCCGGCCACGCGCGAC
The DNA here is from genome assembly GCA_019634925.1 of Pseudomonadales bacterium. GTDB lineage: Bacteria > Pseudomonadota > Gammaproteobacteria > Pseudomonadales > Azotimanducaceae > UBA7803. The sequence goes on from JAHCAL010000005.1 coordinate 221,763, forward strand.
TCGGCGCCGAGGCCCCCGCCGAGCATCCCGTAGCGCGCCGCAAGCAACGCCAGTTCGACGTCACTCGATACGTTGAGTTTCTCGAAGATCCGGTATCGGTAGCTGTTCACCGTCTTGGGTGAGAGATGCAGGCTCGACGATATGTCCGCCACCTTGTGGCAGTTCACCACCATCATCATGACCTGCATCTCGCGATTCGACAGCGCGTCGAAGGGCCCGGCCGGCCGTTCCTCGAATGCGCTGACGGCCAGGTCCTGGGCCACGTCGGCGCTGAGGTAGCGCTTGCCCAGGAACACCCGGCGTACCGCCGACTGCAGTTCCTCCGCGTTGACGCCCTTGGTGAGGTAGCCGACCGCCCCCGCCCGGAGCGCCTGCACCGGAAACGGCTGTCCCTCGCACGCGGACAGCACGATCACACGGATGTCGAGCTCCATGAGCGCGATGCGCCGGATGGCTTCCAGGCCACCGATGCCGGGCATGAGCAGGTCCATCAGAATGACATTGGGGCGCAGTTCGCGCGCCGCGGCAACGGCGCCCTCCCCGTTCTCCGCCTCGCCAACCACCTGCAGACCCTTCAACCCCTCCAACATCCGGCGCAGGCACAGCCGGAACAGCCGGTGATCATCGACGAGCAACACCCTGATCATGCAGTCCTCCCGAGATTCTTTCTATCCTTGACGGACGATGAACCATAGTGAGCGACCTTGTTTATGACAACGCGATCAGGGCAGATTCGCGGCAACTTTCAGGAAATGTCCATATTGCGATTGCACACTGATATCAGCCGGTGAAGGCCTGCAGGCCGGTCTGCGCACGGCCCAGGATCAGGGCGTGGATGTCGTGCGTTCCCTCGTACGTATTGACCGTCTCGAGGTTCATGACATGCCGAATCACGTGGTACTCGTCAGATATGCCGTTTCCACCGTGCATGTCGCGGGCCGTCCGCGCGATATCGAGGGCCTTGCCGCAGTTGTTGCGCTTCATGAGCGAGATCACTTCGATGGGCAGGCGCTCGGCGTCCATCAATCGTCCCATACGCAGACAACCAGCAAGCCCGAGGGCGATCTCGGTCTGCATGTCGGCGAGCTTCTTCTGGACGAGTTGTGTGGCTGCCAGCGGCCGGCCGAACTGCTTGCGATCGAGAGTGTAGTCGCGCGCCGCGTGCCAGCAGAATTCCGCGGCGCCCATCGCGCCCCATGCGATCCCGTAGCGTGCCTTGTTGAGGCAGCCGAACGGGCCGCCGAGCCCCTTGACGTTCGGCAACAGGTTGTCTTCGGGTACGAAAGCGTCTTCGAGCACGATCTGCCCGGTGATCGATGCGCGCAGGCTCATCTTGCCCTCGATCTTCGGGGTACTGAAGCCGCGCGTGCCGCGTTCCACCACGAACCCGCGGATCACATCGTCGAGCTTCGCCCATACCACGGCCAGGTCCGCGATCGGCGAATTGGTGATCCACATCTTGGCGCCATTCAGGACGAACCCGCCGTCCACACGCTCGGCTCGCGTGATCATGCTGCCGGGGTCGGAGCCGTGATCCGGCTCCGTCAGGCCGAAGCAGCCGACCCATTCGCCGGTCGCGAGCTTCGGCAGGTATCTCTCGCGCTGGGCTTCGTTCCCGTAGGCGTATATCGGGTGCATGACGAGCGAGGACTGGACACTCATGGCGGAGCGGTAGCCGGAATCCACTCGCTCGACTTCGCGCGCCATGAGTCCGTACGACACGTAATTGACCTCCGAACAGCCGTAGCGTGCGGGCAGCGTCGCGCCGAGCAACCCGAGTTCGCCCATCTCGTTCATGATCTCGCGGTGGAAATGCTCGCGCCGGTTGGCTTCGAGCACGCGCGGCAGCAGCCGCTCCTGCGCATACGTACGCGCCGTGTCGCGGATCATGCGCTCTTCTTCGGAGAGTTCGGCATCGAGCAGGAACGGGTCTTCCCAGACGAACTGATTGCGATCACTCATGCGTAACGGCGCCATGCAGCAATGGGGAGCCGCAGAGGCTAAAGGAGAGCCGGACCGCCTGCAACGGCCGTCTCGAGAGGGCACGCCGGGCCCGGCGCGTCCGCTATACTGGCGTTTTCCAACCTGGGGGCGCCTGCATGGCACTGGACGCTGAAACGCTGGGACAACTGCTCGATACACTGGAGAGTTTCGTTCGCGAACGGCTCGTTCCACTGGAGGCGGAAGTGGCTGAACAGGACCGCATGCCGCCCGCGGTGATCGATGAGATGAAAACTATGGGACTCTTCGGGATGACCATCCCGGAGAGCTACGGTGGCTTAGGGCTCAATACCGAGGAGGAGTGCCGCGCGGTGCGCGTACTGGGCTATACCTCCCCTGCGTTCAGATCGGTGATCGGCACCAACAACGGGATCGGTTCGCAGGGCATCGTGATGGACGGCACCGAAGAGCAGAAGCGTCGCTACCTGCCGGGCATGGCGAGCGGCGCGATCATCGGCAGCTTCGCACTCACCGAGCCCGATGCCGGCTCGGACTCCGGAGCCGTGCGAACCAGCGCACGTCGCGACGGCGACTGGTTCGTCCTGAATGGCACCAAGCGCTACATCACGAACGCGCCGAGCGCACACCTGTTCACGGTATTCGCACGCACGAATCCCGACGAGTCCGGCAGCCGTGGCGTGAGCGCGTTCCTGGTCGATGCGGACACCCCGGGGATAACGCTCGGCCGCCCGTACCGCAAGATGGGCCAACAGGGTGCCCATGTCTGCGACGTCGTCTTCGAAGACTGCCGCGTGCCTGCCAGCGCCATGCTTGGTGGCCCGGCACGCCTGAACCGTGGCTTCGAAACGGCCATGAAGACTCTGGACCGCGGCCGGCTGCACATCAGCGCACTCGCCGTCGGCTGCGCCAACCGCCTGATCGAAGAAAGCCTGCGGTTCGCCATGGAACGCAAGCAGTTCGGCCAGCCGATCGCCCAGTTCCAGCTGGTCCAGGCCATGCTGGCCGACAGCCGCGCGGAAGCCTACGCGGCGGAATGCATGGTCATGGATGCGGCGCGGCGTCGCGACGCGGGAGAAGCGGTGTCGACGCTCGCCTCGTGCAGCAAGCTGTTCGCCACCGAAATGGTCGGGCGCGTGGCCGACCGCGCGGTCCAGATCCACGGTGGTGCGGGCTACATGGACGAATATCCGGTGTCCCGGTTCTTTCGTGACGTTCGGCTGTTTCGAATCTACGAGGGTACGAGCCAGATCCAGCAGACCATCATCGCGCGCAACATGATCCGCGATGCCTGAGTAAGGGTCTCCAACCCGTCAGGCGCGGTTCGGCAGAAAGACCGTGAACGTCGCACCCTGCCCTGCCACGCTGCGCACGTCCAGGCTGCCGCCGAGCTCGGTCACCAGGCGGTGCACGATGGCGAGCCCGAGCCCGGCGTGCTCGCCGCCCTTGGCGCTCTGCTGCGGTGCACCGAGGCGTCCGAGTACTTCGGCCGGCAGGCCAGGCCCGCTGTCCGCGACGACCAGCAGGATGCCCGGGCGGGCGTCCCGGTATGCCCCATCGAGCACCTCCACCCGCACCGTGTGACCGCGGTCCGCCTCCAGTGCATTGCGCAGCAGATTCGTGAGCACCTGCGTGATGCGCTGTTCGTCCGAATCGATACGAACCTCGTGCGCGGGGAGCAGCGCCGTGAGTGTCGCGGCATGGGCCGCGGCGTGGCCCTGGTGCATTTCGACCACACGCTGGACGACGGTGCCGAGCGCTACGTCGGCGGGGGCCGGTGTCGGTTCCGCCAGCGCCTCTGCCGGGTCCGGCACCTGCCGCACCTCGCCGAGGAGCCCACCGATGCGCCGCAGTTCGCCTGCAATCAATTGCAGCTGATCGACGGCCTTGGGTCGGTCGGAGAGCGAGTGCTGCAGGATGTGCAGGTAGTTCTGCACGATACTGAGCGGATTGTTCACCTCGTGCACCAGTTCGCGCAGCCGGCGCTCCTCGCGCTGACGAAAACGATCCAGCGCATTCGGCACCTCGGCGGCCCCGGCCAGGCCCTGGGCGACACGACGCGCGAGTTCACGTGCGTACAGCGCAAGGCCCCGTTCGTCCTCGATGCCATCCTCTTCGTCCAGCGCGACCAGCAGGATCCCTTCCACGCGCGCGCCGGGACCGGCCCGGACCGGCAGGCAGACCGCCGCGTCGGCCCGCAATTGACGCAGCAGCTGACGATCCGCGACGGCAGCGTCGACCTGATCGTAGAATTCGATGCGTTCTCCGAGCCGCGCGCAGCGCGCGATCAGGCTGGTCGCAGAATCGAGCGCGATGCGCGGCCCGTGTCCGTCCACGGGGCACAGGGTGCTGCCTGCCGGGTCGAGCAGCAGCAGGCGCGGCTCCGTGCCGAACAGCATGCGGCCGAGCCCCGCGTGCAGCATCGCGAGCTCCGGCCAGCCGGCGGTACCGGAAGGTGCGTCCGCAATGAGCCGTCCGAGCAACCCGATGCGCAGGCGTACCCAGAGCGATTCCGCGAGTTCCAGGTCCTCGTCCAGATCCAGATCCAGGTGCTGCATGACGTCGAGCGCACGCGCCTCCGCACGCCGCAGGCACGCCTGGAACGCAACCGGTTGCATGGCGAGCAGCGTCACGGCGGCTTGTTGCGCCGGCGCGGGGTCGTAAGTGTCCAGCGCATCGGCGATCGCGAAGATGCGCAGAACGGGGTCGGCATCCTCGAGCAGTTCCAGCCGTGCGCCGCGAAAACTCTGCAGTTCGGTCAGCGCAGGATCGGCCGGCAGGTTGACCCCTGCGAGACCGAGCAGCACGCGCCAGCGAATGGCGTCGGGTTCGGGCAGGTCGTGTGCTTCGGCAAGGGTCTGCGCGAGCCAGCTCGACGTGAGTGCGGTCTGCCAGCGCGCCATGCCCATGCGCGTGCCACCGGAGGTCGTGAGCACCGCGAGCGCCTGGCTGATGGCCAGCTCCGGGAACTGCGCGGGACCGAGGTTGGCGAGCCGGGTGCCGAGTGCGGCGGGCGAGGCGTCGGCGCCGAGCAGGAGCAGCCAGCGCCCGAGCAGATCGGCGTCACAGCCTAGCAGCCTGACGAACCGCTCGACATCGAACGGTTCCATGCCCGCGGCGTCGAGGTAACGGTCAATGACGACCAGCGGCGTCAAGCAATGCTCCCGACGTTCGGCACACCACGGCAGGCAGGTGGGCAACAGACTGGTGGACGCGCCGCGATCGACATGACAATGACCGGCATCGGCGGAACGGCGCCCTCCCTGAACCCCCGTTCCGAAGCGAAGCAACCGCACGTTCCCGTTGTGTGCGGCACGAAGAACCGGCGCCTAGTGTAGGAAGCGCTCGCGGCGCGGCACATGCACACAATGTAATCGGTATACGAGTGCGCGTCGTGTCGTCAGGGGTTCCGGGCGCCGCCAGCGGCGTCGCGAATCAGTTCCGGCTGCGCGCGTGAACGCGCTGCAGATGGCGGATCTCGTCCCGGAGCTGTACGGCCGCGGTGCGGGCCGCTCGCGCGAACGCCGCATCGCGACCGGCATAGAGCACTGTGCGCGAGACGTTGATGACGAGCCCCTGCCCCTCCCGGCCCGCCCCGTTGTGTATGACGGCCGCCAGATCGCCACCCTGGGCACCGATTCCTGGTACCAGCAAGGGCACATCGTCCCCGACGACCGCCCGGATCTTCGCGAGGTCTTCCGGGTAGGTGGCCCCGGCAACCAGCATCACGTTGCCGTGCCGGTTCCACTCGCGCGCACCTTCCGCAACCCTCAGGAACAGGGGCGCATCAGACGGATGTGTCTGCAGCCAGCCGCTGCCAGGGTTGCTGGTCCGGCAGAGCAGGACGACGCCGCGGTCTTCCCAGTCCAGGAACGGCTCGACACTCTCGTGGCCGAGATAGGGATTGACGGTCACCGCATCCGCATCGTAACGCTCGTACGCCTCGATCGCGTAAAGACGCGCGGTGTCGCCGATATCGCCGCGCTTGGCGTCCAGAATCACCGGCACCCCTGGATGTCGCGTGTGGATGTAGGCGATCAGGTCGACGAGTTCGCGCTCGCGGCCGTGCGCTGCGAAATAGGCGATCTGCGGCTTGAACGCGCAGACCAGGTCGGCGGTCGCATCGACGATGGCGGTACAGAATGCGAGGAACGCGCCGGGTCCCTTAGCCAGCGATTCCGGGAGACGGGCCGGGTCCGGATCCAGCCCGATGCAGAGCGAGCTGTCGGTGTCGCGCCAGCGGCGCCGCAGCTGCTCGATGAATGGGACACGCGGCATGGCGGCGGAGTATACGCCCGGGTGCGCAATTGCGTCACCAACGTGACCGGCTGCGACACCGTCCGACCTGACACAGTCGGGCGACTGCATGCACAGGGCTACCGAATTCATGATTCAAGTTGGCGGTACAACCTTCTGTTTTTCCTGATTTTATCTTTGAATTCAATGACATATTTCCAAGACTGCGGCCGCATTCCGGCCACCCCTGTCCGACTGGCACGAAAGTCGCTTTGCCCGGAACTGGGATCATCCTCGATTGGGATTTGGCATCATGGACAACGTGATCGAACTGAAGGCCCCGAAGGTGCGTGCACGCTCCATCGACAAGCGGATCCATCCCCGCGTCGATTCAGACGATCGACTGTTCGCGCAGGTGGTCCTGTCCGCGGAGGATCCTGCGCTGGTCGGTCTGACCGTCGCCGGACGTGCCGTCAACTTCTCGATCGGCGGCCTGCAGTTCTCCTGCACCGCATCCATTCCCCCGGGGACGTTGCTCGATCTCTGGATCGACGCCGCCAATCGCCCGGGCAAGTTCTTCCTGTCGGGCGAAGTCCGCTGGAGCCGGTTCACCGGCCTGAATCGCAGCGGTGACTCCGGCTACGCCATTGGCGTGCAGTTGCGCCCGAGTGCAGCCACCGACTACCAGCTGTGGCGGGACTATCTGAGCCAGGCCGCGGGCGCCTGACCGCTGGCCGCCGGACCGCCGGACCGCCCGGCAGAGCGTGATGCAGGTCACAGGTCCGCGACCACGCCGGTCACAGTCGAACATGCGACTTCCTGCTGTAATAACGGCGATTCCCCACCGACCGGGAGAGCGCCCGCGTGTCGCAACCGAATGTCGTACCGATGGTTGAGGTGAAGGCCAAGGCCGCGGCGGCGCGACCCGGGCTGCCGCTCAAGCTGCGCGAGCAGTCGCGCCAGCAGCTCCAGCAACTGATCAACGGATTGTTCGAGTGCACCGACGATGCGTTGTTCGAGCTCGCCGACCGCTCGAACAGCGACGCCGATCACCACCTGTATTTCCACTCCATGCGCCAGATACGGCTCAAACGCGCCGAGATCGAGAAACAGTTCATCGGTACCGTGCTCGCCGACTACGACGCGCTGGTCGACGGTAGAAAGGCGTCCGTCCACCACCCGGAACCGCAGGAAATGGATGCGGATTCGATCACGCTCCTGCACGGCGACGATCTCGAGACCAGTGTCGCCGTCAGTGGCATCGTCTCCAAGGTGACCAGCCAGCTGTCGCTCCCGATCATGGAGCTCACCAAACGTCTCGACGCAATCTGTCCGGCGGTCCAGGTGACGGAGCGCATCAATCCGCTGGGGCCGCAGAAGCTCTGCGACGCCTTCGTGGCTGCGGCGGAGGGCCTGGACCTCGACATCCGGGTCCGGCTGATCCTGCTCAAGCTGTTCGAACGACTCGTCATGCAGAATCTCCAGCCCTTCTACGCGAGCGCAAACGCGCTCCTGATCGGCGCCGGCATCCTGCCGGATCTGAAGCATCGTGGAACTGCAGGCAGCACGGCGGTCAGGCGCCCCGAGCGTCAGCCCGAAGCGCCACCCCGGGCAGTCGCATCCGGTGGCGGCCAGCCGGGCCGCGGCGGCGCGCCGGCTGGCCACGGCAGCACCGACGGGGCACCGGCCGCGGGATTCGGTGCGACCAGCTTCGGATTCATCCAGTCGCTGCTTGCCGGTCTGCGCTCGGAAGGATTGGTCGCGGGAGAAACAGCCGGGCCGGTGCTCCCCACCGCTCAGCTCGTGGACGTGCTGAGTGCCGTCCAGGGCGATGCGCAGCGCGAGGTCAGCGCCGTGCGGCTCGATCACGTTCCTGTGCTGCCCAACCTGCATTCCGTGATCGCGGCCCGCGCTCCGGATGTGACCGGGCTCGCGATGAGCCAGCTGCGTCGAGCCGACGACGACGTGGTCAATTTCATCGGCATGCTGTTCGACTACATCCTGAACGACCGGAACCTCGCGATCCCCATGAAGGCGCTCATCGCGCGGCTCCAGATACCCGTGGTCAAGCTCGCGATCATCGACAAGACGTTCTTCGAAAAGAGCGCCCACCCGGCACGGCAGCTGCTGAACGAACTGTCGAGCGTGGGGATCGGCTGGAGCTCGGCCAACGAACTCAAGCGAGACCATGTCTACGACATGGTCGAGTCCGTGATTGCGAGAGTTCTCAATGAGTTCAACGAGAATCCTGAGATCTTTGCCGAGCTACTCGACGAACTCAGGGCCTTCCGCCACCGGGACGAACAGCGCAATCAGCTGATCGAATCACGGGTCCGCCAGACCGAGACCGGCAAGGCGCGCACGCTGGCCGCCAAGCAGGCAGTCCAGCAACTGATCAACCAGAAGGCATCGGGGATGCGCCTGCCTGCCGCGGCCGGACGGTTCATCAGCGAAACCTGGAGCCGCGTTCTGATCTTCGCCTGCCTGAAGCACGGCGCGCAGTCCGCCGTCTGGCAGGGCCTGGTGCGCACGCTCGACGAACTGCTCTGGAGCCTGCAGCCGCTGCAGACGCCTGCCGAGATCGAACGTCGCGACGCTCTCCAGGAAGACCTCCTGAAGGAACTGGCCGACGGCATCGACCTGATCCAACTGGCGCCCGCCGAGGCATCACAATGGCAGCAGACGCTGCGCGAGCAGCTCGAGGAGATCGCGAGCAGCGATCGGACTTACCTGGAGCAGGGCCAGGATCGCGGTGATCCGCTTGCCACGCGCGCCTCGGGGCCATTCGTGGAACTCGAGGAGATCGTGCTCGCGACCGTCGGCGAACTCGAGGATCCGTTCCACGGCGAGCCGCCTGAATCCTCCTTCCTTGCTGCCGTCGACGCGCTGAAGGAAGGCATGTGGATCGAGATGGATCAGGCCGGCATGGAAGCCCTGCGCTGCAAGCTGACCGCCGTCGTGAAGCCTGGTGCACGGTACGTATTCGTCAATCGCCGCGGGATGAAGGTCCTCGAGCGCAGCCGCCTAGAACTCGCCCGGGACCTGCAGGATGGTCGTATGCGCATCCTGAACGATACGCAGGTTTTCGACCGCGCATTGCAGACGGTCATTGGCAACCTGCGCCAGATGCAGTCCCGCCCCAACGCTTGAGACCTAATGGCATGACCAGTCGCGCGAGTGCGCGACTGGCGCGCCTGGCGAGCCACAGGCTCGCACTCAGTCCGTCGCGCCTCCGGTCAGCCGTGCGCGCCACGCCGGGTCGGCCATGACCCGCTCCACCGTGTCGACGATCGCCTGGGTCTGCGCGTCGACTTCCAGGTTGACGCGATCGCCGACGACTATCCGCCCGAGGGTCGTGCGGGCGATGGTTTCGGGAATCAGGCAGACGGTGATTTCGCCGCGTCCGTGATCAACTGCCGCGATCGTGAGGCTGGCGCCATCCAGCGCGACGAACCCCTTGTGAAGCAGGTACCTGGCGAACTCCGGGGGCACCGAGAAATGCAGATCGCGGCGGTTTTCCGCCTGATCGACACCGCGCAGTACGGCCACGCCCGAGACGTGCCCGGAGAGGATGTGACCACCGACCTCGTCGCCGACTCGGAACGACCGCTCGACGTTCACCCGGCTGCCTTCATTCAGCATGCCGAGGTTGGTGCGCTGCAGGGTCTCGCCGATCACATCGAACGACACCAGGGTACCGGCCACCGCGGTCGCGGTCAGGCACGTCCCGTTCACCGCAACGCTGGCGCCCAGCGCGACGCCATCGGCAAGCGCGCCGAGATCGACCACGAGGCGCCGCAGGGATTGCGCCGGTTCGACCCTTACGACGGGACAAAGGGACTGGACGATACCGGTGAACACGGGCGCTCCATGCGGGCTACCAGGGGCATCATGAGGCTCGCGGGCGGACCGGCGCCTGGCCCGTCCGCCCGCGGTATGCGGATATCAGTTGGCCGCGGCGAGCTGGGCGCGGCGGTTCGACTCGTTGTCGATGTAGGTGATCCACTGCGCGCAGATGCGCTGGTTGGTCTGATCGTTGTCCCGGCGCGAAGATTCGCGGCAGGCTTCGAACGACTGGCGCGCCGTCGACAGCTGATCGAGGTTGTAGTGGCACATGCCCTGCACGATGTGGGTAGTCTGCACTCTACGCAGCCCACCGCGCCGGATCGCATTCTGGGCGGCTTCCGTACATTTCTGGAATTCGTCGTTGTCCAGGTAGAGCTGCGAAAGGCGCTCGTAGACCTTGCCATCGGAGGAGGCGCGCGCCGCTTCCTCGAATATGGGGATCGCCTTCTTGGTTTCCTGCGCCATCTGCCATGCCTGTCCGAGGCTCTGCAGATTGCGTTCGTTCTTTTCGATGATGCCCTTCTTGATGCCATCGTCGAGGACCTTCGCGGCCCGGAACGGCACTTCCGATTGCATGAGCAGGCCGGCATAGTTGGTCAGGTCCGACGACTGGGTCAGAAAGCCCGCAACGCTTGCAGCCTCGTAGGTCCAGAGTGACTGGCGTTCGTTGCCTTCCTGCGCGTGCACGCCGGCGAGCCGCAGCCAGTATTCGCGCTTGGGAAAATCTCGAACCAGAATTTCGAGTGTTTCCAATACCTTCGGCCACTTTTCCTGTTCGAAGTAGAGGAAATTCAGGAGCGCCCACCACTGCTCCTTGACGGCGATGTTGCGCTGGCGCGCGAGATCGATGCCCTTCTCGATCTGCTGGGTGGCCGCCGGATAGTTGTTCATCTGGTAGTAGACCTGCCCCATGAAGATGTGCGGCTCGGGGCCGGGATTGTTCGCCCGGGTGATCCAGCGCTCCATGTACTTCAGCGCATCCTGGTACCGTTCGGCGACGAAGGAGAGCTGCGCGAGCGTATAGAGCGTCTGCACCTCGAGCCCCTCGGGTACGTTCTCCCCCTGGGCCAGGACCTGCTCATAGGCGCGTATGGCCGCAGGGTAGTTCTCCATCGTGAAATGAACGAAGCCGAGGATGTTGTTGACCTGGCCGATTTCGTTGCCGTTCATACGCCGCGCGCCGGACTCGAGCATGCTGTTCAGCACGCTCAGCGCCTGCTGGTAGTTCTTCGCGTCGAGCGCTTCCTGCGCCTCGGTCAGGCGCTTGAACGTCGCCTCGCTCATGGCAGGGACCCGGCGCGTCTCCTGGACGGCATTCGGGTCATCTTCGGCCGACTCCTGGGCGTGGACCGCCGTCCCTGGGACGCCGAATTCGTGGCCGAAGGGCGCCAGCGCGTAGAGCGCGCAGGTTGCCAGCAGTGTCAGGATTCGATACGACATGATTCCAGTCCCGTTTGCCTTATACATCGATCGTTCAGCGATCGTACATCGATCGGTTACCCGCTTCGGCGTACATCCGCTGCGGGGGCTCACTCCGCCAGTTCGAACGTGATCAGGTTGCGCACGCCCGCCACGTCGATGGGTTCACCGTTCACGACCTTTGGCTTGTACTTGAACTTGAGCGCCGCGTTGATCGCCGCGCTGTCGAAGATGCCCGGCGGTTTCGCTTCGATCACGACAGGGTCGCGGACGGCGCCCGTCCGGGTCACCACGAACTCCAGCAGCACGTATCCTTCGATGCCGCGCGTCTGTGCACGACGCGGGTACACCGGCGCGACCTTGACGATGGGCAGGTATTCGCCGTCGGAGCTGAATCCGCCAACGCCCCCTACATTCAGATCGACGTTGACGTTCACCGCGCCGATCTCCACCCCGGTGGTGTTGGCACTGGTATCGAAGTCCGGTTTCGGCATGTCCGGTGGCGGCTCATCCGGCGGCGGCGGCGGCGTGGGTTTGCGCTGGCGGACCTGCACGTCGACGTCGTCCTGGAGCCGCACGAAGTCGACCAGCTTGCCTGTCACCTGATCGTCGAAGGGGCTGCGATCGCTCTTGATCAGGGCCTGCATGAGCAGGAACAGCAGAAAGGTGACGACGGCGCCGAGTGTAACGCCCAGTATGTAGCGGACTACCATCTCTGCACCTCTACGATTCGGTTGAAATGGCGACTTCGGTCAGCCCTGCAGCGCGCGCTGCACTCAGGACCTGCATGAGCCGTTCGTTCTTGGAGCCACGGTCGGCCTGAATCACCAGGCCGCCCTTCGGATTCTCGGCATGCAGGCGCTCGATATTCGCCCGCACCGCGCCCGGATCGACACGCTTCTTGTCGATCCAGATCTCGCCCTTGTCGCTGATCGCGACCAGCACACTGACGGTCGGCTTCTGCTCGGCAGTCAGCGCCTCGGGCCTGAAGACGTCGATCCCGGCCTGCTTGATGAACGTTGCTGTGACGATGAAGAAGATCAGCATGATGAACACCACGTCCAGCATGGGCGTGAGGTTGATGTCGGACTCTTCTTCGGAGCGCGAAAATCGGTTCATGCTTCTGCGCATAACTGCCTCTCCAAATTCTTCCGCGCGGCCTCGATCATTGTGACCGGGGTGCCGCCGGACAGTTCCTCCTGTGCCGGGCCGCCGCACGGTGCGACGGTTGCGGCATCAGTGGTCCATCGTCAGATGGTCCTGGAACAGTTCAACCTCGAAATCCACCTTGCGCTTGATGAATGTGGCACCGATCAGTCCCGAAAGGGACGCGATCATGCCCGCCATGGTGGGAATGGTCGCCATCGATACCCCGGCTGCCATCGAGCGCGCATTGCCGCCCTGGGTCGCCATGGCATCAAAAACGCTGATCATGCCGGTCACGGTTCCCAGCAGGCCGAGCAGCGGACAGAGCGCGACACAGGTCTGAATGAGAGGTAGCGATCCGGTGATCTTGTCCGACGCTTCGGAGATCAGACCATCGCGGATCTGACGCGCGCTCCATGAACGCCGCTCGCTCCGACCTTCCCATACCTCGGTCGCCTGTCGGATGACGTTCTTGTGCTCGGACTGAAAATAAGCGAATCGCTCGAAGATCATCGCCCACATGAAGAAAGTCAGGGCGGCAATGAGCCAAAGCACATTGCCGCCCTGCTCCATGAAGGAGACGATGTTTATGTAGGCATCATAAAACATCGCGTTTGATTACCTGCTCAGCCGAGCGCACGGCCGGCGCGTTCAGCATGCTCGGCAATGATGCCGGCGCTCTGTTCCTCGAGCACATGGATCAGTCCGCGGCTCCGGGTCGCCACGATCGCATGCAGGAGGGTCATCGGGATGGCCACGCAAAGGCCCTGCACGGTCGTCATGAGCGCGGTGGAGATACCGCCTGCCATGGTCTTCGGATCGCCGGTACCGAACAGCGTGATGGCCTGGAACGTCAGGATCATCCCGATCACGGTGCCGAGCAGTCCAAGCAGGGGTGCGACCACCGAGATCACCTGGATCAGGGTGATGTTGCGGGTGAGCTTGGGCGTTTCCCCGAGTATCGCCTCGCCGAGCTTGAGTTCGAGGGTCTCGACGTCGACGTCTTTGTTTTCGTGGTAGACCTTCAGCACCCGGCCGAGCGGATTGGATTCGTCAGGGGTGTCGCTCTTGCGTTGCGCGTTGACCTTGGAGCCGATCATCGACAGCGTGATGAGCCGCTCCAGACCCAGCAGCACACCGAGCAGGCCGCCGAGCATGATGACCGAGCCGACATAGCCGCCCTGACCGTCACACCACGGCAGGTAGCACTCGCCGTTGGCGATGCCGCCGAACAGCGAACCGACCCGCTCCCCGACCGTGGCGGCCTGGATGAGCAGGCTCAGCAGCGAACCGCGTGTCGGGTCGATCGCAAAGGCCACCAGCTCGCCGGGACCAGCGTTACCGAGCGCGGCCGCGGTATTGGTGAACCGCCCTGCCGGCTGGCGCGGCAATTCGACCAGGCTGCCGTCGTCCGTGTCGTACTGGATGTACTTGCCATCGGCCACCAGGTTGAAGGCGCCGACGCGGACGATGTCCAGCGGCACCTGGTCGCCGTTGTTCAGGATGACCGTGCCGGGGAACCGTACGACCCGGCCGGTCTCGGTCATTTCGCGCTGCAGTTCGAACCACAGCGTTTCCATTTCGTTGATGCTGGCGAGTTCGGTCGCGGTCCCCATCTTTCGGGCCAGTTCGCTCAGCCACTCACCGCGCCCCGGGAGCTGGGCGCTGATGATCGACCCTTCGAACAATCCGCGTGTGTCGCCGGACACCTGCTGCAGCACGCCGAACAGCTCGCGCAGCGTGCCGAGACGTCGATCGAGAGCTTCCTGGAGGTTGCCGATATTGGTCTCGTTCTCCTGGAATCGTGTTTCCAGCTGCTCGGAGCGGCGTTCTGCGGCGGCACGTTCGGATCGCGCCTGCGCCAGGAGGCGCGCCTGGGCGTCCTTGTCGCGACGGAATTCCGCCTCGCGCGCGGTGTGTTCGCGGGATTCGACGACGCGGCGCTGCTCGACGTTGCGGAGCAGCTCGTTCAGGTTGCCCGCCGCATTCACCCGCAGCTCGACCTCGGGCGCCGGCGCTTCGGCAGCAGCTGCCTCCTGGGCGAACGATGCCGGCGCAAGGCCGAGCGTCAGTGCAGCAGCCGTCAGGGCACCTGTCAGGTATCGGCGGACGAACCGGTTCATATACTTCACGACGCTCATTCCGCAGCCTCCGCACCTTGAATCGGCAATACCAGCAAATCTACGGACAGCTGCTTGTTGGCCATCCGGATACCGTTGCGCACCGGGGTCTTGTAGGAATCGGGCAGGCGCTCCCACTGGCGGGTGGAGGCGTTGAACATGCCGGTCTCCTCGCCATCCGGCGTCTGGTAGACCAGTGCGATGCGGCCGACCTTGAGCACCTCGACCTTGCGGTCCGTGCCGTCGACGTTGACCGTCGAACCGTAGGCTTCCATGGTCCGCCCGTATTCGTTCTCGATCTGGAAGGCACGCATGACCTGGCTGAATTTCTCGGAAACGGCGACGTCGGCCCGATCCATGGTTTCACGCAGCATGTCGATGCGTGCACGGCGCTCGGCTTCGAGGAATGGGAGGTCGAGTTGTACGAACTGCTCGAGTCCGTCGATCATGCGCATCATGAGCGGCCCGATCTGCCGCTCGATGACTGTGACCTCTTCGATGGAGTTGGTGAGCTGGGTCATTTCCCGCTCCTGGTTGCCGATCTGGCGCTCCAGTTGCCGGTTGTAGACCTGCAGACCCTCGATTTCCTTCAATACCGTCTTGTAGTCGTTGAGGAGCACCCGGGTCTCCTCGGTGAGCGTATCGATCCGCGCCTGTGACTGGCGGGCCTGGCCGTTGATCTGTTCCGCGACGCGGTAGATGTCGTTCAGCGTGGCTGCCGTCGCCTGGCCGCCCGTGAACGCGCCCGCGACGATGAGCAAAGGCGCCGACAGCCTTTTCATCCAAACTCTATTCATACGACTTCCTACGGGTGTGTTGGGATCTCGAAAACACCTCGCATCGCGCTCGACGGGAACGCCGCCCGGTCACGGGACCCGCGCGGGATCCGGTGGTGTAGGCAAGCGTCGGCGAAGCGCAATCCGACGGTTGTTCGATCAGCGAATATGCGGGCGGTACACGATCTTGGTGTACCTTGTTCTGCCCCGCCCCTTTTTCGTGGTTCGAAGGATCAACAAACGTTCTGGCGAAGTCAAGCGCGCTCCCGGGACTGCATGAAATGCAAGGTATTTCCATGGTGAATCCGCGCGGCGACTGCCTGTCGATCACGGTTGGTCGCGAGTGCGGGTGAGCTCCAGGCGGATCCCGGCGCGCCAGGACACTTCGGCACCCGCGGCAACATGCCGCGTCAAGCGCCGGCGCGGGGCATGATGGCCGGCTCGATCGATACCCTCGATCGATACCCCGTCGGTCGCGGCGGCGGAACTCAGTTGCCTGCGGTGGCGGCCGGAACATGACCTGCCCTGGCCGGGTCGTCTGCTGGTGCCGGTGGCCGAAGGCGTGCCCGGCGATCCCGGGCGCTGTCGGTCGCAGCGTGGTCATTCGGCAACCCAGGTCGTTGATCCTTGCTGCCAACGCGAAGGAAGATTGCACAGCGCGACGGATCGGTGGCTCGGGAATTTCCATGACGCCGCATGACATCGAATGACGCCGCCGTCATCCAAGTGTCATTTTGTCATCATTTCGTCATATTCACTCACCATGATCCGCGCCACGCCAGAGCAGGTCCTACCGCCGGAGCCAGCACGTGAGATGCCTCGATCGACATTGCGTACCCTGCCTGCCGGACAAGATCCGCCGGTGGCACACCCCGATGCTGGTGGCGGGCATGCTCGCCGCGGCGCTTGCAACCCCATCCGCGCTCGGGGCGGGCTTCGCCTACCAGAGCCCGGACGGCGACTACACGCTGGAACTCGGCGGCCGCATGCACTGGGATACGGACAGCTTCGACGGCGTGCTGAATCGCGAATTCGACGGGGCGCGGCGGTTCAACACGCAGCTCAGGCGTGCGCGACTGGAACTCTCCGGCACCGTCAAACAGGACTTCGAGTGGGTGTTCGACGTCAACGTCAATGAAGGCACCACCGGCCGGACCGCCGAGTTTCACGCACTTGGGGTCAAGTACACGGGGTTCGGCCTGTTCGACATCTTCGTGGGGCGCGACAAGGAGCCATTCGGCCTCGAGGAACTGATCAGCTCGAACGCAATCACCAGCATCGAACGGGCCTACTTCGCGGAGGCCACCGAGGCGGACAGCCAGCCGCACCTCGGTGTGCGACTCGATGGTCAAGCCGGCCCGGCACGCTGGTCGGCCGGTGTATTCAGCCCGTACGACCGGCCGCGCCGGCGCGATGGCGGCGACCGGCTCGCCCTCACCGGACGCGTGTTCGGCGCACCCATCGCAGGTCCCGAACGGACCCTGCACCTCGGCCTCGCCCTGACCGACCGCAACCTGGACGGCCCGGTGTCCCAGCGCGGCTTCGCCCTCGATATCGCCGAATCCGGCGGCGAGCTCGACGCGTCGCGCCTCGATGTGCGCAGCGACCGCCAGGCGCTGGCGGAACTCCTCTACCTCCAAGGTCCGTGGTCGCTGCAGGCCGAAGTGTTCCGCAAGCGGATGGATGGCGCGGTCGACGGTCCCGATGGCGAGGTGGACGCGTACTACGTGCAGGCTTCCTGGACGATCACGGGTGAATCGCGCGGCTACCGCCCGGCCACGGGCGTGGCTGGCGGCATCAAACCCGCAGGACCCCGCGGAGCGGTCGAACTCGTCGCGAAATATGACCGGATCCGGTTCGCCGCCGATGATCGGCCGGACGAAACGGTCGACGGCTGGCTGGCGGGGGTCAACTGGTACGTGAACGAACACCTGCGGATGATGCTGAACTACATCCGGGTCGACAGCGACGGGCTCACGGCGCCCGGCGAAGACCGGACCGCCGATGTGGTGTCCACCCGCCTGCAGTTCGTGTTCTGAAGCGGTCGCGGGAGCTGGGATCCGGGCCGTCCCGGCGTAACATGTCTGGTGTCCAGCGTCATCAAAGTGTCATGGGGTCGGCGTCTAATGCGCGCCGAAATGAGCAGCGTTAGCGGATCATCGCCATGAGCGCCAACACGATCCTGCTGGTGGAAGACGAGCCGGAAATCCGCGACCTGCTGGGCTTCTCCCTGGGTCGTGCCGGTTTTCAGGTGTGGGAATCCCCGACTGCGGAAGATGCGATCCAACGGCTCGACGGCGCGCTGCCGAGCCTCGTGATCCTCGACTGGATGCTGCCTGGCATGAGCGGCGTGGACTTCGCACGCAGGCTGCGCCGCGATCCACTGACCGCTGAGATTCCGATCATCATGCTCACTGCGCGGGGCGAGGAGACCGACAAGCTCAAGAGCTTCGACTCCGGCGTGGACGACTACGTGACCAAGCCGTTCTCGCCGCGCGAGCTGATCGCCCGAGTCAAGGCGCTCCTGCGGCGCAGCGGGACGCCGGAGTCCGGCCGTATCGAACACGGCCCGCTGTCGCTCGATCTCAACGCCCACCAGCTCAGCATTCACGGCAAACCGGTGCCGCTCGGGCCGACCGAGTTCCGCCTGCTCGAACACTTCATGACCAACCCGGGCCGCGCGTTCGATCGTTCGCAGCTCCTCGACCGGGTCTGGGGACGCAGCGTCTACGTCGAAGAGCGGACGGTGGACGTACACATCCTGCGCCTGCGCAAAGCGCTGCAGCCGCACGGACTGCAGCACGTCATCCAGACCGTCCGCGGCGTCGGCTACCGGTACCTGCAACCCGAATGAGCCTGTCAACCCAGGAATGGGTCATCATCGCCGGTCTGCTGCTCGCCGCGTCGGTGATCGGGTTCGCGTTCGACGCATTCGCGGCTGCCTACCTGGCCGCCGCCATCGTCTGGATCGCGTTGCAGCAGCGCGAACTGCGCGCCCTGGAGCGCTGGTCACGAGCCCGGCTGACCCGCCCCGATCAGCGCCTCGAGTCCTGGGTGACGGTCGCCGACCGCCTGTTCCGGGCCCACCGCGGCCTGCGCCAGCGCACCCGGCGTGTGCTCGAGCAGTTCGGTGGATTGCGGGTGATCACCGACGCGCTCCCGGATGCCGCGGTGATCATCGATCAGTCCGGGGCGATCGAGAGTTTCAACAGCGCTGCGGAAGAACTGCTGCACCTGAAGCGCAGCGATCGGGGCGGCAACCTGGCTGCCCTGCTCCGGCAGCCGGATTTCGCGTCGCTCGCGCGCGGGCGACCGGTGGACACGCTCGTCGAATTCGCATCGCCGTTCGACGAGGAGCGGCGCCTCGAGGCGCGCCGCATCGCCATCAGCAGCGGCCACGCGCTGATCCTGGTCCGGGACGTCACCCAGCTGAATCGACTGCTCACCATGCGCCAGGATTTCGTGGCAAACGTGTCCCACGAACTGCGCACGCCGCTCACGGTGGTGGTCGGCTACCTCGAAACGATGGCATCGGAAGATCTCGACCCGGCGACCCTGCGCGAACTGTTGCGCAAGCTCGAACCCCCTACCCTGCGAATGCGCGCGCTGGTCGACGACCTGCTGCTGCTTTCGCGCCTGGAGGCCAATCCGCCGCCGGACAGTGGTGACCTGACGCCGGTCGATCTCGCTGCGGTGATCCGATCCTGCGTGTCCGAGGCACGAGTCTTGAGCGAAGGACGCCACCGCTTCGACGTGGACGCGGATCGATCGCTGCGCCTGCTCGGCATGGAGAGCGAGCTCCTGAGCGCAGTGCTCAATCTGATCACCAATGCCGTGCGCTACAGCCCCGATGGCGGCCGCATCAGGATCCGCTGGCAGCGTACCGACACGGGCGCCCGCTTCAGCGTCACGGACGAGGGTATCGGCATCGCGCCCGAGCACATTGCACGGGTGACCGAGCGCTTCTATCGCGTGGATCTCGCCAAGGCGCGGGTGCGCGGCGGCACCGGCCTCGGACTCGCCATCGTGAAGCACGTGCTGAAGCGCCACCGCAGCCAACTGCGGGTGGAAAGCGAACTCGGACGCGGGAGCACGTTCTACTGCGACTTTCCGGAGGCCCTGCTCACCACGGTGACGCCCGCGCCGTCGGCTTCTGCGGCGCGTGCCGCGCGGGCTGCCGGCGCAGGCGCAGCGACCGGCGGCACCCCGTCAGGCAACTCCCCGTCCGGCAGGGGCCAATCCGGCCACGGCCATTCCGGCACCAGCACGGCAAGCAACAGCCAACCAGAGGAGCAGCAATGAATCGGCACATCCTGGCCTCCATCCTGTTGATGATCGGTCTCCAGGCCGGTCTCCATGCCCCAGCGCGGGCGGAATCCGCCGGCAGCGGCGAGTCGGGCAGCCTGCTCGACGGACTGCCCGAGTATCAGCGCGTGGGGGGCGTATCCGGCACGCTTTCCAGCATTGGCTCGGACACGCTCGCCAACCTGATGACGCTCTGGACCGAAGCGTTCAAGCGCGAATACCCGAGCGTGAACATCCAGGTCCAGGCTGCAGGATCGTCCACCGCGCCGCCCGCCCTGACCGAAGGCACCGCCAGCTTCGGCCCGATGAGCCGGGCCATGACCGACAAGGAGATTCAGGAATTCGAGTCGCGCCACGGCTACAAGCCGACCGCCTTCCGGGTCGCGATCGACGCGCTCGCGGTGTACGTTCACAAGGACAACCCGCTCGAATCGCTCACCATTGCCCAGGTGGACGCCATCTTCTCGGTCACGCGCCGCTGTGGCGCTGCGTCGGGGGTCAACCGCTGGGGCGACCTCGGGCTGGGCGGCAGCTGGACGACCCGGCCCGTTCAGCTGTACGGGCGCAATTCCGTATCGGGCACCTATGGCTACTTCAAGCAGGTCGCACTCTGCTCGGGTGATTTCAAGAATACGGTGAACGAACAACCCGGTTCCGCGTCGGTCGTCCAGGCGGTCGCGTCCTCGCTGAACGGCATCGGCTATTCCGGCATCGGGTACGCGACTTCCGGCGTCAAGGCCCTGCCGCTCGCAACGCAGGAAGGCATGCCGGCCGAGCCGGCGACACCCGAGAACGCGGTAGACGGCGACTATCCGCTGGCCCGGTTCCTGTACGTGTACGTGAACAAGCGCCCCGACACGCCGCTGCAGCCGCTCGAGGAAGAGTTCCTGAAGCTGGTGCTGTCGCGCGAAGGTCAGGAAATCGTCGCCAAGGATGGCTACGTACCCCTCAATGCACGACTCGCCGAACGCGAGCTCAGAAAGTTGCGCTGACGGCATTCACGCGGCGGGCTGGAGCAGGACATGACACAGGGTTCCCTGACGGCGGTGCGGCGCGGTCGACGCCTCGCCAACACGCTGACGACGCGCATCGTGCAGCTCGGCGGCGCGGGCGTGATCGCCGCGATCACGCTGATCTTCCTGTACCTGCTCTGGGTCGTGGCGCCGATCTTCCGCAGCGCTTCGATCGAACCGGGCCCGCGCATTACGCTGCCGGCCGCCGAAATCCTGCTGGTGGAGGCCAACGAGAGCGACGACTACGGCCTGCGCCTCGACGGCAGTGGCCGGGGCCTGTTCTTCGACCTGGCGACCGGAACCGCTGGGACCGAACGCGATCTCGGCCGCGCGCTGGTGGCGGCCCGCCCGGTGGCCGGCCACAACGGCCTGTACGCGCTGATCGACACGAACGGAGCGCTCGGTTTCGTCCAGGCCATCTATCCCATTTCGTTTCAATCCGGCGCGCGGGTCGTCACGCCGCGGCTGGATGACGCGTTCGAGGACGACTGGATCGAGGTGGGCCGCCCGGACAGCGCCGAGGCCTACGACGTCCACTACGCAGGGCAGCAACTCCTGGTCGCGACGCTCTCCGGGCGTACCGTCACGGTGTCGCAGTTCCGCGATGTCGAGGCGGGTCTGTACCTCGAAGAGCCGCGCCAGGCCGAGTTCACGGTGGGCCGGGACTACGACTACCTCGTGTTCGGTCCGCGCGGCCTCTGGCTCTACCTGATCAGTGCGTCGGGCGACTTCGAGCTGCTCGATCTCGCGCGCCCGCTCGAGCCCCGGAGCCGCTACAGTGGGCGGGTGGCCCGGGGCGATGCGCGGGTCAGCGCCGTCGCGCCGCTCCTCGGCCGCTACTCACTCATCGTCGGCGACGACCGCGGCCGGGTCACGCAGTGGTTCCTGGTGCGCGAGGAAAGCGGCTACGAGCTGACCCCGATCCGCACGTTCCAGACCCGGGCGGCCGCCGCGCGGATCGTGCCCGAACAACGCCGCAAGGGCTTTGCGGTGGTCGACGCCGAGGGAACGGTCACCCTGTACCACGCCACGTCCGGCAGGCAGCTCGCCGAGCACCGGATGGAGTCCGGCGCGATCGCCGCGGCGAGCATCGCGCCGCGCGCCGGCCGACTGCTGACGGCACTGCCGGACGGTGTGCTGCAGACGTACCTGCTGCACAACGAACACCCCGAGATATCCTGGTCCGCGCTCTGGTCGAAGGTCTGGTACGAGGGCTACCCCGAGCCGGTCTACAGCTGGCAGTCCTCGTCCGCCGACAACGACTTCGAGCCCAAGTTCTCGCTGACGCCCCTGCTCTTCGGCACCCTCAAGGG
Source organism: Pseudomonadales bacterium (assembly GCA_019634925.1). Classification (GTDB taxonomy): domain Bacteria; phylum Pseudomonadota; class Gammaproteobacteria; order Pseudomonadales; family Azotimanducaceae; genus UBA7803. The sequence goes on from JAHCAL010000005.1 coordinate 243,896, forward strand.
GGCGTTCTACGCGCTGCTGTTCGCCGTGCCGGTCGCGGTCATGGGGGCCCTGTACACGGCCTACTTCATGGCGCCGGCCATGCGCCGCATCGTCAAACCGGGCATCGAGATCATGGCGGCACTGCCGACCGTGATCCTCGGCTTCCTCGCCGGCCTCTGGCTCGCGCCGCTCGTCGAAGCCAATCTGGCCGCGGTGCTGAGCATCCTGTTCGTCATGCCGCTCGGCATCCTCGGCACCGCGTGGGTGTGGAGCCGGATCCCGGACTCGATCAGCAGCCGCTACGACGGCTGGCAGGGCCTGCTCCTGCTGCCGGTGATCGTCGCTACCGTGTGGATCGCTTTCGCGATCGGTCCCTGGATCGAGATCCGGGTATTCGGCGGTAGCACACAGGGCTGGATCCTCGAGAATCTCGGGCTCAGCTACGACCAGCGCAATTCGCTGGTGGTGGGGCTCACCATGGGGCTCGCGGTGATCCCGACGATCTTCTCGATCGCGGAGGACGCCGTTTACGGGGTGCCGACCCACCTCATCAACGGCTCGCTCGCGCTCGGTGCCACGCGCTGGCAGACGCTCGTCCGCGTAGTTCTGCTGACCGCGAGCCCCGGGATCTTTTCCGCGGTCATGATCGGGCTCGGGCGCGCGGTGGGCGAGACGATGATCGTGCTGATGGCCACCGGCAACACACCGATCATGGACCTGAACATCTTCGAGGGCATGCGGACGTTCGCGGCGAACATCGCGGTGGAACTGCCTGAATCCGCGGTCGACAGCACCCACTACCGCATCCTGTTCCTGGCCGCGATGGTGCTGTTCCTGATCACCTTCGTCTTCAACACGCTCGCGGAAGTGGTGCGCCAGCGCCTGCGCACGCGTTACGGGAATCTCTGATCATGCTGAAGGACAAGACGCTCGGGGTGCGCGCCTGGTTCGGTTCCGGGGAACCCTGGATCTGGATGAACGCCGGTGCCGTGGCGATCAGCATCGCCGCGGTGGTCGGGGTGGTCGGGCTCATTGCCGTTCGCGGCTTCGCGCACTTCTGGCCCGCGGACGTCGCACTCATCGACTACGTGGATTCGCTGGGCGAACGTCGCATGGCGCTCGGCGAGATCATCGAGAGCGAGACGCTGCCGGCCTACCAGTACCTCGAAGCGACCGGCAAGACCGCCGAAGATCTCGCGCCGGGACAGATCACCGTCGAGCGCTGGCTGGTCAAGACCGGGAATCGTCGGATTGCTCCGCCGGACTTCCGCTGGGTCGTCGCGCACGCGGTGACGTCGGTGACGTATCCCGAGGACGCGGTTGTCCTCGAGCGCGTCGAATGGGGGAATGCGTACGGATACCTGCGCGCGGTCTACGAGGACGGCAAGGTGTCCTCCGAAGGAACGGCGGCGTGGGCCGACCTGGCCGGGCGCATCGCGCGTGTCGCCGGGCTGCGCGAGGTGCTGCGCGGGCTCGAGCGCAGCGACCTGAACCGCATCAACTACGAACTCAACCGCCAGCGCCTGCAGCGACGCGCGATCGACCTGCGCGGCGCGACGGACGACCCTGCTACCCAGGCCACGCTCGCTGCCATCGAAGCCGCCGAAGCGGCGCTGCGCAGTGAGTACGACGAGGTCGAGCAGCGTCTGCGCGCCTACCAGGCCGAGCTGCGGCGCGATTCACTCCTGCTAGAACTCGCGGACGGCACCACCGAGACCATCAGCCTCGCCGAAGTGGTCAAGGCCTGGCAGCCGAATGCCCTCGGGGTCGGCGGCAAGACCGCCCACTACTTCCAGGCGCTCGGCGCGTTCCTCACCGAGGACCCACGGGAAGCCAACACGGAAGGCGGGATCTTTCCGGCGATCTTCGGCACGGTGATGATGGTCCTCCTGATGTCCGTGCTGGTCACCCCGTTCGGGGTGATCGCGGCCGTCTATCTGCGTGAGTACGCCCGGCAGGGTCCGCTCGTGCGGCTCATCCGGATCGCGGTGAACAATCTCGCCGGTGTGCCGTCGATCGTGTATGGCGTATTCGGGCTCGGGTTCTTCGTCTATTTCCTCGGTGGCTCGCTCGACGCCCTGTTCTTTCCAGAAGCCCTGCCTTCGCCGACCTTCGGCACCCCGGGCCTGCTCTGGGCCTCGCTCACGCTCGCGCTGCTGACGCTGCCGGTGGTGGTCGTCTCGACCGAAGAGGGTCTGACGCGCATTCCGCGCTCGCTGCGCGAGGGCAGCCTGGCGCTCGGCGCCACCAAGGCGGAAACGCTCTTCAAGGTGATCCTGCCGGTTGCGAGTCCGTCGATCCTGACCGGCGTGATCCTCGCGGTCGCACGCGCCGCCGGCGAGGTCGCACCGCTGATGCTGGTCGGCGTCGTGAAGCTCGCACCGACGCTGCCGATCGACGGCAACTTTCCGTACGTGCACCTCGAGCGCAAGTTCATGCACCTCGGCTTCCACATCTACGACGTGGGTTTCCAGAGTCCCAACGTGGAAGCCGCCCGGCCGCTGGTCTACGCAACCGCGCTGTTGCTGGTGATCATCATCCTGGTCCTGAACCTGACGGCCATATTGCTGCGCGGGCGCCTCGAAAACCGTTACCGCGGCGTCGAGACCTGAGCCAGACGAAGGCAGCACCGACGCGGCCAACCACCCGGAGCCATTTTTCGACATGAACACCGAGTCCACCGCCATCCAGTCGACGCCGCCGTCCGCCGCGGCTGCAGGCCTCGAAGTCGACCACCTGTCGCTGTTCTACGGCGCCACACCGGCGCTCAAGGACATCGCGCTCAGCATTCCGGCGCGCCAGGCCACGGCCTTCATCGGACCGTCCGGCTGCGGCAAGTCGACGCTCCTGCGCTGCTTCAACCGGATGAACGACCTGATCGACGGCGTGCGCATCGAGGGCTCGATCCGTTTGGAAGGCCAGGACATCTTCGCGAAGGCCGTGGACGTGGCGCAGCTGCGCCGGCGGGTCGGCATGGTGTTTCAGCGACCGAATCCGTTCCCGAAGTCGATCTACGAGAATGTGGCCTATGGGCTCCGCCTCGAGGGGCGTATGCCTCGCTCGGAGCTCGACGACCGGGTCGAGTGGGCGCTGAAGAGTGCGGCGCTCTGGGACGAAGTCAAGGATCGGCTCAAGGCGTCGGCGCTGGGGCTGTCCGGCGGCCAGCAGCAGCGGCTGGTCATCGCGCGCGCGGTGGCCATCCAGCCCTCGGTGCTGCTGCTGGACGAGCCGGCATCGGCGCTCGATCCGATCTCGACGCTGAAGATCGAAGAACTGATTCATCAATTGAAATCGAACTACACTATCGTCATCGTGACGCACAACATGCAGCAGGCAGCCCGTGTCTCGGACTTCACGGCCTTTCTCTATCTTGGTGAACTCGTCGAATTCGGCCGCACCGACGATGTCTTCACCCGGCCGACGCAGCGCAAGACCGAGGACTACATCACCGGCCGCTACGGCTGAGACCCGGCGGGTCGACCGGTAACCGAGGAGTGGCCGAGGAGTGGTAATGAACCCACATATCTCCGAACAGTTCGATCTCGAACTCGCCCAGGTTCGCGACCGCTTCATGGAAATGGGCGGCCTGGTCGAGGTGCTGGTCCGCGACGCCGCCACGGCACTGGTCAATCACAATGCCGAACTCGCCGCGCAGGTACGCGAACGGGACGCTGGCGTGAACCGACTCGAGATCGAGATCGATGACCTCTGCGTGCACACCATCGCGCGCCGCCAGCCTGCGGCGCTCGACCTGCGTACTCTGATCAGCATGATGAAAGCCAGCACGGATCTCGAACGGATCGGTGACGAGGCCGGTCGCATCGCGAAAATGGCGCAGGCGCTCGCAGTGCTCGAGTATCCGGCGGATCAGTACGCCGATTTCCGGGCGCTCGCCGAACTGGCGGAAACCAACGTGGCGCGCAGCCTCGATGCGTTTGCGCGGCAGGACGTCGACGGGGCGCTTGCCGTGATCGCATCGGACGAGGCGATCGACGCCGGCTACAACGCGATCCTGCGCGACCGCAGCACCCGCATGCGCACCGCAGGCGACGACATCGACCGGGCCATGAACGTGATCTGGGCCGCGCGCGCGCTCGAGCGGATCGGCGACCATGCCAAGAACATCAGCGAATACCTGGTCTTCCTGGTCAAGGGGGAAGACGTGCGCCACCTCGACAAGGGGCGCACCCGGTCCTGAGCCTAAGCCTCGCCAGTCTTCCGCGCCGGCCCGCGCCTCGGCACCGGCTTATGGCACAGCGTGAGACGCCGTATCAGCGCCGAGCGAACGGCGTCTGCATGAGGTGGTGCCCGCCGTCGAGGATCAGGGTTTCACCGGTCACCACCGATCCGCTGCCGAGGAAGAACAGGATCACTTCCGCGACCGTGTCGGGCGTGCAGGTCAGCTTGAGCGGCGTGCTCTGCTCGAGCGCCGCCTTGGTCCGGGCGTAGGTTTCCGCACCCATGCCCTGCTCCAGCCAATCCCCCTGGATGAAGCCGGGACAGACCGTGTTCAGGCGGATCTCCGGTCCGAGCACACGCGCCAGCGACAGCCCAAGCGTGATCAGCGCGCCCTTGGACGCTGCATAGGCGATGGAACTGCCGACGCCCATCACGCCGGCGATCGACGCCACGTTCACGATGCTGCCGCGCCCGCCGCGCCGCATCGCCGGCTCGACGGCCCGCACCATCTGGTAGGCGCCCACCGTGTTGACCGCATAGATGCGCTGGAAATCGTCGGCGGAGAGCCCCTCGAGGTTGCGGTGGTCGCAGAAGCGGGTCGTACCGGCGTTGTTGACCAGGGCATCGATGCGGCCCCAGCGCGTGTCCGCGATCTCGGCAAGCCTGCGGCAGTCCGCATCGTTCGCCACATCGGCCTGGACTACTTCGGTCTCGACGCCGTAGGCGGCGCATGCCGCCCGGGTCGCTTCCGCACCATCCCGGTTGCTCGCGTAGTTGATCACCACGTTGCAGCCCCGCTCGGCAAGCTGTCGTGCCGTCGCGGCACCTACGCCGGATGAGCTGCCGGTCACGATCGCGACGCCACCTTCCAGATCCATGATTGATTCTCCCTGCTCGATTTGACGGCTCGCCCGTTCGACGCATCGTCGACGACCGATCACCCTGCCGTACGATGGTCGGGGACCCTATCAGAGCGTCGCGCCGATCGCCAGGCGAGCACGCGGCACAAGCGCCGGGCGTTCGAGCGCCGCGGGCCGGTGGAGCACCGCTGGTCGATCCAGTACCATCCGCCGCGACCCGAATTCACGGAACCAGCACGCATGGCATTCAAACCTTTCGATCTGACCGGCAAGGTCGTGGTCATCACCGGCGGCAATGGCGGCATCGGCCTCGGCATGGCGACCGGACTGGCCCAGGCCGGCGCCGAAGTCAGCATATGGGGCACCCGGGCGGACAAGAACGAAGCCGCGCTGGCGAAACTCGCCGCCATCGGGCCCAAGGTCACGGCAGAGGTCTGCAACGTCGCGGACGAAGCGGACGTCGCGCGCTGCTTCGCCGCGACGCTCGGTGCGCACGGCCGCGTCGACGGCTGCTTCGCGAACGCAGGAATCGGCGGGCGCGGCACCCGGTTCGACGACACGACCGACGAGGAGTGGCAGCGGGTGCTCGCCGTCAATCTCGATGGAGTGTTCTACACGTTCAAACATGCGGCCCGACACATGCGGGAACGTGCTGAACGCGGCGATCCCGGCGGCCGGCTGGTCGGGACCGCGAGTCTCGCGGCGCTGTCCGGGCAGGCCCGCGGCGAGCACTATGCCGCCACCAAGGGTGGCCTGGTCTCCATGATCAAGGCGCTGGCCGTCGAATACGCCCGCTACGGCGTGACCGCCCACACGATCCTGCCGGGCTGGATCGAGACCGCGATGACCGAAGGCTCGTTCCACAATCCCAAGTTCGTCGACAACGTGCTGAAGCGCATTCCGATGCGGCGCTGGGGGCAGCCGGAGGACTTCGCTGCGATCGCGGTCTACATCATGAGCGACGCGAGTGCCTACCACACCGCCGAGACGTTCCTGATCGACGGCGGCTATTACGTATTCTGACCTGCACGCTTGGAGAACCATTCATGATCGAGGCCATTCTGTGGGACTTCGGCGGGGTCCTGACGACCAGCCCGTTCGAGGCATTCAACCGCTTCGAGCGCGAACGCGGTCTGCCGCTCGACTTCATCCGCAGGGTCAATGCGACCAATCCGGAAGACAACGCCTGGGCGCGTTTCGAGTCGAGCCGCATCGATCTCGATGCGTTCGACTCCATGTTTGCCGAGGAATCGACCGCGCTCGGTCATACCGTAGCCGGACGGGACGTGGTCGCACTCCTGTCCGGCGACATCCGACCGCGCATGGTCGAGGTGCTGCAGGTGTGCAAGACCCGTTACCGGGTTGCCTGCATCACCAACAACGTGCGCTCCGGCCACGGGCCCGGCATGGCCGCGAGCAGCGAACGCGCCGACCGGGTGGCGGGCGTGATGGGGCTCTTCGATCTGGTCGTGGAGTCGAGCCTCGAAGGCATCCGCAAGCCGGATCCGCGCATCTACCGGCTCACCTGCGAACGGCTGGGCGTCGAGCCCGCCGCGGCGGTGTTCCTCGACGATCTCGGCATCAATCTGAAACCGGCCCGCGAACTCGGCATGCGCACCATCAAGGTGGTCGACGAGGACCAGGCCATCCGCGAACTCGCGGCAGTGACCGGACTCGCGCTGCCCTGACCGGCGACGCCAGCACGCAGAGCGGTTCGACGGTGCTGTTCAGCCGCCCTCGATCCGCTGCATGAAGAATACCTCGCTGTCCTTGCCGATCGGCTCGAGGTACGCGTCCTGATAGATCTGCCCGTCGATCGCGACGGCGCAGCGCGCGAATGCTTCCCGCGCGCCTGGCCAGCGCTCGTCGAGCGCCTCCAGCAGTTCGCGGAAGCTCGCTGCGGGCAGCTCCACCACATGCTGCCCGCCCGTGTAGACGAGCAGATGATCCGCGATCACGACCCGTGCCATGGATGGCCGGATGACCGAATGGCGCCCCGCGCCACCGGCATCAGCCGCCGGCCGCTTCCAGCGCGGCCAGTACCCGGGGCGGCGCGAGCGGCAGGTCGTGAATGCGCACGCCGGTCGCGCGCGCCACGGCATTCGCTGCCGCGGCCAGCGGCGCCACGATCGGCGTCTCGCCGACGCCGCGCACGCCGAACGGGTGGCTCGGGTTCGGCACCTCGATGATCTGGGTGTCGATCATCGGCAGGTCGGATGCGACCGGGATCCGGTAGTCGAGGAAGCCGGCGTTCTGCATCACGCCCTGTTCGTCGTAGATGTATTCCTCGTTCAGCGCCCAGCCGAGGCCCTGCGCGGCACCGCCCTGGATCTGACCCTCCACGTAGGCGCGGTGGATCGCCTTGCCCGCGTCCTGGATGGCCGTGAACGCGAGTACGTCGACCTTGCCGGTTTCCCGGTCGACCGCGAGGTCCGCGAAGTTGACCGAGAAGCCCGCGCCCGCGCCCTGCGCATTCAGCGAGGCGCGGCCGAGCAGCGGTCCGCCGGTCCTGGCGGCGTTGCCGGCGATCTCGGCGAGGCTCAGCGGTTTCAGTTCGGCATTCACGCCCGGCGCAGGTATCGCCCGACCGTCTTCCCAGAGCACCTGGTCGGCGTCCACGCCCCAGGTTGCCGCCGCGCGTGCTTTGCACTGCGCGATGATGTCCTCGCACGCACGCACGACGGCCATGCCGGTGGCGAAGGTCGTACGGCTGCCACCGGTGACATTGGAGAAGCCGGTGCTCTCGGTATCGCCGATCAGGGCACGGATCTGTTCGTACGGCACACCCAGCGTCTCCGCGGCCATCATGCACATGGACGCGCGCGATCCGCCGATGTCCGGGCTCCCCTCGACCAGCGTGACGGTGCCGTTCTCGTTGATGTGCACCTCGGCGCTCGACTGCATGCCGACGTTGAACCAGAACCCGACCGCCACCCCGCGCCCGGCACCTGCCGGCACGGGCCGCGTGTAGTTGGGGTGGACCCTGGCCGCTTCGAGACATGCCTTGAGGCCGATCGGCGGGAACTTGGGCCCGTAGGGCGCCTGCGTGCCCGCTTCGGCGGCATTCTTCAGGCGCAGATCGATCGGATCGATGCCGAGCCGAATGGACAGTTCGTCGATCGCGCATTCCATCGCGTACATCGACTGCGGCGCACCCGGCGCGCGGTACGCCGCGACCTTGGGTTTGTTGACCAGCACGTCGAACGCCTCGACCTGGAAGTGCTCGAGCACGTACGGGGCGAACACGGTCATCGCGCCGGGCCCCATCGGCGCTCCTGCATACGCGCCCGCTTCGTAGGCGAGCCAGGCGCTGGCGGCGGTGAACGTGCCGTCGCGCCGCGCGCCGAGCCTGATCCGGCAGATCGCACCCGAGGTCGGTCCGGTCGCGCGGAACACTTCCTCGCGCGTCATCATCATCTTGACCGGACGCCGCGCCTTGCGCGACAGCAGCACCGCGAGCGGCTCCAGGTACACGACCGTCTTGCCGCCGAAGCCGCCGCCGATCTCGGACGCGATGAACTTCAGGTCCGCGATGTTCATGCGCAGGACCTTGGCGGTCATTGCGCGAAACTCGAAGTGCCCCTGCGTGCAGCACCATACGGTGGTCTGGCCCTGCTCGTTGGCGCTCGCCACACAGGCGTGCGGCTCGATGTAGCCCTGGTGCGCCATGGGGATGCGGTACTCGCCTTCGACGATCACATCGGCCTGCGCGAATCCTTCGTCGACGTTGCCGCGCCCGAGCTTCATGACGGCGGCGATGTTGCTCGGCCGCTCCGGTTTCTCGGGCAGGTTCTTCGTGAAGCAGTTGGGATCGAGCAGCGGCGCATCGGGCTGCATCGCGCTGAGCAGGTCGAGCACCGGCGGCAGGACCTCGTAGCGGACCTCGATCGCCGCGAGCGCTGCTTCCGCAACGCTCTGCGACGAGGCGGCGACCGCCGCGACCGCATGCCCGTGGTAGAGCACCTTGTCGCGCGCCATGATGTTCTTCGCCAGGTCCGAGACGTCTCCGCCGCCCTCGCCCCCGATGGCACCGCGCTCGGACTCGGGGAAGTCCGCGCCGGTGATCACGGCAAACACGCCGGGCATGGCGCGCGCCCGGCTCGTGTCGATGCCGAGTATCCGCGCGTGCGCGTGCGGGCTGCGCAGCACCTTGCCGTAGATCTGGTTGGGCAGGTTCAGGTCGGCGCCGTACTGGGCGCGGCCGGTCACCTTGTCGACGCCGTCCGGACGGATCGGCGAGGTGCCGATCACCTTGTAATCGATTGCTTCGGACATGTTCCTGTAACCTCCTGCAGTTCCGGTTCCGGTCGGCCTGCGCGCCCCAGCCTCAGGCGGGATGCGCCAGTTCGCGTGCCGCGTCCTGTACCGCGCGAATGATCTTGTCGTAACCCGTGCAGCGGCACAGGTTGCCGGCGAGCCAATAGCGAATGGTCGTCTCGTCCGGCTCGGGGTGCTTCTCGAGCAGCGCCTTGGTCGCGACGATCAGACCCGGTGTGCAGATCCCGCACTGGAGCGCGGCATGTTCGAGAAACTTCTGCTGGATCGGGTGCAGGCCTGCATCCGTGGCAATGCCCTCGATGGTCGTGATCGCGTGTCCACCGGTTTCGGCCGCGAGGACCAGGCAGGCGCAGACGAGCCGCCCGTCCATCAGTACGCTGCACGCGCCGCAGTCCCCGGTCGCACAACCCTCCTTGGTGCCGGTGCGGCCGAGGGTCTCGCGGAGCACTTCGAGCAGCGACTGCTGGGGCTCGCACAGGAATTCGACGACCTCGCCGTTGATGGCGGTTTCGATCTGGATCTTGTTCACGTTCGATTGCTCCTCGATTCGCTTACGCGCCGGCGCCGCGGGCCCGGTCGCGGGCTGTTGCGGCGGCGCGCCGGCACAGCACGGCGATGATGGTACGGCGATAATCCGCCGTGCCGCGCTTGTCGGTGATCGGCGACGCCGCGGCGCTGCAGGCCGCACCGGCCGCGGCGAGCGCCGCGTCGTCGATGCGGGTTCCCACCAGGGCCTGACCGGCAGCCGGCACCAGGAGTGCACGCGGCGCGACGGCCCCGATGCCGATCCGCGCCGCGGTGCAGACCCCGTTCGTGTCCAGTGTCACGCTGACGCCGCAGCCGGCGACCGCGATGTCCATCTCGGTGCGCGGCGTGAAGCGCAGATACGCATCCGCGGTGCCTGGGGCCGGCCGCGCGAGCTTCAGACCGACCAGGAACTCCCCGGCCGCGAGTGCGTTGCGCCCAACGCCGACCACGAAGTCTTCGACCGGCAGTTCGCGCCTGCCGGCAGGCCCGGCGATCACGGTACGGGCGCCGGTCGCGATCAGCGCCGGAATGGTGTCGCCGGCGGGTGAGGCGTTGCAGAGGTTGCCGCCGAGCGAAGCGCGCCCCTGGATCTGGGTCGAACCGATCAGGTCGGCGGACTCGAGCAGGCCGGGGAACAATGCGGCGAGTTCGGCATGGTCGTTCAGCACGGCGCTCGGAATCGCAGCGCCAATGAAGATTTCGGCACCATCGAGCCGGAGCGTGCCGGTCTCCGCCACACCCTTGATGTCGACGATGGTACGCGGCGTGCGATCGACACCGCGCATCTGCACCAAGAGGTCGGTGCCGCCGGCGAGCACCTGCGCCCTGCGGCCGGCACGCGCATGCTCACCGAGCAGCGTGACCACCTCGTCGACGCTGCCGGGCGCCGCATAACTGAAACCGCCCATTGATCCTCCCGGGATATCCCACAAACTGCGCCAAACCGGCACACTAGCACGAACCCGATACGCACGGGAGAGCGGCAGGAGACCATGGCAGACCAAGAGTACTCGCACCATCTCGAGGTGCTCGCCGAACGCTGGGCACGCGCACTCGAGGCGGCGGGCTTCGATACGGCGATCGTCGCGGCCGGTTCCCCGCGCAATTATTTCCTGGACGACCAGGCGCCGCCGTGGCGCAGCAACCCGCACTTCACGCAGTGGCTGCCGGGCGGCGCCTTTCCGCACAGCGCGCTCCTGCTCAGACCCGGGCAGCGGCCCCGCCTGTACTTCCATGGGCCAGAGGACTACTGGCACCAGCCGCCCGCCGTGCCGGACTGGATAGGCTCGGCCATGGAGGTCCTGTTGTTCGACGACACCCTGCGCCTCGACGCAGCGGTCGCCGCCGCGGCCGCGAGCAACCGCACGGCGCGGATCGCCGAGCCCGGCGCGACCGCGGCGCTGCCCGGGGTGGTCGACAACCCACCCCTGCTGCTCGACCTGCTGCATTTCGAACGCGCCCGCAAGACACCGTTCGAACTGGCCTGCATGCGGGAGGCGACCGCGCTCGCCGTGCGCGGCCACGCGGCCGCGCACGCGGCCTATCTGGACGGCGCGAGCGAGTACCGGATCCACATGCAATATCTGCTTGCATCCGGCCAGACGAGTGAGGATCTGCCCTACCCCAGCATCGTCGCGCAGAACACGCACGCGGGGGTACTCCACTATCAGCACTACGATCGCGACCCACCGACCGTCCGGCGCAGCTTCCTGATCGACGCGGGCGCCACCTGGCGTGGCTACGCGGCCGACGTGACGCGCACCTACACGGCCGCCGGCGCACCGGACGGCGACGTGTTCGAATCCCTCGTCACGGCACTCGACCGCGCGCAGCTCGCGCTGATCGCTGGTATCCGGCCCGGGCTCGACTACGTCGCCCTGCACGAAGCGGCGCACCGCGCGGTCGCCGCGATTCTCGCCGGACACGCACTGGTGACGTGTTCGGCCGAGGCCGCGTTCGACACCGGCATCACGCGCGCCTTCCTGCCACACGGACTCGGCCACCTGATCGGTCTGCAGACGCACGACGTCGGCGGACTGCAGGCCGAAGCGGCCGGGCGACTGCGGCCGCCGCCGGCGATCTACCCGGCGCTGCGCCTGACCCGCACCGTCGAGCCGGACCAGGTCTTCACGATCGAGCCGGGCCTCTACTTCATTCCCATGCTGCTCGCGGAACTTGCGCGCGCCGATGCAGGACGGTACGTCGACTGGTCCCTGGTCGACCGGTTGCGCCCGTTCGGCGGCATCCGGATCGAGGACAACGTCGTGGTCACCGCGAGCGGGACGCAGAACCTCACCCGCGCCGCGTTCGCCCGCACGCAGGGCACGGTTCAGTCATGACCACAACGCCCGACGCGCTGGTCCTCACGCCCCTGCGCCTGTTCAGCGCGCCGCCCCTGAGCGGCACGCTGCCGGTCGATCCACGGTTCGTCCCGGACGGGCGCGCCATCGCCTTCCTGCGCGTGGCGGACGACGACCGCGAACGCATGGATCTCTGGCGCTACGAGCTCGCGACCGGCACGAGCCGGCTGTGGGTGTCCGGTGCGCGCCTGGTCGCCCCGTCCGAGGCGCCGTCGGGTGCTGCGACCGACGCGGAAAAAGCGGAACGGGAGCGGCGCCGCCAGTTCAGTCGGGGCATCACCCGCTACCAGTTCTGCAGCTCAGGCGCCCGATTGCTGCTGCCGGTGGACGGCGCCGCGTACGTCCTCGAACTCGCCGACGACCTGTTGCGTCGCGTGACGCCGCCCGGCACGCGCCAGACCGACATCCGCTTCGCGCCGGGCGGCGAGCGCCTGAGTTACGTGCGCGACGGCAACCTGTACCTGCTCGACGTGGCCACCGGGTCCGAACGGGCGCTGACGCACGACGGCGGGGCAACCGTGAGCTACGGCATCGCCGAGTTCATCGCCCAGGAGGAAATGCACCGCTTCGACGGACACTGGTGGTCGCCGGACGGCCGCTGCATTGCCTATACCCGGGTCGACGAAAGCCCGGTCGCGCCGAGCGAGCGCTACGAAATCGATGCGGATGCGATCCGGGTGGTCCAGCAGCGCTACCCCTATGCGGGTGCGGCCAACGCCGCCGTGACCCTGCACGTGCACGACCTCGACAGCGGCAGGACCCACGATCTGGCGTGGCAGAGCGCCCCCGACGACTACCTGGCGCGGGTCGACTGGTGGGGTACACGCGTCGTGGTACAGGCGCAGTCCCGCGACCAGCGGCGCCTCGATGTCGCTGCCATCGATGCCCGGACCGGTTCGCGCGAAGTGCTCCTGAGCGAATCCGCCGGAACTGCGTCGACGGGTCACTGGATCAACCTGCACGACAACCTGCGACCGCTCGACGATCATGCCCTGCTGTGGACATCGGAACGCGACGGCCATGCACACCTGTACCGTTTCTCGAACGGCAGCCTCGAGCAGCTCACCGCAGGCGAAGGCCGGATCAGCCGGATCCTGTGGGCGGACCCGAGGCAGGCGCTGGTGCTCGGCTGGTTCGACGATCCCACCGAGCAGCACGTGTACTCGGTCACGATCGGCTCGGGCCCGCCCGGGCGCCCGACCCGGCTGACCGCAGCACCGGGCTGGCACGAGGTCGTGGCGAGCCCGGACGGCACCCGCCTGCTCGACCGGCACACCGCGCTCGACAGTCCAGGCAGCCTCGGCGTCATCGAACGGCTGCGCGACACGGACCCGGTCCGCCACGCCATCGCCGCGGAACGCATCGAGCCGGGGCATCCGTATCACCCCTTCCTCGCGCGTCATGCGACGCCACGACTCGGTACGCTCGCTGCCGAGGACGGGCAGCGCCTGTATTTTCGGCTCACGCGGCCGACGGGCGGCCAGCCGCCGTCGAACGGTTACCCGGTGATCGTGAACGTCTATGGCGGGCCCGGGGTGCAGCGGGTCCGCAACGAATGGAGCCCGCTGCTGCTGCAGCTGCTGGCCGGCCACGGTTACGCGGTCCTCGAACTCGACAATCGCGGCAGCGGCTATCGCTGCCCACGCTTCGAGGCACCGATCCGCGGCCTGCTCGGCGACGTCGAAGTGCGTGACCAGCTGCGCGGCGTCGAATTCCTGCAGAGCCTCGACTGGGTCGACCCGACTCGCATCGGCGTGATGGGCCACAGCTATGGCGGCTACATGGCCCTGCTCTGCCTGCTCAAGGCACCGGGCATCGTTCGGGCCGCCGTCGCCACGGCGCCGGTGACCGACTGGACTTTGTATGACACCCACTACACGGAACGCTACCTCGGCACACCCGCCGACAACGCGGCCGGCTACGCCGCGAGCAGCGTGGAGCCCTACCTGGACGGTCTGGACCTGGACGGGCTGGCCGGGCGCCTCCTGCTGGTCCACGGCATGGCCGACGACAACGTGCTGTACACGCACAGCACACGGCTCTACCGGGCGCTGCAGCGGCGCCTGCTGCCTTTCGAGATGATGGCTTACCCGGGCGCCAAGCACGCCCTGCAGGAGCCCGACGTCTCGATCCACCGGTTCAACCTGATTCTGGATTTCTTCGGACGGACGCTATGACCCCGCGCATCGAAGTACGCCCTGCCAGCCACGCCGACCACGGACTGCTGGTCGAATTCAATCTCGCCATGGCGCGCGAGAGCGAAGACAAGGGTCTCGATCCCGAGCGGCTCGCGCGCGGCGTCGCGAACCTGCTCGACATGCCCGCGGACGGGTTCTACCTGGTCGCCGAAGTCGCCGGCCAGCCGGCCGGCAGCCTGATGGTCACCTACGAGTGGAGCGACTGGCGCAACGGCAGGTTCTGGTGGATCCAGAGTGTCTACGTGGCGCCCGCGTGGCGTCGACGCGGGGTCTACCGCGCCCTGCACGAACGGGTACGTGAGCTGGCGCGGGCCGACGGCCGGGCGTGCGGTATCCGCCTGTACGTGGAACGCGACAACCGCGGCGCGATGGCGACCTATACCGCGCTCGGCATGCAGGAAACCCACTATCGCCTCTACGAAGAGGAGTTCTGATCCGCGAAATCCGTCGTACGGGCGAACAGCCGGTGGAAGTTGCGCGTGGTCTGTTCGGCGAGGCGCTCCGGCGTCACCCCGCGCAGGCCCGCGACGAACGCCGCGGTGTCCGCGACCCACGCCGGCTCGTTGCGGCGCCCGCGGTGCGGAACCGGGGCGAGCCACGGACAGTCGGTTTCCACCAGCAGCCGGTCCTCCGGAACCCGGCGCGCCACCTCGCGCACGTTCTCGCCGTTGCGGAAGGTCACGATGCCGGAGATCGAGACGTAGTAGCCGAGCGCGATGGCGGCTTCCGCGAGCGCCCAGGACTCGGTGAAGCAATGCAGCACGCCGACGACACCCCGGTGTTCCTCGAGCAGGGCCAGCGTGTCGGCCTCCGCGGCGCGGGTGTGGATGACGACCGGCAGGTTCGTGCGCGCCGCCAGGTCCAACTGCCAGGCGAAGCAGGCCCGCTGGCGCGCCTGGCCTGCCGGCGCCTGCTCGTGGAAGTAATCGAGCCCCATTTCGCCGAGCGCCACGACCCGCGGGTGCCGGTACCGGTCCAGGATCCAGTCCGGGTCGGTCGCGGACGCGTCGGGATGCTGTCCGACCGTGCCCCAGACGTCATCGTGTGCCTCGGCCAGCGCCAGGACGTCGTCGATGCCGGACGCGTCCACACCGATGCACAGGAAGCCGTGCACACCTCGGGCGCGGGCTGCCGCGAGCGCACCCGCAGGGTTCTCGAGCATGTTGAGATGGCAGTGGGAGTCGACGAGCACCGGGACCGGGCCCGTCACATCGTGTGGGTGTGGCGATCCGATTGCAGCGCGCCCGCCAGGTAGGTCTCGATCTTGGCCCGCGCGGTATCGTCCTGATCGGTGAACTGCACGCCGATGCCGGCGACGCGCGCGCCTTGGGCCCCTTTCGGCGTAATCCAGACGACCGTGCCGGCGACCGGGATCTTCTCCGCCTCGTCCATGAGGTTCAGCAACATGAACACTTCGTCCCCCAGCTGGTAGTCCTTCTTGGTGGGAATGAACAGACCGCCGTTGCGCACGAACGGCATGTAGGCCGCGTACAGGACCGCCTTGTCCTTGATCGCGAGCGAGAGGATACCGTTGCGGGCTCCGCGGATTGCATTCATGTCGGTCTGGCGTCCCTTCCGGCCGGAGGATCTTCGCGCGGCGAGGCGTCATTGCCTCGACCTAGCCTCGACCCGGCTCCGACATCTTCGGGAGCGGCAGCCGACGTGTCAATGAACGCGCCGTGACACCGTTCACGAAACGATGAGCGCGCGCCACAGCACGAGGAGCCGTTCGCCCATCAGGCGGACGTTGACACTGTTCGACGCGAGCAGCTGTCCGCGGATCCAGACCAGCTCCGCTGCGAATCGTGCGAGCCCGCGGGGATCGGCAGCTGCCAGGCGCGGGATTCGCGACTCGCCCGCGAGACCGGCCGCGACATAGCGCAGCCAGCGTCCGGTAACGCCGGTGAGGTCCTGCTTCAGCACGGCGTCGGCGAGGGTCGTCGGGTCGGGGACCGCGAGCGCCCGATCGAGCAGCGCCGCGAGCGGCGTCTCGTCGGCCGCGAGTCCGGCCGCGATCGCGACCGGTGCTCCGCCGTGTTCGAACTCGCGCAGCTCGAGATCCGGCACATCCCCTAGACCCGCAAGCCAGCCGCGCGCGGCCGACCGGTCGGCGGTCAGCGTGATCTGCTGACAGCGGCTGCGCAACGTGGGCAGCAGCCTGCCGGGACGGCAACTGACCAGGATCAGGTGCGTGCCGGCGGGCGGCTCCTCGAGCGTCTTCAACAGCGCATTGGCGGCATTGCGGTTCATGGCATGCGCATCTATCAGCACGGCAACCTTGCGTGGACCATTCTGCGCCGTGCCCTGCGCAAACTCGGCGAGCTCGCGAACGGCATCGACCTTGATCAGGCTGCCATCGGGCACGATCCAGCGCAGGTCGGGATGAGCGAGCCCCTCCGCCGCAAGGGCTTCGTCGAGACCGAGCAGGTGCAGGGCAAGCCAGTTGGCAAATGCTGCCTCGCCCCAGCCCGCCGGGCCGGATACCAGCAACGCGTGCGGCAGTCGCCCGGCCGCGAGTTGTGCGGCCAGTCGCCCCGCGGTTGCTTCCTGCCAGGGCAGGACGTTCACTGCCCGCTCCGGTTGAGAAAGTCGCGCAGGGCATCGGCCAGTCGCGCCTGCACGGTCGCGAGCGGGCCGGCGGCGTCGATCACACGGAAGCGCGCCAGCTCGGACGCGCGTTGCAGGTAGACGGCGCGGACTCGCTCGAAAAACGGATCCTGCTCCCGCTCGAAGCGATCCAGCGCTCGACCGGTCATGCGCGCCCGCCCGGTCTCCGGCGCGAGATCGAGGTACAGCGTGAGGTCCGGTTGCAGGGCGTCCTGCACGAGGCGCTCCAGTAGCGCGATCACGGTCGGATCGAAACCGCGGCCGCCACCCTGGTAGGCATAAGTGGCATCGGTGAACCGGTCGCACAGTACCCAGGCCCCGCGCGCCAGCGCGGGTTCGATGACCTCGGCGATGTGCTGGGCACGCGCCGCGAACACCAGCAGCAGCTCGGCAAGCGGCGCCACCGGCTCGTCGCGTACCGCGAGCAGGAGTCCGCGGATCTCCTCGGCGAGCGGGGTACCGCCCGGTTCGCGGCTCGTTACGACCTCGAGCCCGGCCGCGTCGAGCCAGCGCCGTATGAAGTCGAGGTTGGTGGTCTTGCCCACTCCCTCGCCCCCTTCGAGCGTGATGAACCGTCCGCGTGTGGTCACCACCACCCTCTCATTGCAACTGATAGGTCCGGACCGCGCGATTGTGCTCGTCCAGCGTAACCGAGAACTGGCTCGTGCCGTCGCCGCGACTGACGAAGTAGAGGTAGTCGCCGGGTTCGGGCGCGAGCGCCGCCTCGATCGAGCGCCGTCCCGGCAGCGCGATCGGCGACGGCGGCAGGCCGTGGTGCACGTAGGTATTGTACGGCGTGTCTTCGCGCAGGTGGGCGCGGGTGAGGTTGCCGTCGAAACGTTCGCCGAGACCGTAGATCACGGTGGGGTCGGTCTGCAGACGCATGCCGAGTTCGAGGCGGTTGACGAATACCTGGGCGATGAGGCTACGTTCGCGCTCGGTGCCGGTTTCCTTTTCGATCAGCGACGCCACGATCAGGGCTTCGTATGGGGTTGCATACGGCAGTCCCGGCGCGCGCGTGTCCCACGCCTGCTCCAGCACCTGCTGCATGCGCGCGTAGGCGCGGCGCAGCACGTCTGCTGCCGTGTCGCCCCGCTCGAACTGGTACGTATCGGGAAAGAACAGTCCCTCGGCATGACCTTCCGGCAGTCCGAGCACGCCGAGCAGGGTCGTGGCATCGGCGTGTCCGAGATCCTGCCGCAGGACCGGATCGGTGCGCAGGGTTTCCAGCGCCTGCCCCACCGTCCAGCCCTCGATGAACCGGATCCGGTAGGTGACCACGTCACGGGCGACCAGCCGCGCGATCAGGCCGGCGGGGGTGTCGGCATCGTCGATGCGGTATTCGCCAGCCTTGATCCGGGTCGCAGTATCACCGATCCGCGCTAGCAACGTCCAGAGCCGGGGATGTTCGATGATCCCCGCTTCGTGGAGCTGCCGGGCGAACGATGCAAACGACTGGCCGCGCGCGAGCACCACGGTTGTAGTGCCCCGGATCGAGGCTGGATCGTGCTGCCACCGGTCGACATGGCGCACGACCGCGAACACGGCGATGACGGTCGAGGCCGCCAGCGCCAGGAGGCCGATCAGGAATACCGAACGACGCTTCAATGAACCGACGAACCTCCTCAAACCTGGCGGAAGATCAGCGTACCGTTGGTACCGCCGAAGCCGAAGGAGTTGCTGAGGCCCGCCCGTACGCGGCCCTGCCGTGCCACGTTCGGCACGTAGTCGAGGTCGCAGCCTTCGCCTGGGTGCTCGAGATTGATGGTCGGCGGCAGTACCTGGTCGCGAATGGCCAGAATCGTGAAGATCGCCTCGACCGCTCCGGCTGCGCCCAGCAGGTGGCCGACCATGGACTTCGACGAGCTCACCGCGACGCGGGTATCGGCACCGAACACCTGCTTGATCGCCTTGGTTTCCGCCACGTCGCCGAGCGGCGTGGAGGTCCCGTGCGCGTTGATGTAGTCGACCTCCGCGGCGGTGAGCCCAGCATCGGTGAGCGCGTTGCGCATCGAGGCGACGGCCCCCTCGCCGTTCTCGGCGGGGCTCGTGATGTGGAATGCGTCGCCGCTCATGCCAAAGCCGACCAGTTCGCAGTAGATCTTCGCGCCACGCGCGCGCGCGCGCTCGTACTCTTCGAGCACCAGCACTCCGGCGCCGTCGCCGAGCAGGAAGCCGTCGCGGTCACGGTCCCAGGGCCGGCTCGCCCGCTCAGGTTCGTCGTTGCGAGTCGACAGCGCCTTCATCGAACCGAACGCCGCAACCGTGATCGGCGATGTCGCCTGCTCGGCGCCACCCACCACCATCACGTCCACTTCGCCGTACTGAATGAGCCGTGCACCGAGCCCGATGTTGTGGGTGCCGGTGGTGCAGGCCGTGACGACCGCGAGGTTCGGTCCCTTGTAGCCGTAACGGATCGACAGGTTTCCCGAGATCATGTTGATCACGCTGCCGGGTACGAAGAACGGCGAAACCCTGCGCGGGCCGCTCTTCTGGAGGATGCTGTGGGTCTCCTCGATCGTGTTGATGCCGCCGATGCCGCTCCCGACCGACACGCCGTAGCGATGGCCGTCCTCGGGGTGGTCGGGCAGGCCCGCGTCCGCGATCGCCTCGATGCCGGCTGCCATGCCGTACTGGATGAATGGGTCGATGCGGCGCAGTTCCTTCCGGTCCATGATCGCGGACGGGTCGAAATTCTTGACCATCGCCGCGATCCGCACCGGATACTCGGACGTATCGAAGGTCTCGATGAGTCCGGCACCGCTCTTGCCCGCGAGCGCCGCGGCCCAGCTGGTCGGCACGTCGTTGCCGATCGGCGACAGCATGCCGAGACCGGTCACCACCACTCTACGCCTGCTCATGACTATGCTCTCCCCAGACCCTCTGACCCCAGACCCTTTCCGCCGGTGCCGCCCCACGCCATGGGCGCCCGCGTCCCGGGCTCGTCACGACCTGTAGACCAACGCGGGATCCACACGGGACAAATGCGGGACCAACGCGGCGCAAAAAAAAGCCGCACTTCCCGGTGGACAGTGCGGCCCGCTCGTTCACGGTCCGGCGCGACGACGACCGTCTTACTGGTGCGCGAGGATGTAATCGATGGCTTCCTTGACCGTCGTGATCTTTTCGGCTTCTTCGTCGGGAATCTCGGTCTCGAACTCTTCTTCGAGCGCCATGACGAGTTCAACGGTGTCCAGCGAGTCAGCGCCGAGGTCTTCGACGAAGGAAGCGTCGTCCTTCACTTCGTCTTCTTTGACTCCGAGTTGCTCACAAATGAGTTTTCTAACACGTTCTTCTACGCTGCTCATGCTGCGATGGTCTCCCAATCCGATTCCTGGGGTGCAGGGCGAGGCGCATTCTATAGAGGGCGCATACCCAATTCAAGCAAGGGTCCTGTTTGCGGATCCTTGACTAAGCCTATGTTTTTCAGGCCGATTCTGCTCTTCGAGCGCACGCGATCAGGCCATGTACAGGCCTCCATTGACTGGTATGGTGGCCCCGGTGATGTACCCTGCGGCGTCACTGACCAGGAATGCAACGGCGTGGGCGACCTCTTCAGCGGACCCCATCCGGCCGAGCGGGATGCGCTCCATCATCTGCGCCGCCTGGGACTCCGTGAGCGCTGCTGTCATGTCAGTTTCGATGAATCCGGGGGCAACCGCGTTGACGGTGATGGCCCGCGATGCGAGTTCCTGCGCGAGCGAGCGGGTGAACCCTTCGATGCCCGCCTTGCTCGCGACGTAGTTGGTCTGGCCGGCATTGCCCATCCGGGCCACCACGGAACTGAGGTTGACGATCCGGCCGAAACGCGCCTTCATCATGGCGCGCAGGGCCGGCTTGACCACCCGGTACAGCCCGCCCAGATTGGTCTCCACGACGGCCTGCCACTCATCTTCCTTCATGCGCAGCAGCAGATTGTCGCGTGTGACGCCGGCGTTGTTGACCAGCACGGCCGGGAGGCCGGGTCCGGCTTCGAGCGCCGCGTACAGCGCGTCGACCGAGGCCTGCGCTTCCACCCGCAGAACCGCACCCTGGCCGGAAGCGCCGAGCGCGGCGCCGAGCACGGCCGCGCCTTCGGACGTGGTGGCCGTACCGACGACATGGAACCCCTCGGCGGCCAGGCGGGTGGCGATCGCAAGGCCGATGCCCCGGGAGGCGCCCGTCACGAGTGCGACCCGCCGCTCGATGCCGATCTGCCTGCCGAGTTCACTCATGCGGGACACCCTCCGCGGCGAGTGCGGCCTGCAGGCCTTCGGCGGAACCCAGCGAATGAACGTCGACGTTCTTGTCGATCCGTTTGACCAGGCCGGCGAGCACCCGACCCGGGCCGCACTCGACGATGCGCGCAACACCCAACCCGACCATGGTCTGCACACAGCCGGTCCAGAGTACCGGCTGGGAGATCTGCCGCAGCAGACGGTCGCGGATTTCGTCGACCGATGCGCTGACACGGGCATCGACGTTCTGCACCACCGGGATCGAAGGCGCGGCTATATTCACCCGAGCGAGGTCGGCGGCAAAGGCTTCCTGGGCGGGACGCATGAGCGCACAGTGGAACGGTCCACTCACGGGAAGCGCCGTCGCGCGGCGCGCGCCGAGCGCCTTGCAGCGTTCGATCGCGAGATCGACGGCAGCTGCCGCGCCGGCGATCACCACCTGCCCCGGCGCGTTGTAATTGGCTGCGGAAACCACGCCCGCAATCTCCGCGCAGGCGGCCTCGACCGCGGCGTCCTCGAGCCCCAGGATTGCCGCCATCGCGCCCTCCCCCTGCGGCACCGCGGCCTGCATGAGCTGTCCGCGCCGATGCACCAGCCGCACCGCATCGGCGAAGCCGAGCGCATCCGCACATACCAGTGCGGAGTATTCGCCGAGGCTGTGGCCGGCCACGGCAGCGGGTCGCGCGCCGCCGGATTCGAGCCAGACCCGCCAGACCGCGACGCTGGCAGCGAGCAGCGCGGGCTGGGTGATCTCGGTACGGACGAGTTCGGCATCCGGACCTTCCGCGACGATACGCCAGAGTGGCTTCCCGATGGCTTCACCGGCTTCCTCGATCGTCGCCGCGACGATCGGATGATGCGCGGCGAGATCGCCCAGCATCCCGACGCTCTGCGATCCCTGCCCGGGAAACACGAACCCCAAACCCATCGTCCTCTCCTGTTCCCTGCGTGATTCTTGTTTGCGGTGCCCGGTCTACCTGCCGCATCCGAGCGCCAGCTCAATCCGCGAAGCGCAGCGCCAGCTGTCCCAGCAGGTCGCCCTGCACCTCGCGGATCGCCTGTCCGATGGCGCTCTCGAAGCCCTCGGCGTCCGCGCTGCCGTGACTCTTGACAACGATGCCGCGGAGTCCGACCAGGCTCGCGCCATTGTAACGCTGGGGGTTCATCTCGCGCCGCAGCGCTTCGAGCCTGCCCCGTGCCAGCGCCATGCCGGCCTGCTCGATCAGCCCCAGACTCTCGAACCAGCGCCGCAGCAGCTGGCCTGCCATCCATGCCGCACCTTCGATCGACTTGAGCGCGATATTGCCAGCGAATCCGTCGGTCACCACCACGTCGGCCTCGTCGCGAAACAGCCGGTTGCCCTCGATGTAGCCGACGAACGCCAGCCGGGACTCCGCGGCCAGCAGCGCCGCGGCGGCATGCAGGACCGGCGGACCCTTGCCGGTTTCGGTCCCGATGTTGAGCAGCGCCACGCGCGGCGGGTGCATGCATCCGGACGCCTGCGCTACCGCACTCCCCATATGTGCGAACTGCACCAGTTGCGCGGCATCACACGCGAGGTTCGCGCCCAGGTCGAGCATCCAGAACGGTCCGGCGCTCCCCTGCAGGGCCTTGCAGATGGCGGGGCGGCGAATGCCCGGCATCTGCCCGATGACGTGACGCGCCAGCGCCATCAGCGCCGCGGTGTCACCACCACTGACGACCGCGTCCGCCCGCCCTTCGCGCACGCATTCCAGTGCGAGTCGCAGCGATGCCCGCGTTCGGTGACGCAGGATGGTCGCCAGGCTGTCGCCTTGCTCGATGCGCTCTTCCGTGTGGATGATCTCGGGGCGGCCTGCCGGGTCACTGGCAGCGAGTACCGGCTCGATGGCGCGCCGGTCGCCGACCAGGGTGATGTCGGCCGCGCGCGCGGCGGCCAGCGCAGCAGCGACGGTGACGTCGACACCGCCATCGCCGCCCATGGCGTCAATGGCGATGCGCGGCCGCGGCGCCAACGCCGTCGGTCAGTCGCGGCTTTCGACGACCTTCTTGCCCCGATAGAAACCGTCCGCGGTCACGTGGTGGCGGCGGTGCGTTTCGCCCGACGTGGGGTCGATCGAGAGCGCTGGCCCGGTGAGCGCGTCATGCGAGCGTCGCATGTCGCGGCGGGACCTGGATTTCTTGTTCTGCTGAACAGCCATGTGGCCTCCTGAGGTTCACGAATCAGAGCGCTTGAGTTGCGCCAGAATGTCGAAGGGTCTGTTCCGCTGCCTGCCGGAAGCCACTTCATCTACGTCCATTTCCAAGTCCATGTCCGGGCCCAACTCCATCTCAGCGGCGTCAACGGCCGGATAGACCAGCACCGGCATGTGCGGGCAGGGATCCTCCAAGCACAACCGCTCCGGCAGGCCTAGCAGCAGTTCGTCTTCGACGATGTCTGCCACGGAGACCGTGTCGCCACCGACGGTCAGCAGGTCGGCCACACCGGGTGTCCCGGTCAGGTCGGCGCTCTCGGGCACGATACAGAGATCGAACCCGACCTCGAGTTCGCGCTCGAACCGCTCGAGGCAGCGATGGCAGAGCGCGTCCACCCGCTGCGACGCCCGGCCGCGAACCCAGCACCGACCTTCGCCGTCCCGGCGGAACTCGAGCCCCACGACGACGGGGCCACGGGCAGGCGCGATCGCGTCGAGACGGGCCAGCGAACCCGGTTGCAGACTGCGTTCGAGGCGGGCACCCTGTCGCGCGAGTACCGCGTACGGGAGCCGCTCATCGGGTGGGGTGGCCATGGCGGGCGCCATCATAGGAACCGCGACCCACGCTGTAAAGCCCGAACTGCGTCCTGCCCGCACACCGGCCGGCGCGCGTAAGGGACTCTCGGTCAAGCGAAATTCCCGTCATTCCAACCAGTGCCGGACAGCGCCGGACTAAGGAAGCATGGTGCAGCCCCTGATACTCGCGTCCACGTCACGCTATCGTGCCGACCTGCTCGCGAGGCTTCGGCTGCCGTTCACCAGCGTCGCGCCCGGCGTCGACGAGACCCGACGGCCCGGCGAAGATGCCGAGCACCTCGTGCGCCGCCTCGCACAGACAAAAGCCCGGGCGGTCGCCGACCACGCGCCCGCGGCCCTCGTAATCGGATCGGACCAGGTTGCGCTGCTCGGTGAACCTGATGTCGGGGAGATCCTCGGCAAGCCAGGGACGGTCGAGCGGGCCCGCGCCCAGCTGGCCGCACTCGCCGGTCACCGCGTGACCTTCCTGACTGGGCTCTGTCTCCTCGATGCGCCCTCCGGGACGGCGCAGGTCGCGGTGGACCGGACGGTGGTGCGGTTTCGGGCCTTGAGCACCGCCGAGATAAATGACTACGTCGAACGCGAACGCCCGCTCGACTGCGCCGGATCGTTCAAGTCCGAAGGGCTCGGTATCGCGCTCTTCGAGGCGATCGAGACCGCCGATCCGAACGCCCTGATCGGCCTGCCGCTGATCGAACTGTGCCGCATGCTGCGCGCCGCCGGCGTCCCGGTGCTGGGCGGCCCGCCGGGCTGAACGCCCCGGCACCTGACGCAAGCCGCTACGCGCCTGCGCCGGGACCTGCTGCGAGCAGGCCCCAGGCGCGCTCGAAGTCTTCCGGCAGGGGCGCCGTGAACCGCAGGCGCGCGCCATCGTGGGCGATGACCAGTTCACTTGCATGCAGGCAGAGGCGGCGGATCCCGAACGACTCGGCGAGCGCCTGCTGGTCCTGGCTCGAGTACTTGATGTCGCCGATGACCGGATGCCCACTGGCCTGCGCATGTACGCGGATCTGGTGGGTGCGCCCTGTGTGCAGGCGTGCTTCGAGCCAGCTCGCTCCGGGCACGGTCGCGCGCACCGCGAAATCCGTGCGCGACGGCTTGCCGGTGGCGCTGACCCGGACGCGACGCTCTCCCGAGGCCAGCAGGTACTTCTCGAGCGGGAGCTGCACACTGCCGAGCCGGCGCGGCCAGTTCCCGAACACCAGTACGTCGTAGCGTTTCTTGACCGTCCGTTCGCGCAATGCCCGATGCAGCGCGAGCAGGTGGGTTCGCGACTTGGCGAACAGCAGGCAACCCGACGTATCGCGGTCGAGCCGATGTGCCAGCTGCAGATCCGTGCCGGGGCGCATGCGGCGCAGCGCTTCGATGGCGCCGAAGGACAGCCCGCTGCCGCCGTGCACCGGCAGGCCGGCTGGTTTGTTCAGCACGACGATTGCCGCGTCCTCGAACAGGATCATTTGCTCGAGGGTGTCGAGGAACCCACCGGCAATGAATGCCTCACCGGCTTCCGCGCCTGCCGTCGCGCCTGTCAGCCCCTGCAGGGGCGGAACCCGCACCCGGTCGCCGCTGACGAGTCGGTGGGTCGGACGAACCCGTCCGCCGTTGACGCGGACCTCCCCGGTCCTGAGCATCCGGTAGATCCGGCTGCGCGGGATGCCTTTGAGCTCCCTGACCAGAAAATTGTCGATCCGCTGACCGTCATCGCCGGCGACCACCAGTTGCTGCACGCCGGTTTTTTGTTGGGGTTTGAAGGACTTATTAATGACTGCTACTATCCCGACGCCGTTTCCAGAAACGCCCGCCTACAGCGGGCGATCCCTAGTGCGAACCGCCATCACCGACAGAAACACCCGGTTGCTGGCGAAGGTAGCGCAGGCGAAACAGCAAGATGTTCAAGATGGTGATGTTCGAGATGGTAATGAAGTCGGACTAAGAAGTCAGATTCAACCGTCCGATTAAACAGTGTTCGAGTCTTGCCAACGGGCAGACGAATTGCAATCAGGCAGGTGCGCGTAAGCCATACGCCACGGCTCGATCGATGGATCGGCGCCGCACATGCCAGGGAGTGAACGCGCAAGGCGGCGGTCCCGTCCGGAGCCAATCATCCGGGCCGGTTATATCCACGTCCGTCACGGCGCGCAATGAGTGCAGACAGATTCCGTCACCGGACGGCGCGGCATCGGGCGATGGGGACATCGCTCGAATGCAGGCCGGTCCGGTCGGCGCCGGTGGTCCGTCGGTCACGCTGGGTGCGCGCGCAGTGCGCCGTACGCAGGGACCGACACCAACCTGCTGAGCCTTGCCACGCTGGCGGTCACCGCGGTGCGACGATGACCTCGAACGTGGTGCAGATCCAGCCCGGAGGACACGGTCGATCGGACCGTGCGCCGCCGGTGACGCCGTGTCGGGCGCACACGCCGTGTGCCTGGCGTCATCTGTCGGGACCGTCATGCAGCGGTCGCCCTCGCCCCTTCCCACGATTGCCGTTCGGGCTCCGCTGGTGATTACCGGCCGGTTCCGACCGGCCCCGAGGGATTCACGCAAAATGAAACGCATGCTGATCAATTCGACGCAACCCGAAGAGGTGCGCGTCGCGCTCGTCGATGGCCAGAAACTCTACGATCTCGATATCGAGAACCGGGGTCGTGAGCAGAAGAAGGCGAACATCTACAAGGCGCGCATCACGCGCGTCGAGCCGAGTCTCGAAGCTGCCTTCGTGGAGTTCGGTTCGGAACGGCACGGCTTCCTGCCGCTGAAGGAAATCTCCCGACAGTACTTCCGGAAGACCACCGAGGAAGGCGAAGGCCGCCTGATGATCCAGGACCTTATCTCCGAGCGCCAGGAGATCCTGGTGCAGGTCGACAAGGAGGAGCGCGGGACCAAGGGCGCCGCGCTCACCACGTTCATCAGCCTGGCCGGCCGCTACATGGTCCTGATGCCGAACAACCCGCGCGCCGGCGGCATTTCCCGCCGCATCGAAGGCGAGGAACGAGACGAACTGCGCGATGCGCTCGCCAAGCTCGAGATCCCGGCAGGCATGGGGGTGATCATCCGCACGGCGGGCGTCGGCCGCAGCGCCGAGGAACTGCAGTGGGACCTCGACTACCTGCTGCAGCTGTGGGACGCGATCCAGAAGGCCGAGGCGCAGGAGAAGGCGCCGTGCCTGCTCTACCAGGAAAACAACGTCATCATCCGCGCGATCCGTGACAACCTGCGCAAGGACATCGGCGAGGTCCTGATCGACGGCCGGGAGGCCTTCGACGAGGCGCGTGCGTTCATAGAACAGGTGATGCCGCAGTACACGAGCCGGGTGAAGTTCTATTCGGACTCGACCCCGCTGTTCAGCCGCTACCAGATCGAGAGTCAGATCGAGACTGCGTTTCTGCACACGGTGAAGCTGCCGTCCGGTGGCAGCCTGGTCATCGACCCGACCGAAGCTCTGGTCTCGATCGACATCAACTCGGCACGCGCCACCAAGGGCGCCGACATCGAGGAAACCGCACTCAACACCAATCTCGAAGCCGCCGACGAGATCGCGCGCCAGCTGCGCCTGCGCGACGTGGGCGGACTCATCGTGATCGACTTCATCGACATGTCGAGCACCAAGAACCAGCGTGCTGTCGAAACCCGCATGCGCGAGGCGCTCGAAGCGGACCGTGCCCGGGTGCAGATCGGGCGGATCTCGCGCTTCGGTCTGCTGGAGATGTCCCGGCAACGTCTGCGGCCATCCCTCGAAGACCTGACCACCGAGGTGTGTCCGCGCTGCAGCGGTCAGGGCCGCATCCGCGACACGCGTTCGCTGGCGCTGGCCATCCTGCGCGTCATGGAAGAGGACGCCCTCAAGGAACGCAGCTCCATGGTCCGCGCGCTGGTGCCGCTCAACATCGCCTCCTACCTGCTGAACGAGAAACGCCAGGAGGTCGCCGAGATCGAGCGACGCACCGGGACGCATCTCGTGATCGTGCCCAACGTCAACATGGAGACGCCGCAGTATGACGTGCAGCGCATCCGTGACGACCAGCTCGGCGAGGAGAGCGCGGTGCCGAGCTTCGAGCTGACCGAGGTCGGTGCGGCGCCCGCCGAGCTCGAGTTGCCCCGTGAACTGCCACCACCCGCGCGACAGCCCGTCGTGCAGGCCATCCGCCCCGCCATGCCGGCGCCCGCGCCACGAGCCGAGGCCGAACCTGCGGTACCGGCTGTGGTGCCTGAGAGCATGACGGCCCCTGCCCCTGCAAGACCGGCAGGGCTGCTGCGCCGCCTGACCGCGACCCTGTTCGGTACCGGACTGCCAGCCCCCGCACCAGCGGCACCGCCGGCCGCCACTGCGGCCCCGGCGCGACCCGCGCGGGCACCCGCAACCGCGGAAGGACCGGCTGCACGCTCGGGCGCCGCCCGGGATACCGGTGCACGCCGCGAAGATGGTCCGCGCCGCGAGCCTCGCGCCGATGCCGATCGCGGGCGGTCCGACGCGGACCGCGAGGGACGCGGCCGTCGGCGTCCGGCGCGGCCCCGCCCGGCGGAAGGAGCCGAATCGGGCGCGGTCGAGTCCAGTGCCACAAGCGCTGAAACCGTGCGCGAGGAATCCCGCCGCGGCCGTCGCGGCGGGCGGCGCAATGGCGAGCCGCGCCGCGACGACCAGTTGGCCGCCGAAGCAGCGGCAGCGCCCGCCGCAGAGACGCTCGACAGCGACGAAGCACCCCCCGCGGCACCGCGCCGGCGCCGTGAGAACGGGCGCGGACGTGGGCGTGACCAGCGCCCCGCCGAGTCGGCATCCGAATCGGCGGAAGTGATCGCCCTGGAAGACCGCCGGCCATCGCCCGAGGCCCTTGCCGCCAGCAAACGCCTGCCCAAGCGCGACCGCAGTGCACTGGACGACGGCGCCGGATCGCAGGCTGGACCGCGCGGCGATCGTGCACCAGCCGCCCAATCCGCGCCGGTCGCCGAGGCCGTGCCGCCCCAGACAGGCCCCGCGGCGCAGGACGTGCACATGCCGGCACCGGAAGCGGCAGCAGCGGCGCCGCCCGTAGTAGAGGAACTGCCGGCGGCAGAGGAACTGCCGGCGGCAGAGGAACTGCAGGCGGAAGAGGCGCTGGCGGCAGCGACACCGTCTGCGACAGAGCAAGAGCCGGCATCGAAGATCGCAGACGCAGCGGGCGCCCCGGCCCCGGCAGCGGCGTCACTGCCCGACGCGGCGCAGTCGGTAGCGGCGTCTCTACCCGAAGCGGCGCCGCCGGCAGCGGCGCCGGCTGCAGCGCGCCCGGCACGTGCCTACAACGACCCGCGCGAAGTACGCAGGCGGCAACGGGAGGCCGAATTGAAGGCCCAGGGCATCCTGCCGAAGTCCGGCAGTCAGTCCTGACCGAGCACCTGGGCTTCGAACACCAGGTCCACCCCGAACCGCGCATGCACGTCGCGCCGGATCTCCTCCGCCAGTCGGAGGAGATCCGGCGCGTGCGCGCCGCCGAAATTGACCAGCACCAGCGCATGACGCGGCCAGACGCCCGCGGCACCCTGGCGCCGTCCCTTCCAGCCGCATCGATCGATGAGTTGGGCCGCGGCAAGCTTCATGTTGCCGTCCGGCGTCTCGTGCATCACCAGGCCGGGATTCGCCTGCCTCAGGCGGCGCGCCGCATCGGCCGTGACGATGGGATTCTTGAAGAAACTCCCCGCATTCCCGAACCGGCGTGGATCGGGCAATTTGCGGCGTCGAACCCGCACCACGGCTTCGGCCACGTCCACCGGGCTTGGCGTGACCCGTCCCATCGCCACCAGTTCGGCCCGCAGTTCCGGGTAACCGGTTTCGAGCAGCGGACGGGTCGAGAGACCGAGGGTCACATCGAGGATCACGTAGCGTCCGGGCGCCCCTGACTTGAACACGCTGTCGCGGTAGCCGAACGCGCAGGCCGTACGGTCGAACCGGCAGATCTTTCCGCTCGCGCGATCGAAGGCGCGCAGCCCGACCAACCGGTCCGCCAGTTCCACGCCGTACGCACCGATGTTCTGGATCGGCGCCGCGCCGGCCGAACCGGGAATGAGCGCCAGGTTCTCGAGCCCGCCCAATCCCTGGCCGAGCGAATAGCGGACCAGGTCGTGCCAGCGCTCGCCCGCCGCGGCAGTCAGCAGTACCCGCTCGTCCGACGCCACTTCGAGCCGCATGCCGCGCGTGCGCACCAGCAGTACGGTGCCGGGCAGCCGGGCGCGCAGCACGACGTTGCTGCCACCGCCGAGTACCGTGAGCGGCTCGTGACTGGCCATCCGGCGTAGTTGGCCGACCAGCGCCTGCTCGGTGCGCGCGACGACCAGCCGATCCGCCCGGCTCGGCAGCCCGAAGGTATTGCAGCGATCAAGGCGGTCATCCGGCACGGGACGGGATCCCGGTAACGGTGCGAAACGAGACACTGATGCGCTCACCGACCGGGCGTCGGGTCCGGGGCAGCGCGTGCGGAAATGCAGCCGGCATCAGCAACAGCGAGCCGTGCCCGAGCTCGACCGCCACGGCGGGCAGACGTGCCGCTGGACGCATCCGGAAGCGCCGCATCGCACCCAGGCTGAGCGTCGCGACGACGGCGCCCTGCCCCGGCTCGTCGTCGGTATGCCAACCCATGCAGTCCATGCCCGAGCGGTAGCGATTCAGCAGCGCGAGCCGGCTTGAGAACCCGCAGGTTTCTGCCAGTCGCCGGCGCAGTGGCCCGAGTTCGGGCAGCCAGCCGGAGCAAGGGTGATCGGTTCCCGCGTAGCGATAGTTGAGCCCGCGATCGCCGCACCAGGCGACCAGGCGCGGTGCCGGGATCTCGCGCCCGAAGATACGAAACGACTCGGTGCACCAGGCCACCCGTTCCAGCAGCCGCTCGAACAGGCTGTCTGCTTCGGCGCGCGGCAGGAACTCCGGCAACAGGCGCCAGCCAGAGCCATCCGCGCCCGCGCGATCACACGATGGTTCAGGCGCCGCCATCCCGACCACCCGTCCGCGCGAGGATTTCGCGCACCCGCTCGAGGTCCGCCGGCGTGTCGACGCCGCCGGGCACCGGCTGGGACGCCTCGATGACCAGCATCGGCACGCCGTGCTCGAGCAGGCGGAGCTGC
The DNA here is from genome assembly GCA_019634925.1 of Pseudomonadales bacterium. GTDB lineage: Bacteria > Pseudomonadota > Gammaproteobacteria > Pseudomonadales > Azotimanducaceae > UBA7803. The sequence goes on from JAHCAL010000005.1 coordinate 274,957, forward strand.
TCGAGCGCTTCGAGTCGTTCCAGCGTGCCCACCGGCCAGCCCACGAAGCGGCGCAGCGCGTGCACGCGGAATGCATAGATCCCGAGGTGCCGGTACCAGTTGCCGGCGTCGGGCAATCCGTCGGGCGCGTGCAGCGCCTGCTCACCGACCACGCCGGCCTGCGCAAATGCGTCGCGCGCATAAGGAATCGGCGCACGCGAGAAGTACAACGCGCGATCGCCCGCACCGCGCACCACTTTGACCACGTTCGGGTCGAACAGCAGTCGCGCATCCGTCAGGCGTTCGCAGACCGTCCCGACCGGAACGTCCGGCGCCGCGTGCATCGCCCTCGCGAGGGCCGCGACGACCGCCGGCGGCAGGAGCGGCTCATCGCCCTGGACGTTGATGACCAGGGTCTCCTCGGGCCAGCCGAACCGGTCGACCACCTCCATCACCCGGTCGGATCCCGACGGATGATCGGCACGGGTCATCACGACTGCATGGCCGGCAGCCTCCAGCGCAGCGGCGACACGAGCATCGTCGGTTGCGACGACCACTTGCGCGGCGCCGGATGCGAGCGCCTGTTCGACCACCCGCACGATCATGGGCCGGTCCCCCAGCATCGCCAGCGGTTTGCCAGGCAGTCGTGTCGAGGCATACCGCGCCGGGATCACCACCTTGAAGCCATCGGTCATCGCATCCTCTCCCGCGCCCACCCCGTCCCGCCCACCGCGCCGCCTCTGCCGCTCACCCCGGCCGGTCCAGCGCGATGCCATGTCGCCGCAGCACCGCCTCGAGCCCGGCCTGGGTCGTGGCGTCGAGTTCCACCTCGATTTCGAGCGTCCACAGCCGGCCCGGCCCGGTCGCGGTCAGCAACGTGTGGTCGCGGCGCAATTTCACCGCGTCCTTTTCGGTGCAGACCACCGGACCATGTTCCGGCAGCGGCAGACCGTCGTCGAACGCATAGTGATCCGGAAACGCCTGCAGCGTGACCGTCAGTCCGAGTTGCGCAAGCGTCGCGGCAAACCGTGCCGGGTTGGCGATGCCGGCAACCGCATGCACGGCCGGATAGCGCGCCGCGAACGCCATAGGATCGAGGCGCTCGCCGGAGACCAGGTCCTCGAATGCGACCGGGCGGATCGACATGACCGCCTGGATACCGCAGTCACCCACCACCCCGCCGTTGCCCACCACCCAATCCACCGCGGCCAGCCGGGAGGCCGGTTCGCGCAGGGGACCCGCCGGCAGGCACAGGCCATTGCCGAAGCGCCGCGCGCCGTCCACCACCGCGATCTCGACGTCCCTTCCGAGGGCATAGTGCTGCAGGCCATCGTCCGCGATGACGATGCTGCAGTCGGTGGTCGCGAGCAACGTTTCGACCGCCGCCACACGATCCCGGCAGACGACTACCGGCAGGCCGGTCCGGGCCGCGATCAGGACCGGCTCGTCACCTACCGCAATTGGATCCGAGTTCCCGTCGACCCACTGTGGCGAGCGGGTATCGCGGCCGCCGTAGCCTCGCGAAACGATCCCCGGGCGGTGCCCGAGCGCCGCCAGGTGGCTCGCCAGCCAGATCACCAGCGGGGTCTTGCCCGCACCGCCCGCGGTGATGTTGCCGACCACGACCACCGGGACCGGTGCACGCCAGGTCCGCGCATGCCCGGCGAGGTAACGCAGGCGCCGGCGCTCGACGGTGCGTCGATACAGCCAGGCGAGCGGCCACAACAGGCGCGGCCAGCGTGCGCCCGAATACCAGGCGTCGGCCAGGAATCCGAACCGGGGCGCCGCCATACGCGGCAAGGTACGCGGCAGGATGCGCGGCAGGGTCGTGCCCGGCGGGACTTCCCCGGTGGGTGGTGGCGGTGCCGGGAGCCCAACGGAACGGGCCTGCTCGCGCGCCGGGGCGTCGCCGAATTGTGCCTCGTAGAGATTCGCATAGGCACCGCCCCGCGCCAGGAGCTCCCGGTGCGTGCCGGACTCGACGATCCGGCCGCCTTCCATGACCAGGATCAGGTCGGCGCGCTCGATGGTGGACAGCCGATGCGCGATCACCAGCGTCGTCCGGCCACGCATGACCTCTTCGAGCGCCGCCTGGATGTGCCGTTCGGATTCGGTGTCGAGCGCCGACGTCGCCTCGTCGAGGATCAGGATCGGCGCGTCCTTCAGCAATGCACGGGCGATCGCGATCCGCTGGCGCTGTCCACCGGAGAGCAGTACGCCATCGTCGCCGACCAGGGTCGCGAGCCCTTCGGGGAGTTCGTCGACGAAACTGTCGGCGTGCGCGCGCGTCACGGCACTGCGGATCGACGCCGGATCGGCGTCCGCCAGCGCGCCGTAGGCGATATTGCGTTCGAGGGAGTCGTTGAACAGCGTAACCTGCTGGGTGACCAGCGCGATCTGGCTGCGCAGCGCGGCGAGCCGGTAGTCGCCGAGCGCGCGACCGTCGAGCAGGATCTCCCCGGCACTCGGCTCGTAGAAACGCGGAATCAGACTGACCAGCGTCGACTTGCCGCTGCCGGATTTGCCGACGAGCGCGACGGTCTGACCCGGTTCGATGACCAGATCGATGTCCGTGAGAACGGGCGCCGCGCCGCGCTCGTAGGTGAACGCAACGTTGCGGAACTCGAGGCGCCCGGCGACGCGTTCGACTTCGAGCGTCCCACCATCGCACTCGAGCGGCTGGTCCATCTGCCCGAACACGTCCTCCGCTGCCGCGAGTCCCCGCTGCAGGCGCGCGTTGACCTCGGTCAGCTTGCGGATCGGCCGCGCGAGCATGCCGGCGAGTCCTAGCAGGGTGACGATCTGGCCGGTCGACAGGTCACCGGCAACCTCCGGCCGCAGCAGCAGCGCAATGAGCAGGGCGAGCGAGGCCGCAACAAAGATCTGCACTACCTGGGTGCTGGTCACCTTGGTCGCCACCATCTTGAGGTTCTGCTGCTCGTTGCTGCGGCTCGAGCGGTGGAAACGCTCCCGCTCGTAGGCCTCGCCGCCGAAGATGCGCACGACGCGGTAGCCGGAAACCGCTTCGGACGCCACGTGCGTGACGTCGCCCATCGAATTCTGGATGCGCCGGCTGATCCGCCGAAAGCGACGGCTGGCATAAATGACCACGAGCCCCACGATTGGAGCGGTGGCCGCGAAGATGAGCGTCAGTTTCCAGCTCAGGTAGAGCATGTAGGCGAGGTAGATGATGACCTTGCCGCCATCCTGGACGATCGACTTGAGCGCATCGGTGCCGGTATCACGCAACTGGGCCACGTTGTAGGTAAGCCGCGAGACGAGATGTCCCTGGCTGCTGGCATCGAAGTACGCGCTCGGCATCAGCAGCAGCTGGTCGAACAGCTGGGTACGGATGCGGTGCACCACGCCGAACGAGATCTTGCCGAGCAGGAGTTCGCCCAGGATCTCGCCGAGCCCGCGCAATGCCGCTGCGCCGAGCATCAGCAGCGGCACGGCTACGGCGAGTTCCCGGGTGTCGGTCTGCCAGTCGTCGATCAGCCGGCCGAACAGGTTGACGAAATACGCCTCGGCCGCGCTACCGATGGAAAACCCCACGATCGCGAGCACGAACAGCGCCCAGTAGGGCTTCACGTATCCGAGCAGCCGGCCGTAGGTCTGCCAGTCATCGCGCCGCGTGCGGCTCGGGACTGACTCGTTGGGGTCTTCGCGTCGATCCTGACCGCTCAACGGGAAATCACTCTTCCGCATCGGGCTGCCGCGTGGTGATGCTGATGCGCACCAGCCCGACACGGCCCGCCGCGTCCATCGCGCGGACCACCGCCTGGTGCTGCGCGGTGGCATCGGCGGTGATGATGACCCGGGCGTCGGCCCCCGCCCGCCCGTCGGTCACTTCCTCGAGTGCGCGCACCAGCGTCGCCAGTTCGTTGTTGAGCAGCAGGCGGTCGTTGACCGCGTAGTCGCCGCGGCCGTCGACGGTGATCTCGATCGCATCGTCGTCGCGCGCCTGCGGCGCACCGCTCGCTTCCGGCAGGTCGATGCGCAGCTGGGTCTCGCGGATGAACGTCGTCGAGACCATGAAGAAAATGAGCAGCAGGAAGACGACGTCGATCAGCGACGTCAGATCGACGCCCGGCTCGTCCCTGCGGCGACGGCGGAAGTTCACAACCTGGGCTCGGCCGCACCGTCACCGAGGAGCATCTCGACCAGCTTGGCCGCCTCCTGCTCCATGATCACCACCAGTTCGTCGACGCGCCGCTGGAAAAAACGGTGGCACATCAGGGCCGGGATCGCGACGGAGAGGCCGGCCGCGGTGGTGATCAACGCCTGGGAGATCCCGCCCGCGAGGACGCTGGCATTGCCGGCACCCTCGAGCATCAGCGCGGTGAAGACCTTGATCATGCCGACGACCGTCCCGAGCAGCCCGAGCAGCGGTGCGATGGAGGCGATCACGCCGAGCGAGGTCAGGTAGCGTTCGAGATCATGCGTGACCTGGCCGGCGGCTTCCTCCATCGCTTCCTTCATCACCTCGCGCCCGCGGCGCGCATTGGCAATACCGGCCGCGAGCACCTGCCCGAGCGGACTCGAGGCGCGCAGGTCGGCCATCTGCTCAGCCGTCATGGCCCGGCCGCGCAACGCGGTCCAGACCTGCGCGAGCAGATTCTGCGGCGCGATGCGGCTGCGCTGCAGCGTCCAGACGCGTTCCACACTGATGGCTGCGGCGATCACGCTGCAGAGCAGGATCGGCACCATGAGCCATCCGCCCGATTGGACGATCTCCAGCACTTGTTTACCTCCGCGGAGCAGGCCTCCCGGCGGCGCCGGAAGATCGATTTACCGGCGACGCACCGTTACCAGGAGCAGCCGCGCGCCGTGATGGGCCAGATTTCCCGGGCCATGCCGTCCCGGCAGACCCAGTACCAATCATAGAGGTTGACGGTGGGGTCGCAATGGGGAACCACGAACCTGACCCGCTCGCCGAGCGCGGGCAGGGTATCGCCGCGCGGCAGCAGGACACCGTGCTCGTCGCCGGCAAAGCGATACTCGCACCGGTCGTTCGCGCCGAGCGGAGCGCCGAGGATGACCGGCGCCCCGGCGTCTGCGGCGAACGCCTTGTAACCACCGTCAACGGTGACGAGTCCCGAGCGGGGCTGGCTGATGGCGGTCGTGAGTACGGAGAGCGCGACTTCGAAGTCGGCGAATTCCGGCCCTGCCGCTCCACCGATGACGCGGTACTGCTGGTCCATGAACACGAAGCTGCCGACCTGCAGATCGGTCAGGCAGGCGACTTCGCAGTCGATGTCGTACGTGCCGGTACCGGCGCCGGTCACCACCGGCGGTTCGAGACCCTGTGCGCGCAGCCGTTCCACGATCTCGGCCACCCGGGCCCAGAGCGCGAGCGAACGTTCGCGGCGCACGTCGCGACCGTCCAGGTGCATGACCTGACCGGCATAGTGCTGGATGCCGCGGTATACGAGCCCGGGTGCGGCCGAGGCTCCGGCAGCAAGGCCCACGATGGTATCCGCCTCACGCGCGCCCGTGCGACCCATGGCCACGTCGACGTCCACGAGGACACCCAGCCGATCGTCGGGGCGGACCGCGGCAGCGAGCAGCTCGAGCCCGCGCGCGCTGTCGACCACCACGTCGAGCGCGGTACTACGGCGGGACAATTCGGCAAGCAGACCGGCACGCGCCGCATCGACCACCGGCGACGTCACCAGCACGCGGTCGACGCCGGCGCCGATCATGGCCGCGGCCTCGGACACCTTGGCGACACAGATGCCCACGGCGCCGGCCGCGAGTTGCCGGTGCGCGATGACCGGACACTTGTGGGTCTTGGCATGCGGCCGCATGCCCTTGCCGTGTGCGGCAAGGAAGACCTGCATGCGCTCGAGATTGCGCTCGAAGGCCCCCTCGTCGAGGACCAGCGCAGGCGTCGGCAGTGCGTCGAGCGGTACCGGCTCGGCAAGCACCACCGCCTGCCACGGCCGTGCCGCCAGTTCGCGGAGCGCGAGCGCGAGCGCCGTCACTCAGCCTTCCTTGGGGAAAAAGCGTTCATAGCAGTAGTTGGTCGCCTCGACGAATCCCGGGACCGAACCGCAGTCGATCCGCCGACCGTCGAAACGATAGGCGATGACACAGCCTTCCCTGGCCTGCTCACGCAGCGCATCGGTGATCTGCAGCTCGCCATTCTTGCCGACCGGCGTGCGCTCGAGGATCTGGAAGATATCGGGCGTCAGTATGTAGCGGCCGACGATGGCGAAGTTGCTGGGGGCGTCCTCGGGGGCGGGTTTCTCGACCATGTCGGTAACCCGATAGAGCCGGTCGCTCAGGGCCTCACCGGCGATCACGCCGTACGAGCGCGTCTCGGACTTCGGCACCTCCTCGATGGCGACGATGCTGCAGCGGAACTGCCGATACAGGCGCGCCATCTGCAGGAGGACGCCCGCACCGTTGCCGAAGCAGAGGTCGTCCGCCAATACCACACCGAACGGTTCGTCGCCCACCAATGCCCGGCCTTTGAGGATCGCGTCGCCCAACCCGCCCATCTCGATCTGGCGCGTGTAGGAAAACGTGCACTGCTCGATCAGTTGGCGAATGCCCTCGAGCGCTTTCTCCTTGCCGGTACCGGCGATCTGGTGCTCGAGTTCGTAGCTGACGTCGAAATGGTCTTCGATCGCGCGCTTGCCGCGCCCGGTCACGAAACCGATATCGGTCATGCCCGCCTCGACCGCTTCTTCGACCGCGTACTGGACCAGCGGCTTGTCGAGAATGGGCAGCATTTCCTTCGGCATCGCCTTGGTCGCCGGCAGGAAGCGGGTTCCGTAACCGGCGACGGGAAACAGGCACTTCTTGATCATGAAATCCTTGTCCTGGACAGCGAGAGCAGGATGTTAGCGGCCGCGGCGCCCACGTGGTCTGGAGAGCTTCACAGATTGGCCGAAAAACCGCCACCCGCCTTGCGGAAGCTGAAGCTGCCTGCCGCGTAGTCCACCTCGATCCGGTCGCCCGGCGCGAACTCGCCCCCGAGGAGGCGGCTCGCCAGCGGATTCTCGATCCGTTTCTGGATCACACGCTTGAGCGGCCGGGCACCGTAGACCGGGTCGTAGCCTTCCTCCACCAGCGCGTCCACCGCGACCTGGCTGAGCGAGATACCGATGTCCTGTTCCTCGAGGCGCCTGCTCAGCACCTGGAACTGGATTCCGGCAATCTGCCTGACATGCTCCGCCGAGAGCGGATGGAATACCACGATGTCGTCGATCCGGTTGATGAATTCGGGCCGGAAGTGCTGTGCCACGACGCCCATGACCGTGCTCTTGATCCGCGCCATGTCGCCGGCCTCCGCCAGCGCCTGGATGGCCTCGGAACCCAGGTTCGAGGTCATCACCAGCACGGTGTTGCGGAAATCCACCGTACGCCCGTGCCCATCGGTCAGGCGGCCGTCGTCGAGCACCTGCAGCAGGATGTTGAATACGTCCGGGTGCGCCTTCTCGATCTCGTCGAGCAGGATCAGCGAGTACGGCCGCCGGCGGATCTGCTCGGTCAGGAAGCCGCCTTCCTCGTAGCCCACGTAGCCCGGCGGCGCGCCGATCAGGCGTGCCACGGAATGTTTTTCCATGAACTCCGACATGTCGACCCGGACCATCGCGTCGCTGCTGTCGAACAGCACTTCGGCGAGCGCCTTGCAGAGTTCGGTCTTGCCGACCCCGGTCGGCCCCAGGAACATGAACGAGCCGTTCGGCCGGTTCGGATCGGACAGACCCGCCCGCGAGCGGCGTACCGCGTCGGACACGATGGTCACCGCTTCGTCCTGGCCGATCACCCGCCGATGCAGTTCCGCCTCGAGGTGCAGCAGTTTCTCGCGCTCGCCTTCGAGGAGCTTCGCGATGGGAATGCCGGTCCACTTCGAGACGACCTCCGCGATCTCCTCTTCCGTCACGCTGTTGCGCAGCAGCTGGCGCGGCGCGTGTTCGTCGCCGCTCGACGCGCTCGCGAGCTGCTTCTCGAGTTCCGGGATGCGGCCGTACTGCAGTTCCGACATGCGTGCGAGATCCCCGGCACGCCGCGCGCTCTCGAACTCGAGCCGCGCCGCCTCGAGCTCCTCCTTCAGGTCCTGGGCGCCGCGCAGGGTCGCCTTCTCGGCGGTCCAGATCTCCTCCAGTTCGGCGTATTCACGCTCGAGCTCCGCGATGGAATCCTGCAGCGCCTGCAGGCGCTTGCGGCTGGCGTCGTCGGATTCGTGCTTAAGCGCTTCGGCTTCCATCTTGAGCTGGATCAACCGTCGGTCCAGCCGGTCCATGGCCTCCGGCTTGGAGTCCATCTCCATGCGGATGCGGCTCGCCGCCTCGTCGATCAGGTCGATCGCCTTGTCAGGCAACTGGCGGTCCGTGATATAGCGGTGTGACAGGCGCGCGGCGGCGACGATCGCGGGGTCGGTGATGTCCACCGCGTGGTGGAGCTCGTAGCGCTCCTTGAGGCCGCGCAGGATCGCGATCGTATCCTCGACACTCGGTTCGTCGACCAGCACCTTCTGGAAGCGCCGCTCGAGCGCCGCATCCTTCTCGATGTACTGGCGATACTCGTCGAGCGTGGTCGCACCGACACAGTGGAGCTCACCGCGGGCGAGCGCCGGCTTCAGCATGTTGCCGGCATCCATGGCGCCCTCCGCCTTGCCGGCGCCGACCATGGTGTGCAGCTCGTCGACGAACAGGATGACATTGCCCTCCTGCTTGGCGAGCTCGTTCAGTACCGCCTTCAGCCGTTCCTCGAACTCGCCGCGGAACTTCGCACCCGCGATCAGCGCGCCCATGTCGAGCGCCAGGATACGCTTGTGCTTGAGTCCCTCCGGCACTTCGCCGTTCAGGATCCGCTGCGCCAGACCTTCCACGATCGCGGTCTTGCCGACACCCGGTTCGCCGATCAGCACCGGGTTGTTCTTGGTGCGCCGCTGCAGGACCTGGATCGTGCGCCGGATCTCGTCGTCGCGGCCGATCACCGGGTCGAGCTTGCCGGCCTCCGCACGCGCGGTCAGATCGACGGTATATTTGTCGAGCGCCTCGCGGCGTTCTTCGGCATTGGGATCGGATACCGTCTCGCCATCGCGTGCCACCTTGATCACCTGCTCCAGTGCCTGTTGATTGACACCCGCCTGGCGGAGCACTTCCGCCGCGACGGGATCCGCGAACATCGCCAGCAGCACCTGCTCGGTCGCCAGGTAGGCATCGCCGGACTGCTGGGCCTGTCGGTCCGCCAGATTCAAGACTTTCACGAGCCCCGGCGCGAGCCCGATCTCGCCGGTCGGGGTCTTCAGCGTCGCCAGGCGATCCAGCGCCTGCGCGTTGCGCTGGGCGAGTTCCGCCGGCCGGGCGCCGGCCCGGGCGAGCATCGCGGCAACACCGCCCTTCTGCTCGATGAGCACCGCCAGCAGGTGCACCGTCTCGACCGCAGCATGGTCCTTGCCGAGCGCCAGGGACTGGGCGTCGGACAGGGCCTGCTGCAACCTGCTGGTCATCTTGTCGAATCGCATGTGGATTCCTCGGTTTCTGACTGCTGCTACAATGCGGCCGGTTTCGCATTTTTCAACGACCCGATCGTTCGGGAGCGGTCACCGGCAGTCACGACAGGCCAGCGCGGCATGATCACCAGCGAATTCGACGAACAGGCACGCATCGGACGGATCGTCCTGCGCCCCAACCGCTCTTGGACCTGGCGCGCCAATACGCTGTTCATCGGAACGCTGCTGGTGGTCTCGCTGTCCGTCGGGGTGGCGTTCACCCTGCAGGGACTCTGGGTCGTGCTGCCGTTCACGGTGCTGGAACTCGGGATTCTGTCCGGATGCCTCTGGTACTGCGTGCGGCGGACCCATCGCCAGGAGGTGCTCACGTTCTCGCCGGAAGCACTCGTTCTCGAGCGAGGGATCCTGCGCCCGGAACAACGCATCGAGTTTCAGCGCTTCTTCACCCGTTTCTTCGTCAAGGGCCCGCGGCATCCCTGGTACCACAAGCGCGTCGCCGTGCGCTGTCGCGACCAGGAGTACGAGATCGGCACCTTTCTCGGCGGCGCCGAGCTCGACGACCTCATCGGCCAGTTACGGGCCATGATCCGCCGCCTCGATCAGTTGCCGGCGGTCGAAGCGACCGGCGTCCGCCAGTAGGCGGGCGCCTGCGCGCGCCAGCCCGACACCGTTTCCGGTGCCTGGCTTTCCCACGTCAACGCGCCGGCCAGTGCGGTCTGATGCACCGTGGCGCCGACCGCCCGGTAGTTCTCGAGTACCCGCGGATGCGGATGGCCGTAGCGGTTGCCGAAGCCGGCACTCACGAGGACGTGTGCGGGTCGCAGGGTCCGGACGAATGCACGCGAGGACGACCCTGCACTGCCGTGATGGGGTGCCTGCAGCAGGTCCACCGGTTGCGCGAGATGCCGCAGCAGGTGCGCCTCCACCCGCGCGCCGATGTCCCCGGTCAGCAAGGCGCGCCGGTCGCCTGCTTCCACGAGCAGGATGCACGAGCGGTCGTTACCGTCCGGCAGCGGCTGACCGGGACCGGCCCGCGGCACGGCCACGAAGCTGAACCGGACGCCGTCCCAGTCCCAGGCCTGTGCCTCGCACAGCTCGGCACCGGGGTGGTCGAACGACGCGTAGACACGCCCGATGGCGATCCCTTCCTCGAGCCCGGCGAGACCGCCGACGTGGTCCAGGTCGGCATGACTCAGCACGAGCACGTCGAGGTAGCGGCGCCCGGTCGCGAGCAGACCGGGCCGCACGACCGTGGCGCCCGCGTCCCGGCCACCGGGGAATCCCGGCCCGGTATCGAACAGCAACCGGTGCCGCGCGGTATCCACCAGGATGGCGTCGCCCTGCCCCACGTCGAACGCCGTGACGCGAAATGCACCGAACGGAATCCTGCTCATGGGCCCGAGCAGCATCACCCCGACTGCCAGCGCGAGCAACAGCCGCTCACGCCCCGCGCCCGACCACAGCCAGGCGATTGCGCCCGCAAGCCCGACCACGGCGGTCCACCGCGTCGGTTCCGCATTGACCGACGGAAACATTGCGGCCACCGACAGAATCGCGAGCAGCCAGCCGAACACCGCGTCCGCGCTCGTGAGCGCCACGGCGGCGAGCGCAGGCCAGACGCCCGCGAGCAGACCGCCAGCCAGCGTGAGCGGCACTAGAACCAGACTCACCAGCGGCACGGCGACCAGATTTGCGCCGAGCGCTGCCAACGGTTGGCGTCCGGTGACCAGTAGCAGCAGCGGGGCGAGGAATACGGTCAGCGACCATTGCGCCCGCAGGAATCCCGCCAACCGTCCGCCGCGCCGACGTCCGGATCCGAAGCGGATCACCAGGAGTGCAACCGCGCCGAACGACAACCAGAAACCCTGCTGATGGATCGCCAGCGGATCGGCGAGCAGCACGCCTGCGAGTGCCAGCCAGAGCAGACCGCCGGCCTGGCCGCGACGGCCCCAGGCGAGCATCAGCAACGCGGGGGCGGCCATGATGCAGGCGCGCTGCGCGGGCACGCCGGCGCCGGACACCAGCGTGTAGCCGAGCCCGGCCAGCGCGCCGAGACAGGCGCCCGCCTTGCGGGCGTCGATCCAGAGCAGGAGCGGTGGACAGAGCCGTGCCAGCATCTGCCCGGCGCCGTAGCCCAACCCGACCGCGAGCCCGATGTGCAGACCGGAGATCACCATGAGGTGCACGGTCCCCGTCGCGCGGAACACTTCCCATAGGTCCGGGGCAATGGCCCCTCCCGCCCCGACCATGAGCGCCGTCAGAACCCCACCGCTCGCCAGTTCCTGCGCCGCGACGAACGCCGTGAGCGCGACCCGCTGCCGCTCGATCCAGCCGGGCGCCGCGGCCGTCAGGCGCGTGCCCCGGCGGACCGAACCGGTGCCGTGGATGCGTTGACCGACCAGCCAGCGCTCGAAGTCGAAGCCGCCCGGATTCACGTTCCCCAGCGGCGCGCGCACGGCCACCGCGAACCGCCAGCGTTCGCCTTGTCCGACGGGCTCCGGCGCGTACCAGGTCAGTCGCAGCCGGCGCCCCAGCGCCCACTCGGGACCGGTGGACACGTCGGCCTCGAAGCGGATCCCCGTCCGCTCCGGCGACGGTCCCTCAAGGGTCACCGGCTGGCTCGCGACGATCACCTCGAGGCGCACCGCGTCCGCGGGGACTGCCGAGCCGACCCGGGCGTCGAGCACCGAGCGGTGTTCGGCCACACTCCAGGCGATGCCGGCGAGCAGGCCGGCCGCGCCGGCGAGCCACGCGCCCGCGGGTCTCGCCCGAAGCTGCCCCGCGCCGCCTGCCGTCGTACCAGCAGGCACGGCGGACCGCCCCAGCAGCAGCGCCATGCAGCCGAGCGCGGCAGTCGCGAGGGTCGTCGCCGCCGCGCTGCCGGGCAGCGCCGGCCAGGGCAGTACGAGGGTCATGGCTCCCGCGCAGAAGCCCCGCAGGAACGCGTTCACGGGCGGATTGGCGGGTCGCGATGCATAATCCAGTTATGCCGAAGCGGATGATCCGAAGGTACCTGCCGAACCCTCGCACGTTGAGTGAGTACGCGCTGCTGCGTCCGGTGAGCCGTTGGCTGCAGGAGCCGGATCTCTGGCACCTGAACCGGCGTTCGGTGTCGCTCGGCACGCTGATTGGACTCTTCTGCGCGTTCCTGCCCATGCCTTTCCAGATGCTGCCCGCCGCGGTGCTCGCCATCCTGCTGCGTTGCAACCTGCCCGTTGCGGTGGCACTCGTCTGGCTCAGCAATCCGCTGACCATGCCGCCGATGATGTACTTCTGCTACCGGGTCGGCGCCTGGCTCCTCGACCGACGTGTCGAGGCGGGCGGCGTGCATCTCAACTGGGAATGGCTGAGCGCCAACATGGGCAACATCGGCTATCCGCTGCTGGTCGGTTCGGTACTCTGCGGGCTGGTTGCCGGGCTCGTCGGCATGCTGCTGGTCCGGGTGTCGTGGCGCATGCACGTCTTGTCACGTTGGCGCCTGCGCCGTGAACAGCGCCGCCTCAGGCTGCTGCTGTCGAAACGGGACCCCGGCGCACAGTGAAGGATCGCCGGGCCGGCCCGGCACGAAACTTCGATCAGCGATGCAGCCCGGCGATCGGACTCAGCGCCGCGGCGCGGCGCGCGGGGATCCAGGCGGACAGCAGGCAGAGGGACCAGGACATCGCCGCGATCACCACGAGATCCGCCGCAAGCACGACCGAGGGTACCTCGACGAAGTAGGTGCCTTCGAGCAGCTGGTAGCCGAACCAGGCCTCGGCCCAGGCGATCAACCCGCCGACGTGATGCGCGACCAGCACCCCGAGCAGGAGCCCCGCCACGATGCCGAGCGAGGAAATCACCAGGCCCTGCAGCAGGAAGACGCGCAGGATCGTGCCCGTGTGAGCGCCCATCGTACGCAGGATGGCGATGTCCGCCTGCTTGTCGGTGACCGCCATGGACTGACCGGCGACGATGTTGAACGTCGCGACCGCAACGACCATCAGCAGGATGAGGAACATCATCACCTTCTCCAGGCGGACCGCCTCGAACAGTTCGCCGTACGCGTCTGCCCAGCTGGTGACCTGCCATGCCGGGTGCCGCGCCCGCAGATCGGCGGCGAAACCGATCGCCGCCAGCGGGTCGTCCAGCGTCAGCCGCACACCGCTGACCCCCATGGCAGTCAGGCGTCCCGCGGGCAGGGAGTCGGCCGTCACCATGACCAGCGAGTAGTCGAGTTCCGCGCCGACCTCGAACAGACCGGTGATCGTATAGCGCAGGATCTTCGGCTCGACACCGCCGACCCCCGGATCGCTCATGACCAGCGCGAGGCCATCGCCCGGCCCGACACCGAGGTATCCCGCGAGCGGGGCGCCCATGACGAGCCCGCGCGGCGTGGCGAAGAGCTCGTCCAGCCGGCCACTCACCATGTGCTCGCCGATCCCGGGCAAGGCGCCCAGTGCGGTCCGGTCCAGGCCATAGACGGTTACCGGATTGACCGCGCCGCGCGCGGTGACCATGCCGTCACCCGTGAAGAAGTTGAACAGGCCAGTGACCCGCGGATGCGCACGCAGCGCCGCCACCTCGGGATCGTCGGCCTGCCGATTCTCGATCAGGACATGGGGAACAGTGCCGAGAATGCGCCGCTTGAGTTCGCCGTCGAAACCGTTCATGACACTGACGACCACGGTCAGCACCAGGACGCCGAGCGACAGCCCCGCGACCGAGACCTGCGTGACGAACGCGGCGAATTCGCGCCGCCGCGTCGTCAGGTAGCGCAGCGCGATCCACCAGGCGGTCGCGGTGGTGCCCTTCACGTGATCCGGCCGTCGACCAGGCGCAGCACCCGGTGCACGCCACCCAGCATGCTCTCGTCGTGGGTCACGATCACGAACGCCACGCCGCGCCCGTCACTCAGCCGGCACATGAGGTCGAACACCTGCTCGGCGTTGTCCCGGTCGAGATTGCCGGTCGGTTCGTCCGCGAGCACCACGAGCCGATTGCCGACCAGTGCGCGTGCGACCGCCACCCGCTGGCGCTCGCCGCCCGAGAGGGCAGCCGGGCGGTGCCCGAGTCGATGACCGAGCCCCACCGCGGCGAGCATCGCGCCGGCCTCCTCGGCGGCCGCCCGCGCGCGCATGCCACCGAGCCGGAGCGGCATGGCGACGTTCTCCAGCGCGGAGAATTCCGGCAACAGGTGGTGCATCTGGTAAACGAAGCCCATCCAGCGGTTGCGCAATGCGGCGCGGCCGGCGGCGGAGAGCGGGCCGATCGGGGTACCGGCGACGGCAACCGCGCCGCTGTCCGGATCGTCCAGACCGGCGAGCAGATGCAGCAACGTACTCTTGCCGGATCCCGACCGCCCGATGATGGCAACACGTTCACCGCGTCCAACGGTGAGGCTGACACCGTGCAGCACCCCGACCCGCTGCTGCCCCTGCACGAACGATTTCACCAGTCCGTCCGCGCGCAGCACGATCTCGTTCGCGCCCTCATCCGCGCCCTCTTCCCCGCCCTCTTCCGCGCCTTTGTTCGCTATCCCATGCGCTCGTTCATCCTCTTGTTCGTGGCCTGGTCTATGCTTTCTTTTATTCATGGGCAAGTACCCGCGAAGGTTTCAGGACCGCGGCACGCCAGGCCGGATACAGCGTGCTCAGCCCCGCTAGCACCAGCGCCGTCACGACGATCCCGGTGAGGTCGCCGAGGCGGATCTGGACCGGCAGGTAACTCACGAAGTACTGGTTCATGAGGTCGAGGGTGAACGTCTCGGTCACCACGCGATAGACCCCGGGCAGCGCGGCGGCGATCAGCGTACCCAGCACCGCGCCCGCTGCGATACCGGTCGCCCCGATCAGCAGGCCGAGCAGGACGAAGGCGCGCACGATCAGCCCGGTACCCGCGCCCAGGGTGCGCAGGATCGCCACGTCGCCGCTGCGCTGGTTGACCACCATGACAAGCGTAGAGACGAGGTTGAACGCGGCCACCGCCACGAGGAACGACAGCAGTACGAACATGGTGCTCTTCTGCACCCCGATGGCACGATAGAGATTGCCATGCGTGCGCATCCACGTGCTGGCGTAAACCCGCTCGAAACCGAGCGCATCGACCCCCGCCCGGGCCACCCGCTCGGCCGCGAACAGGTCGACCAGCTTCAGCTGGTAGCCGTGAATCCCGCCGCCCAGCCGGAACAGACGCTGCGCATCGCCGATATGGATGAGCGCGGCGCGTGCGTCGACCTCGGAGCGCGACCGCAGGATGGCTGATACGGTGAAACGCTTCTGGCGCGGCAGCACGCCGGCCGGCGTCACCGTGGCGGTCGGCAGTACCAGCGCCACGCTGTCGCCCACCCCGACGCCGAGCCTGGCCGCCACTCCGGCACCGAGAATGACCCGGTAGGCCCCGGCCTGGAGCGCCCCTTGCTGCGGCCCTTCCAGGTAGCGGCCGTAGTCGGAGACGTGGCCCTGGCGTGCAGAATCCACGCCCCAGACCAGCACGCCGACCGCGTGCCCGGCGACCGCCGCGAGGCCGGTACCCTGCACGAACGGCGCGGTGCCCGCGACCCCAGCGAGTGCATCGAGTCGGGCCCGGTCATCCTCGGATGGGACCAGGGTACCGCGCCCTTGCAGCATCACGTGCGGCAGCACGCCGAACACGCGCTCCTCGAGTTCCCGCTCGAAACCGTTGATCACCGATACGACGATGACCAGTACCGCCACGCTGAGCGCGAGGCCGCCGGTAGCGATCAGACTGATGAACGACAGGCTGCTGCGCCGTGCGAACGCATAGCGGGCGCCCAGCGCGAGGGTGAGTGATTCTCGCATGCGGAACGCTGTCGTCGGGCGGTGTTGCGTGTCAGCCGGTTCAGAGGGTCCGCTTGCCGCGGACCGCTTCACGCGCGAGACCCCGGGGATCGCCCGCGTCGGACGGGTCCCGATTCTCGCAGGCATTCGGATCGCCGCTGCAGATTTCGCACTGCACGTTCATGCCGAGCGCCTTCATCCCGCCGCAGCTTCCCGCGATGGGCCGGCGGCCGAACATCACGCCAACGGCCATGGCGCCGACGACGATCAGCATCACCAGAAAACTGAGCAGCATAGTCATCTTTGGGTCATCTTTGGGTCATCGCTGGCTCTTGGTTGAGTCTCGGTTGCTGCCCTGGTCCGCGCTGTCGTGTCCCGGCGGACCCGGCACGCCCGTCCCTCATGGTTCGGCGAGATAGGCTGCGAAGCGCGGAGTATACCGCTCTTCGAACCCGTTCGCGCCCCGGAACACGAACAGCACCGCCAGATCGTGGGTCTGCGCAAAGCGCCATCCCTCCTCGGGCCCGAGGACAGACAGCAGCGTCGCGTAACCATCGGCCCACATCGCCGCGGCGTGCAGCACGGTGACCGACGCCAGTGCATGATCGACGGGATAGCCCGTGCGCGGATCGATGGTGTGCGAATACCTTCGACCCGCGTCCTCCACGAAGTTCCGGTAATCCCCGGACGTCGCGAGCGCCGCATCGCGCAGCAGCACGACGCGCTGGATGGCGCCGGCGGATGCCGGGTCGGGGACCTCCACGCCGATCCGCCACGCGCCGCCTGCCGGATTCACGCCCCGTGCACGCACTTCGCCGCCAACATCCACCAGATAGTCGGTGCACCCGGCCGCGTCGAGGCGCCCGGCCACACGGTCGACGCCGTGACCCTTGGCAATCGCCGAGAGGTCCACGTACAGCGTCCGGGTCTTGCGCAGGGCCGGCGGTTCGGTACGGGTTTCGAGCGCCGTGTAGCCGACCCCTGCGCGTGCTGCCGCAATGGCCTCCGGGGCCGGGATCCCGACACGGTCCTCCGGACCGAATCCCCACAGGTTGACCAGCGGGCCGACGGTGACGTCGAATGCACCGCCGGAGGCACGACTCAACTGCAGCGCCGCATCGACCACCTCGACCAGCGCCGGGACGGTTTCGAACCAGGCGTCGACCGGCGCCACGTTGAACCGGGACAGTTCGGAGCCAGGCCGGTAGGTCGACATCTCGTCGTTCACGGCCTCGAGTTCGGCTTCGACCCGCGCGCCGACGTCGACCGGACAGGCCGCGGTGACCCGGTAATAGGTCCCCATGGTCGGACCCTCGTAACGCGCGTAGCCGCCATCCGCGCATCCTGCCAGCGCGAACAGCAGCACGGCGAACCACACCCAGCCGCGGCCGGACGAACCACACTCGGGACGGGGACACGACATGGCTGGTCCGGAACCGACTCCGACCGCATGGAAAACGTGCACGTTACCACCGGCCGCGCTTGCCCGCAGCCCGATGGCTCCTTACTGTACGCGCCGGCGACCGCACCCACGATGATCCAGGCAAGCTGGATCGACATTCAGTTATCGTTCAGTTATGGCAAATCTGCTCCTGGTACGACACGGCCAGATCAAGGCGAACCGGCTCGGTCACTGGCACGGTTCGACCGACAGCCCGTTGACCTGGCGCGGCCGTCGCCAGGTGCGGCGCACGGCCCGGCATATCCGCGCGAACCACGCCCCGCTCCAGGCGATCTATTCGAGCCCGCTCGAACGGTGCCGGCACACGGCCGAAGCCATCGCAAGGGCAACCGGACTCGAGGTGCAGGTTCACGAAGGGCTGCGCGAGTACGCCATCGGCGAGTGGGAGGGTCTGCCGTTCCAGCTGCTGGCCGAGCAGCATCGGTTTGTCGAACAGGCTACCCGTGATCACGACTTTGCACCGCCAGGCGGCGAGACGTTGCGCCAGGTCGCGGACCGCATCGTTCCCGCGGTACGCGAGATCCACGAGCGGCACGCGGCCGACGCACGCGTGCTCGTCGTCGGCCATGGCGCCGCGCTCGCGGTGGCACTCGGCAGCCTCCTCGACCAGGATCCCGCCCGCTGGACCAGCTACCACTTCGCGAACTGCAGCCTGACCGAGCTAGTGCTTTCGCCGGCGCCTTACGTTAATTTCTTCAACGCGACACACCATCTCTGAACGGGCGTCACCGACGCCGAAACTCTGCCAACACGCTGAAGGGGAGCCGGCCAGGCGCCGCATCCCCCGGGGGAGACCAGCATGCTCGAATACTGCAGTATCGAAACCAGCGACCACATCCTGACCGTCACACTCGAGCGCCCGGAGCGCCTGAATGCCCTGCACCCGCCGGCGAACGCCGAACTCGGCCGGGTGTTCGACGACTTCGCGGCCGACGACGACCTGTGGGTCGCCATCATCACCGGCCGGGGCCGCGGGTTCAGCGCCGGCAACGACCTGCGCTACCAGGCCGAAGGTGGCGAGCGTGTACCCATGCCGCGCGGTTTCGGCGGACTGACGTCGCGGTTCGATCTGACCAAGCCGGTGCTGGCCGCCGTGAACGGTGTCGCCATGGGCGGCGGCTTCGAAATCGCCCTCGCCTGCGACCTGATCATCGCTTCCGATCAGGCGACCTTCGCCCTGCCGGAACCCAAGGTCGGGCTGGCGGCACTGGCCGGCGGGCTGAACCGGCTGCCGCGCCAGATCGGCGTCAAGCGTGCGCTCGGCATGATCCTGACCGGACGCCACGTATCCGCGCGGGAAGGCTACGAATTGGGTTTCGTCAACGAGGTGGTCGCCCAC
>JAHCAL010000006.1 GCA_019634925.1 Pseudomonadales bacterium
CCCCAAGGGGGTTTTTACTCCGACCCCAAGTGTCGGTTAGGCTCCGCCGGTCTTTTCGAGGAGTCACCCATGCAGTTCAGCAACCGAATCACGGAAATGCTCGGCGTCGAAGTGCCGATCGTGCAGGCCCCGATGGGGTGGATCGCCCGTTCGCAGCTCGCGTCTGCGGTGTCCAATGCCGGCGGCCTCGGCATCATCGAGACCTCGTCCGGCGAACTCGACGCGGTGCGCGAGGAGATCCGCAGGATGCGCACGCTCACCGACAAGCCGTTCGGTGTGAATATCGCCCAGGCGTTCGTGCGCGATCCCGATATCGTCAACTTCGTCATCGACCAGGGCGTCCGGTTCGTGACGACCTCGGCGGGCAACCCCGAGCGCTACACCGATCAGTTGAAGCGCGCGGGCCTCACGGTATTCCACGTCGTGCCGAGTCTCTCGGCAGCGCTCAAGGCGGTCGAGTGCGGCGTGGACGGGCTCGTGGTGGAAGGCGGCGAGGGCGGCGGCTTCAAGAACCCGCGCGAAGTCGCGACCATGGTGCTGCTGCCGCTGGTGCGCTCGAAGGTGGATGTGCCGATCATCGCCGCGGGCGGTTTCGTGGACGGCCGCAGCATGGCGGCCGCATTTGCACTCGGTGCCGAGGCGGTCCAGATGGGCACACGCATGGTCTCGGCGCTCGAGTCGCCCGTACACGCGAACTGGAAGAATGCCATCGTCGCCGCGAAGGAGACCGACACGGTGTTCCTGAATCGCAAGCACTCGCCCGCGCTGCGCGCGCTGCGCACCGAAAAGACTTCGCGGCTCGAGAATACGCCGGATGTGAACGCCATGACCGAGTTCGGCCGGGCCATCGACCTCTATTTCGGCGGCGACCTGGAATCGAGCATCGCTCTGACCGGCCAGGTCTGCGGACGCATCGATGCCGTGCGCCCGGTGAAGGACATCATCGAGGATGTCCGACGCGAGTTCTTCGAGACCGTGGACGCGCTCGCCAAGCGCTACCTCTGAGCGCGCATCTCTGACGCGCACGTGTGCCGCGGACCCGACGGGTCCCGCGGCGCGAGCGGGAACCTCAGAACGTCTTCTCCCAGCGCAGCCCGAAGTTCCATTCGTCGATGCTGAAGTTGGCGTAGTTCGTGTAGGTCTGGTAGTTCACGAATCCGGACACGCCCATGATGAACTGCGCCGAGACCCCGGCCGACCAGAGCAGATAGTTGTTGTCCGGCCGGTCGCTCGTGAGCGTGATGGTCGGCGAGGGATTGCCCGGATCCGCGACGAACGGGTCGTTCACGAACTGGAAGCTCATCGACTCACTCGAGTCCTCGAACTCGCGCACCCAGTCGACCCGCACGTTCGGAATCAGCGCGCCCCAGCTGGTCAGCACGGCGTACGAGGCATGCAGGCCGGCGTTGCCGGTGAGCGACGTGACCGACTGGTCGCCGATGACCAGATCGAGCCCGCCCGCGCCGGATTCCCGGAAGCCGTCCACCTCGACGTTGTAGTAATACACGCCGAGGTGGGGACCGTAGGTCAGCGCATTGCGGCTGAAGTCCCAGCCGATGCCCGTCCCGAACGAAATCTGGGTGCCGTCGGTGGTGCCGTTGGTGGTGCGGTCGACCGTGCCCGAGCCGGTATCGAACAGGATGCGACGCTGCGAGTCGTAGTCGTTGCGGCCGTACGTCAGGAGCGCGTCCGCGTAGAACGATTCCTCGCGGAAGTAGGTGACGAAGGCAGCGACGTTCCAGCTGTCGATGTCCAGGCTGCCGCGATCGCCCTGGTACTTGCTCTCCACGCCGCCGAAGCCTGCCGCGACGCCGGCGATCAGGTTCTGCCGGATCCGGTAGTCCACGCCCACGGAGATGCCATACAGGTCGTAGTCGAACCCGGCCTCGTTGGCGGTGTCGTCCTTTTCGCCGGTGCTGAGCCGGCCGTTCACGAACGCACCCCAGCGGCCCCAGGTCGCGTCGTCCGCGCTCGCCGCGCCGCCGGTCAGCTGGTTGAACAGTTCCTGCAGCGCGGCACCGGAGATCTGCTGCCCGTCGATCGAAAGGTTCAGGCCGGCGACGTCGACGCCACTTGCGCCGCTGCGCAGCGCATTCAGGCGTTGCGACAGGTTGCCGTGTTGCGCGGACGTCAGCCGCAGGGCGCTGGTCGCCGCCGCGAAGATTTCGTCGGGATTGATCGCGTCGAGTGCCTGGCGGACCTGGTCGTCCGTGGTGTCGGGATCGCGCACGTCCTGGCAGATTCCGATCAGGTCCTGCTGTCCTTCGGTCGGCGCGCTCGCGCCACCCAGGCGGGGACACACTTCGTCGAACCATTCGGCGAGCGAGCGCTGGTTCGGCGTCAGGTTGGAAATGTTGCCGATGTCGCGTTCCACGCCCGATCCGGAAATGGTCACCGTGGCGGTCGAGTTCGACCCGAGCGTGGCGTCGCCGACCAGGTTGGAGAGCACGATCGAGAAGCTCTCGTCTTCCTCGTCGACCTCGTCCTCGAGGATGGTGACCGTGATGGTGCGGTCGGTGCCGTCGCCGTCCCCCCAGGTGAGGGTGCCTGCCGCGGCGGTGTAGTCGTCGCCGGCGGTGGCCGAGCCGTCCACGGTAGCGAAGTCCACAGAGACGTCGCCGTTCGGCGTGCCGGAACGCACGACGGTCGCGGACACCGTGCCGGCGGTCTCGTCGACCACGAGGTCGGTGACCGCGAACTGCACCAGTCCGGGTGTGTCGTTGTCGATGATCGTGACCGTGCCGGTGACCGGCGCGTTCGGGTTCGCCGACGAGGTCAGGATGATGTCGAAGGTCTCGTCGCCTTCGACGAGCGTGTCTTCGAGGATCGGCACGGTGATCTGCCGCGGCGAGGTGTCGCCGTCCTCCCAGGTCAGGGTGCCGCTGACGGCCGTGTAGTCGTCGGCCGACTCCGCGGTGCCGTCGGTCGTCACGTAGTCGACGGTGAGCGAACCCGACGAGCCGCCTACCCGGTTCACGGTGACCACGGCGGAACCAGAGCCCTCGTTGACGGTGAGCGTGGCGGGATCGAAGGCCGGTTCGCCGGGGTTGGGCTGATCGTCATCGAAGATCGGCACCAGGTTTTCTCCGCCGACGGCGAACAGGGGTTCGGTGCCGCAGTCGATGATCGTGAACGATTCCACCTGGGTGGCGAAGTACTCGGTGGGTTCCGGGATCGTGTCATCGACCACCGTGACGTCGAAGGTCGTGGATGTGAACAGATCGTCGGCCTGCAGGGTCAGGGTGACATCGATCGTCGTCGGGATGTAGTCGATGCTCGGGGTCGCCTCGTCGTCGACGAATTCCTCCTGGATCGGGCCGGCCCGGACGGTCGCCTGGATCTCGCAGAAGCCTTCGTCAATGGGGTTGCCGTTCTCGTCGAGGTCGCGCTCGAGGATGACTCGGATGGTCTGGCGGCCGTCGCCTTCGACCAGCAGGCCGGCACCTTCGTCCCAGGTGGACAGAACGGTATACGCCCAGCCCTGGCTGACGACCGCCCACAACAATGCAGCGGAGGTGATTCGCTTCAACATGTCTGGTCCTCGGATCCCGGATTCTTCTTGTGATCGGTGGTCGCGCGTACGCATCGCAACGCTGCATCTGAACATAGCTCCATCCCCCTCTCAAAGCAAAATGCATCACAGTCCGGAAACACGTCACATCCGCGCGTCCTGGTCGGCACTCGCGGTCCGCGGCTTGCGTGTACTTAGCATGCTAGGTACCGTGGCCGACTGTTGTGGATGGGCGAGGTCGACCGCCGACGGTGATGACGCCGCGTCCGGGAGTCGGAATCGAATGGGGAGGGCAGCATGCCGGATGGATTGGGGACACAACTGCTTTGCGAGGTCAGCATCGAGCTCGCGGCCGACGCGCCGCTGGCCATCGGCCAGTCGCCCTGGCGCAACCGCCGGGTGAGCGACATCGCCGGCGGGCGCTTCGAGGGTCCCGGACTCAGCGGGCGGGTGCGCGCGAGCGGCGCGGACTGGTCCGAAGGCGGCCGGGCGGCCGATGGCGGCATTGCCACGGCGCTCGACGTGCGCTCGCTGTGGGAGACCGACGACGGCGCGCTCATCTACGTGACCTACCAGGGGCGCCTGGTCGTGCCGGCGGCGGTGGCCGATACGTTCCGGGACCCGGCCCGGATCGACGGCATGGATCCCGCCGACTACTACTTCCGGATCTGCCCGCTGTTCGAGACGTCCGCCGAACGCTATGCGTGGCTGAACGAGATCGTGGCCGTCGGCAGCGGCCGGCGCACACGAGCCGGGGTCGTCTACCGGATCTTCCGGTTGCTGTGACGGCTCCGGTCCGACACAGGCCCTTTTTGAAATCCGTTACAGTTCGGGAGTAGGATTCAAGGCGCGGCAAGTCAGCGGGGGGTGCCATGGTCGATGCGTTCGTTCTCGAGATTCCCGAGCAGGTGACCATCGACGTCTCGCCGCGGCGCGTGGCGCAGGCGGCCGGGCGACCCTGGCCGGCCGGCACGGTCATCGTCTCGGCCGACAGTCACCTCATCGAGCAGGACTACTGGTACGAGGGCTTCCCCGCCGAGCTCAAGGACCAGGCGCCGCGGATGACGTTCCGCGACGGCATGTTCGATTTCACCATCGGCGACAAACACATGACGCCGCCGGAGATCGCCCAGCACCTGTGCCGATCCATGGAGTGCACGCCGGGGCTGAACGACATCCCGGCACGGCTCGCCGATCTCGACGTCGAGGGGGTCGAGAAGGAGCTCATCTTCCCGCAGCGCCTGTTCGGGCTGTTCATGTTCGGCGAGATGCAGAACCGCGAGTGGGTATTCGGCCTCTACAACGAGGCCATCGCGCGGCGCTGCGCCGAAGCGCCAGGCCGCCTGTACCCGGTCATGGTGCCGAACTACTGGGACATGACCCAGGCCGCGGCGTCGGTCGAGCGCTGCAAGGCGCTCGGGGCGAGAGCGCTGATGGTCCCGCTCAAGCCCGGGAAGAATGCGGAAGGCCGTACCATCCACTACAACGCGCCGGAACTGGACGCGCTCTACGGCGCGATCGCCGACAGCGGCATTCCGCTCGCGTTCCACATCGGCGAGGCGATTCCGAGCGCGATGCCAGGTGCGGCGGGCATATCGTTCGTCACCCAGACCCAGGGCTTCCGGCTGCAGTGGTCGCAGCTCACGTTCAGCGGCGTGTTCGACCGCTTCCCGAAGTTGCGCGTGGTGTTCGTCGAAGGCGGCCTGTCCTGGATCCCGGCGATGCTGCACGACGCGGATCTGGCGTATACACACTTTCGCACGAGCATGCGCCCGGAACTCCTGCATCCGCCGAGTTGGTACTGGCGTGCGCACTGTTATGCGACCTTCATGACCGATCCGACCGGGCTCACGCTGCTCGACCGGATCGGGCCCGAGACCTGCCTGTGGTCGTCCGACTATCCGCACCAGGAAAGCACGTTCGGCTATACGCGCAGCTCCATCGAGGCGGTGTTCGCCGCCACCACGGTCGAGAACGCGCAGAAAATCCTGGGCAAGACCGCGCTCGACCTGTTCGCCATGACCTGACCGGTCGGCGCCGGTTCACCGGCCCGGGGTTTCGAGCGCCTGGCCAGGCTCCGCCAGTTCGGCAGCGACGATGGTGGTGCGCGGTACCGGAACGAACCTGTGGTCGTGACGCCGCGGCCGCTCGATCACCGAGATGCGATGCAGCGCGAACGCGCCGCCGAGCGCCATGCTGATACCCGCGAACAGGAAGAAGCCTTCGCCGCCGAGCCAGCCGACCAGCGGCGACACCAGCAGCGGACCGAAGATCGAGCCGAGACTGTTCATGATCAGTATGCCGCTCGCGATCTGGATCAGCGGCAGCGTCGAGTTGTCGCTGGCGGTGGCAATCGACAGGGCGTACAGCGGCATCGCGGTGAAGCCGATCGCGAACATGCACGCGAACAGCATGGGTGCGGAGTGCGCCGAGAACAGCCAGCCGGCGATCGACACCAGCACGCCGACGCCGAGCAGGCCGGCGATGACGAAGCGACGGTCGGTGTAGTCGGACAGCCGGCCGACGGGAAGCTGGGCCAGCGCGCCGCCCAGGATGGCCGTGGCCATCATCATTCCGATGTCGGCCGTGTCGAGGCCATAGGCGCGACCCACCAGCGGCCCGACTGCCCACAGCGCACCGGTCACGAGGCCGCTGAAGAACACGCAGACCACGGCGACGCGTGACGACCGGGCCAGGATCCGTGGTGAAAAACGCATGCGCGGAATGGGGTGCGGGGCGGGCATGCGGGTCAGTCCGATCGGGACGATGGCGAGCCCGAGGAGGAGCGCAGCCCCCATGACCAGGCGGAGGTCGTCCGGGTCCGACAGTCCGAGAAAGCTCTGGCCCAGGACCATCGCCAGCAGCGAGATCATCGAGTACACGGCCAGCACGCCGCCACGCCCGCCGGGCGGCGCGGCTTCGCTGAGCCAGCTTTCGATGACCATGTAGAGCCCGGCAAAGGCGAACCCGGTGGTGAAACGCAGCCCCAGCCACGCCGCGACGTGGTCAAGCAGCCCGACCGCGAGCAGGGCGACCGAGGCGGCGGCCGCCATGACCATGAAGGTCCGGATGTGGGCCACCCGGGCCACGATCGACGGGATGACCAGGCAGCCGACCACAAAGCCCAGGAAATAGGTCGATCCGGTGAGGCCGATCGCGTTGGTCGACCAGCCGAGCGATTCGGCGCGAACCGGCAGCAGGGTCAGCTGCAGCCCATGACCCACGAGCAGCACGGCCACGGCCAGCAGCAGGGAGCCGACTTTGATCAGGGTCTGGGTCATGGCTGGGCGTAACGCGACGGGTTCATGGCCAGGGGGCGGTCATTATGCCAGCTGGCCGGTGCCGGTGGTCCTGCAGGCGGCCGCACAGGTGGCGGCGCCCGCGGACGGGAGGTGCGCGAGCGCGTCCGCCCGGGCGCTGGCGCTAGTGCGCCTTCAGTGCGAGTAGACCAGTTCCAGCGCCACCTGGCGCGGCGGGCCCCAGCCCTGGAAGCCGCCGTCCCGGCCGAGCGCCAGGATCTGTTCCTTGTACTCCTTGTCGGTCAGATTCTTGCCGTACAGCGACAGCCGCAGCGTATCGTCGTTGCCGAGCGTCCACTGGTAACTCACCCGCGCGTCGATCAGCGTGTAGGCCTTCTGCACCAGCGGCGCGTCCGGCGGCGGCAGGCCGGCGAGGATGATGTCGTCCTGGCCGCGCGCGGTGACCGATGCCTGCAGCGCTCCGCCCGCGAAATAGCTGCTGTAGGCGAGCGTCGCCGCGTAGTTCCACTCCGGAACGAACGCGATGTCACCCGCCGTGAAGGTCCGGTCCGGGCAGTTGTTCGGGTTGGTCGCCGGCGCGTTGGGGAACAGTGCCGGATTGTCGGTCGGGTTGCAGTTGCTGCCGCTGGGGTTGAACCCGACGCGCCGCGTGTTCAGCGTGTAGTCGTCGGTGTCCGCCTTCAGGTAGCCACCCATCAGCATGAGGGTCAGCGTTTCGGTCAGCTGCAGGGACGTCTCGACCTCGACGCCCCAGATGGTGCGTTTCGGCAGGTTGTTGACGATCGTGTTGGTACCCGGGACCGAGGAGATCGTGATCACGTTGGCGGCCTGCAGGTCACTGATCTCGCTGTGAAACGCCGAGGCGTTCAGGCGCAGGCGGCCGTCGAGCAGGACGTTCTTGCTGCCGATCTCCAGGGTATCCACGGATTCCGGTTCGTAGGCCAGGAATTCCGCTTCGGTGCCGCGGTTGTGCAGCCCGCCCGACTTGAAGCCCTGGGCGAACGTGGCGTACAGCATGTTGTCGTCGGTGACGGCCCAGTTGGCCGTGAAGCGGAAGATCGTGTCGTTCCAGCTGTCCTTGGAATCGAACGGGCCGTTCAACACCACGTTTGGATTGTACTGCAGCGGTGGCAGCAGGTTGATCCCGAGCAGGTTCGTCGGGCCGCTGGTCGGCAGAATTCCCAGCAGGTAGACGCCGTCGAACTGCTTCTTCTCGTCGAGCCAGCGCACGCCGGCGCTCAATGTCACGGTGTCGGTGGCACGCCAGTCCAGCGAGGCGAACAATGCCTTCGACTCGACCGACTCGGACGTGAGCTGCACGGAAGGCGGCGGCCCCAGGATGCCCTGCGGAAGCTGGCACAGGTTCGGGTCCAGCGGACTGGACGGGAGCCCCGCGACCGCGCAGGGAAGCCCGATCGGCACCTGGATGATGCTGTTGGTGCCCTGCTGGAAATCGAACTCCGCGTCCCACCAGAATGCGCCCACCATATAGGAGATGCGTTCGTTCAGATCGCCGGCGAGCTTCAGCTCCTGGGAGAACTGCTGGTAGTCGCGGTCGCGGTGCGTGTGCAACTGGCCCAGCGGCGTGGCGAGGCTCGCCAGGGTGGAGCCGTCGAAATCCTGCCCGGTCACGTCGGTCGAGTCGATGTACCCGGTGATGCTCTCGAGCGTGGCGAAGCCCAGGTCGACGTTCAGGGTCAGCCCGAACATGTCCACGTCGAGTTCCTGGAATTCGTCGTAGTCGGCTTCGTTGACGAACGGGTCGTCGCCATTCCAGCGTGGGTCCTGTGGCGGAATGTCGCCGCGCTGCCGGACCAGGTCGTAGGTGAACACACCTTCGAACGCTTCCGTGGGCTGCCATCTGAGCGCGAACGTGAGCGCGTCGTACTCGTCGGCGCCGGCATCGCCGCCCAGGGTGATGTTCCGGAAGAATCCGTCGCGCTCCTTGTGAATGCCGCCGATCTTCATGGCAAGCCGGTCGTCGATGAGGGGCAGGTTGACCTTTGCCTTGAGGATCCGTTCGTTCTCGGTACCGACCTGGGCGGCGGCGTCGAAGCCGAACTCGTTGAAGCGCGGCTGGGCGCGCTTCACGACGATCGTGCCGCCCGTCGTGTTCTTGCCGTAGAGCACCCCCTGGGGCCCGCGGTTCACCTCGATCTGTTCGATGTCGAAGGTATCGATCAGCTGGCCGGTATTGGTGCCCTGGAAAATGTTGTCGATGATCAGGCCGACCGACGGTGGCTGGTTGTTCTCGGCGTCCGCGTAGCCGAGGCCGCGAATGAAGATCGCACCCTGCCCGGGCGCTGCCGTGACCATGCCGATGCGCACGTTCGGGACCATGGCATCGAGATCACGCAGCGTGCGCGGCGAGATCCGCTCGATGTCTTCCTGGTTGAACGCGGTGACGGAGATCGGCACGTCCTGGATCGATTCGGCGCGCCGCTGCGAGGTGACGATGATTTCTTCGATGACGCCGGAGCGATCGCGCTCTGCGGCCAGCACCGGAATGCCAGGCGCCACCGATACGGCAGCCGCGAGCAGCAGCGTGCCGAACCACGACCGATTCTGCATGATTCCCCCTCGACGGACGCGCGCGACGCGCTCCCCTGCCCGTCATTCGACCCAGCATCGCCTCCGCCCACGGCGCTGCCTGGTTGCAGGGTACGTCCGGGGCGCCCCTGGCGGCCGATCACGCTCGGCCTGCACGCTGCTTCTAGAGCATGTGCGGTGATTAGTCAACAGGGCGCTCGATCCTGGCGCGTGGGTGTCCATCGGAACGCTGCCCGCTGTCTGGCATTGGTTCAGCGCGACTGCTGGCGCCCCACGTACCCAGGGAAGAACACCACCTCGTCCTGCTGGATCTTCTCGAAGATGTCGTTGGCCGCGACGGAGGGATCTTCCCATTCGGCAGCCCGGTCGACCGTCGGATCCGCCAGCGGCCCCGTGGAGTGCCTCGAGATGTTGGTACGCATACCGCCCGGCGAGGCGACGTAAACCTTGATTCCCTGCGGCGCGAGTTCCCGCGCGGCCACCTGGAACAGGCCGACCAGCGCATGCTTGGTGGCGGCGTAGTGGCCGAGCCCGGGCGAACCCGGCCGGTGACCGAGAATCGAGGCGACGTTCAGGATCGTGCCCGAGCCCTGGGCGCGCATGATGGGGATCGCCCGTTGCGCGAGGTCGACATAGGCCCAGTAGTTCACCTCGAACAGGCGGTGGGCGTCGCCGAGGTCCACCTGCTCGAGCGTGGCGAGGTAGGAGTAGCCGGCATTGTTGAACAGGTAGTCGACGGTGCCGAACTGCTGCATGGCGGTGTCGATGACCCTGGGGCGTTGCGCGGGGTCGGCGAGATCCACCTGTACCGCGACCGCCTTGCCGCCGGCATCGCGGACCCGTGCCGCGAATGCTTCCGACGGCGGCAGGTTGATGTCCGCGAGCACGAGCTTCATGCCTTTTGCGGCGGCGAGTTCGGCGAGAGCCGCGCCGAGGCCGCTGCTCGAGCCGGTGATCACCGCGACCTCGTCCCGGTACGGATCCGTTTGGCCGGTGCTTTCGGACGCGTTCGCGCAGGGGGCCAGCAGCGCCGCGCCGAGCGCGAACAGAATGGTGTATGCACGTGTCATGACTTCCTCCGTTGACGGGTGGTTCGGTGCGGCAACGCCGGTTCGGGCTGAATGGTAGCGCGGATCATACCCACGCAAGGGCCCGGTGCTGGATGCAGATCAGGCATACGCCTTCGAAAGATACTGCTGCAGCATGCGCTGCGAGTTGAAGAAGGAACCGTTGAGGGCGATCGTGTTCCTGCGGATGCACAGGAACCGGTCCGGATCGTCGTAGAAGCACGGCAAGACGACCTGCTCGAGCTTCTCGTAGAGACTCGCGGCGTCGCTGGCGGAGATCGTTGCCGCGTCGCGGCCGTCATCGCCACTGCCGATCGACCAGCCGGTGATGCCCTCGAGGTGCCCTTCGATCCACCACCCGTCCAGGGTGCTGATGCTCGGCACGCCATTCATCGCAGCTTTCATGCCGCTGGTGCCCGACGCCTCGTTGGGCGGCAACGGTGTGTTGAGCCAGGCGTCGACGCCGCTGACCAGCAGGCGCGCGAGACGGATCTCGTAGTTCGGCAGATACACGATCCGCACACCGTCCTTCGCCAGCAGCCGGGCGGCCGCGTGCACGTCGCGGATCAGTTCCCGACCGCGTGTGTCGTTGGGATGCGCCTTGCCGGCGAAGACGACCTGGAGCGGCCCGAACCTGCGCGCCAGCAACCGCAGTCGCTCGGGGTCGTGGAACAGCAGGTCCGGGCGCTTGTAGGCGGTGGCGCGGCGCGCGAAGCCGAGCGTGAACGCCTCCGGATCGAGCCGCACACCGAGGATCGAATGGACGTGCTCGAGCAGGGTCAGTTTGGCCCGTCGATGCGCTGCGGCGATCTCCGGGTGCGGAATTCCGAGCGCGTAGCGCAGGCTGAAGTTGTCGGCCTGCCAGCCGGCCAGGTGGCGGTCGAACAGTTCCGCCATCGCCGGTCCGACCCAGGTTGCCGCATGGACGCCGTTGGTGATGGCGTCGATGGTGTAGTCCGCGAACATCAACCGCGACACTTCGCCGTGACGTTCGGCGACGCCGTTCACATAGCGGCTCAGGTTCAGGGCGACGTAGGTCAGGTTGAGCTGCAGGCCCTTGTCCAGCATATCCCTGGGGGATGCGAACGACGTCCTGGTCTGCATGACCTGCCGGTAGACGTTGACGGCAAACACGTCGCGCAGTTGCGGCAGGCGGACCGACGTACCGAGCACGCGGTCGGCGAGTTCGAGGGGAAACTGGTCGTGCCCGGCCGGAACCGGCGTGTGGGTGGTGAACACGCACTGCGCGCGTACTGCCTCGATCTCCGGCTCGCCGATGCCGCGATCCCCGTTGGCGCGGGCCTGTTCCTCGAGGAGTTCGAGCGTGAGCAGTGCCGAATGGCCCTCGTTCATGTGAAAGCGCGTGATCCGATCGAAACCGAGCCCGCGCAGCAGCCGCACACCGCCAATGCCGAGGAGCGCTTCCTGGCGCAGGCGGTACTCGGCGTCGCCGCCGTACAGATGATCGGTCAGGCGCTGATCCTCGGGTGCATTTTCCGGCAGGTCGCTGTCGATCAGCAGGACCGGAACGCGACCGTCGTGACAGCCATGGATCCAATATCGCCAGGCACGGATGACCACCCGCCTGCCGCTCAGTGTGAGTGCGGTGCGGATCGGCAACGCCTCGAGAAAGTCCGCGACCGGCCAGTCTTCGGGCAACTCGGACTGCACGCCGTCTGCATCGAGCACCTGGCGGAAGTAGCCGCGCCGATGCAGCAGGGAGACGGCCACCATCGGAACGCCGAGATCCGCGGCCGTGCGCAGGGTATCGCCGGCGAGCACGCCGAGGCCGCCGCTGTAGGTCGGCATCCTCGCGTCGAGGGCGATCTCCATCGAAAAGTAGGCGATTGTCCCGTCCACTATGACTCCATCCTGACGACCCCATCCCGGGTACGGCTGGCGCTCATGCGCTCCGCATCCCATGGCCGCGCCGGCTGCGGGGCGGGCGTTATTGTATGATCCGCTTCATCCCCTGGCTCGTGATGCAGGGCGATTGCGGCAGGCGGCAGGCATGGCCAGCGAACCGCGGTCGACGTGGTGCGGGACCGATCGACGGCAGGACTCGATGCAGCAGGTGGAAATCGGGGCGGCGGAGCGGCAGCGGGTAACGGCGCGCCTGGCGGACGTGCTGCCGGTCGGCGCGCTGCTCACGGAACCGCGCGCGCTCAAGCCTTATGAATCCGACGGACTCACGGCTATTCGCGAGGTGCCGTGGCTGGTGGCGCTCCCGGAGAGCGAATCCCAGGTCCGGGCCGTGCTCGCGATCTGCCGCGAGCACGGCGTTCCGGTGGTCCCGCGCGGCGCCGGGACGGGGCTCTCTGGCGGTGCGCGTCCGCGCGCGGACGGCGTGCTGCTCGGGCTCGCACGCATGAACCGGATCCTCGAAATCGATCTCGACAACTGTGTGGCGCGCGTCGAGCCGGGCGTGCGCAACCTGGCGATCAGCCAGGCGGCAGGCGAACACGGGCTCTATTACGCACCCGATCCCTCCTCGCAGATCGCCTGCAGCATCGGCGGCAACGTGGCCGAGAATGCCGGCGGCGTGCACTGCCTGAAGTACGGGCTGACCGTGCACAACGTGGTCGGCCTGCGGGTCCTGACCATCGAGGGCGAGACGCTCGAACTCGGTGGCAAGGGGCTCGACGCACCCGGCTACGACCTGCTGGCGCTGATGACCGGCTCCGAAGGCATGCTCGGGGTCGTCACCGAAGTGACCGTGCGGTTGCTGCCGGTGCCGCCCGAGAAACGTGTGGTGCTGGCAGCGTTCGGGGAGGTGGCCGCGGCGGCCGCGGCGGTCGGCGCCATCATTGCGGAGGGGCTCATCCCGGCGGGGCTCGAAATGATGGACCGCCTTGCCATCCAGGCCGCCGAGGCATTCGTGCAGGCGGGCTATCCGCGCGGCGCCGCGGCGATCCTCCTGTGTGAGCTCGACGGCGTCGGTGCGGAGGTCGACGCGGCACTCGCGCAGGTACGCCGCATCCTGATCGGGCAGGGCGCGTTCAGCATCCGGGTGGCGGTCGATGCAGCGGAACAGGCGAAGCTCTGGCTCGGACGCAAGGCGGCATTCCCTGCCGTCGGCCGGCTGGCACCGGACTACTACTGCATGGACGGCACCATCCCGCGCGCGCGGCTTGCCGAGGTCCTCGCCCACATCACGGCGCTCGAAGCGGAGTTCGGGCTCGCGGTGGCGAACGTGTTCCATGCCGGCGACGGCAACCTGCACCCGCTCATCCTCTACGATGCGAACCGGCCCGGCGAACTCGAGCGTGCCGAGGCGATGGGCGCACGGATCCTCGCGCAATGTGTCGCCGTGGGCGGCACCGTCACCGGCGAACACGGCGTCGGCCTCGAGAAGCTCGATTCCATGTGCGGGCAGTTCTCACCCGCGGAGCTCGACCAGATGCATCGCGTGAAGCACGCCTTCGATCCGGCCGGCCTGCTCAATCCGGGCAAGGCGGTACCCACGCTCGTGCGCTGCGCCGAACTCGGCGGCATGCACGTGCACGGCGGCGTGCTGCCGTTTGCCAACCTGCCGCGGTTCTGACGCGGTGCCGCCCGATGCCGACATCGCCGACTACCTGCAGGACGCGGTCGCCGGCGCTGCTGCGCGTGGCGGCGCCCTGTGCATCTCCGGGTCGGGCAGCAAGGCATTCCTGGCGGCGGGCCACGCGACCGGCCCGCAGGCCGCCGGCGGCCAACTGCTGTCCACGACCGAACACACCGGCATCATCGACTACCGACCCGAGGAGCTGGTACTCACCGCCCGTGCCGGTACGTCGCTCGCGCACATCGAGGCGACGCTGGGTGCCGCTGGCCAGCGGCTCCCGTTCGAGCCGCCGCGATTTCGCGGCGGCGGGACGCTCGGCGGCGCGGTGGCATGCGGGTTGTCCGGCCCGGGCCGGCCCTGGTTCGGCGCCCTGCGCGACGCGGTGCTCGGCGTGGAGCTGATCAACGGACTGGGAGAGCGCCTGCGGTTCGGCGGCCAGGTGATGAAGAACGTCGCCGGATACGACCTCGCGCGCCTGCAGGCCGGTGCGTTCGGCACGCTCGGTCTGCTGCTGTCGGTGAGCCTCAAGGTGCTGCCACGCCCGCAGTCCGAGCGTACGCTCGTGTTCGAGCTGGATCCTGCGACCGCGGTCGCGCGCTGCCGTGCCTGGGCGCGGCAGCCGTATCCGCTGACCGGCGCCTGTCATGCCGACGGGGTGCTGCGGGTACGGCTGGCGGGCGCACCGGCCGCCGTCGACGAGGCCGCCGCGGCCCTCGGCGGCGACGGCGCCGCGGCACCGGGTTACTGGGATGCGCTGCGCGATCACGCGCTCGACTGGTTCCGCTCCGGCGGATGCCTCTGGCGGCTGTCCGTGCCGCCCGCCGCCGATCCCGCGGGGATGGACTGCCTGATCAACTGGGCCGGCGCCGAGCGCTGGTGGTCTGCGCCCTCCGGAGACGACGCAACAGCACGCATGCTGACCAGGGTGGCGCAGGCCGGCGGCCATGCGCGCCGGTTCGACGCGACCTACGGTATCCAGCAGCCGACGGGCCCGGCGGCCACCTACGTGCGCCGGCTGAAGGCGGCGTTCGATCCTGCCCGTGTCCTCAATCCACACCTGTCGCCTGCCGATGCGTACTGAGCTGCCGGTCACGCTGCTCGAAACCCCGGACGGCCGGCGCGCCGACGCGATCCTGCGCAGCTGCGTGCATTGCGGATTCTGCAACGCCACGTGTCCGACCTATCT
The DNA here is from genome assembly GCA_019634925.1 of Pseudomonadales bacterium. Classification (GTDB taxonomy): domain Bacteria; phylum Pseudomonadota; class Gammaproteobacteria; order Pseudomonadales; family Azotimanducaceae; genus UBA7803. Next base: position 15,122 of record JAHCAL010000006.1, read on the forward strand.
CCTGCAGGGCGACGAGCTGGACGGGCCGCGCGGCCGGATCTATCTCATCAAGGACCTGCTCGAGACCGGTACGGCCGACACCGTGACGCAGACCCATCTCGACCGCTGCCTCACCTGCCGATCCTGCGAGAGCACCTGCCCGAGCGGGGTGGCCTATGGCGAGCTGCTCGAGATCGGCCGCGCGACCATGGCGCGGGTGGTGCCGCGCCCGCCGCTGGAACGAGCAATACGCCGCGGGTTGCGTGCCGTGGTGCCGCGACCCGGCCGATTCCGTGCGTTGCTCGTGCTCGGCCGTGCGTTCCGCTGGCTGCTGCCGGCGCGGCTGCGCGGGCAGGTCCCGGTATGGCGCGCGCTGCGGCTGCCGCGGGCAGGCAAGGATGCCGATCCGTCTGCGCAGGCGGGAAACGCCCGAACAGCCGGTCACGGCCGCATCCTCCTGCTCGAAGGCTGCGTGCAGCGTGTTGCCACGCCCGACGTGAATGCCGCACTGCGCCGCCTGCTCACCGGCCGTGGCATCGAGGTGCTCAGCGCGCGTGAGGAAGCCTGTTGCGGATCGCTCGATCTGCATCTCGGCCACGATGAGGAGGCGCGCGCTGTCATGATCCGCAACCTCGAGGCACTCGCGCCGCTGCTCGACCGTGTGGATGCGGTGGTATCCACCGCCAGCGGCTGCGGCGTGACGGTGAAGGACTACGGCCGGCTGCTCGCCCACGTGCCGGCGTATGCGGGGCGTGCACGGCAGGTGAGCGCGCTTGCCCGTGACGTGGCCGAGTACCTGGCGGACCTCGGCGTAGAGTGGTCGCGGGAATTCGCCTGCGAGCGGGTCGCCTGGCACGCGCCGTGTACGCTGCAGCACGGCCAGCGGGTGACCGGGCGCGTCGAGGCCCTGCTCCAGGCCGCCGGCTATACCCTGGTCCCGGTGCGTGATCCGCATCTCTGCTGCGGATCCGCCGGCACCTACTCGATCCTCGAGCCCGCGCTCTCCAAACGCCTGCGCGAGGCCAGGCTCGCGGCGCTCGGCGCGCATTCGCCTGAAGTCATTGCCACGGCTAATGTCGGCTGTCAGCTGCACCTGGCGGCCGCGGCCGGCGTGCCGGTGGTGCACTGGCTTCAGCTGCTGCGCTGAGGCATGCTCGGCCGGAACGCCGGTCAAAGGGGGTCGGCGGCGCGGCAGGCCCGGACCGCGCGCGACGAGGGGAGCACGCACTTGAATCAACACGACGCGGCCATTGCGCCACGCCACTACGGTTTTCTCGCGTTCCTCACGCTGCTCAACGTGATGAACTTCGTCGATCGCCAGTTGCTCGCGAGCTTTGCCAACTTCATCGTGCCGGATCTCGGGTTGACCAATACCCAGTTCGGTCTGCTAACCGGGCTCTTCTTCATCGTGTTCTATTCGGTGATGGGGCTCTTCATGGGCGCGCTCGCCGACATGGTGAACCGGACCCGCCTGATCGCCATCGGTCTCGCCGCGTGGAGCGCGCTGACCGCGATCTCGGGTGCTGCGCGCGGCTTCTGGTCCATGGCCGTGCCGCGCATGCTGATCGGCGTCGGCGAGTCGATCATGACGCCGACCGCGATGTCGCTGCTCGCGGACCGCTTTCCCGCGTCGCGGCTCGGCTTCGCATCGGGCTTCTACTACATGGGTGTGCCGATCGGGGTCGGCGTGAGCCTGCTGATCGTCGGTTATCTCGGCCCGGCCATCGGCTGGCGCAACTGTTTCTACCTGCTCGGCGCGCTTGGACTGGTGTTCGCCGCGATCATGTTCTTCATGAAGGAAACCCCGCGCAAACACCAGCTCGAGGCCGCGACACCGGCCGAGCCGCTCGATTTCCGGGCCATCCTGCGCACGCTCGGATTCGCCCTGCGCAACTGCCCGGCGCTCGGGCTCACGATCGCCGGCGGCATCGCGCTGCACTTCATCCTCGGCGCCGCCGCGTTCGACCAGCTCTGGTACGTGCAGGAGCGCGGCTTCGAGCGCGCCGAGATCGCCCGCATGACCGGCTGGATCGGTATGGCCGGCGGCGTGCTCGGCACGCTGTTCGGCGGTATGGGCGGCGACTGGTTTCTGCGCCGGACCGGCATGGGGCGACCGATGTTCCTGTTCTGGATCATGCTGGTGCTGGCGCCGATCAATGTCGCGTACCGGCTGGTCGACCCGGCGAGCCTGTGGTTCTGGATCGGCGTGTTCACCGGCTTCTTCCAGCTCGGCTGCTTCTATGGGCCGACGTTCGCGACCGTGCAGGAACTCGTCCCGCCGCAGATCCGTGCGACGGTGGTCGCGTTCTACATCCTGCTCCTGAACCTGGTCGGGCTCGGCTTCGGCATCACCGCGGGCGGGATCGCGATCGACGCATTCGCCGCGGCGGGTGTGGCGGAGCCCTATACCTGGACCCTGCTCGTGTTCACGCTCCTGTCGTTCGCCGGCATCCCCCTGTTCTTCCTGGCCGGAAGGCGGTTCAACCGGGACCGGGAGCAGATCTTCGTCCGAATGGCAGCGCGCTGACGAGTGGATCCGTTGAACTGCATGGGTGTATGTATGACGAGCGTCGCTTGAGCGGGAAGCTGCCCACCAACCCGGATGTGGTCGTGGTCGGATGTGGTGCTGCCGGGATTGCGGCCGCGCGCCAGCTGTCCGCAGCGGGCCGTTCCGTGATCGTGCTGGAGGCCGCGGACCGGATCGGCGGTCGCGCGTATACCGACAGCACCATCTTCGGCCGCCCGTATGATCTCGGTTGCGCGTGGCTGCAGGGTCCTGCCCGGCTCCCGTACGTGGCGTTCGCCCGACGGCGCGGCTTCACACTGGTCGATCACTCCGGTGCGCGGACGGCGCTGTTTGTCGGCAACCGCCGGGCGCTCCCGGCCGAGCGGCGCCGTTATGAGCGTGTCGCCGGGCAGACCCGCGCCGCGCTGGATACCGCGGACGACGTGTCCGTCGCTGCCCGCGCGCCCACTGACGGGCGGTTCGCGGGGTCGGTGCTGGCTTGGCTCGGCGCCCTGGACCATGGCGTCGACTATCCGGATCTTTCCACCGCCGACGTGAACGCATATGCGCCTTACGCGGTGAACTGTCTGGTCGAGGAAGGGTTGGGCACGCTCATCGCAGCCTACGGGGCGCGCCTGCCGGTGCGGCTCTCGACACCGGTGCGGCGGATACGTTGGGGCGGTTCGCGCGTGCACATCGAGACCGACGGTGCCGGGACCGTTACTGCAGGTGCGTGTATCGTGACGGTGTCCACGGGCGTGCTGGCGAGCGGCAGCCTCCGTTTCGATCCCGGGTTGCCGGCGTGGAAGTCCGCCGCGATCGAGCGGTTGCCGATGGGTCTCCTGACCAAGGTGGCGCTGCAGTTCGATGGCGAGCGTTTCGGCCTGCGGCGTAACGAGTGGCTCACTTACGAGGTCGAGCTGAGCAGCCCGACCCGTGCGTGCTTTTTCCTGTCGTTTCCGTTCGGCTCCGATCTCATGATTGGTTTCCTGGGAGGTCGCTTCGCCTGGGAGCTGTCGGGAAAAGGCGCTGACCACGCGATCGAGGTTGCCCTCGACGCCCTGCAGCATTGCCTGGGAAGCGGCGTGCGCCGGCATTTCGTGCGTGGGCACGTCACCGACTGGGCAGCCGACCCGCTGACGCTCGGCGCTTACGCGGCGGCCCGCCCGGGTTGTCACGACGCGCGTGCCGTGCTGGCGCGCCCCCTGGGAGATCGGGTGTTCTTCGCCGGAGAAGCGATGGGCGGCGCCTACATCGCCCTCGCTGCCGGCGCGCATTTCAGTGGAGTAGCCGCCGCGCGGTTGGTGCTCGATGCGCTGGGGCAGCCGCGGAAGGCGGACCGGCCCGGCGCGCTTCCGCGGGATCGTACGGCACGCTAGAGTACTTCGGGGCGGAATCACTGGAGGGGGCAACATGAGCGGGATCCGGGTTCTGGTCGGCACCAGGAAAGGCGGCTTCGTACTGGACGCCGACGGCAAGCGCGATCGCTGGACCGTGAACGGACCTTTCTTCGCGGGCTGGGAGGTCTTCCACATGAAGGGTTCGCCGGTGGACCCGGACCGCATCTACGCCAGCCAGACCAGCAGCTGGTTCGGCCAGATCATCCAGCGCTCGAACGACGGCGGGAAGACCTGGGACCAGCCCGGTCTCGAGCCCGGCGACCTGCCGAACTTCGACGTGCCGCCGGAAGACGGCGCTATGCCGCCCAAGGTGCCGAGCCGGTTCGCCTACGACACCTCGCCCGCGACCGGCAAGCCGCTCACGACGCATCAATGGTACGACGGCACCCCGCACCCGTGGGAGTTTGCGCGCGTTTGGCACCTCGAGCCGTCGCTCGACGACCCCGACACGGTGTACGCCGGAGTCGAGGATGCCGCACTCTTCAAATCGACCGACGGCGGCCAGTCGTGGCACGAACTGGCCGGGCTGCGCGGGCATGGCCGCGGCGACGACTGGATGCCGGGAGCGGGCGGCCTCTGCCTGCACACCATTCTGCTCGACCGCAACGATCCGGCGCGCATGTACGTGGCGATCTCGTCCGCCGGCGCATTCCGCTCGACGGACGCTGGCCGGACCTGGCGGCCGATCAACCGTGGTCTCGTCTCGGAAATGCTTCCCGACCCGACCGCGGAGCTCGGCCACTGCGTGCACAACCTGGCCATGCACCCGTCGCGCCCGGGCGTGCTCTTCATGCAGAAGCACTGGGACGTAATGCGCAGCGACGACGGCGGCGACTCGTGGCACGAGGTGTCCGGCAACCTGCCGAGCGACTTCGGTTTCCCGATCGCCGTGCACGCCCACGAGCCGGAGACGATCTACGTGGTGCCGATCGAGAGCGATTCGCTGCACTACCCGCCGGAAGGCAAGCTGCGCGTCTATCGCAGCCGGCAGGGCGGCCACGAGTGGGAACCGCTCACGCGCGGGCTGCCGCAGCAGAACTGCTATGTGAACGTGCTGCGCGACGCGATGGCGGTCGACACGCTGGACCCGGGCGGCATCTATTTCGGCACCACGGGCGGCCAGGTATATGCCTCTGCCGACGGCGGCGACAACTGGATGGCCATCGTGCGCGACCTGCCACCGGTACTGTCCGTGGAAGTGCAGACGCTGCCGTGAGCGTCGCCGCGGATCCGGTCGCGAGCGTACGTGTGCGGCTGCCCGACCAGCTGCAGCGCCTGGCGCGGCTCGAGCGGGAAGTGACGGTGGCGGTTGCCGGTGCGGTAACCCAGCGTTCCGTGCTCGGTGCGCTCGAGCGGCAGTTTCCGGCGCTGCGCGGCACGATCCGCGATCACGCAGGCGTGCGCCGGCCGAAGGTGCGGATCTTTGCCTGCAACGAGGACATCTCGCACGACCCGGTCGATGCGCCGCTGCCTGCGGCGATCGTGCGCGGCGAGGAGCCGCTGTTCGTCCTCGGCGCCATTTCGGGCGGCTGACTGCGACGCGCGGGTCAGATCGGCGCTGCGGCGTGCAGGCGCGCCTCGAAATGCGCCGCGAGGCGCTCGAGCTCCGACTCGCAGTCGCCGATGAAGCAGGTGCCGTGCATGACCGCCAGTCGTGCCGGCCCGAGCCCTTTCAGCGAACGGATCACCGCGGCGGTGGTGGGCGTGAGGGCGGTTGCGCCGAACATCGTTTCGGCCGCGATGGCGGGATCCACGATGCTGTCCGGTCCGATCGGCGGGCCGTCGCCGAGCTGGGTGAATAGATCGCCGGTGAACAGGGTCCGGGTGGTCTCCTCGAAGATCAGGCCGGACTCCCACGCATGCGGCACGTGCGGCGTGTCGATGTAACGTACGCGCCGGCCGCCGAGGTCCAGTGTCTCGCCGCTCGCGAGTACTCTTGGCGGCCGGTCGGCCATATCGTTCAGCGACACCATGCAGGCGGTCGCGCCGTGCACGACCTGTGCGTGCGGCGCGGCGGCCAGCCAGTCGTTCATGGCGCCACACTCGTCCGACTCGACGTGACCGAACGAGATCCAGCGCAGCCGTTCCAGCGGCAGCACACTCGCTGCCGCCGCGGAAACCTGCGGGAACATTCCCCGCGCGCCGCAATGAAACAGCAGCGGCGCGTCGGCATCGATCAGGTATTGGTTGAATGTGAAGCCGAGCGGCGCGGCATCGGGAACGAAGGTCGACAGGCGGTAGATGCGGGGGGCGATTTCGTCGACTCGTGTTGTCATGGTTGCCTCCCGGGACCCGTGCAATCGGGTCCTGCAGGTCATTCAGCCGCGGTAGCTGCGCCACTGGAACCGGATGCGTTCGGCTTCCTCGCGGTCGCCGCGCGCCTCGCGGGCGTCGGCGACGATCAGCCAGCCGCGGCGCTGCCAGTCGGCACGGCTGCCTGCCATCACGATGGCACGCTGCGCGAGCTGCTCGGCGTTCGCCGGCCGTGCGGCCAGGAGCTGCAGTTCGGCGAGCCGCAGCCAGAGTTCCACGTCCTGCCCGTTCATGCGCAGCGCGCGCTCGACATAGGCGATGGCTTCGTCGACGTTGCCGGCTTCGACCGCGCGCTGGCTCTGGCCCAGCAGGGCCAGCGTGGCCGGGTCCTGGCGCGGCGGTTCGGGTTCCGGCGCGGGTGGGGGCGCGGGTGCCACGGGTGGCGGCAGGGCTTCGGGTGCCGGAGTTTCGTCGATGGGGGGCGGCGGCGGTGCCGGCGTACGGTCCGTGACAGGTGGCGGGACGTATGCCGCGCAGCCCGCGAGCGCCAGGGAGACCAGGACGATGGCGACGCGCACGGACGCAACGCCGATCATGGGCGGGCGACCACCGGCTTTCAGAAACGTTGCATCCACTCGCGGACTCGCTCGGAGAGTGAGCGGTCGTAGATACCACAGCCCGGATGGGTCTGCAAAGCCGCATCCCACGGGACGGGTACGCTGACCAGTTCCTCGGAGCAGGATTCGTCGGCCAGGAGGCCGGACTGGTAGTCGACGGTCCGCAGGGTATTGGATGGCGGATGGTGCAGGGGCCGCACCGCGAGGCGCGTCATGATCGCGTCCCAGACCTTCAGCGCGCCGGTCGCGCCGCTCAACTGGGTCGGCTGGTTGTCGTCGGTCCCGATCCAGGTCACCACCAGGTGCACGCCGTCGAAACCGGCGAACCAGCTGTCGCGGTAGTCGTCGGTGGTGCCGGTCTTGCCGGCGACGCCGGCGCGCGCGAATCGCGAGCTCCGCCCGGTGCCGTAGCGCATGGCGGCCTCCATCGCGCGGACCAGGGTGCTCGCCACGTCGGGCGCGATGCGTTGCTCGACTTCGATGGAGTGGCGCGACAACGGCTGGCCGGTCTCGTCGAGCACCGCGACCACCGCCTTCGGCGCCATGTAGAACCCGCCGCTCGCGAGCGTGCCGTACATGCCGGCGACTTCCAGCGGCGTCATCGCTTCCGCGCCGAGCAGCAGGGACGGGAACCGGTTGGCCGGCCGATGCCCGGACAGTGTCTCGAGCCGGTCCGCGACTTCCTCGACACCGAGCCGGAGGCCCAGCTGCACCGTCGCGAGGTTGAGCGAGTTGCCGAGCGCGCGCACCAGCGGGACCGGACCGTAGACGCGCCGATCGTAGTTGTTCGGCGACCAGGTCTGGCGGTTCAGGGTCAGGTTGACCGGCGCGTCGTCCAGGATGGTCGTCAGGTTGTAGCCGGATTCGAGCGCCTTCAGGTAGATCACCGGCTTGACCAGCGATCCGATCGGCCGGCGCGCGTTGAGCGCACGGTTGAAGCCGTCGAAGCCGGCCACCCGGCCACCCGCCAGGGCGAGTACTTCGCCGGTCTGGATACTCGTGACCACCGCGGCGGCCTGCAGCGTGTTGGCCGGCAGCTTGCGGCTCTGCTCGAGGTCCTGGAGCGTCTCCGCGATCGCCTGCTCGATGCTTTCCTGGACGGGCGGATTCAGTGTCGTGAAGATCTGCAGGCCGCTCGTGGTCAGATCGTCGTCCTGGTAGAGCGCGTCGAGCCGTCGCCGGACGAGATCCATGTAGGCCGGGTAGTACATGCCGCCGAGACGGGCACCACGCACGACCCTGAGCGGCTGCTGCTTTGCCGCCGTGTGCCCGGTGGCGGTGATCAGGCCGCTCTCGAGCATCCGGTCCAGCACGAAGTCGCGTCGTGCGAGCGCGCGCTCCGGGTGGCGATACGGATTGTAGAACGACGGGCCGCGAATGACGGCGACCAGGGTCGCGATCTCGTCGGCACCGAGTTCGTCGATCGGCTTGTTGAAGTAGAACTGAGCGCCGAGGCCGAACCCGTGCACGGCGCGGCGGCCGTCCTGGCCGAGGAAGATCTCGTTGACGTAGGCGTTCAGGATGTCGGGTTTGGCGAACCGCGCATCCAGGATGATCGCCATCAGGAGTTCGCGCACCTTGCGTTCGATGGTGCGCCGGTTGTCGAGGTAGTAGCTCTTGACCAGCTGCTGGGTCAGCGTGCTGCCCCCCTGCTGGATCTCGCCGGCACGCACGTTCACCCACAGCGCGCGGATGATGCCCGCCAGGTCGAAACCCGGGTGCTGGTCGAAGTTGCGGTCTTCGATGATCTTGAGCGTCTCGACCAGGAGGGGCGGTACCTGGTCCGGCGCCAGCACGACGCGGTCCTCGCCGTGGCTCGGGAAGAAACTGCCGATCGCCGCCGGGTCGAGCCGGATCAAGGGGACCGCACGGCCGCTCGGGTCGCTGACGTCGACCAGGGTGCCCTGGCGGAAACGCAAGCGAATGCGCTGGCTCTCCCGGGGTCCCTCGATGAACCGGAAACTGCGCAGGTGAATGTCGAGTGACCCATCGCCCCGCTGGTACGAGCCTGGCGGCGGTGTGCCGGTCGCCTCGCGATAGCCGAGCCGGTTGAGTTCGCGCGTGACATTTGCCATGGAGAGCAGTGCGCCGGGAAACAGTTCGAGCGGTTGGGCGTAGATGACCGCGGGCACCGACCAGCGCCGGCCTTCGAAGGTCGCGGTGATGGTGGTGTCGAGGTAGCGCATGTAGCCCGCCACCGCCGCGGCGGCGATAAGGCCGAACACGAATCCGGTGAGCATGAGCGCCCGGAAAACACGCCAGGCGAGCGAGCGCGGCCGCTTCGCGCGCGCCGGTCGACGGCGCGCGGTGCGGCTGCGCGGTTGGGCAGTGCGCCGGGGCCGACGCGGTGAATCGCCGCGGGGCATGTTCGGGTCAGGCTCCCTTCATCGCAGAGAAGGTCGCCACCACGGAGAAGGTCGCGGACGACGTCGCGCGGTGCGCGATCGCGGACACTGATGGATTCATCGGCTGTGCGGCTGCGGTCGGAGGCGGGCGATCATAACACGCGCGACGCGCCCGGACCCGCCGGCGATCCGGCGCGCGGATCAGGGCAGGGGGCTGCAGACCGCGTGTTCGAGGGGTGCGCGCGCGCCGCTGTCGAGATTCACCAGCACGCAGCCGCTGCCTTCGCGGACCAGCTGGAAGCGCACCGGCGATTCGACGATCCGGCCCATCACCGGGCGGCCATGGTCGTCGCGCAGCGGTCGATGGGTGATCACCAGCAGGCTGTCCGTGGTGAGCGCGTCGTCGGCGATCAGGACAGACGCCCCGTGCAGGGCGGCCTCGACCGCCGCACGCAGTTCCGCGCGGACCGTCTGGTCGGGATCCACCAGGCGTGCCGGCACCGGCGCCGACGGATCCGCGCGGCAGGCGCCGAGCTGGACTGCGACCAGAACGCCTGCCATGCCGATCGCGATGGCCCGCATGGCGTCAGAACCCGGCCACGCGTGCCTGGCGCCACGGTGGCTGCGCGGGCGCGAGTCCCGCCGGCGGTGGCAGCTCGAGGCCGCGTATCGCAGGTGAGGCCACGGACATGCCGCTCGGCGCGGGACAGCTGGAAGCGGTACGCCAGCCGAGCGCGGCCGCGAAGCGTGCCTCGGCGGGATCGCCGAGCGCACGGCCGAAGTCGTCCGCCACCGCGCAGCCGGTCACCGGCACGCCCGGTGCGGAGGGGGTATTCGCCGGCGAGAAGCCGTCCGGGAACTCGCCGAAACCCTGGTCGTTCACGCCGGTGAACTGAATGGTGAAATAGGTCGTGCCGCAGTTGTCCGTGGGATAGAAGCCGTACGGTTTGCCGCAGGTCGTGGAGCCGATCTGGATGACCGGGAAGTCGATGCCGCGCAGGGAGTTGATGATCGACTCGCTCGCCGAGCAGGTATCCGCGCCGGTCAGCAGGAAGACGCGGTCGAGATCGAGCGTCGGCAGCGGCGCGCCCCCGGGCGAGGACAGGCCGATGCTGGTGTCGATGAACGGTATTGGCTCGAGGAGTTCGCCGGTCACCGGGTTGCGCACGCGGTGCTTGTCATTGAACTGCAGGCGCTCGAAGGTTCGGCCGCTGCTGCGCGCCGGGCCGGCGATCATGTAAGCGAGCTGGCTTGCGATGGCGAGGAACCCGCCACCGTTGTAGCGGATGTCGATCACCAGATCGTCGATGGCAGCGGACTGGAGCAGCTGAATGGCATCGATGAGCGCAGTCTCGGCGGTGGCAATGTGCTCGTTGAAGAGCATGTAGCCGATCACGCCCGAGCCGGTATCCAGGGTATGTACCGCGGGTACCGGATCCGCCGTCACGAGTTCGGAAGTGATCGTCACCGAGCGTCGGCTGCCGGTTGCCGGGTCTTCCAGGCTGAGCTGATGGACTTCACCCGCAGCCTCGGGAAAGAGCCCCGCATTGATGGTATCGACGCCCGAGGCAGTGTTGTTGCTCACTACGTTGATGCCGTCGATACCGACCAGGCGTTCGCCGCGCGTCACTGCCGCGACGGAGCCTGCCGCCGGGGAGCCGGGTTGGACGAACGCGACCCGGATGTCACGAGGCGGCACGACGGAAAGAAAGCTCCAGGTGATCCCGTAGCCCGCCGACACGCCGGACTGGGAGAGTGCCTGCCACTCCGCGGTCGACAGGCTGAAGTGAAAGTTGTCCTTCGGGCGTCCGCTCGGCGTCAGCGCCTCCGTGCGCAGCAGGTCGAAATAGGCCGGCGTTTCGTAGTTGGCCGGATTGCGATCGACGATCTCGTTGTACCAGAGGTATAGCTCGTTGCTCCAGGACCGGAGCCAGTTGTTCTGGTCCAGCCGGCTGCCGGCGCGGTCCGGGTATGCCTGCCCGGTGCCCGGATCGATGCCGCTGCGCGGCGCGACGCAGCGCGCGGCGAATGTGCTCGAAGCCTGGAACACACCGGGCGTCCATGTGGTCGCACCGCCGCCGCCACCACCTCCACCACCGCCACCCCCGGCAGGCGGACCGGCGCTGCCGCCCGAACCGCCGCCTCCGCCGCAGGCCGCGAGCAAAAGGAGGGCGGGCATCAGCAGGAAGCCGATGCATTCACGTGCAAGAGATCCGCAAGGTCTGGCTGGCATCGATACTCCCCCCGGAGCAGGTGCTCAGATATCGAGTCGGCGCGCAGGGCTGTGCGCGCGAGACGAGCGTAGCGCGGATCCGGTCTCGTGTGCAGTGTTGCCCTGGCCGGCTTCGATCTGGAACAATACCGGGGTCCTAAGGGGTGGTTAGACCTGAGACACCGATCCGTCGGTGGACCCTTTGAACCTGATCCGGGTAATACCGGCGTAGGGATAGGCCACACAAGCTGCTGTTCTGCGCAGCCCTTGGGGCATTCATCGGCAACTGAGGAATGCACCATGAACGCCCGCCCGGTTCTCCTGCTGCTCGCGCTGTCGTGCGCGGCCGCCCAAGCCGACCAAGCCGCCGAACCGCCCGAATCCGCGCCACTGCTCGAAGAGATCGTCGTGACCGGCGAATTCCGCGCGTCCGGCATCGATACGACGCCCGCCAGCGTGTCGATTCTCCGTCTGGCCGACCAGAAAGCCGGCACCGTCAATCACCTTGAAGAGGTGCTCGGCTGGCTGCCCAACGTCAACTATGCGAGTGGCGGTTCGCGGGCGCGGTTCATCCAGATCCGCGGCATCGGCGAGCGCGGCCAGTTCTCCGAGCCACTCAACTCCTCGGTCGGCCTGGTGGTGGACGGGGTGGACCTGAGCGGCATCGGCACCACGGCCACCTTGTTCGACGTCGAGCAGGTGGAGGTGCTGCGCGGCCCGCAGGGCACGCTCTACGGAGCGAACGCGCTTGCCGGGCTGGTCAACGTGACCACCGCGGCACCGAGCGACGCGCTGTTCGCGAGCCTGCGCGTCGATGCCGGCGACTACGGCACGCGCGGGCTCGGCGGCGTGGTGTCCGGCCCGCTCAGCGATTCGGTCGGCTACCGGCTCGCCGCGCAGGTGCATCGCGAGGACGGCTTCGTGCGCAACCGCCACCTGGGGCGTGACGATACCAACGCGCGCGACGAGGTGACGGTACGCGGCAAGTTGGCCTGGCAGGCCGCGGACAACCGCGCCTGGACGTTCGTCGCCGGGCGCGTCGAGGCCGGCAACGGCTATGACGTGTTCTCGCTCGACAACGACCGAACCACGCTCTCCGACGCGCCGGGGCGGGATCGCCAGACGACCGGCTATGCGAGCGCCAGGCTCGAGTGGGACCTGTCGCCCGCGGTTGCCTTTCATGGTTTGGCCGGCGTCGCGTCCAGCGACAGCGATTACGGCTATGACGAGGACTGGACCTTCGACGGCTTCGACCCGATCGGCTATTCCTCGACCGACCGCTACCTGCGTGAGCGCCGCACCGGCAGCGTGGACCTGCGCTGGCTCTCCGGTCCGTCGGGGCGCCTGTTCGGCGACACCACGGGATGGGTGTTCGGCGTGTATGGCTTGAGCCAGCGTGACGCGCTCGAGCGGCAGTACACCTACGCGGACGCGGACTTCACCAGCCGCTTCACGATCGACCGCCTGGCGGTTTATGCGGAGTTGGATCGTGCGCTCACCGAGCGGCTCGGCCTCACCTTCGGCCTGCGCGCCGAACGCCACGATGCACGGTACCGGGACAGCGAGTCGGTCCGGGTCGCGCCGCGCGACGACATGCAGGGTGGCCGGCTCGTGCTCACCTGGGATGCCGCACCGGGCAGGATGGTCTATGCGAGCATCTCGCGCGGCTACAAGGCCGGTGGGTTCAACATCAGCGGGACGCTCGATGCGGACCTGCGCGAATACGCCCCGGAAGTGCTGTGGAACTACGAACTGGGCGCGAAGCTGCGCCTGGCGGACGATCGCCTCACTGCGCGCGTCGCGGCGTTCAGCATGCAGCGCGAAGACGTCCAGGTGGAGACCTCGATCACGCGGGTGCGACCGGACGGCAGTGCCGAGTTCATAGACCTGATCGGCAATGCGGCCGAGGGGCGCAACACCGGGTTCGAGCTCGAACTGACGCTGCAGGCGACCGACGGCCTGCAGCTGTTCGCGAGTGCGGGCGTGCTCGATACCGAGTTCAGGCGTTTCGTGAATTCGAGCGGCGAGGACCTGGACGGTGAACCGCAGGCCCATGCGCCGCGCTACCAGTTCCACGCCGGGGCCGAGTACCGGTTCGGCGGTGGCTGGTATGCGCGGATCGAGAGCGAGGGCAAGGACCGGTTCTACTACTCCAACAGCGAACGGTTCGTGCCGGTGCGGGACGACGTCCGCTCGCGGGCGTTCGAGTTGTGGCACGCGAGCATCGGCTACGAGGCCGCGCGCTGGAGCGTGAAGGTCTGGGGGCGCAACCTCGGCGACACCGATTACACCGTGCGCGGCTTCTACTTCGGCAACGACCCGCGCGACTTCTACGCGGACCGCGGGTACTTCCAGCTCGGCGAACCGCGTCGTTTCGGCGTGACCCTGGCCGTCGAGAACTAGTGCGAGCCGTTGGCTCGCACTGGCGTGCGGCGTCGTCAGTTGGCGCCGCGTTCCTGTTCGATCAGGTGATCGACGATCTCGAGCGCGGTCTTGCGACCCATGTTCATGCCGACGACGTAGCGATTGGCGACCACCAGCGTGGGGACGCCCGAGACCATGAGGGTGCGCTGGGCGCGTTCGGCGTCGCGCAGCCGGGCGCGCACGGTCGGACCGTTGGCAGCGGCGAGGAATGCCTCGCGCGTCGCACCGTTGCCCGCGATGAAGTCGGCCATGGCGTCGACGGTCGCGAACTGGCGACCGGTATCGTGAATCGCACGGAACAGGCGCTGGTGGTTGCGCTCCAGGGCGTCGAGTTCCTCGAGCGCGAAGTAGGTCTGGGCCAGCACGGTCCAGGCGGGCGAGAAGGTGACCGGCACCCGTTCGAAGCGGACGTCCTCGGCGATGCCTTTCTTCCAGTCCTCGAGCATGGGGTCGAAATTGCGGCAGTGTACGCAGCCGTACGAGAAGAACTCCTGGACCGTGATCGGCTCGCCGGCCCGGCGCCGGGTGGTTTCCTCGATCACCATGTAGTGCTCGCCGGCGACGAAAGTCCCGGGGGTGCTGCCGGTGGTGTAGTAGATGCCGGCGCCGAGCACCACGGCGGTCAGGACCAGGACCGAGCCGATGATTGCCTGGCGTATCCGCGCCACCTGCCGATCGGTTCGGGAGCCGGCCCTGGGGGTCGCTTTGGCCTTCATGTTCTTCTCCTGCGGATGACCGGCGCCGAGTTTACTGAACCGCGTCCGGCCCGTCGCCGGGGTCGTGCGCGGCTGATATAGTCGCGGCTCCCGGCCGCGAGATCGATTCATGTCCGAGCGGTACACGCTCTATCAATACGACAGCTGTCCATACTGCGCCCGCGTGCGGCGCTTTCTCGCCGAGGCAGGGCTCGATCTGCCGATGAAGGATACCCTGCGCGATCCCGAGGCGCGGCGTGAGCTGATCGCAGGTGGCGGCAGCCCCCAAGTGCCGTGCCTGCGCATCGAGCGCGACGGGCGGGTGCAGTGGCTCTACGAGTCGCTCGACATCATCGACTACCTGCGCGGGCGTGCTGCAGCATCAGCGCAGTCCTGACGGCATCGTCCGCAACCGGGTGTGGGGTCAACTGTTGTCGGTAGGGCGGATTTGCTATGGTCAGCCGCCAGCGGTTTCCACAGTAACCTCGGAGAGGACAACACCATGAAGCTTGGACTGATTTCCGGCTATTCCGGCCGCAAGATGAGCATTCCCATCGATGCCATCCGGCATGCCGAGAACCTCGGCTACGACTCCATCTGGACCGCCGAGGCATACGGTTCGGACGCCGTGACGCCGGCCGCCTGGATCCTCGCGCAGACCACCAGGATCAAGGCCGGGACCGCCATCATGCAGATGCCGGCGCGCACGCCCGCCATGGCGGCGATGACGGCCATGAGTCTGGCCGAGCTTTCCGGTGGCCGGTTCATCTGCGGTGTCGGTGCATCCGGGCCGCAGGTCGTGGAAGGCTGGCATGGCGTTCCCTACGGCAAGCCGGTCACCCGCCTTCGGGAATACATCTCGATCATGAAGCAGATCATCGCCCGGCAGGGCCCGGTGACGTTCGACGGTGAGATGTACCATCTGCCGTATACGGGCGCGGGTGCTACGGGTCTCGGCAAGCCGCTGAAGAGCATTCTGCACTGCGAGGAGGACATCCCGATCTACGCCGCAACGATCACGCCGGCGGGTGTGGCTGCCGCGGCCGAGGTCGCCGATGGGTTCTTCCCGGTATGGATGGATCCGGAGCAGTACCACGTATTCGACGAGCCGATCCGCAAGGGTTTCGCCAAGGCCGGCGGCGGCAAGGACCTGACCCGGTTCGACATCGCGCCGTTCGTCACCTGCATCATGGGTGATGACGTCGAGAAGTGCATGATGCCGATCCGCGGCAACATGGCGCTGTATATCGGCGGCATGGGCGCGCGTGACAAGAACTTCTACAACGACTACGCCAAGCGTCTCGGTTTCGAGGAAGCGGCGGTGAAGATCCAGGACCTGTTCCTGGCGGGCCGCAAGGACGAGGCGATGGCGGCGGTGCCGGCGGAGCTGATCGACGCCTGCCACCTGGTCGGCCCGGCGGCGCGGATCAAGGACCGTCTGCAGCGCTGGAAGGAAGCGGGCAGGAAGGGGCACGTCTCCAGCATGCTGATCGGCTCGCAGCAGCCGGAAGTGCTGCAGCTGCTCGCCGAGAACGTCCTCTAGCCACGACGACAGTTGGGGTCGGAGTAACGGTTGGGGTCGGAGTAAAAACCTCGCGGCTCGGGCCGCGAGGTTTTTACTCCGACCCCAACCGTTACTCCGACCCCACCATCCGCCAGGCCCGCTCGGAGCGCAGGCGCGCAGCACCCTCGTACTGCAGCGCGCTCGCCGAACTCGCGTTGCCGTCGAGGCCGCGCTTGTACACGCCCTGGATGATCGCTGCCGAGCGGAACATGTTGTAGACCAGGTAGAACTTCCAGTTCGCGATTTCGCCGATGCCGGCGTGCCGGCAGTACTCGGCAACCAGCTCCGCTTCGGTCGGGATGCCGAGGGCGCCCAAGTCCGCCCCGGCGAGCCCCGCGTCGTTGTACGACTCGCCGTGGTAGTCCTGGCACAGGTAGCCGAGATCCGCGAGCCCGTCGCCGAGCGTCGAGAGTTCCCAGTCGAGCACCGCGACGATGCGCGGTTCGGTCGGGTGGATCAGCGTGTTGCCGAGGCGATAGTCGCCGTGCACGATCACGCTGCGCTCCTGTGCCGGGATATTCTCCGGCAACCAGGCCATGAGCCGGTCCATGGCATCGATCTGCTCGGTCTTCGAGGCCTGGTACTGCTTCGACCACCGGCCGATCTGGCGTTCGTAATAGTTGCCCGGGCGACCGAAGTCACCGAGGCCGACCGCCGCGGGGTCCACGCGGTGGAGTTCGGCCAGCACCCGCGCGAGGTCCAGGTAGATCGCGCGCCGCTCCGGCGGCGTCAGGCTCGGCAGCCGGGTCTCGGTGAACACCCGCCCGTCGACCCATTCCATGACGTAGAAGCGCGTGCCGATCACGGCCGGGTCTTCGCACAGGGCCACCATGCGTGGCACCGGGACCCCGGCGTCGGTGAGGGCTTTCATCACCCGGTATTCGCGGTCGACCTGGTGCGCAGACGGCAGCAGTTCGCCGGGGGGCTGCTTACGCAGCACGTAGCGCCGGCCTCCGGCCGTCAGGCGAAACGTCGGGTTCGACTGGCCGCCTTCGAACTGCTCGAGCGTGATGCCGTCGGCGCAGGCGGGCACGGTCGCTGCCAGGTAGTCGGCGAGTGCGCGCTCGTCGAAGCGGTGCGCCTCGCGAACGGGTGTCAGGACGGCGTTGCTCATGAGTTCCTCCCCGGCTGCTCGATCGATCGGGCGGGCCGCAAGGATACGGCTTGATCAACGGACGCGCAAAATGCGACGCTTCGGTTCTTCCACGCATCCCGCGTGTTCAGCATCCGTCCATCACCAGCATCACAGAGGGGAGGCCAGCACATGGCATTGGCAAAGCGCATGGCAGTCACGCTGCCCGGCGGACCGAAACTCGAGCAGACCATCCAGCGGATCCGCTGGGCCGAGGACAACGGTTATCCGGATGGCTGGTTCAGCGACGCCGGCGCACCTGACACGCTGACCCAGATCGCCGCGATCGCCCACCACACGCGCACGATCCGCATCGGCGTGGCGGTGACGCCCGTTTACACCCGCACCCCGGCCGTGCTCGCCGCGACGGCCAACGTCATTGCGCAGGTGCTGCCGGGGCGTTTCATCATGGGGCTCGGGTCCTCGAGCCAGACCATCATGGGCCAGTGGAACGGCATTCCGCTCGACAAGCCGCTCACACGGGTCAGGGAAACCGCCGTCATGGTGCGTTCCATGCTGAAAGGCGAGAAGTCCGACTTCGATCTCGAGACCCTGTACAGCAAGGGCTACCGGCAGCCGCCGAGCGAGAACCCGCCGCCGATCTACCTGGCCGCCCTGCGGCCGAACATGATCGAGATGGCGGCCGAGGTCGGTGACGGCGTGATCTTCAACCTGTGGCCGAAAGGTGCCTTGCCGAAGATGATGGAGCACGTCCGCATCGGCGCCGCGCGGGCCGGCAAGAATTGGCAGGACGTCGAGATCGTCAACCGGGCCATGGTGCTGGTGACCGACGACAAGCCTGCTGCCCGCAACCTGTTTCGCGCGGCATTCGGGCCGTACTACGCCACGCCGGTCTACAACGCCTTCCTCGCCTGGGCCGGCTACGAGGAAGCCGCTCAGCTGATCCGCGAAGGCTGGGCCGCGAAGGATCGCGAGAAGACCAGCGGCGCGATGACCGACGCGATGATCGACGAGATCGCCATCATCGGCGACGAGGACGAGTGCCGCGCGCGCATCCAGGCGGATGCCGATGGCGGGGTGCACACCCACATCGTCGCACCGATGGCGGCGACGGCGGCCGACGTGCAGCGCACGTTCGAGGCGTTCGCGGGGCATCGTTTTACGCTGCGCTGAGCGCAAGTGGAGAGCGCCATGGATTACCAGAAGATCATCGTCGACGAACCGCTGCCGCGGGTCAGGCGGATCACGCTCAACCGTCCCGACAAGCGCAATCCGCTCTCGAACGAGCTGCGCACCGAGCTGTTCCACGCCCTCGAGGCGGCCGACCAGGATCCCGCCATCCGCGTCATGATCATCCGCGGCGCCGGGTCCTGCTTCTCGGCCGGCTACGACCTGGCCTCGGACGTTGCGCAGGACCAGCCGTTCTATACCCCGGGCGGGCTCGGTAACTGGCCGCGGCACGTGGTGGAGGGCTTCTTCCACATCTGGGACCTCGCCAAGCCGGTGATCGCCCAGGTACACGGCTACTGCCTGGCCGGCGGTACGGAACTCGCGACCGCATGCGACCTGGTCTACGTGGCGGAGGACGCGAAGATCGGCTACCCGGTGGTGCGGACCATCAGTCCGCCGGACAACCAGTTCTATCCCTGGATCGTCGGCCTGCGGCGCGCAATGGAGCTGATGCTGACCGGAGATCACATGTCCGGGCGCGAGGCGGTCGAGAGCGGCTTCGCCAATCGCGCGTTCCCGGAAGCGGAACTCGAGGATCAGGTGCTGCGCATCGCGGAAAAGGTGGCGCGCACGCCGGTGGACCTGCAGCAGATCAACAAGCGCGCGGTGCACCGGCAGATGGACGCGATGGGCATTCGTGCGGCGCTGCGGGCCGGGACCGAGATGCAGACGCTGGCCACGTTCACCCGCACCGCGCAGGAGCATTTTGCGGAGTTGCGCAGGAACCTGACCGAGGCGCTCAGCAAGCGCGACGCCGAGTACGGCGACTACCGCACGCGCGACAAGCAGTAGCGCGACGGGCGTGACCATCCTGTACCTGCTCCGCCACGGGGAGACCGTCTGGAACGTCGAGCAGCGCATGCAGGGCCGCGCCGACTCGCCGCTGACCGACCGGGGCCGCGCCCAGGCGGCCCGGCATGCGGACGTACTGGCTCGCCTCGGCGGGGTCGCGCGCCTGCTGGTCTCCCCGTCCGGCCGGACCCGGGCGACCGCGGCGATCCTCCGCGAACGGCTGGCGGTTCCGGAGACCTTCCACCCGGAACTCATGGAGCGCGATTCCGGCGCCTGGGAGGGGCTCGATCTCGACGAGATCCGTGCCCGGCACCCGGAGGAATGGCACGGCCGCGAGGTCGACCCCTACTTCCATCGACCGCCGGGCGGCGAGAATCACGCGGACCTGGAAGTGCGCGTCGGCGCACTGCTCGATGCGCTCCGCGAGGAGCTCGGTCGGCCCGGTTCGGACCCGGTGGGCATCGTCACACACGGCGTCATGTCGCGGGTGATCCTGAAGTGCCTGCTCGATCTGTCGCCCGCGGAAGCCATGCGTGTGCGGCATCCCAATGCGCTCTTCTACCGGATCGAGTTTCCCGATCCGGCAAGCCGGCACGGCTACTTTCTGGATGGTGCCGGCCCGGTCGCCGGATTGCTTCGCCACTAGGGCGATGAAACAATCCGGGTCCGACTTTTTCCCCAAGCAATGAATCGCCCAGTACGAGAGAGGAGAGCGACATGAAAGTGGATGGTGGCGTAGGCTGGGAACTGGACAAGGTGGGCGCGCAGGCCCGCGAGCTCGAGGAGATGGGCTACTCGGGGATCATGACTGCGGAAACCGCGCACGATCCGTTCTTCCCGCTCCTGGTCGCGGCGCAGAATACCTCGCGGATCGAGCTCGTGACCTCGATCGCGGTGGCCTTCGCGCGTACCCCGATGGTGCTCGCCAACATCGGCCACGACCTCAATGCCGCTTCGAAGGGCCGGTTCATCCTCGGGCTCGGCTCGCAGATCAAGCCGCACATCACCAAACGCTTCAGCATGCCCTGGTCGAATCCCGCGCCGCGCATGCGCGAGTTCATCCTGGCGATGCGGGCGATCTGGGCGAACTGGCACGAAGGTCTGCCGCTCGAGTTCACCGGCAAGTACTACACCCATACTCTCATGACACCGTTCTTCACGCCGACGGACAACCAGTACGGTGCGCCGCGGGTATTCCTGGCGGCAGTTGGCGCGCTGATGACCGAAGTGGCGGGGGAGGTGGCCGACGGGGTGATCATTCATGCGTTCACCACCGAGAAATACCTGCGCGAGACGACGCTGCCAGCGCTCGAGCGCGGCTTCGCCAAGGCGGGCAAGAGTCGCCGGGACTTCGAGATCAGCTACCCGGTGTTCGTGGTCACCGGCGCGAATGAGAAGGAGCTTGCCGATGCCAAGGTGGCAACGCGCAAGCAGATCGCTTTCTATGGTTCGACGCCGGCCTACCGTCCGGTGCTCGAGAGCATCGGGGCCGGCGAACTGCAGGACGAGTTGAACCGCATGTCGAAGCAGGGTCGCTGGGACGAGATGGGCGGGCTCATTACCGACGACATCCTGACCGCGTTCGCCGTGGTCGGTGAGCCACAGACCATCGCCGGGCAGATCCGCGTGCGCTACGGTGACATCGTCGACCGGACCTCGGCGGCCTACGCCAATATCCCGAAGGCCGATCGCGCGCGGATCATTGCCGAACTCACGGCGGCCTGAGCTTCGACCCGTTACCCGCCGCGGCGCTGGCCGCGGTTGCGGAGGAACAGCATGAAAGTAGATGCCGGTATCGGCCATCAGCTCGACCGTATCCCGGAGGCCGTGCGCGCGGCCGAGGCGGCGGGCTACGACGGTGTACGCACCGCGGAAATGAACCACGATCCGTTTTTCCCGCTGGTCCTGGCGGCGGAGCATTCGGAGCGACTCGAGATCGCGACTTCGATCGCCGTGGCGTTCGCGCGCAGCCCGATGATCCTGGCCAACATCGGCCACGACCTGAACGCGTACTCGAAAGGGCGCTTCACCCTCGGGCTCGGCTCGCAGATCAAGCCGCACATCACCAAACGCTTCAGCATGCAGTGGGGCGCCCCGGCGCCGCAGATGCGTGAGCTGGTGCTGGCGATGCGGGCCATCTGGGCGAACTGGTACCAGGGTGAGCCGCTGCAGTTCGTCGGCAAGTATTACCACCACACGCTGATGACCCCGGCGTTCACGCCCGAGAACCGCGACTACGGCCCGCCGCGGGTGATCCTCGCGGCGGTCGGCTCGCTCATGACCGAGGTGGCGGGTGAAGTGGCCGACGGGATGATCATCCATCCGTTCAGCACGGTCCCTTATATAGAAGCGGTCACGTTGCCGGCAATTGAAAAGGGACTTGCCAGATCCGGGCGCTCGCGCAAGGACTTCGAGATCTCCTATTCGAACTTCGTGGTGACCGGTCGCGACGAGCGCGAATTCGAGGCGAGCCGCCAGGCGGCCCGCGAGCGCATCGCGTTCTACGGCTCGACGCCAGCCTACAAGGGCGTGCTCGAGTCCATCGGCGCGGGGGAACTGCAGGGCGAGCTCAACACCATGTCCAAGCAGGGTCGCTGGAAGGAGATGGGCTCGCTCATCACGGACGACATCCTGGGTGCGTTCGCGGTCGTCGGCGAGCCGAAGGACGTTGCGCCCGAAATGCTGCGTCGCTACGGACACTTCACCGACCGCACTTCCGCGTCGTTCCCGGTATCCGACCCGGCGGAACGTGCCGCGATCATCCGTACGCTGAGGGCCGGCTGATGGCCCTGCCGCGTGAGCTGGCGCTCGATCCGGCCCGGCTGGAAGAAATCATGACCACCCAGTGGAACATGCGGGTGGCGACGGTCGGTCCGGGCACCCGGATCAACCTGACCCCCATGTGGTTCGGCTGGGGCGGCGGGCAGGTCTACTTCTATGGCCGTGGGCAGAAGGTCGTGAACCTGCGCCGCAACCCGGTGTGTACGATTCTGGTGGATCGCCACGAGAAGTTTCCGGAGTTGCAGGGGATCATGCTGCAGGGCCAGGCGCGGGTGCTCGAAACCGCCGAAGACGAAGCCGCCGATCCCCATCTGGCCGCCGTCCGTCTCCAGATGGGCCGGAAGTACAACGGTGGGCACGGCCAGGCCCCGGTTCCCGACCCGGGTCCGTTCGCCGCGTCGGCACGCGGGCGCAACCGGCGCTGGGTGGTACTGGCCCCGGACCACCAGGTCAGCTGGGATAACACCCGCCTCTGAGCCTCCGCGGCGTCGCCCCGTTCTGCCGCCGGGCCGGGGCGCCCGCGGCACCAGTCGGCCATCCATCTCGCGTTGCCATTTCTGTTGTCTTCACGTCGCCTCGCTTGTTGTGACCGGGCGCACATCATGCGCGTCGGCTTGACAAGCAGCGCAACGCTTCCGGTGCCGCTAAATTCCTCCAGGGCACCCGTCCGACCCTTTTTTATACTATTTGGATATATAAAAACTTGCTTTTTCGATCGATTCGGATTGGTTGTCTGCGCAATTACAAGCTCTGTGGCGTGAGTGTTCGCTTACATTGATCCGGAATGATGCATCCTGAGGCCATCCGGCTCGTGCGAGATGGGCGGACAGGGTTATCTGAGTCCCGGGGCATCGGTAGAATCCCCGCGCAGGCGAACAACCAGCACGAAGCCGCAGCCCATCGCGGCCACGTGAGGAGAACGAAGGCATCATGCGAGCCCACTGGAACAGACTGCCGGCGATCCTCAAGATCCAGTTGCTCGGTGTGCTGGCCGTCTGCCTGGCACCGGCCATCGTAGTGAACGGGCGGGTCGACGATCGTGCCGAACGGATCGCGTTCGCGGTCCCCGCACCGCACGACCCGCGCGAACCCTGGGATCGCGAGGTCGATGCGTTCGCCCTGAAGGTCAGCCAGGCATTCGGTGTGCAGCGCAGTACGGCCAGCCAGTTCGCCGGCTGGATACTCGAGGCGTCCGAGCGCCACGACATCGCACCCGATCTCCTCGCAAGCCTGGTGCATACCGAGAGCACCTTCAGAACCCATGCCCGGTCGCCGGTCGGGGCGGTGGGCCCGGCGCAGGTGCGTCCGCAATTCTGGAGCAGTTTCTGCGGTACGAGCAATCTGCTCGATCCCGCGGAGAACATCTATTGCGGGGCCCAGGTCCTTTCGTTCCTGCGCGATGAATGCGGGGGCGAACAATGTGCGCTGCAGGCCTACAACGTCGGCGACGTCAGGGGGCGGCACGGGGCAGCCCGGCGCTACGTGGCGAAGATCGACCGCGCACTCGACCGGTTGCGGCGCACCGAACTCTGATCCCCCGGACGGGCTGAACCCAGCCCCTGCCGAACGCGGCACCGCCCAGGCCGGCCGATCGGCGCCGGCGGGGCTTCCGGGTTCCCCCGCACTGCGCCATCCTCCATCATGCGGGCGTCGTCAACGGCGGCTTTGCCCTGGGGAGGGATCGTGCAACTCTGGATGCTGACTCATTCACGCCCCGATCATGCCCTGCGGACCGCACAGCGCGCGGAAGCAGCGGGTTGGGATGGCATGCTGGTGGTCGATTCGCAGAATCTCGCGCCCGACGCCTACGTGGCGCTGACCCTGGCCGCGACCGGTACCACGCGTCTCGGGCTCGGGACCGGGGTGACCAACTCGGTTACCCGGCATGCGGCGGTCACCGCCTCTGCGGCCATGGCGGTGCAGCAGGTTTCCCGCGGCCGCATGGCGCTCGGTATCGGCCGCGGCGACTCTGCCCTGGCGCATCTCGGCCGCGCACCGGCCCGCTTCGCGGGGTTTGCCCGCTACGTGCAGACCTTGCAGACCTACCTGTCCGGTGGGCGCGTGCCGTTCCGGGATCTGCCGTTGCAGGATGAACTCGCCCCACCGGTCGAGGCGCTCGAACTCGCCGATCACCCGGCCGACAGCCGCATCCGCTGGTTCGATCCGGCGTTGCCCAAGGTGCCGCTCGAGATCGCCGCGACCGGGCCGCAGGTGATCCGGCTCGCGGGGCGGGTTGCCGATCGCGTGATGTTCACGCTCGGCGCCGTGCCCGACCGGATCGCATGGGGTATCGACGAAGCGCGCGCCGCGGCGCGTGCGGCGGGGCGCGATCCGGCCACGCTCGCGTTCGGCGCGTACGTGAACCTCGTCTGCCACCCGGACGTGGCGGTGGCCCGGGCGCTGGTTCGCGGCGGACTGACGACGTTCGCGCGGTTCTCGGTCATGCATGGTGCCGTGGCAGGGCCGGTCGATCCGGCAACCCGCGATGTGCTGGCCCGGCTCCATGACGGTTACGACATGCGCGCGCATACCCGGGCGGATTCGAGCCAGGCGGCCCTGCTCGACGATGCTTTCGTGGATCGCTTCGCCATCGCCGGCCCGCCGGCGCATTGCCTCGCGCGCCTGCGCGAACTGCGTGCGCTCGGGCTCGACCGGATCGTGATCAGCGGGCCGACCGCCGGCGCGGACCCTGCAGCCGCGCGGGAGGCCATGGCGCTGCTCGACCAGGCCGTGATCGGCCGGGTCTGACCCGGCGCTCGATCAGGGGGGTTAGTAGCCTGCTTCGCCGCGAGCGATGACCGCGGCGAATTCGGGGTCCAGCGGCTGGTATCGATCGCTGCCCGGCTTCATGACGAACAGCGGGTCGCTGACCCGCGCCGGGTCGTAGCCGTCCTCGCGCAGCTTGCCCTTGACCATCTTGAAGGTGCCGGTCACGTCGATTTCCGGCTCGATCCGCAGAAACAGGGGGCGCGCGTAGCTCGGCAGTTCGCGATTCACGTAGGCCGAGAACGCGTCGAGATCGAGACTGGTTACACCTTCCTCGAGCGTCAGCGCCGCCATGCCGGCACGCCCGTCGGCGCCGGGGACCGCGACGCCGTAGACGTTCGAGAAGCGGATCTGCGGGAAGCCGTTGATGATCTCGCCGACCTCGTTGGTCGAGACATTCTCCGATTTCCAGCGGAAGGTGTCGCCGATGCGGTCGACGAACTGGTAGTGCGGATAACCCAGCGTGAAGCCGGCGTCGACCTGGCGCATCAGGTCACCGGAGTTGAACCAGGCGTCGCCGGGCTCGAAGACGTCGCGCACGACCTTCTTCTCCGTCGCTTCGGGATTCGTATAGCCCTCGAATACGGCGTCGGGGCTGATGTGGCCGAGCAGCAGGCCCGGCTCCCCCGGGGTGACTTCGATACAGCGGCCGTTCGCGTCGCGAATGATTTCGTCGGCGTCGATGTCGTAGCGGACCAGCGCGTGGCGCACCGAGGTCATGCCGACCGTGCAGTCCTTGTTCAGGAGGTTCGCGAACGCGACGTTGCCTTCGCTTGCACCGTAGAATTCGGCGATCCGCTTGATGCCGAAACGCTGCTTGAACTCGGGCCAGACGTCCGGGCGCAGCCCGTTGCCCATGACCCGGGTGAGCGGGTTCCTGTGGTCGTCGGGGCTTGCGGGTGTGCTCACCAGGTAGCGGCAGAGTTCGCCGATGTAGATGAAGCAGGTTGCCTGGTGATCGCGCACTTCCTTCAGGAAATTGCTTGCCGAGAACTTGCGCCGCAGGAATACGCTCGCGCCGGAGGAGAACGCCGCGCCCATGCCGATCATGAGTCCCGTGCCGTGGTACAACGGCAGGCAGACGTAGATGCGATCCCGCTCGGTGCACTTGAGGCCCGCCTTGTGCGCGAGCGTGCCGCTCGCGAGGTAACGGCGGTTCGAGAGCACGGCTGCCTTGGGCAGCCCCGTGGTGCCCGAAGTGAAGATGTAGAAGGCGTTGTCGCCAAGGGTGACGTCCGCGGTTTCCGCGGGGTTGCCCGGGTCCTTGGCGGGCGCCACGGCGTGCAGGTCGCGGGCCCAGTTGTCAGCCTGGGTGCTGCCCGCGTCCGGAACCCACAGGTAGTCGCGACCTTCCTCGAGCGGCAACTCGTGCTTCACCTCGGCCAGCGCGTCGGCGAGCTCGGCGCCGACGATGCACTTGGTGGACTCCGTGACCGTCACGCAATGGGTCAGCGGGCGGCCGCGCAGGTTCGTGTTGATGAGTCCGGCGGTGACGCCGAGCTTGTTCAGGCCCACGACGGTGGCCAGGAACTCGATGCGGTTTTCCATGAACACACTGGCGGTGTCGCCGCGGCCGAGGCCCATGCCGCGGAAGGCGTCGGCGTAGCGATTGGCCAGTGCGTTGAAATCGCGCCAGTTGATCGTGCGCCCCTCGAAGAGGATTGCCGGACTGTCGGGCAGGCGCTCGGCGAGTCGCGCGACCTGGGCGCCGATGCAGTCGCGTTCCTCGAGTCCACGCGGCTGCATGCCTTTCTTCAGCGCGAGCAGGGTCGGTACCTGCGCCAGTGTCTTCGCCACGTCGATGATGCCCATGCGATCGCTCCGTATGTTGCAGCGCGTTTGTCGAGGTCTTTCGATCCGTCACGGAACCTTAATCACCGGACCTCCCGGCTTCAAGCCGCCTGTGCCATGCTGGGCGACGGACACGGACACAGCTCAGGGGAGGCATAGCGCATGGAACACTGGCAGATCGGACGGGTCAGGGTCACCCGGATCATGGAACTGGAGCTCGCCGGCGGTTCGCGCTTCATCCTGCCCGATGCGACCCGCGAGGCCTGCCTGCCGCTCGACTGGATGCGCCCGCACTTCATGGACGAGCAAGGCAACCTGATCATGAGCGTCCATGCCCTGGTGGTGGACACCGGGGATCGCCGGATCATCGTCGACACCTGCATCGGCAACGACAAACAGCGCTCGATCCCGGCCTGGACCAATCTGCAGACGACATTCCTGGCGGACCTCGCGGCAGCCGGTTATCCGCGCGAATCGATCGACACCGTCCTCTGCACGCACCTGCACGTGGATCACGTCGGCTGGAACACCATGCTGGTGGACGGACAGTGGGTGCCGACCTTTCCCAACGCACGCTACCTGTTCGCCGAGCGGGAGTGGCGCTACTGGGACACGGCGGACCAGGATGCGCTCAACACCGGGGTGCTCGAGGATTCGGTCCGTCCCATCTTCGCAGCCGGGCTCGCCGAACTGGTCGACTGGGACCACCGCGTGTGCACGGAGGTGTGGCTGGAGCCGACGCCGGGCCACACGCCCGGGCACGTCAGCGTGCATATCGCATCGGACGGGCACGAGGCCCTGATCACCGGCGACTGCATTCACCATCCCTGCCAGATGACCCGTACCGACTGGTGCAGCTCGGCTGATCATGACCAGGCAGTGGGACGTGCCACGCGCGAAGCGCTGCTGGCGCGCTACGCGGATGGACCGGTGCTGGTGATCGGTACCCACTTCGCGGCGCCGACCGCGGGACACGTGCGGCGGCGCGCCGCTGGCGGCTACTGGCTCGACGTGGGCGGGTCGTCGCGCTGACGGTCGTCGGCCGGGTCTTCCAACGGTTGATCGTGGTGTCTGCGGTCGAGCTTGCCTTCGCGCGCGAGGCGCAGCATCCAGGCGTCGATGCGGTGTCGCGCACGCGGCACGTCCAGGGCCACGAACGCGACACCGACCGGCAGCATCCAGAAGCCGAGGATGGGGAGGAAGCCGAAGATCCCGGCGATCATGAACAGGACTCCGATCAGGCTCCTGATGCCCGGCGGCACGTGATTGCGCCCCCAGTACAGCGTGCGGTACAGGGTGACGGCCATGCGGCGTCTGAACTCCGACCGGGCCACGGCGGCGCGCGGGGCAGCCTCAGACCATCACCGGCCCGTCACTCGGCGCATCGTGGCGTCCGGGGTGCGCACGACGTGCGAGGTCAGGGTCGATCGACCGGAACCGGTAGTGGCCGTCTTCGTGCAGGCTCCGTTCGATGCGGTTGCGGTGCATGAGGAGGTGCAGATGCGCGATCGCCTCGCCGAGCGCCATCATCATCTGCCGCGGATCGAGCCGGCGGGCGAACAGCACCGGCAGCAGGTCGCGCGCGAGCGCCGGCTCCACGCAGTGCTCCTCGATCGCGAGCATTCGATCCTCGTGGTGTGCCATGAGGGCACGGAGTCGTTCCCGGACGCCGTAGAACGGCAGGTTGTGTGCCGGCAGCACCAGCACGTCAGAGGGTAGTTCCAGCAGGCCGTCGAGCGACTGCATCCAGTCCTTCAGCGGATTGGCCTCGGGCTCGGTCGGATGCACGCTCACGTTGCTCGTGATGACGGGCAGGATCTGGTCGCCGGAAATGAAGATCCCGAGCGCCGCGCAGTACAGGCAGGCGTGCTCGGGGGAATGCCCGGATCCGGTCACGATGCGCCAGTCGTGCCCGCCGATCGAGAGGACGTCGCCGTGCTCGAGGCGCCGGTAGCCGGCCGGCATCTCCGGCATGCCCATTCCGTCGCTCGAGCGCCGCTGCCACTGCAGGCGCAACTCGTCCAGATAGTCGCCGGGCATGCCCGCCCGCAGATAGAACTCGCGGCCCATCCAGCCGGCGTTGTGCGGGCCGCTACCGCCGGCGGAGAACGCGCGCGCCTGGTAGTACTCGGCTCGGGTCATGTACAGCGGGCACTGGAAGGTGTCGGTGATCATCTTCGACTGGCCCACGTGATCGGGATGCATGTGGGTGCAGATCACGCCGATGACCGGCTTGCCGTCGAGCTCCCGGTCGAAGATGCGCGACCAGAGTTCGCTGGTCTGGGTCAGCGCCAGGCCGGTATCGACGACCCACCAGCCGGCACGGTCGGCGAGCAGGTACAGATTGATGTGATTGAGCGAGCCGCCCATGGGCATGGTCAGCCAGCGTACGCCCGGCGCGATCTCCCGCGTCGTACCCGGCGCGGGATGATCCGCGTACGGATAGGTCAGCTGGTTCATGTGGTGGTCCCCCGGAATACGGACGCGCGAGTATAGCGAATATTCGGCGGCCCTCGCGCGGATCTGCGAGTCCGCCGGTCCGCCGGTGCGTGTGCGACAGGCCGGCGCCGTGCAAAGGCCGGGCGCATGCGCTAGATTTGAGCGCTCAACGTCATTCATCGAGAAGGGGGGAGATCATGGCAATGAACGTCAGAATGAATGTCAAGCCGGTGCCGACGCTCGACAACGAGATCAACGAGATCCGGCTCGCCACGGCGGAGATCGTGAATCAGGACATCCTGCCCAACGAAGGTCGGCTGTGGGGGTGGATGTCGGACAGCGCCAATGCGCCGAACGAGGCAGCCAAGGCGGCGAAGGAGCTGCGCCTCGACATTCAGGGCAAGGTCAAGAAAGCCGGTCTGTGGGCGCCCCATCTGCCGCGGGATTTCGGCGGCATGGGACTCTCCTTCCTCCAGCACGCCTACATGAACGAGGTCCTGTCATACAGTCCGGGCGCCGCGTCGCTGTTCGGCGTCGTCGCACCCAATTCCGGCAATCAGAAGATCCTGGTCCAGTACGGTACGCCCGAACAGCACGAAAAGTGGCTGAAGCCGCTGACCGAAGGCACCATGCAATCCGGGTTCTCGATGACGGAACCGCACACGCCCGGCTCCGACCCGCGCTCGCTCTCGACCCGCGCCGTGCTCGACGGCGACGAGTGGGTCATCAACGGCCACAAGTGGTTCACTTCGAACGGTCATGCCGCCGACTTCTACATCGTCATGTGCCGGACCTCGGATCCCGACGCGCCGGGCGGCGACACCGAGCGGATGACCCAGATCATCGTTCCGAAGAACACGCCCGGGGTGAAGATCGTGCGCGGTGTGCCGGTCTGGGGCCGCGCCTCGAGTCACTGCGAGATCATCTACGACAACGTGCGCGTGCCGAAGGCCAACCAGCTCGGCCGGACCGGCAGCGGTCATCGCGCGGCGCAGGACCGGCTCGGCGCGGGGCGGGTCTATCACTGCATGAACTCGATCGGTTCCATGTGGCGGGCGTTCGACCTCATGATCGACCGTCTGATGACCCGCGAGGTGCACGGTGGCGAGAAACTGGAATCCAAGCAGTTCATGCAGGGATTCATCGCCGAGAGCTACATGGATATCCAGAGCGCGCGCCTGATGACCATCCACTGCGCGGAGAAGATGGAATCGGGCGCCGATCCGCGCACCGACATCTCGTCGATCAAGATTTTCGTACCGGCCGCGTACCATCGGGTCGTCGACCGGGCGATCCAGGTCTACGGCGCCGCCGGGGTAAGCGGCGATCTGCCGCTCGCAGGGATGTACCAGGGCGCGCGCACGCTGCGAATCGCCGATGGCCCGGACGAGGTGCACAAGATCATGATCGCGAAACTGATCCTGCGCCGCTACCACTCCGGCGAGTCGTGGGACTTCGGTAACTGACTCCGGCGACCGATCGCGGCGATCATCGGGTCGCCGCGACGGCGCGTTCCTCGCGCACGAACAGCATCAGCACGAACCCGATCGCGAGCAGAATGATCAGCGAGGCATAGCCGGCGCGCTGGCTCTCGAACGCACTGGTGAAGATGCCGACCAGCAACGGCGCAAGAAATGCAGTGGCCGTGCCGGAGAGTGCGTAGAGACCGAAGAACTGCGCCATCATGGACGGCGGCGCGATGCGCGCCATCATGGTGCGCGCCGACGCAAAGGCCACGGTGATGAACATGGCGAACAGCTGGGTGTTCGCGAAGTAGAGCAGTTCCGGCAGCGTGTTGAACCAGGGCAGCGCCCAGAGCGTCGCCTCGCTCGTGTACGGTACGAACAGGATCGAGTCCGGCTGGATCGTGACCGCGACGGCAAGCAGGCTCGCGGTGCCCCCGACCGCGATCAGCACCGTCCGCCTCGACCCAAGCCGGTCGTCCAGCCGGCCGCCGAGGACGGCGCCGATGGCGGCCGAAAAACTCGTGACGATGCCGAAGATCAGCAGCGTCGTGGTACCCCAGCCGAACGTGCCGGCAGCATAAACACCGCCGAAAATCAGTACGCCGACCATGCCGTCGTTGAAGATCATGCGCGCGAGGAGGTAGAGGGCGACGTTCCCGTAGTGACGCAGCTGCCCGATGGTCGCGCGAACCTCCGCGAGACCGCGTGCGATCGCGAGGCGAACGGGCAATCCGCTGTCAGGTGTATCCGGCGTGAAAGCCAGCAGCGGCAGGCTGAAGGCGAGCAGCCACAAGGCGGTCAACGGCGCGACGATACGATCCGGTTCGGATGCTGCCTGGTCGAGTCCGAACAGCGGAGCCGAAGGGATGAACGACCAACTGCTGTCGCCCGGCAATGCGAAGGCGTACAGCACGAACAGCATCAACAGGAGGCCGGCGCAGTTGCCGTACGCGAGGGCCAGCCCCGAGATCATGCCGATCCGATCGGCCGGCGCGATTGCCGGCAGCATGGCATTGTGGAACACCGCCGTGAACTCGAAGGTCACCGCGATGACCACGATGAGCGCGAGTGTGGCGGTGATGCCGAGTCCCACGCCGCCCGGCATGGCGAACCAGAGCAGCCAGATGGCCGGGACCATGATCGCGATGAAACCGCCGATCCATGGCTTGCGTCGCCCCTGCTTGTCGGCAATCGCGCCGAGGAACGGTGCCATGATCGCGATCAGGGCGCCGGAGAAGCTGTTCGCGTAGCCGAGCAGCGCCTGGCCGCGGACCGGATCGCCCACGACCGTGGTCGAGAAGTACGGCGCGAATATGTAGATCGTGACCAGGATGACGTAAGGGTTGCGTGCCCATTCGAAGAGCGCCCAGCTCTGGTAGCCGAGCGGACCCGCGGCCGGCTTGCCTTCGAGGGTCACTCGCGTCATGTGCCGCAGACCGGCGCTGGTGGGGTGGTGATGATGTCCTTCCTATACTGCGCCGGTACTGACTGCGCCTGTACTGCGCTGTGCGACGACCCGGTGCCGCGCGGTCTGCGCCCGTCCGGCTTCCCGGGGCAGCAGCCAGTGTAGCAACCCGAAGTCGATCTGCTAACATCCGTGATCGTGTGCCGGGGTGCGCACTCTCGGTGACCGGAGCGTGACCGGCGGGTGGCCCGCGTGTGAAGGGGAGTCTCCGGTCCACGCAAAATCACCACGGGGAAATCCGTCACGTGCCGCAACTGACTGCTATCGAACGCGCCGCGTTCCTCGGCGAGCGCGGGATTCTGATGCGCATTGCCGTGGTGCGTCCGGATGGCAGTCCGCTCGTCACCCCGATCTGGTTCATCCATGAAGACGATGCAATCTGGTTCACGCCGCGGGCGCGTTCCGAGTGGTTTGATTGCCTCCGTCGCGACCCCCGGGTTGCGCTGTGTATCGACGAACAGCCGCTACCCTATCGCAAGGTGGTCGTGGAAGGTCGCGCGGAGCTCGTCCACGACATCGGCGCGGACGATCTGTGGCGCGACCGTTACCGGCGTATTGCCGAGCGCTACGTGCCGCCGGCGGGGGCGGACGCCTATATCCGCGATACCCTGGACGAGCCGCGTGGCCTGTATCGCGTGCGATTCGCGCAGGCCCAGGTGAAAACCTGGCGGATGCCGCTCGAATCCGAGGATCCGCGCGGGATCTGGCATTCCCGGTATTATCATGTTCCCTCATCCGACTGATGGCAGGAGGCTATGGTTATGCGGTGTCCGAAGTGTCCGGGCAAGCTCGAGGAAAAGACCTACGGCCGCAGGATCACCGTGCGCCGATGTACGGATTGCGGCGGACTCTTCTGCAAGCCGCAGGTGCTCGTGGAGATGAAGCGCGAGTGGATGGCCGACGCCGTGCTGGATTCCGGAGATCCACGCCTCGGTCAGGCATTGAACAAGCTCGACAACGTCGATTGCCCCGAGTGTGGGACACGGATGAACAAGTCGACGGACGAACGGCAGACTCATATCTGGTTCGAACAGTGTCCGAATTGCGAGGGACTGTTCTTCGACGCGGGTGAGTTCACCGATCTGAAGTACGATACCTTCATGGATCGTATCCGCGGCCTGCTGCGCGGTCGTCGCCCCGAGTAGCACCCAGCGGATGCTGCCGGGGCCGGCCGGCGGCCGCCAGCGGTCGACGGATGCGGGTCGGTGCCGCTACAGACGCACCTCGGCGCCCGTGCGCGCCGAGGTGTAGATCGCATCGAGAATCCGCTGCACGGCGAGCGACTGCGCGACGGTCACTACTGGTGCTTCCCGTCCCAGCAGCACGTTCACGAAGTGATGCACGCGGCTTGCATGCGGGAACGCGAGCGGGCCCGCGGGCAATCCCTGACGTGTCACGAAACTCCGGTCCGCATCGCGCTGGTAAAGCCGGTTGCCGAACACGGAGAGCCCCGCATCCTCGCCGTAGAGTTCGATCCCGCGCTCCTCCATGGCCTCCTGGTGAAGCGCCCAGGCGGCGTCGAGGCTCACCACCGCCCCGCTCTTCATGCGAATCAGCGCGGTAGCGAAGTCGTCGACGTCGAAGGTGTCGAAGCTCCGCTCGGAGCGGCCCCAGCTGCCGTCGCCGAGGCCGCGATTGCCGAAGCGGGTGAATGCCGCGCCCGTGACGCTCGCCGGCTCGAATTCGCCGAGGATGTGGAGGGTGGCGTCGAGCATGTGGACGCCGATGTCGAGCAGTGCGCCGCCGCCTGCCGCGGCCCGACTGGTGAACCAGCTGCCGATGCGCGGAATGCCGGCTCGCCGGCGCCAGAACGCCCTTGTGTGGTAGACCGCGCCGAGGCTGCCCTGTTCGACCAGGGCGCGGGCCCGCTGCACGGCCGGATCGAATCGCTGGTTCATGCCGAGCATGAGCACCCGGTCGTTTCGTTCTGCCGCGGCAGCGACGGCGGTGGCCTCGGTCGCGTTCATCGCGAACGGCTTTTCGAGCAGGACGTGTTTGCCGTGCTCGAGCGCAGCGCAGGCGAGCGGCGCGTGCAGGCTGTTCGGTACCGCGACGTAGACCGCGTCCACGTCGTCCCGCACGAGCAGCGCTTCATGATGCGCCAGTACGGCGGGGACCCCGAAGCGATCCGCGAGCGCCCGGGCGCGCGGCTCGCTCGGATCCGCGACCGCGACGATGGCGGCGTCGGGGTGCCCGGCGAGTTCCCGCGCCGTATATTCCGCGATGCCGCCGGCACCGATGAGTCCGAAGCGAATCGCAGCCATGATGTCCTCCCGATGCGGTATCGTAATGCAGGCAGCCAGTCATGGGGGAGTCGCATGACGCGAAGGGTGGCGGATGGCAGGATCCGCATGGGCATGATCGGTGGCGGCGAGGGGGCATTCATCGGCCCGGTGCATCGCATGGCCGCCGAGCTGGATGGTGCGATCAGGCTGGTCTGTGGCGCGTTTTCGGCGGATCCGGCCCGTTCCGTGCGTTCCGGCGTCGAGCGCTATGGCCTCGATGCGGCGCGCTGCTATCCGACTGCCGACGCACTGTTCGCCGGCGAACGCGCGCGCCCTGGGCACGAACGGATGCAATTCGTCACCATCGTGACGCCCAATCATCTGCACGCGCCGCTGGCCTGCGCGGCGCTCGAAGCCGGCTTTCACGTCGTCTGCGACAAGCCGCTCGCGCTGACCGTGGCGGATGGGGAGACCATCGCGAACGCTGTTCGCGCGACCGGGCGTCTGCTCGCGGTCACCTACAACTACACGGGCTATCCGATGGTGCGCGAGGCCCGCGAACTGGTCCGGCGCGGCGCCATCGGCGCCGTGCGCCGGGTCCAGTGCGACTACCTGCAGGGTTGGCTGGCCTCTCCCCAGCCGGACAACAAGCAGGCTGCCTGGCGCGTCGATCCGGCACGTGCGGGTGCGGCAGGCTGTTTCGGCGACATCGGTACGCATTGCGAGAACCTGGTGCGGTTCGTGACCGGTCTCGAGCTCGAGTCGGTGTGCGCGGACCTCAACCGCTTCGTGGCTGGACGCGCACTCGACGACGACGGCTCGGTACTGGTGCGGTTCCGCGGCGGCGCGCGCGGTACGATCACGGCGAGCCAGGTGGCGGTCGGCGAGGAGAATGGACTGTCGATCCGCGTGTACGGCGAGCGCGGCGGGCTCGTCTGGTACCAGCACTCGCCCAACACGCTCGTGGTGCACCGCCAGGACGCACCGACCCAGGTCCTGCGTGCCGGTGGACCGGGCATTTCCGACGCCGGGCGCGTCGCCACCCGGCTGCCGGCGGGACACCCCGAGGGGTTTCTCGAAGCGTTCGGCGTGCTCTACCGGAACTTCGCCCGTGCGGTCGGTAGCCATGCCGAAAGGACGCCAGAGGTTGCGTTGCCGCCCTGGGATTTTCCGGGAATCGATGACGGCGTGGCGGGTATGTGTTTCCTCGCGGCGGCCGTCGAGAGCGCCCGGCGTGGGGCGGTGTGGATCGATTTGTGAACGACGGGCACGGCTATCGACCGGTGCACCGAGCCATGGCGCGCCGAGCCATGGCGCCCCGAGCTATTGCACCCCGAGCCAGTGGAGGAGGCTTGCCATGAAGACGTTGCGCGGTCCGGCGCTGTTCCTCGCCCAGTTCATGGGCGCGACCGCGCCGTTCGATCGACTCGAGTCCATTGCGCGCTGGGCGGCAGAACTCGGCTTCGTCGGTATCCAGGTGCCGATCGGCAACCCGGCGTTCATCGACGTGGCCCTGGCGGCGGAAAGTCGCGGGTACTGCGATGAACTGCGCGGCCGCGTGGCCGATTGCGGCGTCGAAATCACCGAGCTCTCGACCCACCTCGAAGGCCAGCTGGTGGCAGTGCATCCGGCCTACGACGAGCTGTTCGACGGCTTTGCCCCGGCGGCGGTGCGGGGCAATCCACGGGCGCGCACCGACTGGGCGCGCGAGCAGCTGCGCCTTGCGGTCCGCGCCAGTGCGAATCTCGGGCTCGGCGCGCAGGCCGCGTTCTCCGGCGCGCTCGTCTGGCCGTACCTGTATCCGTGGCCGCAACGTCCAGCGGGGCTCGTCGAAGAAGGCTTCGCGGAACTGGCCCGCCGCTGGCGGCCGCTGCTCGATGCCTTCGATGCGGCCGGCGTGGATTGCTGCTTCGAGCTCCACCCGGGTGAAGACCTGCACGACGGGGTGACGTTCGAGCGCTTCCTGGACGCGGTCGACGGGCATCCGCGCGCGAAAATCCTCTACGATCCGAGCCACTTCCTGCTGCAGCAGCTCGACTACCTCGCGTTCATCGACAACTACCACGAGCGGATCGGGATGTTCCACGTCAAGGATGCCGAGTTCCGTCCCAGCGGCCGTGCCGGGGTTTACGGCGGCTACCAGGGGTGGGTCGACCGGCCGGGTCGATTCCGTTCGCTCGGCGATGGGCAGATCGACTTTCGGGCGGTGTTCGCAAAGCTCGCTGCGTACGATTTCGCCGGCTGGGCGGTGCTCGAATGGGAGTGTGCCCTGAAGCACCCGGAAGACGGCGCGCGCGAAGGCGCCGCGTTCATCCGCGAGCACATCATCCGGGTGACGGAGCGGGCGTTCGACGACTTCGCCGCGGCCGGTACCGACCGGGCCGCGAATCGCCGCCTGCTCGGACTGGATGCTTCGTGAACCCGGGCGGTACGGCGCGGCCGTTCAGGTGACGCGGAAATTCCCGAACTGCCAGGGGTCGCCCGCTTCGACGGCTTCGTCCATGAGCCAGCCGCGACCCTGCAGGGGCGTCCAGTCGGTATAGACCCCGACCATGTTGCCGAGGTATGGGGCACACCACTCCATGATCTCGCGATGCGGCAGCTCATCGGGCTCCAGGATCCCGCGTGCCGGGTTACGCATCGCCCAGATCACGCCGCTCATCACCGACGCCGTCACCTGGAGGCTGGTGGCATTGTTGTGCGGGCAGAGCGCGCGCGTCGTCTCGATGTCGAGCATCGATCCATACCAGTATGCCCCGCGCGCGTGCCCCATCAGCAGCACGCCGAGGGCGTCCGTGCCCTGGACGATGTCGTCCATCAGGAGGCGCTTGCCGGGCTGCATGCGCCAGTTGTGCCCGGCCAGCTCGTGGACCGAGAGCACGGCGTCGTCGCAGGGATGGTAGGCGTAGTACACGGTCGGCCGGTAGGCAGGCGCCAGCGGATCCCCTAGCGTCAGATAGTCGGCGATCGAGATCGACTCCGAATGCGTGATCATGAATCCATGCTGGGGGCCGGCCATCGGGGTCCAGGTGCGTACCCGGGTCGCCGCACCGGGGCGCTTCAGATAGATGGCCGCCCGGGAGCCGTCGGCATGGCGGGCGCCGTCCGCCGGAAACGTCTGTTCGTGCGTGCCCCAGCCCAGTTCCGCGGGCTGGCATCCCTCGCTGACGAACCCGTCGATCGACCAGGTGTTCACGAATTCACCGGCCTCCTTGTGCCGGTCCGCCACCTGGGTATCACGTTCGGCGATATGGATTGCGCGCACGCCGAGCGCCTGCGCGAGGCTCGCCCAGCCGCGCCGATCCGCCGGCTCGACGTGTTCCATGCCGGTGTCGCGGGCCAGGTCGAGCAGCGCCTGCTTGACGAAATGCGAGACGAGGCCGGGATTGGCGCCGTGGGTCAGAATCGCGGTCGGCCCGGTCTGGCCTGGCTTGCGCAGGGCGAGCGCGGTTTCCCGCAAGGCGTAGTTGGTTCGAGCGGCCGGCGGCAGGCGGGCGTCCAGGTAGCCGCCTGCCCAGGGCTCGATGCACGTGTCGAGATACATCACCCCGAGCCGTTGCGTCAGTTCGAGGAGCGCGACGCTGCTGACGTCCACGGAGAGATTGACCAGGAAGTCGCCGGCCGCCAGGCGCGGCTCGAGCACGCTCAGATAGTTGCGCCGGGTAAGCGGTACGATCTCGACGGCGACGCCATGTGCCTCGGCGACTTCGATACCGTCCGCGCTGTCGGTGACGATCAGCAGGCGGTCCGGTTCGATCGCGATATGCCGGAGCAGCAGCGGCAGGACGCCCTGGCCGATACAGCCGAAGCCGATCATGACGATGCGGCCCGTGAAGCCTTCGTGGCGCCGCGCGGCGTACTGCTGATTCGCGGTCAATCGAATCTTCCATTTCCGGTGGCTGGGTCGGCAAGGATATACGATGCCTGCGGGCTTCGCCTGCGCGCGCAACTGATCTAAGCTCTTGACCCTGCAGATTCCACCGGGGGAGACGGGGACATGGCGTCAGGGTTACAGGGGAGGGTGGCCGCGATCACCGGCGGTACGGCCGGCATCGGGCTCGGCATCGCCGAAGCGTTGCTGGCGGAAGGGGCGAGCGTGGCGCTCATGGCGCGCAACGCAGAGCGCGGCAAGCGCGTCGCGGCGGGGCTCGGCGCCGAGCCTCGGGTCCTGTTCGTCGCAGGGGATGCGACGAGCCAGGCCGACGTGGAGGGCTTCGTCGATACGGCCGCGGCGCATTTCGGTCGGCTCGACATCCTGGTCAACAACGCGGGCGGTGCCTCCGACCTGCAGCCGCTCGTCGACCTGAGCGACCGGGAATGGGACCACGTCATGAAGTGGAACCTGTACTCGACCTTCTGGGCGACGCGACGCGCGCTCAAGATCATGCTGGCGGCGCGATGGGGGCGCGTGATCAATATCTCGTCCATCGAGGGCAAGCACGGCAAGCCGGTCCTGAACGCCTATACCGCGGCGAAACACGCCATCAACGGCGTCACCAAGTCGGTCGCACGGGAGGTGGGCACCAGCGGTGTGACCGTCAACGCAATCTGCCCGGGACTCGTCATCACCGACATCGTTCGCGAGACCGGCCCCGCGACCGCCGCTGCCATGGGTATGAGCTTCGATGAAATGGTCGCCATGTTCGCCAAGGAGTCGGCGATCGAGCGACCGGTGACGGTCGAGGAAGTTGCCGCCCTGGCGGTCCTGCTCGCCTCCGATGCCGGTTCCGGCATCACCGGCGCCATTCTGTCCGTGGACGGCGGAACTGCACAGTACTGACCAGCACGAGGAGAACCACGATGATCATCATTGCCGGCACGATCGACCTGGCCGATCCGGCGCGTCGCGACGAGGCCATCGAAAAAGCCCGCCCGCTGCAGCAGGCGACCCGGGACCAGGAGCCGGGCTGCCATGCCTACGTCTTTTCCGCCGATCCCTGTGTACCGGGCCGGATCGTGGTGTTCGAGCTCTGGGAAGACCAGGCGTCGCTTGCCGCGCACTTCCAGCACCAGAACTACTTCAACATGCGGACCATGCTCGGCAACATCGGGCTCGCCGGCGCGGACAACCACAAGTACCGGTGTGACCTCCGGGAGCCGGTCTACGATGCGACGATGACCCCGCGCGCGGATTTCTTCACCGCATCGGATTGATGCGCCGCCACGAGCGGGCCGCCGCGCCGGCAGGCCCGGCGACGGTACCGATCAGCCGTTCCAGACGAAGTCGGTCTGGGCCTGATCGCCTTCGTCGACATGCGGGCCGACGCGCATCCGCATGCGATAGGGAGAGCGCCACATCGGTTCGGCCATTTCACCGGCGAGCCGCTCGAGCGCCTGCCTGAGTTCCGCGGTCTTGTCCGGGAATCGCGCGGCCAGGTTGACCTGTTCGGTCGGATCCTGCTCCAGGTCGAACAGCCAGCTGCGGTCGAGATCCGGCTGGACCTGCAGCTTCCACTTGCCTTGCCGGAGCGCGCGGTATTCGCCCTGTTGCCAGTAGAGCGTGCGTTGCCCGAGCGCCGCATAGGCGTCGGGCGTACCCTGGGTCAGCATCGGAAGGAGATCGATGCCGTCGATGACCCGGTCATCGGGCAGGCGCGCGCCAGCCGCGGCGGCAACGGTCGGCACCACGTCCAGCTGGCTGGCGGGCCCGGGAACGATCTGGCCGCCCGGAATGGTTCCGGGCCAGCTCATCAGCAATGGCACGTTGACGCCGCCTTCGAAGAACGTGTTCTTCCAACCGCGGAACGGCAGGTTGTGGATCGGAATGCGCGTGTACCAGGCGCCGCCGTTGTCGCTCGAAAAGATCACGATGGTGTTTTCCGCCAGCCCATTGCGCTCGAGGGCATCGAGCACCCGGCCGACACCTTCGTCCACTGACTCCACCATCGCGTAGTAGACACGCGTCTTGTGGTCCTGGATGTGGCCCAGCCGGTCGTAGATCCGGCGCGGAGCGTCGAGCGGGTTGTGCGGTGCCGTGAACGAGAGGAATGCGAAGAACGGGTGCTCGCGGTTGCGTTCTATGAAGTCCACGGTCCGGTCCGCCAGAACATCGGTCACATAGCCCTCGGGCTCGACCGGCCGGTCGTTGTCGACCATGCGGAACGGCAGGGAAGCCCAGAGGTGATTGTCGATGCCGCTCCAGGTCAGTCTGGCGTCGACGGTCTCGGGATCGTCGGGCGCCGAGAACAGCGCGGCGCCACCCGGAAACCCGACGAACTCGTCGAATCCGTAGACCTGCGGCCAGTGCGTGCGTCCGGTACCGAGGTGCCATTTGCCGAACAGCGCTGTTCGGTAGCCCTGCTCCTTGAGCAGCCCGGCTAGCGTCACTTCCGAATGAGGCAGGCCGCTTTCCTCCTCCGGCGCGCGATCCGTCTCGCGGAACGTCACGAAGTCATCGGTCGGATAGGTGCCGTCGAACGCGTTGACGAACGAATCGGGCGTCCTGACCGACTCGAGACCGAAGCGGTGCTGGATGCGACCCGTGAGCAGCGCGGCGCGGGCCGGTGCGCAGGTGGCATGGCTCGAGTACCCGGACAGGAAGCGCACGCCGTTGTGGGCGATGCTGTCGATGTTCGGGGTCCGGACCAGCGGGTTGCCGTTCAGGCTGATGTCGTTGTAACCGAGGTCGTCGGTCAGGATGAGCACGACGTTGGGTGGGCCGCTGCGCGGCGGCGGGGGCGTCACGGCTGGATCGCTCGCCTGCGCGGCATGCCCCGCCGCGGCGTCATCCGGGGGTGCTGCCGGGGGCTGTCCACACCCGGCGATGCCCGCCAGCATCACCAGCGCCGTGCCGGTGACCGTTCGCAGATTCAGGATCGATCGCACCATGTTCGCCTTGCCCCCCCGAGAGTACCGCGTTCGCCGAGGCTCGTGAGCGTCGGCCGTAAAAAGAATCACGATTCGCGTTATTGGAAAGTACGCGATTGTCGGTGAATGAGCAAACGTGCGCTCGCCTCACCAGCTCATACCATCCGGACCAGGGCCGCGACGCGCTCGAAGGTCCAGAAGCTCGCCGCGCTGCCGAGCACATAGGCGGCGCCGAGCGCGAGCCGCCGGCGATGCTGGTTCGCAAGCGCCCGATCCGCCGGCTGCGTCATCCGCACCAGCGCGAGCCAGCTGATCGCCGTGGCGAAGACGAACGCGATCTGTCCTGCCTCGATGCCGAGATTGAACAGGGCGAGGGTCAGGGGCAGTTCGTCGCGCGGCAATCCGGTGTCGTGCAATGCCCCGGCGAAAGCGAATCCGTGCAGAAGGCCGAACAGGAAGGCGACCGACCAGACGCGCCCGAGGGTCGCGGGTGGTGCGTCGTCCCGCAGGCGCCGGACGACCTCGACCGCCAGGTAGACGATCGACAACGCGATCGCCGTGTCCAGCGGTGGCTCGGGCAGACGCAGCGTGCCGAAGGTTGCGACCGCGAGCGTGATGCTGTGGGCGACGGTAAACGCGGTGATCGCGACGAGGACGCGCCGCAGGGTCGCCATGAGCAGCATGATGCCGACCACGAAGGCCAGATGGTCGAGCCCGCCCAGGATGTGGTCCACGCCCAGCCGGAAGCGCGCCGACAGTGCTGCGTGCCCGGCGGCGCCGGAAGCCAGTGCCTGATTCAGTTCCAGGCGGGGATCGGCGGCGGTGAGCAGGCGGATCGACTCGGTCGGTGGCTCGTCCTGTGTGCCCGCGCCTTTGTGTTCGACCCGCACCAGGAGATCCACCAGCCCTTCCGCCAGCCCGGTGACCTCGATCGTGACCGGCGTGCCGGACGGTCCGCGCGGACAGTGCATCCAGTGCAGGTCGGCCAGGTCGCCGGACTCGAGCTGGTGGCGGGCCGGCGCACGGGTCGGCGTACAGGACTCCGGAAAGCGCAGTTCCAGGGGCCAGACCTGTTCGCCGAACGTGGGGACCTTCAACACGAAGTGCCATTGGTCGGGCGTCGATTCGAGGGCCTCCATGAACGCCAGGCGCAACCCGTGGCCGTGCGCCTGGCCGTTCCAGAACATCAGCGACACCAGGGCCAGCAGCGCGTACCCGGCGCGGTGGCGTCCTTGCGTGCGGCGCGCGCACGGATCCCGAATGATCATTGCAGGCGTTCCGTTGCTGGGTCGAACGGCGCGATCTCGACCCGGTAGCGCCTGCGCATCAGTTCGATGCGTCGTACCTCGGCCGCGGCCTGCGCATCCTCGCGCCAGTCCTGCTCGACTGCCGCGCGACTCTCGGCGAACCCGCGCTGTCGGCCGGGCTGGTAGTCGTCGATGCGGACCACGTGGATGCCCCAGGGCGAAGCTACCGGTCCCGTCCACCGTCCGATGGGCTGGCCGTCCTGGATCGCTGCCAGCACCGCGTCGCGGAATGTGTTGCCGAATACCCGCGCCAGGCGGTCGGGCGTCTCCGCCAGCAGTATGCCGGGCGCATGAAAAGGATCCGCGCTCACGTCGTCGCCGGATTGCAGCGCGTGCAGCAGCGCTGCGGCACGCGCTGCTGCCGCGTCGCCGTGCTGCCGGGCGGACACGAAACGGTGGGTCAGCGAGATGCGGGGCGGCAGGGCGTAGCGGTCCCGGTGGCGCGCGTGGAACGCCGCGAGTTCGGCCTCGGTGGGTGTCTCGAGTGCGGCCACTTCGCGCAACGTCATCTCGAGCTTCTGGGCCAGGCGCTGGCGGATCACCCGATCGCCGCGGTCGAGCCCCAACGCCAGCGCTTCGCGCATGAGCACTTCCTCGCGAATGCGCGCGTCGAGCAGTTCGCGAAACTCCGCTTCGGTCGGCAGCCGGCGCCACTGGGCGGTGAAATAGGCGGTCAGCAGGCGCTGTTCCGCTGCGTCGATCAGGATGTCGCGCGAGTCCGGGACGCTGACGGGCGCTGCGCTGACCGTGCCGGCCGGGTTGTCGGCGGGCGCCGTATCGAGGGCGGCCCAGAGCGCGAACACGATGCCCCCGAGGGCCAGAAAGTGTGTCAGCGGATCGCGCAGCAGGCGTGCCAGAACGTCGTGCATCACGATCCGCAGGCAGAAGCTGTCAGGGCTGGCGGGCGGTTCCGGCCTGACCCGCGGGCAGATACCAGACGGGTGAGGTGAACGCGCGTTCCTGCAGCGTGGCGGGAACCAGGTCGAGCGGCGGGACGCCGAGTGCCGCAGCGTCGAACGTCGTCCAGCGCGGCGTGGGGATCTCGATCACCCGCACATAGTAGAAGGCGGGCTGCGTCGGGTCGAAGTCCGGATCGGTCCAGGCAGCGGCGAGTTCCGCGCTGCCGATGGTATTGGTATGGCGGGCACCGGGCACGTCGACCGTGTTGCCGACCGGTGTGACGCTGCCGTCGGAGCGCCGCCGTGCCGGGTCGGACAGCGCGACGTCGTGAATGCGCTCGTGCACGGCGCCGTTCGCGGTCCAGCCTTTGATGATCTGGATTCTGTCCAGGTTGGCACCTTCCGGATCCCTGGCCGCCCATACCACGATGGTCGGGCTGCGGCCGCGCGCCGGCCCTTCGAGGACGCCGCCCATCGGTACGCCGCGGGCATAGCCGAGTGCCTCGCGTTCCGCGCGTTCGTGCAGATCCATCGGCAGTTCCCAGCCGGCGAACAGGCGAACGCGCAGATGGGTGCCGGTGGTGCCGTAGGTTTCGCGCCGCCGCATGGCGGCGAACAGGGATTCACGGGTGTTTTCCTCGGCCCAGACGGCAGTGAGCCCCGCAGCGCTGAACGACTGGCGCGGCAGCCCGCCCCACAGTTCGGTCGGCTGACGCA
The DNA here is from genome assembly GCA_019634925.1 of Pseudomonadales bacterium. Taxonomy (GTDB): domain Bacteria; phylum Pseudomonadota; class Gammaproteobacteria; order Pseudomonadales; family Azotimanducaceae; genus UBA7803. The sequence goes on from JAHCAL010000006.1 coordinate 58,895, forward strand.
GGGCCGGTGTGCCGTCGGAGGCCGGTCCGCGCGAGCCGGTGTAGTTGCCTTCTTCGACGGCCGATGTCCCCGAGTGATTGTCGCTCGAGCCGATCACGCCGAACTGGAACGGATTGAAACCCGCTTCGGCCTGCAGGCGCACGCCGTTCAGCCAGGCTTCCCGCACGTAACTGCCGCTCACCTTGCCTGGTGTGCCGCCGGAGATCAGCAGTTCCGTGAACAGTTCGAAGTCGGCGAACTCGTCGGTCGGCGACAGCGCGGGATGGGTTTCCGAGGTGCCCTTCTGCTGGGTGATCTCCACCAGCGGTTCGTTCCACGTGCGGCGCGCGGCGTAGGCCGCGTCGATCGGTTCGCCGAAGGAATCGGTGAGCGCGAACATCCGCCCGTCGCTGACGTTGGAATTGTGCGGGATGGCGATCGCGTCGACGCCACGCATGCGCTGCCGCTCGAGCCAGGTCCAGAGATCTTCGGGGTTGCGCGAATCGCTCGCGGCGAACGGCAGTGGCAGGTCGGCCGAGCCTTCGAAGATCACGTTGCGATGCATGTTGCCGCCCTGCACGGTCGAGGTCCACTCATAACCCGCGAACGCGGTGAAGCGCCCCGGTTCGTAGTGCGCGTCGGCCGTCTCGACGATCTGGCGCCATACCGACAGGGTGTTCGCGGGGTCGTAGAAACCCTCTGGAAACTCACCCGATCGCAGCGCGCGGATGAAGGTGCCGAACGCGGCGTACCGGGTCGCGACGTCCGAGGAACTGGCCTGCCGGCCCAGTTCCGTCGGATTCAGGGGATGCTCCGGCGCGGTCATGGCGCTGAAGATCCCGAGGTACTCGGCATGGTCCGTCACCGCGAGGAAGTCGAGCGGGGTCCGCAGTTGGATGGTGGCACCGCCGACCGTCGCGACCGGTTCGCCCTTGGCGTAGCGGTACGCCACGTCGGGCGTCCGGTCGTTGTTGTAGCCGAACGAATCGTTCGAATAGGTCGTGTGCACGTGCAGATCGCCGAAGTACACCTGCCGCTCGGGTGGCGTGCCGGCATTCACGCGATTCTCGGCGTGCGGCTGCCCGGGCAGCAGCAGTGCCGCGAGCAGGGCGGCGATGCCGGAGCGACGTCCTGAACCGGTTGCGCGTGCGTTCTGCATGGTGCGGTCTCCCTTTTTCCGGTCAGCGGAACAGTTCACTGCAGCCGGTGCCGTCGAGCACCGCGTCGGCCGCCTTGCGATCGTATTCGTCGAGTCTCGCATAGGCCGTGCGCAGTTCGGCGACGCAGCGCCCCTGGTAAGGGAACGCCTGCTGCTGCCAGACCTGGCCTTCGACTTCGCAGTGGACTTCCTTCTCGCCGGCATTCAGCGCACGTGCATTGGCCAGCATGACGGGTACGTACGTGCGGCCGAGTTCGCGGAGCAGCGGCCTTAGTGCGTCGGCGAGCTGGTCGCGTGCGAGCCAGCCTGAATCATCGACTTCGAGACCTGACAGGTCGTCCACCACGTCGACCCAGGCATAGACCCTGGGTGCGACGTCGAGCGTCAGTGCCCGTGGCGTCGGATCGAACAGTGCGAGCTGGGTCAGCTGACCGTAGACCGCGAAGTCGGCGCTGCCCGGGCGCCGGCCGAGCAGGAACGGGAAGCGCTGCAGGTGCGCGTCCATGATTTCGAGGAACCGGCGGTAACTCGACTCGATCACCGGTGTCGTGATCTCGTTGGAACCGACCACGTAGAGCCGGTCGATCTGGCGACGGGTGAAGTACGCCTTGCGCTTGTCGATCTCTTCCTCCGGGGCGGAGAGCAGGCTCCAGCGCGGCAGGATGCGGCCGGCATTCTCGATGTCGGCGGCGTAGTGCCAGCGATAGTGGAACATCGCCTTGGTCAGCCACTCGTCGCCATAGTCCTCGAGCAGGGTATCGAAAAACGCGATCAGCGGATCGTCGGGTAGCGCGCCGCGCGCGTTCGGGTGGTCCTGTTCGATACGCCGGATGAGCGGCGTCGAGTCGACCACGGCTTCGATTTCACCGCGTGCGTCCGGCAGGTAGAACGTGGGCAACAGCGCGACTTTGGGCTTCGGCAGACCGAAATCCTGATCGTGCCCACCGATCAGGAGACGGTAGGGAAGCTGCCGATAGCGCAGCAGCGCGAGCATCTTGCGGGTGTAGGGCGAGCCAGGCGAACCCTTGAACAGGATGGGCGTGTTACCGGTCAATTGCGTGTCTCCTCTGGTATGGCGATCGGACGTGCCGGTTGTGATCCGGGCGTCCCGGGATCATCGACGCGCTCTGCGCGGCACCAGCAGGAGCTGGAGCAAGGCGCCGAGTGCGATGAATCCGGCAAGCGCCAGGTGGCGCGGGTTCACGAAGGTCACCGCAGGGTCGATGGGGAACGCGAAGGTCTGCTCCATCGCCGCGAACTTGTAGCGCACCGCCTCGATGAAGCGCGGGTCGGTGCTGATCTCCATCAGGTCGCGGCGGCTGCGGTAGCGCACGACGCCGGCGCGGCGCCACTGCGGGTCGTAGTCGAGGCCCCATTGTTCGATGTTCGCTGCGGCAGCCGAGCCGACCACGACAAAATAGCCGGCGCGCAGCATGAGCGCGCGCGCCATGTGGTCGCTCGTGTAGCGGGCGAGTGTGCGGGCAGACGTTTCGCCGGGCTCGACGTCGCCGATCACGAGCGGGGCATCGCGCAGATTCATCAGGTTGACCATGTAGAACTCGCCGCCGGTATCGGCTTCCATGAAGGCGCGGGCCGCGGCCATGCGCTCGGCGTCCCGGTCGCGCGCCTCGAGCCGTTGCATGTACATCTCGATCTCGTCCGGTGTCAGCGGTTTGCCGCTGCCCACGTACCACCAGTGGAACAGGCCGTAGCCGATGGCCACGACCGCCCATATGAGCAGCGTTCGCTTCATGTCGATCCCCTCTCAGATTGTGCCGGGTGCGCGCTCAGCCCACGGCGAGTCGGTAATTGGCGCGAATGAGCGGGCGCGCGATGCGCACCTGCAGCAGCAGGTCGGCGCCGGTCTGCGCGATCAGCGGATCGCAGGCCTGCCGGCCCTGTGGTCCGAGGGCGGCGTAGTGATCGAGCGCCCGCTGCAGCAGCCACAGGCCATGCGGGTTCGACGCGCAGGTGTACGGGTGTCCACGCAGTTCGAGCTGCACCGGGCCGAGACTCGGCTGGACCGCGCCCTGCGCCGAGAGCGGCGCGCCCGGTGGGTGGTCGCGGTTTTGCGCCACCCAGTCGGCGTACCGGATCGCGGATGCCGGATACAGGGGCCCGAAGTCCCGGACCAGCATGCGCAGCAGTTCGACGATTCGTGGCGGTACCGTATCGCCGGAGAGAAAGTCGAGTGGCGTATCGGCGAACTCCGGCATGCGCAGCTCAGGGGTATTCATGTGTTCGACCCAGCGAAACACCCGTGGTGCGCGCCGCTGCATGACGTGCAGCGGATAGGGGTCGCGGCCGAGGTGGGCGAACATCGGTCCCATCAGGGCGAAGTCGGCCGCGCAGGGCAGTCCACCAAGCAGGTACGGGTGATCGGTGAAGTGCGCCTCGAGTGTGTCGAGCAGGTCGAGATAGATCGCGTCGAGCGTCGGGAACAGATCCGGGGTCAGGCCCATCATCGGGCCCTTGCCTTCCATCTGGTCGGCGATGATGCGCCCGTATCGCTCGAGTTCCACGTCGTTGCCCTGGGGTCGGAACGAGCGGCCGAACTCGCGCACCACGAAGTGCAGGTTCTCGCCGGGAAAATGCCAGCGGAAATGCCAGGCAAGGCGCGAGAGCCCGTCCGCCAGCAGTTCGAAGAGGTGCGCGACCAGCCGCTGCCGCGGCGCGGCCGGCAGCCCCGGCGGGTCCGGATGCCGCGACTCTATGAAGTCGAAAATGTCGGTGCTGTCCTGCAGGATGGTGCCGTCCGGCGCTTCCAGCATGGGAATGTGCTTGTTGCCGACGTGGGGCGTGACGTGCTGGCGGAAGCGGGGGGTCGAGGGCAGGTATTCCTCGAAAGGCACGCCTTTCTTGCGCAGATAGCTGCGCGTCTTGCCCGTGTACAGGGAAGCGTATGCGCCGTACAGACGGTAGGGTGCCGACGTTGTGGATGGCGTGTTCAGATCTCGATCTCCAGGTAACGCGCGATCATGAGCGTGAGCTCCTGCACCGTGTGATCTTCGGTGGCGCGGCGATTCTCCGAATCGAACAGGGTCATGAGGATGAGGATCTTCGAGACGTTGGCGATCGCCAGGTAGACCCGCTCGCGATTGATGGTGCGGTGATCGACGAAGCCGCGCGCGAGCAGCAGGTCGGCGACCCTGCTGGCGCCGTGGCGGTCCATCTCCATGCCCGGACCGATGACCGTCTTGTCCTGGTAGCCTAGTGTCACCAGGGCCTGGAAGAAGCCCTGGTTGCGGCTGATCACGCGACCCATGTTGCGCACCATGTGCGTCAGCAGTTCGCCGGCGGTCCAGTTCGGGTCCGCGCTGTTGCAGAAGCGGTCCCAGTTCTCGCGACCGCGCTCCATGAAACGCGCTTCGAGTGCCGTGAAGAAACCGCGCTTGTCCTTGAAACGCTGGTAGAACACACCGACCGAAATGCCCGCGTCCTGAGCGATGTCGGCGATCTTGGCACCGTCGTAGCCGTCGCGGGCAAACGCCCGAATGCCGGCCTTGATCAGGAGGTCGCGCTTCTCACGGCTGCGCTGCTGCAGCGCGGGGCGCTCAGGGTCGGGTGTTCCCGGTCGGGTCCTGGATTTGGCCACTGGCGTCTTGCTCCGCTGCCCGGGGGCGCAGTGATGGATTTAATGTAAATCATAGTTCATATTAAGGGAAGCCTCGGCATGCGGCCGGTATCTGTCCGGCCTCGGCTGAGCCTGAAACCGCTGGCACGAGGGGAATCATGGCGGAAATCTATCGCATATTCGGTTCGGAAATGTCGCCTTATTCTGTGAAGGTGCGATCCTGGTTCCGCTTCAAGGGGGTACCGCACGTCTGGCTGCTGCGCAACGGTGCAACCCGTGCCGAATACGAGCAACACGCGAAGATTCCGATCGTACCGCTCGTGGTGACCCCCGAAGGTCAGGCGCTGCAGGATTCCACGCCGCTGCTCGAGAAGCTCGAAGGCGTCTTTCCGGAACCCTCCGTGCACCCGGATGGGCCCACCGAGCGTTTTCTGTCCTGCCTCCTCGAGGAGTTCGGGGACGAGTGGGGCAACAAATGGATGTTCCATTACCGCTGGGCGCGCCCTGTCGACCAGGAGAGCGCGGCAGGGCGAATTGCGCGGGGCATGGCGCCGATGGCCGAGGAGGCCGCTTTCGCGGCGACCGCGGCGCAGGTGCGCGCGCGCATGGTCGATCGGGTCTGGTTCGTCGGTTCCAACGCGGGGACCGCACCGCTGATCGAGGCTTCGTTCCTCGCGGCCATCGGCCAGCTCGATCTGCACTTCGACCGGCACCGCTACCTGTTCGGCGACCGCCCTGCGTTCGGCGATTTCGGGCTCTGGGGACAGCTCTACTGCGCCTGGACGGACCCGACCGCCGGTGCGTTGATCGAGGCGCGCGCGCCGCAGCTGCTCGCATGGATCCAGCGCATGCTCTGGCCGCGGGTGGAGGGCGGCTGGGCATCCTGGGCGGAACTCGCACCGACGCTTGGGCCGGTGCTGACCGGGCAGGTCGGCGCGCGCTTCATGCCCTGGACCGTCGCCAATGCCGCAGCGATCGCGGCGGGCGTCGAGTCGTTCAGCGTCGAACTGGACGGCGCACAATGGACACAGAAACCCCAGAAATATCATGCGCGCTCACTCGCCGCCCTGCGCGAGAAATATGCGGCCGTCTCGGACCGTGCCCCGCTCGATGCCATTCTGGCGCAGACCGGGTGCCTCGACGCACTGCGTGCGTGAACGGCGTTCCTCAACAGTTCTGGTCGGGAGACTGACAATGATCGATCTGTACACGGCATCCACACCGAACGGCTGGAAGGCGTCGGTGACTCTGGAGGAGCTCGCACTGCCTTACACGGTACATGCGGTCGACCTCTCGAAGGGCGAACAGAAGTCCGAGGCTTACCTCGCGATCAATCCCAACGGCCGTATCCCGGCCATCGTCGATCGCGCCAACGGTGACTTCGCCGTGTTCGAGTCTGGCGCGATCATGATCTACCTCGCGGAGATCGCCGGACAGCTGCTGCCCTCGGACCGCAAGGGGCGCAGCCGGGTCATCCAGTGGCTCATGTTCCAGATGAGCGGCATCGGCCCGATGATGGGCCAGGCCAACGTGTTCTATCGCTATTTCCCGGAGAAGATTCCTGCAGCGATCTCCCGCTACCAGAACGAGAGCCGGCGCCTCTTCGAAGTGCTGGATCGCCGGCTCGGCCAGAGCGAATGGCTGGCGGACGACTATTCGATCGCCGACATCGCCAACTGGTGCTGGGTGCGTACCTACAAGTGGTCGGGCGTCGAGGCCGACGACCTGGTGAACCTCAAGCGCTGGCGCGACGCGATTCGTGATCGCCCCGCCGTGCAGCGGGGCATCGAGGTGCCCGTGCGGGTGGCGAATCTCGAGCAGGACCCGGCTGCCGCACAGGCGTTCGCCGAGCGGGCGCGCAACTCCGTACAGCGCTGACCGGACGCACCTGGGCTGGATCGCGCTTGCGGCGCCGCGACCGGGGCATTAGAGTCTTTCAAAATATGAACATGAATATTTGTTTTTAAAATTGGCTGGGGACGCTCGAGTTGCGCGGCTCGAGCGTCGGCAGGGGGAGGCAATCGTGAACGACCGAGGCGTGCCCGGCAGCGGGCGGCAAGGCTGACGGCGGCACGCAGTTTCATGCAAAACCGCATCACATCCAACGACGCCGGCGCAGTTCTCGCCAGGCGCACGATCTGGACCCACGGTCTCCTCGCGCTGCCGCTATCGGTCATCGGCTATCCGCTCAACATCTGGATTCCGCCGCACTATGCAGGGACGCTCGGCCTGCCGCTGGCCACGCTCGGGCTGATCATCATGCTCGCGCGGCTGACCGACGTGATCACGGATCCGCTGATCGGTGAACTGTCGGATCGTACGCGGGGCCGGTTCGGCCGGCGCAAGCCCTACATCGTGCTCGGTACGCCGCTCATGATGCTCGGCGCCTGGTGCCTGTTCGTGCCGCCGTCCGATGCGGGGCTCGTCTACTTCCTGGTCTGGCTCAGCCTGTTCTTCCTCGGCAGCACGCTGATCCAGCTGCCGCATGCCGCCTGGGGCGCGGAGCTGTCTCCGGACTATCACCAGCGCTCGCGGGTGACCGCGGCGCGTGAGTTCTACGTCCTCGGGGGCCTGATGGCGGCGGCGGCCGTCCCGCTGGTGGTGGAGGTCATGGCCGGCCGCGGGCTCTCCCTGTCCGGCGCGCTTGCCCACGGCTGGCAGCAGTTCCTCGCGCTGTTCCCCTCCAGCACGCCGCGCGAGGCGCTCGAACCGGTCGCCGCGGTCGCGCGCGCCGCCATGACCGGCCCGGTGCTGGTCGGTCTTGCCTGGCTCATCGTACTGCTCCTGCCGATCTGTGCCCTGGCGGTGCTCACCGTCCGCGAGCCCGAAGCACCGCCGCGCCAGCGGATTCCGCTGCGTGAAGGGGCGCGTCACCTGTGGCGCAACGGCCCGATGAAGCGCATCCTGCTGATCACGCTGCTGGTGCATTTCGGCGAGTCGTTCCGCAACGCCGTCTCGGTGTTCTTCATCCGCGACATCGTCGGTATCGGCACGATCGGCAGCGTGTACTTCATGTATTTCGCGGCCGGGATCGCGGCGATCCCGTTCTGGCTCTGGCTGGGACGCAAGGTCGGCAAGCACCGCGCGTTCGTCGGCACGCTGGTCGTGGTCGGACTGGTTAGCGCGGCGAACTTTCCGCTCGAGCAGGGCGATCATGAACTGTTCTTCATGCTGTTCCTGCTCAAGGGCTTCTGCTTCGGGGGGCTGCAGTTTCTGCCGCTGGCGATGCTGGCGGACGTGGTCGACGTCGACAGCCTGCGCAGCGGCGGCCGACGGGCGGGTACCTATTTCGCCCTGGTGGGGATGATGGTGAAGCTCGCCATCGCGTTCGGCACCGGATCCTCGCTGATCGTGGTCGGCGCGCTCGGCTTCGATGCCGCGACCGGCCTCGCCGGCAGCACCGACGCCGGCGTGCTCGCGCTCAGGATCGGCTACACGATCGGACCGTTACTGTTCTACGGATCGGCGCTCTGGCTGATCTGGACTTATCCGTTGACGCCGGAGCGACACGCGCGTCTGCGCGCGCGTGTCGAGCGGCGTATCCAGCGGATCGCGGCACGGGAGGCAGCGAGATGATCGATGGAAGCAGCTGGAAACGGGCTCTGTGCGGCTTCGCGCTCATGCTGGCGGGCGATGCGGGCGCCGGCCCGATGCCCTGGCAGGCGGGGCCGTCGGAAGCGACGGCAGGGCCGGGTGTCCGTGGGCCCAACGTCGTGGTGATCCTGGCCGACGACCTGGGGTTCAATGACGTCAGCTTCTACAATGGCGGGGCGGCCGACGGAACGCTCGAGACGCCGTCGATCGACGCGATCGCCCGTGGCGGCGTCGCATTCGACGCGGGCTATGCGGGCAACGCCGTCTGCGCGGCGTCCCGGGCCATGCTGCTGACCGGCCGCTACTCGACCCGGTTCGGATTCGAGTTCACCCCGACGCCTGACGGCATGTCGGCCAACGTGGCGGCGAGCTACGAAGCGGGACCCTTCCTGCGCAAGCCGATCCGGCATGAGGTCGACCCGGGCGCCGTACTGCCGTACGACAGTCTCGGCATGCCGCCCGAGGAGATCACGATCGCCGAGACATTGCGCGATGCCGGCTACCACACCGTGCATATCGGCAAATGGCATCTCGGGCGCGAGGCACGATTCAGGCCGGAAGCGCAGGGCTTTGCCGAAACCCTGACCAAGGAAGGTGTGCTGTTCGCCCGCGAGGATCATCCGGAAGTGATCAACGCGCGCCTGGAATTCGATCCGATCGACCAGTTCCTGTGGCGCCAGGGCGGATTGGAGCATCGGTTCAACGGCGGGGCGCCGTTCGACTCCACCGAGTACCTGACCGACTGGTACACGGACGAGGCGGTCCGTGTGATCGAGAACAACCGGCACCGGCCGTTCTTCCTCTACCTGGCGCACTGGGCGGTGCATACGCCGCTGCAGGCGCACCGCGACGACTACGCGGCGCTCGCGCACATCGAGGACCACAGGCTGCGGGTCTATGCCGCGATGATCCGCGGCCTCGACCGCAGCGTCGGTCGGATACTGGCGGCATTGAAGGATAACGGGCTCGACGACAATACCCTGGTGATCTTCACGAGCGACAACGGCGGCGCGCACTATCTTGGGCTGCCACGGGTCAACCATCCGTTCCGTGGCTGGAAGCTCACGCATTTCGAGGGCGGCGTAAGGGTGCCGTTCTTCATGCGCTGGCCGGCCGGACTTCCGCAGGGTACCCGGTATCCGCACCCCGTATCCCATCTCGATGTTTTCGCGACGGCAGCGGCAGCGGCCGGCGTCGCGCTCCCCGATGATCGTGTGGTGGACGGGATCGACCTGCTGGGCCTGGTGCGAGGCGATCATGGGCGCGGACCCGATCGTGCATTGTTCTGGCGCCAGGGCCACCTGCGCGCGGTGCAGCATGAGGGCTGGAAGCTCATTCGAGCGGAAAGACCCGCTCGACGCTGGCTGTTCGACATGCGGGCGGACCCGACGGAGCAGAACGACCTGGCGGCCGTTCATCCGGAACGGGTCGCGGCGCTCGAGGCACTGATCGCCGCGCATGATACCGAGCAGGCGCCGCCGGCCTGGCCGTCACGCGCCGAAACGCCGGTGTCGATCGACATCACGCTGGAGGACCCGCAATCGCCGGACGACGAGTACACCTACTGGCCCAACTGACGGGCCCGCATCCGCACGGCTGCGAGCCCGGCGCCTGGTGGGCCGTTCAGAGCGCGGCCCGGATGGTCTGGCGGCCGAGCTGGGACATGTGCACCTCGTCGGGGCCGTCGGCGATCCGGCAGTAGCGGCTGGTCAGGTAAATACGGCTGATCGGTGTATCCTCGGTCACGCCCATGCCGCCGTGCGCCTGCAGCGCACGATCGGCGACGCGCTGGCACATCTCGGGTGCGACGATCTTGACCATCGAGATGTAGTCGCGCGCACCCTTCGCGCCATACCGATCCATGCGATCGGCGGCAGCCAGAACCAGCAGGCGGCACTGCTCGATCTCGCAGCGCGAGCGTGCGATGTCGTGCTGGATGCTGGTCTTGTCTGCAAGCTTCTCACCGAACGCGACGCGCGACTCGACACGCCGGCACATGAGATCGAGGCAGCGCTGTGCCATGCCGACGAACATCATGGCGTACTGGAATCGACCCGGCCCGAGTCGTCCCTGCGCGATCTCGAAACCGCGGCCTTCGCCGGCGATCAGGTTCTCCACGGGTACCCGCACGTTGTCGTACCGGACTTCGGCATGACCACCGGGCGAGTGGACGTTGCTGAACACCCGGAGTGGTCGCTCGAGGACGACGCCGGTTGTGTCGAGCGGCACCAGGATCATCGAGAAGCGCTGGTGGCGAGGCGCCTCCGGATTGCTGCGGCCCATCACCACGAGCAGCCTGCAGTTCGGGTTGTAGGCGTTTGAGGTGAACCACTTGCGGCCGTTGATGACGTACTCGTCACCGTCACGGACGATCGTGGTCTCGAGGTTCGATGCGTCCGAGGAAGCGACCGCCGGCTCGGTCATCGAGAACGCGGAACGGATCCGGCCGTCGAGCAGGGGTTCGAGCCACTGGCGCTTCTGCTGCTCGCTGCCGTAACGCGCAAGCACTTCCATGTTGCCGCGGTCCGGTGCACTGCAGTTGAACACCTCCTGCGCCCAGGGCACCTGGCACATGACCTCCATGATCGGCGCGAACTCGAGATTGGAGAGGCCCGGGCTGTGTTCCTCATACTCCCTGGGCAGGAACCAGTTCCAGATCCCTGCGGCCTTGGCCCGGGATTTAAGATCCTCGAACCACGGTGGATACATCCAGGCGTTCTCGGGATTCTCCACCCAGTGTGCGTATTCGAGTTCACGCGGAAAGACATGCTCCGCCATGAAGCCCTGCACGCGGGCGCGCAGTTCCAGCACCCGGTCACTGTATTCGAAACTCATGTTTTCACGCTTCCTGCAATCCGTGCTGCCGTAGCCGCCAGAGCAATACGTCGAGCCGATCCTGGCCGAAGAACGGCTCGCCGTGGAACACACAGGTCGGTACGCCCCAGTGGCCCGCCGCCGTCAAGGCGGCTTGGTTGTCTGCGATGATCCGCTCCATCCGGTCTGCCTCGGCGGCAATCGTTGCGTCGAGTTCCGCGAGGTCGAGACCTGCGCGTGCGGCGGCCTGTGCGAACGCAACACCCTGGTCCCAGTCCGTGGTGGTCCAGATCAGGGCGGCCGCCTCGTTGGCGAACTCGATGCCGCGACCGCGTTCCTCGGCGGCCACGCCGAGCCGGGTCAGGCGATGGATATAGGGCTGGACCGCCGCAGTGTGTGGTCGCCCGTCGGGGCCACGCGTCTGGATGACCGGGTCGGGGTTCGCCCACTGGAACGGGAGCCCCAGGAACTCCGCGACCCGGAAGACGTCCTTCCGGAAGTACCCGAACCAGAGCGGATTCTGGCGCTCGAAGAAGTCAGGCGTACGCACCGCGATGGGGTAGACCGGTCGGAAGCGCACCTCGAGGCGGTAACGTCGTTTCCAGTCCGCCAGGCGCGGCGTGGCGAGATATGACCAGGGGCTGCGGAAGCTCCAGAATACGTCGATCGCAAGCGGTTCGCTCATGCTGCCGGTCCTTCCCCGATGGCCCCGATGGCCCCGATGGCCCCGATGGCCCCGATGGTGCGGCAGATGGTAGCACGAATATGAATGCTAGTTCATAGTCCGGCGTCGCGTCGACGATCGGCAGGCCCGCTCATTCGGCGTGCAGGACGCTGTACACGCGCTTCTGGAAGTACCAGCGTCCGCCGACCTTGACGTAGTCGTCCTCGTAACGCCCGGTCACGGCGCGTTTCACGCCGTCCTTCTGGTGCAGGAACTCCTGCTGGTACCAGATCCCGTGCGCGCGGTCGCCTTCGACCACGATCGGTCCCGCGGAGGCGAAGAAACCGACGAACGAGAATGCGCTCATGGCTTGCTGCCAGACGGGCACGAAGTTCGCCCGGCCGACCATGTCGCCGGCCCCGGGCAGGCTCCAGGTGGCATCCTCCCGCCAGTTGGCTGCCCAGGCGTCCTTGTCGAAACGCATCACCGCATCGTTGTAGGATTCCACCAGCTCGCGGATCGCGAGCCGGTCTTCGAGGGGGCCGCTGCTGATCATTCGAGTCCTTTCCTGCCCGCTTCGCGGAACATCGGTTGGTATTCGGAAAATGCCGGGGGATTCACGGACGAGCCGGTCGTGAGACCGGCGTCGGTGGCCAGCACGTGCCCGTTGGTGTAGCCCGCCTCGTCGCTCGCGAGCCACAGGGCGGCGTTGGCCACGTCTTCCGCGGTGCCCGCGCGGTTCGCTAGCGGCGAGTTCCGCGCCAGGATCTGCAGCGCCGTGTCGATGGCGCCGGGATCTCCGGTCATCACGTTGGCAACCATGGCGGTGGCCATCCCGGCCGGCGCGATGGCGTTGACCCGTATGCCGTACCGGCACAGTTCCGCGGCGACGTTCTTGGTCAACCCGATGACCGCGTGCTTGGCCGTCGCGTAGGCGTGCGGTCCCTGGCCGCCCAGGATGCCGGCCGTGCTCGCCAGACTGATGATCGCCCCTGTCGCGCGCGGCTTCATGACCCGGGCCGCGTGCTTGGTGCCGTAGAAGACCCCGTTCACCAGGATGTCGAGCGTTGCATGCCATTCGGCTGCCGGCGTCGTGTCGATCGGCCCGACCGCGCCGACGATGCCGGCATTGTTGACCATGATGTCGAGCTGGCCGAAGTGCGCAACCGCCCGATCGACCAGTGCAGCGACCTCTTCCTCGCGCGTCACATTGCAGGCCTGGAAAACGGCCGCGTCGCCAAGTGCCCGCGCCAGGGCACGCCCGGCGTCCTGCTGGATGTCGCCGAGTACGACCCGCGCGCCTTCCGAAAGGAACCGGCGCGCAATCGCACTGCCGAACCCGCTCGCGGCGCCGGTGACCACGGCGACCTTGCCATCGAGACGTTGTCCCATGTGTCCTCCGCCGCGCCCGTTACCAGGGGTGGATCTCGCCGTTCCACTTGTAGAAGCGGCCCGAGTCGGAGCGGGTCAGGCCGGCGATCACCCGGCGTATGCCGCTCGCGCTTTCTTCGACGGTCAGCTGGGCGTGGGGCCCGCCCATGTCGGTCCTGACCCAGCCGGGATGCATCAGGGCGACGGTGACGGGATCGTTCTTCCAGTCGATCGCGAGGATCTGCGCCACCTTGCTGAGCGCCGCCTTGGTGGTCGAATAGATCAGCATGCCGCCCATCGGCCACGTGGAGGCCGCGAGCTGGCTGGTGACGTTCATGAGCTTGCCGTCACCGCAGGCGACCAGGTTGGATTTGAACGCACGGGCGACCAGCAGCGGTGCGATCGTGTTCACGTTGAGCGTTTCGTGCCAGGCATCGATGTCGACGTCGTCGATGCCCTGGCGCGGACCGCCGCTGACACCCGCGTTGTTGATGAGTATGTCGAGCGGCGTGTCACCGATGCGCTGCCGTGCCACGGCGATGGTCGCGAAGTCAGCCATGTCCATGCGTTCGATCGCGAGCTGCGCCTGGCCGGGCAGGGCGCGCAGTGCGGTTGCCGCGGCCGGGTCGCGTACGCAGGCGATCACCGAGTCACCTTCTGCCAGGTACTGGCGGGTCAGTTCGAGCCCGATGCCACGATTGGCGCCGGTGATCAGTACACGTTTCAAGCGCGTCTCCCCTCATTTCCCATTGCGGCCATTGGCCCGGATTGAACCCGATGCGGCGGAAACAATCAACGAAGACGGTTTTTTCGGGGGAGCCTCTTGTGGATGCGACGTGCCACGGGCCAGAATCGATGCCGGGCAGCAAGAGGGTCGCGGAAATGGCACGAGAGCAGCAATCCTGGCGCCACGAACCGGCGCCGCCATGGCAACGCCCGGCGATCGGCAAGCATCCCATTCCCGGCCATCGCTACACGAGCCGCGAGTTCTTCGAGCGCGAGTTCGAGCACATGTGGACCAAGGTCTGGCTGCTGCTCGGTCGTGAGTCGGAACTGCCGAATCCCGGCGACTGGCAGATGGAGGAGGTCGGTCCCGAATCGATCCTCATGGTGCGTCAGGCCGATGGTCGCATCCGCGCCTTTTACAACGTCTGCCAGCATCGCGGCAACCGCCTGGTGGCCTCCGCGCAGGGCCACGTGCGCAGGTTCGTCTGCAAGTACCACGGTTGGGCATTCCTGCCGGACGGAGTGCTCGATTTCGCCCAGGACGCCGAGGATTTTCCGGATGGCAATCCGTGCGGCAAGGTGCGGCTGAAGGAGATCCCCTGCGAAACGTTCGCCGGATTCGTATGGGTCAACATGGATCCGCATGCGGGTTCGCTGCGCGACTATCTCGGACCGATCTGGGACGACTGGAGCATGTATCCGGTGGCGGACATGCAGCGCTATCTCGCCTATACCGTGCGCGTACCATGCAACTGGAAGGTCATCCAGGACAACTTCAACGAGTCCTACCACCTGCGCGCCGTGCACCCGCAGGCTTCGGTCACCATCGAGGAAGGCTATCGGGACACCCAGTTCGACATGTGTGCGGAGGGCCACAGCCGCATGATCATGCACGCCGGCTACCCCGCCCGGTCACTGTCCGGGCGCAAGCTGCGCGAGCCGCTCATGGCGCTCATGCAGGAGTGGGATCTGGATCCGGAAGCGTTCGTGGGTCGCGAACGCGAGATCCGTCCTGCGCTGCAGCAGCAGAAACGCAAGCTCGGTCCGGCGCGGGGCTATACCCATTACGACAACCTGCGCGACGAACAGCTGACCGACTTCTACCACTACACGGTGTTCCCGAATTTCGCGGTGTCGGTGACTGCCGATGGATTCCACTTCCTGCGCACGCGTCCGCATCCGACCGATCCCGAACAATGCATTTTTGACAACTGGTTCTACGCGACTGAACCGGCTGGCGATACGGCCCCGGTCATGACGCCTGCCGGCCCCGTGGCGCGCGGCGCCCGGGTCGAACACGTCGTCCTCGACTATGGCGACCGGAGCGTGGGCGTCGGCATGGACCAGGACCTCTCGATCGTGACCGGCCAGCAGCTCGGGTTCCGCTCGCGCGGATTCGAGGGCGTCTATCTCTCCGGCCAGGAGGCGCGCGTGCGCCGCTACCACGAAGTGATCGACGAGTACCTCGACGGCACGCGCCCCCACGGCCGGTTGAATGCGCGCACGGTGCCGATCCGATCTGCCACGTGATTCAGGAGCTTTCGTTCCGTTGACATCTGATGCGTGATGCAACAGCATCGCCGCATGCGTACCACCCTCGACATCGACGAAGACGTCCTCCTTGCGGCAAAGGAGCGTGCCCGCAGGGAGGGCAAGACCGCGGGTCAGGTGCTTTCCCAACTCGCGCGTCAGGCACTCGTCCAAGGTACGATCCAGCACTTGGACCGGCAGCCAGGGCTGGGTGAGGAGCGCGCGGTTTTCGGACTGCGTCCGATCCCCAGTCGTGGGGGGATCGTCACCAACGACGCCATCGACAGGTTACGGGAAGAAGACGTCTACTGATGCGCGGGCTGCTCGACGTCAACGTTCTGATCGCCCTGCTCGACAGCGATCACGTTGCGCACCGGAGCGCGTTGGATTGGTTTTCGCAGCAGGATCGCGCAGGATGGGCATCCTGTCCAATCACCCAGAACGGGTGCATCCGGATCATGTCCCACCCACGGTATGCCAATCCGGTGCCCGTGCCGTTCGTGGTCGAACGCCTCGGGGAGGCGACAGCACATCCCCTGCACGAATTCTGGCCCGACGACCTGAGCGTGCTGGACGCAACGCGTGTGGATCCTGCGCGCATTCACGGCGCCCAGCAGCTCACCGACACGTATCTGCTGGCGCTGGCGGTCGCGCATGGCGGGCGTCTGGTCACCTATGACCGGCGTGTTTCCATTGCGTCCGTGCGGCAGGCATCTGCCGAGCATTTGCTGCAGCTCTGAAACCCCCGGAGTGGCTGCTCTGGGCCGTTTGCCTCGCTCTCAGGAGAATTGTCGCGTGCCGCGCGGCACCAGCCGGTGCCGGCTGATGCGCCAGCCGTCGGGTTGCCGCACCATGTCGGTCTCGTAGGTTGCCCACAGCACGAGGATGCTGCCGGCCGGCGCTTTCAGGTAGTGGAGCGCCTGCACGTCGGTGCGGCAGTGTGCCCGGTCGCCATCGAGGGTCGCGAGCTGCGGGCCGAGCATGTGCTGCGTGGCCCCGTACTGTTCGAGCGCCTTCCGCACGTACGCAACCCACTCTTCGCGCCCCCTGAACGGCTGCGGACCGAAGCCGACCACCTCGACGTCCTCGGCGAAACACCCTGCGTAAAGTGCGAAATCCCGCTCGTCGACCCCTGCCGCGTAGCGCAGCATCACGTCCTGGAGCGCGATCCGGTCGGCGACGTAGCGGTCAGACACGTGTGCCTCCCTGTGGCGCCGCGGCCTGTGCGTGTCGTGACATGTCGCCGCGTTGGTCGACGTGAATACGCCGGGTCACCATCGTCCACCCGCTGATGCCGAATTCGAACCGGTCGACGTAGCGGCCGCCGGCGATGATCCGGCTCGTGCCCGCGAGGGTCTGGTAGACGGTGAAGTAGCTCTGCACGTCCGCGGTGGTCACGGCGGTGTCGAAGTCGTAGATGAGATTACTGGTGATGTGCCGGGTGCGCGGCGAGCAGGCCAGCCGTTGGTAGGGCACCACGCGCTCCTCGCGGTCGTAGAAGAGGACCGTCCGGGAGTAGTGGTCGCGGATGGCGTTCCCACCCTGCAGCACGACGTCGCCGGGCAGGGTGACCGTGCAGGCATGCAGGAGGCGTCCGACCGTCTCCATGTCCGCGCCGTCCACGGCGTCCGCGTAGCGGAAGATGATGTCCTCGATAGTGTGGCGGGCCTGTACCACCTTGAGCGTGCGTTCCATCCGGTCACCCCCCGAATTCCGTTGCCGCGGCTCGAGTATAACCAAATCCCGAACTACCGGATGGCCTGACGGTTTTGCCATACTGGCTCGCCAGTAACCGGCAGCGCGGAGAGAACGGCGAATGGACAACACCCGGATCGTGCTCGACTTCATCGACGCTTGGAACCGCATGGATTGGGCCGGCGTGCTCGGGCTGCTGGCCGAGGACGTGGTCTACCACAACATCCCGATGGAGCGCCTGGAGGGCAAGGCGGCGGCCGGCGCGTTCATCATGAGCATGCAGCCGACCGGCGTGCAGTGGGACGTGCTCAGCATCGCGGAGAACGGCAACAAGGTGCTGACCGAGCGGGTGGATGCATTCGACATGCCGAACGGGAAACGCATCGAACTGCCCGTGATGGGGACCTTCGAGATCGAGAACGGCCTGATTCGCGCCTGGCGCGACTATTTCGACCTCGGTACGTTCATGAAACAGATGGCGTAAGGCAGTTCCTGCTCGGCATTGGTCCGCTGCGTTCGTGGCTTACTCCGACCCGCCTGCCGTGTCTTCGGGCAGCGCAAACGCAACGATGCTGTCACCCAGCCGGGTCCCGGCCCGCGAGTGTCCGCCGGCGGCGATGACCACGTATTGCCGGCCCTGCCAGACGTAGCTCATCGGCGTCGCCTGGCCACCCGCGGGCAGGCGGCCTTTCCATAATTCCGCACCGGTGGCGGCGTCGAACGCGCGCAGGTAATCGTCCATGGCCGCACCGATGAAGACCAGGCCGCCGGCGGTCGCCATGGGACCGCCGAAGTTGGGCGTGCCCCATTTCACCGGCAGCGGAACGGGCGCGAGGTCGCGCACGGTGCCGAGCACGGATTCCCAGCGGATGGTGCCCTGGTTGAGGTCGATGGCAGTCAGCATGCCCCACGGCGGCGGGTTGCACGGCAGGCCCAGCGGTGAAAGCAGCACGTCGCGCCGCATGGCCCAGGGCGTGCCGCGCTGCGGGCTGATCTCGACATCCGGTTCCGCCGCACGAGCGGCGGCAAACTCCTCGGCGGGAATCAGCGTGATGCTGTGCGCGGCACGGCTGGTGTTGATGAACAGCGTCCCGCTCGCCGGGTCGAACGCGGCGCCGCCCCAGTTGGCGCCGCCGCCCGTGAACGGCACCAGCAGGGTGCCCTGTTCGGAGGGCGGGGTGTAGAGCCCTTCGTTGCGCAGCGCCTCGATCTGCCGGCGGCAGGCATTGCGGTCCCATGGCGTCAAGCCCCAGGCGTCGTCGGCGGCGAGATGTTGTGGGGCGATCGGCGGCGGGGCGACCGGATACGGCTGGGTGCGGGAGAGCAATTCCCCGGCGACGCCGCCCTGCGGTACCGGGCGTTCCTCCACCTCGAACAGCGGTGTGCCGGTCGCGCGGTCGAACACGAACACGAAACCCTGCTTGGTCACCTGCACCAGCGCGTCCACCGGCCGACCGTCGCGCTCGAGGGTCACCAGGCTAGGTTGCGCCGGCGTGTCGTAGTCCCATACGTCATGGTGCACGAGCTGGAAATACCAGGCGACGTGGCCGCTGTCCGCATGCAGGGCCACCACGGAGTTCGCGTAGCGATTGTCACCGGGACGCTCGCCGCCATAGAAATCGGGGCTCGGCGACGAAGTCGGCAGGTAGACGAGCCGTCGCACGGGGTCCACGGACATCGGCGCCCAGACGTTGGCGTGCCCGGTACGTGTCGCGCTGCCCGAGCCCCAGTCCGCGGGAAAGTCGGCGCCGCCCCGTTCGACCGGGTCGAACGACCAGCGCGGCACCCCGGTCCGGGCATCGAATGCGCGGACGGTGCCGCGCGGTGCGTCGGCGCGCGCGTTGTCGCCGATGGAGGAACCGACGATCACCACGTCGTCCACCACCACCGGCGGTGAGGTGATCTGGAACTCGCCGGGATAGACCAGTTCCATGCCGGGGTCGATGCGCACCGTGCCCGCTGTACCGAAATCCGGGCACGGCACGCCGCGCCGCGCATCGAGCGCGAGCAGGCGGCCGTCGGTGGTGCCCATGTACAGCCGCGTGGCACAGATGGTATCCGGCGCGCGTTCAGGATCCTGCCAGCTCGCGACGCCGCGGCAGACGAACTGGTTGGCCGGTCGGTAGTCGGTCGCGATGGCGGCGTCGAACCGCCAGCGTTCGGCGCCGGTGCCGGGGTCGAGCGCAATGACCTCGTTGAACGGCGAGCAGAACACCAGCGCGTCGCCGAGCAGGATCGGCGTGGCCTGAAACGCGGACCGCCGCACTGCGTCGGGACGCCGGTCGAGATCGCCGGTGCGGTAGGTCCACGCAACCTTCAGGCGGGCGATGTTGTCCGCCGTGATCTGGCGTGCATCGACGAACCGACTGCCGCCTGGGTCGGCGCCGTAGTGGGTCCAGACTCCGTCACTGGCCAGTGCCAGGGGCCCGCAGCAGAGCAGGCCGGCCAGCGCCGCGACCAGTCCCGGTGCGGCGCCGGTGCGGCTCAACTGAAGCCCTCCTCGATGATCGGCAGGCGCCGCACGCGGATGCCGCTCGCCGCGAAGATCGCATTGCCGACGGCGGGCGCCAGTGGCGGCAGTGCGGGTTCGCCGAGACCGGTGGGCGGGAAGTCACTCTCGATGAAATGCACGTCCACGCGCGGTGCGCGCGGCATCCTGAGCAGCGGATACTGGTGGAAATTGGTTTCCTGCGCGCGGCCCTGTTCGAAGGTCACGCGCTGGCCGAGCATGGTGCTCAAACCGTCGATCACCGACCCTTCCACCTGGTTCTCGGCACCGGACAGGTTGACGATCGGCCCGACGTCCGCTGCGACAGTTACCCGATGCACGGTCAGCCGCCGCTCCGGCCCGACGCTCACCTCGGCGACTTCGGCCACGTGGCCGGCATGGCTGAAATAGAAGGCGAGGCCGAGGCCGTGGCCTTCGGGCAACGTGCGTCCCCAGCCGGCAGCCTCGGCGGCGCGGCGGATCACACCGGCCGCGCGACCCGTGTGCAGGGCCTGCGGATTCCCTTCCTCGAGCCAGCGCGGCGCGCCGAGCAGTTCCAGCAGGAATTCGAGGTGATCGCGCCCGGCCGCGACCGCGAGTTCGTGCAGGAAACTCTGGTGCGCGAACGCGATGACATTGGATCCCGGCGCGCGCCAGGGTCCGCACGGCGTCTGCCAGGGCAGCAGCGTCTGGGTGATGCGGTAGTTTGGGATGAACGGGCCCGGGTCGATGTCGCCGCGGATCGCGCCACCGACCACCGGGTTGGTGCCGTCGTGGGAGAAGCTGATGAAGTGGTTGCGCCAGCCGGTCAGCTTGCCGGCCTGATCGAGCACGCCCGCCAGGGAATGGAAGCCGCCGGCCCGGTAGAAGTCGTGGGCCATGTCGTCTTCGCGTGTCCAGGTCAGCTTGACCGGATAAGACACGCGGTGGGCGATCGCGGCGGCTTCGACCACCGGGTCGTTGATGAGGCGCCGGCCGAAGCCGCCGCCGGCGCGCAACTGGTGCAACTCGACCTGTTCGGCCTCGAGACCCAGGAGTTTCGCGACCGCGGCTTCCGCGCCTTGCGGCGTCTGGGTCGGCGCCCAGAGCTCGAGTTTGCCGTCGTGCCACCACGCGGTGGTGTTCTGCGGCTCCAGTTGCGCGTGGCTCGCGAACGCATATTGGTAGAAAGCGGTGACCTGCCGTGTCGCGTCGGCGAACGCGGTCTCGACGTCGCCCTTGTCGACCACGCTGGTGGTGCCTTCGGCCTGGGCGAGCTCGGCCGCGCGCGTGACCGCGGCACTCCAGCTGTCCTTCGCGGCGTTCGACTCGTCCCACTCGACTGTCAGTGCCTGGCGGGCCTTGAACGCACTCCAGGTATCGACCGCGACGATCGCCACGCCTTCGGAGAGCTCCGCGGGATTGCCGTTGCCTTCGACGACGAACGCGTCCAGCACGCCGGGCAGAGCCTTGACCGCGTCCAGGTTGGCGCGCACCACGGTGCCGCCCTTGGCCGGGCATTTCACGAACGTCGCGAAGCGGAGCTCCGGAAGCTGCTGGTCGATGCCGAACAGCGGCGCACCGGTCACGAGGTCGGCGTTGTCGACACCGGTGACGCGGGAGCCGAGCAGGCGGAAGTCGCCGACATCCTTCAGCTTTACGCTCGCGGGGTCGGGCACCGGCAATTCGGCGGCCGCCGCGGCCAGTTCGAAGTAGGTCAGCCGGCGGCCGGTCGGTGTGTGGATCACCGCGCTGTCACGGGTCTCGCACTCGGCGGCATCCACCTCCCAGCGGAGGGCGGCGGCCGTGACCAGCATCTCGCGGGCGACCGCGCCGGCCTGGCGCAACGGCAGCCAGTTCTGCGGAATCGACCGCGAACCGCCGGCGAACTGGCGGTCGTAACGTTCGAAGTCGATCTCGGACTGGACGACGGTCACGTCGTCCCAGGCGGCGTCGAGTTCCTCGGCGACGATCATCGGCATCGAGGTCTTCACGCCCTGGCCGATCTCGGGATTCGGCGCGTAGATAACGATGCGGTCGTCGGTGATCTGGACGTACGCATTGGGCTCGAACGGGCGACTCGTGGGCGCTGTAGTCGGCGCCGCTTCTTCGGCCGTCTCGCGTGAACAGCCGAAGGTCACGCCTAGCATCAGCCCGCCGCCGGCGAGGCCGGTGAATTTCAGGAAGCTGCGCCGGTCGAGGCGGGTGATCCGGACGATCTGGTCGTTGCTTTCATCACGCATCGCGGCGACCTCCGGCGGCATCGACGATCGCCGCGCGAATGCGCAGATAGGTCCCGCAGCGGCAGAGAGAGGGCGCCATGGCGGTATCGATGTCGGCGTCGGTCGGTGCCGCGTTCTTCGCGAGCAGGGCCGCGGCACGCATGATCTGGCCGGCCTGGCAGTAGCCGCACTGGGCCACGTCGTGATCGATCCAGGCCTGCTGCAGCGGATGCAGCGCGCCGTCGGCGCTGGCGAGCCCTTCGATCGTGGTGATCGCGCGGCCTTCCAGCGAAGCTGCGGGGACCATGCAGGCGAAGACCGGCTCACCATCCACGTGCACGGTGCACGCGCCACACTGGGCGATGCCGCAGCCGAACTTGGTGCCGACCAGGCCGAGGTGGTCGCGCAGGACCCAGAGCAGGGGCGTATCGTCGTGGACGACGTCCACCTCGTGTGACCGTCCGTTGACCTGGAGACGCATGCCTACCTCCCATTGCGTTCGTCGTGCACCGGGGGTCGATGTTAGCCCAGCGCGCAGCCGACTGAGAACTGTTGCTCATTCCCGGGATGCCGGGCCGGCGTATTCGATGCGAGCGGGTCCCCGGTGAGTACACTCAGGGCCGTACTTCGCAGACCGGATGCCCCATGGACCCGATTCCCACGCGCAGCGGCTGCCGCGCCTGTCGCGACGCCGAACCGCTCGGTTTCGACTTCACCATGGCGTTCCAGCCCATCGTCGATACTGCCGAAGGCCGCGTGTTCGCGCACGAAGCACTGGTCCGCGGGCTCGATGGCGGCGGCGCGGGGCCCCTGCTCGCACGCGTGAACGACTCGAACCGCTACCAGTTCGACCAGCGCTGCCGCGTGAAAGCCATCGAGCTGGCAGCACGCCTCGACATGCAGAGCGCGCTCAGCATCAACTTCATGCCGAACGCCGTCTACCGGCCGGAACTGTGCATCCGCACCACGCTCGAGGCCGCGGAGCGCTGCAATTTTCCGGTGTCGAACATCATCTTCGAGTTCACCGAGGCCGAGCGGGTGATGGATCACGGGTTCCTCCGGAGCATCATCGAAGACTACCGGCGGCGCGGCTTCCGTACCGCTATCGACGACTTCGGTGCCGGTTATTCCGGGCTCAACCTGCTCGCCGACTTCCAGACCGACTACCTCAAGATCGACATGGCGCTGATCCGCGACCTGCACCTGAGCCACAGCCGCCAGGTGATCGTGGAGAGCATCGTCGAAATGTGCCGGCGCCTCGGGATCCAGGTGATTGCCGAGGGTGTGGAAACCGAGGACGAGCTGCGCAGGCTGCAGGCGATGGGCATCGACCTGTTCCAGGGCTACCTGATCGCCCGACCCGCGTTCGAGGCCCTGCCGGAGCCCCGGATCCTGAACCTGGGGCAGCCTCCATCCGGCGTCCGGGCTCCGGGCGAAGTGCGCCTGAACGGCTAGCGTCGGCCGGAGCGCCTCAGAGTCGCTGCGCGCGCCGCACGTCCGCGCTGCCGGCCGGCAGCGAGAGCAGCAGGCCGTCGCGTGCCACGTAGACGTTGCCGTCGTACGCGCGGTCGACCCCGCGCAGGAACGCGGCTTCCGCGCCCGGCACCAGCAGCGGCGGCACGATGTGGTGGTAGACCAGCGTGCCGACGCCGGCTGCCTTGGCGACCTCCGCGGCCTCCACGGGCGATGCATGGTAATCGAGGATGTCCTGGGTGATCTTGGCCAGGCCCGGAAGTCCGGCGGCCTCGGCGGCGCCCTGGAGCAGGCCGACCATGTGGGGTGCCAGCGCCTCGTGGACCAGGAGGTCCGTGCCGCGCGCCACCGACGCCACCGCATCGACCTTGCGCGTGTCGCCGCTGATCACGACCGATCGGCCGGCGTAATCAAACCGGTAGCCGACCGCGGGTTCGACCGGCTCGTGGCCGACCGTGAAGGCCGTGACGGTCAGGCCACCGTGCTCCCAGACGATCACCGGCGTGCCGTCCGCAGGCGGCTCGAAGGCGACCGCGCGACTGCCGGCGCCGGACGGTGGTGCGATCGCTTCGCCATGATGTGCGGTGCGATAGCCGAAGTCCGCGCGGTAGGCGAGGTTGAAGCCCTCGACGATCTGTTCGACACCGTTCGGCCCGTG
The DNA here is from genome assembly GCA_019634925.1 of Pseudomonadales bacterium. Lineage (GTDB taxonomy): Bacteria > Pseudomonadota > Gammaproteobacteria > Pseudomonadales > Azotimanducaceae > UBA7803. Next base: position 82,821 of record JAHCAL010000006.1, read on the forward strand.
CACCGGGAGCGGCGCCGTATGTGCGGCGCCGACCCAGCGCAGCATCGCGAGTTCCCCGAGCCCGTCGATGTGATCGGAGTGGAAATGGGTCAGGAACAGCGCCGCGACCCGACCCGGACCGAAGCCCATGCGCTGCAGATTGCGTGCCCCGTTGGTGCCGGCATCGACCACCACCATGGCCTTGCCGGCGATCACCGCCACGCACGGTCCGGAACGTTGTGGGTCCGGCATCGGCGATCCGGCGCCGCAGAACAGCACGTGCAGACCGTCGGGCAGCTCTGCGATCCGGTCGCTGCCGAGATTCGCGGCCGCACCGCGCTGCATGACGGCGAGCGCGAGATCGCCGCGATACAGCCAGGTGACGGCGCCGAGCACGCCCGCGATGACTACGAGGATGAGGACCTTGCGCGACATGGGTTCATTCCTCCGCGATACGTTGCAGGATCAGGTCTGCGACTTCGTGTCCGTGGCTTTCCTGCAGGACGTGACCGGCGTCGACCGGGTCGAACGTGGCCTGCGGAAACCGGCTCGTCCAGGCCTGGCCCCATTGCTCCGTGAAGACGTCGCCGTGCACGCCCCAGACGAAGTGCTCGGGTCGTCGCCAGCGGTGACGGTGCGGCGTGAACGGGAAATCGACCCAGGCGGCGAAGCGGTCCTCGGGCGTGCGGAATACGGTCGGCATGCGTGCGGCCCCGCTTCAGTTCGGCACGTAGACGTATTCGTCCGCGGGATCCTGCGGGTCCGCCAGGGTCTTGTCGACCAGCACCGGCATTTCCGCGAGTGCCGGCCAGAGCGGCGTAACCTGTTGCGCGTTGTGCGCGGCGAGGCGCGCGAGCAGCGCGTCGACCACGTCGGGTCGCTCCTGCGAGAGGTCGTGCTGCTCGGTCGGATCGGTCCCGAGATCGAACAGCCAGACCCGCGCCGGACGATCCGAGCGCTGCAGCTTCCAGTTGCCTGCACGGACGGCCTGGTAGTGGCCGCTGCGCCAGAACAGGGCCTCGTGGGGGGCGTCGTCGCGCTCGCCCCTGAGCCACGGCAGCAGGTTCACGCCGTCGACGGTCCGATCGGCCGGTAGGGACGCGCCGGCGGCACCCGCCGCGGTCGCGTAGATGTCGAAGTGATGCACCGGCTGATCGATGCCCCGGCCGCCTTCGAACCCTGCCGGCCAGCGCATGAAGAACGGGACGTGGATGCCGCCCTCGAAGAACGTGATCTTCCAGCCGCGATATGGCTTGTTCACTTCGGGCAGCCCGATGTAGCCGGCGCCGCCGTTGTCAGAGGTGAATATCACCAGGGTGTTGTCGTCGATGCCATTGTCGCGCAGCGCCTGCATCACCCGGCCCACGCCGCGATCCAGCGCCATCAGCATGGCCGCGTATACCCGTTCGCGATGGTCGGTGATATGTGCCAGGGCATCGTAATCCGCGCGCAGCGCCTGCAGCGGCGTGTGCGGCGCCCAGTGCGCCAGGTACAGGAAGAACGGCCGGTTGCGGTTGGCCTCGATCGCGGCGACCGCCTGGTCGGTGAAATAGTCCGTCAGGTACCCGTCGGGCTTGAAGCGCGGACCGCCGTTCCAGTCCACGGCATGGCGCAGGTTGGCCCACAGGAAACGGTCGATCGGGTCGAATTCCTGCCGGGAGTTCACCACATCGGGGTCGTCGGGCGGCAGGTACATGCCGCTCGCCATGTTGACACTCTCCGCGAATCCCTGGTCGTTGGGCGCGGAGCCGTTGGCGTAGCCCAGGTGCCACTTGCCGACGTGCATGGTGTGGTAGCCGTGCGCCGCGAGCAGATCGGCGATCGTGACTTCGCTCTGCGGCATGCCTTTTTCCTCGAACCGCAGCGTGTCGCGGTCGTCCTCACCGGTCATGTGCACCTTGTGCAGGTTGGCCGGGTTCGCATCGTGCAGGCGCCTGATCATCGGGCTCATGCCGTTCAGCGTGGGCGTGAACTCGAACCCGAAGCGGCTGCCGTAGCGGCCCGACATGAGTGCGGCGCGCGACGGTGCGCAGGTGCCGTGGGACGCATAGCCGTTGGTGAAGTGCACGCCTTCCCGCGCGAGCGCATCGATGTGCGGGGTCGGCACGCTGCCGCCCGCTACGCCGCCGCCGTAGAAGGTGAGATCGTTCCAGCCGAGGTCGTCGGCGAGGATCAGGACGATGTTCGGCGGCCGTTCGGCCGCCGGTACCGCGGCGGCAGCAGGCCCCTGGCTCCAGGCGACGGATTGGGTCGGTCCGATCGGGTTGCGCAGATCGCCGAGCAAGCCAGGCACGTACAGCGCATAGCGCTGGAACAGCACGGTACCGGCGACGACCACGACGGCGAGCACGCCGGCGATGATTCCCAATTTGCGCATGATGGTCTCTCCCTCCCGGTGGATGAGTCTCTGGTCCGAACCGCGCGTCAGCCGCGGTGGCCGGGCAGCGGGGCTGGCCCGCATCCGTCACCGCTTACGGGCCGGTCCGGCGAGGCTCTGGAATCGGCGCGCCGACGTGCGCAGAATTCCGACATTGTGCGGCCGCCCAACTTGTGACATATGTTGTGTCATAATATGCCACGGTGCAAGCGCCGGCCCGGCAGGGCCCGTACCAACGGATACGGAGCAACAGACCCGTGAAACCCAGAACGCATCGGGCGGCGGCGCCGGCCTCGCCGGACCCGGTGGGTCCGGACGGCCGCCGCCAGCGCAGCGCCAACAGCAGGCGCCGGATCGTTGCCGCCATGATCGAACTGGTCCGCGCCGGCAACATGGCGCCGAGCGCCGAGGCGGTGTCGCGTCAGGCCGACGTTTCGCTGCGCACCGTGTTCCGGCACTTCGACGACATGGACAGCCTGTACCGCGAGATGTCCGCCGTGATCGAGTCGGAGGTGCTCCCCATCGCGAGCGCCCCGTTGCCGGCGGGTCCGTGGCCTGAACTGCTGACCGAACTCATCGCGCGCCGCGCCCGCCTGTTCGAGCGGGTCATGCCATTCAAGCTGGCGGGCGGCCTGCGACGGTATCAGTCCGAGCTGCTCGAGCGGCAGCACCGGGCGCTCAATGCCCATCTGCGCCGGGTACTGCAGGGTGTTGCGCCCGCGTCCGTGCAGGCGGACGCGGTGTGTTTCGAGGCGCTCGACCTGCTGCTCAGCTTCGAAAGCTGGCACCGGTTGCGCGACGACCAGGGGCTCGGCGTGGCGCGGGCCCAGGCCGTGCTCCGGGCTGCCTGCCTTGCGATCTGCGACCCCGGCGCCGATCGGAACCCCTGATCCCCGGGCGTCCGGTGAGGCCCCGGAAACGGGGTAATGTTTCTCGAATGGAATATATTGAATTAGTGATATTCCATTTTATTGTCCGGGATCGACTGTTAAGGTGCGCGCCGTAGTTCGGCTACCCTGCAACCCAATCAATAGAACAGCACGAAGACAGGAAGGCACCATGTCCGCATATCTTCAGGAAATCGAAAAAGTCCGCGCGATCCTCACCGAGCGCGAGGAATGGAAGGCCATCAATCCCGAATATGCCGTGCGCATGCGCCTGCAGAACCGGTTCCGTACCGGGCTCGAGATCGCCCAGTACACGGCAGACATCATGCGGCGCGACATGGCGGCTTACGATGCCGATTCCGGCAAGTACACGCAGTCGCTCGGCGCGTGGCACGGCTTCATCGCCCAGCAGACCATGATGGCGGTCAAGAAGCACCACAAGAGCACCCAGCGCCGCTACATCTACCTGTCCGGCTGGATGGTGGCTGCGCTGCGTTCCAAGTTCGGCCCGCTCCCCGACCAGAGCATGCACGAGAAGACCACCGTTTCGGACCTGATCGAGGAGATTTACACCTTTCTCAAGCAGGCCGACGCGCGCGAGCTCAGGCACATCTTCGTCGAACTCGACGAAGCCCGTGCGAAGGGGCAGAACGTCGACTCGATCATCCAGCGGATCGACAACTACGAAACCCACGTGGTGCCGATCATCGCCGACATCGATGCCGGCTTCGGTAACGAGGAAGCGACCTACCTGCTGGCCCGGCGGATGATCGAGGCAGGGGCCTGCGCGATCCAGATCGAAAACCAGGTGTCGGACGCCAAGCAGTGCGGACACCAGGCTGGCAAGGTCACGGTGCCCCACGAGGATTTCGTGTCCAAGATCAACGCGGTGCGCTACGCGTTCCTCGAACTCGGCATCGACAACGGCATCATCGTTGCGCGCACCGACTCGCTCGGCGCCGGACTGACCCAGAAGATCCCGGTCTCGATGAAGCCCGGCGACCTCGGCAGCAAGTATTGCGACTTCCTCGAGGCGACGCCCGTCAACGACATCAACGAACTGGTGGATGGCGACATCACCATTCACCAGAAGGGCAAGCTCTGCAAGCCGAAGCGCCTCGACAACGGGCTGTATGCGTTCCGCGAAGACACCGGCTTCGACCGCGTGGTACTGGACTGCATCACGAGCCTCGAGCACGGCGCCGACCTGCTCTGGATCGAGACCGAGAAGCCCAACGTCGAGCAGATCGCGAGCATGGTGCGCGCCATCCGCAAGGTGCGTCCGGAAGCGAAGCTGGTCTACAACAACTCGCCGTCCTTCAACTGGACGCTGGCGTTCCGCGAACAGGTCTACGCCGAGTGGAAGAAGGCGGGCAAGGACGTGTCGGCATACCCGGATCCGAAAGTGGTCGACAAGGGGCTCATGGATGCGCAGTACGACAGCTCGGCGCTGGCCATCGAAGCGGATCGGCTGGTGCAGACCTTCCAGAAGGATGCGGCCCGCGAAGCCGGCATCTTCCACCACCTGATCACGCTGCCGACCTACCACACGGCAGCGCTCTCGACCGACGTACTGTCCGCCGGATATTTCGGTGACCTCGGCATGCTGGCCTACGTCCGTGACGTCCAGCGCGCGGAGATCCGGCGCGGACTGGCATCGGTCAAGCACCAGGATCTGGCAGGTTCCAACATCGGCGACGACCACAAGGAGTACTTCCTCGGTGAGAAAGCGCTGCTGGCGGGTGGTGCGGCCAATACCATGAACCAGTTCTGAGCAACCGCGCACCGGAACGGTAAATTGGCGGGCGTCGGTTGCGGCGCCCGTCGAATCCCTCCTCTCCTGCTTCCCCCGCGCCGAGGCCGATCACTGCGGATTCAGCAGTGCCGTGACCGACGCCCTGACGAAAGATTAACAATTCCCCACCCGGTACGCGCAGCACCGCACAGAACGGCGTCGTGCACAGCTGCTACGCTTCCCTTCATGAATGCGCCCCGGACGTGCACGAGGCCGAATTACGCGCCGCCAGGCCCGGAGACGCGAAGTTGGAACACAGGGAAGTGCGACCTTGATCACGAAATCGGATCGGGAACATGGTGACCGGGAACGCTAGGGTCTCGTTCAGGGCCGGTGAAACGATCATGCGGCAGGGTGATGCCGGCGATTACGCCTACATCATCGAAAGCGGCCGCGTCGAGATCATCCTCGAGAAGCCAGACGGCCGGCGTCAGTGCATCGGTACCCGCGGCTGCAACACCATGATCGGCGAAATGGCGCTGGTCGACGCCGCACCGCGTACCGCCACGGTGCGCGCGGTCGAGGATTGCACGCTGCTCGAGATTTCCAAGGAAGAGTTCAGCCGACGGCTGGATCATGCCGATCCGGTGCTGCGCATGACCGCGCAGGTCATTCTCAACCGCTACCGCGACACCCTGGCACGTGCGGAGATCACGGGACCTGAACCGGACGAACCGGCGGAAGCACGTGAAGTCAGCTACGCCGAACGCAAGGACGTGATCGAGAGCGTGCGCCTGACCCGGGAGTTCCGCGATGCGCTCCAGTCGGGACAGCTGAGCCTGCACTACCAGCCGATCGTCGAAGTCGCAACCGGTGCGATCGCGGGGTTCGAAGCCCTCATGCGCTGGGAGCACGCGGCGCGCGGGTTCATCCCGCCGGCGATCTTCGTCCCGCTGGCCGAAACGAGCGGTCTGATCGTCGAAGCGAGCCGCTGGGTGCTGCGGGAATCGTGCGACGCGCTGAAACGGATCGAGGCGCGCTCCGGGCGCCGGGATTTCTTCATGAGCGTCAACTTCTCGAGCGCGGACTTCTATTCGCCGGGCTTCGCCGACGACTTCCAGTCGACCGTGCGGCAGAGCGCGCTCGAGCCGTCGCAGATCCATGTCGAGATCACCGAGCGCCTGCTGCTCGACCAGCCCGACCTCGCCCGCACGACGCTGAACCGGCTGCACGATGCTGGCGCACGCATCGCGATCGACGACTTCGGCACCGGATATTCCTCGCTCAGCTACCTGCACAGCTTTCCGATCGACGTGCTCAAGATCGACCGGAGCTTCATCGCCGCCATGACCCAGGATGCCCGCAGTCTCGAGCTGATCCGCTCGATCATCGGCCTCGGACGCAATCTGAAAATCAAGGTGATCGCCGAAGGCGTGGAAGAACACGAGGAAGCGTTGGCGCTCGCACGCCTCGGTTGTGACCAGGCGCAGGGCTACTACTTCGCACGGCCGATGCCCGAGCAGCGCGTCACGCAGCTGGTCTTGGAAGGCCTGCGGTCGGCCGGCTCGAGCCCCGATCGGTCAGCCTCGCGCGTGTGAAGCCTCAGGGTCGCACGTCGACGATGCGCCCGGCGTAACGCAGGCGCTGCGCAAAATAGCCATCCCGCAACGAGGCCCGGCTGACCCGCTTGCCGGATGATGGTGCGTGCACGAACTCGCCGCCGCCAACGTAGATGCCCACGTGACCGGGTTGCCAGGACGTGTCGAAGAAGAGCAGGTCACCCGGCCGCAGCTGGTCCCTCGGTATCGGCCGGCTGTGTCGTTGCTGCTCGGCGGCCGTGCGGGGTACCGGAATCCCCGCCTGCTGGTGAGCAAAGAACACGAGCCCGCTGCAGTCGAAGCCGCGCGGCGAGCTGCCGCCATATCGGTACGGTGCGCCGAGCATGGACAGCGCGACCTGGGACACGACATCCGCCGGATGTGGCGGTCCCGGTGGCACGGCAACCGGGGGCTCGCGCCGGGTAAAGCTGCACCCTGCGACGAAGGCGAGCACCAGCATCCAGAGGAAGGCGTTGCGTACGATCGGCATGGCGGAACGTTAGCAGAATCGGCGCGGCGCAGGACAGCGGCCGGCTCGATGTGTGGTTCGGTCCGCGTAACCGGGGTATCCTCCCCGGCTCGCCGCGCCGCCTGCGGCGGTACCCACCACGGACAACACCATGACGCAGCGGATTGTCGATCTGTCGATCTACCTCGAGAACGACGTCATCTCCGATCCACCGGGCATGAAGCCGCAGATCACCTATTTCAATCACCGGGACACGCCCGGGCAGATCGCGTCGTTCTTTCCCGGGCTGCGGCCCGAGGACCTGCCCGACGGTGAGGGCTGGGCCGTCGAGACGGTGCGCCTCAGCACGCACAACGGTACCCACCTCGATGCGCCGTATCACTTCCACTCGACCATGAACCACGCCGCGGGTGGCGGAGAACCGGCGCTCACCATCGACCAGGTGCCGCTCGACTGGTGCTTCCGCCCCGGCGTGAAACTCGATTTCCGCCGGTTCGAGGACGGCTACGTGGCGACCGCGGCGGACGTCGCGGCGGAACTCGCGCGCATCGGACACGAACTGCGGCCGTTCGACATCGTGGTGGTCAATACCCGCGCAGGGGCTGCCTACGGCAAGCCGGGCTATGTCGACAGTGGCTGCGGGATGGGTGCCGACGCGACGCTGTACCTGCTCGAGCGCGGCGTGCGCCTCACCGGTACCGATGCTTGGTCCTGGGACGCGCCGTTTTCGCACACCGCGCGCAAGTACGCGGAAACGCAGGATTCCGCGCTGATCTGGGAAGGCCACAAGGCCGGCCGGGAGATCGGCTACTGTCACCTCGAGAAACTGCACAACCTGGAGGCGTTGCCACCGAACGGTTTCACCGTCGCATGTTTTCCGATGAAGATTCGCGGCGCTTCGGCGGGGTGGACGCGCGCAGTCGCGATCCTCGACGCCTGACGCGGGCCGGCCGGGATCGTGCCGGGACGGCCCGGCGTACCGCACAGCAGTTCGATGGGTGGGTCAGAGGAGAGAGCAGACAGGATGGTCGAGACAGTCAGCACGCCTGCAATGGAGCGGGACGCGGATGCGCGGTTCGACGCGGTGATCGTGGGAGCCGGCTTTGCCGGCCTGTACCTGCTGCACCGTCTGCGCGGCATGGGGCTCGCGGCTCGGGTCTACGAGATGGGCCAGAGCGTCGGTGGTACCTGGTACTGGAACCGGTATCCCGGTGCGCGTTGTGACGCCGAGAGCCTCGCCTACTCCTATTCGTTCTCGGCCGAGCTCGAGCAGGACTGGGAGTGGACCGAGCGCTACGCCACTCAGCCGGAGATTCTCCGCTATGCGGAACACGTGGCGGACCGTTTCGACCTGCGTCGCGACATCCGTTTCGAACGACGGGTGACCGCCGCGTGTTTCGACGATGCGGCAGGCGAGTGGGTCGTCGAGACGGACCGTGGTGACCGTGCCCGGGCGCGGTTCTGCATCATGGCGACGGGGTGTCTCTCGGTGCCGCAGCGTCCTGCCATCGAGGGCATCGACGATTTCGCCGGCAACCTGTACCAGGCGAGCCGCTGGCCGCACGAGCCAGTCAACTTCGCGGGGCAGCGGGTCGGGATCATCGGTACCGGCTCCTCGGGTATCCAGGCGATCCCGGTGATCGCGGCCGAAGCCGGTCACCTCTACGTATTCCAGCGCACGCCGAACTTCAGCGTGCCCGCCTGCAATGCGCCGCTCGATCCGGCCTGGGTCGCAGCCTTCAAGGCCCACTATCGCGAACATCGCGCACTCCACAGGCGCGGTGCCGGGTCGGGATTCGGCGACCTGGAAATCGAGCCGCGCGAACACGGACCGGCGGCCGAGACCGCGGCCGAACTCAGCGATGCGGACGTTCACGACATTCTGGAGAACTACTGGAACCACGGCGGCGCGCGTTTCATCGGCGCGATCGGCGACACACTGATGCGCCGCGAAACGAATCAGCTGGTCGCCGACTTCGTGCGCGCCAAGATCAAGGCGACGGTGCGGGATCCTGCCACGGCAGACGCGCTGTGCCCGATCGACCACCCGATCGGTACCAAGCGCATCTGTGTCGACACCGGCTACTACGAGACCTACAACAGGGACAACGTCACGCTGGTCGACGTCGCCCGCAACCCTATCGAGCGCGTGACGCCGACCGGGGTGACGACCCGGGACGGACACTTCGAGCTCGATACGCTGGTGCTCGCGACCGGCTTCGATGCCATGACCGGCGCGCTGCAGCGCATCGACATCCGCGGCGCAGGCGGCGCCCGGTTGCACGAGGCTTGGACAGCCGGGCCGCGCAGCTACCTCGGGCTGATGGTCTGCGGATTTCCGAACCTGTTCACCATCACTGGGCCGGGCAGCCCCTCGGTGCTCTCGAACATGCTCGTCTCCATCGAGCAGCACGTCGACTGGATCGTCGACTGCCTGCGCTACATGGACGCGCATGGCTGGGTCCGCATCGAGCCTGAGCAGCAGGCTCAGGATACCTGGGTCGAGCACGTCAACGAGGTGGCCAACGCGACCCTGTTCGGCGAGGGTGGCTCCTGGTACCTCGGCGCCAATATCCCCGGCAAGCCACGCGTCTTCATGCCCTATGCCGGTGGCGTGGGTCCCTATCGCGAGATCTGCGATCGGGTGGTCGCCGCGGGATACGAGGGATTCCGCTTCGCCGGCGCCTGAACACGACGCCTGAACACGAAAGCCGTGCCCGGCGCGCAGGTCGTACCGGTGCCGGGCGGGTCCGGCCGCGCGCGCCGGGTATTTGCATTCCCCTGGATCGGTGTAAAATGATTTGACGCAAGTGCGCGGGAGAGATCCGGCTCGCAGAGGTATCATCGGCGGTCGATCGGTCAGTTCAGGCATGGTGTACCCATGAACACTCGCAAACCCGGTACCGGGAAACCGCGCCCGATCGTACGGGCAGCGCGTTCCTCGACACGTGCTCCCGAATCCGAACGGCCGGTCACCGGGCGGGTCATGGCGGGGCTCACGCGCGCGCTCGACTGGTTCGACAACAGCCTGCAGAACGTCGTCGCATCGCACGGATACCAGCCGTTTCACCGGACCCAGTCGATGATCATCATGCACATCGCGCTCGGGGTGGATTCACCGGCGGAGATCGCGCGCGAGATGGGTCTCACCCGGCAGAACGTGCACCACATGGCCAAGACACTGCTGCAGGAAGGTGTGATCGAGAGCCTTCCCGACCCGGCGGACCCACGCCGCAGCCGATACCGTCTGTCGGATCGTGCGAGCGAACTGCGCAGCATTGCGCTGGAGACCATGCGTAACCTCGAGCGCGTTCTCGAGCGGCGGCTCGGCGCCCGGGAGGTCGAACGACTGCGCGGCGTGCTCGGTGCGGATTGGGGCGCGGAGATCGTGAGTGCCGATGACCTGCGGGCAAATCTCCCCGGTGATCCGACTCCGACCCGGGGCTGACGCTTACTTTTTTGCGGGGGAAGAATTGATATGCAGGAACAGGAACTCATCGACCGCATGACCGCGCTGGTGCCGCTGCTCGAGGCGCATGCGACGGAAGCCGAGCGCCTGCGCCGTCCGGTGGACGCGGTGATGCGCGCGATCGAGGACACCCAGGCCTACCGCTGGTTCGTACCGCGCCGGTTCGGCGGGTTCGAGTTCAGCATGGAGGGCTTCGTCCGGGTCGGCATGGCGCTCGGTGAGGGCTGCCTCTCGACTGCCTGGGTGACCACCTTCTGCATGGAGCACAACTGGCTCATGGGCCTGTTCGATCGCGAGGCCCAGGAAGACATCTTCGGCAGACAGCCCTACATCATCGCGCCGGGGGCGCTGGCGCCGAAAGGCAAGGCGGTCGCGGTCGAGGGTGGCTTCCGCCTGTCGGGGCGTTGGGAGTGGGGCACCGGCGTGATGCACGCCGACTGGGTCATGGTCGGCGCAATGGGGCCAGGCGCGACCCCGGACGTCCCTGACCTGTACATGTACCTGCTGCCCATCGACGAGGTCCGGGTGATCGACACCTGGCATACCGCGGGCATGGTGGGCACCGGCAGCAACGACATCGAGGTGGAGGACGTCTTCGTTCCCGCGCACCGGCGGGCCAACGTGAGCGCCATGCGCGCGGGCGCGAGTCCGGGCGCTGCGTTTCTCGATTCGCCGACCTACCGCATGCCCATGCTGCCGGTGCTGGGGCTCACCGCGGCGGCACCGGCAGTCGGCTGCGCGCGTCGCGCGGTGGACCTGTTCCGACGCCGCCTGTCGGAGCGGGTCGTCTATGGGACAGCCAACAAGCAGGCGGAACGCGCCATCGCCCAGGTCCGGCTGGCGGGTCTGGTGACCCGGATGGGGCGCACCGAACGGGAACTGGTCGAACTCGCGCGTGAGGTCACCGCGTGGGGTCATTGCCACGCGCAGTGCGGGGATCTCGAGCGGGCGGGGCTCAAGCTGCGGATCGCGGAAGTAGTCCGGCAGGCACGCGACATCGTACGCGACGTGGTGGAAGCGAGTGGCGCGCACGCACACTTCCTCGACAACCCGTTGCAGCGCTTCCAGCGCGACCTGCACACGCTGTCGTGTCACACGGTGTTCGACGTGGACCTGGGTGCGGAGAACTACGGGCGGCTGCTGCTCGGCATGCCGCCCAATTCGCTGGTCTGATCGATAGCGCCCGGTGCGGACGCAGCCGCCCGGGCAGCGCAATCGGCTGTGAATCTACAGGCGCGTCTCGAGCCAGGCAGCGATGCGGTCGGCCGCTTCGTCGCGCACGCCCTCGGGTTCGACGAGGTAGTGATCGCCGCCCATGAACTCGAGCGTCCGGTCCTCCGCCGCCAGTGCGGCGTGGATGCCGCGCGCGTCGCTCGGGAACACGCCGGTGTCGGCCATCGACTGGATCACCAGCGACGGTACCCGGATGCGTCCAAGGTGCGGCGCGCCGCGACACTGCGATTCCCGGAGGCTCCACATGGACAGCCAGGTCCGGCAGGTGTTGGTCAGGCCGATCCCGCGCGGTGAGAAATTGGCGGTCTTCGGGTCGCCGGCGTAACACAGCCCCACCTGGCGTTCCGACGGATCGAGCCGACCGTCCATGAGCCGGGGATCCGCCCAGGTTCGGTACATGTTGAACGCCCGGTCCTGCATGCCGAGCTTCGCGAGCCGTTCCAGTTCGGCGATGGCCCAGTCGGTGATGCGGTGGTTACGCGCTTCCTGGGCGGCGCGGTAGCGGCGGATGAAGTCCTCGGAGTAGGGCGGGCCGTTGTCCGGATTGAACATGCTGAGCGACGGGTCGTTGCTGGTCGGATCGCGCTCGTCGGTGATGGCCGGATCCATCCACGCCGTGAGCACTTCGGGCCGTCCCCCGTGCGCGTTCAGCGAAATATAGAAATCGCAGGGCGTCAGATTCAGTACCGCTTCCGGCAGCGTGAGGCCGCGCGTCGCGGTGATGTTGGGCGTCGCGGCCTGCGACTGGTAGGCCGCCATGAGTGACCCGCCGCCGGAGTTGCCGACCAGGACCACCTGTTCGACGCCGGCCGTTTCGCGCAGCCAGCGCACGCCGGCACCGATGTCGATCAGCGCGTGTTCGAGGATGAAGAAGGCCTCGTTGCCGCGGAACCGCGTATTCCAGCCGAGATAGCCGAAGCCGCGTCGCGCCATGTACTCGCCGAGATAATGCTCGGCGAAGTCGACGTTGTAGTGGGTGGCGATGAATGCCACTTTCGGACGCTTGCCGCGCGGCGTGTGGTAGAGGCCCTGGCAGGGCATGAAACCGGCGCCGTTGCGCGCCGCGGTCGGCGACTCCAGCGAGACGAATTCACGGTCGACGTCGTTGCTCATGGACGATCACTCCAATCCGAGTTCGCGGCGGACGATGTTGCGGCCAGCCACCATGTTGAAGAGCTTCGCGCGCGCCACGTCGCGCGGGAGATATTTCATGCCGCAGTCGGGTGCGACCACGATCCGCTCCGCCGGCAGGTGGCGCAGTGCCGCGCGGATCCGCTCGGCCACCAGCTCCGGGGTTTCGGGCCGCGTGTCGCGCAGGTCGAGCACGCCGACGTTGATGCGCTTGTGCGGCAGCTGCTCGAGCAGGGCGAGGTCCAGGCGCGGCTGCGCGCACTCGACGGAGATCTCGTCCGCGCGCGTTGCATCGAGCTCGGCGAGGAACGCATAGCCTTCCGGCTTGTTGTCGACGTGCCGGCCGTAGCCGAAGCAGACGTGCAGGACCGTGGTGCCGGTCGCACCTTCGAGCGCACGGTCGATGGCCGCGGCCGCGTAGCGCCGGGCGGCTTCGGGGCGAGCCTGTACGTAGGGCTCGTCGAGCTGCACGATGTCCGCACCGGCAGCGAACAGCGCCTTCACTTCCTCGTTCACGGCGGCGGCATAAGCCAGCGCCAGCGACTCTTCGTCCGGGTAGTAGTCGTTCTGGGCCTGCTGGGTCATGGTGAACGGACCCGGCAGGGTCACTTTCACCGGCAGGTCGGTATAGGACTTCAGGAGCTTCAGATAATCGAGTTCGACCGCTTCCCGGCGCCGGATCGGACCGGTCACGCGCGGCACCGGCACAGCCTTGCCGGTGCGGTCGATCGCCTGGCCCGGATTGTCGAGGTCGACGCCGTCGAGCGCGTTGGCGAACAGGTTCGAGTAGCTCTCCCGGCGGATCTCGCCGTCGGTGACGAAATCGACGCCCGCCTTGAGCTGGTCGTTCACGGCCGCGATGGTCGCGTCGCGCTGCGCCTCGTCGAGCCATTCGGGTGCCACGCGCCAGAGTTCGCGTGCGCGCACGCGGGGCGGCAGGCGTTCACCCAGTCGATCGCGGTCGATCAGCCAGCCGGGCTGGGCGTAGCTGCCGACCAGGCCGGTGGCGAGCGGGGGAAGGTTTGATCTGCTCAATCCGGGTTCCTCTCGAGTTGCTGGTTGGGATTAGTCCGCCGCGGGGTCGCGACCGGCCGTTTCGTGTTCGGCCCGACCGAGTTCCTGGTCGAGCTGGGCGCGGATGGCGGGCAGGCCCTGCCAGAGAATCAGGATGCTCACCGGGCCGAGCACCACGGCGGCGAGCGCGATCGACTTGCCGATCGCGGCGTCGTCGCGGAATACGAAGTCGGTGGCCAGCGCGACGACGGTCGGCCCCAGGCCGAGACCGAGCAGGCTCGCGATCAGCAGGTAGAGCGCGACCACCTGCCCGCGCAGGCGGTTGGGCGTCATGAGCTGCAGGGTGCCCGCCGAGATACCGCCCTGGAAGGCGGAAAAGAACACGGCGAGCCCGATGGCGATGATCCCGAGCGCGGGGGTGTCGACGAAGGCGAGCGCACCGGCGCACGGCACCAGCAGGATCATGCTGGCGAGGATCGTGCGGGGATAGGCGTCGCGCACGCCGCGTTGCATCAGCGCGTCGGCAATGGTGCCTGCGAGCAGCAGGCCCGCACTGCCGGCGACCAGCATGATGATCCCGAACGTCCAGCCGGCCTCGGGCGTCGTGTAGCCGAACGTGCGAATGAAGTAGGACGGCCCCCAGAGATTGAGGGCATAGACGACCATGACGAAGATCGCGAGCGCCGCGATGTGTGAGCCGTAGGCGCGCCGCCGGGACCAGATGTAGCGAGCGGCTTCCGGCAGCGGTATGGCCGCCGGCTGGTCGGCCAGGATGCCCTTGCGCACCGGTTCGCGCACCGTGAGCGCCATCAGCAGTGCCACCAGCAATCCCGGGAGCCCGACGATGAAGAAGGTCAGCTGCCAGCCTTCGAGTTCGCCCAGCACCGGCACGCTGATGGTGCCCATCTGCTCGACGTAGCCGACCACGGCGCCGCCCAGCATGTAGGCCACGCCGGAGCCGAACGTGACGCCGAGCATGTAGACCGACAGCGCGCGGGCGAGCGTGCGCTGCGGAAAGTAGTCGGTGATCATCGAGTAGGCGGCTGGCCCGAGCGTCGCCTCGCCGACGCCGACGCCCACCCGTGCCCAGAAGAGCCCCCAGAAACCGCGCGCGACCCCGCATAGCGCGGTCATCGCGCTCCATACGGCGATGCCCGCGACGATCAGGTTGCGGCGGTTGCCGGCATCCGCGATGCGCGCGAGCGGCAGGCCCATCGTCGCATAGAAGAGCGAGAACGCGAGCCCGGCGAGCAGGCTGTACTGGGTGTCGGAGATCTCGAAGCTCTGCCGGATCGGGCCGACCAGGAGCCCCATGATCATCCGGTCGAGGAACGAGAAGGTCTGCGCGAGCAGCAGGACGCCGATCACGTACCATGCATAGCCACTGGAGAATCCCGCACCGGCTAGCAGTGCGGGACCGGAACGGCCGCCCGGGCGGGCGGCCTCCGGTTGTTGCGCCTGACTCACTTACGGTATGCGAGCGTAACGCCGTAGGTGCGCGGCCAGCCGTAGAAGTGCTGGTTGAAGAAGTTCGCCGTCGGGGTCAGACCATTGGTGTAGACCTTGTCGCCGCAGTTCTTGCACCACGCCTGCACGCGCCAGGAATCGTCACCGCTGCGCCAGCCCGCGGATGCGTCGAGCAGCCAGAAGTCGCCGGTCTTCGCAATCGGGTTGTTGGTCACGCCGTCGGTGAAGAAGCTGCTTTCGTAGTTGGCCGCGGCGCGTACGAACCACCAGCCGAGATCGGTCTGCCATTCGTAGTCCGCGGAGACGAAGTGCTGCCACTTCGGCGCACGCGAGAGCTTGCGGAACGTCTGGTCCTCGTCCACGAGCCAGGTGCCGTTCGCGAGCTGGCGTACCTCACCGCCACAGTCGGAGACCGGGGTGCCGGGATAGGCCTGCGCGCCGTTGATGTCCGCGCAGAACTTGTCGTACTGCGAGTCGAGATAACCGACGCTCGCCTGCAGCGTGAGTCCGTCGACCGGCACGGCCTGCAGCTCGAGTTCCACGCCCTGGTTGGTGGACTCGCCGATGTTCTCGGCGATGGTTTCCTGGCCGGTGCCGACCGGCGACGGGATGAACACGCCGAACGTCAGATCCTGGAACACGGTGTGGAAGATCGTCGCATTGGCACGCAGGCGGCCGTCGAGCCATTCGGACTTGACGCCGATCTCGTAGGACTCGGCCGACTCGTCGTCGGTCGGACCGACGGTCTCGGGCAGGCTCGCGCGGGCGCCGAACTCGCCGGCCTTGAAGCCGGTGTTGTAGCTCACGAAGCCGAGGATGTCGTCGGTGAATCGGTAGTCGAACGCCAGCTGATAGGTGGTCTTGCTGCTGTCGAGCTTGCCGGTGAGCGTCAGCGGGAACTGCGACATGAAACCGAGCCGCGGGACGGTCGACGGGTCCTGGGCGAGGATCTGGTTCGGGCCGGCGAACAGCACGAACGGGTTGCGGCCGAAGTCCTTCTTTTCCTTGGTGTAGCGCGAACCGAGCGTCACGTTCATGCGGTCGTTGATGGCATAGATCGCCTGGCCGAACACCGCGCGGCTGTCGCCGTCCTGGGTGGTGTAGTCCGCCGAGCTCGCACCGGCGGGCAGCGTCGGGAAGGCCTGGGTCAGTTCATGGTCCTGCTCGAAGTAGAACAGCCCGACCACGAAGTCGAGGTTGCCGAGGAAGCCGCTGCGACCGCTGAAGTCCGACTGCAGGCGGATTTCCTGGCTGAACTGGTCGTGCACCTGGTCGCGGAATGTCGGGAAGAACGGCACTTCGGTCTGGTCGAAGTCGCTCGCGATCCAGTCGTCCGTGCTGATCCAGCCGGTGACCGAGTGCAGGGTGAACTCACCGAGTCGCCAGTCGACGAGCAGGGTGGTGTTGCCCTGGTCGGTATTGTGGAAGTCGAGCGCGTCACGCCCGACGCGGAACGGGTCGTTGTCCGGCTCCGTGAACTGCAGCAGCTGACCCGGGTCGGGGCGGTTGTCGCCGCCCGGCGCACTGCTGCGTTCGCGCAGCCAGTTGTAGATCAGGGTGGCTTCGAGATTCTCGGTCGGCGTCCACACCAGCGTGGTGCGGAACGTGTCGAGGTCCTCGCCGTTCAAGTTCTCGCCGTTCACGCGGTTCTCGAAGTGACCGTCGTAGTTCTGGGCCATGGCGGAGATGCGCATGGACAGCTGGTCCGTGATCAGCGGGAACTGGACGGCGGCGCGGACGTCCTGGCGGCCGTAGTTGCCGACCGTCAGCTCGCCACGGTAGTCGACGGTGCCGTCCGGACGGATGGTGCGCACGGCGAGACCGCCGGAAAGCGAGTTCTTGCCGAACGTGGTGCCTTGCGGTCCGCGCAGGATCTGCACGTTGTCCACGTCGAAGAAGTCGATCAGCGTGGCGATCGGGCGCGAGATGAACACGCCGTTCACCGAGATGCCGTTGCGCAGCTCGTTGGTCGACTCGATGTCCTGGTTGCCCATGCCGCGCACGTGCACGGCCGCGCTGTTGTTGAACGTGACCACCGGCTGGATGCGCACGTTGGGCGTGGCTGGTCCGACGTCGCGCAGGTCCTGCGCGGTGATCTTCTCCAGCATCACCTCGTTGAAGGCGGTCACCGACAGCGGCGAATCCTGCACGGACTCCTCGCGGTAGCGTGCCGTGACGACCACTTCCTCGATTGCGCCGCGCTGTACGGCGGGTTCGCCGGCTGCGGCGCCCGGTGCCCAGCCGATCGTAGCTAGGCAGCCGGCCGAAGCCAGAAGGCTCAGTCTTGCTCTCATCGTTGCTCCCCTGTTGGGCCCGATCGGGCCCTCTTGTGTTGCCGGCGCCGCCCGGGGGCCGCGCCGTTTCGCTCAAACTTCCCGGTCGGCGCAAGCCGACCCGCGCGGTGTCCTCAACCGGCGGCTGCCAGCGCGTCCGCGGCGCTCATCGGCTCGCAGTTCACGTCCCGTTCGTCGAGCGGCCGCGTCCACGCGGCGAACTCGAGCAGGATCCCGTCCGGATCCTGGAAATAGATCGAGCGCACGAACGTCGACTCGGTGAGCGTCGGGCTCGCCTGCGTCTCGGAATCATCGTGGTTCACGACACCGGTGCAGTCGATGCCGGCGGCCTCGAGCTTGCGCTGGTATTCGTCGATCTTCGCGGCCGGCACGTTGAACGCCACATGGTTCATCGACGCATGCGCCGAGGTCAGCGAGCCGCGCCCCACCAGGTTTGCTGCGTGGGTGACGCCCGGCACCGAAGCCGGCGCGTCCGGAAACCAGAAGAACGCCAGCGCGTCGCCGTTGCCGACGTCGAAGAAGAAGTGCTGGCCCATGCCGCGCGGCAGGTTGATGGTCTTGGTCAGCGGCATGCCGAGCACGCCCGAATAGAAATCGACCGTGCGCTTCATGTCCTTGCAGACCAGTGCCAGGTGGTTGATGCCCTGGATGTCGAATTTTTCGTTTTTCGGCGTGCCCATGTGCTCCCTCCGCTAAGTGGTGCGCCAAGTGGTGCTTAGCTAGCTTACCATCAAAATCTCGATCAATGTCGTTGACCATCGGGGTCCGTGTCAAGAGAATGGCAGCGATTTCAACGAGGGAGGAGGACTCCGAATGCCACGTCTGCGCCAGGTTCCCCGGGCGGAAGCGCCTGCCAACGTCCTGAAGTACTACGACCGCCTGTTCGGCGATCGCGACCCGGTCACGCAGCCCGGCACCGCCACCGGAACCCCGGGCAACTGGTGGTCGGTGTTCGCGCTGGTTCCCTACGTGTTCGACCATGCCACCAGCCATTTCGGCATGTTCGGCATGTTCGCCGACAAGAGCGTCAGTCAGCTCGACGGCAAGCTGCGCGAACTCGCCATCATGCGCGCGGGGTTCACCCAGGGCAGCCAGTTCGTATTCTCGCAGCACTGCAAGGCGGCGCGGCGCTTCGGCGTGACCGATGCGCAGATCGCGGCGATCCCGGAGTGGCAGATCTCCGATCAGTTCGATGCGAAGGAGCGCGCCGTGCTCGCCTGGGCCGACGCGCTGATATTGCAGGGCGGGCGCGCGTCCGATGCGCTGTTCGAGGAACTGCACCGGCACCTCTCGGACGAAGACGTGCTGGAACTGACCTATCACACGCTCGGCTACAACCTGCATGCGGTGTGCTGCAAGGCGCTGCGGCTCGAATTCGACGACGTGCCGGAGCGGATCCGCGAGGTGCCGGCGCCGGCCGCGGCAGGCGTGTCGGCCGACTGGGCGGGTTCCGCCTGGGCGAACAAGGAGGGCGACAAATGACGACCGAGATCCGCTACGGCGGTCTGCACCACCTGGCACTGGTGTGCCGGGACATGGCGCGCACGGTGGATTTCTATACCAACGTGCTCGGCATGAAGCTGAAGAAAGGCTTCGACCTCGACCGGGGCTTCGGACAGCACTTCTTCTTCGACATGGGCGGTGGCAACGAACTCGCGTTCTTCTGGTTCCGCGACGCGCCACCGGCCATGCCCGGTGTGGCGAGTGCCGCGCAGCTGGTCGGGCGCCCGGAAGGCTCGATCGTCTCCGCGCACGGCTCCATGAACCACGTCGCGTTCAGCGTGCCGCCCGAGGCGATCGACGCATACCGCGAACTCCTGGTCGCGCGGGGCGTGGACTGCACGCCGGTGGTCAACCACGACGACGTGGTCACCGGCAAGGACGCGCGCACGGCGACCGGTGTCACCGATCGCACCTGGCTGCGTTCGTTCTATTTCTTCGACCCGGACGGCATCATGCTGGAGTTCTGCGCGACGCTGAAGAGCGGCTCGCCGAGCGTCGACCTGCCGGTCAATGCCGAGGGAATCAAGGCCAACGGCGAGCGCGTGGTGGGCGCGTGAATCGGACCGGTCCACAGCCGCGGGGCGGCGCCACGCCGGCCGTACCGGCGACGCTCGCCGATCGCGCGGTGCAGCCCTACGACCGCATGCTGATGCGCAGGATCATGCACGCCTTCTACTGGCTGGACGACGGTCTGCAGGCGCACCTCGCAAGGACGACTGGCGTCTCCGTTCCGCGTGCGCAGTCGATGATCATGGTCTGCATCGGCGACGGCGTGCAGCGCCAGGCCGACCTGGCGACGCGCCTCGGCGTCTCCAAGCAGGCGGTGCAGCAGGCCTTGAAGGAACTGGTCGGCAAGGGGCTGGTGACCGTCGAGCAGGATCCCGACAACGGCCGTCAGCGCATCGTCCGGTTCACGGCGCGCGGCCGCCGGTTGCGCGAGGTCGCGGTCGAGGGGCTGCTCGACCTGGAAGCGCTGCTCGAGCAGCGCATCGGCCGCGCACGCCTCGACGCGCTGCAGGACGCCCTGGCGGTGGATTGGGGACCGCTGCCCGAGTCCGGCTGACCCGGTCCGGTCATCCGCCGGGTGCGCCTGCTGCGTCGGCGCCGAGCCAGCCGCGCAGTGCCCCGGTCACCGCGTCAGGCCGCTCCAGCGGCGCGAAGTGTCCGGCACCCTCGATCACGACGTATTCCGCGCCCGGGATCGCATCCGCCACCGCACGCAGGGTTGCCGGCGATGCGATGGCGTCGTGGCTCGCGGCGAGGACGAGCGTCGGGCAGCCGATCCGTGCCAGCGTCGGCCGACTGTCGATGCGGCCGATGATCGCCCGCTGCTGGCGCAGGAAACGCGCCGGACCGGTCGCGTAGGCCATCGCGCGGGCGGCGGCGAGCAGGTCCGGGTCGGACTGGTGGTCCGGGTGCAGAAGCATGGGAATACGTTCCTCGATGACTGCGGCGAAACGCCCGCTCGCGACCAGCCGCGAATAGCCCTCGCGCCGCTCGATCTGCGCCGGTCCGTCCGCCGTTGCGAGCGTGCCGAGCAGTGCGAGCCGCGTCACGCGCGCCGGTGACTGGCGCAGGATCTCGAAGGCGACGAACCCGCCCATGCCGTGCGCGGCCAGCGCGAACCGTGCGGGCGCGGCGGCCAGCACCGCCGTGGCGATCCCGGCGATGGTGTCGCCGTCCAGTTCCGGGACCGTGATCTCGGCGCGATCGGCCAGGTGCTCGATCTGATGCTGCCAGAGGCGCGCGGTACAGAGTTGGCTCGGCAGCAGGACGAGTCCGGGAAGGGTCTTCATGTGGTTTCGGGGTACGGGCCGGGCGCCGTGGGGCGCATGGCGTTGAGAAGTTCCGGTCGATTGCTTAGCATGGTTTGCTTAGCATACGAACTAATTTGCCGTGCGGCCAGCCGTCGCGCGGTCAGCCGACCCACCGGTCGCAGCGCAGGAGGATCCGATTCCATGAGTGGCACCAAGACTATCCTGGCATTTTCCGGCAGCACGCGCACGGCGTCGACCAACCGGAAGGTCCTGGCCATCGCCGTACGGGCCGCCGAGGAGGCGGGTGCCCGGGTGACCACCATCGATCTCCGGGACTTCCCGCTGCCGCTCTACGACGGCGACCTCGAGGCGAAAGCGGGCGTGCCGGAGCCGGCAATGCGTCTGAAGGCGCTGTTCAAGTCCCATCGCGGCTTCCTGATCGCCACCCCCGAATACAACACCTCGATCAGCGGTGTGCTCAAGAACACGATCGACTGGGTGACGCGCCCGGTCCCCGACGAGCAGTTCCTGGAGTGTTTCAACGGCAAGGTGGCGGCGCTCGTCTCCGCGACGCTCGGGCCGATGGGCGGCATCCGTTCGCAGGCCCACCTGCGCCAGATCCTGAGCGGGATCAACGTCACGGTCATCCCGGAACATTGGGCGGTACCCGGTGCGACGGGCGACTCGTTCGATGCCGCGGATCAGCTGCGCGACGCGACCGGCCAGGCCATGGTGCGGCGCGTCGGGACCAGCCTCGCGCAGTTCCTCGGCCGGCTGGCAGACTGACGTGGGCGCTGCACATACGGGATCGGGTGGCGGGCGCGCCGTGATCACGGCGGTGCGCGGGCGCCGGGTCTGGGATTCGCGCGGGCGGCCGACGGTCGAAGCCGAGGTCCACCTCGAAGGCGGCAGCATCGGTCGTGCGATCGCGCCGGCCGGTGCCTCGCGCGGACGTCACGAGGCGGTCGAACTGCGTGACGGCGGCGAGCGTTTCGGCGGTTATGACGTCACCGGCGCGGTCAGTGCGGTGAACGGGCCGATCGCGGCCGGGATTCGCGGACTGGCGGCGACGGATCAGGAGGCGGTCGATGCGCGGCTGCGCGAACTCGACGGGACCCCGGACAAATCGCGGCTGGGCGGCAACGCGATCGTCGCGGTATCGCTCGCGTGCCTGCACGCCGCCGCCGCGGCGAACGGTCTGCCGACCTGGCGCTACCTCGCCGGAGACCGGCCGGTGCGGCTGCCGGTGCCGGAGATCCAGATCTTCGGCGGCGGCGCGCATGCGGCTCGCCGGGTCGACATCCAGGATTTCATGATCATGTGTCCGTCGGCGCCGACCTTCGAGGTCGCGATCGCGCGGACCGCGGACGTCTATCGCCATGCCGGCCGGCTCATGCAGGCGGCCGGCCTGCTGGCCGGGACCGCGGACGAAGGCGGCTGGTGGCCGGCGTTCGACAGCAACGAGGCGGCCCTCGACATGCTCGTGCGCAGCATCGAGGCGGCCGGCCTGGTGCCGGGTGACGACGTCCACCTCTCGCTCGACGTCGCCGCCAGCGAATTCTTCGACGGGACCGGCTACCGGCTCGCCCTCGACGGCCGCACGCTGGACCGGGACGGCATGCTGGAACTGCTCGGGCGCTGGCTCGAGCGCTACCCGATCCTGTCCCTCGAGGACCCGGTCGCGGAGGACGACACGGCCGGCAGCCGCGCCTTCACGGCCGCGTGGGGGGATCGTGTGCAGGTGGTGGGCGACGATCTGCTGGTGACCAGTCCCGACCGGGTCCGGCGCGGCGTCGCCGAGCACTGGTGCAATGCGGCGCTCATCAAGGTCAACCAGGTCGGGACGGTCAGCGAGGCCCGCGCGGCCTGCGCCCAGGCGCGCGCCGCCGGCTGGGGCACGCTGGTCTCGGCGCGCTCCGGCGACACCGAGGATCTCTCCATCGTACACCTCGCGACCGGCTGGGATGCCGGGCAGATCAAGGTGGGTTCGTTCGCCCGTTCGGAGCGGACCGCCAAGTGGAACGAACTGCTGCGCATCGAGGAAGCGCTCGGCGCAGGCGCGCACTATGCCGGCTGGAGTGCGCTGCCGCGCACCGTGCAGGCAGGGCGTCGGGAGGCGCCTGCGGGATCATGAGCGGCGCCCGCAAACGCACCCCCGCGCGGGTCGCGAAGGCGCCGCCTGCCGAGCCTGCCGCGTCCCGCTACGCCGATCCCCTGCAGAGTCTCGGCTACCTCTGCCGTATCAACTTCCGCCAGTTCGCGCGCGAACTCGAGCGGCGGATCGCGCGGCACGGCGTCAGCAGCGGCCAGTGGCGATCGCTGCGCGTGCTGTGGGAAGGCGACGGCATCACCCAGCGTGAACTGAGCGAGCGGGTGGGTGCCACCGAAGCGACCACGGTATCGATGATCCGCCGGCTGGTGCGGGACGGCCTGGTGGAACGGCGTCCGGATCCCGACGATGCGCGCAAGGTGAGGATCGTGCTGACGCCGCGCGCGCGGCGCCTGCAGGCGCGACTGATCCCCTACGTGGACGAAGTCCACCGGATCGCGCTGGCGGGCATCAGCGAGGCCGACCAGGCGCTCGTGCGCCGCGTGCTCACGCAGATGTCGCAGAACCTGGCCGAAGCGGCCGCGCGGGGCCGGGCAGTACCGCGCGGAACGCGCCACGGCACCGGTCCGGGCACCGGCGACGCGGACTGAGTACGCGCCTCTGGCGCGCTAATCGCGCGCACCAGTGCGAGCCTTTGGCTCGCCAGGCGCGGTACTCCCGCGCACCAGGCGGGTCAGCCCGCGATCCGCTCCCGACCGCTCGCCTGGCGGAGCGCGTTGGCCTGCCCGGTGTCGAGGTATTCGTCGATGCGCACGATCCTGCCGTCCTGCACGGTGACGAAGATGCAGGCCGGTATGACGAAGGTCGCGCCGTTGCGCGTCGTGACCACCAGGTTGTGGCGCTGCAGTACCCGGTCCGGGTCGAGCAGGCGGCGCTCGATCACCTCGTAACGGATCGCCGCGGCCGACCCGATGAGCCCCTCCAGGGTGCGCAGGTTCTCGGTCTTGTCCTGGGTCCGGTTCGAGAAGTTGTGCCAGACCGCGACGTCGTCCGCGTACAGGGCGGCCACGCGTGCCGGCTGGCCGGATTCGATGGCGGCAAACAGCGCCGCGGCGGTATCTACTGGGTTGCGCGTCATGGTCGGGCGGCCTCCTCGTGCGTACGGTTCTGCTTGAAGTTCTGCGTTGGGTCCTGCTTGGGGTTTCCGGGGTCACCCGCTTCAGGGTGCGGGCGTCAGCCTGATCTCGCGCTGCTCGGCTGCGCTGCGGTAACAGGCGTCCACCACCTGGTGGGCGACCAGCGCGGCGTCGAAGTCCGGCGCGGCCGGTCGACCCGCGGCGGCGCACGCGAGGAACCGCCGGTCGGAGAGTCCGCCGAGGCTGCGCAGGTCCTCGTCCCGGGCGTGCAGACCCTCGAGCGCCATGAACCGGGCCAGGATCTCGTCGTTCGAGAGTGTCACCACGGGTGCGTCGTCGATTTCACAGGCGAGCGTGCCGAAGTAGTCGGACGCGGTCTCGAAGCGGGCGCGCTGGAAGAATACCTCCAGGTGGCGGCTGGACGGGCGGCTGTCGATCGCGTGCCAGACCGACGTCAGCGTGGTCTGGTGCCCCCCTGCGTGCTGGAAGGTGACCAGCGCCACGTCCTCGATACCCGGGTGTCCGCTGGTGAAGCGCAGGTGGCAGCGCACGGCCACGATCTCGCCGAACAGCCGACGCAGCAGGTCGACGTCGTGGATGGAGTGTTCGATCAGCGTACCGCCGCCCGCGCGCGTCACGTCGGCACGCCAGTCCGAACCGTAGTGACCGCGGATCGGGAAGAACTGGTCGTCGCGCAGGTGCGCGGTCAGGAGCGGCCCGTGGTCCGCAGCCATGAGGTCCTCGAGCACCCGATAGACCGGGCTGGTATTGAGCACCAGGCCGACCTGGTGCGTGATGCCCGCCTGCCGTACCGCCGTCGTCATGGCGATTGCGTCCGTCACGTTGCGCGCGAGCGGTTTCTCGCAAAAGACGTGGCGGCCGGCCGTGGCGATGCGGTGTACCAGGTCCGGGTGGCCGGCCGTTTCGGTGCAGACGTAGACCGCGTCGCATTGCTCGATGACGGTGGTCGGATCGTCGGTGACCACGGCGCAGCCGCCGAGCGCGGCGAAGGCTTCGGCCCGGCTCAGGTCGCGGTCGCAGACCGCGTGGTAGTCGATGTCGACCAGGCCGCGGGACTGCACGTCGCGGATGTTGCGCGCGTGGAAGCGGGCGATGTGGCCGCAGCCGATCAGTCCTACCTTCAGCGTCATGGATGCCCCTGCTGCGCTCGATGGGTCCGCCCGTGTGCGGGCGGTGTGCAGTATCGCACGTCCGTCGGAAATTTTTCCCGCGGCCGACGGTCCGGGTGTTGACAACGCTGCCGGCCGCGCGCAGGATGCGCGCCCTCGACGGAGGTTGCCGTTCCATGTCCTTTGCGTCCTTTGTGATTGTCAACAAGTGGGTAGACACGATGCTGGTTGCGCAGCCGCTGTGCGCAGGCCACGTGTCGACCCGTGCGCGCGGCAGAGGGCGCGGCTCCGGAGGATAGACCGTTCGATCAAGCCCCATCCTGCGATGGGGCATCGACCAGAAACCCCGAAGCGCCCACAAGCCTTCGGGGTTTGTCGTTTCAGGGCCGAAGAAAACCAGATCCAGAACAAGAAGACGAGATTCGCATCATGAGCGCAGTAGAAGCCGGTAACCGGCTCGATCACAACGTCACCCGGACGCTCACCCTGAGCTTCTTCCAGGTATTCCTGGTATTCATGCCGGTCGCCGTGCCGTTCTTCCAGAGCCGGGGCCTGTCCATGCAGGAGATCTTCTCGCTGCAGGCCCTGTTCGCGCTGGTGGTGCTGCTGGCGGAAGTCCCGTCCGGCTACGTCGCGGACCTGTTCGGCCGCCGCATCACGCTGGTGCTGGGTGCGGCCGCGGCCGGCGTCGGCAACACGATTCTCGTTTTCGCCGACGGCTTCTGGGGGCTCGCGGCATTCGAGATCGCGCTCGCGATCGGCTACAGCCTGATCTCCGGCTCGGACATCGCGATGCTGTACGACACCGAGGTGGCGCTCGGCCGCGGCTCCGCGGAAGGCCGCAACGTGGTCGGTCGCCTGTACTCGGTCAAGACCCTGTCGGAGGCCATCGCGGCGGTCACCTGCAGCGTCCTGCTGATCTACTCGACCCTGCAGGCGGTGGTCTGGGTGCAGGCGGTGCTCGGCTGGCTGCCGCTGGTGTTTGCACTGCGCCTGGTGGAGCCGCCCGGGCAGCGCATGGAGCAGTCGAACCACCTCGGCAATCTGCTGCACGTGTGCCGGTACCTCGCGACCCACAGCCGCGTGCTGCTGCTGGTGGTGCTGGCGCTCAGCATCTGGAGCCTCACCACGTTCTACGCGGTCTGGCTGCTGCAGCAGATCTGGCAGGATCAGGGCATCGCGCTCAGCTGGTTCGGCTACCTCTGGGCCGGCCTCTCGCTGGTCGCCGCGTTGGCCGGACGGTTCGCGCACGTACTCGAGGCACGCCTCGGCGCCACCGCCCTGCTGCTGGCCATCGGGATCCTGCCGGCGTTCGGCTACGCGGGCCTCGACCTGCTCGGGCCGCTCGGCGGGATCCTCGCGGGCGCGAGTTTCTTCTTCGCGCGCGGGGTGGGCGCCGTCGTCCTGCAGGACGCGCTGAACCGGCGCGTGCCGGGACAGGTGCGCGCGACCGCGAACTCGCTGGTGAGCTTCGGCTTCCGCGGCGCGTTCACGCTGACCGGTCCGTGGGTGGGCTATGCGCTGGATCTGTGGGGCATGAGCACGACGCTCTGGCTGCTCGCCGCCGTGTCGGTCGTGATCTTCCTCGCGCTGATCGTGCCGCTGCTGCTCGCGGTGCGGGCGCAGGGGCCGGTGCCGGTACC
This sequence comes from Pseudomonadales bacterium, assembly GCA_019634925.1. GTDB lineage: Bacteria > Pseudomonadota > Gammaproteobacteria > Pseudomonadales > Azotimanducaceae > UBA7803. The sequence goes on from JAHCAL010000006.1 coordinate 109,693, forward strand.
GGCCGGCTGAACGCCGGTCGGCCCAGCGCCGGCGGGCCGAGCCCCGGCCGGCTAGCCGCCGGCCGGGGCGCCTTCGGGTGGATCGTCCGGCGCGCTGTCCGGCTCGAGGGGTGGTGCGCGCAGCGTCCATTCCACGACCTCGCCGACCAGCCGGGCGAGCGCCTGTTCGAACGCCGCCGTCACGGCGTCGACGCCGCGTCCGCTGACGCTGGCGTCGGTCCGGAACACGCGACTCGCCACGATGCGGCCGGTGCGTACTTCCACCAGCGAGCCGTGCACGACGAGATCGGTGGCGAGGCCCGCACCGGCGTCGACCAGGTCGAATGCGCGGATGTCCGCGACCAGCTGGTAGCGGGCGAGCGCGGTACCCGGACGCGCGACGCTCGCGACGCGGCCCGAGTCGACGAAACCCTCGAGCAGGATCGACTGCAGCATGTCCGGTAGCTCGTCGAGCCACGCGATGCCCGGATAGAACGCGAGCCGCGAGTGCGGCGTACGCACCACCACACGCACCGAACCACGGGTCTGGTCGGCGATCGGCCGCTGCACGGCGAGCGACCAGGCCACCACCGGCCAGTCCTGCGCCGGCGTGACGGCGACGGCCGGTGCCACGATGCGGATCGGCTCGGTGCGTGCCGGCAGCCGCAGGCAGCCGGCCAGCAGCAGCAGCGGGACGAGGGCGCAGATGCCGAGTCTGGCTGGACGTGTCATTGCGGCTGGTACTCCTCGGGCTGGCTGCCGCCCAGCAGGTATTGCACGGGATCCCGGTCGATCCGGCGGGTCAGGCGCGACAGGTCCTGCAGCAGGCGCTGCAGTTCGAGCAGGGTGGGACCGAGCTGACCGAGCCCGCTCGGTCCGAGCGCCGCGAAGGCGTCCGAGTTCTCGGCGAGCAGGCGGTCGGCGCGTCCGGTCATCGACGCGAGCCGTTCGAGCGAGCCGGCGAGGTCGCGGCCGATGTCCGGCAGGCGCACGATCAGCTCCTCGTTCACCGCGCCGAGTGTCCGGTTCAGCTCGGTCACGGTCCGTTCCGTGGCGGCGAGCGTGCGCTCCGCGCTCGCGCTCGCGCCCGCGACCGACTGCAGCGCGGTCTCGAGCTGGCCGCGTTCGGCGCTCAGGGTCGCGGTGAAGTCGTTCAGGTTGGCGAGCGTCGCGCTGATCCGGGCCGTGTTCTCCTCGCTCAGCAGCTCGATGACGCGCAGCAGCACTTCGTTCGCCGAATTGGCGATGCCTTCCGATGCGCCGATCAGGCGGTCGAGGGCCGATTCCTCCGCGGGTATGCGCGGGATCTCCTCCCCCGGTGCCGCGCGCCGGGGCGGGCTGTCCGGGCTGCCGCCGCTCAACTGGATGAACGTGATGCCGGTGAGCCCGGAGAGCTGCAGGCGTGCCACGGTATCCTCGCGCACCGGCGCGTCGGCCTGGATCCGGATGCGCGCGATCACCTGGCGGGCGTCCTCCGGCGCGAGCGAGAGTTCGCGCACCGTGCCCACGGTGATGCCGTTGTACTGCACCGCGCCGCCGGTGGACAGACCGGTCACGGCCTGGGAAAAGCGGATCTCGTAGTCCGCCCAGTTGGCGGACGCGGTGTACCGTCCGGCCCACAGGGCGAACAGCACGGCGACCACCGCGCCCGCCAGGGTGACGGCGCCGATCAGGACGTAGTTGGCCCGTGTCTCCATCGCTCAGGTGCTCCGGTCGTGGACGCTCTGCCGCGCGGCACGCGCCCGTGGTCCGTGAAAATAGTCGTGTACCCACGGATCATCGAACCGCTCGACCTCCGCGAGCGGTCCGATCGTGAGTATGCGCTGCCGCCCGAGCACGGCAACCCGATCACATATCGCGTACAGGGTGTCGAGGTCGTGGGTGATCAGGAAGACGGTCAGCCCGAGCGATTCCTTCAGCGTTTTCAGGAGCTGGTCGAACTGGGCCGCGCCGATCGGATCGAGGCCGGCGGTCGGCTCGTCGAGAAACAGCAGCGCCGGATCGAGGGCCAGTGCGCGTGCGAGCCCGGCGCGTTTGCGCATGCCACCGGACAGCTCGGACGGCAGCTTGGTCGCGGCCGAATCCGGCAGGCCGGCGAGGCGGATCTTGAGTTGTATCAGCGCCGCCAGCAGCTCCGCGGTGATCTCCGGATGGTGTGCCTTCAAGGGCACCGCCACGTTCTCGGCGACGGTGAGTGACGAGAACAGGGCCCCGTCCTGGAACAGGACGCCGGTCTGGCGTTGCAGGTTGACGTGCGCCGCCGCGTCGTTCGTGATCGTCTGGCCGAGCACCTCCACGGTGCCGGCGTCGGGCGGGCGCAGGTTCAGGATCGCACGCATCAGCACCGACTTGCCGGTCCCCGAGCCGCCGACCACGCCGAGGATCTCGCCGCGCGCGACGTCGAGGTCGAGCGCGTCGTGCACGACCTGCGGGCCGAACTGGGTGCGCAGGCCGCGCACCCGGATGGCGGGTTCGCCGGGCGCGCTCACCAGCCCATCTCCATGAAGAACAGTGCCGCGAATGCGTCGATCAGGATCACCAGGGTGATCGCCTGGACCACGGCTGACGTGGTGCGCTCGCCGACCGACTGGGCGGTGCCGGCCACCTTGAAGCCTTCCAGGCAACCGACCAGCGCGATCACCAGCGCGAAGATCGGCGCCTTGCCGAGCCCGACCAGGTAGTGGCGCAGTTCGATGGTCTCGTAGAGATGGTTGATGAAGAGCTCGGGCACGATGTTCAGGGTCAGCCACGCGACGGCCATGCCGCCGCCGATCCCGGACAGGGTCGCAGCGACGCTCAGCAGCGGCAGCATGACGAGCAGCGCGAGCAGGCGCGGCACGACCAGCAGGTCTACAGGATCGAGACCGAGCGTGCGCATGGCGTCGATCTCCTCGCGGCTCTTCATGGTGCCGATCTGCGCCGTGAACGCGCTCGCGGTACGGCCGGCAAGCAGTATGGCGGTGAGGATCACGCCGAACTCGCGCATGAAGGCATAGCTGGTGAGGTCGATCACGTATAGCTCGGCGCCGAAGTCCGCGAGCACGGTCGCACCGAGAAACGTGATGACCGCACCGACCAGGAAGCTCAGCAGGCAGACCAGCGGCAGGGCATCGAGGCCGGTCTGCTCCATGTGGTGCACGACGGAAGTCACCGGGATGCGGCGTGGCCGCACGAGGCAGGCGCCGAGACGTACCACGGTCAGGCCGAGGAAACCGAGCAACTGGCGCAGGTCGTCGGCGATCCCGGCCACCGCGCGACCGATGTGCGCGAGGAACCGGGTGAGTGCGCCGGCGTCCGCCTGCGGCGGCGCCGGCTCGGTGGACCGTGCATCGCGAACGGCTGCGTACAGGGCGGTATGCTCGGCACGCAGCATGATCTGCTCGGGCGGCACGCCGAGCCGTTCCGCGGTCATCAACAGCAGGAGCGCGCCCGCGGAGTCGAGCGCTTCGATGTCGGCAGCGTCGAGCGTGTCCACCTGGGCTGCGAAGTCCGCGAGCCCGCCGCGTATCTCAGCGAGGTTGCCGAGCCGCCAGTCGCCGCTGACCAGGTAGCGCCCGGGTGCCTCCGCGGCGGGTCGCAGCCAGCTCGCCTGGTTCACCGCTGTCGCACACGATCAGTCCGCGGCGGAGACCGCGATCAGGCCTGGGCGCAGCAGATCGCGATCCCGCTTGCGCTCGTACTTGCGCGCGGGGGTATTGACGATCTCGGTGATCGCGCCGGCGGCGAGGCCGGCGGCGATGCGCTCCTCGCTCGTGTCCTGGTAGAGCGTGGTGCGCTGGCGCGGCGTGCGGCCGGCGGCCTCGATCATGGCGCGCATTTCGGCGGGGGACGTTTCCTGGCCGTGGGTGGTGCCGGCGGCGCGGCTGATGCTCTCGTTCATGAGCGTGCCGCCGAGGTCGTTGCAGCCGGCGTCGAGGCAGGCTGCAAGCCCGGCGTGGCCCATCTTCACCCAGCTCGCCTGGATGTTGGTGATGTGCGGATGCAGCGCCAGTCGCGCCACCGCGTGCATGAGCACAGCCTCGCGGAACGTGGGTCCCTTGCGCGCCTTGCCCTTCAGGTACATGGGCGCCTCCATGTGCACGAACGGCAGCGGCACGAACTCGGTAAACCCGCCGGTCTTCTTCTGCAGGTCGCGCACGCGCAGCAGGTGGCGCGCCCAGTGCACCGGCTGTTCCACGTGGCCGTACATGATCGTCGCCGTGGTCCGGAAACCCGTGCGATGGGACGCGGCCATCACGTCGAGCCACTGCTGGGTGTTGATCTTGTCCGGACAGATGATCGCGCGCACCTCGTCGTCCAGGATCTCGGCCGCGGTGCCAGGCAGCGTGCCGAGGCCGGCTGCTTTCAGGCGCTCGAGGTAGGTGTCGAGATCCAGGTTCGAAGTGGCCGCACCCTGCCAGACCTCGAGCGGCGAGAATGCGTGGATGTGCATGTCGGGCACCGCGGCCTTCACGGCCTCGAGGATTCCGACGTAGGTCTCGCCCGTGTACTCGGGGTGGATGCCGCCCTGCATGCAGACTTCGGTGGCGCCGCGTTCCCAGGCTTCCACGGTGCGCCGCTGGATCTCCTCGTGGGAGAGGTCGTACGGACGGCCGCGCAGGTTTTCCGACAGCTTGCCCTTCGAGAACGCGCAGAACTGGCACTTGAAGTAGCAGATGTTGGTGTAATTGATGTTGCGATTGACGACGAAGCTCACGGTGTCGCCATTCATGCGCCGGCGCAGCCGGTCCGCGGCCTGCACGACCGCGCTGAAATCGTCGCCGCGCGCCGCGAACAGGCGGACGACGTCGGCCTCGTCGAGGTCGACGCCGGATTCGGCGCGGGCGAGGATCGCCGCGAGGTCGGGCGAAACCCGCCGCGGCGCGGCATGGATCGCATCGAGCAGCGCCTGCGGCGGCGCGGTCTCGGCACCCGGGCTCCAGTCGTCGGAGCGCGCCAGCCCCTCGGCATCGCTGTGGGTCAGCACGGCATCGTGCAGTCCGCGGTCCACCCACGTGTCGAGTGCACGGACGAACTTCGGATACACGGTGAGCCGTTCATGCAGGAACTTGCCGGCCCGCGCGGTTTCGCGGGCGAGTTCGTCGAGATGCGGCCATGGTGCTTCCGGATTGACGAAGTCCGGAGTCAGCGGCGATACGCCGCCCCAGTCGTTGATGCCGGCGGCGACGATCTGGGCCAGCACGCCGGGGCTCAGGTTGGGTGGTGCCTGGATGCTCATGTCCGCGCCGAACAGGATCCGTGCGACCGCAATGGTCCAGAGCAGTTCGTCGAGATCGGGCTCGGGTGCGTGCGCCATCTTGGTGTCGGGCTTGGCGCGGAAGTTCTGGACGATTATTTCCTGGATGTGCCCGTACTGCGCCTGCACGTCGCGGATCGCGAGCAGCGACTCGATGCGCTCGAGGCGCGTCTCGCCGATGCCGATCAGGATCCCGGTGGTGAACGGCACCCGTGCCTTGCCGGCGTCCACGAGCGTCTGCAGCCGCACCGCCGGGACCTTGTCGGGCGAGCCGTGGTGGGGCATGCCCTTTGCGCACAACCGGTCGGACAGCGACTCGAGCATGATCCCCATGGACGGCGAGACCGGGCGCAGGCGCGTGAGTTCGTCCGGGGTCAGGGTGCCCGGGTTCAGGTGTGGCAGCAGTCCGGTCTCGCGGTAGACCCGCTCCGCGACGTGCACGAGGTAGTCGAGCGTGCTGGCGAAGCCCATGGCCGCGAGCGCCTCGCGCGCCGCCTTGTAGCGCAGTTCGGGCTTCTCGCCGAGGGTGAACAGCGCCTCCTTGCAGCCCTGCGCAGCGCCGTGCCGCGCGACCTCGAGCACTTCGTCGACGGTCATGTACGGCGCCTTCAGCTTGCGCGGGACCTGGGCGAAGGTGCAGTAGTGGCAGACGTCGCGGCACAGGTGGGTGAGCGGAATGAACACCTTGCGCGAGTAGGTGACGACGTTGTGGAAGCCGCGATCGCGCAGGTCCGCAGCAATGGCCGCGAGCGCCGCGGTGTCGGTCACCTCGGCGAGCGCCCGGGCGGTCTGGTGGTCCGGGCACTCACCGCGGGCGGCGAGTCCGGCGAGCGTCTGCACGAGCGGGTGGTCCATGTCGGTTCCGTTACTGCGTTGACTGCGTGGGTTCATGAAGCGGCATCCGTTCCGAGCGCGCCGGGCCACGGCGTGGCGCGGGCGTCGGCGAGGCGGGCGGCGATCCCGGCCCGCGTCAGGTAGATCCCGGTCTGGCTGGCGGGTTCCCGCGCGAGCAGCGCGCGGAGATCCGCCGGCGTGTCGATGTCGAGTGCGAACAGGCTCGAAGGAATCACCTTCGGGACCACGCCGGCCGCGAACGCGGCCTCGACGTGCGGCCGGAAACTGCGCCCGTCGAACAGCAGCGGGATGCGGCCGGGCGGGGTGCAGATCAGGCAGTTGGTGCCGACGTGCTCGTCGTCCGGCAGGATCGTGACGTCAGCGTGCTCCGCAAGGACCGAGTCGATCTCGTGTTCCGTGATCAGCGGCACGTCGGCAGGCACGATCATCACGCCCCGTGCATGCAGGTGTTCGACCAGGTAGTCGCTCGCCTGGGTCAGCGCGGTCGGCAGGTCGGCGTCCGGGCTCTCGCTGAAGCGTTCGGTGCCGAAGGCCTGGGCAAGGGCGTCGGCCTCGGGGGTGCGCGAGACCACCAGGATCCCGTCGAGCCGCGTGCTGCGCGCCAGCGCGGTCAGCACGTCCCGCGCCATGGCGAGCATGAGGCCGCGCCGTTCCTCGGGCGTGAGTGCGCTCGCCAGCCGCTGTTTGGCGGCCTCGAAGGTCTTGATGGGAACGATGGCCCACATGTCGGTGCCCCGGTCAGCGCAAAGCGTCGACGAAGTCGAGTACGGTCTCGGCGAGTGCCATGCGGTCGGCCAACGTTAGCATGACGGTCTGGGCCACGATAGTGGCCGGCCGCAGCGCCCCGTCCAGCGCTGCGTCCTGCCGGTCCAGCACGAAACCGTCCAGCAGGTCGCCGTAGTGCGCGGCGACTGCGGCCGCGGTCGCGGGCACCCTGAGTTCCTGCATCATCTTCGCGGTCGGTCCCTTGATCGCCTGGCCGCCGACGATCGGCGATACCGCGACCACCGGGGCGGGGCACGCCGCGAGCGCCGCGCGCAGGCCGGGCAGGTTCAGCAGCGGGTCCACCGAAACGAACGGATTCGACGGGCAGATGACGATCCCGGTCGCGGTCTCGAGCCACGCCAGGATCGCCGGGTTGGGTCGCGCGTCGGCGATGCCGTCGAAGGTGAAGCCGGTGACCGTCGGCGCACAGCGCTCGCGCACGAAGTAGTGCTGGAAGGCGAGCGTCCCGTCCGGCGTGTGCACCAGCGTACGCACCGGGTCGTCGGACATCGGCACGATGCGGTGTTCGATGCCGAGCGCCCTGCTGATCCGGTCGGTCGCGTCGGTGCGGCTCACCCCCGCGGCGAGCAGGCGCGTCCGCGCGACGTGCAGGGCCAGGTCGCGGTCGCCGAGGCGGAACCAGGTCTCGCCGCCGAGCGCGGCGAGCGTTTCCATGAAATTCCACGTCTCGTCGGCACGACCCCAGCCGAGTTCGGGGTTCGCGAGGCCGGCGAGGGTATAGGTGAGCGTATCCAGATCCGGCGCGATCTCGAGTCCGAGGTGTTCGAAGTCGTCGCCGGTGTTGACCGCGAACAGGACCTCGTCCGGCGCGAGGTGCCGCGCCAGGCCGAGCGCCAGCTTGGCGCCGCCGACGCCGCCGGTGATGGCCAGGATGCGGCGCATCAGCGGAACATGTCCTCGGCGAGCGGGCGCACCGCGCTGGTCGCCGGTTCGTCGACGTCGTCGGGGGGCAGCCCGCGGATGACCGCGGCAGGGGTCATTTCGGTGGTCTCGCCCATCACCAGGGTCGCCATGGTGGCGAGCGAGTCCGCGCGATTGATCAGGGTGACCTTGAGCTCGCGCCCGAACAGGTCGGTCTCGCCGCGCCGGTCGTCGAGCACGCGGATGCCGGCGCAGCCGATGGCGCTGCCGATGCTGCCGAGCCGCCAGGGCCGGTTGTTGCTGTCGGTGATCACCACCCCGAGCCGCACGCCGAACCGTGCCTCGAGCCCGGCCCGCACGCGCGCGGCCGAGGCGTCGGGATCGACCGGCAGCAGGAGCGCGAAGTCATCCGAGTTCGGATCGCCGCTCGCGCCGCCGTGTTCGATGTTGGACTGATCGATCCCGGCATGGGCGCCGACGATGCCGAGCCGGTGGCGTACCAGCAGCACGCCCGGCTTCTTGCGCACCACGTCGGTGGATTCGTCCAGGATCAGCTGCACGAGCCGCGGATCCTTGAGGGTCTCCGCGGCCAGTTCGACGGCGCGCGGCGAAGGCGTGACGTCGGCGAGCGCCACCAGGCGGCCTTCCGCCTTGGAAACGATCTTCTGCGCCAGGCATATCACGTCGCCGGCGACCGGCGTGATGCCGTTCGCGGTCAGCGCCGTTGCGAGCAGCGCCACCAGATCGTCGCCCGCCCGCACGAGCGGAATGCCCGTGAGTGCCACCACGCTGACCGGCCCGGTCGGGTGGTGTGGCTGGGTAGGCGACGTGGTCACGCCAGGCTGCTCGTTGATCGCTTCGGTGATGGCCGGGGTGATCGCCTCAATGATCCTCTTGGCCGACGATCTTGATGCCGGCGTGGGAGAGGATGCCCGACCGGTTGATCTGGATCAGGATCGAGGTGAGCGCTTCCGCCGCCGCGGAGTTCTCGATCGGCCCGGCGTGCCAGCCGCGCATGCCGGCCTGTTCGATCAGCTCGATGACCTTCTCGCGCGCGGCCTTCTTGTTGCCGGCGACCAGCACGTCGCACTCGATGGTGACGTCCTGCTGCAGCAGGTGCGCAGCGATGTTCTGGAAGGCGGTCACCACCATGACGTCCTCGCCGAGCAGCATCTGCGCGCGTTTGCCGGCACTGCCCTCGGGAGGCAGCTGGACGGTGCCGACCTTGGGCGGCACCAGCGGGACGGTCACGTCGATCAGGATCTTGCCCTTCAGGCTCTCGCGGACCGCGCCGAGGGTGGCGAGCTGGTGCTCGGCCGGCACGGTCAGCACCACGATGTCCCCCGCCGCCGCGGCGGCCCCGTTCTCCATGGCATCGGCCGGTGTTTCCGGGCTGATTTCCTTCAGTGCGGCGACGGCGGCCTGGGCCTTTTCGAGTGTGCGCGAACCGATGACGATGCGGTGCCCGGCCTTGGCCCAGCGGATGGCGAGACCGGTGCCGAGATCGCCGGTGCCGCCCAGGATGGCGATCGTTTCGGGTTTGCTGGCTGCTGTCATGACGCGTCCTCGAACTCTGGATGGCAGGGTGCGGCGGGGCCGCAAAGCGCGCGATTATGCCGTCTTCGCGGTCGGTCCCGCCACTCTCGCCCGGCGGCGGCCCGGCGTGACTCGCTTGTGGCTCGGGCCTGGCTCGGCAGCGAGGCCGGCAGCGGGGCCGGCAGCGGGGTTGCGCCTGCCCGAGCGCCGATGGGAGTATGCCGCGGCAGTCAAGCCAGCCAAATGGCCCGGTGGCCAAGGGGGAAGTGATGAGAATCGGTGTGATGATCGGCGGGGACGGTCGGCGGCTCTCGCTCGACGACGTGATCGGAATCGCCCGCCAGGTCGAAGCCGCCGGCCTCGACGACGTCTGGATGGCCAACATCTTCTCGTTCGACGCCATTTCGACGCTGATGCTGGTCGGCCGCGCCACCACGCGGATCGGGCTCGGCACGGCGGTGACGCCGACGTATCCGCGGCATCCGACCGCCATCGCACAGCAGGCCCTGACCACGGCCGCGGCGACCGGCAACCGCTTCACGCTCGGGATCGGGCTCTCCCACCAGCTGGTGATCGAGAACATGCTGGGCCTGTCCTACCGGCAGCCCGCGCGGCATATGCGCGAATACCTGAGCGTGCTCATGCCGCTGGCCCGCGGCGAAACGGCGAACTACCACGGCGAGGAGTACCGGGTCAGCAATGTCGCCCTCGACGTGCCGGGCGCCACACGCCTGCCCGTGGTGGTCGCGGCACTCGGCCCGGTGATGCTGAAGATCGCCGGCGAACTCGCCGACGGGACGAACACCTGGATGGTCGGACCGAAGACCATGGCGAGCCATATCGTCCCGCGCCTGCGCGCGGCGGCGACCGCGGCGGGCCGACCGGATCCACACGTGGTCGGGGGCTTTCCGATCATCCTCACCAACCGGCCGGACGAGGCCCGGGCCAGGATCGGCCAGTCGCTCACCATCTACGGCCAGCTGCCGAGCTATCGCGCCATGCTGGACCGCGAGGGCGTCGCGGGTCCGGCGGACGTCGCCATCGCCGGCGACGAAAACGCGCTGCGCGGGGCGCTGAAACGGCTCGAGGACGTCGGCGTCACCCACTTCAATGCGGCGATCGCCGCGGTGGAAGACGGCGCCTACGAGCGCACGCTCGAGTTTCTCTCGAGTCTCAAGTAACGGGCAGTCGAACGACGGGAGGCGACCGATGACGATGCGGGATCTGACGGACAGGGTGGCCTGGATTACCGGCGCGGGTACCGGCATCGGTGCGGCCGCCGCGGTGGCGCTCGCGGCGGAGGGCATGCGGGTGATCCTGTCCGGTCGGCGCGTCGACCGGCTCCAAGCGGTTGCCGGGCAGATCGGCGCACGCGTCGAGGTCATGCCGCTCGACGTGGCGGACAAACACGCAGTGCTCGCCATGGCCGGGGACATCCTGGCCCGCCATGGCCGGATCGACGTACTGGTCGCGAGTGCGGGGCTCAACGTTCGGAACCGCAACTGGCACGACGTCACCATGGACGACTGGGATACCGTCATCCGGGTCGATCTCGACGGCGCGTTCTACTGCGCGCACGCGGTGCTGCCGGCCATGATCGCGCAGGGCGACGGGCTGATCGTCAACGTCTCGTCCTGGGCCGGCCGCCATGTGTCGGTCGTGACCGGGCCGGCCTACACGGCGGCCAAGCACGCGATGAACGCCATGACCGAGAGCATCAACATGGAAAACGGCATTCACGGCGTGCGCGCGTGCGCGGTGTGCCCGGGCGAAGTGTCCACCGAGATCCTCGACCGACGGCCGATTCCAGTGACTGCCGAAGAGCGCGCCCGCATGGTACAGCCGGAGGACTGCGGCGCGATCATCGCGTTCCTCGCGCGGCTGCCCGCGCACGTCTGCATCAACGAACTCACCGTGAGCCCGACCTGGAACCGCGGCTACGTGGCGCAGGCGCGGGCATTGCAGCGCGGCTGACTAAGGTCAGATCGGATAGACGATGGTGTTCGGTACGAGCACCGAGTCGTAGACGCAGAGTTTTTCCTGGAAGCGCAGCATGCCGTCGGCTGCGCGCACCACGCGGTCGATGTAACGTCCGACCGACAGCATGCGCGGCAGTTCGTCGAACAGCACCTCGACCACCAGGTAGTTCGCGGTCGATTCGATGACGCCGGTGGCGGGATCGAGCGTGGCCAGCACGTTGCTGATCTGGTGCCGCAGGTAACGCGGCTCGTGCATGATCGTCTCGCGCACGGCACGCACCCGGTCCGCGAGCATGCCGCGGCTCTCGCAGCGGATGATCGCGAGCGGCAGGCCCTGGTCGTGGTTGTCGCGCGGCATCACCCGATACAGGCACTCGTCCGTGAACAGGTCCGGCCACGCGTCGAGCGGGCCGTCGTCGAGCACCTGCGCGTAGCGGCTGTACAGGCGCTCGAGCTCGTGCTGAAGCGTTGCGTCGACCGGCTGAATCACAGCTCCATGACCTCGCGATAGTGTTTGTAGAACGCCCGGATCGCCGCCTCGGTGACCATGTGGTCCTCGTCGCCGGTGCCGCGTCCGCCCATCAGCAGTACGCCGGTCGTGTCGACGTTCTCACGGATGCCGTCCTGGGCCAGCTTGATCACTTCGCTGTCGTCGCCAGAGACCAGGCCTGCCGAACTCATCAGGTTGGCCTGGCGCAGGCGCCGGGTCGTCATCGCTGCATCGTCGTCCGCGTAGCCGAAGAAGGTCCAGTGCAGTTCGAACGCCTCCGGGCCGCGCGGCTGGATCTGCCGCAAGGCGAGCGTGTTCGACTGCTGCTGCACGATCAGGTTCGGCCAGATCGTCTGCATGACCACCGTGGCCGTGTCGGGAAACTCCTTCACCGGATCGAGCAGGCGCGGATCGGCGAGGGTGAAGTCTTCGCGCAGGTTGGCGATGTCCTGGGTGGCCTCGCTGTGGCGGGCCTCGCCGCGTTGCGAGATGAGCAGCGCGTGCCGCCCGGTCCCGTCCATGCGCACGGCCGATTTCTGGTCGGCGCGGAACAGCCCGAAGGTGACCAGGAAGACGTGCAGGAGCGAGGCGTGGTAGGGATCCTTGATGTTCTCGAACATCAGTTTCCAGTTGCCGGGAATCAGCTGGCGCGAATAGCCGAGGACCGTGAGCGCGCGCCCGTCGAAGACCCGGTCGAAGTAGTGCAGATTGGCCTCACCGAGGTAGTCCTCGAAAGGCGGCGGATCCGCCGCGAACGACGCGAACACGACCCCGTTGCGCACGTGAATACGCAGCGACGGCAACGCATGCTGTTCGCGGCTGAAATCCTCGGGCATGCCGCCCTGCTGCTTGACGCCGTTGATGAATGGCACGCCGCGCAGGCGGCCCTGCGCGTCGTACGACCACTGGTGGTAAGGGCAGACGAAGAACCGGCTGTTGCCGCGCTGCTGCCGGCAGAGCTTTACGCCGCGGTGCGCGCACCGGTTCAGGAACCCGCGCAGCGTGCCGTCCTGGTCGCGCGTGATGACCACCGAGCGTTCGCCGATTTTCGTCACGCGGAAGTCGCCCGGCTCGGGCAGTTCGGCCTCGAGCGCGACGTAGGCCCAGCCCGGTCCCTCGAAGATCCGCTCGAGTTCGCGCTGGTAGATGTCGGTGTCGCTGTAGATGCGGTACGGCAGTGCCGCGTGGCCTTCGGCCGGCCAGATCAGCCGCTGTTGCATGGTCGTCGAACCCTTGTGTGTGTCGAACGTTTGTGTGTCGCACCCTTGTGTGTGTCGAACCCTTGTGTGTGTCGCACCCTTGTGTGTGTTCTGGTTCGCGTGTTGACGCGACCGATCGATTTTTATAATACTTTGGTACCAAAGGAAGTCAAACGGACCCGCCGTGACGCAACGGATCCCCGCGCTCGGTTTCGACGAGCTCCCGGCCTCGATCGCCGAACGCCTGCGGCCCAAATACGAGCGGCTCGGCTATCTCGGCGAGTTCTTCGCACGCACCGCTCACCAGGAGGCGGCGCTCGCCGCCTTCATCGACTTCACCGAATCGGCCAAGGGCGCGCTCGACATGCGCATCGTCGAGTTGATCGCGCTGACCGTGTCGGTGATGAAAGGGGTGGACTACGAGCGCAACCAGCACGAGCGCCTGGCGGTCAAGCTCGGGTTCGGTCGCGACTGGGTGCGCGAAGTCGAACGGCTCGCGCCGGACACGGCGGACCTCGCGCCGCTGGAACGCGACGTGCAGCGGCTCGTGATCATGGCGGTGGAGGCCGACGGCCGTGGTGTCACCGCGGAACTCGAGACGGTGGTCGAGCGCATCGGCGTTGCGGACACGGTCGCCGTGCTGATGGTGATGGCGCGTTACACGACTCATGCGCTGATCGTGAACTGCCTCGGCATCCAGGCGCCCGTGCCATCCATCTTCGACGCGGACCCGGCCTGACCCGGCACCAGGAGTCTTTATGAACGATCCCGAACCGATCCTGCTGGACCAGACCGACCAGCCGCTCGCGGCGTGTGCGCCGGACCGAGCCAAGCCGGCGCGCGACTGGCCGCCGGTGCTGATCTCGGGGCGCCAGATCCAGGCGGAAGCGGAACGCCTCGCGGACCTGCCGCGTCCGGCCAACGGCCGGCGCCGCACGCTGCTCGTGCATCCGGCGGCGCCCGAGCCCGGCCGCGGCCTGACGCCCGGCGTGCAGGTCAGCATCGACGTGCTGAAACCGGGCGAGGAGACCGCGCCGATCCGGCACAACTCGACCCAGGTCAACTTCTGCATCCACGGCAGCGGCACCACCGTGGTCGGCGACCGCGAGATCGGCTTTCGTCGCTACGACGTCTGGAATCATCCGTCGTGGGCAGTCTACCGGCACCGCAACGACGGCAACGAACTGCAGATCCGGCTCACCTATTCGAATGCCGCGCTGCTCGAGATGATGCGTGTGCACCTGGTCGACGAGGACCCGGCGCCGGCGACCGGCGAGACGGCGGCCGCCCCGGAGACGCCGGCGGCAAGCGTGCGGATCCCGACCATGACGGTGGGCGCGGACGGTGCGGCCCTCATGCCCTACGAGACGCTCATCAACCCGCCCGACGTGCCGTCCAACGCGCTGCACTGGCCGTGGCAGACGGTGAAGGAGAACCTGGACAAGCTGGTCGCCCTCGGCAGCGAGTACGTCGGCCGCCGACTCTACCTGCTCTACAACCCGCGCACCGACCGGTTCAACGGCACCACGCCGAACTTCTTCGCCACCATGACCATCCGGCCGCCCGGGATCGTCGACCGGCCGCACCGGCACGTCTCGTCCGCCATCAACTACTACTTCAACGGGCGCGGCTACAGCCGGGTGGAAGGCAAGCGCTACGAATGGCAGGCCGGCGATCTGATGGTCTCGGCGCCGGGCTGGGCCGTGCACAACCATGCGTCCTACGAGGGCGATCCGGTGTACGAACTCACCATCCAGGACCAGCCGCTCAACATCTTCATGGAATCCCTGCTCTGGCAGGAGGATCTCGCCCACCCCGGCCGCATCCTCGGTGCGCACGCCGGCTTTGCGACCAACAGGAGCCGCTGATGCCCACCTGTCCGGAGCACCTGCACGGCTCGGTCACGCCGCTGATCACGCCGTTCCGCAACGGCGCGGTGGACTACGACACCTATGCGCGCCTGGTCGAGCGGCACATCACGGAGGGCGGGCACGGCGTGCTGGTGAACGGCACGTCGGCCGAGCCGAGCACGCTCTCGGTGGCCGAGCGCAACGAGCTGGTACGTGTCGCGATCGACGCGGCCGGCGGCCGTACGCCGGTGTTCGCGGCGACCGGCTCCCAGTCGCTCGCCGAAACGGAGGCGCTGACCGACTTCGCCGCGCAAGCCGGCGCGGATGCGCTCCTGATCGTGACGCCGTACTACATCCGTCCGCCGCAGCGCGGGCTGGTGCGCTACTACGCGGAACTCGGCAGGCGCAGCGACCTGCCGCTGCTGATCTACCACATTCCCGGCCGCGCGGGCGTGACGCTCGAGATGGACACGCTGCGCGCCATCGCCGACGCGGTGCCCACGCTCGCGGGCATGAAACACGCGTCGGTGGAACTCGGCCTGGTGAGCGAGTGCATCGCGGCCTTCGGCGCGGACTTCCGGATCTTCGTCGGACTCGAGGAACTGAGCCTGCCGATGCTGGCGCTCGGCGCGAAGGGGCTCATGAACGCCGTGGGCAACCTGGTGCCCGCACGCATCGCGGAACTCAACGATGCGGTGGTTTCCGGCGACCTCGCGCGCGGCCAGCGCCTGCACTACGAGCTGCTGGAACTCAACCGCGCCGTGTTCTGGGACACCAATCCGATCCCCATCAAGTACATGGCGAAACGCATGGGCATCATCCCGACCAACGAGCACCGGCTGCCGATGGTTCCCGCCACGCCGGAGCTCGAGCGCAGGCTCGACGCGCTGCTGCTGGCGACCGGCCTGGTCGGCGCCTCTGCGGACGCCTGAACCGATGTTCTTCGATCCACGCATCGATCCACGCCCGGCGCCGCTCCTGCACAATCCGCTGAACGCGCTGGTCGGTCCGCGTCCAATTGGCTGGATCACGACCCTCGATGCGGCGGGTGTGCCCAACCTGGCGCCGTATTCCTATTTCAACGCGTTCTCGGCGGACCCGCCGATCGTCGGCTTTGCGCCGAACGCGCGCGACGGTGCGGGTACGCCGAAGGATACGCTCGCGAACCTCCGGGTGATTCCAGAGTTCACCGCGAGCGTGGTCTCGATGCCGCAGGCCGAAGCAATGAACCGGACTTCGCGTGCCTTGCCACCCGGTGTCAGCGAGTACACCGACGCTGGCCTGCACCCCGCGCCGTCGGAACGTGTGCGCCCGCCGCGGGTACGCGAAGCGCGCGCGGCGCTCGAGTGTGTGGTCTTCGACATCGTCGCGCTCCCGGCGCGGGCCCTCGGTCGCGGCAGCCACCTGGTCCTGGCGGAAGTCGTCGGCATCCACATCGACGATACGTTGATCCGTGACGGGCGCGTGGACGCGCTCGAACTCGCCCAGGTCGGCAGGCTCGGGTATTTCGACTATGCGACGGTCAGTGCGACCTTCGAGATGCGTCGGCCGGATTGAGCCGGCCGAATCGAGTCGGTCTGGCTCGGCCTGGCGCGCCACCGGACGGCAAGTGGGTGAAGCAGCAGAGCATGCCATGAACCACGCCCCCTTCGATCCGGATCCGCTGAAGAGCCCGGGGTATCAGGTCAGGGCGACCCATCGCGCGTTCGATCGACTGTTGCAGCGCCAGATCCGCAAGCACCGGATCAGCAACGGCTTCTGGTACGTGCTGCGCGCGCTCTGGCGCCGCGAGAACATGTCGCAGCGGGAACTGGCCGACGAGGTCAACCTGACCGAGTCGTCGACGGTCCTGCTGCTCGACAGCATGGAACGGGCCGGGCTGGTGCGCCGCAAGCGCGACACCGAGGATCGGCGGCGCATCCGGATCCACCTGACGCCGAAGGCGCGCCGGCTCGAGGCGCGCCTGCTGCCGAACGTCGAGGAAATCAACGCCATGGCGACCGAAGGCATCCCGCCCGGGGATCTCGAGGTCTTCCTGCGCACCGCCATCCGCATGCGCGCCAACCTGATGCGTCACCTCGCAGCGGGACCGGAAGCGTCCTGACCGCGCGCACGCGTTCAGGCGTTCAGCGCCCTGATCGCCGGCAGCAGCCGATCGATGAAGCGCCGGGTCTGCTCGATGAAGTCGTCGCCATTCGCGGCGATCGGCCGCAGGATGAACTTGTGCACGCCGGCCGCCCGGAACGCATCGATCAGGGCCATGATCTCGGCCGTGTCGCCCACCGCGAGAAAGCCCTCCGGCTTGCGGCCGAGGCGCTTCTCGAGGAGCGCCTGATAGCGTGCCACGATCGGCTCGGCGGGATCGCCGAAACGGAACGCGAAGCCGGCGCCGTAGTGGTCCTCGTCGATGCTGCGTCCGAGCGCTGCGGTGCGCGCCTTGATCGCCGCGATGACCGGCGCGACCTGCTCCGGCGACTCGATGCCGGCCTGCCAGCCGGTGCCCCAGCGCGCGGTGCGTTCGATCGCCTGCGGCGCGGAACCGCCGAGCCAGAGCGGCAGCGGCTGTTGCACGGGCCGCGGTGCAATGGTGGCGTCGTCCAGCCTGTAGAACTCGCCGGTGAAGGTGACGTGTTCCGCCGACCACAGGCGCGAGAGGATCTCGAGCGCTTCGTCTGCGCGCCTGCCGCGGCCCTTGGTCGGCGTGCCGGTCGCCGTGTAGTCGCGCGACTGGGCGCTGCCGAGGCCGAACGCGGGCAGCAGGCGGCCACCGCTCAGCACGTCGATGGTCGCGCAGGCCTTGGCCGTGATGACGGGGTCGCGCAGCCCCAGGCTCGCAACGTTCATGCCGAACTTGAGCCGTTTCGAACCGCCGGCGAGCGCGGCCATGACACTCAGCGTCTCGAGTTGCGGATCGGTGCTGATGATCCGGTCGCTCTGCCAGATCGAGTCGACCCCGCCCTGGTCGCAGAGATCGACCCAGCGCCAGAACCCGCGATGATCCTCGAACGGAAAGTTCGCGATACCGAGTCCGGCGCTGACGGTCATGGACGCGCGTCTGCCCGCATGATCGGCTGCCTCGCCTCAGATCGCCTGGCCGCCGTACCAGATCGGCGAGGACCAGGCGCGCTCCTGGATGGTCGCCTGCAGATCCGCGCGCGGCGCCACGCCTGCACGGATGGCGTCCCAGGTCGACCAGCGGCAGGTCGGGTTCTCGAGCACGCGCACGTAGTAGAACGCGCGCTGACCGGGCTGGAAGGCCGGGTCCTGCCAGAGCGTCAGCAGTTCCTCGGCGCCGGTCGCGGCCGAGATGCTGCAGTCGGTCAGGTCGACGCTGGCCGCGTTGTCCGGGCAGCGGTGGGTATTCGGATCCGGCGTGGCGCCACCGGCGCAGGCCACGTCGAACACCTGTTCCTGCGGCTGGCCGTCGGCGAGCCAGCCCTTGATCACCTGGACGCGCTGCAGCGGCGCGCTCGCCGAGTCGCGCAGCGCCCAGACCAGGAAGCGCGGCGCCCGGTCGCCCTGCATGAGCAGGTCGCCACCCATGGGCACGCCGCCCGCGTAGGCCTTGCCGATCATCGCCGGATCCTCGAGCAGTGCGGGCTCGAAGTCGTAGCCGGCGAAGAAGCGCACCTTCATGCGTGGCCCCGTGGTGGCGAAAGTCTCCTTGCGGCGCATGGCGTCGTAGAGGGCTTCACGCGTGTTCTCTTCGGCCCACACACCTGCGAGTCCCGCAGCGCCCCAATAGTGATAGTAACCGTCGGCATAGACGGGGTTGCCGTCCGCGTCCGTGCCGGTCGGCACCGAGCCGCGCCGCTCGGCGGTGCCGTCGAGCAGCCCCACCTTGCTGAAGAAATTGTTCTCGACCACCGAAGTCGCACCGGTGTGCGTGTCGCTCGCGCCGATCAGGCCGAACTGGTAGGGGTTGGCGCCGGTGCTGGCCTCGAGCGCCAGCCCGTTCAGCAGCGCCTCGCGCACGTAACTGCCGACATGGTGGCTCGGGATGTTGGTGGCGATCCGGTAGGGCATGATCTCGAAGTTCGCCCATTCGTCGTTCGGCGACAGCAGCGGGTGCGTGTCCGAGGTGCCCTTCACCTGGGTCATCTCGACCAGCGGCTCGTTGCGCATGCGCTGCTCGGCGTAGGCGGCGTCGAGTGGTTCGCCGGCAAAATCGGTCAGCGCGAACATCTGCCCGTTGGAGCCGTTCGAGTTGTGCGGAATCGCGAGCGCCTCGATGCCGTTCT
The DNA here is from genome assembly GCA_019634925.1 of Pseudomonadales bacterium. Taxonomy (GTDB): domain Bacteria; phylum Pseudomonadota; class Gammaproteobacteria; order Pseudomonadales; family Azotimanducaceae; genus UBA7803. The sequence continues at coordinate 128,705 of JAHCAL010000006.1, forward strand.
CGCGCAGGCCGTCCATCCAGTCCCACAACGCTTCCGGGTTCATGGAGTCGAGCCGGGTGAAGGGCAGGTCCGGCGCCTGGCTGCCGCGGAATATGACGTTGCGGTGCAGGTTCTGGTTGTCCGGCCCCGAGGTGTACTCGTAGCCGATGAACGTCGTGAATTCGCCCGGGCGATTGTGCCGTTCGGCGGCACCGATGATGTCCTGCCAGGCGGCGCGGACCACGTTGCGGTCGAGGAACGACTCGTAGCTGCCGGGTGCCATGTACGGGCGGATGCCGGCGAACGCCGCGCGTCGCTCGTCCACGGTCTCGGCGTTCTGGAACGCGGCAGCGGCGGGGTGTTCGTAGAGCGGCTGGGCCGGATCGGACATCGCCGCGACGTTGCCGAGGAACTCGCCGTGGTCGGTGATCGCGTAGAAATCGAGCGGCCGCTCGAGTTGCACGGTGAAGCCGACCGGATGCTGGATGGGTTCGCCGCGTGCGTAGCGGTAGGCATCGTCGGGTGTGGCGTGCGTGCCGAAGATGTAGGCATCGAACGAGTGCTTGGTGTGGACGTGCAGGTCGCCGAAGTAGGCGTTGCGATCCGGGTTCGGGGCGCTGCGCTGGATCGCCCCGTCGGTGTCCGGGGTGCCAGCGGTCGACTCGACAGCAGTGTCCGCTGCTGTCGAAGACTCGATCCCGGCAGGCTCGCGGCCGCAGCCCGCGAGCAGGCCGAGCGCGGCGCAGGTGACCAGCAATAGTCGGGCTGTGATCGTATCCATCCGAAGTCTCCCCCTCATGTACGTGCCGCGCAAGCATGCCGCAGACGCCTGATCCTGTCACGTCCGCAATGTGGTGGTACCGGCCGGCTCGTGCGCGCGTGTCGCGCGCCAGGCGAGCCATAGGCCCGCACTCAGAGCAACGCGGTGACCCGGTCGATGGTCCAGAATGCCGCCAGCGCGCCGACCGTGAACGTCAAACCGGTGGCCACGCCGGTCAGCGGACGCGCGACCATGCGTGCCAGCACCCACGCCCCGCAGAGCAGCACGGCCACGACCAGGAGCTGCCCCGCCTCGATGCCGAGATTGAACAGCAGCAGGGCCGGCGCCAGCTGGTCGCGCGGCAGGCCGATTTCGGTGAGCGCACCGGCGAAGCCGAAGCCGTGCAGCAGGCCGAAGGCGAACGCCATGATCCACGGGCGCATGCGCATCAGCTCCGAGCGCCGTGCCTCGGGCAGCATCAGCTCGCGCGCGAGGAACACGATCGACAGCGCGATCACCGCTTCGACCGGACCCGGCGGGAGGGTCAGGTAGCCGAGTGCCGCGAGCGCCAGCGTGATGCTGTGCGCGAGCGTGAACGCGGTGATGGTCTTGACCAGCATCCACGGGCTCGCGATGAACAACACCAGGCCGGCCAGGAACAGCAGGTGGTCGATACCGAGCAGCAGGTGCTCGACCCCGAGGCCGAAGTACGCCGCCACGCCGGGCGCGTTGCCGTCGAGGTCCAGCACCGGTCCGGACGGGCGCAGCAGCGCATCGATCGACGTGCCGTCCAGGTAGCGGATCTGCACCATCGCGTCGGTCAGCGTGCCGGTGAGCCGGGCGATTTCGATCCTTCCTTCCCGAAGCGAACAGCGGATCGGCCAGCTCTGGATGAGCGCACCCGGCGCGCGTTCCGCGGCGGCGGACTCGAGCGGCGTGCAGGTATCCGGAAAGACCGGTTCGATGGGCAGGCGCCGGTCGTCGAGCACCGGCTGCTTCCAGACGACCTGAAACACGCCGGGCACGGTTTCGGTGGCCTGCAGCACGGCGGGTCGCACCTCGTGGGCGAATGCAGGGGCCTGCAGCAGCAGGGCGAGCAGCAGGACGGCGCGGCGCATCAGGATTCGACGACGCGGTAGCGTCCGCGCAGCGATTCGAAGAACGCTTCGTTCGCTGCCGTGCGGCGTTCCTGGATGAGGTCGGCGCGTACCCGCTGGGCGACTTCCTCGAGCGCCGGCGCGCGCGCTGGCAGGCGCTCCTCGATGCGTACCAGGTGCCAGCCATAGGCGGACCGGATCGGCCCTTGCCACTCGCCGGTCGGCAGGTCGGCGAGCGCGGCCGCGAAATCGCGCCCGAACAGCTCGGCGATCTCGGCGTCCGACCGCGCGGCGTAGGTGCGCTGCAGCATGAACGGATCGCCCGCGTCGTCGGGGTCGGCGAGCGCCGCACGCGCGGCGGCCTCGGGGTCTTCGCGACGCTGGCCACTGAAATAGCGGTGACTGAAGCTCGCGCGCGCCGGCTGCAGGTAGCGGTCCGCGTGGCGGGCGTGATACGTGGCGAGTTCGTCCGCGGTCGGCTCAGCCGCAGCGGCGAGGTCCTCGGTCAGGAACGCGAGCTTCTGCACCAGGCGACGCCGGATGATCACGTCGCCTTCGTCGAGCCCTAGCGCGAGTGCCTCGCGGTAGTAGATCTCCTCGCGGATCCACTGCTCGACCAGCCGTTCCAGTTCCACCGGCGTCGGCGGGCTGCCGGTCTGCACCAGCCATTGATCGTGCAGGCGCTGGCGCTCCGCGTCGGTCACGCGGATCTCGCCGCCCGCACTGCGCTCGCCGGCGCGGCCGGTCACCACGAAGAGTACCGCGCCGGCCAGCAGGAACCACAGGAGCGGTTCGCGCAGGGTGCGCGTGAACAGATTGGTCACGTCGGGTTCGCCCTCCTCGAAACGGCGCGGAGTATAGCATCGCGTCCCGCGGTGTCCGGCCCGGCGCCGTGCCGTTGCCGCTCCTTCGACATCGGCGGACAATGAGTCGATGAGCGAAAACACCCACCTCGTCGCCGACATCGGCGCCACCCATACCCGCATGGCGCTGGCGGGGCCCAACGGTCGGCTCGGCCCGCCGGTACGCCTGCGCACCGGCGAGCACGCCGACGCGGTGGATCTGCTGCGCGCCGGGCTCGCGCTACTGGCCGGCGCGACGCCCGCTGGTTGCTGCCTCGCCATTGCGGGACCGGTGGTCGACGGGGTCGGCCGCCTCACCAACGGCCGCCTCGAATTCGACCAGGCCCGGCTCGGCCGCGAACTCGGCGCGCCGGTGCGGGTGGTCAATGACTTCCACGCGCTCGCGCGTGGGCTGCCGGCACTCCGTGATCTGCATCAGCTCGGCGGCGGCGCGCCGGCCCACGGCGTGAAGGCCGTGCTCGGCCCCGGCAGCGGGCTCGGCATGGGCGTGCTGGTCCCGCACGGCGCCGGCTGGCTGGTGCTGCCCTCGGAAGGCGGTCATGCGGATCTCGCGCCCGGCACGCCGCTCGAGGCGGAGCTCGTGCAGCTGCTGCAGTTCGAGCACGGCCACGTGTCGTGGGAGACCGTGCTGTGCGGCCCGGGCCTGGTGAACCTGTACCGGGCGATGTGCCGCCTGTGGGGCACGGAGCCGGAACCCGCCACGCCCGAGTGGATCACGCAGACCGGCGTCGACGCGGCGCAGCCGATCTGCCACCAGACGCTCGAGGTGTTCTTCGGCCTGCTCGGCTCGGCGGCGGGCAACCTGGCCGTCACGGTCTGCGCGCGCGGCGGAGTCTATCTCGCCGGCGGCATCCTGCCGCAGCTGGCCGGGTTCGCCGCCGCGAGTCCGCTGCGCCGGCGCTTCGAGGAGCGCGGCAACATGAGCGCGCTGGTGCGCGACATACCGCTCTACCTGATCCGCGACCCCGATCCCGGCCTGGTCGGCGCACTCGCCTGTCTCGACGACGACTGAACGCCGCTCGCCTGTCTCGGCACCTGGACCGGGGGTAGGCAGTGGCGGGGATTGTTGCCTATAGTGCCGGCATGAAGACCGACTCTTTGCGATGCTCCCTTCAACGTGTGTTGGCTCGATATCCTTTCATCGAAGCGGTTTATCTGTTTGGTTCGCATGCCAGCGGGCGCGCCGGGCCGGGCAGCGATGTAGACCTGGGTCTGGTGGGTTCGAAGGCTGACTTCGAGACTCACAAACTGAACATCCTCGCCGACCTGGTGGTCGAAGGAATCGATCGTGTGGATCTGGTATCGCTCGAGGGCGCTGACCCGATCATGCGTTTCGAGGCAGTGCATCCCAACTGCCTGATGTTTGCGCGGCCGGAGTTCGACCACGGCCAATATTTCTCGCGCGCTCTGCGCGAGTACTTCGATCTCGAACCGTACCTGCGCACTCAGCGCGAGGCCTACAGGCGGCGGGTGCTCGATGGTCAGGCCTGAGGTGGTCAGACGCAGGGTCGCACGGCTTGGCGAGTACCTGACGCTACTCGAGCGCTATCGGCGCTACACGCTCGATGAGTTCCTCGCCGAACCGGAACGCTACGGCAGTGCCGAGCGTTTCCTGCAACTCGCCATCGAGGCGACCCTGGACATGGGGAGCCACATCATCGCCGACGAGAATCTTGGTTCGGTGGAGCGGAGCCGCGACATACCCAGGCGATTTCGTGAACACGGAAAGATCAGTGATGCCCTGGAACAGCGTTGGATCCGCATGATCGGCTTTCGGAACATTCTCGTTCACGAGTACCTTGAAGTGGATCGCGCCGTGGTCCATGACGTCCTCTGCAACGGGTTGCCGGATCTGGCCGAAATCAGACGTATGTTCGCGGAGTATCTTTAGCCCCGGAATGCACGTCAGCAGCGCGCGTAACCAGATGGGCACGACTCACTCTGTCTGAAGCTCCCGACTCTCCGCGACGTCGGCCATCTCCCTTGCGAGCGCTACGTTCACCGCACCGTCAACCTGCGCCATGACCCGGTCGGCCTCTGCGGCCGGCAGGTTTTTCCGGATGGCGTCGCGCTCCGCGGCACAGGCGTCGAGGGTTGCGGTCCGTGCGTCGGTGAGCGCGCGCTCTTCCGAGCGGGCGTCCGTGACCTGCCGTGCGAGGCATTTGTCATAGGCGGCGACCGCCGCGAGTGTGTCCTCGGTCGGGCCGGCCGCGACGAGGCCGGGCAGCAGGCAGAGCGTGAGCGTGAACGTCAGCGTGCGCATGGGGCGTGGTCCCGGTCGTCATGACGGGATCGAGCATCGCCCAGGCCGGCCCGGTGCGTCAACGGTTGACGCACCCCCCCCCCTGAACAGTTAGTGTTTCTGCGGGGAGTGGGGGAGACGATTCGATGGTCCGGTCGATTGTCAGGGGCTGTGCCTGTCTGCTGCTTTGTGCGTGGAGCGTTGCGACCCACGCGAGTCTGTCCGTCAACCCGTCACCGAGCCAGGGCAGCCATACGGTGTCGTGGACCTACGGCGCACCGCCAGCAGGCGGGTACTTCCAGCTGATGGAGGGTTTCAACGGCGGGGCGGCGGCCGCCATCTGGACCGGCACCGCCGCCTCGCACGCGGTGACCGGGCGCGCAGCGGGCACCTATGTCTACACGCTGAACGTCTGCCAGGTCTATCCGTACGTCGGCCTGCTGTGCATACCCTGGTTCGACCAGAGCGGAGTGCCGCACCAGGCCACGGTCCAGGTCAGCAACGCCCCGCCGGTACCGGGTCCGATCCAGGGCCCGGACACCAGCAGCAGCGGCGGGTACACGCTGACCTGGGGCGCGTCGGCGGGTGCGACCAGCTACGAGCTCCAGCAGCAGGTGAACGGCGGCAGTTTTGCGACCGTACAGAACACGTCGGCCACCACGCGCATGTTCTCCGGCCAGTCCGACGGAACCTACGGCTACCGGGTGCGGGCCTGCCTGCAGAGCGCGTGCTCGGCGTGGACCGCGACCAAGACCGTGCAGGTGCAGAACCCACCCGGCGTGCCCGGGCCGATCAGCGGACCCAGCACCAGTTCGAGCGGTACCTACGGGATCACCTGGACGGCGTCGAGCGGCACCGTGACCAGCTACCGGCTGGAAGAGCGCGTGAGCGGCGGCGCGTTCGCGCAGATCCAGAACAGCACCGCGCTGTCGAAGAGTTTCGTCGGCAAGATCAACAACACCTACGAGTATCGCGTGCGCGCCTGCAACGCGTACGGCTGCAGCGCGTACACGGGGATCAAGAGCGTGCAGGTGACCGGCAACCCGGGTAGCCCCGACCTGCCGGCCACACCACCCGCGGCGGAAGTGCCGACCGCCCCGCCGGCATCCGCGCAGTCGGACGCGGTGGGTGTGGTGGCCGGCACGTTCCGGGTGGACGAGTCGGGTGCGGCGACCTACTCGATCCCGATCCCGACCCTGCCGGGTAGCGGCGGAGTGGCACCGGTGGTCTCGCTCGATTATTCGAGCCAGGCCGGCAACGGCATCGCCGGGGTGGGCTGGCGATTGTCGGGGCCGTCCGCGATCACCCGCTGCCGGCAGACCCGGGAGACCGACAACGCGGTGAACCGCGGCATCAACTTCGACGCGAACGACCGGTTCTGCCTCGACGGCCAGCGCCTGATGCAGACCTCGGCGGGCAGCTACGGCGGCAACGGCGTCGAGTACCGCACCGAGATCGACCAGGTGGCGAAGATCGTCTCCTACGGCAGCCAGGGCAGCGGACCGCAGTATTTTCGGGTCTGGCGCAAGGACGGCTCGGTCTCCGACTACGGCACGACGGCCGACTCGCGCATCGAGGCGTTTGGGGCGAACTCGTCGGTGTACGTGTGGGCGCAAAGCCGGTTTGCCGACACGGCCGACAACTATTTTACGTTCCACTACACCGAGGACACCGCGAGCGGACTCGAGTACGTGCTCGACCGGATCGCGTATACCGGCAACGGCACCGGCATCGCGCCGAACGCGGAACTGCGCTTCGTCTACGACACCGTGCGCCCGGACCGGACCCGCGGGTTCTTTGCGGGGGTGGCGCTAAAACAGACCCGGCGGCTGACCGCGATCGGAAGCTTCCTCGGCTCGACCGAGATCGAACGCCACGAGCTCACCTACGAGGCCGCCCCGGTGAGCAACGTAAGCCGCCTGACCGCGGTGACTCGGTGCAGCGCGGGCGTGTGCCTGCAACCCACCACGTTCGACTGGCAGAACGCCGGCGGCGGGTTCGCGAGCACGGTGACCGAGAACTACTACACGCGCTACTTCCGGGGTGCCAAGCCCGCGGACGTGGACGGCGACGGCGACGCCGACATGGTGTGGCTGCGGCTCAACAACAACGGCGAGCCAAAAATCGAGATCATGCGCTCGCAGAATGGGCAACTGGTCCCGCAGGGCCAGGTGCTCGGCGCGAACTCGTCGGAAGCGGCGTCCTGGCAGATCCTCGACTACAACAACGACGGCCGCCACGACCTGCTGCTCGCGGAGGGCAACTACTGGCAGGTGCGGCTCGGCACGGTGGACGGCTCGGGCAACCCGACGTTCGGGTCGCCGATCAACACCCTGATCCCGCCGGACGGTTTCAACCGCGCGGCCGTGGCGGATTTTGACGGCAACGGGCTCGCGGACTTCCTCTACACCCAGGCCGGCAGCCTGCGCCTGCGGCCGCTCCTGAAGAGCGGCTCGACCTATGCGTTCGGGCCGGTGCAGTCGTTCACGCTCGGCTGCGCGCCGTTCGAGTGCGACGGGTATTTCCCGCCCACGGTGATGGCCAACGACATCCGCCCGGTGGTGGCCGATTTCAACGGCGACGGTGTCGCCGACCTTTTGCTGCGGGTCTCGGTGACGTCGTGGTGCGAGCCCGAGTTCGGCGGGTGCCCGCCGCCGGTGACGCAATGGCGCATCTACGTCGGCAACCCGGGCACGACGAGCTTCGACTACTTCGACAGTGTGGCGATCGACACCGTCACCAACGAGCCGCGCTACGTGCTCGGCGACCTCAACGGCGACGGCCTGACCGACATCGCCTATGCCGAAGGCACCGGCAACGTCTGGAAGTACCGGCTGAGCACGGGCGTCGCGCTCGGCGCGGCCACCACCATCGTCACGCTGGCGAGCACCACCGAACGCACCGCTATCGTGGACGTCAACGGCGATGGCCGGCAGGATTTTCTGTACACGTCGGGCGGCACCTGGTTCGCGCGCTACGCGACCGAGACCGGGCTCTCGGGCACCGCCACCAACACCGGTCTGCCGTCCAAAGTCGGCAGCCACGCGCAGAGCGGCTGGGTCGGGTATTTCCAGGATCTGAACGGCGACGGCCGGGCCGACTACGTGCGGTATTTTCTCGGCGACAACACGAGCCTCACGTATACCTACGTGCGGCTCGGCAAGGACCCGTTCGTCGCCGCCAACGTGGTGAGCGCGATCACCAGCGGCTACGGTGCGCGCACCGAGATCGAGTACCAGGCGTTCACCGACCCGGCGCGGGCGTCGAACTACTACACCAAGTCCACCGACGGCCGGCTCGCGACCTGGGGCAAGGGCACGCCCGTGATCGACCTGCACGCACCGATCTATGCGGTCAAGCGCGTGCAGTCGAGCGCGCCTGCCGCGGGTGGGTATCCGGGCCAGGTGGATACCCAGGCCATGAGCGCGATCGGCTACCGGTACGGCGGCGCCAAGCTGCAGGGCGGTGGGCGCGGGTTCCTCGGCTTTGCGTCGCTCACCACGGTGGACGAACAGACCGGCATCCAGACCACCACCACCTACCGGCAGGATTTTCCCTACGTGGGCTCACCGGCCAGCACCACCGTGCGCACGGCGGGCGGGCAGGTGCTCTCCAGCGCGCAGAACACCTGGGCGGACCGGACCAGCGGCAACGGGCCGTTCCGGCAGCCGTATCTGGCGCAGTCGGTCGAACACAGCTGCGATCTCGCCACCGCCGGGGCGACCTGTACCGCGGCGAACGCGCTCACCAGTGTCACGACCACCACCACGGTCGACACCTATCTGAACGCGCTGACGGTCAACGTCAGCACCAGCGGCGGCGGGCTCACGGCGAGCAAGAACACCACCAACACCTATACCGACGACGTGGCGAACTGGAAGCTCGGCCGGCTGACCGCCACCACGGTGGAGCACACGCGCACGGGGCAGCCGAGCGTCACCCGCACGGCGCACTTCCGATACGCCGAGACCACCGGACTGCTCGATCGGGAGATCACCGAACCGAACGGCCCGGCGGCCGAACGGCTCACCACCACCTATGCGCTCGACGGGTTCGGCAACCGGCGCATGGCCACCGTCAACGGCTGGGACGGCACCGGGACGGTGAACCGGACCACCACGCTCACCTTCGACGCCCGCGGGCGCTACGTCCTGGAGCGCCACAACGCGTTCAACCAGCTCGCCGAGGTGGCGAGCAACCATAACGCCCGCGGCCAGCCGCTCCAGGTCACCGACATCGCCAGCAAGTCGACGTATTTTTCCTACGGCGCGTTCGGCCAGGAGTATTTTCGCTATGACCCGACCGGCGCCTGGGTGGAGACCCGACAGGCGCTGTGCAGCCAGGTGGGCGGCTGCCCGCCGGGCGCGCATTACCGCAGCCGCACCACGGTAGCCGGCGGCGGGCAGAGCGATGTGTATTTCGACGTACTGGGCCGCGAGGTGCGGACCGCGACGATCGGGTTCGACGGCCGCGAGATCTACGTCGACACCGAGTACGACCCGAGCGGGCGCGTGGCGCGGAAGTCCGAACCGTATTTTGCGAACGAAGCGAGCTACTGGACCGAGTTTGCCTACGACGTGCTCGGCCGGGTGATCTCGGTCCGTCACCCCGACTATCCCGCCACCGGCAACGAGACCACCAGCAGCTACGCGGGCCTGGTCACCACGCTGATCAACGGCAAGCTGCAGCAGAAGGTCGAGACGCGCAACGCGCTCGGCGAGCTGGTGCAGGTGACCGACGCGCTCGGCAACGGCGTCACCTATACCTACGACGCCACCGGGAACCTCAAAACCTCGCTGCAGACGGCGAGCGACACGGCGACCACGGCGCTGACCACGCTGACCCACGACCGGCTCGGCCGCAAGACCGCGATGACCGACGCCAACATGGGCACGTGGGGCTACGTCTACAACGCATTTGGCGAACTGATCCAGCAGAACACCGGGATCAGCGGCAAGTACACCACGGTCGCCTACGACCTGCTCGGCCGGATGACCACGCGCATCGACTGGACCGGCGGGGGCGCGGGGTACACGGGCGGCACCCAGGAGGCGAACGCGGGCTGGATCTACGATGCCTGCCCGAACGGCCTCGGCCAGCTGTGCCAGGAGGATACGATCCCGGGCGGTCCGCCGAACCCGGCGAGCCTGGTGCGCGTGTACGGCTACGGTCCATACGGCCGCCCGACCAGCGTGACCACCACCATCGCCGGGTCGGTGTACACGGCCGCGACCACCTACGACCAGCACGGTCGTGTGTTCCAGGCGTTCGACGGGGCGGAGACGCACTCGGGGCTCCAGTACCAGTACGGGCCCTACGGCCACCGGGAAGCGGCGATCGAGAGCCGCGGCAGCGCGAGCGTGACGGTCGAGCGCTACCGGATCACCGGCCTCGACGCCCGCGGCCAGGTGACCGGCATGCTGAAGGGTGGGATCGAGGTGAACCGCGCCTACGCGGCGGATACTGGGCGCCTGGACACCCTGTACGCGCGCAACGCGGGCTACGTGACCCTGCAGGATTTTGCGTTCACGTTCGACGTGCTCGGCAACCTGACGGAGAAAAACGACCTGCGCCGCAGCCTCGGGGAGTCGTACAGCTACGACGCCCTGAACCGCCTGACCGCGGTCGGCGGCTCGGCGAGCCTGACCGTGACCTACAACGGGCTCGGCAACATCACCAGCAAGTCGAACGTGGGCAGCTACGGCTACCAGACCGGCGGCACGCGCCCGCACGCGGTGACCTCGGCCGGCGGGGTGAACTACACCTACGATGCCAACGGCAACCAGGTAAGCGGCACCAACGGCCGCTCGGTGAGCTACGCGGTGCACAACAAGCCGGTGTCGATGAGCCGGAGCGGCGCCACGGTTACCGTCGATTACGGCCCGAACCGCGAGCGGTTCCGGCGCATCGACGTGCAGGGCGGGTCGACCACCACCACGCACTACGTGGGCAGCATCGAGAAGGTGTGGCGCCCCGGCGGGGTGATCCAGGTCAAGCGGTACCTGGACGGCGAGCTGATCGAGACGATCGAAGGCAGCACGCGCACGGTCGAGTATCTGCTGACCGATCACCTGGGCTCGGTGGACGTGGTGGTGAACGCGGCCGGCAGCATCGTGCAGTCGATGGCGTTCGATCCGTTCGGGCGGCGCCGGAGCCCGACCAACTACGCGGCGCTCGCCGACAGCACGATCTGGAGCTTCGACACCACCCGCACCACGCGCGGCTACACGGGCCACGAGCAGCTCGACCCGGTCGGCCTCGTGCACATGAACGGCCGGGTCTACGACCCGACCCTCGGGCGGTTCCTGTCGCCGGATCCGTTCGTGCAGGATCCCTCGAATACCCAGAGCCTCAACCGCTACACGTACGTGTTCAACAATCCGTTGAGCTATACGGATCCGAGTGGGTATTTCAGTCTAAAGGAAGCGTTCGGAATCGCTGTAGGTATTGCTGCAACATGGTGGACTGGGGGGCTTGCTGCAGGCTGGGGTTGGGGGTTCGTTGCGAGTGGTGCCTTCGGAGGCGCGTCGGGCGCGTTCGCCTCGACGGTGGCAATGGGCGGAAGCATCAAGGCCGCCTTCACCAGCGCAGGCTATGGTGCGATCAGTGGGGCGATGTTTGGGGCGCTGGGCGGAAAATTCGGAGGGGTAATTGACTTCAAGAGCGTCGTCTCCTACGGAATCGCTGGTGGGATGAGTAGCATCATTCAGGGCGGGAGTTTTGGCCCCGGATTTGTGACAGCAGGCTTATCCGCTCCGCTGTCAGCCGTGCTGACAGGTATGTTGGATGGATGGTTTGCAGATCCTGAAGTATTCGCCAGTGTCATAGCGGCGGGAACGCTGTCGGAAGCGACCGGAGGCAACTTCGTGAATGGAGCGTACACCGTGGCGCTTTCCGGGCTGTTTGCTCGATATCAAGGATTCGTTGAGCCGAGTGACAGGGAGAATCTGCAAGTTGCTGGCTGCGCGTACAGCGACGCGTCTTCGTGCGGGGCGCTAAAGCGTGTAGCGTTTGGTACGAGCGAGAGCGGAATCAAGTGGAGCGCTTACCAGGCCGACGGAGGTGGGGTTGTCAGGGTAGGATTCGCGGGAACCAATGGCCTGAGCGATCTGGATGACAATGTCCGGAACGCCGCTGGATTGCGCTCAACCCAATACCGAGAGGCGCGGCAGATTGCTCAGGCTCTAGCCGCTGAACGTGGGGGTAACATAGTTTTTGTCGGGCACTCCCTTGGCGGGGGACTGGCTGCAGCAGCCTCTGCTGCCACGGGCCTGCCTGCCGTGACCTTCCAAGCGGCAAGCACGAGTTCGGCTGCGTTCACGGGCGGTGACCCGGGCCTGATCCGTGCCTACTATACTCGCAGCGACATCTTGAGCATCGGCCAGGACGTTATCCCAGGCATCGGGAGCGCGCGGGGCCAGCGTGTGATGCTTGGACCGCACGGATGGCATGGAATCAAGGCCATTTGTTCGGCTATGCGGCCCCAGTGTTAGCAGGTGGATGGAAGTGAGCGCGGGAACTGTGTGGTTCGCGGTTGGTCTGCTGATCTGTGCAGTTTCTTGTGCAATGGCGAGCACTGATAAACCGGCGTTAGCGCTGCGCCCGGGTGACGTGTTTGCGGATGCCCGTTTGATTCAGCTTTCGAAGGCAGCTGAAAGAGGTGACCTGCGGACCATTGATCGTCTGGTGCGCCGAGGTGTCGATGTCAACACGGTGGGTTTGCGAGGGTTCACACCATTGTTTTTCGCCGTAAAGGCGTCAAATCTGGACGGTGTAGCGGCGCTACTTGCTCATGGTGCGGATCCAAACCTTCCCAACGAAACAGGCTGGACTGCGCTTCATTATGCGAGTCGCTTTGTTGGCGATTTCGAAATATTCCGGCTGCTTGTGGAGTCAGGCGCACAGCTTGATAGGATGACGGATGGTGGTGAGACGGCACTTCACTTGGCAATGCTTTCGTTGGAAGATAACCCGGTCAAGCAGAAAGTAGAGTTTCTATTGGCGAAAGGGGCGGATATCGATGCAAGGGATGGGCGAGGTAACACGCCGATGCTGCACGCCGCTTACGATGGCAATTATGAAATAGTGATGTTCCTGATCAATCGCGGTGCGGATTTCACATTGAAGACCAACGCCGGCCGGACTATTGCGGACGCTGTCGCAATGGCCCACCTCCCCGGTCTGGAGGCAGAGCAAATCCACTGGTACTGGCGGGTTTTCGAGTATCTGCAATCGCAAGGCGTCGACATCGAGCGTAGGCGAATATGAGCGAGTATCCCCGAATGGTCGCGCAGCTTTAGTGGCGCACATTCGCGGTCGCGATGGACACCTTTCCGATCGTGTCAATCACCTAGTTGGCGATTGAGAGATCCGTTCCGCACGTCGATTCCGACGATACGTTGCAGGCGCCTCGGCGCCCAAGTCCGCGACCACCTACGACCAGCCCGGCCGCGTGTTCCAGGCGTTCGACGGGGCGCAGGCGCACTCGGGGCTCCAGTACCAGTACGGGCCCTACGGCCACCGGGAAGCGGCGCTCGAGAGCCGCGGCAGCGCGAGTGTGACGGTCGAGCGCTATTGGTGTCGGCGAAGGCGCCGAGAAGTGGACCCCACCCATTGGACCACTCCGCTGCGTGCGCAATTTGCAGTCGAATCGGGTTGGTTGGGGACGACGTCCTGTTTCTGAGCCGGATGATCGTGGACACAATGCCCGGAATCCGCGAGCAGCCTCTGAATGTCCAGGCGTGTTTCGGCGTACCGCTTGCTGCAGTGAATGGAGCGGCGGCTCCAGGCTCACGTTTCCCGACTTTGTTCCCGCCCGCGCGACTGGATGCCCGCGCGTCGCGCCGCCACCTTTTCTGGTCTCACTTCGCGCTCGCTGTGCCGGCGGCTCGCGTCGAGTTCGATGTCGAGACCCTCGCCGAGCGTGGTATGCCAGCCGGCATCGATGATCCGCTTGATCTCGCCGCGGGTGACCGGATCGGTGCTGACGATGTCCGCGGCGAGCTTGCGGCAGGTCGGCAGCAGGGCGTCGGGCGCGACCACGCGGTTGACCAGTCCCCACGCGCAGGCTGTTTCGGCGTCGAGATAGTTGCCGGTCAGCGAGAGCTCTTTCGCCCGGTTGGCGCCGATCAGGCGCGGCAGGCGCTGTGAGAGACCCCAGCCGGGCACGACGCCGACGCGCGCGTGGGTGTCCGCGAACTTGGCGTCGGTCGAGGCGATCAGGAAGTCACACATGAGCGCGAGTTCGAAGCCGCCGGTGATGGCGTAGCCGTTGATCGCGCCGATGATCGGCTGGTGCAGGCCGGTCACGGCGGCGGCCAGATCCTGGCTCGAGATGGCGCCGACCGCGGACTGCTCGCCGCCGAGTTCCTTCAGGTCCAGGCCGACCGTGAATGCGCGGCCGGCGCCGGTGAGGATCACCACTTCGGTTGTGGGGTCCGTGCGCAGCTCCGTAAATACGCGGGCGATCTCGTTGCGCAAGGCGGCGGATAGGGCGTTCAGCGCCTGTGGGCGGTTCAGGGTGACGGTGGTGATGCCCTGGTCGCGCTCGACGCGCACCAGCGGTTCCTGGGTCTCGCTCATGCTGGATTCCTGGCTGTTCGAAGTGACGATGCCGGTACGGCTGCGGATTGTATCCGCAATCCGGCGCCACCTGGCAGGCGTCAGGCGGTGCGGGCGGACAGGTCGGCGCGTGCGGCGTCCGGCACGGCCAGCATCGCGCAGGCCGCGTCGAACGGCATCGCGTGGCCGAACAGGTAACCCTGCGCGAAATCGCAACGGTGCTCGACCAGGAACTCGAGCTGCGCGGCGGTTTCGACGCCTTCGGCGACCACCTGCATGTGCAGCTTGTGCGCCATGGCGATCACGGCGGCGGTGATCGCCATGTCGTCCGCACTGTCGGGGATGTCGCCGACGAAGGTCTGGTCCACCTTGACGGTGCTGATCGGGAACTTCTTCAGGTAGTTGAGCGAGGAATAGCCGGTCCCGAAATCGTCGATGGCGAGCCGTACGCCGAGTTCGGCGAGCTCGCGGATCATGGCCGACGTCGCCTCGACGTCGTGCATCAGCATGGTCTCGGTGATCTCGAGTTCGAGGCACTTCGGGTCGAGCCCGGTCCGTGCGAGGTGGTCGGCCACCGTCTGCACGAGCCGCGGGTCGCGGAACTGGCGCGGCGAGATGTTCACGCCGATCGCGAGCGGGCGGCCGGCCCGGTCGGTGAGGGCCCGCGCCGCGCGACAGGCCTCGCCGATCACCCACCGGCCGATATGGGTGATCACGCCCGATTCCTCTGCGACGTCGATGAATTCGCCCGGCCCGAGCAGGCCGAGTTCCGGGTGCTGCCAGCGCAGCAGGCATTCGAAGCCGACCAGCTGGCCGGCGGGCAGGCCGCAGATCGGCTGGAAGTGCAGCACGAACTCGTGGCGTTCGAGCGCGAGGCGCAGTTCGTTTTCCGTACGCAGGCGTTTCACGGCGCGCACGTTCAGCTCCTCGCTGAAGTACTGGTAGTTGTTGCGCCCCTGCTCCTTGGCGCGGTACATGGCGAGGTCGGCGTTCTTGAGCAGCAGCTGCGGTTCGACGCCGTCGTCGGGCAGCAGCGTGATGCCGATGCTGGTGGTCACGACAAGGTCGTGACCGGCGATCCGCACGGGCGTGCGCAGCACCGTCAGGATGCGCCGGGCGACCTCCGCGGCGACCATCGGCGACTCGATGCTGGCGAGCAGGATGGTGAATTCGTCGCCGCCGCTGCGCGCGACCGTATCCGCCGAACGCACGCAGGCGAGCAGGCGCCCGGCCACCTCGCGCAGCAGCAGGTCGCCGGCGTCGTGGCCGAGGGTGTCGTTGACGCGCTTGAACTGGTCGAGGTCGAGGTACAGGAGTGCCGCCTGGTGGCCGTCGCGGCGGCATTGGTCCACGGTCACGCCGAGGCGTTCGTTGAACAGGCGCCGGTTCGCGAGGTCGGTCAACGTGTCGTAGAAGGCGAGCCGTTCCATTGCCTGCTGGCTGCGCTTCATCTCGGTGATGTCCGCGATCTGCATGATGCAGTAATGCGGTCCACCGTCCGGTCTGCGTTGCAGCACGAGGTGTACGGTGGTCCAGATCTCGATGCCGCTGGCGCAGCGCATGCGCCGTTCGGTGCGGCGATGCGGCTCGCCGCCGGCGATCAGCTGGGCGAGTTCGTGCTCGAGTTCGGCTCGGTCTTCGTCCGGCACGAGGTCGCCTACGCGGACGTCGCTCATGGTCGCGATCGCGTAACCGAGCAGCTCCTCGATGAAGCGGTTGGCCTGGAAGATCCGGCCGTCGACGTCGAGCAGCAGGATCCCGATGGGCGCGTTCTCGAACGCGCCGCGGAACCGTTCCTCGCTCTCGCGCAGGCGTTCCTGGGCGTCACGCAGCTCGCTCACGTTCTTGCTGATGCACAGCACGCCGGGCTCGCCGTCGAGGTCGATGAGCGCGCCGCTCACGAGCGTCGGAATGGCCTTGCCCGAGACGTGGCGGAACGTCATCTCGACGTTCCGGAACCAGCCCGCGGTGGCGATGTGCGTGAGCGCCCGCTCGAGCGCGGTCACGTCGACGGCATCGTAGAATTCGTCCACGCGCCGGCCGAGCAGCGCCTCGAGCGGCAGGCCGCTGCCGAGGCGGAACGACGGGTTGACGTCGAGGATCACGAGATCGCGCAGGCGCAGGATCGCGATCCCGTCCGGGCTCTCGCGGAACACCTGCGCGAACTTCGCCTCGCTGCGCCGTGCGGCGGACTCCGCCTCGATGCGCGCGCGGATGTCGCGCGCCACGGCGAGTACACAGAGCGCGCCGTCGAATTCCATGTAGCGCAGCGAGATCGCCACGGGGCGCGGTTCGCCGGCGGCGGTCTGCAGGGTCACTTCGACGTCGCTCACCGCACCGGATCGGCCGAGCCCGTCGAACACCCCGTCCCGTTCCCGGCTGGAGCGCCACAATCCGAGCGCCGGCTCCGCCTGGCCGATCGCGTCCTCGCGGGTGAAGCCGAACAGCCGGGTGAAGCTCTCGTTGAAGTCGAGGACGACGGCGTCGGTCATGCGCAGGATCAGGATCGCATCGGGGCTCGCGTGATAGATGCGATAGAACCGGTCGTCGGTATCCCGGCCGCGCCGAGCGGCGCGCGGAGCCTGACCGGCATCCGTGCCGGGGCTCCGTGAGTAGCAGTCTGCTTGATCGGAAGGGCTGCGTTCCACGGTTGAATCCGGCGTTCTCGCCTGCCTATGCTGGGGCCAGCGCACGCCGTGGAGTCTCGTCCTTGAACTACCGACTGACAGTATCCGTCGCGGGGCAGGGCCTCCATGACGTGACGCACAAAGTCCGGGAAATTGTCCGGCAATCCGCAATTCGTGACGGACTCGTCACCGTATTCGTGCGCCATACCTCCGCGAGCCTGCTGATCCAGGAGAACGCCGACCCGGCCGTGCGCGCCGACCTCGAGCGCTGGCTGAACCGGCTCGTCCCGGAGGGCGACCCGCTCTATACGCATACCGAGGAAGGGCCGGACGACATGCCGGCGCACATCAAGGGGGCGCTCACCGCGACCAGCCTCGCGATTCCGCTCATGGACGGCGCGCTCGCGCTCGGCCCCTGGCAGGGGATCTATCTGTGGGAGCATCGCCACCACCGGGGCGTGCGCGAACTGGTGGTCAGCGTCCTGGCCGACCGGGACGCTCGGTCTGGGCGCTGATTTCGGCCATCCAGCGCCGGTGGCCTTCGGGGTCGAGGATCATGGAGGCGAAGTAGAGCAGCAGGTCGCGGTGCTGTTCGGTCAGCTGTGCGGCGCGCATGGCCTGCTCGCCGGCCTTGCCGTTCAGGTAGCGGAAGCAGCTGCTCAGGTTCTCGCCCGCGCCGAGGACGTCGGCGATGTAGCGATTGATCAGGTCGTGCAGGCCTTCGAGTTCGTCCTCCTCGAGACCGACGTCGTCCGGGTCGAGCACCACGTTGACCCAGAGCGTGGCGACCAGGATGCGGTAGACGTCCTTGTCCACCAGGCGGTCAGTGATGCGTGCGCGGCGCGGGAGTTCGCGGAGCGCGGGACCGAAACGGGCGTCGAGTGCTGCGAGCGGGTCGGTCATCCAGGAACGTGCCGGCGCGGGGTTGTCGAGGTGCGGTCACTGTGCGGGAAGTCGATCGTGCACGCAACCGGCGCACCCGTGGGCGCCCGCGCGCGGGCAGCGCTGCGTGCCGCGGTCGGGTTTGCATTGCCCCCGCCCCGGCAGTAACTTAGCCGCCTTCCCCCACGATTCCGGGTGCGCACACGTGCTGCAGTTTGATCGTATTGCCCTGCCTCCCGAAACCGAGGCCCTGCGCGGCGAAGTGCGCGGGTTCCTCGCCGAGTCCGGCGCGCACCTCGCGCGGCCCAACTCGGATTTCACCACCGGTCACGACCCGGCGTTCTCGCGCAAGCTCGGCGCGCGCGGCTGGATCGGCATGACCTGGCCGAAGCGCTACGGTGGCGGCGAACGCAGCTTCTTCGAGCGGTACGTGGTGACCGAGGAACTGCTCGCCGCCGGCGCCCCGGTGAGCGCGCACTGGATCGCGGACCGCCAGAGCGGCGCGCTGCTGCTGCGCTTCGGCACCGAGGCGCAGCGGGAGCGGTACATTCCCGGCATCACGCGCGGCGAGACGTACTTCTCGATCGGCATGAGCGAGCCCAATTCGGGCTCGGACCTCGCCTCGGTGCGCACCTCGGCACGGCCCGTGGACGGCGGCTGGGTGGTCAACGGCACCAAGCTCTGGTCCACCGACGCGCACCGCAACCACTTCATGATCGCGCTGGTGCGCACCGAGCCGCCCTCCGATAACCGCCACGCCGGGCTGTCGCAGATCATCGTCGACCTGAAGAACGACGGCGTGCGGATCCGCCCGATCCGCAACATCGCCGGCGGCGAGGACTTCAACGAAGTGGTGTTCGAGGACACCTTCGTACCGGCCGACCGGGTGGTCGGCGCGCCCGGCAACGGCTGGAAGCAGGTGACCAGCGAACTCGCCTACGAGCGCAGCGGCCCCGAGCGTTTCCTGTCTGCCTTTCGCGTCTTCGTCGAACTGGTGCGCGCGGCGGGCGCGCAACCGACGCCGGCCCAGGCCGCGCTGATCGGGCGCCTCGCCAGCCACATCATGACGCTCCGGCGCATGTCGATCTCCGTGGCCGGGATGCTCGAGGAAGGCAAGAGCCCCGAGGTCGAGGCCGCCCTGGTCAAGGAGCTCGGCAACAACTTCGAGAAGCAGCTGCCGGAGCTCGCGCGACTCGTGTTCGCCGACCGCCTGCCTGCGCCCGCGCACGAGCGGTTCCGCCAGGCGTTCACCGATACGCTGCTGCTCTCGCCATCGTTCACCATTCGCGGCGGGACCCGCGAGATCCTGCGCGGCGTGATCGCGCGCGGCCTGGGGTTGCGCTGATGAACAACCGATCCGAGACCCGGCAACTGCTCGTCGACACCGCCGAGCGCATCTTCGCCGACCTGTGCGACAAGCCGCTGCTCGACGCGGCGGAGCGCGGCGAGTTTCCCCGGCGCCTGTGGGACACGCTGCGCGAGAACGGCTTCCACGAACTCGCCATGCGGTCGAGCGGCGTGCCGCTCGGCGATGCCTTCGCGGTCATCCAGACCGCCGCGCGGCACGCGGTGCCGCTGCCGCTCGCGGAGGTGCTGCTCGCGAACCGCTGGCTCGATGCGTCCGATCGGTTCGTGACGATCGGGCTCGCGCGCGGCGACACGGTGATCGATGCGCCCTGGGCGCGCATGGCCGATGCCGCGCTCGCGCTCGATCCTGCCGGGAATACGCTGGTGCCGATGGCGCGCAGTGCTGCCGCGGCCGTCGCCACGGGCAGCAACCTCGCCGGCGAAGCGCGCGACGTGCTCGGCGCAGCGCAGAAGGCGGCTCCGATCGACCCGGGCGAACCCGCCTACGAACTGCTCGCGCTGGCGCGCACCGTCGCGATCGCGGGAGTCCTGCAGCGCCTGCTCGCGCTCGCGCTGCAGTATGCGAACGAACGCGAGCAGTTCGGCCGCTCGATTTCGAAGTTCCAGGCCATCCAGCACAACCTGGCGATCGTGGCCGGCGAAGTCGCCGCGGCGTCGCGCGCGGCGGATGCCGCGATCGATGCGCTCGGCGATGCACGTTTCGTGCTCGAAGTCGCTGCCGCCAAGGCGCGGGTCGGCGAGGCGGCCGGCATCGTCGCCGAGATCGCGCACCAGGTGCACGGCGCCATGGGGTATACCCACGAGCACCAGCTGCATCACTTCACCCGGCGCGCGTGGGCCTGGCGCGACGAGTACGGCAACGAAGCGTACTGGCAGCAGCGGCTCGGCCGGCACCTCGCGGGCGTGGGCGCGGACGGGCTCTGGAACTTCCTCGCCACGCGCGGGTGACCCGCGCGTTCCTGGCCCCGTCGGACTCCTCGGCGCTGCGGCGCGGTCAGACGACCGCGCCGAGGTCCAGCCCCCGGCTCGACTCCTGCAGGCTCTGCTGCCGGTAGAGTTCCGCGTAGCGCCCCTGCGCGGCCATGAGCTCCGCGTGCGTGCCCGATTCCACGATGCGGCCCTCGGCCACCACGATGATCCGGTCGGCGTTGCGGATGGTCGAGAGCCGGTGCGCGATCACGAACGCGATCCGTCCCGCGAGCACCCGCTCGAGCCCTTCCTGGATACGCTGCTCGGTCTCGGTGTCGACCGATGACGTGGCCTCGTCCATGACCAGGATCTGCGGGTCGGCGAGGATCGCGCGCGCAAACGAGATGAGCTGCTTCTGGCCGGCCGAGAGCCGGCCGCCGCCTTCGCCCACCTCGGTCGCGTAGCCGTGCTCGAGCTCGAGGACGAACGCGTGCGCGCCGGCCAGCCGCGCGGCTTCGCGCACCTCGTCGTCGCTGGCGTCGAGGCGCCCGTAGCGGATGTTCTCCATGATCGAGCCGCTGAACACGTGCGCGTTCTGCAGCACCATGCCGAGGTTCGACTGCAGCCAGTGCAGGCTGCGCGCCCGGTAGTCGACGCCGTCGATCAGCACCTGGCCCTCGGTCGGTTCGTAGAACCGGCAGATCACGTTGACCAGCGTGCTCTTGCCGCCGCCGGTCGGCCCGACGATGGCGATGGTCTCGCCGGCGCGCACGCGCAGATTGACGTCACGCAGCACCGGCCGCGCCGGATCGTAGGCGAAGCCCACGTGGCGCAACTCGATCTCGTGGATGCGCGCAGACCCGCCGTCTGCGGCAAAGCGACCGCCCGCCGGGCCCCGCGCGACGCCGAGCGCGGCCAGCACTTCCGGCGAATCCTGGATGTCCGGCTCGGCGCGGATCAGGCTCAGGATGCGTTCGGCGGACGCCTGTGCCATCTGCATTTCTGCGAACCAGTGGCCGAGCTGTTCGACCGGGTCGAAGAAATGCCGCGTGTACGCCATGAAGGCGACCAGGGTGCCCGCCGTGATCGCGCCGGCGAGCAGGTCGAGTCCGCCCAGCGCGAGCGCGATCCCGGTGGCGAGGCTCGCCAGCGTGATCACGATCGGCAGGTAGATCGCGGCGAGCGTCAGGTTGCGCACCGACGCGCCGTGCATGCCGTTGGTGAGCGTTTCGAACTCGCCCTGGTTCGGCTGCTCGCGGACGAACGCCTTGCTGGTCAGCACGCCCATGATCGCCTCGTTGTAGGAGGCGGTGATGCGCGAGTTGGTCGCCCGCACCTGGCGCGCGCTTTTCAGGATGCGCCGCTGGAAACGTCCGGAGACCCAGCCGAGCACCGGGATGATGGCGAGCACGGCGATGGCCAGTTTCGGATTCATGACCAGCATGGCGATGGCGATCCCGGCCATCATGGTCAGGCCCCAGACCAGGTCGAGGAATCCCCAGGCCAGGATGTTCGAGAGCCGCTCGCAATCCGACGTCATGCGCGCCATCAGCCAGCCGACCGGGCGGTAGTCGTAGAACGAGAACGACAGCCGCTGCAGGCTCAGGAACCCGTCGCGGCGGATGTCGTGACTGACGTGGGTACGGATCTTGCCGCCCATCCAGATGAACGTGCCGATGGACAGCACCATGACCGCGGTCGCGCCCGCGTAGGCGAACATCCAGGGCAGGAGGTCGGTGCTGAACCCGTCGGCCGCGACGCTGTCCACCACCGCCCGGGTGATGAGCGGGAAGGTCACGTCCATGCACGCGGTCAGGAACGCGCAGACGCCGAGCACCATCAGTTCGGTGCGATAGACCTTGGCGTAGTCGAACAGCTGTTTCCACAGGTCGAGCCGGACCCGGCGCGCGAGCGCTTCCTCGTCGAACCCGTCGTCGTAGTTGTCGTCGTCGTAATGATCCATCTCAGTGGTCTCCCGCGGCGGCGGCGACGTCCGCCGTGATCGATGCGTCGAGCGCGCCCTGGATCTCGCACAGGCGCCGGTACGGGCCCGGCGTACGCGCGAGCGTCGCGTGATCGCCGAGCTGCACCATGCGCCCTTCGTGCAGCACCAGGATGCGGTCGGCGTGCATCACCGACGAAAGCCGGTGCGCGATGATGAGCGTGGTCTGGCGGCCCTTGCGGCGGCGCAGCGCGTCGAGGATGTGCCGCTCCGTGCCGGTGTCGACCGCCGAGAGCGAATCGTCCAGCACCAGCACCGGCGGGTCCTTCAGCAGCGCGCGCGCCAGCGCCAGCCGCTGGCGCTGGCCGCCGGAGAGCGTCATGCCGCGTTCGCCGACCATGGCCTCGAACCCGTTCGGGAAACTCTGGATGCTCTCGTAGATGGCGGCGTCGCGGCACGCTTCGACCAGCTCCGGTTCCGGCGCGTACGGCCGGCCGACCGCCAGGTTGGCGCCGATGCTGCGCGAGTACAGGAACGGATCCTGCAGCACCACGCCGATCTGGCTGCGCAGCCACTGCCGGTTCACCGTCGCGATCTCGTGTCCGTCGAGCTGCACCGAGCCGGCCTGGTAGGGATACAGGCGCAGCAGCACGCGGATCAGGCTCGACTTGCCCGACCCGGGCGGGCCGACGATGGCGAGCGTTTCGCCGGGTGCTACGTCGATCGAGAGATCCTGCAGCACCGGGCGTTCCGGGTCGTAGCCGAACGTGAGGCCCCGGATCGCGATCGACCCGCGCGCGCGGCCCTCCGGCGGCACCGGCTCGGTCGATTCCGCGCGGGTCTCGAGGATCTCGTTGATGCGGCCGATGCTGACCACAGCCTTGCCGGTGTCGGTCAGTACCCGGCCGAGCTGGCGCACCGGCCAGAGCACCATGCTCACACAGGTCATGAACGCGAACAGTGTGCCCACGGTGAGCGAGCCGTCCATGATGAAGTAGCCGCCGGCGAACAGCACCAGGCCGATCTGCGTCATCGCGACCAGGTCGCTCGAGCTCCAATAGAAGGCCATGAGCCGGATCAGCCGCTGGTTCTGGTCGCGGAACTCGCGGTTGCGCGCGGCGAACTTGTCGATCTCGTAGGCCTGCCGGGCGAACGCGCGCACCACGCGGATGCCGGTGAGGTTTTCCTGCAGCGTGGCGGTCATGGCCGCTTCCGCCTCGTCGGTGATCTGGAAGACCTGTTTGACCCGGGAAAAGAACACATAGGCGCCGATCGCGAGCAGCGGCAGCAGGCAGAGCGCGGCCCATGCGAGGCGCGTGTCCATCCAGAACAGGATCGGCGTCACGCAGACCACCAGCATGATCGCCCGCCCGATCTCGATCACGTCGCTTACCAGGAAGACCCGCACCGTCTCGACGTCCGAGCTCGCGCGCTGGACGAGATCGCCGGTGTCGGCAGCGTCGTAGAAGCCGGCTTCCAGGTAGTGCAGACGCTCGAACATGCGTTCGCGGATCTGTCGGGCGATCGCCTCGGACGCGAGTGCCGCGAGTCGGCCGCGAAAATACAGGCAGACGCCCGCGCCGGCGGTCAGCAGCACCGCGACCGCGGCCGAGAGCCACAGGTAGGCGACGATCGGCGCGCCGTCGGCGAGGCGTTCCGCGAGCATGCGCAGGGGTGCCGCGGCGGGCGCGAGATCGTCCTCGACCACCACGTCGATGGCGTATTTCGCGATCAGCGGCGCGCCGAACATGAGCAGGCTCGAACCCGCCATCGCGAGCGTGGCCGCCGCGTAGCGCAGCCGCTGGCCCTGCGTGATGCTCCAGAGGGAGCCGTGCTGTGTACGTTGTGTACCGAGTGTACCGGTCATCGTTGCGTTTCCCGTGGGCCGTCGAAGCGGGACGGCGCCGTCTGTGAACAGGAAAGAACGGCCGGTCTGGAGGTGGAGCGCGCGCGACCGCGGGTCGCGCGTGGCTGCTGTCCGCCTGGTTGCGAGCGTCCCGCGCCGGTCAGTGCGCGGGTGGGTCCTGGAGCGGGAGTCGAAGGGTCAGACGCGTGCTCAGGAGAGGCTCACCGGCCGATGTCGTTGCCTGCCGAGGCTTCGACTTTATTGCGCGGCTCGATGTATGCGATATGCATGGCACCCCTCCCGATGAAACAGGGGCGGCATGTTACGCCCCGTTGGCCGACTCGGCAACACCCGCTACACTCGCGGGCGTGAACACGCCCACCCATGATCAACAGGCCGAACGCGCACGGCACCTGCTCGACATCCTCGAGCTCGAACCGATCGAACAGAATCTCTACCGCGGCCGCAACGAAGTGCGCGGGCCGTTCCGCCTGTTCGGCGGCCAGGTGCTGGCGCAGGCATTGCGTGCGGCGGGGCGCACCGTCGAGGGACGCGACGCACACTCGCTGCGTGCCTATTTCATCCGCCCGGGCGATGCCGCGCGGCCCGTGCTCTACGAGGTCGAACGCATCCGCGACGGTTCGAGTTTCGCCACGCGTCGGGTGGTCGCGATCCAGCAGGGCGAGGCGATCTTCAGCATGGACGTCTCGTTCCAGGTCACCGAGGCCGGCTTCGAGCACGCGCACCGGATGCCGAACGTGCCACCCCCGGAGGAGCTCGAGGACGACATCGCCGTGGTCGCCGGGTTGACCGAGCGCCCGCCGGGGCTGTCGCCGATGGCCGGCCGCGCGCGTCCGTTCGAGATGCGCTCGGTGTTTCCGCTGGGCAGTGCCGCGTCCACTACCAACCGGTTCTGGAATCCCGTCTGGATCCGTTTCTGCGCGGATCTGCCGGGCGACGACCAGGCGCTTGCGCGCTGTCTGCTGGCGTATGCCTCGGACATGGGGCTGGTCTCGACCGGCGCGTTGCCCCACGCGGAAGCGGTGCCGCGCGAACAGATCATGATGGCGAGCCTGGATCACGCGCTCTGGTTCCACCGCAACGTCCCGCTCGACGACTGGATCCTGTTCCACAAGCGGACCAGTACCGCGAGCGGTGCGCGCGCGCTCGTCCACGCGGAGTTCTTTGCGCGTGACGGCACCCTGGTGGCCTCCGCCACCCAGGAGGGCCTGCTGCGCGTCGCCGAGCCGCGGACGGTTCAGTAGCCGACCGCGCGCACCACGAAGCGCAGATCGCCGCCGCCGGTCAGCAGCTGCAGTGCGGAGGCGACGTCGAGCGGCATCGGGATATGGGTCGCGTCGGTTTCGAGCTGGTTCCAGGTGGGGTCCACGGTGACCCAGCGGTCGTTCACCAGCGCCTCGTTCCAGGCATGGAAGCGGAATGCCGGGCCACTCTCGTCCGTGTATGCCAGGCCGAACACCGTGCGCGCGGGCAGTCCCGCGGCGCGCGCGAGCGTGGTGAACAGGTCCGCGTAGGCATTGCAGTTGCCCACCGGTTCGTCGAGCAGGTCCAGCACGCTGCGCTGCGGCGCGTCTTCCCGGTAGCGGATGTAGCGGTTGACGAACCGGGTCAGCGCGGCGAGTTGCGCGATCGGGTCGGTGTGCCCGTCGACGGCCGTGCGGGCGAGATCCCGCACGCGTGAGTCGTTCGCCGGGTGGTCCCCGGTCGCGGCCAGCTCGTCGCCCTGACGGCCCAGTCCGCTCAGGGTGTTGCCGGTCAGCGTGAGCACCGTACCGGACGCGTCCACCAGGCCCGGCCATAACCGGTGCGCCGGCAGGCTCCCCTCGACGCCGAGTTCGAGCCGGCGGATGCGCGTATGGTCCACGAGCGGGCGGTCGACCGGGACATGGTAGGTGGCCGCCTGCAGCGCCGAGCGCGGCGCGAGCGCCGCTGCGCGCGTGACGCGGTTCAGCTCGAAGAGTCCGGCGAGGCTCATGTGGGTCGGGCGCAGCCGCTGGTCGAGCCGGATCCGGGTCGCTTCGTTCGGCGCCGGGTTTTCGAGGTAGTAGCCGCCGGGCCCGCTCTCCAGGATCCGGTAACGTTTCGGGGTCAGCGCCAGGCGGCCGAAATCGAGCCCCGGCAGCGTGACCGTGGCGCCGGGGTCGGGTTCGGCCGTGCGCAGCCAGTTCTCGAAGGCGAGGTAGTCGGCGAGTCCGAACGTCCAGCCGTCCGGCGCGCGCGTGGGCCCGGCCTCCGCGGTCCCCGGGCGCGCCCAGGCATAGCCGCCGGCGTCGCGCGTGAGCAGGGTCGTATCGGTTGCAGCGCCAGCGCGTTCGCGCCACTGGCCGGCGCTCGTGAGCGCGAACGGGGGCGTGCCGTCGAAGACGAGCCGCTGCCGCACGCGGACCACTTCGCCGGGCTGCAGGGCGAAGCGCAGATCCGTCTCGAACAGCCAGCCGCCCAGCCGGTCCCGGCCGGTCGTGCTGTGCAGGTAGCCGATGTGGCGGTCGTGCAGGGTCAACCGGTACCAGCGCTCGCCGGCCAGGTCCATGGCCTGCGCGACGGGTCCGCTGGTGCGTTCCGCGAGCACCCATGCCAGCGTACCGGCCAGCACCGCCGCGAGCAGGCCGAGGGAGAATCTGAACAACAACACGCGCGTCCTGCGGGCCACCGGGCGGGAATTGTAGACCGGATCGTTCGTGCCCGGGCGTCCCTCGCCCGCGCCGTGGTGCCGGAAATGGGGCTAGAATACGCGCCGCCTTTCACAGGTCATGGCAGTCAGCATGAGTTCCGAACTGAACGACTTCATCCGCCAGCGCATCGCGAAGGACCTCGCGGCCGGCGCGTTGCCCGATGGCGTGGTGACCCGCTTCCCGCCGGAGCCGAATGGCTACCTGCATATCGGTCATGCCAAGTCGATCCATCTGAATTTCGGCGTGGCCGACGAATTCGGCGGCGTCACCTACCTGCGCTTCGACGACACCAATCCGTTGAAGGAGAGCGACGAATACGTCCAGGCGATCATGCGCGACGTGAAGTGGCTCGGCTACGACTGGGGTGACCGTCTGACCCATGCGTCGGACTATTTCGAGCAGCTCTACCAGTTCGCGCTGGACCTGATCCGCGACGGCAAGGCCTACGTCTGCAGCCTCTCGAACGAGGAGATCCGCGCGACGCGCGGCACGCTCACCGAGCCGGGCGTCGAGAGCCCGTACCGCAACCGGGCGATCGAGGAGAACCTCGACCTGTTCCGGCGCATGCGCGCGGGCGAGTTCGCCGACGGCGAGCACGTGCTGCGCCTCAAGATCGACATGGCCTCGCCGAACATCAACCTGCGCGACCCGGTGATCTACCGCATCCGCCACGCGAGCCACCAGCGCACCGGCGACGCGTGGCCGATCTATCCGATGTACGACTACACGCACTGCATCTGTGACGCGCTGGAAGGCATCACCCATTCGCTGTGCACGCTGGAATTCGAGGATCACCGGCCGCTCTACGACTGGGTGCTCGACAACATCAAGGTGAACTGCCACCCGCCGCAGATCGAGTTCTCGCGCCTCGGCCTCGAATACACGGTGATGTCGAAACGCATCCTGCTGCAGCTGGTCGAGGAAGGCTGGGTCGAAGGCTGGGACGACCCGCGCATGCCGACCATCGCCGGGCTGCGCCGGCGCGGCGTGACCCCGGGCGCGATCCGGGACTTCTGCCGCCGGATCGGTGTCACCAAGCAGGACAACACCATCGAGATGAGCCTGCTCGAGTTCTGCATCCGTCAGGATCTCGAGGGTGCCGCGCCGCGCGGCATGGCGGTGCTGGATCCGCTCGAGGTCACCATCACGAACTACTCCGGTCCTGGCGAGATGCTGCACGCGCCCTGGCACCCGCAGCAGCACGCGCTCGGCTCGCGCGAGCTGCCGTTCGGGCCGAAACTCCATATCGAGCGCGAGGATTTCATGGAAGATCCGCCGGCCGACTTCAAGCGGCTGCGGCCGGGCGGGATGGTGCGGCTGCGCTACGCCTACATCATCCGCTGCGACGACGTGGTGCGCGATGCGGCCGGCGCGGTCACCGGGCTGGTCTGCTCGTACGTCCCGGAATCGAAGAGCGGGTCGGATACCAGCGGCCTCAAGCCGGCGGGCGTGATCCACTGGGTCGAGGCAGGGTCCGCGGTGCCGGTACGGGTTCGCCTGTACGATCGGCTGTTCAAGGTCCCGGCGCCGAGCGCGGCCACCCTCGCGGCGGATTTCGATCCGGCGTCGCTCGCCGAGCGGCGCGGCTGGGTGGAACCGGCGATCGCGGCGAGCGACGAGACCCGGTTCCAGTTCGAGCGGCTGGGTTATTTCTGCAAGGACAACGTCCTGCCGGGGGTCTTCAACCGGACCGTGACGTTGCGCGACAGCTGGAAGCCACCGCCGGCAGGCGCAGCCGCGCCGCGCAAGGGAGGATGACGATGCAGAAGACCGTGACCATCATGGAAGTCAGCCCGCGCGACGGCTTGCAGAACGAGTCCGCGCGGCTGTCCACCGAGGACAAGCTGACGCTGATCCATCGTGCGCTCGACGCGGGCTGCAAGCGGGTCGAGGTGACCAGCTTCGCGCATCCCAAGGTGGTCCCGCAGATGGCCGACGCCGAGGCGGTCTGCCAGGGTCTGCCGCAACGCGGCGACGTGATCTATACGGGCCTGGTGCTCAACCGGCGCGGCTACGACCGGCTGCTCGCCACCGGCAGGCTCGACGAGGCCGGCCTGGTGGTGCCGGCCTCGGATACGTTCTGCCAGCGCAACCAGGGCATGAGCGTCGCCGATTGTGTCGCCATGGCGCGTGGTGTACTCGCCGATGCGCGCCGCCGCGGCCTGCGCGCCCAGGCGACCATCGCGGTCGCGTTCGGCTGCCCGTTCGAGGGCGAGGTGCCGGTACAGCGCGTGCTCGACATCGCGACTGCGCTCGCCGAGGAGGGTCCGGTCGAGATGGCGCTGGCGGATACCGTCGGCGTCGGCGTGCCGGGCCAGGTGCTGGAGCTCTACGGTGCCCTGCGCGAACTGCTCGGCCCCGACCTGCCGCTGCGCGCGCACTTCCACGACACCCGCAACACCGGCATCGCGAATGCGTTCGCCGCGCTGCAGGCGGGCGTGACGACGCTCGACGCCAGCATCGGCGGCATCGGCGGCTGCCCGTTCGCACCCAACGCCTCGGGCAACATCGCGACCGAGGACCTGCAGTACATGCTCGGGCGCATGCACATCGAAACCGGCGTGCGGCTCGAGTCCCTGATCGACACGGCCGCCTGGCTGCAGCAGGTACTCGGCAAGCCGGTGCCGTCCATGCTGTTGAAGGCCGGCGGATTTCCGGCCGGCACCCGAGCCGCCAGTCCGGCCAGCTGACAAGGAGCCCTACATGTCCACGCCCGCCGCGGGCCCCGGCCCGCTTTCCGATATCCGCGTCATCGAACTCGGCCAGCTGATCGCCGGCCCGTTCTGCGGCCAGCTGCTCGGCGACCTCGGCGCGGAGGTGATCAAGGTCGAGCCGCCGGGCGTCGGTGACCCGATGCGCGACTGGGGCCAGGGGCTGCCGGTCTGGTGGCCGGTGATCGGGCGCAACAAGAAGTCGATCACGCTGAACCTGCGCGAGCCGGACGGGCAGGCGCTGCTGAAGCGCCTCGTGGCCGACGCGGACGTCCTGATCGAGAACTTCCGCCCCGGCACCATGGAAAAGTGGGGGCTCGGCTACGCGGAGCTCGCCGCCATCAACCCGGGACTCGTCATGGTGCGGGTATCGGGGTTCGGGCAGACCGGCCCGTATGCGCATCGCGCCGGCTACGGCTCGATCGGCGAGGCGATGGGCGGGATCCGTTACCTCGCGGGCGATCCGGATCGTCCGCCGAGCCGGGTGGGGCTTTCGATCGGGGACTCCCTGGCGGCGACCTTCGCCTGTCTCGGCACGCTCGCCGCACTCCACCACCGCCATGCGAGCGGGCGCGGGCAGGTAGTCGACGCGGCCATCTACGAAGCCGTGCTCGCGATGATGGAGTCGACCATTCCCGAATACACCGAGGCCGGCAACATCCGCACGCGCAGCGGGGCGATCCTGCCGAAGATCGCGCCGTCCAACGTCTACCCGACCCGTGACGACGAGATGATCCTGATCGGTGCGAACCAGGATTCGGTGTTCACGCGTCTGTGCACGGCCATGGGTCAGGACGCGCTGGCGAGCGATCCGCGCTACGCGACGCATACCGCGCGCGGCGAACACCAGGCGGAACTCGACGCGCGCATCGCGGACTGGACGCGCACGCTCGACGCCGAGGGACTGCTCGCGACGCTCGAGACCCACGGCGTACCGGCCGGGCGCATCTACCGCGCGCCGGAAATGCTGGCCGACCCGCACTTCAAGGCACGCGAAGCGATCGTCGACGTGCCGCACGAGACGTTCCGGCACCTCAAGATGCAGAACGTGGTGCCGAAGCTCTCCGAGACCCAGGGTGCGATCCGCTGGCCCGGTCCGCCGCTCGGTTCGCACAACGCGGAGGTCTACCAGGGGCTGCTCGGGCTCGATGACGCGGCGCTCGACGCACTCAGGACGCGTGGCGTGATCTGAGCCGCGCGCGGTCAGATCCGCGCGCGCACCATCAGTCGAACACCGCTCGGAAATGGCGCACCGCGAACCGGTCGAGCCAGCTCGCCGCGCGGGCGCCTTCCACGAATCCGCAGTGCCCGCCCCAGAGGCTGATCACGACGTCGACCCCGATCGGTAGATCGTGAAAATCCACGATCGGCACGATGGGGTCGTCCGCGGCGGTGACGATGGTGGCGCGGGTGCCGGTCAGCGCCTGACCGGTCAGCGTGTATCGATCCAGATAGTCTCCGGTGTCGCGAAACACCGTGTGGTCACGCACGAACAGGTCCGTCAACGTGGCCACGCTCTTGAGCGCGAAAGCCGGCGTGAAATCGTATCGATCGGGAAACGCCGCCTGTTTCGCGCGCAGCGCGCGATGCCACTTGCGCAGGAAATACCAGCGGTAGCCGACCCAGCCCGTGTCGATGGCGCGCATGGTCCGCTCCGGCGCGATGGCCGGGCAGACGGCGAGCGTCGGCAGACCCGTGGCCCGCGCCACGCGCAGCGCGAAATTGCCGCCGAGCGAGAAACCGATGACCCCGCCGCCGTCGCGTGCCGTGAGGTGCACCACGGCGTCGACGACTTCCTGGGTGCGTGCCGAATGGAACAGGTCCTCGTTCAGGTGCTCGGTGCCGCCGTGATCGCGCAGGTTGAGCCGCGCGACGCGGAACCCGGCGGCGTGAAGCTCGCTCGCGGCGGATAGCAGGTAGCTCGAATCGGCGCTGCCGAGCCAGCCGTGGATCAGGACGATGGTCGGGGCCGGCGCCGCGGGCTCGGTCACCCGGGCCTCCAGTACCGCGCCGTCGCTGCAGGGGATCAGTACCCGCCGGCTCGCAGCGACGAGCGCGGCGGCGCGCCGCGCGACCTCCCGCCGCCGGCCGACGCTCGCGAGCAGGGTCTGCGCGTGCGCGTTGCGCAGCCACGGCGCCGGGGCGAACGGTTCGCCCCGCACCTGACTGTTGGCCTTTGGCTTGACGCTCGCGTCCGCTGGCATCGGCTCAGGGCAGCAGGGCGCCGCCGTCGACGTCGATCGTGCTGCCGGTCACGAAGTCGTTCTCGATCGCGAACAGGATGCCGGCGGCGACCTCGTCCGCCGTGCCGGCCCGCTTCAGCAGCGTGTTGGCGGTCGCCGCGGCCAGGAACTGCGCGCGCGCCTCGCCCTGCACCGGGAACATCGGTGTATCGATGACGCCGGGCGACACCACGTTGATCCGGCGCGGCGCGAGTTCGGGCGCCACCGCCCGCGCGAAGCCCTCGACCGCGTTGCCGACCGTCGAGATCGCCGCCATGCCGGGCTGGCACTTGCGGGCGGGAGAGCCGCTGACCAGCACGATGCAGCCGTTCTGGGTCAGGTGTTCGGCGCCGAGGCGAACCGTGTTGACGTAACCCCACAGCTTGCGGAACGAGCCCTGGAAACCGTCCAGGTCCATCTTGAGGAACGGCCCGGTTGCACGTTCGCCGCCGGTGGCGGCGTTGACCAGGATGTCGTACGGCGCCAGCGCCGCAAACGTCGCAGTCATGGCTGCGCGGTCGAGCACGTCGAGCTGGCGGATGTCCGCGCCGTCGCCGAGCACGCGGCGCGCCTCCGCCAGGTTGTCCGCGGAGCGGCTCATCACCATCACACGGGCGCCCCGCGCCTGCAGCTGCCGGGCGGCGGCGAGGCCGATGCCCGAGGTGCCGCCCAGTACCAGTGCCTTTTTCCCAGCTACGTCCATCGTTCTCCTCCTCCGTTGCGGGTCATCGGTGCCGGGCATCGCCGGCGCCAGTGCAGGCGCCGATCATAACGACTGATCGGAGCGGATGCGTTCGCCGTGAATGCCGAGTCCGGCCAGCACCTCGATCACGTTGCCCGGACCGGTGACGTGCGCCGCGCCGATCAGCACCAGCGCCGTACCGGGCCTGTCGAGTTCGCGCACGATGCCCTGCGCCATGCCGTCGTGCCGCGCATCGAGCAGGGCATGGCGGTAGTCATCGAGCCGCTGGTCCGGGTAGGCCTGCACGGCGAGGGCGGCGTCGAGCGCCGCATCGTCTCCAGCCAGCCAGGCGGTGATCATCTGTGCCAGCACCGGCTCCACGGATGCTTCCATGGCCAGCGCGTCGTCGAACACGGCGAGCTGGGTTTCGATCGGGTGGTCGAACAGGAGCGCGAGCTGGGCCTCCACCGATTCGAGCTCCGCCACCGGGCGGCTGCCGCGGCGCGCCAGGTAGTGTTCCTCGACGCCGCTCGCCGAGTCGTAGCCGAGCGCCATCAGCCGCGCCACCACCAGCTGCTGGGTCACGAAGGCCGGCCCGGTCGGTTCGAACATGGCGGGCGTCATGCCGTAGCGGGCGAGCCGCGCCTCGAGTTCCCGCGCGCGGGCCGGACCGAGCAGGTCGGAGAGCCGTTCGCCGGCCGGCAGCCGGGCACGTTCCAGCGTCAGGCGCTGCAGGTCGGCAGCGGCCATGCGGGTGAGGTCCACCTCGACCACCAGCCGATCGGCCGCCGTGAAGGCGGCCTCCAGTTGCGCGGGCAGGGGGTGCAGGGCGGGCTTCAGTATGTGCAGCGTACCGGCCACGTACACGGTGGCGACGCGGCTTCTATAGCGCCACAGGTACAGCGGGTGTGGCTCGGCCGGTACCCGCGCCTTGATGGCCGCGCCCGTGGTGATCGACTCGTCGTTGAGCCAGCGCAGTTCGCATGGCGCGGCGTTCAGCGCCTGGCACTGGTGCAGCGCGTCGAGCGCGGCCTCCAGATCGTTGGCACGGCCGTGGCTGATACCGGGCGGTGCGTCCGGTGCGTCTGGCAGCATGGCCAGTGCGCGCGGGCGCTCGAGTGCTGCGTAGTGGGCAAACGGATCGGCGGGGGCGGCATTGCCGAGCGAAACGACGAGCAGACCGACCAGCAGCGTGACCCGGCAACCGATCCGGCACGCCAAAGCTGGTCGGGCGGGCCGGCCGCCCGGACGGTGCGCCATCACGAGCGTTGGATGTCCTGCGGGGTCTCGCCCGCGGCGACGATGGCGGCGCTCACCTCGGCCAATACGGTTTCGAGTTCGGCCGGATCGGTACCGCGCATCACGAGGGACGTGCCGTAACGGTCGGCGCGGAAGAACGGATAGCTGCCGAGGTCGACACTCGGGTGACGATTCTGGATGTCGGTCAGCGGCCCCGCGATCTGGCTCTCGCCCACGTAGGCGGTCACCGAGAAGGAGCGCACCACCGCGCCGCCTTTCAGTTTGCCTTCCAGGCTGCCGAGCATGGCCTGCATGACCGCCGGGATGCCGGCCATGACGAACACGTTCTCGATGCGGAATCCCTGCGGCCCGCCGGTCAGGTTGTCGATCAGGGTCGCGCCTTCCGGTACCCGCGCCATGCGCTTGCGCGCCGCCATGATGTCCGGCGGGGCGGGGCGGCGCGCGATCCGCTCGGCGATCTCGGAATGGATGATCAGGTTGACGCCGAACGCCTCGGCGACGCATTCCGCGGTGATGTCGTCGTGGGTCGGGCCGATGCCACCGGTGGTGAACACGTAGTCGAAGCGCCGGCGGGTCTCGTTCAGCGTGTCGACGATGGTTTTCGTCACGTCCGGAATCACCCGCGCCTCGCGGACCTGGATGCCCCAGGCGCCGAGGGTCTTCGCGATGTGGTTGAGATTCACGTCCTGGGTGCGGCCCGAGAGGATCTCGTTGCCGATGATCAGGACGCAGGCGGTCACGGTAGTCTGGGTCATTTGGGTCTGGTCTGCTTGGGGTCGCTGGCGGTTGGTGTCCGGGCGGAATCGTAGCACGGCGGACGCACAGAACGGCTTACAAACCCAACATCACGCCTACAGCCGACCAGTGCTCCGCTGGTCAGAATGTGACGCACGGCAAGGACGACGGGCAGGTACACGATGGAACGACGGCGGGGTGAGGCAGCGCGGCTCTGGTTTCGCTCCGAGCGATTTTTCCGCAGCAACGACAGCTGGTACTTCCACACCCGCGAAGGGTTCGAGGTGGGCCCGTACCGCCAGCGGGAGGCCGCCGAAGCCGACGCACAGCTGCTGATCGACGAACTCAAGCGCACGCCGCCGGCCGATGTAGTGCGGGTCATCCGCAATTTCATTCTCGGCATGGGGGGCGAGCTCGACTATCGGCGCGACCCGGCCTTCACGGACTACGTCGTCTCCGAAGACGATCAGACCCTCGAGGCGTTGCGCGGCTGACCCTGCGATGGCGGCGTTCCGCCGGTGTGCGCGTAAGTCTTGTTGGTGATCATCCAGCGGCCGTCGATCCGGGCTACCGAGAAGTAGTCGACGAAGTCGCAGCCCAGGTAGTCGGTCTCGACCAGCACCGCCACGCCCGCGTCACCGGAGATGTCGATCGAACGGACGACCGCCCGGTAGTTCGGCCCCGCCATGCCGGGCTGTGCCTGCACCATGTCGAAGAACCCCTGGATCGGAATGTAGGTCTCCATGGCGCCGATGTGGCCCATCATGCGTGCGTCCGGGTGGAACGCGGCCTTCAGCTTGGCGACGTCACCGTTGGCGCCGTCGATGTAGAGCTGGATGACGGCGCGGACGTCCTCGAGATCCTGCAGATAGGTCGACATGGATCACGCTCCCCGTGGTGACGGTCGTTACGACGGCGAGCATAACCAGCCGCGGGGCGGTTGGCGACGGGTCATGCGGCCAGGGGCAGGCCTGGCGGGAACGGCTGGTTACTCAGCGCCCCTCGAACCGCGGCGGCCGCTTCTCCTTGAACGCACGGCGACCTTCCCGGTAATCCGCGCTGTCGAAACAGGCGTCCACCATGCCGCGCACGGCGCGTACGTCGTCCTCGCGGCCGCCGCGTTCCCAGGCGTTCACGGCGGCCTTGGCCGCGCGCACGGTGAGCGGCGCGTTGCGCGCGATGCGTTCCGCGTAGTCGGTCACGGCGCCTTCGAGTTCCTCGCGCGGCACCACGAAGTTCACCAGCCCCATCGCGTGTGCCTCGGGCGCCTCGAAGAAACGCGCCGAGAACATGATGTCCCGCGCGCGGGCCGGGCCGACGATCCGCGCGAGCTTGGCGAGTCCTTCGTATTCGTAGCCGAGGCCGAGCCGCGCGGCCGGGATGCCGAAGCGCGAATCGGGGCTCGCGAAGCGCACGTCCGCCGCGAGCGCGGTCGCGAGGCCGCCGCCGATGCAGAATCCCTCGATGCAGGCGAGCAGCGGTTTCTCGAACCGGGCGAGCCACCGGTTGGCATCGCCGGCGACGCGCGCGTAGTCCTCTTTCTGCGCGGCGTTGGCGCGCTTGCTGTCGAACTCGGAGATGTCGGCGCCGGAGACGAACGCCTTGCCGCCGGCGCCGCGCATCACGGCGACCCGCACCGCGGGGTTCTCGGCGTAGTGGGCGAGGATGTCGGCGAGGCCCTGCCACATGTCGAGCGAGAGCGCGTTGTGCCGTTCCGGCTGGTTGAACACGATCCAGCCGATGCCGTTCGGGTCGATGCGGCTCAGCATGCGGGTGGTGTTCAGGTGCAGTGTCGAGGGCATGGGTCGCTCCGGTGGGATGAGGGGTTCGGTCGGGTGGTTCGGTCGAGTGGGTCGAATGGCTCAGGCCGGTGCCGTGGTTTCCGGCCGGCGCAGCATCATGGCGCCGCGCACGCAGCTGCAGACCAGCTCACCGCGCTGGTTGACGCCCTGGTGCTCGAAGGTCACCACGCCCCGGTCCGGCTTGCTGCGGCTGGCGCGCCGGTCGAGCACGGTGGTGGAGACCCGGATGGTGTCGCCGATGAACACCGGGTTCGGAAAGGTCGTGCGGTCGAAGCCGAGGTTGCCGAGCGTGGTGCCGAGCGTGGTGTCGCCGACCGAAAGGCCCACCACGAGGCCCAGGGTGAAGATGCTGTTGACCAGGATCCGGCCGTGTTCGGTGCCGCGCGCGAATTCGGCGTCGAGGTGCAGCGGTTGCGGATTCAGCGTGAGGGCGCTGAACAGCAGGTTGTCGGTCTCGGTCACGGTGCGGCCGGGCTGGTGCTCGAAACGCATGCCGATCTCGAGTTCCTCGAAGTACTTTCCGGCCAAGTTCGCCGCTCCCTCGGTTCCGCTGCTCCCGGCGGGAGGTTAACCTCTGCGACCATGACGTGCCAGGCGCAGGATCGGTGCGCGAACCGGGGAGGGCTGCGGGTGGATTTCGAGGAGAGCGAGGAACACGGACTGATCCGGGCGGCGGTGCGCAAGGTCTGCGCGGGCTTCCCCGACGAATACTGGTCGAAGTGCGATGCCGACCACGAATTTCCGTGGGCCTTCTACGACGCGATGGCCGCCGCCGGCTGGATCGGCGTCGCGATTCCCGAGGCCTACGGCGGCAGCGGCAGGGGCATCACCGAGGCGAGCATCGTGCTCGGCGAAGTGGCCGCATCCGGGGCCGCGATGAACGGGGCCACCCCCCTGCACCTGTCGATGTTCGGCATGGAGCCGGTGGTGAAGTTCGGCTCCGAGGCCATGAAGCAGAAATATCTGCCGGACGTCGCGCGCGGCGCGCTGCACGTGGCGTTCGGGGTGACCGAGCCCGACGCCGGCACCGATACGACGTCGATCAGCACCTTCGCGCGTCGGGACGGCGACCACTACATCGTGCGCGGCCGCAAGGTCTGGACCACCAAGGCGCTCCAGTCGGCGCGCGTGCTGCTGCTGGTGCGCACCACGCCGCGCGACCAGGTCGCGCGGCGGACCGATGGCATGACCCTGCTGCTCGCGGAACTCACCCGGCCGGAGGTTGCCATCTCGCCGATCGACAAGGTCGGGCGCAACGCGGTCGCCACCTGCGAGGTGGTGTACGACGACCTGCCGGTGCACGTCACCGACCGCGTCGGCGAGGAGGGCAAGGGTTTCCAGTACCTGCTGGCCGGGCTCAACGCGGAGCGGGTACTCATCGCGTCGGAGGCCATCGGCATCGGCCGCGCGGCCCTGCGCCGGGCGGTCGACTATGCCAACGAGCGGGTGGTGTTCGGCCGCCCGATCGGCAAGAACCAGGGGGTGGCGTTTCCGCTCGGCGAGGCACGCATGCGGCTCGACGCGGCGGAGCTGATGGTGCGCAAGGCGGCCTGGCTGCTCGACCACGGTCGGCCCTGCGGGGCGGAGGCGAACATGGCCAAGTGGCTGGCGGCGGACGCGGCGTTCCAGGCTGCCGATCAGGCCATGCAGACCCACGGCGGGTTCGGCTACGCGCGCGAGTACCACGTCGAACGCTACTGGCGCGAAGCGCGCCTCATGCGCATCGCGCCGATCTCCCAGGAGATGATCCTGAACTACGTCACCGAGCACGTGCTCGGCCTGCCGCGCTCCTACTGAGCGGATTCCGCTGCGCCCGGCGCGAGCCCGGCGAGCAGTTCGGCGGCGGGCACTGCGCGGCAGCCGGCCGTATTCTGACCGGCCCAGAGCGGCGTGAAGTCGGTGCGGCCGCGCGCCTCGGCGGCCTGCCGCAGCGGCAGCAGGGCGCTCGCAGCGCTCGGAAAGGCCGGCGCTGCCGCGTTGATCGGGCCGAGTTCGCGCATGAGCCGGTTGACGATGCCGCGCGCGGGGCGCCCCGTGAACAGATTGGTCAACGCGGTATGGTCGGCGTCGGGTGCTGCGAGCGCGGCCCGGTGCATGGGGCCGGTGGTCGCCTCGGCGCAGCACAGGAAGGCGGTGCCGACCTGCACGCCGGCCGCGCCGAGCGCGAGTGCGGCGCGCACGCCCGCCGCATCGGCAATGCCGCCGGCGGCGATCACGGGCACCCCGACCGCCGCGACGATCCGTGGGGTCAGAGTAAACGTGCCCATCTGGCGGGTCAGATCGTCGTCGAGGAAATGCCCGCGGTGGCCGCCGGCTTCGAGCCCCTGCGCGATGATGGCGTCGACCCCGCGCGCCTCGAGCCAGCGCGCTTCCGCGACCGTGGTCGCGCTGCTCACGATGCGTGCGCCCCACGCCCGCAGCGGGGCGAGCAGTGCTTCCTCCGGCAGGCCGAAGTGGAAGCTCACGACCGGCGGGCGGAACCGTTCGAGCAGTGGCAGGAGGTCGGCGTGGAACGGCTCGCGAGCCGCGGCCCGCGGTTGCAGTTCGCCGGCGATGCCGAATTCCCGGTAGTACGGGTCGAGCAGCGCGCGCCAGGCGGCGTCGGCGGCCGGGTCCGGCGCCGGGTTCGCGTGGCAGAAGAAGTTGACGTTCCAGGGGCGGGTCGTACCGCGCTGCATCGCCTCGAGTTCGCGGCCGAGCGCGTCGCGGCCGAGCATGGCGGCAGGCAGCGAGCCGAGGCCGCCGGCGTTCGAGACCGCGAGGGCGAGTGCGCTGCCCTGCACGCCCGCCATGGGGGCCTGGACGACGGGAACCCGGATGCCGAACAGTTCAGCGATGCGCATGGCTGAACGTCTCCCGGTCGGGTGGGGCTGCGCGGACGGCTCGTCGCAACGGGTCGAATCGTCGGATCACTGTGCCAGTCCCGCGCGGCGGAACAGCCAGGGTGCGATCGCGGTGACGAAAAGGCCCATCGCGAGCGTCTGCAGCCAGCGCGCGGCGGATTCGCCAAGACCGAGTGCCAGCAGCGGATCCGCCAGATTGCCGAGCGCGAGGAACAGGACGATCAGGCCCAGTGCCGCGGCGATGAGTGCGCGTCCCCAGTTCGGGTGGCGCTGGAAATCGAGCCGGTGCCGGTCGTACACGACCCCGGCCCACCAGCCGGCTATGAAGGCGCCGATGGCGCCGATGGCGCCGGGCCCGCCCGGTGCGGGCCACAGCAGCCAGACGATCGGCTGCACGGCGAGGATCAGGGCGAGCTGGATGCGTCCGTCTAGCTGGTGCCAGGCGGCGAAGCGTGTCGACAGCAGCCAGCGGAACAGCAACAGCGAGCCGATGCCGAGCGCGAGCCCGGCCAGCACGTCCTCCACGTCGTGTACGCCGAGGTACAGGCGGCTGAAGCTGACCCCCGCGACGATCACCGCGGCGAGCACCCAGAACGTCGCCCTGCGCAGTTCCAGGGCGAGCCAGAACCACGTCACGGCGGCCACCTGCGCATGTCCGCTCGGCAATCCGAACGACTCGCCCACCCGGCCGTCGAGTGCGAACTCGAGCGGCGGTCGCGGGTCGTTGAACAGGTCCTTCAGGAATCCGTTCAGCACCGCGGAGACCATGATCAGCATGGCGAGCCGAGTGAACATGGCCTTGTCCCACAGCCAGTAACCGAGCGGCAGCAGCGCCAGGTAGAACGGCAGGTAGCCGAGCGCGGTGAACGCGTTGAAGACCACGGTCGCGGCATCGGAGCGCAGCGGCAGCACCCAGCTGAGATCGTGCAGGAACGTGTCCACCGGGGGGTCAGTCCTTGGGTTTGCGGGGCTTGGCAGTTCTGTTCGGCTTGTCGCGCTTGCCCGGAACGGTCGGTTTGGCAGATGCGCCTTGTCTGCGCGGCTTTTCGGTGGGCGGCGGACCGCCGACGCGGCTCAACTTGAGCTGCCGCCCGGAGACCCAGACCCGGCGCAGATGGTCGAAGACCGGCTTGGGCATGCCGGGTGGCAGTTCCACGATGCTGTAGTCGTCGTGGAGTTCGATCCGACCGACGTTGCGGGCGTCGAGGCCGGCTTCGTTGGCGATGGCGCCGAGGATGTTGCGCGGCTCGACGCCGTGGCTGCGACCGACCTCGATGCGGAACGGCTCGAAATCCTGCTGCGGGGTGCGCTTGCGCGGCACGTCGCCCGGTGTACGGCTGCGGGTGGTGTCGGCTGGGGCGGCGACAGCACGTTCGGCCGGCTTGCGCGCCGCGCGATCCTTGCGGTGCGGGGCGGATTCGGCGGCGTGTGGCGCGGGCTTCGGCTCCGTGCCGTGGTCCGTTGCAGTGGTACCGGTGCGCCGCGGGCGCACCAGCAGCGGCGAACCGCCGCGGGTGTGGTGGACCAGTGCGGCGGCGAGCAGGAGCGGGTCGACGCCGTGTTCGCGCTGGTAGCGCTCCATCAGTGAAACCAGGTCGGTGAGGTCCTCTTCCGCGAGTGTGCGGGTGAGTGCGTCGAAGAAGCGCTGGACCCGCACGTTGTTGATCGCTTCGTGGCTGGGCAACTCCATCAGTTCGATCACGCGGCCGGTCGCGCGTTCGATGCTGCGCAGCATGTTGCGCTCGCGCGGAGCGGCGAACAGGATCGCATCACCCGAACGTCCGGCCCGGCCGGTGCGCCCGATACGGTGGATGTACGCCTCGGTGTCGTACGGGATGTCGAAGTTGACCACGTGGCTGATGCGCTCCACGTCGAGACCGCGCGCGGCGACGTCGGTGGCTACGAGGATGTCGAGGTCACCGCTGCGCAGCTTGCCGATGATCTTCTCGCGCTGGCGCTGCGGGATATCGCCGTGGATCGCGTCCGCGTCGAACCCGCGTGCGCAGAGGCGTTCCGCCAGTTCGACGGTGGTGTTGCGCGTGCGGACGAAGACGATCATCGCTTCGAACGGCTCGACTTCGAGGATCCGGGTCAGGGCGTCGAGCTTGTGCGTGCCGGCGACCAGCCAGACACGCTGGCGCACGGATGCGGCGGCGGTGGCGCGTGATTCGAGGCGGACTTCGACCGGCTGGTTCAGGTAGCGGCGCGCGATCCGCTGGACTTCCGCGGGCAGTGTCGCGGAGAAGAGCGCGAGCTGTCGTTCCGGCGGGGTCTGGCCGAGGATCCATTCGACGTCGTCGATGAAGCCCATGCGCAGCATTTCGTCTGCTTCGTCGAGCACCAGCGCGGACAGCGCCGTGAGGTCGAGGGTGCCGCGGCGCATGTGATCCATGACGCGCCCGGGGGTGCCGACCACGACGTGCACGCCGCGCGCCAGCATGCGCAGCTGCACGCCGTATTCCTGGCCCCCGTAGATGGGCAGCACGTGCAGGCCGGGCAACTTTGCAGCGTAGCGCTGGAAGGCCTCGGCTACCTGGATGGCCAGTTCGCGGGTGGGGGCGAGTACCAGCACCTGGGGTGTACGGCGCGCCACGTCGACGCGCGAGAGCAGGGGCAGGGCGAAGGCGGCGGTCTTGCCGGTGCCGGTCTGGGCCTGGCCGAGCAGGTCGCGCCCTTCCAGCAGTGGCGGGATGGTGCGCGCCTGGATGGGGGTCGGGACCTCGTAACCGACTTCGGTCACCGCGGCGAGGATCGGCGGCGCGAGTTCGAGGTCGGCGAAAGTGAGTTCGGAGGCCGGGTCGGGCGCGGCAGGGGTACTGGTCATGGTTCGTTCCGTGGCGCGGGTCGGGGCGGGCGGCGCCCTTCGCTCGGGGCGCGCATCATACGCGATCGGCGCGCCGGGCGGGATCGGGGCCTTCTACTCCGACCCCGACAGTTACTCCGACCCCGACAGTTACTCCGACCCCATTTATTTGCGGGCCAGGTGTTTGCGTTTGTTCTGGACGTAGTCGACCAGGATGTATTCGCCGAGCTTTTCGGGGGAGGTGTAGAACACCCGGCCGCCGTTGATGCGCGCGATCTCGTCCATGAAGGCTTTCAGGTAATAGCTCGCGTCCAGCATGAAGGTATTGATCGCGATGCCGCGCTGGGTGCAGTGCTTCACCGCGCGGAACGTCGCGCGGATGGTCTCGGGCGTGGGCGGATAGGAGAACTGCGCCTGGCCGTGCTCGAGGTGCGCGGTCGGTTCGCCGTCGGAGATCATGATGATCTGCTTGGTGCCGCCCTGGTGCTTGGCGAGCAGCTTCTCGGCGAGCAGCAGCGCGTGCTGCATGTTGGTGCCGAGCACGTACTCGTCCCACTGCAGGTAGGGCAGGTCGTGCGGCTTCAGCTCCTTCGCGTAGGCGGCGAAGCCGATGATGTAGAAGCTGTCGCGCGGGTACTGCGAGGTGATCAGCTGGTGCAGGGCGAGCGCCACCTTCTTGGCCGCCTGGAACGAACCGCGCAGGGCCATCGACCAGGACAGGTCCACCAGCATGGCGGTGGCGGTCGAGGTGATGAGTTCGCTGCGGTAGATCTCGAAGTCGTCCGGCTGC
The DNA here is from genome assembly GCA_019634925.1 of Pseudomonadales bacterium. Classification (GTDB taxonomy): domain Bacteria; phylum Pseudomonadota; class Gammaproteobacteria; order Pseudomonadales; family Azotimanducaceae; genus UBA7803. Next base: position 171,322 of record JAHCAL010000006.1, read on the forward strand.
AGCTTGACCGGCACCTGGGGGCCTTCGCGGTTCAGTGCGTTGCGGATGGTGCGGGGCATGTGCAGGTGGAACGGGTCGCCGAACTCGTAGGGCTTGGTGGACTCCAGCCGTTCGCCGAAGCGGCCTTCTTCCGGCAGCGCGTGGTTGCCGAGGCTCTGCCGCTTCAGCCGCTCGTAGATCTCGCCGAGCGCCTTCTGGCCGATCATGCGCGAGCCGCGCGGGGTCAGCTCCCAGCGGTCACCGTCGGTCGGCCGGATGTAGCCGGCATCCTCGAGCGCCTTCAGCAGTTCGTTCAGCTTGTCGAGGTCGTCGGCGGCGTCCTCCCCCATGAGGTCCTTCAGGAGATCCCGGTCGATGTGGTCGGGATTGCCGCCGCGCTCGGCTTCCTGCACCTGGCCGATCAGCTCGTCGAGACTCTGCATCTCGTTCATGAGCTCCATCGCCGCCTCGAGGCCGATGCGTTCCTCGCCGCTGAAGCGGTAGCGGCTGCCCTCGGGGTTCAGGAAGTCGAGCTCCTTGGCGAGCCGGCGCAGCTCGGCCTCGAGCTCGGGGTCGCCGAAGCGGCCGTTCATGAGCTGCTGCAGCTGCTGGCGCTGCTCGGGCGAGAGCGAGTTCATGAGCGACTGGGCCGCGGCCATCTGCTGGGCCATCTGCTCGAGCAGGTCGTCGAGCGACTGCGGCGGGTTGTCCCCGAACATGTCGCCGAACTGCTCCATGAATTCCTCGAACCCGGGATCCTCGCCGGCGATCTTCTTCACCAGCATGTCGTTCAGCGCCTTCAGCATGTCCTTCATGCGTTCGATGTCGCCGTCCGACAGGTTCTTCACCATGTTCTCGATGTTCCGGAAGAACGAGTTCGCCATGGCGCGCTTCAGTTCGTTCAGGAGTTCGAGGAACTTGCGCTGCGCGTCGGGATTCAGGAACTCGTACTTCTCGAGCTCGCGCACCTGGCTGGCCACGTCCCCGGGCAGCTGGTCGAGCTTCTCGGCGTTCTGGCGGGCGATGTTCTTCAGCACGTCACCGGAGAAGTCCTCGGTGGTGTCCTTGTTCAGCCACTCGTCGATGCGCGCCCGCTCCATGCCGAGGATCTCGTCGAGCCGCTCGCGGAAGTCGTCGAACATGCCGGACAGATCGAAGCGTTCGAGCTGCTCGCGTTTGCGGTCGCGCAGCTTCTTCAGCATGTCGCGCAAGCCCTTCAGCGCGCCGCCCTGGGGGATCTGCATGCCGCGGGAGAGCATGTTGCGCATGGCCCAGCGCAGATCGCCGTACTCCATCAGGTCGTCGGCAAGCGCGCCGAGGATGGCGTCGGCATCGAGCCCGAGCTGCTGGGATCCGTCCCATCTGGAGAACTGATGCCGGGTGGGGAATTGCCGCATCCGATCGACCTCCTGGCTCCGGCGCGCCCGCCGCGTGTCAACGCGTATAGGTCGCGAACCCGGAGTTCTCGTACTTGTTCAGCAACTTGTGCAGGTGCAGGCCTTCCAGCACGAACTCGATCACCGACGCGCGCATGCCCGGGGACACGTTGTCGGGATCCGGGAACAGCTGGTCGACGCCGGGCAGCTTGCGCGCGATCTGCGCGTAGTCCTCGGCGCGCGTGCTCTCGCCGGTCTCGACCATGAGGTCGCCTTCGAAGGCGGTCGCGATGCTGCGCAGGTCCTGGACCTGGTGATAGCGGTCGAACACCGCCTTGACCGCGGACTGCAGGATCCGCTGGGTGATGCGGTCCTCCTGGCCTTCCTCCATCGCCTCGAATTCGACCTTGCCCTGGAAACTCGGCACGACGAACGGCAGATCGGAGATGCGCGGGACCACTTCGCTCTCCCCGGTGCGCAGCGCGCGTCGGAAAGCGTTGGCGACCAGTGCCTCGTAGAGCGAGATCGACGTGCGCACCGAGACGCCGGAGCGCTGGTTGATGTCGGGCGAACGGCGCGCGTGATGGGTGATCTCGGCGATGATCTCCTTCATGAACCCAGGCACCTCGAGGCGGTAGTCGCCGAGGTCGGCGACCATCGCCTCCTGTTCCATGATCTCGATTTCCTCGGCGATCCGGAGCGGGTAGTGGGTGCGGATCTGGGCGCCGTAGCGGTCCTTGAGCGGCGTGATGATGCGGCCGCGGTTGGTGTAGTCCTCGGGGTTCGCGGTCGCGACGATGAACACGTCGAGCGGCAGGCGGATGCGGTGCCCGCGAATCTGGATGTCGCGTTCCTCGAGCAGGTTCAGCAAGCCCACCTGGATCCGCTCGGCGAGGTCGGGCAGCTCGTTGATCGCGAAGATGCCGCGATTGACGCGCGGCACCAGGCCGTAGTGCAGCGTGAACTCGTCCGACAGGTAGCGGCCCTCGGCGACCTTGATCGGGTCCACTTCGCCGATCAGGTCGGCGATGGTGATGTCGGGCGTGGCGAGTTTTTCCGCGTACCGGTCGTCGCGATGGATCCAGCGCAGCGGTGCCTTGTCGCCCTGTTCCTGCATGATCTGTTTGCCGAGCGGTGTGATCGGCTGGTAGGGGTTCTCGGGAATCTCGGTGCCGGCGATGGTGGGTGTCCACTCGTCGAGCAGTCCGGTCAGGCTGCGCAGGATGCGCGACTTGGCCTGGCCGCGTTCGCCGAGCAGGATGATGTCCTGGTTGCCGAGGATCGCGTTGGTCAGCTGCGGGATCACGGTTTCGTCGTAGCCGGTGATGCCGGGAAACAGCGTGGCACCGGCGCGCAGCCGGTTGATCAGGTTCTTGCGGATCTCGACCTTGACCGGCAGCACCTGGTAGCCGGAGCTGCGCAACTGGCCGAAGGTCTGCGGAAGTTCGGCGGGATTGGTCATGCGTCTGCCCCTCGTCACTCAATTGGCGCTCGAACCGGATGCGACCCAAGTCTGGCAGGGCGCCCGTGCTGCCGCAACCGCGTGCCCGGGTGGTACGCGCGCGCCCCGCCCTCCGCGGAGGTGTCCCGGCCCGGACCCATCTCGGGTAGAGTGCAGGCGACGCCAGACGAGACCGCAGCCAATGGAACCACGCGCGTACTGCAGCCAGCTGAACCCGGACGAACCGCTCGCCGGCACGGCGGACTGGGTCGGGGCGTGGCTCATGCTCGAGTACCGGCCGGTCTGGAAGGCGAAAGCCAACCAGGACAACAGCCTGGCGCCGGACACGCGTGCCTGGCTCGACGCGACCGTCGCCGCGCTCGCCGCCGCCGGGATCCGCGCGCGCCCGCAGTTCGTGCGGCAGCCCGAGCGCGACACGGCCGACGTGCGGCTCCTGTTCGGCCTGCCCGACCGGCTCTTCGAGGTGTCTGGCGCCAGCTACGACCATCTGCACGACGTCGATCTCGTCGCGCTCGCGCGCGGTGACACCACCGGCGCGCGGCAGGTCCACGAACCCAGGTATTTCGTCTGCACCAACGGCCAGCGCGATCTCTGCTGCGCGCGATTCGGGCTGCCGGTCTACGCCGCCCTGCGCGAGCGGGTCGGCGATCGTGCCTGGCAGGTCACCCACCTCGGTGGCCACCGGTTCGCGCCGAACGTGCTGACGTTGCCGCACGGCGCGCTCTACGGGCGCGTGCAGCCGGCGGACGTGGCGACCCTGGTCGACCACGTCGAGCGCGGCGAACTCGCCTTGCCGTACCTGCGCGGCACCTCCTTCCTGCCCCAGCACGTGCAGGCGGCCGAGTGCTTCGCCGGCCGGAGCGGCCTGCGGCTGCTGCACGTCGACGGCGGCGATGCGCGGGCGCGGGTACGGTTCGTCGACGGCGCCGGGACCCTCGACATCGAGGTGGCGCGCACCACCGAGCCGCTTTCGATCCTTGCAAGCTGCGGCGATGCGGCGCCCGGCAGCGTGTTCCCCTACCGGCGCCTCTGACGTCACCCGGGCGTCGCTGCCCCGGTCTCGAAGCGCCGCACGCCGCGCGGCAGGTCCTCCGTCACGAAACGTTGCGCGCGCCCGGCGAGCGCGCGCGGGTCACCCAGCGCCTCGAACGGTTCGCCGATGGTGATCCGGTACGGCTGGTCGTGCTTGTTCAGCAGTTCGCGAAACAGGGTCATGTTCTTCAGTTCTTCGTTCAGCGCGTACAGGCAGTAGTACAGCCACGAGTTGCGTGCGCGGATGTGCATCGGCACGACCGGCGCGGCGTAACGCGCGGCGAGGCTGAACGCGGTCGGCTGCCACGGCCGTTCGCGCAAACCGAGCGGCGTCGGCCGGGCGAGCCGGCCCGAGGGAAAGATGACGATCAGCCGCCCCTGCCGGAGCGCCTGTGCCATGTGCTGCACGGTCTCCCGGTTGCGCGCGTGGTCGCGCCTGGCTTCGACCCACTCCACCGGCACGATCATGTCGGCGAGGCCCGGCGCCACCCGGATCGCATCGCGGTTGGCGAAGAACGTGATGTCACGGCGTACCGAGCCGAGCGCGTCGTAGACCGCGATGCCGTCGGCGATGCCGGCCGGATGATTCGGCGTCACGAACGCGAGGCCACGCGCCGGTACGTGCTCGAGACCCTCGCAGCGCACGTCGAGGTCGAGCAGCCCTGACAGGTACTCGAAGATCTCCGCGGCCGGACGGGCGGCGATCGTGTCCGCCATGCGCACGGCGTCCCGGTAACCGAGCAGCGGGTAACACAAACTGCGCACCAGCCGCCAGACCAGCGGACGCTGCATCAGCCGGGTGGCGCGTTCCTCGATCAGTTGGTCGACGATGTGGGGCATCTTCGTGGCAGTCGCGACCAGAGCCAGCCGCCGGGCGCCTCGCGACCGGTCAGGACGTAGTCGAACACGTTGCCGTTGCGCAGCAGCAGCGCCTGCTCGTCGCGCATCCGCATGACGCCTGCGTACAAGACCTCGTCGCCGGATTGCAGGCGTTCGGCCGGATCGGGAAAGGTCGCGAGGCGGCCGCGCCGGTACAGGCCGAGTGCGATGATCGGCAACGGCTGGTGCCGGTCGCGCGGATTCCGGGCCAGCGTACCGAGTTCGATCTTCGCCCCGCTCGACAGCGCCTGCACGAGCGCGGGCGTCGTGGCGGCGTCGACCGTCACGCTCCAGACTTCCGGCGCGCGCGCGCCGAGGACCGCGCCCAGGCGCTCGACGGCACCGGCCGACCAGTCCACCGATTCGCGGCGCGCGAGTGCCAGGAAGTCCGCGAGGCGCGGCGTCTGGATGACCGCGAGACACTCGTTCGCGATCACCTCGCTCGAGATCATGGTCACATCGGCGGCAAACGCCTCGAACAGCGGTCCGTTCGCCTGCAGGTTCTGGCGGACCACCACGAACAGGTCGGCGTTGAGTTCGCGCGCGGTCACAGCGATCGAGAGGTTGGCGATGTCGTCGTCGGTGCCGGCCACGATGCCGACCGATTCGCGAATGCCTGCGGCGAGCAGCGGCTCGGCCTCGGTACCGGTGCCGCGAATCGAGCGCAGCCCGGCAATCGGTCGTTCGCCGGTGTCGATGACGCTCACGTCGAGGCCCTGGTCGCGCAGCGCCGCCACCACTTCGCGGCCGAACCGGCCGTAGCCGCAGACCACCCAGTGGCCGCGCGGCGGCCGTGCGCGCGGTTCGAACGCGCTGCCCGGCAGGGCCGTGAGCCAGCTGATCAGGCGGTCGGTGTCCGGTGCCGAGAGCGCCTGTGCGAGATGCGCGCCGAAGCGGGCGAACGGATTGATGATGTGATCGGTGCCGAACGACGCCATGTTGGCGGCGACTTCCCGGCTCATCGCGCGCGCGAGCACCGGCGTCGCCGGATTGAGGAGCCGCACGGCCATGGCGACCGCCAGGTTGGCCTGGTCGTCGCTGGTCAGCGCGAGCACGCCCCGGCACCAGGGCCCCGTGAGTCCCGCGGCCTGCAACTGCCTGGGCAGACGCGCGTCCGTCGCGAGTCCGGGGGTGTCCTGCACGAAGTCCATGAGTGCCAGTTCCTGCACGCGCAGCGGATCGATGTCGATGACCACGAACCGGTAGCCCAGTCGGTCCAGCGCGCGGCCTACCAGGTGCCCGGTCTCGCCGAACCCGCAGATCAGGTAGAACGGCTCGCGGATCGCGCGGATGTCGCGGGCGAACCGGGCCGCGGTCACCGCGCCGCGGAACGCCACGTCGCGCACGAGCCCGAGCAGGCTCGCGACCAGGAACGCCCAGCCGACGACCGAAGCGAAGATGACACCGGTGACCCACAGGCGCTGCACCTCGGTAAAGGCCTGCGGGATCTCGCCGAAGCCGATCGTGGTCGCCGTGTAGCTCACGAAGTACAGCGCCTGGGTGAAGGTCATGTGCCATGCGCGGCCCTGCGCGTCCGCGCCGGGAATCAGCACGAGTCCGGCGACCCCCGCGGCAAAGACGGTGACCAGCGTGATGAGCGGTGCACGCAGATGGCGCAGGCCGAGCAGTAGGACGCTGTTGCCCATGGTTGTCGCCTGGTTGTCGTTCAGCGGCGCTGCAGTGTGGTCTCGACGATCAGGATGATGACCGACACGATGTTCGCGAGCAGGGCGCCGGCGGCGAGCGAGACGATCGCCGCGATCGCGTGGGTCGATACGTGACCGGCCGTATCGACCGGCGCAAAGAACCAGACGAGCGCCGCGCCGGTGAGTTGGATGAACGCGACCAGGCTGGTCGCCAGGTGGATGGCGCCGACCTGCGTGCGGTCGCCGAGCTTCAGCACGGTGGCGATGATGTTGACTACCAGTGCCGCGAAGAACTCCCACTGGTTGTGGTGCGCGGGGTCGTCGATATCGCCGTACACGAAGCCGAAATTGAGCGTTGCGGCGAGCAGGATGAAAAAGCCGAATACCACCTTTTCCAGGTTCATGGGCCGAGCTCCAGACGGGCGGATCAGATGGGCGGAAACGGAGTGCCACGTTACCACGCGGCGCGGCCTTGCGGCGCGCCGGGATGCGGCATAGGGTGTGCCCCTGCACCAGGGCCTGGAGGGAGGAGCCGGGGAATTGGCGATACTGTTCCCTGTGTCTGCTCGCCGGCGTGCTTTGGCCTGCTCAGCTCTGGCGCTGCTCGCGGTCCTGTGCGGCTGCGCCGCCAGCGTGCCGCGTCCGAGCGCCGTGGCGAGCTATGCGGTGCTCGCCATGGAAACCGACGCCAGCCGGCTCGGCCGCTACGTGCGCGAGCAGACGGCGCGCGCCCGACCCGAACGCCCGCTGCCCGACACCGCGTACCCGGCGCAGCACGAACTGGCCGGCTTCCGACTGATCGCCGGCGGCGTCGAAGCGCTGGCGGTGCGCCTCGCGCTGATCGACCAGGCCGAGCGGGCCATCGATCTGCAGTATTACATCTTCAACGGCGACCAGACCGGATCACTGGTCGCGGAACGGCTGCTCGCCGCCGCCGACCGCGGCGTGCGGGTGCGACTCCTGCTCGACGATATGGGCGCGCGCATCGGCGACACGCGGATCGCGCGGCTGACCGCGCATCCGAACATCGAGATCCGCCTGTTCAACCCGGTCACGCTGCGCAGTCGCTGGTTGCGCCTGCTGAGCCAGGTCGGCGAGTTCGGCCGCATCAACAACCGGATGCACAACAAGCTCATGGTCGTCGATAACCAGGTGATGGTGACCGGCGGCCGCAACGTCGGCGACGAATATTTCGGGCTGCGCGACCTCGATTTCCAGGACATCGACCTGATCGGGATCGGTCCGGTCAGTGTCCGGGCGTCGGTCGGATTCGACGACTACTGGAACGACTTCCAGTCGGTTCCGGTCGAGGACGTCACCCGCATCGACGCCGGGCCGCGTGACCTGGAGCGGTTGCGCCAGCGCTTCGAGCGGCTTCGGACGGCACGCGCCGGGTCTGCGTACTTCCAGGCGCTCGAAGGCCATCCCGCGCTCTGCGCGCTCGACGACGACGTCCTCGAGTGGCGCTGGGGTGTGTTCGAGTGGCTGCACGACCCTCCCGCCAAGGCGGCCGCGGGTTCGACGCGACGCGGCGAACCCTACCTCGGCCGGCAGCTGGTCGGCGAACTCGAGACGACCCGCTCGGAACTCCTGGTGATCACGCCGTACCTGATTCCCGGGCGCGACCTGCTCGACCGGTTCGCTGCGCTCGACCGGCGCGGGGTCAGGGTCGGTATCCTCACCAACTCGCTCGCCACGACCGACGTGCTCGCGGTGCACAGCAGCTACGCGCGCTATCGCCGGCCGCTGCTGGAGGCGGGCGTTGTGCTCTGGGAACTGCGTCCGGGCGCGGGCCAGCAGGAACGCCCGAGCGCGTTCGTCGGCGATTCGCGCGCGAGCCTGCACGCCAAGACGTTCGTCAACGACCGGGAAGCGCTGTTCATCGGTTCGATCAACCTGGACCCACGGTCCATGAACATCAATACCGAGTCGGGCGTGCTGGTGCGTGATCCCACCCTCGCGGTCGATGCCGTGCGGCTGTTCGAGGCATGGACCCGGCCTTCGCATGCCTACCGCCTGCAGCTCGGCGAGAACGGCACCATCTCGTGGGAGGCGGGCGAGCGCCGCGCGGTGCGTGAGCCACATGCCGGATTCCTGCGGCGGCTGGTCAGCCGCCTGGTGGGGTTGCTGCCGATCGAATCGCAGCTCTGAGTGCGAGCCTCTGGCTCGCCAGGCGCGCGAGTCGCGCGCACTAGCGTGCAGGGGCCGGGAATCCCGTTACAGGTGCAGGACGCTGGCGCCGTAGCGCGCGGCGAGCCAACCAAACGCGCGCACGATGTCGTCCACGTCCGCGTCCGTGTGCGCCGCACTCAGGCTGCAGCGCAGCAGCAGGTAGTTGCCTGGCGCGGCGGGCGGCGCGATCAGGTTGACGTACAGGCCTTCGCCGATCAGGCCGTGCCAGATGTCGAGTGCGTGTTCGGGCTCGGCGAGCGCCACCGCGACGATCGGGCTCTCGCACGGCGTGCGGAGCAGCCCGAGTGCCGTGCAGGCGGCGTGCACACGGCGCGTGTTGTCCCACAGCCGCGCGCGCAGTTCCGGTTCCGCGGCGACGATGCCGAGGGCCGCCCGGGTGGACGCGACCACCGCCGGCGTGAGCGACGCCGAGAAGATGTACGGCCGCGCAAGTGGCACGACGTAGCGCAGATCGTGTCGGCTGACGCAGAACCCACCGGTGGCACCGAGGCTCTTGCTGAACGTCCCGGTCACGAAGTCGACCTGGTCCTCGACGTCGAACAGTTCGACGGCGCCGCGGCCGCGCCCACCCAGCACACCGAACGAATGCGCTTCGTCGACGAGTAAGCAGGCACCGGCCGCCCGGGCGACCGCGCACAGTTCGGCGAGCGGCGGCTGGTCGCCGCGCATGCTGTAGATGCCTTCGAGCACGACGAGTGTGTCGGTCGCGCGCGCGCCGAGGCGGCGCAGGCGTTTCTCGAGGTCGGCCGGATCGTTGTGCTTGAACCTGTACAGCTCGCAGCCGGCCAGGCGGGCCCCATCGTAGATGCTGGCGTGGCACTCGGCATCCAGCATGAGAATGCCGTCGCTGCCGCCGAGCGCTGCGATCATGCCGAGGTTGGCCTGGTAGCCGGTCGTGAAGGTCAGGGCGTGCGGCAGTCCGTAGAAATCGGCCAGTTCCTGCTCGAGCAGCAGGTGCTCGGCGTACGTGCCGTTGGCCATCCGCGAACCGGTGGTGCCGGTGCCGAGGCGGCGCAATGCCTCCACGGCGGCTTCGATGCAGCGCGGTTCGTAGGTGAGTCCGAGATAGTTGTTGGTGCCGGCCAGCACGACCGGCTGGCCGTTGACGGTGCCGCGCGTCGCGCTGCCGGAGACGGTGACCGGGCGCCCGAGCGGACTGCGCGCGTCGATGCCCCAGGGCAGGTTCGCCGGCACGACCCGGCGTTCGAGGAGGCTCACGCGTTCGCCCTGATCTCGATCACGCGTGCCGCGAGCTGGCGCAGCGTGCGGATCGATGCGAGATCGTTCAGCGGAAACGCGATGTCCCAGGTGTCCTCGACCAGTCCGATCAGCTCCATGACATCGACCGACGAAAGGCCGAGCGTGTCCACCATGTCGCTGTCGGCGCCGAGCTCTGCCGGCGGGTCCTGCTTGACCGCGCGAACGAGGTCGCGGAGCGTTTCTATGGTCGCCGTGATTTCGGTCATATACTCGCGGGCGATTGTGGGCGGCTGGCGGAATCGCGGCGAACAATGCATGAGTCGGTCGGACATTTCAATCGAGCGCCGGGTGGGGTGGATGCGCCCCCGCCGGGTGTATCGGTCTGGGTGCTGCAGAGTTACCGGGCCGGCGAGAACACGCAGCTGCTCGGGCTCGCGGAGTCGCTCGGGCTGCCGTTCGCGCGCATCGTGGTGCGCTACCGCCGTCATGCGGCTCTGGCGGGCCTTCTGCGCCTCGCCACCCGGTCGGGAATCGACGGCGCGGGCCGGCGGCAGCTGGCAGAGCCCTGGCCCGATCTGCTCATCAGCGCCGGGCTGCGCAACGAACCCCTCGCTGCCTGGGTGCGCCGCGCGAGCGGCGGACGGACGCGGGTGGTATTCCTCGGCCGGACCTGGCAGTCGCCGGGTGCGTTCGACCTGCTGGTGACCACCCCGCAGTACCGGGTCCCGGAAGGTCCATGCGTGCTGACCAATCTCCTGACCCAGCACCGGGTGACGCCCGAGCGGCTCGCCGCTGCGGCACGCGAGCATGCGGCGCACCTCGACACGCTGCCGCGCCCGCTGATCGGCGTCCTGCTCGGCGGCAGCAGCGGACCGTACGTGCTGGGCGATGCCGCTGCCGATGAACTGGCGACCGCGCTGCGCGAACGGCTGCGCGTGCACGGCGGGTCGCTGCTGGTCAGCTCCAGTGCGCGTACGCCGCCTGATTTCCTCGATCGGCTCGAGCGCGCGCTCGACGGACTCGGTGAGGTTTACCGCTGGCGAGCGGACGATCCCGCGAATCCCTACTACGCCATGCTCGCCGGCGCGGATGCGCTGGTGGTGACCGGCGACAGCGTCGCGATGCTCTCCGAGGCCGCGGCCGCCGGCAAGCCGGTGCTGATCTACGACATTCCGACCGACGGCAAGGGAGACGTCACCTGGCGCGCGCGCCTGTACCGGCTGATGATGCGCGCGCTGCCGCGCCGCCTGACCCGGGACGTGGCGCTCTTCCACCGGCGGTTCGTCGCGGCGGGCCACGGCGCATGGCTGGACCCGGCACGGCCGACGGAACCCTGGCCCGCCGTGGCACAACGGCCGCCGGGCCCGGCGGATCCGGTGCCGGCGACGCGCGCCAGGGTGTTCGCGCTGTTGCAGGATGCGCGCGGGACGGCCGCTGCACCCGGCGCGCCAGCGGCGCGTGCTCAGGGCGCCGCGGACGACCCGGCGCCGGTGCCGACCGGCGCCGCCGCGACTGGCGCGGCGAGGCCGACCCGGCCGCGCTCGATCAGGTAGACACGGTCGGCCAGTTCGCGCAGCGCGCGCTGGTGGGTGATCGCGAGGATCGTCAGCCGGCCCTTCAGCGACTCGAGCATGCGACACAACGCCTGTTCGGTGGCGGCGTCGAGCGCGCTGGTCGCTTCGTCGAGGATCAGCAGGCGGGGCCGATGCACCAAGGCGCGCGCGATCAGGATCCGTTGCCGCTGTCCGCCCGAGAGGCGCGCCCCGGCTTCACCGACCAGGCTATGGATGCCGTCCGGCATGGTCTCGACGAACTCGAGGGCGCCCGCCAGCCGCAGCGCCGCCACTACGTCCGCCTCGGTGACGTCGGGGTCGGCGAGGGCCACGTTGCGCATGACGCTGTCGTGCAGCAGCAGGTTGTCCTGCGGGACGTAGCCGATGCCCTGGCGCCAGGCCCGGAGATCGAGTGCCTCGAGGGGCCTGCCGTCGATCAGGATCCGTCCCGATCGAGGGCGGGTGAGTCCGATGATGAGATCGGCGATGGTCGACTTGCCTGTCCCCGATTCGCCGACCAGGCAGGTCATGCGCCCTGCCGGGATTTCGATCGATGCGTGTTCGAGCACCGGTTCTTCGTCGTAGGCCACGGTGACGTCATCCAGTTTGATCGACTGCTCGAGCCGCGGCGGCTCGGTGCCGGCGGCCGGTTCGACGGCGGCCCGCGCCGAGTCGATCACCGAATGCAGCGCCCAGTAGGCGCTCTCGCAGGCGATCATCTTCTGATACTGCTTCTGGACCTTGCCGGCCTGGCGCAACAGGCGCGCCAGGATCAGGACCAGGAACGTCACCGTGGCGAGTTCCATGGACAGGTGGGCGATGGCGACGTAGATGCCGATCGCGAGCACCAGCGTGTAGAGCGGTTCCTGCGCGCCGTCGAGCGCCGCGTTGCCCAGTACCTCGCGCTTCAACTCCCGCCGGAGCGCGTTGGTCTCGTGGCGCAGGAGCGCCTCGGCCTGCTCCTCGCGGCCCATGGCCTTCAGCGTCTTGACCGAGCCGAGCAGGTCGGTGAGCGTGCGCAGGAGCGAGCTGTACCACTTGGTCTGCCCCTTGCCGGCCTTGCGTGCCAGGCGAACGAAGTGATGCGAAAGTCCGAGGATGACGACGCTCGCGCCGAGACACAGCAATGTTGCCTGCCAGGACACGAGCAGCGCGAGCAGGCCATAGACGATCAGTTCGATGAACAGGACCAGGAGCCGGACCGCGTGGACGTAGGCGAGCGACGCGCGCCACGCCTCGGTCGCCATCGAGTTCGCGAGACGCCCGGCGGACTGGCCGACGAAGTGGCGCCAGGAGGACCGCGTCACGGCCGCCAGCACCTCGAGCCGCAGCCCGGTGGCGACGTCGGCGGCGATGTAGCCGATCCGCTGTTCGGCGACGAAGACGAGCAGGCTCTTGACCGCGATCCCGGAGACGATGACCAGCAGCAGCGCGCCGAGCGAGGGCGTGATGCCGACACTGTCCAGGACGTCCGTGACGAAGCGGCTGATCGCATTGTCGGTGCTCGCCGGGCCGGCCCCGTCGAAGGCCACGTTCAACAGCGGCAGCAGGGCGGAAATGCCGAGCCCGTCAGCGACCCCCGCGGCGAGCAGCACGACCACCAGGAATACGCTCTGCCAGGGATAGTTGTGGACGAACTTGTGCAGCAGTTTCATGGGCAGTATTCCGCGGCAGGCTTCATCGGGGTCCCTGGTTGGCGCGCCGGGCGGCCGCGCCGGCGAGCACGACCAGGAGTCCGGTCGGCAGGGCGACGGCGACCGGCGGCGGGGCGCCGGCGAGCGCCGCGGCGTTGGTGCTGATCTGCTGGAACAGGTAGAGCGCGATCGCGACCGCCACGCCGATGACGATCACGAGGCCCCCGCCCGAGCGTGGGCGCACGGACAGTACCAGGGCGGCGCCGAGCAGGGCGAACGCGAAGATCGAGAGTGGGCCGAGCGCGCGGCGCCAGAATTCCACGGCGTGCGCCGTGCTGGACCCATCGGTGGCCTCGAGGAACGCGGCGTGCTGACGCAGTTCGCTCATCGAAAGACTCGCGATCGGGAATTCCTGCAGGAGCGTCGCGGGACTCCAGATCGGACGCCAGTCCAGTTCCGCGACGGACTCGTGCTGCTGGCGGTCACCCTCCATGGTGCGGATCTCGATATCTCGCAGGCGCCACAGGTCGTTGTGCTGGATCTCGGCTTCGGCCGCGTGGGTGAAGCGGCGCAGCTCCAGCTGGTCGTCGAATTCGAAGATGCCGACCCGGCTCGGGCGCTGCCCGCCGGTCAGCGCGCCCACGTAGACGAACGTGTCGCCGCGGGTGATCCAGCTCCCCTCACGGGCCAGCAGGTTGCCGTCGGGCGAGCGTTCCGACGTGCGGAACAGAATCGCCTGCTGCAGGAGCGGCCGCGCGCTGATCTCGAGCGGAACCACGAGGCAGGTCGCGACCAGCGCGGCGGCCATTGCGAGCCCGGCGATACCGATCACCGAGAGGCCGGCGGTGCGCAGCGCCAGCAGTTCCTGCGTGCGCAGAAAGCCGCTGAAGCCGAAGATCGTCCCGAGCAGGATCACGAACGGCACCAGGTCGAGAAGCGTGGCGGGCAGGCTCATGGCGACGAAGACCAGCGCATCGCTCGCCGTATAGCGTGCAGTGCCGATGTCGCCGGCTTCGTCCATGACCGCGAACAGGCCGAACAGGGCGAGCAACGCGAGCGCGACGATCAGGTAGCCGCGCAGCACCGCCGAAACGAAGTAGCGCGCCACGATCATCGGCGCGGCCTCAGGTTGAGCTCCGGCATGCGTGACATGATCACGTAGACCACGAGCAGTACCGGCACGATCATGTAGAGCCCCGGCCAGGCAGGCATCTGGCCGCGCTCGACGGCCGACGTGAGCAGGTTGATCAGGTTGAAGACCAGCACGTAGATGCCGATGCCGATGCCGAGGCGCGCGTAGGTCGATTGCAGCGGCCGGACGTGGCCGAGCCGGATGGCGATGAGACCGATCAGGAACGTGACGATCGGCATGGTGGTGCGCCACTGTGCCTCGGCGAGATCCTTGGTGGAGCCGGACGCGAGCAGTTCCCCGAGCGGCAGTGTGCGGCGGTGGTTGGCGCGGCTGCTCTCGCCGGCATCGGTCTGGTAGACCAGCCGCCCGAACGAGGTGTGCCGCTGCGTCCCGTCGCCGAGCAGCATTTCGTAGATGTCGCCGTCGAGGAACTCGAGCTGCTGCCGGTTCTCGTCGTCGGGTGCGGAGATGCGCGCACGCTGCGAACGGATGATGTGGTAACGGTCGTCTTCGCGTTGTGCCGCGAACACCCCTTCCAGTCGCGGTTCGGACTCGTTCACCCGCCGCGCGTGGATGACCAGCTGATCATTCCAGCGGTAGAACGTGCCCGGCTGCAGCAGTTCCGATGTGAGCTGGGTGAGGCGCTCCTTGAGGGTATAGCTCAGCTTGTACGACCACGGACGCGCCTCGAGCGACAGGACCCCCACGAGGATCGCCACGAACAGCGCGAGCCCGATCAATGGCGCCTCGATGCGGGTGGGCGAGATCCCGGTCGCATAACACGCATAGGCCTCGCGGTCGCGATGCCAGGCACCGATTGCCATGATCACCGACAGGTAGAAGGCAGACGGCAGGATCACCTCGAGTGCGATCAGATCGCGCACACCGACCAGCGCGGCCATGGTGGACAGGGGCGCGGACGCGAGCGACGCATCGCGCATGAGCGCGGCGATGGCGAACGCCGAGTACACCAGCATGGCGAGCAGCGTGCCGCCGAGGGTCGGGGCCAGCACCATCCGCAGCAGGTAGCGGTCGAGGGCTTTCATGGGCGCTGGTTCATCCGGGCATTTCCGTTCGCACGCTGCGACCGCGTACGGCTAGCCGCGCACGTCGGTCGTCACACCGCCGGCCGCGGCCGGCGGTGCGGGTCGGGCCGCGTCCTTGGGCCAGCGCCGTTTGGTGCACAGCCACTGGGCCGGGTGCGCGGCGATCCAGGTTTCGAGGTGCGCATGATAGCGGCGCGTGAGGTCGATTGCCGACTCGCGCTCGTCGAGGTCGGTACGCGCCATGAGCGGCGCATGGAACCGCAGCAGGAAGCGTCCGTCCGCTTCGCGCACCACCTCGACCGGCACCACGGGGTAGTCGAACCGGCGGGCGATCTTGGCGGGGCTGATGGTGGTCGCGGTCGGCACCCCGAACAGCGGGATCATGCTGCCGCTGTCGACCCGCGTATCCTGCAGCAGGGCGATCGAGCGTCCTTCGCGTCCGGCCGCGAGGAGTTCCTTCAGGGCCGCGTCCTTGTCGGCGAAGCGGATGTTGGCGGCGTGGCGGTAGCCCTGGATACGTCGCTCCAGCACCGGGTTGTCATTGCGGTCGTACACGGCGGACAGCGGCAGCCCGAGCCGGCCGAGATATGCGCCGAGCACCTCCCAGTTGCCGAGGTGGGCGGTGAGGATCAGGATCGGGCGGTGCGCCTCGAACAGGCGCGCAGTGGCGGGATCCATGTCGATATGCAGATCGTCGGCCGCGATCGCGTCCAGGTGTGGAAATTCCGCCAGCACGGATCCGAGGGTGCGCCAGACGCCGCGGGCGAGCCGCTCCAGTTCGTGGTCGTCAGCCGCCGGTTTCACGAACGAGAGATTTCGCTTAACGTGGCGCTGCTTGCGGGTGAGCGGGCCGATCAGCGCGAACAGTGCACCGATCGTGCGCGCAGCGGTGCGCCGCGGCAGCAGACGCGCGACGGCCCACAGCGTGCACAGGGGCGCGGCTTCGAGCCACGCGCGCCATCCTTCGCTGGGCTCGCCGGCCCGATGCTGCTCCCTCAAGCTCAGATCCTGTGCAGTTCGTGCCTGTGCCGTCCGGCACAGCGGGTCGCCGGAGTGTGCGCCGCGGGAGCGGTCCCGCCGCGCGAGCGTGGGGAGTTTACGGACGCTGCACCGGCAGCACAAACGACATGTGGCGATGATGTCCGACCCAAGGCGATCCCGCGCGTACCGGGCCTGGGCCCTGATTGGCCCGAAGCAGGGCGACAACGCACAGGTGCGCGCGCTGGCCGCCGCGCTCGCCGAACGTGGTGTCGTGGTCGACGAACGGGTGCTCGCGTACCGGTCGGGCGAACTCCTGGTGCATGCCCTGCCGGTGCCCGTGCTGGCCGGCGCCCGGTCCGGGACCCGAGCGGCACTGGCGCCGCCCTGGCCGGACCTCGTGATCGGCGCCGGCCGGCGCAGCGAGCCGGTTGCGCGCTGGATCCGGCGCGCCTCGGCGGGGCGTGCGCGGCTCGTGCACCTGGGGCGGCCCTGGGCCCGGCCGACCGCGTTCGACCTGGTGGTCGCCAGCAGCCAGTACGACGTGCCGCCCAGCCGCGGGGTCATGACCTGTGTGCTGCCGCTGACCGGTCCCGTGCCAGCGTTGCCGGTCGGCCCGCCGGCCGACGGCTGGGGGTTCGCGCGGCTGCCGCGGCCCTGGACCGGCGTCCTGGTCGGCGGCAACAGCGGCTACCTGCGCTTCGATCGGGACCGGGCGGTGGATCTGGCCCGGTCGTTGAACGCCGCATGCGCGCCCGGCGGCAGCCTGCTGGTGACCGGCAGTCCGCGCACGCCGCCGCCGTTTCTCGCCATGCTCGAGGCGGCGCTCGTCGTCCCGCACCATGTGCACGCCTGGTCGCCGCAGGCCGCCAATCCTTACCACACCATTCTTCGCGCGGCCGACGTGGTCGTGGTGACCTCGGACAGCGTGTCCATGGCCGTCGAGGCGGTCGCCGCCGGCAGACCGGTCTACCTGTATGACGTCACGCCGCGCGGGCGCGGGTGGTGGCGGCACGCCGGTGAATACCGCTGGCGCGCTCTCAGTCACCGGCTGGTCCAGGCGTGGGCGCCGCGCCGCTTCCGCCGGGACGTGCGGCGCATTCACGAAGCGCTGGTGGCGGCGGGTGCGCTGCGCTGGCTGGACGGACCGGCAGTACCGTTCGTCCCCGCGCCCATCGACCCGGCGCGCGACCTCGTGCGGGTGCGCGACCGGGTGCTGGCGCTGCTGGACAGCGCCGATCCCGGGCCGGGCGCGCCCGGGTCAGGCTGACAGCGCGATCGGCGGGCCCGGCGGCGGCGCGAGCGGGGCGGTACGGCGCAGCACCTGCATGGTGTCCTCGCGCACGTGACGCTGGGCGATCTCGGCCGCGAGCATCGCCTCGGTGACCAGGCCGAGTTCCAGGCACTCGGCGAGCAGGCCGAAGAACAGACGCTCCTGGTTCTGGTCCGGGTGCCGGTGGTAGGAACCCATGAACGCGTACTCGCCGAACAGGCGCCGGCGAGCGCGCATCAGCCAGCCGATCGGTGGGAACAGGCGGAACCGTTCCGCCGGCCGCCAGTCGACCGGCAGGCCGGTCTTCCACGGCTGGGTCTTGCGGCGCGTGTTGTGCAGCATCCGGGTCTTCGCCGTGAAGCGATCGAAGTCGTTCCACTCGTTCTCGAAAAACCCGATGGTGGCGTGGTCCTCGGTCTTGAGGCAGATCCACTCGTGATAGTCGAGCTTGAAGTCGAACATCGCGCGGAACTGCGCCTCGCAGCGCCAGTGCCTGAGCTTCGCGCAGTCGAGCAGCATCACGCTGCTCGCCAGGCACTTGTCGATGACGCCTTTCGGCCCCGAGCGCGGCCGGCACAGGATCGCCTTGCCTTCCATGTCGCGCGAGAGCAGTTCCCACACGTCGGCGACTGCGAAGATGTCCGGATCGATCACCAGCGCGCGGCCTTCGTAGCCCATCAGCTCCGGCGGCATGAAGCGCAGGGGCGTGAACGACTGCAGGTCGTCGTTCAGCCAGACCCGGTGGATGCCGTCGCGCAGGTACTCGCGGCCCTCGTGTTCGGCGAGGAACGGATGATCGACGGTATTGATGAAGTCGACTTCGAAGCGATCGGCGTGGGTGCTGTGACGCTGCAGCGCATGACGCGCGACGATCGCGCCGACCATCTGTTTCGGATTGGTGTGAATGAAGACCCGGTAGTTCATCGGGATGACTCCTCCGTTCTCGAACTGGGCGCCCGGTCGGCCGCGCGTTCCGCAGGCTCGATCAACTGGCGGATGCGCGCAACCACCCGATCGAGCGCATCGTCGGTGGGCACGGCGTGAGCCGGCGCCCGGCCGCGCGTGGGATCGTGCGCCGCGTCGCCCGCCGGCTGAGCGCGATTATGCTCATATAACCACTGGTGAAAAGCGTCCAGGTCGCGTTCCAGCGCGAACAGCCCGAACGGCTGCAGGCGCCGGCGCAGCCAGACCACCATGCGCCAGAAGGGATGCAGCGGCAACGGCTGGACGTAGAGCGGGCGCCCGAGGCGTGCCACTTCGGTCAGCATCGAGATGCTGTCGCCGGTGACGATGAACGCATCGCCGCTGCCGAGCAGGGCCGGATACGGGTTCGGCGCGCCGCTCGCGAAGTCGTGCAGGCGCGCCCCGGGTGGGAGGGCGCTGCGCAAGGCGTCGACCACTGCCGGGGCCGTCCTGCGGCTGGTCGACACGTAGATCGTGCCGCCCGGAGCGGCCCGTGCAGCCGCCTGCCGCAGGAGCGCTGGGACCAGGGTCGCGTCCAGCCGGTACGGGCGGGTGGCGCCGCCGACCAGCACCACGACGAGCGGCCGCGGCAGCGGATCGAGCGCCGCGGCCCAGTCCTGCGCGGCACGCGCCAGTCTGGCGGGGTCCGGGCGCAGCAGCGGCAGGCCGATCTTCAGGACGTTCGCGGCGTCCGGCAGCCGGTACTGGGCCGATGCGATCACCAGGTCGAAGGCCTCGAGCTGCCGTTTCGGGCGGCCGAGGATGACGAGCCGGGTGCGCCCGCCGGACTGGCGCCGGATCCACAGGGCGGCCATCGCAGGCCGGCGACCGATGGTGATCACGAGGTCCGGCCAGGGAGGTTCGAGCGGCGCCGATGCCGCGCGGTCGACGTGGCGCAGCGATGCGTTGAACCAGGGCTTGCCCTTGCGGTAGCGCGGCTTGAAGACCAGTTCGCGTGTCTCGACCGGCCACGGCAGGCACCCGGCGATGGCGCGGACCTGGGCGTTGTCGCCGGTCTTGTCGCCATAGAGGGCCCAGACCCGCGGATTCACCGGAACACGCCCTCGCGGTACAGCCGCCAGAAGAACGCCGGAGCATGTCGCCAGGGTCGTGCGCGCACCTCCGGCGGAATCGGGATGGTGCGTCCGGACTGGCGCTCGAGCTTCCACACCGCGTAGTCGAGGCCGCCGTCGAAGGTCCAGGCGCTCTTCAGGATGCGCAGGAACGAAAGGAGGGTGCCGGTCACCATGCGGACCCGCCAGGCCGCCCACCCGAGCCGGCGGCGTGCGGGCGACAGCGGGTTCGTGAAGACGCCGTCGACCGGCATTGCGAAACCGGCCGCCGCCGCGCCCGCACGGGTGACCGCATCGAGGTAGTCGGCTTCGTCGGCGTACAGACGCGCGAGCTTGGCTGCCCGTTCGCTGCGCAATTCGGTGCGGTAGCTGGTGCCGAGCCCCGTAGTCCAGAGGTCCGCGGCGCTGAACGTGCTGGCCAGCAGCGGCAGAACCCGACGCAGGAAGGTCAGGGTGGCGCGCGCGAGTGCGTCCTCGAGTTCCTGCCGCGCGGCCGGGTCGCGCGCCCAGACGATGCTGGTCGGCTGGCTGAAGCGGCCCCACAGGTAGGAATGGAACCAGCGTCCCGAGGTGCCGCGCCGGAACGCGCCGCGGGTCACGACGGTCACCTTGCTGCGCACGCGCGCGTCGGCGACACGCGCGCCCTCGAGCGGGCACTCGAGGTAGTACACGTTCGGCGGCAGGACGACCAGCAGCGCGGACTCGAACCGGCCGAGCGAGCGCGTGCCGTCCAGCACCACGTAGAAGTCGAGCAGGCCTTCGGGTGCCGCGCTGCGCCGGCAGGAGCCGTAGAACAGGACCCCGAACAGGTCGTCCCCGAAGCGGGCGCGTATGGCGTCGACCAGCGCGCGGGCAGCGGTCGATGCCGGGTGCGCGGATTCGGCGCGGACCAGCGCCGTGAGTTCTCCGGGCGCGGGGCGCGCCGTGTCGTTCATCGCCAGGGGCCGCCCAGCCGGACGAAACGCAATGGCGGCGTCGCGGCGAGGCGAAGCGGCTCGCGCCCGAACGTGTACAGCTCACCGTCGAGGGTGAAGCCGCCGGACGCGCTGACCGAAAAGGTGTCGGCGTTGAGCGGGTGGTAGCCGTACGCGGGCGTCATGTGCCGGTTCGGTCGCCCACGCAGCAGCGCGGGCAGATTGCGTACCAGCCGGTGCGCGGGCTCCTCGACCAGGAGCCCGCGCAGCGCGCCCGAGGCGGTGCCCCAGAATGGCCGGATACCGAGGAACAGCTGGTCCAGCGTGGTCGCGAGCAGGATGCTGGCTTCGAAGCGGCCGGCCGGCCGGATGCCGTCGAGGTCTACGGTGACGCCGCCGGAAAATGGCGGTTGCCGGCGCGCGATCCCGACGACCGTCCGCAGGAGCGCGATCCCGGAGGCCTGCTCGCCGCCGACGCCGGTGCCGTAGACCGTCTGCTGGCAGTACTCGATCCCGCGCAGGATCGCGCCCATCCCCCAGAAGAACCCGGCCAGCTGCGTGCCGGGCGAAGGTTCGACCAGGACCGCGCGCCGCTCGATCACCGCATCCGGCGCAATTCCTGCGGGCGTCACCCGTGCCTGGAGCGCGGCGAGGGCCCGTCGGAACGACAGCGCGCGGCCATTGATGGACCGGGCGGTCATGTTCGTCGTACCGCCCGGCAGCAGGGCGAGCGTCGGCAGGTCGGCCGCCGGCCGGCGCCCGAGGAGCTCGGTGAGCACTTTCTGCACGGTCCCGTCGCCGCCGTTCAGCACGAGCAGTCGGCAATCGTCCGCAAGCATGCGTTCGAGCGCAGGTGCGATGTCGACCGTACCGCGGGTCGCCACGTGCCGGGCGCCTGGCAAAGCCTGCTGGGTCTCGTTGCCGACGTCCGGGTGCGCGCGGTTGTACCGGTTCGCAGTGTTGGTAAGAATGGCGATCGACACGGCAGTTCCAGGCGAGAGCGGGCTATGGTAGCAGCGGCCATGGGGCCGGACATCCCGATTTTCCGGCGGCCACGCGGGTGAGCGACGGCTGGCTCATCGCCCATGTGTCCGATCCGCACCTGACCCGTCCGACGCCTGCTTCCGTACGGCGGCTCGGCCTGAAACGGCTGCTGAGTTACCTGTCCTGGCGTCGCAAGCGCCGGTTCCGCCATCTGCGTCCGGTGCTCGATGCGGTGGTCGCGGACCTGCTCGCGAGCGCCCCCCGGCACCTGCTCGTGACCGGCGACCTGACCCACGTCGGTCTGCCCGGCGAGTGCCGCGAGGCGCGTGACTGGCTCGCGGCGCTGGCCGGGCGCGTACCCGTCTCGGTCGTGCCGGGCAATCACGATCGACTGGTAAACGACGACTGGGCCGCCACCGTGGGCCAGTGGGCGCCGTGGCTGGGCGGCGCCACTACGCCGGGCGCCGCACCCGCCGGGAACGGCGCTGCCGGATTTCCGGTGGTCACGCGCTGCGGCGCGGTGGCGCTCATCGGTCT
The DNA here is from genome assembly GCA_019634925.1 of Pseudomonadales bacterium. Lineage (GTDB taxonomy): Bacteria > Pseudomonadota > Gammaproteobacteria > Pseudomonadales > Azotimanducaceae > UBA7803. The sequence goes on from JAHCAL010000006.1 coordinate 193,176, forward strand.
CGACTCCGCCGTGCCGACGGCGCCGTTGCTGGCGGGCGGGCAGATCGGCGGGGAACAGCTCGACCGGCTCGCCGGGCACCTCGCGGCGCTCGGCCGCGAAGGCTTGTTCCGGCTGGTCTACCTGCATCATTCGCCGCTGCCGCACGGTCACGCGTGGCGCAAGCGCCTGCGCGACGCGGCCGCGCTGCTCGCCGTGCTTCGGGCGCAGGGTGCCGAGCTGGTCGTGCATGGGCACGGTCATCATGAAGCGCAGGAAACGGTCGCGACGCGCGCCGGTCCGATGCTGGTGGTCGGGGCGCCCTCGGCCTCTCTGGTCGGTGCGGGTCGGGCGGGCTGGAACGGCTACGCCATCACGCGCGAGGCGGACGGCTGGGCGGTCACGGTCGTGCGCCACCGGCTCGGGCCGGATGGCATGCAGGCATTGCCGTGCACCGTCCAGCGGCTCGTGCGCGACCGTTCAGCCTGAATCGCGGGGCGCCCGTTCGCGCTCGGCGATCACCGCCTGGACGAGCTCCCAGTCCGCGACCGAATCCACGTCGACGGCGGCCTCCGGTTCATCGAGCAATACCGGCACGATGCGCGCGCCGGCGAGCCGGCCGAGGCGCGCGAGCGCTTCGGCGAGCGTCACGCGGCGCAGCAGGAATCGCACCAGGACCAGCGGTCCGAGGCGGCGCACCATGCGCCAGGGGCGCTTGCGGTCGCGTTCCACCTCGCGCCACAGATCGATGACCCCGTGGGCGGCGGGGGCCAGCAGGGCAAACAGGTTGCAGGTACAGACCTCGGCATCGCGGAACCGGAGCGCGGTTCGGCGCGCGCCGGGAAACCGCGCCTGCACCCGCGCCAGCGGCACGAACCCGACCGCGAGGTCCGCGCCGTCGCGCGCGTGCGCCCGGGCCCCGACAAGAAATGCACGTGCCAGGGCCGGAGTCAGCAGGGCATGGTCGCCGGTGGTCAGCAGCGTGGCGTGGTGCGGATCGGTCTCGCGCAACGCCGCGAGTGCGCTCGAGGCAGGCGATGCAGCGGGTTCCAGGCGGCGCCAGCCGCCGTCGGCAAGGCGCCGGGCCAGTCGCGCGGCGAGCGTCGGCGCGGCGGCGAGCGCCGTGTCCGCCGGGCCGCTGACGAGTCGCGTCGGGGCCATGGCGGCCGGAAAGGCTGCGTCGAGCGTTTCGAGCACGCGCACCAGCACGGCCCGGTCGCCGACCGGCACGAGTGCCTTCGCAGGCACCCCCGCCGCCCGGCAGAGCGGGTCGTCGGGACCTCGATCCCCGGCCAGGACCACCAGGTCCAGGATTCCGGTCATGCGCCGGTCCGGGGATCAGCGGCCGGTACGAGCGACTTTTCGTACATGTGATAGCGCTTGCTGACGCGTCCGCCGATGGTCTCGATGATGTGCCGCATGCCGGCGTTGTCCTCGAGGATCCAGGAGAGTTCCACGTTTTCGATGCCGCGTGCGAGCGCCGGTGCGCAGATGGCGTCGATCACGGCGAACGCGAGCCCGGGACCGAAGCGGGTGTGCTGGTGTGCGCGGCGCACGCCCATGAGCGGTACGCGGCCCGTGTCGGGATAGCGCACCTTGAGGCGCCACAGCAGTTTCGCCCAGCCGGTCGGGAAGATCCGGCCGTCGAGATCGCGGATGCAGGCATTCACGTTCGGCAACATGACGATGAACGCCGCGGGTATGCCGTCGAGCTCCGCGATCTGGATGAAGTCGGGCCCGATCACCAGCAGCATCTCCTTGCCGATGCGGACGAACTCCTCCCGGGTGAACGGCACGAACAGCCAGTTGTTCGCCCACGCGTCGTTGAAGATGTCGCAGACGGTTGCGAGATCCCCGGCCACGTCGCGCCGGTCGAGCGGACGCACGACGAGCCGCTCGCCCATGCGGCGCATCAGGCTGGTCATCAGCGGCGGACGCGGGAAGCGCGGCGAGAGTTCGTAGGCGAGCAGTTCGCGCGCCACGGCGTAGCCGGCCGCGCGCACGTGCGGTTCGTACCAGCGCCGGGCGTGGGTCATCATGAAATACGGCGGCGTATCGAAACCGTCCACCAGGAGCCCCACTTCCTGGTTGATGCCGAGATTGAACGGACCGACCGTGCGGCGCATGCCGCGCGCGCGCAGCCAGGCTTCTGCCGCGCCGAGCAGGGCGGCGAACACGGCGGGATCGTCGATGGCGTCGAGGAGGCCGAAGTAACCGAGTTCGGGGCGCCCCAGGTCCGCGTTCAGCCGGTCGATCTGCGCGCTGATGCGGCCGACCGGCTGCCCGTCACGCAGGGCCAGGAAGCCCTGCCACTCGGCATGACGGAAGAACGGGTTGCGACGCTCGTCGATCTGCTCGCGCCGGTCGAACAGCAGGGGCGGCACCCAGGCCGGGTCGTCCGCGAAGATCTGCCACGGCAGACGCAGGAATGCTTCCCGGTCCGCCCGGTTGCGAAGCGGTACGATCCGCACGGCGCTCATGACCGACACCTCACTTCAGGATTCACTTATTCTCCATTTTCGTGCCATGATCCCCAAATTGCTTCAAAATTTTATTCACAATTCTTTCATGACCTTCTGTACAATCGCGGCCGGCCCGGGCAGATTACCGTCGTGCCGGTCAGAATCAACGCAGGACAGCGGGCGATTCTCAACTTGATAACGCTCTACGATGCCAAGGTTCGCGCAGAGTTCGGTCGCACCGATCGTCACGCGAGGCGCGACGATGCCTGCGGCGCCGCGCTGCGCGAGAGGGAGCCCGGGCAGAACCCCGCGCCAGAGGGCAGGCGGTCCGTCCCGGCAGACATGGAGCTTCGACACTTGACAGCCGAACTTCAGACGGAATTCGCCAGCACACTTCCCGAAGCGCTCGATCGCGCGGCCCGCACCGACCATGGAATGACCTTCTTCGACAGCCGTGGGGCCGTCGAGCGGCGGATCTCCTATGGTGAGCTGCGCGATCGGTCGCTCGAACTCGCCGGGCGGCTCGCCGGCGCCGGGTTCAAGCCCGGTGAGCGGATCGCGATGGTCGCGGAAACGCGGCTCGATTTCGTGCAGCTGTTCTTCGCCTGTCAATATGCGGGCCTGGTGCCCGTGCCGCTCAATGCCAGCGTGAACCTGGGCGGTCGCGACAGCTACGTTCGCCAGCTCGCGTTCCTGGTACGCAACTGCGAAGCGCGGGCGCTGTTCGGCTCGGATGCCTTTCTCGAATTCATGACGGAAGCGGCCGGCGACTTGGGGCTCGCGCATCTCGGTACGCTCGAGGCGTTCGAGAACGCCTTCGTCGAGCGTCGGGCCCTGCCGCAGGTCACGCCCGCCGATCATGCCTACGTGCAGTACACCTCGGGCAGCACTCGGGTGGCACGTGGCGTGCTCATGACCCAGCGCGCGGTGATGACCAACCTGCGCGCGATCATCTTCGACGGACTCAAGTTGCGTCCCGACGACCGGTTCTTCTCGTGGCTGCCCTTCTATCACGACATGGGCCTGGTCGGAAAACTGCTGACGCCGGTGGCGGGACGGGCATCCGTCGCGTATCTCGACTCGCGGCATTTCGCGTTGCGTCCGCGCCTGTGGCTCAAGCTGCTGGAGGAAACCGGCGCGACGATCTCGTTCGGGCCGTCGTTCGGCTACGGCCTTTGTGCACGGCGCATGCGGGACGGCGAGGGCGCGGGCTACGATCTCAGTCGCTGGCGCGTGGCCGGGATCGGCGCGGAAATGATCCGCATGCGCACCATCGAGGAGTTCCTCGAGGCGGTGGCCGGCAGCGGGTTCGACGCCAGCGCGCTGCTGCCCTGCTACGGCATGGCGGAGGTGGGCCTCGCCATCAGCTTCTCCGAACTCGGCGGTGGCGTGCACGCGGATCGGGTCGACCGCCAGCAGTGCATGGAGGGCCGCCGCGCGGTTCCGCACGTGCCGGGCAGCTGCGGCCCGACGCTCGAATTCGTCTCGTGCGGGCGACCGCTCGCCGGCATCGAAGTCGAAATTCGCGACAGCGCGGGGCGCCGCCTGCCGGACCGCATGATCGGCACCATCTATGCGAAGACCGACAGCGTGATGGACGTCTACCTCAACAACCCTGAAGCCTCTGCGGAGGCCCTGGTCGGCGGCTGGCTCAATACCGGTGACCTCGGCTACCTGGTTGACGGCAACGTGGTGATCACCGGCCGCGAGAAAGACCTCATCATCGTCCACGGGCGCAACTACTGGCCGCAGGATCTCGAATACGTGGCCGAGCAACATCCGGGCGTGCGCGCCGGGGACGCCATGGCGTTCTCGCTGGAGGATGGCTCGGGCAACGAGCGGGTCGTCATGCTCGTGCAGTGTCGTGAACTCGACGCCGCAGCGCGTGAGCGCATGCGCAGCCAGATCGAAGCGCGGGTGCGCGCGGAGTTCTCCTGTGACTGCGAGGTCGAGCTGGTCGGCGCGCACACCCTGCCGCGCACCTCGTCCGGCAAGCCGTCGCGCTCGCGCGCGCGGGCCGACTACGCCGCCTCGCTGGGGCTCGCCGGCAACGATGCCGGCGGCTGGCAGCACCTGATGGCGCGCGTCAGCCGGTGACCCTGAGCCTGCGCTGCGCCAAGTTCCGGACGCGGTGACACGCGTCGTTCGGCGCGTGGCGTTGACCGGCGCGACCGGATTCATCGGCACCCGACTGTGTGACGCGCTCGTCGCCGAAGGGTGCGCCGTCCGTGCGCTCACCCGCGGCGCGTGCCCGGCGCGCGCGGGCGTCGAGTGGATCACGGGTGCCCTGACCGATCCCGGTGTACTCGCGCGGCTGGTGGACGGCGCGGAAGCGGTCGTGCACTGCGCCGGTGCCGTCCGTGGCTGCGGGCCCGACGACTTTCACGAGGCCAATGTCGCGGCGCCTGGTGCGCTGGGCTTGGCGGTTGCGCGGCATGCGCCGCAGGCCCGGTTGCTCCTGGTGTCTTCTCTCGCGGCCCGGGAACCGACACTGTCCGCCTATGCGGCGAGCAAGCACGCCGGCGAGGCCGCGGCGCAGGCTGCGGGCATCAGGGTGACCGTGTTCCGCCCGCCGGCCGTGTACGGGCCGGGTGACCGTGAACTGCGCCCGCTGCTCGACGGGCTGTATCGTGGTCTCGGGTTCATCCCCGGACACCGCGGGCGGTTCGCACTGATCTTCGTCGACGATCTGGTGGGCGCCGTGCTGGGGTGGCTGGCCTGGCCGGACGCCGATGGCGGCTGCTTCGAACTCGACGACGGAACAACGGGCGGATACGACTGGGACATGGTCATCGACGCGATCAGCCGGTTGCGCGGTCGGCGGGTGGTGGCGCTCAGAATTCCGCGCCGCCTGCTCGGTTCGGTCGCGCGCGTGAACGGCTGGTTGCAGGGTGCGCTCGGTCGCCAGCCCATGCTGACCCCGGGCAAGGTACGCGAACTTTACCACCCGGACTGGACCTGCGACGGCGCACCGTTCGCGCGCCTGACCGGCTGGCAGCCCAAGGTCGGTCTCGCGGATGGATTGCGGTTGACCCTGGTCGGGCCGGTACGGGACGATGCCGCCGCCTGAAGTGCGGGTCGACCCGCCCGGGTCCATACATCACGGAGAATTGCGGGTGACGGAAGCGACAGGAGTGGCCGACGGTGCGGTACAGGCGGAGAGCGGTCCGAGCTGGCATGGCTGTCCGCCACGCGCGGATTGTCCGCACTGCAACGGCTCGCATCCGGCGGCGCTGCTCGACTGGTCGTTCCTCGACGCGGTCTACTGTATTTCACTGAAGAGCCGCGACGACCGCGCCCTGCGCGTGGCGGACGAATTCCACCGAACCGGGCTGTGTCGCTACGTACGCTACTACCGGCCGGACAAGCATCCGAAGAAAGGCATCATCGGCAGCTGGGAATCGCATCGCGCGTGCGCAATGGACGCCCAGGCGCGCGGCTTCCGGAACGCCCTGGTGTTCGAGGACGATGTGAAGTTTCTGCGGCGGGTCACGCCGCGCCTGCTGCACGAGGTGGCCCTGACCCTGGATCGGCTGCCCGCGGACTGGCGCATCCTGTACCTCGGGCACTGGCCGGTGGAGGCATGGTTCCTGCGCCCCAACCTGCTGAAAACGCGCTCGGCCTGCGCGCACGCCTACATCATCAGCCCGCGCCTCATGGCCTGGCTGGCAGCGCATCCCTACGGCACGCCGGGCATCGCGTTCACGAAGATCATCGGCCGGGCGCTGGATTCCGCGTTCTCGCGGCTGCCCGGGACCTACGCCCTGTTTCCCATGCTCGCGACGCAGAGCATCAGCCAGAGCGACAATTTCAACGCCAAGGCGAAGCCGAAGACCAAGCTCAAGCACTGGGTGACCCGTTCGCGCTACCGCGAGACGCTGCTTTCGCACCTCATGCGCCCGGCGGAACTCATCGTGGTGGCGCTGTCGCCGTTCTTCTGGCTGCGCCACCGCTGGCGCGCGTGGCGCGGCTAGCCCGCGGCAGCGCCGCGCGCGCCCGGCGCGTACTGCCGCCACATGTTGCGCTTTGCGTCCTTCACGTAGGCCGTGCGCTTGAAGATGCCGATCAGGATCCGGTTCAGCCAGCGCCCGAGTGGGCGCATCGGCCGGTCGACGTCGAAGAACAGCACCACGCGCACGTCGTCGGTGTCGTTCCAGACCTCGTGTTCGAAATAGTCGTCGAAAACCACCGGCTTGCCGATCTCCCAGGAAAAGATCCGGTCGCCCACGCGAATCCGGCACGCGGTCCGGTCGCGCGGCACGACGAGCGGCAGGTGGATCCGGATGATGCCGTTGGTCGGGCCCTGGTGCGGTGGAATGTGGTAACGCGGCGACAGGATCGAGAACATGGCATTGCGCAGGTCGGGCACGCCGGCGAGCAGCGCCGCGGTGCGCGGACAGCGTTCGCAATGCGGCGGAAAGGGATCGCCGAACGTATAGAACGGATACACCTGCCAGTTGCGGCCCTGCGAGATGCGCGCCTGGTCGGGCGACACGTCGTGGAAGGCGGGCAGCGGGTCCGCGCTCGCGAGGACGGCGTCGAGTTCCGCGCGAATCGTCTGCCAGTGCGCCGCGAAGCCGGCGAGCCAGGGAAACACAGACGGATCGAATGTCGGTTCGGCGCCGATCCGAGACTGGCGCCGGAACAACGCCGCCACCGCCGCCATCAGGGTTTTGCCGAGGCCCTTCACCCAGCGGCGGCGCGCGGAACGGAATCGCTGCAGGGGGCCCATCGGGGCGGTCGAAGCGCGCTGCGCCTGTGCGTCGGTAGGGGAGTGATCCTGCATGTCCGTCGAAACCTCGTCGAATGGCCGGCCGCGTTCACTAATGCAGGCGTGGACACTATGCTGCTCATCCCGGTTGCGCGTGTCGGCTGTGCGAGCCGACGCGGCCGGGCCGCCGGTGCGGACGACAAAGTATGTCATCGCGCAACGGAAGGAAAGGGCGCCCACCGCGCGGCGACGGGTCGCGCGGCCCGCGCCCGTTTCACTACATCCGGATCACGGAACCCCGACATGCTGACGCCGACCAGGATCTTCGAACAGTCGCTCGCCGTACTCCCGGCAGGACGACGCTACCGGGTGGAACGTTATCTGCGGGGCTGGTTCGATCAGCGCCGTCTCGGGCGCGCGGACTACGCGGTCGTGTCATTCGGCAAAAGCGGACGGACCTGGGTCCGCGTCATGCTCTCGAGGCTCTGTCAGCTCGAGTACGGCCTGCCGGAGCGCGAGCTGCTGGAGTTCGACAACTACCACCGCGCCAACCCGGCGATCCCGCGGATCTTCTTCACGCACGACAACTACCTGCGCGACTACACCGGGCACGGCGGGTCGAAGCGGGCCTATCGCGAACAGCGCGTGGTGCTGCTCGTCAGGCATCCGGCGGACGTGACCATGTCGCAGTACTTCCAGTGGAAGCACCGGATGCGCAGCCACAAGATCCTGCTCAACCAGTACCCGGCGGACCCCGCGACCAGCCAGTTCGAATTCATGATGGGTCCGAGCGGGCTGCCGAAGGTCATCGATTTCCTGAACGAGTGGGCGGCGGGATTCGCCGAGGTGCGCAGCGGCCTGACGGTACGCTACGAGGACCTGCGCACCGACACGGCGCGAGAGCTCGGCCGGCTCGCCGGGTTTCTCGGGCTCGACGTCGATGCGGCGCGCCTTGCGGACGTGGTCGAGTATGCGTCGGTCGAGAACATGCGCCAGCGCGAACGGGAAGAGCAATCCGGCTCCGAACGGCTGCGCCCCGGCGACCCTTCCAATCCTGACTCGTTCAAGACCCGGCGCGCCAAGGTCGGTGGCTACCACGACTACTTCGATGCGGCCGGGATCGCCGAGATCGACGCGCTGATCGCGCGGACGCTGGATCCGGTGTTCGGTTACTAGCGCACCATGCGGCCCGTGGCGGACCGGAGATCCACGCGTGCCCGGACCGTTTCCGTGCCGACACCTTCCGGAATGGAGACGGTGGGTTCGCACACGGTTCCAGCCGCGGTGCACCTGCGGGCCGATCAGACCTGCGGCGACGCCCTGGCGGCCCTGCTGGCTGCACGTCCCGTGGCGGCGGAACTGCTGCTGGTCGTCGCGCCGGACGGGCGTCTCGTTGGAACCGTTCCGCTCGCACGCCTGGTCGCGCTGCCGTGGGCGCTTGCGCGGGCCGGGGTCGACCCGGCGTACGGCAGCGGGCCGCTCGCGACCATCTGCCAGGACATCCTGAGCCTGCTCGTCTACCTCGGCGTCGTGGCCCTGATCGGCGTGGGGTGACCGGTCCGGGTCAGCCGCCGGCGTGCGCGTCGAGCCACCGGACGATGGCGGGATATGCCGCCACGTCCTGGATCATGAAGAGGTGCCCGCCGTCGAACAGGGCGAGGTCGGCGCCGGGGATGCGCGCGGCGAGGCTTTCCAGGTTCGCGACCGGGGCGATGCCGTCGTGCCGCCCGCCGGCGACCAGCACCGGCAGGCGCAGCGACGGCAGGCGTTCCCAGGTGTCGTGCATGGCCCGGGCCGCGAGCTGCAGTGCCGCGCCTGTCTCGTCGCGGTCGGCGCGCTGTGCCGCGCGCGCAAACGCCAAGAGTTTCTCGAACTGATCCGGATGCGCTGCGCGCCAGGCGGCGTCGCGACGGCGATCGGCGAGTTCCAGTTGCTGCACGAGCCGCGTGTCCTCGGGTAGCGCCGCGAGTTCGTGGAGCGGATACGAGGCGCCGCCGGCGCCGCCGGCGCTCGTGCAGCAGAGCACCAGTGCCCTGACCCGGGCGGGATGTCGCAGCGCGAGCTCCTGCGCGACCATGCCGCCGAAGGAAACTCCCACGACCGGCACCGGTCCCCAGCCGAGCGTGTCGAGGAGGGCCGCGGCATCGTCGCCATAGTCCGCCATGGTGTAGGGTCCCGGCGGGACCGCGCTGCGGCCGAGCCCGCGCTGGTCGTACGCAAGCACCTCGAAGCGCCGTGCGAGCGGCCCGTCGAAGACGTTGGGGCGGGTGCGCAGATCGCCGCCGGTGCCGCTGATGAACAGCAGGCGTGGTCCGCTGCCGGCGATCTCGTAGTAGAGCTCGATGCCGTTGGCCAGGATGGTTGGCATGGATGGTCCGCCTCCGCGTGCTGGGGCATCATAGCGTCATTCCGCTGACGGCTGATCCCCATGAACTCCACGACCCTCGATTCCGCCCCCACCGCACGCGTCTTCGACGCGACGGCCGCCACGTTCGAACAGGACGTGATCCTGCGATCGCGCGAAGTGCCCGTCCTGGTGGACTTCTGGGCGACCTGGTGCGCGCCGTGCAAGGCGCTCGGGCCGATCCTCGAAAAGCTCGCGGGCGAATACAACGGTGCGTTCCTGCTCGCCAAGGTGGACATCGACCGCGAGCAGCAACTCGCCGGTTATTTCCAGATCCGTTCGGTGCCGACCGTGCTGCTGCTCGCCGAAGGCCGCATCGCGGGTGGCTTTCCCGGCGCGCTGCCGGAAGGGCAGGTGCGGCGCTTCCTGGCCGAACACGGCATCGAACCGGGCGCGGCCGCCGCACCCGCGCCGGTCGTGGATGCGGCGGAAGCCCTCGCGCACGCGCGTGCCGCGGTGGCGGCGGCCCCGGACAAGCCGGAACTCAAACTGGACCTCGTGCTCGCGCTGGTGGCGATGGGCGAACACGCCGAGGCGGAGACGCTGCTCGAGGCGCTGCCGGCGAATCTCGGTACCGATCCGCGAGCCGCGCGCGCGCGTTCGCGGATCGCGCTGGCTCGGCTCGCGGCAGAAGCGCCGCCGCGCGCGGCGCTCGAACAGGCGCTGGCGGCCGATCCCGAAGATCATCGCGCCCGGCACCTGCTCGGTGTGCGTCTGGTGCTGGAAGGCGCGCCGGAGGTGGGCCTCGAGCACCTGCTGGAACTGCTGCGGCGCGCCCGCGGCTATGCTGACGGGCTGCCGCGCCGGGCGCTGGTCGACGCTTTCAACGTGGTCGAGGACGAAGATCTCGTCCGCGCGGTACGCCGGCGCATGACCGCGCTGCTGTTCTAGGAGTTGCGGAGCCGAACGGCGGGCAATCTGACGGCTGGGGAGGAAGGTGATGGCATACGATCTGGTGATCCGCAACGGCACGGTGGTCGACGGTTCGGGCGGCGCGGCGTACCGTGCCGACGTGGGTGTGCGGGACGGGCGCATCGCGGCCATCGGGCGGATCGACGAACGCGCGGCCCGTACGCTCGACGCCGAGGGCCACGTGGTGGCGCCGGGCTTCGTCGACGGCCATACCCACATGGACGCCCAGGTATTCTGGGATCCGCTCGGTTCGTGTTCCTGTTACCACGGCGTCACCACCGCGGTCATGGGCAATTGCGGATTCACGCTCGCCCCCTGCCGGGCCGACGAAGCGGACCTGGTGTTCCGGAACCTCGAACGCGCCGAGGATCTGAGCCGGGATGCCATGCTTGCCGGTATCCGGTGGAGCTGGGAGACGTTTCCCCAGTTTCTCGACACCGTCGAGGCACTGCCCAAGGGCATCAACTACGCCGGCTACATCGGTCATTCGGCGCTGCGCACGTACGTGATGGGCGAGCGGGCGTTCACCGCTGCCGCGACCGAGGACGACACGCGCCGCATGTGCTCGCTGGTCAAGGAAGCGCTCGCGGCTGGTGCGATCGGGTTCTCGACCTCACGGACGTTCAACCACACCACGGCGGACGACCGTCCGGTCGCAAGCCGCCTCGCCGACTGGAACGAGGTGCGTGCCATCGTCAACGCGATGGGCGAGACCGGCAAGGGGGTCTTCGAACTCGCGGGCGAAGCACCCGGCCGCGATCCGGGGCGCATTCGCGAGTACTTCGACCGGCTGCGTGACCTCGCGGTGGAGTCCGGCGTGCCACAGACCTGGGGCATGTTCAGCGCGCGCGTGGCGCCGGAACTGTGGCGGCCGTACTTCGACCTGCTGGACGAAACGGCTGCCGCCGGCGGACGTATGTACGCGCAGGTGCACAGCCGCGCACTCAACGTGCTGCTTTCGTTCGAGGCGCACACGCCATTCGACAAGTGGGACGTCTGGAAGGACGTCCGCGCGCTGCCGCTTGCCGAGCAGAAGGCGAAGCTCGCCGATCCGGCGCTCAAGGCGAAGCTGGTGGAGGTGGCGAGCCGGCCGTATACCGGTCCGCGGGTGGTCGGTGCCGAGGCGCGTCCGCCGGAGTGGGACTGGGTCTACCCGATGGCCGACATGGGTTTCGACAAGCCGTCCATGGCCGAGCTCGCGCGCGCCCGCGGCGTGCATCCGGTCGAGCTCATGATCGACCTCGCGCTCGAGCACGATTTCCGGATCTACTTCCGCCAGCCGATCGCCAACGAAAACCAGGACCACGTCCTCGAGATGATGCGCCATCCGCGCGCGCTGGTGACGTTCTCCGATTCGGGCGCGCACGTGGCGCAGATCATGGACAGTTCCCTGCAGACTCATCTGCTCGCCTACTGGGTACGCGAGAAGCAGGCGTTCACGCTGGAACAGGCGGTGCGGCGCATCACCTACGACACGGCGACGGTCTGGGGTCTGCATGACCGCGGCCTGATCCGCCGCGGACTCGCGGCGGACCTGGTGGTGTTCGACCCGGCGACCATCGGCGCACGGCTGCCCGAAGTGGTACACGACCTGCCGGCAGGGGCCAAGCGCCTGAAGCAGACCGCAACCGGCATCCGCCACACGATCGTCAACGGCGAGGTGCTGCTGACCGACAACCAGCCGACCGGCGCGACGCCCGGCAGGCTGCTGCGCAGCTGATCGGCAGGGAGGACGCACGCAACATGAGCGCATACGGTATCGCGCGGCAGCATGTGGAGGCAGCGCTCGCAGAGGCGACAGGCGAGGGCGTCGACGGCGACGTCGTATTGCGGGCCCTGCTGGCAACCCTGGCCGAGCGCTATCGCGAACTGAAGGGCACCGATGATCTGCGCGCGGTGCTGCAGTTCCAGCTCGACAACTGTCGCGGCGACGAAGACCACATGTTCATGCGGCCATGAACACGGGCCGTCCGCGCGTGGGCGGAAGCGCGGGTCGCCGGCTCAGAAGGGCAGCAACCGGCGGCGCGTGCGTTCCTCGCGGGCCGGCTCGTTTTCGAACTGGATCTCGAGCGTCACCGTGAAGCGCCAGTCGGCACGGCGCTCGCCGGTGAACTGGTCGACCGGCCAGGCGTGTTCGGGCTGTAGTTCGTAGAACAGCCACGGGCGCAGAAACGCGCGCCGGTAGCGGAAATTGACGAAGTACTCGAGGGTCTCCCATTCCGGGCGCGTGCGGCCGACGGCGCCGAGCTCGCTGCGGATCGCGGTCTTCTGGTCCAGCTGGCGGAAGGCGGTCGCGGCCGACTGCCATTCCACGCCGCTGGTCGCCTCGGACCAGGTGCCCTGGCCGGTGAGGCGCAGCTGCGTATCGTAGCCGGGATACCATTCCCAGTCGGCGCGGCTCGTCGTACCGAAGCCGTCGTCGGCTTCCCAGAAGGCGATCTGCGTAAAGCGTGCGAAGGTCTCGTCGGTCAGCTGGCGCACGTGCCGGTAGCGGGCGCGCGCCACCGGGTTGACCGAGCTGAAATTCGCCTTGATGGTGGCCTGCAGGTCGAACCGTGAGCGGTCGTCTTCGCGCAGGTTGTACCGCAATCCCACACGCGTGTCGTTCTGGCTGCCGTCGATGCGTGTGTCCGGTTCGAATTCGCCGCGTACGTCCTCGTCGCGCGTGACCAGCAGGCGCAGGCGCTCGGATGCACCCGGCAGGGAGATGTTGGCGTTCAGCCGAACACGGATGCGGTAGTCCTCGGTTTCGTCCCAGCGCACCTCGTTGCGCAGCCGGAAGAAAGTGCCGACCGGCGTTTCCTCGAGGGCGCGATCGTCACCGAAGAAGCCGTCGAACCAGGCCGCGGGTTCGCACAGGCGGCGGTTCAGGTAGGAGTGCGTGCGGTCCAGCCAGCTGTCTGGATGGTTCTCTGCGTCGCGACAGGAGATCTCCATGAGCTGGTCGCGCTGGACTTCGCCTTCGGAGCGCACCCGCGCCTCGGTCGTCGAACCGTCGGCCGGTGGGCCGTTCGTCGCCAGGTTGTCCGTCGCCAGGCGTTCGGTCGCCAGGCTTTCGGTCGACGGGGTCCCGGAAGCCTCCGTGCCGACCGCTGGAAACGGCAGCAGCGCGAGCAGCCAGAGCAGTGCGGTCCGGCAACGCATCGCGCCGCGCGCTGCCTGCGGGGACCTCAGCACCCGGGGTGTTCCATTCCGCTTCGACATGTCACTGGGAGGACTTCCATGACGGTGGAGGATAACAGCATACGGGGGGCACGGATGCGCGGGCGGGAACGGATCCATAGAATGCCGCTCCAATGAGTGTGATCGAGTCATCCTGCTGCATGCCTGTCCAACACGTCCGCCGGGTCCGCGGCGCTTGGCGAGGCGCGTTCCGTTCCGCAATCCTGTGGCTGTGCCTCTGGTTGGGCGTGGCATACGCGGCTGCTGAAGCGTGTGCTTCCACCGCAGGCGCGCTCGCGCCGGGCAGGACCGTGGCGCCGACGTTCGATCCGGTCTGTGTGCCGTGGAGCGAAGCCCGCTACCGCGCGCAGAAGCTCTTCATGACCGTGGAGCTCGACGTGTCGGCGCGCGTCCTGGCGCGGCTCGAGGCAGGGCGCCTGCTCGCGGTGGGAGACCTGCCGGCCATCCTGCCCGGCGAACGGACGCTGGCGCTCGAGGTGGTGACTCGAGGGCCCGGCAGGCGCAGCCTGCGCGGCGAACTGCTGCTCGATGCCTACACCGGTGCGGCGCTGCAGTATTCGAGCCTGCGTGACCCGTCGCCGCGCTATCGCATCTACCGGTTCACCGAGACCGGACCGATGCGGCAGACCGCGAAGCCGCTCGCAGCGGAGCGGGGTCTCGCGCCGGCGCAATGGTCCGACGTCGAATCCCGACTGCGCGCCTATGCGGGCGGGCCCGTGCAGGAACCGGTGCTCGAGGTCACCACGCTGCTCTATCTGCTGGCGGCGAGCAGGCTCGACGCGCCCGGTGATCTTCTGCGCGTCAACGGGTATGCAACGTCGGCGGACGAACTGTACCGGGTCGACGCCGAGGTCGGCGAGCGGGTGAGGCTCGCGGTGGATTACCAGGTAAGCGGCCACGGCGCGCAGGAGCGGCACCGGTCGACGGTTGCCGCACTGCCGATCCGGGTCGCCGGACACAGCCGCGAGCCGGGTGCCGATGGCGCCGGCTTCGATATCCTCGGCCTGCACGATGTCGAGTTCGTGCTGGACCCCGTCGACCGGGTCATCGTCGCGGTACGGGCCCGTATGCCGACGGTCGGCGGCGTGGAATTCCAGTTGCGGGAGCTGGTGCGGCGCAGCGTCCCCGCCCGCTGTGGAACGCACGGACCGCGGTCCGCCGCCGCCGGTTAGCCTCGACTAAAGCGCGTCGAGCGCCGCCTCGAGCGCCGCGCACGCCCCGGCCACGTCGCGCAGCTTGTCGAGCCCGAAGAGCCCGATCCGGAACGTGCGGAAGTCCGCCGGCTCGTCGCACATGAGCGGTACGCCCGCCGCGATCTGTAGTCCATGCGCGAGGAATTTGCGGCCGTTCTGGATGTCCGGGTCGGTGGTGTAGCTCACCACGACGCCGGGCGCCTCGAAGCCGGGCGCCGCGACACTCGCGAAGCCGCGTGAGCGCAGCATGGCGCGCACACGCATGCCGAGTTCGAGTTGCGCCTCGCGCGCCGTGTCGAAGCCGAGTGCGGCGGTCTCCTGCATGACGTTGCGCAGCGCCCGCAGCCCGTCGGTCGGCATGGTGGCGTGATAGGCGTGGCCGCCGTTCTCATAGGCTTCCATGATGGTGAGCCACTTGCGCAGGTCGCAGGCGAAGCTCGTGCTGGTGGTTTCCTCGATCCGGGCGCGGGCAGCCTCACTCAGCATGACGAGGCCCGCGCAGGGCGGCCCGCTCCAGCCTTTCTGTGGTGCACTGATCAGGATGTCGACGCCGGTCGCGGCCATGTCGACCCAGATCGTGCCGGACGCGATGCAATCGAGCACGAACAGTCCGCCGACCGCGTGCACGGCGTCGGCCACGGCGCGCAGGTAGTCGTCGGGCAGCAGCATGCCCGACGACGTCTCGACGTGTGGCGCGAATACCAGCTCGGGTCGCTCGGCACGGATCGTCGCGACCACCGACTCGATCGAAGGTGGTGCGAACGGCGCGGGGGCCGCCGAGCCGGACGGTCCGGCCTGGACGGGCTGTGCCTTCAGCACCGTCGCGCTGGACGGGATCGCGCCCATCTCGAAGATCTGGGTCCACCGGTAGCTGAACCAGCCGTTGCGGATGACCAGGCAGCGCCGGCCGGTGGCGAACTGCCGCGCGACGGCTTCCATGCCGAACGTGCCGCTGCCGGGTACCACCACGGCAGCACGAGCGCCGTAGACCGATTTCAGCGTCCCCGAGATGTCACGCATCACCTGCTGGAAGGACAGCGACATGTGATTGAGCGCGCGATCGGTGTAGACCACGGAAAATTCGCGCAATCCTTCCGGATCGACTTCGGGGCGCAGGCCGGGCATGGGTGAGTTCCCTCGGTTGTTCGGGTCCTGGCGGACGATGCGCGCAGTATAGTCGCGCCAGAGCGTCAGGTCGGCAGGGTCGGGCAGGCTGGCGTCGCGTTCCTCGGTTCGATCCGCGCCGCCGGGGCGTGATATTCTTGCGCGCCGCTTCCGGCCTCCATTGTTGCAGCAGGTTGTTCCCATGACTACGCAGTTCGATTCCATCGAGGATGCGCTGGCCGCCATCGCGGCCGGCGAGATGATCGTCGTCGTCGACGACGACGACCGGGAGAACGAGGGCGACCTGATCATGGCGGCGAGCAAGGCCACGCCGGAAAAGGTGGCCTTCATGATCCGCCACACGAGCGGGATTCTCTGTACTCCGATCCTGGAGGAGCACGCGCGGCGCCTGCATCTCGAGCCGATGGTGGCACGCAACGACGCGCCGATGAGCACCGCGTTCACCGTCTCGATCGACTATGCGCAGGGGCTGACTACCGGGATTTCCGCCGACGAGCGGGCAGCGACCGCCCAGGCGCTCGCCAACAGCAACGTCACCGCCGAGGATTTCGTACGCCCGGGTCACATCTTTCCGCTGGTCGCCCGGCAGGGCGGCGTGCTGGTGCGCTCCGGGCACACCGAGGCCGGTACCGACCTCGCCATGCTGGCCGGCTGCCCGCCGGTCGGACTGCTCGCGGAACTCGTGAACGACGACGGCACCGTGCAACGGCTGCCGCAGCTGCTCGAGTTCGCGAAGGTCCACAAGCTCAAGATCATCACCATCGCCGACCTGATCAGCTACCGGCAGATCCGCGAACACCTGGTCGAGCGGACCAGTTCGTTTCGTATCCGCACCCGGATCGGCGAGGCGCAGGCGCAGGGCTACCGGACCCGGTTCGACGACGCCGAGCACATTGCGCTGGTCTTCGGTGATATCAGGGCCATGGATTCGGTACCGGTGCGCATCCACCGCGAAAAGCTGCTGGACGACGTATTCGGTCCGCAGTCCGAACACGCCTCGAGCCTGCTCGACGCGTCGCTCGACCGGATCGCCGAGCTCGGCGCGGGCGTGCTCATCTACCTGCGTTCCGGCCACGTCGGTGTGCCCGTGGAAAAGCTCACCACGCAGACCAAGGAAGACCAGCGCCGCGCGCAGTGGCTCGAGATCGGTGTGGGCGCGCAGATCCTGCGTGACCTCGGCCTGTCCCGGATCCGTCTGATCGCCGGCCGCGAGGTCGATTACGTGGGCGTGAAAGGGTTCGGGCTCACGCTCGAGTCGATCGAACTGCTCTGACGGCCCGGAGCCGCTGGGGGCCAGGCGTACCGGGCGCCCCGGCTAGCGGCGATAGCGGAACTCAGCCGCGCGGCCTTCCGGACCGACGTAGACGACCCTGAGTTCGTGGCTGCGCTGGCCGCACACGCTGCAGCGCAGGCGCGGCCGGATGTCGGTGAGCGTGACGTCGGTGCCGAACCGTTCGAGCAGATGCGCGACCACGAGCGCTTCCATGCGTCCGCACGGCGGACACAGGGCATAGATCTCGAAACTGCCGGCCAGCTCGGAAACGCGTTGCATGGTACTGGATGAATATACAGCAATCCCGCTCGCGCTGACGCTCGGTGACCCGGCCGGCATCGGACCGGAGGTGGCGGCCCGCGTGGTGGCCGCGCGCGCTGCAGGGGCGGGAACGGACGCACGTGCGGGCCTCCGGCCGTTGCTGCTGATCGGCCCCGGCTGGGCGCTCGAGGCCGGCGCGGCTGCTGCCGGGGTCGACCTGCCGCCATTGCAGGCGGTGCGTGA
This sequence comes from Pseudomonadales bacterium, assembly GCA_019634925.1. GTDB lineage: Bacteria > Pseudomonadota > Gammaproteobacteria > Pseudomonadales > Azotimanducaceae > UBA7803. The sequence goes on from JAHCAL010000006.1 coordinate 210,920, forward strand.
CCCGCGCGAGGTCACCGCGCCGCTGGCGCTGCTCGATCTCGGCGATCCGCCGGGGGGCTTCCGCTTCGGCGTGGTGCAGGCGGCCTGTGGTGCGCTCGCGGTGCGTGCCGTCGAGACCGCGGCGCGGGCGTGCCTGGCGGGATGGGCGGCAGGACTCGTCACCTGTCCGATCCACAAGGAGGCGATCCACGCTGCCGGTTACGTCGACGACATCGGGCACCAGGAGATCCTGGCACGCCTCACCGGCGCCAGCGCGACCGCGACCATGCTGATGACGCCGGGGCTGCGGGTCGTGCATCTTTCCACCCACAAGTCGCTGGCCGACGCGGTGCGTTTCGTCACCCGCGACAACGTGCTCGGCCGATTGCGCCTCACCGCGACGACGCTCGCGCGCTGGGGTCTGCCGGGCGCGCGGATCGCGGTCGCGGCACTGAACCCACACGGCGGTGAGGGGGGACTCCTCGGTCGCGAGGAACTCGAGGCGCTGGCGCCGGCGGTGGCGCTGGCGCGGCAGGAGGGCATCGACGCATCGGGACCCTGGCCGGCGGACTCGGTATTCAACCGCGCCATCGCCGGCGAATTCGACGTCGTGCTCGCGCTCTACCACGACCAGGGCCACATCGCCATCAAGGTCCACGACTTTCATCGCAGCACGACGGCGACCCTCGGCATTCCGTTCGTACGCACGTCGGTGGATCACGGTACCGCGTTCGACATCGCCGGGCGCGGGATCGCCGACCCGCAGAGCCTGGCGGCGGCGATCGATGCGGCCGAAGCCCTGCTCGACGGACGGCTCGCCACGCTCTGAGTGCGCGCCTCTGGCGCGCCTGGCGCGGTATTCCCGCGCACGAGTGCGCGCCTCTGGCGCGCCTGGCGCGGAACTCCCGCGCACGAGTGCGCGCCTTTGACGCGCCTGGGCTTGCACTCGGCGCCGTTCAGGTTACCGCTGCACCGGTCATGGCGAGCGTGCCGCGGCCGGCGTCGATGGTGACATGCGCACCGACGGGCAGCGGCCACTGCGCGTGGCCGTGCCCGATCATCGCGCCGCGCCAGGCGGGAATGCCGAGCGGCGCGACGTGATCGGCAAAGATCTCCTCGGGTGTCAGCGACGCGAAGCCATCACCCGGCAGGCACTCCGCGCAGGTCCCGAAGACGAACCCGGCGATGCGATCCAGGATCCCGGCGAGTTTCAGCGAGGTCATCATCCGGTCGACCCGGTACCAGTCCTCGCCGACGTCCTCGAGGAACAGGATCGCGCCGCTGAAGTCGGGCAGGTACGGTGAGCCGAGCAGCGCGGTCAGCACCGTCAGGTTGCCGCCGAATAGGCGTCCGCGTGCGGTTCCCGGCGTAATCGTCCGTATCCGGTACTCGGTCGGCGTCAGAACATTGCGCTCGTGCGTCTCGCGCGGGTTCTCGAATGCGATCGCCGCGCCGTCGAACAGGACCCGGCGCACGAGGTCGGTCGAATAGGCATCCCAGCGCCCCCCGGCGTTGGGGCCGTGGAACGTCACCAGCCCGGTGCGGGCATGGATCCCGTTCAGCAGCGCGGTGATGTCGCTGTAACCGAGCAGGACCTTGGGATTGGCGCGGATCGAGTCGTAGTCGAGCAGCGGCAGCAGGCGGGCGCTGCCCCAGCCGCCGCGCACCGGGAAGATGCCGCGGATGGCCGGATCCGCGAAGAAGTCGTTGAGATCCGCGGCGCGCTCGGCATCGCGGCCGCCGAGCGACCCGTGGCGTGCACGGGCATGGCGGCCGACTTCGACGACGAGCCCGAGACCCTCGAGCGATTCGCGCGCGATGTCGAGTTCGTCGGCCATGAACGCCGCGGTCGCCGGACTCACCAGGCCGACCCGGTCGCCGGCGCGCAGGGGCGGCGGCTGGTGTGGGACGGGTGCGCTCGGCGCGGCGGCGCCGGTCGATGATGTCGCGGCGATCCCGCGCGTTGTGCCCACGAGACCGGCGGCCGTACCCAGCGTAACGGTCGTGGTGATCGTCGTGGTGAGGAAGGCTCGTCGTCTCATGTCGTCCCGTGGCCTCCGTGGTGGTTCGACCGCAGTCACGTCCCGCGTGGCTGCGACCGTATGGTGGATGCGCAATTTCCAGCATCCTAACGGGGGCGCGGCTTGCGTGCGACGCGCCCCCTCGGCACACTCCGCGGGTCGTTCAGGCGCCTGCCGCCGCGCGAAGCGCGGTACACGCAATCGTCGCTGCGTGGCGCGCACGGCGCGCAAGGCGCGCAACCTTAAACCGAGGGGGTTTCCCATGAAGGCAGCCGTATTCCGCGAAATCAACCAGCCGATGGAGATCGAGGAAGTTCAGCTCTCCAAGCCGGGTCCGCGCGAGGTGCTGATCCGCACCGCGGCGGCCGGGGTCTGCCATAGCGACCTGCATTTCTTCAACGGCACCTATCCGGGCATCCGGCCCATGGTGCTCGGCCACGAGAGCGCCGGTATCGTCGAGCAGGTCGGCGCGGACGTGCACTACGTCAAGCCCGGGGATCATGTGATCACGTGCCTGTCGGTGTTCTGCGGCCACTGCGAACACTGCCTCACCGGGCACATGTCGCTCTGCCAGGAGCCGGAGACCAAGCGCACGGCTGCACAGGAGCCGCGCATCAGCAAGGGCGGTGCGCCGCTGCAGCAGTTCGCGAACCTCGGCTCGTTCGCCGAATACATGCTCGTCCACGAACACGCGCTGGTGAAGATCCGCCCCGACATGCCGCTCGACCGCGCCGCGCTGATCGGCTGCGGCGTGATGACCGGCGTCGGCGCGGTCATCCACACCGCCAAGGTGGAGCCGGGTTCCACGGTCGCCGTGATCGGTTGCGGCGGAGTGGGGCTCTCCTGCATCAACGGCGCCGCCATTGCGGGTGCGAGCCGCGTGATCGCGGTCGACATGGTGCCGTCGAAGCTCGATCTCGCGCGCAAGTTCGGCGCGACCGACGTGGTCAATGCGAAGGAAGTGAATGCGATCGAGGCGGTCAAGGAGCTGACCGGGGGTGGCGTGCACTACTCGTTCGAGGCGATCGGCCTCAAGGTCACCGCCGAGCAGGCGTTCGGCATGCTGCGCAACGGCGGTACCGCCACGGTGATCGGCATGATTCCGCCGGGCCACATGGTGTCCCTGCACGGTCCCGACTTCCTGTTCGAAAAGAAGATCCAGGGCTCGTTCATGGGTTCGAACCGCTTCCGCGTCGACATGCCGCGGTTCATCGAGTTCTACCTGCAGGGCAAGCTGCACCTCGACGACATGGTGTCGAGCCGCATCCGGCTCGAGGACATCAACGATGCGATGGCCGCGCTCAACACCGGCGAAGTCGCGCGCAATGTCATCGTTTTCGACTGAGGAGCAGGCATGCGCTGGTTGAGTTTTCTGCGTGACGGTCGGGCGACCTGGGGTTACGTCACCCGAGACGGCGTGGGTGTGGTGGATGTCGGTGCGCGCGGCGGTCCGGCGGATCTGAAGTCGGCAATCGCGGCGGATGCGCTGGCGGGCCTGGCGGCGCGGCACGGCGATACGGCGGACCTGCCGCTCGCCGGGCTCGAGTACCTGCCGCCGATCCCGAACCCGGACAAGATCCTGTGTGTCGGCCTCAACTACAAGGCACACCAGGAGGAAACCGGGCGGGGCGGGGAAGGCTACCCGACCATCTTCGTGCGCTTCGCCAACGCGCAGGTGGCGCATGGCGCGCCGATGGTGCGCCCGCAGGAGTCGAACACGCTCGATTACGAAGGCGAGATCGCGCTGGTCATCGGCCGGGCGGGGCGGCGCATCCCGCGCGAGCAGGCGCTGGATCACGTGGCGGGATACAGCATCTACAACGACGGCAGCGTGCGCGAGTTCCAGCGCCAGACGTCGCAGTTCACGCCGGGCAAGAACTTCGCCGCGACCGGCGGGTTCGGGCCCTGGCTGATGACGCCGGACGAAGTGGGCGACCCGCGTCGGATGGAGCTGATCACGCGGCTCAATGGCCAGGAGATGCAGCGCGCGACCGCGGACTTGATGGTGTTCGACTTCGCTGCCATCATCGCGTACTGCTCGACGTTCACCGAACTGGTCCCTGGCGATGTGCTGGTCACCGGTACGCCCGGCGGCGTGGGTTCGGCGCGCAATCCGCCGGTCTACATGGACGCGGGTGACCTGGTCGAAGTGGCGGTCAGCCCGATCGGCGTACTGCGCAACCCGGTGGTGGTGGGATAGTTGGGGTCAGAGTAAAAACCCGTTCCCTGAGCTCGGCGCGGAAGGCGCCGAGCTCAGGGAACGGGTTTTTACTCTGACCCCAACTATCATCGCTCCCGGAACCGGGTCGCGAGCAACGCTGCAGTCAGATAGAGCACGAGGAACGTGGTGAACGCAGGGTCGTAGCTTCCCGTGCGATCGAACATCCAGCCGGCGAACGGCACGCCGATGATCTGGATCGGGAACATCGCCGGGCGCAGCGCGCCGAGCGCCTTGCCGAACCGTTCCCGGCCGAAGAACCGGCCCACGACCGCCCCCTGTAAAGGCACCGCACCGCCCATCCCGAACCCGAACAGCGCAGCGCCCAGCGTGAAGATCAGCATGTTCTGGTCGTAGAACATCGCCAGCTGACCCAGGATCTGGCAGCCGATGGTGAACCATACCGCCCGCCCGGCGCGCCAGTAGTCGGCCAGCCAGCCGAATGCGAGTTTGCCGAGGATCCCGCACCCGGCGCAGACCGACATCACCAGGGACCCGCCCTGCAGCGAGACCCCGGCATCCGTGACGCGCGGCACGAGGTGGGTCAGCGTGGCGCCCTGGCAGCAGAACAGCAGGCCCATCACCCCGGCGAGCACCCAGAAGTTGCGTTCCTCGAGGATCGGTCGGGCGCTCGGAACCGACTCGAGACGACGGCGTCCCGCGCGTGCAGGCGCGCTACCCGGATCCGCCGGTGGGCGTGCCCTCGGGATGCGCCCGTCGGGAACCAGACCGACGTCCTCGGGGCGCGAGATCACGAGCCGCAGGACCAGCGGCAGCACGATGCAGACCGTGAACAGCCCATAGACCATGAACCCTTCGCGCCAGCCGTACTGCTCGATCAGCGCCGCGCTGACGAATGGCATCACCACCCCCGAGGCGGATATGCCGGTCGCCGCTATGCCGAGCGCCATGCCGCGTTTGCGGTTGAACCAGTTGGCGACCAGCTTGGCGGTGGCAAGTCCCCCCATCGCGCTGGCGCCGAAGCCGATGAAGACGCCGAGCGTCAGGTAGAACTGCAGCGGGGTCCGGATCTGGCTCAATGCCAGGAAGCCGAGCGCCATCGAGATCGCGCCTGCCGCGATGATGCGTTTCAGCGGGAAACGGTCGAGTGCCTGGCCGATGAGCGGTGCGGCAAGTGCGCCGACCGCGTTGGTGACGGTGAGACCGAGCGATACACCGAGGCGCGAACCACCGAATTCGTCGGCGATCGCTTTGAAGAACACGCCATAGGAATAGAAGAAAAAGCCCACGGCGACGAAGTCGACGAAAAACGCGACCCCCACCATGCGCCAGCCGAGAAAACCGCGGGGCTTGGCAGGTGTGGCTCCCGGGGTCGAGACATCTTCGGGCGGGATATTTGGGGTCGGAGTCAAAATTCAGCACGTCCAGGGAGTTTTTTTACTCTGACCCCAATTCTTGCTCTGACCCCAATTGTTGCTGCGGCCGGGTTGGTCCGGGCTGCGGCGTCAGGCTGATCTCGAAGAGTTTCGGCCACAGCTTGCCGGTCACGAACAGGCGTCGATCATCCGCATCCCACGCGATACCGTTCAGCACGTCGGTTTCGGCACGCTCTGCCGGTGTCAGCAGCCCGCTCAGATCGGCTCGGCCCGTCACGCGCCCACTGGCAAGGTCGATCATCACGATCTCATCGGTCTGCCACACGTTCGCGTAGAGCAGGTCGTCGACCATTTCCAGTTCGTTGAGCCCCACCAGCGGCCGGCCTCGGTCGCGCACCGTGACCCGATCCAGTTCGACGAGCCCTGCCGGATTCAGGAACCGCAGCACCGCCGATCCGTCACTCATGATGAGGCGCCGGCCATCATGTGCGAGGCCCCAGCCCTCGCCCGGGTATTCGAACCGTTCGAGCAGCGCGAGACTCCCGGCGTCACGCACGAACGCCACGCCGTTCCGCCAGGTGAGCTGGACCAGGCGGTCGTCCATGGCGGTGAGTCCCTCGCCGAAATAACGCCGGCCGAGACGCCGGCGCTTCACCACCCGACCGGTCTCGAGACTCACCCGGCGCAGCTCCGACTCGCCGTATCGCCCGGTACTCTCGTAGAGATGGCCAGCGCGATACAGCAGGCCCTGCGTGAACGCGCGCGGATCGTGGGGATAGACGTTCAGCACAGTGTAGTCGTAGCGGAGCGGCGCGTCCTCCGCTGCGTCAATGGGCAGCGCCGCAAGCGCTGTGAGCAGCAGTGCGACAGCCGGCAGGGTCAGCCGATGCACGTGCGCACTGCCGGGCAGGACCGGATCAGGTCGGGCCATCCAGCGCGACCAGCATGCGCCGCAACGCGAAATGCCGGTAGCTCTCGAGAATGAGTCCCTCCACCTCGTCCGGGTGAAGGTTCGACTCGATGTCGAGCGCGATCCAGCCGTTCTGGCCGGTATAGGCGGGAATCCGGTAGCGGGGGTCCATCGTGAGCAGGGCCTGCCGGTCGCCGCCCGTCCAGGATTCCATTTCGAGCCGGCCGCGGTACCGGTGCACGGTACAGAACGTGCGCTTGCCGGCCTGCCAGGCCGGGTGGCCGAACTGGCTCGCTTCGCGGACTTCGGGCAAAGCCATGCAGATCTTCCGCAACTGTCCGACGCGCGCGACGGCGTGCGGCGCCGCGAGTGGGTCGATCTCCGCCGCCGCGAGCGGCCGTTCGGGCGGGCGTACCGTGACCGGGCCCGGCAGCGTGCCGGCAAGTCGCGCAGGCGCGACCTGGCAATAGGCTTCACGTACCAGACGCGTGACGGTGCTCCAGGGCAGGTCGCCGTCGACGCTGACGCCGAGCCAGCCGCGCGGACCGACGTAAGGCGGCACGAAACAGTGGGTGGGGTCCGCTGCGACCCAGTGTGCCTGGCCACCGGGTGCCAACGGCAGCCATAGTGCGACGCGGCCGTCACCGTGATGGTTGATGGCGAACGTCGCAAAGGTCTTCTTGCCAACCCGGAAATCGCGCATCCCGTGTGCGGTCGTCGCGGACGCGTCCGGCAGCGCGAGGCAGATCTCGCGAACGACGTCGATCACGGTGCGTCCCTGGTTCCGCCCTTCGGTCTCCTGCGCAGGGCGTGTTCGCTTTTGTTTTCCGGCATGTCTTTCCGGCATGGCTTTACGCCTTCCTGAAAATGACCGAGAGATTGTTGGCGGGCATGTTCACGACAGTGTGGAGCTCGAGTCCGACCTCGGCCGCGAGCGGCAATAGATCGTCCTCGAGATCGCGTACCCCCCAGCGCGGGTCACGAGCCCGCAGGTTGGCATCGAACTCTGTATTCGAAGGCGCAGTGTGGCGTCCGGCGCGCCGGAACGGACCGTAGAGATACAGTCGCCCGTCCGGACCGAGCCACCGGCCGGCGCCGCGCATGAGGCCGATCGCTGCTTCGAATGGCGCGATGTGTACCATGTTGATGGCGACGATCGCGCTGAACGGTGCGTGTTCCGCAACCGGCCATGACTCGGCAGCCGCGTCGGTCGCATGTGGATCGGCGAGGTTGGAAAGCCCGCTGAATTCGATCCAGGCGCGGATCGAACGGCGCGCGTGTGGGTCCGGGTCGCCCGGCAGCCAGCGGACGCCCGGCAGCGCGGCGGCGAGATGGATGGCATGTTCGCCGGTCCCGGACGCGATCTCGAGCACCTGGCCGCTACGTGGCATGTGTTCCAGGAACACCGCGCGGATCGCATCACGGTTCCGCGCCACGTGGGGCGCGGTCAGCCGTGCGTCGTCCGGGCGCTCGAGTGTCATGCTGGTTCGAACCTCGCGTCGGCGGCGCGACCCGGACGATCGTTGCGCCTCAGAGCGTCGCCGCGCTCCGACAGAAGTGCGCGATGCTGGCTGCCGTCTCGCGGCTGATGTCCGGCGTTGCCATGGGGAACACCTCGGTACCGTGAACCGTGCCCATCACCTGACGGCAATGCGCCTTCACGCCCGCTTGCAGCAGCAGGCGATAGAAGTTGATCCCTTCGTCGCGCAATGGGTCGCATTCGTTCACGCTGATCATCGTCGGTACGAGTCCGCGCACGTCGTCTTCGGTGGCGAAGCCCGGCCAGGCCAGAGGGTCGCGGCGCTCATACGCTTCGATGCCATAGGCGATGCGGCCGGTGTCCGAGTGCAGGTTGAGCAGGATGCCTTCGTTCTCGAACGACGAGCCGCTCTCGGGGAGCGGCCACCGGCCGGCGATGTACGGGCACAGCGCATACAGCCCCGAGATCAGGCCGAGCTTGCCGCGCTGCTTGAGCGCGAGGCCGGTCGCGAGGGTCAGGTTCCCGCCGCCGGACTCGCCGGCGACGATGATCCGGGACGGATCGACGTTGAGCTGCCGCGCGTTCGCTGCGACCCACTCGACGCCCGAGACGCAGTCGTTCAGTCCGCCCGGAAAGGGCACAACCTCGGGTGCGGACGAGGGCGTCAGGCAGTTCCGGAAGTCGACCATCGCCACGGCAATTCCCTGTGCTGCCATGATCCGGCCCCACGCCCGGTAGTTGCCGTCGTAGCAGGACATGACCTGCATGCCACCGCCGTGGATGTAGACCACGCACGGCAGCACCGCGTCGCCTTCCGGCCGGATGAAGCGCAGATTGATCCGGTTGCCGTCTGGTGCCGACGTGAACTGGTGTTCGGCAACGGTAAGGCCGGCGGACGGCGCGACGGTCTCGTTGTCGCTCATCTCGAGAAATCCGCTCATCATCTGGCGGCGCGCGACCGCATCCTCGGAGTTGGCCATCGCAATCAGCGTGGCGCGGTCCAGCGCGCCGGCGGCCATCGGCGAGGTGGCCGGCAATGCGCCGAATACCGCCTTGATGCGGGGATCGATCCTGGGGTCGTTGGCGATTCTGTTCATAAGCTCCTGGCAGACACTTGGGGTCGGAGTAAATGGGTTGGGGTCAGAGTAAAAACTCGCGCGCACGCCCTATCGGAATGTCTGGGGATCAACGTCAGTCCGAGGTGGCTCGCTAACTGAGCGGAGGGGCGAGTCTTTACTCTGACCCCAACCTGTCATTCCGGGCTCAAGGTATCACACCTTGGGTACCCACGAGTTGCACCAGCCGGCTGCGTTGACCAGGCGTCCCATGAAGATCGGGCAGCCGCCCCAGGACGCGTCCGCGCCGGGCTGGAACAGATTGCAGTTCGCGCAGTTCTGTCCTGCTTGGAAGCGCGGAAAGCGCGCCTGGTCCACGTCGCTCGCGGCATGGCGGTAGCCGAGCGCCTGGGCGGTCGGCTCGTCCTCGCTGACACGCGGCATGTCGGCAGGGGCGCTCGCCGCAGCGTCCGGAGTCTGAGCCGGAGCCGGCCCCGGCTCAGCAGCGACCGGCGCCTCTGCGGCTGCAGGCGCAGCCGGCGGCTCGGCTCCTGCGGGTGCGGAGGGTGCTGGCGGCGCTGCCGCCTCCTGTTCGCCGCGTGAGCAACCGTACAGCTGCACCAGGGGGACCAGCACCAGCGCGCCGGTCGACAGTTTCAGAAAGCGGCGGCGCCGCGGGTCGGACACACGTTGCTCGTCCATGGTTCTCTCATGCCTCCAGTCTGAACAGATCGGCGAAATTGCCGTGGTAGAACCGGTCGCGCTGGGGCGCCGGAATTTCGCTCGCGTCCAGCGTTGCGTCGAATCGGCCGATCGGGTCGCGACCACCTTCCGGGTGGGGGAAATCCGAGGCGAACATGAAGACCTCCTCACCGGCCTGCTGGATCAGCCAGCCGGCGTCCTCGTAGGGAAACAGGCTCACGCGAACGTGGCGCCGGAAGATTTCCGAAGGCCGCGCCTCGAGTCCCTGCAGCAGCGGCTCGGCCTTGCGGAACGCCGTGTGCCCCTGGTCGAGGATACGCAGGAATCCCGGCACCCACGTCGCGCCGAGTTCGATCACGCCGCACATGAGATCGGGGAACCGCTGGAACACCTGGTCGTAGATCAACGCAGTCAGAAAGTTCTGCGGCGAATGCGAGATCGCATGGTAGTCCTTGCCGCGCAGGTTCTCGCCGCCGCCGAGCCAGTCGGTGACGGCCGGATGGCCATTTGCGTGGTATTGCTTGTCGAGCCCGCGACCACCGCCGATGTGCAGCACCAGCGGCACCCTGGCGCGGACCAGCAGATCCCAGATCGGGTCGTAGTCGAGGTGCGAAGGGGAGCGTCCACCGGCCGGATCCGACTTCAGCCACAACGCGCGAATCCCGAGCCCGAGCGCATCGCGTACGGTCTCGAGCGCGAGCCCGGGATCGTCGAGCGGCGCAAAGCCGACCGGCAGCAGGCGCGGATCCGCTGCGCAGAACCGGCTCATGGCGCGGTTCAGCATCTCGGCGCCGCCGTACAGCACGTCCGGATTGCGCGAATACGCGAACTGGCCCATGGCGAACGTCGGGAACACCAGCTGCCGTTCGAAGCCGAGCAGATCCAGCGCGTGACTGCGCTCCTCCGGCGTCGACGCACCGTACGCACCCCACCCCTTCGGACCGGAGATGAGCGGTTGTTCCAGCAGGCGGCGGGTCGCTTCCGTGTCGGCGCGGCGCCGCTCGGCCGCCGCGATCGCCTGGTAGACCCCGCTGCCGCCTTTCTCGGTGGCCAGCGGCTTGATGAGTCCCGCCTGCTCCGGTCGAGCGTGTTCGGTCAGCCAGTTCACGGTCTCCATGACGTGGCTGTCGGCATCGTAGATCCTGCGCCCTCGCGCGTAGTTCTGCTCGCTCATGTGCAACGCCTCCCCTGGGTGTCGGCCTGCGCTCCGAACGGTGTCCTGCCGGCGCCTCAACCGCCGCTGACCGGCCGCGCCGCCGGCCGGCCGACGGCGCCCGCGATCATGTCGCGCGTCTCCCGTGTCGGCGCCTGGGTCGGTTTGCGGCCACGCGTGATGTTGAACGGCTCGGTATCGATGTCCTCGAGCACGATGTCGCCGGCCAGCACCGCGTTCTTCCACGCCTGGTGATCCGCCTCGCCCGCGTGGAACTCGGGCATGACCTCGCGCGCGAAGAGCTCCAGGCTCGAGCAGATGTCCTCGTGCGTATTCTTGCCGGCCTGGTTCAGCAGGATCACCTGGTCGACGTTGGCGGCCTCGAGTTCCTTCAGCCGCGCCCGGATGGTGGCCGGCGAGCCGATCAGTTCGCTGCCGGAACGACGCTGGCCTTCCGGCGTCTTCTTCCATTCCTGGTAGCGCTCCCAGAAGTTCATCGAACCGGGCTCGAATGGACCCTCCTTGTTGTACAGCGCGAGCGCGAACTGGAAGAACGTCCAGCCGTCGGCCTTCTGCCATGCTTCCTCGTCGGTCTCGCAGCACATGAAGCCGCCCACGACCGCGATGTTGGGATTGGCCTGGTAGTCGCAGAGCTTCTCCTGATGGTGGATGAACGTGTTGTAGTAGGCGTTCACCCAGGCACGCGCGGAGTTGATATCGGCGAACTTGAAGCACAGCGCGCCCATGCCGCGGTGCGCGGCGTACTTGATGGTGTCGAGCTGCGAGCACGCGACCCAGAGCGGCGGGTGCGGCTTCTGCAGGGGCTTCGGCACCACCGCACGCAGCGGGAACTTGAAGAATTCGCCGTCGTATTCCCAGCCGTGATTCCAGAACATCGGCAGCGTGCAACGCACCGCGTCTTCCCAGACGTCGCGCTTGTCGCGGAACCGCAGGTTGAACGGATGCAACTCGGTGACCGAGGCGCCTTCGCCGAGCCCGAGCTCCACGCGTCCGTCGGACAGCAGGTCGAGCGTCGCGACCTTCTCCGCCACCCGGGCCGGGTGATTGGTGGTCAGCTGGATGATGCCGTGGCCGAGGCGGATGTTCTTCGTGCGCTGGCTGGCCGCCCCGAGAAAGACTTCGGGCGCGGCGGAGTGCGAGTACTCCTCGAGGAAGTGGTGCTCGACCTCCCACGCGTAGTCGAAGCCCAGCCGATCGGCCAGTTCGATCTGGTCGAGCGACTGCTTGAACAGGCGGTACTCGCTGTGCTCGTCCCAGTCGCGCGGCAACTGGTGCTCGTAGAAGATTCCGAATTTCATGGCGCCCCTCCCGAAGTGATCTGCCTCAGGGTCCGGACCGGCACGCCTTGCGCGGACCGGAGCCCCGCATTGTCCCGGCCGGAGTGTTGCACAGGCTGGTCGGCGCTGGCCAGCGTCCCGGGGACGGGCGCCCGACCGGACCGATCAGGGACGGCGATCAGGGACCGTTGCTGGCGCTCAACCGGCCCGCAACGCCTCCAGCACCTTCTCCGGATGGGTTTCGGCCTTCGGGACCCGTGCCCAGTGCTTGCGCACCTTGCCGTCGGCGCCGATCCAGACCGTGGAGCGGATCACGCCGACGGTCTTCTTGCCGTACATCATCTTTTCGCCCCAGGCGCCGTATTTCTCCATGACCTTCCTGTCCGGGTCGCAGAGCAGGGTGAACGGCAGCTGGTACTTTTCGACGAACTTCGCGTGGCTCGTCCGCCCGTCGGGCGAGACGCCGAGCACCACCGCGTTCTCGGCCTGGATCTCGCGCCACAGGTCGCGGAAGCCGCAGGCCTCCTTGGTGCAGCCGGGCGTGTCGTCCTTGGGGTAGAAGTACAGGATCACGTTGCGGCCCTTCAGGTCCTTCAACGAAACCTTGTTGCCTTCGGTGTCCTCGAGGGTGAATGCGGGCGCTGCCTTGCCTTCTTCGATTGCCACGGTACGGCTCCTTCCGGTGGTTGGGGCGATGCCGCCGGACGTTAGCAGAGCGCCGTGACCGGGTCCACGCGCCGGGCCGCGGACCGCGCCGCGGTCAGCGCAGTACGCCGCGCGTGATCAGTGCTTCGATCCGTTCGGCCGGCACGCCCGCGGCTTCGAACACCTCGCGTGTGTGTTCGCCGGCGTCCGGCGCATGGCCGCGCACACCGACGTCGGCGCCACGGATGTGGAACGGCGTGCCGACGATTTCCATGGCGCCGGCGCGCGGATGGATCACCATGGCGAATGCGCCGGCTTCGCGCAGCACGGGGTCCTCGACCACCTCGGGCACCTCTGCGACCGGTTCCCAGATGAGCCCGGCGCCGTCGAGCACCACCCGCCAGTGGGCGAGGTCGTGCGCGCGGAACAGATCCTCGAGTTCCGGCACGATCGCCGGGCCGTGTTCGGCCATGCCGAGCAGCGAGCCGAAGCGCGGGTCGGCGATCCAATCCTCGCGGCCGATCGCGCGGCAGAACGCCGGCCAGTACTGCATGGCCATCGGCATGATCATCACCAGCCAGCGGTCGTCGCGGGTGCGGTAGCAGTTCCAGATCGGGTTGCCTGGTGCCTTGCGGCTGGTCTTCGCGGGTTGGGCGCGGTCGTAGAGTGCGGCATTGACGTCGCTCGCGAGCGCCCAGATGCCCGTGCGCTGCAGGGTCACCTCGACGTACTGGTGTTCGCCGGTGCGATCGCGCAGGCGCAGTGCTGCGAGGATCGCCGCGAGCAGGTTGAGCGCCGTGGTGCGGTCGCCGTAGCCGCCGCGCGAAATGAGCGGGCCGTCGTCGCGATCGCCGAATACGGACATGGCGCCGGAACGCGCCCAGAACGCCGACTGGTCGAACGCCTGGCGGTCGCTGTCCGGGCCACGGGTGCCGTAGCCGGCCAGCACGGCGTACACCGAACGCGGCGCCAGCGCATGGACGTCCGTGTCGGTCAGCTGGTAGCGGGCGAGGCGTGGCGCGGTGAGATTGGTGATGAACACGTCGACGTCCCGGGCGAGCGTGTGCACCAGTGCGCGGCCCTCGGGATCCTCGAGGTCCACGCACACCCCGCGTTTGCCGCGGTTGTCGAACTGGTAGGTGGGGTGCACGAAGTCCTCGCCGAGCAGGGCCGAGAACAGCCGCCGGTACGCGTCCCCCGCGGGCGGTTCGACCTTGATCACGTCCGCGCCGAGATCGGCGAGCAGTGCCGCGCAACTCGGCGCCGCGAGCCAGCTCGCAACTTCGAGTACCCGGATGCCTTCGAGCGGTGCGGTCATGGAATCTCCCGGCGCGACAGTTGGGGTCAGAGTAACAGTTGGGGTCGGAGTAACAGTTGGGGTCGGAGTAACAGTTGGGGTCGGAGTCAGGGTTCCGATCCTTCTACAGTCCGGGCGCGATGTCCACGTGCAAGCGTCGCGATCCGGCCCTGGGCAGGGGTATAGTCCGGCTCGGCCGGCAGCAAGGTGCAGTGGCCCATGACAGTTGATCCCGATCTCCTCGGTGCCCGGACCACCGCGCTGACCCCCGCCGACTTCCTCGGCCGCGTCGGTGAGGTGTTTGCCGTGTTCGACCGTCAGGACTCTGCCAACCTCTCGTACGGCCTGCGCGTCGGCATGCAACGGTACTTCGTCAAGACCGCCGGCGCGCCGGATGCCTCGGCCTTCCTGCCGCACGCCGCGCGCGTGGCCCTGCTCGACAACGCGGTACGCGTCGCACGCTCGATACGGGACCCCGCGCTGCCGCGCCTGCACCATCGCATCGAGACGCCGCACGGGCCGATGCTGGTGTACGACTGGGTGCCCGGTGAACTGCTGGGCGTGCCGCGGGCGCAACGCGCGGATCCCGCCGCGCCGTTCCTGCGCTTCAAGTCCCTGCCGCTGCCCCGTGTCGTGGACGCGCTGACGACCGTCTTCCGAGTACACGACCGGCTCGAGGCAAACGGCTGGTGCGCGGGCGACTTCTACGACGGCTGCCTGATCTACGACTTCACCGACCAAACGCTCCACCTGATCGACCTCGACCACTACCAGCCGGGACCCTACCGCAACCACATGGGCCGCATGTTCGGCTCGGACCGCTTCATGGCGCCGGAGGAATACCGGCTCGGCGCCACCATCGACGCCGCGACCACGGTCTTCAATCTCGGGCGCTGCATCACCGTGTTCCTGCGCGAACGGTGCCTTGCCGAACGGTCCGGCCCTGCGCGCGCGATCCTCGACATCGAACGGCGCGCGTGTCAGCCAAGCCCGGCCGACCGCTTCCCTTCGGTTCACGCGCTGCGCACGGCCTGGGAACACGACGTAGTGACCAGCGCGAAAAGCTGCTAAGTTCGATCCATCGTCGCACCCTGGGGAGGGCAGCATGGACTATCCGGTCATATCCGCCGATTCGCACATTACCGAGCATCCGGAAACCTACCGCGGGTTCATCGACCGCAAGTGGGCCGACAAGGCTCCGCGCATGGTCGACGGCGGCGCCCGCGGGGACCTGTTCGTGATCGACGGCATGAACACGCCGATCGCCATGGGCCTGGTGGCGGCCGCCGGCAAGCCCCCGGAGGAGATCACCACCGACGGCGTACGGTTCGCCGACCTGCACCGCGGCGGCTGGGACCCCGACGCCCGGCTCGCGGAGCAGGACCGTGACGGCGTGGCGGCGGAGATCATCTATCCGACCGTCGGCATGCTGCTCTGCAACCATCGCGATTTCGACTACAAGAAAGCCTGCTTCGACGCCTACAACCGCTGGATCGCGAACTACTGCGACGCGCACCCGGAGCGCCTGCTGGGCTGCGGGCAGACCGCCATGCGCACGCCGGAGGAGGGCATCACCGACCTGCACGCGATCAAGGCGCTGGGACTCCGCGGCGTGATGATGCCCGGCAACCCGGCGGTCGAAGACTACGACTCGCGGGTCTACGACCCGTTCTGGGAAACCGCCATCGAACTCGGCCTGCCGGTCTCGTTCCACATCCTCACCACGCGCAGTGACGCGCCGGTGCGCGGGCCGCGGATCAACAGTTTCCTGTCCATCATCCGCGGCAACCAGGACATCATGGGCACGCTGATCTTCGGTGGCGTGTTCGAGCGCTACCCGGCGCTGCGCGTGGTCTGCGTCGAAGCCGACGCCGGCTGGGTGCCGCACTACATGTACCGCATGGACCATGCCTACAAGCGCCACCGCAACTGGCTCGCGCCCGGCATCGAGCTCTCGAAGCTGCCGAGCGAATACTTCAGCGAACACATCTACACCACCTTCCAGGACGACTGGGTGGCGTTCCGGATGGCCGACCAGATGAACTGGCGCCGGCTCATGTGGGCGAGCGACTTCCCGCACAGCGACTCCACCTGGCCCTGGTCGCAGGACGTGATCGCGCAGCAGACCGCGCATCTTACGCCCGAACAGAAGCGCGCTATCCTCTGCGACAACGTCGCCGAACTCTACGGCATCGACCTCGCCCCGCTCGAAGCAAGAAGGAAAGCCGCATGAAGGGCAACGGCATCACTTACAGCGGCGCGGATCTGATCGCCGATGCGCTCGCGGCGATGGGCGTCGAACTCGTGTTCGGCATCGTCAGTATCCACAACATGCCGATCTTCGACGCCATCAACCGGCTCGGCCGGACACGCATCATCGACGTACGCCACGAGCAGGCCGGCACCCACGCAGCGGACGGCTATGCGCGTGCGACCGGTCGGCTCGGCGTGATGATCGCGAGTACCGGTCCCGGCACGAGCAACACGGTGACCGGGCTCTACGAGGCGCAGTACGCGTCTTCGCGCGTGCTGCTGATCACCGGGCAGGCGGAGACCGCGTTCTACGGAAAAGGGCAGGGCTACGTGCACGAGGCCGAACAGCAGGTCGCCATGCTGCGTACCGTCTGCCGGCGCGTCGAGAGCCCGCGCCACGTGGATGCGCTCAAGCCCGCGCTCGAAGGGCTCGTGCGCGACCTGTTCACCGGTCGCCCCGCGCCGGGCGCCATCGAGGTGCCGATCGACCTGCAGTACGCGGAAACCGAGCGCAGCGTTTTTGCGTTCACGCCGCCCCCGCCGTTCGCGCCGGATCCGGTACGGATCGAGCAGTTCGCCGAGCGGCTGCAGTCGGCGCGGCGACGGGTGATCGTCGCCGGCGGCGGCGTGGTCGCGGCCGGCGCCAGCGAAGCGCTGCAGATGCTGGCCGAAACGCTCGACGTGCCCGTGATCACCACCGTGGACGGCCGCGGCGCCATACCCGAGGACCATCCGCTCTGCATCGGCAACTACTACCAGAGCGCGGGCATCTACCAGTCCATCGCCGATGCCGACCTGACGCTCGCCATCGGTACCCGCTTCGCGGTGGGCGTCGACGGCCAGGGCGCGCGGTTCACGCCGCCCGGCGATCTGCTGCAGATCGACATCGACCCCAACATGATCGGCCGCACCCACCGCGCCGCGCTCGGTCTCGCCGCCGACGCGCGACTCGCGCTCGAAGCGATCAACAAGGCGCTGGTGGACGTCTCCGTCAACGACGGGCAATTCAACGACACGGTGTTCGAGGCGCGCGACGGCGTGCACACCGCCATGCGCCGCCGGCTCGGCGCGGACTACCCTCGCATCATGGACCTGATGCGCGACCGGTTGCCGCGCGACGGGCTGCTGGTGCGCGACCAGACCATCGCCGCCTACAACTTCGGCAATCAGCTGTTCCCCATCTACGAGCCGCGCACCAGCATGAACCCGGCCTCCGGTGCCATCGGTCCCGGGTTCCCGATGGCGATCGGGGCTGCGCTCGGCACCGGCAAGCAGACCCTGCTGATCCATGGCGACGGCGGCTTCATGTTCCATGCCACCGAACTCGCGACGGCGGCGCAATACCAGGTGCCGCTGGTGATCTGCGTGTTCAACGACAGCGGCTACGGCGTGCTGCGCTGGCTGCAGGACACCCGGTTCGGCCGCATCAACGAAACCGACCTAGGCAAGGTCGAATTCGCGGTGATGGCCGAGAGCATGGGCGTGCCGGCACGACGGGTGCGCAGCGTGGCGGAGTTCGAAGAGGCGCTGGATGCGGGCATGGCGGCGCCCGGGCCCTACCTGATCGACGTCGACATGGAGCATTTCGCGCCCATGGAGATTTCGATCATGCCGAAGAAGCGGGGCTGAAGCGAACGGCGCTTCAGATCCACCGACCGGAGGACCCCAGATCCAGTGGGCTGCGCACTGCGTTCGGCCCCTGGTTCAGTACATGCGTGTAGATCTGGGTGGTCGACACATCGCTGTGCCCGAGCAGTTCCTGTACCGAACGTATGTCGTAACCGGACTCGAGCAGATGCGTCGCGAAAGAATGGCGTAGCGTATGGCAGGTCGCGCGCTTCGTGATGTCAGCACCGCTCACCGCGCGTTTCATGGCGCGTTGTACGGCAGATTCGTGCAGGTGGTGGCGACGAACGACGCCGTCGGTGGAATCGACGTGGCGGTGGGTGGCGGGGAACACAAACTGCCAACGCCACTCCCGCGCGGCGGCAGGGTATTTTCGGGCGAGCGCATCCGGCAGTGTGACCGCACCATAGCCTGCCCTCAGGTCCCGTGCGTGCACACTTTTCGTCTGGTCGAGTTGCATGGTGAGCGCTTCGCGCAACGTGGCTGGAAGCATGGTCCGACGATCCTTGCTGCCCTTGCCGTCCCGGACCGTGATCTCGCTGCGGGCGAAGTCGAGATCCTGGACCCGCAGTCTCAAGCACTCGAGCAATCGCATGCCGCTACCGTACAGCAGACTTGCCACCAGCCAGTAAACCCCTTCCAGCTGATCGAGGATCTTCCCGACCTCATCGCGAGACAGGACGATCGGAACTCGGATCGGTCGTTTCGCATGCTGGATGTTCTCCAGCCAGGGGAGATCGATCTCCAGCACCTCTCGATAAAGAAACAGCAGAGCCGAGAGCGCCTGATTCTGCGTCGACGCAGCGACGCGGCCCTGCACTGCCAGGCTGGTGAGGAAGCTCTCGACTTCCGGCGCGCCGAGTTCACGAGGATGGCGGCGCTGGTTGGCGCGAATAAAGCGAACAATCCAGCCGATGTAGGCCTTCTCCGTGCGGCGAGCCATGCCCAGGCGCCGCATTCTCGAACGCACGACATCGAGCAGGCGCGGAGGATGGCCGGAAGAGTCCGCGGGCGGTGGTTGCCGGGAATTCGGCAAAGCGTATGATCCTTGTCAGAAACACCGCCATGCTACGCGGCCGTGTTGGCCTGTAGATGAGGGCTATCGCCTTGGTGGGGATGAGAAATTGGCGGTTGGACAGGTCAGAGGTTCCAGATTACGAAGCCGAGTTACACGGCGTTTTGTCGCCGACATTTAGTTAGACGGCATGCACCACATCGAGCCGATCCACCGTCATAAGGCGCATATTCCGACCATTGCGAAATGGCACTGGGATGAGTGGGGACACGCCGACCCAGAGGGCTCCCTTGCCGCATGGACGACTGCCCTGGCGACCAGAGCAAATGTCGACTCGATCCCCACTGGCTTCGTGGCCCTTAACGGCACCGACGAACCGATTGGTTCCGTTTATCTCGTCCACGCGGATATGTCTACGCGCCCGGAGCTTGGCCCTTGGATAGCTGGACTCTACGTCATTCCTGGCTGTCGAGGCCGTGGCCTAGGGTCGGCGTTGATGGAACATGGTACGGAGGCATGCGTTCAACTGGGGTACAAGGATCTGTACCTGCATACTTCTACGGCGGCCACCTTGTACTCAAGGCTCGGTTGGAGGAAGCTTTTCCGAGCGCACTATGAAAGGGAGCTGGTCGATGTTATGCACTATGCCGTCTAACAAAGCAGATACAGCGGACGCCGAAAAGCGTCACACCTTTTGCTTGCGCAAAAGCTGCGCCGCTTTCTGGCGCCGCTGATCTGCGACGTTAGACGGCTAGAGATGACCCACCGCATTCACATCTTTGGAGCATCTGGCACAGGAACATCTACCTTGGGCGCGCATCTCGCGCGCGAGATTGGCGGGCTGCATCTGGATACGGACTCATACTACTGGCTCGAGACCGATCCTCCGTTCACGCTGAAGCGAGACCCAGCTGATCGTGTGTCCATGATTGAACGGGGCATTGATGGAATAGCAGACTGGGTCCTGTCTGGCTCGATTTGTAGCTGGGGCGATCCATTGCTGCACCGCTTCACACTTGTTGTGTTCCTACATCTGGATCCAGGCGTTCGAATGGCACGAATAGCTGATCGCGAGCGAGAACGATATGGATCGAGAATTCTGGCTGGGGCCGACATGCACGAGCAGCATCTGGAGTTCATGGCGTGGGCTTCTAGCTACGACTACGCCAAGGCCCCGACCCGAAGCTTTGATCTCCACGAGCGCTGGATGGTGAAGTTGCACTGTCCGATTGTTCGGTTGACTTCTGATAGGCCGGTAGAGGAGCTTTGCGATGCGGTTCTTCAGAAAACAGCCGTCTAACAAGCGCATGCAGTGGACGGCTCAAAGTGTCACGCGATTTGCCTCCTCAAATCGCCCGCCACTTTGCTCCGCCGCTGATGCGCGGCGTTAGGCAACACCAAATGCAAGTCGACTCCCTCGCAGAACAGCTCTTCTTTACCACGCTTCGCATTGATACCGTCGACCTAGCGGGCAATGCGGGCTCCGGCACGGGTTTCTTCTTTGGCCTGAAGCGTGGAGACATGAGCTTCCCCTTCGTGGTAACCAACAAGCATGTAGTCAACAACATGCGTTCCGGCAGACTCAACTTCCTGAAGCGGGAAGGGGATAAGCCTCTGATTGGTCAAGGCTTTCCTGCCGATCTGCTTGATTGGTCGACAGCATGGTTCGGACATCCTGATCCGAGCATCGACATTGCCATTCTCCCATTTGCCCCGCTAGAAGCGCAGATCAAACAGCAGACCGGGACTGATCTTTTCTACCGACTTGTGTCCGCCGAGATGCTTCCGAGTGACGCTCAATTGGCGACACTAGATGCAATTGAACTCGTAACCTTCGTCGGCTACCCCAATGGCATATGGGACAGCAAGAGTCTCCTGCCGGTTGCTCGCCGAGGCACGACGGCTAGCCCGCTTCAAGTTGACTTCGAGGGCACCCCAAGGTTTCTTGTTGATGCGTCCGTATTTGGAGGATCAAGCGGAAGTCCAGTCTTCATCTTGAACCAGGGGATGTACACGGATAAGGGCGGCGGAACCGCTATCGGCTCTCGACTCCTCTTCGTAGGTGTAGTCGCCGCCGTCTTCTTCCGAACGCAGTTGAACCAGATAGTTGCCGTCCCGGTTCCAACGCAGACTCAGCCGATGGCGCGCCAGCAGGAAATGATTGATCTGGGAATTGTCTTCAAGGGAAAGACGGTAGTCGAAACCATTGAAGCCTTCTTGGCGGCGAAAGGTGTTACCTAACCCCTCGCTCAAGCTGACCCGCTACGGCAGGCGTTGTAAGCCCGGCCTGAGCCAGTCGTACTATCGTCTCAGTCCGGGCTTACAACACCTGCCTCCGCGGGCAGCTTAGCTCGAACGTTAGGTTGCTATGACCGCAAACGCATCACGTGCGGAAGAGCTAGTTCAGCGGCCGTCTGAAGGCTTGGCGATCGAGGTGAAGACCTGGATAGATCCGGCAACGTCAGAGGGCGCGGCAAAGATAGTCAGGGCGCTCTTGGCGCTGAGAAATCATGGCGGTGGGTACCTGCTGATAGGGTTCAACAATAGCGACTTTAGTCCGTCTCTTGTCGATGCTCCCGAGGACGTCGCTGAGGTCTATCACATCGACAAGCTGCAGGCGCTGGTAGGAAAGTACGCGTCGGAACCATTTGAAATAGAAATTGAGTTTCCAACGCGTGATGGCAGGGCATTTCCAGTAGTCGCCGTTCCAAGCGGGGTGCGAACACCGGTGGCTTCAAAGGCCGATCTCATTGTTGATGGTCGAAAGCTCATTGCGTCCGGCGACGTTTACGTCAGAACACTGCAGGCAAATAATACTCCTAGTTCGGCCAAGGCTGGGTGGCAAGACTGGGGTCGCCTTACGGAAACATGCTTCGACAATCGAGAGGCGGATATAGGTCGATTCCTTCGAAGACACTTGGCGGGTGTTGACAGCGAGAAGTTTCGCGCTGCGCTTGGGTCGGTGATCGGGAGCTCTCCACCACCGCCTACTGCAGACGACAAGCTGCAGGGTCTGCTAATGGACGGTGAGGCCCGGTATCTCAACGCCGTCGCTTCTCGCGCGCTTAATCTGCCTCGTCATGGATCCTGGGAAGTTGCCGCTCTAGTCGACGGGAAGGTTGCGCTACACCGAGCGAACACGGAGTTCTTAAACCTAATCAATTCAGCCAACCCTCGGTACACAGGGAGGCCAGTTTGGGTGGACTCACGCGGTTTCACCGACCAATCTGCCAGACCATACGTACGAAATGGGAAGTGGGAGGCCCTTATTGTCCGGTTGGCAGGAGAATCGGGCGATCACATCGACTATTGGGCGATAGATCCTTCAAGTGCGTTCTATCAGCGCCGAGCGCTCGAAGACGACTTGACGCGCTCTCAGAGAGCGCCACAACCTCTGACGGCTTTGGACTTCGCAATCGCAGTACTCCGCGTCGCCGAATCAATTGCTGTGTCCCTCGCGTTCGCGCGAGCTATGGAAGCCACTGACGCGAGCATGATCCGACTCAGCTTCCGATGGAGCGGAATTAGAGGGCGTCAACTCCAGTCGTGGGCCATTCCAGAAAGACACATATGGTCGCGAACAGCGCATCAAGACGTAGTTGTTGCTCGAGCTGACGTTCCCATAGATGCCCCGCTGTCCTCCCTAGGAACCTATGTGGGCGCCGTGATCTCACCGCTTTTTGAGGTCTTTGAGGGCTTTGTGCTAGGCCAGGAAGTTGTGGACGACTTGACGACACGCCTTATAGAGAGGCGCTTGTGAGGCGCAACCTAACATCTCGTTGCAACGGCGGTGCGGGATAAAGTGCACACTCCATGGCCTCGGCGTGCCGCCGTGGAACTCGGGCGTTAGGCGTCGCAATCAACACCTTCGTGTCGCGCAATCAGCCGGACTAAAGCATCATACGCCCAGAGCATCACCGACATTAGCGCATGGCAATTCACACAAATCTTCGGAACCGAATTCGCAACACGCAACTTCCGCTAAGCTCGGGCCTAATGCCGTTGTTCGAGGCGGTTCAAAATTCTATCCATGCTATTGAAGAGGTTGCACCGTCTTGCCCAGGAAGGATAACGGTCGAAATACTTCGAGAAGTCGCCGGCCTCTTCTCAGACGGGGACAGAACCAAAAAGCGAGGCCCGGAAACTCAGCCGGAGATCTTTGGGTTCAGAATCACCGACGACGGAATCGGCTTTACCGATCGACACCTCGAGTCCTTCGAGACGCTTGATAGCGACTTTAAGGCCAAGATCGGAGGAAAGGGAATCGGCCGTCTCCTTTGGCTAAAGGCATTTCGAAACGTCTCAATTGATAGCCGTTATGTGGGAGCTGACGGTAAATTTCGGCGGCGTACATTTTCCTTCTCGCCAACTGACGGAGTTATTGATCTGTCGGATCGCGACGTCGCTGATGGAGAAATCCGACAAACGACAGTGGAGCTCAGTGGGTTCGAGGAAAAATACCGACAGGCGTGCCGAAAGACTATGGAGGCCATAGCAAATCAACTTCTCGAGCACTGTCTCTGGTACTTTGTTAGAACCGGAGGGGCACCGACCATAGTTATTAGAGACGGTGAGGGGTTCGTCAGTCTAGACGACGTGTATGACCGCCAGATGCATTCCTCAGCTGAGCACGAGCAACTTGAAATAAAGGGCCACAAATTCGACCTCACCCACCTGAAGCTAAGCGCGACAACCACGCAGTCCCACATGATCGGCTGGTGCGCAGCGAATCGTCTAGTCAAAGAGGACGCACTTTCCAGCAGAGTGCCCGGCCTATTCGGAAAGTTGGGTGATGACGGAAATCAATTTATATACGCTTGTTACGTGACGTCACCCTATCTCGACGAGCGAGTCCGCCCAGAGCGAACTGACTTCGTATTGGAAAAGACGCGTTCTGATGGTCTTTTCACGGACGATGAAATTTCAGAGGACGAATTGTCCGCAAATATTGTGAAAAGCGTACGCAATTACCTTTCCCAATATCTAGAGGAAAAGCGAAAAGCAGGACTAGAGCGGGTGAATCGATTTGTCGCAGAAGTACAGCCCAGGTACCGTCCAATTCTTTCGCGAATTCCAATTGAAGAGCTCTACGTCGACCCATCCATATCAGATCGGGAACTCGATGTTGTGCTGCACAGACATCGGAGTGATGTCGAGCGCGAACTGCTCGCCGAGGGCCATAAGGTAATGTCGCCTGCGCTAGCTGATACAGCGGAGGAATACGAGGCGCGGGTGAAGCATTACCTCGACTTGGCCAACGACCTAAAGAAGTCGGATCTAGCGGAGTACGTGTCGCATAGGAAGGTCATCCTCGATCTCTTAAAAATTGGCGTTCAGCGCAACGAGGACGGAAAGTATTCGAGAGAAGATCTCATACATGAATTGATAATGCCGCTTCGGACTACTTCGAACAGCGCAGAATTTGAGCGAAACAATCTCTGGCTCATAGACGACCGGCTAACATTTCATGATTATCTTGCGTCGGATATAACCCTCCGATCTGCGCCGGTATCTGGGAGCACCTCCACAAAGGAACCGGACATCCTGGCGCTAAATGTATATGACCAGCCGATTCTCGTGTCCGAGGGAAGCTCGCTACCGCTCGCGTCGATCGTCGTCGTAGAGCTGAAGCGGCCAATGCGAAATGACATGGCGTCCGGGGAGGAGAAGGACCCGATTGAACAGACCTTGAGCTATTTGAAAAAGATAAGAGACGGAAACGTACGCACAGCTGCGGGCCGCCAAATACCTAACTCGAGCGATATCCCCGGGTTTTGCTACATCCTTTGCGACCTGACCGAATCAATGAGAAACAGATGCGAAATTCATGGTTATACCCGTACGAGCGACTATCTAGGCTATTTCGGGTACAACGGTCCGTTGAAGGCTTACGTAGAAGTGATTTCCTTCGATCGGCTCTTAAACAACGGCTACCAACGAAACCGTGCCTTTTTTGCAAGCCTTGGACTGCCTAATAATTGACTCTCGGCGCGACGCCTAACCAGCCAATGGAGCGGAGGCGATGGTTCCTACGGTTTAGTGGACACCCTGAACTAACTGATCAGAAGTGTCGAAATGCCGAAGCCAGGGCCGAGGACGACGCACAAGCACAGCGATGATTTCAAGGCGACCGCGGTGCGGCTGAGCCAGTTGCCCGGCGTAGAAGTGCAGGATGTCGCGGCGTCCCTTTACATCCACCCGTTCATGTTGTCTCGTTGGCGCAAGCAGGCGCGGGAGGGACATATCGTGACGAAGGGTGTGGAGGTGAACAAAGAGATCGAGGCCGAGCTCAAGGAGCTTCGGAAGATCAAGAAAGCCTATGAGCGGCTTCAGGTCGAGCATGACCTTTTAAAAATAGCCATCGAGTTCACTTCGGCACGAAGAGCGACATCTATGCCTTCATCGCCCACTACGAAGGGACCCACTCGGTGACCCGTATGTGCGCGTTGTATGGGGTGTCCCGCAGTGGCTACTACGCTTGGTCAGGCAGGCCGCCGAGTTTACGAAGCGTGGAGGATGAGCGCCTCGTGAAGCAGATACGCGAAGCTCATGGCGCTGGCCGGGAGGCATACGGCAGCCCCCGCGTTCATGCTGCGCTGGTCCGGCAAGGTGAAGCCGTCGGACGTCGCCGGGTCGAGCGTTTGATGCGGGAAAACGGGATCCAGGCGTGCACGACCAAGCTGTATCCGCGCAAACCCGGGATCGGTCGATTCTTTGCGAGTGCGACGCATGAGCTGCACGGGCTCAGTATCGATCGCCGAGATCAGGTCTGGGTTGGCGACGCCACCTACCTGAAGGTGCGCGGCGACTGGCGCTACCTGGCGACGGTGATGGACCGTTACTCGCGGCGAATCCTGGGCTGGTCAATCGGCAGGGAGAAAGACGCGAGTCTAACCGCGAAGGCATTGCGGCAGGCCATACGACGGCGCCGACCGTCGTCGGGTACGAGCTTCCACAGCGACCGCGGCGTTGAATACCTTGCCAGCAAGCACCGGCGGGTACTGGATCAAAACGATCTCATCCAGAGTGTGAACCGTAGCCGCCGCATGACCGACAACGCGCACATGGAGTCCTGGAACAAGACCATGAAGTCGGAGATGTACCATCGCTATCAATTTGTCGACGATCGTACCCTGGCCAACTCGGTCCGTTCGTTCGTCGACTTCTACAATCGTGATCGACTGCATTCGTCGCTCGGGTATCGTTCGCCGGACGAATTCGAGGCACAGTGTTCATAACAAACCGGTGTCCACTTTTTCGTAGGAACTCTCCGGCTCAGCTTCGATCGATCACATGCGATGAGCATCTCGTACCGCCCTCGTACCGACAGACGAGATTCCACGAGTAGGAGCGCCAAGTACAATGCCTCCGAAGCGTCCAATCCACGAGGACGAAGTCCAACCCCAGGTCTGGTATGCGGGCACTGATCGAGAGATTCATGGTCGCGCGCTTTGTGACGTCGGCGGTTCGTCGAAAATTGGGGTTGGGCTCTTAGAGCTGCCACCGGGCTGTGACACGCGACCTGCACACTATCATACCGAGGAAGAGGAGCACCTGTACGTCTTAGAAGGCCGCGCTACGCTGCATCTTGGCGGGGAGCGTTATACCTTGGTCCGTGGCTCCTACATCTGTTTTCCCTCGGGCCAAGAATTGCATCATTACATCCAGAACGACGGATCGGTCGTCTTCCGGTACCTCATGATCGGTGAGCGAATCAATGCCGACCAGGTGATCTATCTCGATGGCTGTTAGTCACCCATCTCCCGCTCCCAGGAGGGAGCCGAAGCGCCGTCCAACAAGGGCGATGCAGCGGACCGTCCAAACCGTCTCAAAAATTGCTTTCGAAATTTTGCCGCCGGTTCGCCCGGCCGCTAATCGCCGGCGTTAAACGGCTCGGATGCACACCTCCATCGACCACAGGTAGAATGGAAGCCGTCTGGAGGTCCGCACCATGGCTAACCCTCTGATTGTGAAGGACTCTGAGATTCTGGGCGGTACCCCCGTCTTTGCTGGCACTCGGGTCCCCATTCGCATTCTTTTCGAACACCTCGAGGCAGGCGATCGTCTCGATGATTTTCTCGATAGCTATCCAACCGTTACCCGTGACCAAGCGGTTCAGGTGCTAGAGCGCGCCGCGCAGAGTTTGGCCAAGGCGGGTGATGAAGCTGCTGCTTGATGAGTCTATTCCGAAGCGGTTAGCCGGGCTGTTCCCAGGCGATTTCGAGACGATGACGGTGCCGCAAATGGGGTGGGCTGGCACGAGGAACGGGGAACTGCTACGCAAAGCGGCCGATGCTGGTTTCGACGCGCTTATCACTGCTGACCAAGGCATCGAGCATCAGCAGAATCTGAGCACGTTGGGCCTGCGCATCATAGTGTTGACTGCACCTCGGACACGACTTCAAGAACTCGAGCCGTTGGTCCCGAAAGTCGTCGATGTTCTCCGGCGTGAATCGGCGATCGGTGTCTATCGTGTCGCCGTATAACTCCACAATGCAGCGGGCCTCCGGCACTTTCGATGACACCTCCCGCCGTCAAGGTGAGGCCGTCGCGCGGCTGTGGCCCGGATCGCCGCACGGGGCCATGGCCATCGCTCGAATCATGGCAGCCTCATGAGTGCTGGCCGGCAGTCCAGGTTGCAATATAAGGCGAGGATCCCGATTGGAAGGCATGCCGTACTTTCTCGAAATCTTCGGTCGGCTACCCCGTGCAGGCCCTGGCTCGACCGAGTCCACGCGGCGCGCCTATGGACTGCTGTCGGGCGTACCCAAGGCTCCACGCATCCTCGACATTGGTTGCGGTCCCGGGGTGCAGACTGTCGATCTGCTGAAGATTTCCGGTGGCACAGTTCTCGCGCTGGATTTTCTCCCGCTGATGCTGGAGAGGACCAGGTCGTCTGCCATGCAAGCGGGTGTGTCGGAGCGCCTGGAAGTGCTCGAGCAGGACATGAGGGAAATGGACTTCCCTTCGGACAGCTTCGACATCATCTGGTCCGAGGGCGCAATCTACAATCTGGGGTTCGAAGAAGGCCTCGTAAGAGTGCGGGGCTACGTGAAGGCAGGTGGTTATGTCGCGGTCAGCGAGGCCGTGTGGCTGAAGCCGGACCCTCCCCGACCGGTCGTCGACTTCTGGGCGGAGTATCCGGAGATCGACACCGTCGAGAACAAGCGCGCCGTGATTGAACGCCTCGGATACGGCCTGGAGGGCTGGTTCATTCTTCCCGAACTCGACTGGACGGCGAACTATTACGAGCCGATGGAAAAGCTGTTGGTGCAGAAGTCCGAAGAATGGAAGGACATTCCCGAGGCGCTCGCGGCGATAGAGAATGCACGTCACGAAATCTCGCTTTACCGGCAGCACTCTGATTACTATGGCTACGCGTTCTTTGTCATGCGGCGCGCGGCTGCATGTGAGCGCATGTGAGCGCATGTGAGTGCATGTGAGTGCATGTGAGCAAAGGAGCGCCTCATGTCCGGAGACGAGCAAAAATGGTGGGCTTGACCAGATGACCATCGAGACCCAGGACGACATCGTTGCCCTGCAACGCATCGGCCGCATCGTCGCGTCGACCCTGCAGTACATGCTCGACGCCGCCGAGCCGGGTATGACCACCCGTGAACTCGACCTGATCGGCGAGCGCCTGCTGGCGGAGCACGGTGCCAGCCCTGCGCCGCGGATCACTTACGATTTTCCCGGTGCTACGTGCATCAGCATCAACGAAGAGGCGGCGCACGGTATTCCCGGGGAACGGATCATCCGCGCGGGCGACGTCCTGAACGTCGACGTGTCGGCCGAGCTCGGCGGTTACTTCGCCGACACCGGGGGCACGACCGTGGTGCCGCCGGTCACGCCGCAGAAGACGCGGCTCTGCCACGCCGCGCGGACGGCGCTTGCGAGGGCGATGCAATGTGCGCGGGCGGACCAGCCGTTGAACCGGATCGGCGGCGCCATCGAGCGCACCGCGAAGACCTACGGCTTTCGGGTCATCGAGAATCTCGGCAGCCATGGGACTGGTCGTGCGCTGCACGAGGCGCCGGAACACATCCCCGGTTACTTCGACCCATCTGACAGGCGCGTTCTGCGGGAAGGCATGGTCATCACCATCGAGCCGTTCCTGTCGACCAAGAGTCGCTTCGTCACCGAGCTGGCCGACGGTTGGACCCTGGCCGGTGCGCGCGGCAACCTGTCGGCGCAGTACGAACATACGATGATCATCACGAGGGGAGCGCCGATCGTCGTCACGCAGTGCTGATCGCGCTGCTGCGCGTTCACGCCCGCTCGCGCAGCGCCCGCGTTCGCGCCCGGAGCGGGGCGGTGAAGAGGCGGACCAGCACGATCATCGTGCCACCGGCCATGAGTCCGAAGACGCCTGAGCCGAGTGCGCCGCCGAGCCAGCCGACGAATCCGGGCGCGATCGGTGATGCAGTTCCGACGGCATCGGCGAGATCGTGGATCATGTGGCCCAGCCGCTCGAATCCATAGGTTTCGAGGCCATGCAGGAAGATCCCGCCGCCGACCCACAGCATCGCAGCGGTGCCGACCACCGCGATGGTGGCCAGGAATCCGGGCATGAACCGGACCAGGGCGCGGCCGAGCATGCGCGCTGCCGCGCTACCGCTGCCGGCCAGTACGAGGCCGGCGTCGTCGGCCTTCACGATCAGCGCGACCATGCCGTATACGCCAGCGGTGATCGCCACCGCGACGACGGCCAGCGCGAATGCCGTCATCCAGGGACCGGCTTCCGGAATGCTCGCCAGCGCGATCGCCATGATTTCGGCCGACAGGATGAAGTCGGTGCGGATCGCGCCGGCTACCTTCCGGGCTTCGAGTTCGTCGGCGCTTTCGAGCGGGCGTTCGACCCCGGACGCCTGCGCGTGGGCCGCATGGGAGAACACGGCTTCGTACACTTTTTCCGCACCTTCGTAGCAGAGGTACAGCCCGCCGGCCATGAGGAGCGGGGTGATCGCCCAGGGTGCGAAGGCCGACAGCAGGATCGCGACCGGGAGCAGTATCAGGAGCTTGTTGCGCAACGAGCCCTTTGCGATCTTCGCGACGATGGGCAGTTCCCGATCGGCTGCGAAGCCCACCAGGTATCGGGGCGTGACGGCGGTATCGTCGATGACCACGCCGGCGGACTTTGCGCTCGCCTTCGCGGCGTGTGCGCCGATGTCGTCGAGAGACGCAGCCGCAACCTTCGCGATCCCCGCGATGTCGTCGAGCAGCGCGATCAGGCCCGTGGCCATCGGCGTACCTCTGGATGCAGTTCCGGCCGGGTGCGTCGGGATCGACGATCCGCCCGGGCGGTAGCGCGATGGTAGCGTACCGGGTCGATCAGGCCGTAGCGCCGTGATTGCTACGGCTGACCTCTGCGGTCGACGGGCACGTTCCGTCCGGCCATGACAGGCAGTTGACACAAGTCGTCCGACCCATCAGGTTTGGCCGGGTCGCTGTCCATCGCGACCGGTACGAGAACGCTGTGCGGAGGGCGCGAACGGTGACCTTCTTTCAACTACTCGGCATCGTCGTCGGGCTGTACGCGCTGTACGCAGCGGCGACCGGGCGGGTCTATGTGAAGTCGGGGCCCGGCGGACGCACCGTCGTACGCAGCGAGTCGCCAGGCTACTTCTGGGTCTGTGTGGCCATTTACCTTGGTCTTGCGATCGCGTTGGTGACGGTCTTCTGAGAGAAGTTCGTCGCCGGTGAACCATGCGCCGCAGGTTTGACACCCGCCGCGGGCGGTAGGACCATCGGGCCTGCGGTGCCATCCAGGAGCGGATCCATGCAGCTGACGTTCACCGAAGCCGAACTCTTCACCGACGACCCGCCGGCCCGCCCCCATGAAATCCACGGCCACCGCCTCCACGGCGGTTTCGACGCCGCCGGTCGCTACGTGCCGCCCCGTTCGAAGGGCCGCGTGCAGGCAATCGAAGCGTGGACGACGGCGTTGCGCGAGCGCGGCGGCGACCTGTTCGACGCCGATGCCTCGCTGCTCGGCGGGCCGCGCATGCCGAACCCGGCCCAGCAGCGGCTGCTGCTGCGCGAAGGCGTGGGCGCGCCGTTCTGGAACAGCCTCACCATCACCGGCAAGATCGAGGGCCGCGGGCGGCTGCTCGCCGACGTACCGTTCCCGGACCTCGCGCAGGTCGTGGTCGAGGACATCTCCCAAATGGCGGTCGGCCATCTGAACAAGGGGCTGCTCAAGGCGCACGGGATCGACGAAGGCGGCGAGCCGGACAAGGGGATCGGCGGCCACGACGTGATGTGGTTCGTCGCCCGCGACCTGGTGTTCGGTGCCGGTGCCTATCCCGACGTCGAGCCGCCGGAGAGCATCTCGCGGCCGGAGGCCGGCAAGCGCTGGATGCCCGAGCTGCCGCAGCCGTACGAGGGGCTCCTGAGCCTGCTCATGAACCTCCTGATCATCGAGTTCCGCGCCGAGATCGGGTTCGCCAACACCCAGGAAATCCTGCGTTCGCGAGAGCTCTTCACCAGCCGGCGCGCCGAAGCGGAGGAGGCCGCGGAGATCGTCGAACGCATCCGCACCGACGAGGAGATCCACGTGACGTCGCTCAGGCTCTACCTCGGCGAACTGCGCACCTTGACGCTGCGCACGGTGGACGGCGGGACGATTGCGGGCGCCGAGCTGATCGACCGCTTCTGGAACGGGCTCGTGCACTGGGCGACGGTCGAGCAGCCGCGCATCGCGGCGGAGAACCAGTACCAGGCGCTGCGGCCGGTGATCCTCGCGCACCCGGAAGGGGCACGCATCCTGGCCGAGTTCGATCGGCTCTCCGAACTCGCGACGCCGGCCGTCTCGGCCGGCTGATCGCCGGGGTCAGCTCGAGTAGCTGACCCCCATCCCCGCGCGTACGTCGTTGTTCACGCCGTACGGCGCGATCGGGTAGCGCAGCCCGTTGCGCGACAGCGCCTCGAGGCCGGCGATGACCTTGGGCAGGTAGCGCGGAGGCAGCGCCATCAGCAGTTCGTCTTCCATCACGCCGCCGTAACGGCGCTCGGCGAAGCACGGGATCGACAGGCTCGGCTCGCCGGTGGCGAGCGCACGGCCCCAAGAGTCGGCGCACGCCGACTCGCCCACGCAGCCCCACTCGAGCTTCCGGTAGCCGCTCCACTGCAACCCGTTGATGAACAGGATCATCTGCGCCGGCGTGGCGTAGATCAGGCAGATGTCCGGCGGATTCAGCCGGCCGCTGGTCAGCGGGCTCACCGCCATGGCCTCGTACCGGCCGAACGGCACCACGTCCATGGCGTGCTGGTGGGCGCTCGCGTCGGGGCCGGTTTCGTACCACACACCGGTCATGCGATCGCCCGAGAGCCACGACTCGCTGCGCGGGTGCAGGCCGATCACCGTGCTGCACTGTGCGCCGACCAGGTCCTCGGCGGTGATGCCGACGGTCCAGCCGTTGCGCGCCGCCTGGCCGACGATCTGGTCGGTCGCGTGCACGGCGGTCGGGCGGCGGATCTTCGGAATCGCCTCCATGTCCGCGCGCCGCTCGAAGAGCTTCATGCCGATCGGCGTGGTGCGCAGGCGCAGGTAGCGGTTCAGCTGGTCGATCAGGTGCGGCCAGTCGTAGGCGGAGTGTTCGGTCGCAATCAGCTCGCTCATCGGTGTCGCTCCAGGAAGTCGCGGGTGGCGCGGGTCAGCGCCTCGGGTTGATCGAAGTGCACCATGTGGCCGGCGCCGGCGAGGGCGACGTGTTCGGCGTTCGGAAAGCTCCGCACGCGCGCTTCGAGCTCGCCCGGTGCAAAGCGGCCGTCCCATTCGAGACCGAGCTGGCTGCCCCAGTACTCGTATGCGAGGTCGCCGGAGACGATCAGCGTCGGACAGCGCGTATGACGCCAGAACACCTCGGTGTCCGCGCGCCGCGTGCGTGCGACGAACACGCTGCCGACCAGCGGATCGAACGTCCAGACGCGCTCGCCGGCCGCGTTGACCCGGGTGGCGAGCTCGGCGAGCTCGCCGGCACGTTCGGGTGCCAGGCGCGGGTTGTTGGCGAGCAGCCGGCGCGCAGCGAACTCGAGGTCCGGTAGCGGCCGCTGCCGCCGCGGCATGCCGAGCACGCCAAGCAGGTGTTGGCCGTAGCCGGCCAGCCAGAAGCGTTCGTCGTTCTCGCCCGGCCGTTCCGGCGGCCCGAGGCCTTCGACCAGGATGGCGGTGCGTACCCGCGCGGGAAAGACCGCCGCGAAGCGGACCAGGATCTGGCCCCCCAGGCTGTGGCCGAAGAAGTGCGCGTCCGGCAATTCGAGCGTGTCCATGACCTTGTGCAAATCGAACAGGTACTGCTCGAAGGTGTAACCGCCGGCCTGGTCGCTGTCACCGTGCCCGCGCAGCTCCGGCAGGATGACCCGGTAGCGCGCAGCCAGCGGTTCGGCGATCGGCAGCAGGCTCGCCGCCACGTCGCGCATGCCGTGCAGCATCACCAGTGGCGGCGCGTCGGCGGCGCCCAGTTCGAGTACCGAGAGGCCGACGCCGTTTGCGTCGACCCGATGCCGGAGAGGCGCGATCATTTCACCTCGACGCGCCGGAAGGCCGGCGGCCGCCGCTCGATGAACGATCGCACCCCCTCGCGGAAATCGTCGCGCTTCAGGCTCTCGTCCATCCACGTATTGCTCTCGCGCAGCGAATCGCCGAGCGGCATGTTGAGGTGGCGGTAGACCTGCGCCTTGATCACCCGGAGCGATGTCGGCGAGACCTTGCCGGAGAGTTCCCTGATATAGGCGACGGCGGTCGGCACCGCGTCGCCGGTCTCGCACAGGCGCTCGGCGAGACCGAGGCGCTCGGCTTCCACGCCATCGAACTTGCGCGAACTCCACAGGAGGTCGAGCGCCTTGCCGGAGCCGATCAGGCGCGGCAGCAGCCAGCTCGAACCGTGCTCGGCGATCAGGCCGCGCTCGGCGAAGGCGGTCGCGAACTTCGCCTGGCGCTCGACGAAGCGCAGGTCGGCGAGCAGCGCAAATACGAAGCCGAGGCCGGCGCAGGCGCCGTTGACCGCGGCAATGATCGGCTTGCGGACCGAGAGCAGGTAACTGAACGCGACGCCGAACTGCTCACCCATCGCGGGATCGCCCGGTTCGGCATCGAATGCGGAAAGATCCTCCCGCTCGCCCGCGCCACCGGCCATGCCGTCGAGTGCACCCATGTCCATGCCGGCGCAGAATCCACGGCCGGCGCCGGTCAGCACGATGCCGAGTACGGCCGGGTCGCGTTCCGCCGCGGCGAACGCGTGGCGGATCTCGGCCAGCATACGGGTGGTGAAAGCATTCAGCCGGTCCGGCCGGTTCATGGTGATGATCGCGACCGGGTCGTCGACGTCGTAGCGGATGTGCTGGTACATGCCCTGGTTCATTGGGGGTCCCCTCGAAAGTGAGGCTCGGGACTGTACCGCAACCCGAACCGGGCGCGCGAGCGGGTCGGCTGCCCGTCTGGCTCTGCCGGTCGGGGTTCGGCGCGGGAACGGCTGCGTTATGATCGGCGCATGCTGCGTCATGATGCGTAAGGTGCCTGCCGCGTGAGTCGTTCCCAACTGGCCTTCCTGGTCTTCTGCCTGGTGCTGATCTGCGTGTCCGGCGCGCTGGTCTGGTACGTCGGACCGACGGTGAGCGCCATCGCGTTCGATGCCGACCGGCGCAGCGCGCCGTATTTCGTCCTGCACCTGGTGCCGCAGACGCCAAAGATGGACATCGCCGCGGTCGCTGCTTACCGCACCGAGCTCGACGCGACGGTTGCCATGGAGGGCGCCCGCCCGCTCTGGTCCAGTACGCATACGCGTCGTCACGAATCACGCACCCGGGCAGGGTCCCTGCGCGGTGCCATGGAAGCCGTGGACCTGATCCGCTTCGAACACGGTGCGGACCTCGTTCACATGCTGACCGGCGAGGAGTTTCGCGCGCTGATCGGCGGCGCCCCTTTCGAGGTCCGCCTGGCCGGATCGGCGACCCCGCCGCAGGACCTGCGCGCGGGTGAGGTCGCCGTGCTGGTGCTCTACGAGGGCGTCGGCAGTGATTACGCGAGTCCGTTCGGAGTGCCGGGCGAATCCGGCTGGCTGATCGTGCTCGACCGCTTTGGCGGCCGGGTCGCCTGGGATGCGCCGATCGAGTGGATTCGCGGCCGCGAGACCTGGAACCGGCTGCTCCTGCTGCAGTTCCCCGACACCCGTTCGGCCGGCGGCTGGCTGCGTGATCCGGCAACGCTCACCGAGCGTGCCATCGTGAGCCGTCACATCGGCGATCTGCTGGTAATCGCTGCGTTCGCGGACTGATCCGGCGGGTCGTTCGCACCGGCGTGAAAGACACGCACGGTGCGGAATTCGTCGAATTCCCCGAGGTTCGGGAAGGTGCGTGCCTCGAGTGTGGCGATCTGCCGGAATGCCACGTCCGGGAGCGTCGCGATGCGGGAGTCCGCCACCAGCGTCTGTGCGGCCAGCGCCCGTGCGCGGTCGAGCAGCGGCAGGTTGCTGCGGTCGTAGAGCACGTCCGCCATCAGCAGCACGTCCTGGCCCGGCGGCAGCTTGGCGAGATCGTCGACGAGGTCGACCGTGACGCCGTTCAGCACGGCATTTGCCGCGGTCGCCGCCAGCGCATCGGGATCGTTGTCGCAGGCGATCACCCGCGCAGCGCCCGCCAGCGCCGCCGCGATGGCGACCACGCCGGAGCCGGGCCCCAGGTCGACGACCCGGCGGCCCCTGACCCAGTCAGGCGTCTGCAGCAGCAGGCGTGCCAGCGCGAGCCCGCTGCCCCAGCAGAACGCCCAGTACGCGGGCTGCGCGATCACCGCGTGCATGACCTCGGCGGGCAGCGGCCCGAGTGGGAAGTCCGCGTTGATCAGACCGAGCCGAATCGCCGGGCAGCCGGGCAGGGCCTGCACCTCGATGCGGGCGTCAGGCAGCGTGCGTTGCAGGCGCGCGGCGAGGTCGCCGGTCGCGCGATGCGCCGATTGACGGGCCTCGGCCATTGACGGGTCTCCGGCGAGCAGGGGGCGCATGGTGGCTTTGCCTGGCAGCCCATGCAAGCCGGGTGCCCTTCGCGGAGGTGTAGATCGATCGTGCCGAGGCTTCCGCTTCCTTCGTGAAGCTGGTCAACTGGCGCGATGAAGATCCCTGCCGAACTCAAGGCCCTCATCGAAGATGGCATGATCGAGACCGTGATCCGCTCCCTGAAGAGCGGCAAGGAAGCGGCCGTGTACGTGGTGCGCGCTGGCGGCGAGCTGCGCTGCGCCAAGGTGTACAAGAACATGGCGCAGCGCAGCTTCCAGCAGCGCGCGCGCTACCAGGAGGGTCGGCAGGTGCGTGGCAGCCGGCAGGCTCGCGCCATGAACCGGCGCACCCGGTTCGGCCGGCGCGAGGAAGAGACGGCCTGGAAGAATGCCGAGGTGGACGCGCTCTACCAGCTCAGGGAAGCCGGCGTGCGCGTACCGGTTCCGCATGGCTACGCGGATGGCGTACTGATCATGGAGCTGGTGACCGATGCACAGGGGAATGCGGCGCCCGGTCTCGGCCAGGTCGAGTTGACCGAGGAACAGGCACGCGTGTGCCATCGATTCCTGATCGGGCAGATCCAGCGCATGCTGTGCGCCGGAATCATTCACGGCGACCTGTCCGAGTACAACGTGCTGGTCGGCGCGGACGGTCCGGTCATCATCGATCTGCCCCAGGCAGTCAATGCCGCAGGCAACAACAGTGCCCGAGCCATGCTGCTGCGCGATGTCGCCAACGTGACGACCACACTCGCGCGTTTCGCGCCGGACCTACTCGCGACCCGCTACGGCGAAGAGCTTTGGGCACTGTTCGAGTCGGGCAGGCTGGCCGTCGACTCGGCGCTCACCGGCGAATTCGTCGACGACACCTCCGTGGTGGATGTCGCCGAGATCCGGCAGATCATCGACCATGCGCGGGACGAGGCCGAACGGCGTCAACGCGGGCGCGAAGCAGCCGAAGGACTACGCGATCGTACGGCTGCCGAGGATGATCCGAATCCGGTGTTCGGCCCGGACGGCTGATCGGGCGATGGGGTCGCGCCGATCGCCAGTGGCTTCGAATCGAGCGAGGACGCGAGGCCTTCTCCGGTCTCGACATCGGTACGCCCTTTTGCTTTCATCTGCGCCGCGGATTTATCAGGTGCGTCCAGGGAACTCCAGCCGGCCCGGGTGGAGACCCGACGGGCGCCTTTGCAGCGTTTTGGGGGAGCCACCATGCCCATGATTCTCAACGAAGAGCAGACCATGCTCAGGGACAGCGCGCGCGAGTTCTGTGCGAGCAACGCGCCGATTGCGCAACTGCGCAAGCTCCGTGATTCCGACAATCCGGACGCCTTCGACCGCGCGACCTGGAAAGCCATGGTCGAGCTCGGCTGGGCGGGCATCCCCTTCCCCGAGGAGTACGGCGGCCTGGCGTTCGGGTACAAGGGGCTCGGCGTGGTCACCGAGGAAACCGGCCGGACGCTGACCGCGAGCCCGCTGTTCGCCTCGGTCTGGGTGGCTGGCACGGCGGTGAACCTGGGCGGCAGCGCCGCGCAGAAAAGCGCCTTGCTGCCGGGGATCGCCGCCGGCGAACTGCTCATGACGCTCGCGCTCGAGGAATCCCACCGCCACAACCCGTACGGCATCGCTACCACCGCCAAGGCGGCCGGTGGCGGTTACGTGTTGAACGGCAGCAAGACCTTCGTGATCGACGGCAATTCGGCGGACAAGCTGATCGTCGTGGCGCGCACCGCCGGCAAGCCGGGTGACCGGGCCGGAATCAGCCTGTTCATCGTCGATCGCGCGGCGCCGGGCGTGACCGTGCAACGCACCAAGATGACCGACTCGCGCAACGCTGCGAACGTGGAGCTCAAGGACGTAAAAGTCGGCGCCGACGCGCTGCTCGGCAAACTGGACCACGGTGCCGACGTTCTCGACCCGACCCTCGACATCGCCCGCATCGGCCTCACCGCGGAAATGCTCGGCAGCCTGCAGGAGTGTTTCGACCGCACGGTGCAGTACCTGAAGGAGCGCGAGCAGTTCGGCGTCAAGATCGGCACGTTCCAGGCGCTCAAGCACCGCGCCGCGGACATGTTCTGCGAGGTGGAGCTCTCCAAGTCCTGCGTGCTCGAAGCGCTGACCGCGCTGGACGAGGGACGTGACGCCAAGGAGATCGCCAAGCTCGCGAGCCTGGCCAAGGCGAAGGTCGGCGACACCTACCACCGCGTATCGCGCGAAGGCATCCAGATGCACGGCGGCATCGGCATGACCGATGAATTCGACATCGGCTTCTTCATCAAGCGCGCCGCGGTGACCGAGCAGGCGTTCGGCGACGCCAACTACCACCGCGACCGCTACGGCGTGCTCGAAGGCTACTGATCGGGCTTGGCATTGGGCTCGGGCCCGAGCATGCGCGTCGGGTCCACCAGCCGATCGAACGTCGCGGCATCGAGATAACCCAACGCGAGGGTCGCCTCGCGCAGGGTGGTGCCGTCCCGATGCGCTTTCTGCGCGATCTCGGCCGCGCGCGCATAGCCGATCACCGGACTCAGCGCGGTCACCAGCATCAGGCTCCGCTCCAGCAGCTCTGCGATCCGGCGCCGGTCCGCCTCGATGCCGGCCACGCAACGTGTGGCAAAGTTCGACGAACCGTCGCCGATCAGCCGGGCGCTCTGCAATACGCTGTTTGCCATCACCGGCTTGAAGGTGTTGAGCTGCAGGTGGCCGTGGCTGCCCGCGACCGTGACCGTCACGTCGTTGCCGATCACCTGGGCCGAGACCATGGCGAGCGCTTCGCACTGGGTCGGGTTGACCTTGCCCGGCATGATCGAGCTGCCGGGCTCGTTGGCCGGCAGGATCAGTTCCGCGAAGCCGGTGCGCGGCCCGCTCGCGAGCAGGCGCACCTGGTTCGCCACGTGCAGCAGGCTCACGGCCGTGCGCTTCAGGGCGCCGCTTGCCTCGACCATGGCGTCGTGGGCAGAGAGCGCCTCGAAGCGGTCCGGTGCAGGCACGAGTGGCAGGCCGGTCTCGTCGGCGAGTGCGGCGATCACCGTCTCGGCGAAGCCCGCCGGGGCGTTCAACCCCGTGCCCACCGCGGTACCCCCGAGTGCGAGTTCGGCGAGCCGGGGCAGAGTGGTCGCGATGGCCGCCCGGGCGTTGCCGACCTGGGTCGCGTAGCCGCCGAATTCCTGGCCCAGCGTGAGCGGTGTCGCGTCCATCAGGTGTGTGCGGCCGATCTTGATCACGTCGGCGAAAGCGCGCGCCCGTTCGGCGAGCGCGCCGCGCAGGGTGTCGAGGCCAGGCAGCGTGACCCGGGTCAGCAGTTCCAGCACCGCGATATGCATGGCGCTCGGAAAGGTGTCGTTGGAACTCTGGCTCGCGTTGACGTGGTCGTTGGGCGAGACCAGCGCCGTGGCGCGGAAGTCGCCGCCGAGCAGCTCGGTCGCGCGGTTCGCCAGCACTTCGTTGACGTTCATGTTGGTCTGGGTGCCGGAGCCGGTCTGCCACACCGGCAGCGGAAACTCGTCGTCGAGCCCGCCGGCGAGCACTTCGGCGCAGGCGCCGGCGATCGCCTCGGCGATCCGCTCCGGTATCACACCGAGACCGGCGTTTGCGCGGGCCGCCGCGCGCTTGATGCGCGCGTAGGCGTGAATGACTTCGATCGGCATGCGCTCGCCGCCGATCGGGAAGTTCTCGAGGCTGCGCTGGGTCTGTGCGCCCCAGTAGCGGTCCGCGGGTACCTGGACGACGCCCAGGCTGTCGCGGGCGTCGCGGTATCGGCTCACGGCCGGCGCCGGATGCCGATCACCCGGCCCGCCTGCTCGGGCCGGGGCAGGGCGGCGTGCTGGCGTTGGAGCGCCTCGATGCGGGCCTGGATGGGCGGCGGAAATGGCGCGGTGCGGCGCGTCGTCATGTCGACGTGCAGGGCCAGCTGTTCCGAGGTCGCAGCCAGGTAGCCCGACCCGGCGTGGTACATGTGCTCGAAGAAGTGCAGGCGCTTCGCGTCCTGGTCGAGTAGTTGGAAGGTCACCCGGAGCGGGTCGCCGAGCACGACTTCCTGCAGGTAGTTCACGTGGATCTCGGCGGTGAAGCAGGAGCCGCCGCCGGCCCGGACGTAGTCCACGCCGATGCCGAGCTGGTCGTAGACGTAGTCGAGCGCACGGTCGAACACCAGGTTGTAGTACGCCATGTTCATGTGGCCGTTGTAGTCGATCCAGGCCGGTTCGACGGTCTGGACCGGGCACTCGATCAGGTCTGATGACATGCGGGACTCCGTGCGAGTGTTTTCGGGCGTCGGCCGGATCTTACCTTGACCGTGTCCGGCAGAGTACGGATGATCCGTCGCATCGGGTGGGAGGAGAAGTGCCGTTGGTCACGCGGCCGCAGTTGACGTTCGGCGCCAAGTTCACCTATGGCTTCGGCCAGCTGGCCGAGGGTCTCAAGAACGGGGCGTTCGGGGTGTTCCTGTTCTTCTACTACGTGCAGGTGCTCGGCCTGTCCGGCTCGCTCGCGGGGCTCGCGGTCGGCATCGCGCTCATGATCGACGCCATCACCGATCCGCTGGCCGGCTCGATTTCCGACAACTGGCGGTCGCGGCTCGGCCGCCGGCATCCGTTCATGTTCGCGTCGGTCGGACCGATGGCGCTCGGCTTCTTCCTGCTGTTCTCGCCGCCCGCGCTCGGCGAGTTCGGCCTGTTCCTGTGGCTGCTCACCTTTGCCGTGTTCACCCGCGTGGCGATGACGCTCTATCACGTCCCGCACATCGCGCTCGGCGCCGAGCTCTCCGAGGATTTTTCCGAGCGGACCACCGTGGTCGCCTACCGCCAGTTCTTCAGTACGTTCGGCGGCCTCATGTCCTACGGCATCGGCTTCGGGCTGTTCTTCTACGCCTCGCCGGACGTACCGCACGGCCAGTTCCGGGTCGAGGCGTACAGCCCGTTCGCCATGGCGCTCGCCGCGCTGATGGTCGTTTCGGTCCTCGGTTCGGCGTGGGGTACCCGGGGCCGCATCCCGTTCCTGCCGCAGCCGGTGGGTACCCCGGTCCGCGTGTCGCCGTTGGGTTCGCTGGTGCGCATGCTCGCGGAGACCCGCGAGGCGCTCGCCAACCGCTCGTTCGCGTGGCTGTTCGTCGGCGTGCTGGTGGTCTACATGATGGTCGGCGTCGACGGCGCGCTGAACCTGCACATGAACACCTATTTCTGGGAACTCTCGAGCCGCGACAACATCGCGTTCTTCGCTGCCTACCCGGTCGGCATCATGTTCGGCGCCCTGTTCGCGCGGCGGCTGAACGAGATCTTCGACAAGAAGCCCTCCATCGTGGTCGGTACCGGCTGGTGGGCGGCCTGCCAGATCCTGCCGGTAGTGCTGCGCCTGCTCGGATTTTTCCCGGAGAACGGCACGTCCGAACTGCTCTGGACGCTGGTGTTCTTCAAGTTCATCCAGGGCGTCGGCGTGGTGCAGGCGCTGGTGACATTCGGGTCCATGGTGGCCGACATCGTCGACGAGCATGAACTCACGACCGGCAAGCGCCAGGAAGGCGTGTTCTTCGCGTCGGTCTCGTTCTCCGGCAAGTTCACCACCGGCATCGGCAGCGTGGTGGCCGGCTTCGCCCTCGACCTGATCGACTGGCCACGCGGCGCGGCGATCCAGACCGCCGCGGACGTCCCGGTCGAGACGCTCACCTGGCTCGGCCTCATCTACGGTCCGATCGTGTCCGGTTTCGCGGTGGTGAGCGTCTGGTGCTATTCGCGCCACCGGCTCGATCGGCGCCGCCACGCCGAGATCGTGCTCGCACTGCGCGCCCGCCGGGGCGCGCAGGCGGCGTCCGGCGCGGCTGCGGTACCCGCGGCGGGCTCGACCGCAGCCTGAATCCTGTCCGTCTTTCCAGCTGGAGTCCTTGATCATGAATGGCGCGGAAGCCCTGATCCGAAGTCTCGTCAATGCCGGTGTCGACACCTGTTTCGCGAATCCCGGCACTTCTGAAATGCACCTCGTCCAGGCCATCGATGGCGTGCCGGCCATGCACCCGGTGCTCTGCCTGTTCGAGGGGGTCTGCACCGGGGCGGCCGACGGCTACGCGCGCATGCGCGGTACGCCGGCCGCCACGCTGCTGCACCTCGGAGCCGGCCTCGCCAACGGGGTCGCCAACCTGCACAACGCGCGCCGGGCGGCCACGCCGATCGTCAATCTGGTCGGCGACCATGGCATCCATCACGTGCCGTACGACGCGCCGCTGACTGCCGACATCGAGGGTATCGCCGCGCCGGTGTCTGCCTGGGTGCGCACCGCTCGCACGGCCGAGGGCCTCGCCGGGGATGGGCTCGATGCGGTCATCGCGGCGCTGACGCCGCGACCTGACCCGGCCGGCAACATCGCGACGCTCATCATCCCGGCGGACTGCGCCTGGGGCGAGAGCCGTCCCGGCATCGCGCGACCGCTGCCGGCGCGCCGGCAGCCCTGCGATCCGGCGGCGATTCCGGCCGCGGCAGCCGGCCTCGGCCCGCACAGCGTGCTGCTGCTCGACGGTAACGCGCTTTCCGCCGCCGGGCTCGCGGCGGCCGGGCGGATCGCCGCGCACACCGGGTGTCGCGTGTTCACCGTCACCTTCCCTGCGCGGGTCGAGTGCGGGCCTGGTGTCTATCCCGCCGCGCGGTTGCCGTATTTCCCGGAACAGATCATCGAAATCCTGGGCGGAGTGAAACAGCTCGTGCTGGTCGGTGCGGAACCACCGGTCAGTTTCTTCGCCTACCGGCAACTGCCGAGCTACCTGGTGCCCGACGGCTGCACGGTGGTGCGGCTGAATCACCGTCACGAGGACGGCGCCGGTGCGCTGTCGGCGCTTGCCGCCGAGGTCGGCGCCATCGCCGCCGCCCCCGATACGTCGGCGCCCCGGCCGGCCCTGCCCAACGGCCCGCTCAATACCCGCAGCGTGAGCCAGATCATGGCGGCGCTGGCGCCGGACGACAGCATCGTGGCGACCGATTCCGGCGGTGGCGGTGCTGCCTATCCGGTCATGCAGCGCTCGGTGCGCGCCACGTTCCTGAGCCTCACCGGTGGCTCGATCGGGCAAGGCGGTCCGGTCGCGGTGGGCGCCGCACTCGCGTGTCCGGACCGGCAGACGTTCGCGCTGCTCGGTGACGGCGGTGCCATGTACACCAACCAGTTCCTGTGGACCGCTGCGCGCGAGGGGCTGAACCTCATCACCGTGATCTTCAGCAACCGCAGCTACGGCATCCTCGACGTGGAGTACCGCCGGCTCGGCATCAACGACGTCGGGGCACGGGCGGCGAGCCTGTTCGACCTGTCGCGTCCGGATCTCGACTGGGTGGCGCTCGCCGCGGCCCAGGGGGTGCCCGGACGGCGTGCGGAGACCTGCGAGGCGTTTGCGGCGGCGCTGCGCGATGCGCTGGCCGCGGGCGGTCCCCACCTGATCGAGGCGCGCGTCGCCTGACGCGCGCCTCCGTCAGAGGCAGGTGCCGGGCAGGCTCGCGATCCAGTCCTCGAGCAGCGCGACCGCGTCGGTGTGCACCAGCGTGCGGCCGAGCTCGGGCATGCGCATGGCCGGGTCGCTGGTGCGCATCCGGAAGGTGAGGATGGATGCGTCCGGCCGGCCGGGCAGAATGGAGAAGTGGTGTCCGCCGGAGCCGCGCCCCGCGGCGATCGGGCGTTTGCAGACACCGAGCTGGCGCAGGTCGGTCGTTGCGGCATCGAGAAACAATCCCGAGGTGGCCGCCGGTCCGTGCGGGCGGTGGCAGTGCCCGCAGTTGATGTCGAGATAGGCCCGCGCACGTTCGGCGAGCGGCGTGGCCGGGTCGCGCCAGTCGGCCGTGGCGGGCACCGCATCCGGCAGTCCGTCGAGCAGTCCGTCGGCGGCCCACACGACGAGCTGGCCGGTCGTGGCGCCCGGGTAGGCGCGATTCAGGTGGCGGGCCTGCAACCCGATCGGCTCGAGCGCGCCGCTCGCGTGGTCGGTAGCGTGGCAGCCCGCGCACTCGTTGCGCGACGGCACCACGTAGGCCAGGTCGACCGTCGTGCCGTCCACTGCCAGCGGTAGCCGCGCCAAGGCGCCGGTGACGCGCAGGTACGCGTCGTCGCCGTCCCAGACGTAGGGCAGGGCAT
This sequence comes from Pseudomonadales bacterium, assembly GCA_019634925.1. Classification (GTDB taxonomy): domain Bacteria; phylum Pseudomonadota; class Gammaproteobacteria; order Pseudomonadales; family Azotimanducaceae; genus UBA7803. The sequence goes on from JAHCAL010000006.1 coordinate 254,996, forward strand.
CCCAGCCGTCCGCCTGGCGGACCAGGAGCCGCGTTTCGAGTACCCGATGCCGGTCGACGCGCAGCTCGGCAGGATCGCCGCTCCAGCCCTCTGCGGCCACCGCGTGGCCCTTCTGCACCGGATAGAAGAACGTCTTCGAGACGATGCTCCCCACCGGCAGCTCGAGCGGGCCGTCGGGTCGGAAACCGATCCTGCTGCCGGGTGGGACGTACAGCGTGCGCAGCTTCAGCGCGTAGTCGGAGAACAGTGCGGCGCGGATCTCGTACGGCCGGCTGCCGGCCCCGGGCAGGTACCGATCGCCAGCGCGCACCAGGATGCCCCAGTCGCTCAGGCGCGCGGGGTACGCCTCGCGTGGGTGAAAGCGCACCTCGGGTGCCGGCGGCGCCACGCTGCAGGCGATCGCCGCGAGCAGGATCAAGGCGGCACGCCAGCGCAAGGCGCGCCTCAGTTCGCGCTTACGAGCGTAACGGCCGGCAGTGGTTCCAGCCGGCAGGCGTGCGGCGTCAGATCCGTCGACGGCGCCTGGTAGTCGTTGGCGGCATCGACGTTGACGAACGTGGCGCCCGGATTGTCGATGCAGAGGGCCGGCCGCTCCTGGTCCCCTGCGGGGTTGGTCACGCCGTCCCAGAGGATGTCCGGCAGCCGTCCGTCCGCGCCGAACACGGCCGTGCGCAGCGTGTCGAGGGCCGCGCGGTCCGGTGCGCTGCCGCCGGGCGTGAAGGTGTTGCCGTGGATGAATATCTCCTCGGGATAGGGGTCGAAGTCCGGTGCGGATTCGCCGGTCTGCGAATACTCGGCGCTGAACAGGCTCGAGATCAGGATATTGGCCGTGCGGTTGTCGCCGATCCGGTTGCCGAAGATCTCCACCCGGTCGTTGGAGTTGATCACGATGCCGGAGCCGGCCGGGACGCTCGCCACCGCACTGCCCGGCGCGCCGAAGTTGGTCGTGTTGTTGCCGATCACGTCGTTGTCGTAAACCCGCGTGGTGTGTCCCGTGACCGGCAGGTCCGGCATGTTGAACACCAGGACCCCGCCGGTGTTGTTGGTCGCGAGGTTGCCGTAGACATCCGCACCGACGGTGTTCTCGATCTCGATGCCGGCCACGTTGTACTCGGCGCGGTTGTTGCGGACGACCACGTTGCGCGACTGGCCGACGTAGATGCCGGCGTCGGAGGCACCAATGGCGACCGAGTCCTCGATCAGCGTGTTCTCGGTCTGCACCGGGTAGATGCCGTACGCGCCGTTGCCGGTATCGGGCCCGTTGGTCCACTCGGTACGCACGCGACGGATCACCACGTTGCGGCCGCCGTTGATCTTGAGCGCGTCGCCGACGGTGTCCTCGATCGCGAGGTCTTCGATGATGAAGTCCCCGGCGTTCACCAGGAGCCCCTCGGCGCCCGCGACCTGCTCCTTGAAGGAAAGCACCGTGAGATCGATGCCGGCGCCACGCAGGGTGACGCCGCTCGTGTTGAGCACCAGGCCGCGGCTGAACCGGTGTACGCCGGAGGGGATGTCGATCACCGTGCCGGGTGTGGCGGTCTCGAGCGCGAGCCGCAGGGTCTCTTCGTAAGGCGCCTCGGGCGCGGCGGGCGTCTCGGAAACGGGTTCCGGCGCGCGGCTGCACGCCGTGGCGACGAGCAGGAGTCCGGGCAGCAGCATCGACAGGCGCATAGTGATCCCCCCATTGCGTGGTGGGCGGATTCTAGCGCGCGTCCGCAAGGCGCGCCTATGCGGGCCGCCCATGCGGGCCGCCGACGCGTACGCCGGACGCGTTGCCCCGCACTAGAATGGGCGCCCGACCGCGTGAGAGCGCTCCCATGCAGGACCTTCCCACCGAAACCGCGCGCGGACGGGCGCTGCATGGCGCGGCGCCCGCCCGAGCCGGCTGGGCGCGCTGGGTGCCGGCCATCGCGATGCTCGCGACCTACCGACGCGCATGGCTGCGCCACGATCTCGCCGCCGGCCTCGTGATCACGGCGATGCTGGTGCCGGTCGGGATCGCCTATGCGCAGGCTTCCGGGTTGCCCGGCATCCACGGGCTGTACGCGACCATCGTCCCGCTCCTCGTGTATGCGATCTTCGGCCCGAGCCGCATCCTCGTGCTCGGGCCGGATTCGGCGCTCGCGGCACTGATCCTGACGGTCGTGCTCGCCCAGGCGGCGGGCGATCCGGCGCGTGCCGTGGCGATCGGGGGGATGCTCGCGATCGTATCGGGGCTCGTGTGTGTCCTGGCGGGCGTGGCGCGCATGGGCTTCGTCACGGAGCTGCTCTCGAAGCCGATCCGCTACGGCTACATGAACGGCATCGCGCTCACGGTGATCGTGAGCCAGTTGCCGACCCTGGTCGGTGCGGAGGTCGTGCGCGACGGACTCGGCACACAGCTGCAGGGGCTGGTCCGCGCGGTCGTCGAAGGCCACCTGCACGTGCCGACGCTGCTCATCGGGGTCGGCACCCTGGTGACGATCCTGTTCCTCAAACGGTTTCCACGCGTGCCCGGACTCCTCATCGCGGTGGCGGCCGCGGCGCTGCTGGTCGCCGTACTCGACCTCGAGGCCGATGCCGGCGTGGCCGTGCTCGGCGCGCTGCCGCACGGGTTGCCCCAATTCGTGGTACCGGTGATCGCGTTCGAGGACCTGTTCGCGGTGGCCGCGGGTGGCGTGGCGATCGCGCTGGTCTCGTTCGCCGACACCAGCGTGCTGTCCCGCAGCTACGCGGCGCGTCTGCGCACGCCGGTCGACCCGAACCAGGAGATGGTCGGGCTTGGCGCGGCCAACCTGGCGGCCGGGTTGTTCCAGGGCTTCCCGATCAGCAGCAGTTCCTCGCGCACACCGGTCGCCGAGGCGGCGGGTGCGCGAACCCAGCTCGCCTGTGTGGTCGGTGCGATCGCGATCATCGCGCTGCTGCTGTTCGCGCCCGGGCTGCTTGAACACCTTCCGCAGGCCGCACTGGCGGCGGTGGTCATCGCGGCCGCGCTCGGGCTGTTCGAAGTGGCTGACCTGCGCCGGATCTACCGCATCCAGCGCTGGGAATTCTGGTTGTCCATGAGCTGCTTTGCGGGTGTGGTCCTGTTCGGCGTTCTGGAGGGCATCGGCATCGCCATCGTGATCGCGGTGATCGAGTTCCTCTGGGACGGTTGGCGTCCGCACTCGGCGGTGCTCGGCCGGGTCGATCAGCTGAAGGGTTACCACGACATCACGCGTTATCCAGCCGCCAGCCGTATTCCGGGCCTCGTGCTGTTCCGCTGGGACGCGCCGCTGTTCTTCGCCAATGCCGAGCTTTTCCACGCACGGGTACTCGAGGCCGTGGCCGCCTCCCCAACCCCGGTACGCTGGCTGGTGGTGGCGGCCGAACCGGTGACCAGCGTGGACGTGACGGCGGCGGACATGCTGAGCGAACTCGACGAGGCGCTCAATGAGGCGGACATCGAGTTCTGCTTCGCGGAGATGAAGGATCCGGTCAAGGACAAGCTCAAGCGCTTCGGGCTGTTCGCGCGGTTCGGCGCGGAGACGTTCTTCCCGACCGTGGGCGAGGCGGTCAACGCCTATCTCGCGCAGAGTGGCGTGGCATGGATCGACTGGGAGGAACGCGGCTGAAAAGCGGTCCCCGGCGCGTGGATGGGAAGCCTCAGATGCTGCCGCGATAGCGGTCGTGCAGGATCTTCACGCGCCTGACGTAGGTCTGGGTCTCTTCGAACGGCGGCACCCCACCGTAGCGCTCGACGTTGGCCGGGCCGGCATTGTACGCGGCGGTCGCGAGCGTGACGTCGCCGTGGTACTGCGCAAGCAGGCCGGCCAGGTAGCGCACGCCGCCGTCGATGTTCTCGTGTACTTCGGTCGGGTCCTGCACGCCCAGATCGCGCGCGGTGCCTGGCATGAGCTGCATGAGTCCGATCGCACCCTTGTGCGAGCGGGCGTAAGGGTTGAAGCCCGACTCCGCGTGGATGAGCGCCCGGATCAGGGCCTTGTCGACGCCGTGCTGTTCGGCTGCCGAACTGATCAGTTCCGCATACTTGTCGACGTGCAGGGGCGTCGAGTGCCAGTCGACGGTCGAGCGCGGGTTGCACGCGTAGCAGGCGAACTCCATGACCTGGTAGGACTGGTTGGCGGGTGCCCGGTCGGTGAACACGGGCACGCCGTCGTCCTGCCGATAGGTAAACACCCTGCGTATCGGTACCGAGCTGCCGTCGCTGAACACCGCGCCGTCTCCGGCCGAGCCGCGGGAGATGACCATGCCGTCGGCGCGCGCCAGGCTCGCAAGGCAAAGCGCAGCCGCTGCGGCCGCGAGTCCGATGAGGCGTGTGGTGATCCTTGACTGCCCTGAACGCATCGCGCGAGGTCCTGGCTCCGGGAGGCGCCGCACCAGGGCGCCCGCTCACGGATTGTAGATTCTGCCGTGAAGTGCGATCCGTGTCGCGGTTCACGAAGGGGTGGGGCGGTGGCGGGGTGGTGGCGGGGCGGTGGCGGGGAAGGGACGGCACTGGCCGCCCCCGAGAAGCCAGCGCTTCGCCTCAGGCGGCGAAGCGTTGCAGGTGCCCGCGCTTCGCCTCAGGCGGCGAAGCGTTGCAGGTGATAGTCCGTGTTGCCGAACTGGCTCTCGATCACCAGCATGCGCTTGAAGTAGTGGCCGATGCGCAGCTCCTCGGTCATGCCCATGCCGCCGTGCAGCTGGACCGCGTTCTCGCCGATGAAGATGCCGGACCTTCCCACCAGGTGTTTCAGGGCGTGTACGGTGCGCTGCGCAGTCGGGCTGGTGCCCTGCGCGACCTCGAGGGTGGCGCGGTACAGCAGGGACTTGCACTGTTCGTACTCCATGAACATGTCCACCATACGGTGCTGGAGTACCTGGAAGTCCGCCAGGGGGTGGTCGAACTGCACCCGCTCCTGGGTGTAGGCGACGGTGTCCTTGTACAGGACTTCCATCGCACCGATCGCTTCGGCCGCGAGTGCCAGGATCGCGTCGTTCGCGACGGCGGTCAGGATCGGGTAACCCTGGTCGATCGTGCCGATCACCCGGCTGGCCGGGACCCGCACGTCTTTCAGAGTGATTTCCGCCGCACGCAGTCCGTCGACGGTCGGGAAGCCGTCGCGCTTGATACCCTCCGCATCCATGTCGACCAGGAACAGGCTGATCCCGCCGGTATCGGCCTGACCGCCACTGGTCCGGGCCGAGACCACGACCTGATGCGCACTGCCACCGTGGAGCACCATCGACTTGTGACCGTTCAGGACGTAGTCGGCGCCGTCGCTGCGAGCGTTCGTCACCACGTCGTGCAGGTCGAACCGGCTCTGGGGTTCCGCATAGGCGAGCGCCAGCTGCCGGCTGCCGTCGATCACGCCGGGCAGGATCTCTGTACGGAGCGCTGCGGAACCGCGCTTCACCGCGCCGCCGCCCATGACGATGCTGGCGAGGTAGGGTTCGAGCACCAGGCCTTTGCCGAACTGCTCCATGAGGACCATGGTGTCGATCTGGTTGCCGCCGAAGCCGCCGTCTTCCGCGTCGAACGGCAGCGCGAGCCAGCCGAGTTCGGCCATCGTGGACCAATGCGTCTCGCTGAAGCCGAGTTTGCCGGCGGCGAGTTTCTGGCGCGCGTCGAGTGGGTAGTTGTCCTGGACGAAGCGCGCGATGCTTTCCTGGATGAGCCTCTGCTCGGACGAAAGTTCGAAATTCATGCCTGCGACCTCTTGATGCCGAGTACGTTCTTGGCGATGACGTCCTTCTGGACCTCGCTCGCGCCGCCGTAGATGGTGTAGGCGCGGCTCGCCAGGTAACCGGACATGCCGCCGCGCGCGAATTTCGGGCCCGGCTGGCTCGCGCCCCACGCGGCGGCGTACAGGCCGGCGGCCTCGACCGTGAGTTTCTGGATGCGCTGCTGGATCTCGGTGCCCTTGAGCTTCAGGATCGAGGACTCCGGTCCGGGCGCGGCGCCGGCCTGGGCGCTCGCGAGGCTGCGCAGTTCGGTGAATTCAGCGGCGAGCAGGTCGATCTCGAGCGCGGCCACCTTGGCGCGGAAGTCCGGGTCGTCCAGCAGCGTGCCGTTGCCGCGCGGTACCGAAGCGGCGTTGGCCTTCAGACCCTCGAGCGCCACCAGCGAGCGCGAAATGCCGGCGAGGCCGGTGCGTTCGTGCTGCAGCAGTCCCTTCGCATAGGTCCAGCCCTTGCCTTCCTCACCGATCCGGTTTTCGACCGGAACCTTGACGTCGGTGATGAAGACCGAGTTGACGCTATGTGCGCCGCCCAGGGTGATGATCGGCTTCACCTCGATGCCGGGCTGCTTCATCGGGAAGAGCAGGAAGGTGATGCCGTCCTGCTTGCGCCCGGAATCGTCGGTGCGTGTCAGGCAGAACATCCAGTCGGCGATGTGCGCGGCGGTGGTCCAGATTTTCTGGCCGTTGACCACGTAATGGGTGCCGTCGGCCGACAGCACGGCCTTTGTCTTGAGCGAGGCGAGGTCGGAGCCGGCGCCCGGTTCCGAGTAGCCCTGACACCAGTTCACCTTGCGTGCGCGGATGTCCGGCAGGAACCGTTCCTGCTGCGCCTTGTTGCCGTAACCCATGATGATGGGCGCGACCATGCCGACGCCGAACGGCATGTCCCAGGGTAGCGTGGCCCGGGCGGTCTCCTGCTCCCAGATGTAGTGCTGGGTGGGGCTCCAGCCCGGCCCGCCGAATTCCTTCGGCCACTTGGGGACGTCCCAGCCGCCTTTCGCCGCGGCCTTCGCGAACCAGTCGAGGCGCCACTTCGCGTAGTCCTCGCCGGGCTTGTAGGCATTGTCGCGGAAGAACTGGCGGACTTCTTCGCGGAACGAGAGATCGCTGGCACTGAGTTCGATGTCCATGGCCGGTCCCGGTTTGGAATGACGGCCGGGAGCATACCCAAGACCCGAATCTTTTACTAGAACGGAATTCTAGTAACCGGCCGCGGGTCCGGTTAGGATGCAGCCATGCAAAGGCGAACGCGGGCGGCACAGGAACCCAGGGCGGCGACACTCGAACGCCGCGCCAGCGTGCTCGCGGCGGCGCTCGACTGCTTCGACCGACTCGGTCTCGAGGGCACCACCATCCAGGACATCCAGCGCGCCGCGAACTGCAGCGTCGGCAGCCTTTATCACCACTTCGGCAGCAAGGAAGGCATCGCGGAAGAACTCTTCATGGCGGGCATCCAGCGCTTCAATGCCGGTATGCTGCGCAGGTTGCGCCGGTGCGGCGATGCCGAGGAGAGCGTCAAGGCCGTGGTCCGCTTCTCCTGCGACTGGACCACCAGGAACCGTGCGCTGGCGAGTTACCTCCACTCGCGCGACATCGACTTCTCGGCAGACGCGCGCGCGCGCCTGAAGGAGATCTACCGCGCGTACCTGGGCGAGATATTCGTATGGTTCGCGCCGTTCGTGGCGCGCGGGGAGATGCGCGCGCTGCCGCGGGATACGTATGTGCCGCTGATCAGCGGGCCGATCCAGGAATACCTGCGGCGCTGGCTCTCGGGCCATTACGAGCGATCGCCCGGCGGCGTCCGCGAACTGTTCGCCGAAGCCGCCTGGCGTGCGGTGCGCGGCAATCCGGCCGAGAGGACGCCCGGCCTGGCATCCAGGGCGCTGGGCAGCGGCAGTGGGGTTCAGCCGCCGGTCGGTACCGGGGGGACTGGCAACTCCCTGGGCGCTTGTCCGGGCCCAGATGGGCCGGGCCCAGATGGGCCGGGCGCCGATGCGCCGGGCTCGAAACGGTAGACGCCAAAGCGCACGTATGGGAACTCGACCGGCGCGCCGGGTGCGGTGCGTGCGGGAATAACGCGTGCGACCGGCGCGAGGCTCTTCAGGTAGGCGGCGATCGCCCGCAGGTCTTCGCGCTTCAGCGCCGCGTAGTTCGCGGACGGCATGACGGGCAGGTTCTGGTGGCCGTCGCGGCTGACGCCGGTGCGCATGGCACGGACTATGTCCTCCTGGCTCCAGCGTCCGAGTCCGGTGTCCGGATCGGGGGTCAGGTTGGGAGAGAAAGCGAGGCCCGGCGTCTCGTCCGGGCCGGTGTACGCGGACCAGGCAATACCGATCCGGGAACCGGCGAGCGCCGGCCCAGAGGGTGTCTGGCCGGTCAGGTAGCCTTCGGTGTGACAGCGTGCGCACCCGAGCAGGTTGACCAGGTATTCGCCGCGCTCCACCGCCGCGCGGGTGGGACGCGGCTCGGCGGCCGGTGCGGACGCGGCAAAGGCAATGAGCGCGATGAGTCCGATGGGCAGCAGGCGGATGGCACGCACGACGGCGGATCGCTCCGGGGGTGATGTGGTCGTATGGTGCCCGAAAGTGCCAGCACCCGGAAGCCGCGGCCGGTGCGGCGCGAGCCCGGTGCGGGGCGGGGCCGTGGTGCCGGCGCGCGGTAGGGACGCCTCGTGTGTCGGGCGGCCACTCGCGGGCGCTCGTGGTAAATGCTGCTTGCCCAGTCTTTTTGCTCGGTCTTCTGGGAGGCGACGGATGGAACTCGATCGACAGCTGCGTGAGCGCATGGCCGCCCGACTGCGTGCATTTTCCGTGCGCACCGCAGCACCCGCCGCGGCGCGTCGTGCGGCGGTCGCGGTCCTGGTGGCCGAGGTCGGACACGGCGCGGAGCTGCCCGGGCTGCCGCGGCATGCCGATTGGCAGACTTCGGCCGCGCTGGTGCTGACCCGTCGGGCCGCACACCTGCGCAATCATCCGGGCCAGTGGGCGTTTCCGGGCGGGCGGCTCGACGGGCGCGAGACCGCGACCGAGGCGGCCCTGCGCGAAATGCGCGAGGAAATCGGGGTCGACCTGCCGCCCACGGCGGTGCTGGGCCAGCTCGACGATTTCGTGACGCGCTCCGGTTTCGTGATCACACCCGTGGTGATCTGGGGCGGCAGCGATCTGGCGGTCAAGCCCGATCCGGCGGAAGTGGCTTCCGTCCACCGGATACCCTTGACCGAGTTCCTGCGCGAGGACGCGCCGCGGCTCGATCCGGCGGACGGGGAGGGCCATCCGATCCTGCGCATGCCGGTCGGTGACGACCACATCGCCGCGCCGACCGCCGCGCTCATCTACCAGTTCCGCGAAGTCTGCCTGCTCGGTCGAGCGACCCGCGTCGCGCACTTCGAGCAACCGGCGTTCGCGTGGCGCTGAGCGCCCGTGCGCCGTACGCGCACGGTCAGTGCTGTTCGATGTCCGGCTCGACTTCGGCGGCTTCGTAGTCGGACTCCGGCTCCACGGGTGCTTCCAGGGCATCCTCGACGGCCGACTCGATGCCGATGTGGAAAGTGGCGTACCCCGGCATCACGAACTGGTCCAGCGCCATGCCGATGACGCGGCCCCGGAACGGCGAGCGGATCTGCTGTTGCTGGTTGGTGAGCGGATCGATGACGGTGCCGAGCAGATCGCCGATCGCGACCTGGTGTCCGAGCGGCACCTTGCCGGACAGGATGCCGCCGTGGTCGGCGCGCACCCAGCGCGACTGGTAGTAGACCGGCTCGGTCGGGTCCGCCTGGCGCTGTTCGCCATGCATGCCCATCGACTGCATCAGTGCCTGGATGCCGCGCACGCTGTGTGCCACCGCCTCTTGCTGGACCTGCATCGGGCCCCCGGCCTCGAGCGTGACCGCGGGAATGCCCGCCTGGGTCGCGGCCCAGCGCAGTGTGCCTTCCTCGCCGGGACTGTGCAGGACCACCGTCGCGCCGAAGCCCTCGGCGATGGTGAGACTGCCCGGATCGTTCAGGTTGGCGCGCAACTGCGGCAGATTGGTGCGGTGGAATGACCCGGTGTGCAGGTCCACCAGCGAATTGCAATGCACGATCACGTTGTAGAACAGTGAATGGGCGATCCGTGAGGCGGAGCTGCCGGAGGGATTGCCCGGGAAGAACCGGTTGAGATCACGCCGGTCCGGCAGGTAGCGCGAGCCGCGGTTGAAGCCCTGGATGTTGACGATCGGCACGCCGATGACGGTGCCGGAGAGTTCGGTCGGGTCGAGATCGTGCAGGATGCGGCGGACCGTCTCGATGCCGTTCAGTTCGTCGCCGTGTACAGCCGCGGTCAGGCACAGCACAGGACCGCGGCGCGCACCGTGCGCGACCAGCACGGTGGAGGCCAGCGAGCCGCTCGCGAAGGTCTGGCTCGGCTCCCAGGCGAGCATTGCGAACGTGCCCGGCGTCACGCTTTGCCCGAGCAGGCGCAGTGCGGCAGGCTCCGGCAGGCTCACTTCCACCGGTGCCGGATGCGCGCGCGCGGGGTCCTCGAGGTCTGGTGTGCCAGACTCGGCGAACTCCGCGACCGGCACGATCGTCACCGTCGGATGAATCGGCGGCGCGGCAGGCGGGGCGAGTCCCGGCCCTGTGGGGCCGACTGCGTCGGCGGGACCCGGTGGCGGCGCGGCGACGGTGCGCCGGGCGGGCGGGATCACCGTGACCGTTGGATGGAGCGGTGGCGCGAGCCGGGGCGGCGCGACCAGCATGTCCGGGGTACGCGCCGCGGCCGGTGCGGCGAGCATGCCGCTACCGATGCCGATCGCGATGCCGATACCGATACCGATGCTGGGGAGCAGGGCGATCGCGAGCGCAGCGGCACACGTCCGCGCACCATTGCGGGGCAAGCGGCGCGCGCATCGATGTCGCATCCGCCCGGATCGAGTGCCGGCTGCTCGAGGATCCGTCGTCATGAATGACAGTATAAACGCGCGCCGGCGCGACGTTCCTGTGACGCGGTTCGCGTCGCCGGCCCCGGGCCCCACGGCGTTGACCGTTCCGGTCGATTTCCCCACACTGCACGACTCCCCGGATCACTCACTGAGGAACCAGTATGACCATCAAAGAAGGCGACAGACTCCCGGAAGCGACCCTGCACGTCATGAAAGACGGCCGTCCGACGGCGGTCAAGACCAGCGACCTGTTCGGCGGCAAGAAGGTCGTCGCGTTCGCGGTGCCCGGTGCCTTCACGCCCACCTGCTCCCAGGCCCACCTGCCCGGCTATGTCGTGCACGCCGATGCCATCAAGGCCAAGGGCGTGGACAGCATCGTCTGCATCTCCGTGAACGACGCCTTCGTCATGGACAGCTGGGGCAAGGGCGCCAACGCCGAAGAACTCGTCATGGTCGGCGACGGCAACGGCGAATTCACGCGTGCCATCGGCCTCGAGATGGACGGCAGCGGTTTCGGCCTCGGCAAGCGCTCGCAGCGCTACGCCATGATCGTGGAAGACGGCGTGGTGAAGAAGCTCGCCGTCGAAGCGCCGGGCAAGTTCGAGGTGAGTAAGGCGGAAGCGATGCTCGCAGCCCTCTGAATTCTGTTCTCGACCCGCGCCTCGCGACCCGCGACCCGCACCCACCGCGGTGCGGGTCATCCCGCCGCGACGGGTGCCGGCGGGCGCGGCCGGATCAGGCATTCCTGTGCCGCCGTCGCGACCAGCTCGCCGCGCCGGCTGAAGAACTGACCCCGTACGAACCCGCGCGCGCCCCCCGCGTTCGGCGACTCCTTCGCGAACAGCAGCCATTCGTCCGCGCGGAACGGGCGGTGAAACCACAGCGAATGATCGAGGCTCGCGCCCTGTACCATGTTGCGCATCAGGTTGCGGCCGTGCGGCAGCATCGACGTGCTCATGAAGTCGAGGTCGGACATGTACGCGAGCAGCGCGAGGTGGACCTCCGGGTCGTCGGGCAGGGGGTCCCGCGCGCGCAGCCACGTGTGCTTGTACGGCGGCTGCGCGGCGGCGTCGCCCATGGCGATGCGTTCCACCTGCCTGCTCTCGATCGCGTCGAACCGGAACGCGTAGCGCAGCACGTCCGGCTGGGTGCGCGCGAGTTCGACGAAGACCTCGCGATCGCCGCGCAGCGCTTCGGGCGGCGGCACGTCCGGCATGGGCACGGCGTGACCGAGCCCCGGTTCGTCCTTCTGCCACGAGCAGGCGAGGTTGAAGATCGCGCGTCCGTGCTGGATGGCCACCACCCGACGGGTGCTGAAGCTGCGCCCGTCGCGGATGCGGTCGACGTCGTAGAGGATCGGGATCTTCCAGTCGCCCGGGCGCAGGAAGTAGGCGTGCAGCGAATGGAGCGATTGCGACCGGTCGACCGTGCGGTACGCAGAGGCAATGGCCTGCGCCAGTACCTGGCCGCCGAAGACGTGCTCGGTATTGTGGTTGCGCCCGCGATAGAGGTTCTCCTCGATCCGCTCGACGTTCAGGATGTCGACGATTTCCTCAAGTACCGGGTTCATGCAAGCTGGTGACCGTGGGGCGCTGATGGCATTCTAGCGGAAACGGACCAGGAGCAGAGCGGCATGACCCTCAAGGTGTACGGGCAGGCGCAGAGCCGGGCGGTGCGGGCGCTGTGGATGGTCGAGGAACTCGGCATTGCCTATGAGCACATACCGACGCGGTTCGCCGGGGATACCAAGACCGCGGACTACCTGCGCATCAATCCGAACGGACGTATTCCCGCCATCGACGACGACGGCTTCCGGGTGTGGGAGTCGATGGCGATCAACCTGTACCTGGCGCGCAAGCACGGCGGTCCGCTCGCACCACGCGATCTGCAGGAAGAAGCGACCGCCATGCAGTGGAGTTTCTGGGTCATGACCGAAGTGGAGAAGACCCTGCTGCAGGCGCTCTTCCACACCACCGGCATGATGGGTGCCGAAAAGAGCGCCGGGAAGGCGGCCGAGTACCTGGCCCAACTCGATGCGCCGTTTCGTGTGCTCAACGCCGAACTCGCCGGTCGCGAGTACCTGATGGGCGGGCGGTTCACCGTCGCCGATCTCAACGTCGCGAGCGTCCTGCTGTGGAGCGCCATCGCACGTGCCGATCTGTCTGGCCATCCGGCGCTGAAGGACTGGCTCGCGCGCTGCACCGGTCGTCCGGCGCTCGCGCGCGCCAACGGCCGCTGACGCGCTCGGGATCGTTTCCGGCCGCCGCGCAGGCTGCAGGCGGCCGCGCCAGATCGGGGGTTTCAGAGGCGGATATCAGAGGAGAGCGCCATGGCCATCCAGGTTCACATGTTCCCTTGTCTTTCCGACAACTACGGCTTCCTGGTGCACGAACCGTCCACCGGCATGACCGCGACCATCGACACGCCGGAAGCCGCGGCGATCGACGCAGCACTCGCGGCGCGCGGCTGGAAGCTCACCCACATTTTCAACACGCACCATCATTTCGATCACGCCGGTGGCAACGCGGCGCTGAAGGCGAAGTGGGGCTGTACGGTGGTAGGCGCGGCCAACGACGCGGAGCGGATCCCGGGGATCGACGTGCGCGTGCAAGACGGTGACCGGGTCGCGCTCGGCGCGGCGGCCGCGACCGTGCTGGAGGTGCCCGGGCACACCAGCGGACACATCGCCTACTATTTTGCGGACGACGGCATCGTGTTCGTCGGCGATACCCTGTTCGCGCTCGGTTGCGGTCGGCTGTTCGAAGGCACACCCACGCAGATGTGGGGCAGTCTCCAGAAGCTGATGGCGCTGCCCGACGCCACCGTCGTGTACTGCGCACACGAGTACACCCAGTCGAACGCCGCGTTCGCGCTCAGCGTCGAGCCGGGCAATCCCGCGCTGGTCGCGCGTGCCGAAGACGTCGCGCGCCGCCGTGCCGCGAACCAGCCGACGGTGCCCACCACCATCGGCCTCGAGAAGCAGACCAATCCGTTCCTGCGCGCGACCAGTGCCGAACTCCAGGCCGTGGTCGGGTTGCCCGGCGCGGGGCCCGTGGAGGTGTTCGCCGAAACCCGGCGCCGCAAGGATCATTTCTGATCGCGCCCGGCGACCCGCTCGACCGGCGGGGCGTGCTGCTCGCGATCACCGCCTATGGTCTATGGGGCCTGGCGCCGGTGTACTTCAAGCTGCTGGATTTCGCCGGTGCGGTCGAGATCGTGGCGCACCGCGTGGTCTGGTCGGTGGTCGTGCTGGCAGGACTCATCGCCGTGCGCGGCCAGTTCGGCAACCTGCTGGCGCTTCGGGCCCGCGAACTCGGCTGGCTCGTGGTCAGCGGCCTGCTGATCTCGGTGAACTGGGGGCTGTACATCTGGGCGCTGCAGAGCGAGCGGCTGATCGAGGCGAGTCTTGGTTACTTCATCAATCCGCTGGTCAACGTGGTCCTCGGGGTCCTGTTCTTCAACGAGTGGTTCCGCCCGGCGCAAAAGGTTGCCCTCGGCCTCGCGGTGCTCGGGGTGGTCAACGAGATCGTGGGCGTGGGCGTACTGCCGTGGATGGGCCTGACGCTCGCGATCACGTTCGGGCTGTACGGCCTGGTGCGCAAACGGCTCGCGGTGGATTCCGCCGTCGGTCTCAGCGTCGAAACCCTGCTCGTCCTGCCGCTCGCGCTCGGCTACCTGGTCATGCTCCACGTGCGGGGTGCCGGCGCATTTCCCGGGGGCAGCGCAGCCGACCTGGCACTGCTCTCGGCGGCCGGACTCGTGACGGTCGTCCCGCTGGTGAGTTTCGCGGCCGCGGCCGGGCGACTGCCGCTCGGAATTCTCGGCTTCTTTCAATACCTGGCGCCATCGATCACGCTGCTGCTCGCGGTGTTTGCCTATGGCGAACCGTTCCATCCTCGGCAGTTCGTCACGTTCGGCTGTATCTGGAGCGCGCTCGTGCTCTTCTCACTGGAGGCGCTGTATCATCAGCGCCGCCTCGGCGCGCGCCTCGAGGGCGTCACTGGCGCGCGTCCTTAGCGTATCTGCTAGCCGGCTGCCGGCAGGAGTAACCACATGATCGTTCTGCATACCATGGAGCGTCGCTATCCATGGGGCACGTTGCGCTCCACGTTTTCGAGCAAGACCAAGGTCGTGCTGGAAGAGAAGGGGCTCGCCTATCGCGTCGAGCGCGTGCGCATCGGCGACGTCTGGAAGAAGGTGCCAGAGGTGCTCGCGAAGAATCCGCTCGGCAAGGTGCCCTGGATCGACGACGGCGACATCACGGTCTACGACTCGTCGGTGATCAACGAATACCTGAACGACCGCTACCCCGAGCCGCCGCTGCTGCCGGCCGACCCGGTGGCGCGGGCGCGCGCCCGCGCGCTCGAGAACTATGCCGACGAGATCATCCTGTCGGTGCACGTGCCGAAGATCTGGATGCCGTGGTGGTCGCCGCCCGACCAGCGCGACGAACAGGAAATGGACAAAGCACGCACGGAGCTGCGCGAGCGGGCGCTGCCGTTCGTCGAGGAGCGCCTGGGTGGGCGCGAGTACCTGGCGGGCGATTTCTCATTGGCGGACGTGCCGTTCATGTCGCTCGCCATGGTGCTGCAGGTGGACGGCATGCCGCTCGACGGATTGCCGAACGTCGCCGCCTACCTGGAGCGGTTGCGGCGCCGGCCGAGTTACCGGGCCATCGATCCACGTACATCACTCGAAGAGTCGGCAGGGAGGGAGGCATGAGTCAGTTGCAGGGCCAGTTGCAGGGCCAGTTGCAGGGAAAGGTCGCGTTCATCACCGGGGGTGGATCCGGCATCGGCCGCGGCATCGCGGAGCGTCTCGCTCGGGACGGCGCGGACGTCTTCGTCACCGACATCGATCTGGCCGGTGCGGAGCATACCGTCGACCTGGTGACCCAGCTCGGCCGGCGCGCGGGTGCGTGCAAGGCCAACGTTGCCGCCCCGCTGCAGCTCGAACAGGCGGTCGCCGAGTGCGTGGCGAAATTCGGTCGGCTCGACATCGCCGTCGCCAATGCCGGGATCGGACGTGGCGCGAGCGTCCTCGAGATGACGCTGAAGGACTGGCAGGACCAGCTCGACGTCAACCTCACCGGCGTCTTCCTGACGGTCCAGGCGGCCGCCCGCCAGATGGTGCGTCTCGGTAACGGCGGCCGCATCGTGTGCATCTCCTCGCTCGCGGCGGAAACGACCGGCGCGGGCATCTGGTCGTATTCCGCCACCAAGGCCGGCGTGCGCATCATGGTGCGCGGCTGGGCCCAGGAACTCGGCCCGGCGGGCATCACGGTCAATGCGATCGGCCCCGGGGTGATCGACACCCCCCTGGCGGCGGGACTGGCCGGTGAGCGTGAGGGCGTGATCCGCAAGAGCCTCGAGCAGCGTACCCCCGTCGGCCGCGTCGGCCGGCCGGAAGACATCGCGGGCCTGGTGAGCTTTCTGACGGGCCCCGACGGCGCCTTCATGAGCGGCAGCTACGTGATCATGGACGGCGGCCTGCGTGACGCCCGCGCCAGCTGGGACCCGGATCCGAAGGCGCTCGAAGAAATTCAGCGAATCATGGCGCGCGGGGAGGCCCGGCGCGCCGCGCAGCAGGCGCTGCTCGACGAACGGGACTGAGTGCGAGCCAGTAGCTCGCCCAGGCGCGCGTGTCGCGCGCCCGAGGGCGAGCCTCTGGATTGTGTTGTCATCCGGGCGACACAGTCGCGACGGAATATCCAGCCGTTGAATCGGCGGCGGCCTTTGGCCAAGATGGCGGCCATCCGGAACCTGGTGGATCAGTCGAATATTCCGCGTGCTCCACCGCTACCGCTGCGAGGTTTGCAGAGGGGTTGTTCATGGTCGCGACGCTCGCTGAGTTCGAACGGGTCCCACGCATCCTGCGCCTGGATCTGGCCGGCCGGCCGGTCGAATGGCTGCGCTGGCAGGAGGCGGTGTCGCTCTATGCCCGCGAGATCGTGGTCTGGACGCTCGGTGACGCAGTGCTCCGGATCCGCGGCGGCTACTGCCGCGCCCGCAATGCGGCCAGCAGTGTCGAGATCCACAGCATCATCGCCTGCGATGGTCGCGTCGTACCGCCGTTCAAAGGGGTACCGCCGCTGACCAACGAGGCCCTGTTCCGCCGTGACCTGAACGTCTGCCTGTACTGCGGGGGCGCTTTTGCGGACGAGGAACTCACCCGCGACCACGTCGTGCCGATCTCGCGCGCCGGCCGCGACAGCTGGGACAACGTGGTGGCGGCCTGCCGGCGCTGCAACCACTTCAAGGGCAATCGGTTGCTCGACGAGTGCGCGATGGAGCTGCTCGCGCTGCCCTACGTGCCGAACCACGCGGAGTATCTCGCGCTCAGCAACAGCGGGCGGATACTCGGTGACCAGATGACCTTTCTGCGGCGCAGCTTCAGCCGGCAGAGCCGGCTCCTGCAGTAGCGGCCGTCTCGCGGCGCGCGTGGTCGACCAGCACGCGCGCCACGCAGGCGGTCAGGCGCCGGGCGGTGGCGAGGTGCAGGAACTCGTTGGGGCCGTGCGCGTTGGAGCCGGGGCCGAGCACGCCGGTGACCACGAACTGCACGCCCGGGAAACGGTCGCCCAGCATCTTCATGAACGGGATCGTGCCGCCCATGCCCATGTACATGGCCGGCCGGCCGAAGGTCGCGTGGGACGCGGCTTCCAGTGATCGCGCGAGCCACGGCGCCGTCGGCGGCGCGCACCAGCCGCTCTGCGGTGTCTCGACCTCGAACCTCACCCGCGCGCCGTTGGGCGGGTCGCGTTCCAGCGCGTCCCGGATGACCGGCGCGACCGCGTCGGCATCGAGCGTCGGCGGCAACCGGAAGACCAGCTTGGCCGTGGTGCCGGGGCGCAGCGTGTTGCCGGCATCGCCCGGGGCCGGCGCGCCGGCGAGGCCCACGGTCGCGAGGCTCGGCCGCCAGGCATTGGCGACCAGCAGTTCGAGCGGGTCGGAGGATTCCGGACGCACGCCGTCGAGCAGCGGGAAACGCTGGTAGACACCGGTTCCCAGCACTTCCGCGACCGCGCCGAGGTCACGCAGCACGTGTGGCGGGATCTGCACGCTGAGCGCCGGGTGCAGGTCGCCGTCCGCAGCGCGTTCGACACGCTCCATGACCTGGCGCAGCAGCCGGAAGCTCGACGGGACGATCCCGCCGGCCGCCCCGGAATGCTGGCCCTCGGCGAGTACCTCGACCGACAGCACGCCAGGCAGCAGCCCGCGCAGCGACGTGGTGACCCAGAGCTGATCGTAGTTGCCGCACTCCGCATCCAAGCAGATCACCAGGTCCGGCGTGCCGATCTTGTCCGTGAGGTGCCGGACGTAGTGCGGCAGGTCGTAGCTGCCGCTTTCCTCGCAGCCCTCGATCAGCAGCACGCAGCGGGCATGCGGGAGTCCCGCGGCCTGCACGGCGGCAATGGCGGTCAGCGAGGCGAACAGGGCATAGCCGTCGTCGGCACCGCCGCGGCCGTACAGGCGGCCGTCGTCGAGGACCGGCTCCCAGGGCGCGAGCCCGCTGCGCCAGCCATCGAACTCCGGCTGCTTGTCGTAGTGTCCGTAGAGCAGGACCGTCCCGCTGCCGCCGTGTGCGGGCACGGTGCCGAACAGGAGCGGCGTGCGGCCGGGCAGTTCGACGATCTCGGTGACGAGCCCGGCCACGCCCGCCGCGCGCGCCCAGCGCTCGAGCAGCCGCACCGCCGTGTGCATGTGTCCGTGCGCCTGCCAGTGCGGGTCGAAGGCCGGCGACTTGTTCGGGATGCGGATGTAGTCCTCGAGCGCCGGGACGATCGAATCCTCCCAGCGCGCGTCGATCATGGCTTGCATGGCGGCTTCGGCAGCGGCGTCCAGGCGCGGTGCGGACATCAGAAGTCGACTCCCAGGTTGACGTACCAGGCGCGTCCTGGGGCACGATATCCCAGGATGTCTTCGTACGTCTCGTCGAGCAGGTTGCTGCCGCGCAGCCCGAGCCGCACGCGCTCGCCGACCGGGACCGTGAGCGCGGCGTGCACCAGCGTGTAGTCGTCGAGTCGCACCCGGGTGGCGGGCCAGGTGGAAAAGTCCTGGTCGAGCTGGGCGCCGACGTGAAACGCGCCGGCCTGCACCGCTACGCCGCCGACGAGCTGGTCGACCGTGACGAACGCCTGCCGGCGCGGGCGGCGGATCGCGCGGCTGCCGTCACCGCTCTCGGCGTCGAGCCAGCTCGCGCCCACCTGCAGCGCACCGCCCTGCCAGCCGGCCGACGATCGCCACTCCGCGCCCTCGCGGTGGCTCTCGCCGGATTCGTTCACCGACGTGAAGCCGCCGCGCACCGGGTCGAACGCGAAACCGTTGATCTCGTCTTCGAGCCGGTCGCGGTACAGAGTGAGCGCATGGGTCCAGCGGCCGCGCGCGTGTTCGACGCCGGCCGACACGTGGCGGTTGCGTTCCGCCTCAAGGTCGGCGTTCCCGAGGAAGCTGTCCGGCGTGAACCCGAACCGCTCGACGAAACTCGGCAGCTTGACGCCGGTGCCGGCGGCGACCCAGACGCGCGTGTCGTCGCCGAGATCGTGATTGAGCGCGAGGCGCACGCTCTCGCTGTCGGCGAAATCACTGTTGCTGTCGTGCCGCGCCGAGGCGCTGAAGCGCCACCGCTCGGCGATGGCGAGGAGGTACTCGACGCCGGCGCTCGTGCTGGCCATCCGCTGGCGCTGGTTGGGATCGCCGAAGTCGCTCGCCTCGCCGCGCTGCTCGAAGGTCTCGCGGCGATGCTCGACCAGGAACTGCAACTCCTGGCGGGTGCCGAGCGGCACTCCGGTGATCGAGACGAACTGCCAGCGGCGCCCGTCGGTGCTCGCGGTACGGACGTCGTCCGTGCGGGTCGTGTTGGCGGTCTCGAAGCGCGCGACGCTGAATCGCTGCAGCCAGGCCGTGTCGGTACCGAACAGGTCGAGGCTCGCGAGCGTGAGCGTCTCGTCGTGCCGGTTGCGGCGGTCGCCGTCGACCGGCAGAAAGGCCGGGAACGGCGTCGGGTCGAAATCGGCGGTGGTGCGAATCCGGCGGGCCAGGGTCCGCAACGTCCAGTTCTCGCGCTTGAGCCCCGCGGATGCGAGCCAGGCATCGTTGTGGTGTCCGTCGCGTTCGTCGCCCTGTCGTGCCACGTTGGTGCCGTCGGTCGCGAAATCGACCGCGCTCAGGTTGTAGAAGTGATCGGCGCGGCTGTCCGCCAGCTGCAGGCTGGCCTGCCTGCTCGCGAACGCACCGGTTTCGATCGCGGCACTGCGCACGCGCCCCTGCGGCTCGGTCGACAGATGCAGGACGCCCGCGGCTGCCTGGTTGCCCCAGACCGCGCTCTGTGCGCCGGGCAGGTATTCGATGCGGCTGATGCCGGCCAGGTTCAGGTTGCCGAAGTTGAATCCCGAGTCGGCGGTCAGATCCATCACGTCGATGCCGTCGACCAGGACCAGCAGGTGATTGGCGTCGGCGCCGCGTACCCGGACCTGGGTCAGGCTGCCGAGGCTGCCGGACTGGCCGATGGCGAAGGTGGGCAGGGTGCGCAGCGCCTGCAGCCCGATCAGCGGCTGCTCGGTCGGGTCGACCGCGATCACGGGCAGGACCGGTATGCGCGATGGCAGTCGATGCGCGGTCACGACGATCGACTCGAGTGCGCTACCGCGTTCGGACGCGGTGTCATCGGCGCTGGCGGACGGCATGCCGATCGGCCACGCGAGCACGAGCGGCAACAGGGTTCTGATGCATTTCATGGGAGTACTCCGGCAGTCCACCGCACCCCGGGTGGAACGTGAATTGCGCAGTACCGGCCGGTCTCCGGACTTCGGAAGCTTGCAGCCCCGGCCGCCTTCCCATGCTGGCTGGCGCCTGCACAGTGGCATGTCGGCCGGGACCCCTCCGTTACCGTTGCGGGGGCAGTGCCGGATTCACACCGGCTTCCCGTTCACCTGTACCTGCCGCGCTTGGCTGCGCGGCGGGGGTCAGTATATTCGACTGTCTCCGATCGAAGCGACCCCTCGGCTGGCGGCTGCGGGTTGGCGCAACCGTTGGGTTTTGTTGGTTCGCCGGCGCAGGGACGGGCGCAAGGCCCGGGGAGGAATGCGCGGTATTGCGGACTCATTGCGGCACCCCCTCCGGGGGTTCCCGTGCGCCTCAACCTGCCCCGCTTTGCGCCTGCGGCGCGCCGCGGGTCACGTTGACTCGCTCGGTGCCGCAACAACCGTCCGCAATACCGCGCATTCCTCCCCGGGCCTTGCGCTCGTCCCTGCGCCTGGTCATGCCAAGTCCCGACGCGTGTGTGCCGATTCGCCTCGTTGGTGTTGTTGCGCAATCGCGCTGCCCGGGTCGGCCGATTGGCTGGCGTTCGCTGATGCATGGAACTGCACCCGCAGTGGGCGCGCATCGGCGCGCCCTGCATGACCCGGACGCCCGACTCACATGATCTTCGCCATGGCGAGGAGCCGGCGTCGGGGTGCGGGGGTGGGACTGGGGGATTGTGGACGGTTGTTGCGGCACCGAGCGAGTCAACGTGACCCGCGGCGCGCCGCAGGCGCGAGGCGGGGCAGGTTGGGGAGCGAGGGAACCCCCGGAGGGGGTGCCGCAATGAGTCCGCAATCCCCCAGTCCCACCCCCGCACCCCGACGTCGAATCCACGCCACGCGACAACCATGTGCCCGCCCGCCCGCAACAGTTAAAGTTGCATCACCCGAAGGAGCTCGAGAATGACGGACAACAAGATCCTGCTAGGCGGCACTGGAAAAACCCAGGTCCTGCTGGACGCCGGCATGGCCAACCGCCACGGCCTCATCACCGGCGCCACCGGCACCGGCAAGACCGTCACGCTGCAGGTGCTGGCGGAGTCGTTCTCGCGGCTCGGCGTGCCGGTGTTCACCGCCGACATCAAGGGCGACCTCTCGGGTCTCGCCGCGCCCGGCAGCCCGCACCGCAAGGTCGACGAACGGCTCGCGTACATCGGCATCGAGGGCCACACGTTCGAAGGCTCGCCGACGCTGTTCTGGGACGTGTTCGGGGCCGCCGGTCTGCCGGTGCGTACCACCGTGTCCGAGATGGGCCCGACGCTGCTCGCGAACCTGCTCGAGTTGAACGAGACCCAGGAAGGCGTCCTGCAGGTCGCGTTCAGCGTCGCCGATGCCGAGGGCCTGCTGCTGCTCGACCTGAAGGACCTGCGCGCCATGCTGAACTGGACCGCGGACAATGCGGCGGTGCTGGAACGCACCCACGGCCGCGTCGCGAAGGCCAGCGTCACGGCCATCCTGCGGCGCCTGCTGGTGCTCGAAGAAGCCGGCGGCGACCAGTTCTTCGGCGAGCCGGCGATCCGGGTCGAGCATCTCCTGCAGAACGACTTCTCCGGGCGTGGCGTGATCAGCATCCTGGACGCAACCCGCCTCTACCACTCGCCGCGGATCTACGCGACGTTCCTGCTGTGGCTGCTGTCGGAACTCATGGAGCAGCTCCCGGAGCGGGGCGATGCCGACCTGCCGAAACTGGTGTTCTTCTTCGACGAGGCGCACCTGCTGTTCGCCAATGCGCCGAAAGCACTGCTCGAGAAGATCACCCAGGTGGTCCGGTTGATCCGCTCGAAGGGCGTCGGCGTGTTCTTCGTCACCCAGTACCCGGCCGACGTGCCCGACCAGGTGATCGGTCAGCTCGGCAACCGGATCCAGCATGCGTTGCGCGCCTACACGCCGGCCGACCGGACGGCGTTGCGCGCAGCGGCGCGCACGTTCCGCGAGAATCCGGCGTTCGACACGGAAACCGTGCTCGGCGAACTCGCCGTGGGCGAGGCGCTGATCTCGACTTTGGACGCCAAGGGCGTGCCGTCGATGGTCGAGCGGACGCTGCTCGCGCCGCCGCGCTCGCGAATCGGTCCGCTCGACCCGGCGCAACGCGCCCAGCT
>JAHCAL010000007.1 GCA_019634925.1 Pseudomonadales bacterium
CGCGCGCGCAGGCGGGCGATGCCCGCCGCATCCAGCCCCAGTTCGCCCAGCACCGAGTCGGCGTCGGCGCCCGGGTCCGGCGCCGCACGGTCGAACCGCGATGACTGCGGAAAGGCCGAAAGATTGATCGGCGAACGGATCAGCATCAGGTCACCGAGATCCGGATGCGGCGCCGGCTTCGCCATCCCGAGATGCCGGACCTGCGGATCCTCGAATGCCTGGCCGATATCGTTGATCGGCCCGCACGGCACCCCCGCGGCGTTCAATACCGCCACGAGTTGCGCGGTCGTACGTGTCCTGGTCACCTTGTTGATGTCGGCCTTGAGCCGCGCCTTGTGCTGCGCCCGGTCACGCCCGCCCTGGTAGTCCGGATCATCCCGCAACGCGTCTCCGTCCGCGCCGAGTGCCTCACAAAACCGTTCCCACATGCGCGGACTCGGCGCCGCGATGTTGACCAGCCCGTCCGCCGACTCGAACGTGCCCATCGGCACCTGGTAGGGATGGTCGTTGCCCTGTGCGCCCGGCACCTCGCCGCGCATCGTGTAGCGCGCGCCCTGGAAGTCGAGCTTGTTCATCATGGCCTCGAGCAACGAGGTATGCACCCATTGCCCTTCGCCGGTGCGCTCGCGATGCAGCAGCGCGATCAGGATGCCCTGCCCGAGAAACATGCCGGCCGACGTATCGCTGATCGCCACACCCACGCGCATTGGCGGACCGCCCGGTTGGCCGGTGACCGACATGAGTCCACTCATCCCCTGGATGATCTGATCGACCCCCGCACGATCCCCGTACGGCCCGTCCTGCCCGAAACCGGAGATGCTGGCGTACACGATGCGCGGGTTCACCGTACGGATCGCCGTGTAGTCGATCCCGAGCCGGTGCTTGACCTCGGTGCGGAAGTTCTCGACCAGCACGTCCGCACCCCGCGCCAGATCGAGAAACAGAGCGAGCCCCTCCGGATCCTTCAGGTCCAGCGTGAGGCTGCGCTTGTTGCGGTGCAGGTTCTGCTCGTCGGGCCCACGCCGCGCGCCGGTCACCGAATTGCCGTCGCCTGGCTGCTCGATGCGGACGACGTCCGCGCCCCAGTCCACGAGCAGACGCACCGCAACCGGCCCGGCACGTGCGTGCGTCAGATCCAGCACGCGGACGTGCGCGAGCGGGCCTTGCGCACCACCCGGCATCGCGGGGCCGACCTTCAGCGCACCAGCCGACCCGGCAAAGCGTCGGTCGCCTGGCCGCGCTCGTAGGTGATCTCTCCGGATACGACGTTGGCCAGGAACCCTTCCGCTTTCTGTTCGAGACGCGCACCGCCCGCAGGCAGGTCGCGCACCATCTCTGGCGCGCGGATCCGCAGGTTGGCGAAGTCGATGACGTTGACGTCCGCCTTCATGCCCGGCTCCAGCGTGCCCCGGTCGGTCAGATCGACCGCGCGTGCCGTGTCATGGGTCTGGCGCCGGATCAACGTCGGCAGGTCGATCAGTTCTCCGCGCGTGCGGTCGCGCCCCCAGTGGGTGAGCAACGTCGTCGTGAAGCTGGCGTCGCAGATGGTCCCGACGTGTGCGCCGCCGTCCCCGAGGCCTGGCACCGTGTTCGCATGCAGCAGCATCTCGCGGCAGCAGTCGAGGTTGTTTTCCGCGTAGTTGGCGAACGGCATGAAGAGGATCTGCCGGCCGTCCTCCTCCACCAGCACGTCGAGCATGAACTCCCATGTATCACGGCCAGCGGCGGCTGCACGCGCGGCGATGCTGTCGGCCGGATCGGGCTCGTAGTTCGGCGGATCGCCGAGCACCCAGACCTTGCGGCCGCCATCCATCATGCGAAACAGCCGCTGGAAGCCGGGGGCCGTTTCTTCGGCCGCGATCCGCGCGCGGCGCGCCGGGTCCTTGAGCGCCAGGACCCGCTCCGCCAGCGGCAGGCGCGCGATCTCCATGTACGACGGGCGCGTCGTGAACGGGTTCAGGGTGGTGGTGAGACCGAGCAGGATGCCGATCGGCCGCGGCGCCACCTGGCCGCGCATGACCAGTCCTTCGGCATTGGCCGCCTCGATGCGCCCGAGCACCTTGCGCCAGCCGTGCGGCGAAAGCCCCTGCGCAAGCGAGATCGACATCGGCCGGCCGCTCTCGCGGACCATGGCGCGCAGCAGTTCGAATTCGGCGTCCAGGTCCTCGAAATCGGAGATGAACTCCAGCACGCCGCGGCCGGCATCCCTGAGCCCGCGCGCGATGGCGACCAGTTCGTCGCGCTCGGCCTTGAGCGACGGGGTCGGCGCACCCTTGCTGCTGCGATGATTGAGCGTGCGTGAGCTGGTGAAACCGATCGCGCCGGCGCGGATCGCCTCGGCGGTGAGCTTCTGCATGGCCGCAACGTCGTCCGCATTGGCCGGCTCACGGTTCGCGCCGCGCTCGCCCATCACGAATACGCGCAGCGCCGCGTGCGGCAACTGGGCGGCGAGATCGATGTCGTAGCGGCGCTTGTCGAGGTAGTCGAGGTACTGCGGGAACGACTGCCAGTCCCAGGACAGCCCTTCGTGCAGCGCAGCACCCGGGATGTCCTCGACACCTTCCATGAGTTCGATGAGAAGATCGTGATCGGCCGGCCGTACCGGCGCGAAGCCGACCCCGCAGTTGCCCATCACCGCGGTGGTCACGCCGTGGTGGCAGGACGGCGCCATGCGGCTGCCCCAGGTGGCCTGGCCGTCGTAATGGGTGTGGATGTCCACGAAACCCGGTGCGACCAGCGCGCCGGCTGCGTCGAATTCGCGCCGCGCGCTGCCAGCGACGCGCCCTACCTCGACGATGCGCCGGCCCTGAATGGCGACATCCGCGGTTCGCGCCGGCGCGCCCGTCCCGTCGATGACCGTGCCACCGCGAATCACCAGATCGTGCTGTGCCATCTGCCGCTCCCCTGCATATCGTCGACTGATTGCGCCGGATTGTCGCATACACCCCGTTCATGTCTACTATGGCGCCCCGGGGAGAGAAGGAATCCAACCGTGAAGAAGGCCGCCATCGCCCTGATCGTCGTGTCGATCCTGGTCGTCCTCTGGTTCGGTCTCAAGGAGGCGCCCGCGCCCCAAGCGCCGCCGCCCACCGCCCAGCCGGTGACCATCCGCCAGACGACGGCCGGCGAAGTGGTCGGCTACCTTGGCGATCAGGGCACGCGTGCCTGGATCGGCATCCCGTTCGCCGCACCGCCGGTCGGCGACCTGCGCTGGCGCGCGCCGCAACCGCCCGAACCCTGGGAAGGCGTGCGCGAAGCCATAGCACCCGGCAACGTCTGCCCGCAGAAATCGTCCCCGCTCGCCGGCGCCGGCCGCGACGCACCGCCGTCGGTCGGCGCCGAGGACTGCCTGTACCTGAACGTCTGGGCACCGGCCAACGCCGTGAACCTGCCTGTGATGTTCTGGATCCATGGCGGCGGCAACACCATCGGCAGCGGCGACGGCTACATCGGCACACGCCTGGCAGCTGCTCACGACCTCGTGATCGTCACCATCAACTACCGCCTCGGGCCGTTCGGCTGGTTCGCGCACCCGGCGCTCGCGACCGGCTCCCCGCTGGACGACTCGGGGAACTACGGCACGCTCGACATCATCCGTGCGCTCGAATGGACACGCGACAACATCCGTGCGTTCGGCGGCGACCCCGACAACGTCACGGTATTCGGCGAATCCGCCGGTGCCTTCGATACGCTCGCCATGATGGCCTCGCCACTGGCCGCAGGACTGTTCCACAAGGCGATTTCACAGAGCGGGGGATTTTCACCTACGCCGATGCAGGTCGCGCGCGAGGACGAAACGAACGGCGGACATCCGTTCAGTGCGCGCGAGATCGTCAATCGCCTGCTGGTCGCGGACGCGCGCGCACCCGACCGTGCGGCAGCCGCCCGGCTGCAGGACTCCATGGCACCTGCCGAGATCCGGGCGTTTCTGCGCGACAGGACGCCGGACGAGATCTTCGCGCTGTGGGCGGACAGCGGGTTCGGCATGATCAGCACGCCGGACAACTTCGGCGACGGCCACGTGCTGCCCGATCGTGACACGGCGGCGATCTTTTCGGATCCGGCCGGTCACAACGTGGTGCCGGTCATTCTCGGCACCAACCGCGACGAGCCATCCCTGTTCATGGCGCAGGACCCGGAGCATACGAAGCGCCTGCTCGGCCTCTTCCCGCGCCTGCGCGATGAGGCGAACTACCTGCGCATCGTGAAGTACGGCGCCATGGCGTGGAAGGCGCGCGGTGTCGACGAACTCGCGGAGCACATGACCGCGGCAGGCAATCCTGACGTGTTCGCCTACCGGTTCGACTGGGACGAACTCGGCAGCCGGGGCGGGTTCGACCTCTCGAAGGCGCTCGGCGCCGCGCACTTCCTCGAGGTGCCGTTCGTATTCGGCGACTTCGAGAATTTTCCGTTGGCCTACCTGTTCGAGCCGAGCGAGTCGCGCGACCTGCTCTCCGCGCAGATGATGTCCTACTGGGCGCAGTTCGCGTACACGGGCGATCCGGGCCGCGGCCGCGACGGCACCCTTCCCGAGTGGACGGCGTGGGGCCAGAACGGCCAGCGCTCGATCGTCTTCGACACCGCTGCCGGCGGCGGCGTGCGCATGATCGCCGACCTCGTGACCCGTGCCACTGTCGTTGAGGCGATCGCCACCGATCCCGATATCCCGAGCCAGCGTGAGCGCTGCGCGCTGTACCTGCGCACGTTCCGCTGGGGCGGCCAGTTCGACCGAGCGGAATACGAGAGCCTGGGCAACGAAGGCTGCGCCGCGTTCGATCCCGCCACCGTGGTGGGCTCGTGAACGGCGCCGGATCCGCGCTCGCCGAACTGCTCGAGGGGCTCAGTCGTCAGGCCGCACTGCCCGGCGACCGGGCGCGCTCGCTCCCGCCGGCGTTCTACTGGCGCCCGGACGTCTGGACGCTCGAACAGGAACGGATCTTCCGCGGCGAGTGGCTCTGCGTCGCACACGTCGACCAGCTGCGCAAGCCCGGTGACTGGCGTGCGGTCGAGATCGCAGGCGAGCCGCTGGTGGTGACCCGCGACCGGGCGGGCGAGCTGCACGCGCTCTCGCGGATCTGCCGCCATCGCAATATGGACCTGCTGCACGGGGCTGCCGAACGCAGCGGCCACGGCAGTTTTCTGCAGTGCCCGTATCACCTCTGGGCCTACGAGCTCGACGGGCGTCTGCGTGGGGCGCCGATGATGGAAGGCAGCCACGCGTTCGATCGTGCGGCCTGCGGTCTGCCGCGGTTTCCGCTCGAGACCTGGCAGGGGTACGTCTTCGTCTGCCTGGATGCGGCGGCCGCGCCGCTCGCGCCGCGGCTCGCGCCCATCGAGCAGGTGCTCGGAGGACTCGACATGCGTGACTGGCAGATCGCAGGTGCGGTGGACTGGGGCGATGCGCCGGTGAACTGGAAGGTCGCGTTCGAGAACTACGCCGAGTTCTACCACCACATCGGCACGCACCGCGAATCGCTGCAGCCGCTGTGGCCGGCCGCACGGATAGCGCTGGAAGCGACCGACAGCGACGCCGTGTTCATCGGCCGCATGCGCGTGAATCCGGACGTCGCGACGGGTACCGTGGACGGCTACCCGGTCCAGCCGACCGTGCTGCCGCCGATCGCCGGACTCACGCCCGAACAGCGCTCGCAG
Source organism: Pseudomonadales bacterium (assembly GCA_019634925.1). Taxonomy (GTDB): domain Bacteria; phylum Pseudomonadota; class Gammaproteobacteria; order Pseudomonadales; family Azotimanducaceae; genus UBA7803. The sequence continues at coordinate 5,653 of JAHCAL010000007.1, forward strand.
ACCGTGGTGTACGGGCTCTTTCCGCTGTTCGGGATCGTGGTCGGCCCGGAATCGGCACTGTGGTTCGAGTGGACGCCCACCGGACCGGAGCGCCACCGCACGGTGATCCACGTGCTCGTGCCACCCGCGTCGCGCGCGGCACCTGGATTCGAACAGGGGCTCGAGGTCCTGATGCACGGCGTGCGGGCCGTGCAGGCCGAGGACGCAGCGGCCAATGCCGCCGTGCAGGTGACCGCACGCTCGCCGTTCGCATCCAGCGGCCCCCTCGCCCCTATCGAATCGACCCTGCTCCAGTTCCAGCGCTACCTCGCGCGTCGACTGACCGCCTAGCCAACGCGCCCCAGGAAGTCGAGGATCCGCGCGTTCACGGCCGCCGGCGCCTCCTGCTGGGTCCAGTGACCGATGCCGGGTAGCAGTTCATTGATGAGCAGGTTCGGCACCCGTTCGGGCAGCTTCTTCAGCGCGTCGGCCGCCATCAGGATCACGCCGTCCCGGTCACCCGCCACGAACATCGCCGGCTGCTGGATCTGCGTCGGGCAGCCTTTCGTCAGCTCCCAAGTGAGATCGTGATTGCGGTAGTAGTTCAACGGCCCGCGCATGCCGCTCCGGGTGAACTCCGCCGTGTAGAAGTCGAGGTCGGCTTCGGTCAGCCACGGCGGCAGCACGGCCGGGTCCGGGAGGTCCGAGAGCAGATCGGCGTCGGCGGGCTTCGGCTTCAGGCCGGAGAGATCGGCGTTGCCGCTGCCGAGGTACAGGAACTTGCGCAGCGCGGTGCGCAGGTCCTTCTCGAACTCCGCCTCGGCCACACCCGGCGTCTGGAAGTAGAGCTGGTAGAAGAACGTGTCCTTGAACACCGCGCGCATGGTCGCCATGGGTGCGTGTTCGGGGCGCGGCGTGAACGGGACCGAGAGCGCCCCCACCGCGGTGACCCGGTCGGGATGGTGCAGCGCCGTGCTCCACGCGGTCGGCGCACCCCAGTCGTGGCCGATGACGACGGCGGTCTCGTAACCGAGCGCGGGGATGAGCCCGATGATGTCGTTGACCACCTCGACCTGGTTGTACGCGTCGATCGCAGCCGGGCGGTCGCTCCTGCCGTAGCCACGCATGTCGGGCGCCACCGCGTGAAAGCCGGCCGCCGCGAGCGGCGCGAACTGGTGGCGCCACGAGTACCAGGACTCCGGGAAGCCGTGCAGCAGCAGCACCAGCGGGCCTTCGCCCTGCTCGGCGATGTTGAGTTCGATGCCGTTCGTGGCGACGCGGCGCTGCGTGATGGCGGTCGTGGACATGGCGGCCTCCGGGTGATGGGCGAGCCGCTCAAGTTAAAACGCGTTACGGGAAATTGGAAGCCCGCGCCCGCGCCTGGGCCTCAGTGCGCGCGTGTAGCGCGCCAGGCGAGCCAGAGGCTCGCACCAGTGCGCGCGTGTAGCGCGCCGGGTGCGTCCTGGACGCACACTCAATCCAGATCGCTCGCGTCGTGCCGTTCGGGGACGCGCCGCTCCTCCGGCCCGGCGATCCGGTTCACCCGCTGGCCGCGCCGCACCGCCGGCCGCTCGCGGACCTCGGTCGCCCAGCGCACGACGTTGCGATAGGACGCCACGTCGAGGAACTCGGCGGCGGCGTAGATGTTGGAGAGCACCGCGGCACCGTACCAGGGAAAGATCGCCATGTCGGCGATGTTGTATTCGTCCCCACACATGAACCGGCGCTCGGCCAGGTTGCGGTCGAGCACGTCGAGCTGGCGCTTGACCTCCATGGCGAACCGGTTGATCGGGTATTCCCACTTCTCGGGGGCGTAGGCGTAGAAGTGCCCGAATCCACCACCGAGGTACGGCGCGCTGCCCATCTGCCAGAACAGCCACGACAGGCATTCCGCACGCGCTGCCCCGGCACGCGGCAGGAAGGCGTCGAACTTCTCGGCGAGGTACACGAGGATCGCACCGGACTCGAACACCCGCGTCGGCGGCGACGTGCTGGTGTCGAGCAGCGCCGGGATCTTCGAATTGGGATTGATCTCGACGAAGCCGCTGCCGAACTGGTCGCCCTGCCCGATGTTGATGAGCCAGGCATCGTACTCGGCACCGGCGTGGCCGAGTGCGAGCAGTTCCTCCAGCAGGATGGTGACCTTGATGCCGTTCGGCGTGCCGAGCGAATAGAGTTGCAGCGGATGCCTGCCGCGCGGCAGGACCTTCTCGTGGGTGGCGCCCGCGATCGGCCGGTTGATGCTGGCGAAACGGCCGCCGCTCTCCTTGTCCCAAGTCCAGACCTTCGGTGGCGTATAGGGCGGGGTACCGGTCATCGATCGCTCCTTCTGGTTCGCAGGGTTTCCGGGACGGGCAAGTGTAGTCGGTCGGCGCAAGGCTTTCCGCACCCGACCATCGGGAATGCCGTACACCTGCCCGCGACGGTTTCCTGTTAAGCTCGGATGAACTCACATGAGTGAACCATCATCGACACGCTGTTCTTCATCGGTCGTTTCCTCCGCCATCCGGGCCAGATCGCCTCGATCGTACCGAGCTCGCGGCAGTTGTGCCGAGCGATGTTCGCCGGCATCGATTTCTCGGCCGGCGATCTGGTGATCGAATACGGCCCCGGCACCGGCGCATTCACGGCCGAGGTCGCGAGGCTCCGCCGATCCGGTCGCGCCATACGTTACCTCGGCATCGAGCGCGATCCGGCGATGTGCCGGTTCCTGAACCGGCGCTACCCTGAACTGGACATCGTCTGTGGCGACGTGGCCGACGTTGCTGCGCTGCACGCCGAGCGCGATCTGCCGGCCGCGCGGGCGATCGTCTCCGGCCTGCCGCTGATCCTCATGGACGAGGGCACCGTGGAACGGATCCTCGCGTCATCCCGGCGCTGCCTGCGCCCGGACGGCGTGTTCCGGACGTTCACCTACCTGCACTGCTTCCCGACCCGGGGCGCGGCACGGCTGCGTGCCCGCATCGCGGGGCACTTCGAGAGCGCAGCGGTGGGCCGGCCGGTGCTGCGCAATGTGCCGCCCGCACTGGTGCTGTCGGGCTGGCCGACCGAGGCCGCACGGCGCGCGCACGGGTACGTCGAGGCGGACGCTGCCGCTGCCGATCCGATGCCGGATTACGGCGTGACGTCCGCTTCGCGCAACGTCCGGTAGTTCGTCTCCCGGACACCCTGCACCAGCACGCCGACCTCGTCCGCGGGCACCGCGAGCACTTCGAGCGCGAGTGCGCCGAGGTGCAGACTCGCCTCGATCGCATCCGGATGCGCGTGGGATGCACCGGCTTCCAGCAGGCGCGCGCTGGATTCCAGGTCGCGGGCCCGTGCCACCACCGGGAGCCCGGGATAGTGCCTGGCGAGATAGGCCACCGCCGCGAGCGCCGTCTCGGTCTGGTTGAGCGTCACCACGACCAGCGCCGCCTGGTCCAGCCGAATCGACGCGAGCAGTTCCGGGTCGGCGAAGTCGCCGTAGGCCACCGGGTGTCCGTCGGCGCGGGCCTGCGCGATGCGTTCGGGATCGCTGTCGAAGGCGATGAACGGCACGCCGCGCGCCTGCAGCAGCACGGCGATGGTATGACCCACACGTCCGTAGCCGCCGATCACCACGTGCTCCGCAGGTACCTCGACGAGATCCGCGCCGGTATCGTGCGCGGCCCGTGCCCGCCGGCCGGCCAGCCGTGCGGCGATCGCCCCGTTGAACCGGATCAACACCGCGCCGAGGACCATCGCCAGGAGCACCGAGCTGATCAGGATCTGGCCCAGCACCCCGTCGATGACCGTCGCGTCGAGTGCAATGGCGATCAGCGCGAGGCCGAACTCGCCCCCGACCGACAGGAGCAGTCCGGTCCGCCACGACACGACCGCATCGAGCCCGCTGCGCCAGGCCAGGACCGCCACGATCAGCGTCTTGCTGAGCACGATGGTGAGGGCGCCGAGCACCACCCAGTGCCAGATCGGCGGGATCGCCATGGGATCGAAGCGCATGCCGATGCCGACGAAGAAGAGGCCGAGCAGGACGTCGCGGAACGGCCGGATGGTGGACTCGACCTGGTGGCGGAATTCGGTCTCGCCGATCATCATCCCGGCCAGGAAGCCGCCGAAGGCGAGCGACAGACCGAGGCTGCTGGTCGACCACGCAGCCAGCAGCGCGACCATCAGCACCGACAGCGTGAAGAGTTCCGCGGAACGTCGCCAGACGACCATGTGGAACAGCGGCCGCAGCAGCCAGCGACCCACCAGGAACACCGCCGCGAAGGCCAGCAGTGCCTTGACCAGCGCCCAGCCGAGCGCACCGGACAGCGCCGCGGCGGTCGTCGAGATGCCAAGCACCGGGATGATGACCAGGAACGGCACCGCGGTGACGTCCTGGAACACCGACATGGCGAGCCCGAAGCGCCCGTGCCGGCTGCTGTCTTCGCCGAGTTCGGCGAGCACGCTGCCGATGATCGTGGTCGACGACTGCGCGAACACCGCGCCGAACACGAACGCGACCGTGAGCGGCGTCCCGGCCAGCCAGACCAGCAGCGTCACCACCAGCGTCGTGAACACCACCTGTCCGCTACCGAGCAGCAGCACCTGGCCGCGCAGCGCGGCAAGCTGCGGCAATGAATAGTTGAGCCCGATCGTGAACAGCAGAAAAACCACGCCGAATTCGGCGATGAACCGGAACTCGGGTACGTAGACGTTCGGGCCGATGGTGTACGGGCCGAGGATCACCCCGACCAGCAGGTACCCAAGGCTCGTCGGGATACGCAGCCGCTGGAAGACGAGCACCACGGCAACGGCCATGGCCAGCAGGATGATGATCTGGCCCAGATGATCCATGCGTCGATGCGGCCGCGGCCGGCTCCTGTCGTGACGGCCGCATACTGTACCATCGCCTGCGAGCTTTACGACCGGGCGCGGCCGACACCCCATGGGGACCGAGATCGAACGCAAGTTCCTGGTACGCGGCGACGCCTGGCGCGACGCCGCGCGCGGTACGCGCCTGCGGCAGGGCTACCTGTCGTCCGACCCGGCCCGCACCGTGCGGGTCAGGAGCGCCGGCGCCGCCGCCTGGCTCACGATCAAGGGTCCGCCCGAGGGGTTGGTTCGCGCCGAGTTCGAGTACCCGATCCCGGTCGCGGATGCGACGATCCTGCTCGATACGCTCTGCGAGCGGCCGCTCATCGACAAGGTGCGCCACGTAGTGGAGTATGCGGGGCATACCTGGGAAATCGACGAGTTCCAGGGCGAAAACGCCGGGCTCGTGGTCGCCGAGGTGGAACTCGAGCATGCGGATGAACCCGTGCAGCTGCCACCGTGGGTCGGCGCGGAAGTCACCGATGATCCGCGTTACCAGAACGCGAACCTGGTGCGCGCGCCGTACACGCGCTGGCGTGATCAGAAATAGACGGTGACCTGCAGATAGCCGTACCGGGAATCCTCCGCCGCAGCCGCGTTCGGCGCCTCGCGCGGGAACCGGCCGCCGCGCAGCACACCCCCGCCCGCCTCCGCACGCAGCGCGCCCGGCACGACCCAATAGCGGACCCGCCCGTCGACGAGCCGTCCGATGGAGCGACCCGACGCGCCGGCCGGATCACGCACGCCGGCCCCCACCCAGGCGTCACGCGCTTCGTCGAGCCAGGCGCGTTTCCAGATCACGCGACCGTCGAGCCGCGTGTCGGGCCGGAACTCGACGCGCAGCCCGGCGGCACGCAGGTTCGCCGGGAGCAGCGGACCGAAGATCCCGGTATTGCCGAGGTCCGTGCGCCGCCCGCCGAACGAGTATTCGTACTGGTCGTAGTTGCCGTCGTCCGGGTCACGGTCGCCGGTCGTGTGGCTGTATTCCAGCGCGAGGCGCACGCGCGCCGCCACGTCGAACGTCCAGCCGAGCCCCGCGAACAGCATCCACGCGGAGACGTCGAGGTCCTCGCGATCGGCAGGGTCGGCCGACGCGCGGCGCGATCCCGTGCGCCATGCCGACTCCAGCTCGAAGTCCCATGCGCCTGCTTGCGGTACGCGGAATACCCGGATGCCGGGCGTGACGTAGCGCCGCTCGAGCGTCGGTTCGCCGGCGCGGTCCGACTCGGTGAGTCCGTACACGAACGCTTCGGTCCAGAGCCGCGGCAGGCGGGTGCCGAGCGGTTCCGCGTGGCGGTAATGCAGGCCCCAGAACCGTCGGCCCCAGGCCTCCCGGTCGGCCTCGGCCGCATTGTCCGCGAGCTCCGCACGATGGTCCGGGCGTCGCGCGACCGGCGTCGTGTAGAAGCCGTGCAGTTCGTGGCCCGCGGCGCCCACCGCGCGGAACCGCAGACCCGTGAAGCCGGACAACGCATTGGCGAATTCGAACCGCTCGACCTGGCGGCCGCTGCCGATCGAGAACGTCTGCCGGCCGAGCCAGACCTCGGTCGATAGCGCCGGGTCGATCTGCGCAGGCAGGCGGAACCGCGCCCACGCCTGCAGGACATCGACCGGGTTGACCATTCCCGTGGTGAGCGGCGAGCCGGCATCGTGCCGCCAGGCGCGGGCATCCTGCACTTCGAATGCGAACGTCGCCGAGCCCCGCGCCACCTCGGCATAGAGCAGCGTCCGCAGCGCCAGCTGCTGATCGCCGCCGCGCCCGCCGGCGCGGAACTGGCCGTCCAGTGTTTCGAAACGGAGACGGCTCTCGCCGGCGACCGTGAGCCAGTCGGGCAGCCCCAGCGCCTCGCCGAGCAGCCACGCATCGGCACGTGCGGACGTTGCCGCCGCCACGAGGCCGGCCGCGAGCACAGCAGCGAGCCAGCGGGCGGCATACCCCGGGCGAGTGCCTTGTCGGTCGTCGCCACGGCACCTAGACTCGAATGCATCATGCCGAGCCGTCCGCACCTGTCGAATCGCGCTTCGCGCCACGCGCCTGCTGCCGTTCCGTCCGCCCTGCTCCATGCGCGCGATTGAAACAGAGCGCGCCGCCTCGTTCCAATACGGCTGGGTGATCGTCGCGGCGAGCTACCTGGTCGGCCTGCTGACCAGCGGGCTGCTCTCGTACACGCGCGGCATCTTCCTGGTACCGATGGCCGCGGAACTCGGCAGTTCACGCCTCGAACTCTCGGTCGCCTTCACCATCTCCGGCATCGTGGCCGCGCTCAGCGCACCGACCGCCGGCTACCTGCTCGACCGCTACCCCGTCCCGCGCACGATGGCGCTGATGGCGATCTGGACCGCGCTCGGCTACTTCGCCGTCGCGGCGGTCGACGGCCGGCTCGGGCTGTTCATCGTCATGGGCGCTTTCTTCGGGCTCGCCACGTTTCACCTCGGCGGTCCGGCGCCGGCCAAGCTCGTGGTCGACTGGTTCCAGGCGCGCCGCGGATTCGCGCTCTCGCTCATCTCCATGGGGGCCTCCACCGCCGGCGTACTCACCCCACCGCTCGCGACCGCGTTGATCGAAGCGCTCGGCTGGCGCTGGACGTTCGTGATCTACGGTGTCGTGACGCTCGTCGTGGTGGTGCCGCTGATTCTGCTGACGCTGCGCCCGGCACCACTACCCGATCCGGCCGGCGCGCAGCCCGGACACCCGTCCGTCGGTCCGGCGCAGGCCGCCGGAACACACGCCGTAGACCGCATCTGGACTCGCCGGGAATACCTGACCGACGGCACATTCTGGGGCATCGTGATCATCTTCGGCGTCATGGGCTGCGTGTTCGGCGGCGTGTCACTGCACCTGTTCGCGCACATGACCGATATCGGCGTGAGCCCGCTCGAGGCATCGTTCGTGCTGTCGGTGATGGCCGGCCTCGCGCTGGTCAGCAAACCGTTGTTCGGCGCGCTGGTGGATCGACTGGACGGACGGGTGAGTGTGCTGGTCGCGCTCGGCGCGCAGACCTTCGGCATGGTGCTGCTGCTGGCAGCCGAGGGCTACGCGAGTGTGCTGGTCGCCGCGATCGTGTTCGGCTTCGGTTACGGCGGCATGGTGCCGCTGCGCAGCGCGCTCACCGCGATCGGCTTCGGCGCCCGCTCGTTCGGCGAGGTCAGCGGTGCAATGCGCACCGCCATGGCGCCGCTCACCATGGGCGGCATGCCGCTCGCCGGCTGGATCTTCGACCTCTACGGCAGCTACGCAGTGGCGTTCACCACCTTCATCGTGCTGTACGTCGGCGCGATCGCGGCGGTCCTGCTGCTGCGCTTCAGTCCTCGATAGCGGCGTAAATGATGTTCTTCAGCTGGCCGCGGAAGTTGAACGTGCTGGACGGCATCAGCTGGGTCATGAAGATCACCACCAGGTCCTCGGCCGGATCCACCCAGAAGATCGTCGAGGCGGCGCCGCCCCAGTAGAAGTCGCCCACGCCGGGGTGACCAGTCGCGATCTCCGAGAGCGTCATGGCAAAACCGAGCCCGAAGCCGACGCCCTCGTAGGCGGTCTCCGAGAACGCACCGACCGCGCACGACGCGAGGTCCGCACCACCCGGCAGGTGGTTGGCGGTCATCAGCCGCAGCGTGCGGCTGCCGATGATGCGCTCGCCGTCGAGTTCGCCCCGGCAGCGCAGCATCTCGGTGAAGCGCAGGTAGTCCGCCGTGGTGCCGGTGAGCCCGCCGCCGCCGGACAGGAAGGTCGGCTTGCGCGCATAACTGCTCTCACGCGGATCGTCGATGAGCTTCAGCGACTTGTCCGGTTGACGTTCGTAGTTGGCCGCGAACCGGCCGAGCTTGCGATCCGGCACGCTGAACGCGGTGTCGGTCATGCCGAGCGGCGCGAAGACGTGTTCGGCCAGGTAACGGTCGAGCGGCATGCCCGAGAGCACCTCGACCAGGTGCCCGCAGACGTCGGTCGCGTAGGAATACATCCAGCGGCTGCCCGGATCGAAGTGCAGCGGCACCCGGGCGAGCTTGTCGACGAAGCTCGCGAGCGTCTCACCCGGTGCACGGTTCACCTGCAGCGCGCGGTACTGCCGGTCGACCGGGTGATTGCCCGCGCCATAGGACAGCCCGGACATGTGCGTGAGCAGGTGCCGTACGGTCATCGGCTGCGCGGGCCGGCGCGTCTCGAGCGAGTCACCTTCGCCGGATACGTAGACCTGCTGGTTGCGCCACGCCGGGATGAACCGCGCCACCGGATCGTTCAGCTGGAACAGGCCGCGCTCGTAGAGTTGCATCAGCGCGACCGAGGTGATCGGTTTCGTCATGGAGTAGATGCGGAAGATCGTGTCGTCGCGCACCGCCCGGGCACGCTCCCGGTCCATGACGCCGAGCGAGCGGAAGTAGCCGAGGTGGCCGTGCCGCGCCACCGCCACCTGGCAGCCGGGGATCTTGCCCGGTCCGATGTAGTTGCGTTCGAGATGTTCGGTGATGCGTTCGAGGCGCTTCTTCGCGAACCCCGCGCGTTTCGGCGTCGTGTCCATGCTCATCGGTGCTCCCCCAAAGGAATCGCCCGATCATGGCCGATCGACCGGCACTCGACAACTTCAGCAGCGCAGCCTTAGCGCCGCGGGCTCGACGATCACGTCGACCCGCACGGCTTCGGTGTCCAGGATCTCGCCGTCGGCCTGCAATACCACCGGCTGGTCGAACTCGACCCGCACCCGCCCGGTGCGCAGGTGGGTGATGCCGGGACGTGCGGTATGCGTGCCACGCAGCAGGTGCGGCAGCAGGCGCAGAATGCCGCGCCGGGTGAGCGCCGGCGCCACCAGCAGGTCGAGCAGGCCATCGTCGACGGACGCATCCGGCGCGACCGGGAAGACGCCGCCGAAATGCGAGCCGTTCATGGCCACTACCAGCGTGACCGGCCCCGCCAGGGTGCCGCCATCGTGCGTGATCCGGGCGCCGGGTGTCGCGTGACGCAGCAGGAGCGTCTTCGCGAGTGCCACCAGGTAGACCGGCGTGCCCCGCACCCAGCGCACCCGTGAAGCTTCCAGCGCGACGCGCGCATCGAACCCAGCGCCGACGCCGTTCACGAACACCCGGCCGTTGCAGCGCCCAGCGTCGACCACCTTGAGACCGCCGGCCGCGATCCGTGCACACGCGGCACGCCAGTCAGCGGGGATGCCGAGCGCCTTGCAGAAGTCGTTGCCGGTGCCGAGCGGTACCAGTCCGAGCGCCTGCCCTGCCCCGGCCACGTCGACGAATCCGTTGGCAGCCTCGTTGAAGGTCCCGTCGCCGCCGGCCACCACCACCGTCGCGGCGCCGGCTGCGAGCGCGGCGCCGGTCAGCGCGCCGGCATCGCCCGGCATGGCCGTGAACTGCGCGACACAGGGCAGACCCAGGCGGCCGAGCTCGGCCGCCACGGCCTGGCCCAGGCGCGCACCGGCGCCATGCCCGGCGCGGGGATTGACGATCAGCGCGACCGCGCCGGCGACTTCTACCCCCTCGCGCAGGTCCGTGCAGGCGTCCTGGACGGTCTCAGTCGCCGTCATAACCGTGCAGCTGCAGGGCCTCCTCGAGGTAGTCCGCGAGCTGCGGCGTGCCGAGCAGGTACTGCGCCGTGCGCGTGTTCCATGCGGCACGGGCATCCTCGAGCGCGTCGTCCCACTCGTCGATGTCGTAGTCGCCGCGGCCGAGCCCCATGAGCGCGACCAGGCACATCTGCTGATCGGGTTCGAGGTCGTCGATGACTGCGACGAGTTCCGCATCGCTCACGTCCTCGGCCATGTCACCGTGCGCCTCGAGTGCATCGGTGTCCTCCAGGTCCGGCGGCGAGTCGATGTCCTCGGTATGTTCCTCGACCTGGAACTCACGGGCTTTCTGGATGATGAAACGAACGTTTTCGGGGTTCAGCTCGATCACGCGGGATCCTCCTGCGGTCCGTGCCGCACGGTCAAGACTAACCCCGGGGGCGAGGCGCGCCGATAGGTAGCCTTACTTAGCCACGTGACTTTACTTGGCCGTGCGTCTCAGCCGTGCGGCGGTGGCAGCCAGCGCATGAGCACCACGCCCGGCGCGAAGAGTCCGAGAAACAGCACGAACGCAGTGTCGTAACTACCGGTCAGATCGAAGATCCAGCCCGCCAGGATCGGGCCCGTGGCGCTGAGGGTGATGGTCAGCATGACGAGCCCCATCACCCGGCCGAACGACGCGAGGCCGAAGCGTGCGCCGTGGATGAGACCCATCATCGGCAGGATACCCCCGCCGGCCAGCCCCACGCACACGACGCCGACGGTCAAGAGTGCGAGCGACGGGCGGCCGAGCAGCGCGAGCATCGCAATGCTCATCGACGCGGCGGCGAGCCAGTACAGGTAGCGGTGATCGAGCCGGTCACCGAGCGCACCGAAGAACAGCTTGCCGACGATCATGCTGAACGAGCAGAGGCCGATGAGCCGGGCCGCGGTATTCGGCCCGTAACCGAGGTCCTGCACGTAGGCGCCGAGATTGAACTGCACCGCGCCGAACGCCGTGTTGAGCGGCAGCATCGCGATCACCGGAATCCAGAACAGGCGGCTGCCGAGGATCTCGCGCGCGGTCCAGACCCGCAGATCGGCCGCGGCCTGTGCGTGACCCGCTTCGACGGGCGTCGGCTGGCGGCCGAGCACGAGCCAGCCGAGTGGCAATATCAGCACCACGCCGAGCAGCGCGAGCCACTCGAGCGTCGCGCGCCAGCCGATCCCGACCAGCCACCCGGCGACGAGGAACGGAAACACCATGCCGCCAAAGTTGGTGCCCATGGCCGATATGCCGATCGCGAGTCCGCGCCGGTGCCTGAACCAGCGCGCGACCAGGGTCTGCGAGGCGAGCGTACCGGTCAGCGCCATCGCGAACGGGAACACCAGCGCGTACACCAGCAGCACCTGCCACCACGCGCCGGCATGCGCCACCAGCCACAGCCCACCCGCGAACGCGGCCGTGCCGACACAGAGCAGGCCCCGCATCGGCAGCGTGTCGAGGGCGCGTCCCGCGAACGGACTCACCAGGCCCATGCCGACCTGGAGGAGCGAGATCGCCAGCATGACGTCGCGGCGTGGGGCGTCGAACGCCTCGAGCCAGGGCAGCGCGAACAGTGCGAAACAATAGATCAGCACGCCGACCGTGACGGCCTGCATCAGCAGCGTGTAGCCCACCACCAGCCAACGGTAGTGGGCGTCGGACAGATCCTTCAAAACGGCAGCGCGTCAGTCGGGCAGGCCGAGCACACGCTTCGCGAGGATGTTGAGCTGCACCTCCGACGTGCCGCCCTCGATCGAATTGGCCTTCGAACGCAGCCAGCCGCGCGTGGTGTCGAGTTCGGCGCCGGCGAACGCCGTACCTTCCCAGCCGAGCCCCCGGCTGCCCATCATCGAGAGCATGAGCTCATAACGGCCCTTGTTCTGCTCGGTACCGTAGTACTTGAACAGAGAGGACAGCGCACCGGGCGCGACGCCCGCCGCGGTCTCCTCCTGGGAACGCTTCATGGTCAGCGCGAACGCACGGTCGTTCATGCGATGGCGCAGAATGCCCGCGCGCAGCGCGGGCTCCGCGATGCGGCCGGCGTCGAGCCCCACGTAGCGGGCCGCGAGTTCCTCGAGCGACTCGGACTTCTGGCTGCCGCCGCCGATGCCGCCGATCGAGGTCCGCTCGTACTGGAGCAGCCGCTTGGCGACCGTCCAGCCCTGATTCACCTGGCTCACGACGTTCTTCTTCGGGACGCGCACGTTGTCGAGGAACGTCTCACAGAACGGCGAATAGCCGCTGATCAGCAGGATCGGCTTGACCGTGACGCCGGGCGTCGTCATGTCGAACAGGATGAAGGTGATGCCCTGGTGCTTCGGTGCGTTGGGCGCCGTTCGCACCAGGCAGAACATCCAGTCCGCCTTGTCGGCGCCGGACGTCCAGATCTTCTGCCCGTTGATGATGTAGTCGTCGCCGTCCTCGACCGCCGACGTGCGCAGGCTCGCGAGATCCGAACCGGCATTGGGTTCGCTGTAACCCTGGCACCACCAGATCTCGCCGCGCGCGATCTTCGGCAGGTGCTCGGCCTTCTGCGCCTCCGTGCCGTATTCGAGCAGGGCCGGCCCGATCATGCTGATGCCCATGCCGAGCAACGCGGGGCGCGCGTTGATGCGGCGCAGTTCCTCCTGCAGGACCCGGTGCTCGTCCTTGCCGAGCCCGGCGCCGCCATAGGCCTTCGGCCAGAGCGGCACGGTGAAGCCGCGCTCGGCCATGCGATCGAGCCAGAGCTTCGTCTCCGGGTTGCGGTACTCGGCGCGGCGTCCGCCACCGGGATACTCGTCGGCTGGCATCGGCGTGCGGATGCTCGGCGGGCAGTTGGCCTCGAGCCAGTCGCGCAGTTCGCGGCGGAAATCGTCGAGATTCACGGACATGAGATAGCTCCCTGATGGTTTGCGTGAAGCGGCCGCTCAGACCGGCGCGCCGCGCGCCAGCCGCGGCGTACGGCGCGGCGGCAGGTGGTCGTAGAGGTCGGCGACGAGTTCGCCGCGCAACCCGCGCCGGGCCGGATCGTCCCAGAGATTGTCGCGCTGATCCGGGTCGGCCGCGAGGTCGTAGAGTTCGCCTTCGGACCCATCGTACAACGACGACCGTTCGTAGGCAGTGCAGACGAAGCCGTCGCGGCAGATCGTGCGCAGGTGCAGGCTGACCGACCGGTGTTCGCTGTCCCACTCGGTCAGCACGCGCTCGCGCCGCTGCGCGCGCGCTTCGTCCTCGGATACCGGCAAAGCCTTGCCTTCGACCCCGTCCGGTTCCGCGATCCCGGCGATCCGGCAGAAAGTCTGCGCGAGGTCGACGTGGCCGACCGGGGCGTGCACCTCGGCCGGCGCGATACCGGCGCTCGGCGCCGGGCGCCAGATCAGCGGCAGGCGCATGAGTGCGTCCACATGATAGGGGCCCTTGAACAGCAGCCCGTAGTCGCCCTGCAGCTCGCCGTGATCGGTGGTGAAGATGACGTCCGTGTCGGCCGCCCAGCCACGCGCCCCGAGATAGGCGAGCACGCGCGCGCAGGCCTCGTCGATGAGTTCGTTCTCGATATGGTTCATGGCATCGATTTCGCGGACCTGGTCGGGCGTCAGGTCGCACGGCCGGAACCCGCGCGGAGACTCGAGGTTGGTCCACAGCGAGCCGTCGAAATATCCGCGCCAGTGCGGCGGTTTGTCGGCGAGCCAGGCGGCCGCGGCAGCCGCGGACCCGGGGTAGAGACGCGGCAGGTCGAGCGCTCGCCAATCCACCCGGTGTCGCTCCGATGCGGGCGGATCCCACGGGTGATGCGGGTCTGGAAAGCTCATCCACACGAACCAGTCGGCGTCGTCCGACAGGCTCGCGAGCCAGGCGAGTGTCCGGTCGGCGACCCAGTCGGTGTGGTACACGCCGCGCTCGACCGGGTTGTCCCATACCTGGATGGCGCCGGTGGCACCGCCGCCGGCCGTGTTCTGCTGCCCGGCCGCGGTGGTCATGGTGTAGAACCCGCGCATCTGCTCAGGATGCTCGCGCTGCATGAACAGCGTGTAGTGCGAGTGGCCCTCGAAGAAATGGTTGGCGAGTTCCATGCGGTCGAAGCCCCGATGCGGGCCGGTCGAGCCTTCGCGCGCCATGCGGTTCTCGTAGTAGATCTCCGGCGCGCCCAGCCACGGCTCGAAGTGCGCCTTGCCGATCAGCGCGGTGTGGTAGCCGTGGCGCTTCAGCCAGTGCGCGATGGTGGGCGTTTCCTCCGGCAGCGCCACCCCGTTCATCCACACCCCATGGGTCGCGACGTGCTGGCCGGTCATGATGGTGGCGCGCGCCGGCATGCAGACCACGCTCTGGTTGTGCGCGCGCCGGTAGTTGATGCCTTCCGCGGCGAGGCGGTCGATACACGGCGTGCGGGCGACCTGCCCGCCGTTACAGCCGAGCGCGTCGTAGCGCATCTGGTCGGTGGTGATGAACAGGATCTTGCGGCCCAAGGCGGTACTCCTATGCCCGGCGGTCGGCGCTGGACGAACTGACCGTCATGATGCTTGCCTCCCCAGGTGCGTTCAGCCGACGCCTGCAACGGCCCGCGCCGCGCTGCAGAACGCGTCCACCGCACTCGCGAGATCGCGGCGCCGCTGCGCACCCATGCTCTCGCTGAAGCAGAACGACAGGCGCAGCTGATCGTAACCGGCCGCGGGATTGCGCTCGCGCGCATCCGCCGCATAGAAGTCATACATCGGGATCACCACCACGCCGTGCTCGGCGACCAGCCGCCCGACGAAAGCATCGTCGGTGCGTACCCCTGGCGTGCGGAACGTGAACACGGAGAAAAAGCCGGCCTGCGGGTGCGTCCAGTGGAACAGGTCCGGCCAGGCGCCGAGTCCGCGCTCGAGGCCCTCCAGCATGATCTGCCGGTTCTCCCGGTAGACGGCGAGTTTTTCCTCCGCCACCGGCCAGAGCGAACGCCGCTCGGCGAAGTCCGCATCGTGCAGCAGCGCCTCGAAACCCCGCAGCGCGCCCGGATTCTGGAACAGGATGTCACCGCTCGATTCCACCAGCAGCAGGTCGAGCAGCGGCACGGTCTCGCCGCCGTCGATCTCGACGTCGGCCTCGGTATACAGGAACCCGACGCGCGGCCCGGGAAAGCCGATCTTGGAGCCCGTGAACAGGTGCACGGTCTGCTCCGGCGCCATGGCGAGGAACGGCCGCGGGCGGGTCGGCGCATCCAGGTAGCTGATATAGAGGTAAGGTGCATCCTCGAGGATCAGGATGCCTTCGCTGCGCGCGACCTCGAGGATCGCCTCGCGACGCCGCTGGGTGAACGAGAAACCGGCCGGATTGTGTCCGTCGGGAATCGTGTAATAGAACGGTACGTGATACCCCGCGGCCCGTGCGGTACGAATCTGTTCGCGCAGACGTTCGACGAGCGGGCCCTCTTCGTCCATGTCCACGCTGAAAATGCGCGCGTGCTGGCAAAGGCCGGCCCGGGCGAGGAAGCCGGCGTAGGTCGGTGCATCCGTGATGTATGCGATCGGGATGCCGGGCCGTTCGAACAGCGAACAGGCGAGGCTGATGCCGCCAGTGGCGCCCACCGTCGGCAGCAGCCGGGCGGGATCGAGCGCGACACCCCAGTCGCTCCCGTAGACGCGGGCGAAACTCGCGCGGGTGGTGACCGGGCCCAGCGTGTCCGTATAAGAGAAGGACTCGCGCAGATGCTCGGGCACGGTCGATGGATCGTTCAGCCCTTCCGCGGCTTCCAGGTGCGCGAAATAACGCGCCTGGTGCGCAAGGAAGCCGCGCGGGTCGGTGACTTCGGGATGCGGGTAGCCGGCGCCGAGGTGATGGATCCGCAGGCCACGTTCCTGCGCGAGCTGGCGCAGACCCGGCAGCGACGCCGACATCTTGCGGGTGACCGACACCGGCTGGCGGCGCACCTTCGGTGCACGCAGGTTGGCCATGAGCGCCTCGCGCAAAAGCCGGTACTTTACGTCAAGCGCTGCACGCTATCGACCCGGTCCGGCGGACCCGGTCCGGCGGACCCGCCGTTCAGGCGGGCCCGGCGCCGAGCTTGCGGTACCGGGCGAGCCGCTCCGGATCCAGCGCGCCGGCGGCAATGGCGGCCTGCACCGCACAACCGGGCTCCGCCAGGTGCCGGCAATCGACGAACCGGCACGCCCCGGCCAGCGTCTCGATGTCGGCGAACACGGCACGCAGGCCCGCGTCCGAGTCGCCGAGCATCAGTTCGCGCATGCCGGGGTTGTCGACCAGCAATCCACCGTCCGGCAGCACGTGCAGCGACCGGCGCGTCGTGGTGTGGCGGCCTTTCGCGTCGGCCGCGCGAATTGGACCGGTCGACTGCAGTTCGGCGCCAGCGAGGCTGTTCACCAGCGTCGACTTGCCCACACCCGAAGACCCGAGCAGCGCGACGGTCGTGCCGGGCCGGCACCAGGCCCTGACGCCATCCAGGGACGCCGGGTCGCGGGCGTCGACCAGCAGCACCGGCAGGTCACGCAGGAGCGCGCCCGCCGCGCGCGCGTAAGCGCCCGGGTCCGGCGCCGCGTCGGCCTTGGTCAGCACGAGCACCGGCTGCACGCGCGCCTCGAGCGCGAGCGCGAGGTAGCGCTCGATGCGGGCCGGATTGAACTCCTCGTTGCACGAGGAGACCAGGAACATCACGTCGACGTTGGCGGCGATGGGCTGCAGTTCGTGATTGCGCCCGGCCGCGCGCCGCGCGAGCAGACCGTGCCGTGCCAGCACCCGCAGGACCGTGCCGCGATCGGGCGACAGCAGCACCCAGTCACCGACCGTCGGGCGCACCAGCGCGTCACCCTGGAACCAGCGCCCGCCGAGCGGCAGTTCCGCCTCGCCGTCTGCGAAAACCACCGTGACCGAGCGTGCGCCGACGCCGAACACTCGGGCCGGCACGCAGTCGCGCTCGGACCCCAGGATCTGGTCGGCGAACTCGCTGCGCCAGCCGAGCGCCGCCAGCGAGCGCACGGGCGCCCGGCCGGTTCCGGTCACCCGTCAGTCCTGCATGAGCACGGGCAGGTAGCGGTCGAGTTCCAGGCGCCGCTTCTGCCAGTCGGTCATGTGCCGGGCCATGAGCGCATAGAAGCGCCGGCTGTGGTCGTGGTGCTGGAGATGACAGAGCTCGTGCAGCACGACGTACTGGACGAGCCGGACGGGCAGCTTGATGAGATGGGTGTTGAGCGAGATGCGCCCGGACAGGCTGCAGCTGCCCCACTGGCTGCGCATGAACCGGTGCCGCCACTCCGGCGTGCGCGCGCCGAGCCAGGGCAGGCGGCGGCGCCAGTACTCGAGCTGACCGGCGAAGCCTTCGTTGGCCTGCTCCACGTACCACTGGTTCAGCAGTCCGCGCACCCGCTCGCTGCGGCGTCGGCCGAATGCGCTGGCCGTGCGCTGGGGCGGACCTAGTGTCACCCGCAGTTCACCGCGCACCGGCTCGCCGTCGAACAGCGAGAGCTGCCCGGTACGCCGCCGCGCGATCCGCACGTCGTCGCGTGCGCCGTCGCGAATCACGAGTTCGAACGGTTCGCCCAGGAAATGCAGGACTTCCCCGGTCACGTAACGCAGGCAGGCGGAGAGCGCCGTGGTGTCGAGCGCCTTGTCCAGCCGGTAGCGGAGCCACTGGCGGTGTTCGTGGATCACGCCGGAAATGTCGGCTTCGCTCGCGTCGAGCGGCGCTTCCATGATGACGTAGCCGGCCGGATCGAAAGCGAGGCCGATGCGCGTGCGGCGGCGCTTGTTGCGACGAACTTCGACAGGTATGGCGGCAATGACCCTGCGGTCGGCCATGGAGTATTCGCAGCTGGAAGGCGCCACCTACTCTACCCGGTCCGCAGCCGGTGTCTACTGGATCGTCACGGTCGGTGCACGGGAAAGTGCCGCTGCGCGCAGACGCGGGCGACCAGCGTTGCCCGGTCGGGATGCGCGGCCAGCGTTTCGAGCTGCAGGCGCGTCACGCGCATGAGGTCGAACTCGCCCGCGTCGTTGCGTGCCAGCGCCTCGGCCGGGCTGATCCAGACGCTGTCGACCGTCTCGAGATCGTCGTGCACGCCGGTCTGCCCGGGCGGCGCTTCCGCCACGAAGAACCGGGTGTCGAAGCGGCGCGGGCGACCGAGCGGGGTGACGAAGCGGTTGAAGAAGTGGATGCGGTCCACCGCGAGTCGCAATCCCTCGCGGCGGCAGATGTCGGCGAGCGACAGCTCGCCCGCGTGCAGCGGGTGCCGATAGGCGTCGAATCGCGCACGCACGGCAGGATCGTCGTAGCGGACGAGCGCGCCGTCCGCAGCATAGGCGAGCAGCAGGCCCGCCTCCTCGAAACTCTCACGGATGCCGGCAATCCAGTAGCCGCGCCATTCGAAGCCGAGCGCGGCGCGCTGGGCGGCCTGTGCATCGCTCGGGCCGACCCGCAGGTCGTCGTACAGATGCAGGTGATCGTCGCCGTCGACCTGCCCGCCCGGAAACACGAACATGCCGCCGGCGAATGCCGCCGCGCTCGTGCGCCGGAGCATGAAGAGTTCGAAACCGGCGGCGGCATCGCGCACCAGGATCACGGTCGCGGCGGGGCGTATCGGCTGTATAGTGCTCATCTGGAATCCAGCTGGTATCGGGTGATGCGGCCCGCTGTATAGCATCGCCGGCCAGCGGACGCATCCGCTCAATTCCTGCCGGGGGAAACCGCATGAAACTCGCCGTCGAATTCCCGAGCGTCGTCTACCGGGAGGGCCCGGAAGGCGTCCGCCGACTGGCCCGCGCCATCGAGGAGATCGGCTTCGACCAGCTCGACATGTTCGATCACGTGATCATGGGTTTCGCCACCGAAACCCGGCCGGCCCCCATCTATCCGCCGCAGATGCCCATCATGGAAGCGCTGGTCATGCTCGCCTACTGCGCGGCCGTCACCAACCGCATCGGGCTCGGCACGGAGGTGCTGATCCTGCCGCAGCGGCAGCCGGTGCTGGTCGCCAAGCAGGTGTCGACCCTGGATACCCTCTCCGCGGGACGGGTACGGCTCGGCGTCGGCGTGGGTTGGCAGGCGGCCGAGTACGAATCGCTCGAAACCGACTTCGCGACCCGCGGGCAGCGCATGGACGAGGCCATCGACCTGATCCGCACCTGCTGGAGCGAGGCACACATCGAGTTCTCGGGCGAGCACTACCGGGCCCCGGCAATCGCGATGGAGCCGAAGTCGCCGCAGGGCGGCAACCTGCCGATCTGGATCGGCGGCGGCTCGCCGCGCGCCCTGCGCCGGGTCGGCGAACTGGGTGATGGCTGGCTCGCGCAGGCGTTCACCGATCCGGCGCGGGCCCGCGCGGCGATCGCGACCATCCACCGTCATGCGGAAGCCGCCGGGCGCGATCCGGCGCGAATCGGCCTGCAGCAGATGCTCGATCTACCGCCGCGCGATGCGGGCGGCAAGGCGTTCTATGCCGACCTCGACCGGGTGGTGGCGCGGGCCGAGGCGATCCGCGCCATGGGCTTCGGCGGCTGTGCGCTGAACGCGACCGCCATGTTCCAGGCCGGTGCCCGCACGGTCGACGCGCTGATCGACAAACTCCAGGCGGTACACGACCGGCTGCGCGCGGCGGTTGGCTGAGCGCCGCGCCCGGCCGAGTGTGCGCCTCTGGCGCACCTGGCGCGCTACACGCGCGCACGAGTGTGCGCCTCTGGCGCACCTGGCGCGCTATACGCGCGCACTGGCGATCAGGACGCGGCAGGCAGCCTGACGCGCGCCGGCGCGACCGGTACACCGGCAACCGCCACCCGATGGCGGTACACCGAGCCCGCGTCCGGACGGCCGGTGCCGTCCGAACCCGACACCACGTACAGGTCGCGCAGGTCATCGCCACCGAAACAGAGCGACGTACACATGGGCTCCGGGATCTCGAGAAACTCGCGCTCGTTCCCGGACGCATCAAAGACGGCGACGCCGTGGCCGCCGCGGGCCAGCGCGACCCAGACCGATCCATCCACCGCCACCGCCAGGCCGTCCGGTACGCCCCGCCCGGATTCCACGAACACGGTCTTCGGGCCCAGGCTCCCGTCCGCCGCCACGGCGTAGCGCCAGACGGTGCGGATGCTCGAATCCGAGTGGTAGAGCGTGCGCCCGTCCGGCGCGAAGCCGAGCCCGTTGGTGAGCCAGATCTCGCGGCCGACGATGCGCGCGCGGCCGTCCAGGTCGACGAGCCACAGGTCCCCCGCCGCCGGTTTGCCGTCGGATTCGAACACCGGGCTGGTGCCGAGCGAACCGGCGTAGATGCGCCCGGCGGCGTCGGTAGTCAGGTCGTTGTAACCGACGTTGCCGGCCGCCGGATCGCGGTCGAGCACGGTCAGCGTCGCGCCACCGTCGAACGGCTTGAAAGAGATGTTGCGCCCGCTGACGATCAGACCGCCCGCGGCATGCAGCGCCATGCCGCCGACTCCACGCCGATGGCCGAACACCGTGGTGACCGCCCCGTCGCGGCCGAGGCAGAACACGCCGCCGTTCAGCACGTCGCTGAACAGCAGGCCACGATCGGCGAGCCACAGCGGGCCCTCGATCAGTCCGTAGCCGGTCGTGAGTCGTTCCATGCTGCTCCCCTGCTGTTTGCCAGCGCCTCGCCTGCGTCGACAATGCCACCCTGCGGGTTCAGTATCCACCGGTCGCTTGGGCGGCGGGCAATGTCCGCGACGCCCGATCCGGGTCAATTGACTCTGACCCCAATTGTCGATCCCAAATGTCGTTGTCGGGAGCCGAGCTAGTTGAAGCGTGTAGTCGTTCCGCTGCTGATCGTCGTCGCGGGATTCGGGCTGGCGGCGTTGTTGATCGCCACCGGCCCGCGCATCGAGCACGGCACCCCTGGATCGCTGGAACCGCTGGTGCGGGTGCAGACCGTGACGCCACGGCCGGTGCAGATGCGCGCCAGCACCCACGGCACCGTAGTCCCGCGCACCGAGAGCGAACTTGTCGCGGAGGTCGCCGGGCGGGTCGTCGAGATCTCGCCGCAACTGGTCGCCGGCGGCTTCTTCGCAAAGGGCGAACGGCTGCTGCGCATCGACCCGCTCGACTACGAGTTCGCCCTCGAACAGGCCCGCGCCGGTGCCGCGCGCGCCGAGAGCGAACTCGCCAACGCGCGGCGCGCACACGAGCGCCAGGTGGAACTGCGCAACCGGCAGATGACCAGCGACGCACAGGTCGACGACGCGGTGAACCGCCTGCGCCTGGCAGAGGCGAGCCTGCGCGAGGCGACCGCGCGCGTCGCCCTCGCTCGGCGCGACCTCGAGCGGACCACGCTGCTCGCGCCCTACGACGGGCGGGTGCGCGTCAAGCGCGTCGACCTCGGCCAGTTCGTCGGGCGTGGCGGCTCGATCGCCACGATCTACGCCACCGACTACGCGGAGGTGCGGCTGCCGATCCACGACGGCGAACTGCGGTTCCTCGACATCCCGCTCGGCAGTGCGGCGCTGCCGCATCCGGTGACGGTCGAACTGACCGCGGACTTTGCCGGCGGTACGCATACCTGGCGCGGCGAGGTGGTGCGCTCGGAGGGCGAAATCGATGCCGGCACACGCATGATCCACCTGGTCGCCCGGGTGCCCGCACCGTACGCCGGCAGCGATACCGGGAACGAGGCCGGGAACGACGCCAGCGCGCCGCTCGCGGTGGGGCTGTTCGTCCGCGCCGAAATCCTCGGACGGACCGTCGACGACGTGATCGCGCTGCCGCGTGCCGCCTTGCGCGGCAATAGTGACCAGGTGTACGTCGTCGACGCCGAGAACCGCCTGCGGTTCCGCAACGTCGAGGTACTCCGCGTGGTCGACGAGCAGGCATTCATCAACGGCGGGCTCGCGCCCGGCGAACGGGTCTGCATTTCGAGCCTCGGCAACGCGCTCGATGGCATGCCGGTGCGCATCGTCAGCGCGGACACGGCGGACATGGCGGACGCCACGCCGTGAAGGGGATCATCGCCTGGTTCGCAGCCAACCACATCGCGGCCAACCTGCTGCTCGGGCTGATCGTGCTCGCGGGGCTGGCGGCGATTCCCACGATTCCGCAGAAGGCTTTTCCAGACGTCGAACTGCCCATCGTAACGGTCCGGGTGCCGTACCTGGGTGCTGCGCCGCAGGAAGTCGAACAGGGCGTGTGCATCCGCATCGAGGAGGAACTCGAAGGCATCGCCGGGATCGAGCGGATCAGCTCGACCGCGCTCGAAGGTTTCTGCACGGTGACCGTGGAGCTGTTCGAGAACGCGCCCCAGGATCGCGCCCTCAACGACATCAAGAACCGCATCGATGCCATCGACACGTTTCCGGAGGAAATCGAACAGCCGATCATCAACCTCGTGACCCCGGTGCGTCCGGTGCTCGATATCGCCATCACCGGGCCGACCGACGAACGCGCCCTGAAGACGCTCGGCCAGCAGGTCCGCGACGAGATCGCCGCCCTCCCCGGCATCACCCAGGTGGAATTGCAGAACACCCGCCCGTACGAGATCTCCATCGAGGTTTCGGAGGAAGCGCTGCGCCGCAACGGGCTGCGTTTCGACGACGTCGCCCGCGCCGTGCGCACCGGATCGCTCGACCTGCCCGGCGGCACTATCAAGACCGAGAGCGGCGAAGTGCTGCTGCGCACCAAGGGCCAGGCGTACTGGGGCGAGGATTTCGAACGCATCGTGCTCGTCACCCGTGCGGACGGTACACGACTGTATCTGCGCGACGTCGCACGGGTCGTCGACGGTTTCGAGGATACCGACCAGCTGCTGCGTTTCGACGGCCGGCCGGCGGCGATCATCCGCGTGTCGCGAGTCGGCGACCAGGACATCATGGCGATCACGCACGCCGTCAACGACTACCTCGCGCAGGCCGACCGCACGCTGCCCGAAGGCGTCCGCCTGACCATCTGGAACGACGGCTCGAAGATCCTGCGCGACCGGCTCGACACCCTGCTCAACAGCGCGCGCCAGGGCTTCCTGATGGTCCTGGTCCTGCTGGCCCTGTTCCTGCGCCCGCGGCTCGCGTTCTGGGTGAGCGTGGGTGTCCCGGTCGCGTTCCTCGGCGCGCTGTTCCTGGCCGGGACGCTCGGACTCTCCATCGACGCGATCTCGCTGTTCGGCTTCATCCTGGTGCTCGGCATCCTGGTCGACGACGCCATCGTGATCGGCGAGAACGTACACGGCCGCCAGCTGCATGGCACGAGCCTTCTCGAAGGGGCGATCGCCGGCACCCAGGAGGTCTCCACACCGGTCATCTTCGGCGTGCTCACGACCATCGCCGCATTCGTCCCCATGCTGCTCGCCCCGGGGACTTTCGGCCAGATCTTCGGCGTCATCGGCATCGTCGTCATCTGCTGCCTGCTGTTCTCGCTCATCGAATCCCAGCTGGTGCTGCCGGCGCACCTCGGCCATACCCGGGTCGACACACCGGCCGCCGAGATCGGGCTGCTGGCGATCCCGGTGACCGCGATCGTCCTGCTCGAGTTCGCGCCCGACGTACGCACCTACGTGGCGCTCGCCATCGCGACCCTCGCCACCATCCTGGCGTTCTGGCAGCTCGGCTGGTGGGCGCGCTTCGCGGTGTGGCTGACCGCCCTGCAGGCGCGTTTTTCGGCCGGGCTCGAGCGGGCCATCGACACCCGTTTCCGGCGCGCGGTGGAACGCAGCACCGCTGCACGTCCGATCGCCGTGGCGCTGTCGTTCGCGGCACTGCTGTCCGCGATCGGGGTGGTCGCGAGTGGCCGGTTGCCGTTCTCGTTCTTTCCGCCGCTGGCAGCCGACCAGGCGATCGCGCAGCTCACCATGCCGCTCGGCACGCCCGCACACGTCACCAATGCGGTGGTCGCGCACCTCGAGGCAACGGCAGGGATCCTGGCGCGGCAGCTCGCCGACGAGTCGCCCGACGCGCCGCCGGTGACCCATATCCTCGCGGCGGTCGGCAGCCAGCCCTCCAGCGCCGGGGGCGGCGGGCCGCCGAGTACGGTGTCGACCGGCGCCGCGGGCGGACACGTCGGCGAGGTGACCGTCCAGCTGATCCCGAGCGAAGCGCGCACCATCCGGACCCGCGAGGTCGCTGATCGCTGGCGTGAGTTGGCCGGCCCCGTGCCCGACGCCGTGGAGCTGAAGTTCAATTCGTCCCTGTTCACGGTGGGTAATGCCATCGACATCCAGCTCGCCGGCAATGACGTCGACGAGCTGCGCGAAGTGGCCGCCAAGCTCCGCGCGAAGCTCGCCGAGTACCCGGGCGTGATCGACATCACCGACTCGTTCCGTTCCGGCAAGCAGGAGCTGAAGCTCGGCATCCTGCCGGCCGGCGAAGCCGCGGGCCTGACCCTCGGCGACCTCGCGCGGCAGGTCCGCCAGGCGTTCTACGGCGACGAGGCGCAGCGCATCCAGCGCGGCCGCGACGACGTGCGCGTCATGGTGCGCTACTCCGACGCGGAACGGCGCACGGTCGGCACCCTCGACACCATGCGGATCCGTACGCCGGGTGGTGCCGAGGTACCCTTCGCCACCGTGGCGCGCGCCGAGCCGGGCCAGGGCTACTCCTCCATCCGTCGGGTGGACCGCCAGCGCGTGGTGAACGTGGTGGCCGACGTCGACCGCGCACGCATCACCGCCAACGAGGTCCTCGCGAGCCTTCGTGACGGCGAAATCCAGGCGATCATGCGCGACCATCCACGCGTCCGCTACAGCCTCGAGGGCGAGCAAGCCGAACAGGCCGAGACGTTCGGCAGGCTCGGCCCGATGTTCGGCATCGCCCTGTTCGTGATCTATGCGCTGCTCGCGATTCCGCTGCGCTCGTACACCCAGCCGCTCATCATCATGAGCGTGATTCCGTTTGCCTTCGTCGGCGCGATCTGGGGACACCTGCTGATGAAGGCGTTCGGCATGGTCTCCGGACTCGCCATGATGTCGGTCATGGGCTTCATCGCTGCGGCGGGCGTGGTGGTGAATTCGAGCCTGGTACTGGTCCACAACGTCAACGCACGCTGCGCCGACGGTGAATCGGTGCAGACGGCGGTGGTCAATGCGGCCGTCTGCCGCTGCCGCCCGATCGTGCTGACATCGCTGACCACCTTCGTCGGCCTGCTGCCGCTCATGCTGAACCAGAGCGTCCAGGCGCAGTTCCTGGTGCCAATGGCGGTGTCACTGGCATTCGGCGTGATCTGCGCCGCTGTCGTCACCCTGCTGGTGGTACCGGCCGGCTACCTCGTGATCGAAGACTGGCACGCCTGGCGGGCGCGCCTCGGGCAGCGGGTCGGCCCTACCGCCGCGCGAGGTTGATCCGCATTCTTGCCTGAATTCGGGCAAAATCCTCGACCTTCTCCCGGCAAAGGCCACAATCCGGCCATGTCAGATCAATCGTCTGATCAATCGGATCTGCGGGAACTGGTCGCCCACCTCACGCGCACCAGCCGGCTCACGGCCGGCGAGGCCGCCCGCGTGGTGGCGGAGGTACTGGCTTTCCTCGACGAGACACCGGAAGCCTTCGTCCGCCGCCGCCACCTGGCCCTGCAGGCGGCCGGCCTCGCCAACCCGGCGATCTACCAGCGGCTGGCGCAGGAACTCGGCGAACGGCGCTTCCGCGCACCGCCCCTCAGTGGCCGGCAGATCCGCCGCATCATCTACGGCTGACCGCGGACGGCAGCCGGACAACGGGAGAGCACACATGTGCGGAATCGTCGGATACGTAGGCCATCGGCCGGCCCTGCCCATCCTGCTGGAAGGCCTGCACCGGCTGGAGTACCGCGGCTACGACTCGGCCGGCATCGCGCTGGTCGGCAGCCGCGGCATCGAGACATTCAAGCGCAGCGGACGGGTGCGCGATCTCGAGTCCATCCTGCCCGCCGCGCGCGCGCGCATCCGCCGCGCCACCACGGGCATCGCGCATACGCGCTGGGCGACCCACGGCGCACCCAGCGACCGCAATGCGCATCCACACCTCGACCGGCACGGCCGGATCGCCATCGTCCACAACGGCATCATCGAGAACGCCGCCGCGCTGCGCGCCCGCCTGGCGCTGGACGGCGTCGAGTTCGCCTCGGAGACCGATTCCGAGGTGCTCGCGCACCTGATCGCCGCCATGCCCGCCGGACGCCTCGTGGACGCGGTCCGTGCCGCACTGCAGCTGGTCACCGGCGCGTACGGTCTCGCCGTCATGGACGCCGAGCGGCCCGACACCCTGGTCGTCGCGCGCAACGGCAGCCCGGTCGTGCTCGGCATCGGCGAACGGGAGATGTTCGCAGCATCGGATACCGCGGCGCTCGTGCGCCACACGAGCCAGGTCGTGCATCTCGACGACGGCGAACTGGCCGAACTCCGCGCAGACGGGTACGAGACCAGCACGCTCGAGGGCGGCCCTACCGTCAAGACCCCGCTCACCGTGACCTGGGCGGCCGAAGCGCTCGACAAGGGCAGCTACGGCCACTTCATGCGCAAGGAGATCGACGAACAACCGGACGCGGTACGCCGCACGCTGACCGGCCGGCTCGACCACCGTTTTCACACCAGCCGTCTCGGCGGCCTGGAGCTCGATCCACGCGCACTGCTCGAGATCCGCCGGGTGAAGATCCTTGGCTGCGGCAGCGCCTGGATCGCCGGGACGATCGGCGCGCACCTGATCGAACAGCTGGCACGCATTCCCGCCCACGCAGAACCCGCCTCCGAATTCCGCTACCGCAACCCGGTGATCGAACCGGACTGCCTGTACATCGCCGTGAGCCAGTCGGGCGAGACGTTCGACACGCTCGCCGCCGTGCAGGAGGTGACCCGCAAGGGCGGCCAGGTGCTCGGCATCGTCAACGTGGTGGGCAGCAGCATCGCGCGCGCCTGCGGGCGCGGCATCTACGTCCACGCCGGCCCCGAAGTCTCCGTGGTTTCGACCAAGGCCATGACCTGCACGGCGACCGCGTTCGCGCTGCTCGCGCTGCACCTCGGTCGCATCCGCGACCTCGCCCCCACCGAAGGCCAGCGCCTGGTCGCCGCGCTCGAGGCGCTGCCCGGTCAGATCGCGTCCATCCTCGCGGACGAACCGGCCATCGCCGCGATCGCGCAGACGTTCGCCGGCGTGTCGAACGCCTATTTCGTCGGCCGCGCCCGCGGCTACCCGGTCGCGCTGGAAGGCGCGCTGAAACTGAAGGAAGTCAGCTACCTGCACGCCGAAGCCTACCCGGCGTCGGAACTCAAGCACGGTCCGCTCGCGCTCATCGAAGCCGCGACGCCCACGGTGGTCGTACTGCCGCGCGACGCGCTGTTCGCGAAGAACCTCTCCACCATCGAGGAGATCCATGCACGCCAGGGACCGGTGGTCGTGGTGACCCATCCAGGACCCCTGCCGATTGCCGTCGCCGGCCGCATCGACGTGCCGCAGAGCGCCCCGGAGCTCGACCCGATCCTGCTCAACGTGCCGCTGCAGCTGCTCGCCTACCACGTGGCGCTGGCGAAGGGTCGGGACGTCGACCGGCCGCGCAACCTGGCGAAGTCGGTGACGGTTGAATGAGACCGGGGAGGCATGCGGATTGACATCCGGTTGCGGTTGACATACGGTTGCGAAACCACTGCAGCCACCGGAGTCACCATGTCGCGACCGAACGGGGCGCGGACGATCGCATTGGCCGATCTCGACCCGCGAATCGCAGCCGAAAGACTGGTGCGGGACCAGCGCGACAAGGGCGGCTGGCTCGATGCGTTCGCCGAGGCGCTCGACCGCCGGCGCAACGCGGACGCCCTCGAGCGTGTTCTGTCCGTGTGGAATCTCAACCAGTCGGACGCCGCACGCATCTTCGGCGTGAGCCGTCAGGCGATCAGCAAGTGGCTGCACCAGGGCGTGCCCGCCGAGCGCGCCGAAGCCCTCGCCGATCTGGCCGCGGCCACCGATCTCCTGGTCCGGCATCTGCAGCGCGAGCGGATCCCCGCCGTGGTGCGCCGGTCCGCGCCTGCGCTCGGCGGCCGTTCGCTCCTCGACCTGCTCGAACGGCAGCACGGCCGCGCCGTGCTGGAAGCCTGCCGGGCCATGTTCGACTTCACCGAGGCACACGCCTGAAACCACAGGTCGAAACGCTGGCCAACGGCTGGTGCTGGTGGCGCATCGCCGAAGCGGGCTGGTCGGATCCGCTCGATCCCTCGTACGCGCGCGCCCGGGGCGGCCGCTGGAACCCGCCGGACAGTTTTCCCACCCTGTATCTCAACGAGGGCCAGGTCACCGCACGCGCCAACCTGCGCCGGTTCATCGCGGACTGGCCGTACGAACCGGAGGACCTGCGTGCGAACAACGGACCGGTGCTGGTGGGCGCGACGCTGCCGCGCGACCAGACCGTCGCCGACGCGCATACGCCGGCCGGACTCGCGGCGCTCGATCTGCCGGCATCATTTCCGCGCCTGCGCGACGGCTCGCTCGTCGACCACGACCGCTGCCAGCCGATCGGAGCGGCCATCCACGCCGCAGGTCTGCGCGGCGTACGCGCGCGGTCGGCGCAGACCCCGGACGGCGCCGGACGCGAGCTCGCGTGGTTTCCCGCCGGCGCGCGCAGCCGCGCACGACGGGTCCGCGTGCTCGGGTTTGCGGACTGGTTCTGGGCCTGAAGGCGGCAGACATTCAGCGCGCGCACGCATGGCGATGAATTGACGGGTGCGTTGCACCCGACTAGGTTGTTCGGGGTACCAGGGAGACACCCATGCAGACCGCCGAATCCCACGACGTCGATCGGGTCCCGCTCGAGGAAATCGACGTCAGCCGACCCGAGCTCTTCCGGACCGATACCTGGCAGCCCTGGTTCGCGCGGCTGCGCAGAGAAGCGCCGGTTCACTTTCTTGCGGAGAGCGTGAACGGACCTTTCTGGTCGATCTGCAGCCACCGCCTAATCAAGGAGGTGGACTCGAACAACACGGTGTTCTCGTCCGCGTCCAGGCTGGGCGGCATCGCCATCGCCGATCCGCCGCCGATCGAAGACGGTCAGTTGCAGGGCGAGAGCTTCATCACCATGGACGAACCACAGCACATGCCGCAGCGGATGGCGGTCGCACCCACGGTCGCGCCCAAGAACCTCGCCGAGCTGGAACCGCTCATTCGCGAACGCGCGATCGATATCCTGGAGCACCTGCCGGTCGGCGAGACGTTCAACTGGGTGCAGGAGGTCTCCATCGAACTGACGGCGCGGATGCTGGCCACCCTGTTCGACTTTCCTTACGAGGAGCGCCGCAAGCTGGTCCACTGGTCCGACATCGCGACGGCCGTGCCGCAGGTGACGGGCGACGACAGCATCGACATGAAGGCCCGCTACAACGGGCTGATGCAGGCTGCCGGCGCGTTCTATCAGCTGTGGGCGGCCAAGGCCGGGCAGCCACCGCGATTCGACCTGATCTCGATGCTGCAGCACAACGAAGCCACCGCGCGCATGAACGAGAATCCCAGCCAGTTTCTCGGCAACATCCTGCTGTTGATCGTCGGCGGCAACGACACGACCCGCAACAGCATCAGCGGCGGCGTGGTGGCGCTCAACCAGTTCCCGGACCAGTACCAGAAACTCCGCGAGAATCCGGGGCTGATTCCAAACATGGTCTCCGAGATCGTTCGCTGGCAAACCCCGGTGATCCATATGCGCCGCACGGCGCTCGAGGACTATGAGCTCGGCGGCAAGCGCATCCGCAAGGGCGACAAGGTGGTGATGTGGTACGTCTCCGGGAACCGTGACGAAGCGGTGTTCGACGACGCCGAAAAACTGATCGTCGACCGACCGAATGCGCGCGCCCACGTCGCCTTCGGCTTCGGCGTGCATCGCTGCATGGGCAATCGCCTGGCGGAGCTCCAGCTGCGTGTGCTCTGGGAAGAGATCATGCGGCGTTTCCATACGGTGGAAGTGGTCGGCGAGGTCGAACGCCTGCCCAACAACTTCATCCGGGGGATCCGCAACGTGCCGGTGCGGTTGCATCCGCTCTAAGAGCGACGCGCCGGAGGGCGCGGGTCAGCGCCATCGATCGAACCGCATGATCTCCTCGAGCGGCCGGCGCACCACCGGACCGAACCTGCCCATCGGGTAACCCACGGGAATCAGGCACAGCGCCGCGAACGTCTCGGGCAGGCCGAGCACCTCGCGTACCGCATCCTGGTCCCGCAACGCCAGCGTCGTCGGGGCGGCACCAAGACCGAGCGAACGGGCCGTGAGCAGAAGGTTCTGGACGCCCGGCCAGACCGATCCCGCCTGACGATAGATGCCGAGGCCTTCGACCCGTTCGCCGTAGTCGATACACGCAACGATCAACGCCGGGATCTCGTGCATGTGATCCATCTGCCAGACCACGGCGTCGAGCAGCCGCTTCTGCTTGGCGTCGGCGGGGTTGTTCCGCTGCGGCGCGATATAGGGCTCGGCATGCTTCCGGTTGAGATCGGCGAGTTTCTTCTTCTGCACCGGGTCGCGCACCACCACCCAGCGCGCCCGCTGCGCGTTCGAACCGCTCGGCGCCTGGTTCGCGGCGTCGATCAGTTCGAGCAGCAGCGCCTCCGGCACTTCGTCGGACTTCAGCCGGCGCATCGCCCGACAGTTGTGGATCGCTTCCGAAAGGGTCATGGCGCCGGACATGTCGTTTCCTCGTTCACGTTCGTGGAGCACCTTACGACTTCATCCGGGACGGCGGAAGCGCTGGCCGGTATCGATCAGCGTTTCTTGTGACTGAGCTCGGCCCGCTGGCGTACCGCCTTCGCGAACTGGCGGCCGCGCCGGTGTTTCTCCGCCAGCGTTTCCGTCGCGTGCCTGTGCTCGCGTTCGAGCTTTCGCCAGTTCCCGACGCGGCGTTCTTCGAGTGCGCCTGATTCCAGCGCGGCCTGGATGGCGCAGTCGGGCTCGGCCTCGTGCCGGCAGTCGGCGAAGCGGCACTGCGCGGCGAGCGCCTCGATGTCGTCGAACACCGCCGCGACGCCCGCGCCCGCGTCGCCGATCTTGAGTTCTCGCATGCCCGGCACGTCGAGCAGCAGCGCGCCGCTTTCGAGCCGGTGCAGGCTCCGATGCGTCGTGGTGTGGCGTCCGCTCGAGTCCGACGCCCGGATCCCTGCCGTGTCCTGCAACTCGCGCCCCGCCAGGGTGTTCAGGAGCGTCGACTTGCCGACTCCCGACGAGCCGAGCAGCGCGACGGTCTGACCACGCCCGCACCAGGCGCGGACCCGCGCGAGGTCGGCTGCATCGAGCGCGTTCACCAGTTCGACCGGGAGCCCCGGTCGCAGCCGTTTCGCGGCGTCGAGGAATTCGTCGCCTCGCGCCGTGAGGTCCGCCTTGGTGATGACCACGACGGGCTGTACGCCGACGTCGTAGGCGAGCGCCAGGTAACGCTCGAGGCGCGAGACATTGAACTCTTCGTTCGCGGACGTGACGACGAACAGCACGTCGACATTGGCCGCGATGAGCTGCACGTCGACCTGTTCGCCCGCCGCGAGCCGACGGAACACGCTCTCGCGTTCGAGCACGCGCACGATGCTCTGCCGGTCCGACGCGACGAGCACCCAGTCTCCCACCGTCGGGCGCGTCTCCGGCGGCGCCTTGAGCAGGCGCCCACCGAGCGGTATCTCCCATGCCGTCATGCCGTCGTCGACGTACACGCCGCTGCGTTGCACTGCAACCACGCGTGCCGGCACCGTGTCGGCCATCTCATTGATACCGAGCTGCTGTTGAAAGAACGGACGCCAACCGAGGTCCGTCAAGGCATTGCTGGACATGATGCTCCCTCGAAAAAAGTTCTGACCCGGAAAGTGGGCCGGACGGACGGGGGAGCGTAAGAGACCGGTTTGGGAGAAGGTTCGGGACCAGGAATTCCGGCTCAGCGAGCCCGCGGCGTGCGGCCCGTGTCGAGTTGTCCTTGTTGAACAAGCATTCGTACGCCTCCTGCCAGGTCGAGTGGACGGACGCCGCGAACTCTGCGCCGATTCCTGCGCGAGATCAAGCGTGAAGTCGAAAAACCGACCGCCCGGCAACGGCAGCCATTCAGCACACGCCCTCGGCACGAAGCCGCGCACGCGCCGCCGCATCGAGCCCGAGCTCCGCCAGGATCGTGTCGGTATCCGCCCCGTGCGCCGGCGCTTCGAGCCGTGGCATCGCCGGCTCCCGCGCGAACCGGAGCGGCACACCGAGGTGCTCGTGGCCGCGCGCATCGACGCGCACCATCTCGCGTGCGTGGGTCTGTGGCAGGTCGAGGCCAGTGCGCAGGTCGTTGACTGGCGCGAAACAGACGTCGAGGTCCGCCATGAACGTCTCCCACTCCGCGCGCGTGCGGCTGCGGAACGTCTCGGTGAGGAACTCGACCACCGGAGCCTGACCGGCCCCCGGGCGGGCGCAGAGTGGTACCAGGTCCTCGCGTCCGAGCGCGCCCAGCAGGTTCTGCACGAACTTCATTTCGACGCCGCCCAGCACCACGTGAGCGCCATCGGCGGTCTCATAGATGCGGTAGAAGGCATTGCCGCCCCAGATACGCTCCTCCGCCGGCACCGGCGCGCGACCCTCGCCGAATGCCGCGCCCATGCTGTTCGGCATGGCGGCCAGGATCGAGTCCATCATCGCGAGGTCGAGGTAATCACCCATGCCCGTGATGGTACGGCGGTACAGCGCCATGGAGATCCCGGCGAGCGCGAGCGTGGCTGCCAGCATGTCGCCGGCCGGCATGGCCGGTAGCACGGGTCTGCCGGACGCGTCGACATTCAGCGACAGGAGCCCGCACATGGCCTCCACCGCGAGGTCGTGCGCCGGCCGATCCACGAGTGGCCCGGTCTGCCCGAATGCGGAAATCGAGACGTAGACGATACGCGGGTTGCGCGCCTGCACGGCTGCGTAGTCGACGCCGAGCCGCGCTACCACGCCAGGGCGGAAAGCTTCAATCACCACGTCCGCGGTCTCGGCGAGCCGCAGGAACAGTTCGCGCCCGGCGGTGGACTTGAGATTGAGCGTGAGGCTTTTCTTGCCCCGGTGGGTGCAGTCGAAATAGACCGACGTGTCATCGGGCGGCGTGCCGCGACGCTGACCGATGTGACGGTTCGGCTCACCCTCCTCCACCGTTTCGATCTTGATCACCTCCGCGCCATGGTCCGCCATCATCAGGCTCGCGGTCGGCCCGGGCAGAAAGAGGGAAAGATCGAGTACCCGGATGCCTTCGAGTTTCATATGGACTCACTTCTCGCGCAGGTAGCGCGGGCTTCAGAGGTATTTTTCGATCGGCAGCGCAGCAATCGCTGCCGAGACGACGCGGCGGGTCCAGCTGGTGCGCGGTTCGTGATCGTAGACGACGGTCGGCGCGGCTGCGCCGTGGTCCTCGATCCAGCGCAGTCGTCCGCGCCGGTCGAGCCGCGGCTGCCAGCTGTTGCCCGGCAGCATGTTCTCCTCGATGTCGCGAGCGATACGGTCGGCGAGTTCGGGGCTCTCGATGATGAGTCCGGACTCCGCATTCAGATAGTGGGAGCGCAGGTTCATGTTGAGCGACCCGACGTAAACCGTGCGCCGGTCGAGCACGAAGCTCTTGGAGTGCAGCCCGAAGATCTGCGGCTGCACGCAAGGTGCGTGATTCTCGACCAGCCGTCGGCAGGACTCGGCATCCGGACGGAATTCGTACAGATCGACGCCGCTGCCGAGGATCGCCGTACGGCGCCGCGCGTAGGCCGCGTGATTGGCGGTGACGTCGTTCGAGGCGAGCGAATTGGTCAGCACACGGATACGCACGCCGCGGTCGTGGAACGTGTCGACGTACCCGAGCGTCGCGTCGTCGACCACGAGGTAGGCCGACTCGATCAGGATTTCCCGCTCGGCATGTTCCGCGAGATCACGCAGGGCCGCCGAGCTGGGCTGCAGCGTGTCGGTGTCGCCGAGCGTGTCCAGCGCCGGCGGCGGATCGTACACCAGGTGGGCGGGCGCACGGGTCGTCTGCGGCAATGCGCGATCCAGCCAGTCGAGCCCCCCGGCCATGCCGACCGGCAACGGCCCGTGCAGGTAGTTCATGCGCCCGGTCGCCTTTTCGACGCGGGACGCTTCGACGAGGTCGTCGTCCGCCATCGGGTCACGCTCCGGGTGCCCGGTCAAAGTGGTGACCGGCAGCGCGAGCGGCGAGTTCCAGAAGGCGTCGAACATGTCGACCGTCTCCGCGGCGACTGGCCCGATCACCGCCACGTCGCGGTCGCGGAAGTTCATGACCGGATCCGCGTCGAAGTACTCGTCGCCGATGTTGCGCCCGCCGAGCACGGTCGCGACCCGGTCGACGGTGAGTGACTTGTTGTGCATGCGCCGGTTGATGCGCGTGAAGTCGCGCAGCAGGCTGACGCTACGCGCGAGCCCCGTCCGCTCGGCGGCCGGGTTGTAGATCCGGATGGAGACGTTCGGGTGCCGGTCGAGCGCGGCCAGGACGCCGTCGCGGCCCGCCACGTTGATGTCGTCGAGCAGGAGCCGTACGCGAACTCCGCGATCCGCGGCCGCGAGGAGACGCGCGGCCACGTAGCGTCCGCTGTCGTCGCTGTTCCATATGTAGTACTGCGCGTCGATCGAGCACGTTGCGGCCTCGATCAGCGCGACCCGCCAGAGCAGCGCCTGGCGCCCGGTGTCGAGCAGCGCAATGTCGCTGTCCGTGGTACCGGCGGCCGGTGTGCGGGTCGCGAATGTCGCCAGCGGCGTGTCGGCCCCGCAGTGCGGGGCGGCTTCATGGGGTCGGTCGGGCGACGTGCGCGGCAACTGCGCGCATGCACCGAGCAGCAGCCAAAACACCACCAGCCCGGCGACACGCCGGGCCGGGGCGCTGCCAGCTGGGCTGCCAGCTGGCTTGATGCAGGCCGGCAGCGTGCCGGCCTGTACAGTGCCGGGTTCAGAACCCGTGAAGGATCGCGTAACGATTGCGATGATAGGCCTGCCCGCCATAGATCGCTTCCACGGCGCGCGCACGCTTCAGGTAGAAGCCGGCGTCGTACTCGTCGGTCATGCCGATCCCGCCATGGATCTGGATCAGCTGGTTCGACATGTTGAAGAGGAACGCGCCCGCCTTGCATTTCGCGAGCGAGCACATCTGTGCGACGTCCTTCGCGTTCGCATCGATGGACTGCAGGGCACCTTCGACGCAGGAACGCGCCAGTTCCATCTCGGTGAAGAGTTCCGCCGCGCGGTGGCCGAGCGCCTGGAACGAACCGATCACCTGGCCGAACTGGACCCGGGTCTTCAGGTAGTTCAGCGTCATGTCGAACGCTTCGGCCGCCGTGCCGAGCATTTCCGCCGCGATGCCGGCGCGTGCCCGGTCGAGGGTCGCCTCGAGCACCGCCCAGCCGCCATCGACGGTACCGAGCACGGCATCCGCACCCACCTCGACCCCGTCGAATGCGATGTTGGCATAGCCGCGGCAGTCCGAGGTCCTGAGCGCGGTGCGGGTCACGCCGCGGGCATCCGCCGGCACCAGGAACAGCGTGATGCCGGCGGTCTCACCGGGCTTGCCGGCCGTGCGTGCCGCCACGACGAGCAGCGTCGCCGCGCCGCCTTCGAGCACGAATGTCTTGGTTCCGGTCAGCCGATAGCCGGACCCGGCGCGTTCGGCCCTGAGTGCCACGGATTCCGGCGCATGCTTCGGGCCTTCGTCGACGGCGAGCGTCAGGATCGCGCTGCCGTCGACTACCTTCGGCAGCCAGGCACTTTTCTGCGCGTCGCTGCCGCCCTGCAGGAGCGCAGTGGCGCCCACCAGGGCCGAGGCCACCAGCGGCGAGGCGGTCAGGTGCCGGCCGGTCTCCTCGAGCAGGATGCCCATGGTCAGGTACCCCATGCCGGAGCCACCGTAAACCTCGGGCACCAGGATGCCGGTCCAGCCCAGGTCTACCATGCCGGCCCACGTTTCTGCCGCGAAGCAGGCGGCGACGCCGCTGTCGCGCACCTTGCGGAACGCGGCGACCGGCGCCTGTTCGCTCACCCAGGCTTTCGCCTGGTCCTTCAGCATTGTCTGTTCTTCTGTCAGTGCTGCCATGTCTTGAAACCTCTGTCTTCCGGTACGCGCCGAACTCAACCCTTCTGGGTCGTTTCGGGCAGCCCGAGGATGTTCTTGGAAATGATGTTGTTCTGGACCTCGTAGGAACCACCGTAGATCGACATCGCCTTGCCGAACAGCCAGGTGCGCACGGTCTGGATCTCCTCGCCGGAGAATTCGTCGCCGTCCCAGCCCACGCCCTGGTGCCCCATGATCTCGAGGGTCAGCTCCGAGCGGGTCTGCGCCACGCTGGTCGCTGAGTTCTTGAGGATCGATGCCGCCGCGGTCACCTGCTGCTTGCCGCGTGCCTCCGCCGCGATACGCGACAGCGTCAGGCCGTGCGCCTTGGCGCTCATCAGGTGGTTGGCGAGCCGGACGCGCAGGTCCGGATCGGCCAGGCGGCCTTCATCGTCCGTGCCGACGTAGCGCTTCGCCATGTCCTGCAGCGGCTCGGCGCGCCCGCCGCCGGCCGGGTTGCCGCCGGTCTGGCTCGCGCGTTCGTGCTGCAGCAGGCGCTTGCCCACGGTCCAGCCGTCATTCAGCTTGCCGAGCAGGTCGGTCTTCTCGGCGCGTGCGTTGTCGAAGAACGTCTCGCAGAAAGGCGATGCACCGGAGATCAGCTTGATCGGGCGGGTCCGCACGCCGGGCTGGTGCATGGTCAGCATCACGAAGCTGATGCCGTCGCGTTTGGCGACCTTGCTGTCGGTCCGCACCAGTGCGCCGCACCAGTCGGAGATGTCGGCCCCGGAGGTCCAGATCTTCTGCCCGTTGATCTCCCAGTAGTCGCCCTTGTCCTCGGCCTTGGTCGCGAGCGACGCGAGGTCCGAACCGGCGTTCGGCTCGGAATAGCCGAGACACCAGCGCACTTCGCCGCGCGCGATGCCGGGCAGGTGGCGCTGTTTCTGGTCCTCGGTGCCGTACTCGAGGATCGTCGGACCGACCATGGTGACGCCCATGCCGGCCAGCATCGGGATCGGATTGAACGCGCCGACGGCCGCCATCTCTTCCTGCAGCACGCGCGCCTCGAGTTGGGTCAGCCCGCCGCCGCCGTATTCGCGCGGCCAGGTGGGGGTACCCCAACCCTTCTCGCCGAGACGCTGGCGCCAGGCGAGCGCGTCGCCTTCGATGCGCACATCGCCTTCCACCACCATGTACTCGCCGGCGCGCCCGACCAGCGACTTCGGGAAGTTCTGCTCGAGCCACGCCCGTGCCTCGGCACGGAACGTGTCGAGCTGGTCTCTAGCCTCTGCCATCGTCGTTACTCTCATCTGAAAAAAACCGAACGCGAATCTTAGCCGCAGTCGGCGTCGTCTACGAGTTCGGCCGCGTCCCGTTCCCCACGCCTTGGGGGTCCCGGCGCCCGGACGGCCCTGTACAATGCCCGCTTCCGGGTGGAGGGACGAGGGCATGGCATCGGAGCACGACCGCGCGGCGCGGGCGCGGGCCTACTGGCGCGCCAACCTGAAACTGTCCGGCGTCCTGCTCGCCATCTGGTTCCTGGTCTCGTTCGGGTTCGGCATCATCCTGGTCGAACCGCTGAACAGGATCCAGTTGTTCGGCTTCAAGCTCGGCTTCTGGTGGGCCCAGCAGGGCTCGATCTACGTATTCATCGTGCTCATCTTCGTCTATGCCGCGGCCATGAAACGCCTCGACCGCAAGTACGACGTCCACGAGGACGGCGAGTGACCATGGACGTCAAGACGCTCACCTACCTGTTTGTCGGCGGCAGCTTCGCGCTCTACATCGCCATCGCCATCTGGTCCCGGGCGGCCTCGACGCGCGAGTTCTACGTCGCAGGTGGCCACGTCCATCCCATCGCCAACGGTATGGCCACCGCGGCGGACTGGATGAGCGCTGCGTCGTTCATCTCCATGGCCGGCATCATCGCCTTCATGGGATACGACG
Organism: Pseudomonadales bacterium; assembly: GCA_019634925.1. Lineage (GTDB taxonomy): Bacteria > Pseudomonadota > Gammaproteobacteria > Pseudomonadales > Azotimanducaceae > UBA7803. The sequence continues at coordinate 43,809 of JAHCAL010000007.1, forward strand.
GCAGCGTCTACCTGATGGGCTGGACCGGCGGGTACGTCCTGCTCGCCCTGCTGCTGGCGCCCTACCTGCGCAAGTTCGGCCAGTTCACGGTTCCGGATTTCATCGGCACGCGCTACTACTCGCACACCGCACGGGTAGTGGCCGTCGTCAGCCTGGTGCTCGTCTCGTTCACCTACGTCGCCGGCCAGATGCGCGGCGTCGGCATCGTGTTCTCGCAGTTCCTGGACGTGGACATCGCGACCGGCGTGGTCATCGGCATGGCGGTGGTGTTCATGTACGCGGTGCTCGGCGGCATGAAAGGGATCACCTATACCCAGGTGGCCCAGTACTGCGTGCTGATCTTCGCCTACCTGGTGCCGGCGATCTTCATATCGATCCTGATCACCGGCAACCCGGTGCCGCAGCTCGGCCTCGGCGCCACGGTCGCGGACGGTTCCGGCCTGTCGGTGCTCGAGAAACTCGACCGCACCCTGGTCGAGCTCGGCTTCGGTGCCTACACCGACGGGGTCAAGTCGAAACTCGACGTGTTCGCGATCACCATGGCGCTGATGATCGGCACCGCCGGCCTGCCGCACGTCATCGTGCGCTTCTTCACGGTGCCGAACGTCGCCGACGCACGCCGCTCGGCGGGTTACGCGCTGGTGTTCATCGCCCTGCTCTACACCACCGCACCGGCCGTCGGCGCGTTCGCGCGGCTCAACTTCATCGATACCGTGCAGGACACTGCCTACACCGAAGTGGATTCCTGGTTCCGCAGCTGGGAAGCGATCGGCCTGATCGGCTGGCTCGACAAGAATGCAGACGGACGCATCCAGTACGGACCCGGCGCGCCGTTCGCCGGCCCGCCGCGCTTCGCACCCGAACCCGGACCCGCCGGCGAACGTCAGGTCACCAATCCGCCGACCGCTGCCGCCAACGAGGTCTACGTCGATCGCGACATCATGGTGCTCGCCAATCCGGAGATCGCCGCCCTGCCCGCCTGGGTGGTCGCGCTGGTCGCGGCCGGCGGCGTGGCCGCGGCGCTGTCCACGGCGGCCGGACTCCTGCTCGTGATCTCCACCTCGGTCTCGCACGACCTGATCAAGAATACCTTCGCGCGCAACATCAGCGACCGCCAGGAACTGCTCTATGCGCGGGTCGCGGCGGCCTTCGCGGTGGGTGTCGCCGGCTATCTCGGCATCAACCCGCCCGGTTTCGTCGCCGAAGTGGTCGCGTTCGCGTTCGGGCTCGCCGCCGCGTCGCTGTTCCCCGCCATCGTGATGGGCATCTTCAGCACCCGCATGAACCGCCACGGCGCGGTCTGGGGTATGGTCGCCGGCCTCGCCTTCACGTTCTGCTACATCGCCTGGTTCAAGTTCGTCGCACCCGACACCAACAACAGCGCGCACTGGTGGTTCGGCATCTCGCCGGAGGGCATCGGCGCGCTCGGTGCCGTGCTGAATTTCGCGGTGGCCGCGACGGTGAACCGCTTCACGGCGCCGCCGCCGGAGGGCATCCGGGCGCTGGTGGAAGGAATCCGGGTACCGCGCGGCGCGGCGACGAGCACCACGGCCGGACACTGAAGCCCGGCCGCGACGACACGGCGGTCACGCGTTGGGATTGACCAGGTACTTCTGCCCAGTCGCCTGCGCGCCGTACACGGCGATGGCGTCCAGGCTCAGCATTTCGCGCAGCGACACCGCACGGGTGTAGTGACTGGCGAACGTGGTCTTGATCTCGGCAGCCACCCGCTCGCGCAGCTTCTGCGCTTCGGCCGGCCCGATCTTCTGCAGGAACGGGGTGAGCAGCCAGCCGCCGATACCCCATGCCATGCCGAAGCTGCGGTTGAACTCGGTGGGGCTGCGGTCAAGCCCGCCGTAGATGTAGACCTGCTTGTGGGTGGTCGAGCCGTAGCGGCTGAATTCCTTGGCAGTGCGATTCAGCGCCACTTCCATGCAGGTGAGGATCTGTCCGGCCAGGCGCCCGCCGCCGGTCGCATCGAACGCGATCGTGGCGCCCGTTGCGACCAGCGCGTCGGTCAGGCGCTCCATGAAGTCCGGTGCGCTCGAGTTGCACACGTGCGTCGCGCCGATCGACTTCAGCAGATCGACGTGTTCCTGCTTGCGCACGATGTTGACCAGCGGCACGCCGTCCTTCAGACAGATCTTCACCAGCATCTGGCCGAGATTCGAGGCCGCGGCCGTGTGCACGAGCGCCTTGTGCCCCTCGATACGCATGCTCTCGACCATGCCGAGCGCGGTGAGCGGGTTGACGAAACACGAGGCGCCCTCCGCCGGCGTGGTGCCCGGCGGCAGCAGCAGGCACTGGTTCGCCTTGATCACCCGGTACTGCGCGTACATGGCGCCGCCCAGGATCGCCACCACCTTGCCGACGAGCGCCTGCGCCGCCGGCGCATCGCCCGCCGCGACCACCACGCCCGCGCCCTCGTTGCCGACCGGCAGCGCCTGGTCGAAGCGGCCGGCCATTGCGCGCAGCACGTTCGGCGCGATGCTCGCGGTGATCACCGGCGAATCCGGCGTGCCGGACGCACGCGCCGTGCCGATGTCCGCGCCACCGAACAGCATGCCCAGGTCCGAAGGGTTGATCGGCGCCGCCTCGACCCGCACCACCACCTCATCGACTTTTGGGGTCGGAGTAAGAACTTCGGCCAGCCGGAGTTCCAGCTCGCCGGTATGTTTCACAGTGGACTGCAGCTGCAGGCCGCGCTCGATGGATGCGCTCGTCATTCTGATTCTCCCTTCTCGATGCCAATGCTTTTTTTGCGAGGACCGCAATCGCGGCTACGGTCGACGGTTCTGGTTCGCCGACCCGGCATGCTACACGATGTCGGAACACTCTCGGGGCCGATGTCTGTCTCCACCGCTGGTCGTGCGCCGATGTGCCTGCGCCGGGAGAACAGCGATCAAGCGCCGTTGCCCGAGATTCGGGATGCGACGATGGTCATCATCTTGGTCGCATTGCACCAGACCACCCCCCTCCGAGAGGATCGAGGCACATCGATGGGCCCCATCAACGCATCCGAATTCAAAGCCAAGTGCCTGAAACTGATGGACGAAGTCGTCCGCGCCGGAGAGGAACCGACCATCACCAGGCATGGCGTCCCGGTCGCGAAGCTGGTTCCCGAGCGCACGCCGGGACCCGGGCTCATCGGATTGCACGCTGGCCAGATCGACTTTCGCGCCGACATCCTGTCGCCGGTCGCCGAGCACCGGGAAGCAGGCGCGTGATCCTGTTCGATACCCACGTGCCGCTCTGGCTCGACCAGGGCAGCCCGAGGCTCGGGGAAGCTGCGCGCACGCGACTCTGACCCCACTAAGATTGCTCGTGCGCGCGATCCGCGCGCCTTGCGAGCCAGCGGCTCGCGCTCAGCCCCCGAACCTGGCCTTGGCTTCCCGGCGCCGCGCGTGCAGCACTGGCTCGGTATACCCGTTCGGCTGCTCGCAGCCCCTGAACACGAGGTCGCAGGCCGCCTGAAAAGCGACGCTGCCGGCGAAATCCGGCGCCATCGGCCGGTACAGCGGGTCGCCTGTGTTCTGCGCGTCGACCACCGCGGCCATCCGCTCCAGGGTCGCGCGCACCTGCGCTTCGGAGCAGACCCCGTGGCGCAGCCAGTTGGCGATGTGCTGGCTCGAGATGCGCAGCGTCGCGCGATCTTCCATCAGGCCGACATCGTGGATGTCCGGCACTTTCGAGCAGCCGACACCCTGGTCGATCCAGCGCACCACGTAGCCGAGGATGCCCTGCGCATTGTTGTCGAGTTCCGACTGCACTTCCTCCGCCGACAGGTTGCGGCCGCCGAGCAGCGGCACACGCAGGATGTCGTCGAGGCTGGCCCGGGCGCGTGCTTTCAATTCCGCCTGGCGCGTAAAGACACTCACCATATGGTAGTGGGTGGCGTGCAGGGTCGCCGCGGTCGGGGACGGTACCCAGGCGGTGTTGGCGCCAGCGCGCGGATGGCCGATCTTGGCCTCGAGCATCTCGCGCATCTCGTCCGGTTTCGCCCACATGCCCTTGCCGATCTGGGCGCGACCGCTGAAACCGGTCTCGAGCCCGATGTCGACGTTGGCGTTCTCGTAGGCCTGGATCCAGGGCTCGTTCCTGATCTGGTCCTTCGGCAGGAACGCACCGGCCTCCATGCTGGTGTGGATCTCGTCACCCGTGCGGTCGAGAAAGCCGGTATTGATGAATACGATGCGGCTGCGTGCCTCGAAGATGCAGGCCTTCAGATTGACCGTCGTACGCCGCTCTTCGTCCATCACACCGACCTTGAGCGTATTGCGCGGCAGGCCGAGCAGGTCCTCGACACGACCGAACAGCTCACAGGTGAACGCAACCTCCTCCGGACCGTGCATCTTCGGCTTCACGATATAGAGGCTGCCGGTGCGCGAATTGCGCAGGCGGCCCAGTTCCTTGAGGTCGTGCAGCGCACACAGCGCCGTGACCGCCGCGTCGAGGATGCCTTCCGGAATCTCCCGCCCGTCGGCGTCGAGCACTGCATCGGTGGTCATCAGGTGACCGACGTTGCGCACCAGCATGAGGCTGCGCCCGTGCAGGGTCAGCGGCCGACCGTCGCGGCCCGTGTACTGGCGGTCACCGTTCAGGGTGCGGGTAAAGGAACTCGACCCCTTGGCGACCACTTCCTGGAGGTCGCCCTTCATGAGGCCGAGCCAGTTGCCGTAGACCACACACTTGTCCTCGGCATCGACCGCCGCGACCGAGTCCTCGCAGTCCTGGATGGTGGTGATGGCTGCCTCGAGCACGACGTCCTTGACACCCGCCGGGTGCGCGGCACCGACCGGATGCTTCGCGTCGATCTGGATCTCCACGTGCAGGCCGTTGTGCCGGAGCAGGATGGCACTCGGCGCATCCTCGTTGACGAACCCGACGAACTGCTCCGGATCCGCGAGACCAGTGTTGTTGCCGTCGTTCAGAATCGCCCGCAACTGCCTGATTCCGTTCGACTCACCGATCCCGTAGGCCAGCACATCCCGATGGCTCGCGCCATCGAGCGGCACCGCCTGATCCAGGAATTCCGCTGCCCGCGCGACGACCAGCTCGCCCCGTGCCGGGTTGTAGCTCGAACCTTTTTCACGCCCCGGCGTTTCGGGGATGACGTCGGTGCCGTAGAGCGCGTCGTACAGGCTGCCCCAGCGCGCGTTGGCGGCATTGAGTGCATAGCGGGCGTTCATGACCGGCACGACGAGCTGCGGTCCGGCGATGCGTGCGATCTCGTCGTCGACGCCGGTGGTCTCGATCTCGAACGGACCGGGTTCCGGCAACAGGTAGCCGATCTGCTCGAGGAATGCCTTGTACGCTACCGCGTCGAACGGCTGGCCACGGCGCGCCCGATGCCAGCCGTCGATCTCGGCCTGCAGCGCATCGCGTTTTGCCAGCAGCGCGCGGTTCTTCGGCACGAGGTCGGCGACGATGCGTGCGAACCCGGCCCAGAATGCCGCCGGATCCACGCCCGTCCCGGGCGCGGCACGTTCGCTCACGAACCGGTCCAGCACTTCGGCGATGCTGAGCCCGCTGCGCTCGATTCGATCCCGTGCGGTCATGCGACCTCCCTTTATTATCAGAGGGTTGGCAGGCGTTCGTGACAGTTCGTGAAGTGGGCTGTCACGTTCGAAGGGTCGCGATTATACGCACGCGACGGGAGTCCCGACACCGGAGTCGGCAACCTCGGAAGCTCGCGTCCCGATTCGGATTGACAATACGAATCATTCTCATTAATGTTCCCGACACGTCGCCCATCGGCGACGACCGGCTCGCGCAATCGGCGAGTCGATTCGAAGCGACCAACCGTCCACGAATAAACGTCCACCAACAAAAAGGAACCGTCGATGCGCCCGCCCCTTCTTCACCTGGTCGCAGGAAACTCACTGATCGTCGGCGCCACCCTTGCCGGCGCCACTCTGGTGCACGCGGCCGTCACCATCCCTGGCACCTCAGCCGCCCGCGCTGGCGTCATTCCGGTCATCGAGGTCATCGGCGAACGGGAAGGCGACGTCCGCAAGCAGACCGGCACGGTCAACATCGTCACCCGCGAGGAGATCGAGACGCTGATGCCGATTTCCAACGACGACGTACTGCGCCGGATTCCGGGCGTGAACGCGGTGAGCGAGGAAGAGACCTCGATCGTCTCCAACGTCGGCCTGCGCGGACTGAGCGCGTCGGAAACGAAGTCGCTGATCCTGGAAGACGGCGTGCCGGTCGCCCCGGGACTGTTCATCGGCAACGAGCGCTATTTCAATCCACGCATCCAGCGCATGGAGCGGATCGAAATCCTGAAGGGATCGGCATCTCTGCGCTACGGGCCTTCCACGATCGGCGGCGTGGTCAACTACCTGACCCGCACCCCCGACGACGGTGTGGCGCTCTCGGCGCGCGCCGGATCGTTCGGCACCTGGGAAACCACGCTCGAAGCCGGCGGCCGGACCCGGTCCGGCGAAGCGTTCGGCGGCGTCGTGGCGACCCTCGCCACCAGCGATGGCTTCATGGACAAAGGCTACGACATGAAGGACGTGCTGGCGAAGACCGGCATCGCGCTCGGCGACGACCACATGCTCGGCTTCAAGTTCTCATACCACGAAAACGAGGCAGACATCTCCTACCGCGGACTGCTGCTCGGCGACTACCTCGCCGGCGCGGACTACAACCCGGCGCCCGACGACCAGTACCTGACCGATCGGCGCGCATTCGACATCAATCACCAGTGGACCATCGGCGAGAATGCGACGCTGACGTCGCTCGTCTACTGGAGCGACATTTCCCGCGACTACTGGCGCTACGACGTGAACACGCCTGCGTCCAATGCAGCGGGCCGCTGGGTCTACACCGATACCGTGACCGGCAACAACCGCTCGTTCGAACGGTTCGGCGCGGAAAGCCGACTGGTCGTGAGCCACGGCCTGTTCGGGCTCCAAAACGAAACCGAGCTCGGCGTGCGCATGATGCGCGAGGAGTCGGACGATACGCGCATTCGCGCGACACGCGCTGCGGACCGGACCGGCATCAACGACCGCCACATCCAGGACTCGGCAGAAAGCGTCGCGGCCTATGTGCAGAATCGGTTCGCGATCGGCGAACGGCTCGCCGTCACGCCGGGACTGCGGGTCGAAGCCTACGAGCAGACGCGCAAGATCCTGACCGGTGCGGCCGGCGCGGAATCCACCGACAACGTGGAGGTCATGCCCGGTGTCGGCGCGACCTACGACGTCCTGCCGGACGCACAACTCTACGGTGGCCTGTACCGGGCGTTCTCGCCGGCGAGCAACGGTGTCGCGCTGGATGGCCTGACCGACCAGAAACTCGAGGGCGAACGCTCCGACAACTACGAGATCGGTCTGCGCGGCGTCGCGGGTCGGGTCAACTACGAGGTCGCGCTGTTCCGCATGGACTTCGACAACCAGGTGGTGACCGGCAACAGCGACCCGACGCTGTCCCAGTCGAATGCCGGGAAAACCCTGCACCAGGGCGGCGAACTCTCGCTCGGCGTCGACCTGGGGGCCGGCTTTGCGCTCGACGGCAACCTGACCTGGGTGCCGACCTCCGAGTTCCGCAGCGGCGTGAACAGCGGCAACCGCATCCCCTACTCGCCGGAACTACTCGCGAACCTGGCGCTCGGCTATACCAGCGAATTCGGACTCAAGGTGTCCCTGCTCGCCCACCACCGCGGCAGCCAGTACGGTGACCCGACCAATCTGCGCGACATCCCCGCCAACGCGGCGGGCGGCATCTGGGGCGGGAAACTCGATGCCTACACGCTGTTCGATCTGACCAGCCAGTACACGGTCAACGACCGCTGGACCGTGTTCGGCGCGGTCAAGAACCTGGCGGACAAGCGCTACATCACCGGCTTGCGCCAGGGGATCTACGTGGGTCCGGAGCGCGCATTCGAGATTGGCGCGCGGGTGCGGCTGTAGCGCGCCGACAGTCGGGACAGTTGGGGTCAGAGTAAAAACTCGCCCCCGACGCCGCAGGCTCGCCTGCGGCGTCGGGGGCGAGTTTTTACTCTGACCCCAACTGTCCCGGCTGTCGCGCCGGTCAGCCTTCGCAGTCCGGCCCTGCGGGCAACGCGCGACAGATCGCCCGGGTTTCCGCCTCGTTGAAATCGAAGTCGGTCATGCCGACCGGCGGGGTTTCGAACACCTCCCGCAGCCTGTTGAACGAGCGGTTGACCATCGAGACCGGCGCCGCGATGTCGTCGTGACAACCCGCGCAGCCGTTGTTGGCATACAGCGTCGCACCGCCCGTCGCGGTGGTGATACTCGAGGGATCGGAAGGCACCAGGCCGCCGAGGTTTTCCGCCGACACACGGTACGTGTACCCCATGCCGGCCAGCAGGCCCGAATCATTGAAGACGAACGGTGGCGCTTCCACCGTGGCGACGTTCGCGAAGACTCCGCCGACCGTCAGGCGCCGCTCCACGATGAACCGGTCGGCCGCTCCGCCGCCATCGCTCCAGGTAACCCGGGCCTGGGAATCCGAGCGCGCCAGCGCCACGACGTTCATCGGCGCACCCGGTGGCGGCGGCGGTGGTGTCGTCACGTCGACCGCTTCGGTAAACGCCGACGGCACCGGCGCGTCGTTGACGGCACGGACACGATAGCAGTACGCGGTCAGCGCGGTCAGACCTGCATCGGGATGACCGGTGACCACGGGCGTGTCGTTCTGCGCGCGCGTCCCGACGAACAGGAATGCAGCGTCGTTCAGGTCCGCGCATGCAAGCCCGCCAGGCAGGAGCGCCCGCTGAATCTCGAACTCTCGCTCATTCACGGAGTTGTCCCGCCAGCCGAGCAGCGCAGTCTGCGAAGTGGGCGCCTCGACGAACAGATCGCTCGGCGCAGCAGGCGCCACTTCGTCGCGACCGAAGCCGCAGTAATCCGCATTGCCGCCGCATGGCGCCCCGGCACGTACCCAGTTGAGCAGCTTCAGGTAGTCCGGTGCCGCAGGGGGGCCCGGATCGAGCACCTGCCCACCGCCGTGGCGCAGGGGATCGCTGGCCGTCGGCTTCTTCAGGAGGAGGCTGTTCTCGGGCTCCGCCAGATCGACCCGATCCATGACCTCGCGGTAGAAGCGCTGCAGATCCCCGCCATAGGAGTCGGTCGTGAAATAGACAGGGATGCCTTCCAGCAATGGCTCTGCGGCCACTGCTGCGACACCATGGCAAGCCGTGCCACAACGGGTTTCCAGGAGTTCGGCGATCGAGATTCCATCCTGCTGATTGCCGCTCGTGGCGAACACCGTCTCACGATCGTCCAGCACCTCCGTCGTGAAGGTGATCTCCACCTCGGCCGGTATGCTGGCGCCGCGTTCGTTGGAAGTAACCAGGCGAATCCTGAAGCTCCCCGCCTCCGCTCCGGGGGGCACCACCGGTTCCACAACCGGCAGCGAGTCCACCGTGAGCCGCGCGACCGGCCCGTTGGCATTCTGCAGCATGTGGTTCGCACCAGGCGGCGCCTCGACCACGGTCCAGGTGAAACTGGTCGAGAAACTGCTGGCCGAACCGTCGAGTTCGATGGTGCGCGAACCACCATAGGGCACGAAGACCACCCGGTCGTCGCCCGGACGCGCCACCGCCCGCCCCGGCTCGATCGGCCGCCCACCACTACCGCGCGCGGAAATCGGCAAGCCCACCGCATCGGCGAGCAGCACCGGCGCTGCGGCGTCCTCCCAGAACTTCGCATAACCGATCAGGGACAACGGCATCTTGCCGCGCCGGAACACGTAGTCGAGCGTATCCGCGCGATACGCATCGAACTTCTCCCACGAACTGAAGTTCACCGCGTTGGCGCCGTTGGCCTCGCCGACCTGTGTGCCGCGGGTCGCGTGGCAGCCGATGCAATACGGTTCGATGACTTGCTTGTAGAGGGCTTCGACGTTCGCAGGCCGTGCCGGATCCGCCCGCCAGCCGGGCGGGACGTAGCTGCTCACCTGCACGATGGGAGTTGGGCTCATCAGCCCGTCGAGCCAGTCGAGCGCGAAGTCCGGGCTCCAGTTGGCGACGTCGTCCACCGTGTCGAGCCGCGTGCCCTGCGCCGTATACACGGCGCGCACCATCACATTGATCGCCTCGATCAGCCCCCGCTGATCCTCGAAGCGGAAACCTTCGCGCGTGGCGAACTCGAGCGATGCCGGATTGAGTACGTTGAATGTGGACGACTTCAACGTGACGTCGCTCAGCATCGGCGGCATCCCGGCGCCGGCGTCACGCGGCGGGTGCAGCGTCCCGCCATGGCAGACCACGCAGATGCCGGGCATGAACTTCACGCCACGTCCGTCGAAGTCCACTTCGGTGAGCCTGACCTGGTCGCCGTTCTGGTCGGGCCGGGCGAACGTGTAAAAACTCACGATCCACTTCGAAGGGTCGCTGCAGTCGCCGTCGGTCGGGCCGAACTCGAGCGCATTGCTGCCGCGCAGATAGCGTCGGTCACGTTCGATCGCCGCATCGAGATTCATGCGGCCGTAGGTGCTGGCGTCGCCCGGCTCGAGCTGTACGACGTAATTGTCCTCGAATACCGCGACGCCGCAGCCGCCTGGGCGCTCCCACGCGTACATGTCGCGCCCGTAGCCGAGATCTTTGGCATCGCGGAACGTGGCGTTGACGATCGTACCCGGACCGGCGGCTCCGAACCCGTTCTCGGCCTTCCAGCCCTCGAGCGTTGCCTTGCGTCCGAGCGGATCCACCTCGGCATAATACGCCGCGGCAAACGCCGCCGAATTGATCTGGCTGGGGAGCAGGTCGAGCACTTCCAGCCCGCCTCCGGCACGGCTGTCGGCGCGGGTGAGCACCTGGTTGCCACGCACCAGGAAGATCACCGCATCGCGCTGCGAATCCACCTCGACACGCAGACCGCCGGCGTGGGCGAGTTCCACCGGAAACCGCGGATTGCCGGGATGATCGGGCGAATCGCGGCCGCCACCGGTCGCGACCGCCCACGATCCGGTCCGCGTGGTCTCCGAGCCGTCGTCGAACGTAAAGCGGAGATTGAACGAGCCCGAGTCGACATCGCTCGCCGTACCCACCACCACCTCGTACGCACCCGCACCGAGACTGCGATGCTCGTTGACGAAATTCAGGAACCCGTTGGGCGTGAAGTTGGCGGCATCCCCGATCGGATTCTGTGGCGTGGCGGTCGGTGGCGGACGGGGTGCGTCCCTCGAGTCGACCGAACCGCCGCCGCCACATCCGGCGACCAGCATCGCGATCAGGAAGGCCGGAACGGATCGTGCCAGATTCATGCTGCAGGTCTCTTGATCAGAACTTCACATCGAACGAGAGCTGGAGCAGACGATTGTCGTAATCGTTGTCCCGCTTCGCCTTGACGCGTATTTCGAGCCACTCGAGTCCGAGGGCGAATCGCTCGTTGATGCTCCTGGTCACGCCGAGCGAATACTTGCCGGTCGTGGCGGGCAGACGGTAGACGAACCACTGACCCGCAAGCTCGTCGTTGAACGCATCGTCCCGCTGGATCACCTTGGAGGCAGCGATCAGGTCGAAGATGTCGTCCACCGGCTGACCGTCGGGAAGGACCGCCTGGATCGTGGACCAGACGTCGCCGTCGGTGTAGGTCGCGCGTGCACCCAGTCGCCAGTTCGGCGCGAACTCGTACCCCGCATCGATGAACGCCGACCACTCGCGCAGGTCGAATACGTCCGAACGCGCGCGCCGGTCCCGGTACTCGCCGCCCAGTGCGACCGTCGTCCGCGGGCCGATGTTGGTCCCGACCGTGAGGCTCCCGGTGAGAACGGTGCTGTCGCGCTGCTGAAAGTCGTACTCCTCGCCCTTCGCGCGCAGCAGCACCCGGTAGAACGGCGGCAACGAGGAACTGCCGAGACGGCCTTCGAGACCCAGTTCCAGGCCGCCGCCGTAGTGACCGAGACCTTTGATCTTCGAGAATCGCTGCGCTGCCAGGAACCCACGGCCGGTCGCGTCGAGCCAGCCGTTGAACAGGGTCAGCCGGTAGCCGGCACCGGCGGTGAGTTCGAAGAACCGGTCGTCGACGATGTCCCGGCCCCGCTCCGCCTGGCCCATGTTGTCGTTGGTGCCGACAGCCGCCCGGACGTCGAACTGGGGCGGCGAAAGCACGACCTCTGCACGCAAGGTCCCGGAACAGAACATGAGCAGCAGCGCCAGGCATCCACCGGATAGTCCGCGGGACAGGTCTAGACGGTGCGAACGATGCACACCGACCCCGCGCGAACAGGATCGCTCACTCGACACTTGAATCACCCCCAAAGGTACCGTGGAACCCTTCTGCCACGGAGTGGCTGTGGCGCGTCTCTTATTCGGCTCCGCAGCCGGATCGGTTCCTGAATTCCCCTGCGCACCACCGCTGGATGGACGGCACGCCGTTCTTGTTATCCCCACACCACGCTATGTGCAGCCCGGCGCATAGTCAAGCATCGCGCTCGGCTGGACCGGGGTTCCACCGATATCGGGGCCCGGAAACCCTCGCCGGACCCGCTCAGTGGGTGCGTCCATCCGCCATGATCGCGTTGCTGAAGGTCGGCTGGGGCGGCTCGCGTTGAACGACGTCGGGGGTCGGGCCGACCGGCCCCGCGACCGTTTGCCGATCCGGCCCGGCGACGCGAGGCTCGGTCACCGGCGCCTCGCGTGCAGCAATCTGTTCGCGCAACGACTGCAAGCGCCCGCGCGCCTCCCGCGCCGTCGGATCCAACCGTGCGATCGCTTCGAGTTCGCCGATCTCCGCTTCGACCTGGCCGCGGGTCTCGAAGACCGCCGCCCGCAGGCCGTGGAATTCTACCATGTCCGGAAAGTCGGCCGGCCGCAATGCCGCGATCAGTTCCTGTGTATCCCGGTCGCCGGGAGACAGTGCGAACGCCGCGCCCAGGGCACGCAGCGCCTGTTCCGTGGCGCCGCGCTGCGCGAGGATCCGGCCGCGCTCGCGCAGGATCGAGTGTTCGTCCCGCTCGCCCGCGAGCAGCGCTGCATCACACGCACCGAGGTCACCCTGTTCACTGCAACGGCGCGCGGCAGCGCTGCGTCGTGTTTCGGCATTGGTCAGCAGGGACTCGAGTTCTGCCGGCGCGCCGCCGATTGCGCGGGCCTGCCGCGCCGCCGCCAGCGCACGCGCCGGTTGCCCGCTTTCGAGCAGCTTGCCGCCGAGTGCGACGAGCAGTGCGCCATCCGGCTCGCTCGCGACCAGTTCCTCGCAGGCGTTGATGGTGCGCTCGGTGGAGATCGGGCCGAGGCAGTAGCCGCGCAGGGCCTCACGGTGCCGCGCTGCCTGCTCCGGGCCGCGCAGGCGCTCTTCGGCACGGCGTCGTTCCTCGACATTACTGAGCGCGCGTTCCATCGTGTTGCAGAGTCCGCGGCGCGCAGTGCACAGCTGGAGCCCGCGCTGCAGCACCACCGTGGCGTCGACCAGTTCGCCCCGCTCGACATGGAGGTCACACAGCGCGAGACGCGCGGCGGCGTCGAGCGAGTCCTGCTCGAGCGCCGCGCGACATGACTCGAGTGAATTACAGACGCCCGGGAGTTCGTTGGACAGGCACAGCGAAGCCAGCACTTCGCCAGCCGCGAGCAACAGGATGCAGACGGCCGCTGCCCCCTGCAGCGACCGGACGCGTGTCACACGCGGATATTCATGCCGCTTCAATAGTTGGCCCCACCCTGGGTGCCCGAACGCCGGAACATCCATTCACCGCTCGGCATTCGTACCAGGTTGAGCAGATACCAGCGATCGACCGTCGTGTACGGTGGATCCTCGCGACCGATCATGGCTTGCAGCTCACCGCGCAGTTGGACCATGCCGAACTCCCTCGGCGAGTCGCCGATCGACCCGTTCCCGTCGAGATCCTCACCTTGCACGATGGCCGTCACCAGGCGGGACACTTCGCCCGCCAGCTGCTCGACCTCCCCCGCCGTGCTACTGGTGACCGCGTCCTGCACGTACAGGTTGACGAGGCTGGCGCGATACAACACACCTTCGCTGTTGCGCTTGAACTCGGCAGCCGACCTGCGCACGTTCGGCGAGGCATCGGCGCTTTCCGCAGCAAATTCGATGTGACTGATCGATTCCTCCACGGCGCGAGCGAGCGGATAGCTGGCGGCAGTGTTCACGATCTCGTTCAGTTCCTTGAGCGCACCCTGCAGCGCTTCCGGCGAACCGCCGCCCGCGAGCCTGCGCGCCGCGAGATCGCGGGCGGCCTCCGCACGCCGCTCGGCCAGCACGAAGTAGCCTTCTCCGCCCGGCGTATCGTGCGCGCCGGTGATGGCGTGGCCGACGTGCACGTGCGCGATGGTGGGCGGCTTGCTCGTGCAGCCGCCGACTACCAGGGTCGCCACGCCCACCATCAACATCCTTACCATGAAGCTATTCAGTTCCATTGCCCAGTTCCCTCACCACCCTGAATCCGAAGGTATTGCTCCTGTAGTCCTGGTCGAAGCGATTGCGGAACGTCGGCCTGACCTCCCGCGGTGCGCTGAACCAGGATCCTCCCCGCAGGACCCGCTCTGCACAGCCCGAGGAAGAACCGCTCGAGGCGGCCTCGGACGCATCACCGTAACTCGCACTCCAGCAGTCCGCGGTCCACTCGAACGCGTTGCCGAGGAGGTCCGCAAAAGCGACGTCTCCGAGTCGGTCCACCGGTGCGGTGTGCGCGTGACCGTCCGAGCAGGCCAGGCCATCCAGCCCTGGATAGGCGGCCGCTGCCGCACCATCGGCCAGGTTGGCCGTCGCGCAGTCCGCCGCAGAACCAACCCCATCCGTGAGGCGCGCAAGTTCGCGCGCCGTGTATTCCCATTCCGCTTCGGACGGCAGCCGATAGCGCTCGCCCGTGCTGGCGCTCAGCCATTGCAGGTAGGCTTCGGCATCGTTCCAGGACACGCAGACCACCGGGTGTACGTCGGTCTGGGGAAATCCGGGATCGGCCCAGGAGCGTGCCGCGTCCGGCGTCCAGTCCGAAGCGGCCGTCCGGCAGCCGGAGAAGTCCCGGTCCACGTCCTCGGCAAAAGCGCGGAACTCACCGACGGTCACCTCGCGGGCGCCCATACCGAACGGCTGCCCAATGGTGACCTGCTGAGCCGGCGCTTCGAAGAAGCCCTCGCCGGCGAACCGCACGCGCTCCGTCTCCGGCAGTCCGAGCGTGAAACTCCCGGGCGCCACGACCCGCACCAGCGGACAGGTGGCGCAGTCGCGCAGCGTTTCGGCGGGTAGGCCGTCGCGCGAGGTCGGCAACATGAACACACCCAGCGCGACCAGACCGGCGACGGCGAGTGCGCCGGTCCCGAGCATGGCGGTCTTCGGGACGCTTCGCGCGGGTTGCGCATTGAACTCCTCGAGAAACGCCCGCGCGCCGGCGGTTCGATCGCGTCGGCTGAGCGCGAGCCCATGGCGGATCGCCGTCCATTGCTGCGTCGAGGTGCGCGTCGGCTGGATCGGGACGAGCCCCTCCGCCCTGGCACGCAGCGCGTTCGGAAACGGCCGTGAACCCGCGTAGATCTCGTACGCCGTGCAGGCGAGTGAATAGATGTCGTCCCGGGGATCCGGTTCTGCGCCATCGCACATCTCGGGGCTGGCATAGGGCGGTGACAAGGCCCCCAGGGCAAAGCGCGCGTCGAAGACCGTGCGATCGTCGTCCGCAGCTTCCGGGTCCGGCAACGCGCGCGCAATCCCGAAATCGATCAGCTTGATGTTGCCGGACGTCGTCACGAACACGTTGGCGGGCTTCAGATCCGCGTGCACGACACCGTTGTCGTGCGCGTGGGCGAGCGCGTCGCCGATCTGATTGACGAACCGCGCAGCCAGCTCCGGCGCGACGCCCTGCGGCCCGGCCTCCGCGATGATCTCGGTCAGCGGACGGCCTTCCAGAAGTTCCATGGTCAGAAAGACCAGTTCCCCGTCCTGATCGAAGTCGTAGATCCGCACGATCCCCGGGTGGTTCAGGCGCTGGCAGCGCTGGGCCTCGCGCTGCATCGCGACGAAGGCGTCGCGGAAGTTGGCCGCATCGACCGACATCACCTTCAGGGCCACGTACGGGTCGCGCGATCCTGCTTCCTGCTTCCTGCGATCGAGCGCGCGGAACACGCGGCTCATGCCGCCGGCGCCGATCGTCTCGCCGAGGACGAAGCGATCCTTGATCGCGTGCCCGGGACCGATACTGTCGCGACCGCGCCGATTGAACTCGACGAGGAAGGTCGCGATGTCCGCGGTGCGCCGCTCCCGCTCGAATGCCAGGGCATGGAGGATGGCATCCCAGCGGGCCTGAGCGAGCCCTTCCGGGCGACGCGGGATCATTGCGTTGTCGCGGGCCCGGACCGCATCGATGCCACCGAACGGATGCCGGCCGGCGTACAGCTCGTAGGCGATGCAGCCGAGCGAATAGAGATCATCGCGGGGGTCGGGGTCGCCGTCGGTGAGCATTTCGAGGCTGGCATAGGCCGGCGTGACCGCACCGAGCTGCAGGCGGGCATCGAAGACGGTCATCATTTCATCGCGCGAGTCCTTGCGCGGCAGGGCCCGCGCGATGCCGAAATCGATGACCTTGATCTCGTCTTCGTCAGTGACAATGACGTTGCTCGGTTTGAGATCGGCGTGCACGATGCCGCGGGCATGAGCATGAGCGAGCGCTTCCGCGATGCCGGTGACGTACCCGGCCGCGGTCCCGTCGGGTATCCCACCTGGGCCCGCCTCGCGGATCAACGCGCCGAGCGATCTGCCGCTCAGGAGCTCCATGGTCGTATAGACGATGGTGCCGTCCTGGTCGAAGTCGTGGACCCGGACGATCCCCGGGTGATTGAGCAGCTGGCTGCGCTGCGCCTCGCGCTGCATGGCGATGAACGCGTTGCGGAAGTCGACGCCGGTCACGGTCATGACCTTGAGCGCCACGTGTGGGAAACGCGATCCCGCTTCGTCCCGGCGCTTGTCACGGGCCTTGTAGACCTGGCTCATGCCACCGCGGCCGATCTCCTCTTCGAGGACGAAGCGGTCCTTGATGACCGATCCGATCCCGACCGCTCGTTCCGGGCGGGGCACCACGACGGTTGCCTCGGGGTCCGCCCGCTCGCCCGGACCCACCGCGCGCAACCGGGTCAGGCGCGCCGTCTCCGCATTCAGGATGCAGCTCGACAGTTCCAGCCGGACCTCGGGATTCATGGCGTTGCCAATGGGCGAGGTCTCCAGCTGCTCGAGCAGGAACCGGGCGTCCACCCTGGCGGCTTCGATGGCACCCTCGATATCGGCCTTCAGGGCGTCGAGTGACCGGTCGCCGCGTTGCAGCTCGAGCAATGCGAGCGGGAGACTGAACATGACGGGCGCCTGGCTGACCTCGAAGAGATGGACAATCGCGCGCCCGGATCATCCGTCACATGGCAGGCAACAATCAACCCGCCGCGCGACATTTGCGACACTTGGGGTCAGAGTAAAAACCCGCCCCGGGGACAGCGGGCAAGCCCGCTGTCCCCGGGGCGGGTTTTTACTCTGACCCCAATTATCGTTACAGGCCCAGCACCGCCTTCGCGATGATGTTCTTCTGGACCTCCTTCGACCCGCCGAATACCGAAGCCGCCCGGGAATTGAGGTAACGCGCCGTCACCGTCTCGGCGTACGCCGGCCCGACCCAGCGCTCGTTGTGGCCGTTCAGCGAGATGAAATTGGCGTGCGGCAGTCCGTAATGCTGGATCGCCTCGAGCTTCAGTGTGTTGATCGACTGCTCGATGTCGACCGACGTGTTCTTGGCCAGCGAGGATCCGGGCCCCGGCGACTCGCCACGGGAAAGCCGGGCGAGCCCGACCAGTTCCGCGAACTCGAGCGCCCGGGTGCGGATCTCGAGCTCGGCGATACGTTTGCCGAAGCCGGGATCTTCCAGCAACACGCCGTCTGCGTCAGTCTCGCGGCGGGCGATCGCCTTCAGTTCGTCGAGCTCCACCTTGAGCCGCGGCGACGCTCCGCCACCGCCACGCTCGAACTCGAGCAGATACTTCGCGACGGTCCAGCCTTCGTTTTCGGGGCCGACCCGGTTGGCCTGCGGCACGCGGACGTCGTCGAAGAACACCTGATTGACCTCGTGGTCGCCGGCCAGCGTGATGATCGGCTCCACCTTGATGCCGGGCGTATTCATAGGGATCAGCAGGAAGGTGATCCCGGCCTGCGGCTTCGCCCCGGCATCGGTGCGCACCAGGCAGAAAATGTGGTCGGCAAAATGCGCGTGGGTGGTCCAGATCTTGGTGCCGTTGACCACGTAGTCGTCGCCGTCCCGGACTGCGTTGGTCTTGAGGCTCGAAAGGTCGGACCCGGAACCCGGTTCGGAATAGCCCTGGCACCAGTAGTGTTCGCCGGACAGCATGCGCGGCAGGTAGTGCCGCTTCTGTTCGTCCGTTCCGTAGCGGAACAACACTGGCGCGAGCATGCGCAGCCCGAGCGGAATGAGCCCCGGCGCGCGCGCCTTCGCGCACTGCTCGCCGAAGATGTACTTCTGCGTCGGCGTCCAGTCGGTACCGCCGTACTCGCGCGGCCAGGCCGGTACCGCCCAGCCTTTCTCCACCAGGATGTGCTGCCAGCGCATCGCGAGATCCTTGTCCGCGAAGACGGTCGTGGTGCGGCACGCCGCCTCGCGCATTTCCGGCGTCAGCTTCACGGCCAGGAAACTGCGCACCTCCTCGCGAAACGCCTCGTCCGCGGCGCTGAACTCGAGCTTCATCTGCTGCTCCTCAATGACCCGAACCGCATCCCCACGCCTCAACCAAGCCGCCGCACCGGGTCTTCACCCTGCCAGCCGACCGACGCCGCCCGGATCATGTCGAAGAGCCCACGCATGCCCGCATCGCGCTGGATCAGTTCGACCATGGTCCCGGGGTGCCCGACCGTATCGATGTAGCAGAAGTTACGTCCGTGCTGCAGGCGTTCGACCGGCGCCGGCAGCGCGGCGACACAGGCTTCGATGTCGTCGACGAAGAAACCGACGTGATGGAGCCCGAGCCGTCCTTCGTCCAGCCACTCCCGATAAACGGATGGCGCCGCGTTCTTCTGCAGCACCAGTTCGATCTGCAGGTCGCCGGAGTTGGCGAGCGCGATGCTGATCTCGGCGGCGCAGGGCTGTCCCCGGTACACCGGGTCGACCATGCGCACGTCCGGGATCACGAAGAACGGCCCCACCCCCATCACCTCGACCCAGTGCGCGATCGCCCGATCGAGATCGTCGACCAGGTATCCATTCTGCATGACCGGTCCGAACAGACGACTCATACGTCCCTCTCCTCCACCGCGGCATTCACGCGAACAGACCCTCCGCCTGCACGTCGGCGAGCGACGCCTGGAATACTTCGATCAAACGGTCAACTTCCGCCGGCCCGTGCGCGGCTGACAGGAACGCCCGCTGGGTGCCGGGCACCAGCACGCCGCGATTGAGGGCGTGCAGGTAGAAGGCCTTTTCCGCCGCCGTGTTGGCGGCCGTCACGTCGCGCATGCTCTCGAGCGGGGCGCGCTGAAAAAACATGTGGAACATGCTGCCCACATTTTTCATCTGGGCCGGGATCTGCCGCGCCTGGCAGAAACCATTGACCGCATCGGCGAGCCGGTCGCCGGCCGCGTCGAGCCGTGGATAGATCTCCGGATGCGCCTTCAGGTGCCCGACCGCCGCCGCACCGGCCTCCATGGTGAGCGGGTTGCCGGAAAACGTGCCGCCCGAGAAGATGCCGTTGCGCGCGCCGAGACCGGTGAACACCTCCATCAGGTCGGCACGCCCCGTCACGGCGCCGATCGGCAGACCGCCGCCGAGCACCTTGCCGTAGGTGGCGAGGTCCGGCGTCACGCCGAAGCGTTGCTGCGCGCCGCCGTACGCGACCCGGAACCCGGTGATCACCTCGTCGATGGCGAACAGCACGCCGCTCGCGCGGCAGACCGCGGCGAGTTCGCGCAGGAACTCACCGGCGCCAGGCTGCGGATTGGAGCTCTGCACACCTTCGACCATTACCAGCGCGAGCTCCCCCGCGTTGGCACGTATGTGATTGAACGCCGCAGGATTTCGATACGGCAGCAACATGACCAGATCGGCCAGCGCGCGCGGGATGCCGCGCCCCATCGGCAGCTTGCCGGGCACGTCGCGCGGGCTCGACGGGTCGGTGACCCACATGCCCCAGTCGTGCGCACCGTGATAGGCACCGTCGAACAGCGCGATCTTCTCCCGCCCGCTGAAACCGCGTGCCGCCCGGATCGCGTACATGGTGGCTTCGGTGCCGGAATTGCAGAACACCACCCGTTCGGCACACGGGCTCGCCTCGTGCAGCAGCGCGGCCAGCTTCATCTGGCTCGTGGTGTGGATGCCGAACATCCAGCCGAGCTCGCTGCGCGCCTTGATTGCCGCCTCGATCTCCGGGTGGCGGTGGCCGAGCATGTGCAGGCCGAAGCCGACCGAGGTGTCGATGTAGCGATTACCGTCCGCGTCCCATACGTATGCGCCTTCGCCGCGCTCGATGAAGATCGGATGCGGCATCTCGAGGTTCGCGGCGAGGCCGGAATTGAGGATCTCGGCGCGTTCGTCCGCGATGGCCTGGGAGCGCGTGGTCCTGCCCAGGAGTTCGGCGCGGGCTTCGGCGAGCGTGGTCATTTTCCGCTGAGCCGGGCCACCACCGGCGCGAAGGCATCGAGCGCCGTCTCGCCGACCGTGACGTAGGAAATGCCGTGCAGCTCGCGGCGCCGCTCGAGCTCCTCGCAGACGGCATCCACCGAACCGAACAGCGCGTGCGGGTGCTCGCGCATGGCGGCCGGCGTCAGGCCGAACATCTGCGCGAAGTTGCCGAGTATCGGCTCCGCGTTGTCCATGACGAAGGTAAAGTAGGCACCGATCTCGATTTCGAGCGCGTCGAACCGCGCGCCGGCGCCTTCCCGCACCCAGCCGAGCTTGCGCTGTGTTTCCTCCTTCGAAGAGGTCGCGACCCCGTCCGGGCCGATCACGCCGGCGCGGTTGTTGAAGTTGAGACTGACGATGTCCGCTTCGCGACCCGCGAGCCGCAGCACCTTCGGGCTGCCCCCGCCGATCATGATGGGCACGCCCGACACCGGCCGCGGCACGCCTTCGAACTCCTGCCAATGCAGGGTCGAATTCTGCACGTCGAGCTGGCCGCCCGCGCGGAACGCCTTGACGCCTTCGATGACGTCGGCGAGACGGTCGATCCGCACGCCGGGCATGTCGAACGGCAGTCCCACCGCGGCGTATTCGTCCTTCAGCCACCCGGCGCCGAGACCGAGCTCGAGCCGGCCGTCCGAGAGCAGGTCGATGGTCATCGCGGACTTGGTCAGCACCAGGGGGTTGTGGTAGTCGATGCAGAACACGCGGCAGCCGATCCGGATGCGCTCGGTCACGGCGGCGGCATATGCCATCGCCGGGATCGCCGCGAGGTTCTGCTCGGGGTGGTTGGTGCGCGTGAGCGCCGGACCCGGCCCGAGCAGGTGGTCGGCCAGGTGGAAGGCCGAGTAGCCGAGTGCTTCCGCCTTGCGCGCCTTGTCGGCCCACGCCTTGCCGGATTCCGCATTGAACGTCTGCAACCCGAACCGGAACGGTTTTTTCATCTGGTCAGCTCCCCCACCCGTTCACGCACCCGTGGTTCATACCGCTGGCGCGGTGGCGCAGCAGTAGCGGATACCGCGCCGCAGCAGTTCGTAATACTCGGGCCGTTCCCAGCTGCCACGTTCGATCTTCGGGTAGTACGGGATTTTCAGATCCTGCATGTCGTAGTGCCCGCGGCAGTGGCCGAGGTTGAGATAGACCACCTCGCCTGCGCCGACCCGGTTGATGTAGTACACGGGGCGCCGCTCGGCATCCGGCCAGTCCGCCTCGACGAACCCTGCGGCCGGGCCCGAGTACTCCGCGTGCAGCAGCATGTGCAGATCGCCGTGGACCCGGCACAGGTAGAGTTCGTCGTCGGTCTCGAACGGCTCGATGCCGCGCACCAGTTCGTGGCCGGGGTCGGTCACGTGCACGCGAAACGGCTGGATCGGCGGATGGGCGATGAACTGCGTGCCGAGCGTTTGCATGAACACCGGCGCCCGTTCCGGCGCGTCGACCCGCCCGTCGGCCAGGAACTCGAGGATCGAGTTGGTCCCGTGCAGGGCGAACCAGCGCTTGCCCGACGCAACCCAGTCGCGCAGCGCCACCTGCTCCGCGTCGCTCGGGATCACGTTGCAGGTGTAAGTGACGAGCACGTCGCTCGCGCGGATCGCGTCGAGATCGCGATAGTCCGCGGCGACCCGGACCCGGATCCTCGGCTCCTCGGCCAGGAGTTTCAGCAACTCGAGGCGCGCGAAGTCGATGTCGTGGTACTGGCCGGCGGCCACCAGGTGGACGCGGATCACGCGATGTTCGGACATGCTCTCCCCCTTCTGCGGCGCGATCAGGACGCGATGATCAGAACTGGATCCGCTTGGTGAAACCACCGTCGATGACCAGGTTGGCCCCGGTGGTGAACGAACCGAGCGGGCTCGCCAGCAGCGCGATCTGCGCCGCGACCTCTTCGGCCGTGCCCATGCGCCCGACCGGAATCTGGGCGACGGTCGCCTCGAAGAACGGCGTCATGTGCTGCTTGATGCGATCCCACGAACCGCCTTCGATCAGGATCGGGCCGGGTGAAACCGCATTGACGCGGATCTTCTTGGCACCGAGATCCTGGGCCAGCGCGCCGGCGTACTGGATGACTGCAGCCTTGATGGCGTTGTAGGCGCCAGCCGCGATGAACTTCTCGAGCGCCGCGGTGGACGAGATCATGACGATGCTCGCGTTCGACGACTTCTCCAGATACGGCAGTGCCGCTTCCACGCAGCGCACGGTGCCGAGCAGGTCGTGCTCGAAGTTGGCGCGCCAGCCGGCTTCGCCCGGGGCATTGCCGCCGCTGACGTTGGAGACCATGCAGTCGATGCCGCCGAGCGCTTCGGCGGATGCCTTGATCCAGGCCTTCAGCGCGTCGCCGTCGCCGACGTCAACCGAAGCCCCGATCGCCTTGACGCCCTTGGCGGAGAGCGATGCCACCGCCGCGTCGATCTCGGCCTGGTTGCGGGCACAGATCGCGACGTTGCAGCCTTCCGACGCCAGCCGTTCCGCGATGGCGCGGCCGATGCCCTTGGAGCCGCCGGTGATGAGTGCCTTGCCGCCTTTCAGTTGCAGATCCATGTGTCGATTCTCCCTTTGGGTTCGTTGCGCGCACCGGACGGTGCACGCTCAGCTCAGATTGAGTTCGGGACCGTACGCGCGGCAGACCGCGCTCAAGGCGGGCCCTTCGCGCGGACCCCGCCGACGGATACGTTGACCTTGCCGCCCTCCACGAAGACCCGGTAAGTCGGCAGGCCTTCGGTCGCGGGCCCCCGGACGCAGCGGCCATCGCGCACATCGAACCGCGCGCCGTGCAACGGGCAGGTCAGCTCGTAGCCGCGCAGGCGCCCCGTGTGCAGCGCCTGCCGCGCGTGGCTGCAGTAGTTGCCGACCGCGAAGAATGCACCATCCACACGGCAGAGCAGTACCTCCGTGCCGTCCACGCGCACCGGCATGGTCTGTCCGTCGCGCAACGCATTCATCGGTATGGACGTATTCATGCCAGCTGCACATCCCGCAATCGATCGACCCCCGGTCGCCGCCCGTTTGTATCACTCGCTTGCGGACATTGCCATCGCAGCACCTTCGCATCACGGGCTCTGCAACGCACCGCCGTCGACCAGCAGTCCATGGCCGGTGATGAACGCCGCATCCGCCGAAGCCAGGAACGCGATCGCCGCCGCGATGTCCGCCGGCTGACCGAGCCGTCGCACAGCTGCCTTGTTGGTCCAGAAGTCGCGGAACGCCGCATCGGCTGCGAAAACGTCACGCGTGATGCCGGTGACGATCGCGCCGGGCTGCACGTAGTTGGCCGTGATCCCGAACGGCCCGAGTTCGAGCGCGAGCGTGCGGGTGAGCCCGGCGATGCCGTGTTTGGACACGGTGTAGGCGCCCATGCCGGCTGCCGCGTGGGTGCTCATCACCGAGCCGACGTTGACGATCCTGCCGCGTCCGCTCGCCTTCAGCGACGGGATCGCCGCCCTGCAGATGCGGAACACCGCGTCGAGGTTGATGCCGATCACCCGGTGCCACAGCTCGTCGCTGAGCGCTTCGATGGGGGCGCCCGCCGAGATACCGGCATTGTTGACCAGTACGTCGAGACCGCCCATGTGCTCTGCCGCAGCCTGCATCAACGCGGCCGGCGCACCAGGGTCCGTCACGTCCAGCGTCAGGGCCGCGCGGGCGCCGATCGAATCGAGCGGTGCGCCATTGCGGTCGCACACCACGATCACGGCACCCTCTGCGATCAGCCGTTCGGCGGTCGCCCGACCAATGCCGTCGGCGGCGCCGGTCACGATGCAGCGGATACCGTCGAATCGGTGCATGGCTTCAGTGGCCTGCCTGCATGACCGGGACGACCCTCAGCGGGCCAGGAACCCGCCGTCGATCGGCAGCGCCACGCCGGTGACCCAGTCGGCGTCGGACGAGGCTAGATACAGGATGCCCTTCGCGATGTCCTCGGCCCGCCCGATGCGGCCGAGCGGATGGCTCGAGGCGAACTGTGCGAGCAGCGCTTCCCGGTCGGGGCCGTTGTCGAGATAGACGTCCACCATGGGCGTATGCGTGGCGCCTGGCAGCACCGCGTTGCAGCGGATCCCATAGCCCCGCTCCGCGCAGTGCAGGGCCGTCGAGCGCGTGATCGCGAGTACCGCGGCCTTGCTCGCCGAGTAGGCTGCATACATGGCGCCCGGGCGGGCGCCCAGGGTGGACGCGAGGTTGACGATGGCACCGCCGCCGAAGCGCTTGATGGTGGCGACACCGTGTTTGCAGCCGAGGAATACGCCGTCCGCATTGATCGCCTGGGTCTCGCGCCAGAGCGCGAAGGTCGCGTCCTCGACGTTGGCGGGTACGCTGATCCCGGCCGAATTGACCAGCACGTGCAGCGCGCCGAGGGTCTCGACGGCGTGCGCGCAGGCTGCTTCCCAGGAGCGTTCGTCGGTGACGTCGAGCGCGACGCTACTCGCGGCCGAACCGATTTCGCGCGCAACGGCTTCGGCAAGACCGATGTTGCGGTCGGCGAGCAGCACCCGCGCCCCTTCCGCGGCGAGCAACCGCGCAGTCGCCGCGCCGATACCGCTGGCGCCGCCGGTAACCATGGCGCACCGGCCGTCGAAACGCCGCGCTCCGCTCATCCGCCTCCCCTGACTCCATCCGTCTGCGCGGACACGATCCGCATCGGACGATCGAGCATAGGGAGGCAAAAACAGTCAGTCAAGACGGTTTATTTCCCCACCACCGGCCAGCATAATTCCGGCCATGAATCGCCCGTCGTGTAGGGCCGGACAGGGGAGGCAGACCGCGCGATGACCGAGAAAAACCGCCAGTTCCTGCTGGCCGCACGGCCGGTCGGCATGGTGAAGGAAACCGACTTCGAATACCGCGAAGTACCGGTTCCGGAGCCCGCCGAGGGCGAGGTCCTGATCCGGACCACCTATCTTTCGCTCGACCCGTCCATGCGCGGCCAGATGGAAAATCGTGCCGACTACGTCGCACCGCTCCAGATCGGCGACGTCATGCGCGCCGGCGGCGTGGGCCGGATCGTGCGCTCGCGCAATCCGGCGTTCCCGGAAGACGCGCAGGTGAGCGGCACGTTCGGCATGCAGGACTACGTCGTCTCGGACGGTCGCAACGTGCCGTTCCGGGTGGTGGACGGCGCACTCGATCCGACCCTGGTCCTGGGGGTCCTCGGCGGCACGGGCATGACCGCCTTTTTCGGCCTCCTCGACCTCGGCAGGCCGCAACCCGGCGAAACGGTGGTCGTGAGCGGCGCGGCCGGCGCGACTGGCAGCGTGGCCGGGCAGATCGCGAAGCTGAAAGGCTGCCGGGTCATCGGTATCGCCGGCAGCGACGCCAAGTGCCGCTGGCTGACCGGCGAGCTCGGCTTCGATGCTGCGATCAACTACCGCACGGAGGATGTCGGCGCAGCCCTCGACCGGCACTGCCCGCGCGGCATCGACATCTACTTCGACAACGTCGGCGGCGAGATCCTCGATCTCTGCCTCGCGCGCATCGCCAACAATGCCCGGGTCGTGCTCTGCGGCGGTATCTCGCGCTACAACGCGACCGGCCCCATTCCGGGCCCGAAAAACTACTTCAACCTCGTGTTCCGGCGCGCGCGCATGGAAGGCTTCATCGTGCTGGACTACGCTGCCCGCTTCCCCGAGGCGATTGCGGAGATGCGGCGCTGGATCGACGCAGGACAGCTGAAGCAGCAGGTCACCGTGATCGAGGGGTTCCGCGAACTGCCGCGCGCGCTGATCCGGCTGTTCGAGGGCTACAACACCGGCAAGCTGATGGTGCAGACCACTTAGGCTGATTGAGGAGACCTCGCATGACGACGACCGACGTTCTGCACGGACCGCTCGCGGCCACCACGCCGCTGAGCCCCGAGGTGCTCGCCTGCCCGCACGCATTCAACGAACGGCTGCGCCACGAGGCGCCAGTCTATCGGTGCCCGCACACCGGCATCGTGTTCGTATCCGATTACGCGACCGTATGTCGGATCGCCAAGGACTACCAGACGTTCTCCAACAAATTCGGCCAGGCCATGCGCTCGGAGGGCGAAGTGGATCCGCGCCTGCGCGACGTACAGGCGCGCGGTTACCCACCGGTCGACACGATGCTGACCCAGGACCCACCCCTGCACCGGCGTTACCGGGGGATGGTGAACGAGGCGTTCACCGCTCGGCGGGTAGCCACGCTCGAGCCGTACATCGAGCGCCTGTGCCACGAGCTGATCGACGGCTTCGTGGATGCAGGCCGCTGCGAGTTCGTGGAGGCGTTTGCCGAACGCGTGCCGATGACCGTGATCGCCGATCAGCTCGGCGTGCCGCTCTCCGACTACGATCTCTTCAAGTCGTGGTCGGATGCCTTCGTCGCCCAGCTCTCGCGGCTCGCCTCGCCCGACGAGGAACTCGCCGCCATGAAGCTGATCGTGGACTTCCAGCACTACTTTGCCAACAAGCTCGAGGAACGACGCCACGACCGGCGCGACGACATCATCTCGGACATCGTGCACGCCCGCTTCGAGAACGAGCGCCCGCTCGACGTGCCGGAGATGCTGTCGATCCTCCAGCAGCTCCTTGTGGCTGGCAACGAGACCACTACCCACAGCATCGCCGAAGGCGTCCTGCTGCTGATCGAAAACCCGGACCAGCACGCCCTGCTGAAGGCGGATCCCGGCCTGATTCCGAATTTCACCGAGGAAGTGCTGCGGCTGTCCTCGCCGACCGCCAACATGTGGCGCGTCGTGACCCGCGACACCGAGATCAACGGCATCCCGGTCACCAAGGGCAGCATGGTGCAGCTGCGCTTCTCGTCCGCCAACCGCGACGAGGCGGTCTACCCCGCGCCGCATCGGCTCGACGTCACCCGCGACAATGCACGCACCCACGTCGCGTTCGGTCACGGCGTGCACATGTGCATCGGGGCGAGCCTCGCACGCGGCGAGCTGAACGTGGCGTTCCGGGTCCTGCTCGAGCGGCTCGACGATTTCGCACTCGACTGCCGGCCGGAGGAACTGGTCTACGCGCCGAACGTGCTGCTGCGCGGCGTTTCGAAACTGCCGATCCGGTTCCGGCGCCGCTGATCCGCCAGGGCCGGCACGGCCTGCGCGCAGGCCATCGGGGATCGGCTGCGCGCGTTCAGCTGCGCCGGGCCGCCCAGCGGATCGCGTTGCCGAGCAGCGTGCGGAAGTGCGGGTTCGCGTACGCGACCGGGTCGTCGCCGCACTGCAGGTAGACCACACGCGTCGCGCCGATCGTGCGGGTCCAGCCAACCAGGTTGCTGCCCGGCGGATGTTCCCAACCGGTGTTGTCGTACATGCGGCGCTCGCGAACCACTTTCGCGGCGGAGTAGAAGTGGTCGCGGGTGAACGTATAGTCGCTCGCGAGCAGCGGCTCGACCGTGTCCTCGAAGACCTCGTACAGGTACAGCTCGTCGGTGATGGAGAATTCCGCCGGCACACCCGCGGTCACTGGATGGTCGCGCAGCACGCGCACGGTGTGGGTCACGCCATGTCGATAGCCGGAGTCCTGGCGCGCGCTGCCGCGGAGTTCCGCGGGAAGGTACAGGAATCGCCCGCCGATGAGCTCACCATATTCGGGCCAGGCCGGCCAGCCGGCGATGGCATGGTGCAGGAACACGAACCCGAAGCCCTGCTCGACCAGGGCGGCGAGGCGCTGCTTCAGGCGCGCGTCCGGCGCCGGGAAGTCCGGCGCGCGATCAGGATGGAATCGGATACCGGGCATGTCGTAGAGCACGAACGCATCGAATCGGGCGGCCTCCTCCGGCTCGAACAGCGCTTCGGCGGCGGGATGCTCGACGTGAGTCCAGCCGACGCCCGGCAGCGCATCGAAAGTCGCGAAAAGCGCCTCGCGCTCGAACGGATGTCCCCGCGTGAGAAGCAGCACTTCGGGATCTACGGAACGCATCTTGCTTGCCGCCCCCGCCGCACGGCCATTACCATCGGGACGTTACCACATCGGGACCCGACGATGCCGCCCGCCGAAGCCGCCGCCAAGACCTGGCAGCAGACCAAGAGCGAGATGACCCGGACCGCGATCCTGGACGCGGCGATCGACTGTTTCTACGAACTGGGGTTCGCGAACACCACCACCGAGAACATCGCCCGTGCCGCCGGTGTCTCGCGCGGCGCCATGCTGCACCACTTTCCGACCCGCTTCGACCTCATCAAGGCGGCGGTCGAGCATCTCGCCGAGGCACGCCTCGCGAGCTTCGCAGACGAGCAGACCCGCATCCAGCGCGGCGCCGAGCACAGCCGCATCGAGGAAGGCATCGATGCCTACTGGCGGCAGCTCAACACGCCGGCCTTCGTCGTCATGCAGGAACTGCGCATCGCCTCGCGCACCGACAAGGATCTCGAACAGATCCTCGCGCCGGCGCTCAAGGCGTTCAACAAGGCCTGGTACCAGGCGGTGCAGCAGATCTTCCCCGACCTGGCACTTTCCGAAGCATTCATCCGCACGAGCTTCCTGACCCAGTACATGCTGGAGGGCATGGCAGCCGCCCGGCTGGGCGGCGGCCCGAAGGTACCGGAGAAGCTGATGCTCGATTGGCTGAAGCGTGAACTCAGGCGCAGCTACCAGGACGTGCTGACGACGGTGCGACGCACGACCTAGCCTCGAGCAGGCGCCTTCCCCAATAGCAGAGGGCCGGCATTCGCCGGCCCTCGACCTTCGTTTCCTGAAACGGGCCGCCGGATCAGTTGTTCCAGACCAGTTCGATCGCGTAGGTGCGCGGCGGCGCCCAGCCCTGGAAGCCGCCACCGGCGCCGAGGATCAGGGTCTGCTCACGGTATTCCTTGTCGGTCAGGTTCTTGCCCACGAGCGATACGACCACGTTGCGCTCGTCCGCGAGGCCGAACTCGAAGCTGACCCGCGCATCGACCAGCGTGTAGCCATCCTCGAACTCCGGCGTTACCGCCGTTGCGCCGCCGGAGATGACCCACTCGTCCTGACCACGGGCCGTCACGCTCGCCTGCAGGTAGTTGGGGCCGATCTCGCGCCCGTAGACCAGGGTCGACGACCAGTTCCACTCCGGCGTCCGCGCCAGCGCACCGCCACCGATGGTGAGATCCGGGCAGTTGTTCGGGAACAGCGCGGGATTCTCCGCGGCGTTGCAGGCCGTGCCGGAGACCTGATTGAAGATCACGCGCCGCGAAGAGATCTGGAACCGGTCGCTCTTGTCGTCCTGGTACCCGGCAGTGACGATCAGCGAAAGTCCGTCCGACAGCACGGCGGTCATTTCCGCTTCGAGCCCACGGATCTCGATGTCGCCCTTGGCGTTGTTGACCAGCGTGTTGGTGCCCGGGCTGCCAGGGGTCTGCTGGTCGGTGAGGACCGAGGAGAACTGCGCGTTCTGCAGGATGTTCACGAATGCCGCGACATTGAGTCGCATGCGCCCGTCGAGGAACTCGTTCTTCGAGCCGATCTCCCAGGAATCCACGTTTTCCGGGTCGTAGGGCAGGAACTCGGCGAGAATCCCGCGGATCGAGAAGCCGCCGCTGCGGAACCCCTGCGAGAACGACGCGTAGACGTTGCTGGTGTCACTCAGCGTGTAGGTGCCGGTCACCTTGAAGATCGTGTCGCTCCAGCTGTCCTCCTGCTTCGGCACGCTCAGGTTGGCCGCACCGGTGACCTGGGTGGGCGGCTCGATCGGGCCGCTCGGGACACCATTGAAGAAGGCCGTCTTGAAGTCCTTCTTGTCATCGATATAGCGCGCCCCTGCCGACAACTCGAGCCGTTCGGTCGCCTGCCAGGTGACGTTGCCGAAGTAACCGAGTGACTCGGTGTTCTCGGACGAGCGCTGACCGGCATAAAGCGAGCCGAACTGGCAGAGCGAATCGCCAACTGCGGGGTTCGGCACGAATCCGGGTATCGGCACGGGCACCGGCGCGATTCCGGCAACCAGACATCCCGGCGCGATCGTGGCAGTCCCCGCGGGCAGGCCCAGCGCGCGATCGAATACGGGACCGAACGCCGGCGCGGGAAATTGCAGCACCTGATTGGTTCCCTGGGCGAAGTCGAGTTCGGTCTTCATGTAAAACGCACCCACCTGGTAGCTCAGGCGGTCGTTGATGTCTCCCGCCCAGCGGAATTCCTGGGTGAACGTGTCGTAGTCCTGGTCACGCAAGGTGTGCAATTGAACGAGCGGCACGGCAGTCGCGTTACGGTTCGATCCGTCGAAGTCCTGCCCGACGATGTCGGTCGACTCGACCAGGCCGGTGATCGACGTAAAGGTCCCCTGGTCGGTAACCCACTCGATCTGGAGGCCCCAGGAATCGGTATCTAGGTACTGGTACTCGTCGAAATCCCCTTCGTTGACGAAAGGATCCGGTCCGTTGTAGCGCGGATCCTGCGGTGGGATGTCGCCACGATCGCGGATCTTGTCGTAAGTCAGCTGAGCGGAGAACGAATCGGACGGCGCCAGCAGCATCGACGTGGTGAAGCTCTTGTAGTCGATGTCTCCGGCCGATCCGCCGCGATTGATGTTGCGGTAGTAGCCGTCCGACTCCTTGGCGATGCCGCCCACCTTGACGGCAAACATGTCATTGAACGGGAGGTTGACCCGCGCCTTCACGATCCGCTCGTCGAACCGGCCCGCCTGTGCGGCCACGTTGAATCCGAAACGCTCGGTGTTCGGCTTGACCCGGTTGACGACGATCGTGCCGCCAGTGGTGTTCTTGCCGTACAGCACGCCCTGCGGGCCGCGGTTGACCTCAACCTGTTCGATGTCGAACGTGTCGATCAGCTGGCCGGTGCTCGACGGCTGGAACAGCCCGTCGACGATTACGCCCACCGCGGAAGCCTGGGTTTTCTCGATGTCGGCGTAGCCGAGTCCACGGATGTAGATTGCGCCGGCGCTCGGGCCAGCCGTGTTCATGCCGATGAACACGTTCGGCATCAGCCCGTCGAAGTCACGCAGCGTCTTCGGCGCAATGCGTGCGATGTCTTCCTGCCGGAACGCCGTCACCGAGACCGGCACGTCCTGCAGCGATTCGGCGGTGCGCCGCGAGGTCACGATGATTTCTTCGATCACCCCGGTCCGGTCGCGCTCGGCGGCGACGGCGGCGGCAACGGGCGTGAGGGTTAAGGCACCGGCCAGCGCGGACCACGCCGCGACGGCACCCAGTGGCATCAGGATACGCATGTCGACTCTCTCCCCTGCAGCAGGTTGCCCGGAATGGGCTCCCAGCCTGTTTTGTGCGCCGCGAAAACGCGACCGGTGCCGGCCCCTAAAACCGGCACCGGCGACTGTTTTAGTGTAAGCACCCGTTCGAGTCAATGGCCGCGCGCGCGTTCATCGCAGACTCATTCGCATGCCTCCAGTCCATCACTACCAATCCACCGGACGGGCCTGACCAGAATAACCGGCACAGTTGACTGTTTTTACCGATCGGGCACACTGCGGCGCAATCGGCTGCGCGACGATCGACTTGCGGGACACCGCGCAGGGCGGTCCAGGGGGGAGTGAGATGGCGGCATTGCTGGACGAAACGTGTCTCGCCGATCCGGAAGTTCTGGAGCGTCCAGCCGACTACTACCACGCGCTCCATGAGCGCCCGATCCACTTCGACAAGCGGCTCGGCTTTTACATCTGCTCCACGTACGGGCTCATGCGCGAGATTCTGCGCAATACGGAAGTCTTCTCCAGTGTCGACAGCCAGACGGTGGACACACTCCGCCCGCCCCCCGCAGAGGCTCTCGCGATACGACGCGCCAGCCAACCGGCGGTCGCTACGCTCGTCAACAACGATCCACCGTCGCATACGCGGTTCCGCAGCCTGGTCGACGACCCCTTCCGCCCGCGCAGCATCGAACGCCTCATAGGCCAGATCCGCTCGGTGGTCGACGCGACGCTCGACGCATTCATCGACCGGGGCGAGTGCGAAGTGGTCGCGGACCTCGCCATCCCGGTCCCGATCCGGGTCATCGCGGACATGTTGGGCATCCCCCGCGAACTGGCGCCACAGATCAAGGCCTGGTCGGACGCGTCGGTGGAGCCGCTCGGCATGCTGGCCGATGACGCACGACTGATCGAGTGCGCACGCCTCCTCAAGGAATTCCAGGACTTCATGGTCGCGGAACTCGAGGCACGTCGCGCGCGCCCCCGGGACGATCTGCTCACCCACCTGGTCGAGGCCCGCGACGCGGACGGCGCCGGCTTCACGATGCCCGAGATGCTCTCGCTTACCCAGCAGTTCCTGGTCGCCGGCAACGAGACCACGACCAACGCGATCGCGGCCGGCGTGCAGCTACTGATCGAGAACCCGGACCTGCAGGCGCGCCTGGCCGCCGGCCGCGAACCGAACCGACTGCGTGTATTCGCGAACGAGGTGCTGCGGCTCGAGTCGCCGGTGCAGGGCCTGTTCCGCATCGTCACCCGCGACGTCGAACTCGAAGGCGTCAGGCTTCCGGCCGGCGCGCGGGTGATGGTCCGCTTCGCTGCCGCCAACCGTGACCCGACCAAGTATCACGATCCGGACAGCGTCGACCTCGACCGTCACAACGCGGGCACACACCTCGCATTCGGCGCCGGCATCCACCATTGCATCGGCGCCAACCTGGCGCGCGAGGAGCTGGTCTGGACGTTCGATGCCCTGCTCGGCCGCGCCAGGAACTTCGCTTTCGCCGAGGACCGCAACGACTTCCGCCATCATCCCTCGCTGATCCTGCGGGGACTGAAGCGTCTCTACGTCACCTTCGAGACGCGCTGACGCAGGCCCATGCGGGATCCGGTCGCAAGCAAGGGCGCGGTCGCACTAAGCGGCCCAGTAGGGGGCGCGCAACGCGCGCTTGTTGATCTTGCCCATGGTGTTGCGCCCGAGATCGTCGACGTACTCGACCGAACGCGGGCACTTGTAGTGCGACAGGCGCGCGCGCACCCAGTCGAGCAGTTCGCGCGGATCGGGCGGTGCCGCCCGGTCGCGCGGGATGACCAGCGCCTTCAGTTCCTCGCCCATCTCCGCATGCGGTACGCCGATGCAGGCGACGTCCAGCACCCCGGGATGATGGATCAGGATCTGCTCGGACTCCGCGGGATAGACGTTGACGCCGCCCGATACCACCATGTCGCTGAACCGGTCGGTGATGTAGACGTAGCCCGCCTCGTCCATATAAGCGATCTCGCCGAGCGTGAACACGCCCGGCGCGATGTGCGCGGCCGCCGTCTTTTCGGGCGCGTTGTGATAGACGATTCCCCGACCGGTCGCGTCGCGGAAATACAGGCGTCCTTCCTGGCCCGGTCCGAGCGACCGGCCGTCGTCGTCCAGGATGAGCGCCTCGAACGGCGGCACCGCGCGGCCGACCGAGCCGGGGTGTGCCAGCCACTCCTCGGACGTGATCATGCAGGTGGTGCCGACTTCACTCGCGCCGTAGGCGTCGATGAAAACCGGTCCCCACCATTCGATCATGGCGCGCTTCACGTCGACCGGACACTTTGCGCCGGTATGGCTCACCCGCTTCAGCGAAGAGACGTCGTAACGTGCACGCACGGCTTCCGGCAGCGCCAGCAGGCGCACGAAGTGGGTCGGCACCATGACCGTACTGCCGATCCGGTAGCGCTCGATCGCCGCGAGCGTCTTCTCCGCATCGAATCGGCCGAGGATCACCGACGGCACCCCGGCCGCGAGCAGCCGCGCGCCGGACAGGGGCCCGGTGTGATACATGGGACCGACCACGAGATGCGTCCCGAAGGCCGCCTGCGGGTTCTGGGCGAGATTGGCGATGTGTTCGGCGATCGTGGCACCGCCGGCAAACATGGTCGGCGGCAGCGGCGTGCCCTTCGGCCGTCCCGTGGTGCCCGAGGTGTACAGCAGGTTCGGCAGCGGCATGAGATCGGTCGGCGGATCGGCAGGCGACTGCGCCGCAAGCCAGGCCTCCCAGGGCTCGATGCCATCGGACTCCGCAGCACCCCACCCGACCACGAGCGGCACGCCGGCCTGGCGCGCCGCTTCCCGGCCCCGCGCCGCCGTCGCGCCGTCGACGAACAACACGCGCACCGCCGCGTCTTCCAGAATGTAGGCCGCTTCCTCCGCGGTGAGGTGAAAGTTGACCGGGACCACGGACGCACCGGCCAGCAATCCGCCCAGGTTGGCCATGGCGGTTCCGATCGCGTTCTCGGCGAATACCGCGACCCGGCGCGCGGGTCCGAGATCGCGGGCGAGCAGCCCGTTGGCGACCCGGTTCAGCACTTCGTCGACACGTTGCCAGTCCCACGCCTCACGCTCGTCGCGAATGGCGATCTCGCCGGGCCGCACTCGCGCCAGTTCTGCCGCAAAAGTCGTCAATTGCATTCCCCCTGCTGCCGCGATTCCGCTATAAAGTACGCGCACAGGGTAAGTCAGGAAACCGGACGACGCGACCGCCGCGGCGCGACCGTTCACAGTCCGCCCGTCCACAGTCAATGGGGAGAGACCAACTTGACCATCCAGATATCCGACGCAACGCTGCTCGACCTGCACCGGCGCATGGTACGCATCCGGATCTTCGAAGAAGCGGCCGGCAAGCTCATGGAAGACGGCAAGATTCCCGGCGCGCTGCACCTGTACGTCGGCCAGGAAGCCGTGGCCGCCGGGGTGATGGTCCACCTCGACAACGCCGACTGGATCACCAGCACACACCGCGGGCACGGCCACCTGATCGCCAAGGGTGGCGCGTTCGATCGTATGTTCGCCGAACTGTTCGGCCGCGCGACCGGCTACTGCAAGGGTAAGGGCGGCAGCATGCACATCTCCAACATGGAACTCGGTATGCTGGGCGCCAACGGCATCGTGGGGGGCGGTCCGCCGATCGCGGTGGGTGCCGCGTTCTCGAACAAGTTCCGCAAGACCCGCAACGTCGCGTGCACTTTTTTCGGCGACGGCGCGAGCAACGAAGGCGCCTTCCACGAGGCGGCCAACATGGCCGGGCTCTACCGGCTTCCGATCGTGTTCGTCTGCGAGAACAACGGCTATGGCGAGTACACGGCGCAGGCCAACCACCAGGCGATCGTCGACATCGCCGATCGCGCGGCCGGCTATGGCATGCCGGGCGTGATCGTCGACGGCATGGACGCGATCGCGGTCTACGAAGCGGCGGGTGCGGCGATCGAACGTGCGCGGCGCGGCGAAGGACCCACCCTCCTCGAGTGCAAGACCTACCGCTACTACGACCACGTCGGCGTGCGCGGCATGGGTCTCAAGTACCGCACCGACGAGGAGGTCGCGTACTGGAGAGGCCGCGACCCGATCAGGCTGCTCGAGAGCCGGCTGGCCGAACAGGGGATTCTGAGCGCCGAGGCGGCCGCGGCCGTGCACGCGGAAGTGACGTACGACGTGCAGGCGGGCATCGCCTTCGCCGAGTCGAGTCCGTCGCCGGATCCGTCCGCGCTGCTCGAGGACGTCTACGCCTGACCGCTGGCACGACGCCGGCAGGACGCCGGCAGGACGCCGGCAGGACGCCGGCAGTATGGTCCGCCCGGACCGCGTCGACGCCGATAGCATGCCCACTACTCGCCCACCCTTGGGCAATGGAACTTTCGAGGAGCCCGCCATGGCCGAAGCACAGTCCACCACGCGCAAGCTGCCGTACGTGGCCGCGATCACCGACGGGGTGCGCGCGGTTCTCAAGGAATTCGACAATGCGTTCGTGATCGGCGAGGACGTCGCCGGCGCGGGCAGCGTGTACGGCTACTACAACGGTCTGCTGGCCGAGTTCGGTCCGGAGCGCATCTACGATTCGCCGATCTCCGAAGAAGCGATCGTCGGTGTGGGTGTCGGCGCCGCCGCCACCGGCTGCCGGCCGATCGTCGACCTCATGTTCATGGACTTCATGGGCGAGTGCATGGACGAGATCGCCAACCAGCTCGCCAAGATGCGCTACATGTTCGGCGGATCGGCCAAGCTGCCGGTCACCATGCTGACCATGGCCGGCGCCGGCGCGAGCCTCGCCGCCCAGCATTCGCAGAGCCTGGAGGCCTGGGTCTGCCATGTCCCCGGACTCAAGGTGGTCATGCCGACCACGCCCTACGACGCCAAGGGCCTGATCATCGCCGCCGCCCGCGACGACAATCCGGTCATCGTCATCCTGAACAAGATGTCGCTCGCCATGACCGGCGAGGTGCCGGTCGAGCCGTACAGCATTCCGCTCGGCAAGGCGAACATCGTCCGCCCCGGCACCAACTACACGATCGTGGCGCTCGGCCGCATGCTGCACGAAGCGCTGAAGGCCGCGGAGCAGTTGAAGGAGTTCGGCATCGACGCCGAAGTGATCGATCCGCGCACGCTGCAGCCGTTCGACACGACGACGGTCGTCGAGTCGGTGAAGAAGACCCACCGCGCGCTGATCGTGCACGAAGCCGTGCGCTTCGGCGGCTTCGGCGGCGAAATTGCCGCCCAGATCCAGGAAGAGGCTTTCGACTATCTGGACGCGCCGGTGGTACGAGTCGGCGCACCGTTCTCGCCGGTACCGTTCAGCCCTGCGCTCGAGGCGCACTACGTCCCGAATGCCGCGCGGATCGTCGCCGCCGCCAAACAGCAACTGGGTCTATGACCCGCCTGTGGATCCACTCATGGGCGCTCCGCGCGGCATCGTCGGCATCATCGCGAATCCCGCTTCCGGCAAGGACGTGCGGCGCCTCGTCGCGCGCGCCTCGGTGTTCGACAACCAGGAAAAACAGGCGATCGTCGGACGCCTGCTGCATGGTCTCGCCGCCACGGGCGCGCGCGAAGTCGCCTACCTGGACGACC
The DNA here is from genome assembly GCA_019634925.1 of Pseudomonadales bacterium. GTDB lineage: Bacteria > Pseudomonadota > Gammaproteobacteria > Pseudomonadales > Azotimanducaceae > UBA7803. The sequence continues at coordinate 81,103 of JAHCAL010000007.1, forward strand.
CGCAGGGCATCGTGCGCGGCGCACTCGAGGGTGCGCGGAGCGATTTCCATTGCCAGGCCGTGACCGCGACCCGCACCGCCAGTGCGCTCGACACCACCAGCGCCGCGCGGGCGATGCGCGAACTCGGCTGCGCGGTGGTGGTGACGCTCGGCGGTGACGGCACCAATCGGGCGGTCGCACTCGGCTGGCGCGACGCCCCGCTGCTGCCGATCTCCACCGGCACCAACAACGTCTTTCCGCGATTCGTCGAGGGCACCATCGCTGGCGCCGCAGCCGGCCTGGTCGCGACCGGCGCCGTGCCGATCCGCCGGGTGACGCGCCAGCGCAAGCTCATTCACGTCGCGATCGACGGCGAGCCCGACGACCTCGCGCTGATCGACGCCGTGTTGAGTCGTGAGCGGTTCGTCGGTGCACGCGCTCTGCTGACGCCCGAGCACCTGGTCTGCGCGTTGCTGACTCGAGCCGAGCCTGCCGCCGTGGGCATGACCGCGATCGGTGGTCTGATCGAGCCCCTCGGTGCACGCCGGCCGGGGGCGCTGTGGCTGGAACTGGGGCCCGGCGCCCGGATCGTCGAAGCACCGATCGCACCCGGTTACTACCAGGACGTCGGCATTCGCAGCCATCGCCGCGTGCGTCAGGGCGAAACCATCGAGATCGAGGGACCCGGCGTGCTGGCCTTCGACGGTGAACGTGAACGCACGCTGCGCGCCGGTCAGCGGGCGCGGTTGCGCGTCGAACACGACGGCCCACGCGTCGTCAGTGTTGTCCGAACCCTCAAACGGGCGGCCCGCCGGGGACTGTTTCTGCGCACCCAGGAAACTACCCCATCGCAATCGGAACCATCGAACCGGACCGAGCTGGAGTGACCTGAAGATGCCCACACCGATATACCTGGTTAAGGTCGGCATGAACATGACCGAGGGCGTGGTCGAGGAGTGGTACATCGCCGATGGCGCGACCGTCGAGAAGGGACAACTGATCTACCGGCTCGAGACCGAGAAGGTCAATCTCGACGTCGACGCCGAGGCGTCCGGCGTGGTGCGCCACGTGGTCGGCGAGGGCATCACGCTGCAGCCGGGCGACATCGTCGGCTACATCTACGCGCCAGGTGAACCAATCCCGGATTCCCCGGTCGCGCCCGACGCAACGGCTGTGGTGGCAGCTGCACCCGCCGGCATGCCCCCGCCCACGCGTCCCGCCGCGGCCGCCGGTGCGGCCCCCGCGCGCGGCACCGGCGAGCGGATCCTCGCGTCACCCGCCGCCCGGCGTATGGCCGCAACGCTCCGGGTCGAACTCGCAACACTCGGCGGCACCGGCCCCGGCGGCCGTATCGTCGAGGCAGACGTACGGGCCGCCGCGGCACGCGGGAACGCTATCGAACCGGAGGATGGCGATCGCACGGCACCCGCTTCGCCTTCGTCGCCGATCGCACGCAAGCTTGCGCGCGAACTCGGCGTCGATCTCGCCCAGGTCGATGGCACGGGCCCCGGCGGCCGGATCACCAAGGAGGACGTCGAACAGGCCGCTGCACGCAAGGCCGCCACCGTACCGGAACCCGCCTCGCCCCCCGCCGGTGCATCGTTGCCAGCGGGTGGCCGCACGACCGCCGTCGATCGGACCGTGCCGATCCGCGGCATGCGTCGGACCATCGCCGCGCGCATGCACGAGAGCCTGGCCACCATGGCGCAGCTCACCATGAACATGGACGTGGTCATGGACGACGCGGTACGGCTGCGCAACCAGCTGCTCGCGGAATGGCAGGCGGAAGGGCTGCGCACGACCTATACCGACCTGGTCATCCGCGCCGTCGCACGCGCGCTCGCGCAACACCCGGCCATGAACAGCGTGTTCGGGGAACGCGAGATCACCTACAAGGGCGAGATCAACGTCGGCATGGCAGTCGCCGTGGACGACGGCCTGCTCGTCCCCGTCGTCCGCCAGGCGAACCTGCGCGGCATGCACGAACTGGTCACGGAAACGGCACGCCTGGCGGCCGCGGCGCGCGACGGCAGGCTCTCGGTCGACGATCTGCAGGGAGGCACGTTCACGGTCACCGCGCTAGGCATGTATGGGGTGGATTCGTTCACGCCGATCATCAACGCGCCCCAGGTCGGGATCCTCGGGGTCAACAGGATTCGCGACGAGGTCGCCTGGGACGGCGACCGGCCGGTGCGCCAGCAGCGCATGATGCTATCGCTGACGTGGGACCACCGGGCGCTGGACGGCGCGCCTGCGGCCGCATTCCTGGGTGCGGTGCGCGACCTGCTGGAATCGCCGTACCGGCTGCTGCTCTGATGCGACGCACGGGTACCAGAAACGATTGAACGGAGGACTGTCATGGCGCGCCGCCATCTGATCGTGCTGCTGCCGCTCGTGCTCGGCCACGGCTGCAGCGAACGAGCGGACCATGCCCGCGAACCGGTCGACCTGATCCTGCACAACGGCACGATCCTGACGCTCGACGGCGAAGGCGGCCAGGGCAATGCGATCGCCGTGCGCGGCGACCGGATCGTCGCGGTCGGCGACGAACGCCTGCTGGTCGAATACTCGGCGACGCAGACCATCGACCTCGGCAATCGCACGCTACTCCCGGGCTTCGTCGACTCACACATCCATATCAGCGGCGCCCCCGCGCGCCACATCGATCTCACCGACGCGAAGTCGGTGCGCGAGATTCGCGAACGTGTCGCGTCGCGCGCGGCCGAGCTCGGCCCCGACGAATGGATCACCGGCTACGGCTGGTCCGAGGATGCGCTCGAGGAGCAGCGCCGTCCGCTGCGCGACGATCTCGATGCGGCCGCACCCGACAATCCGGTGGTCCTGACGCGCGCGGGCGCGCACAGCGCCGTGGCATCGAGCCGGGCCCTCGCGGCGGCCGAGATCGACGAGCAGACGCCGCAGCCGGAGGGCGGGGTCATCGAGAAAGGCCCGGACGGCAGGCTCAACGGCATCATCCGGGAACGGCACGGACTGGTCACGCAGCTCGTGCCGCCAGCAACGGACGACGAGCTGCGGCCGAGCCTGATCGCCAACCTGCAGGCACTGTTCGCGCTCGGCATCACGTCGATCGTGCAGGCGGCGGACACCATCGAACACTACCCCGAATGGGAGCGGATCTATGCCGAGCACCGCGGCGCCCTGCCCCGGGCGTCGGTGCAGGTCGCCTGGGCCGGGCGCGAAGCCATGGCTGCCTTCGGCAGGAAGACCGGCAGTGGCGACGAGCACCTCAAGGTCGGCGCCGTGAAGCTCTTCGTCGATGGCGGTTTCACGGGCCCGGCCGCGTTCACGCGCCTGCCGTACAAGGATCAGGGCGAGTATCGCGGCGCGCTCAACCTGCCGCCCGAGTCCATCTACCAGGTCATTCGCGAAGCGCACCAGGACGGCTGGCAGCTCGGCATCCATGCGATCGGCGACGCGGCCATCGAACTCGCGGTCGAGGCGCTCGCGGACGTGCTGGCCGAGTCGCCGCGCGACGACCACCGTCACTACCTCAACCACTTCACCGTGATGCCCAGCACCGAGACCATGGCACTGATGGCCGGCAACGGCATCGCGATCACGCAGCAGCCGAACTTCACCTACACCCTCGAAGGCCGCTACTCGACCTATCTGGACGGTGAACGGCTGGAGACCAACAACCCCCTGCGCACCCCGATCAACCACGGCATCACGCTGGCGCTCTCGAGTGACATCCTGCCGATCGGTCCACTGGTCGGGCTGTACGCCGCGGTCACGCGCAAGGGGATGAGCGGGCGCGAGTTTGGTCCGGGCGAGCGACTGACCATGCTGGAAGCGCTGCGCGCCTACACCCGGACCGGCGCGTGGCTGACCCGCGAGGAGGATCAGAAAGGCAGCCTCGAGCCCGGCAAGCTGGCCGACTTCATCGTACTCTCCGACAATCCGCTCACCGTATCCGAAGACGAGATCCTCGCGCTTCGCGTTCTGCAGACGTGGCTGGGCGGACAACGGGTCTTTTCCAGTGGCGACTCCGACCCCACTGACTCCGACCCCACTGACTCCGACCCCACCGTCGGCGACAGCAGTACCAGTACCAGCCCCGAAACGGAGGTCAGCCCATGACACACTTCGTCCGCCGCATCGCCGAACAGCGCCCGCAGCAGGATGCCCTCGTCGACGAGCGCGGCGCCACGTCCTGGTCCGCGCTGAACGCGCGCACCAACCGCCTGGTGAATGCGCTGCGCGGACTCGGCCTCGGCGCTGGTGATACGGTCGCGATCTACGCGGGCAACTGCCGCGAGTACTACGAGATCATGCTCGCCGCGAATCACGCCGGCATCATCTACGTGCCGGTGAACTGGCACTTCAGCCCCGAGGAACTCGCCTACGTGGTCGAGAATGCCGGCGCCAGGGTGCTGTTCGCGGAGGGTCAGTTCCTCGATGCGGCGCGCGCGGCACTCGCTCGCGGCGAGACGCCGCGACTCGAACACGCAGTCGCGATCCGCGCGCCCGCGCATGAGCCCGGCTTCCACGACTACGAACAGTTGCTCGCCGGATCCGCCGAGACCGAGCCGGACGCGCAGAGCGCCGGCGGGCCGATGTTCTACACCTCCGGCACCACAGGGCGGCCCAAGGGCGTCAAATCGACCACCTCGAAGCCGGGCGGTCCGCTCGCCGCACTCGAAATGATGGGGGCCGGGCTTTCCGGCATGCTCCGGATCCGCAATGACGGGACGACGCACCTGTGCGGACCGGTCTACCACTCCGCACAGTGGGCGTTCTCCTTTCCGCCGCTCCTGACCGGCAGCCGCGTCGTGATGCGCCACCGGTTCGATCCGGCCGAGACGCTCGCGCTCATCGACACCCATGCGGTCACCAACATCCACCTCGTGCCGACCCAGTTCCATCGCCTGCTGCGGTTGCCCGATGAGGCACGCGCGCGGTTCTCGGGATCGAGCCTCGAGGTCGTCTGGCACGGCGCGGCGCCCTGCCCGCCCGAGGTGAAGCGGCGCATGATCGACTGGTGGGGCCCGGTCATCTGCGAGTACTACGGCTCGACCGAAGGCTCGATCGTCTCGACGGTCAGTGCGGCCGAGTGGCTCGAACGTCCGGGTACCGTGGGCAAGCCCACCCCGCTCGTCCAGGTCACCATCCGTGACGACGCCGGACGCGAACAGCCGGCCGGCACGTCCGGGCAGATCTACGTGAAGAGTGTCATGGGTTCGGACTTCGAGTACCACAACGAACCGAAGAAGACCGCCGAGGTGCACCTCGAGCCCGGCACTTATACCTTCGGCGACATCGGCTACTTCGACGACGCCGGCTACCTGTACCTGAGCGACCGCAAGATCGACATGATCATCTCCGGCGGGGTCAACATCTATCCCGCGGAGATCGAGGCGGTGCTGGTCAATCACCCGGCGGTGGAGGACGCCGCCGTATTCGGCATCCCGAACGAAGAGTTCGGTGAGGAGGTCAAGGCCGCGGTCACGCTGCGGCCCGGCCACGCGCCGTCGGATACCCTGTCGGAGGCGCTGATCGCGCACTGCCGCGAACACCTGGCCGGCTACAAGGCACCGCGCAGCATCGACTACGAGCAGGAAATGCCGCGGCACGAGACCGGCAAACTCTACAAACGCCTGCTGCGCGACCGCTATTGGGCGGGCAGCGACCGGAAGATCTGATGAACTGGTACAACCGCAAACTCCTGCCGCGCCTCATCGACCGGGCCTGCAGCCAGAAGCCGATGACCGCACTGCGCGCGCGTTACGTCACGCGCGCCGCCGGTACCGTGCTCGAGATCGGCATCGGCAGCGGACTCAATCTGGCCCACTACGGCCCTGGCGCCACGAGCATCACCGGCCTCGATCCGGCCGCCGAACTCACCGACATCGCGGAACGGCGTGCCCGCGACATCGCCCAGCCGGTCAGCCTGCTGCGCGTCTCCGGGGAGGAGATCCCGGCGGCGGACGCACAGTTCGACTCGCTGGTCTGCACCTGGACGCTCTGTTCGATTCCGAACCCGTATGCGGCACTGCGCGAGATGTACCGGGTGCTGAAGCCGGGCGGGCTGCTGTACTTCGTCGAACACGGTCGTGCACCGGATCCCGGGGTGGTGAAGTGGCAACGCCGCATCGAGCCGCTCTGGAAAAAGATCGGCGGCGGCTGCCACCTCACGCGCGCGGCCGACGAACTGATCGCCGGCGCGGGGTTCGCGATCATCGAGCGCGCCGCGGGCTACGAGCCCGGCCCGCGCTGGGCGACCTACATGACCCACGGTGTGGCCGAGCGGCCGCGCTGATCATGCGCGAGCGTCACACCGCCTGCATCCTGACCTGGGTCTGGATCCTGCTCGCGTGGACGGGCCATGCCACGGCCGGCGCGGCCGGCGCGCCCGGCGCCGCTGGGCCTGTGCGCCTGTCCGCCGACGTCGAGGGCGCGCTCGCACTCTTCGACCGCTGGCTCGATGCCCACCGTGCATATGCGGCGATTCCCGGTATTTCCGTGGGGATCGTTCTGGGCGACCAACTCGTCTGGCAGCGTGGCTACGGCCTCGCCAATCCGGCGCGCCGGCTCGCGGCCAACGCCGAAACCCTGTACAGCATCTGCTCCATCTCCAAGCTCTTCACCAGCATTGCGGTCATGCAACTGCGCGACGCCGGGGCGCTGGAACTCGACGACCCGGTCGCCCAGCACCTCGAGTGGTTCGCGATCGAACCGGACGGCCCGGTCAGCGGCCCGGTCACTATCCGTGGCCTCCTGACCCATGCGTCTGGGCTGCCGCGCGAGAGCCCCGGCCGCTACTGGAGCCCGCCGGACTTTCCGTTTCCGCCGCGCCTGGGTCTGATCGAGGCGCTGCCGCGGCAGGCCATGCTGTACCCGGCGTTCCACCGCCAGCAGTATTCGAACCTCGGCATGGTGCTGGCCGGTGAGATCGTCGCCGCGCGGGCCGGCCAGCCGTTCGAAGCCTATGTGCGCGCACGAATCCTCGAGCCGCTCGACATGCGGGGGACCGTGGCCGGGTTCCCGAGACGCCTGCAGGGCACCACGCTCGCCGTCGGCCACGGGGCGCGCGACCGCGATGGCCAACGGCCGGTGATGCCGCCCTTCGATACGGGCGCCCTGCTGCCTGCGGCGGGGCTCACGTCGAACGTGGTGGACCTCGCCCGCTTCGTCGCCTGGAATTTCCGGACCCTCGACGGCGTCCCCAACCCGGTGCTGGCAGCGCCGACGCTGCGCGACATGCAGCGCGTGCACTGGACCGATCCCGACTGGACGACCACCTGGGGCCTCGGATTCGAGGTACGCCGGGTCGACGACCAGACGCAGGTCGGGCATGACGGCGCCTGCCCCGGATTCAACACCAGCGTGGCGCTGCTGCCGGCGCACCGGCTCGGCATCATCGTGCTCACCAACGCGAGCGGCCACGACCCGCTGGTGATCGTCGACAACGCGCGTGCGCTGCTGCTGCCGGCGCTCGACCGGGAGCCGACAGCGGCGGATCGCGAATCGGCACGGGATGACGCGCGCCGGCTCGGCCCCTACACCGGGCGGTACGACGGCCAGCCGTGGAGCGGCGAGGTCGTGGTGGTGCGCCACGGGGCGGAACTGCGGGTGGCCTGGCTGCCGACCGACGACGTGGCACAGGGGGCGCTGCGACTGCGCCACGTGGCCGACGACCGGTTCCGGCCGGTTCGCGACGACGACGGCCTGCCCGGCGAGGACTGGACCTTCGAACGCGACGCGGACGGCAACATCGTCGCCCTGCGCACGCACGCGCTGCGACTGCCGCGGATGCCCTGACGGTAGTAGCATCCCGGCTGAACCACACGGCTGCAGCGGGAGACATACGATGGCCGATCTGCTTGCGCTTTCGACCGCGATCATCGACCAGGGCAAGGGCACCAACGAGGTGGGGCCGATCAACCGGATCAATCACCAGCTGTCCGTGCTCGGCGACCGCGTTGCGATGGTCGAGGCCTTCTCGCACTGCGTGCTGTTCGAGACCGACGACGGGCTGGTCGCGTTCGATACCTCCAATCCGCAGGGCGGACCGCGCGTGGTCGCCGAGGCGCGCCGTTGGCGTGACCGGCGTTTCAATACGATCGTCTACACCCACGGGCACGTCGACCACGTGGGCGGCTGCGGCGCGTTCATCGAGGACGCCGCGGCGCGCGGCGAACCGCGGCCGCGCGTGACCGGCCACGAGAACGTCCCGAAACGCTTCGATCGTTACGACTTCACCAACGGCTACAACCTGGTCATCAACGAGCGCCAGTTCGGCCAGTTCCGCCGGCGCGGCTACGGCATCGCCGACGGCGACCGCTTCCTGCCAGCGAGCTCGCCGAAGCCCGACCTGACCTACCGCGAGCGGCTCGACCTCGACGTCGGTGGGCTCGGCATCGAACTGCACCACGCGAAAGGCGAGACCGACGACCACACCTGGGCCTGGATCCCGGAACACAAGGCGATCTGCGCCGGCGACTTCTTCATCTGGAACTTCCCGAACGCCGGGAATCCCCAGAAAGTGCAGCGCTACCCGGTCGAGTGGGCCGCGGCGATGCGCGCCATGGCGAACCAGGGTGCCGAGCTGTTCCTGCCCGCGCACGGCCTGCCGATCGGCGGTACGGCGCGAATCCGCGCGGTGCTGACCGACGTGGCCGACGCGCTCGAATTCCTGGTGCGCGAGACCATCACAATGATGAACGACGGTGCGCGGCTGAACGACATCGTCCATTCGGTGAAGATCGACCAGGCGGTACTCGAGAAGCCCTATCTCAAGCCCATGTACGACGAACCCGAGTTCGTGGTGCGCAACATCTGGCGCCTGTACGGCGGCTGGTACGACGGCAACCCCGCCAACCTGAAGCCGGCACCGGAACGCGCGCTGGCGGCGGAACTCGCCGACCTGGCCGGCGGCGCGCTACGCCTCGCGGAACGCGCGCTCGCGCTCGCCGAGACCGATATCCGGGTCGCCTGCCACCTGGCGGAACTCGCGGTGCAGGCCGAACCGGACAACCAGCGCGCACACGCGGTGCGGGCGGAAGTCTTCCAGCTGCGCCGCAACCGGGAGACCTCGCTCATGGCCAAAGGCATCTTCGGCTACGCGGCCAACGAATCGAAAAGCCGGGCGGGCGATCCGCCGCCGTCGTGAGCGGCGCGCCGCGCCGCATCGCGCACCTCGACATGGACGCGTTCTTCGCGTCCGTGGAGCTGCTGCGGCGCCCGGCGCTGCGCGGCCTGCCGGTCGTGGTGGGCGGGCGGCGGGCGGGCGAAATGCGCCTCGCCGAATACACCGGCCGCGGCGTGGTCACCACCGCGACCTACGAGGCACGGCGATACGGTGTCGGCTCGGGCATGGGTCTGATGAAGGCTGCGGCACTCGCGCCCGACGCGATCCTGCTGCCCGCCGACTTCGATGCCTACCGGAGCTACTCCCGCCGCTTCAAGGCCGCGGTACGCGCGATCGCGCCGGTCGTCGAGGATCGCGGCATCGACGAGATCTACATCGATCTGACCGATCTGCCGGGCGCAACACGACTGCTCGCAGGCCGCATCAAGCAGGCCGTGCGGGCGGCGACCGGGCTTTCGTGTTCCATCGGCGTGGCGCCCAACAAGCTGCTCGCCAAGCTCTCCTCGGAGCTCGACAAGCCGGATGGACTCACCATCCTGACCGAATCGGACCTCACCACACGGATCTGGCCGATGCCCGTGGCGAAGATCAACGGCATCGGACCCAAGTCGACGGCGCGCCTTGCCGAACTGGGCATCGGTACCATCGCCGAGCTGGCGGACGCGGATCCGGCCGTACTGATCACCGAATTCGGCCGCAGCTACGGCGCCTGGCTGCATGCGGTCGCGCACGGGCGCGACGACCGCCCGCTGGTCACCCATGCGGAACCCAAGTCGATCAGTCGCGAAACGACCTTCGAGCGCGACCTGCATCCACGTGCCGATCGCGCAGAGCTCGGTGAACGCTTCACCGAGCTCTGCGCGCGCGTCGCTGACGACCTCGAACGCAAGGGCTACCTCGGCCGCACGATCGGCATCAAGCTGCGCTACGCCGATTTCCGCACCCTGACCCGGGACATCACCCTTCCGGCGCCCGTGGCGCGTGCGGCGGAGCTGCGCCATGCGGCGGGTCGGTGCCTGCGGCGGGTGCCGCTCGACCGCCGGCTGCGACTGCTCGGCGTGCGCGTGAGCGGCCTGATCCGCATCGATGAATTCACCATGGCGCGCCAGACTGCGTCGCCGCAGGCCGAACTCGCTCTCGGGGACTGAGTGCGCGCCTCTGGCTCGCCAGGCGCACGAGCAGAGCGGGTCAGCCGACCAGCAGACGGCGCAGGTAATCGTTCAGAAACATTCCGTCCGGATCGAGCGCGGCTCGATGGCGCTGGAACGCAGCAAAATGCGGGTAGAGCGCCGCCAGGTCCCTGGACTCGAGCCGATGCAGCTTGCCCCAGTGCGGTCGTCCGGCGTGATTGCGGCAGATCGCCTCGGCGGCATCGAACAGCGGCCGGTAGTCGCGCTCCGCGCCCTGGTGGACGGAGAGCGTGACCGTCTCGCGGCCCTGCGCGGTGCTGAGCAGGATGTCGTCCGCCGCCAGCGTGCGGTATTCGATCGGCCACGGCAGCTTCGGGAAGTCGCGCAGCAGCATGGCGCGCAGCTCGAGAAAGCAGTCCCATCCCGACGCGAACGGTACCGAGTACTCCATCTCGTTGAAGCGTACGTCGCGCTCGCTCGGAAACGCCTGCCAGGCGGGCGCGATGTACTCCCGTTCGCCGAGCCGCGCCGGCGCGGCGTCGGTCTTGTTCAGCACCTTCATCTCGCAGGCATCGGTACTCGGCGTCCAGAAGAACTCGAAGTGCCGGTTGTGCTCGATCAGCGCGGCATGCTCCGCCGCACACTCGGCGAACGGGCACGACCAGGTCCGCTCGTGGAGGTTGAAGGCTGGATCGAGTGCTACGGTTGCATCGACCATGATGCCGAACACCCCCTGGCCAACCTGCGCGGCCCGGAACAGCTCGCCGTCCCGCTCACGGGTCAGCTCCCGCACGCTGCCGTCGGCGGTGACCAGCGTCATGCCGATGAGGAAGTTCGGCAGGCTCGGCAACGTACGACCCGTGCCGTGCGTGCCGGTCGAGAGCGCGCCGGCCAGCGACTGGCGGTCGATGTCGCCCTGCTGTGGCAGCGACAGGCCTTCCGCCCACAGCAGCGGGCCGAGCGCATGCAGCTTGGTCCCGGCGCCGATCGTCGCCGTGCGCCGCACGCGATCCACCGCTCGGATGCCGTCGAGCGCATCGAGCACCACGATCACATCGTCGGTCCAGAACGGCACGAAGGAATGCGCGCTGCCCACGCAACGGACCGTGCGAGCCGCGTCACGCGCCGCGTGCACGGCCGTGACCACCTGCTCGACGTCGGTCGGGGCGACGACCCGGGCGCGATGCCGCTGACTGCCGGACCAGTTGTGCCAGTCGGCTGGCTGCACCGCGGAGCTCGGACTCTGCGTCACGGCCACGGCCCTCAGTACGTGATCGACTGTTCGAGCTCGACCCAGCGCCGGTTCTGCACCTGCGAGAGGACCGACTCCGATGCACCGCTGTGTTTGTCGGGCCCGAACGACAGCCGGTAGCCGAACAGGTCGGTGTAGTCGTCGATGCCCTCCAGCGCAGCGAGAAAACCCTGCAGCGTCAGGTCACGGCCGGCCCGCTCCAGCGCCAGCACGAACACGTCGGCCGCGCGGTAACCCTCCATGGCGGCGAGGTCGGGTTCCTGACGATAGGCCGCCACGTACCCGTCCCACCAGGTCCGCACCGGCGCCGGCATGTCGTCGTCCGCATACAGCCGCGCCATGTGCACGAACGCGTAGTAGCCGTCGGCCGCCTCCGCATCCGCGATGGCCTGGGCGTAGGTCGCGTTGTTGCCGACCCAGTCGACGTCCGTCCAGCCCATCTTGCGCGCGGCGTCGAGCACGAGAATCGTATCGCGATGGACCGTGCCCATCAGCACCAGGTCGCAACCGGCACGACGCAGGCGCAGGATCGCGGCGGTGAACTCGGTCTGGGTCGGATGGTGCGCACTGGTTTCCGCGATGGACAGGTTCATCGCTGCGACCTGGTCCTGCACGGCCTCGAGGATCTCCTGGCCGTATTCGGTGTCCTGGTAGATCGCGCAGACGGCCTGCCGTCCGCGTTCCTCGACGAAGTATTTCACCGCCGCGCGGATCTCGTCGTAGTAGATGCCGCGTTGGGTGAACTTCAGCGGATGCAGTGGCTCGACCATGGAGCGCGCACCGGTGACCGGAAAGATATTGGGCACACCGGCTTCGAACTGCTGGGTCATGACCGCGTTGTTCATCGGGGTACCGACCGCCAGCAGCATCGCGAATATCCCGTCACGGTTGATCAGCTTGTTCGCCGCCTGCACCGCGCGCGGCACCTGGTACTGGGCATCCTCGACCACGAAGCGGACGCGCCGGCCGTGCACGCCGCCCGCCGCGTTGAGCTCGTCGAAGCGCATGCGCGCGCCGTTCACCGAGCCCACGCCCCAGATCGCTGTGGCGCCCACGAGGTCGGTATGGGTGCCGACCACGATCTCGCCGTCGCTGACTCCACGGACCGACCCGCCACCGGCGGCATTGCCGGAGGGAGACTCGCCACCGCATCCGGCCAGCGCAAGTACCACGACCACCAGCCATCGAACCGTCATCGCCCGCTCCCGTGCACACCCGCCGACCCGGCAATCGCCCGAAGCCTACACGCTGGCCGGGAGCGACGCCAACGCGGCTGGGGTTCCGGACACGATCCGCACTCGCCCTGCCCGCGTTCGAGTGCGATGATCCACGCGACCGAACAATCCCAGGGAGCCAGGCAGATGAAACTCGGACTCGTGCCCATCAACATCGGCGTCAGCGAACCCGCCCACATGATCGCACTCGCCCAGCGTGCCGAAGCGGCCGGGTTCGAATCCGTGTGGACGTTCGAGCACGTGATCGTGCCGCTCGACTACCAGTCGAAGTACCCTTACAACGCAACCGGCAAGATGGGCGTGGCCCCGGAAACACCCATGGTCGACCCGCTGGTGGCGCTGGCCGCCATCGCTGCCGCGACGAAGACGCTGCGCCTCGCCACCGGCGTCAACATCCTCTCGCAGACCAATCCGCTGCTGCTCGCCAAACAGGCTGCGAGCCTCGACTTCATGTCCGGCGGACGCTTCATGCTGGGCGTGGGAATCGGCTGGCTCGAGGAGGAATTCGTCGCCATGGGTACGCCGTTCGCGCGGCGCGGCGCGCGGTTCGACGACTACGTCGCGGCCATGCGCAAGGTCTGGTCCGGCGCGGTGGTCGAGCACAGCAGCGAATTCCTGGACTGGAGCGGGTTCAAGAGCTATCCCGTGCCCGCCCAGAACCCGCTGCCGGTCATCATGGGCGGCAACAAGGGCAAAATCCACGAGCGGATCGCGCGGCTCGGCAACGGCTGGTTCGTACCAGGCGGCGACCCGCGCGAGCTCGCGCCGCAACTCGCGGAACTTCGCGCGACCTGCGACCGCGTCGGTCGCGACTTCGCCGAGATCGAGATCACCTGCATGTGGCCCGGCACCGGCGGCATCGAGGCACTCGATGCGTTGGCGGCAGCGGGCGTGCATCGCGCCGTGGTGCCGCTGATGGCGCTCGGCAGCGACCCGGCCGGCGCGATCGACCGGCTCGGAACCGAGGTCATCGCGCGCCTGCGTACCGGCTGATCTGCCGCCACGCACGCGGCCTCACTACGACGGGCGGGTCCGCCCGGGGGGCGACGGGCGGTCCCGCCCGAGGATCCGCAGGATGCGCGGTATCGTCCGGAACGGCACCGCGCCGGCAGTCGCCTGATTCACGGCACCGGCGATGAACACATCGAGCGCGGGACAGTAAAACGTCCAGGTGCCCGTGGAACCCGTGTGCCCGAGCACCGCAGGCAACGGGCGCAGCGGCGTGAACAGGCGCGGCAGCGCGAAGCGCATGATGCCGAGCGAGTACTCGATCGGCCAGGATGGCGCGCGCAGCGCCGCCCGGTCGCGCGGCAGGCCGAACCGGCGCCATTCCCCGCACATGACGCCCCACGTCCCCGGTGCTGCGAACAGAATGCCGCGGGTCAGTGCGCGCAGGAACCGGATCAGGTCGCCGCTCGTACTGAACACGCTGTCGAGCGAGGTCAGGAGCGCCGGTCGGTCGAGCGGAACCGCACCGGCCAGCACGGTCGCGGGCGCAGGGCCGGCGCGGGCAGGTCCTTCATGACCCATGAACCACGACCGTTCCATACCGAGCGGAACGAACAGTTCCCGGGCGAACAGCTCCGCCAGCGAGTCCCCGGAGACCGCCTCGAGCACCGCGCACAACAACCGATAGTTGGTGTCGCTGTAGCGCACGCGCGCACGCGGGTCGGAGCCTGACTGGGGTGGAAAGTGCGGTACCAGGTCATCGCGCACGCGCGCCACCACCGCATCGAGCGGGACCGCGCGATCCGCGCCGGCGAAGGCTGCCTCCACCAGGCTCTGGCCGCCGCGCGGCGCGTCCTCGAGGTAGTCGGCGAGCCCGGACGTATGCGACAGGAGGTTGCGCAGCGTGATCTGGCCGGTGCGGTCGCGCCCGTCCACCCGGTGCAGGCCGACCAGGGACGAGCCGTCGAGGTAGCGCACCAGCGGATCGTCGAGTGCGAACAACCCGCGCTCGACCAGCCGCAGAACGACGGTAGCCGTCATGAGCTTGTCGATGCTGGCGATGAAAAACGGCGTATCGTCGGTCATCGCGCGGTCCGGTGCCGCCTGACCGGCGGCACCGGACCACAGCACGGCACCTTCGCCGGACTCGACCCGCAGCACCGCATGCGGTAGATCGCGGCGCGCGGCGAGCCGATCGACCAGGACCTCCAGGCGCTGTGCCATGACTACGTCCATATCGCCCATGGCGCTCCGACCTCCCGGTTGCGCGTCGGTATCGCGGCAGCGGAAGGCCCGGCACTCGCGGCGCGCCGGGCGGACCGGCTAACGATGGAACTCGCCTGCACGCTCCGGCTGGTACGTGACCTCTTCGATCCGCACCCGCAGCACGCCACCACCCGGTTTCGGCCATTCGATCTCGTCGCCCTGCGACAACCCGAGCAGTGCGCTGCCCACCGGTGCGAGGATGGAGATCCGGCCGCTGCTGCCGTCGCTGTCGCGCGGATAGACGAGCGTCAGTTCGAACGCCTCGCCGGACGACGTCACGCGAAAGCGGACCGTGGAGTTCATGGTCACGACGGTCGGCGGAATCGCCCGCGGCTCGACGATCTCGGCCCGCGCCAGTTCGGCCTCGAGCGCGTCCTTCGCGGGAAAACTGCCGGGCGGCAGCGAATCGAGCAGCTTCTCGAGGCGCTCCGCATCGAGCGACGAAATGATGAGCTTCGGCCGGGTGTTCACGTCAACCTCGCACGGGGCGGCAGCGGTGCCGCGGACCGCGCAGTCTACCATCCCGGGCCGGCGCTGGCCCCCGTCACGGCGGCCCCGCTCCGAGCGCAAGATCGCGCTGCCAGTACCCGACGTCGACCCAGCGGCCGAGCTTCCAGCCGACCGACCGGAACCGGCCGATCGGGGCGAAACCGAGCCGCTCGTGCAGCGCCACGCTGGCCGGGTTCGGCAGCGCGATGCCGCCGATCGCGCTCCGGAAACCTGCACTCCCCAGGCGCGCGAGCAACGCCGGATACAGCAACGTGCCGACGCCGCGGCCCGTCCATGCCGCGGCGATGTAGATCGAGGTCTCGACCGTGAACCGGTAGGCGCTGCGCGGCCTCCACGCGCTCGCGTAGGCGTAGCCGGCGACCGTGCCCGCCACCTCGGCGATCAGCCACGGGTACCGCGCAGTCACATCGGCGATGCGCCGCACCATTTCGGCGACGGCGACCGGCTCCTCCTCGAACGTGATCACGGTACCGTTCACGTGGTGGTTGTAGATCTCCGCGACCGCCGTGGCGTCGGCCGCCGTCGCGGGCCGGATCATCACCTGCCGGGATTCCAGGCGTTCTCCGTTCACGGGTGCGTTACTCCGGTCAGTAGAGCGTCTCGATCAGCGCCGCGTATTTTTCGTTCACCACCTTGCGCTTGAGCTTCATGGTGGGCGTCAGCTCCTCGTCCTCGGGATCCAGCAGCTGATCGATCAGCGCAAACCGCTTGACCGTCTCGACGCGGGCAAACCGCGCGTTCACCCGTTCGATCTCGGCACCGATCAGGTCGATCACCGCGCTAGCATGGCACAGGCTCGTAAAATTGGTGAACGGCACGTCGTTGTCCTGCGCGAACTTGGTGACGTTTTCCTGATCGATCATCACGAGACAGGTCAGGTAGGCACGGCGGTCGCCGATCACCACCGCGTCGCTGATGTAAGGGGAGAACTTGAGCTGGTTCTCGATTTCGCTCGGCGTGATGTTCTTGCCGCCCGCGGTGATGATGATGTCCTTCATGCGATCGACGATGTACAGGAAGCCGTCCGCGTCGATGCGGCCGACGTCGCCGGTATGCAGCCAGCCGTCGCGGAAGGTCTCCGCGGTCTTCACCGGTTTGCGCCAGTAACCCTGGATGACGCCTGGTCCCCGGATCAGGATCTCGCCCTCGGGCGACAGCACGACGTCGGTCCCCGGCGTCGCCCGGCCGATGCTGCCGACCCGGTGCGCGTGCGGCGTATTCGCGGTCGCAATCCCCGTGCACTCGGTCTGTCCGTAGACCTCGTACATGGGGCGGCCGAGCGCCCAGTACCACTCGATCAGGTCCGGCGCGATCGGTGCGGCAGCCGTCGAGAGCCAGCGGCACCGGTCGATGCCGAGCAGGATGCGGACGTTCTTCAGCACCAGGACGTCGAGCACCGCGTGTACGGCTCGCAGCCAGACCGGCGCCGGCCGGTCGGCCTTGTGGTAGGCGGCCATCCTCGTACCGGTGCCGAGCGCGAGATCGTAGGCAAACCGACCGAACCGCGTGCCTTCCTTCAGCTTGATGACGACGCTGGAAAACTGTTTCTCCCAGACCCTCGGTACCGCGAAGTGGATCGTCGGTGCGATCTCCTGCTGGTCCTGCAGGGCGGTCTCCTGGCTCTCGACGAGGTTAACGACGGAGCACGACTCGATCACGGCGAAGGTGTAGAACATCCGCCCGGCGACGTGCGCGAGCGGCAGGAACGCCAGCTGCTCGTCGGTCTCGCGGATGCCGTAGACCGCCTGCAGGTTGCGCATCATGTACAGCATGTTGCGCTGGCTGATCATGGCGCCCTTGGGCGGACCGGTGGTGCCGGAGGTATAGGTGAGGATCATGAGATCGTCCGGCCGGGCGGCCGCGATCTCGCTCGTCCAGGCATCCGGATGCTGCGCCGCGTACTCGCGGCCGAGCGCCAGCAGTGCGGCGAAGCTCATGCACTGCGGATCACGCAGGTTGCGCAGGCCCTCCATGTCGAACACGATGATCCGCACCAGGCTCGGCGTGCGCGCGCGCACCTCGAGCACCTTGTCGAGCTGTTCCTCGTCTTCCGCGAAATAGAAGCGCGTACCGCTGTCGTTGATCAGGTATTCCACCTGGGTCGGCGAGTCCGTGGGATAGACGCCGTTCGTCACGCCGCCGACGCCGATGATCCCGAGGTCGGCGAACAGCCATTCCTTGCAGATCTCGGCCGCCACCGAGCAGACGTCACCGCGTTCCAGGCCCAGTGCCTTCAAGCCGAGCCCGACCAGCATCGCCTGCTCGCCCCAGTCAGCCCAGGTATATTCGTTCCAGATCCCGAGGTCCTTCTCACGCAGCGCGACCTTGGCGGCGCGTTCGTGCACGCGTTTCGCGAAGAGCGCGGATACCGTCCGGCAGCCGTCGACGACCGGTTCGCTCATCGCCAGGTCTTCCGCTGCTTCCAGCGTCGCACGCCGCGCACGCCGGCCTCTTTCTGGCCCAAGTAGAAGGCCTGGATGTCGGTGGCCTGCATCAAACGGGCGCAGGTGTCTTCCATGACGATACGGCCGTTTTCCATCACGTAGCCATAATCGGCGATCGCCAGCGCCATGCGTGCATTCTGCTCGACCAGCAGCACGGTGACGCCCTGTTCGCTATTCAGCCGCGTGACGATCGTGCCGATTTCCTGCACCAGTCGGGGCGACAGACCGAGCGACGGTTCGTCGAGCAGCATGAGGCGCGGCCGCAGCATGAGCGCACGGCCGATCGCAAGCATCTGCTGCTGACCGCCGGAGAGATACGCTGCCTGACGCCGGGCGAGTTCGGTCAGCACCGGAAAGTACCCGTACACCATGGCGAGGTCCGCATCGATTCCGCGATCACGTCGCGAGAAGGCGCCCATGCGCAGGTTCTCCTCGACGGTGAGGAATGGAAAGACCTCGCGTCCTTCCGGCACGTGGGCGATGCCGAGCCGGGCGATGCGATCGGGGTCACGGCCCTCGATCGACTCGCCGGCGAACGTCACGACGCCGCGGCTCGGGTCCATCGCGCCGCTGATGGTCTTGAGCACCGTGGTCTTGCCGGCGCCATTGCCGCCGAGCAGCGTCACGATGCGCCCTGCCTCGATCTGCATGGAAACCCCACGGACCGCCTGGATGGGTCCGTAGTTGGTCTCCACGTTGCGCAATTCGAGCAGAGCCACCGGTTTCAGTCCCCCAGGTACGCGCGCAGCACGTCGGGGTGGCGGCGCACCTCCTCGGGCGCGCCGATCGTCAGCAGGGCGCCATCGGCCAGCGCCATGACCCGGTCCGATGCACGCGCAACGAGGTTCATATCGTGCTCGACCATGATGACGGTGATGCCGAGTTCCTCGTTGATGTCCTCGATCCAGAATGCGAGGTCCTCGGTTTCCTCCGGGTTCAGACCCGACGAGGGCTCGTCGAGCAACAGCAGGCGCGGCTTGAGACAGAGGGCGCGCGCGACCTCGACCATCTTGCGGATCCCGTACGGCAGGTTGGCGATGACCTGATCCCGGTAGTGCTGCAGGTCGAGCAGGTCGATGACGTCTTCCGCCGTCCTGCGGAACGCGAGTTCCTGCCGGCGCACGGCAGGCAGGAACAGCAGATCCTGCACGAGGCCGGTGCGCCGGTACACGTGACAGCCGATCAGCAGGTTGTTGAGCACGGTTTCGCGCTCGAAGAGTTCGGTGTTCTGGAACGTCCGTGCGATACCGCGTTCCGCCACACCATGGCGCGGGAGGCGCGTGATGTCGGCGCCGTCGAACAGGAGCCGGCCGCCGTCGACGTCATAGAACCTGCTGATCAGGTTGAAGATGGTGGTCTTGCCGGCGCCGTTCGGCCCGACGATGCTGAACACCTCGCCCGCCTCGACGGCGAACGAGAGATCCTGCACGGCGCGCACACCGCCGAAGCTGACCCCGATCCGTTCCGCTACCAGGAGGCTCACTGCAGCCGCTCCGTGCGCAGGTACTGTTTCTGCCGCTTGTGGGTGGCGCGCCGGTACAGCGGGAAGGCGTCGAGCCAGGCACGTACCTTGATCCAGCGTCCGTAGATGCCGAGCGGTTCGTAGATCAGGAACAGGATCAGGATGAGTCCGAAGATGCCCGGCTCCAGGCCCGGCAGTTGCGCCACGGCAGGCGGCAGCGTATCGCGCAGCACGGCGAGTCCCTGCGGCAGCAGACCGATGAAGATCGCGCCGAAGACCGCTCCGTGCAGCGAGCCGAGCCCACCGACCACGACCATCAGAAGGAGCTGGATCGAGATCAGGAAGGTGAACGCATCGGGCGCGAGGTAGCCGATCTTGTGCGCAAACAGCCCGCCGGCCAGACCCGTAAAACCGGCCGACAGCGCGAATGCGAGCGCCTTGGTGCGCGCGATGTGGATGCCCATGCTCTCCGCCGAGATCTCCGAATCACGCACCGCCAGCATGGCGCGCCCGCTCGGACTGCGCAGCAGGTTCAATGCGAGCCACAGCACCAGCACGAGCACCCCGAGGCACAGCAGGTAGAAAGCGGTCGGCCCGGTGAAGTCCATGCCGAGCCAGGTGGCCGCGGGTACCGCCATGCCGCGAAAACCGCCGGTGACCGAGGTCCAGTTCATGATCAGGTGCTCGACGATCACCGCGAAGGCCAGGGTGGCCACGGCCAGGTAGATGCCGGTCATGCGCACCGCCGGCAGGGCGACGAGCCCACCCACGGCCGCCGTGAGCAAGGTCGCGGCCGCGAGCGCCGCGGGGAACGGCCAGCCGCGCACGAGCAGATACGCCTGCGCGTAGGCACCGATGGCGAGGAACGCGGCATGCCCCAGGCTCACCAGGCCCGTGTAACCGACCAGCAGCATGAGCCCGACGCCGGCGATGGCATAGATGAAGACCAGTGCGAGTTCGCCGAGATAGAAACGGTCGAGCAGCAGTGGCGCGGCGAGCAGGACGAGCAGGAGCAGCCCGTACCAGAAGCGCTGGCCACCGTGGCGGAACAGCGCGAGATCCTGTTCGTAGCGGGTCTTGCGGATGAAACGCACGGCGCTAGACCTTCTTGCGGTGCATGGTGGCGAAGAGCCCCTGCGGACGCAGGACGAGCATGACCAGCAGGATCACATAGGCACTCATGTCGGCAAAGCCCGGCGGCAGGTACAGACCGGCGAACTGCTCGGCGAGC
Organism: Pseudomonadales bacterium; assembly: GCA_019634925.1. Lineage (GTDB taxonomy): Bacteria > Pseudomonadota > Gammaproteobacteria > Pseudomonadales > Azotimanducaceae > UBA7803. The sequence continues at coordinate 101,672 of JAHCAL010000007.1, forward strand.
CCCACCACCAGGCCGCCGATGATCGCACCGGGCAGGCTGCCGAAACCGCCGACGATGGCGGCGGCAAAGGCCTTGATGCCGATGAAGCCCATCAGCGGGTCGACCAGCGACACCGGCGCGGTCAGAATGCCGGCGCAGGTGGCGATGACCGCCGAAAGCGCCCAGACCAGCGAGTAGATGCGCTTGACCGGAATGCCCACGTAGTAGGCCGCCAGCTGGTTCTGCGACGCAGCCTGCATGGCGATCCCGAGCCGGGTGAAGCGGAAAAAGCCGAACAGGAGCCCGCACAGCAGCAGCGTTCCGCCAACGATCGCGATGCTTTCGAATCCGATCACGAGTTCACCGATCTCGAGCACCCTGCCGGAGTACGGCGTCTCCAGCGGCCGCGGATTGCTGCCCCAGATGGCGCCCGCGATCGCACGCAGCACGAAACCGAGCCCGATGGTGAGCATGAGCACCGCGAAGTGCGGCTCGCCGATCATGGGACGCAGCAGCAGGCGCTCGAGCACCACGCCGATGACGGCCATGGCGACGAGTGCCGCCAGCACGCCGCTCAGGAACGGCATGCCGAGCACGTTGACGAAGGTGACCGCCATGAACGCGCCGACCATCATGAGGTCGCCCTGCGCGAAGTTGACCATCTCCGTGGCCTTGTAGATCAGCACGAAGCCGAGCGCGATCAGACCGTACACGCAACCCTGCGAGACACCGCTGACCAGCAGTTGGAAGACTTCCACGTGCAGCTTTCCCGAACCGGTCTGCCCGACCCTGCCTGCCCGACGCCGCGCTCAGACCGGGAACGGATCGATGAACCGGATGTTGCCTTTCGCGAGGCCGGCCTGGACGATCTCGATGCCCCCGGTCTTCACCATCCACTCCAGGCGATGGTCGCGGTACTCGCGCTTGAACAGGCCCTGCTCCATCGCCTGGCGGACGGCCTCGAGACTCACCGCGGCGCTGTCGAATCCGACCGCGGCGGCTGCCTTGGCGCACGCGGCGACGCTCTGGCGCTGGTTCGCCCGGGCAAGCCACTCTGCAAGGCGCGATCCCTGTGCCGGTCGATGGCCGAAGCCACTCGCGCCGTTGACATAAGGCACCACGGACAGGTCGCCCCAGCCGAATGCAGCGCCGTTGAACCAGGGTCGGTCGCCCAGCTGCGCCTCCAGCCAGCGGTACCAGTCGGCGATCTGCTCGCCGGCTTTCGCGAGCATGGCCTCCGCGAGTGCGCCGTTCGCGCGGCCGAAGTTGCGGATCTCGGACATGCCCCAGGTGATTGCCTCGAAGTGGGTGTCCATCGCTTCTTCCAGCATGCGCACGCGCGCACGCTCCGCAGGCAGAGCGGGCAGCAGCGGCGGCTCCGGCCAGCGGTCCTCGATATATTCGAGGATCACCGTAGAGTCGAACACCGCCACCTCGCCATCGACCAGCGCGGGCACCTCGCCGCGCGGGCTCACCCGGGCGAAGTCCCCGCCCGTGTTCCCGCTGCCGATATTGCCCGGGAGCGGCGCATCGAACGCGACGCCCTTCTCCATGAGCGCGATCTTGACCTTCTGTCCGTATGGCGACAGCGGATGATCGAAGACGATGACGGATGCGGCCAAGATGACTCTCCAGCTCAGGCGAAATCCGCGTAACCTTACCCCATCTGATCAGCGAAAGGAGCCATCCGTGAGCGCCACCTCCGAACCCTCATCCGAACGCATCTCTGAACGCTCCGCAGCGCGCCTGTCCGGCCGGCGCGTGGTCGTCACCCAGGCCGACGACTACATGGGCCCGGACACGGTCGAGCTGTTCCGCGCGGAAGGCGCCGAGGTGATCGCGGACACACGCGACCTCACCCGGGCCGGCGCGTGCGAGGCCCTGATCGCGGAGGCCGGACACGTCGATGTCCTGATCGCGAACCTGGCCGCACCGAACTACTCGGGAACCCCCGTCACCGCGCTAGACGATGTGGTCTGGGCGCACGTGTTCGACGTGATGGTGCACCCGCTGCACCGCCTGACCCGCGCGGTGCTGCCGCAGATGATCGGGCGCCGGCGCGGCAAGATCGTCGTCTACGGCAGCGCCGTGGCGCTGAAAGGACTCAAGACCCTCGCCGCTTACAGTGCCGCGCGCGCCGCCCAGGTGGGGTACGTGCAGGCGGTCGGCGTCGAGGTCGCGCCGCACAACGTGCAGGTCAACCTGATCGCGCAGAACTATGTCGAGAATCCCGTCTACTACCCGGCCGCGCTGCGTGAAAAGCCGTCGTTCCAGCAGTCGCTCGCCCGCCAGGTACCGCTCGGCCGGCTCGCCACGGCACGCGAGGACGCGGCGTTCGCGCTGTTCCTGGCCGGTGACGAGAGCGACTTCTTCGTCGGCCAGGCCATCCCGTTCAGCGGCGGTTGGGTTCAACGCTGAGCTGGATTACCATCGCCGGCAGGCGTTTTTCATAACGCGTTCTGATCCGCAGCGCCACGCGTCCAGAGGGGGACAGCCAGCATGATGACAGGCGACGAGTACCGGCGTTCGCTCGACGACGGCCGGGAAACCTACTTCGAAGGCCAGCCGGTGATCGACATCGCGAAGCACCCGATGCTCGGCATCACGGTCGACTCCGCGGCGGCCGGCTACGACCGGTTCTACGACCCGACGCCCGGCGCGGTCGGCGCGTTCATGCATGTGCCAGGATCGGCAAAGGAACTGCGCGAGCAGGTGGAACTGCACGAGACCGTCGACCTGCTGACCCACGTCACCTACGCGTCGATCATGACCCTGCTCACCGCTGCCGACCGGATCGAGGCGACGCTGCCGGAAAACGCCGCACGCATCCGCGCCTGGGTCGCCGAGGCACAGCGGCGCGACGTGCGCATCACGCAGTGCATCACCGATTCCAAGGGTGACCGGAGCCGCCGTCCGAGCCAGCAGGACGACCCGGACCACTACGTGCGCGTGGTGGCCCGGCGTGACGACGGCATCGTGATCCGCGGCGCCAAGCTGCACATCTCCGCGGCCTCCATGGGTCACGAACTCATGACCATCCCGACCAAGTCCATGAAGAGCGGCGAGGAGCAGTACTCGGTCGCCTGCATGGTCCCGGTCAACGCCCCGGGCGTGAAGATCATCAACACGACGTATGCGCCCCGCCACCACGACACGCGCGACTTCCCCATCTCCGGGCGCCACCACACGCCGGAAGGCTTCGTGATCTTCGACGACGTATTCGTGCCCAACGAGCGTGTGTTTCTCGACGGCAATCCGGAACTCGCCGGCATCTTCGCGCACTCGCTCGGCCTGTGGGAGCGCCTGGGGGGACTCTCGTCCATGGCGACCCGCTACGAAGCGCTGGTCGGTTTCGCGCAGCTCATCTCCGAGGCCAACGGGCTCGATCGGGTGGGCCACATCAAGGAGAAGATCTCCGAGATGCTGATCAACGCGACCCTGATCCGCGCAACCCTGGAGGCTGCGATCGAGAACTGCCACGTCACCTCGGACGGCGCGGCATTCCCGGACGAGCTCTACACGAACGCGGGCAAATACCACGGTGCGGCCAACTGGTCGCTGATGGTGCGGCACCTGCACGACATCGGCGGCGGCAGCATCCTGACCGCGCCCGGGCACGCCGACTTCGAGAATCGGCAGGTCGGCCACCTGGCGCGCAAGTACATGGGCACCATGCAGTCGGTGGACGGGCTCTATCGCACGCGGTTGTTCCACGCGATCCGCGACCTCACGGCCGATGCGCTGGGCGGCTGGAACGCGGTTACCAACATCCAGGCCGGCGGCGGACTCTACGCCCAGCGCATCGTCTCGCGCCTGCACTACGACATGGACCGCGCGAAGGAAACAGCCCTGCGCACGGGCCACATGGAAGAGTTCATCGGCAAGGTCTAGCCCGCCCTGCCGGGGCGTCAGGCGCTACCGGGCTCGTCTCGCTTGCGGGTCAGGGCGCGGTCGCGGGCCTGGCCGCCGCCACGGCGGCACGGGCATCGACCAGTCGCGCTGCGTCGTTCAGCACCACCACGGTTCGCGATGCGCCGGGCTCGATGCGGCGCAGGCGCCGCTCGCCGCGCTGCCGCTGACCCTGGTCATCCAGCGTCTCGATCCGGACCAGGACGTCTTCGACGGCCACCGGCGTCCCGTTGGCGACGGTGAGCAGCAGCCGTCCGCGCGCATCCCGGTCCACCGCCGCCTGCAGGTAACGCGCCGGATTGCGTGGCAGATCGAGTTCGAGCGCGCGGGTGCGCGCGGCGACGCCGGCCGGGCTTTCCGACTGAGCTGCGGCCTGGTAGAGCTCGAGCGCGCGCTCGACATTGCCGTCCGCTTCCGCGAGGCGGCCGAGCTGCTGGAAGGCGATGGCGGTCGGCAGGAGCGCCACCGAGCGGTCGAAGTCGTCGCGCGCCCCGGTGCGCGCGCCACGCTCGTTCCGCGCGAGGCCGCGTCCCAGGTAGTACGCGAAGTACCCGTCGTCGCGGGCGATGGCAGCATCGTAGGCGGCGATCGCCCGGTCGAAGCGCCGTTCGCCGCGTTCGATGTCGCCGAGCAGGCCATGGAAGGCGGCCTCACGGTTCTGCAGCCGGATGGCCTTCTGCGCCGCGGTCCGGGCCGCCGCGTAGTCGCGTGCCGCCAGGGCCTTGCGCGCCTCGTCGGCGGCCGCGTAGGCGTCCGCATCCTCACGCAACTGGCGGAGCGCCGCCGTGTACGGCTCGACGCCCAGGTTGCCACCCTTGAACCCCTCGGCCCGCAGGGTCTCCACCAGGCGCCGGTTGTTCGCGACCCGTTCGGTCGACGGCGGGTGGCTCGCGAACAGCCCCTCGAGCCAGGACGTCGACCGGCCCTCGGACAACCGCACGAACGTCTCCTGCAGGGTGACCGCCGCCATCGGGTCGTAGCCGGCCGCGGCAAGGTAGCGTGTGCCGTAGTAGTCCGCTTCGCGCTCCGCATCACGGCCGTAGCGCTGGTTTACGAGCCCGGCAGCGAGTGCCGCGCCGCCGACCAGAGCCTGGCTGTACTCGGAGCGGTGGGTGCCGATGGCGACGCCGAGCAGTGCCACCTGGGACAGCACGCCGCGTTCCACGGCCTTTGCGCCATGCCGGCCCGCGGCGTGCACGATCTCGTGCCCCAGCACGGCAGCCAGTTCCGCCTCGCTGCCTAGCTCGGTCAGCAGGCCCCGGTTGATGGCGAGCTTGCCACCCGGCATGGCCCACGCATTCGGTACGGAATTGTTGAGGACCACGAATTCGTAAGGCAGGTCGACCCCGCTGACCGCCGCCAGGCGCATGCCCACCGCGCGTACGTATTCGGTCACGCCTGGATCGACCTGGTACAGGCCGCCTTGCATCTGCTGGGCGGGCACGTAGTTGCGCTCACCCATGCTGATCTGCTGGGCTACCGAGATGAAACCGACTTCCCGCTCGCCGGTGACCGGATTGACGACGCAGCCCACCAGCGCCCAGGCGAGGCCAGCGGCAGCCAGAATGCGAACTGGTTCATACATCCGCACTACACGGCTCCATTTTGTCTTCAGCATTGCCCAGTGCCCTCGAGCACGATTTCGCTACAATTCGTAACACAAAGAGAGGCGACACCGATCGCCCGAAGAATGCGAGATAGCAAGCCATGTCAACACGAGTAGACTCCCACGGAATGGCGCGCACGTCATCCAACGGCGCATCGCACCGGGATGACCAGCGACTGACAGCCAGCGAATTCACCCTGCTCCTGGGCGGTTTCGCGGCGCTCGGCCTTTCGCTGCTGTCGTTCCTCGCCATCTGACAGTTTCCACCGCGCAACGATTCGCGCGGGCTGGGCAGACGTGCCGGGAACCCGTTCGGGAACCCGATCGGGAACCCGTATCAATCCCTGGCGGGCCCGCTAGAATGCGCCGAAAACGGTCAGGTACAAGGCGCAGATGAAGTATTTGCATACCATGGTCCGGGTAACGGATCTCGACGCATCGCTGCGTTTCTACTGTGACGCGCTCGGGCTTCGCGAGCTTCGCCGGCACGAGAATCCGGGGGGGCGGTTCACTCTCGTCTTCCTCGCCGCCCCCGGCGACGAGGCGGCGCAGGTCGAACTGACCTGGAACTGGGACCCGGAGGTCTACACCGGCGGGCGCAATTTCGGTCATCTCGCGTACGCCGTGGACGACATCTACGCGACCTGCGCGCGGCTCGCCGACGCGGGCGTGGTCATCAACCGACCGCCGCGCGACGGCCGCATGGCGTTCATACGGTCGCCGGACGGCATCTCGGTCGAACTCCTCCAGCGCGGCGACGCCCTGGCGCCGGCCGCGCCGTGGAAGGATCTCCCGAACATCGGCACCTGGTGACCCCGGCCCCACTCCGCACGCGGAGGACCGCATGCGTTTCCTGTCGAGCCTGATCCTGAGCACGGCGGTACTCTTTCCCGCCGCCACCGGCAGCGCTGCCGTCGGCGCGGACAGCCCGCCGCGCGCGACCCCCGGCGAACCACGCGTCATCCTCGTCCTGTCCGGCGGCGGCGCCAGGGGGGCGGCGCACATCGGCGTGCTGCAGGCGCTCGAGGAGCTCCGCATTCCCGTGCACGGCATCGTCGGTACCAGCATGGGTGCCGTGGTGGGCGCACTGTACGCATCCGGCCAGAGCCCCCAGTCGCTGGAGCGGCTGGCCGTCGGACTCGACTGGTCGGCGCTGTTCCGGGACGATCCGGCGCGCGATGCCTTCCCGGTGCGCTACAAGCAACAGGACGGCAAGCTGCTGGTCCGGGCAGCGTCAGGCGTCGACCTCGAAGGCCTCAGGTTTCCGCAAGGCTTCCTGCGCGGCCACAAGATGAAGGCGCTGTTCACCCGGCAGACCCTGCACGTGGCCGACATCGAGCGTTTTGCCGAACTGCCGATCCCGTTCGCGGCCATGGCAGCCGACATCGGCACCGGCGAGCCGGTACTGCTCGAGCGCGGCGACCTGGCGGGCGCCATGTTCGCGAGCATGGCGATCCCCGCGTTCGTCACGCCGCAGGCGCTGGATGGCCGTCTGCTGGTAGACGGCGGCGTGGCCAACAATCTGCCGGTCGACGTTGCCCTCGGCTGGGGCGCGGACGTGGTGATCGCGGTCGACATCAGCTCGCCGATGTATGCCCCCGAGCAGCTCACCTCGCTGCTGACCGTGACGGACCAGCTGACCAACCTGCTCACCCGGACCAATACCGAGGCCCGGATCGCACTGCTGCGTCCGCAGGACGTCCTGGTGACGCCCGATCTCGGCGGTTTCACGTCGGTCGACTTCGCCCGCCTCGAAACCGTCATTCCCGCCGGACGGGCGGCCGTGCTGGCCCTCGCGCCGGCGCTCGAACACCTGCGCCTGTCCGAACCGGCTTTCGCGGCACATATCGCGGCGCAGCGCCGAACGCCCGTCACCGAGATTCCCGTGGAGCGGGTGGAGGTGGTATCCGAAACCCTGCTCGACCCGCTGCGCCTCGCGGCACAGACCGGCCTCGAACCGGGACGCCTGCAGGTGGACCGGATCGAGCGCGCGACCGACCAGCTGTACGGACTCGAACTGTTCTCGGAGGTCCCCTACCGTTACCGGGACGGCACACTGACGCTCGCGCCGGTCCGGAAGGCGTGGGGACCGAACTACCTGCGCGCCGGTTTCGGTCTCGAGGACGATTTTGCCGGGCGCAATCACTACCGGCTCGGCCTCGCGCTGACCGCCACCGAACTCAATCCGGCCGGCGCCGAGTGGCGCACCGAAGCCTACATCGGCGACCGCCCCACGATTGCGACCGAATTCCATCAGCCATTCGGCATCCGTGGCCAGTACTACGCACGTCCGTCGTTGGGCTGGCGCAGCTTCAGTCGCCCGGTATTCGACGGCGAAGACCGCCTCGCCGACTATCAGATCCGCCAGACCGGTCTCGGCCTTGCACTCGGCCGCACGTTCGCAACCAGCACCGACGCGCGGCTGGAGCTGAATACCGCGCGGGGCAGCCGCGAGCGGCTGGTCGGCGCGCCCGAGCCGCACGATACGAGCGCCGACAGCGGCTGGGCCGCCATGCGCCTGTTGCATGATTCGCTCGACAACATCTTCTTCCCGCGCAGCGGGCGCACGCTCCAACTGGGGCTGCTGTGGTCCGACACCGCGCTCGGCGCCGGCGAAGACTATCGGGCTTGGACGGCCGAGTTGTCGCAGGCGCTCGCACGGGGCCAGCACAGCCTGGTGCTCGGCGCCGAATACGCCTCGGTCTACGACGGTACCGCACCGTTTCACGAGGCTTCGACGCTTGGCGGCTTCTTCCGCCTTTCCGGACTGCCGGTCGACGCGCGCATCGGCCAGCATCTCGCGCTGCATCGCGCTGCGTACTACTACCGCGTGCGCGAGAGCCCGATCGTGCCCATCTACCTCGGCGCAACCGCCGAGGCGGGACAGGTCTGGGCGGCGCGGGATCAGATCGATTTCGCGGAGCTCGACGTGGCCGGCAGCCTGTTCATCGGCATCGACAGTCCGATCGGTCCGCTGTACATCGGCGCCGGCCTCGCCGAGGGCGGCAACCGGTCCATGTACATCTTTCTCGGGCAACCCTTCCGGCGTTGATCGCGCTAGAATCGCTGCCTCGCCACATTCGTGCGTTCCAGAGGGAGAGTCTCATGAAGTTCATCAATTCCGTCGGCCCGAACCCGCAGGTGGTCCGCATGTTCGCCGCCGAACGCGGCATCACGCTCGACACCGAAACCATCGACATCATGGCGGGCCAGAACCGGCAGCCGGAATACCTGAAGAAGAACCCGGCCGGCCAGTCACCCTGCCTGCAGCTCGACGACGGGAGCCACATCGCGGAGATCACGGCGATCTGCGAGTATCTCGACGAGAAGTTCCCCGGCGATTCGCTGATCGGCAAGACGCCCGAACAGCGCGCCCAGACCCGCATGTGGACCCGGCGCGTGGACCTCAACATCTGCGAACCGCTCGCCAACGGGTTCCGCTTCTCCGAAGGTCTGCCGCTGTTCAAGGATCGCATCGTGACGGTCCCGGAGGCCGCCGAGGGACTGAAGCGCATCGCCCAGGACCGGATCCGCTGGCTCGATCAGCAGATCGCCGGCAAGCAGTTCCTGTGCGGCGACCGGATCACGCTCGCGGACGTGCTGCTCTACTGCTTCCTCGCGTTCGGCAATGCGGTCGGGCAGCCGCTCAATCCCGAGTTCAAGAACGTCAAAGCCTGGTTCGACCGGATGGCGGCACGGCCGAGCGCCAAGGCCTGAACGAACGCAGCGCACAAAACCGCACTTGAAGGGGCCGCAAGGCCCCTTCGGCGTTTCAGGGCCGGGCACCATTTCACGCACCGGCGACATTCGATGCTTACACTGTATAGATTGGTAGGACCAGTTCTGCTACCTTAGTCCGACTGTTGTTACTTTTCGTAACGCCAACCCTCGGAAGCGACCCTCATCATGCGCGGCACCTATATCACGGCGATTGTCATCGCGACCCTGATCGGCCTGTGGCTGTTCTCCGGCCAGATGGGACAGGATCCGATGCCCGATCACCCGACCCTCGCGGACGCCAACAGCCGTCGGGCAGCGGCGGCCAGCGACGCGGAGCCGGTGCCGGTCCGTGCCCGCGTGATCCAGGCTTCGGCGCGTGTCGAGGAGGTGGTCCTGCGTGGCAAGACCGAAAACAAGCGCAGCCTGGAAGTCAAAGCGGAGACCAGCGGCCGCGTGATCGCGCGACCGGTCGAACGCGGCACGCGCGTGGCGGCCGGCCAGGTGCTGTGCACGCTCGCCGAGGATGATCGCAGCGCCAACCTGGAAGAAGCCCGCCAGGCACTGAACCAGGCACGCATCGACTACGACGGCAGCCTGCGCCTCAAGGAACGCAGCCTGCTCTCGGAATCGAGCGTCGCCCAGGCTCGTGCGCGGGTTGCGGCCGCCGAAGCCCAGGTCACGCGCCGCGAACTCGAAGTCGAGCGCGCACGCATTCGGGCGCCGTTCCCGGCAATCGTCGAGGACGTCCGAGTCGAGGTCGGCGATTTCGTCACACCCGGCTCGGTGTGCGTGACGCTCGTCGACATGGATCCGATGCTCTTGGTCGGGCGCGTCTCGGAACGCGACGTGCAGGCATTACGCCTCGACCAGCCTGCCACCGGCATACTGAACGACGGTCGCACGGTATCCGGTACGCTGCGGTTCATCGGCCAGCAGAGCGATCCCGCCACACGCACCTACGCGATCGAGATCGAACTGCCGAACCCGGACCTCGCGCTGCGCTCGGGTATCACCGCCCGTATCCGCATTCCGACCGGGACCGTCATGGCGCAGAAGGTCAGCCCGGCGATCTTCGCGCTCGACGACGACGGCAACATCGGCGTGCGGATCGTGAACGAACGCAGCCAGGTGGAGTACCTGCCGATCCGCATCGTGCACGACGACGTCGACGGCGTCTGGGTGACCGGGCTGCCGGAGGTGGCGAACGTCATCACCGTCGGCCAGGAACTCGTCGTGCCGGGTCAGACCGTACGGGTCACCTACGAATCGGGGGGCGCCATGCCCGCCGCGGCGCCCGCAACCGGCGCGCAACCGCGCAATGGCGACCGTGACGACGCGGTCGAAACCAGGGACCGCGCCGCGCCGACGACCGGCGCGAACGTAGGATCGAGCGCAACGGCCCTGACGCCGGTGGTCGCCGCGGTCGGGCAGCCATGAATTCGTTCGTCGACACCGCGATCGCCCGATCGCGCACCACCCTGCTCGTCATGCTGATGGTGATCATCGCGGGGCTCGCCGCCCGCAGCGCCATCCCCATTGCCAACGAACCGCACATCGAAGTGCCGTTCTTCATGGTCGGGATCTACCACGAGGGCATCTCGCCGGAAGACTCCGAACGCCTGCTCGCGCTGCCGATGGAAATCGAACTGCGCAAGGTCGAGGGCGTGAAGGAACTCACCGCCTATGCATCGGAAGGTTCGGCCAGCCTGCTGGTCGAGTTCGACGCCGACTACGACCTCGACCAGGCGCTGCTCGACGTACGCGAAGCGGTGAATCGGGCCAAACCCAAGCTGCCGAGCACGGCGGAAGAGCCGTTCGTGCGCGAGCAGACCACCGACGACTTCCCGATCATCCAGATCAACCTGGTCGGCGACGACGTTCCGGAACGTACGCTCTACGACATCGCCCTGACGTTGCGCGACGACATCGAGGCGATTCCGAGCGTACTCGAAGCGGAAATGGTCGGGCATCGCGAGGAGGTGCTCGAGGCGGTCATCGACCCCACCGCACTCGAGGCCTATCGCATCTCCAACGAGGAACTCATCAGCACCCTGATGCGCAACAACCGGCTCATTCCGGCCGGGAGCATCGATACCGGGATGGGACGATTCTCGGTCAAGGTGCCGAGCATCATCGAGGACGCGCGGGACCTCTTCGACCTGCCCATCCGCGCGAGCGGCGACACCGTCGTCACACTGGCCGACGTCGCGACCATCCGCCGGACCTTCAAGGACCGCGTGAGCTATGCGCGCGTCGATGGACGCAATGCGATCTCGCTCAAGGTGACCAAGCGCGCCAACGCAAACGTGGTCGAGACCATCGACCTGGTCCGGCGTGTCGTCGAACGGCAGCGGCCCAGCATGCCGAGTGCCGTGGAGGTCTTCTATTCGCAGGACCAGGCGCCGTTCGCACGCTCGCAGGTTGCCGAACTGCAGGGCAACATCCTCACCGCGCTGGCGCTCGTGATGGTGCTGGTCGTGGCGGCGATGGGATTGCGCAGCGGAATCATCGTCGGCATCGGCATACCGATCTCGTTCCTGTTCTCGCTGATCTTCATCTATCTGCTCGGCTACACGTTCAACTTCATGGTCATGTTCGGCATGCTGCTCGGGCTCGGCATGCTGATCGACGGTGCGATCGTGGTCACCGAATACGCCGATCGAAAGATGACCGAGGGCTTCGATCGACGCGCCGCCTACGCCATGGCCGCCAAACGCATGTTCTGGCCGGTGACCGCATCCGTCGCGACCACGCTGGCTGCGTTCCTGCCCCTGCTGTTCTGGCCCGGCATCCCCGGCAAGTTCATGCGTTACCTGCCGGTCACGGTATTCACCGTGCTGATCGGCTCGCTGGTGTATGCCCTGCTCTTCGGACCAACTCTCGGCGCACTGTTCGGCAAGGCCGGCGCGCGCGACGCGAAGGCGATGGCGACGCTGAAGCAACTCGAGGAAGGCGACCCGACCCGGCTGCCCACACTGACCGGCCTCTACGCGCGCCTGCTCGCATATGCCACCCGCTACGCCATCGTGACCATGAGCCTGGTCGTCGCGATCCTGGCCACGACGTTCTGGGCGTACGGCCAGTTCGGCCGCGGCATGATCTTCTTCTCGGATCCCGACCCCAAGTTTGCCCAGGTCGCCGTGCGCGCACGCGGCAACCTGTCAGCCGAGGAGATCAACACACTGGTCTACGAGGTGGAGCAGGAAATCCTGCAGGTCCGCGGCATCAAGGGCATCAATACCCAGACGTTGCTCACGGGTGGTCCTTCGCGCAGCGGCTTCGACCGGATCGGCTCCGTCTTCATCGAACTGCACGACGAGAACGAGCGCGATCGCAAAGGCGCGGTGATCTTCGACGAGATCCGCGCGCGTACTGCCGGACTCGCCGGCATCCAGGTCGAAGTCCAGAAGATGGAACAGGGTCCGCCGGTCGGCAAACCGATCCAGATCCAGTTCTCGTCCTACAACCGCGCGCTGCTGGAACCTGCGGTCGCACAGGTGCGGGCGTTCATGGACACGCTGCCCGAGATCATCGACACCGACGATACACGCTCACTGCCCGGCATCGAGTGGCGGCTCACGGTGGACCGGGCCCAGGCTGCGCTCTACGGCGCAGATGTTTCGCTGGTCGGTATTGCCGTACAACTGGTGACCAATGGCGTGCTGGTCGGTGAGTACCGTCCCGAGAAAGCCGACGACGCCGTCGACATTCGCGTGCGGTTTCCCCTCGAGGAACGCGGCATCAACGCCATGGACGATCTGCGCATCGCAACGCCCCAGGGACTGGTGCCGATCTCGAACTTCGTCACGCGTACGCCGAGCCCGAACGTCGACACCCTGCAGCGCATCAACGGGATTCCGGTCGAGTTCATCCGGGCCAACGTGGCGGAGGGCGTCCTCGCGGACAGCGTGGTCCGCGAGATCCAGGCCTGGCTCGAGGACCAGCCGTTCAGCCCGGCATTGACCATCCAGTTCCGTGGGGCGAACGAGGAACAGGAGGAGTCGATGGCCTTCGTCCAGGCCGCGTTCCTGCTGTCCCTGCTGCTCATGTTCGTGTTGCTGGTGACCCAGTTCAACAGCATCTACCAGAGTCTCCTGATCCTGCTGGCCGTGGTCATGTCGACCGCTGGTGTGCTGCTAGGACTCCTGATCCTGAAGGCGCCGTTCAGCGCGATCCTGAGCGGTGTGGGCGTGGTCGCGCTGGCCGGCATCGTCGTGAACAACAACATCATTCTGATCGACACCTACAATCACCTGCGGCGTGAACATCCGCAGCTCGACTACGTGTCGCTGATCGTGCGCACGGGTGCGCAACGGCTGCGCCCGGTCATGCTCACGACGGTCACCACGGTGTTCGGTCTGCTGCCGCTCGCGAGCAACTTCTCCATCGACCTGGTCAACCGGACCATCGTGTACGGGGGCCAGCTGTCGTCGTTCTGGGTGCCGCTGTCCCAGGCCATCGTGTCCGGGCTGACCTTCGCCACGCTGCTCACACTGATCGCGACACCGGCCATGCTGGCCCTGCCGCACCAGATCAAGGGGCTCTACGTGCAGACGCGCCGCCGGGTCCGCCGCCAGCTGCGCGCGCGTGGCTGGACGCGCAAGGAATCGTTCACCACGACCAGCGAGTCGGCATCGGGCTGAGAGGGGCCGCCAACCGAAGCGGGCGACCTTCGCGGAGAGAAGGAAACCCCGGCGATGCTGGGGATTGGGGGTGGAGGGGCATCGCCGGGGCAAACCCGCAACACGAGGGGGGATCGGGTTGCGGGCGGGCAGTGAGCACAAAGTGTCGCTGCCACGAACGATTGGGCACTGCCCCTGCGATAAAGTTCCCCTCGATCTCACCCGATCTGGAATCTTCACGCGGGGTCGCAACTATTTTTCCCGATCTGCTTTTCCCGATCTGCTTTTCCCGATCTGCCGCACCTCCCAAGCTGCCGCATCTCACGAGCCGCCGCGGCACGCTTTCCCTCCGATCGCCGGCTCGGGTATCCTGCGGCGCTCGGACGACGTGACCCACGTCCCCGTTTCCATCAATCAATCCACGCGCTGGAGCGCCCGGCAGGATGAGCATTGCCCTCGGAGTACATGTCGGCCAGCAGAATATGTCCATGGACGACATGCGACGCCTGTGGCGCAAGCTCGACCAGCGCCGGGTCGACTGGATCTCCGCGTGGGATCACTTCTACGAGGCACCCCCCAAGGGCGGCACGCAGCCTCACTTCGAGGCGCTTGCCACGCTCGGTGCACTGGCCGCGGAGACCAGCCATGCCCGCATCGGCTGCCTCGTGTTCTATGTCGGCTATCGCAACCCGGCACTGCTCGCGAAAGCCGCCACCACGCTCGACCACATCACCGGCGGCCGCTTCGAACTCGGTATCGGCGCAGGTTGGCACATCTGGGAGGCTTCGGCCTACGGCTACCCGTTTCCCGATATCGGCACCCGGCTCGACATGCTCGAGGAAGCCGCTCAGATCGTCCGCCGCATGCTGACCGAGGATCGCACGACGTTCTCCGGCAAGCACTTCCAGGTCGACGACGCGAGTTGCCTGCCGAAGCCGGTGCAGAAGCGGTTGCCGATCTGGATCGGCGGCGTGGGTGAAAAACGCACGCTCCGGATCGTGGCCGACCACGCCGACGGCTGGAATGCCGCCTACCTGTCCCCGGACGAGTTCGGGCGTGTCAATGCCGTGCTGAACCAATGGTGCGAAGAGGCGGGCCGCGATCCGAAATCGCTGAAGCGCGCGGTCAACGTCACGTTCAATCTCGCCCTGGACGAGGCGGGCGTCGCGCGCCAGCGCACGCTCATGGCCGAGGACTGGGGCCCGACCGCGGCGCGCATCGTCGACGGGGCACTGCTGTGCACGCCCGAACAGGCCCCCGAACGGATCATGGAGTATGCCCGCGCTGGCGCCGACGAGGTGAACATCGCGCTGCGCGCGCCGTGGGACGAGGAAGCGCTCGATGCCTACCTCGAGACGGTCATGCCGGCCGTACGGCGCGAACTCGGCGGCTGAGCGGCTGCCGACCGTTCACGGGCTGCGCGCGGCCAGCGCCGCCGCAAATGCCAGTACGCGCTCCGCCTCGGCAGCGTGGAGATTTTCGATCAGCTTGCCATCCAGTTCCGCCACGCCCTGACCGGCGGCAACCGCGTCACGCCAGGTCTCGAGCACCCGACGTGCGTGCGCCACTGCTGCCGCGTCGAACCCGAACGCGGCATTGGCCGCATCGATCTGGGTGGGATGGATGAGCGTCTTGCCGTCGAAGCCCATGTCCCGCGCCTGTTCACAGGCCGCGCGGAACGATTCCTCGTTGCGGAAGTCGAGGTGCACGCCGTCGAGAATGTCGACCCCGGCGGCCCGCGCGGCCGTCAGGCAGCGCTGCAGCGCGTAGGCGAGGTTGGATCGCGACTCGACGTGCCGGGCACGCAGGTCCTTGACCAGGTCACTGGTGCCCATGACCAGACAGGCAAGGCGTTTGGTGCGCTCGGCCAGCGCCCGTACGTCGAGAACGGCGCGCGGCGTTTCGATCATGAACCAGAGCGGCAGCTGCGTCGCACCGATGGCATCGACCGCGGCGACGATACCATCGACCGCCGCCACCGTTTCCACTTTCGGGAACAGCACAGCGTGCAACGGCAATTCCGCGAGCGCCGCGAGATCGTCCACGCCCCAGGGCGTATCGAGCCCATTCACCCGGACGACCAGTTCGCGATGGCCGTATCCGCCGGCGCGGATCGCTGCGACGACCTGGCTGCGCGCAAGCGCCTTTGCCGCCACCGACACCGCATCCTCGAGGTCGAATATGATCCCGTCACAGGGCAGCGCACGCGCCTTGTCGAGTGCACGCGCGTTGGCGCCGGGCATGTACAGCACCGACCGGCGCAGCCGCAGTAGCGAGTTCACGAATAGTCCGGGTTACGGGTTGCCGCGCCGCACCTCGGCAGGCGCGGAAAAGAAACCGCGCTGGAGCCTGGCCTGCTCCTCGCGGCATTCGGCCTTGCAGCGGCAACTGAAGTCGGAAAGGATCGAGAGCATGGCGAACGCGCCGAACAGCATGCTGACCGCTGCCCAGGCTTCCTGGCGCGTATACCAGTCGGAGGCGAGTTTCGGGACCTCCATGAAGAATCCCGCGAAGAAGTAGAACAGCAGTACGGTCGTCGCGACCGCGAGGACCCGCGACAGCAGCATGTTCATGCCGCGGAACAGGGTCACGAACGCGAGGAACGCACCGCAGGCATACGGGAACCAGATGTACGGCGTGGGATGCGGCACGTGCAGGAGTGCCAGCACGACGAACATCGTGCCGATCACACCGTGTACATACTGCATGCTTCGGGTCACGCGCACCGCACCTCGCCGAATAACGTTATTTCAATACTGTGAAATTGATCCGGCGGCGTCAACTGTTTCGTTACCGATGGTGACGACTCTCGCCGCCGAGCGCTACCACGATACCCACTCATGACGCAAGGCGCCTGTAAGCGGGCCCTTACCCGGACGTTCAGCCGATCCGGGCCGACTGCCCCCCATCCACCGGCAGGCAGACCGCGGTGATGAAGCGCGCCTCGTCCGACGCGAGGAACAGCGCCGCATTCGCCACGTCCCAGGCGTCGCCCATGCCGCCGCGCAGCGGTACCTGCGCATCCCGCGCGCGTATGACGTCAGCACGATCGCGGCCGGTCGCCACGTAGCCCTCGATCGCCATCGGCGTGTTCATGAGCCCAGGCATGATCACGTTGGCGCGGATACCGTGCGCGGCGTTACCCATGGCGAGCGCGTGCGTGTAGGCGTTCAAGGCGGCCTTCGAGGTCTTGTAGGCGACCAGCCCGACCGAACAGACGGCAGCGACCGACGAGACGTTGGTGATCACCCCGCCGCCCTGCGCGCGCATCGCCGGCAGAGCGTGCTTGCAGGTGAACATCACCGACTTCAGATTCGTCTCGAAGATCCGCTCCCAGACCGCCTCGGTCATGCGGGTGGCACTCGTGTCGCCCGCGCCGATGCCGACGTTGTTGTGCAGGATGTCGATCCGGCCATGGCGTGCCATGCAGGTCTCGACGATGCGCCGGCAGGCGTCCTCGCCCGTGACGTCCGCCTGCCAGACACTCCCGCGACCGCCGCGCGCCTCGAGCATTGCGAGCGTCTCCGCGGCGGAGTCGAGGTCGCGATCCACCACCAGCACCGTGGCGCCCTCTTCGGCGAAGCGGATGGCCGTCGCCCGGCCGTTGCCGATCGTGGCACCGGGCGTCTGCCCGGCGCCGACCACCACGGCGATGCGCCCGGCCAGCCGTCCGCTCACACGTCCCACCCGGGCAGCCCTTCGTCCGGCTGTACGCCGAACGTGTTCAGCGCCATGGAGACCAGGTTGTACTGCCCGACCGTGAAGACCAGGTCCATCAGCTGCTGACGCGACAGGTGTTTCGAGAGCCCTGCCCAGGTTGCGTCGCCGACGTGCGCATCGGCATGCAGTTCGTCGGTTGCCTGGAGCAGCAGCCGGTCCAGCTCACTCAGGCCCGGCGTCCCGGGCCCGGTCTTCGCCGAACGGATCTCCGCGTCGGTCATGCCGGCCTGGCGCGCGATGAGCACGTGCTGGCCCCACTCGTAACCCGCCTGGCACAGGTAGCCGATGCGCAGGATGACGAGTTCGCGTTCGCGCGGCGCGAGCGTGGACTTGCCGAGAATGTGATTGCCGAATACGAGCCAGCGGCGCATCAGGTCGGGATGATGCGCGAGCGTCCTGAAGATGTTGAACACGCGCCCCTGTCTGACGAAGGGCGCCATGATTTCTCGGACCTCGTCGTTCCACTCATCTGCCTCGAGCGGTGCTACCCGCGGCGCTTTCAGTCGCATCGTGCCTCCCCGTGCGGTTCGTTTGCGAGTTCAAGACTATACACCGTGTAGCACCCGGCAGGCCGGTCGATGCCCGGCCGCACGGGCGGCGTGCGGCACGTTCAGCGGATGCCGGCGAACAGGACCCTGAGCGCGGCGGCGGGATCGGCCAGCATGCTGTGCAGCGAGACGCGCGGATCCTCCGGATGTTCGGAGATCCGGGTACCGCGGTGGTAGAGCAGGAGCGAGGCGACGCCGTGCACGGCCGCCCAGACCACGCCGCCGAGCCGGGTCGCCGAGAGCGGCGGCGACGCATCGGGCGACAGGCCTTCGGCGAGAATCCGGTAGAGCACGAGGTAGCAGCCCTCCCCAGCCTCCTGCAGCGAGCGGAATGGACTGAAATCGCCCAGCACCCGGCCGAACATGAGTTCGTAGGTGGTGGGATGCTCGAGCGCGAACTCGACGTACGCAACGCCGAGCGCGAGCAGGCGCTGCTCGAGATCCGGATGCGGCGCCGCCGCGACCGCGTCGAACCGCGCGCGCAACTCATGAAAGCCCTCCTCGGCGAGCGCGGCCAGCAGACTCTGCTTCGAGGGAAAGTGCCGATACGGGGCGGTCGGCGAGACGCCGGCCTCGCGCGCGAGCGCGCGCAGGCTGAGCTTCTCCGTGCCATGCGCCGCGATGCTGGCCAGCGCCGCCTGCATGAGCGTTTCGCGAAGCTCGCCGTGGTGGTAACTGCGCTCGAGAGTCTGGTTGCTGCTCAATTTGCCATCGATCCCCGGCCTGAGCGGACATCATAATTGAGCGGGGGAGTTCGAGGCGACCGGACTTTGCCGCACTGCAACAGCAGGGCCGGCAGATGGGCCCGGAGATCGCCGGTCAGGCCGGTACCCGGACCGCATAGCCGCGCGCCACCAGCGCGGCCCGGATCTCGCCCGCCTGCTCCTCGCCGCGCAGCTGCAGCAGCAGTTCCACCATGGTCGAACGCACCGATCCCGAATCGAGCAGGCGCTGGTGGCGGATCTCCACGATGTTGCTGTCGAGGTCGGCGAGCAGACGCGTGAGATCGGCGAGCCCGCCGGGAACGTCGGGCACCTCGACCTCGAGGCGCAGAAGCCGGTGCGAGCGCAGCATGCCGCGCTGCACGACCGAGGCGAGGATCATCATGTCGATGTTGCCGCCGGAGAGCACGAGCACCACCTTGCGTCCGGCGAACCGCGCCGCGTGGGCCACGACCGCCGCAAGCGGCGCGGCCCCGGCACCCTCGACGACGGTCTTCTCGATCTCGAGCAGCTGAAACACCGCCTGCTCGACCTGCTGCTCGCCCACCAGCAGCAGATCGTCCACGTGCTGCCGCAGCAGCGGGAGCGTGAGCCGGCCCGGAGTCTTGACCGCGATCCCTTCCGCGACCGTCGACAGGCCGCCGGACACCGCCTCGACACCATGGAAGGCGCACCAGGCGCCGGGGAAACGCTCCATCTGCACGCCGAGCACTCGGACGTCCGGGCGCTCCGACTTCACCGCCAGCGCGACCCCACCGATCAGCCCACCGCCCCCGACCGGCACCACGACCATCTCGGTCTCGGGCAATTGTTCGAGTATCTCGAGTCCGAGCGTACCCTGGCCTGCGATCACCCGCGGATCATCGAACGGATGCACCAGCGTCAGGCCGTGTTCGGCGGCAAGCGCTTCGGTGAATGCCCGCGTCTCGTCGAACTCGTTGCCGTGCAGGTCGACGGTGGCGCCGAATACCCGCGTCTGCGCGACCTTGACGTTCGGGGTATGCCGCGGCATGACGATCCGGGCGGGAATGCCGAGCCGCGCGGCATGATAGGCCAGCGCCTGGGCGTGGTTGCCGGCGGACATGGCGATGACGCCGCGTCGCCGCTCTGCATCACCGAGGCACAGCAGGCAGTTCAGCGCGCCGCGCTCCTTGAACGAGGCGGTGAACTGGAGATTCTCGAACTTGAGAAACACCTGCGCGCCGACGATGGCCGAGAGCGTCCGGCTCGGGAGCAGTGGCGTGCGCATGATCTGGCCGGCGAGCCGATCCCTGGCGGCGGCGACCTCTGCTGGATTCATCGATGTTCTCCCATCGCCTCCGTATAATCGCACCGGGCGCTCCGGCCTGTCGTCATGAAACATCTGCTCATCGTTCACCACAGCAAGACTGGCAACACCACAAATCTCGCCCGCGCGGTTCATGCGGGCGCCACCGACCCCGCGGTCACCGGCGTCGCGGTGCGCTGGCTGACGGCGGCGCGAGCCGGGCCAGCGGACCTGTACTGGGCGAACGGGCTCCTGCTCGGAACACCGGAGAACTTCGGCTACATGTCCGGCGCCATGAAGGATTTCCTGGACCGCACCTTCTACGAGGTCGAAGGACGCCTGCCGCCGCTGCCCTTTGCGATCTTCGTCAGCGCCGGCAACGATGGCAGCGGCGCGGTACGGGCCATCCAGCGCATCGGCAACGGTTACCCATTCGTCGAGGTGCAGGCGCCGGTGATCGTGCGCGGAACGCCGGCTACCGCGGACCTCGCGCGCTGCCGGGAACTCGGGCTCGCGCTGGCTGCCGGACTCGATGCCGGGATCTATTGAATGGCGACCCACGCCGGTACAGCGGCACACGTTCGCACCGCGGAATATCAACGGAACGGGAGACCGAATTGAGCGAACCCACGACCCGGGTCGTGCACGACATCGGCACGATCGACGCGCGGGAATGGAATGCCTGCGCAAACCCGGGTGGCACGATCCCACACAATCCGTTCCTGCGTCACGAGTTCCTGCATGCACTGGAAGCCAGCGGCAGCGCGGTCGCCACCACCGGCTGGCGGCCGTATCACCTGGTCATGGAGTCCGCCGCCGGCTGCGTCGGCGTGGTGCCCATGTACCTCAAGGGCCACTCCCAGGGCGAGTACGTGTTCGACCATGCCTGGGCCGATGCCTGGCACCGCGCCGGCGGGCGCTACTACCCGAAGCTGCAGATCTGCGTGCCGTTCACCCCCGCCACCGGGCGCCGCCTGCTCGCGCGGGACGGCGCTGCGACCACCCAGGCGACCCTGCTCGCGGCAGCGATCGAGACCGCGCGGCGCCTGGGCGTCTCGTCGCTGCACGCCACCTTCCTGACCGAATCCGAATGGACCCTCGCACGGGAACTCGGCTGCTTGCAGCGCATGGACCAGCAGTTCCACTGGCACAACCGCGGCTATGCCAGCTTCGAGGACTTCCTCGGCGACCTCGCCGCCAAGAAACGCAAGAACCTGAAGCGGGAACGGCGCGAGGCCCTCGCGGGCGGCATCGAAATCGAGTGGGTCACCGGATCGGAGTTGCGCGAGCATCACTGGGATGCGTTCTACCGCTTCTACATCGATACCGGCTCACGCAAGTGGGGCTCCCCCTACCTGACCAGGGAGTTCTTCAGCCGGGTCGGCGCCGCGATGCCCGAGGACATCCTGCTGATCCTGTGCCGGCGCGCGGGCCGCTACATCGCCGGCGCGCTGAACTTCATCGGCAGCGACACGCTGTACGGCCGCAACTGGGGCTGCATCGAGGACCACCCGTTCCTGCACTTCGAGACCTGCTACTACCAGGCGATCGACTTCGCCATCGCGCGGGGCTTATCGCGCGTCGAGGCAGGTGCCCAGGGCGGGCACAAGGTCGCGCGCGGCTATCTGCCGCAAGCCACCTGGAGCGCACACTGGATCGCGCACGCCGGGCTGCGCGCGGCGATCGCCGAGTACCTCGACGAGGAACGCCGCTACGTCGCGCGCGACATGGCCTACATCGAAGCCCACGGGCCGTTCCGCGCCACGCTCGACCTCGGCACGGTCAGCGCGCCCCCGGCGGCGGAATCCGGATCCCCATGATGCCCGCCAGGCGGCGCACGTAGGCCTGCAACCGCACCACGTTGCGCGGCCCGGTGCGCAGCACCTGTTTCTGCAGCGGCGACAGCGCCTCGAGGTCCGGATCGGCGTACTTGTACAGAACGTTCGGCCGCACCAGCTCGATCTCGTCGGGCAGCGGCGGCAGGTCGAGCACGCGCGCGAACGCGGCGCCGAGCAGCTGGTCCGGGTCGGCGTCGACCCCGAGTTCGGTCAGCGCCTGACGGACCAGCGGTTTCACGAACGTGAGGATACGCGCCAGCCGGTACGGGTCGATGCCTTCCAGGATGTCCAGCGTCGTGTCGAAGCGCGCGTAATTGGCGGGATCGAGGTACAGGCGCCCGTCCCGCTCGAGCACCGCGAACGGCGGACGCGGGACCAGGAACGCCACCTGTCGGCGCGGATACTCGCCGCGCGCGCCGTTCTCGAGCAGCACGGCGAGCCGCCGCACGAATTCCTCCTGCGCGAGCCAGCC
This sequence comes from Pseudomonadales bacterium, assembly GCA_019634925.1. Taxonomy (GTDB): domain Bacteria; phylum Pseudomonadota; class Gammaproteobacteria; order Pseudomonadales; family Azotimanducaceae; genus UBA7803. The sequence continues at coordinate 124,075 of JAHCAL010000007.1, forward strand.
CGCTGGCAGGCCGTCGTCCGCGAGCAGGTCGCGCAGGAACGCATCACTCTGGTCGAGCGTGGGGAGCGCCCAGTCGGGTTCGAGCGGCTGCACGGGCTCGATGCCCTCGAGCAGCGGTGTGCTCTCGACCGGCGCCGGGGATCGATCCGCCGGGCCGGCCGGCGCGTCCGGTGCGGCGAGCTGCGGCGGCGGGACAGCGGGCGACGCCGCCGGCGGCACGGCGCGCCCCAGCCAGAACCAGCCAGCCAGCCCGGCAGCGGCGACCAGCGCGACGGCCAGCACGACTTTCCACATGAACCTTCTCCCCTGCGGGCACGACCCGCGTCAGCTTGCGACGATTTCCATTATGATTCCAGCAACCCGCCATGGTTCTCGAATACATGCCCGAACAGCCCCTCAGTCCGTCCGCCCCGCGCCGGGACGTGCGCGCCGTGCTCACCCACGGCTGCGCCCTCGGCGAATCCGTCACCGTCGAAGGCTGGGTCCGGTCCCGGCGCACGTCGAAAGGCGGCTTCTCGTTCATCCACGTCAATGACGGCTCCTGCTTCGACTCGCTGCAGGTGGTCGCACCCGCCGACCTGCCCAACTACACGAGCGAAGTCGTCGAACTCGGCACCGGGTGTTCGGTGCGCATCGTCGGCCGGGTCGCCGCGTCGCAGGGCCAGCAGCAGGACCGCGAACTCGCGGCCGAGCGGGTCGAGGTGCTCGGCTGGGTGGATCATCCGGAGACCTACCCGATCGCCAAGAAGCGGCACACGCTCGAATACCTGCGTACCGTCGCGCACCTGCGCCCGCGAACCAACACGTTCGGCGCGGTCACCCGGGTCCGCAACGCGATCGCCCAGGCCGTACACCGCTATTTCGACGATGCCGGGTTCTTCTGGGTCAACACCCCGATCATCACGGCAAGCGACTGCGAGGGCGCCGGGCAGATGTTCCGGGTGTCGACGCTCGATCTCGCCAACCGCGACGCCGGCGCGCGCACCTGGGCCGACGACTTCTTCGGCACCGAGACCTACCTCACCGTCTCCGGCCAGCTGAACGTCGAGAGCTATTGCCTCGCCCTGTCCAAGGTCTACACGTTCGGACCGACGTTCCGGGCGGAGAACTCGAATACCAGCCGGCATCTCGCCGAGTTCTGGATGATCGAGCCGGAAGTGGCCTTCGCCGATCTCGATGACAACGCGCGTCTCGCGGAGTCGTTCCTCAAGGGCATCTTCACCGACGTGCTCGCGCGCTGCGCGGACGACATGGCGTTCTTCGCCGACCGCGTCGACCCGGAGGCGATCAGCCGGCTCGAACGGCTGATCGCGGCACCCTTCGAACGACTCGACTACGGCGAGGCGATCAGGATCCTCGAGCGCGCGCCGGTCGCGTTCGAGTTTCCGGTGCGCTGGGGTCTCGACCTGCAGTCGGAACACGAACGCTGGCTCACCGAGCACCACGTCGGTGGCCCGGTGGTCGTGGTCAACTATCCGAAGGACATCAAGGCGTTCTACATGCGCCAGAACGACGACGGCCGCACCGTCGCGGCCATGGACGTGCTGGTACCCGGCGTCGGCGAGATCATCGGCGGCAGCCAGCGCGAGGAACGCCTCGACGTGCTCGACGCACGCATGGCGGAACACGGCTTCGGCGAAGCGCTCTGGTGGTACCGCGACCTGCGCCGCTACGGCACCGTACCCCACGCCGGGTTCGGGCTCGGACTCGAACGCCTGGTGCTGTACGTGACCGGGCTCGACAACATCCGCGACGCGATCCCGTTCCCGCGGACGCCGCACAGCGCGCCGTTCTGACCTCGTGCTGCGCGCGCTCCTGCGACTCAAGCCGTTCCTGAAGCCGTATCGCTGGCGGCTCGGTTTCGGCATCGCCGCGTTCGGTGTCTCGCGCGTGCTCGAGGCCCTGGTGCCCTGGTTTCTCGCCATGGCCATCGACCGCATCGCCGCGGGCGACATCAGGCTCACCACGCCCGTCGCCGGCATCTTCCTCGCGGTCGTGGCGCGCTACGTGGTCGTGACGTTCGCCCGCTACGCGGTGCGCAGCAGCGGCCAGTACGTCGCATTCGACCTGCGCCAGTCCCTGTACGCCGCCCTGCAACGCCAGGGTGGGCGCTTCTACGGTCGCCACACCATCGGCGACATGATGACCCGGGCGATTTCGGACATCGGACTGATCCAGCGCCTGATCGCGATGGGCACGATCCTGCTCGTGATCCTGGTCTACGCGAGCCTGGTGGGATTCGGCTTCATGTTCTACCTGTCGCCCTCGCTCACCCTGCTGCTGCTGCCGCCGCTGCCGTTCGTGTTCTTCTACGCGCAGTGGTCGGCACGCCAGATGGGCGTCGCGTCGCTGCAGGTCCAGGACCGGCTGTCGGATCTCGGCGCCCATGTGCAGGAAAACCTCTCCGGCATCCGCACGATCCAGGCCATGGTGCAGGAAGAGAACGAGATCCGCCGGTTCGCGGCCACCAACCAGGCGTACGCCGACGCGTTCTACCGACAGGCGTGGGTGAACTCGCAGATGACCGCGTGGATGCCGACGCTCGCCGCGATCTGCTCGCTCACCATCATCGGCTACGGCGGCCACCTGGTGCTCGAGGGCGAGCTCAGCGTCGGTGCGCTGGTCGCATTCTTCATGTACGTGAACATGGCGGTGCAGCCGTTCCGGGTGGCCGGCTTCATCGTCAACCTGTTCCAGCGCGCGGCGGTCGCGAGCGACCGGCTCTTCGAGGTGCTGGCGCTCGAGCCGGAAATTCCCGACCGGCCGAGCGGCACGGCGCCGCAGCGGGTACGCGGCGCCATCGAACTGCGCGACCTCTCGTTCCGGTACGGCGACCACGGCGCGCCGGCGCTCGACCACGTGAATCTGCGTATCGCGCCCGGTGAGTCGATCTCCATCATGGGCCGCGTCGGCTCGGGCAAATCCACGCTCCTGAAACTGCTCGTCCGCCTGCTCGACCCGCCGCCCGGCGCCATCCTGCTCGACGGCCACGACGTACGCGACTATCCGCTCGCCGCACTGCGCAGCCAGGTCGCGCTCGTGCCGCAGGATCCATTCCTGTTCGGCGAACCGCTGCGCGACAACCTGACCTATGACGACCCGGCCCGCGGTGACGACACGATCTGGCTGGCGGCCGACGCCGCCGACCTCAAACGCACCATCGAGGACTTCCCGGACGGTCTCGACACCGTGGTCGGCGAGCGCGGCGTCACGCTCTCCGGCGGCCAGAAACAGCGCGCGACCCTCGCGCGCGGCCTGATCCGCCATGCGCCCGTGCTGGTGCTGGACGACTGCTTCTCGAGCGTGGACACCGCGACTGAAGAGCACATCCTGCGCGAGCTGAAGCGCCTGCGCCGCGGCCAGACGACGCTGCTGGTCTCGCACCGCGTGTCGACCGCGCGCCACTCGGACCGCATCGTGGTCATGGACCAGGGCCGTATCGTCGAGTCCGGCACCCACGAGGAACTGGTCGCACGCGGCGGCCTGTACGCGGAACTCGAGCGCATCCAGCGTGAAGGCGCGGACGAATCGGACTACCGGCTCGCCGGAGCGCCCGGCTGATGGCAGAGACCACCCCCACCCGCCCCGCCGCGCGCGACTACGCCCTGTTCGAAGCGGAACTCTCGGGCGCGGTGCTGAACCTCGGGCTCCTGCGCCGGCTGCTGCGCTGGCTGCGCCCGTACCGGGTGACGTTCGCGGTGAGCGCCGTCCTGATCCTGGTCGCGTCGACCCTGCAGGTGCTGATGCCGATCGTGCTGTCGCTGGTGGTCATCGACCACATCATCCAGGGCAAGAGCGGCTCGCTCGCGCCGGACCTCGGCATGATCGACCTGACCGAATGGCTCGCGGCCACCTTCACCCTGCATCCGCTGGTCGCCGCCTGCGCGCTGTATGCAGTCCTGCAGATCGCCTGGGCAGTCACCGGTCATGCACACCGGCTCACGCTGATCTCCTCGGTCATCAACGGGCTGCGCGACCTCCGGCTCGACCTGTTCCGGCACCTGGAGACACGCCCGTCGTCGTTCTACGACCGGGTCGCGGTCGGGCGCGTGATGACCCGGGTCACCAACGACGTCGAGGCGCTGTACGAGCTGCTGCGCGGCATCGGCACACTGATCGGCGAATTCGTGCCGTTCTTCGTTGCACTGACCATCATGCTCGCCATCGACGTCGAGCTGACCCTCATGCTCCTGCTGGTACTGCCGATCATGGGCTCGGCGACCGCGTACTTCCGCCGCGCCACGCGCCAGCTGTTCCGCAAGGTGCGCGCCTCGGTCTCGGCGCTCAACCAGCATCTGCAGGAGAATCTCGCCGGGCTGCAGGTCGTCCAGCTCTCCGTGCGCGAAGCGCTCAATCTCGATCGCTATACCCGGATCAACGAGGAGAACCGGCGCCAGGAACTGAAGAGCATCCGTGCCGAAACACTCTACGGCGCGTTCACCGACAGCATGGCGCACGTGGCGCTCGGCGTGATCGTCTGGTACGGCGGCGGCGCCGTCGTCCAGGAGCAGATGACGCTCGGCGGCGTGATCCTGTTCACCCGCTTCATCGACATGCTGTTCCAGCCGATCGTCGTGCTCGGCGAACAGACCAACATCCTGTTCCGCGCCATGGCGAGCGGCGAACGCATCTTCCAGGCACTCGACTGGGACGAGCGCATCCACGAGCCCGCCGCGCCCGCGGCGCTGCCCCCGCGCCTGCGCGGCGCGGTCTCGGTCCGGCACCTGTCGTTCGGCTACGATCCCGGCGTCGAAGTGCTGCACGACGTCAGCTTCGAGATCCGGGCCGGCGAGAAACTCGCCATCGTCGGTCCGACCGGGTCCGGCAAGAGCACGTTCATCCGCCTGCTCGGGCGTTTCTACGACTTTCCCGACGGACACATCCTGCTCGACGGGATCGACCTGAACCACATCCACACCCGCGACCTGCGCCGGCGCATCGGCGTGGTCCTGCAGGACTTCCACATCTTCTCGGGAACGATCTTCGAGAACATCGCGCTCGGCAATGCGGCCGTCACCCGCGAGCGCGCCGAGGCGGCCGCCCGTCAGGTCAACGCGCACGGTTTCATCAGCGCACTAAGGGATGGTTACGATACCGTCCTCTCCGAGCGCGGCCAGAACCTGTCCCAGGGACAACGCCAGCTGCTCGCCTTCGCGCGCGTGCTGGCGGCCGATCCGGAGATCCTGGTGCTGGACGAGGCGACCGCGAGCATCGACACCGAGACGGAACTGTTGATCCAGGACGCGCTGCGCAAGCTGACGGCCGGGCGCACCTCGATCATCATCGCGCATCGCCTGCAGACCATTCAGGAGGCCGACCGCGTGCTGGTGCTCGAGCACGGCCGCGTGAAGGAACTCGGCACCCACGAAGAACTGCTCGCGCTGGGGGGCCTGTACCATCGCCTGCACGCCCTGCAGTTCCAGGAAACCACGGGCCTCGCCGAGTAGGCGCCGGAGGTGGTCCATCCGGCGAACGACCCACCCGCCGTGGAGTGTGCTGCAATGACCAAGCGGATCACCATCATCCAGGGCCATCCCGACCCGCTGCACGGCCACCTGTGCCACGCGCTCGCCGATGCCTACCGGGAAGGCGCCGAGCAGGCCGGCCACGAAGTGCGCACGATCACGGTCGCCGATCTCACGTTCCCGTGGATCCACAGCAAGGCCGACTTCGAGCACGGCGAACGCCCCGACGTGATCGTGGAGGCGCAGTCCATGATCCGCTCGAGCGATCACATCGTGATCGTCTATCCGTTGTGGCTCGGCACCATGCCGGCCCTGCTGAAGGCCTTTCTCGAACAGGTGTTCCGGTACGATTTCGCGTTCGCGCCGGAAGCGGGCGGGCGGTTCCGCAAGCTGCTCGCCGGCCGTTCGGCCCGCGTGGTGGTCACCATGGGCATGCCCGTGCTCGCGTATCGCTGGTACTTCGGTGCGCACAGCCTGAAGAACCTGGAGCGCAACATCCTGAAGTTCGCAGGAATCAGTCCGGTCCGGGAATCCCTGTTCGGCATGGTCGAGGCGGCCACCGACACGCACCGCGCGGGGTGGCTGCGCGAGTTGGAGGCACTGGGGCGCAAGGCACGGTAGACCCTCGCACCACGCCTGCGTCAGTGCGTGCCGGCTACTGGTCCGTCCACCAGTCGTAGAACTCGTCGAAGCCGATCGCGCCGCTGCCGTCGCGGTCCAGCTCCCGGTAACCGATGCGGATGTCGGAGGCGCTCATGCCGGCGCCGAGCAGATCGAGCAGCCGCTTGAATTCCTCGATGCCGATCCTGCCGTTGCCGTCTCGGTCGATCATGTCGAAAGTCTCGCGCAGCTCCGCCTTGCGATCGTCGTCGTCCATCGATACCCCCTCAGTCAGCCACCCGCGCGGCGGCCCGGTCGCCGCGCAATACCTCGACCCGGTCGTTGTGGCCGTGCCGCGTGATCCGGTAGAAGGCGATCGAGCCGAGCGCCAGGAAGTAGAAGGTCATGAGCACCGGGCCGTAGAGAAAACCGAGGTTCCAGATGGTGTCTGGATCCACCGTTCCCGGTGCCGCACTTTTCGGGAAGCTGATCAGGTCGAGCGCGATGCCGGCGATGAACGCGCCGACACCGGAAGTGGCTTTCTGGGCGAACGAGCGCGATGCGAAGAACAGCCCCTCCTCGCGCCGGCCGGTGGTCATCTGGCTGTGCTCGACCACGTCGGCCAGCATCGACGACTGGACGATGCCGAACGTCACGATCACCGCGACGTTGACGATCGTGTGGCACCAGATGAGCGGGAACAGCCACGGGCTGTCGTTGCCGGGAAACCAGCCGGTCAGGCGCAGGATCACCGGGAGGGCCGAGAACACGATCTGGAACGCGTAGATCCCCATGGCGCTGCGTTTCTTGTCCCAGCGCGCCGTGATGCGCGGCGCGAAGTAGAGCGGCAGCAGCGCCGAGATGAACAGCGAGGCGATCACCCAGCGCCACTGCTCCGGCGCGAACTCCCAGAAGTGGGTGATGATGTAGGTGTCGAAGTTGGTCGCGACGCCGGCGCCGATCGCGGCGAACAGGCCGGCGAAGAACAGCGCGGCGAAGTTGCGGTTGGCAAGCGTCACCTTGAGGTCTGCGAACAGCTCGCGGAACCGGTAGCTCTCGCGATTCGGCGCCGGCTGCAGGTACCGAATGTAGCGGTGCAGGCCTGCCGACGAGCCGATGATGGCGACCAGCATGACCACCGCGCCCAGGCTGCCGTAGACCTTGAAGGTCGTCTCCGACCCCGCCCCCCAGAGCACCATGAACACGCCCCAGTTGAGCACCGCCATGGTCAGGCCCCCATACCAGCCCATCATGTAGCGGTAGCTCAGCATGCGGGTGCGTTCGTCGTAGTCGTCGGTCAGTTCCGCGACGATCGCGCTCGACGGTATCTCGTAGAGCGTGATGAAGAAGCGCACCAGCACGCTCGCCACGGTGAGGTAGATGAACAGCCCGAACTCGCCGAGTTCCGGCGGATTCCAGAGGAAGAAGTAGACGAACGCGACCGGGAACGCCGAGGCATACATGAACGGATGGCGCCGGCCCCAGCGTGAGCGCGTGTTGTCGGACCACAATCCGACGACCGGGTCCGACACGGCATCGAAGATCATCGCGATGAGGATCGCGAGCCCGGCATAGACGCCGGGCAGGCCGAGCACCTGGTTGTAGTAGAACAGCAGGAAGTACGAAAACCCGTTGTCCTTGACGCCGTACGCCGCGGACCCGATCCCGTACATCCACCGCACGCGCGCCGTGATCGGCGGCCGCTCGCCTGCCATGCTGCTCCCCCTTCCCTGAATCCACCCGGGCGGTCGCCCGGGTGGCAGGGGATCAGACTACCACGGCACCGCTGTGCGCGGACTTGTATCCGTCGCGGTCGTAGGCGAGCGCACCGTTCACGAACACGGCATCGACGCCGACGCTGTCGCGGACGTAGCGCATGCCGCCGCCCGGCACGTCGTGCACCGGCCGCTCGGGGCCCCGATCGATGGTCTCGGGATCGAATACCACCACGTCCGCCGCGTAGCCCGCGTGCAGGAGTCCACGATCACGCAGGCCCCAGATGGTCGCCGTGTCGAGCGTGATCTTCTTGACCGCCTGCTCGAGCGTGAGCGCGTGCGTCTCGCGCACGAACTTGCTGAACAGGTAGCCGGTATCGCCGTAGGTCGAGAACGAACAGATGTGCGCCCCGCCGTCGCTGGCACCGATGTGCACCAGCGGGTCCGCGAGCAGCGGCCCGATCCGCTCGGCGTTCTCGTGGCCGCGGTTCGCCGCGAGGAAGTGCACCTTGAGGTCGTGTTCGCGGGAGAGTTCGATCATGGCTTCCGCGCAGCCGTGGCCGCGCGTCGCGGCCACTTCGCCGAGCGTGCGCCCTTCGATGCCTTCGTTGTCGCCCGGCACCAGCCGGATGACGAGGCCGCCGAGCCAGGCGCTGCCACCGTCGGCGCCGGCCGCCGCGATCAGCCGCGCGCGTTGCGCCGGGTCCTCCAGCGCGGCCGCGCGGGCATCCCGGGGCATGCGCATGAAGTTGAACCACGACGGGTTGCCGGCAAAGAACAGGCTCGGCATGTCGAAGCAGAAACTGATGTCGATCGGGCGCGTCTGCACCTGCGGCCAGACACGCGCGCCGCGTGCGAACTGTTCGCGCACGCGGGCCATGACGCGCGGCACGTTCTGCGGCGTATTGGCGCTGTCGAACAGCGGCGAGAAGGTGGTCGTGATGTTGTGCCTGAGCGACAGCTCGGCGAGCTGGTCCACCCGCGCGATGGTGATATCGGTGTTGTAGAACTCCGGTACCACCTGCAGCACCCGGCCATACTCGCCGAGCACGGCTGCCAGCGCATCGAGTTCGTCGCTGTGCGCAAACCGGCTCGGCACCGGATGCAGGTTGGCGTCGACGTCGACGTAGCTGCTTGAGAGCCCCACGGCACCCGCTTCCAGGCACTGGCGCAGCAGGGCCTGCATGGCGCGCTGCTCGTCGGGCGTCGACGCACGCTGCTGCGCCGCCTCGCCCATCACCCACAGCCGGATCACGCTGTGTCCGACCAGCGGCGCCACGTTGAGCGACAGCCGTTCACGGATCGCGTCCAGGTAGCCGTCGAAGTGCTCCCAGGTCCAGGTGAAGGCGCTGCCGTCGAGGGATTCCTTGGGCAGTTCCTCGATCTGGCGGAACATGCCGGACAGCGCCTCGCGGTGCACGGCCTTGAGCGGCGCGAGCGAGAGCGAACAGTTACCGGGCACGACCGTGGTCACGCCGTGCGCGAGCGCCGGGCGCGCTTCGCCGTCCCACAGGAGCTGGGCATCGAAGTGGGTATGCGGATCGATGAAACCCGGCGCCACCACCCGGCCCGTCGCATCGAGGGTCTGGCGCGCAGGCCCCTTTACCCCGCCGACCGCCGCGATCCGCCCGTTGGCGATCGCGACGTCGCCCTTGAATGCCGGCAGGCCGCTGCCGTCGACGATGAAACCATTGCGGATCACGTAGTCGTACACTGGTCATTCCTCCAACAATGCGTTGCGCACCTCGCGCCACGACTGGCCGACGAGGTCCTCGATTCGATCCACCCCGCACCGGGCGAGCAGCCGGATGCCGGCGTCGTTGTCCACGATCACGTCACTGAGCACGCCGTTCTCGAACCGGATGCCCAGGATCAGTTCGGGCAGGCCGTCGTGCGCCGCGCCGAGCTGCGCCCGTGCGATCGTCGGCCCATCGGAGCGCTGTACGGCAGCACGGGCAGGCTCGTTCATCCGCGACCCGGCCGGGCTCAGGTCGCCAAGGGCGGTTCGACGAACACGACATCACAGCCGGTGAGCAGGCCTGCCGGTCTGCGCATCAGGAAGATGTGCAGGTTCCAGGCCTGCAGTTGTTCCATCGCGGCCGCCGGGGCGAGCTGCGGCAGTTCGCGCGCCGCGATGCGCTCGAGCGTGTCACCCGGCGCCGGGAGCACGAATCGTCGCTGTCTGGATAAGGTCGCTGCTGGCACTATACTGGTCCCTCCCGCTTCGAAGCATGCCGAAGCCTAGCCCCAGCGACCCCTGCGAAGCAATACGCGTTATAAAAATTGACATGAAGCCACCTACCCGCAGCGGCGACAAGTTCGTCAATGAGCAAGGCGTCACGGCCATCAAGGACGGCGTCAAGCGGCGCAGCGACCCGACCCGACCCGGCAGTCGCAAGCCCGACTGGCTGCGCGTCAGGCTGGGCGGCGGCGAGCGTTACCAGGCCGTCCGCGCGACCGTCAGGACACACCGTCTCGCCACGGTCTGCGAGGAGTCGCACTGCCCGAACATCGGCGAGTGCTGGAACAACGGCACCGCCACCATCATGCTGATGGGCGCGGTGTGCACGCGTGCCTGTCGGTTCTGCGCGGTGGACACCGGCAATCCGCGCGGCTGGCTCGATCCCGACGAACCCGCGCACGCCGCGGAGTCGGTGCGGCTCATGGGACTGCGCTACGTGGTGCTGACCTCGGTGGACCGCGACGATCTGGCCGACGGCGGCGCCGCCCACTACGCGGCGTGTATCCGTGCAATCAAGGCGGTGAATCCGGACACGGCGGTCGAAGCGCTCACACCTGACTTCCGCGGCGATGCGCACGCGGTCGAAACGGTCGTGGACGCGGGTCTCGAGGTCTTCGCCCAGAACCTCGAGACCGTCGAGCGTCTGACCCACGTCGTGCGCGATCCACGCGCCGGCTACGCACAGACCCTCGCCGTACTCGCCCACGCCAAGGCGCACCGGCCCGGCGTGCTGACCAAGTCGAGCCTGATGCTGGGGCTCGGTGAAACGGACGACGAAATCGCGCGGAGCCTCGGCGATCTGCGCGCGCACGGTGTCGACATCGTGACGCTGGGCCAGTACCTGCGTCCGACCGTGAACCATCTGCCGGTCGAGCGCTGGGTCCACCCGGACGAATTCGCCCGGTACCGGGAAATCGGGCTCGCCCTCGGCTTCCTCGAAGTGGCATCCGGCCCGCTGGTGCGCTCGAGCTATCGTGCCGACCGCATCCTCGACCAGAACAACCTCGGTCTCGCGAGCGCGGCGCACATTCCGATCCGCATGGTCTGACCGGGCCACCCGGCTTGCGCCGGGTACGGCCAACTCTTTGCTTTACCGGCCACCCGGCTTGCGCCGGGTACGGCCTTCGGGGACCATCGTCCCCTGCTTTTTTCCGCCGGACCGCCAATCGAATGAGCGAAGCACTGCAGAACGCGACCGACCAGCCCACGACCCCGATCCGCCTCGTCGGGACCGCGCGCTTCGATGACTGGCGCAACGCCCTCGAGCCGCGCGCGCGCGCCTGGGTCGACGCCGCCGGTTTCAAGGGCAAGCCCGGTCAGTATGCCTGGCTGCCCGACACGGACGGGCAGCCGGCGACGGTCGTCGTCGGCAGCGACGAACGCGACGGACTCGCGACGCTCGGCGGCCTGCCGTACACGCTGCCGCCCGGGCTCTATCGGATCGAGGATCCGGTGAGCGACCTGCAGCTGCTCGGGTGGGCGCTCGGTGCCTACCGCTTCGAACGCTACCGGAACAACGGCCGCGAGGCCGCGCGCCTGGTCGTCGCGGAATCCGCGCGGCTCGCGGCGCTCACGGAACTCGACATGGCGATCACGCTGGTCCGCGACCTCATCAATACCCCGGCCGCGGACATGCTGCCGTCGCACCTCGCCGCCGAGGCAATGCAGCTTGCCGAAGTACACGGCGCGACCTGCGAGGTTACGGTCGGCGAAGCCCTGCTCGACCGCAATCTCAACACGATCCATGCAGTCGGCCGCGCCGCGCACGACGAGCCGCGCCTGATCGACATCAGCTGGGGCGACCCGGCGCATCCCGGGATCGTGCTGATCGGCAAGGGCGTGTGCTTCGACAGCGGCGGGCTCGACATCAAACCATCGAGCGCCATGCGCACCATGAAGAAGGACATGGGCGGCGCCGCGCACGTGCTCGGGCTCGCCCACCTGATCATGGCCGAGCGGCTGCCGGTACACCTCCGGGTACTGATTCCCGCGGTCGAGAACGCGATCAACGGCAACGCCTTCCGGCCGGGGGACGTGCTCGCGACCTACCAGGGGCTTACCGTCGAAATCGACAACACGGACGCCGAAGGTCGCCTCGTGCTGTGCGATGCACTCGCGCTCGCCGTGGAATCGAACCCGGCGCTGATCGTCGACTTCGCCACGCTGACCGGCGCCGCGCGGACCGCGGTCGGCACCGAGATCGCTGCCATGTTCAGCAACGACGATGCGCTCGCCGAGGCCATCTATCGGGCCGGCGTGGCGCAGGACGACCCGGTCTGGCGCCTGCCGCTGCACGAACCCTACGCGGCCATGCTCGACAGCAAGATCGCCGACCTCGCGAACGCGAGCAGCTCGCCGTACGCCGGGGCGATCACCGCCGCCCTGTTCCTGGCGCGGTTCGTCGGCACCTGCCCATGGGTGCACTTCGACATCATGGCCTTCAACACCCGCGCCCGGCCGGGCCGCCCCGAGGGCGGCGAGGCCATGGGCGTGCGCGCCGTGCATGCGTACCTGCGCGAACGGTTCCCGCCGCCATGACCGGCTCCGGCACGTTCGCCGACCTGGAGGGCGCCCGCCTGGGCGCTGGCGCACCGCTCGGCGAGATACTAGAAGCCCTGCGCTACGACGCCCAGGGACTCATACCCGCGATCGCGCAGGACGCCGATTCCGGCGTCGTGCTCATGCTCGCCTGGATGAATCGCGCGGCAATCGAACGCACGCTCGCCGAAGGCTACGCGTGTTACTGGTCGCGCAGCCGGGCCGCTTTCTGGCGCAAGGGCGAGACGTCCGGTCACCTGCAGGCGCTCGTCGAACTGCGCTTCGACTGCGACGGCGACGCCGTGCTCCTGCGCGTACGCCAGAGCGGCCCTGCGTGTCACACGAACCGGCCGAGCTGCTTCTACCTGCTCGCCCGCGACGGTTCCGTGCGCATCACCGCCGACCCGGTCTGAACAGAGGATCACCCGATGGACCTGTACCTGCACAACACCCTGAGCGGGCGCAAGGAGCGTTTCGTCCCGCAGGATCCCGGCCGGGTGACCATGTACGTGTGCGGACCGACGGTCTACAACCTGGTGCACATCGGCAACGGTCGCCCCGCCGTCGTGTTCGACGTGCTGTTCCGCTTGCTGAAACTCCTCCATGGCCGCGTCGACTATGCGCGCAACATCACCGACATCGACGACAAGATCAACGCGGCCGCCCGCGCGCAGGGCGAGCCGATCGCGGCCCTGACGGAGCGCTTCACGGAAGCCTACCGCGAGGACGTCGCGGCACTCGGCGTGCTGGAACCGACCGAGGAGCCGCGCGCGACCGGCCACATCGCCGACATCATCTCGATGATCGAAACGCTGATCGCACGCGGACACGCCTATGCGGCGGACGGCCACGTACTGTTCGACGTGCCGTCGGACCCTGCGTACGGCAGCCTGTCGCACCGCTCGCTCGAGGACATGCTGGACGGCGCGCGCGTCGAGGTAGCGCCGTACAAGCGCGACCCGAAGGACTTCGTGCTCTGGAAGCCGTCGACGCCGGACCTGCCCGGCTGGGAGAGCCCCTGGGGACGCGGCCGGCCCGGCTGGCACATCGAGTGCTCGGCCATGATCCGTCGGCACCTCGGCGAAACCATCGACATCCACGGCGGCGGCTCCGACCTCGCCTTTCCGCATCACGAGAACGAAGCCGCCCAGAGCCGGTGCGCCAACGACGCGCCCGAATACGTGCGCTACTGGCTGCACAACGGCATGCTGACGATGGGCGCGGAGAAGATGTCGAAGTCGGTCGGCAACATCGTCACCATCCGCGAGCTGCGCCAGACACATTCCGGCGAAGTGCTGCGCTACGCGCTGCTGTCGGGCCACTACCGCTCGCAGCTCGCCTGGTCCGGCGAGCTCCTGCAGCAGGCGCAGACGAGCCTCGACCGGCTGTACCAGGCGGTGCGGGTCAGCGGCCCGACCCATGCCACCGCGGCCGACTTCCGTGACGCGGGGGTCGCGGCCATGCCGGCCACGCTGCTGGACGCGCTCTGCGACGATCTCAATACGCCTCGTGCCCTGGCCGCCATGCATGCCATCGCCGACGACATCTTCCGCACCGAAGATCCCGCCGAGCGGTCCGGGCTGCGTGACCGGCTGCTGGCCGGTGGCTGGCTGCTCGGCATCCTGACCGAATCCGCGGAGGCGCACTTTCGCGCCGGCGCCAGCGTGGCGGCGGACGAGATCGAGCGCCTGATCGATGCCCGCAACGCAGCGCGCCGCAACCGCGACTTTGCAGCCGCGGACAGGATCCGTGCCGAGCTCGCCGCGCGCGGCATCGAACTCGAGGACACCCGTACCGGCACCCGCTGGCGGGTGATCGACGCTTGACCGGGCTGTCGGTCGGCATCGTCGGCGCGGGACCGGGCGGGCTCGCGCTGGCCCTCGCCCTGCACCACGCCGGCATCACCGACGTCACGGTCTACGAGCAGTCGGATACGATCGAGCGCATCGGCGCCGGCATCCAGCTGTCGCCGAACGCAACCCGCGTGCTCGGCGCGCTCGGCCTGCGCGAGCCGCTGGCGGCGATCGGTTTCTATCCTCAGGCGGTGCAGTTCCGTGCCTGGCGCAGCGGCTACCTGATCGCGACACGACCACTCGGCGGGTTCTCCGAAGCGCGCTATGGCGCACCCTACTACCACATCCATCGCGGCGATCTGCAGGCGCTGCTGTTCGAACAGGTGCGCGCGCTCGACATCCCGGTCCGGACCGGGCACACCCTGGCAACGCTGCGCCAGGACACCGACGGGGTCTCCCTCGCATTCGCCTGCGGACGGACCGCGCGGCACGGGGTGGCCGTGGGCTGCGACGGCATCCGTTCCGTGGTCCGCGCGCAACTGTTCGGCGCCACCCGTCCGCGTTTCACGGGCCACCTGGCGTGGCGCGGACTCGTTCCGGCGGAGCGCCTGCCGGCGGACCTCGTGCCGCCGACGGTCACCGCCTGGCTCGGTCCACGCAAACACTTCGTGCACTACTACGTGCGCGGTGGCGCACTGGTCAACTTCGTCGGCGTGATCGAGGACGACCGCTGGCAGTCCGACTCCTGGCGCGAGCCCGGCGATCCGGCCGAACTGGCGCGCGATTTCCGCGACTGGCATCCATCGATCCGCCGGATCATCGAAGCGTCCGGCGACGTGTTCCGCTGGGCACTGCACGACCACGCGCCGCTGCCGGCGTGGACCGCGGGCCGCGCCACACTGCTCGGCGACGCCTGTCATCCCATGTTGCCCTACCTGGCGCAGGGTGCCGCCATGGCCATCGAGGACGCCTGGGTGCTGGCCCGGATGCTCGAACACTGGGAAGACGAGCCGACCGAGGGGCTCGTCCAGTACGAGCGGTACCGTCGGCCCCGCACCGCACGCGTACAGGCGGGCTCCCGCGCGCAGGGCGAGACGTTCCATCTCTCGGACCGCTGGCGCATCGTGGGCCGCAACCTCAAGCTCGGGCTCGGCAGCCGCTACCTGCCCGAGATCGCCATGGCACAGTTCGACTGGCTGCACGGCTACGACTGCGTCAAGGGTTTCGACTGACGGCACTCCGTGCGCCGGCCGATCCGCGGGCGGGCTTGACTCTGGACCCGGGTCCAGAGTTCAGAATGGGCCCATCACTGGAGAATGCCCATGACCACACTCAGCATCGGTGAACTCGCGGAACGCGTCGGCGTCGGCATCGACACCATTCGCTACTACGAGCGCAGCGGGTTGCTCGCCCCCGCCACGCGCCTGCCGTCGGGCTATCGGCGCTACGGCGCGGCCGAACTGCGCCGTCTGCTGTTCATCCGCCGCGCCAAGGCGCTGGGCTTCAGCCTGCCCGAAGTGCAGGAACTGCTCGAGCTGAGCTCGAGGAAAAGCGTGGCAAGCATCAAGCGCGCCGCCGAAGCCAAGCTCGCCGATATCGATCGCCGGATCGACGAACTGAATCAGATCCGCCATGGCCTCGAGTCGCTGGTCGAAGCCTGTCCTGGCCACGGGCGAGCGGAGGCCTGTCCGATCCTCCACGCACTTGCCGGGGAGGCTCCCCGATGAGCACCACTGTCGGCGAAAACGGGCACACGCCCGTTGGGCTGCGGGATCCCGTCTGCGGGATGTCGGTGACGCGCGATTCACCCCACCACACCCGGCACGCGGGCCAGGACTTCTGGTTCTGCTGCGCCCGCTGCAGGACCCGCTTCGAGGCCGCACCGGAGCAGTTCCTTGCGGGCGGATCCGACTGCCATGCCCACACGGCGCACGCGCACCGCGCGCCTGCCGGACCGGTGCCGGCCGGAACCCAGTACACCTGCCCCATGCACCCTGAGATTCTGCAGGACGGACCCGGAACCTGCCCGCTCTGCGGGATGGCGCTCGAACCGCTGCTGCCGCAGCTGGACGAAGGCGAGAACCCGGAACTGGTCGACTTCCGCCGCCGGCTGCTGCTGACGCTGCCGCTGACCGTCGCGGTCATGGTCCTGGCCATGGCCGGCCACTACCTGCCCGGTCTCGACGCAGCCACGCGCACCTGGCTCGAGCTGCTGCTGTCGGTTCCCGTCGTGCTCTGGGCGGGCGCGCCTTTCTTCGTGCGCTGGTGGCAATCGATCAGGCATCGCAGCCCCAACATGTGGACGCTGATCGCAACCGGCGTCGGCGCCGCGTTCGGCTACAGCGTGGTCGCGACGGCAGCACCGGAGCTGATCCCGGCCGCGTTCCACTCGCACGGCCGGCCGGGCGTCTACTTCGAGGCGGCGTGCGTGATCGTGTCGCTCACCCTGTTCGGCCAGCTGCTCGAACTGCGCGCGCGGGCCGGCACGGCGACCGCACTGCGGGCATTGCTCGAACTGGCGCCGGAGACCGCCGTACGGGTGGCCGACGACGGTACCGAATCCGAGGTGCCGCTCGCCGCGGTCCAGCCCGGCGACCGGCTGCGCGTTCGTCCGGGCGCACGCGTGCCGGTCGACGGACTCGTCCTCGACGGGCGCTCCGACGTGAACGAATCCATGCTCACCGGTGAATCCATGCCGGTCGACAAGCAGGCCGGCGACGCGGTCATCGGCGCCACGCTGAACGGCACCGGCACCCTGCTGATCGAGGCGCGCAAGGTCGGCGCCGATGCGATGCTCGCCCGCATCATCGCGCTGGTCGCCGAGGCGCAGCGCTCGCGCGCGCCGATGCAGCGCCTGGCGGACCGGGTCAGCGGCGTGTTCGTGATGGCCGTGCTGGGCATCGCCGTCCTGACCTTCGCGGCGTGGGGCCTGTTCGGCCCCGAGCCCGCGTGGACATTCGCCCTGGTCAACGCCCTCGCGGTGCTGATCATCGCCTGCCCGTGCGCACTCGGACTCGCCACGCCGATGTCGATCATGGTGGCGACCGGCCGCGCGGCGCAGCTCGGCGTGCTGTTCCGCGATGCCGAGGCGATCGAACGGCTGCGCACCGTCGACACCCTGATCGTGGACAAGACCGGCACGCTGACCGAAGGCCGGCCGGCATTCCGCGAACTTTTGCCGGCACCGGGCTGGACGGCGGACGCAGCGCTCGCGCTGGCGGCGAGCGTCGATCTCGGCAGCGAACACCCGCTCGCCGCGGCGATCGTCGCCGAGGCGCGGCGGCGCGGCCTCGTGCTCACGGACGCGGAGGACTTCGCGGCGCTGCCCGGCAGCGGCGTGCGCGGCCGGGTCGGCGCGCAGGAAGTCCTGGTCGGCAATGCCGCCCTGCTCGCATCGGTCGGGGCCGATCCGGGTCCGTTCGCCGAGGCGGCAACCCGGCACGCAGCCGCGGGTGCCACGGTGCTGTACCTGGCCGTGGACGGCCGTGCGGCGGCACTGATCGCGCTCGCCGATCCCATCCGTGCGTCGACGCCCGCAGCCCTCGCGGCCCTGCGCGCCGAGGGCCTGCGCGTCATCATGGCAACCGGCGATGCCGAACCCACCGCGCGGGCGGTCGCCGCCGAACTCGGCATCACGGAGGTCCACGCGGGCGCGCGCCCGGAAGCCAAGGCCCGCCTGGTACAGGACCTCAAGGCACGCGGCGCGCGTGTCGCCATGGCCGGCGACGGCATCAACGACGCGCCCGCGCTGGTCGCCGCCGACGTCGGCCTGGCGATGGGTTCGGGTACCGACGTCGCGCTGTCCAGCGCATCGGTCGCGCTGGTCCGGGGCAACCTGCAGGCGATCGTCCGCGCGCGCGCGGTCTCGCGCGCGACCGTACGCAACATGCGCCAGAACCTCGGGTTCGCGTTCGCCTACAACGCCCTCGGCGTACCGGTCGCGGCAGGACTCCTGTATCCCGCCTTTGGCGTGCTGCTCGGACCCATGTTCGCCGCGGTCGCCATGAGCCTGTCGTCGGTCTCGGTGGTCGGCAATGCGCTGCGCCTCGCACGCGCCCTGCGGGCGGCGCCCGACGTGCCGCCCGCGTGACCCTGCCGTAGCGGCAGTCGCTCAGCGCCTGCCCGTGATGGAGCCCAGGATGCCGCGCGCGATGCTCCGCCCGATCGTCGAGCCGATGGTACGCACCACCGACTTGGCGAGCGCTTCGCCGACGCCCTGCCGGTTGCCCGTGCTGCGCTGGCGCGCGCGCGCCTCACGCTCCGCAGCCTTCGCCTGCGCTCCCGCGGCACGCGCCTGGTCGGCCACGGCGGCGTCACG
>JAHCAL010000008.1 GCA_019634925.1 Pseudomonadales bacterium
TCCCACGTGAGCTCGTGTTCGTCGCGGCCGAAGTGGCCGTAGGAAGCGGTCTGCTCGTAGATCGGTCGCGCCAGATCGAGCATCTGGCGCAGTCCATACGGGGTCAGGTCGAAATGCCGGCGCACCAGCTTCGTGAGCACCTCGCGCGACACCTTGCCGGTGCCGAAGGTCTCGACCGTCACCGAGGTCGGTTCCGCGACGCCGATCGCGTAGGACACCTGTACTTCGCAGCGGGCCGCGAGGCCGGCCGCGACGATGTTCTTCGCGACATAGCGGCACGCGTAGGCGGCCGAGCGGTCGACTTTCGAGGGATCCTTGCCCGAAAACGCGCCGCCACCATGGCGCGCATAACCGCCGTAGGTGTCGACGATGATCTTGCGACCCGTCAGTCCGCAGTCGCCGACGGGGCCGCCGATCTCGAAGCGGCCCGTGGGGTTGATGTGGAACTTCGTGGACTTGTCGAGCCAGCGCTTCGGCAGCACCGGCTTGATGATCTCTTCCATCACGGCCTCCTGCAGGGCCTTGTGACGGATGGACGGCGCATGCTGCGTCGACAGCACGACGGCTTCAATGCCGACCGGACGGTCGTTCTCGTAGCGGAAGGTCACCTGACTCTTGGCGTCGGGCCGCAGCCAGGGCAGCTTGCCGGACTTGCGGACCTTCGCCTGACGCTTGACGAGGCGGTGCGCATAGGTGATCGGCGCCGGCATCAGCACGTCGGTCTCGTTGGTGGCGTAGCCGAACATGAGGCCCTGGTCGCCGGCGCCCTGCTCGTGCCCGGCCGCCTCGTCGACCCCCATGGCGATGTCCTGCGACTGCCGGCCGAGGGCGTTGATCACCGCGCATTCGTCGGGATCGAAGCCCATCGCGATCGAGTCGTAGCCGATGTCGCGGATCACCTGGCGGACCAGGCGGTCGAGGTTCACCTCGGCGCGCGAACGGAACTCCCCGGCGATGACGACGATGCCGGTCTTGATCAGCGTTTCGCACGCGACGCGGGATTCGCGATCCTGCCCGAGCATGGCGTCGAGGACGGCATCGGAGATCTGGTCGGCCATCTTGTCCGGGTGACCCTCGGAGACGGACTCGGAGGTGAAAACGGAGTATTCGCTCATGGGCGCGCGGCTTCCTGTATGGATGACGGTCTGGGCACGAAGCTCGCCAGTTTACCCCAGGCGGTTGCGGGATTGATCCCCCGCGGCACCCCCGGGGTGTAGGCAGGTTGTGTGCGCCTGCCGCGCCTGCCATCCGGCAGGGCGTGCAGCGCATTTGCAGTGGCCGGGACGAGCGAAGAAAATGGCGCCCCCTTTTTTCGTGGCCTCGGCGGCCGGGAACGACATGTCGACCAGAACAGCGCGCGCCAATGCCATCCGGGCCCTTGCCATGGACGCGGTACAGGCCGCCAACTCCGGCCATCCGGGTGCCCCGATGGGCCTCGCGGACATCGCCGAGGTGCTGTGGCGCGAAGTGCTGCGGCACAATCCCGCGGATCCGCGCTGGCCTGACCGCGACCGGCTGGTGCTCTCCAACGGCCACAGCTCGATGCTGCTCTACGCCGCCCTGCACCTGTCCGGGTACGACCTGTCCCTCGACGCGCTGAAGGCGTTCCGCCAGCTGCACGCACCGACGGCGGGCCACCCCGAGGTCGGCGAATGTCCCGGGGTCGAAACGACCACGGGGCCGCTCGGCCAGGGTTTCGCCAACGCGGTCGGCATGGCGCTCGCCGAGGCGCGGCTCGCGGACGCGTTCAATCGGCCGGGGCACACCGTCGTCGACCACCGCACGTGGGTGATCGCCGGAGATGGCTGCCTGATGGAAGGCATCTCCCACGAGGCGGCCTCGCTCGCCGGCACGCTCGGGCTCGGCAAGCTGATCTGCCTGTACGATCAGAACGGCATCTCGATCGACGGACGCGTGGATGGCTGGTTCCGGGAGGACGTCGCCGCGCGGTTCGAGGCCTACGGCTGGCGGGTGATCCGCGACGTGGACGGACATGATGCCGCCGCGGTGCGCGCGGCACTCGACGATGCGGTTTCGCGGCGGGACCGCCCGACACTCGTGGTGTGCCGCACCGTCATCGGATTCGGCTCGCCGGCCAAGGCGGGCACCCACGACGTGCACGGCTCGCCGCTCGGCGCAGCCGAGATCGCCGCGACGCGGGCCAATCTCGACTGGCCGTACGGGCCGTTCGAGATCCCGGATGCCATCTACCGGGACTGGGATGGGCGCCCGCGCGGGGCCGCCCTGCAGGCCGACTGGCAGCAACGCTTCGCCGCGTACCGGGCGGCGCATCCTGCACTGGCCGCGGAGTTCGAGCGACGCATGCGAGGCGAGCTGCCGGCGGGTTGGGCGGAGCCGATCCGGCATCTGGCGGCGGCCGCGCAGGCCGAACCCGCCCCGCTCGATACGCGCCGCTCGTCGCAGCACTGCATCGCCGCGGTGGCGGAAGGCGTGCCCGAGCTGTTCGGCGGATCAGCCGACCTGACCTGGTCGAACTACACGCGCTGGGTCGACGCACCCGATGCGCGCTACCAGAGCTTTGGCGTGCGCGAGTTCGGCATGACCGCGATCACCAACGGCATGTTGCTGCACGGTGGCTTCCGGCCGTTCGCAGGCACGTTCCTGGTGTTCATGGAATACGCGCGCAACGCCGTGCGGCTCGCCGCGCTCATGAAGATTCCGAACATCTTCGTCTACACGCACGACTCGGTCGCGGTGGGCGAGGACGGCCCCACCCACCAGCCCGTCGAACAGCTGACCAATCTGCGCACGACCCCGGGGCTCATGACCTGGCGGCCGTGCGACACCGTCGAGAGCGCGGTCGCCTGGGAGCTGGCGGTCGCGGCGTCCGGACCGTCTGCACTGGTGTTCACCCGCCAGAAAACCGCGGCGCAGGTGCGCGATGCGGCGACCTTCGAGGCGATCCGGCGCGGCGGCTACGTGCTGGTCCGCGAACCGGGCCGCCTCGATGCGGTCATCATCGCGACCGGCTCCGAGGTCGAGCTCGCGGTCGCCGCGGCGGCGGCGCTCTCGGCCGAAGGGCTCGGCGTGCGTGTGGTCTCGATGCCGTGTGCGGAATTGTTCAATGCACAGGACGCCGACTGGCGCGATGCGGTACTGCCGCCGGGTGTGCGTGCCCGGGTCGCGGTCGAAGCGGGTCATCCGGATTACTGGTACCGGTTCGTGGGCCTGGACGGCGCCGTGGTGGGGATCGACCGCTTCGGCATGTCGGCACCCGGCCCGGTGGTGATGCGCGAACTCGGCATGACGGTGGACAACGTGGTCGCGGCGGTGCGCCGCGTCGTGGCGCGGGCAGGAGGTCGATAGATGAGTTCCGGGGAAGCCGCGGGCAAGGCACGCCTGCCCCGCAAGGAGATGAGCTCGATCGACCTCGCCGGCAAGCGTGTGCTGATTCGTGAGGATCTCAACGTGCCGGTCAAGAACGGCCGGGTGACCAGCGATGCGCGCATCGAGGCGGCGTTGCCGACCCTGCGCGCTGCACTCGACGCCGGTGCGGCGGTGATCGTGATGTCGCACCTGGGCCGGCCGAAAGAGGGCCGGTTCGATCCGGAATTTTCGCTGGCGCCGGTCGCCGCCCGGCTCGGCGAGCTGCTCGGCCGGCCGGTGCCGCTGGTCGCCGACTGGCAATCCGACGGCGTCGCGGTCCGGCCCGGCGAGCTCGTCCTGCTCGAGAACGTGCGGTTCCTCGCAGGCGAGGAACAGGATGCGGACGCGCTGGCGCAGGCGCTGGCCGGATTGTGCGACATCTTCGTCATGGACGCGTTCGCGACCGCGCACCGCGCCCAGGCGTCCACCCACGGCGTGATGCGTTTCGCGCCGGTTGCCTGCGCGGGTCCGCTGCTGGCGGCCGAACTCGCCGCGTTGGAACAGGCGCTGGCCCATCCCAAACGGCCGCTGGTCGCGATCGTCGGTGGCTCCAAGGTCTCGACCAAGCTCGAGGTGCTGGATTCGCTCGCCACGCTCGCGGACCAGATCATCGTCGGCGGCGGCATCGCCAACACGTTCATCGCCGCGGCTGGGTACCCGGTCGGCAAGTCGCTGCACGAACCGGACCTGGTCGAGGCCGCCCGGCGCATCGCCGCCCGGGTCGAGGTGCCGCTACCGGTGGACGTCATGGTCGGGCGGCGGTTCGATGAGGCGGAGCCCGCCGTGGTCCGGCTGCTCGCGGACGTGGGCGACGACGAGATGATCATGGACATCGGCCCGGAGACGGCACGCCAGTGGGCGGCGCGGCTCCAGTCGGTCGGGACGATCCTGTGGAACGGCCCGGTGGGCGTGTTCGAATTCGACCAGTTCGGCGAGGGCACGCGCGTGCTGGCCGAAGCCATCGCTACAAGTTCGGCATTTTCCATCGCCGGCGGCGGGGATACGCTGGCGGCCATCGAGAAGTACGGCGTGCGCGACCGGCTGTCGTACATTTCCACGGCGGGCGGCGCATTCCTCGAGTTCGTGGAGGGCAAGGCCCTGCCCGCCGTCACCGCCCTGGCGGCGCGCGCCGCCGACTGATCCCGGACCCACATCGGAGCGAACGACATGGCACTCATCAGCATGCGGCAACTGCTGGACCACGCGGCCGAACACGACTACGGCGTGCCGGCGTTCAACGTGAACAACCTCGAGCAGATGCGCGCCATCATGGAAGGCGCGCACGAGACGATGAGCCCGGTGATCGTGCAGGCGTCCGCAGGCGCACGCAAATACGCAGGCCCCAACTTTCTGCGCCACCTGATCCTCGCCGCGATCGAGGAGTTTCCGCACATCCCGATCGTCATGCACCAGGACCACGGCGCCTCGCCGGCGGTCTGCCAGCGTTCCATCCAGATGGGCTTCAGCTCGGTGATGATGGACGGCTCGCTCGAGGAGGACCAGAAGACACCGGCCAGTTATGAATACAACGTCGATGTCACGCGGCGCACCGTCGAGATGGCGCACGCGTGCGGCGTTTCGGTGGAAGGCGAACTCGGCTGCCTCGGCTCGCTCGAGACCGGTACGGCAGGCGAGGAGGACGGCGTCGGTGCGGAAGGGACCCTCTCCCACGACATGCTGTTGACCGACCCCGAACAGGCCGCCGACTTCGTCAAACAGACCGGCGTGGATGCGCTCGCGATCGCGATCGGTACCTCGCACGGTGCCTACAAGTTCAGCCGTCCGCCGACCGGTGATATCCTCGCCATCGACCGGATCCGCGAGATCAACCGGCGTATCCCGAACACCCACCTGGTCATGCACGGCAGCTCGTCCGTGCCGCAGGACCTGCTCGCGCTGATCAACGAATTCGGCGGCGAGATCCCGGAAACCTACGGCGTGCCGCTCGAGGAGATCCGCGAGGGCATCCGCCACGGCGTGCGCAAGGTCAACATCGACACGGATCTGCGGCTTGCGTCGACCGCCGCGGTACGGCGTTTCCTCGCGAAGAATCCGAGCGAGTTCGACCCGCGCAAGTATCTCGCGGAAACGACCAAGGCCATGAAGGCGGTAGTGAAAGAGCGTTACGAGGCGTTCGGCACCGCCGGCTGGGCGGAGAAGATCCGGCCGCTCCCGCTTGAGCGCATGTACGAGCGCTACACGAAAGGCGAGCTCGATCCGGTGGTGAACTGACCGCGCGCACGGCGGCAACATGTCCACCCACGGGTTCGATCCCGAGGTCCTGCGCCGCGAGCTACGGCTCCTGACGCCGGACCAGCCGGTGCTGCTGTCGCCGGCCGAAGACGCCTACCTGCGCCACTACGACATCCACTTCACCGAACAGGTCGTGGGGCTGCGCCATCACTTCGGCGCGATCGATGCGGGCTCGCACCGGATCGCCGCGCACCTGTGGGTGCCGGCCGATCCCGCCGGCACGGCGGTGGTCGTCCATGGCTACTACGACCATGCCGGGCTGTACCGGCACCTGCTGCGTCACCTGATCGAGCGTCGTCTCGCGGTACTGGCCTTCGATCTGCCGGGACACGGGCTCTCGAGCGGCGCACCGGCGACGATCGAGACGTTCGATCACTACGTGGCCGCGTTCTCGGCCTGTCTCACCGCGCTCGGCGCGCACCTGCCGAAGCCCTGGAGCCTGTTCGGGCAGAGCACCGGCGGTGCAGTCGCGATGGAGTGGCTGCTCGCGAACGGGTTTACCAGCGCGACCGTGCCGTTCGCGCGTGTGGTTCTGCTCGCGCCGCTCGTGCGGCCCTATGCGTGGGGCATGAACCGGGTGGTCTACGAAGTGGCCAGGCGTTTCATCCGCGAACGGCCGCGCACGTTCACGGTCAACGCCGAAAACCCGGAGTTCATCCGTTTCCTGCGCGACCTCGACCCGCTGCAGGCGCGTACGCTGCCCGTGCAATGGGTGACGGCAATGGTGCAGTGGCGCCGCCGGTTCGAGCGGTATCCGCCGAGCGACATCCGTCCGCTGGTGATCCAGGGGCATGCGGACCAGACCGTCGACTGGCGCTACAACATGAAGGTGATCGCACGGCTGTTCGAGCCGCGCATCCTGTTCATTCCGGAGGCGCGCCACCACCTGGTCAACGAATCCGCAGCCATCCGTGCGCGCATCTTCCAGGCCATCGACGGCGAACTCGAGGGCCTCAGCGCCCCTTGAGTTCGGTCAACGCCTGGTAGGTCAGCACCTTGAGCTCGCTGCGCAGCGGCCACGGCGACTGCATCAGCTGGATCATGCCGATCACGAACAGGTCCTCGACCGGGTCCACCCAGAAGATGGTGCCGGCCGCACCGCCCCAGCTGTACTCGCCGCGCGAACCCATCACACCCGCAGCCGGCACGTCCTCGACCACCGCCACACCTAGCCCGAAGCCGGCCCCCGAGAAGCCGCCGAGGCCGCCGAGCCCCGGCTGTTCGCCGCTGCCGCTCGCCTGCATCAGGGCCGGCAGGTGGTTCATGGTCATGAGTTCCACGGTCTTGGGGCCGAGGATGCGCACGTCGCCGAGGGAGCCGCCCCGGCGCAGCATCTCGGCGAAACGCGCGTAGTCGCCCGCCGTGGAAACCAGTCCGGCGCCGCCGGAGAAGAACGTGGTGTCGCGATAACGCGCGAGCGCGAAGCCGAGTTCGGGCAGCACTTCGAGGCGCTGCGTCTCCCGGTTCCAGCGATGGTTGGTGCCGAAGCGGTCGAGCTTGTCGTCCGGCACCGCAAAGAACGTATCGTGCATGCCGAGCGGCTCGAACAGGCGTTCGCGCAGGAACCGGTCGAACGGCATGCCGCTGATCCGCTCCACCAATGCGCCCGTCACGTCCACCGCGACGCTGTAGTGCCAGCGGGTGCCCGGTTCGTAGCGCAGCGGCAGTTTGGCCAGCTTCGTGACGAATTCGTCGAGGTTTGCGCTCTCCATGAGCCGCGCCTCGCGGTACAGCTGGTCCACTGGGTCGGTGGGCGAGAACCCGTAGCTGAAGCCGGCGGTATGGGTAAGCAGTTGCTGCATGGTGATCGCGGCGGCCGGCACACGATTGCCTTCCGCGTCGAGGAGTTCGAGGTTGGCGAGCTCGGGCAGGAACTTGCTCACCGGATCGCGCAGCTGGTACGCACCTTCCTCGTAGAGCATCAGTGCCGCGACCGCGGTGATCGGCTTGGTCATCGAAAAGATGCGGAACAGCGTGTCGGGCCGCATCGGCGCACCGGTTTCCAGGTTGGCCACGCCTTGCGCGTCCACGTGTACGATGTGCCCGCCGCGCGCGACCAGCGTCACCACGCCGGCCAGCTTGCCTTCCTCGACGTAGCGGCGATTCATTTCGGTGATCCGCTCGAGGCGCTCGGCGGACATGCCGACCCGTTCGGGTTTGGCGGTCGGCAGTACGCGCTCGGCGGCGTGCGCCACCGTGCCCGCGGCGAGCAGGATCGCGGCGCAGGCCGCCAGTACGCGCCGAACGGCGCGGGTCTCGACAATGCCGGACATCGGTTCGCTCCCCCATGAGTGAAGCGGGGATGATGCCGCGCCCCGGGCGCGGCCGTCCACTATCGCCGGGAGCGCGCGGGCATCGGGGTCAGAACAACACGCGTGCGCGGATCGTGCCCGGTACCTCGCGCAGTGATTGCAACATCACGGGCGAGTAGTCCGCCTCGACGTCGATGACCACGTAGCCGATCCGTGCATTGGTCTGCAGGTACTGGCCGGCGATGTTGACCTTCGAATCCGAGAGGATCTGGTTGATCGCGGACAGCACGCCGGGCACGTTGCGGTGGATGTGCAGCAGCCGGTGCTGGCCGGGGTGCTCCGGCAGGGCGACTTCCGGAAAGTTGACCGCCGAGAGCGTGGAGCCGTTGTCGCTGTAGCGGATCAGCTTCTCCGAGACCTCGAGCCCGATGTTGGCCTGCGCCTCCTGGGTGCTGCCGCCGATGTGCGGCGTCAGGATGACGTTGTCGAGTCCGATCAGCGGCGAGCGGAACGGCTCGTCGTTGGACTTCGGCTCTTCGGGAAAAACGTCGATCGCCGCACCGAGCAGCGTACCCGCGCGCAGCCGTTCGGCCAGCGCATCGAGATCCACCACGTTGCCACGCGAGGCATTGATCAGCACGGCCTCCGGCTTCAGCAGCCCAACGGCGCGGCGGTCGAACATGCCGCGGGTCTGCGGCGTGGAGGGCACGTGCAGGGTCACGACGTCGGCCTGAGCGAGCAGTTCGTCGAGGCTGTCCACCTGGCGCGCGTTGCCGAGGTTCAGTTTTTTCACGACGTCGTAGAAGATGACGCGCATGCCGAGCCCCTCGGCAAGCACGCCGAGCTGCGCGCCGATGTTGCCATAACCGACCACGCCGAGGGTCTTGCCGCGCGCCTCGAACGACGCGCGCGCCGACTTGGTCCACACGCTGCGGTGCATCTGGGCACTTTTCTCGGGAATGCCGCGCAAGAGCAGGATGGCCTGGGCGAGGACGAGCTCGGCGACGCTCCTGGTGTTGGAGTACGGCGCGTTGAAGACCGGCACCCCGGCGCCCAGCGCAGCATCGAGGTCCACCTGGTTGGTGCCGATGCAGAAACAGCCGACCGCGATCAGCCGCTCCGCGGCGGCAAGGGCAGCGGCATCCAGCTGGGTACGTGAACGGATCCCGAGCATGTGCACGTCGCGGATCGCTTCTGCGAGCTCCGCACCCTGCAGCGCGTGCGGCAGTGCGGTGATGTTGCGGTAGCCCGCCTGTTCCAGGTTGCTGATGGCCGAGGCATGTACGCCTTCAAGCAGCAGAACGCGGATCCGGTCCTTGTCGAATGAAGTCTTCTGCACCGTTGTGGGTCCGTTCTGAGCGGGCCGGTATACTACCAGCGCATCTCCCCGGACAACGCGAAAATGCTCGAAGCCCTCAATGAATGCCTTTCACCGGAACGGGTGCGCACCGACCCCGACAGCCTGGCGCACTGGGGCCGCGACTGGACGCGCAGCTTCCCGGTCGCGCCGCGCGCGGTGGTTTTTCCCGAGAGCGCGGCGGAGCTGCAGGCGCTGGTCCGGCTCGCCAATCGCGAGCGCATCGCGCTCGTACCGTCGGGCGGGCGCACGGGACTCTCCGGTGGTGCGGTGGCCGGCAACGGCGAGGTGGTCGTCTCGTTCGATCGCATGAACCGGATCGTCGGGTTCGAGCCGGCCGACCGGCTGGTCACCTGCCAGGCCGGCGTGGTCACCCAGGCGTTGCAGCAGTTCGCCGCCGAAGCGGGGCTCTTCTATCCGGTGGACTTCGCCTCGGCCGGCTCGAGCCAGATCGGCGGCAACATCGCGACCAACGCGGGCGGCATCAAGGTGATCCGCTACGGGATGACCCGCGAATGGATCGCCGGGCTGCGGGTCGTGACCGGGGCGGGTGAACTCATCGACTGCAACCGCGGCCTGGTCAAGAACGCGACCGGCTACGACCTGCGGCACCTCTTCATCGGTTCCGAAGGCACGCTCGGCTTCGTGGTCGAAGCCGACGTCCGGCTCGCCGCGCCGCCGGAGCCGCAGGTGGTGATGGTGCTCGGCGTGCCGCGCTTCCGCGACATCCTCGCCGTGCTGGCGCACTTCCAGGGCCGCCTGACGCTCTCGGCGTTCGAGTTCTTCTCGGAACTCGCGCTCACCAAGGTCACCGCGCACCGCGACCTGCCGCGCCCGCTGGCGCAGGCCGAGGCGTTCTACGCCCTGCTCGAGTTCGACGAGCGCATGCTCGACGCGGCTTCGGACTGCTTCGAGCACTGCATGGCCGAGGGCTGGGTGACCGACGGCGTGCTGAGCCAGTCGGAAACCCAGGCGCAGAATCTCTGGCAGCTGCGCGAAGGCATCTCGGAGAGCATCGCGGCGTATACGCCGTACAAGAACGACCTGTCCGTCCGCGTGTCACGCATGCCCGCATTCCTCGACGGCATCGACGCGCTGGTCGGCGAACGTTACCCGGATTTCGAGATCTGCTGGTACGGGCACATCGGCGACGGCAACCTGCATCTCAACATCCTGAAGCCCGCCGCACTTTCCCAGGAAGCGTTCTACGAACGCTGCCACGCGATCAG
Source organism: Pseudomonadales bacterium (assembly GCA_019634925.1). GTDB lineage: Bacteria > Pseudomonadota > Gammaproteobacteria > Pseudomonadales > Azotimanducaceae > UBA7803. Next base: position 10,479 of record JAHCAL010000008.1, read on the forward strand.
CCCGGAGATCTTCGCGCGCGTCGCCGCGCTGAACGGCAGCATCTCCGCCGAGCACGGCGTCGGACTGCTGAAGCGCGACTTCCTGGATTTCTCGCGCAGCCCGGCGGAGATCGCGCTGTTGCGCTCGTTGAAAGGCGTGTTCGACCCCAACGGGATCATGAATCCGGGGAAGCTGCTGGCGCCCTGACCTGGCGGTAGAAACGAAGCGCGACCGTCTGCCTCGGCACAAACAGGGGGACTTGTTCAGGCCATTCTCAATGGGCTTGGCAGGAGACGCCGCAGTTCAGGGCGAATCCGCCTCACTTTCGCCGAGACAGCGGACTTCCCGTATCCGCTTGGATCGTTTTGTCAGTCGCCGATAATCTCATTCAATCCTTCAATGACATGCGCAAGTTCGTCAGCGCCAACACTACCGATCTTCTTTCCGATGCGCTCAGTAGACAGCGTGCGAATCTGGCTGATTTTCACCCAGGACTGCTTTGGGAGCTTTGCAGTAAGCATCTCGTGCGTAAGCGGGAAGCCCGCACGGGGTTCCTGGCTCGTAATGGCCATTGCGATGACGGTGCCGGAGCGATCATTGAAAACATCCTGGCTCAGAATGAGAACCGGGCGCTTGCCGGACTGCTCGCGCCCGATAGTCGGATTGAGATCGGCCCAGCGAACCTCGCCCCTCAATATCTTGGCCATGCATCCAGCTCCTCGGACAATCCTTCGTCAGCCATAGCCCTCTCGAACGCAGGGTCCAGTTTGGCACACTCCTCAGCGAGGCGGTTACGCTCGAGCCGTTCCAGCTTTTCGACAACCGCCTCCTGGATGGCTCGGCTGCGATTGCTGAACACTTTTCTCCTGACCAAGGCATCAACCTTGGCAAGAACGCCTTCTTCAATTGTGATTGCTACTTTTGTCTGGCTCATGGCCGCGCTCCTAGGTATGACAAAAAATCATACTCCCGCGTGGACGCGGTAGCAATGCGAGGCGGTTGCCGCCGAGCCGTCGATTGCGAGTGTGGACGCAGCTGAAGGCAGGCCGTTCGGCGCTATTTCGGCGCTATGAGGACACTCTACCAGGCCCGCACCCCCTGCGGCCCCGCCGAGAACACCCTGTGCGCTGCCTGCGCGGCGAAGATGCCGTTGCAGACCACGCCGACGATGTTGTTGATGCGCTGCTCCATGGCGAGCGGGTCGCCCAGGTCGAGACCGTGCACGTCGAGGATGATGTTGCCGTTGTCGGTGATGAAGTCCGGGCGTAGCTCCGGCTGACCGCCGAGGTCGCGCAGGGCGCGTGCCGCCAGGCCGCGGGCCATGGGTATCACTTCGACCGGTAAGGGAAAGGCCCCGAGGCGCTCGACGATCTTGCCGGCGTCGACGATGCACGCGAATTCGTCCGCGGACGCGGCGACGATCTTCTCCCGGGTCAGCGCACCGCCGCCGCCCTTGATCATCTGGCGCGCCGGGTTGATCTCGTCGGCGCCGTCCACATAGACGCGCACGCGGGCGACCGCGTTCAGATCGAGCACCTGGATGCCGTGCGCCTTGAGACGCGCGGCACTCGCCTCGCTGCTCGACACGGCGGCGTCGAAACGGTGGCGGATCCGGGCCAGCGCGTCGATGAAGTGGTTGGTGGTCGAGCCGGTGCCGATGCCGACGATGGTGTCGCGTTCGACGATCGACGCGACGTAGTCGAGCGCCGCGGCCGCGGCACTGCGCTTCAGGTCATCTTGGTTCATACTAGCCGCCCTTTCCGGCACACGACGCTCGAACGGTGTTTCGCCAGGGACCGCCGCCGGCCGCGCGTGCAGCCGGACGACGGCCCGAGACCCTAACCATGCTGCAGAACTACGTAAAGAAGATTCTTTCCTCGCGGGTCTACGATGTCGCGGTGGAGACGCCGCTGCAAGCGGCGCGCGGCCTGTCGCGCCGCACCGGCCACCGCGTGCTGCTGAAGCGCGAGGACCTGCAGCCGGTGTTCTCCTTCAAGATCCGCGGCGCCTACAACAAGATCGCCGGGCTCTCCGAGGCGGAGCGGGCCCGCGGCGTGATCACCGCGTCGGCTGGCAATCACGCGCAGGGCGTCGCACTCGCGGCGCAGGAACTCGGTATCCGCGCCACCATCGTCATGGGCCGCAATACGCCGAGCATCAAGGTCGACGCGGTGCGCGGCTACGGCGCCCGCGTCGTGCTGCACGGCGACACCTACGACGAAGCCGCCGCTCACGCGGCCGAGCTGACCGAGAAGCAGCAGCTGGTCTACATCCCGCCCTACGACGATCTGGACGTGATCGCTGGCCAGGGCACCATCGGCATGGAGATCATGAACCAGCACGCCGGCGCGCCGGACGTGATCTTCGTGCCGGTCGGCGGTGGCGGCCTGATCGCCGGGGTCGGCGCGTACGTGAAGTACCTGTCGCCGACGACGCGCATCGTCGGCGTCGAGGCGGAAGGCTCCGCGTGCCTCGCTGCCGCGCTCGCCGCCGGACGGCGTGTGAGGTTGCCCTATGAGAGCCTCGACCTGTTTGCCGACGGCGTCTCGGTCGCGCAGGTGGGCCGCGAGCCGTTCAGGGTCGCGCGGCGCTGCGTGGACGAGGTGATCGTCGCCAACACCGACGAGATCTGCGCGGCCATCAAGGATCTCTACGAGGATACCCGCTCGATCGCGGAACCCGCCGGCGCGCTCTCGGTAGCCGGGCTCAAGAAGTGGGTCGCCGCCAATCCGGCCGAAGCGGACGGCGGGCGCAGCCTCGTCGCGATCGTGAGCGGCGCCAACGTGAACTTCGACCGGCTGCGCCACATCTCCGAGCGCGCGGAAGTGGGAGAACAACGCGAGGCGGTGCTCGCCGTGACGATTCCCGAGCGTCCGGGCAGCTTCCGGCGGTTCTGCGGCGCGCTCGGCAAACGCTCGGTCAGCGAGTTCAACTATCGCTATGCAGGCCCCGACGCCGCGCATGTCTACGTCGGCCTGCAGACCGCCGTGCCCGACGACCGCCACGGCGTGATCGCGGCACTGCGGGTCGCCGGCTACCCCGTCGAGGACATGACCGACAACGAGGCAGCCAAGCTGCACGTACGGCACATGGTCGGCGGCCGTTCGACGGCGGAGAAACCGGAGCTGCTGTTTCGCTTCGAATTTCCCGAGCGTCCGGGTGCGCTGCTCAACTTCCTGTCCGGGCTCGGCACCGACTGGAACATCACGCTGTTCCACTACCGCAACCACGGCGCCGCCTGGGGGCGGGTGCTGGTCGGCTTCGAGGCCGAGCGCGCGGATCGCAAACGGCTGCTCGAGGACCTGAAGCGGATCGGCTACCGGTTCTGGGAAGAGACCGGGAATCCGGCGTACCGGCTGTTTCTGCGATAGCGGGGACCTGGCTGTCAGGTCTCCGGCAGGATGAACCGCTCGAACTCTTCCTCGAACGCGAGCCGGGTCGGATCGGTGATGCGGTCGATGTAGAGCCGTCCGTCCAGATGATCGAACTCGTGCTGGAACACCGTCGCCAGGAAGCCCTGCAACTCCAGTTCGACAGGCCGGTTGGCGAGATCGCGCGCGCGCACCCGTACGTGCTGCGGGCGCTCGACGTAGCCGCGCAGGCCCGGCACGGACAGGCAGCCTTCCCAGTAGCCCGCGGTCGCCGGGTCGAGCACTTCGATGGTGGGATTCACGAACACCGTGAGCGGCATCGGCGCGATCTCGCCGTAGCGCGTGCGCCCGCCGGGAATCTCGATGATTGCGACCCGAAGCGGCACGTCGATCTGCGGCGCGGCGAGTCCGATGCCGCCAGCGTGGTGCAGCGTGTCGATCATGTCGTCGACCAGGGTGCGCAGCGCCTTCGAGCGGAGTTCGGCTTCGCCGACCGGCCGGGCCGGCCGGCGCAGCGTCGGGTGCCCCATGCGGATGATGTCGCGGATCGCCATGTGGTGAAGATATTTCAGTCCGGCAGCGCTTGCCAGCCGTGTTCGGTGAGCACGCCGTCCAGCGGCACGTCCCAGCCTTCTGCGGGCAGTGGTGCGGCGCTGCGTTGGACTTCGTGCGCGACGCCGACCAGCAGCGGGCGCAGCGTCGGCCCGGTGCCGCCGAGCAGCCGGTCGTAGTAGCCGGCGCCCATCCCGAGCCGGGTGCCGTGCCGGTCGAACGCGACCAGCGGCATGAGCAGCAGGTCGATCTGCGGGAGCGGCAGGTACCGCGCCCCCGGCGCCGGCTCGGCGATGCCGTAACGGTTCGTCACCAGCGGGCGATCGCGGTCGTAACGATAGAACTCGAGTACCGACGCCTGGCCGGGTGCGGCGCGGATCACCGGCAGCGCGAGCCGTTTGCCGGCGGCGTCGAGGCGGACGATGAGCGGCGTGAGATCCAGCTCTCCGTCGTTCGCCATGTACAGCCCGATGGTGCGTGCGCGCAGGACGAGACCGCTGGAGAAGAAGTGTCGGGAAACCGCCAGCGCGTGGTCGCACTGCTCGCGCGACGAGAGCGCACGCCGGCGGGAGCGGAAAGTGCGGCGCAGCCGCTTGCGGTCATTCGCGGTCACGCGTGCTCCGCGCAGGCCCCGCTGCTTGCAGGATCGGAAAAAGGGATCTCCCGAGAATGCCGCTGTCAGCTTTGCCCTGAACCGTTAAGGCTCAAGGCGGAAGGCTAGGCGCTGGTCCCAGGCGTCCCGACCCGCCTCGCGGCGGCGTCAGGCATGCACACAGACCTGCACGTCGACTTCCTGGTTATTTTATAACGGCTCAAGGACGACCACCAACTGGCGAGCACCCCAGGAGACGGGCGCAGTATAGCCCAATCGGCGGACGCAGGGCGCGTCAGAGTTTCAGCTGTTTGTGCTCGGCAAGCGCGAGTGTGATGCGGTCGGTCAGATTGCGCACCCGTCCGTTCGCTTCGCTCTGCAGCGACTGCAGCGTTTCGCGGTGCTGCAGCAGCTCGTTCGCGAGATTGAGCGCGGCCATCACCGCGATGCGGTCGAGCCCGAACACCTTGCCGGTTTCGCGGATCTTGCGCATCTGCTGGTCGAGATGGCGCGCGCTGGCGGCAAGTGCCTCGATTTCGTCGTCGCGGCAGGCGACCTGGTATTCCTTGTCGAGGATCTTCACGCTGACCGTGGTGGGTTCGCTCGCCTTTGTGTGCGCGGCAGGTGCCGAATCCTGTGTGGTCGTGCCGTGTGTGTCGACTGCAGCCGACATTTCCCGCGCCAGTTCGCGCGCGTGTTCCGGGCCGTCGCTCATGCTTCAGTCCTGCTCCAGCGCCTTGAGGCGCGTGATCATGGATTCGACGCGGCTCTTCGCCAGCTCGTTCTTCTCGATCAGCTTGGCCCGCTCCATCGTCCAGTTGTGCTGCTGCGCGCGCAGGGCACGGTTTTCCCGGCTCAGGACCGCGCAAAGCTCCATGAGCTCCTGGATCTTCTGTTCCAGAGCGACCCATTCAGTAACGGTCATGTGGATATCCGACGCTGTGCGGCGACCTCGAACGGTTCATAGTGTGCGCCGAAAGCCGTGGCATGTGAAGCACAGCGATCTGTTAGCATTGCCGCCAACGCGTTGAATACGGTGTGATTTTCGTGGCGGATCCGAACGACCTCGGGTTGCTCGCCGATGCAGTCGTGGACCCTGCCGGGGTGCTCACGCCGGCCGCCCTGCACGGTGCCGTGTGCGGATTCGCGGTCCTCGAGCAGGCGGCGTTTCCTTACGAGAGCCTGCTGGCGCTGCTCGGTGCGGATACCGGCGTCGACGAAGCCGCGCTCGAGCGGTTCGTCGAGGCGGCGCGCTCGGCGCTCGTCGCGGACGATCTCGAATTCGCGCCGCTCCTGCCCGACGACGACCGGGTAGAGCTCACCGATCGGCTCGCCGCACTCGGCGACTGGTGCGGCAACTTCCTGAGCGCTTTCGGCGTCGCGCTAGGCGACGCGGCGGAAACGGGGCGGCTCGACGCCGACGAATTCGAACTGCCCGGCGAGCTGCAGGAAATCATCGACGACCTCGCCGCGATCGCGGAAGTCGCGCCGGATTCGGTCGAGGACCTCGAGGACGAAGAAGCCGAGGCGCAGCTGATGGAACTCGAGGAGTTCGTCAAGGTGGGCGTGCTGCTCGTGCTGAACGTGATGTCCAGTGACCGTGCCGATCAGGACGACTGAGTACCAGCGCCGCCGCGCGCAACTCATGAGCATGATGTCGCCGCGGTCGGTAGCCCTGGTGCCGGGCGCCGGCGTGCGCCTGCGTAACCGCGACACCGAGTACCTGTTCCGCCAGGACAGCGATTTCCTGTACCTGACCGGGTTCACCGAGCCGGACGCACTCCTGGTGCTTGCCCCGGGGCGCGCGCACGGCGAAGTGATCCTGTTCTGCCGCGAGCGCGAGGCGCGCGCCGAACTCTACGACGGCGAACGCCTCGGCCCGGATCGCGCGGCCGCGCGGCTCAAGGTGGACGACGCGTTTCCGATCAACGACCTGGACGACATCCTGCCTGGCCTGCTGGAAGGCTGCGAGCGCATCTACATGACGCTCGGCGAATACCCCGAGTTCGACAACCGGGTCCTGCACTGGGTCAACGCGATCCGCGCGCGCGAGGCCGGCGGTGCCCGCTCGCCCGGCGAGTTCGTCGCGCTCAAGCACCTGCTGCACGAACAGCGCCTGTTTAAATCGGCGGCCGAGCTGAGCCTCATGCGCGAGGCGGCGCGCATCACGGCCGGCGCACACGTTCGCGCCATGCGCGCATGCGCGCCCGGCATGACCGAGCTCGCGCTCGAAGCCGAGCTGCACCACGAGTTCCTGGTCAACGGCGCGCGCGCACCGGCGTATCCCAGCATCGTCGGCGGCGGCGCCAACGCGTGTGTGCTGCACTACGTCGCCAACGCGGACGTGCTGCGCGACGGCGACCTGGTGCTGATCGACGCGGGCTGCGAATACCAGCACTACGCTTCCGACATCACCCGCACGTTCCCGGTGAACGGGCGTTTCTCGGCGCCCCAGCAGGCGCTCTACGAAATCGTGCTCGAAGCGAACCGCCAGGCGATCGCGAGCTGCCGCCCCGGCGTGCACTTCATGACACCGCACGAGACGGCCGTGCAGGTCATGACGGCGGGACTGATCGAACTCGGCATGCTCGACGGCACCGTCGAGGAAGCCGTTGCCAGCGGCGCCCACCGGCAATTCTGTCCGCACAACACCTCGCACTGGCTCGGCAGCGACGTGCACGACGTCGGCGACTACCGGGTCGGCGGCGCGTGGCGCGAACTCGAGCCCGGCATGGTGCTGACCATCGAGCCGGGCATCTACATCCCGCCCTCGGCACGCACGGTCCCTGCGCGCTGGCGCGGCATCGGCATCCGCATCGAGGACGACGTCGCGATCGTCCGCGGCGGCCACGAGGTGCTGACCGAAGGCGCCCCGAAGTCGGTCGCGGAAGTGGAACGCGTCATGAAGAAGCCGCGGCGGGCGCGCCGTGCCTGAGCAGGCCGGATCCGCGGACGCAGCGGTCGAAATCGCCGTCGTCGGCGGCGGGCTGATCGGCGCGGTCGCAGTGCTCGGCATTGCCGCGCAAGGGCGGCGCGTCGCCCTGGTGGAGCAGGCGGCGCCAGCAACCGCACCGGGCCGGTTCGGCCACGACCTGCGCAACATCGCGGCGGCGCCGGCCACGCGCCGGCTCCTCGAGGACGTCGACGTCTGGCGCGCGCTCGCGCCTGTGCCGTATCGCGCCATGCGGGTCTGGGACGCGCGCGGTACCGGCACGCTCGTGTTCGACGCGGCCGAACTCGACCGCGAAGCGCTCGGCTGGATGCTCGAGAACGGGCCGACCCAGGTTGCGGTCTGGGATGCGCTGCGCGCGCACCCGAACGTCGTGCTGCGGGTCGGCGAGCCGGTCGCCGGGGTGCGCGCCGCGGCGGACCGCGTGACCCTCGAACTCGGCGCGGCGCGGCTCGACGCGGCGCTCCTCATCGGTGCCGACGGTGCACGCTCGCGCGTGCGCGCCGCACTCGGTGTGGCGGCCGAAACCCATGAGACCGGACATGCGGCGCTCGCCACCGTGGTGCGCACCAGCGCGCCGCACGCGGGCGTCGCCTACCAGTGTTTTCTCGAAGACGGGCCGCTCGCCTTGCTGCCCGGACCCGAGCCGGATCTCGCTTCGGTGGTCTGGTCGCAGCCGCCGGCCGCGGCGGCGCGCCGCCAGGCGCTTCCGGAGCCCGCGTTCTGCGCCGAGATCGCGCGCTGCATGGACGCGTGCCTCGGCACGATCCGCGCCAGCGACGAACGCGTGGTCTTTCCGCTGCAGCAGCTGCTGGCGGCATCGTTTCATCCGCATCCCCGGGTACTCCTGATCGGCGACGCCGCACACGTGCTGCATCCGCTCGCCGGGCTGGGTGCGAATCTCGGCTTCGAAGACGTGCGTGCCTTGCTCGACGTCCTGACGCGCCTGCCGCTCGCAGCGGATCCGGCGGCGCCGGGTATCTGGCGCGCGTTCGCCAGGCAGCGCCGCACCCGCGCGGCGCTGATGGTGCAGGCGATGGCCGGCCTGCAGCGGCTCTATGCCGCCACCGGCCCGCTCGGGCAGCTGCTGCGCAACACGGGCGTCGACTGGTTCAATCGATCGGGGCCGCTCAAACGCCAGATCATGGCCGAGGCGATGGGACTCGGCGCACTGCATTAGAATGCGCGGTCTCGAGCCGCCCGAGGGAGCCCCCGATGACCGAACCCGCGACGACCGATTCCGCAACGACCGATTCCGCAACGACCGATTCAGCCCTGCGCCGCACGGCGCTGTACGCGCAGCATGCCGCCGCAGGCGCGCGCCTGGTGCCGTTCGCCGGCTGGGAGATGCCGCTGCACTACGGATCGCAGCTGAACGAACACCACGCGGTACGCGGCGGCGCCGGCATGTTCGACGTGTCGCACATGGCGATCATCGACCTCGCGGGTGATGGCTGTCGTGCGTTCCTCAAGCGGCTGGTGGCCAACGACGTCGATCGGCTCACGGCGCCGGGCAAAGCGCTCTACGGGGTCATGCTGAACGAGGCGGGCGGCGTGATCGACGACCTGATCGTCTACCGGCGCGCGACCGGTTATCGCGTGGTCTCCAACGCCGGCACGCGCGCGCGGGTACTCGACTGGCTCGCCGCGCAGAACCGCGAAGGTGTCGCGATCGCCGAACGCGACCTCGCGATGATCGCCGTGCAGGGCCCGGAGGCCCTGGCGAAGTTCGAATCCGTCACCGGTTCGCGCGAAGCCGCGGCGCTCGCGCCGTTCAACGCCGCCGAGCACGATGGCTGGATGGTGGCGCGCACTGGCTACACGGGAGAGGACGGCGTCGAGGTGATGCTGCCGGGGCCGGATGCCGTTCGGCTCTGGCAGGATCTCGCCGGCGCGGGTGTTGCGCCGATCGGCCTCGGTGCACGCGATACGTTGCGCCTCGAGGCGGGCCTGAACCTCTACGGCCAGGACATGGACGAGACCACGAGTCCGCTGGTCGCGGGCCTCGGCTGGACCATCGCCTGGGCGCCGGCCGGACGGGAATTCGTCGGGCGGCCGGCGCTCGAAGCGCTGCGCGCGTCCGGTGTCGGCGAGCGTCTGACCGGGCTCGTGATGGAAGCACGCGGCGTGCTGCGCCACGGCCAGACGGTGCGCACGCCGGTCGGCACGGGCGTCATCACGAGCGGTATATTTTCACCGACGTTGGGTTACAGTATCGCGCTCGCGCGGGTGCCGAAGGCTGCCAGAGGCGCCTGCGAGGTCGAGATCCGGGGCAAGTGGCACCCGGCGCGGATCGTGAAACCGCCCTTCGTACGCAAGGGCAGCAAAGTCTTCGAATGACGCGTGCCAGGCGCCTGCCGCCCGAGCCCAGCCGTGCGGCGCGGGCAGGCCGTTACGATGCGCGTCCACCACAGCGGAGTGGCAGATGAGCGAGATTCCCGCAGGCCTCCGGTATGCGCGATCCCACGAGTGGGCGCGCCGCGAGGAGGACGGCACGGTTACGGTCGGCATCACCGCCTACGCGCAGGAAGCGCTCGGCGACGTCGTGTTCGTCGAGCATCCCGAGGTCGGCAGCGCGCTCGGGCGGTCCGACGAAGCGGGCGTGGTCGAGTCGGTCAAGGCAGCGTCGGACATCTATGCGCCGGTCTCGGGTACCGTCATCGCGACCAACGAGTCGCTCGAGGATTCGCCCGAACTCGTCAACCAGGACCCGTACGGCGACGGCTGGTTCTTCCGCATCGACCCGGACGACATCGCCGAACTCGACATGCTGATGGACGCGGACGCCTACGCACGATTCCTCGAGAGCGAACAGCACTGATGCCGTTCATTCCGCATACCGCCGAGGACACGCGGGCGATGCTCGCGGAGATCGGCGTACCCGACATCGACAGCCTGTTCGACGAGATTCCGGCGGAACTGCGCAGCGGCGTGCTTCAGCATACGCCGCCCGGCATCGGCGAGATGGAGATGCTGCGGCTCATGGGCGCGCGCGCCGCGCAGGACGCGGCCGGCATCTGTTTCCTCGGCGCCGGCAGCTACGACCACCACATCCCCGCCGCGGTCTGGGACCTGGCCGCGCGTGGCGAGTTCATGACGGCGTATACCCCGTACCAGGCCGAGGCGAGCCAGGGCACGCTGCAGCTCATCTACGAATACCAGTCGATGATGACCGGCCTGACCGGGCTCGACGTCTCGAACGCCTCGGTCTACGACGGGGCCTCCGGGCTAGCGGAAGCCGTGCTGATGGCGCTGCGCGCGACGCGCCGGGCGCGCAGCCGCCGGGTACTGGTCGCCGGGACCGTACACCCGCACTACCGTTCGGCCGCCGGCAGCATCGTCGGCAACCAGGGCGTCGAGCTGGTCGAGCTGCCCATGGGCGCGGACGGCCGGATCGATCCGGCGGTGATCGACCGCGATCCCGATGCCGTGGCGCTGGTCGTGCAGCAGCCGAACTTCTTCGGCTCGCTCGAGGACGTCGACGCGCTCACGGACCGCGCGCACACACACGGCATGCTGGTGGTGGCGGTGGTGAATCCGCTCTCGCTCGCGGTGCTGAAACCGCCGGGCCAGTGGGGCGCGCAGGGCGCCGACATCGCGTGCGGCGACGGCCAGCCGTTCGGCATCCCGATGGCGTCCGGCGGGCCTTCGTTCGGCTTCATCTGCTGCCGCGAGGCGCTGGTGCGCCAGATGCCCGGCCGCATCATCGGGCGTACGCTCGACCTCGAGGGCCGCATCGGCTACACGCTCACCCTGCAGGCCCGCGAGCAGCACATCCGGCGCGGCAAGGCCACGTCCAACATCTGCACCAACCAGGGCCTGCTGGTGACCGCCGGCACGATCCACATGAGCCTGCTCGGTGCAGCCGGCCTTGCCGCGGTAGCAGCAGCATGCGCGGCCAACACCCGCCAACTCGTCGCGCGGCTGACCGCGATCCCGGGGGTGACGGAGCGGTTCGGCGGCGCCTATTTCCACGAACGCGCGCTGGAATTGCCGCGCGCGGCGGATTCAGTCGTCGAGGCGCTGCTCGGGCACGGCATTCTCGGCGGGCTCGCGCTCGGGCGTCATGTTCCGGGCTGCGAGCGGACGCTCCTGGTATGCGCAACCGAGAAGCGCAGCAGCGAGGAGATCGAACGGTACGGACGCGCACTGGAGGCCTGTCTCGCATGAGCGATCGCATACCCGACGCACGCCGCCACCAGACCATCTTCGATCTTTCCCGGCCGGGCCGGGGGGCCGCCGCGCAGGTTCCGGCGCTCACCGCCGAGCAGTCCGCCGCGCTCGACGATCTGCCGGCGGCGCTGCGGCGCGCGACACCCGCGCAGCTGCCGGAAGTCTCCGAACTGCAGGTGGTGCGCCACTACACGAACCTCTCGCGGCGCAACTTCTCCATCGACACCCAGTTCTATCCGCTCGGGTCGTGCACCATGAAGTACAACCCGCGCGGCGCGCACAAGGCGGCCATGCTGCCGGGTTTCCTCGCGCGCCATCCGCTCGCGCCCGAGTCGGTGAGCCAGGGGTTCCTCGCGTGCCTGTACGACCTGCAGGAGATCCTGAAGGACGTGACCGGCATGCGCGGCGTCTCGCTCGCACCGATGGCCGGCGCGCAGGGCGAGTTCGCCGGCGTGGCGATGATCCGCGCCTACCACGCGGCGCGCGGCGATCACGCGCGCACCGAGATCATCGTCCCCAACGCGGCGCACGGCACCAACCCCGCTACGGCGGCGATGTGCGGCTACAAGGTCACGGAAGTGCCGACCGACCGCTCCGGCGACGTCGACGTCGAGGCGCTGAAGAGCCTGGTCGGTCCGCAGACCGCCGGGCTCATGATGACCAATCCTTCGACCTGCGGCGTGTTCGAGCGGCGCATCGGCACCATCGCGCAGACGGTCCACGACGCCGGCGGGCTGCTCTACTACGACGGCGCCAACCTGAACGCGATCCTCGGCAAGGTCCGCCCGGGCGACATGGGTTTCGACGTGCTGCACATGAACCTGCACAAGACCTTCGCCACGCCGCACGGCGGCGGCGGCCCGGGTGCCGGCCCGGTGGGCGTGGGCGAGCGACTGCTGCCGTTCCTGCCGATCCCCATGGCGGCCCGCGCGGGTGACCGTTACCGCTGGCTCGACGAATCCGACGTGCCGCAGACCATCGGCCGGCTCTCCGCCTTTGCCGGCAACGCCGGCATCCTGCTGCGCGCGCTGGCCTATGCGCTGATGCTCGGCCGCGAAGGCATGATCCGGGTCGGCGAATACGCGACGCTGAACGCCAACTACCTGGCGCGCCGGCTCGAGCGCGCCGGCTTCCGGCTCGCCTACCCGGACCGGCGCGCGACGCACGAGTTCATCCTCACGTTCGCCGACGAAGCGAAGACGCTCGAAGTCACCGCCATGGACATCGCGAAGCGGCTGCTCGACTACGGCGTCCATTCGCCGACCACCTACTTCCCGCTGCTCATTCCCGAGTGTCACCTGGTCGAGCCGACCGAGACGGAAACCCGGGAGGAACTCGACGCCTTCGCCGCCGCGCTGATCGCGATTGCCGAGGAAGCGCGCACGCAGCCCGACCTGGTACGCGGCGCGCCCTATACGCTGCCGGTACGCCGGCTCGATGACGTGAAGGCCGCCCGCGAACTGGACCTCGCCTGGCGCCCTGCGGCACCAGCGGCCTGAACCGGCGAGTCAGCCCGACGCGCCGGCCCGTGCCCGGAATGCTTCGAGCGAAGTGATCGGCGGCTCGCACGTGGTCCCCGTACACCAGTAGGCGTTGGTGGTCTGCTGCTGCTCGGCGCTCACCAGCTTCGGCAGGTAACCGGGCAGCGTGCGGAACGGACCATACGGGATCGCGTAGACCGCCCGCCACGGCTGGTAGCCGCTGCTGGCGGCTGCCTGCCAGGCGCCGAGTTCGGCGGCCGGCCCGCGGATGACGATCTGCTCCGCGCCGGCGCCTTCGTATTCGAGCGCCGCCAGCAGCGAGCAGTGACCGGCCGGGTACTGTTCCATCGACCCGCGCGCCCACGCGAGCGTGCGCCCCGCGCTCGCCAGATAGTCGGCGCGGGCGAACAGGTGGCCGAGTGTCAGCAGCACGCGCGCCGCCGTGCCGTTGCCCGCCGACTGGGCTTCGTCCAGGGTCGGCTTCGGGCGGTGGATGAGCGGTTCGTGGTCGTGGCGCGTGAACCAGAACCCACCGTGCTCGCGGTCCTCGAAATCGCGCAGCAGCGCATCGCCGAGATCGATGGCGAAGCGCGCATCGGTCTCACGCCAGCCTGCGGCGAGCAGCGCGAGCAGGGCGTCGATCAGATTGGCGTAGTCGTCGAGAAAGGCGGGCTGGGTCGCGCGCCCGCCGGCCCAGCAGGCGTACAGCACGCCGTCGCGCCACAGCTGCGTGCGCAGGAAGTCCATCGCCGTGCGTGCGGCTTCGAGCCATGCCGGTTCGTCGAGCACACCGGCCGCCCGCGCGAGCCCCTTGATTGCGAGCCCGTTCCAGCCGGCGAGAACCTTGTCGTCTACCGCCGGCGGTGTGCGCGTCGCGCGCCGGGCGAGCAGTTTCGCGCGCGCCGATGCCAGCAGCCGGTCCGCGTCCGCGCGCTCGAGCCCGAGCCGTTCGACCACCGCGCGCCAGGCGTCGCGCCGGTGCAGCACCCAGCGGCCCGAAAAGTTCGCCGGTTTGTCGAGCCCATAGAGCGTCTCGACCACCAGGTGCTCGTCCTCGTCGAGCAGGCGCTTGACCTCGTCGCGGCGCCAGACGTAGTAGCGGCCCTCGCCGTCCTCGGAGTCGGCATCCACGGCCGCGTAAAACGCCCCGCCCGGGTCGCGCATGTCGCGCAGCAGCCAGTCCGCGGTGCCGCGCAGGGTTTCGGTAAAGAGCTCGTCCCGGCTCACCGCGCAGGCGTCCGCGTACAGCGCCAGCAACTGACCGTTGTCGCAGAGCATCTTCTCGAAGTGCGGCACGATCCACTTGCGGTCCGTGGCGTACCGGCAGAAACCGCCGCCGAGGTGATCGTAGATGCCGCCGCGCGCCATCCGGGTCAGCGTCTGCATCACCATCTCGAGCGCTTCGCGGTCGGGCTCGCTGCCGCGCCGGGCGCGTGCCCAGCCGAGCAGCAGGCGCTCCACCGCGGTCGGCATGGGGAACTTCGGCGCCTGGCCGAAGCCCCCGTCGGCGCGGTCGTACTGCTCGCCGAGCTGTTCGCGTGCGATGGCGACCAGGGTCCGGTCGTCGAGCCGGGCGGGTGTGGCACCCGGCGGGTTCAGCTCGGCCAGCACCCCCGCGAGCTTGCCGCCCTGCTCGGCGAGCGCGTCGCGCCGTTCCGCGAACACGGTCGCGACCCGCACCAGCAGATCCTCGAAGCCGGGCATGCCGCCGCGCGTCGTGCGCGGGAAGTAGGTGCCGCTGAAGAACGGCACCAGCGTGTCCGGGTCCAGGAACAGGGTGAGCGGCCAGCCGCCGCCCTGCCGGTTCAGCAGGTGGTGGGCGAGCTGGTAGACGCGGTCCAGGTCGGGCCGCTCCTCGCGGTCGACCTTGATGCTGACGAAGGAGGTGTTGAGCAGCGCGGCGACCCCCGGATCATCGAACGACTCGTGCGCCATGACATGGCACCAGTGGCAGGTCGAGTAGCCGATGGACAGGAAGATCGGCCGACCGGTGTCGCGCGCCAGCGCGAGCGCATCCGCATCCCACGGCTGCCAGTGCACGGGCTGGCCGGCGTGCTGGCGCAGGTATGGACTGGTCGAGTCGGTGAGCCGATTGTGCATGGTCGGGCGGGCGATCCGGGGTGCTGTCGGATGATCCTCTCATGGAACCCGCGCGCCCTGCACGGTTCCGTTCGCCTCGTTGGTATTTTCCGCGCGATTGGGTTTCAATCGTGGCCATAGCAGGAAGGTTCAAAGACCGTGGTTGATGCTGACGGGTTCCGGCCGAACGTCGGGATCGTGCTGTCCAACGACCTGGGGCAGGTACTCTGGGCGCGCCGCATAGGCGGCCAGGACGCCTGGCAATTTCCCCAGGGCGGCATCAATGAGGACGAGACCGCCGAGGAAGCGCTGTACCGCGAGCTCCACGAGGAAGTCGGTCTCGGGCCCGCCTGCGTCGAGATCCTCGCCGAGACCCGCGGCTGGCTGCACTACCGTTTGCCGAAGCGCCTGCGCCGCTACAACTCCACGCCCGGCTTCAAGGGCCAGAAACAGAAATGGTTCCTGCTGCGGCTGGTTGCCGACGAGGGCCAGGTGAGCTTCAACTGCAGCATCAAGCCGGAGTTCGATCACTGGCGCTGGGTGAGCTACTGGTACCCGGTCTGCCAGGTGGTCGAGTTCAAGCGTGACGTCTACCGCCGCGCGCTGAAGGAACTGGCGCCGCACCTGCCGGTGCGTCGGGATCACGCGCGCTGATGCTCACCTCCCTGCGCCGCATCATCCAGGACGTCGCAGCCGCGGGCTCGTTCCGCGAGGCGCTCGACATCATCGTGCGCGACGTGCGCACCACGCTCGGCACCGAGGTGTGCTCCGTCTACCTGCTGAGCCCGGAAGCCGACCGCTACCTGTTCGTGGCGACCGAGGGCCTGAACCAGGAAGCCGTCGGCAAGTTGTCCCTGAAACTCGGGCAGGGACTCGTCACCCTGGTCGCCGAGCGCGCCGAGCCGCTCAACCTGCAGGACGCGAGCAACCACCCGCGCTTCCACTACCTGCCGGAGATCGGCGAGGAACCGTTCAACGCCTTCCTCGGCGTGCCGGTGATCCATCACCGCCAGGTGCTCGGCGTGCTGATCGTCCAGCAGCGCGATAATCGCCGCTTCGACGAGGAAGAAGAAGCGCTGCTGGTCACGCTCGCCGCCCAGCTCGCCACGATCATCGCCCACGCCGAAGCCACCGGGGACATCCGCAAGCTGTTCCACGGCGACACCGGCACGGAGGCCATGGCGACCGACGTGATGTTCCGGGGCATCCCGGGTTCGCCCGGCATCGCCATCGGCACGGTGCTGGTCGTGCAGCCGCCGGCTAGCCT
This sequence comes from Pseudomonadales bacterium, assembly GCA_019634925.1. Classification (GTDB taxonomy): domain Bacteria; phylum Pseudomonadota; class Gammaproteobacteria; order Pseudomonadales; family Azotimanducaceae; genus UBA7803. The sequence continues at coordinate 26,924 of JAHCAL010000008.1, forward strand.
CGAAGGCGTCCCCGAGCGCGAAGCCGAGGACGTCACCACCGAGCTGATCCTGCTCGACCGCGCGATCAACGCGGTACGCGGCGACCTGCGGCGCATCAGCCAGCAGTTCTCGAAGAGCCTGCCGCCCGAGGAACTCGCGCTGTTCGACGCCTACCTGCACATGCTCGACGACAACGCGCTCGCCGGCGACATCCGCGAGCGTGTGCGCCGTGGCCTCTGGGCGCAGGGTGCGCTGAAGCAGGTGATCCGCGAACACGTGCGCCGCTTCGAGGCGATGGAGGATGCGTACCTGCGCGAGCGCGGCGCCGACGTCGAGGACCTGGGGCTGCGGGTATTGGGCTACCTGCAGGACATCAGCACCCGCAAGTTGCACTTCCACGACGAGACCATCCTGGTCGGTTACGAAGTGACGCCGAGCATGCTCGCGAACATCCCGCCCGGCAAACTGCGCGGTATCGTCTCGGTGCGCGGCTCCGGCAGCTCGCACGTGGCGATCCTCGCCCGCGCGCTCGACATACCCGCCGTCATGGGCGCGGTCGACCTGCCCATCGCCACGATCGAAGGCCAGTCGATGATCATCGACGGCATCTACGGCGAGCTCTACCTCAATCCGTCCGCCCAGCTGCAGGAAAGCTACCGCGCGCTGATCGTCGCCGAGAACCAGTTCGCGACCGAACTCGAACAGCTGAAGGAGCTGCCGGCCATCACGCTGGACGGCTGGCGCGTGGGGCTATGGGTCAACATCGGCCTGCCCGGCGACATCACCCGCTCGCTCGACCGCGGCGCAGAGGGGATTGGCCTCTTCCGCACCGAAGTGCCGTTCATGACCAAGGAGCGGTTCCCGACCGAAGAGGAGCAGCGGGTCATCTACCGCGAACACATGGTGGCGTTCGAGCCGCGCCCGGTGACCATGCGCAGCCTCGACATCGGTGGTGACAAGGCGCTCAGCTATTTCCCGATCGACGAGGAAAACCCGTTCCTCGGCTGGCGGGGCATCCGCGTCACGCTCGACCACCCGGAGATCTTCATGGTGCAGGCGCGCGCCATGATCAAGGCCAACGCCGGTCTGCAGGGCGACCTGCGCATCATGCTGCCAATGATCTCGTCGATGAACGAGGTCGAGGAAGCCAAGGCGCTCATCCACCGCGCCTACATCGAGGTGCTCGAGGAAGGCGTGCAGGTCAAGCAGCCGCTGGTCGGCGTCATGGTCGAGGTACCCGCCGCCGTGTACCAGGCACGTGCGCTCGCCCGTCGCGTCGACTTCCTGGCGGTCGGCTCCAACGATCTGACCCAGTACATGCTGGCGGTGGACCGCAACAACCCGCGCGTGGCGAGCCTTTACCAGGAGACGCATCCGGCCGTGCTCGCCGCGCTGCTCGAAGTCGCGCGCGCCGCGCACCGCGAGAACACCTACGTCGGTATCTGCGGCGAGCTCGCCGGCAACCCCATCGGCGCGGTGCTGCTGATGGCGATGGGCTACCAGGTGCTCTCCATGAACGCGACCAACCTGCCCAAGGTGAAGTGGGTGGTACGCAACATCCGCCGCAGCGACGCGCGTCGCATGCTGGTGCGCGTGCTCAAGATGAATACCGCCCAGGAAGTGCAGTCGTACATGCGCGCGCAGCTGGTTCGCGCCGGTCTCGAACGGGTCGTACCCACCTACCACGCCTGACGGTCGATCGCGCCGCGATCGGGGAGGAACCGGATGAGCGGGCAAGCAACGGACGTCGTCGCCCCGGTGGTGCGCGCCGAAATGCTGATCCGGGCGCCGATTGCGCGCGTGTTTCAGGCTTTCGTCGATCCGGGCGTCACTACGCAGTTCTGGTTTTCACACAGCAGTGGCCCGGTCGTGGCCGGTGCACGACTCAGCTGGCGCTGGGAAGACTATGGTGCCGAGGCCGAGGTGGACGTGCTGCGCTTGGAGCCGGAGCGGTCGATCCTCATTGCCTGGCCGACGCCGGTGGAGTGGCGTTTTGCGCCCGCGGGGGCCGAGGCGACGTTCGTCGAGATCCGCGCGGATGGGTTTACCGGCACACCGGCGGAGATCACCGCGCAGGCGCTCGACTCGATGGGCGGGTTCACGATGGTGCTCGCGGCGTGCAAGGCGTGGCTCGAGCACGGCATCCGTCTCGAACTCGTGCGCGACAGAGCGCCGCACGCGCACGTGCGGCCGCTGGCGGACCGGCCGTCGGCTGATGTGCGGATACGGTTTGCAGCACCCCAGTTGCTCGTGAATGACCTGGGCCAGGCGCTCGATTACTACGAGCGGAAGCTGGGGTTCGAGCGTGAGTTCGTTTACGAGGGGTTCTATGCGGCGGTGCGGCGTGATGGGGCGGTGATCCACCTCAAGTGTGCGCCGACGCCGGAGGGGGTGCGGGCGCGGCGGAAGGCCGAGGAGCACCTGGATGCGTTTGTCGAGGTGTCTGACGTGGTGGCTCTGTACGAGGAAATCGCCGCCCGCGGGGCGCGGATCGCGATGACGCTCGGGGAGCGTGCGTGGGGTGCGGTGGATTTTCAGGCTGAGGATGTGGATGGGCACGTGCTCTGTTTCTCGGGAGTGCGGTGACAGGCGCAGGATCGAGAAGCGAGTCGTCTCGGTGTGACGCGACAATCGATCATCAAGGTGTGGTTGGCCGAGCGCCTCGAGCAGGCGGCCTCTAGCAAATGAATACCCGGCGTCGAAACAGGGTTCGTCGCGGCGCCTTCTGATATTCGCCCGTTCCGTTGTCTGCTTGGCGCGAGAAGTGACACGAATGACTTCCAATCGAGAAGGTAGCAAAGCATGAAAGCGGACAGCCCTGCTCCACCCGACGGGCCCCACCGCGAGCTTTTTGCCAACGGCGGCCTATCCGGCGAAGGAGACATCGAAAACGGCAAACGCCATGGAAAGTGGACCTGGTTCTACAAGAGCGGCGGGCTGAAGGCGGTCGGAAACTACGTCGAAGGTGAGCTGGACGGCTACTGGGAATGGTGGCGCGAGAACGGCAAGCTGCTCCAGGCAGGTGCATTCGACCGTGGCCAGCAAGTGGGCCCATGGAAGCGCTACTACGAGAACGGCCAGCTCTGGGACGAAGGCGCCTACGAGGGCGGTAAGAAGATTGGCGAGTGGAAGGTCTACGACCGGAGCGGTACGCTGAAGCAGGCCAAGACCTTCAAGCCGAAAAAGTAGGGCACAGCCGATGGAATACCAGAGTATCGAAACTCGCCGCCGGTGCACCCCGTGATCACGGGCTCATGCATCTGTGGCTCGGTCAGCTGGCGTTTCCAGGGCATGCCAGAAGGCGCCACGGCGTGTAATTGCACCGCCTGCCGCCGCTACGGAGTGTTATGGGCCTACGACTTCGAAGGTGAGGGCATAGACGTCAGCGGTACCACCACGGCGTTCGCCCGCGGCAAGGCATTGACCTTCAATTTCTGCCCGACCTGCGGGTGTGTCGTTTACTGGCGCAGTCTGCACCTGGAGGAAGGAACCAGGCGCCGCATCGCGGTCAACCTGCGCCTGGCCGAGCCAGACGCGGTCGCGTCTATTCCGATCGACCATTTCGATGGTCTGGAAACCTTCGAGGATCTGCCGCGCGACGGCAAATGCGTCGCCGACTACTGGTTCTAGACGGGGCCGAACCTCAGGCGAATTCCAGCGACGCGAGCCGCCGGCGCTGCGCCCGCAGCCTGCGCGTGATCTCGTGCCCCAGCGCCTTGATGTCTGCGTCCACCCGATCGATCTGGTGCGCCATCTTCTGCCGCGTCGTGGCGACCCACGCTTCGCGCGCAGCGGACCATTCCGCGAGCGTTGCCATGAAGGCTTCGTACTCGTGCTCGACCTTGGCGCGCAGTTGCGCGACCGCGTGATGATCGGCCCGATGGCTGCGTTCCGCGACCGCGGCCAGACGCGCTTCGGCCCGCTTGAACTGCATGGCGAGACGCGCGCGTTCTATGTCCACGGCCGGCGTGATGCGCAGCCGGCTCGTGAGCCCGCACCACGACAGCGCGCGGATCACCCACTTGGTCGGATCCCAGTGCCACCAGCGGATGCCGTTGCGGTAGTCGTGTGCGAACAGGTGGTGGAAGTTGTGATAGCCCTCGCCATACGTGACGAGCGCGAGCACGGGGTTGTCGCGTGCCGTGTTCTCGTCGGTATAGGGCTGCGTGCCCCACATGTGCGCGAGCGAGTTGATGAAGAATGTGAAGTGGTGGTTGACCACCAGGCGCAGCAGGCCGGCGAGCAGGATGGTGCCGAGCAGGTCGCCGGACAGCCAGCCGACCAGCGCGGGCAGCGCGATGTTCATCGCGAGCACGATCGGCACATAGTGATCGTGCTGGAACTTCACGATCGGGTCCCGCTCGAGATCCTTCACGTACTTGAAGTCGGGAATGGCGGCGGGGTGGCGGCGCAGCATCCAGCCGATGTGCGAGTACCAGAAACCCTTGCGTGCCGAATACGGATCGGTTTCCTCGTCGTCGACGAATCTGTGATGCGGGCGGTGGCCGGCGCACCAGACGAGAATGCTGTTCTGGATCGCCATGGCGCCGAACAGCATGAAGAAGAGCCGCACGGACCAGTGCGCTTCATACGCGCGGTGCGACCAGAGCCGGTGGTAGCCAGCCGTGATGGAAAGTCCGGACGCGATCAGGAATATCGCGAACCAGGTCCAGGCGGCGGCGGAGTAGCCGACCAGCAGGCCGTAGGTGGGCACCAGCAGCAGCGCTGCGATGAAGGTGCCGGTCAGCACCACGGCGGGAACCATGTCGATTTCGGGGCGAGCGGCTCGGGGGGAATCGTTCTGGGTGGTCATCGGTCCATCGGGTAGTCGGGTATCGGGGCCGAGTCTAGCAGGATCCCGCACGAATTAAGACCGATTGCCGGCCGCGAACGCCTCAAATATGCTCCGGTTCGCAGTCGCACCGCAGCGCCGTTGGCGCTCCGGCGCCCGCGACGCGCGATTTCCGGGTCGGGGGGCCCATCTCATTCATGCAATTGAACTTTTCCGCGCGCGCGTGGTACCCGTCGTATGCGCTGACGATCCTGTTCATTGTCTACGTCTTCAACTTCATCGACCGCTCGATCCTCAACATCCTCGCGCAGGCAGTGAAGGACGATCTGGGTCTTTACGACTGGCAGATCGGCTTGATGGGCGGCATCGCGTTCGCGCTGTTCTACACCACGCTCGGCATTCCGATCGCGCGCCTCGCCGACACCCACAACCGCCGCAACATCGTCGCGATCAGTCTCGCGGTGTGGAGTGCGATGACCGCGGTCTGCGGGCTCGCGCAGAACTTCTGGCAACTCCTGCTCGCGCGCGTCGGGGTCGCGGTCGGCGAAGCCGGCGGCAGCCCGCCGTCGCATTCGATGATCTCCGATCTGTTTGCTGCCGATAGACGAGCCACCGCGCTCGGTCTGTACGCGCTCGGCATTCCGGTCGGGACGATGCTCGGTAACCTGGCCGGCGGCTGGATCAACGAGGTGATGGACTGGCGTACCGCGTTCATCGTGGTTGGCCTGCCGGGACTCCTCATGGCGCTGGTGGTGCGGTTCACGCTGGTCGAGCCACCGCGTGGGCATACGGAGGAAGTTGCCAAGCTCAAGGCGGCGGCGCCGCCGATCGGGTTCGTGTTCAAGGCGCTGTGGTCGCGCAAGAGCTTTCGCTACATGGCGCTCGGCGGCGCGCTGCATGCGCTCGTCGGGTACGGCGTCGGACCGTTCATTCCGCCGCTGTTCATCCGAGTGCACGAGATGGGCACGGCCGATATCGGCATGGCGCTGTTCTGGCTCGGCTTCGCCGGTATCGCGGGCACGGCCAGTGGCGGCTACGTCGCGGACCGCATGGCGACGCGGGACGTGCGCTGGTATGTGTGGCTGCCGGGGATCGCCACGCTGATCTCGGTGCCGTTCGCCACGGCGGCCTACGTGTGGCCGGATCCGATCCAGGCGTTCTGGATCATGGCGATTCCCGGGTTCCTCGGCGCGTATTATCTTGGCCCGACCTTCTCGCTGGCCCAGGGCCTGGTCGGGGTGCGCATGCGCGCGCTGGCCGCGGCGATCCTGCTCCTGATCCTTAACCTCATCGGCATGGGGCTCGGGCCGGTGATCGTTGGCGTCACGTCGGACCTGCTCAACGCCTATACCGATCTGGGTGCCGAGTCGATCCGCTGGGCGCTGGTCAGCGTGCTCGTGTTCAACGTACTGTCGACCGTTTTCTACCTGATGGCGGGCAGGGACCTGAAGCAGGATCTAGCGCGCAGTCACGAACTCAGCTGACGGCGGCGGGCCGGAGGGCAATCGAATGGCGTGGCTCGTTACCAAGTATCTGTTGACCGCGGCCATCGTGGTGCTGGTGACCGAACTCGCCAAGCGCAGCGACCGGCTCGGTGGCTTCGTCGCCGCGCTGCCCCTGGTGACGGTGCTCGCGCTCATCTGGCTTTACGTGGAGCGCCAGCCGATGGAGAAGATCGCCAATCACGCGTGGTACACCTTCTGGTACGTGCTGCCGACGCTGCCGATGTTCCTGGTCTTTCCCTGGCTGCTGCCGCGAATCGGCTTCTGGCCGACGCTCGGCAGCTGCGCGCTGCTGACGGTGATGTGCTTCGGACTGCTCGCGGTCGCCGTGCGGCGCATCGGCGTCGAGTTGCTCTGATACTTTCCGCCGCCTACGGTTCGACGCGGACCAGGTGGTTGGCGCCCCGCTCGGTGGCGAATGCAGCACCGAGCCGTTCACCGGCAGTGCGCTCGGTAATCGAATCCACCAGCCAGCATTCGGCAAGTGCGCGCTCGGCGGTCAGATCCAACAACAGGTAGCCGTGCTCGCGCAGGTTCACGTACTTGATGTGTGGGACCGCGGCGACGATCTGCCGCTCGCGCGCCTCGAGGTCAGGCGCGTCGCCACCAGGGCCGCGTGACGTGACGGAAGTGGTCACCAGCTCCACCGCCAGCGATCCGCGCCCGCTCGCGGGGTCGTAGCCGGGCCCGAACGGATCCGGCACGATGTCCATGGCCCACGCGCTGTGGATGTCGCCGGTCAGGATGATGGTGTCGTCGATCGACTCGGCCGCGAGCTGGTCGAGGATCAGCCGGCGTGAGTTCGGATAGCCGTCCCACTGGTCGGTGTTGAGCAGCACGCCGTCTTCGCCGAGCAACTGGCCGAACATGAGCTGCTGGCCGAGCACGTGCCATGCCGTGCCGCGCCGGACGCTCCCGCGCAGTTCCTCGGCGAGCCAGGCCTGTTGATCCGGGCCGAGGATCGTGTGTGCCGGGTCGCGCATGGCGGCCATATCGGTGCGGTCCGCGACCTGCCGGGTTCGCCCGTGCAGGCGCGTGTCGAGCATGATCAGGTCCGCGAGTGCACCGAACCGGAAACTGCGCCAGATGGATGGACCGCCCGCGCCCGGGCGTTCCCGGATCGGCAGCCACTCGTGGTAGGCGCGGATCGCGGCGGCGCGCCGGTCCGCCCAGTCGCCTTCGCCGAGTTCGGGGTTGTGGTTCTGCGCGCCGTCGCGCCAGGCGTTGTTGGCGCTCTCGTGGTCGTCCCACACACAGATCCACGGATGCGCGCGGTGCGCGGCCTGCAGGTCGGGATCGGTCTTGTACTGGGCGTGGCGTTCCCGGTAGTCGGCGAGCGTCACGAGTTCGTTTGCCGGGACGTGCACGCGGCCGAGCTCGCGGCCCTGTTCGCCGGGCGCGTACTCGTACAGGTAGTCGCCGAGGTGCAGCACGGCGTCGAGGTCCGCGCGGTCGGCGATCCGTGCATAGGCGTTGAAGAAACCAACCGGGTAGTTCGAGCAGCTGCAGATGGCAAACCGCAGGCGCGTGACGGTCAGTTCGGGCAGGGTGCGTGTGCGCCCGGTCTCGCTCTCGGCGCCGAGCGCTTCGAACCGGTAATAGTAGGTGCGTCCCGGCTGCAGGCCGTCGGCGTCCACCTTCACGGTATGGTCGCGGTCGGGCAGCGCGGTCACGACGCCCTGGTTCACCACGTCGCGCAGCCGTTCGTCGCGAGCGATGCGCCAGCGCACTGGCACGGGCCCGGGTTTGCGCGGCGTGACCCGGGTCCACAGGATCACGCGGTCGCCGAGCGGGTCGCCGCTCGCGACACCGTGCTGGAACGGTCCGCGCGCGGCGCGCGCAGGCGCGGCGGCATGGCTGGTGAGCGTGGCACCCGCGGCCGCTGCGCCAGTGATGACCGCGCCGCCGGCCACGAATTCGCGTCGGGTGACCATCGATAGTCCCTCTGCCGGTGCTGAATCAGACGACGCGGGATACGCCGCCGTCCATGTTGATCGCGCAGCCGGTCAGGTAGGAGCCGGCCTCCGAAGCCAGGAACAGCGCGAGGTTCGCGACTTCCTCCGGCTCGCCCATCCGGCCCATCGGCAGCCGCGCGCCTGCCGCAGCGACGAACTCCTCGAGCGTCCCGTTGCTGCCGCTCGCCTCGAAGCGCCGGCGGATCTGGTCGCTCTTGATGAAGCCGATCAGGAGCGCGTTGACCAGGATGTTGTGCGGCGCGCCTTCGTTGGCCAGCACCTTGCTGAGCGCCATGCCCGCGGCGCGGCTCACCGACGTGGGTGCGGTGTTGGCATCGGGCGTCTTCGCGTACACGTTCAGCAGGTTGATGATGCGGCCCCAGCGGTTGGCCTGCATGTGCGGCCATACGAGGCGGGTCAGCCGGATCGCGGCGAAGAGCTTGAGGTCGAGATCGGCCTGCCAGGCGGTGTCGGTGATCTGCATGAACGGTCCCCCGGCCGACTGACCGGCGTTGTTGACCAGGATGTCGATCGGGCCCAGCGTCTCGACTATCCGGCGGTGCGCGTCGACGATCTGTTCCGGATTCGCGACGTCGCAGGTGCAGGCCGCGACGCTTGCGCCCGGCGGTGCGGCGTCCGCGTGAGCCTCGATCGCGGCACGCGCGGCTTCCAGCGGCTCCGCTCGCCGCGCGACGATGGCGACCCGGGCGCCGGCGCGGTAGAACGCGGTGGCGGTTGCAAGCCCCAGTCCGAGGCTCCCGCCGGTGATCAGCGCGACGCGTCCCTGCAGGTTGGTATCCATGCGGCGTTCCTCCCCTCGGTGGCCGATACTCAGGTTTCGATGTCGAATTCGAACGTGGCGCGCCCGCCGGGGCGGCCGCGCGCAAAATATTCCTGCTCGACGAACGTCACCCGTCGGCGCCCGATCACCACGGCGGTGCTGGCGCGGGTGCCGTAGTCGTCCCCGGCGATGAAGCAGGATGCGACCCGCCGCTCCAGCTCCAGCGGGCGTCCGCGCTTCGGCAGTTCGCGATCCGGCGGCACGGTGCGGTCGGCGAGCAGTTCGATCAGCCGGTCCGGATCCGGCGTACCCGCGACCTCGGCCGCGAGCGCCTGGCGGCCGCGCATCACCTTCGGCCAGGTCGCGCCGAGCTCCGCATTGGCGAGCCCGTAGACGCCGGGAGCGAGGTCTTCGGTGTGGCCGCGGTTGGACGTGTAGACCAGTCGTTCGCCGTCGAACAGCAGCAGGTTGAAGCCGCGGTAGGCGCCGGTGTGCAGGCCGTGCGCGAACGCGTGGGCATCAGTCGTGGCCGACAGGAAGCCTTCGGTCAGGAGCCCGCGGCTGAGCGGGGCTTCGGAGGGGCCTTCCTCGGCGAAATTGGTGACCGTCGCGAACCGGCCGCTGCGACTGACCCCGAGCCAGGTGCCGCCCGCCGAGAGGTCACGGCCGGCCAGCAGTGCCGGGCGATCCTCCCAGTAATGTGCGGCGCGTGCCGGCCGCGCGTAGAATTCGTCGCGGTTGGCCGCGACCACCAGCGGGTGGCTCGAGTCGGGATCGAATGCGAACAGCACCAGGCACATGGGGTGCAGAGTGTCCTTTCCTGTGGCCCGTCGTATGGCACGTCGAGTGGCCCGGCGCCGACAGGCGCGCCGCAGCAGAATTGAGGCCGCAGTCTAGCAGACGAGCAACGGAGGTTTCCGCCCGTGCAGCATCCCCACTACCCGGACATCGATCCGGTCATCGTGGCACTCGGCCCGCTGGCGATCCGCTGGTACGGGCTCGCCTATCTCGCCGCATTCGCGCTCTGCTGGTGGCTCGGCAGCCGGCGCGCCGCGCGTCCCGGCAGCGGCTGGACGGCGCAGGAAGTATCCGACGTGGTCTTCTACGGCGCGGTCGGCGCGGTACTCGGCGGACGCATCGGCTACACACTCTTCTACGGTTTCGAGCAACTCGCGCGGGATCCGCTGTTCATCCTGCGCGTGTGGGAAGGCGGCATGTCGTTCCATGGCGGTCTGATCGGAACGTTGCTGGCACTCGCCTGGTTCGGCCGCCGCACCGGGCGCACGTTCCTGCAGGTCGGCGACTTCGTCGCACCGCTGGTGCCGCTCGGGCTCGGTCTCGGCCGGCTCGGCAATTTCGCGAACACCGAGTTGCCCGGCCGCGCGACCGAATCCGTGTTCGGCCTGATCTATCCGTGCGCGTCGGACGCGGTCCGTGCGCTGAACCCGTTCTGCACCGGCGAGTGGGAGGCGTTTGCACGCCATCCGTCGCCGCTCTACCAGGCGTTTGCCGAGGGGCTCATGCTGTTCGCCGTGGTCTGGTGGTTCTCGTCGCGCACGCGGCCGGTGGGCGCGGTATCCGGCGTGTTCCTGCTCGGCTACGGTGTGCTGCGCACGCTGACCGAGTTCTTCCGCGAGCCGGACGTGCATCTCGGGTTCGTGGCGCTCGACTGGCTGACCATGGGCCAACTGCTGTCGATCCCGATGATCGCCATTGGTATCCTGCTGATCCTGCGCAGCCGCCCGGCCGCGCAGGCCTGACCGCCAACCGGCGCGCACCGACCAGGAACCCCGACCGGCAACGATGAAGCAATACCTCGACCTGATGCGGCACATCCGCAAGCACGGCGTCCTCAAGGGCGACCGGACCGGGACCGGCACCTATAGCGTGTTCGGCTACCAGATGCGCTTCGACCTGGCCGAGGGTTTTCCGCTCGTCACCACCAAGAAGATGTTCCTGAAGGGCATCGTCCACGAGCTGCTCTGGTTCCTGCAGGGCACCACGAACATCAGGTACCTGCACGATCACGACGTGCACATCTGGGACGAATGGGCCGACGAACACGGCGAACTCGGCCCGGTGTACGGCTCACAGTGGCGCTCATGGCCCGGTCCGGACGGCCAGACCATCGACCAGATCGCGCGCGTGGTGGACGACATCCGCAGGAACCCGGACTCGCGCCGGCACATCGTCAGCGCCTGGAACGTCGCCGAGGTCGACCGCATGGCGCTGCCGCCGTGCCATACGCTGTTCCAGTTCTACGTGGCGGAAGGCAAGCTCTCCTGCCAGCTCTACCAGCGCAGCGCCGACGTGTTCCTGGGCGTGCCGTTCAACATCGCCTCGTACGCGCTCCTGACCATGATGATCGCGCAGGTCTGCGATCTCGCGCCGGGCCATTTCGTGCACACGTTCGGCGACGCGCACCTGTACGTGAACCATCTCGAGCAGGCCGATCGCCAGCTCGCGCGCGAACCCCACCCGTTGCCGACCATGACGCTGAACCCCGCGGTGAAGGACATCTTCGGCTTCCGCTACGAGGACTTCACGCTCGCCGGCTATCGCTCGCACCCGGGCATCAAGGCGCCGATCGCGGTCTGATGGCGATGCGCATCGCGCTCATCTGGGCGATGGCCCGCAATCGGGTCATCGGCCGTGACAACGATCTGCCCTGGCACCTGCCGAAGGACCTGAAGCACTTCATGCGCACGACCGTGGGCCACCCTGTGATCATGGGGCGGCGCACGTTCGAGTCGATGAACGCGCCGCTGCCGCAGCGCACCAACATCGTGGTGACCCGCAATCCCGACTACCGGCCGGCCGGCGCCCTGGTCGCCGCGGACCTCGACTCGGCACTCGCACTCGCGCGTGCGGAGTGCGCGACTTCCGGCAAGGACACGATCTTCATCGCCGGCGGTGCCGAGATCTATCGCCTGGGGCTCGAGATCGCCACCCACCTGATCGTCACCGAGATCGACGCCGAGTTCGCGGGCGACACGTTCTTTCCCGAGGTCGACTGGTCCGCCTGGCGGGAGGTCAGCTGCGAGGATCACGCGATCGATGCGGAACACGCCTGGCCGTTCAGCATCCGGGTGCTGGAGCGCCGCTAGCAGTTTTTTCAGGATCGACTTTACTGCAGTTTGACAAGCCCCAGACTTGGGCGCAGTATCTGCCCAGTCTGCGTTATTGCAGGAAAGTCGTTCTTGTGATCAAGGCCCTTGGTGACATCGCCGAAGTCAGAGTGGGTTACTTCTTCCGATCGCGCCTCGAGCACGATCCGAAGGGCGATGTGCTGGTCGTCCAGATGAAGGACATCGATGACAAGAGCGACCTTCAGCTCGGTGGCGCTGCGAGGGTTGTTCTGCCGAGCGGCAAGAGCCGTCATTTGCTCAAGGAAGGCGACCTGCTGTTCCGCTCGCGAGGGCGCAGCACGACCGCGGCGTTGGTGTCGTCTGACCTTGGGCCCGCCGTGCTTTCGGCACCGATGCTGTTGATTCGCCCGACCAAAGTGCTGCCAGCCTATTTGCAGTGGTTCATCAACTCGGGGACCGCGCAGCGGGTTCTGGCGGGGATGGCCAAAGGTACTCTGGTCTCGATGATCGGCGCCAAAGAGCTAAGGTCACTGGAGGTGCCGATCCCTCCTCCAGACCAACAGCGGAAAATTGCAGAGATATCAAAGCTCGCAAAGAGAGAGCAGCGCCTGATGGCCGACATCGCAGAAAAGAGCGAGAAGTGGGTCGAAACGGTGCTGATGCGGCGGGCAAGGAACACCCGGTAACCACCGGGTTGGGTGGTGGCAGCGGCGCGCCAACGCCGCTGCCACCGGCTTCTTAAGTAGAGCAACCACTTAGAGAAGGAGTGGCAGTATGTCCATCCAGATCGGTAACTACAACTTCGAGGGCCCGTTCTCGCACACCAGTGCGCTGCACCCTCTGTCAGGGGTCTATGTGATCCTGGGCAGCAGCGGCGGCAGTAGTTGGAAAGTTGTGGACGTGGGCGAGTCGGCCCAGGTTCGCGACCGTGTCGAAAACCACGACCGCCGACCGTGCTGGCAACGGCATGGTCATACCGAGCTCGCGGCGGCAGCGCTGTATACGGACGCGCAGCAGCGGATGTTGATCGAGCGCAGTCTCCGTCTCACCTACAACCCGCCCTGCGGGCAACGCTGAGCGTACGGTCCGGGGCTCATGCCCCGGACCGCCTTCATCCGAGGGGAATAGAACAATGAGCAATCCAGTTTCCCAGCAGGAGGTCAACGCAACGGCCTGGGCCGCCTGCGACACCTTTCGCGGCGTCGTGGATCCGGCGCAGTACAAGGACTACATCCTGGTGATGCTGTTCCTCAAGTACATCAGCGACCAGTGGGCCGACCACTACGCCGAGTACCAGAAGGAGTACGGCGACAACGAGGAGCGCATCCGCCGCAAGCTGGAGCGTGAGCGCTTCATCCTGCCCTACGTCGAATTCAAGGAAGAGAAGACCGGCGAGATCACCGACCGCTTCCTGGCCGACTTCCACGCCCTGTACGAGCGGCGCAAGGCGGCCAACCTCGGCGAGCTGATCAACATCGTGCTCGACCACATCGAGGAGGCCAACAAGGCCAAGCTCGAAGGCGTGTTCCGCAACATCGACTTCAACTCCGAGGCCAATCTCGGCAAGACCAAGGACCGCAACCGCCGCCTGGAAAATCTGCTGGGCGATTTCGCCAAGCTCGACCTCCGTCCCTCGCGCGTATCCGAGGACGTGATCGGCGACACCTACATCTACCTGATCGAACGCTTCGCCTCCGACGCCGGCAAGAAGGCCGGCGAGTTCTACACGCCCAAGCAAGTATCGAAGCTGCTGGCACAACTGGCCGCCCCCAAACCCGGCGACCGCATCTGCGACCCCACCTGCGGCGCCGGTGGCCTGCTGATCGAAGCCGCCGCGCTGGTGGAAGCGCAAGGCAGCCGCGACTTCGCGCTGTTCGGCCAGGAGGTCAATGGCAGTACCTGGGCGCTAGCACGCATGAACATGTTCCTGCACGGCAAGGACGCCGCCCGCATCGAATGGGGTGACACCCTCAACAGCCCGGCGCTGGTCGAGGCCGACCGCCTGATGCGCTTCAACGTGGTGGTGGCCAACCCGCCCTTCAGTCTCGACAAATGGGGCGGCCAGGAGGTCGAGGCCGACCGCTACAGCCGCTTCTGGCGCGGCCTGCCGCCCAAGTCCAAGGGCGACTACGCCTTCATCACCCACATGATCGAAACCGCGCTGCCGCAGGAAGGCCGCGTGGCCGTGGTGGTGCCGCACGGCGTGCTGTTCCGGGGCGGCGCCGAGGGCCGCATCCGCCGCGCCTTGATCGAGGAGAACCTGCTCGATGCCGTCATCGGCCTGCCGGGCAACCTGTTTCCCACCACCTCGATCCCGGTCGCCATCCTGGTGTTCGATCGCGCCCGCGAAAAGGGCGGCGCCCGCGAGGCCTGCCAGGACGTGCTGTTCATCGACGCCAGCCGCGATTACCAGAGCGGCAAGAACCAGAACGCACTCCTCGAGGAGCACATGGCCAAGGTGCTCGCCACCTTCCGCGCCCGGCAGCCGGTGGACAAATACGCCCATGTCGCGAGCCTCAAGGAGATCGCCGACAACGACTTCAACCTCAACATCCCGCGCTACGTCGACACCTTCGAGGAAGAGGAAGAGATCGACGTCGCCGCCGTCGAGCAGGAGATCGAGCGCCTGGAAGGCGAACTGGCCGAAGTGCGCACGCGCATGAAGCAGTACCTCAAGGAGCTGGGCGTATGAGCGGCGGCGAACTGATCCTCTACACCTTGGATGACGGCAGCGCCGCCATCCAGCTGCGTGCCGAGGGGGGCACGGTGTGGCTCACCCAGCTCGAAATGGCCACTCTGTTCGATACGTCCAAACAGAACGTCAGCCTGCACATCAGGAACATCCTGGCCGAGGGCGAACTGTCGCTGGCAGTCGTCAAGGAATACTTGACAACAGCCAGTGACGGGAAGAGCTACAAAACAAAGACATACAACCTCGACATGATCCTGGCCGTCGGCTACCGGGTGCGCTCCCCGCGCGGCACCCAGTTCCGCCAGTGGGCCACCACCCACCTGCGCGAGTACCTGGTCAAGGGCTTCGTGCTGGACGACGCCCGGCTCAAGGAGCCCGGCGGCTGGGACTACTTCGACGAGCTGCTGGCGCGCATCCGCGACATCCGTGCCTCGGAAAAGCGCTTCTACCAGAAGATCCGCGACATCTACGCCACCGCCGTGGACTACGACAACAAGTCCGAGGCCGCCCAGCTGTTCTTCAAGAAGGTGCAGAACAAGATGCTGTGGGCCGTCACCGGCCACACCGCGCCCGAACTCATCGCCGACCGCGCCGACCCCGCCCTGCCCAACATGGGCCTGACCACCTGGGCCCGCGGCCGGGTGCGCAAGCAGGATGTGACCGTCGCCAAGAACTACCTCAACCGCGAAGAGATCGAGGCTCTGGACCGCATCGTGGTCATGTACCTCGACTACGCTGAGGACCAGGCCCAGCGCCGCCGCACCCTGACCATGCGCGACTGGGAAGAAAAGCTCGACGCCTTCCTGCAGTTCAACGAACGCGAGGTGCTGACCCACGCCGGCACGCTGCGCGCAGATGTAGCGGAGAAGCTGGCGCTGGAGCGCTACGAGAGCTTCGACACAGCCCGGCGCGAGGCGGCGCAGCTGGCGGCGGACGTTGAGGATATGGCGGCGCTGGAGCAGACAGAGCGGGCCTTGGAAGGCAAGGGGCGAGGGAAGTAGGAATGAGTACCGAACGACTAACCCCTCTCCACTTAGGGCCGTACCCGGCTGAATGGAAGCAGCCATACATCTACGAAATCACCGACCTTTTGACAAATGGATTCGTCGGCAGTTCTTTGCCTCATCAGACAGAGAACAGTGAGACTGGCATCCGCTACTTGCAGGGCTTCAATGTCCGGCCGAACAAACTAGACCTAGCTCGTACTACGTGGGTTACGCATGACTTCCACGCGAAGAATCGGAAGAGCCAGCTTCGCGAAGGCGATGTACTTGTAGTTCAGTCCGGACATATCGGAACAGCCGCAGTCGTAACTGATGAGGCCGCCGGTTCCAACTGCCATGCCGTGATTATTTGTCGTTTCAAACCTAGGATCGTGGATCCGAATTTCGCCTCGCAGTATTTGAACTCTCAGATTGGCCAAGCTCGACTGCGCGGTCTGCATGTGGGCTCATCATTGCCCCACATCAACACCAGCGAACTTGGGAGATTCAAGCTCCCATTGCCGCCTTTGCACGAGCAGAGAAAGCTCGCACAACTATGGGTCACCTGGGACACCGCCATCCAGAAAACAGAGCAACTGATCGCGGCGAAGGAACAATCAACCAAAGCACTAATGAAGCGCGTCTTCGGCAAGTGCTCCTACCCACGGTGCCGGTTATCGGAGTTCACTCGACGGGTGACACGTAAGAACGTCGGAGGTGACGGTCATCCGCTTACGATCTCAGGCGTAGACGGCCTGGTAAGTCAGTCACACTACTTCGGTAAGCGCATTGCAGCTGCAAAGACTGAGCACTACACGCTACTCAAGCGTGGTGAGTATGCGTACAACAAGAGCTATTCCGCCGGATATCCGCTTGGCGCAATCAAGCGGCTCGACGCACGTGATGACGGCATCGTATCCACCCTTTACTTGTGCTTCGCGCTCGACGAAAGCAAAGCGCCTATCAGTGACTACTTCGCTTACTTCTGTGAAGCCGGTGGGTTCAATCACCAGATTTACCAAGTGGCGCAGGAAGGCGCTCGCAACCATGGACTGCTGAACGTCACAGCAGACGACTTCTTTTCCATGACGATGCCGATACCTCCACGTGATGTGCAAGAGCGCGTGCTCAATGTACTCGGAGCAGCCATGCGCGAACTCTCCTTGCTAAACGATCAACTCGCCGCTGTGCGAAGCCAAAAGCGCGGCCTGATGCAGAAGCTGCTGACCGGCCACTGGCGGCTGCCGGTCTCCGCGCCCCAGCGACAGCATGGCAATCGTTAAGGGGGAGACCGATGCCAATCGTTTTCGAACAAGGCTCACAGTGGGTGCGCGCAGACTTCCATCTGCACACCCGCGCAGACCGTGAATTCAAGTTCACGGAGGATGACAACTTCTACAACAGCAACTATGTGGATGCGTTGGAGAATGCGGGCATCCGACTGGCCGTCATCGCCAACCATAACAAGTTCGACTTCGACGAGTTCAAGGCCCTGCGCAAGACGGCCGAGAAAAAGGGGATTGCACTCTTGCCCGGCGTAGAGTTGTCGGTCAACGACGGGGCGAATGGCATCCACACGCTCGTTGTGTTTTCTGACGAATGGCTCAACGAACACAACCACATCAACCCATTCCTGATCAGCGCGTTCGAGGGCAAAGCTCCTGCGCAGTACGAGCAGGAAAACGGCCGCACTTCTTGGTCTCTCTTGGAGACGATCAGGAGACTCGAAAGCTATCATCGGGACTTCTTTCTCGTCTTTGCTCATGTCGAAGCACCTAGCGGCTTGTGGGAGGAATTGGATGGCGGTCGGCTAACTGAGCTGGGGCAGAACGAGTTCTTCCGACGCAGAACCTTGGGCTTCCAGAAGGTTCGCACGCATGACGGGGCGGGCAAGGACAAGCCTTGCCGCACCAAAATGCAAGGCTGGCTGCAAGACTGGTATCCCGCCGAACTGGAAGGCAGTGACCCAAAGTGCATCGAGGAAATCGGCCGGGGCAAGGCCAGCTACCTGAGGCTGGGCGAGCTGTCCTTTCAAGCGGTCAGGTTTGCCTTGAACGATCCCGCTGCACGGGTAGCCATGGAACCTCCCACGCACCATGCGTCGCACATTCGCAGCATTCATTTCGACGGCGGCATACTCGACGGACAGACACTGCATTTCACCCCCGAACTTAATACGCTGATCGGTATCCGGGGCAGCGGCAAGTCGGCCATCCTGGAGGCCGTGCGCTACGCTCTCGACATTCCACGGGGCGAGAAGGCGCAGGACACCAAATACAAGGATGAATTGATCCGACACACCCTCGGCAGCGGCGGCAAGGTGACGCTGACGGTCTGCGATGTGTACGGAGAGGAACTCACCATCTCCCGCATCTTCCGCGAAGCGCCGAACGTCTACCTGGGCGGCAAATTGCAGCCTGGCGTGTCGATCCGGGAAACCGTGTTGCGTCGCCCGATCTACTTCGGGCAGAAAGACCTCTCCAGCACCGGCGAAGGCTTCGAGACCGACTTGGTGGAAAAACTGGTTGGCGAAAAGCTCCGCGTGCTGCGCGACGAAATCGAGACCCAACGCCAGCATGTGCGCGATGCCGCTCAGCGTTGGCTCAAGCTCAGCAAAACTGCCGAACTCAAGCGCGACTACGAAACCGAGCTCACCGATGCCAACTTCCGACTGAAGAAATTCGAAGAGTATGGGGTCCCCGACAAGCTCCAAAAGCACCTCTGCTTCCAGCAGGATGCCGATGCGCTGACGCGCATGAGGGAGCGTGCGGACAACTTCGTCCTCGCCGTGGAGGAAGTGATCTCTGAGCACGAGGACGAACTGCGTAACGCCACAAGCTACGTGTCCAGCCAAAACCCGGACTTCTTCACGTCCTTCTACGTTGAGTTTTCCAGCCTCGTCGCCAAGATCGAACTGCTCAAAAACATCGCGGAGGACACACGGGGAATTACGGCACGCTTACACACCAAGCAAGGCGAGTTCGAAGGCGCACGCACCAGCCTTCAGGAGGAGTTCGCCCAGGTCGAACGGCAACTGGCTGAGGAACTCAAGCAGACTGGCATGACCGCCATCCAGCCGGACGACTTCTTGATTCAGCAAAAACGAAAAGACAAAGCAGAGCAAGAACTGGAAGCGCTGGCCAAGCAGGAAAGCCAGCAGAGCAGTATCCGTGACGCGCTGTTTGCCGAAATCGACAAGCTCAATGAGCTTTGGTTGCGCGAATTCAACATCATCAAGGCGGCGCTGGATCGGGTGAACGGCAGCCACACCGCCCTGCAGATCGAGGCGGACTTTAAGGGCGACAAGGAAGCGACCATCGGCTTCATGCAGCAGCTATTTAAGGGTAGCAACATCCGCGAAACCACTCTGCGTGCGGTCATGGAGGATTACGCCGACTTCGGCGGCCTGTTGCGTGCATTGCCGGGAGCTCTGGCCAAGGCCGGCAGCACCCCCGAGCTTTTCGAGAAGACCTTTATGCAGAACCTGGCCGAGTTCATCACCTGGCAGGTGCCCAATCACTTTGTCATCCGCTATCGAGATAGGGAGCTGAAGCACCACTCTCTCGGGCAGCGCGCTTCCGCGCTGTTGCTGTATGTGCTCAGCCAGCGTCAGAATGACGTGATCATCATAGATCAGCCAGAAGATGATCTGGACAACCAGACCATCTACGACGACGTGATCAAGCTACTGCGCGAGATGAAACCTCACGCGCAGTTCATCTTCGCCACCCACAACGCCAATTTCCCTGTGCTGGGCGACGCGGAGCAGATGCATGCCTGCCGCTACCAGGACGAAAAAGTCGCCGTGCAGAGCGGCAGCATCGATGCCCGTCCGGTACAGGACGCCATCATTAACATCATGGAAGGTGGCCAGGAAGCCTTTAACCGACGTAAAGAGGTTTACAACCTATGGAAACCACAGAGTTGATCGACACTCTCGGCCGGGAAGAGAACAGCGGTCATCAGCTCAAGGAGAACTCTAAAGGCCTGCTGAATCCCGAGCTCAGCGGATTCGTCAGACATCCTTGCGAGAACTGACATGGACAGCTTCCGCTTCGACGAAAAAAACCTCTCCCAGATCCCGGCTCTGCAGGTGCTGATCAACCTGGGCTACCAGTACCTGCCCCCCGCCGAAGCACTGGCCGCGCGCGGCGGCAAGGCGGGCAACGTGCTGCTTGAAGAGATCCTGCGGGAGCAGTTGAAGAAGCTGAACCGCATCCAGCATAAGGGCGGCACTTATCTCTTCAGCGAGGAGAACATCCAGAGCGCCATCCAGCGCCTGAAGAACGTCAAGTACGACGGTCTGCTCAAGACCAATGAGGTGGTGTACGACCTGCTGACGCTGGGCGTGGCGCTGGAGCAATCCATCGAGGGCGATCTGAAAAGCTTCACGCTCAACTATGTGGACTGGCGCAATCCCGCCAACAACGTCTACCACGTGGCCGCCGAATTCGCGGTGGAGCGCACCCGCAGCGTCGAGACCTGTCGTCCGGACCTGGTGCTGTTCGTCAACGGCATTCCCTTCGCGGTCATCGAGTGCAAGTCGCCCAAGGTCGAGGTGGCACAGGCCATCTCGCAGACGATCCGCAACCAGCGCGACGAGTACATCCCGCGCCTGTTCACCTATGTGCAGACGGTGCTGGCGGTGAACAAGAACGAGGCCCGTTACGCCACCACCGGCACTCCGGCCAAGTTCTGGTCGAAATGGAAGGAGGACGTGGCGGATGCTGAGTTGGCGCCACTGCTGGAGCGCCCGCTGCCGGAGTCGGTCAAGGCTTCGCTGTTCGATCTGGCCTTTGCCGAGCTGGGCGTGCGCGAGGAGATTGCGCCCTACCTGGTTGGCCGGCAGGTGACCGAGCAGGACCGCACGCTCTACGCCCTGTGCCGGCCGGAGCGCCTGCTGGAGATGGCCTGGGCCTTCACCGTGTTCGACGGCGGCGTGCGCAAGATCGCGCGCTACCAGCAGGTGTTCGCCATTCGCGAGGTGCTCGCCCGCGTCAAGCAGACGGACGACAGTGGCAAGCGCCGGGGCGGCATCGTCTGGCACACCCAGGGCTCGGGCAAGTCGCTGACCATGGTGATGCTGGCCCGCGCGCTGGCGCTGGAGCCGGCGATCCGCAATCCGCGCATCTTGCTGGTGACCGACCGGGTGGATCTGGACAAGCAGCTCGGCAACACCTTCGCCGCCTGCGGGCTCTCGCCCGACCGTGCCGAGAGCGGCCGCCATCTGGTGGAACTGGTGTCCGACGGCAAGGCGCACATCGTCACCACGCTGGTGCACAAATTTGACAAGGCGCTGGCCTACAAGAAATTCAGCGATGCCTCGCCCGACATCTTCGTGCTGGTGGACGAAACCCAGCGCACCCAGCTGGGCGGTTACTCGGCGCGCATGCGGCAGATGTTCCCGAATGCCTGCTATATCGGCTTCACCGGCACGCCACTCTTGACCCGCGAGAAGAGCGATGTGGCCAAGTTCGGCGGCGTGATTCACACCTACGCCATCGACCAGGCGGTGGCCGACGGCGCCATCGTGCCGCTGCTCTACGAAGGGCGCATGGTGGAGCTGGAGCAGAACCAGGCCGCCATCGACATCTGGTTCGAGCGCCACACCCAGGGGCTGAGCGACCAGCAGAAGGCCGACTTGAAGAAGAAATACGCCCGCGCCGAGATGCTCAACAAGGCCGAGCAGGTGATCTACATGCGCGCCTTCGACATCAGCGAGCATTATCGCAAGAACTGGCAGGGCACCGGCTTCAAGGCCCAGCTGGTGGCGCCCAACAAGGCAGCGGCGCTGCGTTACAAGGCGTTTCTGGATGAACTGGGCGCGGTCAGCAGCGATGTGATCATCTCCCCGCCCGACGAGCGCGAGGGCTTCGACGAGATCGACGCCGAGGAATCCACCGATGTGGTGGTGGCCTTCTGGCAACGCATGATGAAGCGCTACGGCTCGGAGGAGGACTACAACAAGCAGATCGTCAACGCTTTCAAGTTCGGCGACGAACCCGAGATCCTGATCGTGGTGGACAAGTTGCTGACCGGCTTCGATGCGCCGCGCAACACGGTGCTGTATCTCACGCGCCGGCTCAAAGACCACTCCCTGCTGCAGGCCATCGCCCGAGTGAACCGCCTGTACGAGGACGAATCCGGCAGCAAGGCCAAGGACTTCGGCTACATCATCGACTACGTGGGCGTGCTCGGCGAACTGGACCAGGCGCTGACGACCTACAGCGCCCTGGAAGGATTCGAGGCGGCGGATCTGGAAGGGGCGCTGACCTCGATCCATGAGGAAGTCCGGGCATTGCCGCAGCGCCACGCCGAACTGTGGGACCTGTTCAAGACGGCGAAGAACCGTCAGGACGAGGAGGCCTTCGAGCAACTGCTGGCTGACGAGAAGCTACGCGCCGATTTCTACGAACGTCTGTCGGCTTATGCCAAGACGCTGGCGATTGCGCTCTCCAGCGAGCGCTTTATCACCGATACGCCCGAGCAGAAGCTGCGCACCTATAAGAACGACTTGAAGCGCTTCGTGAACCTGAAGGCCGCCGTAAAGCTGCGCTACGCCGAATCCGTAGATTACCGCGACTTCGAGCCACGCATCCAAAAGCTGCTGGACACGCACATCTCGGCCTCAGAGGTGGTACAGCTGAACGCGCCGGTGAACATCTTTGACGAGGCTGCGTTCCAGAAGGTGGTCGAGGAGCAAGGTGCCGGCGGCGAGAAGAACCTCGGGGCCAAAGCCGACATGATCGCCCACGCTACCCGTCGCGCGATCAATGAAAGACTGGAGCAAGACCCGGCCTTCTACGAGAAGTTCTCCAGGCTGATCCAGCAGGCCATCGATGATTACCGCGCGAAGAGACTGTCCGATCTGGAGTACCTGCAGCGCGTCACCGAGATCAAGGATGCCGTGGTGTCGCGCAAGGGCGATGACCTGCCTCCGGCGCTGAACGGTGACGCCGACGCGGCCGCTGTCTATGGCCTGCTGCGCCCCTTCGTGGCCAACCACCTGAGCGACGCCGAGCAGACCCAGGCCACCGCCGCCGAGGCCGCCATGGCGGTATGGGACATCTTCCGGCGCAACCGCAAGGTGGGCTACTGGGACGACCTCGACGCCCAGCGCCGGACAATGAATGAAATCGACGACTACCTCTACGACGAGGTCAACGGCGCACGGGGCATCGCGCTATCCACTGACGAGATGGACGAGATCATCGAGAAAGCCATGCAGCTCGCCCGCCACCGGATGGCCGGGTGAAGACCATGGTTGGCACTTTCACCTACGGCCGCGACACCATCCGTTACGAGGTGCGCTTCCTGGCATCGAGGCAGACCCTTGCCATCGAGGTGCACCCCGACAGCCGTGTGCTGGTACGCGCCCCGGTTGATTGCCCCGAGGCAGTGATCGCGGAGCGGGTGCAGAAGCGCGCCGGCTGGATCAGCCGGCAACTGGCCGAGTTCGAGCGTTACCGACCCCGCACGCCGTCAAGACAGTACGTCAACGGGGAATCGCATCTCTACCTCGGCCGACAATACCGATTGAAGCTGGTGTCCACGGATTTGGCGGCGGTCAGTCTGAAGCGCGGACGGTTGATGGTCGGTATGCCCGGCGATGCGAGCCCGGATCAAGTAAAGGCACTTCTGCGTCGTTGGTATCTCGACCGGGCGAAGATCATTCTCAATGATGTTCTGGATAGCAGCCTGACCAGGTTCAAGGGCATCGATCCGCCGCGGCTCGCGGTGCGTACGATGCGCTCGCGCTGGGGTAGTCTGTCGGCTGCGGGAACGATGACGCTGAACGCCAGTCTGGTTCGGGCCCCACGCGGCTGCATCGAATACGTGGTCGTACACGAGCTATGTCACGTCCGACACCGGAACCATGACGCCAGATTCTATTCCGCTCTCGCCCGGGCAATGCCGGATTGGCTGGAACGCAAGCGAGCACTGGAATCTGTGTTGCTATAGGCAGGACTTCGAGAGCAATGGGATCGGTTTCCTGTTGATTCTCGAGACTTCGCTTGCGCTATATTCTGCTGCCATTGAAGGGGAATCGGGCCTGAGCATGCTACGGAATCCGGCGGCCTTCATGATGATCGGGCTGGTATTCGCGAGCCTAGCCACGGCTTCGGTCGACCTTCAGGCTACAGCTGATGACGCGGCGACCGAAACTCCCGTCGTCGAAGTCTACTCGGCGCCGCGGCCCATCTCGGTGTCGCACCCAATCTATCCCAGTAAGTTGGTTCATCGGCAGGCCGAAGGTTGGGTCCACTTACACTTCATGGTTGACAGTTCTGGCCAGCCTTACGAGATCGCCGTGACTGAGTCGACCGGTATCGAGGAGTTCGACCGCGCGGCGGTCGAAGCGACGGCCAAATCGCGCTTTGCGCCCGCGCAACGAGCGGGAAAACCAATCGATGCCGGCCTCTCGCACAAAATCGTGTTCTACCTTTCCGATCCGAGCACGAGCGCGAAACGGAGCTTCATCAGGGGCTACAAGCGACTGATGGCAGCTATCCAACAAGGAGATCGTGCGCTGGCCGACCAAATGGTCACCAACTTGGTGGTGGAGAACCTCTATGAGGACGCCTATGCGGGTCTTGCAGCTTACGCGTATGCGCGCCAGTGGGGGTCGCGGACGGATCAGATTGCCGGACTGAGGCGCGCTATGGCAGAGGAGGACCTGCCGCGCTATCTCCCGCGCAAGCAGCACGCCGCGGCACTGCGCAATTTGTTGTCACTGGAACTCGAGACCAATGATTTCGCGGCGGCCTACCTGACCCTGCAGCGCATCCAGAAGGGTCATGTCTCGGAAGCCGAGCGACCAGAGTTCCAGCGCATCGCCGAGCGGATCGAGGCGATCCAGTCCGACGACACGAGCTTCGTGCACGAAGGCGAGTTCGGGCCGACCTCGTCGTGGTTCCTGTGGCTCCTGAAGAACCGCTTCCGGATCATCGTCGACGCCGGCGCGATTGCCGAGCTCAAGCTGCGCTGCGACCGGCGCTACGTGATGTTCCGCTATGATCCCGAGCTCGAGTACAAGGTCGAGGACAAGGACGGCCTGTGCAACTTGGAGCTGATCGGCGACCCTGGCACCCGCTTCCGCCTCATCCAGTCCTGACCGTCACGCCGCATCCAACCGCTGACGTCACGTCGTCAAGCCAGCTGCCGTCACAAGGCAGCGCCCGCCAGCTCACCGTCGGCAGCTTCCGGCCCTGCGGCACCGGCTGGATGGCCTCGATGCGCATCGCCCGCGCATCGAGCAGCAGCAGCCACGGCGTGAAGGCCGCACCCGCCTGAACCTGCTCGACGCTGGCGCCGGCGCGCTTCGGATCGCAGCTGCCGCGCCCGAGATCGTGCAGCAGGGCGCGCACGCGCTCAGATTCGACGGTGGCGATCCGCATCAGCCGGTGGTGGCCGCGCCAGTCGAGCATCTCGAGCAGGTAGTGAGCGCCGCAGCGCCGGCAGGCGACCAGTGCGTCGGTGAAGCCGACCTGCTCGTCGATCACCAGCGCCACCTCGAACGGCCAGGTGCCGGGCTGTACGTGTTCGCAGAGTTCGGGGTGCAGGGTCATGCTGGGACCTATTGCTATGCAGGGCGCGGTTGCCTAGGTTAGGCCCCTTTTGCCGGGTATGAAAAGCGGCCGGGCAGGTGCCTGGCCGCGCCCGGGCGATGCCCTGCCAGGAAGAGGGAGCCAGCGCATGACAGAGGCCAGGGTCGCCATTCTCGTGAACCCCATGTCCGGCCGCGACGTGCGCCGCCTGGCGGCGCGTGCGACCAACATGACCCACGAGGCCAAGCGCGACATCGTGGCGCGGGTGGCGGCCGGCGCGGATGCGTGCGGCGCGACCGACATCTTCGTGGCGCGCGAGCCGTTCCGGATCGCCGCCGCGGCACTCGAGTACATGGGGCTCGGTGCGCGCACCCACGTGCTGACGCCTCCCATCCGCAACACGGCCGAGGACACCGAGACCGCGGTGAACGCCTTTCTGGAGGCGGGCTGCGACACCATCGTCTCGCTCGGCGGCGACGGCACCAATCGGGCGATCGTGCGCGCGCTGGGCGCGCGGGCCGAACGGGTGCGGCTGATCCCGCTCTCCACCGGCACCAACAACGTCTTTCCCGTGCTCGCCGAGCCGACCATCGCCGGCATGGTGGCCGGTCTGCAGGCCCGCGGGCTTCTGACCGGTACCGGTCTGGAGGCGCGCTGCAAGGTGCTGCATGTCTCCGGCGTCGGGCGCTACGGTCTGCCGGTGCACGATCTCGGGCTGATCGATGCCGTGCTGCTGCGCCGCGATCACGTCGGCAACCTGCTGCCGTTCGATGCCGACCGCATCGACCGGCTGCTGCTCACCCGCGCCGAGCCGGCGTCGATCGGCATGTCCCCGATCGGCGGGCTCATCGAGCCGGTCGATGCCGCGGACGATGCCGGGCTGCTGGTCGAGATGGGCCCGGGGACCCGCCTGCGCGCACCGCTGTCGCCGGGTCTGTTCCGCGAGGTATCGGTCAGCCGGGTCACCCGCGTCCCACTCGGTCAACCGGTCGAGTTCGCCGGCGAAGGCGTACTCGCGTTCGACGGAGACCGCGACCACAAGATCCCTGTGGGGGCAACGCTTGCCGTCGCCATCCGTCGCGATGGACCCTGGATCGTCGACATCGCCGCCGCCATGCGCTGGGCCGTGGAGCAGCGGCTGCTCTTGAATCCTTAGTCCGCTCGGGGCCGCCCACCCCGATCTCCGCACGGATGTGGCATCAAGCCATTTGACGCTGGCGCGTGTCGCGCGCATCATTAACTTGCTTAGGATCCGGTGCCGCACCCGGCACATTCGCAGGCCCTGCGGGTCCGCGCGAATCCTTCTATGCGTTGGGACGTTGGGTTTTTGGGGAGAGGGCGAAATGAGAGCGGACGCATCCGGGATGCTGCGGCACTTCGTTGCCGGCGTGGTGGTCACCGTATTCGCAGGCGCGGCCGATCCGGCCGGTGCGGCGGGGCCGATCGAGGAGATCGTGGTCACCGCGACCAAGCGGGAACAGAGCCTGCAGGACGTGCCGATCTCGATCGGCGTCGTGACCGGCGAGACCATCGAGAAATTCCGTGTCGAGGACATCCGCGATCTGACCAACTACATGCCGAACTTCAGCGCGCAGCACACGTTCGGCAACTGGGTGGTCCGGATCCGCGGGATCGGCAGCGGCCCGACCAACCTGGCATTCGACTCCTCCGTCAGTGTCTTCAGCGACGGCATCTACTGCGGCCGTTCGCGCTGCCTGGAAACGGCATTCATGGACCTGCAGCGGGCCGAGGTGGCCCGGGGTCCGCAGGGCGCCCTGTTCGGCAAGAGCACCGTCGCCGGCGCGCTGTCGGTGCACAGTGCGCGGCCGACCGAGACGTTCGAGAGCTACGTGCGCGGCGGCTACGAGTTCGAGAACGCGGGCCACTTCGGAACCGCGATGGTCTCGGGACCGATCACGGACACGGTGCGCGGCCGCCTGGTCGGGATCGCCGAGAAACGCGGCGGATTCGTCAAGAACACCTTCACCGGCGACGACGAGCCGGAGACCAACCGCTGGGCGGCCCGTGGATCGCTCGAGTGGGACGTGACCGACACGCTGTCGGCTTTCTTCAAGGCCGAGTACTTCGATACCCGGGTCGATGGCAACTCCAACCAGCTGGTTCGGCAGGGCGGTGTGTTCGCCGGTCTTACCCAGGATCCGAACGCGGAGTTCGTGCGCAACACGCGCCGTCACGTGAGTACGGGCAACAGCGACGAGGACTTCGACGATTCCAAGTCGAAGAGTTTCACCCTGCAGCTCGACCAGGCGCTCGGCGAGCACAGCCTGAGCCTCATCGCCGGGCACTGGGATCTCGAGTACGAGAACTGGCTGGACGTCGACGGCGTGCCGGAGAACTTCCTGACCAGCGGACTCGGCGAGGAGTTCGACCAGCAGTCCCTTGAGCTGCGCCTGCTGTCGCCGACGGGAAACTCCTTCGAGTACATCGTCGGGGCGCTCTACTACACGAGCTACACCAAGACCCGTCAATATTCACCGTTCGGCTTCTTCCCGCCGATCGTGGCGCCGGTGCCGGTCGGCTCGGATCGCAATTTCCACCGCAATACCGATACCTACTCGGTGTACGGCCAGGCGACCTGGAACGTCAGCGACACGTTCCGCGTGATTGCCGATCTGCGCTATACCGAGGAAGAGCAGGACGGGTATGGCTTTTCCTTCCCGATCACCTTCCCGGACGGCCGCAATCCGGTCTACACACCCGGTGCGTTCAACCAGCCGCGCGAGTACCGGTTCTTCCAGACCCGCGAGGACGAGAGCCTCGACCCGTCCCTGCGCGTACAGTACGACGCGTCGGACAACGTGATGCTGTACGCCGCCTATGCCACGGGATCCAAGCCCGGCGGCCTCAAGGCCAACGACGCCACCCTCGGCAACCAGCTGTTCGCGAAGAACAGCGACCCGGCATTCCTCGAGCGCTACATCGGCCAGCCGTCGGTGACCGCCCCGGAACTCGCCGCGGGGATCAACCTGAAGCAGGGCAACGGCATCTTCGACTTCGAGGACGAGTCGGCCGAGAACTACGAAGTCGGCGCCAAGGTGGTGCTCGCGGACGGCCGCGCGGTCATGAACCTCGCGATCTTCCACATGGAGTTCGACAACCTGCAGACCGGCACCTACGACGGCACCCAGTTCATCATCAAGAATGCCGGTTCGGCGCGCATCAACGGCATCGAGTTGGAAGGTACCTGGCAGGCCACCGACACGCTGAGCCTGTCGGGCGGCCTCGGCTACCTCGATCACGAGTACAAGGACTTCGCGGGCGCGCAGTGCATCGTCATCGACGTCAACGGGACCTTCGCGAATCCAGCCTGCGTGGACGGACAGCAGAACCTGGCCGGTGAACCGCTGGAGCGCACGCCCGACTGGGAACTGACCCTGACGGCGGACTGGGAGCGCGAGCTGGCGCCTGGCATCGTCGGCCGCGCGACGCTCGGCATGTACTACAACGACGGCTACGACGTGCGCGAGGACTACCACCCGCTCGGTCGGCAGAAGGCGTTCACCAAGTGGGACGCGCGGATTGGTGTGGCGAACTCGGACGATACCTGGGAGATCGCGCTGCTCGGTCGCAACCTGACCGACGAGCACATCATCCAGCATGCCTACGAGATCGCGGGCGGCGACTTCCAGTCGTTCTCCGACGGACGCACGGCGATGCTGCAGGGGACCTATCGCTTCTGAGTCCTGCTGGCGCACCCAGCGGGCGCGGTCCGTAAGGCCGCTGCCCGCTGCAGGTTTTCATCGGAACGACCATGCCCCAGGCTGGGCCGAGCAGCCGGTTACCCGCGTCGGCCGTGAGCGGGTACCGTCACGCGCCGAGAGTTCGAATTCCCGGCAGCCGTCGGCGAGGTCCTGCACCGGTTTCACCGCATAGCTGACGCCGGTATCAGGATTGGTCCAGCGCACGGTCTGCCCGGTCCGGGCGAGTTCGAGCGACTGGGCGATGCAGGCGCGGTCGCGGTCGTCGATCCGGTTGCCGACCTCGGCGCCGATCACGCCGCCGATCACCGCGCCCAGGATCGTGGCGATGACGCGATTCTCCGGGCTCGACACCCTTCCGCCGATCACACCGCCAGCAACCGCACCCACCGCGGCGAGCACCTCGTCGGTGTTGCAGCGGCCGCCGAGGATGCCGTAGTCGCGTGGCCATTGACGACCGGTGTAGCCGACGTAGAAGGGATCGCCCTTGGCGCGATAGCCGTGCGCCGGCGCCCAGGGCGGTGGTTTGCCGAGGGCTTCGAGGGCCGGCAGCAGCATCAGCACGGCGCCGCAGGCGAACGATGTTATGCGGGTCAGAGTCATGGCTCATCCTCCAGTTCGAAATTGGACACCTGGCGGGCCATCAGCCGCGCCATCAGCCAAGGGAAACCAGCATGGTCGCCGACGCCGCGTTCGGAACGGGCACCGGTCACCACGATGCGCTACCGACCCGGCCAGCCACCCTGCTGCTGCGGGTTCTGCGGTTGCTGTGGGTATTGCGGCTGTTGAGGGTACTGGGGCTGCTGTTGAGGGTACTGGGGCTGCTGTTGTGGGTACTGCGGCTGCTGAGGGTACTGCGGTTGCTGGGGATACTGCGGTTGCTGGGGATACTGAGGCTGCTGCGGATATTGCTGGTTCGGCCCTTGGGGGCCTTGCGGCTGCGGGCCGCCGCCGAACTGCTGCGTCGACTGTGTCGGCAGGCCCGCCATCTGCCAGGCCTCGATGCCGCCGCGGTACCACAGCACGTTCGTGTGCCCGAGATTGATGGCCCGCAGGGCAGCGTTGTAGCTCATCCAGCACTGGGTCGAGAGGCAGTAGAACACCAGCGGCATGTCCTTGCGCCCACCGGTCGCCTGGTTGAGCATCTGGCCGAACTGCTGCGAGAGCTGATCGTCGAACGAGCCCGGCTGCGCCAGGGCCACGGCGGGAATGGCGCCGGGCAGGGCCTCCGGTCCGCCGAGCACGTCGAACAGCAGGTGGGGCGTCTGCTGGCCCTGGATCAGACCGACCAGACCCTTGGTGGTGATGACCTGTCCGCCCGGTATGCTCGCCGGAGTCGGTCCGTGCGGCTGGCCGGTGTACAGCTGCGTCGGCGGCTGCACGCCGTAATCCTGGCGCTCCATCTGCATCAGCTGGTCGAGATCGGCCCGCCCGTTGCCGGGGCCAGGCTGCGGCTGCTGATGCCATGCGCCTCCGTTCGGGTCAGGCTGCGGTTGCGGGTTCCACTGGCCCTGTTGCTGTGGCGGCTGATCGATCGGGCCGGGTCCGCCGAAGGTGTCCTGCGCCGACACCGGCAAGCAGAGCGCGAGCGACACCGCCGCACCGACCAGGAATGCTCTGTTCATTGCAAAACCTCCAGCTTCTTCCCTTCCAGATTGAGATCCCGCCACGGATCGAATGCCGCGTCGTTGGTGAGCACGTAGGTACCGTCGTTGAGCCGCCAGGCATGGCTGTAGTGGGCGCTCAGCTCGGTCTGACCGCCGGGACCCGACGCGTCCCGGTAGGTCTCCACACCTTTCATCAGTTCGCCGAACTCGCGCACGCGCCGGTCGGCGCTCTCCTGTTGGGCGTTCCAGGTCTCCTGCCGGAGCCGGGCGATGTAGTCGTTGGTCTCCGCAATCATCTGCGTGTAGCCGGAGATGGTCTGGTTGAACTCGACCACCGCCGCCATCGAACCGCGCATGTCGCGCTCGTTGCGGCTGAACGCGAACAGGATCTCGCCGCCCTCCGCCCTCCAGCCGTGCGGTACGAAGATCGTTGCCGCCGCCATGGGCTGCGCGAACCCAGTCGCGTCCAGGATGATCTGCGGCATCAGGCGCACGACATTGCCGCGCGGCCCGTGTGCCGGCTGTTCGCGTGACGACCCATGCGCGGCTTGTGCGCTGGCGAAGGGCGCGCCACCGGCTGCGAACACGAGCAGGGCCGCCCCAATCGCGGTGCGGATCATTGGACGGCGCGCATCTGCGTCGCCTCGAAGCCGTACTGCGCGGGATTGAAGTTCGGGTCGTTGGTCAGGATGTAGGCGTCGTTGTTGTTGATGCGCCAGGCGTGATCGTAGGTCGCGTCCAGTTGCACGTTGCCGCCGGCGACGGGGTCCGCGTAGGTCTCGACGCCACGTATCGCCTCGATGCTTTCGCGCTGCATGCGGTCGCCGGCCAGGTCTCCAGGAAACAGCTCGCGCGATCCCGTGGCCTCGGGCATGGGCCGCGTCTGCGCAGCGATACTGTCGCGGCTGCTCTGGACACTGGCGCTCGCCATCGCGCGGTAGGTCGCAATGTTCTGCCGCGTCGCCTCGGCGCCGCCCGCCACGATCATCGCCGCCCGCTGACGCGTCTGGTCGACGGCCATGCCGCCAAGCCTTGCCTGGAACTCGAAATAGGCATCCAGCCAGCGCGGGTCGGGCGTGATCGAGCGCCTGACGGCCTCGACCAGGTTGAAATCGAGCTGGCCCGCGGGCGCTATGGCGCCGAACGTACCGAGCGTCTCGCCGGTCAGGATCCGCAGGGGTTCGCCGCCCAGCGGGTTATTCAGCTCGCTGCTGTAGAACTTCGCGCTCGCGCCGATCACGCCGCGCATCTCGACGCCGTTCTGGTCGAAGGCGAACAGCACCTCGCCGCCGTCAGCCCAGGCTCTCATGTCAGTGCCGGTCGCTGCGGCCGCCTGACGGACGATCGCGACTCGCTCCTCGGCGGCCTTCGCATAGTCGGGTCGTGCGCGGTAGTCGAGCACGCGCGCGCCGGGAAACATCTGCGCGGCCCGTTGGCTCAGATAGTCGCGAACGTTCGCGTGATTGCCCGGCGGACAATCCGTCAGGGATCCTGTATTGCTCCACTGCCAGAGTTCGGTCGGGAAGATGGCAACGCTCGAGCGCCCGTCGGCCGATGTCGCCGACCAGTTGACACCGAACGGCTCTGCACAAGGCCGCTGATAGACCTGGACCCCGCCACGGCCGCTCCAACCCTGCGGCAGCATCACGTACATGGCCGGGCCCTGGCCGATGACGCCTGGATCCGGAATGACCGAGCGCTGCAGAACGATGGCGCCCGGCGGCAGCGCATTGCGCGGAGGGGCCCCCTGCGCGTGCGCGTCGTTGTTCGAGCAGACCGCCGCCAGCGCGGCCAATGCGACCATCCAGCCGAATTTCATGAGTGCCCCACGTCCCGTGGCATAAGGATGAACCCGTTGCCCGGCGTCACGCAATCGGCGCCCGCCTGCGGGGCAGCGCACGCCAGGGGTATGGCCCTCCCGCCGGGCAGGACGCGCGGCCGAGATCAATCCGCCCAGCAGTACGCCATGGGCAACGTGTGATAGCCCTTGAACATCACGCCCTCGCGGGGCGAGGGTTCCTCGGCGAGGCGTACATCCGTGAGTCGCTCGGCGAGCCGGCGGAACGCGACCTGACCTTCCAGGCGTGCCAGCGCGTGCCCCGCGCAGAGGTGCCGGCCCGCCGCGAAGCTCAGGTTGTCGCGCGCGTTGGTGCGCGTGAGATCGAGCCGGTCCGGCTCGTCGAAGTGGCGCGGATCCCGGTTGGCCGCGGCGATCGAAAGCATGATCAGGGTGCCTTCCGCGACGCCGGTGCCGTCGATCTCGAAGTCGCGCGCGGCCTGCCGGAACAGCACGTACAGGGGCGGGTCGTAGCGCAGGAACTCCTCCACCGCGTTCGTCGCCAGGTCAGGATTGGCGCGCAGCGCCGCGAACGCTTCGGGGTGCCGGACCAGCGCGAGCAGTCCGTTGCCGAGCAGGTGGGTGGTCGTTTCGTGACCGGCGATCAGCAGCGTGATCGCGGCCCAGACGATCTCGTCCCGGCTGAGCCTGTGATCGCGCTCGTTGCGGATGAGCAGGCTCAGGAGGTCGTCGCCGAGCCGGTGTTCGCGCTCGCGCACCACGCCGGAGAGGTAATCGAACAGCGCGCGGGCGCCCGCGGACGCGCGCACGAACTCCTCGGGGGATGCGACGATCTCGAGGCCGGCGAGCATGTCCGCGGAGCCGATCCGCAGCATGTCCTCTTCCTCGGTGGGGATACCAAGCAGTTCGCAGATCACCGTCACCGGCAGCGGCATGGCGAAGTCGCGGATGAAGTCGCCGCTCGACCGCGTGCGCATGTCGTCGATCAGCCGGTCGCAGGTCGTTTCGATGAAGCGGGTCATCGCGTCGGTTCGTTTGCGCGAGAACGCCGGCATGATCGCCTGCCGGAACCGGGTGTGGTCGGGCGGATTCATGGAGATCATGTTGTTGCGGCCGAAGTCCCGGAACGGGCCTTCGGGCTTGCGGTTCACCGACCACTCGGTGGGCCTGCGGACGTCGTGGCTGGTGAGCGCCCACGCGACGTCCTGGTGCCGGCACAGCAGCACGCCGCCGCCGACCAGCGGCGTCACCGGCTGCTCGCGCAGCAGGCGGTCGAACAGCGGCAGGGCATCGTAGCGGAAAGCGGGTGCGGTCGGGTCAACGGTAATGGTCATGGTCGAGCGCCTCCCCCGCGCCGTCGACAGGCCAGTTGCGTCAAGTGATTTAACGCCAACGCGCAGCGCGAGGCAATCGCGTCCACCGGGTCCGGCCGCGTGGAGGCCGCGGCGCGCCGGGGGTGCGACAACATGTCGCATTCCGGCGCCTGGGGCGCGCGGCTAGCATGCCCGCCCTGATCGCAGCCGCCGAGAGGAAGCATGTTCCGGCCGAACCGTACCCAAAGCAGAATCAGCATTGCCCGCGCGGCGCACTTCGCCTGGCTCGTGGCGGTTGCCGGCGCGTCGGTCTGGGCCGCGCCGGCCCCGCCGCTCGAGGAGATCACCGTGACCGGCCGGCGCGATGGCGTGACGACGATTCCTGACCTCGACGCGGCCCGCGCCGCCGCGCGCGAAATCGCCGGCGGTGTCAGCGTGCTCGATGCGGCCGAGTTCCGGGTCGGCCGCGCCGCCACGCCGGAGGACGCCCTGCAGCATGCGCCGGGCGTGTTCGTGGCGTCGCGGTTCGGGGCGGAGGAATCACGCCTGTCGATCCGCGGTTCCGGTCTGCAGCGCACGTTCCACGGGCGCGGCATCATGTTTCTGCAGGACGGCGTACCGCTCAATCTCGCCGACGGCGGCGGCGACTTCCAGGCCATGGAGCCGCTCGCGGCGCAGTACGTCGAGGTATTCCGGGGCGCGAACGCGCTGCGCTACGGGTCGACCACGCTCGGCGGTGCCGTCAACTTCGTGAGCCCGTCGGGCCGCTCGGGGACGAGCGAGGCGCGCCTCGAGGGCGGCAGCTTTGGCTACCAGCGCCTGTTCGGAAGCCTCGCCGCCGCCGGCGAACGCGTGGATGCGTTCGTCAGCGGCTCGCACTACGCACGCGAAGGGTTCCAGCGTCACTCCGAGCAGTCCACCCAGCGCCTCATGGCGAACGTCGGGTTCCGCACCGGCGAATCGCTGGAGCAGCGCGTCTACCTGGCCGCGGTACGCACCGATTCGGAGTTGCCCGGTTCGCTCACGCGCGATGAGCTGCGCGCAGGTGACGTCCGTCGCGCGGCGCCTGGCAATGTCACCGGGGACAACAAGCGCGACTTCGACCTGTATCGCCTGGCGTACCGGCTCGCCTGGGCCCCGACCGACGCGGGCGAACTCGGATTCAGCGCCTTCTACAGCGCCAAGGAACTGTTCCACCCCATCTTTCAGGTGCTCGAGCAGGACAGTGACGACGCAGGCGTCGACCTGCGCTGGTCGCAGGCCGCGCCGTTTGCGCGCACGACGGACGCGCTGGTGCTCGGCGTGCGCGCGGTGCGGGGCGAAACCCGTGACGACCGGTTCGTCAACGTGGGCGGCCAGCGTGGCGCGCGGACCGACCAGAGTGACCAGCGCGCCGATCACGTCACCGCGTACGGCGAATACCGACTGGTTCCAGTGCCGGACTGGGCAGTGATCGCGGGGCTCCAGTACGTGACCGCCGAGCGCCGGTTCGACGATCTCTGCCACGCGGGTACGGCCGTGGTCTGTACGGGCGCCGACGCATCGTTCGACCAGCGCTACGCTGCGTGGGTGCCGCGGATCGGCGTGTTGCGTGACCTGACCGGCCTGCAGCTGTTTGCGAACCTGAGCCGCCAGTACGAACCGCCGAGCTTCGGCGAGCTCTCCGGCGGCCCGGGGGTCGACCTGCTCGACGCTCAGGAAGGCACCACGATCGAGATCGGCGGTCGCGGCCGGTGGGAAGGTCGCGTCGCGCTCGACTGGGACGTCGCGCTCTACTGGATGGACCTCGAGAACGAACTGCTCGCCCTGCAGGTCGCACCGAACACGTTTCGCACCATCAACGCGGACGATACCCGGCACCGTGGCGTGGAGCTGGGCGTCGCGGCAACGTTCACGCCGCGCTGGCACGGGCGGCTGACCTGGCAGTACAACGACTTCCGCTACCGCAACGATGCAACCTATGGCGACAACCACATCGCCGGCGTGCCGGAGCAGGTTGCCCGCGGCGAACTCACCTGGCAGCCCTTTGGCGAGACTTCCTACGTGACCGCGATCGCATCCGCGGCTTCGTCGTCCTGGGTCGATCACGTGAACCGGGTCGAGGCGCCTGGCTACGCGGTCTGGTCACTGCGCGCGGGCGGCGCTGTGTCACCGGCGCTCAGCGTGTTCGTCGAGGCACGCAACCTGACCGACAAGGTCTATGCGGCGACCCACGGCGTGGTGGGTGATGCGACCCTGCTGCAATTCGGTCAGCCCCAGCGGCTGTTCAACCCCGGCGACGGACGCGCCTTCTATGCCGGCGTGACCTGGCGCCCGCGGTAAGTGCGCGAGGCCCCTGACAGGAGCGGCGCCGGTTCGATGATGGACCGTGCGCGACATCGCAGGCTGGCCTGGATAGCCGGGCTCGCGCTGCTCGCCTGGGGATCCTCGGGAATTCTGCACACGGTCATCACCCGGGTGGGTCCGCAGCTCGCCGACGTCCGCCCACCTGCGCCGGCCATGGACCTGGCTGGTGCACGCGCGTTCGGCGCCGTCCTGACCCAGGCGGGTGTGCGCGAGACGCGCGCCGTCCGTATCGTGGCGACGGCGGACGGCGCGCACCTGCAGGTGACCGAGTCAGCCGAGGCGCCGCGCCGCTACTTCGATCTGCGCACGGGCGCCGAACGCCCGGACTACGACCGCGCGCAGGCGATCTACCTGGCGCGGCACTACCTGGGCCGCGCGGACCTTGCCGTCGTGTCGGCTCGCCTGCAGCAGACGTTCGACCGGGACTATGTGCCGGTCAACCGGCTGCTGCCGGTATGGCGCATCGACTTCGCGGACGCGGCCGGGACGAGTGTGTGGATCTACACCGAAACCGGCGCGCTGGCGCTGGCCTCCGACCGGACGAAGCGCGGGCTGCAACGTGTGTTCGAACTGGTGCACACCTGGAGCTGGATGCCGCCCGGTCTCGAATGGCTGCGGGTGGCCGTCATGTTCGCGCTGGTCGGCTGTATCGCCATCACCGCGGTGTTGGGATTGCGGCTGCGCTGGCGGCGCCGCGGCGGCACCTGGAGCGGGCGCCCGGGCCGGGCCTGGCACCGTCGGGCGGCGCTGCCGCTCGTGGTGCCCCTGTTCGCGCTTGCCGGGAGCGGGCTCTATCACCTCGTTCACGAGGCCGGTGCCGAGGCCGACACGAACCTGACCCTGGCGCCACCGGTAGCCGTTGGCGCCGCGACCTATCCCCTGTTCGATGTGTGGAACGAGGTCACCGCCGGGCTCGCGGTCGCGGGCGTCTCGCTGGTGGCGTTGCCGGACGGCGGCCTGTATTACCGGCTCGCGCTCGCACCATCATGCGGGCGGCCCGAGCCGGCGGATGCAACGACGCTGCGCGACGCGCGTTTCGACGGCGTGCCGCTTACCGGCCCGGCGGTCTACCTGGATGCGCGGACCGGCGAGCCGCTCGCCGAAGGCGATCGCGCGGTAGCGCTTGCGTTGGCGCGAGGATTCGTCCCGGCGCAGGCAGAAGGCATCGAGACAGCCAGCCTGGTGACGCGGTTCTCGCCGACGTACGACTTCCGCAACAAGCGTCTGCCCGTCTGGCAGGTCGATGTCGGCGCGCCGCTCGAGGCGAGCTATTTCATCGATACCGCGACGGGTGTGCTGGCCGACGTCCGTTCACGGCATGGCCGGCGCGAAGCGCTGGTGTTCAGCTACCTGCACAAGTGGAACTTCCTGATGCCGCTCGGCCGCACCGTTCAGAACACGGTGGTGGTCGGCGTGGTCGGGCTCATGGTGCTGCTGGTGGCCGCGCTGGGACTGCGGCTGCGGCGTGGCCCTGATCGCCCACACCGGGCCGGGGATTCAGCGCGGAAGCCCCGCGGCGCGGCGGATGTCCTCCCAGGCATAGAACTGGAAAGTCCGGTCGGTGGACATCGCCACGAACAGGCCGCCGGGGAAGCCCGGCAATGACTGCGCGATCACGTCGGAGCCGTCGCTGTCGCGCGTCGATAGACGTACCGTGCCGACCAGTTCGTGCCGGTGCGGATCATCCGCCGCACCCTCCCGGGTGAAGATCCGGAACAGGTCGGCCTGCTGGTCCGATACCAGGATGTACCCGGTGCCGTCGTCGCGCCGGTAGATGGCGATACCTTCGTGGTCGCGCGCGAACAGGTCGCCCGTGCCGAACTCGGCAAGCTGCTCTTCGGCGTCTTCGGCGAGCGGGTCCGCGTGATACTTGCGCACCCCCCAGGACTCGTCGCTGGCGTAGACGTAGCCGAGGGCGTCGTCGACGGCGAGCGCCTCGATTTCCTTCAGGCCGCTCCAGCTGGCGAACGCCCGGGTGAACAGGCCGCGCAGCTGTCCGGTCCCGTCGTCCGCGAGCCGGTACTGGTGCAGGTAGCCTTCGCGTGGGGCGAACGCGTCCGAGCGGCTGACGATGGCGAACAGCGCCCCGTCGGCGGGCCGTGTGTAGAGCGCGATGCCCATGGGGTCCCGCGCACGTTCACCGACGAACACGGGAATGCCGCCGCCGTCGATCGGCGCCATGTCGGGCAGCCGGAAGATCCGCAACCGGCTCGCGAAACGCTCCGTCAGGACCGCGACGTCGACCCGCTTGCCACCCACCAGGACGTCGTAGGCGACATCCACGTTGTTCGGGCGTAGCAGGCCGCGCACCACCTTGTCGGCGTGCACCCGGCCGTCCAGTCCGAACACGTACAGCGCGCCGTCGGCGTCCTTGTCGGTGCCGAGGATGAGGCTGGCCGCCGGATCGTCGCGGTTGATCCAGATCGCCGGGTCGTCGGTATCGTGGCGGACGGGCTCGGAGACGATGCGCGGACGCACCGTCGTATCGGCACCGAACCCGTGCGCGGGCAGGAGACCGGCAGTCGTTGCGAGCAGAAGCAGGGCGGTGAGCAGGCGCATGGGTATTCCTTGTCGATGGATGCTGTCGACCCCTGGGGGGGGGCGCGTGTGCGCCGACGTTCGCAAGCGGCGGACGGGCGACGCCGTGGATGTGGTGCGGGCGTCGACCATAGGTGGGCAGGATGACAATTCGATGACGACCGATGCCCTTCGGCGCGCATCGTTACCGCTCCGATGATCCGCGGGCCTGTAACTCCTTCGTAACACTTCGCCACCAAACTCCCCGGCACTAACGAGAGCCCCGTCCGCTGCGTGGACCAGGGGCCGTCACGGTTCCGGGTGCCGCTGCGCCGGGACCACCGCCACTTCGGATCCGGGAGCCTCATCTCATGTTCAGAACGCTGATATTCGCATTGCTGGTGCTGGCAGGCACTGCTCTTACTGAATCGGCCAACGCTGCGACCGATGCATCCATCGAGGTCCGCGCCGATGGTGCAGCCGGCGTCGTGTTCGGCTTCGTGCGCGAAGCCAACCGCGGCGCCGCGCTGCCGGGCGCACGCGTGAGCCTCGACGGACGTTCGGCCGTCACCGCCTCGGATGGATCGTTCCGGATCGCCGGCGTCGCGTCAGGCAGCCACACGCTGACGGTAGAGTTCCTCGGCTACCAGTCCGCGAGCGGCGCGGTCGCGATGGGGGGCGCGAGCGGCCTGCGCGCCGACGTGACGCTCGCTGCGCTCGGCGCCGGCGGCGCGATCGAGCGAATCGAGGTGCGTGCGACCCGCGAGGGCCAGGCCCTCGCGCTCAACCAGCAGCGATCTTCGATCAACTACATGAACGTGGTGTCCGCCGACCTGCTCGGACGTTTTCCCGCCACCAACATGGCGGAGGCGACCCAGCGCATTCCCGGCGTGTCCATCGAGCGCGACCAGGGCGAAGGGCGCTACGTCAACGTCCGCGGTGCACCGCTCGAATTCACCAACGTGTCGGTGGACGGTGTCCAGCTCGCGGCACCCAATCCCTCGCGTCGTGCCGTCGAACTCGACACCATTCCGCCGGACGTGATCGCCTCGCTCGAGGTCACCAAGGCGCTCACTCCGGACATGGATGGCGATGCGATCGCCGGCCAGATCAACATCGTGACCCAGAGTGCGC
This sequence comes from Pseudomonadales bacterium, assembly GCA_019634925.1. Classification (GTDB taxonomy): domain Bacteria; phylum Pseudomonadota; class Gammaproteobacteria; order Pseudomonadales; family Azotimanducaceae; genus UBA7803. The sequence continues at coordinate 66,680 of JAHCAL010000008.1, forward strand.
TGGACCGCGACGGCTTGATCCTGCGCGGCTCGCTCGGCACGGGCGAGTACCAGCTGGGTGACGGCGACAACGACCGCGCGAACCTGACCGTCGGCAACCAGTTCGGTGCCGAGCGCAACGTGGGCGCGCTGATCGCCGGTTCCTGGAGCCGAACGGGGCGTTTCACCGACAACGTCGAAACCGCATTCGTGCGCGCAGGCGACCGACTGCTGCCGGAGGTTTCCGAGATCAAGGACTACGAAGGTGAGCGCACCCGCTGGGGTCTGACCGGCCGGTTCGACTGGCGCACGGACGAGAGCAACCTGCTGTACCTGATCGCGTCCGCGTCGAAGTTCAAGGACGAGGAGTATCGCAATACCTTCACCATCGACTATGACGTGTCGCGAATCACGGCTGATTCCGACGACCGCGCCGGGCTCACGACCCGCGCCACCTTCGACAAGGAATTGCGCGAGCGTTTCCAGGAGCAGGAAATCCGCACCCTGAATCTCGGCGGGGAACATTTCCTCGAAACCTGGCGTATCGACTGGCAGACCTCGTGGAGCGAGGGTAGCTACAAGCTGCCGAAGCGCCAGCAGATGATCTACCGTTCCACGCTGCGTCCACGGATGAGCTATGACTTCAGCGATCCGGATCGGCCGGTGTGGACGCTGCGGGACGCCGACGACAGCGTGCTGCAGGAAGGCATCAACCTGCCGGAAGGCGTGTACGCGTTCCGCCGTTACAACCAGCGCTTCGAGGATGCACAGGAAGAGGAAATCGGCCTGCGCCTCGACTTCCTGCGGGAACAGGATTTCTTCGGTGACGCCGGCAACCTGAAGTTCGGCCTGCGTGCACGCCTGCGCGAAAAGGAGAGCAACGACGATCGCAATCGCAACGGTGTCGCCGCCGACGGCCCCGCGTATGCGGACCTGCTCTGCCCGCGCGTATCGCGCAACTTCGGTTACGTGGGTTTCGAGTTCGGACGGGTGATGTGCAACGACATCTTCGACCGGTTCGGCCCGCAGGTGCGCAACCAGAACCTGCTGCCGCTCGTACAGGATTCGCTGGTCAGCGACTACGAGGCGAGCGAGGACATCTATGCCGGCTACGTCCGCCTCGACGCGAACTGGGATCGACTGACGCTCGTCACCGGTGTTCGATACGAATACACGGAGCTCTCCGGCCGCGGGGCGCTGTTCGACGAGGATACCGGCGAGGCCTCGGTACAGAGCGACGACGGCAGTTACGGCAACCTCCTGCCGAGCGTGCACCTGCGTTTCGAAGCGGACAACGACATCATCGTGCGGGCCTCGTGGTCCACGGCGGTCAGCCGGCCCAACTTCGTCGATACCGTGCCGCGGCTGGTCATCAGCGACGACGAACGCGAGGCTTCAGCGGGCAACCCCGACCTGGAGGCGACCTACGCGCACAATCTCGACGTATCGGTCGAGCGTTACTTCGAACCGGTCGGCCTGCTGTCCGCTGCGCTCTTCTACAAGCGTCTGGAAGACCCGATATTCGAGATCGTCCGCGTGGTCGAGGGCGGCCCGCTCGACGGCGTGCGCCTGACCCAGCCGCTGAACGGCCGCGACGGCGCGATCAAGGGCGTGGAGCTCTCCTGGCAGCAAACCTTCGACATGCTGCCGGCGCCGTTCGACGGCCTCGGCGTCTATGCGAACTACACCTACACGCAGTCGAATGCGAAGGCGCCGCTCGGCCTGGGCGACACCGACCTGCCCGGCACCTCGCGCGACAACGTGAACCTGGCGGTGTTCTACGAGAAGGCCGGCTTCAACGCGCGGCTCTCGTACAACGAGCGCTCGGCGTTCATCCAGGAGTTTGCGCTGAACGACAGCGACCTCGACGTTTACTGGGACAAGCGCAAGATCCTCGATTTCACCACCAGCTACCAGATGACCGACCGCTGGCAGGTGTTCGGCGAGATCAACAACATCACCGACTCCGAACAGCGCCGCTACCAGGGCAGCCGGAATCGGGTCCTGGAACTCGAGGAGTTCGGCCGCTACTGGCTCATGGGGCTGCGCTTCGACTTCTGATGGTGTGTTGCCCGGGAACCGCCGGCAGCCGTCGGCAGGTCCTGGGTCCGGCCCGTGTCTGCCGCGCCGCGTGCGGTGCGGTGGACAGCGCCGAATCGGAGCCATGCAGTGTCCGACACGCCACGTTATCATGGCGCCCTTCGTCGTTCCGGCAGGCTTCCATGATCGTCAAACCCCGCATTCGAGGCTTCATCTGCACCACCGCGCACCCCGACGGCTGCCGCGCGCACGTCGCCGAGCAGGTGGACTTCGTCCGCCGGCAGGGTCCGCTCGACTGCGGCGTGAAGAAGGCGCTCGTGCTCGGCTGCTCGGGCGGTTATGGGCTCGCCTCGCGGATCGTGGCGGCGTTCGGCTGCGGCGCGGACACGCTCGGTGTCTCCTTCGAGAAGCCGCCCGCGGAGAACAAGACCGCGACCGCTGGCTGGTACAACAACATCGCGTTCGAGGCAGCAGCGAGCGGCGCCGGGCGTTACGCGAAGACGCTCGACGGGGATGCGTTCTCCGACGAAATGAAGGCGCGTGTGATCGAGTCGATTCGCACGGACCTCGGGCAGATCGACCTTCTGGTCTACAGCCTGGCGTCGCCGGTGCGGCTGCACCCGCGCACCGGCGTGCTGCATCGCTCGGCGATCAAGCCGCTCGGCGAACCCGTGCACATCAAGACGCTCAATGTCGACCGCGGCGAGGTGCACGAGGTGGATCTCGAACCGGCGACCCCCGAGGAGACTGCCGGTACCGTGGCGGTGATGGGCGGCGAAGACTGGGAGTTCTGGATCGACGCGCTCGACCGGGCCGGCGTGCTGGCGCCCGGATTCCGCACCGTTGCCTACACCTACATCGGCAGCGAGCTGACCTGGCCGATCTACTGGCACGCGACGCTCGGCAAGGCGAAGGAAGATCTCGACCGTGCCGCGGCCGCGTTGCGCGCGCGCCTCGCGGGACTGGCGGGCGACGCCCGGGTCGCCTCGCTCAAGGCGGTGGTGAGTCAGGCGAGCAGCGCGATCCCCGTGGTGCCGCTGTACGCGAGCCTGCTGTTCAGGGTCATGAAAGAACAGGGCCTGCACGAGGACATCATCACCCACATCCATCGCCTGTTCGCCACGCAACTGTGTGGCGGCGCGCCGCGGCTCGACGAAGCGCCGCGGCTCGACGAACAGGGCCGCATCCGGGTAGACGACGTGGAGCTCTCCCCCGCGGTGCAGGACGAGGTCAAGCGCCGCTGGCCGCTGGTCGAGACGCACAACCTGGGTGAACTCGCGGACCTGGAAGGTTTCCGGTCCGACTTCCTGCGCATCTTCGGCTTCGGTCTGCCGGGCGTGGACTACGACGCCGAGCAGGATCCGTTGATGGGGCGGCCCCTCGCGGACTGAAGGTCCGGAGCTGAACGCGAGGGCTGATCGACCGAGGCTGACCGCCCCTGGCTGATCTCTTCCGGCTGCCCGGGCCGCCGTCTGTAACGATTGCGCGCGATCACCTGCCTGCGCTGGCGCGCGCGCGTGCCACGCTTCACGCATGCAACTGCGCAACCTGCATCGCCGGTCCCGCCCGTTCCGTTATGGCGCTTTCTGGTGCATGGCGGGGGTTTGCCTGCTGTTGGCCGGGACCGGCCGCAGCGCCGTGCAGATCGGTCCGGTTGTCGCGGCCTGCATCGGCTGGCCGTTCGTGGCCGACCGGCTCATTCGGCGCCGGCTCCGCGAAGCGGTCGACGAAGGCAGCCTGGTGCTCGGCGTACATCGCTTCGAGTGCCTGTTCTGTGGCGCGCTCTTCGGGTTCGTGTCGTTGCCGCCGCTGCCTGCGCTGGCTGCGGCGGTCGCATTGCTGTCGGGCCTGGCCGCGCAGGCGAGTCATACACTCCTCTGGCGCGGCGGGCCGTTGCTGCTGCTCGGTGCGGCGGCAGGATGGCTGTGCGCGCCGGTTCGCACGATCGCGAGCGTCCCCTGGGCGGATCTGCTGGCGGCAGGTTTCGGCGTCGCGAACGCGGCGGCGCTCGGCGAAGTGAGCTTCCGGCAGGCGTGCCGACTGCACGCGCGCGAGCAGTTGGCGCAGGGGCGGGCGGCGCGCCTCGCGCGCGTCGCGGACCGCATGGAGTCCTATCTCGCGCCGAGCCTGCGCGCGCGCATCACGACCGCCCCGGGAGAGCCGCTGCGCCGCGACCGCCGCTGGCTGACGGTCGTGTTCATCGACCTGGTCGGTTTCACCGAACTCGCGGCGCGCATGGAGGCCGAGACTCTCGCCGCGACGCTGGACGAGTACCTGGCCGACATCGGCACGCTCGCCGCGCAACACGGCGGCGAGGTGGTGGAGGTGCTGGGCGACGGTGTACTCATCGCGCACGGCCTCGGGCCCGAGACGGAGCGCCGACGCCTGGTGTGCGGTGCGCTGGCATTTCTGGCGGGACTGCGCCCGTTGCTCGGTGAGTTGCAGGCCCGCAGCCGCGCGCGCGGCGAACTGGTCGGGTTCCGGGTACGCGTGGGCGTCGCCAGCGGCTTCTGCACCGTCGGCGACTGGGGCGGCAGCGTGCATCGGGCGTTCACGATCATCGGCAGCCCGGTCAACCTGGCGAGTCGGCTGCAGGCAAGCGCGTCGCCGGACGGCGCTCTGCTCGACGCCGCGAGCGTCGCGCTGGCCGAACCCTGCGATCGGTTCGAGGGCCCGGTGACGATCGACCTCAAGGGATTCGGACCGGTGGAGGCTTGGTCCCTCACGGATGGGCTGGCGGCTGCTGTGAGGGCACGAACCACGGCGCGAACCGCGGTTGACCTGCCTTGCCCATCTGCTAAGGTCGGCGGGCCTCCCTAGTCACCCGGGCCCGATCCGACATGGACAAGATTTTCCTGCGCGCCTGCCGCGGCGAACCGACCGACCACACGCCTATCTGGCTCAATCGCCAGGCCGGCCGGTACATGCGGGAATATCACGAGGTCAAGGGCGCCACACCGAGTCTCGATTTCTTCAAGAATCCGGAGCTCGCGGCGCGGGCGACGCTGGATGCGCAGCGCATCCTGGGTGTCGACGCGGCCATCCTGTTCGCCGATCTGCTGCCGATCCTCGAACCGATGGGCCTTGCGCTCGACTACAAGGCGGGCGAGGGGCCGGTGTTCGCGAACCCGGTTCGCACCGAGCACGACGTCCATGCCCTCGTCACTGCGCCGGCCGAGGACGCGACGCCGTATATCGCCGAGACCGTGCGCAACGTGCTGTCCGGCCTGCCGCGTGACATCGCGCTGATCGGCTTCGCGGGCGCGCCGTTCACGCTCGCGTCGTACGCGATCGAGGGCAAGGGCTCGCGCAACTACGTGTTCGTGAAGAAGCTGATGTACCAGGCCCCCGCGCTGTGGGACCAGCTGATGGACAAGCTGGTGACGCAGGTGACCAGCTACCTCGAACTGCAGATCGCAGCCGGCGTTGATGCCGTGCAGCTGTTCGATACCTGGGTCGGCTGCCTCTCGGTCGCGGACTTCCGCCGCTACGCGCTGCCGCACCTCAAGCGCCTGATCGACAACCTGCGCGGCAAGGTGCCGGTCATCTATTTCGGTACCGGCAACGGACACCTGCTCGGCGACGTCATGGAGGCCGCGCCGGACGTGCTGGCGCTCGACTGGCGCGTGCCGCTCGGCGCCACCTGGCTCGCCACGGGTGCCCGGTCGGTGCAGGGCAACCTCGATCCGATCGTGCTGTGCGCCGACCGCGCAACCGTGGCGACACAGGCCGGCGAAGTGCTCGAGCAGGCCGGCGGCCGGCCGGGCCACATCTTCAATCTCGGCCACGGCATCATTCCGGAGACGCCGGTCGACAACGTGAAATTCCTGGTCGACTTCGTGCACGAGCATTCCGCGCGCCAGCGTGCCGGCGCCTGAGCGCGCGACCAGCGCGCTGTTCCGGGTCGGATTCTGGCTGCCGCTCGCGATCTGCCTCTGGATCGCGCTGTCCCCCGCGCCGCCCGGAGCTTTGTTCCGGCTCGGCGACCTGCTGCCGCATTTCGCGGCGTTCGCCTACCTGACGGTGGCCTTGCGCCTGGCCTGGCCGCGGCTCGGCCATCTGTCCGCCATCCTGTGGATGTGTCTCCTCGGTGCGGCGATCGAGCTGCTGCAGGCGGCTGGGGGCAAGCGCGTCGCAGACTGGCGTGACTTCGCGGCCGATCTCGCCGGGATCGCCGCGGGACTCGCCGTCCACCGGCTGGCCGGTGCCCGTGTACGACGCATCGTCGACCGGCTGGTCACTGCCTGGGTCGGCTAGGCGCCGCGTCCGTGCGGGCCCGCGCCAACTTCCCAGCCGCCGCGTGATGCTCCTATACTCGGCCTGTTAGACCCGGCTCCGCCTGCCTGCCGAGTAGCCACTCCGTCAGCAAGTCGGTATCAAGTCTGACGCAGAGCTCTGACGCAGAGCGTTTTGGCTCATACGGAACAAGCAGCGCGCACGTTGATGGACGGCCGGCCGGCGCGCAATCGTCGAGCGAGTGCCATGAAGAAACTGTACGTGGGAAACCTGCCCTGGAGTGCGACGGATGCCGAACTGCAGGCGCTGTTCGGAGGGGTCGGGCAGGTGATGTCGGCGCGGGTGATCACGGACCGGGAGACTGGCCGGTCGCGCGGATTCGGGTTCGTCGAGATGGATGACGCCGGCGCCGGCCGGGCGATTGCCGAATTGAACGGCACCAACATGGGGGGGCGGCCGCTGGTGGTCAACGAGGCCAACGAACGCAAACGCTGACCAACCGCGCGCCGGTTGGGTGATCGGCGGATGTGCCGGTCACCGCGGCAGTCGTTCGCGAACGGTCGCGCGGGATCGGCGGCACCCGGTCACGCGTCGCGTGTCCTAATCATCAGGCAAACGCGCTTGCTGCCGCCCTCGGTCAGCTGCTCCGCGACGCCCGAGAAACCGAGCTGCTCATGGAAGGCGAGCGAGCCGGGGTTGGGCGGCTCGAGGTTCACCTCGCACGCAAGGAGCGGCACGTCGGCTGCGACGGTGTGGAACAGGTCCTCGTACAGCAGCCGCCCGATCCCCTGTCCCCGGCGTGCCGGATCCACGACGATCCGGTCGACGTAGACGAAACGCGCGTGCCGATCCCTGAAGTAGCGATAGTTCAGGCTGTCGTAGTCGGCCCGTTCGTCCAGCGCGAGCAGGAATCCGGCAATGCCGGATTCATCGACCGCGACGCGGCAGTACACGCTGGCGCCATGCAGGAACGCGAGCCGTTCGCGCGGAATCTCATTAACGTTCGGCACCGCCCCATCGTTCAGCGCAAGCACCCGATCATAATCCGCAGCCCCCACATCCCGAACGACAATTGGGGTCGGAGTCACAGTTGGGGTCGGAGTCACAGTCGGGGTCGGAGTCACAACCGGCGCCATCCCGATGCCGTCCGCCCCGATGCTGCAATGCAGCCGTGCACCCGTCGATAGCTCGAGTTCCCAGGTCTCGGCAGGCCCGGCGTTGTGCCCGGAAGCCGCCGGTAGCGGGTGCAAGCCGACGATCGTAGGCCTGCCATCGAACGCCATCGGCAGCGCCGCGGTGAGGTCGGTCCACAGGCGCACACACGCGGCCGGGTCCGGCGGCCGTGCTGGGCCCGCACGCAGATTCACGCCAGCTCCCTCGGCCGCCGCGACAAGGTGAGCGTAGCGGCCCGACTTGGTTTCGATCTCGATGGCCGCCAGGATCGGACGGTCTGCCGCTGCCCCTGCATCGTGGCCGAAGCGAACCCAACGGATCGAAGCGATTGCGCCGCCGATCAGTTCCCGCCCCGGCACAGGGTGGCCGATCGGCACGGTTTCAGATTCCCATGCGCCCGAGCGCGTCGACCAGTTCGCGCAGGAAGCGATCCGCAGCCGGATGCTGTGCAGCGAGATCCGCGGCAAGCCCCTCGATACGGTCCTTGAGACCGGAGAACTCCCCGGTGCGGCCAGGCGTGCGGTGGAGCGCCTGATGAATGTCGGCGTCGACTTCCACTAGGAGCCGCCGCAGGTCCTCGTCGAGCGGCGGCGCACTCTCGAGTTCGGCGTGCAGCCTCTTCAGCGCGTCGGCGATGTCCTGTCTGGGCATGCGTAGGGGCTCCCTGGTGATTGGGATCGGGCCCGGTTGGGTGAGGTCAAGGCCGGATCTCGACCGGCGTACCGATGTCGACCAACTGCCAGATCTCCTCGATCTCGTTGTTGGTCACCGCAATGCAGCCTTCGGTCCAGTCCTGCCGGCGATGCCGTTCACCCATCCATTCGAAACCGTTGCGCAGGCCGTGGATCATGATCTGGCCGCCCGGATCCACACCCAGGGCAGCCGCCCGGGCGATATCCTCGGCATTCGGATACGACAGCAGCAATCCCTTGTGGAACTGGCTGCGCGGTTGGCGGGCCACGATCGAATAGACGCCCTCGGGTGTGCGCTGGTCACCCTCGGCCAGCTTGTGCCCGGTCGGCTCCCCGCCCAGGGCCACGAAATAGGTGCGGTAGATTTCCTCCCCGGCGAGGAGCTTGAGTGTGCGGTTGGATTTCTCGACGACAATCCGGTCGACGAAGCCGGTACGCGCCTCGGCCGGGATGTCGATGAGCCAGGACGCAACGAGGAAGATGGCGGCTGGCGCCAGCCTGAAGCAGAGTCCGTACTGCATTGAAAGTAGCAATCTACGCGCCATGCTGGCGGCCATCCTAGGCGCACGACGCACGCCCGGCAAGCTACCGACACACGATTCTGTGCGCAAAGTCCGCGCGCGCTTGATCCGGACCCGCGAATGATCTTTAGTTCATACATGAAGAATCGACGGCTCGACCCCCGACTGCTGGGATTGCTGGCACTGCTGCTCGCGAGCGAGCTGGCCGTGGCCGTCGAACTCGCGCGCCCGCCGGGACTCGCGCCCGACATCGACTTCTGGCGTCGCGTGTTCGCGGAGGTATCGAACGACGAAGGGCTGGTCCACGATGACCAGCGCCTCGACATCGTCTACGAAATCGTCCGTCTGCCGGACAATCACACCAACGCCGACCGCCGGCAGGTATCGGGCGCCGCCACCCGCAAGTATGCCGACCTGCTGAGCGGTCTTGCCAAAGGCAAACGCACGGGCCTGTCACCGGACGAACGACGCATCCTCGCGCTGTGGGGCCAGGACGTCGACAACCGCACGCTGGCGGCGGCGAGCCAGCGGGTACGCTTCCAGCTCGGGCAGGCCGATCGCTTCCGGGCCGGACTCGTGCGGTCCGGGCGCTGGGAACGCTTCATCGAACGTACGCTCGCCCAGGCGGGTGTGCCGGCAGAGCTCATCGCGCTGCCGCACGTGGAGTCCGCATACGACCCGGGCGCGCGTTCGCATGTAGGGGCGGCCGGGCTATGGCAATTCATGCCGGGCACGGCGAAGGACTACATGCGGCTCGACGCGGTCGTGGACGAACGCATGGATCCCTATCGGGCGACCGAAGCTGCCGCGCGCCTGCTGCGCCACAACTACGGCGTGACGGGCAGCTGGCCGACCGCGATCACGGCGTACAACCACGGCGCCGGCGGCATGCGCCGCGCGATCAGCCAGCTCGGCACCGACGACATCGAAGCGGTGGTACGGCGTTACCGGGGCCCCGCGTTCGGGTTCGCGTCGCGCAACTTCTACGTGTCGTTCCTCGCTGCGGCGGACGTACGGGCGAATGCGGAGCGCTACTTCGGCAAGCTCGAGCGTGAATCACCCGACCCGAGCCAGGTACTCGAACTGCCGCACTACGCGCCGGTGGACGCCCTGGAAGAGATCCTGCGCATCGATCGGCAGACCCTGGCGCGCCACAACCCGAGCCTGCAGCCGATCGTCTGGAGCGGTGGACGTCACGTCCCCCGCGGTCATCGGCTGTACCTGCCGCCGCGACCGGGGCTCGATCCGCTCGCACTGCTCGCGGCCGCACCCGCCGACCGCTGGGCGAGTGCGCAGCAGGGCGATCAGTACCACGTGGTGCGGCCCGGCGAAACGCTGTCCACAATCGCGCCGCGTTACGGCGCTCGGGTGACGGACCTGGTCGCGCTGAACCGCCTCGGCAACGCCAACAGCATCCGCGCCGGCCAGCGCCTGGCGCTGCCGGCGTCGCGCGGTTCCCAGGGCGCCTCGGTTGCCACGGCATCTGCCGCCGCGGCCCGCGCGCCGGTCGTAGCGGTACGCATGGTGGACGAAGCCGGCCACGCAAAGCCTGCCACCGTCCTGCCCGCCAGCGTCCCGCCCGCGACTGCCCCTCCCGCCACCGATTTGGCGCTCGTCTACGCGGTCGCCCCGGGCGGATCGATCCGGGTGTTCGAGGGTGAGTCGCTCGGGCTGTTCGCGGGCTGGCTCGGGGTCGGTGTCGAGCGCCTGCGGAGCTTCAACGGCCTTGCGCCGAATGCCTCGCTGAAACTCGGCGCAACGCTCAAGCTGCCGTTCGAGCGGGTGACCCAGGCGACCTTCGAAGCGCGTCGGGTGGAGCACCACCGGCGTGTCCGCGAGGCGTATCATGCCCGGCACCGCATCGAAGGCACGCACGAGCACCTGATCCGGCCCGGTGAATCCGCCTGGCTGCTGGCGGAAAGACGCTACCGCATTCCGGTCTGGCTGCTGCGCGACTTCAATCCGGAGCTCGACCTGAACGCCGTCCGGCCGGGAACGAGAATCGTGATACCGCGCGTCGCACGCGCTACGGGCTGATCGTGTACACGCTCTACATCGCCAACCGCAATTATTCCTCGTGGTCGCTCCGACCTTGGCTCGTGATGCGCGAGCTCGGCATTCCTTTCGAGGAGCGCCTCATGGTGTTCGCCCCCGGTTCGAACCACGCGGCGTTCCGGCGCTTTTCGCCCGCAGGCACCGTGCCATGCTTGGTCGACAGCTTGGTCGACAGCCAGACCGACGGTGATTGCACGGTCTGGGAGTCGCTCGCCATCGTCGAATATCTCGCGGAACGGCATACCGGCGTCTGGCCGGCCGATGCAGCGGCACGTGCGTGGGCGCGTTCGGCCGCGGCGGAGATGCACGCCGGGTTCGGCAATCTGCGCAGTCTGTGTCCGATGAGCTGCGGCGTCCGCGTGCGCCTGCACGGCGTCTCTGATGCTCTTGCGCGGGACGTGGCGCGGATCGACGAGCTCTGGACCGATGGACTCACCCGCTTCGGTGGGCCCTGGCTCGGTGGTGCGGCGTTCTCGGCGGTCGATGCGTTTTTCGCGCCGGTCGCCTTTCGGGTGCAGACCTATGGACTCGAACTCGGCACGGTGGCCGCTGCCTATGTGGAGCGGCTGCTCGCGCTGTCCGGCATGGTCGAGTGGTACACGGCGGCGCTCGCCGAACCCTGGCGGGAGCCAGCCCACGAAGCGGAGACGGCGACCATCGGCACGGTCATTGCCGATCTGCGTGCGCCGGCGGCGGCGCAGTCATAGCCGCGCCCGCTGCACGGCGCCCTCAAGGCGCCGTGTTGCAGCGGAAATCCATCGACCTCGATACCTCCGAGCCGGCCTGCGACCAGTCGCGCCGGCCGACGCTGCCGCCCTCGTCGCTGACCTGCGCCTCGATCGCGTAGCCCGCAGCACCGCAATGCCGGCGTGCCGCGGCGTGGCAGGCGGACCAGTCGTGAAAGCCGCCGGGACAGCTCACCTGCAGCAATCCGTCGCCGAGCGGACGCACTTTTCCGCCGCCGGCACAGCCGACCAGGGTGATGAGAGCGAGTGCTGCCAGTCCGAATCGGCGCGCGAGGTGCCGGTGCACGGCTCTTCGGCTGGTCACGATTCCTGCTCCCGGTACGCGCTGCGGCGATAGCGCAGCATGCGTCCGGCGCCCGCCCCGGTGTGCCGGCCGTCTTCCATCGCCACGGCCCCGTTCACGATCACGCAGTCGATCCCGGTCGGCAGCTGTTGCGGATCGTCGTAGGTCGCCGTGTCGCGTACCGTCGCGGCATCGAACAACACCAGATCCGCCCAGCAGCCGACGCGCACACTGCCGCGGTCGACGAGTCCGAACGTCGCGGCAGCCAGCGAGGTCATGCGCCGGACCGCTTCCGGCAGCGACAGCACGCCACGCTCGCGCACGTAGTGCCCGAGGATGCGCGGGAACGTGCCGAACAGGCGCGGATGCGGCCGGCCGCGCAGGTCCGGTATGCCGTCCGAGCCGACCATCATGTCGGCGTGGCGCAGGTTGGTCTCGATGTCCGCCTCGTCGATGATGAAGTGGATGCACAACGTCTGCTCGCCGCGCGGCGCGGTCAGGATCAGCCGGACCGCCTCGGTCACGTCGATGCCGCGTTCGGCCGCGATGTCGACCAGCATGCGACCCTCGAATTCGCGGAAGGCGGGACAGCTGGCGATCCGGATGACTTCGGCCAGCGCACGATTGGGCCGCTCGAGATTGAAGTACTCGATCATGCGCCCGCTGCCGGCGGTATAGGGATACACGTCGAGCGTCACCTGCTGTCCGGCGGCCAGCGCTGAGTCGACCCGGGCCAGTGAGTCGCGCACCTTGCCCCAGTTCGGCCGGCCGGCCGCCTTGTGGTGGGAGATGTGCGCGTGCAGCCCAGCCTCACGGCCGATCTCCAGGGTTTCCTCGACGGCTTCGAGCAGCCCATCGCCTTCGTTGCGCATGTGGGTCGTGTACAGCCCGCCGAACGGCCGCACGGCGCGGGCGAGTTCGATGATCTCTTCGGTCCGGCTATAGCGCCCGGGGCGATAGATGAGCCCGGTGGAGAAACCGCAGGCGCCCTGTTCCATGGCGCGAGTGATGTGTGCGCGCATGGCGGTGAGTTCCGCCGCGGTCGGCTCGCGGGCGTCGAGCCCCATGACCAGTTCGCGCACGGTGTTGTGCCCGACCAGCATCATGTTGTTGATCGCCGGGCCGTGCGCCAGCACCGCATCGAAATAGCCTTCGAGGTCCGCGAAGTCACCCGCCAGCCGGCCGAGCAGCCCGCCGCTCGCATCGGTCTGGCCCGGCCGGGCGGGGATCGCGCTGAACCCGCAGTTGCCCGAGACCGTCGTGGTGACCCCCTGCGCCAGCTTGAAGGTCATGTCGGGATGACGCAGGAATGCGCCGTCGTCGTGCGCGTGTGTGTCGACGAAGCCGGGCGCGAGGTAACGCCCGGTCCCGTCGATTTCGCGCCGCGCCCGCGTCGCCGACACGGACCCGACCTCGACGATCCGGCCGGCGTCCACCGCGACGTCCCCGACGAACGCCGCCGCCCCGCTCCCGTCGAGCACCTGCGCATTCCGTACAACCAGATCAATCAGCATATGAGTGGGGTCAGAGTAAATTTGGGGTCGGAGTAAAAGTCCGGATTCAGAGTCCGTAACGCGCCGGCTCGGTACGCAACCACTCGCCAACGCGCTCGCCGATCATGATACAGGTCAGGTTGGTGTTGGCGCGCGGCACCGCCGGCATGATCGACGCATCTGCCACCACCAGCGCGTCGACGCCATGGCAGCAGCCGTACTGGTCCACGACCGCGCCGGCATCGCTCGCCGGTCCCATGCGCGCCGTGCCGCAGGGATGGTAGCCGCTGCCCGAATAGCGCCGGCAGAGCTCGGCGATGTCCTCGTCGCTGGCGACGCGCCGCAGGTCCGGGAACACGATCTCGTCGATCATGTCTGCCAGCGGCGCGCTGCGGGCAAACGCGAGCGTGTCGCGCAGGCACGCAGTCAGGCGTGCGACGTCCCTGGGATCTTCGCAGAACCGGTTCTCGATCACCGGTGCCGCGTGCGGATCGGCGCTCGCGAGCCGGAGTTCGCCGCGCCCGTGCTGGTATTCCAGGACCGCCGCGATGGCGAAACGCGGTTCGGCGTTGCGCCGTCCGGAAAAACTGAGCTGCTCGATCTGCAGGTCGTTGCGCAGCCCCGAACCCGGCGCCGTATAGCGCAGGATGGTCTGGATCAGTGGCTGGTCGAAGTCGACCAATGCCGGATCGCGCACGCGGCACACGACCGCGAGAGCCGGGTGGTCCGACAGATTGGCCCCCACGCCGGGCATGTCGGCGACCAGTTCGATGCCGTAGGCGCCGAGTGCCGCCGGCGCGCCGATGCCGGAGCGCAGCAGGATCGCCGGTGACATGATCGCGCCGGCCGCCAGCACCACGAGGCGCGCGTCGACCCGCGCGACGCTGCCGTCGGTCGCCTCGACCTCGATGCCCCGGCAGCGCCCGCGCTCGACAATCAGGCGGCGCACCAGCGTGTTCGCGCGGATCTCCAGATTGGCCCGGACACGTGCCGGCGCCAGGTAGCCCAATGCGCAGGAGACGCGCAGGCGCCCGAGCTTGTTCATGGGATGCGGACCGGCGCCCTCGCTCCATGGGTCGTTCGCATCCGCGCACGGGCGGTAGCCGAGGCGCTCGGCCGCCGCGAGGAATGCCTGGTGCTGCGGCAGCAGCTCCGCGTCGCGATAGCGCCGGATCGCGATCGGGCCGGCGTCGCCGTGGTAGGGCTCGGCGCCGAAGTCGAGGTCCCGTTCGAGGCGACGGAATGCCGGCAGCACCGCCTCCCAGGCCCATTCCGGATTGCCCGCCGCGGCCCAGTCGTCGTAGTCCTCGGGCACGCCGCGCAGGGCGATGGTGGTATTGACCGCGCTCGACCCGCCGGTGACCCGGCCGCGCGGGAACGGCACGCTGCGCCCCTGGGTCGGCGCGTGGGAAAGCCCCCAGTCGTGGTCGCGGTAGGAATTGTTGTGACTGTTGACGAGGTCGAATGGGGTAGCGGAGACATCCGGGTAGTCAGGCCCGGCCTCGACCAGCAGTACGCGGTGGCCGGTGTGCTCCGACGCGCGTGCCGCGATGGCACAGCCGGCGCTCCCCGCGCCGACCACGATGATGTCGTACACCCGAGACCTCCCGCCCTGGAACAGGAGAGCATCTTATGCCAGACGTGCGCCCGTGCGTGAGCGCGCGGACGGCGTGCCTCGTGCGTGCGTGGAGCGCGCCGGGCGAGCCAGAGGCTTGCGCTCAGGCGATCTTGGCGAGCAGGGGCTGGTGCGGCAGGAGGTCGACCACGCAGTGGTCGCGGCCGGCCTGCTTGGCGGAATAGAGCAGCGTGTCGGCACGCGACATCATGCGGTCCAGCGGCGCATCGCTCGTCTCGCTGGTGACGCCGCCGATGCTGACGGTGACATTGATGTCGGTCGGCTGCCCGGTGGCGGGATTCAGCACGCAGTGATCGCGCAGTCGCTCCATGATGCGTTCCGCGACGAGCAGCGCGCCTTCCCGTGCCGTATGCGGCAGCAGCAGGATGAACTCTTCGCCGCCGAAGCGCGCCAGCGCGTCGGATTCGCGGCACAGTTCCCGGATGATCGTGGTGGCCTCGACCAGCACCTGGTCGCCCATGGCGTGCCCGTAGCGATCGTTGATCTGTTTGAAATGATCGAAGTCGAGCAGCAGCAGGCTCGTCGGGTAGCAGTGCCGCGACGCGAGGGCCAGCTGCTGTCCTGCGAGTTCGACGAACCGCCGCCGGTTCAGCGTCTGGGTCAACGGATCGGTCTCGGACAGAACGCGCAGATGTTCGTTCGCCGCACGCAAGCGCTCGGTCAGTGAGATCTCACGCCAGCTTGCGAGCGGCACGATGAGCAGGGGTACGACAGCGGCGATCAGCAGTCCGACGCCGCCACTCGTGGGCGTCCCGCTGACCAGCACATTGATCAGCGCCGTTATGAAAACCGATGCAACCGTCGTGACCGTCGTGATGACGGCCACCCTGCGCAGTATGCGGGTCCGGCGCAATGCGTTGTCCGTGTCCATGGGAAGCGAGGCGGTCCTTGCCGGTCAGCCGTCCCACTGTAGCCCCAACGCATGCGTCGAAGTGTGCGTCAGTTCAGGTATTTGTCCGTCACGGCGCCTTCGCTCGCGGAGCTCACCAGTCGCGCGTACTTGGCGAGCGTGCCCGTGCGCGCGTAGGGCTCCGGCGCCTTCCAGCGCGCGCGCCGGGCGGCGAGTTCGGCATCGCTCACCTTGACGTTGATCTCGCGGCGCGCGGCGTCGACCACGATGCGGTCGCCGTCCTCGAGCAGGGCGATCGGGCCGCCCTCGAAGGCTTCCGGCGTGACATGTCCGATCACGAAGCCGTGCGAGCCGCCGGAGAAGCGGCCGTCGGTGATGAGCGCCACGTCCTTCGACAGTCCGCGGCCGTTGATCGCACTGGTCGGCGAGAGCATCTCGCGCATCCCGGGCCCGCCTTTCGGCCCTTCATAGCGGACCACCACGACGTCGCCTTTCTGGATACGCCCGTCCATGATCGCCTGCATGGCGGCTTCCTCGCCGTGAAAGCAACGGGCCGTGCCTTCGAAGTGCAGCCCTTCGTGGCCGGTGATCTTCGCCACGGCCCCGGTGGGAGCCAGGTTGCCGTACAGGATGACCAGGTGCGAGTCCGGCTTGATGGGGTCGGAGAGCGGTCGGATGATCTTCTGGCCGGACGGATACGGCGCGACTTCCGCGAGGTTTTCCGCCAGCGTACGGCCGGTCACGGTCATGCAGTCCCCGTGCAGGAGCCCTTCCGCCAGCAGCGTCTTCATGAGCGGCTGGATGCCGCCGATGGCGATCAGTTCGCTCATCGCGTACTGCCCGGCCGGGCGCATGTCGGCGAGCACCGGCACGCGTGCGCCGATGCGGCTGAAGTCGTCGAGCGTGAGCGGAATGCCGGCGCTGTGCGCGATGGCCAGCAGATGCAGTACCGCGTTGGTGGAGCCCTCCAGCGCGATCACCGTGGTGATCGCGTTCTCGAACGCTTCGCGGCAGAGAATGTCGCTCGGCCGGATGCCGCGCTCGATCAGGTTGAGCACGGCGGCGCCGGCGTTGTAACTGTCGCGGCGCTTGTTCTCCGAGACGGCTTCCTGGGCCGAACTGTTCGGCAGCGAGAGCCCCAGCGCCTCGATCGCGCTCGCCATGGTGTTGGCCGTATACATGCCGCCGCACGAGCCCGGCCCGGGTATCGCTGTCGCCTCGACTTCCTTCAGCTTCAGTTCGGAGACCGTCCCTGCCGCGAATCCGCCGACCGCCTCGAACACCGAAATGATGTCGCGCCGTTCCTTGCCCGGCTGGATCGTACCGCCGTAGACGAACACGCTCGGGCGGTCGAGCCTGGCCATCGCCATGGCGCAGGCCGGCATGTTCTTGTCGCAGCCGCCGATGGCGACGAAGCCGTCAAAACCCTGCGCGGCGACTACCGTCTCTATCGAGTCGGCGATGACTTCGCGCGAGACGAGCGAATAACGCATCCCCGGCGTACCCATCGAGATGCCGTCGGACACGGTGATCGTGTTGAAGACCACGCTCTTGCCGCCCGCCTCGTCGGCGCCGAGCGCGGCCGCTTCCGCAAGTGCGTTGATGTGCATGTTGCACGGCGTGACCATGCTCCAGGTCGAGGCGACGCCGATCTGGGGCTTGGCGAAGTCCGCCTCCTTGAAGCCCGTCGGATAGAGCATTGCACGTGCGGGCGCATGCTGAACACCGTCGACGACGAGCGAGGAGTAGGGGCGTTTATCAGTCATGGTCGGTTTCCAGTTGTTTGGTCATTACCTTGGAACTGCGCTGGTAGTTGTAGAGCGCCTGTTTGGGGGCCGGCAGTGCGCCGACGTCGGCATCCGCGAAGCCGTGTTCCGCGAACCAGTCGCGGGTCTGCGTGGTCAGCACGAAGAGCCGCGTGATGCCGGCGGCCCGGGCGGAAGCTTCCGCCGCGGCGAGCAGACGGGCACCGATGCCGGGCTGGATGCCGGTGCTGCGGTACGCCTCGTGTACCGCCACGCAGGCGAGTTCGGCCGCGTCGCCATAGGGGTAGAGGGCACAGCAGCCGACGACGATGCCGTCGATCTCGGCGACCAGGAAATTGCCGATCTCCTGCTCCAGCCGGTCGCGGTCGCGCCGGACCAGCGCGCCGGACTCCTCGAGCGGGCGGATGACCTCGACGATGCCGGCGACGTCGTCCTGGCGTGCGGCGCGCACCAGGCTCGCGCGCTGTTCGCTCACCTGGGTCCCGTGGCCCTGCGCGGTGAACAGCTCCTGCAGCAGCGCGCCGTCCTCGATGAAGCTGACCAGGTGGCAGCGGGGCACGCCGCCGCGACTCGCGCGCAGCACGGCGCGCAGCTGGTTGCGCACGTGCGGCGCAGCCGGTGCCCGGTCGATGATCTCGTCGAGCTCGGCCGGGACCAGGTTGGTGCGGCGCCTGCCCGCGTCGTCGTAAACGTAACCCGCTTCGTCGAACATGATCAGCTTGTCGGCCTTCATGGCGAGTGCGACGTCCGCGGCCAGTTCGTCGGATGCCAGGTTGAACGCCTGTCCCGAGGGCGAATACCCGATCGGCGAGAGCAGCACCAGCGCACGCGAATCGAGCGCCGCCTGCAGGCGCCGAGTATGAATGCGCCGCACCTGCCCGGTGAACAGGTGATCCACGCCGTCGAGGATGCCGATCGGGCGCCCCACGATGAAATTGCCGGTCACCGTCGCGATATCGGCGTTGCGCAGCGGGCTGGTCGGCAGTCCGGTGGAGAACAGCGCCTCGAGCCCGGCGCGCACCTGCCCGTACACGCCGAGCACGGTCGCCAGGCTCTCGCGGTCGGTGATGCGGCGGTGACCGTGAAAGCGGCACTCCGGCAGCGCGGCGTCGATCTGCGGGCGTGCGCCGTGGACGATGATCAGCCGCACGCCGAGCACCTGCAGCAGCGCCAGGTCGTGAACGATGTTCGGCAGGTTGTTGTGCGCGATCGCTTCGCCCGAAAGCAGGACCACGAAGGTCCGGTTGCGATGGGCGCTGATATAGGGCGTCGAGGCCCTGAACCATCTGGCGTAACCGCTGGTCTGCACGGTAGCTTCCTGGGCGAGCGGGGTGTTCGAAACGGCTCGGCATTCTACACCACGCACTGCGCCAAACACCGCGCCGCGAAGCGCGCCACCTGTCGCCGGGTCGACCCGAGCGACCCGACTGAGACGCCGGTCAAGGAACCGGGCAGGGTGCTGTTGCAAATCACCCCTATGTGGCCTTTACTGGCAAAGGTCGGCTAAATCAGGGACTTATGTGGCGACGATCGTGAGCACGGAGCTTACCGGCCGGGCCTCGGGCGATGCGCAGCACGGCTCGCTGCCGCGCGCGCTGCTGGACGGCGAGCGCCTGCTCGACCTGCCCGGCGTGCTGGACGACCTGGTGCGCGAAGGGCTCGTCGCGCGCCGCCAGGCCGAGGACATCCTGATCGCGCCGCGGACCAAGCGCGAGATCGGCCAGCATCCGCTCGAGATCGTGGCGAGTCGCGAGTTCGAGGATCCGCGCCAGCCCGGCCGCAAGCTCGACCTCGAGTCGCTGACCCTCTGGCTGTGCGAACAGGCGCGCCAGCCGTACCTGCGCATCGACCCGCTCCGGATCAACGTCAACGCCGTGACCGAAGTCATGTCGTATGCGTTCGCGCAGCGCCACGCGATCCTCGCGGTCGAGGTCGGTCACGACGAGGTGGTGATCGCGAGCGCCCAGCCGTTCATGTACGCCTGGGAAGGGATGCTGAACCAGACCCTGCGCGGCCGGCGGATCCGCCGCGTGGTGGCGAATCCCGCGGACATCTCGCGCTACATGCTCGAGTTCTACACCATGGCCCGCGCGGTGGCGAAGGCCCAGGACGCGGGTCTCGAGGTCAGCAGCATCGGCAACTTCGAGCAGCTGCTCGAACTCGGCCAGCTGAAGTCGCCGGAAGCCAACGACGCCCACGTGGTGAACATCGTGGACTGGCTGCTCCAGTACGCGTTCGACCAGCGGGCGAGCGACATCCACATCGAACCGCGGCGCGAAAAAGGCTACGTACGCTTCCGCATCGACGGCGTTCTGCACCACGTCTACGAGCTGCCGAGCGCGGTGAATGCCGCGGTCACCAGCCGGCTCAAGATCCTCGGCCGCATGGACGTCGCGGAAAAACGCAGGCCCCAGGACGGCCGCGTGAAGACCAAGAGTCCGGACGGCGACGAGGTCGAGCTCAGGCTCTCGACGCTACCCACCGCGTTCGGCGAGAAGCTCGTGGCCCGGATCTTCGATCCGGACGTGCTGCTGCGCAGCTTTCCCGAGCTCGGCCTGGTGGGCAAGGACTACGACCGCTGGCAGGAGATGGTCCGCTCGCCGAACGGGATCGTGCTGGTGACCGGGCCGACCGGCTCGGGCAAGACCACCACCCTGTATTCCACGCTGAAGCAGCTCGCCACCTCGGACGTGAACGTCTGCACCATCGAGGACCCCATCGAGATGGTGGAGCCGGCGTTCAACCAGATGCAGGTCCAGCACAACATCGACGTGAGCTTCGCCTCCGGCGTGCGCGCGCTGCTGCGCCAGGACCCGGACATCATCATGATCGGCGAGATCCGCGATCTCGAAACCGCGGAGATGGCGATCCAGGCGGCGCTCACCGGGCACCTGGTGATCTCGACGCTGCACACCAACGACGCGCCGACCGCGATCACGCGGCTGCTCGACCTCGGCATGCCCGCGTACATGATCCGCGCCACCGTGCTCGGCGTGATGGCGCAGCGCCTGGTGCGCACGCTCTGCCCGCACTGCAAGGGGGAAGAGGCGGTTGATCCGGACGCCTGGCAGACGCTGACCGCGCCGTACCGGGTCAAGCCGCCGGATAAGGTGCAGGCGCCGCGCGGCTGCCTCGAGTGCCGCGACACCGGCTACCTCGGGCGCGTCGGCATCTACGAGCTCCTGCCGATGAGCGATCCGGTGCGAGGGCTGGTGACCCAGACCACGGACGTCGGCGCGGTGCGCCGGCAGGCCATGCAGGAGGGCATGCGCACGCTGCGCCTGGCCGGCGCGCGCAAGGTGGCGGCAGGGCTCACCACGATCGCGGAGGTCATGCGGGTGGCGCCCTTGATCCACAACTGACGGGCCACAACTGACGGGCCACAACTGACGGTCCACAACTGCCGTTCGAATCCCGGAGCTGACGGGGTCGGAGGGTCGGGGCGGGAGTCACGGGTGGGGGCGGCGCCAC
>JAHCAL010000009.1 GCA_019634925.1 Pseudomonadales bacterium
CACTGTCTCCACCCGAGACTCAGTGAAATTGAAATCGCGGTGAAGATGCCGTGTACCCGCGGCTAGACGGAAAGACCCCGTGAACCTTTACTATAGCTTCACACTGGACTTTGACTTAACTTGTGTAGGATAGGTGGGAGACTTTGAAGCGGTGACGCCAGTCATCGTGGAGTCGTCCTTGAAATACCACCCTGGTTACGTCGGGGTTCTAACTCTGGCCCGTTATCCGGGTCGAGGACAGTGTGTGGTGGGTAGTTTGACTGGGGCGGTCTCCTCCCAAAGAGTAACGGAGGAGCACGAAGGTGCACTCAGCATGGTCGGAAATCATGCGTTGCGTGTAAAGGCAGAAGTGCGCTTGACTGCGAGCCCGACGGGGCGAGCAGGGTCGAAAGACGGTCTTAGTGATCCGGTGGTTCTGTATGGAAGGGCCATCGCTCAACGGATAAAAGGTACTCCGGGGATAACAGGCTGATACCGCCCAAGAGTTCACATCGACGGCGGTGTTTGGCACCTCGATGTCGGCTCATCACATCCTGGGGCCGAAGCCGGTCCCAAGGGTATGGCTGTTCGCCATTTAAAGTGGTACGCGAGCTGGGTTTAGAACGTCGTGAGACAGTTCGGTCCCTATCTGCCGTGGGCGTTTGAGATTTGAGAGGAGCTGCTCCTAGTACGAGAGGACCGGAGTGGACGAACCTCTGGTGTTCCGGTTGTCACGCCAGTGGCACTGCCGGGTAGCTATGTTCGGAAGGGATAACCGCTGAAAGCATCTAAGCGGGAAGCCTCCCTCAAGATGAGATCTCACTGGACCTTCGGGTCCCTGAAGGGCCCTCGTAGACTACGAGGTTGATAGGCAGGGTGTGTAAGCGCTGTGAGGCGTTGAGCTAACCTGTACTAATTGCCCGTGAGGCTTGACCATATAACCGAGCGCGCAAATCGCACTCGCGCCACTCGTTGGCGCGCAGCAGCGGTCGTGTCCGGACGGTAAGCGCGACGGACCTGCATTGCAGGTCGATCGTCGACCGAAGACGCATCTGACTTCGTATCTCTGGATTTCCTTCAGGACGCGTGTGGCGGTGCCGCACGTTGCGACGGAACACTCGCTTTGCGAGTACCGGTTTGCCTGACGACAATAGCGAGCTGGAACCACCTGATCCCATCCCGAACTCAGTAGTGAAACGGCTCAGCGCCGATGGTAGTGTGGGGTTTCCCCATGTGAGAGTAGGTCATCGTCAGGCTTCTATTGAAAAGCCCGGCCCTGTGCCGGGCTTTTTTTTGTCCGCGCGAGCGGGTGGGCCAGCGGAGCATGCGAAGCATGTTGCCCGTCATCACGGCCGCCTCTAACCTTGCGCACATCGGGCATGCTTTGGGCATCCTTTGGTGAAGAGAGAGCGCATGCGGGCAGATTCAGTCCATCAACTCGGTCGTTGCATGGTTGCAGTTGCCACGCTCGCTCTTGCCGGTGTCGCCGGATGCACGGGGACCGCGCCCCGCGAAATCGACGAGGCCGCGGTCAACGCGCTCTACGTCTCGATGGACGCAGCCGTGGGGCGCTACCAGGCGGGGCTTCATGCGATGCGGGATGGCGATCTGGACGCGGCGCGCGGGCTCATGGCGTCGGCCACCGAAGAACTCGTCTCGGGCGCTACCGCATGTGCCGCGATGGCCGGTTGCGAAACGCCCAGATTCATGGCGGCCTACGATACGCTGCTGTCATTGCGCAGCGATGTTCTGACCGGCGCTGCGGATGGTCTCATTGCCGACGTGCCAGCCAACGAAGGCACGTCGCCGATGCTCTCGCAGCTTCCGGAAGCGGGTCGCTCCATGAACCTGCTCAATGGGCGTGAACTCGCAAATCTCATCGAAGTGAACGGACCGGTCAAGGCAGCCCTGCACGACTGGCTGACCTGGATGCGTCCGCAGCTGATCGACTCCTACGAGAACTACCAGGTGATGCGACACCTGATGTGGCCCGCGTACGAAGAAGCGGGTCTGCCCGAAGCGTTGCTGTTCGGGATCCTCGCCAAGGAATCCGGCGGACGCGTGCATGCCACTTCGCACGCCGGCGCGGCGGGGCCCTTCCAGTTCATGTACCACACCGGTCTGCGGTTCGGTCTGGGGCGCGAGAACGGCTTCGACAAACGCTTTGACCCGGCCGCCGCGGCGCGCGCGAACGTCGCCTACCTGAACGAGCAGTTCCGGGTCCTGAACAACGATCTTGAACTCGTGCTCGCTGCCTACAACGGCGGCGAGGGCCGGATGCGACGCCTCTATGACCGATCGCGCGGGAAACGCTTCTGGTCCGCGGACATCATCGGCCAACTGCCTCGGGAGACCCAGGAGTACGTGCCCTATGTACTTGCGGCGGCCTGGTTGTTCCTGCATCCGGGCGAGCACGGGGTGGAGTTCCCGTCGATCGACAGCGCGCCGGGCGAAGTCCGGCTTGCCAATCCGATGACGCTGAGCGAACTGGCGATCTGCATCGGACAGGCGGGCAGTCGGAACGGTTGGTTCAGGGCGCTGCGCAATCTCAATCCGAGTATGGACCCGAATGCGCGGCTGGCTGCGGACACGCGCGTGTTTATCCCGGCGGGTCTGGTCGGCGCATACGAAGCACAGTGCCGGGAAGGCCCACGGGTGGATCTCGCCGCGGCACTCCAGGCGGCGCGTCAGCCCGGCGGCGTCGCGCGGGCCTCCGGTCGGCCGTATGTCGTCAAGAAGGGCGACACGCTCGCGAGCATCTCGCGTCGATTTCGTTGTGAGGGCCCCGAGGCGATTGCCCGGGCAAACCGGATCGCGGCGCCCCGCTATCTGATCCGGCCGCAGCAGGAACTGCTGCTGGTCGGCTGTGCCGGCTGAGTGCGAGCCCCTGGCTCGTCAGTCGCGCGAACGAGTCCTGCGAATGCCTGACGGGGACCGCCTCGACGAGATGGCAAATCGCCTGGTGCCGGTACTCCTGCGCGGAGAGCCGGTTCCGATCGCCGACTGGTCGTTGTCCGAGATCGAAGCAGAACGGCTCGGCCTCGTCAGAAGCGCGGCGGAATTCCGGCTCCCTGCCGAGGTCGATCTGCTCGATGGTGACGCCATCCGCGCGGCGCTCGATCCGGCCGCGGCGCGTTGGCTGCGCAAGCTGGAAGTCTGGCCGGTGATCGGTTCGACCAATACCGAACTGGCCAGCCGTGCACAAGCCGGTGCGATCGAGGGCGAAGCCTGCCTTGCGGAACTGCAGACACATGGTCGGGGGCGCCGCGGACGCACCTGGTTCAGTCCGCTCGGCGGCAATCTGGCGATTTCACTCGGATTCGAAAGCACGCGATCGGTGGCGGATCTTGGGGGGCTCAGCCTGGTGGTCGGGCTCGCCGTCCTGGATGCGCTGGAGGCCGAAGGTGTTTCCGGCCTCGCACTCAAGTGGCCAAATGACATCCTCCGGGACGGCGCCAAGCTGGGCGGGATTCTGATCGAGGTGGTCCAGGTTCGTGGGCAGATCTCGGTGATCGTCGGCGTCGGCCTCAATATCCGTCTGCCGGACCGGATCCGCGCCGACGTCCCGCAGCCACTGGCAGACCTGGCTGGCGCCAGCCCGCGCGCGGTTTCGAGGTCCCGGCTGGCGGGGGGGCTGATCAGCAGCATCGTCGACTTCTATCGCGGTTTCATGGAACGGGGATTCGCGCCGTTCGTGGCGGTGTTCGATCGGCGGCACGCGTTTCACGGTGCGGAAGTCAACGTCCTGCAGGGTGAGGCGCGGACAACCGGTCGCGTCAGGGGCGTTGCGCCGGACGGGGGGCTGCTGCTCGAAACCGGGGCGGGTCCGGTGGTGGTGCACGCCGGGGATGTCTCGCTCCGCCCGGCCTGATCGGACGCCAGCACGACCCGAGCGAACGATTGCGTCACCGAATGGCATTCTATAGAATCCGGCTCCCGTTTTGGCCGCCATAGCTCAGCTGGTAGAGCAGCTCACTTGTAATGAGAAGGTCCAGGGTTCAATTCCTTGTGGCGGCACCAGCGTGAAGGCGGAGTTCGAGCGGATCGGTAGATCGGAACACAGAGCAGTACAGGGATGAGCATGAAGCCACGGCACGCACCGGACGCAAGACGGGTGCGCGGGGCTTCGTTTACGTTTCTCCGGAGGGGTTCCCGAGCGGTCAAAGGGATCAGACTGTAAATCTGACGGCTAAGCCTTCGAAGGTTCGAATCCTTCCCCCTCCACCAAATGGGTCATGCAGTTAGTACAGGAAGCGGATCAGGAAGCAGGTAGCGAGACACGCGGGTATAGTCGGGCCGGTATAGCCAGGCGGGTATAGTTCAGCGGTAGAACCTCAGCCTTCCAAGCTGATGACGCGGGTTCGATTCCCGCTACCCGCTCCAGACCGCTTGCCGAAGCGCCCGGTCGTCGGGCGTTCGTTGAGGTACCGTCGGAATTGGGAGGGTCGGGGCGCCCT
Organism: Pseudomonadales bacterium; assembly: GCA_019634925.1. Lineage (GTDB taxonomy): Bacteria > Pseudomonadota > Gammaproteobacteria > Pseudomonadales > Azotimanducaceae > UBA7803. Next base: position 4,437 of record JAHCAL010000009.1, read on the forward strand.
GACAGAATGCCCCGAGCCAGTGAGGCTGGCCGAACGCTCACATAGCTCAGCAGGTAGAGCACTTCCTTGGTAAGGAAGAGGTCATCGGTTCGAATCCGATTGTGAGCACCAGAATTCGAATTTGCGGTGGCGCGCAGGCTGCCATCCGATGCGCCAGATGGCGAACGACGGAGCGCCGGACTACCGGAGCGCTGGATCGAAAGAGTGATCGAAGGTCGAGACTGAGGAAACAGCATGTCCAAAGCCAAGTTTGAGCGTAAGAAGCCGCACGTGAACGTAGGGACGATTGGTCACGTCGACCATGGTAAGACGACGCTGACGGCGGCGCTGACGAAGGTGTGTGCGGATCTTTACGGTGGAGAGGCGACGGCGTTCGACCAGATCGACAAGGCGCCTGAGGAGCGGGAGCGCGGGATCACGATTTCGACGGCGCACGTTGAATACGAGAGCCCGAACCGTCACTACGCGCACGTTGACTGCCCTGGGCATGCGGACTACGTGAAGAACATGATCACGGGTGCGGCGCAGATGGACGGTGCGATTCTGGTGGTGTCGGCGGCCGACGGCCCGATGCCGCAGACGCGGGAACACATTCTGCTGTCGCGGCAGGTGGGTGTACCGAAGATCGTGGTATTCATGAACAAGGCGGACATGGTGGATGACGCCGAGTTGCTGGAACTGGTCGAGATGGAAGTTCGAGAGCTTCTGGACCAGTACGATTTTCCGGGAGACGACACGCCGATCATCATTGGCAGCGCGCTGAAGGCTCTGGAAGGTGATCAGGGCGAGGTTGGCATTGAGTCGGTGAAGAAGCTGGTAGCGGCGCTGGACGAGTACATTCCGCAGCCGGAGCGTGCGATCGACCTGCCGTTCCTGATGCCGATCGAGGACGTGTTCTCGATTGCGGGCCGGGGCACGGTGGTGACGGGTCGAGTCGAGCGCGGGATCGTGAAGGTCGGCGACGAGATCGAGATCGTTGGTCTGAAGGATACGACGAAGACGACGTGTACGGGCGTGGAGATGTTCCGCAAGTTGCTGGACGAAGGTCGGGCGGGCGAAAACATCGGCGTGCTGCTGCGCGGTACGAAGCGTGACGAGGTTGAGCGCGGCCAGGTGCTGTCGAAGCCTGGTGCGATCACGCCGCACACGCGTTTCGAGGCAGAGGTCTACGTACTGTCGAAGGAAGAGGGCGGCCGGCATACGCCGTTCTTCAAGGGCTACCGTCCGCAGTTCTACTTCCGTACGACGGACGTGACGGGGACGGTGGAACTGCCGGAAGGTGTCGAGATGGTGATGCCGGGCGACAACGTCAACATGGTGGTGACGCTGATCAATCCGATTGCGATGGATGACGGTCTGCGGTTCGCGATCCGTGAAGGCGGCCGTACCGTCGGCGCCGGCGTCGTCACCAAGGTCATCGAATAACCGGCAGAAGGGCCAGGACCATGTTCCGGGGGCTGTGGCCCTGGGCGTTGCCTGGTCCGGGAAGCTGGCGGGATCCTGTGACCGCCAGCGCTGAGATCCGAGTTTAGGCCAGTAGCTCAATTGGTAGAGCAGCGGTCTCCAAAACCGCAGGTTGGGGGTTCGATTCCCTCCTGGCCTGCCACATGAGCAGGAAGACGCATCTTGAGCACGGGTTCGGAAGCAGCGGCACAGTCGCCGCTCGATTGGCTGAAATGGCTGGTGGTGGTCGTACTGGTCTCCGCCGGTGTGTTCGGGAACTGGTATTTCCAGGACCAGGCGTTGCTGTACCGGGTGCTCGCCCTGCTCGCCCTGGCCGGTCTGGCTGCATTCGTCGCAGGCCAGACTGATCGGGGCCGCGCTGCCTGGCACCTGATGAAGGATGCGCGCAACGAGATTCGTCGCGTGGTGTGGCCGAAACGGCCGGAGACCGTCCAGACGACCGGGATCGTACTCGTGCTCGTCGTCGTGTTCGGGTTGATTCTCTGGTTGCTCGACTCCGGCCTCAGCTGGATCGTTTCCTCTGTAATTGGGTAGCCGCTGACAATGTCCAAGAAGTGGTACGTCGTGCACGCGTATTCCGGGTTCGAGAAGAACGTGGCGCGGTCCCTGCGCGAGCGCGTGACGCTGTCGCGCCTGGAAGATTATTTCGGCGAGATCCTGGTTCCGGCCGAGGAAGTCGTGGAAATGCGCGGCGGCCAGAAGCGGCGCAGCGAGCGCAAGTTCTTTCCGGGTTACGTGCTGGTGCATATGGAATTGAACGATGACACCTGGCACCTGGTGAAGGAAACGCCGCGCGTGCTCGGTTTCATCGGCGGCAAGGCCGATCAGCCAGCGCCGCTGTCCGAAGCGGAAGCCAACGCGATCCTCGACCGGGTCGCTGCGGGTAGCGAGAAGGCCACGCCAAAGACCATTTTCGAGCCGGGCGAGGTCGTGCGAGTCGTCGATGGCCCGTTCAATGACTTCAACGGAGTCGTCGAGCAGGTCAATTACGAGAAGAACCGGTTGCAGGTCGCGGTCACGATTTTCGGTCGGTCGACGCCGGTGGAACTCGACTTCAGCCAGGTCGAAAAGGGCTGAACACGGCGGACCAGGACTGCGACAACAGAGCGGCCGGCTGCATCCGGTCTGCCCGCACGATCTGCTCGTGGAAACACGGGTTGGGATCGGGCGGCCAGCGCGGATTGTGATCCGGCTGATCGTCAACGGGGAGTGGCGCTGCGCCGAGCGGGCCACGCTTGTACCCATCAGGAGTGATCGATGGCAAAGAAAGTAAACGCCTACGTCAAGCTGCAGGTCGCAGCGGCAAAGGCCAATCCGAGTCCGCCGGTCGGCCCCGCGCTGGGTCAGCACGGCGTGAACATCATGGACTTCTGCAAGCAGTTCAATGCGCAGACCCAGCATCTGGAGCCCGGTCTGCCGATCCCGGTCGTGATCACCGTGTATTCGGATCGCAGCTTCACGTTCATCATGAAGACGCCGCCGGCGTCGGTGCTGCTGCGCAAGGCAGCGAAGATCGACAAGGGCAGCAGCGTACCCAACAAGAACAAGGTCGCAAGCCTCACCCGGGATCAGATCGAGGAGATCGCCCGGATCAAGATGCCTGACCTCACCGCAGCGGACATGGATGCGGCGGTGCGTACCATCGCAGGAACCGCGCGCAGCTCGGGCATCGACGTGGAGGGCTTGTAATGACCAGGATGACCAAACGCCGTCGGCTGATCATGGAAAAGGTCGACCGCCAGAAGGCATACGCCATCAACGAAGCGGTGGCCCTGTTGAACGAGCTCGCGACCTCGAAGTTCAAGGAATCGCTGGACGTGTCGGTCAATCTCGGCGTCGATCCGCGCAAATCCGACCAGGTGGTGCGTGGTGCGACGACGCTGCCGCACGGCACCGGCAAGACCGTGCGTGTGGCCGTCTTTGCACAGGGCGCAGCCGCGGATCAGGCGACCGAAGCCGGCGCGGACCTGGTCGGGTTCGATGACCTGGCGGATCGAATCAAGGGCGGTACCCTCGATTTCGACGTCGTGATCGCGACGCCGGACTCGATGCGCATCGTGGGTCAGCTGGGCAAGATCCTCGGCCCCCGCGGCCTGATGCCCAACCCCAAGACGGGCACGGTCACGCCGGACGTGGTGACGGCAGTACGCAATGCCAAGGCCGGGCAGGTGCAGTTCCGCACCGACCGCGCCGGCATCATCCACGGCAGCATCGGCCAGGTTGGATTCGATGCCGACAAGATCAAGGAGAACCTGCAGGCGCTGCTCGCGGATCTCCGGAAAGCCAAGCCCGCATCGGCCAAGGGCATCTATCTGAAAAAGATCACCCTTTCGACGACGATGGGGCCCGGCGTGATGGTCGACCAGGGTTCGCTGGAAGCCTGAGTCGAGCTGGCCGCTTCGGCGGCCGATGGTTTGCCCGGCCGCTTCAGCGGCCGATGGTTTGCCCGGCCGCTTCAGCGGCCGATGGTTTGAAGGTCCACGCCCGACCTCGGTCGGGCGGAAGCCGTCAAAAACCGTAGGTGAAGGATTCGATGGGCCCGACCGGGCCATATCCAGTCCGACTTAATTTCCTACGTAGACGGTAGAACCTGGTGAAGCGTCAGACGACCTTGGTGTCGTATGCGCTCGGGTTCGCCGTGAATTGCGGTAGCAGTGGATATCGGCGATATCCGAGGAGAAACGATGGCAATGAAGCTTGAACAGAAGCAGGAAATCGTTGCTGAAGTCAATCAGGCCGCTTCCAGGGCGTTGTCCGCGGTAGTCAGCGACTATCGCGGCTTGACTGTCGGTCAGATGACGGAAATGCGTGCGAAAGCGCGTCAATCCGGCGTCTACCTGCGGGTCATGCGCAACACCCTGGCCCGTCGCGCGGTAGCCGGCACCGAATTCGAGTGCATGGTCGACGCGTTGGTCGGGCCGACCTTGCTGGCATTCTCGAACGAGGATCCCGGCGCGGCTGCCAGGCTGCTGAAGGATTACGCCAAGCAGTACGAGGCCCTGAACATCAAGGCCTTGGCCGTTGGCGGCCGGATGTATGGCCCGGAAGAGATCGACCGGCTGGCGAAACTGCCGACCCGGGACGAAGCGATTGCCCTGCTCATGTCCGTGATGCTGGCGCCCGTGGCCAAGCTTGCGCGCACCCTGAACGAGGTGCCCGGCAAGCTGGTTCGCACGATCGCCGCGATCAAGGAACAGAAGCAGGCAGCCGCCTGACGATTGACTCGTTTGCATACGACACGATTAGCAACCAGGAGTTAGATAGAAATGGCACTTTCCAAGGAAGATATCCTCAACGCCATTGCCGAGATGAGCGTGATGGACGTGGTCGATCTCATTGCGGCCATGGAAGAGAAGTTCGGCGTGACGGCAGCGGCGGCAGTTGCGGTTGCTCCGGCGGCAGGCGGCGGCGACGCCGGTGCGGCCGCGGCCGAGGAGAAGGACGAGTTCAACGTCGTCCTCGCGAGCTCGGGCGAGAAGAAGGTCAATGTGATCAAGGTCGTGCGAGAGCTCACCGGGCTCGGACTCAAGGAAGCCAAGGCGATGGTCGACGAGGCACCTTCCACCGTGAAGGAAGGGGTGAGCAAGGCCGAAGCCGAAGAAGTGAAGAAGAAGCTGGAAGAAGCCGGCGCAACTGTTGAGCTCAAGTAATCAGGCTCAACGGCTGCAGGACGGGCGGGACACACGTGCTGTGTCCCGCCTGTCGTCATTGGGGGAGCCCACAAACTCGACAGTATCAGGCCAAGCAAGCTAGCCAGATCGGGAGAAACTAATGGCGTACAGCTTTACCGAGAAGAAGCGGATTCGAAAGGACTTCGGCAAGCTCGCTGAGTCCATGGAGATTCCCTACCTTCTCTCCATACAGATCGATTCGTACAACCAGTTTCTGCAACTCGATCGTGGTCCGGCAAAGCGCGCCGAGACCGGCCTCCACGCCGCGTTCCGTTCGGTATTCCCGATCATCAGCTATTCGGGCAACGCCGCGCTCGAATACGTCGATTACCGGCTCGGCGAGCCAGCATTCGACGTCAAGGAATGCGTGCTCAGGGGCATTACCTACGCGGCCCCCCTGCGCGTGAAGGTCCGCCTGATCATCTATGACAAGGAGTCGGCCAACAAGGCCGTCAAGGACGTCAAGGAGCAGGAAGTGTACATGGGCGAGATTCCGCTCATGACCGAGAACGGCACCTTCGTCATCAACGGCACGGAACGTGTGGTCGTCTCGCAGCTGCATCGTTCTCCCGGGGTGTTTTTCGATCACGACCGCGGCAAGACCCATTCGTCGGGCAAGCTGCTGTACTCTGCGAGAGTGATTCCCTACCGCGGCTCCTGGCTCGATTTCGAGTTCGATCCCAAGGACTGCGTATACGTGCGCATCGATCGTCGTCGCAAGCTGCCGGCGACCATCATCCTGCGTGCGCTCGGCTTCACGTCCGAGGAAATCATTGCCATGTTCTTCGACGTGAACATCTTCCACGTCAAGAAGGACGGCTATTCGGTCGACCTGATCCCCGAGCGCATGCGCGGCGACATCGCGACTTTCGACATTCTCGACAAGAAAGGGAATGTGATCGTCGAGCAGGGGCGTCGCATCACGGCGCGTCATGTCCGCCTGCTCGAGCAGAGCGGCTTGAAGCGCCTGGACGTTCCCCGGGAATACCTGATCGAGCGCGTGGTTGCCAAGGATCTGGTCGATCCCGCCACTGGCGAGATCCTGGTGGCCTGCAACTCGATCATCACCGAGGATGTGCTCGCGAAGCTGCAAAAGGCCGGGATCTCCGAGATCGCGACCATCTACACCAACGACCTCGACTGTGGTCCGTACATCTCGGAGACGTTGCGGATCGACCCGACCAATACGCGCCTGGAGGCCCTGGTCGAGATCTACCGCATGATGCGTCCCGGCGAGCCGCCGACCAAGGAAGCTGCGGAGAATCTGTTCAACAACCTGTTCTTCTCGAGCGAGCGCTACGACCTGTCGGCCGTCGGCAGGATGAAGTTCAATCGTCGGCTCGGACGCGAGGAAATCACGGGCTCGGGTACGCTCACCAACGACGACATCATCGATGTCCTGCGCATGCTGGTGGCGATCCGCAACGGCAAGGGTTCGGTGGACGACATCGACCACCTGGGCAACCGCCGTGTTCGCTCGGTTGGCGAGATGGCCGAAAACCAGTTCCGAGTCGGCCTGATCCGCGTGGAACGGGCAGTCAAGGAGCGTCTGTCGCTCGCCGAATCCGAGGGCCTGATGCCCCAGGACATGATCAACGCCAAGCCGGTGGCGGCGGCGATCAAGGAGTTCTTCGGCTCGAGCCAGCTCTCGCAGTTCATGGACCAGAACAACCCGCTGTCCGAAGTGACTCACAAGCGGCGCGTTTCGGCGCTTGGGCCGGGCGGTCTGACCCGTGAACGAGCGGGCTTCGAGGTTCGCGACGTACATCCGACGCACTACGGCCGGGTCTGTCCGATCGAGACGCCGGAAGGTCCGAACATCGGCCTGATCAACAGCCTCGCGACCTACGCCCGAACCAATGAGTATGGATTCCTGGAGACTCCGTACCGACGGGTCGAGAACGGTCGGGTAACCGATCGCATCGAGTACCTGTCGGCGATCGACGAGGCCGAATACGTGATCGCGCAGGCGAGTGCGGCGCTCGCTCCGGACGGCAGCTTCGTCGACGAGTTCATCGATGTGCGCCATCAGAACGAGTTCCAGAAGACCACGGCCGACCACATCGATTACATGGACGTCTCGCCGAAGCAGGTGGTTTCGGTTGCGGCATCGCTGATCCCGTTCCTCGAGCACGACGACGCGAACCGCGCGCTCATGGGTTCGAACATGCAGCGGCAGGCGGTGCCGACGCTGCGCAGCGAAAAACCGCTGGTCGGTACGGGCATGGAGCGCCACGTCGCCCGGGACTCGGGCGTGTGCGTGATCGCATCGCGTGGCGGCATCGTCGACAGCGTGGATGCATCACGTATCGTGGTGCGGGTTGCCGACGCGGAAACCGGCGCCGGCGAGGCGGGTGTGGATATCTACAACCTGACCAAGTTCACCCGCTCCAACCAGAACACCTGCATCAACCAGCGGCCGCTGGTTCATCCCGGTGACGTGATCGCGCGCGGCGACGTGCTGGCCGACGGTCCTTCCTGCGACATGGGTGAGCTCGCGCTCGGACAGAACCTGCGCATCGCGTTCATGCCATGGAACGGCTACAACTACGAAGACTCGATACTGGTTTCCGAAAGGGTGGTGCAGGAGGACCGGTTCACCAGCATTCACATCCAGGAACTGACCTGCATCGCGCGCGATACCAAGCTCGGGCCGGAAGAAATCACCTGCGACATTCCGAACGTAGGTGAAGGTGCGCTCGCGAAGCTCGACGAATCCGGTATCGTCTACATCGGTGCCGAAGTGAAGGCCGGTGATATCCTGGTCGGCAAGGTCACGCCGAAAGGCGAGACGCAGCTCACCCCGGAAGAGAAGCTCCTGCGTGCGATCTTCGGGGAGAAGGCTTCCGATGTGAAGGACACCTCGCTGCGCGTGCCGACCAGCGTGAAGGGAACGGTCATCGACGTTCAGGTGTTCACGCGTGACGGTGTCGAGAAGGACCAGCGCGCGAAGGACATCGAGAAGTCCCAGCTCGCGGAAATCCGCAAGGACCTCGACGATGAGTACCGGATCGTGGAATCGGCCACGTTCGAGCGCCTGCGCCAGGCACTGCTCGGGCAGCAGGCCGCAAGCGCGCCGGGCCGCAGCAAGGGCCTGTCGCTCGACGAAGCGTACCTCGACGGACTCGCGCGCGACGACTGGTTCAAGATCCGCATGGCCGACGACGGGCTGAATACGCTGCTCGAGCTTGCGGAAGCACAGCTCAAGGAACGCAAGCTGCAGCTCGAGGCCCGCTATGCGGACAAACGTTCGAAGCTCGAGACGGGCGACGATCTGGCGCCGGGCGTCCTCAAGATCGTCAAGGTCTATCTCGCCATCAAGCGGCGTATCCAGCCGGGCGACAAGATGGCGGGACGGCACGGCAACAAGGGTGTGATATCGGTGATCATGCCGGTCGAGGACATGCCGTTCGACGAGAACGGCGATCCGGTCGACATCGTGCTGAATCCGCTCGGCGTGCCGTCGCGGATGAACGTCGGTCAGGTCCTGGAAGCCCACCTCGGTTGGGCGGCCAAGGGCATCGGCCGTCGGATCGGCGAGATGCTCGATCAGCAGCGCAAGGTTGCGGAACTGCGCGGACTGCTCGACCAGGTCTACAACGAGATCGGCGGGCGCCCCGTGGACCTCGATTCGCTTTCGGATCGCGAAGTCCTCGAACTCTCGGCGAACCTGCGCGAAGGGCTGCCGATCGCGACACCGGTGTTCGATGGTGCGCGGGAGCAGGAGATCAAGCAGTTGCTGAAGGTCGCGGGCCTGCCCGAGAGCGGTCAGGCAGTCCTGTTCGACGGACGCACCGGCAACCAGTTCGATCGCCCGGTCACGCTCGGCTACATGTACATGCTCAAGCTGAACCACCTGGTCGACGACAAGATGCACGCACGGTCTACCGGCTCGTACAGCCTGGTCACCCAGCAGCCGCTGGGTGGCAAGGCCCAGTTCGGTGGGCAGCGGTTTGGCGAGATGGAAGTCTGGGCTCTCGAGGCCTATGGGGCAGCGTACACGCTCCAGGAGATGCTCACCGTCAAGTCGGACGACGTCAGCGGCCGCACCCGCATGTACAAGAACATTGTGGACGGCGACTACCGCATGGAACCCGGGATGCCCGAGTCGTTCAACGTGCTGGTGAAGGAGATCCGTTCCCTCGCCATCGATATCGAGCTCGAAAGCGAATGATCGACGTACGCATGCGCCTGCACAGCAGCGTGGAGGATAGAACGTGAAAGATCTGCTTAATCTTCTGAAGGCCCAGGGCAGCGTCGACGACTTCGATGCGCTGCGGATCGGCCTGGCGTCGCCGGAGATGATCCGGTCCTGGTCATACGGCGAAGTGAAGAAGCCGGAAACCATCAACTACCGGACGTTCAAGCCGGAACGTGACGGCCTTTTCTGCGCGCGAATCTTCGGGCCGATCAAGGACTACGAGTGCCTGTGCGGAAAGTACAAGCGGCTCAAGCATCGCGGCGTCATCTGCGAGAAGTGCGGCGTCGAGGTGACGCTGACCAAGGTCCGGCGTGAACGCATGGGCCACATCGAACTGGCGAGTCCAGTGGCGCACATCTGGTTCCTGAAGTCGCTGCCTTCGCGGATCGGCCTGCTGCTCGACATGACCCTGCGGGACATCGAACGGGTGCTCTACTTCGAATCGTTCGTAGTCGTCGATCCCGGCATGACCGATCTCGAGATCGGCCAGTTGCTCTCGGATGAAGAGTATTACCAGAAGCTCGAGGAATTCGGCGACGAATTCGATGCACGGATGGGCGCAGAAGCCATCCAGGGGCTGCTGAAGGCGCTCGACCTGGATGCGGAGACCCTGCGCCTGCGCGAGGAGATCCCCGCCACGAACTCGGAAACCAAGATCAAGAAGCTCTCGAAGCGGCTCAAGCTGATGGAGGCCTTTCTCTCCTCCGGCAACCGCCCGGAGTGGATGATCATGACCGTACTCCCCGTGCTGCCGCCGGACCTGCGTCCGCTGGTGCCGCTCGACGGGGGGCGATTTGCGACGTCGGACCTGAACGACCTGTACCGCCGCGTCATCAATCGCAACAATCGGCTGAAGCGGCTGCTCGACCTCTCGGCGCCCGACATCATCGTGCGCAACGAGAAGCGCATGCTGCAGGAAGCGGTCGACGCACTGCTCGACAACGGCCGTCGAGGGCGCGCGATCACGGGCTCCAACAAGCGCCCGCTGAAGTCGCTGGCCGACATGATCAAGGGCAAGCAGGGCCGCTTCCGGCAGAACCTGCTCGGCAAGCGTGTCGACTACTCCGGCCGTTCGGTCATCGTGGTCGGCCCGACGCTGCGCCTGCACCAGTGCGGGTTGCCGAAGAAGATGGCGCTCGAATTATTCAAGCCGTTCATCTTCGGCAAGCTCGAAGCGCGTGGACTCGCGACCACGATCAAGGCCGCGAAAAAGATGGTCGAGCGCGAGACGCCGGAGGTCTGGGACATCCTGGCTGAGGTCATCCGCGAGCACCCCGTTCTCCTGAACCGGGCGCCTACGCTGCATCGTCTCGGCATCCAGGCGTTCGAGCCGGTTCTGATCGAGGGCAAGGCCATCCAGCTGCATCCGCTGGTCTGCACCGCTTACAACGCGGACTTCGACGGCGACCAGATGGCCGTGCACGTACCGCTGACACTCGAGGCTCAGCTCGAGAGCCGCGCGCTCATGATGTCGACCAACAACATCCTTTCGCCGGCGAGCGGCGAACCGATCATCGTGCCGTCGCAGGACGTGGTGCTCGGGATCTATTACATGACCCGCGAGCGCGCGAATGCCGTCGGTCAGGGCCGTATCTTTGCCGACATCGAGGAGGTCCATCGCGCCTACAGCGCCGGTCTCGTCGACTTGCAGGCGAAGGTCAAGGTCAGGATCGAGCAGCTGCGCGAGGATACGGACGGCAAGCTCGTTCCGTTCCGCTCCGTGGTCGACACCACGGTTGGCCGGGCATTGTTCTACGAGGTCGTGCCGAAGGCGCTGCCGTTCGAAATGGTGAACAAGGCGCTCGACAAAAAAGCCATCTCCGCTCTGATCAACGCGTGTTACCGCAACGTGGGTCTGAAGGAGACGGTCATCTTCGCTGACCAGCTCATGTATACCGGTTTCGCTCATTCGACTGCATCGGGTGCATCGATCGGCGTGGACGATTTCGTGATCCCGAAGGAAAAGGCGCGGATCATCGACGAAGCCGAATCCGAAGTCGCCGAGATCGAGGCGCAGTACGCGTCCGGTCTCGTCACCCAGGGCGAAAAGTACAACAAGGTGGTGGACATCTGGTCGCGCGCCAACGATCTGGTTGCACGCTCGATGATGGACGGCATTTCCAAGGAAGTCGTGCTCGGCCGTGACGGCAAGCCGATGAAGGACGAGTCCGGCAAGGAGGTCACCCAGGCTTCCTTCAACTCGGTCTACATCTACGCCGATTCCGGGGCTCGCGGCTCGCCTGCCCAGATTCGCCAGCTCGCCGGGATGCGTGGGCTCATGACGCGGCCGGACGGCAGCATCATCGAGAATGCCATCACCGCCAATTTCCGCGAAGGCTTGTCGGTAAACGAGTACTTCATCTCGACCCACGGTGCGCGGAAAGGTCTCGCGGATACGGCACTCAAGACCGCGAACTCCGGTTACCTGACGCGCCGACTGGTCGACGTGGCGCAGGACGTGGTCATCACTGAAGTGGATTGCGGAACGGAAGAAGGCCTGCTCGTGTCGGCGATCATCGAAGGTGGTGACGTGGTCGAGCCGCTCGGCGACCGCGTGCTCGGCCGGGTGGTCGCCCGCACGGTCTATCACTCGGATGGCAAGTCGGTACTGATCGAAGCCGGCACCATGCTCGACGAGGCTCGGATCGATCAGCTGGACCAGCATGGCGTCGACGAGATCTACGTGCGTTCGCCGATCACGTGCAATACGCGTTACGGTGTCTGCTCGAACTGCTACGGCCGCGATCTGGCGCGCGGCCACCTGGTCAACGTCGGAGAGGCCGTCGGCGTCATTGCCGCTCAGTCCATCGGCGAACCCGGTACTCAGCTGACGATGCGCACGTTCCACATCGGTGGTGCGGCGTCGCGGGCGACGGCTATCGACAGCATTCAGGTCAAGCACGGCGGCAGCGTGCGCCTGCATAACCTCAAGACGGTTACCCGCGCGAGCGGTGAGTTGGTTGCCGTCTCGCGTTCGGGCGAGATCGCGATCGCCGATGCGCAGGGTCGTGAACGGGAGCGCTACAAGCTGCCCTACGGCGCGGTGCTGACCGTCGCGGAGAAAGATGAGGTTGCGCCAGGGCAGGTGATCGCGCAGTGGGACCCACACACCCACCCGATCGTCACGGAGGTTGCCGGGGTCGTCGAGCTGCAGGGTATGGAAGAAGGCCTTTCGGTGAATCGTCAGACCGACGAACTCACCGGCCTGACCAATATCATGGTGCTGGATCCGAAGGATCGCCCCAGCGCCGGCAAGGACCTTCGTCCGGCCGTCATGCTGATCGATGCCGCGGGCAAGCCGGTGCTGCTGCCCGGCAGCGACCTGCCGGCGCACTACGTCCTGCCGAACAACGCCATCCTCAACCTGGAGGACAAGCAAGCGGTGGGCGTGGGCGACATCATTGCCCGTATCCCGCAGGAAGGCTCGAAGACCCGTGACATCACCGGTGGTCTGCCGCGTGTTGCGGACCTCTTTGAGGCGCGCAAGCCGAAAGAGCCGGCGATTCTGGCCGAGTGTTCCGGGATCGTCAGCTTCGGCAAGGAAACGAAGGGCAAGCGACGCCTGGTGATCACACCGACGGAAGGCGAGCCGGTCGAGACACTGATTCCGAAGTGGCGGACGATCGGGGTCTTCGAAGGCGAGCAGGTCGAGAAAGGCGAGGTGGTCTGCGACGGCCCACCGAACCCGCACGACATCCTGCGGTTGAAGAGTGTCGCGGACCTGGCCGAGTACATCACCAACGAGATCCAGGAGGTGTACCGCCTGCAAGGTGTGACCATCAACGACAAGCACATCGAGGTCATCGTCCGACAGATGCTGCGCAAGGTCGAGATCACCGAGCCGGGCGAGTCAGGATTCATCCGCGGCGAGCAGGCCGAGTACGTTGCGGTGCTCGAAGCGAATGACGATCTGATCGCCAAGGAAAAGGACCTGGTGCGTTACGAGCGTCTCCTGCTCGGCATCACCAAGGCGTCGCTGGCGACGGAGTCGTTCGTATCCGCGGCGTCGTTCCAGGAAACGACGCGGGTGCTGACCGAGGCCGCGGTGACCGGCAAACGCGACTTCCTCCGCGGTCTCAAGGAGAACGTCGTGGTCGGCCGCCTCATTCCGGCAGGAACCGGTCTTGCGTATCACAGCGAACGCAAGCGCAAGCGGGCCGAGCTGCTGGCGGCGCGCACCTTCAAGGAGCAGGGCGCGACGGCCGACCAGATCGAGCAGGCGCTGTCCGAGGCATTCGGCGGCAGCGATTGAGGCAGAACGCGACGCCTTGGCGTTGCTTCCGGGCAGGCGCGCGATTAGAATCGCGCGCCTGCTGAAGCAGGCCGGTCCGGCGAGGACACTGGCCGTGCGGAAATCCGTTCGGGCCGGCAGCCGAAATGGCTCCGGACGCTCGGAGTGAAGAAAGAACTGGAGTAGGTATGGCGAGAATCAGCCAACTGGTACGGAAGCCGCGCAAGCGCAAGGTGGAAAAGAACATCGTGCCTGCCTTGCAGGGTTCGCCGCAGAAACGTGGGGTCTGCACGCGCGTCTACACGACCACCCCGAAAAAGCCGAACTCCGCGCTGCGCAAGGTGTGCCGGGTGCGGCTGACCAACGGTTACGAGGTCACCTCGTACATCGGTGGTGAAGGGCACAACCTGCAGGAGCACTCGGTCGTACTCATCCGTGGTGGTCGGGTCAAGGACCTGCCGGGTGTGCGTTACCACACCGTTCGCGGGACCCTGGATACCTCCGGTGTTTCGGACCGGCGTCAGCGCCGCTCCAAGTACGGCGCCAAGCGGCCGAAGTGATCGGCACGGGGGTGCACCCCGAGCCAACGCGCAGTCCGACAATCGAAACGAATCCAAGGCCAGTTACAGCCAGACATTCGAGCAATCATACATAACGGATCCGGGTCGACCCCGGATCTTCTCCAGTAAGGCCCCGTGCGCCGCATCCGACGGCGTTTCGATCGGGGGCACACCTGAAGCGAAGGAGCTCAGCAACCATGCCAAGACGTCGTGTCGTCGCCAAGCGGGAAATTCTTCCCGATCCGAAGTATCACAATCAGACCGTTGCCAAGTTCATCAACCACGTGATGGAGAGCGGCAAGAAAGCCGTGGCCGAGCGCATCGTCTATGGCGCCCTCTCGCGCATCCAGGAGCGCGGCTCGGGCAATCCCGTCGAGGTCTTCGAAAAAGCGCTCGATGCGGTGGCGCCTTACGTGGAAGTCAAAGCCCGTCGAGTGGGCGGTGCGACCTACCAGGTTCCGGTCGAGGTGCGGCCGTCGCGCCGCCAGGCGCTGGCAATGCGCTGGCTGGTGGACAGCGCCCGCAAGCGGGGCGAGAAGTCCATGGCTGCCCGGCTCGCGGGCGAGTTCATGGATGCTGCGGAGGGCCGGGGATCTGCGGTCAAGAAGCGTGAGGACACGCATCGCATGGCCGAAGCCAACAAGGCGTTTTCTCACTACCGCTACTGATCACCAACCGACGCCTCTAACTCGGCGCGCTGAACGGAGAGCACCATGGCTCGCAAGACCCCCCTATCGCGATACCGCAATTTCGGTATCACGGCCCACGTGGATGCTGGCAAGACCACCACCACGGAACGGGTGCTGTTCTATACCGGCCGGTCCCACAAGATCGGCGAGGTGCACGAAGGCGCCGCGACCATGGACTGGATGGAGCAGGAGCAGGAGCGGGGCATCACCATCACCTCGGCTGCGACCACGTGCTTCTGGAAAGGCATGGACAAGCAGTACGACGAGCATCGTTTCAACATCATTGACACGCCCGGGCACGTCGACTTCACGATCGAGGTAGAGCGCAGCCTGCGCGTTCTGGATGGCGCCGTGGTCGTGTTCTGCGGCACCTCGGGTGTCGAGCCGCAGTCGGAAACGGTGTGGCGCCAGGCCAACAAGTACGGCGTGCCGCGCATCGTGTTCGTCAACAAGATGGACCGGGCCGGCGCCAACTTCCTGCGCGTCGTTGCCCAGATCAAGCAGCGGTTGGGCGCGAATGCGGTGCCGGTACAGCTTTCGCTCGGCGCCGAGGAACACTTCAAGGGGATCATCGACCTGCTGCGAATGAAGGCGATCCTCTGGAACGAAGACGACCAGGGCCTGACCTACAATCTGGTGGATATCCCTGCGGAGTACGCCGAAGAAGCGGCCAAGTGGCGCGAGAACATGGTGGAGGCAGCCGCCGAAGCCAACGACGATCTGATGAACAAGTACCTCGAAGGTGAGGAGCTCACCATCGACGAGATCCGCAAGGGCCTGCGCGCGCGCACGCTCGCCGGCGAGATCGTTCCCGCGCTGTGCGGCTCCGCGTTCAAGAACAAGGGCGTCCAGGCGATGCTCGACGCCGTCATCGAGTACCTGCCGGCGCCGAACGAGGTGCGCGCCATCGAGGGAACGCTCGATGACGACGAGACCACGGTCTCGCGCAAGGCTGATGACGCAGAGCCGTTTGCGGCGCTGGCGTTCAAGATCGCGACCGACCCCTTCGTCGGCACCCTGACGTTCTTCCGGGTTTACTCCGGCGTACTTAGCTCGGGCGACCAGGTGTACAACCCGGTCAAGAGCAGGAAGGAGCGCGTCGGCCGGATGGTGCAGATGCACGCCAACACCCGCGAAGAGATCAAGGAAGTGCGCGCGGGCGACATTGCCGCGGCGATTGGCCTGAAGGACGTCACCACCGGTGACACGCTCTGCGATCTGAACAACATCATCACGCTCGAGCGGATGGAGTTCCCGGAGCCGGTGATCTCGGTGGCCGTGGAGCCCAAGTCCAAGGCGGATCAGGAGAAGATGGGCGTCGCGCTCGGCAAGCTTGCGCAGGAAGACCCCTCGTTCCGCGTTCGTACGGACGAAGAGTCGGGCCAGACCATCATTTCGGGCATGGGTGAACTGCACCTCGACATCATCGTGGACCGCATGCGTCGCGAGTTCGGGGTCGAGGCCAACATCGGCAAGCCTCAGGTCGCATATCGGGAAACGATCCGCGGGTCGGTCGAAGCCGAAGGCAAGTTCGTTCGCCAGTCGGGCGGACGCGGTCAGTACGGTCATGTCTGGGTCAAGCTCGAGCCGCTCCCGGCCGACTCCGAGGCCGTATACGAGTTCGTCGATGAAGTGGTGGGCGGTACGGTGCCGCGGGAGTACATCCCGGCGGTCAACAAGGGCATCGAAGAGCAGATGCAGAACGGTGTCCTGGCCGGTTACCCACTGATCGGCGTAAAGGCCACTCTGTTCGACGGCTCGTTCCACGAAGTGGATTCGTCGGAAATGGCGTTCAAGATTGCCGGCTCCATGGCCTTGAAGGCGGGCGCCCTGAAAGCGAAGCCGGTGCTGCTGGAGCCGATCATGGCCGTGGAGGTCGTGACCCCGGAAGACTATATGGGCGATGTCGTGGGCGACCTCAATCGGCGCCGCGGGCTGATCAACGGCATGGACGAGAATCCCGCCGGCAAGATCATCCGGGCCGATGTGCCTCTGTCCGAAATGTTCGGCTATGCGACCGACGTGCGTTCGGCTACCCAGGGGCGTGCGAGCTACACCATGGAGTTCAAGCGCTACGCGGAAGTGCCGGAGAACATCGCGGCGGCGATTGCCAAGAAGGGTTGACGAAGGGTTGAAGAACGGTCAGCCGAAGGTGTGCGGCGCACGACCGGGCGGTCGAGCGTCGCACGAGACACAACTTTCAGGGAATTCAGGTAGCAACCATGTCCAAAGCCAAGTTTGAGCGTAAGAAGCCGCACGTGAACGTAGGGACGATTGGTCACGTCGACCATGGTAAGACGACGCTGACGGCGGCGCTGACGAAGGTGTGTGCGGATCTTTACGGTGGAGAGGCGACGGCGTTCGACCAGATCGACAAGGCGCCTGAGGAGCGGGAGCGCGGGATCACGATTTCGACGGCGCACGTTGAATACGAGAGCCCGAACCGTCACTACGCGCACGTTGACTGCCCTGGGCATGCGGACTACGTGAAGAACATGATCACGGGTGCGGCGCAGATGGACGGTGCGATTCTGGTGGTGTCGGCGGCCGACGGCCCGATGCCGCAGACGCGGGAACACATTCTGCTGTCGCGGCAGGTGGGTGTACCGAAGATCGTGGTATTCATGAACAAGGCGGACATGGTGGATGACGCCGAGTTGCTGGAACTGGTCGAGATGGAAGTTCGAGAGCTTCTGGACCAGTACGATTTTCCGGGAGACGACACGCCGATCATCATTGGCAGCGCGCTGAAGGCTCTGGAAGGTGATCAGGGCGAGGTTGGCATTGAGTCGGTGAAGAAGCTGGTAGCGGCGCTGGACGAGTACATTCCGCAGCCGGAGCGTGCGATCGACCTGCCGTTCCTGATGCCGATCGAGGACGTGTTCTCGATTGCGGGCCGGGGCACGGTGGTGACGGGTCGAGTCGAGCGCGGGATCGTGAAGGTCGGCGACGAGATCGAGATCGTTGGTCTGAAGGATACGACGAAGACGACGTGTACGGGCGTGGAGATGTTCCGCAAGTTGCTGGACGAAGGTCGGGCGGGCGAAAACATCGGCGTGCTGCTGCGCGGTACGAAGCGTGACGAGGTTGAGCGCGGCCAGGTGCTGTCGAAGCCTGGTGCGATCACGCCGCACACGCGTTTCGAGGCAGAGGTCTACGTACTGTCGAAGGAAGAGGGCGGCCGGCATACGCCGTTCTTCAAGGGCTACCGTCCGCAGTTCTACTTCCGTACGACGGACGTGACGGGGACGGTGGAACTGCCGGAAGGTGTCGAGATGGTGATGCCGGGCGACAACGTCAACATGGTGGTGACGCTGATCAATCCGATTGCGATGGATGACGGTCTGCGGTTCGCGATCCGTGAAGGCGGCCGTACCGTCGGCGCCGGCGTCGTCACCAAGGTCATCGAATAACCGGCAGGCACGGGAAGCGGCGCGCCAGTCCCGGGTGCGTCGCTTTTTGACGGGTTCTCCGCGCAGGTGTTGCGGGCATTTCGCGACATCTGTATAGTTCGCCCTCCCTTTTTCCGAGCCTCGAAACGGGGTGGCCCGGCAGCGCCGGGGCCAGCCGCCGGGACAGGCGGGCCTTGTGCTGGCATGGGGCAGGCCTCGCAAGGCAAGGGGAAAAAGCCCTACGGACGGTGCGGATTTCATCGTCCAGCAGGGTCGTTCTTTGGTCATCAGGAGTTTGAGCCACTGTGCAGAACCAGCGCATTCGCATCCGTCTCAAGGCGTTCGATCACCGGTTGATCGACGTATCCACCCAGGAAATCGTGGATACCGCCAAGCGCACCGGCGCCCTGGTTCGTGGCCCGATCCCGTTGCCGACCCGTACCGAGCGATTCACCGTGCTGGTATCTCCGCACGTGAACAAGGATGCGCGGGATCAGTACGAGATCCGCACCCACAAGCGGGTGCTGGACATCGTCGAGCCGACCGAAAAGACCGTTGACGCGCTGATGAAGCTCGATCTGGCGGCCGGTGTCGACGTACAGATCAGTCTGAAGTGAATTTTGTTGCCCGACCGGGCAGGTCGGGCCAGCGGCAGCCGCAGGTGTGCATAACAGCGCATAAGAGCGCATAAAAAGCGCATAGGAGCGTAAGCGGCGCCGCCGACATGACCCCGATTGGGGGTCGCTGAAACCGAAGAGACCGTTTACCGGCAGACCAGAGAGGGGTCTGGCGGTAAACGGTCTCTGCATCTGACGAAGACAAGCTTGATTGGCCCGGACCACCAGGCAGGGCGCAGGCAAGCAGGCAGGAAGCAAACCAATGGCAATTGGATTGGTAGGTAGAAAAGCGGGCATGACGCGCATCTTCACGGAAGATGGCAGCTCGATACCGGTAACGGTGATCGAGGTCGAACCCAATCGAGTCACCTACGTCAGGACGCCGGAGCAGGATGGCTACGCGGCCATCCAGGTCACCACCGGCGAAGTGCGGCGTAATCGCATTTCCCGGCCGGAAGCCGGTCATTTCGCGAAGGCGAACGTGCCTGCTGGCCGCGGTCTCTGGGAGTTCCGCGTGGATGGTCTCGCTCACGATCTCACGGTCGGCGCCGAGATCTCGGTCGCGCAGTTCGAAGCGGGTCAGCGTGTCGACGTCCAGGGTGTCTCGAAGGGCAAAGGCTACGCCGGCACGATCAAGCGCTGGAATTTCCGTGGTCAGGACGCCACCCACGGCAACTCGATCTCCCACCGCGTGCCCGGCTCCATCGGCCAGAACCAGACCCCCGGTCGTGTCTTCAAAGGCAAGAAGATGTCCGGACACCTCGGCAACGTCAAGGTGACCACCCAGCGCCTCGAAGTGGTGCGGGTCGACGCCGAACGGAACCTGCTGCTTGTGAAGGGCGCAGTCCCCGGACCGGCTGGTGGTGATCTTTACATCCGTCCCTCGGTCAAGGGCTGAGTACGGAGGAGCGCTGAATGAACCTGAATCTGGCAATGAGTGGCGGCAGCGTCGAGGTTTCCGAGGCTGCGTTCGCGCGTGAATACAACGAGGCGCTGGTCCATCAGGTGGTGGTGGCGCACATGGCCGGTGCCCGCCAGGGCACCCGGGCACAGAAAACCCGCGCGGAAGTCAGCGGTGGCGGCCGCAAGCCGTGGCGGCAGAAAGGCACCGGTCGCGCCCGCGCAGGTTCGATCCGCAGTCCCATCTGGCGGGGCGGCGGCGTGACGTTCGCGGCCCGTCCGCAGGATCACTCGCAGAAGGTCAATCGCAAGATGTACCGCGGCGCGCTGCGCTGCATTCTGTCCGAGCTGATCCGCCAGGAGCGCCTGGTTGTCTGCGAGACCTTCGCGCTCGACGCGCCGCGTACCAAGGCCCTTCTGGCGCGCCTCAAGGAACTCGACCTGCGCGACGTGCTCATCGTCGCCGAAGAAATCGATCAGAACCTCTACCTGGCGTCCCGCAACCTGAAGGACGTCGACGTCAGTGACGTCGCCGCGCTGGATCCGGTCAGCCTGATCAGCCACCAGAAGGTCCTGGTGACCGTCGGGGCACTCAAGAAGCTGGAGGAAGCGCTGGCATGAACCAGGAACGTCTCTACACCGTGCTGCTCGAGCCGCACTTCTCGGAGAAGGTCTCCGGGCTCGGCGAGAAGTACAACCAGTACGGCTTCAAGGTGGCCGGCGACGCGACCAAGCCCGAGATCAAGGAAGCTGTCGAGAAGCTCTTCAAGGTGACCGTCGAAGGCGTCACCACCGCGAACGTCAAGGGCAAGGTCAAGCGGACCGTGCGTGGCATGTCCCGCAAGAAGAGTTGGAAGAAGGCCTACGTGCGTGTCGCCGCAGGTCAGGAAATCGACTTCATGGTAACGGATTAAGAGCTCATGGCTGTCGTAAAAGCTAAACCAACGTCTGCCGGGCGCCGCTTCGTCATCAAGGTGGTCAGTCCGGAGCTCCACAAGGGCGCCCCGCATCGCGCCCTGGTCGAGCCCCAGAACCGCACCGGCGGGCGCAACAACGCGGGCCGGATCACCACGCGTCATCGCGGTGGCGGCCACAAGCAGCACTATCGCCTGGTCGATTTCAAACGCGACAAGGACGGCATTCCGGCGGTTGTCGAGCGGCTCGAATACGATCCCAACCGCACCGCGCACATCGCGCTGCTGAAGTACAAGGATGGTGAGCGGCGCTACATCATCGCACCGCGTGGTGTCGCCGCAGGCGACACGCTGATGAGCGGGGTGGCTTCGCCGATCCGTGCCGGTAACGCGTTGCCGCTGCGCAGCATCCCGCTCGGCAGCATGGTGCACTGCGTCGAGCTCAAGCCCGGTCGTGGCGCCCAGCTGGCGCGCAGCGCCGGTGCCGCTGCCCAGCTGGTCGCACGTGAAGGCAGCTATGCCACGCTGCGCCTCCGTTCCGGAGAGATGCGCCGCGTACTCACCGAATGCAAGGCGACTCTCGGCGAAGTGGGCAATGCGGAACACAACCTGCGTTCGCTCGGCAAGGCGGGCGCCAAGCGCTGGCGCGGCGTGCGGCCGACCGTACGCGGTGTGGCGATGAACCCGGTCGACCACCCGCATGGCGGTGGTGAGGGCAAGACGTCCGGCGGCCGCCATCCGGTGACGCCATGGGGCGTTCCGACCAAGGGCTACAAGACCCGCAAGAACAAGCGCACGAGCAAGCTGATCGTACGTCGTCGAGGAAGGAGATAAGCGGTGCCCAGATCCTTGCACAAAGGTCCGTTCGTCGACCTGCACCTGATGCAGAAGGTCGAGACCGCCATGTCCAACAACGACAAGCGGCCGATCAAGACGTGGTCGCGGCGGTCCATGGTCCTGCCGGAAATGGTCGGACTGACGATTGCCGTCTACAACGGCAAGCAGCACGTCCCGGTCTACGTAAACGAAGACATGGTCGGGCACAAGCTCGGCGAGTTCGCGCCTACCCGCACCTATCGCGGGCATGCCGCGGACAAGAAAGCCAAACGCTAGGCGCAGCGCGGTACCGACGGAGTTCAAAGATGCAGGTTAGTGCCACAGCAAAGAGGGTGCGGGTATCCCCGCAGAAGGCGCGGCTGGTCGTCGACCTGGTGCGCGGCAAGCCGGTCAGCCATGCGCTGGACATCCTCGGCTTCAGTCCGCAGAAGGCCGCTGGCCTGGTGCGCAAGGTGGTCGAATCGGCAATCGCCAATGCCGAGAACAACAACGGCGCGGACATCGACGAACTGAAGATCTCCGAGATCTTCGTCAACGAAGGCCTGGTAATGAAGCGGATCAAGCCGCGGGCCAAGGGTCGGGCGGATCGCATTGTTAAACGCACCAGTCACATCACTGTGACGGTCACGGACGAGTAAGGCGCATGGGGCAGAAAGTAAATCCGGTCGGGTTCCGGCTGGGCATCGTCAAGGATCATACGTCGATCTGGTACGCGGACCGGAAGACCTATTCGCGCTACCTGCTGAACGACCTGAGTGTCCGAGACTATCTGCGGCAGCGCCTGTCACAGGCCTCGATCAGCCGTATCGACATCGAGCGGCCCGCCCAGACCGCACGCGTGACCATTCATACCGCGCGCCCGGGTATCGTGATCGGCAAGAAGGGCGAGGACGTCGAGCGGTTGCGCGGCGAACTGGCCCGTCTGATGGGCGTGCCAGTGCACGTCAACATCGAAGAGATCCGCAAGCCCGAACTCGATGCGTTGCTGGTTGCCCAGAACGTGGCGCAGCAGCTCGAGCGTCGCGTGCAGTTCCGCCGTGCGATGCGCCGCGTGATCCAGAACGCAATGCGCATCGGCGCGGAAGGCATCAAGGTGCGCGTGGCGGGCCGGTTGGGCGGCGCGGAAATCGCCCGCTCCGAGGTGTATCACGAAGGCCGGGTGCCTCTGCATACGCTCCGTGCGGACATCGATTACGCGACCTGGGAAGCCAAGACCACCTACGGGGTCATCGGCATCAAGGTTTGGATATTCAAAGGTGAAGTCATCGGCCGCGATCGCGACACTCAGGCGCAGTCGGCCTGAGGCCGGCACGATCCGTCCGGCGGCGGCATCTGCAAGTAAGGTAGAAGGTGTAGCGGAATGTTACAGCCGAAGAGAACGAAATTCAGGAAGCAGCACAAGGGCCGCAATCGCGGCCTTGCGGATCGCGGCAGCTCGGTGAGCTTCGGCGAATTCGGGCTCAAGTCGCTCGGCAGGGGCCGCCTGACCGCGCGGCAGATCGAGGCCGGTCGGCGTGCGCTCACCCGTCACGTGCGTCGCGGCGCCAAGATCTGGATCCGGGTGTTTCCCGACAAGCCGATCACCAAGAAGCCGCTCGAAGTCCGTCAGGGTAAGGGCAAGGGTGCGGTCGAGTACTGGGTAGCCCAGATTCAGCCCGGCCGGGTGCTGTTCGAGATGGAAGGCGTGCCGGAGGCGCTCGCGCGCGAGGCGTTCGCCCTCGCTGCAGCGAAGATGCCGCTGCAGACCGCGTTCGTGAAGCGGACGGTGATGTAAATGATTGGCGGGCGAGGTGGCTGGTGATGAAAGTAGCTGATTTGCGGAACAAGAGTGCGAGGGAGCTGCGCGAAGAGCTGCTGAAGCGCCGCAAGGAGCAGTTCGGTCTGCGCATGCAGAAGGCCAGCGGCCAGCTGGGCCAGACCCATCTCCTGGTGGAAGCGCGCCGCGACATCGCGCGCATCAAGACGGTAATGGCGGAGAAGGCGAATGGCTGAGCAGGATGCGGTAGCGCAGAGCCCGGAGGCTCGGCAGAGCAATCCGCGCACGGTCACAGGGACCGTGGTCAGCGACCGGATGGACAAGACCATCACGGTGCTGATCGAGCGCAGGGTGCAGCACCCGGTGTACGGCAAGATCATCCGCCGTTCGTCGAAGCTGCACGCCCATGACGAGAACAACGAATGCCGCGTCGGCGACCTGGTCACGGTGGTCGAATGCCGGCCGCTGTCCAGGACCAAGACCTGGACGCTGAAAAGCATCGATGAACGCGCCCGGGAAGTGTGACCGGCAGCGCCAGACAGTATCGAGAGGATTGGGTCGATGATTCAGACGGAAACCATGTTGGAGATCGCCGACAACAGCGGCGCCCGACGCGTCCAGTGCATCAAGGTGCTTGGCGGCTCGCACCGGCGCTACGCGGGCATCGGCGACATCATCAAGGTCACGGTGAAAGAAGCGATTCCGCGTGGTCGGGTGCGCAAGGGCCAGGTCATGAACGCCGTCGTCGTGCGCACCCGGAAAGGGGTTCGTCGTCCGGACGGCTCGGTGATCCGTTTCGACCAGAATGCGGCCGTGCTGTTGAACCAGCAGCACCAGCCGATCGGCACCCGGATCTTCGGGCCGGTGACGCGCGAGCTGCGTTCGGAAAAGTTCATGCGCATCATCTCGCTCGCGCCGGAGGTGCTGTAACCATGCTGAAGATCAAGAAGGACGACGAGGTGGTGGTGATCACCGGTCGGGACAAAGGCAAGCGCGGCAGCGTTCTGCAGGTAATGAAGGACGGGCGTCTGCTGGTGTCCGGCATCAACCTGGTCAAGAAGCATCAGCGGCCGAACCCGAACATCGGCCAGCAGGGTGGCATCGTCACCCGTGAGGCGCCGATCCAGGCCTCCAATGTCGCGATCTGGAACGACGCGACCGGACGTGCCGATCGGGTGGGCTTTCGTGAAGAAGACGGCCGCAAGGTGCGATTCTTCAAGTCCGACAGCAAAGCGATCGAAAACTGAGAGTTAAACGGTAATGGTTAATCTGTATCAGCGATACGTCGAAGAGATTCGACCGCGCCTGATGACCGAAGGAGGCTACGCCAACATCATGGCCGTGCCGCGCCTCACGAAGGTCACGCTCAACATGGGTGTGGGCGAAGCGATCGGCGACAGGAAG
This sequence comes from Pseudomonadales bacterium, assembly GCA_019634925.1. Lineage (GTDB taxonomy): Bacteria > Pseudomonadota > Gammaproteobacteria > Pseudomonadales > Azotimanducaceae > UBA7803. The sequence goes on from JAHCAL010000009.1 coordinate 29,073, forward strand.
ATCATGGACAGCGCCGTCGGCGATCTCGCAGCCATCAGCGGCCAACGCCCGGTCGTCACCAAGGCGCGCAAGTCCGAAGCCGGCTTCAAGATCCGTGAGGGCTGGCCGATCGGTTGCAAGGTCACCCTGCGGAGCGCGCGGATGTACGAGTTCCTCGAGCGCCTGGTGGGAATCGCCATCCCCCGGATACGTGACTTCCGCGGTCTGAATCCGCGTGCATTCGACGGGCGTGGCAGCTTTTCGATGGGGCTGACCGAACAAATCGTGTTCCCAGAGATCGATTACGACAAGATCGACAAGATCCGTGGCATGAACATCACGGTCACGACGACCGCGAAAACCGATGCGGAAGCGTTGGCGCTCCTGAAGGCGTTCAACTTCCCGTTCCGCAACTGAACCGAGACAGGCAGAAGCAATGGCAAAGACCTCGATGATCGAGCGCGAAAAGAAGCGCGCACAGCTGACCGCACGTTACGCCAAGAAGCGTGCAGCGCTGAAAGCAGTCATCAACGACCGCAACGCCTCGGACGAGGAACGGTGGGCTGCGCAGATCAAACTGCAGAAGCTGCCCCGTGACTCGAGCCCGGTGCGGCAGCGCCGACGGTGCGGACTGACCGGTCGTGCGCACGGTGTCTACCGGAAGTTCGGCCTCGGGCGCAACAAGCTGCGCGAGTCGGCGATGCGTGGCGATGTTCCCGGCCTCGTGATGGCCAGCTGGTAACGGGCGGGGGATACGACATGACGATGCAGGATCCAGTCGCCGACATGCTGACGCGCATCCGCAATGCGCAACAGGCCAACCATGTCTCGGTCAGCATGCCGAGTTCGACGCTCAAGGTCGCCATTTGCGAAGTGCTGAAGCGCGAAGGCTATATCGATGGTTTCGCGGTCTCGGGTGGTGCCCGGTCCGAACTCAGCGTCACGCTGCGCTATCACCAGGGCAAGCCGGTCATCGAGGCGCTCAAGCGCGTGAGCCGGCCAGGGCTTCGCACCTATCGTGCAACGGACGAGCTGCCGAAGATCATGGGCGGGCTCGGTGTGTCGATCGTCAGCACCAACAAGGGTGTCATGACCGATCGCGAAGCGCGGGCCCAGGGTGTGGGCGGCGAAGTGCTCTGTACGGTGTTCTGACGAGGTATTGCTGATGTCTCGCGTAGCAAAAAATCCGATTCCGCTGCCTGCAGGCGTGGAATTCAGGCTGGAAGGCCGCAATGTGACGGTCAAGGGTGCCAAGGGCTCGCTGGCCATGACGCTCCATGCAGACATCGAAGTTCTGCAGGAAGGCGGCGCGCTCAAGATCGTGCCGCGCAACGAAGGCATGGCCGCGCGCGCCCAGTCCGGCACCGCCCGCGCAGTGCTCGCCAATATGGTTGCAGGCGTGTCTTCCGGCTTCGAGCGGCGCCTGACCATCCAGGGTGTCGGTTACCGGGCCCAGGCGCAGGGGCGCGCATTGAACCTGCAACTCGGCTTCTCCCATCCGGTCGAATATCGCCTGCCCGACGGGGTCGATGCGGCGACTCCGAGTCAGACCGAAATCGTGATCACCGGCGCCGACAAACAGCAGGTCGGCCAGGTGGCAGCCGAGATCCGCGCCTTCCGCCCGCCGGAGCCGTACAAGGGCAAAGGCGTGCGTTATGCGAACGAGCGGGTCCGGCAGAAGGAAGCGAAGAAGAAGTAACGGTATGCGCAGGCCCCCCGGTAAAGAGGTACATGCACCGGCGGCCAACGGATCCAGGCACGACTTTTGATCGGCTGGACGGCGTAGTAACAGGTCAACAGAGCGACATTGCAGATGAGCGACAAGAAAGTTACGAGGTTGCGACGCGCCCGGCGCAGCCGCATGAAGATGCGCGAACTCGGCGCCGTGCGCCTTTCGGTGCATCGCACCCCGCGACACATGTACGCGCAGGTGATCTCTGCGGAGGGCGACCGGATCCTGGCTTCGGCCTCGACGCTGGACAAGGAACTGCGTGCGGGTTCGACCGGCAACGTCGACGCTGCGACGCGGGTCGGACAACTGATCGCCGAGCGTGCCCGGGCTGTCGGCGTCAGCAAGGTGGCTTTCGACCGGTCGGGGTTCAAGTATCACGGGCGGGTCAAGGCGCTGGCCGACGCGGCGCGTGAAGGCGGACTGGAGTTTTAAGCATGGCGTACACCGACGAAATTCGTGAAGAAGGGCTGGTCGAAAAACTGGTCCAGGTAAACCGGGTCGCCAAGGTCGTGAAAGGCGGGCGGATTTTCGGCTTCACCGCGCTCACCGTCGTGGGCGATGGCAACGGTCGGGTCGGCTTCGGCCGCGGCAAGGCACGTGAAGTCCCGGTCGCGATCCAGAAAGCCATGGAGTCCGCGCGCCGCAATATGGTGGACGTGGATCTGAACGGCTCGACCATCTGGTACCCCGTCACGGCCCGGCACGGTGCGTCGAAGGTATTCATGCAGCCCGCGTCGGAAGGTACCGGCGTGATCGCGGGTGGCACCATGCGCGCGCTGCTCGAAGCCGCGGGCGTGCACAACGTGCTGGCGAAGTGTTACGGCTCGACCAATCCGGTCAACGTCATCCGTGCGACGTTCAAGGCGCTGACCAGCGTCAAGTCCCCGGAGACGATCGCGCGCAAGCGCGGCAAGACCGTCGAGGAGATCGGCGCCTGAAGCCGCTGCAGAGCGGCGCTTGCTGCCTGCGGGTGGCGCGACGTAACGGACAGTCGAAGGTAGTAGTGATCATGAGTGGAAATAGAATTCGCGTCACGCTGGTTAAGAGTCCCGCCAAGCGGATGAAGCAGCACCAGGCCTGCGTCGCCGGGCTCGGACTGCGCCGTATCGGCCACTCCGTCGAAGTGGAAGATACCGCGGCAGTGCGCGGCATGATCAACCGCGTCAGCTACATGGTGCGGGTGGAAGGAGAATAGTCGATGCATCTCAATGAACTGCGACCGGGCGCTGGCAGCAGAAAAGTCAAGACGCGGGTCGGCCGTGGTGCCGGCTCGGGTCTCGGCAAGACGTCGGGTCGCGGCCAGAAGGGTCAGGGCTCCCGCAAGAGCGGCGGCGTTCGGCCCGGCTTCGAGGGCGGCCAGATGCCGCTGCAGATGCGTGTCCCGAAGTTCGGCTTCCGTTCGCGTCTTGCACTCGAGACGGGTGAAGTGCGCCTGGGTGAGCTGGCCAAGGTCCCGGGGGACGTGATCGATCTCGAATCGCTCCAGGCAGCGAACGTGCTGTCGCGCAGCATCACGCGTGCGCGCATCTTCCTGTCTGGCGGCATCGACCGCGCGGTGTCGGTGAACGAGGCGAGCGGACTCAGAGTCACCCGTGGCGCACGTGCGGCGATCGAGGCAGCCGGCGGCACGGTGACCGGGAGCAAGGTAGAAGGCTGATGGCAACCAACCCGGCACAGCTGGCTGGCGCGCAGGCGGGGCTCACTGAGCTGCGCAACCGTCTGCTGTTCGTGTTGCTGGCGCTGCTCGTGTATCGCGTCGGCACGCACATACCGGTTCCGGGCATCAACCCAGATCGCCTGGCTGCGCTCTTCGAGCAGCAGCAGGGCGGTATCCTCGACCTGTTCAACATGTTCTCGGGCGGCGCGCTCGAGCGAATGAGCATCCTCGCGCTCGGCGTCATGCCATACATCACCTCGAGCATCATCATGAACCTGCTCAGCATGATGCACCCGGCGCTGCAGCAGCTGCGCAAGGAAGGCGAGGCCGGCCGTCGCAAGATCACCCAGTACACGCGTTACGGCACGTTGCTGATCGCGCTGATCCAGGGGACGTCGCTGTCCGCGACCCTGGCGCAGCAGGGGCTGGCATTCGCCCCGGGCTTCACGTTTTACTTCGTCGCGACCACCACGCTCGTGACCGGTGCATTGTTCATGATGTGGCTCGGCGAGCAGATCACCGAGCGCGGCGTCGGCAACGGGATCTCCCTGCTCATCTTCGCGGGCATCGTTGCAGGCTTCCCGTCGGCCATCGCCCAGTCGTTCGAGGCTGCGCGCCAGGGCGACATCAACATCATTGCGCTCCTGGTCATCGGCGCGCTGGCCATAGCGATCGTGGCCTTCGTGGTATTCGTCGAGCGCGGGCAGCGGCGTATCACGGTGAACTACGCGAAGCGGCAGCAGGGTCGGCGCGTGTACCAGGCGCAGAGCAGTCATCTGCCGCTCAAGATCAACATGGCGGGCGTGATCCCCGCGATCTTCGCCTCGAGCCTGCTGCTCGCGCCGGCATCCATGGCGCAGTGGTTCGGCAACAGCCCCGGCATGTCGTGGCTCCAGGAGATATCGCTGGTGCTTTCCCCCGGGCAGCCGCTCTATATCCTGCTGTTCGCTGCCGGCATCGTATTCTTCTGCTTCTTCTATACGGCGATCATGTTCGATCCCAAGGAAGTGGCGGACAACCTGAAGCGCCAGGGTGCGTATGTGCCGGGCATCCGGCCGGGCCAGCAGACTGCGAAGTACATCGACGACGTCATCACGCGTCTGACGATCTTCGGTGCCCTGTACATCACGCTGGTGTGTCTGCTCCCCGAGTTCATGATCGTGTTCTTCAACATCACGTTCCAGCTCGGCGGTACCGCGCTCCTGATCGTCGTGGTGGTGGCCATGGATTTCATGGCGCAGGTTCAGGCACACCTGATGTCGAGTCAGTACGCGAAGCTGATGGAAAAGGCGAATCTCAAGAACTATGGGCGCGGCACGCCGGGCAGGCGTTGAACCTCGTAGAGGAAGCGGAAATGAAAGTCAGAGCATCGGTCAAGAAAATCTGCCGCAACTGCAAGATCGTCAAGCGCAACGGTGTTGTGCGGGTGATCTGCAGTGTCGAACCCCGCCACAAGCAGCGGCAGGGTTGAGGGCACAGGGCTAACGACGGAGCATATGCATGGCACGTATTGCCGGTATCAACGTACCAGACAACAAGCACGCGGGCATTTCGCTCACGTACATCTATGGCATCGGCCGCACCAAGGCCCGTCAGTTGTGCGAGACCGTGGGCATCGATCCGAGCATGAAGATCCAGGATCTTCCGGACGACCGTCTGGATGCGTTGCGCAACGAAATCGCCAAGATGTCGGTCGAAGGCGACCTGCGTCGCGAGGTTTCGATGAGCATCAAGCGGCTCATGGACCTCGGTTGCTATCGCGGGCTCCGGCACCGCCGTGGCCTCCCGGTACGTGGCCAGAGGACCCGCACCAATGCGCGCACGCGCAAGGGTCCGCGGCGACCGATCAAGAAGTGAGGGCTGAGAGATAATGGCCGAGCGGAAAAAAGCCAAGCGCGTGGTGACCGAGGGCGTCGCCCACATCCATGCGTCGTTCAACAACACGATCATTACCATCACCGATCGTCAGGGCAACGTGCTGTGCTGGGCGACGTCGGGCGGATCCGGCTTTCGCGGATCACGCAAGAGCACGCCGTTTGCCGCGCAGGTCGCATCCGAGCGTGCGAGCAACGTGGCGATCGAATACGGCATGAAGAACGTGGATGTCTACGTCAAGGGACCCGGCCCCGGCCGCGAGTCCGCCGTGCGTGCCCTCAACGCCGCGGGCCTGCGGATCAACAGCATCGCCGACGTGACCCCGATTCCGCACAACGGCTGCCGTCCGCCCAAGCGTCGACGGGTCTGAGCGGGCAGGACAGGAGAACATACAGATGGCTCGATACATCGGCCCCAAACTGAAGCTGGCGCGGCGCGAAGGCACCGATCTCTTTCTGAAGAGCGGCGTCCGCCCGATCGATTCCAAGTGCAAGATCGACACCCTGCCCGGGCAGCACGGTGCCCGTCGTGGCCGTCTGTCGGACTATGCGGTCCAGCTGCGTGAAAAGCAGAAGGTACGGCGCATCTACGGCGTCCTGGAAAAGCAGTTCCGCACCTACTACACCCGGGCGGAACGTCTGCGTGGTGCCACTGGTGAGAACCTCCTGCGCCTGCTCGAGTCCCGACTCGACAACGTGGTCTATCGCATGGGCTTCGGCGCCACGCGTGCGGAGGCGCGGCAGCTGGTCTCGCACAAGGGCATCACGGTCAATGGCCAGCTGGTGAACATTCCCTCGTACCAGGTGAGCGAGCAGGACGTCGTTGCCGTTGCCGAGAAGGCCCGCGGACAGCTGCGCGTGCAGTCGGCGCTGCAGCTGGCCGCCCAGCGCGCCTCCGTGGACTGGGTGGATGTGGACGCCAGCAAGATGCAGGGCGTGTTCAAGCGCTATCCCGACCGTGGCGAACTGGCATCAGAGATCAACGAATCCCTCATCGTCGAGCTGTACTCCAAGTAATCGAAGCTCAAGGAGACATATTGCATGTCACAGTCGGTAACTGATTTCCTGACGCCGCGGCACATCGATGTCCAGGAGCTGGGACCCACCAGGGCGCGAGTGACCCTCGAGCCGCTGGAGCGCGGCTTCGGCCACACGCTGGGCAACACGCTGCGCAGGATCCTGCTTTCGTCCATGCCGGGCTGCGCGATCACCGAAGTACAGATCGACGGCGTTCTGCACGAATACAGCACGATCGAAGGCGTCCAGGAGGACGTGATCGACATCCTGCTGAACCTGAAGGGCGTGGCGGCGATCCTGCACAACCAGGATTCCGCGGTGATCAGGATCGCCAAGGAAGGTGCCGGTCCGGTGACGGCAGGGGACTTCCAGCTGACCCAGGACATCGAGATCTCGAATCCCGGACACGTCATCTGCAACCTGAACGAGAACGGATCGATTCGCCTCGAGGCCAAGGTGACCCGCGGACGTGGGTACGTCCCGGTCGACAGCCTGGAAGAGGACGAAGAGAGCCGGCCGATCGGCGTGCTGCGCCTCGATGCGACGTACAGCCCGATGCGGCGTGTCGCCTACAGCGTGGAAAGCGCCCGGGTCGAACAGCGCACGGACCTCGACAAGCTGATCCTCGACATCGAGACCAACGGCACCATCGATCCTGAGGAGGCGATCCGCCGGGCTGCGACGATCCTGCAGCAGCAGCTCGCGGTATTCGTGGACCTCGAGAGCGAGCACGAGCCGGCTGCCGAAATCCGCGAGGACGAGATCGACCCGATCCTGATCCGTCCCGTTGACGATCTGGAGCTGACGGTCCGTTCGGCGAACTGTCTCAAGGCCGAGAACATCTACTACATCGGCGACCTGATCCAGCGGACCGAAGTCGAACTGCTGAAGACGCCCAATCTCGGCAAGAAATCGCTGACCGAGATCAAGGACGTCCTGGCTTCGCGCGGACTCTCGCTCGGCATGCGGCTCGAGAACTGGCCGCCCGCTAGCCTGAAGGGCGACCACAAGGTCGCCTGAGGCATCCCGCCGCCGTTCGGACTGTGGATTCACATGGCAGCGGTCGATCGACCGCTCTGCAAGAGAGATAGGAAAGAGTCATGCGCCATCGCAAGAGTGGTCGACAACTTAATCGGAACAGCTCGCACCGGCAGGCGATGTTCCGCAACATGGCGGCCTCGCTGTTCGAACACGAGGTGATCAAGACGACGCTGCCCAAGGCCAAGGAATTGCGCCGGGTTGCCGAGCCGCTGATTACCCTGGCGAAGGACGACACGGTGGCGAATCGACGGCTCGTGTTCGCGCGGACGCGCAGCAAGACTGCGGTCGGCAAGCTGTTCGACGAACTCGGTCCGCGCTACCAGGCGCGGCCGGGTGGCTATACCCGCATACTGAAGTGTGGCACCCGCGCCGGCGATGCGGCACCCATGGCCTACATCGAACTGGTGGGCCGGGAACTCGCGCCGGAGATCGACGAAGACGTCGAGGACGTCACCACGACGGAAGACGAGCGCGCCTGACCCGCAAGCAGACGTCCGGCTCACGCGCGGCGCCCCACGAGGCGCCGCGCGCATTTTGGGATCTCGTCATCTGCCGAGTGAACGTTTCCCGAGCGATCATTTCCCGAGCGATCATTTCCCGAGCAAGGGCTTCAGGAACCGGCCGGTGTGCGAGCCACGGGTCCGCGCGATGTCCTCGGGTGTACCCTCCGCGATGATCTGCCCGCCGCCGGAGCCCCCCTCCGGGCCGAGGTCGATGACCCAGTCGGCGGTCTTGATGACGTCGAGATTGTGTTCGATCACGACGATCGTGTTGCCGTCGTCGCGCAGCCTGTGCAGCACCGCGAGCAGTTGCGCGATGTCGTGGAAGTGCAGACCGGTCGTCGGCTCGTCCAGGATGTACAGGGTGCGTCCGGTATCCCGTTTCGAAAGCTCACGGGAGAGTTTGACCCGTTGTGCCTCGCCGCCCGAGAGTGTGGTCGCGCTCTGGCCCAGCCGGATGTACGAGAGCCCCACATCGATCAGCGTCTGCAGCTTGCGCGCCAGCATGGGGACGGCGTCGAAGAAGCCGCGCGCTTCCTCGACGGTCATCTCGAGCACCTCGGTGATGTTCCTGCCCTTGTAGCGCACATCGAGAGTTTCCCGGTTGTAGCGCTTGCCTTTGCAGACGTCGCAGGGCACGTAGATGTCCGGCAGGAAGTGCATCTCGACCTTGATGACACCGTCGCCCTGGCAGGCCTCGCAGCGCCCACCCTTGACGTTGAAGCTGAATCGCCCGGGCTGGTAGCCCCGCGCGCGGGCCTCCTGGGTCTGGGCGAAGAGCTCGCGGATCGGCGTGAACAGCCCGGTATAGGTGGCCGGATTGGAACGTGGCGTGCGGCCGATCGGGCTCTGGTCGATGTCGACCACCTTGTCGAGATTTTCGAGACCTTCGATGCGCGTGTGCGGCGCTGCGGTCAAGGTGGTGGCCTTGTTCAGGACCGTGGCGGTAACCGGGAACAGCGTGTGATTGATCAGCGTCGACTTGCCCGAACCGGACACCCCGGTCACGCACGTCAGGAGGCCGCACGGGATCTCCACGGTGACGTCGCGCAGGTTGTTGCCCGAAGCGCCCACCAGGCGCAGGCGCGCATCGTTGCGCGGCGTGCGCCGCTTGGGTAGCGCGATCGAGCGTTTCCCCGACAGGTACTGGCCGGTGATCGACTGCCGTGCGTTCAGGATGTCGAACAGTGTGCCGCTCGCCACCACCCGCCCGCCGTGCACGCCGGCGCCAGGCCCGATGTCGATGATGAAATCCGCCGTGCGGATGGCCTCTTCGTCGTGTTCCACCACCAGCACCGTATTGCCCAGATCGCGCAGGTGCGTGAGTGTTCGCAGCAGGCGCTCGTTGTCGCGCTGGTGCAGGCCGATCGATGGTTCATCCAGAATGTACATGACGCCCACCAACCCGGCGCCGATCTGGCTCGCGAGCCGGATGCGCTGTGCCTCGCCCCCGGAGAGCGTATCCGCGCTGCGCTCGAGCGTGAGGTAGTTGAGGCCGACGTCCACCAGGAAACGCAGGCGTGCGCGAATTTCCTTCAGGATCTTGTCGGCGATCTCGCCCCGGCGACCCGTGAGCTTGAGGCCGTCGAAATATTCGAGCGTGTCTTCCACGGATCGGGACGTGATGCCGGGCAGGTTGACCTTGCCGATGAACACGTGCCGCGAAGCTTCCTTCAGGCGGGTGCCCGCGCATGCCGGGCAGGCGCGGACGCGCAGGTATTTCTGCAGGTTGTCGCGCACCATGCTCGAGTCGGTCTCGCGGTAACGCCGCTCCATGTTGGGGATCACGCCCTCGAAGCGGTGGCTGCGCTGGATCATGTCGCCGCGGTCGTTTGCGTAGCTGAAGTTGATCCGGTCGCGCCCGCTGCCGAACAGGATGGCATCGCGGTGCTTTTTCTTCAGCCGCTTGAACGGCGTCTCGACATCGAATCCGTAGTGGTTGGCGAGCGAGGTGAGCATGTGGAAGTAGTAGACGTTGCGGCGGTCCCAGCCCCGGATCGCGCCTTCCGCGAGCGTCAGCTCGTCATCCTGGACGACGAGATCCGGATCGAAGAACTGCTTGACCCCGAGTCCGTCGCATTCCGTGCACGCGCCTGCGGGATTGTTGAACGAGAACATCCGCGGTTCGAGTTCGGCGATGCTGTAGCCGCAGTGCGGACACGCGAAGCGCGCGGAGAACACCAGTTCCTCGGCCTGCGTATCGTCCATGTCGACCACGCGTGCGACCCCGTCGGCGAGTGACAGGGCCGTCTCGAAGCTTTCGGCGAGCCGCTGCTTGATGTCGGCCGTGACGCGCAGACGATCAACGACCGCCTCGATGCTGTGTTTCTTGTTCTTGTCGAGTTCTGGCGCGGTATCGAGGTCCACGACGATGCCGTCGATCCGTGCGCGAATGAATCCGTTGCCGAGCAGTTCCTTGAAGACGTGCAGGTGCTCGCCCTTGCGGTCCGCGATGACCGGTGCCAGGACCATGATGCGCCGTCCTTCCGGGAGCGTGAGCACGTGATCCACCATCTGGCTGACGGTCTGTGCGTCGAGCGGTTCGCCGTGGGTCGGGCAGCGCGGTTCGCCAACCCGGGCATACAGCAGGCGCAGGTAGTCGTAGATCTCGGTGATGGTGCCGACCGTCGACCGGGGATTGTGGGACGTGGATTTCTGTTCGATCGAGATCGCGGGCGAGAGCCCTTCGATGTGGTCGACGTCGGGTTTTTCCATCATCGACAGGAACTGGCGCGCGTACGCGGAAAGTGACTCCACGTAGCGTCGCTGGCCCTCCGCGTAGAGCGTGTCGAACGCGAGCGACGACTTTCCGGAACCGGACAGCCCGGTGATCACCACCAGTCTGTCGCGGGGAATCTCCAGGTTGATGTTGCGAAGATTGTGGGTGCGCGCACCCCGCACGCTGATCTTGTCCAAGAGCGCTGCCTGCGAAGGGAAGGGCGGGAAAATAGCCCGATCGCCAGGCACAGGCAAGCTCGCTGCCCGGGCGGATGCCGCACGCCCCGAACCGGTGCGGGCGGACGGACGCCCGGGTGCAGCGCGGGCGGGCTGCGCCGCCCTTGGAATGTGTTCAGGGCCGGGAATGGGATAGACTGACCGGCGTTTGGGGAAGCACGGACACGAAAAAACCATGGCCCGCGGAATCAACAAGGTCATCCTGATCGGCAATCTCGGCCGCGATCCGGAAACGCGCTACGCCCAGGGCGGGAGTCCGGTCACGAGCTTCAGCGTGGCGACTTCCGAGAACTGGCGCGACCGCGTCTCCGGCGAACAGCAGGAACGGACCGAGTGGCACAATATCGTGTGTTTCGGCCGCCTGGCGGAGATCGCCGGGGAGTACCTGCGCAAGGGTTCCAAGGTGTATATAGAAGGAAGCCTGCGCACCTCGAGCTGGGAGCAGGACGGCCAGAAGCGCTACAAGACCGACATCGTCGCCCGTGAGATGCAGATGCTCGACAGCCGCGGCGGGATGGGCGGCGCGGAAGGCGCCCCTTCCGGGTTCGAGCCACGCCGGCAGTCCGAAGGTCGCGCGGACAGCCGCGCCGACAACCGGGCCGACAATCGTCCCACCCTGGCCGACGAACCGGTCTTCGACGACGACATTCCGTTCTGATCCGATCCCGGCGGGTGCCGGGCCGGGTCAGCGGCTGCGCCGGGTTGCCGGGTTAAAGTCGCTGGCCGTACCAGAGCGCAAGCAGCAGTCCGCCCAGGAACATTCGGTACACCACGTACGGCGTCATTCCGGTGCGGTCGATCAGGGCGATGAAGGCCCTGATGCAGGCATAGGCCGAGACGCCGGCGATGGTCGCGCCGGCGAGAAGTGGCAGCCACCGGTCGGGCACGCCGGCTTCCAGCACGTCGAGCGCCATGAGCACGCCCGCACCGCCGATGGTGGGAATCGCGAGCAGAAACGCGAAACGCGCGCCGGCAGCCCGGGACAGGCCGACCAGGAGCGCCGCGGTGATGGTGATCCCGGAACGGGAGGTGCCGGGCATCAGGGCGATGACCTGCATCAGGCCGATCACGATCGCGTCGCGCCAGGTGGGCACCGAGCGCTCACCCGGGCGCCGATCGGCGTACCAGAGCAGCAGGCCGAACACGATCGTGGCCCACGCGATCACGGGCACGGTGCGCAGCGTCGACTCCACCCAGTCCTTGAGCAGGAATCCCGCGATCACGATGGGAAGTGTCGCGAGTGCGAGTCTGAGCAGGAGTGCCCCGTCCTCGTCGAGCGCCCGGTGGCGGATGAGTTGCCAGCCGCCCGCGGCGAAGGCGGCCATGTCGCGACGGAAGTACACGAGTACGGCGCCAAGGGAGCCGACGTGCACGGCGACGTCGAAGGCCAGCCCCTGGTCCGGCCAGTCGGTCAGCAGCGCCGGCAGGATCAGGTGGGCGGAACTCGAGATCGGCAGAAACTCGGTGACGCCCTGGATCAGGGCGAGCGTGATGATCTGTAGCCACTCCATGGCATTCATTCTAGCCAGTCCGCTGCCGGTCCGCTGCCGCTTCGAACCGGCGTGCGGTGGTGCCGGCGTTCCGGACGCATGCTATGGTGCCGCCATGGCCGAAATCGTCGAGATTCCCCTGTTTCCGCTGCATCCGGTGCTGTTTCCGGGTGGCCGCCTGCCTCTGCAGATCTTCGAGCCGCGCTATCTCGACATGGTGGGGCGCTGCCTGCGCGAGGAACTCCGGTTCGGCGTCGTGCTGATCCGGCGCGGCAGCGATGCACGCCAGGGTCGCGAGGACGATCAGCCGGAAATCTTCGACGTCGGCACGGAAGCCGAGATCGTGGACTTCAACCAGCTCTCCAACGGCCGCCTCGGCATCGTCGTGCGCGGTGCGCGCAAGTTCCGGGTGCGTGCGGTACGCGAACAGCCGGATCACCTGCTGCTCGGTACCGTGGAGATCCTGCCCGAGGAGCCGGCGCTCGCGGTCGGCGCCGAGCACCAGGAACTGGTCGAGATCCTGCGCGAGCTGATCCAGCATCCACTGGTCAAGAAGCTGGGGCTCGAAATCGCCTTCGACGATGCGCGCTCGGTGGGGTGGCGGCTGGCGGAACTGCTGCCCATCGAGCCGGAGATCAAGCAGAGCCTGCTGAAGCTGCAGTGGCCGCGCGAGCGCCTGCAGGAACTGACCCGCCTGGTCGATAAACTGCGCGGCTGACGTATAATCGCGGCCCTTCGGCCGGCGTGCCGGCACCCCGGCGCAGGCTACCGGGCCGGCACGGCCCTGAACGCAACGGACCACGGTTATGGGTACCCACTCGCTCGAGTCGTACATGCGCCAGGTGGGCGCGGACGCCCGGGCCGCATCGCGGCAGCTGGCCGCTGCGAGCACGGCCGACAAGTCGCGCGCGCTCCTGGCCATGGCGGACGGGCTCGCGGCAGGGCGGGCCGCACTGCTCGAAGCCAACGCGCGCGACGTCGAAGCCGCGGTGAGCGGCGGCCTCGAGCAGCCGCTGGTGGATCGCCTGGTGCTGGATGATGCCGCGATCGACCGCATGATCGAGGGCCTGCACCAGGTCGACAAGCTGCCCGATCCGGTCGGAGAAGTCACCGATCTCGTCTACCGGCCGACCGGGATCCAGGTCGGCCGCATGCGCGTGCCCCTCGGCGTGATCGGCATCATCTACGAGTCGCGTCCGAACGTGACGGTGGAGGCGGCGAGCCTGTGCCTGAAGGCGGGCAACGCCAGTATCCTCCGCGGCGGTTCCGAGGCGTTCCATTCGAACCAGGCGATCGCCGCGGTGATCGCCGCGAGCCTGGATGCGGCGCGATTGCCGCGCGCCGCCGTGCATCTGCTCAACACCACCGACCGGGCCGCGGTGGGGGAACTCCTCCGCCTGGCGGAGTTCGTCGACGTGATCGTTCCGCGTGGCGGCAAGGGGCTGATCGAGCGCATCAGCCACGAGTCGACGATTCCCGTCATCAAGCATCTCGACGGGGTGTGCCATGTCTACATCGACGCGGACGCAGACGTCGACATGGCAGTCGCGGTTGCGCTCAATTCCAAGCTCTCGAAGTTTGCCGTCTGCAATGCGATGGAGACCCTGCTGGTCGCCGCGCCCATTGCCGATCGCGTGCTCCCTGCGCTGGGCGACGGCTTCGCGAAGGCTGGCGTGGAACTGCGCGGCTGCGCGCGTACCCGCGCCCTGCTCGCCGGTGCGCGACCCGCTGCCGAGTCGGACTGGCGCGAGGAATACCTTGGGCCGGTGCTGGCCATTCGCGTCGTCGAGGGGCTCGACGACGCGATCGCGCACATCAATACCTACGGATCCCAGCACACCGATGCAATCGTGACCAATCATTACGGGCGCGCCAGGCGTTTCCTCGCCGAAGTCGACTCGGCATCGGTGATGGTCAATGCCTCGACCCAGTTCGCGGACGGATTCGAGTATGGCCTCGGCGCCGAGATCGGCATCTCGACCGACAAGCTGCACGCCCGGGGCCCGGTCGGCCTCGAAGGCCTCACCACGCAGAAGTACGTGGTGTTCGGCAACGGCGAGATCCGGCACCGTTGATCGGTCTGCTGGGCGGTACCTTCGACCCCATCCATCTCGGTCACCTGCATGCGGCGCGCAGCGTCTGCGTGGCACTGGCGCTGGAGCGGATCCGACTGCTGCTGGCTGCGCGACCCGGACACCGGGCGGCGCCGGTCGCGTCGATCGAGCATCGCTGGCGCATGCTGGAACTCGCCTGTGCCGACGATCCGCGGCTGGTCGCCGATGACCGTGAGGTGCGCCGGGCGGCGCGGCTCGCGCGGCCGTCCTATACGGTGGACACGCTCGAGGAACTGCGGGCCGAAGCGCCCGACGAGGCGTTGTGCTGGGTGGTCGGCAGCGACGCGTACCGCGGACTGCTCGGCTGGCATCGTTGGCCGGACATCCTGACGCTCGCGCACCTGGTGGTGCTGCAACGGCCCGGTGTGCCGCTCGACCTCCCGGAAGCGCTTGCCAGGTTGTCCGACGAGCGGCGGGTCGAGACGGTCCCGTCCACTGGCGCGGGGAGTGTCCTGTTTCTCGAGCTGCCGATGCTTGCGATATCGGCGTCGGCCGTCCGGGCCGCGCTCGCAGGTGGCGCCAGCGTGGCGGATTTGCTACCCCCGGCAGTCTGCACCTATATTACAAATCATCGACTTTACGGAGTGGCGAGTGACCCCGGAAGCGCTGCGTGATTGCGTCGTCAGAGCCCTGGAGGACCGCAAGGGAATCGACATCCTGCCGCTCGACGTGCGCCGCATGACGAGCATCGCGGACTACATGGTCATCGTCAGCGGTACCTCGAGCCGGCACGTCAAGGCGCTCGTCGATGCCGTCGTCGAGGCGGCAGTTGCGGCGACCGGTCGGAAGCGGATCGGCATCGAAGGCCAGCAGTCGGCCGAATGGGTCCTCGTCGATCTCGGCGACGTCATCGTGCACGTGATGCAGGCCGAACCGCGCCGATTCTACGACCTCGAGCGGCTCTGGTCCGAGGCGCCGTCCACCGCTGCCGCAGTCGCGACGGGTGCAGAAGCAGGCGCGTGAAACTGCGCATCGTGGCCGCCGGACAGCGCCTTCCTGCGTGGGTGGATGCCGGCTACCAGGAGTACGCGCGACGTATGCCGCGCGAATTCGCGCTCCGGCTCAGCGAGATCCCGATCGCTCCGCGCAAGGCGCTGCCCGTCGATCGTGCCCGTCGCGAGGAAGGTGAACGCATGCTCCAGCAGATCGACGCGGCGGAGCGGGTGGTTGCGCTGGCCGTCGACGGAATTGTCGTGACGACCGAGGAACTCGCCCAGCGGCTGGGCCGCTGGGAGCGGGACGGGCGCGACGTGGTGTTTCTGATCGGTGGACCCGATGGTCTGGACGAAGCGTGTCTCGAGCGCGCAGATGAGCGGGTGTCGTTGTCCGCTCTCACGTTTCCGCACGGTCTGGTGCGGGTGATGCTGGCCGAACAGCTCTATCGGGCCTGGACCTTGCGCGCCGGCCATCCGTATCATCGCGCCTGATATGGCCCCGTCGCTCGCCTTCAGGGATACCCAGCGCGAACGCAGGATCTTCGTGGTCCGTGCCTCCGTGCTGCTCGCCGCTGCAATGCTCCTGGTCGGTGGCCTCTTCCTGCGGCTCGTGCAGCTGCAGGTATGGGAACACGAGACCTATCGGACGCGCTCGGAGGCGAACCGCATCCAGCTGCAGCCGCTGGCTCCGCCGCGCGGCCTGATCTTCGACCGCAATGGCGTGCTGCTGGCCAGCAACCGACCGGTCTCGGCGCTCAATATCGTGCGTGAGCGCGTCACCGACATGGACGCCCTGCTCACCGAACTCACCGTCCTGCTCTCGCTCTCCGAGGACGACCTCACGGGTTTCCGCGCGCGTCTCGGTCGGGCGCGCCGGCCCTTCGAGTCGGTGGTGCTGAAGCAGGTGCTCTCGGAGGAGGAAATCGCCCGCCTGGCCGTGCATCGGCACCGGCTTGCCGGCGTCGAGATCACCACGCAGTTCCTGCGCCACTATCCGTTCGGCCCGGAATTCGCCCACGCGCTCGGTGCCATGGGGCGGATCGACGAAGACGACCTCAAGCGCCTGGACCCGGTGCGCTACAGTGCAACGCGCTTCGTCGGGAAACGCGGCGCCGAGCGGTTCTACGAGAGTTCCCTGCACGGTGAGGTGGGACACCAGAAAGTCGAGGTCGACGCGCACGGCCGCATCCGCCAGGTGCTGGACATCAATCCGCCGATCGCGGGGCAGAACATCACGCTGCAGCTCGACAGTCGGCTGCAGCGGGTGGCTGCCGAAGCGCTCGGTGAACGACGTGGCGCCGTGGTCGCGCTCGATCCGCGCTCCGGCGGGATCCTGGCCATGGTGAGCCAGCCGACCTACGATCCGAACCTGTTCATCACCGGTATCTCGGCTGCGGACTACCGGCAGCTCACCGCCGATCGGGACCGGCCGATGTTCAATCGTGTCATCAACGGTCAGTATGCGCCCGGTTCCACGTTCAAGCCCTTCGTCGGGCTCACGGGTATCGCCAATGGCGCGATCCGCTGGGACGAACGTATCGAGGACCGTGGCTGGTTCCGGCTCAAGGGTCAGCAGCGCATCTATCGCGACTGGAGCTGGACACGCGGCAACTCGGGCGGCCAGGGTCTGGTCGACCTGGACCGGGCGATCTACCGCTCGTCCAACGTCTACTTCTACGACCTCGCCAGCCGCATGGACATCGATCGCATGTCGGGTTTCCTTGCCCAGTTCGGCTTCGGCCAGCGCACGGCGCTCGACATTCCGGAGGCGAGTTCGGGCGTGCTGCCGAGCCGGGCCTGGAAACGCGGCGCGCGCGGTGAACCATGGTATCCGGGCGACAGCGTCAACATGGGTATCGGCCAGGGCGACGTACTGGTCACGCCGTTGCAGCTCGCGACCGCCACCATGGTGATCGCGAACCGCGGGCGGTTCGTGCGGCCGCGCCTGCTGCTCGCGAGCGACCAGCCGCTGGTCGAATTCGATCCGCCGCCGCAGCTTCAGGACGTGCAGGGCCTCACGGTCGAAGACTGGGAGCGCATGGTGGACGCGATGGAGAACGTGGTCCACCGGGGCAACCTGGGCTATCGGCAGAGCGGCACCGCGAATGCGCACATCGGCCAGAACCTGCCTTACCGGATCGCCGGAAAGTCCGGCACCGCGCAGGTCGTGCAGATCCGCCAGGGCGAGGAATACGACGAGCGGCTGCTCGACGAATACCAGCGCAAGCACGCCTGGTTCATCGGCTTCGCCCCCGCCGACGATCCGCAGATCGTCATGGCCGTGCTGGTCGAGAATGGCGGCGGCGGCAGTTCGATCGCAGCACCGGTCGTGCGCCAGGTCATGGACGCGTACCTGTTGCCGCAGATCGTCGCGCGATGACCACGCGTGACTTCGTGCGCTCGCTGCCGCAGCGGGAAACGCGCTCGGCAGGCGCGCGCCTGCGCCAGATTCACCTCGACCCGTTGATGCTGATCGGGCTTCTGGTCGTTATGGGCTTCGGGCTCGTGGTGCTCTACAGTGCGGCGGACCGGAACGTCGACATGGTTGTCAACCAGTCCGTCCGGCTGCTCCTGGGATTGAGCGTACTCGTGGTCGCGGCCCAGCTTCCCGTGACGGTCTACCTGCGCTGGACGCCGTTCGCGTACGCGGGCGGTGTCGGACTGCTGCTGCTGGTCGACCTGATCGGGTCGAGCGCAAAGGGGGCGCAACGCTGGCTGGATCTGCCGGGGTTGCCGCGCTTCCAGCCATCCGAACTGGTGAAGATCATGGTGCCCATGATGGTCGCCTGGTACCTGCACGATCGGCCGCTGCCGCCGGGCCTCAAGGACCTCGCCGTCGCGCTGGGGATCATTGCCGTACCGACCGGCCTGATCCTCATTCAGCCGGATCTCGGCACGGCGATCCTGGTTGCCGGCGCCGGGGTCGCGGTCATCGTGCTCGCCGGACTCCAGTGGCGCTGGATGGCGGGGGCGGCGCTCGCGCTCGCGCTCGCGGCGCCGGGCCTCTGGTACATGCTGCACGACTACCAGCGGCAACGCATCCTGACGCTGTTCGATCCGCAGAGCGACCCGCTCGGCGCCGGCTGGAACATCATCCAGTCGACCACGGCGATCGGCTCCGGCGGCGTGTACGGCAAGGGCCTCTTTCAGGGCACCCAGAGCCATCTCGATTTCCTGCCGGAAAGCCATACCGACTTCATCATCGCCGTCATCGGCGAGGAACTGGGGCTGGTCGGCATGACCGGCCTCCTGCTGGTCTACCTTGCGCTCGTGGCCCGTGGACTGTTCATCGCGGCGCAGGCGCAGCATGCGTTTCAGCGGCTGCTCGCCGGGGCACTCACGCTCACATTCTTTGTCTATGTCTTCGTCAACGTGGGCATGGTCAGCGGCCTGCTTCCGGTGGTGGGCGTGCCGCTTCCACTGGTGAGTTACGGCGGCACCTCGGCCATCACGCTGCTCGGCAGTTTTGGCATCATCATGGCCGTGCGTACCCATCGCGGCTGGTAGTCAACCCGGGAAACGGATCGAAGGATGTTCGTGAGCAGGCAGATCTGGAAGGCGCGCCTCGCCGGCGCGCTCTGTGGCGTGGCGCTCCTGGCGGCAACGACGGCGCAGGCCGATTACCTCGTGCGCCAGGAGGTGCGTGATTACATGGCGGAGCTCGCCGCCGAGCATGGCTTCGGGCTCGACGAGCTCGAAACGCTGCTCGGTCGCGCGGAACGCAAGCAGAACATCCTCGACGCGATTTCGCGGCCGGCCGAGCGGGTGCTCAAGTGGCACGAGTACCGCGACATCTTCCTGAAGGAGCCCCGCGTCAGCCAGGGGCTCGAGTTCTGGGCCGAAAATGCCGAGACCCTCGAGCGGGCGCAGCTGCGCTATGGCGTCCCGCCCGAATACGTCGTCGCCATCATCGGCGTCGAGACCCGCTACGGCAGGATCACCGGCAGTTATCGGGTGCTCGATGCGCTCATGACCCTCGGCTTCGATTATCCGCCGCGCGCAGGATTCTTTCGCAGCGAACTCACCCACTTCCTGCTGCTTGCGCGTGAAGAAGGATTCAATCCGCTCGAATTGAAAGGATCCTATGCCGGTGCGATGGGGTACGGTCAGTTCATTCCTTCGAGCTTCCGCGCCTATGCCGTCGACTTCGACGGTGACGGACGGCGCGACATCTGGAGCAACCGCGTCGACGCCATCGGCAGCGTGGCCAACTACTTCGCGCGGCATGGCTGGACGGCCGACGCCCCGGTGGCGATCCGGGTCGACGTGAGCGGCGCCGGTACCGGCGCCGTCACCAACGACACGCTGGACCTGCGCCACACCGTCGGCAGCCTGCGCGAACTCGGGATCCGTATCGACGACGTGGCGGCCGAGGCACCTGCGGTTCTGTACCAGATGGACGGCGTCGACGGGGACGAATACTGGGTGGGACTCGGCAACTTCTACGTGATCACGCGCTACAACCGCAGCCGCCTCTACGCGCTCGCGGTCCATCAGCTCGCAGAGGAGATCCGCCAGCAGCGCGCGGCCGCGCTAGCGGGGCGCTGAGCGGTGAATCCGCGCGCGTGGTTGCCGCTGCTCCTGCTGCTCGCGCTGACAGCGTGCCAGTCGGCGCCGCAGGCGCCGACCACCGTGGGCCAGCCGGCGCCGCCCGCGCGTGCGCCGGCCCAGGACTGGGACGTCGACGGTCCGCCCGACCATATACCGCCGGGACTCGAACACCTGCCCGATCCCGTGCCGCGCCTCGAGCCGAAGAGCGCGCGCGGCAACCCCGCGAGCTATACGGTATTCGGACGCACCTACCAGACCTGGGACTCCGCCGAGGGCTACTACGCGACCGGGCTCGCGTCATGGTACGGGCGCAAGTTTCACGGTCGCAGCACCTCGAGCGGCGAGCCCTACGACATGCTGCAGCTGACGGCCGCACACCGCTCGTTGCCGATTCCCACCTACGTCCGGGTGACCAACCTCGAGAACGGCCGCAGCACGCTGGTGCGCGTGAACGATCGCGGCCCGTTCCACAACGACCGGATCATCGACCTCTCGTTTGCCGCTGCGTACAAGCTTGGCTTTGCCGAGCGCGGTACGGCGCGCGTGCGCATCGAGAGCTGGGCGCCGCCCGACGGGCCGGGCGTGCGCGCACGGGCCGATCAGCAGATTGCGGATCTACCGCTCGAGCGCAGGTACATCCTCCAGGCCGGCGCGTTCCGCAATCTCGCCGCGGCGGATACGCTGAAGGATACGTTGACGCGCCTGACCGGCGAGCGGGCGTACGTGGTGAAAGTCGACAACGAGGATCTCTACCGGGTTCGCCTGGGCCCGGTCATGGGGCAGCCAGAGGCCGAACGACTGCGTGCGCTGATCATCGCGGCGAATCAGGGCACACCGATCATCATTCCCGATTGACCACAGCCGGTCGGAGCCCGACGTCGCGCCGGGGGAGTGGTAGAATGCGGCCCGATTCGACGTTTACCACGTCGGGAAGGAATTCGACTGACGCATGAGCACGGACTGCACCAGCCTCGTACGACCCCGCGCGCCCGGACCGATTGCCCTGGCCCGGCTGCTGTTCGCGTGGACCATCGCGCTCGCCGCCGGCCCAGCAGCCGGCGCGGCGGCCGCGCCGGCTCCGCCACCGGACGTTGCGGCGAGTTCCTATCTGCTGGTCGATGCCGATACGCTCCGCGTGCTGGTCGAGCACAACAGCCACGAGCCGATGCCGCCCGCGAGCCTCACCAAGATCATGACGGCCTACGTTGCCGAGGTGGAACTGACGGCCGGGCGAATCAAGCTGGAAGACCAGGTGCCGGTGAGCGTCAACGCCTGGCGCACCGGCGGTTCGCGCATGTTCATCCGCGAAGGCACCACGGTGTCGCTCGACGATCTGCTGCGCGGTGTCATCATCTCCTCCGGCAACGACGCCAGCGTCGCGCTGGCGGAATACATTGCCGGTAGCGAGTCCGCGTTCGCGGACATGATGAACCAGCAGGCGGCGCGGCTCGGGCTCAAGAACACCCATTTCCAGAACGCGACCGGACTGCCTGCCCCGGACCACTACACCACCGCATGGGATCTGGCGCTCCTCACCCGCGCGCTGATCCGGGAGTATCCGGAACACTACGCCATCTACGCGGAGCGCTCGTTCAACTTCAACAACATCGACCAGCCGAACCGCAACCGGTTGCTGTGGCGCGATCGCACCGTCGACGGCGTGAAGACCGGCCATACCGAGGAGGCGGGCTATTGCCTGGTCGCGTCGGCGCTGCGCGGCAACATGCGGCTGATCTCGGTCGTGATGGGCACGGACAGCGACGAGGCGCGCATGCGCGAGAGCCAGAAGCTGCTCTCCTACGGCTTCCGCTATTTCGAAACGCACAAACTCTACGATGCCGGCGTGCCGCTCAAGACAGCGCGGGTCTGGTACGGGGTCGACCGGGAAATCCAGCTCGGTGCGCGCGAGGACGTGTACGTCACCATCACGCGCGGCGCCTATGACGGGCTGCAGGCGGAGCTGCTCGTGCCCCGTGCGATCGAAGCGCCGGTCGCCGAGGGACAGGAGATCGGCCTGCTGCGCCTCTCGCTCGGCGACGAGACCGTGCTCGAGACCCCGCTGGTCGCGCTCGCGGCGATCGAGGAGGCCGGTATCTTCCGGCGCCTGATCGACTTCTTCGTGCTGCTGTTCGCGAACCTGTTTTCCAGTGAATGAGCCGCCGCGCATCACGTTTCCCTGCGCGTATCCGATCCGCGTGATCGGCGACACCTCGGTGGACCTGCGAACCACGGTTCTGCGCATTGTACGTGAGCATGCACCGGACGTGGACGAAGCCACGGTCAGCGTGCGCGAGAGTCGCGCCGGCGGTTACTGTTCGGTCCGCTTCAGTATCGTGGCGACCGGCGAGTCCCAGCTGCGTGCGTTGCACGGCGCGCTCATGGCCGAGCAGTCCGTCAGGCTGGTGCTCTGACATGGCAGTGGACCAGGCCCGTGCGCCTGTTGCGGAGGTTCTGAAGGCGTCCGTGCTGCTGCGCGATCTCGGCCTCACCGACTACGAGACCGTGTTCCGCGCGATGCAGACGTTCACGGCCGACCGGAACGCCGATACCGCGGACGAAATCTGGCTGACCGAGCATCGTCCGGTCTTCACCCAGGGGCAGGCCGGCAAGGTGGAGCACCTGCTCGCACCGGGATCGATCCCGGTGGTGCAGACCGATCGCGGCGGCCAGGTGACGTATCATGGGCCGGGACAGATCGTGGCCTACCTGATGTTCGACATCCGACGTTCCGGGCTCACCGTCAGGGGGCTGGTCAGCGGCATCGAGTCCGCGGTGATCCGGACGCTCGCAGGTTTCGGCATCGACGGTGCGCCGCGTCCGGATGCCCCCGGCGTGTACGTGGATGGCGCCAAGATCGCGTCGCTCGGCCTGCGCGTGCGCAGGGGCTGTTCGTATCACGGACTCAGCCTGAACGTGGACATGGATCTCGAGCCGTTCGCGCGGATCAACCCGTGCGGGCTCCTCGGCATGCAGGTGACGCAGATTCGCGACCGCGCCGGCGCGGTTCCGCTCGATCTGGTGCGGGCGCGCCTCATCGAGGCGCTGGCCGCTACTTACGGGATCAGCGTGCGCAGATCGGGCAGTCCGGATTGCGCTTGAGCCCGAGCCGGCGCCACTCGAGCCATTTGCTGTCGAAGAACAGCACGTACCCTACCAGCGACACACCGATGCCGCAGATCAACTTGATCGCCTCGAGCGCCTGGGTCGCCCCGATGATTCCCACCAGGGGTGCGACCACCCCGTTCTCGGCGCAGTTGAGCGCGGCGTCGTCACCCTCAGGGTACAGGCAGCGGTAGCAGGGCGACTCCGGCCGGAGCGGGTCGAACGCGGTGACCTGGCCTTCCCAGCGAATCGCGGCACCGGAGACCAGCGGTGTGCCGGCGCGCCAGCAGGCGTCGTTGATCGCGTAGCGCGTCCGGAAGTTGTCGGTCGCATCGAGTACCAGGTCGGCCGCCGCGATCTCCGCAGCGAGGTGCTCGCCTTCGAGCCGCTCTGCCCGGGTCACGAGCCGGATACCCGGATTCAGGCGGCTCAGGGTGCGGGCGGCCGACGCGACCTTGTCGAGGCCGATCGAACCGGTGTCGTGCACGATCTGCCGCTGCAGGTTCGACAGGTCCACCTGGTCGTTGTCCACCAGCACGAGCGTCCCGACCCCGGCGGCGGCGAGATACATCGCCGCGGGCGAACCGAGCCCGCCCAGGCCGACGATCAGCACGCGTGCGGCAAGCAGGCGCTCCTGGCCGGCCACATCCAGCTCCGGCAGCATGATGTGCCGGCTGTAGCGCAGGAGCTCGTCGTCGTTCATGGCCATTGCCCCTCGGTGATGCGCTCGTGACCGGCGAGGTCGTGTCGGGTCGCGACGCCCACGAAACCGCGCGCGGCGAGCAGCGCGCGGACACGTGCGCCCTGGTCGTAGCCGTGCTCGAGGATCAGCCGGCCGCCGGCACGGAGATGGTCCGGCGCCGCGGCGACGATCCGGCGGATCGCATCCAGACCATCGGGGCCGCCGACCAGCGCGAGGCGCGGTTCGTGGGTGAGCGCGTCGAGATGCTCGTCATCGGCCGCGATGTACGGCGGGTTGCTGACGATGAGGTCGAAGCGGCCGTCGACTGCCGTGAACCAGTCGCTCGCGAGCCACTCGATCGCCGCGCCGAGGCGCCTGGCGTTGACCCGGGCGAGGGCGAGCGCAGCGCACGAGACGTCGGTCGCGGTCACCCGGGCCGCGCTTTCCAGGGCGATCGCGATGGCCACCGCGCCACTGCCGCAACCGAGTTCGAGGACCCGATCGCCATTCGTGAGGTGCTCGAGCGCTGTTTCGACGAGATGTTCCGTCTCCGGACGCGGCACCAGCACCGCGGGCGACACCTCCACCTCGAACGCCCGGAAACCCTGCCGTCCGAGGATGTACGCCAGCGGCTCGCCGGCCCGGCGTCGCGCCGCCCAGCTTGCGAGCAGCACGAGTGCGTCGTCCGAAAGCGTGGTCTCCGGGGCCGCCCGGATGCGCGCCGGCGTGAGCGCCGACCCGGCGACGGCGGGCAGTTCGCAGAGCAGCCGTTCGCAGTCGATGCGCGCGAGATCCGCGTGCGCGCGCAGCCAGGCGGATACGCTGCTCATGCACCGTCTCCGAGGTCCTGCAGAGCCTGCGCCTGGTGCTCGCGCACGAGCGGCGCGATGACGTCGTCGAGTGCGCCTTCGAGGATCTCGTCGAGCTTGTACAGCGTCAGGTTGATGCGGTGGTCGGTCACCCGACCCTGCGGATAGTTGTAGGTACGGATGCGCTCGGAGCGATCGCCCGAGCCGACCAGCGACTTGCGCGATGCCGCCTGTTGGCTCGCCTGCGCGGACCGTGCGGCGTCGAGCAGCCTGGCCTTGAGCAGCGCGAGCGCCCGCGCGCGATTCTTGTGCTGGGAGCGTTCGTCCTGGCATTCGACCACGATGCCGGTCGGCAGGTGAGTGATGCGCACTGCGGAGTCGGTCTTGTTGACATGCTGGCCGCCCGCGCCGGACGCCCGGAACGTGTCGATACGCAGTTCGGCCTTGTTGAGCTCGACGTCGGTGATGTCCTCCGGTTCCGGCAGGACCGCCACGGTGCACGCCGACGTGTGAATCCGGCCCTGGGATTCCGTTTCCGGTACGCGCTGCACGCGATGCGCGCCCGACTCGAACTTGAGCCGGCCGTACACGTCGCGGCCCTCGATGCGCGAGATGATTTCCTTGTAGCCGCCGTGTTCGCCCGCGCGCTCACTCAGCACCTCGAGCCGCCAGCCCTGTGCCTCGGCGTACCGTGCGTACATGCGGAACAGGTCACCCGCGAAGATGGCGGCTTCGTCGCCGCCGGTTCCCGCGCGGATCTCGAGGAACACGTTCGCGGTGTCGTCCGGGTCGCGCGGCAGGAGCAGGGTGAGGAGCCGCTCGCGTTCGGCTTCGAGCAATGCGTCGATGCGGCGCGTGTCGTCCGCGGCGAGCTCGCGCAGCTCGGGGTCGCTGTCCTTTGCCAGTTCCCGGGTGGCCGCGAGTTCGCCTTCGAGTGCCGCGACGGACCGGAAACACGCGATGACCGGCTCCAGCTCCGAGAACTCCCGTGAGAGTGCGGTGAAACGTTCCCGGTTCGCGGTCGCCTCGCCGTCGGCCAGGAGCGCGCCGACCTCCTCGAAACGGTCGGTGAGGGCGTCGAGCCTGGCCAGCATGGACGGGGACAGTTGCATGGGATTCCGGGCGGACACTCAGTCCAGTTGGTAGACCGACTTCAGGTAATCGAGCAGGTCGCCGCGTCCGTCGGCGCTGGCGTTGCGGATGGCTACGGTGGGCGGATGGATCAGCTTGTTGGTCAGCGAGCGGGCGAGGCCGGCGAGTGCCTGGTCGGGCGACACGCCCGCCGCGATCTCCCGCAGCGCGCGTTGCAGCTCCTGTTCGCGCAGCATCTCGGCGCCGTCCCGGAACTGGCGCAGCAGCGCCTGGCCTTCGTGTGCGCGCCGTTCGCGCAGATAGTGCGTGGTGCCCTGGTCGACGAGCGCTTCGGCGGTCTGCGCGGCCGCGCGCCGGCCGCGGATGTTCTCCTCGATGATCTCGGTCAGATCGTCGATGGTGTACAGGTAGACGTCGGCGAGGTCGCCCACCTCCGGCTCTACGTCGCGCGGCACGGCCAGGTCGACGAAGAAGATCGGACGGCGCCTGCGCTGGCGGATCGCTGCCTCCACGGTCGTGCGGTGCACGACCGGCAACATGCTGCCGGTCGACGCGATGACGATGTCGAAGCGGTGCAGCTGGGTGGCCACCGCGTCGAGTTCCATGGCTTCGCCGTTGAATCGGGCGGCGAGATTGGCGGCATTGGCGAGCGTGCGGTTCGCGATCGCCATGCTCGCGACGCGCTGTTCGTGCAGGTGTTCGGCGACCCGCTGCATGATCTCGCCGGCGCCGATGAGCAGCGCGCGCTTGGTCTCGAGGTCGGTGAACAGGCGCCCGGCCATGCTGACCGCCGCGTAGGCGACCGAGACGGGATTCCGGCCGATGTCGGTGTCGGTGCGGACGCGTTTCGCGGTCGCGAGTCCGACCTGGGAGAGCAGGTGCAGTTCGGGCCCGAGCGTGCCGGCTTCGCGCGCGAGTTCGTAGGCCGACTTGATCTGGCCCATGATCTGCGGCTCGCCCAGTACCTGCGAGTCGAGACCGGACGCGACCCGGATCAGGTGGCGGACGGCATCCGCGTCCCAGTAGGTATACGCGATGCGGGCCAGATCGTCCTCGCCGATGGGGCGGTGGCGGGCCAGCCACGCGGCGACCTGGCGCTCTGCGGACGGATCGAGCGCCGCGTAGACCTCGGTCCGGTTACAGGTGGAGACGATGACCGCTTCGGACAGCGTCGGCACCTCGGCGCGGATCGCGTGCAGCGCGTCGCGCAGCCCGTCTTCCGGGAACGCAATCCGCTCGCGCACCTCGAGCGGGGCCGTGCGGTGGTTTACGCCGTATGCCAATATCGCCATAAGAAAGAGGGAGAGCGAACCGTTGCGTTCCCGCGGCCATTCGACGCGCCATGTTAACAGAGTCGGAGCACGGTGAGCTTGCTGCACAACCGCGCTAAACGCTGGATCTGCAACGGCTTGTTGCTGCTCCTCGCAGCCGGCTGCGCCGGGCGTCTGCCGCCGCCCGAGGCGGGCGGGTTCGTGCTGCGCGGCAAACTGGCGGTGGTCGAAGGCGACCAGAGCGTGTCGGCGCGGTTTCTCTGGCGGCAGTCGGGCGACCGGTTCGCGATCGACCTGTGGGGCCCCATGGGCCAGGGCCAGATGCGGCTCGAGGGTGACCGCGAGGAACTGGTGCTGCGCGACGCGAGCGGTGCGGTGGCGACCCGCGGCCCGCACGAGGCGGTCATGACCGCGAAGCTGGGCTGGAGCCTGCCGCTCGCGGTGCTGCCCGACTGGGTGCAGGGCCGCCCGTACCCGGGCATCCCGGCCGAGGAGACCGAGCAGGATGCGAGCGGTCGGCTGGCCGGGTTCCGCCAACTCGACTGGCGCGTGCATTTCGATCGATTCCGGCCCGTGTCCGGCGCGCCGGCCGACGCCCCGGAGGCGACCGAACGGCCCCACCAGGTGGACGCGCGTCGGGGTATCTACCGGGTGCGCCTCGCCATTTCCGAATGGCAATTTTAAGCCGTTGATTTACTGAGCTTATCGGTTTGACAGCGGATGAGGGCGTGAGCACAATAGCGCCCCTCCCGCGTCCGGCTGCCGCCGCACCGCGGGCAAATTCTTCGGCAGGGTCCTTGGGGCGTCGCCAAGTGGTAAGGCACCGGGTTTTGATCCCGGCATTCGTAGGTTCGAATCCTACCGCCCCAGCCAGACAAGCACACACGACCGCGGACACGGCACGACAGCTGGGGTCAGAGTCACAGCTGGGGTCAGAGTAAACCGCGGACCGCGCGGTCGCAGGGGCAGACACGGTGGCGAATCTCAGATTGTTTTCGGGCAGTTCGAACCCGCTGCTCTCGAAGCGAATCGCCCGCGAGATGCGCACGAGCCTTGGCGCCGCACGCGCCAGCCGATTCAGCGATGGCGAGGTCTCGTTCGAGATCGACGAGAACGTGCGCGGCCAGGACGTGTTCCTGCTGCAGTCCACGTGCGCGCCGACCAACGACAACCTGATGGAGCTGATGATCATGGCGGACGCCATGCGCCGATCGTCGGCCCAGCGCATCACGGCGGTGATACCGTATTTCGGCTACGCGCGCCAGGATCGCCGCCCGCGTTCGGCCAGGGTGGCGATCAGCGCCAAGGTGGTAGCGGACATGCTTAGCGCGGTGGGCATCGACCGGCTGCTTACCGTCGATCTGCACGCCGACCAGATCCAGGGCTTCTTCAACATGCCGGTGGACAACGTCTACGCCTCACCGGTGCTGGTCGATCACATGCAGACGTGCGGCTATACGAATCCGGTCATCGTCTCGCCGGACATCGGCGGCGTGGTACGGGCCCGTGCGATCGCCAAGCAGGCCGACGACCTTGATCTCGCGATCATCGACAAGCGCCGCCCGCAGCCGAACGAGTCGCGCGTGATGAACGTGATCGGCGACGTCGCCGGGCGCACGTGCATCATGGTCGACGACATCGTCGACACGGCGGGCACGCTCTGTGCCGCCGCCGATGCACTGAAGGACCAGGGCGCCAGCAAGGTGGTCGCCTACATCACGCACCCGGTGCTGTCGGGCAACGCGGTCGAGCGCATCGCGCAGTCCGCGCTCGACGAAGTGGTGGTCACCGATACCATTCCGCTCGGCGAAGCTGCCGCGGGATGTGACAGGATCGTCCAGCTGAGCCTGGACAGGCTGCTCGCCGAAGCCATCCGGCGGGTCAGCAACGAGGAGTCGATCAGCGCGATGTTCCGCTGATCCACCCCGGCTGCCGGCGGGTCTGGTCGCGTTCCCGCCGGCGACCGGTTCATCAACCCAAGACAGGAAGACAGCAAATGTCCGATCAGATCCAGATCAACGCCGAGCCGCGCAAGGACGTGGGGAAAGGTGCGAGCCGCCGCCTGCGTCGTGCCGGGGTC
This sequence comes from Pseudomonadales bacterium, assembly GCA_019634925.1. Taxonomy (GTDB): domain Bacteria; phylum Pseudomonadota; class Gammaproteobacteria; order Pseudomonadales; family Azotimanducaceae; genus UBA7803. The sequence continues at coordinate 57,954 of JAHCAL010000009.1, forward strand.
TCGGTGCCCGGTATCCTTTACGGTGGCGGCAAGGAACCCCTGCCGATCACGCTGAACGGCAACCAGCTCGGCAAGGCCATGCAGAACGAGGCGTTCTTCTCCCAGATCCTCGACGTCGTGCTGGAAGGCGCCACGGAGCAGGCGGTCGTGCGCGACCTCCACCGGCATCCGGCGACCGAAAAGGTCATGCACATCGACCTCATGCGGGTCCGCGCCGACCAGGTGATCCAGGTCCACGTGCCCCTGCACTTCCTGAACGAAGACAAGTGCATCGGTGTACGCCTCGGCGGCGGCAATATCGTGCACAGCCTGAGCGAAGTGGAAGTGGCCTGCCTGCCGAAGGATCTGCCGGAGTTCATCGCGGTGGATCTCGAGTCGCTCAACGTCGGCGACTCGGTGCACCTGAGCGACCTGGTCCTGCCGGCCGGCGTCACCCTGGTTGCCCTGGTGCAGGGTGCCGATCACGACCTGAGCGTGGTCAGCGTGCGCGCGGCGCGCGGCGCGGCCGGCGAAGGCGCGAGCGCCTGAACCTGCGGAGCCCGGCATGGCCACGATCCGCCTGATCGTCGGGCTCGGCAACCCGGGCGAGCGGTACAGGCAGACGCGGCATAACGTCGGCGCCGAATGCGTGCAGGCACTCGCCGCGCGGTTCGGGATCGTGCTGGCCGATGAGCCCCGCTTCAAGGGGCGCATCGGCCGTGGCACGATCGCCGGCCACGACGTGCGGCTGCTCGTCCCGCAGACCTTCATGAACCTCTCCGGCGAATCGGTCGGCGCGGTCGCGCATTTCTACAAGTTCGCGCCGGAGGAGATCCTGGTCGTCTACGACGAGATGGCGTTCGAACCCGGTGTCGTCAGGCTGCGCAGCGGTGGCGGTGACAACGGCCACAACGGGATCCGCAGCGTGATCGCCGGACTCGGCAACAGCAGGGATTTTCACCGCCTGCGCATCGGCGTCGGCCACCCCGGCCAGCGCGACGCGGTGACGGCCTACCTCACGCAGGTGCGCATGCCCGAGGACGAACGTATCGAAGTGGGCCGCGCCATGACGATCGGCGACGCCGTACTGGCCGACCTGCTCGCCGGCAACCTGCAGCAGGCCATGAACCGCCTGCACGGGCCGGCCGAACCAGGCGCGGCAGAGCCCGCGCGCAGACCGAAGTCCGAGGAGTAAAGCGTGGGATTCAAGTGTGGCATCGTCGGGCTTCCGAACGTCGGCAAGTCGACGCTTTTCAACGCGCTCACCCGCGCCGGGGTCGGCGCCGAGAATTTTCCGTTCTGCACCATCGACCCCAACACCGGCATCGTGCCGGTGCCCGATCCGCGGCTCGAGCGGGTGGCGGCGCTCGCCCGCTCGCAGAAGATCGTGCCGACGGTGATGGAATTCGTCGACATCGCCGGGCTCGTCGCCGGCGCGTCGCAGGGCGAGGGGCTCGGCAACCAGTTCCTCGCGCACATCCGCGAGACCGATGCCATCGCCCAGGTGGTGCGCTGTTTCGTCGACGAGAACGTCGTGCACGTCGCCGGTCGCGTGTCGCCGAAGGACGACATCGAGGTGATCAATACCGAACTCGCGCTCGCCGATCTCGCGACCGTGGAGCGGGTCTACGAGCGCACCCGTCGGACCGCGAACGCAGGCGACAAGGATGCGCGCCTGCTGGCACCCGTGCTCGAACAGGTGCGCGACGCGCTGAATGAGGCGCGCCCGGTGCGCGCGCTCGGCCTGGCACCGGAAGCGCTCGCACGGCTCCAGGACCTGCACCTGCTGACCGTCAAGCCGGTCATGTACATCGCCAACGTCGCGGAAGACGGCTTCGAGGACAACCCGCTGCTCGACGAAGTGCGCGCCATCGCCGAGGCCGAAGGCGCAGAGGTAGTGGTGATCTGCAACAAGATCGAAGCCGAGATCGCGGAGCTCGCGGACGACGAGCGCGCCGAGTTCCTGCAGGCGCTCGGCATCGAGGAACCAGGGCTCAACCGGGTGATCCGTGCCGGTTACCGCCTGCTCGGGCTGCATCACTACTTCACCGCCGGGCCCAAGGAGGCGCGCGCCTGGACGATCCCGATCGGCACCAGGGCGCCGCAGGCGGCGGCAGTCATCCACACGGATTTCGAGAAGGGTTTCATCCGCGCCGAAGTGATCGGCTACGCCGACTACGTCGCCTGCGGCGGCGAACAGGGCGCCAAGGACGCCGGCAAATGGCGCCTTGAAGGCAAGGACTACGCCGTGCAGGATGGCGACGTGATCCTGTTCCGCTTCAACGTGTGAGAGGCCGCGATGAGCGATTCCGGTCATGCGCCCGCGCCCGGCGGCGCGGGTTCGAGCCTGCGGCCGGGATCCATCGAGCAGACGCTCGCCGGCCAGGCCGATCTGCCGGTCGGACAGGTGATCCGCGAAGCCTGGGCGCTGACCGACGGCATCAAGGCGCCCATCGTTGCCGGCGTGCTGCTGGTCTACGCGGCGCTCTCGCTCGCGCTGTTTCTGCTCGGCTCGATCTTCGCCGCGGACGAGCCCGATCCGCTCGCCAACGCGATCTCGCAGCTGGTCATCATGGTGATCGTGCACCCGTTCATGGGCGGGGCGCTGCTGTTCGGGCTCAGGCGCAGCCTGGGCGAGCCGGTGCGCTTCGACATGCTCTTCTCCCAGTATCCGCGCGCGCTGCCGATCGTGGCGGTGGCACTGCTGCAGAGCGTGCTGACCGGCATCGGTTTCGTGCTGCTGATCGTGCCGGGGCTGTACCTCAGCATCGCGCTCTCGCTCGCCGTGCCGCTCAAGGTGGAGCGCGACCTGCCGCTGCTCGAATGCCTGACCACCTCGATCCGGCTGGTGAACCGCAAATTCCTCGAGGTGGCGCTGCTCATGCTCGCGGCCATCGGGCTCATGGTGCTCGGCGTGCTGAGCCTGATCGGCTGGATCTGGACGCTGCCGTGGACCTTCATGATCTTCGCGCTGATCTACCGGCAGCTCGCCGGGCTCGCGACGCCGGGTTCGGGGCCCGTGGCGCGGGTGACGGCAGAGTACTGACCCGGTTCTCGTTCGCTCGTCCGAGTGTCGCGATCGCATCCCTTGCTGTCATGGCTGGAGGGATGGCCACCGGCCGCGGGACCGTAGCGTTTCTATCAGGCGCGGGTCATGGCGCTCAGCCGAATGACCCGCTCGTCGTCGACACCAAGCATCGCCACCAGCACGCCGATCACGCGGGGCAGGTCGAGCGTACCCGCAGCGCACATCTCCTCGATATCCACCCAATCCTTGCCGCGGTTGAAGAACGCCTTGAATACGGCCAGGTCGTCGCAGGCCAGGAACGGTACGTTGCGCCCCATGAACTGCTCGAATCGTGCGCGGCCGGCGGCCTCCTCATGAAACGAGGTCGTGTTGAGGAATATGTCGATGGGTGTGTGCTCCCACCAGAGCCGGACCTGGCCGTCGCGCCGTACGGTCGAAGTGTCCTTGCGCGTTCTGCGCACCTCTGCTGGCAGGGCCGAAAAAACCGCGTCGTACTCGGCGGCCGCGACGAACACGTTGACGTCGATATCGATGGTGCCGCGCGCGCGGCCGGTGCACCAGGCGAGGGCGAGCGCGCCCCCGAACGCGTGCGGCAACCGCGCCGCATCGAGGGCTTCGTGGATCAGCACGATCTTTTCGGGGAGAGTGGTCACGAGGGCAGGCGGGGGTAGTCCATGGTGCGGCTCACCTGGGCCGGGAACTGCTCGGCGAGCAGCAGCACCTGCTCGAGCTCCTCGCCGCGCTCGAGGCCGTCCCGGCGGCGGATGCGCTTTTCGACGTGGAAATCAATGGCGAAACCGGCGGCCTCCAGGATCCGCACGAATGTCTCCACACCAGGACATTTCCTCCCGCTTTCGTAGGCGAGCAAAGTCGCGTGTGAAGTGGCCGCTCTGCGCGCCAGTTCGCGCAACGACAGCCCGGATTGCTGCCGGGCCCGGCGCAGGATGGTCGGCGCGCGCGCCAGGGAGTTGTCGGCGATGGCGTTCATGTGCGTGATGGTATCCTATTGGATACCGAGAGCGCCAGGGCCAGCAGATGTCGCTGCGTGCAGGGGTGATCATTGACCCGCGCCAGCATCGTGTCCTGCACCATTGACCTCGTCCGGGGCTAAGTTTTGATTCGAGCACCTGCGAACCGTTGACACGGTAACGGACGCAGTCGCATAGTTCAGCCATTGCAATTCCTGGGGAGGGAGGGCAATGCTGAGGCGGCTCACGGCTCACGGCTCACGGCTCACGGCTCACGGCTCACGGCTCACGGCTCACGGCTCACGGCTCACGGCTCACGGCTCACGGCTCACGGCTCACGGCTCACGCTTGCACGCGTAGCGCGCTTTCCTCGATCCGGCGACCCTGCCGGATCTGGTTTTCCCCTGATCACCATTCTTCCGACGCCATGCCACGCATGGCGCCGTGCCTGCATTCGCCTGTGAGGATCAAAACATGAACGGACGCTGGTTCGCCCGCGTGCTGGCGGGGGTATGTGCGCTCGGGATATCGGCAGGCATCGCGGCGCAGTCCACGCCTGCGGATGACGACTTCGGCCACCGCGGTATGACTGTTGAAGAACGCGCGTATTACACCGCGCAGCGCGAAGCCCTGGTCGCCTACGTGGAGTGCCTGAAGGCGCAGTACCAGGCGTCGCGTACGACTACGCCGACGAGTGCCGCCGACGCCTGTGGGTCGGAACGCACAGCGTACGCGGCGCGCCTGCCCGAGGATCTCGTTGGTCTCGAGCTCGACATCATCGATTACCGGGTCGCGCAGCGTCACGGTCTGGACTGATCGCGCGCGCCGGGGGGCGTGCCGAAAGGGGGTAACCATGGGGCAGGGTTCCTGGCGCGCGTGGGGCGTGCTGATCGTGGGTGTTGTGTTTTCTGGCGTCGTGTCAGCCGCGAGCATCACCGCGCCGACGACCAGCACGACCGGGACATTCACTGTGAGCTGGACCCCGGGTTACGAGCTTTGGCTCGCCGACTCCGACTGGCGGTATGCAGGACCGCCAACCACATCGATGAACTTCACCGGCCTGCCGTCGGGGGTGTACAAGTTCATGCTGGTTTCGTGCTCGTGGATGTACGACGAAGGCGGCTGGATGTTTCAGATCTGCAGCCGGTACCCGGCGACCGCCAGGAGCGTGACGGTGACGCGGGACGCGGAGCCGGCGATCGTGACCAGCTTCGAGGCGGGGAGTACCGCCTACACGGCCAACGTATCGGGGCGTGGCGGCGCGGAGGTGACCGTGCCAATCCGGGCCACGAGCGGCCCGGGTGCGCTCGCGCCTGGGCTTGCGCTGCGTTACGACAGCGTTCGCGGCGGGGATCGGATCACGTACACCATCGATGACGTGTTGGGTTACGGCTGGGAGTTGACCGGGCTGTCGCGCATCCATCGCTGCGTGGTGGGCCTGAATGAAGAATACTGGGCGCCGAAGCTCAGCACTGGCGACCGCCTGTGTCTGGATGGTAAACCGCTCGTGCTGACGTCGGGCACCTACTGGGCGAACGGCTCGGAGTATCGTCTCGAGACCGATCCGGACGTCAGGGTGGCCCAGCAGTTCACGGCCGGCGTGGGCAGCTGGTACCGGGTGCGGTATCCGGATGGGCGGATCGGCTCGTTCGGTGATACGACGGGAAGTGTGGTGGCGGCCAGTGGACGGGTCGAGTACGAGTCAGGGGCATGGATGGGCGCGAGCCCGATCCATGTCTGGGGTCTGCGGCGGATGGAGGATGGGCTCGGCAACGAGCTGACGGTGACCTACGATCGGGTAGACGCCTACGGCATGCTGATGGCGACGTCGGTGAACTACGAGGGCGCGCAGGTGCAGTTCAAGTACGGACCGCGCGAGGACCTCACGCCCGTGCAAGTCGGCTGGGACGACGCCTATGATGCTGCACGTCTGCGGCGCCACGCGGTGCTGAACCGGATCCTGGTGCGCATGGGCAACACCAACGTGCGCGAGTACCGTCTGGACAGCAATCTGGTTGGTGGCCGATTGCGTCTGGAGCGGATCCAGGAGTGCGGGTTCGATACGAGTGGGTCCATATCGACGTGCCTGAAGCCGTTGCAGCTGCAATGGGGTGCGGTGGAGGGTGTGAGCTATCCGATCGCGCTGACCGAAGTGCGCGATGGACCCTCGGGCACGCCGGGCGCACGGACGCAGTTCACGTATGCCAATGTCACGTGGTCGAACAACCCGATCGCCTATACGGAAGCGCCGTTCGGTGCGGTGCCGTCGCTGCCCGACACGTTCGTCAACTCCATGCCTGCGGTATCGTCGATGCGGGTGTCGGACGGTCTGGGCGGCGGTGGGTTCCGGACCTGGGAGTACCGCTACAAGGGGCTTGCGCGGATCAGCCTGAAGAACCGCGGCTACCTCGGTTTTGCCGAGACGCGCGTGCAGGAGAGCGGCGTGAACGAGTATACGTACTCGCAGCGCCGCTTCGACTGGCCGTTCCTGGGCGCGGTGAGCCACACCCGGGTGCTGAACAACACGTTTGGGGCGCATACCCAGGAGTTCGCCCGGGAAGAACACGCGTTTGCCCAGAAAGTGCACGCGAACGGGTCCCGGCACACCTGGCGCGCGCGCTCGACGCGCTGGCTGTTCGAGGGCACTGCCACGGTGGGCGGGGAGGTCGCGACCTACACGCCGTGCTTCCGTGACTTTACCGGCGACACCTGCCCGGGCAGCGGCACCGAACTCGACGCCT